>NZ_JAKNTF010000001.1:4800000-6934247 GCF_022440595.1 Enterocloster sp. OA13 | reverse complement strand
ATTTGTGACTTTACTGTGTCTAATAGGGCGGCATATATAGGTATGAAATAGTATGAAATTGGCGGGTCCGGTCAATCCGGTTCCCGCCTTTTCCTTACTTTCCATGTCCATCCTGAATCCGTTTCCACACCTTCTCAAACTCATCTGGCGCCGGTTGCGGCACCTCATCATCCGGATGTGGTCTTTGGCCCACTCAAACTCCTTCAGCAGTTCTTCTGGTGGTTCTTCTGGCGGCTTGTCTTCCTGTTTCCTTTCCATACCGTGTCCCTCCTTTATAAGGACATTGTACGCCTGTCCAGCGCAAATGGAGCATGGTAAATTATGGTAGTTACCGTCTTTTCTTATATCCATCTCACAATCCCCCCTCGCTACATATTTTAGGCCAAATTGGAGTAAATTTCAATAGGCCAATACAGACTAAATTATAATGCTCTGTATTGGAGGATGATTATGAGATTGGAACGACTACGGGATTTACGGGATGACAAGGATTTGACACAGCAATATGTTGCGGATTACCTGCATATAAACCAACGGACCTATTCCAGGTATGAGAATGACCAACGGATGATACCGTTCCAGATTCTATCTGCGCTTGCTGATTTATATGACACCAGTGTTGATTATCTGATAGGACGGACAGATGTTAAGGATCCGTATCCCAAGAAGAAAAGGTAACATTACGGCGAGGACCGATAATCCCCGCCGCTTTTTATTACTCTCCTAGTCCTGGCCAGCGCAACGCCCCATCCTTATCCGGTGTTAGTGTCACAGGCTCCGTGGCCATCTTACCATCCGGCATCAGGTAATAGTAGTTGCCTCCACCGGCCTGCAGTCCCTGAACCATAGCCCCATCCGCGCCCAGGTAGTACCAGTCACCTTTGTACTGATACCAGGTATCGGTGACCATGTGGCCGGTGCCGTCAAACCAGTACCACTTGCCATCCGTATCAAGGTACCAGGAGTTGCGGACCGGCTCACCGGTATTTCCCAGGTAAAAGCTCCAGGCACCGTCCGCGCCCTGCTCCCAACCGGACTTCTTCGGCTGCTCCGGCTCCGAGGTCACATCATCCTGTATGTATCTGCGCACACACACCAGCCCCTTACGCCATCCTCCGGACGCCCAGGAGTTATACCGGCTCTTACAGTAGGCCACCAGGTCTTTATAGGATGGCCTGCCGCTGCCGTGGCCACAGATGATGCCGTTGCCACAGTACATCTCCACATGGCCTATCCGCAGGGGACGGCTGGCGTCCGTACCTGCAAACAGCAGCATGTCCCCCGGCCGGAGCCTGGACGTATCCGGGATGCCCTGGGCTATGTCCGCATCCACCGTGGTCAGCTTTTTGGACTGGTAGATGCCTGCGGTGTTAAGATTTCCGAACTCCAGTCCTACCGCCTCATAAGTCCGGCAGATGGAACTGCTGCAGTCACTGTAATAGTTGCCATCCTTATACCGTACGTAGCAGTAGTCCCTCAGGGACTGACTATATATGTTGCGGCCTATAATCTCTGCATATTTATCGATTACGGCCTGTCTACTTAATAATGCTGTCATATCTTTCCTCCAATCAAAATAAGGCCCAGGGATATCCCCAGGCCTGCCTACATCGTTGCGATATCGCAACTAATCCCGGACAATATTCCCGGATGCATCCACATGCCAACCGGATGCAATCACAAACTTCCCGGTATCATCGTGATAGTCAATCCCGTGGTCCGGGCCATCATACTGGGATTTAAGGGTGTCGTATTCAGGCGTTCCCTTGGCAGCCGCAATCTTTGCCTCCAGGTCAGGAATCTCTGCAATGTTAACAGGTTTCCATGGTTCATTCGGTAATGGATAATTCATTGTGTACCTCGCTTTCTTGGTTGATTAATAGTTACGAGCATTATATTACTGCTGACCCTCTATCATCTGTTTAAATGCCTGGTGCAGGCCTGTACTTGCAAGACCGCTAAAGGCCCCGGCCAGAATGATATCCGGACTTACACCGCCCATAATCCAAATGTTAAGCGCCGCTCCCAGTAGGGCCACCAGGGTGGGGATGTACTTGTTATCCAGGTCCTTCACCCACTTCTTGGTTATGTATCCGGTCACCAGGCAGATTCCTACAATGACTGCCACCGTGTAGTTACTCAAAAACGATAAATCCATAATCCATTCCTCTCTTTCTACTTGTTCTATGCTAAGTTTTATTAATACAAATTCTTAAGTGCCTGCTCATGAAGGAAATCCTTTTGCTCATGCTTGATTGTCTGTGCATACTCCAGTGCAGCATGCATATCTCCGTTGCAGTGTGCGTCAGGAATCCGCTGGACAGCACGAGCCGTTGCTTCCCCTAAAGCAATTGAAGCGCTTACACTTTTAATAATGTATAGTTCATTCTTCTCGCGCGTGGCTTCGCGCTCATCAAGAAGCTGCTGCCTTGCCTCACGCTCTGTTTTGTCTTTTTCATCGCGTTTATTGATTTCCCGTTGTATTAGCCAGAAACAGAACCCCGTGATTGCTGATGGTATGCACATGGCACCAACAAGCGCTGCGATACTGACACTTATATCCATGATTATCATATCCTTTCTTAGGTTTATCCATTAGGCCTGCGCCGTGTAATGCCTACGTTATAACGCGGCCGCTCCTCGCCCCACCACCGATACCGCAGCCAGTCATCCAGCACTATCCCGGCCAATGACACCGGCAGCCAGAGCAGGCAGTACTGTGGGCATATCTGCCCCAGGACGTTGCCCGGCAGGCCGCTGTAGTCCCATACGCCCCAACCCAGCCACAGATTGACGATGCACCCGGTCAGGAACTCCAGCGCCGTCACGATGCAGGCGCCGGATAGTATCTGCTGCCACAGGGGCATGTCCCAGGGTAATACCTCATTAATCAGGCCCAGATTGATGAAACAGATGCCGCCCAGAAAGAACATCGTCCAATGGCTCCTGCCACGCCAGGCCATCTCCAGGATTATGTACAACAGCCCTCCGGTAGCCAACAGGGCTACGTACTTGTCAACCTTCCGGTGTGGCATCCGTTCCACCTCCTGCCATAGCGGCAATCTCCACCAGATACGCCTGCAGTACATCGGACTGATACTGTTCCGGCACATCGGCGCCGTAGAATATCTCGGTTACCTCATCCGTGGTCTGGCAGCCAGCAATCCACATATTAAGTGCATTACAGTAAGTGGTGTGGTAGGACACATGCCACATGGCCGCCTGGATGATGGCCTGCATGTCTGCCTCGCTGTAATACCTGCAGGGCTGCCCATCGGCATGGTACTCCAGCTGAGTTGCCCCGGCAGTTATCTGGCTCAGCTTGCCGAACAGGTTAAGCTGGTCCTCGATGGTCAGCGCATAATGCTCCACGCTGCCATCAGCCAACGCCACGTTGATACCGGCATAGATAAGCCGCTCACACTCCGCTGCCACCTCCCGGCGCTTGCCTGCCTGCAGCTCCTCCAGTGTCGGGACATAAGGCTCCGGAGGCTCCCCTGGTCCATCCGGCGTCTCAGGCGCCTGATACACGCTGCCATCATTGGACAGGTACACGGTCTGGCCATCGTCCCGATATACCGTGTCATACCCGGTCAGGGTTGCTGCCTCCGTGCCATCCTCGGTGTAGATGGCGATGTCTCCCCAGGAGATGGGCACGGGGCCGGCAAACACAATCTGCATGACATTGGGAGACATGGGGCGGATACCCTTAATCTCATACAGCGGCTCATCCTTTCCTATTCTGATTTTTTCCATGTTTTTACCTTCTTTCTGCATTTTTATGTATTATAAAAGGCCCTTGGAGGGCCTGAATTTTCGTTTTTGCTGTGTGTTATACCAATTTAGATGTTAGAAATGCAGTGGTTGATTTGCTTGCAACTGCTAATATTGGGCCATCTGGTAGACGGATTGTACAATGCAATGAAAACACGCTTAATACACCGTATGAGGCAGGACTGACCAATGGTAAAAGTGGCACAGCATACATCAACATGTCATCTGTCGATTATGGGACAATATTATATATCGTATCTGGGACTAATCGGATATTTTTGCGGTCCAAAGATAACGGAATCTGGAGTAATTGGGGTGAACTCTTAAAAAAAGCGGATTATGAAGCAAAAAAAATCACTAATTCTTACGGCCTTACAATAGTTTTATTTACGTTTGGCAGTGATACTATTAAAGCAATAAAAATCGGGGGATATGTAAATAAAGCCCTGTCAGCGGGTACAGCATATACTATTGCTACTAATACTGAGGTCAAATCCCGCGTGGAATGGTATCACAATATACATTGTGGTATCAACGGAATAAATACAGTTGCCTATCTGCGTATTACTACAGATGGAAATATTGTACTTACGCCACAAACAACAATCGCATCTGGGGTTGGCATAAATATCGCAGAGTATTATGTATAATAATCATTTTCTTACAGCTATCCACATCACTGATGTAGCCTGGATGGGATCTGACCTTGTTAGATATATTTTGCACCCTGTAGATGTAGCATCCAAAACAGATGCCGAAACTACATTGGGACCAGATGTTATTGGGCTCACAACAATAACTGGCATAGCGCTATATGGTATGGGGAAGGTTATCTGCTTATAGGTGGGTTTATTTATTCCTGTCGGTGTTATTGAAACGGAGCCAGATTGGATATCCGCATTTGTAAGCGGGAATACCCAAGGCCCCCAACCAGCTTCTCCTACGTTTGTTCTCCAAAATTCCGTGCAGCTCTTTGTATTATAAATGATTTTCTGTTTAAAAAAGTTTCCATTAGTGGCACCGGTAGATCGTTCTACGTGCAGTACAAAACCACCATTAGAGGCAGGACAATTAATCAATGTGGCTGCTGTTTCGGCACTAAAACATACAAAATTACCAAATTCTGTATAATTATTTAGGTTAGCCCCCTTAGGTATCGTAACTGCATCTTTTAGCGAATAGTATTCTTTCAAATTGGTATTGCGCCCATCAGTATAAATATTCAGGCAAAACTCAGTTTTATGCATTTTCCGTAGTGTGTTCAATACCAATTTGGATAACCGTACTGTGGTTGCTGATTTGATTGCAGAAGCTGATGCTGGCCCTATTGGAAAACGGATTGTCAATTGCGGTGATAACACACAAAACACGCCATATAAAGCCGGTTTAACCACATTACAATCCGGGACTGCCATAATCAGTATGTCATCAGCAAATTATGGTACTATCCTATACATTGCAGCTGGTGCCGCGGATACGTTGTTCTTACGAGCAAAAGCTAATGGTACTTGGGGGGATTGGTTTAGGCTACGCTCAAATCGTGATTCCCAGGGAGGGACTGTGTCTATTACACCTACTGCCGTAAACCAATCGGCGTATAAAACGATAACATTTCCTATGGCTTTCGCAGCTGTCCCATCAGTTACTGTCACCCCGATGACATCGAGTCCAAATATGATATCCGCATCCGTTGCAAATATCACCTCTACAGGTTGCAGGATATATATATCACGGTCAGATGCAGCCCAAGCCGCATCCGTTGCGTGGATTGCCATTATGAGATAATACTAAAAATGACTATTTGGTTATGTAACAGACAGTTGCTCTGGCGAAATTGCTGTTTCCGGATGTAGCAGATGTACAAACCCTAATGTCTCCATTAATTGCAATATACAAATAATCTGTAGTATTATAGTTCCACTCAGATGTGCCTAGAACACACGCCGTGTTCACTTGAAACATTGGAAGATGTTTTTTTAATTTAGCTACGGGGCTATTATTAGAGTCAGGATATACGCCGTTATTTTTCTTAATAGTTAACACAAGCATAATCACATTCCCAAATTTTATCATGCCATTGTCCCCAGATAGGCTATATCCGCTATTAAGGGTAAGGTAATCATCAATTTTTAAGGAATCCGCGCTTGTAACAACATCCCCCTTTTTTATCCAATTCGAGTCATTGTCTATGGATGAAGTGTAGAGAGATGCAACACCCTTATTGGATAGATATAGACGCGTTTTTTGTCCATTATCATACAGGGTATCTAATCCGGTAAAAGGATTTCCTCGAGCTATTCTTTTTCCTAAATTGGTATAACGCCCTGAAGCCGTAAAATATATTCTGCATAACAATTCCGCGCAATTGTAACTGTGCTCAACATTCTCATCGGATACACGACAACTAAGCCTCCCATTTGGCAGGCTTCAAAAAATCTATGTTGTTTTAATCCTTATCCGGCAGCATACATATCGTACTCATATTTCATCTTTCCGGCGCCGTTTTTGGCATAGATACGCGTTGTCTCAACACTGGCATGTCCCATTATGTCACACAGTGTCGGCAGCGGCATCCCTTTATTCAGGGCGCGTGTTGCAAACGTATGCCGTAGCAGATGAGGAAATACCCGTTTTCCCAGCCCTGCCCGTTTTGCAATCCTACGTATTATGTTCTCCAGGGCATTCTTCTTTAGGCCTTGATGCGGCGCCCGGCTGGAAAGTATGACTGGACCGCTGCGCCGGTCACCCAGATATGTCTCAAGGTACTCTAACGCCCTCTCTGAAAAGAATACTATCCGTTCTTTCTGGCCTTTTCCGATTACCTTCACATATCCTGCCTGTAGGTCCATATTAGCCAAGTTCATGTTGACCACCTCGGATACCCGGCATCCAGTGGCCAGGAATAGCTCCAGCACTGCATTATCACGGATATTTGTGCCGCAGGCAATCCGCATCTTCTCCATTTCCCTCGGACTCAGTGCCTCCCTTATCTCTGCCACATACTTAATAGGGTCCACAGTTGCCATAGGATTACGTCTGATATATCCCCGGTCATGCAGGAAAGCAAAGAAGGAACTGGCTATGCGCCGCTTATGGTCCTTTGTACTGGCACTAATCTGACGTACTTGTTCATAGTAGTTCAGGCATTCCACCACATCCTCCCCCGTAATCTCCTGCACCGGCTTTCCCACATACACCAGTAGATCTGTCAAAAACCTCTGATATTGATTGACTGTACTGGCCGAGTAATTCTCAAACCGCATTTTTCCGATGAATATATCCAATTCCGGGAAGCTGATTACATTGGTGCTCACCCCAGTCTCCCTTTTGGCCACCTCGTAGTTCCGGAGCACCGCTGACAGTGCCCCATCAATCACCTGTAGCGCAGGCCGTTCCAACTCGTTGGACAGCCTGGCCATCAGTTCATCCTTTAATCTTACTTCATCCATCCTAAATAGCCCCTTTCCTTATGATTTTGTGGTACCTTAATCATAAGCCAGGGGGCTTGATTTGGGCAATTTTCTTTACTGTGCGCAATACCAATTTGACTATGTGCTTCACCGAAGTAATCAATCTCTGCCAGAATGCATCCGGCGTCATCGCATTGTCAGACAGCGTATATAACTATAAGATGTTACAATTTGAGAACTCCAACTTTGGATTTTCCAGCAGTCCTATCTATGGCGCTCAGCCCATAATTCGTGCAGGAACAGTAAGCGTATCCGGTGATGCGATGGTCTTATGCTGTGGAGCTTGGACTGTATCAAACAATGGTAAGACCCTTACACCGTCCTACATGGTTCAGGCCAATATTACAGCATCTGGAGTAACGTATTTTAACCGAAATGCCGGACTGACCTGGAATATAATTGGATATCGAAAGTAATCATCTTGTCCATTTACGAGTCCAACTCTTTCCGTCATAATAGTCATAGAAAATTTCGGTCTCGCTGATACCTAAAGACAGTATGACACCATCAGAAAACTGCTGCTGGAACGCCCATTTGTTTCTGTCGCTTCCATAGGCAATTACTTTTATTGGTCCATTTAATTCTATTTTAGTATTAGCTGTATTGGCTACCAGAGCTGTATTCGCCAAATTGGTATTGAGCACAGTATAAAGGTCCATCAAAGCCTTACCCTGTGCCGCCGAAAGGGGCAGTTTGGCATTATCCGTCACACAGTTGTTGACTATGCTGCCAATCAGGCAGACACCCGTCATCCAGTTCTTAGTGTCCTCAAAAAATTTCTTGACCTTCCCCAGGCATGTCTTCGGCTTCTCACCGGCCACTGGGACCGGGAAATCTGTGGTTATGTTATCCAGCGTCTTTACCGTCATCTCAGATATATCCCCACCGGAGGATTCTGCCTTCTTTTTCAGCGCTGCGTCTACCACATCTGCGTTGTCATTGAAATCCTGTATATCAACCGGGTCCGTACCTTCCGGCTTTTTTAGATTATAATTAGGTGTTAACTGCATATCCTATGCCTCCTTTAATGTCCTTACGTCATCCCAGGTCATGTCCCCAAGACGGTTCCATGTATATGGTTTCAGTTCGTTCCATGTGGTATATCGGTACTCAAACCGGTAGGCCAGATGCGCTGGCTTTATGTCCTCCAACATGGAGACAAATGCCTGCATGTTCCGGGGGATCCCTTTGATGCCGATAAACTGGATAATAAAAAAGTGATTGGGGTTATCCTCAATCACCTTTACCTCCCCGCCCGAAAAGGCCGCGGCCGTATCCTCTATCATCTTCCGGGTTGTGGTCCCCTGGCCCCGGAGCTTCGCCATGAGTATTTCCCGGCGCTGCTCATAGGTCAGGGACATGTTCGTGGCCACACCCAGCATCTGCTCCCATCTGGAAAGCCCCCAGGTGGCTGTCACGATATAGCATTGGTCAATCAGGTCCTCCAGGTTGTGCTGCAGCTGCCCTACCTCATACCCCTGTGTCCGGTATATCTCCTCCATCTCCCGGATTTCTGCCAGGAATGGCGGCGCATACCGCGCCAGGTCCACAAAATACTCCTCCGGGACAATGCTGCTTGAACCTTCCTGGGCGTACTGGCTACGGCCATATAATGTCTTCCCATACATGCCTTACACCCCCTTCAGGTCATTCCAGGTGACGGACCCCTTTTTAAGATAGGTGCCGTCATGGTTATGGTTCTTGGCAGCCGCATCCGTAATGCCGTACCCGGATAGGGTGGTCGGGTTCGTGCCGGCCGTCACATGGCCCTGCGTATTGACCGTGACACTCCGGTAGGTTCCGGCTGTCACCCCACTGCTTGGATGGCTATATTTCGTATCAGGCGGTGTCTGCCAGGTCCCATCCGCCCTTAAATATTTTGTCTGCGCCCCTGCAGCCGGGGCCGGGACCAGACCCGTCCCGCCGGCGGCGCTTGAGGTGGCTGCCTTGAATACGGCATATGTGGTATTGTTATCTGCCCCCCACGCCGCAGTCCCATCAGCACTCCATCGTAGTATCTGCCCGCTGGACCCGCCGGAGGGGACGTGCTTATTCCCTGCCGTGGTGGGGTGCACATACTTATTGGCCCCCTCCGCAATCCCTGCCAGCTTATCTAACATGGCCTGGGTGATTTTGTCCAGTACCGTCTTATTCGCATGTGTGTGGTCCTGGCTGGTGTCCACATCCGCAGCAGTCAGATAGCCGGAATCGTTCGTGAACTGTGACAGCTTCGTGGGCATGTCCGTAATCTGGCTCTTGGTATGGCTATGGGAGGATGGCGGGAAGGTTGATGGCTTACTGCCTATCTCTGTCCAGGCATATGCAGGCTTTGCAGATGCCTTTGCCCAGGCTGGGACATCCGATGCGGGCATGGAGGACGGTTTGTTCCTGATATAGGCATCGGAGCCGGTATCCGTCACATCCCAGTCTGGCTGTACGTTGACCTCAGCCCCTGATGCAATCCCCGCCAGCTTATCCAGCATGGCCTGGGTCAGCTTGTCAATCACGCCCTTATTGCTGTGGGCATGCTTCTTGGTATCGGCATCGTTCCAGTTCGCCCGTTCCGTTGCCGTGATATGCTGGACCGTATCGGCTTTATGGGTGATAAAATCCGCGATTGCCTTTGCAATCTTCCCCAGCATCACAGCCAGCTTTTCTCCGCTGGTAAGATTAGCCAGTGTGGTTGCCTGCGTAAAGGTCGGTACCTGGTCATTGGTCGCCACATTGGGCACGCTCCCCAGCCCCACCTGTGACTTTGTCACCCCATGGGGATTGCTTTTATTACTGATGTGGGTATAGGCGTCCGACCAATTGGCCAGCAGGGTTTCCGTCAGCTTATCCAGGGTGGATTTGTTGCTATGGGAATGACGCTTATTGTATGCGTCATCATAATGGGTCTTATCCTCCTTGCTGAGCAGCCCATCCACGCTCTGGGTCGCCTTGGGGATTGCGTTGGCAGATATGGCAATCCAGGCAGTGCCACTCCAGCGGTATGTGTAATCCGTGTCCTTGACATTTACCGTCCATCCGTCATCGGGGCGGGGATACGTTGCTGCAAGGTCTGCATAAGTATCAACCGCCTCTTTCCAGTCGATGGCTGTCTCCAGGGCGGAGAACTTATTGTCCACCTCGTTACGGGTGTATTTATCATCCCAACTGGGCTTATTGGTATTGATGGTAGCCCGTATGGCATCCTCTGCAGCCGTGGCCCTGGATTTCTCCGCTGTGACTGCATCGCTATTTACTTTCTCCGCCGCCTTTGCCCGCGTCACCTCGGCCGTCAGGTCAACCTTCAGCCCCTGTTCCGCTTCTTCCGCCCGTCTGACCTCCGTATCAACCCGGCCATCCAGACGGTCCTCCTCCTGCGTGGCGCGGTTGGTTTCTGCCTGCAGGTCATCTGTTAATTTCTTCTCTGCCCCCAGGGCCCTGGTTTCCTCCGCGTTCAGCGCCTCCTGTGTTGCAACGATGGATTCCTGCACCCGGTTGATGTCATCCCCCTCAACGGTATCCCCGTCAGTCTCATAGCTGATGTAGACCACCGGCGCATCCGCATACACCCGGACTATCCGTTTCCAGGGCGCCAGGCTGGGCGTTGACAGGGTATATGTTTCCAGACGCTCCCCTGTCAGCTTCGGGCCGGTGAACACAGCGAAGGTAGCCTCGTTGATGTTGTCATGCTGCAGCTCCGCCTCATACACGCCATTGGTAAGATGGATTTCCTCCTCCACGACATAGATGTTCCCATCAACCTTATTCAGCTTATCGTAAAAAATGTTCACCTGCATCAGCCCACCTCCAGTGTGACCGTACCGGTCACCGCAATCTCATCCTCCATCAGGGCCACGTTGCCGGATACGCCGTTAAGCAGCAGCCCCGAATAATCCTCCACGCCCTCAGTCCCCAGCAGCAGGTTCCCTACCCTGGCCAGGCTTACATAGGACAGGTCCAGGGCCTCATTATGCAGGTAGTCTGTCAACACCGCCTGGAATGCATTCTGGACGCCCCCCAGGTTCATGCCTGCCTGCAGCTTGATTCCAGCCGACACATTGACAGCCTTCTCCACCACAGATGCCACCGTGACATCTGCTCCGATGGGGCGCAGCTCCTCGATATGCTCCCGCACCATCTCCAGAAGGCCGGTACCGGCGGCGGACATGTTGGCATCCGCTATGATGACCTTGACCGTCCCCGGTCCACTGGACAGCGGGAAGACCTTGGCGGCCCCTACGCCCTCACACTCCATGGCCCAGTTGTAATAATCATACCGGTTGCCGCTGGTGGATGGTTTCTGTACCTTTGTCAGGTACCGCTCCAGCAGGGCCTCCGTGGGTTCCTCATCGCTCCCGTCCACGATGATTCCTGTCAGTTCCGCCCTCGTGAGTCCCTGGATGTAATCAATGGGGACCAAGGTTCCCAGTTCCCGGCTCCCGGCAGAGCCTGCCGTCTCGCATTCCATACGGTAAATACCTTCCTCCATACGGTCTATGGCGACATAATTTAAGGTCCCCAGGGAGAACCGGGAACCTATCTCGATATCAATGTTAAATTCACCTTTCAGGACAGCCTTGGTTGCCGGATGTGGGGTCATATCCCATTCCGCGCAACGTCTGATCAGGTACTCACGGGTTGCTGTGCCGGCGAACACCTGGTCAAGGGTCCAGTCAAGCCCTATGTATGCATTCTGCAGTTCAACCGCAGTAGGTGCAAGGGCCGTATATATGGGGGAACTCTGCCTTGTATCCATCCCTGGGCTATGATTCTTTGCCCTCCGGAGCATCCTGTCAAGGATGACCTCATATGTAGTATCTTCATACATCACACATCCACCTCCTTGGTTGCACCAATATCCCCGTACCGGGTATGGACCGTAAACGTCACGGAAAGTTTCCGGCCGGCCCCCTCAAAGGAAAACGCATCAACCCCCTGTATCCGGTCATCCTGCATCAATGCCTCCTTTATACGCTTCTTTATTTTTGATTTGACCAGACCCATGGGTTTCCCGAACAGTCCCCTCAGTTCCACACCATAATTCCAGTCGTATATAAGCCAATCATACCTCTCCGTGTTGAGGATGCAGTGTACGGCCTGCTGCACCGCATCCCTTCCATCCACATAACCGGACAATGTGTCGTCATTCATCCGGAATGCCTTTGATGGAATCTCCCGTACCTCAAAATCAGACTCCAGGATGTCTCCCGTCTTCGGCAGCATCTTAAACACCTCCTTATTAATACCGGTCCACCACAAGATACTGTTGGGCACCACGCTTCTGCACCAGGATTACCGTATCGCCCGCCTTCAAGGCATTCTTAATGGCAGCGGAAACAATACCCACACCGGGGATGGACATCTGCTGCGCATGGTCCGTCAGATATTGCGGCACCAGAAGCTGGTTTCCAGTGACCGTGGTCTTCTGGTCAATCTGTACCGCCAGGGGTATTGCGGATACAACGGTCCCCTGCATCACGTCACACGGCCTTCCAGCCTCCACGGCCTGCATGGAAATCTGCCGCATATTCTCAATCCACACATTATCCATTGATACCAGCTCCTCTCAATGCCAGGTCCATTGTATGTATTCCTCCATCAATCTTATGCGTGACGGACTCCACCAGGAGATAGTTCTTCAGCTGCATGTCCTTCACGTCCAGGAACACGGGGATGAGGCATCCTGCACGTACCTTGATGTCCCCAAATGCCCCCTTGACGGACAGGCTCCTGGTGGGACGGTTATACAGCCCCAGGTACGTCTCCGCTATTTTCTGCCCGTCCACCCCCTTATCCAGTGACTCGCTCATCTGCAGCACACCCCATTTATTGATGTTCTCCGTGTGCCTGGTCATGAAGACATCCCGTTTCTTGGTATCATCATTGTCGCGGTAAAGCTTGATCTGGTTATAGGTATCCTTATCAATGCTGATTGTGAAGTCATAATCCTGGGCCGTGCCGTCATCTATCATGATGTCCAGTTTCATGTCCTCTACATTCCTCAGTGCCAGCTTACCGACATCGTCATAAAGGACATACATTTTACCTGTGGCCATCATGGTCAGGTCCAGGGCATTCAGGATGATGTCAAATAGGGTGGTGTCCGGCTCATTCCGGTATGGTATCTTATACCCCGTATCGTCAAGCACGCCCGTCCGTAGGTTGAAATCCCCGGCTATCATCTGGATTACCTCTCCTGCCGTCCTATCCTCATAGCTGTAGCTGTCCTTGTTCTTAAGGTACCGGAGCTGGTCATAGGCCGTGACCTTGACTTCCCCATCACCGTTCCAGTTCCGTTCAAAGATGAATCCGAAAAATACCGGTTTCCCGTTCACATCCAGCCGGACGGCATTTCCTTCCTCAATCTCCAGCTTCCCGTCCGGGATGACAGTGAAGGAACATTTCCCCGGCTGCCCCTTACGTGCGGTATCCCAGGTGACACTCCCCTCCACCACCGGCTCATAGACCGCCTGGCCATTCTGTATATAGACATGTACATTCATGGACCCACCTCCTTATGGCATTGTCAATACCTGGCCGGTATTAATTTTATTTGGGTTGCTTATCTTATCCAGGTTGAGGTTATGGATTTCCTTCCACCTGCCCCCGTCCCCAAGCTGTTTCTTTGCTATGTTCCAGAGGCAGTCACCGCCCTGCACGGTGTAGGTCCTGGCCTGTGGCTGCTCCGCCGGCCGGTCATCCTGTGGCGTTTCAGCGGTTGGGGTGGGCTGGTCCTCAACGATGGTGAAGTTCATGACCTTGGTCCCGTAATGCCTGGCCTCCTTCATGGTGATGGAGACCACCAGGTCCAGGCCTTCCTTCACGTCATCCGATACCTTGTAATCTTCCAGGGTCACGTCCATGTTGGTATCGAAGGAATCACGGATGACGATGAACTCAAAGGAGCCTCTGCTGTCCTTCAGGTCCTGCAGATGGCTTATGAAGTCCTCCGCATCGTCCACGCTCCCATCCCAGACAGCACTTGGATAGTCCATCTGGGGCAGGATTATGTCCAGGCTGATTTCCGCAAGGCCCGGAGGCCGTAGGAGGTTGATTTCATCCCCGTTTATCAGCATGACCGTCTTGTTCTGGCCGGGATACTTGATGGGTATCTTTTGGGGTGGGACTGGGAGGAGCATGTCGTCTATGTATACCTCATATGCCATCAGATATGCCCTCCTTCCGCGGCAGCCGCCAGGAACTCACTGGTAAACATGGACAGCGCCCTGCCCATGTCATCGAAGTCGGTCTTCTTGGTCAGGGTGTTGTTGTTCTTGACATCCACCTTTAACTCAGCCAGGGTGAACCGGTTGATGATTTCCTGCTCCGCAGCATCACGCATGTATTTTAAGTCCTCGTCCATTATGTCCATTGAATCCTTTATGGCTGCAGTATTGGCGGCAGTGCTTCCAGTGTTACCAGCTATTTCCGGGCCTACACCACCGGAATAATAATTTTCCTCGGCTGTATTCTTAGCGTTCTTCTTTTCTTCTGCCTCCGCCTTCGCTGCAGCAATCCTACGTTCCCGCTCCTTCTGGCTTTGGTTGGCCTCGTACTGCATCCAATACAAATTCTGTGCTCTGGCCTTCTTGTCAGCCAGATTCTGGTTCTGCAATGTTGCAAGGTCTGCGGCTCTCTGTTTTTGCTTTGCTTCCTCTTCCAACGCCGCACCGGTTGCAAATTCAACATGTGAAATCACCTCAATGGAAGTTCCCGCGATACTATTGGTCAGCTGAATCAGCTTATTGATTCGGTCAATCGCACCATTAATAAAATCCTGTAGGATTGTCAGACCAGCCACCTTTAGGTTTCCAAGGGTGTTTAGTACGCCTGTTCTGAATGCGACAAAGCCATACTGCATGTTGTCTATGCCGTTTTGGATGCCGTTCCACGTGGTCACGAATCCGATTCGTAGCTTATCAGCCCAGGTAAGGACAGAGTTTACTACCGTCAGCCAGGCCACCTTAATCCCGCCTACGTGATGAATCCATACCAAGATAGCCGCTATGACTGCCATGATAGCGATTACTATCCATGTTAATGGACAGGCTAATAAAGCCATATTCAATCCATTTTGTGCTCCTGCGGCTGTCGCTGTAGCGGCTGCCTCCGCTAAATCTGCACTTGTTTTTAAAGCTGCCCTTGCCGCCGCAATAGCTTTTAATCCGTTACTAACTGCCTGTACAGTATTATAAGCAATTACAACTCCCTTATAAGCAATCAAAGCGGCTGCAACACCTCCTATAACAGGTCCAAGCCATGACCAGTTATCACGTATGAATCCAGCTGCGCCCACCATCGATTCAATCACTTGTCCAACGATGGGTATGATATCACTTAAGACTCCTGCAAAACCCATCACTGCTGTTTCCGCAGCTGGCATATTGGCATTTACAGTGGCAAAAAACTGCATCATAGCCGGATAGAGCCTAGCCCCCACAGTCTCCTTGATGTCCCCCCAGGTATTTGCCATCTGTTGAATCTGGCCTTGCGGTGTATTCGCCATGATGGCATTCATGTTGCTCACGTTGTTCGTAACTACCTCCGCAAGGGTGGCCGCACGCTCCTGCTCATTTCCATACTTTAATATCTTCTCCTGGGCGGCATCGAACGTGACGCCTACCCTCGTAAGCGCTCCGACCTGTCCCTGCATGACCTTTCCCATCATGTTACCAATATTGACAGCATCCTGTGTACTTACGTTAACACCATTCTGCTGCACAGCCAGGTTGTTCATAGCAGGTATCAGTGTGTTTAAGGCATCTGTTGAGTTAAGGAATGTAGCCAATTGTTGAGCGCCTGAAAGCTGCACCTCATCCCCAACAACACCAAGTGCCTGCTGGGCCGCTGTGAGTTCCTTTACGGATTGTATATCAGCCGGACTTGCTCCCATGCGCTGTCTCATGATGGCTCCCAGTTTCGTCTCTGCCTCGCTTTGTACATTCTGAAGCGAAGTAGTATCACCAATAAAATGGACTGCCATCTTGATTCCCTGGGCGCCCGTATACATTCCTACTAATTGCTTTATGCGGCTTCCCAAGCCATCATAGGCGCTGCTACCCGCATGAACAGATTGATTAAACCGTTCTTGGGCTGCTATGTTATCCCTTATATTCCGTTCCGCCGTATTCACTACAGAATTAAGTTGTTGATAAGCCTTATTCGCTGCGCCGATATCCATCCTTGATATTGCGTCGTTCAGCTCATTCTGGATAGGTACTATCTGACCAAGATTTCCTCTCATCGCCTCTATCTGATTGTTTATCTGTTCCGTCCTCAGATTAACAGGTATATCATTAAGCTGTTGTATCTGATTTGACAATGACTGGATACGGTTCTGTATTGATGCCATGTCATTCAGCATGCCCGGAGGGATTACTGACATCCTATTTGCCTGTGATGATATCGCCTGCTGGGTCTGATACAACTTCTGCGCCATCTGATTAGCTGACTGATATTCAGCCACAAACCTGTCTGCCCCATAACTTGTAAATACTTTAGGTTCCGATGTTTGCGCCCAAGTGGGTTCTGGCACACTTACCGGCTTGTTTTGTACGCGTTCCAGTTCTTCCTGATACTGTACGACTGCTGCTGCTGCAATATTTACCTGTTGTACTGCTGCTTCCCATTGGGCTGTATTGATTGCTGTCTCGCTGGCCGTCTGTGCAGCTCCAAAACTGCTTACCATCATATTCATAGCAGTAGTAATGGAGGATAGAACTGGTGACATCCTATCGTCTATTTGGATAGATGTTGATATAGCAGACATGCGTCACTCTCCTTTCCTAAAAATTTGTATAAAAAGAACGCCCCGAAGGACGTTCTGATTATTGTTGCATTCTACGCTCCCCGAATAGGGAGCGACTGGGAGATGCCGGAGCAATTTAGTCACTTGCAGGATTTCAATCCACGCCCCCAAATAGGGAGCGACTAATCATACAAGGCGCACAGGCTGGACTTGATAAATTTCAATCCACGCCCCCAAATAGGGAGCGACCGCAAGTATTGCTACTTGCAACTACTATTATACTACATTTTGTGCTATCGCAACACATACTACGCATAACTTCCTTTTTGGGGTAGAAAAACTGGTGCGAATGCTTTAGCAGTATCATGTCAGCTTGACATTCGCACCGGCCCCTTTTTTACTGCGTCTTATGTGTTTCCAACTGCTCCCGCAAGGCCATCAGTTCCTTGATTGTATCATCATAACTTTTCAACATCTTCTCATACTGTTCCACGGGGATGGTTATTAATTTCTGCATACTGCGGCCTCCTTCTTTCCATCTTCCAGGCCAGCATAGTACGCCCGGTTGATTACCGTTGCAATCGCCTCGAATAATTCCCTGTCACCTTCATCTGGATTTTTTAAGTCTGCAACTTTACAATCTGTATATGCATTTACATCTACTGGATATGTCATAATTACGCCACCTCCCCATTCTTACCAAATGCCAACGCCATCTGTTCATAGGCCGGTATCCTCACAACGTAGTCTGGCACATTCACCCCCGCCTGGAGAAATATGTCCCGAATAGCCATTGCTATCTCATGGGGTGGAATACCCTGGTTCTTCATTAGGCGTTCAAAGAGTCGGCCCGCGCTTGTTGCGCTTTCGATGGCGGCTGCCGATACCGGATACTGGCAAGTAGTGGTTACAGAGTATGTACCGGTTTTACGGAGAGCTGGAAGAACCTCCATTGCTAGCCAGTCTTGAAAATTTTCTGCAACCTCATTGTTTGCTTTAAACGCAAGTTTATAGACCCCCGGTTCAGGGATATATGACCCCTTTGCCACTTCAGCAGATGTACCGAGAAGTTTTAAATATTCATTGACCCGTTTCCATCTCACGCAGACATTGCCACTTTTGGCAACGGTGGTTAAACCAAGGCTAATAGCCACTGATTCAGCGTCAAACTGATAGTTTCCATACTCATCGACCATAACTTTTACATTAAAATCATCGTTTCCAAACACTTTAATTTCATTCTGCATAACCTTCAATCTCCTTTCAAATTTGACAATTCGGAGAAAATAAGGTATAGTAACCCTAAGGATAGGACATACCCTATTCCCTCATGATTGAGTAAACACACTGCCGACCAAAGCTTACTGTGTTTGCTCTTTTTTTGTTTCTAAATCCTTTTGAATCAAATCAATCACATACTGCATAAATGTCTTATCTTGCATAACAGCTTTTATCTTAGCTGTTTTATGCATTTCATCATTCATTTTAATTGTTATCCGTTTCATCCCTATCTCCTTTCCCACAATTTAATTGTATGTCTATTGTAGATTATACGCAATTAAATTACGTTCGTCAAGTGAAACTTGAATTAAATTGCGTATTGTGATACACTCAAAGAAAAAGGGGCGATTAATATGGCAAGTAATAAAACCATTGGAAACAACATAAAATCATATCGTCAAAAAAAAGGTATTACACAAAAACAATTGGCTTCTCTTATTGGAAAAACTGAAAGTTCAATACAAAAATACGAAGCTGGCAAAGTTGAAATTCCTAAAAATGTACTTATTAAAATAGCCAAGCAATTGGACTGTTCCTTCTTACAACTAAATGGTATTAATGCTGATGACTTTCTTCCTCGGCTAAAAGAAGCAAACACTGATCCTGTATTAGTATTTTTAGATTCTATAGGATATAAAGTTTCTGTTGGCGATACTGGAGGGGTTTTTATCGAAATATTTGATGAGGAAATCCCGCTAATGAGAAAACAGTATAATATCCTAAAAGAACAAATAATTTCATACGCAAAATTTGCTACCGAACGAACTCTCTATCCTCCTATTATGGAGCCTTGCGATGATTCACCCGCCACCGAGTAGATGGCTTTTTCTGCATTATAAAAGCACCTGGATTCCTCCGGGTGCTTTTGTCCCTATAAACCTAAAAGCTGTCTCTTCTTATCATCATATTCTTCTTGTGTGATGGCCCCTGCGTCAAGAAGATTTTTATATTTTAAAATCTCATCAGCTGGTGATACTTCCGTGTTATTGCAGCCCTCAGTACTTTTTTCTATACCTCCCATATCACTTAATCCTAACATTATCTTCTCAGCCTTTTCACAGTAAGACTTAAATAGTATTGAATCAGATTTTACTTTTCCGGTAGGTAACAAATTTATGCTTAACTGAGGATACGAATTATTATAAAGATTAACAATAATTTTAAATTCATTTATTTCTTCTTTCTGTTTAGAGCCCGATAATCCTCCCAGAATCGCACCGACGCCGCCAAATAGTAATCCTCCTACCAAAGCGCTTCCTACACCTACGGACAAAACACCAGTACCATTTTTTTGACATTCATAGTTAATAATATCATCAAATGTGAAATATAAATTCCCATATGATTTTAGTTTCCACAGCCTATTTTGTTCATCAATAAAAAGTTCTTTTTCAATAACTTTAGTTTGATGAAATATTCTACTTCTTTGTTGATTTATTTCATTATCATTAATAGCATCTTTTACTCTTTTTAGAGATATATCTTTCCATGCAAGTGTGATTAAACAAACTCCGCATTTAGCGATACATTCCTTACAAACATATCCATCTGCTATCTGCTTAACACCTTTCTGCCCACCACATATAGAACAGTTTTCCTTATCCCCCCCAAACAATCCCATCCTCAATACCTCCACGCCATAATAATCTATCTTTATTATAGCGTGGATTGGAAACTATTTCTACCTTTTTCTCCGGGTACTTTACTCCTTAAATTTCATAGCTTGATGATTGTTGATTTTCAGCTATCTTAGTTCTTATTTTCATCATCTTACTTGTTTCACTTGACACTCCCCAAAAATCAATATGCTTACTATCCCCATTCTTATCCAAGTAATTAATAACGTAATAGTGCTTAGGTATAGACTTGCATTTAGTCGTTGTTATATTCGTTCCTTTGTATTTCGCCATATATTGATTTTCCTGCATGAAGATATCAATACTCAAAACTCTCTGCCTATCCAATCTAGCTTCAACTAATGGATTTGCTTTAGTTAGTAAGATTGCGTCATCTGTCAATTGCAAACTACATGGAAAATTACAGACAAATCCCGGTAAATCCCCATCATAGAATTGCACAGTAACCTTTTCTGGTATCTTCTCTTTCTTCCCAAACAGTCCCATAACATCCCCTTCACACCATAATAATCTATCCTTATTATAGCGTGGATTGGAAGTTATTTCTACCTTTTTCTCCCATACTCTACTGCTAAATTTCATAACTTTTTGACTTTTGTTTATTAGCCAATTCGTCCCTCAATCTCATCACTTTTAATGCTGATGACGATGCACTCCAAAAAACGATTTGTTTCTTATCCCCATTCTTATCTAAATAGTTTATGACATAATATGACGTCGGAATATCGCCCTTTCTAAAACCGCTTTCAGCGTTCCCTTTATACCTTTGCATATAATCATTTTTACCAAGGACTTCCACAGACAATATCCGGTTTCTGTCAAGTCTCACCTCCGTGTATGGATTATTTTTAGTGATGCGCAGACAATCCTCCATTAATAATATCTGGCAAGGCTGATTAACAGGAAACTCATTCAGTTCCCCCTCGTAATACATAACTCTTATCCCATCTGGTATCTTCTCTTTCTTCCCAAACAGTCCCATAACATCCCCTCCACCTTTTCTTAATCTGGGAATATTATACCATCTCTTCTTTTCATATTCTACCGTTTCTTCCCTTTTTTCAGTCTCTGCGCTTCTTTTTTATCCCTTTCCAGCTTCATTTCAACCGCCGCCATCACAAAAGCCTGTTCGTCAATATCAAGCTCAAGGAACTCATGCGGCCACTTATGGAGTTTATGGAGGCAATAGTAGGCCACATTTGCCTCCATATCGCCTCCTTCAATTAGTTTTTTGCTTCGTCCACCTTATCCTGCATGGTCTTATCAAACCCATGGTACTCCTGCAGCTGGCCCATAAATGCATTGTATTCCCCAGGATCATCCAGCATCTCCACTATCAGCTGTTCCGCACCCATTACACCGTAGGAGTCCTGAAGTTCCTTATCATTCAGGTTTGGATATACCACACATGCAGCTGCCATCTTAGCCAGGTAACGATTGGCGTAAAACTTTGGCCGGTACATTCCTGGCTTTCCCGTCACCTGTATATCCACGGTACAATCATCCCGCAGTGCATTATCCTCTTTTGTAGACAGAGGCCGAATTTCCCACATCATCGGTTTTCCATTCTCGTCCAAAAAGGAGGCCGTTGCTGCAATCTTTAAATTCTCCTTAGTTCTCTTATTCTTTTTTAAAAACCTGCTTAAATCTCCCATAATCTCTCATCCTCTCTTTCTTACTGCATCCCCTGTAAGTGGCTGAACTGCTCCGGCATTTCCCAATCCTCGAAGGTAAAATCAAGGTCCTCGTCCAGGTACTCCGCATCTGCATCGAACTTCGCCAAGATTCCTCCGTCAACATTACAATCCTTCAGCACGATGGTCTGCCGTCCCACACTGGAAGTCGGGTCCTCATTGGTTATCTGGATATCAAAATACACGTCCTGGCCGGTCTCCTTGTACCGGTACAACTGTTCCCTGAAGATGCTGGTATTATAGTGGAAGGTGGCGGAACCGCTCCCCTTCCATCCGGTCGTCTTATTTCCTTTCCCGGTCCTGCCCAGTATCGGGATTTCAGACTTGGTTTTTTCAATACTGGCCTCCAGGTTAATCGCCTGCATAAAATTATAGCGGTTCCCTTCAATCGTAATAAAGCACTCCGCCAGGGATGCGCTCACGGCATCCTTTGCATTCATTGACTGCATATATGTATCTCCTTTCTTGTCTGGCAAACATCCCCTCCCTGTGATACAATCCTTATATCAGCACTGCTGAAATACGAATAAAAGGAGAGTTTGTCATATGAGTCCAATTGCTATAAAACTCTTATCTTTGGCTTACGAACACTATGAAAAAACCTCTGACAAAACTTTTTCATATCAGTTCAAAAATGCGGATGATATGTTCCTCTCAACTGAAGCAGCAAATCAGCTTTATGAAGATGGATATATTGCTAATGTATCTGACTTCGTATTTGAGGATTCAATCAGTCCATTTTCAGGCCCCATTTACTTTGAGTTGACACCCCGGGGAATCGAATACATGCGCACCAATCGGAAACTTTAAAACGACCCGAGTTCCTGGTTCTATCATGTCAAAAACAAATTCTGAAAGGTATGGAGCCAGATCCTTGCCTTTCAGTGTCTGAAGTTCCTGGAGGAATATATTACAAAATTCCTCACGTCTCTTTTCTGGCAGTAAATCAGTGCTTATTGAATTGGCTATCTCAACCAGATCTCTCATGGCTTCATGCTCCTTCCTCTCTTAAGACACGACCACTGTCATATATAATTGCGACATACAGTTAATCGGCGTCACCGGGCAGTTCACCACAACAGACCGCTTGCTGTTCCCGCGCCCTACCGTGATTTCTTTGGCCTCCACGGCCTCAATCGCCCGCAGCCTTGCCAGCTCCTTGTTGTAGGTCACGATGTCATTCCAGAGGCTCACCCGGCCCGCGTCATCGTTCGGCATGATGCCCAGGTACTTCGTGTTGAACATGGATGCGATGTCATTGCCAATCTGGTCCAGGACACGCACGGTCTGGTTGCCGGAAAAGTCCTCGCCTTTTTCCTCCGTGAAGGTCGTCAGTGTGTTGATGTCCATCAGGACACGCACGTCATCGCCCACCCGGTGGAACATGAACTTCCCGGACCGTACACCCGCTGACAGCTGCCCCTGGGTGTAATCCACATCCACGGTAAGCTCCCCATCATACACACGGTTCTCATTGGTCTTATTGACAGCACAGGCCGCCTGGGCCCCGGTTGTCCAGTACACAAGCCCCTGCTCCTGTTCTGCTGCCTTGTTCTCAACGGATATGATTCCCTCATAGTCAGCACCGGCATTCCGGTACATGACCGTCTGGAACTTGACGCCGGCTTCATCACGCATCCGTTTTGTGTACTCCGCAAACACGGCCTTGACCGCATCATCCATGGATGGGCAGCATAATGTCTGGAATGTATGGGATTCCATTTTTGCCAGGAACCGCGCATAATCCTCACCTGTCACCGCATCCCCATCAGTCCCTCCGGTAAAGGGCATCCCGGCCGTTGCCGCAAGGGTCGCATCCTTCTTGAACACAACGTACCGGTTGTCTGTAAGCTCCGTGGCTGCCGCAACT
This sequence comes from Enterocloster sp. OA13, assembly GCF_022440595.1. Classification (NCBI taxonomy): domain Bacteria; kingdom Bacillati; phylum Bacillota; class Clostridia; order Lachnospirales; family Lachnospiraceae; genus Enterocloster; species Enterocloster sp. OA13. Next base: position 6,910,785 of record NZ_JAKNTF010000001.1, on the reverse strand, counting down.
GTCTGATGGTCCACTTCCTTCCTGTCAAGCAGTGTCCTCACATCAAATTTCGTGCTGTCATCCACATTGGCGCTGACAACCAGCGTGAGGTCCTTGCCACGTACACCGCTGTATCTTGCCTGCCCGTAATCACAGGCAGCCTTCACGCCTGCATTGAGCCTGTAGAAGATACCCTTGGTCAAATTCCTGAACAATTCCCTTATCATCCACATCTGTGGCGCATCTGCCGGATAGCCGAATATCTCCTGGCACCGCTCCTGGTAATCCTGGGCTGTCACAATGAAAGCCTCCTTTTCCGGTCCCCAGCCGAATTCCAGAGGGATTGCCGCCGTCCCGCGGTCTGAAAGCACTGCCACACTGCTGGCAGCACTGACAAAATTGATATAAGCCCCGGGAAGTATTTTATTCTGAGCCGTAAAGCTTCCGCCTCCTAACATCTATCTCACCTTTCCTTTCATGAATTTCTCAATCACCGCATCCACTTCTTTCAATGAATACTTCCTGCCATCCTCCAACAGGGCACTCACCAGGTCCTTCTTTTCCTGGTAGCACTCCGCCTGTAACAGCTCCTGTTTTGAAAATGTTGCTTCTCCCTGTTTTGTTTCTTTCAATTCACGACCTCCTTAACTGCGTGCTGGCCCCCAGCCCCTCCATTGGTTCCTCCTGGGGCTCCGGTTTCATGATGAACATATTGTAGCTGACAAAGAAGGTGAGCACACCATCCTCTGTCCTGTGACTGCGTCCGTTCCCCCGCAGCAGGCTGCCATCCCCCAATGTGATATATTCCAGCCCGTCCATGAGGATGTCCGCCACACGGTTCAGTTCCCGGGAGGGTTGGACGGTATCGCCAGGAAGATGCTGGATACACATAGCCGTCTCACGATAATATCGCCGACCAATCATCGGCTTTTCAGACGGCTCCAGGAACCGCACAAAAAAACAAGGCTCCGTAAGGCCCTGTCCTACCGCATCTGTGTAAATTTCATATCCATCGCCGAACAGCTCATTCAGCCGCCTGGTGACGGCATCCATGATATCGTTAAGCATCAAATACTCCCTTCAAATATTCCCTTAACTTCTTTTCCAACACACCCGGAGCCTGAGCCTCCAGTTCCTTCTCTGATATGGTCAGCATGAACGTTCCTGGAACCCAGGCTTTCTTTGCACTCACACCTAAAGCGGGGATATAGCGGCCGGGCGTCTGCCGATGACCATATTCCACGTAGGATGCATATTCGGTCGGGTTGATTATCTCAATCTGGTAGTTATCCCCTACCTTCTGGATATCACCCACCGTCCAGCCGCGTCTTAATGTCCCTCCCTGGTATCCAGCCCAGTATTTCTGCTTTATGGCGCCATTCTTTGACAGGAAGGTCCTTGACTTCCCATCGGAACCCTTTACCTTTACAGTCTTTGGCCCGTCCAGCTTTGGTGCCTTCCCTACCGGTGTCCTTTGCTTGACCTTCCTCAGAAGCCGGGATGCCAGTTCCTGGATACACTCCTGGTTGAAGGCCTCCCGCTCCTGTTCAAGGCGCTCAATCTGTCTCTGCAGCTTCCTGACATCCTTAAAATCAAAACTTCCACCCTTTGCCATCATGCATACCCCTTCCACAGCTCCAGCAGGATTTCCTGGTGGGAAGGGTATACGGCCGCCTTACCGCTCTGGGCATAGCTTTCCGCCCGTCCCCGCTGTGTTACCTCAATCCGGCATCCGGGCGGTATTGTCAGCTCCGGGGCCAGGAACAGCTTTATGGCCTGCGCCACAGCCGTGACCGTATCACTCCCAGCCGCCGGTGACGTACTGGAATAGGACAGATGGCAGGCTATACCATCCTGTACCAGGACCTCTTCCTGCCTTGTCACCATCGTCACAGGGTCCTTTACAGGCTTCATCCCATAAATCCTGCATGTCCCATCATAAGTGGCCTCCACGGCCTTTCTGTGCATCCTCTGGGCCTGCCTGATTGCATCCCTTATCATCCTACCACCCCAGCTTCCTATATCGGTTCAGCTGTCCCTGATAATCCTTCAGGATACCGCCTGACAAGGCATCCGCCGCGCTGGTGAAGCTTGTGGATGTGTCCCCTTCTGATATGGATGATATCTGGACCGGCGCGTCCCCATCCCCTGGACGCTCATACCGGTACAGGTCCATAGCCATACGGTATGATGTGATGGCCAAGCCAGCCGGAACTGCCTTTAAGTTACAGTAGTTCCGGATAGTCTCGTCCACATCCTCCATAAGGAACTGCAGCGCGATATCCTGCGCTGTGTCACCCTCCTGTATCCCTAACAGCCCCTTCAGCTTCTTTAGTTCCATGGCATCCCTCCTTAGGAGATGGTCGCGATGAATACCTGGTCTGCATAAGGGAAGGACGGCATGGCCGTGGCAACAGCCTTAATCCATCTGCCGACCGGGTCCACCGTATCATACTGTACGACCACGACATTACCCACTGCAGATACATCCACATCCGGGTTCTTACGCAGTTCCAGTTCCTCGGCTGTAAGCCCATAGAAGGTATCCCCAAGTTTCCCATCCGGCATCATGATGAATGCGGATTCCGGGAGGAAGCGCGCGGACGAGTATTTCCCCTTCGCATCCTGCTGGCGGTACTGCTTGTCATAGATGGCAATCTGCGGGAGGCTCTGCTGGGCCAGGAAGGCGTTCAGTTCCGCCCTGGTAAGCACCCGGTCACTGTTCACCCCGTAGATTGCGGCGCGTATCCTGTGGTCCCGTAAGATGCGGTTCAGGTTGGTCTTGGATGTCAGGGCCCGTGTCGGCGTGAACCCGGTATCCTTGACAATCCGGTCCACGAAGGCGTCCATATCCTCGAGGATGGTGGGGTCACCGCTCCCCCATGTCTTATCAGCCTTATGCGTGCTTGGAATCCCATAATCGATGCTTGCCTTGAATCCATTCTCGTTTATGGACAGCTTACCTGTTGACAGGGCCTCCATCCTCAGGCACTCGACCCTGGTCTTCACGCCCGCCACCAGGTTGTCCACGTCATTGTAGATTTTGCGGACCATCTCGGCCTCCTCCTGGTCATTCCTCGGGCTCTCAAGGGCAATGATTTCCTTCTCATTCAGGCGGATTTTCCTCTTGATGAGGGCCAGGTCCTGCATGCTGTAATCGGCACCTTCCCTGGACCCCAGTTCCGTCTCGGTATCGAACGCATGGATGTGGGCGGACACAGGGAGGTCGGATGCCCCCTTAATCATCTTGATTTCCATGGCTTCAGTCTTACGTTCCGGGAACAGCACTTCACCCATGTAGGCCTCGGTCTGTCTTTCCTTCGTATAATCAATCAGCTCCTGCGGTGTTAATAATTCCTCTACTCTCGGCATGTCTTAATCCTCCTTATACTGTGGGTGCGGTGGCCTTGACCTTCAGGCTCCCGTCCACAAAAAATTTAATGAATGGCATCTTTTCTACCAGCTGGTCCACGGCATCAACCAAATATTCCCCCTGCAGCCGCTCCGTGTTGACGGAACCGGCTATCATCAATGCTCCGGCCTGGGGTCCATGGGTGACTTCCGTTGTCGCGAACAGGATGCCTACCGGTTCCGTGGAAAACGCATAGGTATAAGCCCCGGAACTTCCCGCTCGGGTCACCTTGACCGCTTTCCCATCCTTATCCAACAGGCTGCCTGCCAGGACGGACTTCTTCCCCTCCGTGTCCGCTGTCACCCCGGTATCCGATACCGTACAGGTGATGTTCTCGTAGTGCTCATTCCTCAGGAACTCCGGGGAATTATCGTACGTCTTCTTTACTAAATACATGTCTTTTCCTCTCTTTCCTTATTTTGTTGCCCATGCATCTGCATAGGGGTTCTTGGCTGATTCCTTGTTCAGGCTCTCCGCCACTGTCTTGGCCCAGCCGCCTTCTGATGCCTCACCGGCCTTGGGTGCATAGGATGGCTTCTTTCCCGGTTTGTCCGGTCCGGAAGCCGTGGATTCCTTGAACAGGAACGCCTTCCCTTCCTTCAGCGTCTTAACCTGTTCGTCAAGGCCGGTAACCTTCCCGTCATCCGACAGGATTAGCTTCGACCGGTCCAGCAATCCTGCCACCAGGTCGGCATCATGGGCGGACTCACCGATGGCAAGCTTGATGGCGGTTGTCAGCTTCAGCTCCTTCATGTCCGCCTCATACTTCTCTTTGGCGGCCTTATTCTCCGCCTGGAGGTCCGTAATCTGTTTCTGGAGTTCCTCATTGCTGCCACTGGCCTTCTTCAGTTCCTCCAATTGTTTGTCCCTGGTCCTGATGTCCTTCTCCAGCTGCGCCTTCGTGGTGTTGGCAGCTTCCAAATCCGTTTTGGGGACATAGGCTTCCAGCTCCTTCTTTGATTCCTGCTCCGCCTTGGCCGCCAGTTCCTCACTGATGCCAAGGGCGACAAATTCTTCTTTTTTCATAGTCCCTTCCTTTCTTTTGGACGTAAAAATAGCACACAGGATAGTCCCGCGTGCTTACCTCTACTCTGTTCTTTTCTCAAATCTGAACTTCTCTGCGCTGTCCCTCACCCGGAGAAGCATTCCTTTGTGGCCTAAAAACGTCACCGTCAGGATATCCTGGCATGCTCCAATCCCCTTGTCCCCTAATCGCAAGACCTCACACACATCAATATCCACAACGTCCTTAATCAGTTTGCCATTGTAATGGATATCGTAATCCTCTTTGTTTATATACATAACACTCCTTCCTGTTGCGATACTGCAACAATAAAATACCACCGGCCATTACTGACTGGTGGTATCAATCCTCCATACTTTCATATCCGCTTATTATCATGGCAAGCATTTCCGTATACTGCATCAGCTTCTGTTTTTCAGATTCAGGGTTATCCGATTTTAGGAAGGCGGATACCTTTGTTTTGAGAGCGAACCATCCTTCCTTGTTTTTTGGCTGGTTGTAACATAGACAATAAAACAATCGGTCACCTTCCGAATTACTGTACTTTAGCTCTTCCCTTATTTTCTTCTGGTTCTTAATCTCCCCTAATAACGATTGAAGCTTATCATCCAACAGATCCACCCCCCAGTTTGCTAACATAATCCATGATTGCCGCGGCCTCATCAATGGATACCTTTTCATTATGGATTATACTCCCATTCACCTTATCCTGCAACCAGTTGAACCGTTCTGTCATCGGCTGCTTGAAAAGTTCCTTCGCAAATTCCATATCGGACTCATATAGGCCTAATCCATTGTTTAGGTTCCGTAGGATTCCAACCGTGTCCGTATAGCCAGGGATATGGGCTATTCCCATCTTTTCCGCAATCTCCTGGGTCAATAGTTCCACACTTGCTTCCTCTATACCCTGATGCGCGATATAATCCGCTGGGCTATGGTAACTGGCAGAGCAGGAATGTAATAACTCATGGAGCATTATCCCGTCCGGTACATCATCCCTTACAGTAATGTCACAGTTCCATTCCTTTATGCCTGAACAGCCTTCCTGTTCACATCGTTCATTATCTGCCTTGACTTTCCCACTCCATCTGCTTTTCCGTGGAGAGTACTTTTCTACCTCCGTCCTCAGTGGTATGCACTGCTTTTCCATCTGTCCGGAAGTCCTCTTCATCCCAGATGCCCCTGCTTTCTCAGACCTGGGGACATACCGCTTTTCCCACTCCCTATATTTCATGTCAGAGGGAACATAATATGTTTTCCCGCTACTGTCTCTGGCGGCTCTCATCTCACCCTCTGTAAATTCGTCGTCAAAATACGGCACCGTAGTGGACCTGCAGTTCGGATGGAAGGGCGGTGCCGTAGTCCCGACCTCATAATCCTCCATGTCAAAGACCTTGCCGTCCATATCCCTGCATATCTCAGACGTCTGGCCGTCCAACGTGGCCAGGATTTCATACTTCTCCACCCCCAGCCCCTTCAGGCAGTCCTTCTGGGCCGCCGAAGAGATGGCTGCCGACTCGGTCATAATGAGGCGCCCGGCCTGGCTTCGGCTGACCTCCATGGTCCTTGACAGGCTGTCTATGGCCTTCTGTGGGGACTCACCACGGATGATGTTCTGAGTCAACTCGGTATGTAGGTTCCTAATCAGCTTCTCCTTATTGGTCCAGATACGGCTTGAGAAGTTTTCCCCATCCTGTGCCCAGGGATGCCTGATGATGGCATCCATCCTCCGGTCATCCAGCCGTGCAAGGTTGGTACCCACCCCGGTTCCCTTTGCCACCTCAAAAGCGGTCCGGTAATACTGTTCCCTATAGGCTTCATGCAGATAATCCGTCATGCCTCCATCAAACTCCGTTGACAGCAGTTCCGCATGCTGCTGCATCTGGAACTTCATGGCCTCCAGGTATGAGATGTGGTGCCGGGCGGATGCATTCTCCAGTTCCTTCATCCAGCGCTGGTCCACGGCATTTTCCTTGCCGGCCTTTATGTAATCCTCGACCGTCCATTTAAACTCTTCCAGTTCATCCTTTTTAAGCAGCTTCTTGGCCCCGGCATAGCTGACCCCATTATTGTCGGCCAGGCGCTGATACCACCGCATAACGTCCATCTGTATGCTGTTGGTCGCCCGCATGTATTGCCTCTGGACATCCTTGTAGTAAGCAGCACCGCGCTGGTACTGGTCATCCTCCAGGGCAGCCATGCGTTTCCCCCAATAGTCCTTATTCTTTGCCGCGGGACCCACCTCCCTCTCATTGCGTTTCATCCCCCTCCGGTCTATAATGTATCTACAGGCACTGGCATGCCAAGTACAAAAAGGAAGGAGGGAGCGCTATGTCTGGTATAAAAATAACTGGTCTTGATAAGTTACAAAAACAGTTAAAACAAATGGAAAAGGGCGCCAAAGAACTGGAGCGAACAAAACAGGTGTCCTTTACGGAACTTTTCACGCCATCATTCATGAGAAAGTATACACATTTTTCGTCTTTTGACGAATTTTTACAATCCGGTGGTTTCAAAGCGGATTCCCAGGAAGAGTTTGAAGCTATACCTGATGAACCATTCGACCGCCATGTTGCCACCGTTACAACGTTTACAGATTGGGAAGATATGCTTGGTAAAGCAACAGAACTGTATACGCTTAAAAAGTTGGGACTTTAACTATTTGAATTAGAAAGCGAATAAACAATCTGTTGAACATCCTTTAAAAGTTCTAAAAGTTTATTCGCTTTCTCCAAAGCATCGTCCAAATCCTCTGTATCAATTTCTATCTTAATCTGTTTCTCCATCCTCCTCACCACCTTCCTCTTCTTGCTTAAACGCTTGCTGGTAGACATCCACCTTCCGGGCATCTTCCTCTTCTTCCTTCTTAATCTGTTTCTCTTCCTCCTCCGCATTCTCCACCCACGGGTGGTTCTTGAGGATGGTCTTGTGTGAAATGACGCCTACGCTTTTTGTGGCGATGTCGGCCAGTTCTGATTCACTCCGGATGGCCGTCCTGGTCCAGGTCTGGGTAATCTGTTTACACTCAGAACCCAGATGATGGCAGATTGCGCGCACCAGCCGGCCAAAACCCAGCTTGAACTCAGTCTCCATCAGCCCTGCCTTCAGCTCCAGGAGGGAATACAGGTACTTCAGTGCCTCGCCGGATGTATTGCCGAACTTCTGCGGGTCCGGGTCCACTCCCTGTCCCTGCTCAAATATTGCCTTCCTGGTTATATCCAGGAACTTCTCCCTTGCCTCAATCGGGATGCTGATTGTCAGCGCCTCCACCCCACCTCCGGCCCCGGTGCCATCGGTCTCCACCTTGATTGCCTTATACTGCTTCAGTTCATTTACAAAGGTCTTTAAATCCTCACCGCCATAATTGGTCAGTATGAAGATGATTTCCTGTATGTCCTCCAGGTCATTCAGAAAACCGCTGAATACCTTGTCATAGGCGTCTATCAACGGCTTCACATTGACCAGGTCATCCGTGGGGATGTTGTTGTTGTAGAACGGGATGAATGGGACCTCCCCGAAGCCATGCTCAAACTCATTGGTCATCTGGATACCTCCCTCCGGGTAATCGGCCATCTCATATATGTTGTAGGCCTCCAGCCCCGACTCTGAGATGGAACTGCCCTTCTTCCTGTACACATGGCATTTTTCTGCCGTCCAGTATTCCCATACATAGATGACCTTCCCATCCACGGCATCCCTTGTCTTATAATTCCGCAGCACGGCCTCCAACTGGCGGTCCAGGTCGGCGGAATAAACCGGGATGATCTGCTTCGGGTCTATGGTCCCATACTTCCACTGGCCATCATCATCCTTCCAGTAATGCAACCATGCCACCCTATAGTTCGAAGCCTTGACACACAGGTCCTTGCATACCTTGGCATATTTGTCCCCCAGCATGTCCGCAATCTGTTTATTCATGTTTTCATTACCTACATCAAATAGTGGCGGGGCAGAAAACATATAGGCCGCCTTCTGGTTGACCAATAGCCCATGGAAGTTCCGTGGTATCCGGTTGTCCGCATTCCGCAACGGGTCATTATCCCGGTTCTTCCTTACGCCATAGAGGATGTCATTCTTATTCTCATAATACCGTTCCGCCACCTTGGATTCCCGGACAAAACGCCGGTGCCCTACAGAATAGCTCTTTATCAACTCCTTTACTATATCGATTGGCATAACCTGTGGCATCCCACCACCTCCTTTATTTTAAGACCGATATGCCGCCCTTCTTGGCACAGTTCTCGGCAATCCCTGTCGTTGCATCCGGGGCATCATCATGTTTGTTCTGACCTTCACGCTGGTATTTTATCATTGCATTATGGTACTCAGGCCAACGGTTCTTCCAATCCTCTGGAAAATAGATATGCTGCATCACCCAAGCTGAGTTGGAATATATCCTGGCCTGTTTATTCTGTGTCTGTGTGAACCACTTTATTGTAGTGTAATTGCTGTCCAGCTCCTGCTCCAGGATACGGCGCACATTACGTGCGAACCCGCGGCCACCATTGTTAGACTCAATCCTGGCCAGGTTGACTGCTCCTTCTAACAGCATCCTGGCCGTGGCCAGCTCCGTGACCTCCATGGGCTCTTTAGTATACAGCACATCCAGCACATAAGCCTCATTGGCAAAGGTAACGCCGTAGTTGATGCTGCACAAGTAATCCTCGCCGGTATCCGCTGTATCTGTATAGTTGCGGATTTCCTTAAACTGTGGCAGCTCCCCTGAATAGGTTTTGAAACTGGTGTACAGCCTGCCCTTTAGGTCAATCGGCTCCTGCTGGTAGTTGGCTGATGCAATGTCGGCTCCCATAGCCCGTATCTTGGCCTGGTAGGATTTATAGGATAGAACCTCCGGGCAGAGCATCTCATGTGTATCCGGATTCTGGAGTGCTTTCATGGAGATATGCCGCACCTTTGCCCCTGCCTCTTTGAAATGCTCCAGCGCGCGTCCTGCCAAGTCATCACTGGCCCACCGGGTCATGATAATGATAATCTTCCCGCCCTCTTCCAGACGGGACAGCATCGTGTCCGTGAACCAGGCCCAGTGTTTTTCCTTGGTCAGTTCGTTGTTGGCCTCCTCGGCGTTCTTGATGAGGTCATCGATAATCAAACAATTATGTACTAAAACACCATTAGCGAAGAAATTACTGTCCCTTTCGACCTGTAAGTCATAGACATAATTTTCTTCGCTAATGTAATCAACTCTAATTATTTTTTCGTCTTGTGTAATCTTATATGACATTCTTGGCAAAGAGTGATTAAGTTCTCTTCTGTATTGTTTGTTATATCTTCGTCTTTGTGATGTATTCTCAAATTCGTAATCATCCCATATCGTTTGTTTGGAACTAATTTTTCCTTTTCGCCACAAATTTGACAAGCATAATTGTCTCTTTTCTTTATAAATGGTTTTATATTGTCGAATTCTTTTAAATAGCTTGAGCCATCTCTGTAATGAGAATTCCCACTTCCTTGCATTTTCTGTGAATGCGCCTTGTTCTTGCACTTCACCGAACAATACACCGTCCGATGTGACCTTGGTCGAAAATCGATTCCACAAACAGGACAAATAAGATTTCCTAAGTCCCTTCGATTTCTTAAACCGATTTTTTTGCAGGCATCTGAACAGTACTTTCTTCCTCTTGGTACATATTCCCCACAAATTGGGCATTTGACTGATTTCTGTTTCTCTGCATTGGCTCTGCAAGAACACTCTTTTGAACAATACGACTCCACATAACCGTTTTTCACTGCTTTTTCGTGTTGATATTTTAATACTTGATATTCTTTCCCACAGCGTGAACAAGTTAAACCTATTTTTACAGTCCTGTTCTTGTCGTAACATGCCCTGCATAGTTTTCCGGTTCCCTTTTTGGGTTGTCCGCATTGAACGCATATTCCCCTGTATCTCTGCGGTCTTAACTGTATATCCCCTTTTAAGTTCTCGCGCCGCCAAATATCCGTATTCTCTCGTATAATATCTATGGTCTGCGGTTGATTTGATTTTTCTTCCTGTACTGGTTGTGACTTCAATGAATTCACTAGATATAAGCCTCCTTTTTGCTACAACTCTATTATATCTAAGTCTATCATTATTATGGTCGTACGACAAGATACGTATACAGTTTTTATCGTTGTATATTTCAGAAATATCAATTTTCCCTCTATCGCTAAAAACTTTAATCCCCTGCGGAAAGCACGTGGCGCCAAATCCGGTGGCCGTGCCGGTTGGGGATGTAGCAAGGTAATTGTTGTATCCGCCCTCCAGGCTCCACAGGTTCATGGCTCCGTCACCGCGCTTGATGGATACCCCAGGGAAGATGTCCGAGAACACAATCCGGTTCTCATCCGCCTTCTCCTCCTGGATGTCATTACGGACGTTCTTGGAGAACATGGTGGAAAGAGTCTCGTTGTAGGAACCGGTCATGATTTTCTGCGTCTGGTCATTGCCCAGTACCCATTCAACCAGTAGGCCGGCCGTGCGGCTTTTTCCATGCCTGGGAGGCTCGTTGACTATCATCACCTCATCATCAGACTGGATGAAGTCCTGGAACCCGCCGCATAAATCTACCAGATACTTCCTATCCTCCTTGTAGAAGTCCGGGGCTTTGAGATTGCAATAAAAAAAGAACTCACGCCGTGCAAGTTCCATCTTCGCTCCCCTGATTATCATTTCCCTATCCACCATGTATCAGCTTCTTCAGTTCCTCGGTGGTCAGGCCGGCGTAAGGGTTAGTTGTATCAACATGTCCGGACAGCTCCAGTTTATCCTTGAACATTCCCAGATGGCGGCCCATCAGTTCGATTGCCCTTAATTTATCAGTCAGCTTATACTTCTTTACATATCCCGCAAACTCCCTCTCCTCGCCAGCTCCTTCGAAATAATCCACCACTTCCAGCCCTGCAATACAGGCAGCCGTGTCATCATCAAGTATTGATATATCCACTGGTTTTCCATTACTGTCAAACAACTTCCTGATGTCGAACAGGACCAGTTTTTCCAGTTCCTGCAGCACCCTGTCCTGAGTGATCTCAGTACGCTTTTCCCGCTCCTTCATGCGCTCTTGTATGTATTCTGCAACGTTAACATTGGTTAACAATCTGCTCCCTGCAGCTTTTGCCACCTCATCCTTCTTGACCTTCGGATACGCCACCTTGTAGGCCCTGGTGGCATTCAGGTCTATCAGGTACTCATCCGCAAATATTTTCTGTTTTGGCGTTAATGCCATCAGGTTCACCTTCTTTCATGCAATAAAATAGCACCTACCAGTATCAGCAGATGCAACAAACTTATAAAATATCCATATTCCGCTTGACTACCACGTTATAACGTGGTATAATTGTATTATCAAAAGGAAAGGAGGATAGCCGATGGGTAAGAAACAAAAGAAAAATGAGAACTTGTTCAACCAAATAATCAAAGCCATGGTCGCCACCGCCGCTCTGATTACCGCAATCGCACAGTTGATACAAGCTCTCAAATAGGACACCGGGGAGAGAAATCTCCCCTCCTAATAAAATCTTACCACATCAGCTAAATTTAATCAATGAAGTTTGATACAGTACTATTAATATTCACCCTTATTTACGCCCTCGGTACAGATTGGTCCATCCCGTCATGCATTCTTGTGATATGCTGCTCCATTTATGTACTGTGCTGTACACTCCCCAGGATAAGGAGGTCATACCATGAACTTAAAAAAGATAAGAAATAACCATGGCTTAAGCATCCGTGCCCTGTCCGAATTGGCCAACGTACCACAACGGACAATCGAAGACATAGAGAGGTTTGACCGTTGCAAGGTAGATACTGCAATCAAACTGGCGGATGCCCTGGGCGTCACACTGGATGAACTCTGTAGGGATGAGGCGGCCGATTAGGCGGCCTTTCCTTTGTTTGTTTTGGGGTATGGGAAAGAGCCGCCCGGAGGTGGCCCTTCACTTATCCTGTTTAGCAAGTTCTCTTTTTATTCTTTCTAATACTTCTTTTTCAAAAAAAGAATCACTAGTAATATATAATATTTTCTTATTTAGAATACTGGCTAATTGTATTTCGGTATTTACCCATTTCGATTCTGCCCTCTCCCCTGAATTTATAACCAAAAGTATGTCACTTTCAGATAATCTCTGCAAAATATTATATTGTGGGGTTAATGATTTATTATCAAAAATATCAATGTATGGAATAGAATACTTTTTTAAAAATATTTGAACTTTTCTTAGGAATTCTCTATTTACATTCTTATCCCTGTAAGTATAAGATACAAATATTTTCTTCATTTCAGCACCATCACTCTTAATAATAGAACAATTCCCAAAGCAACCCAATATATAAACATAGACACATTAAATATGCTTATAATTACAAGTTTGCATGTCTTAACTTCTTCATATTTAACACTTTCGCTTAACTCACTTTGTAGTTTTGAAATACGGCTACGCAATTTCTTTTGATAATAATAAGATTGTGCATCTAACAACCAAAATAATATTATAATAACGCTCAAAATAATTATATGAAAATCAGCAAACGTTTCAAATTTATTGTCTATAGCTACAACAATAGTAAAAAAAGCTATCAATACACTAACTAATAATTTTTTTATTTCCATTGTGTTGTTAGAAAATTGGAGTACTGCATTATGTAATTGTTGTATATTATCAAGTTTAATTTTGTTTTCCATTTCTCTTTTCTCTCTTAACGTGGACATATAATTTTCCTCTATTAAAGACTTCTTTCGTATCTTACCACATATTAATTTAAAAGAAAAGCCCCGCATCACTGCAAGGACTAATCCAAAGGAGAAAAATCAACGAATCTGGAAAACGTCATGGGGGATAAAACCAGATACCTCACCGCTTGTATACCCTGCGGCATTGTCCCGTAAAGTACAGGTCTGTCTTATGAGGGATTACACAATACCGGTTAGTCAGCCACCAGGGTATGACACCTGGCAGCCGTAATCTGTCTGACCATTTAAGAAGCGCCGTCAGTTTTCTTTGTATATTCTAGGACTACATATGCTGTACATCCAGAATAAGCTCCCCCGCAATTTAAGAAATGGTAGTGTATCTTCTTCGTTGTACTCTTATAAAACATATTCACAGACGCATTTATTCCCTGTGCTGAATTGTATGATGTTTGCATTGTAATATGCCCTACACCTTGATTATCAATCATATTCCCATACAAATTAATCAATCTTTCAATAAACAAATCTGACACATCTGTAAATACACAGGCATTTCCACTATTGATTTCCAGGTGTCCAGAAAGAACCTTCCGGTATATTGGCTTCCCATCAATCCAAGTACCACACACTGTCTCTTCAGTAGAATACACATTCTCTGTACCCATTCCACCGCCTGAGGTACTATCATTCCCACAACCACCATCACATGCCACCATCTGTAAACAATACCTATTCTCGCTCATGTTATTACCCTGTCCTTTCTTACTCATACTTGATACAGTAGAGTACGGCAACGTTAGTTGGCCTAGTAGAATACTTCACTAATCGGTCAACAGCAAACAATTCTTTTGATACTGCCACAGTTCCCCCATATGATGATTTTGCTATCAACAGTGTGTCTGCATTTTTAACTGTATTATCTGCATTATTGTCCAATTCACCAACAAGATAAAACGTTGAAGAGGCTGAATTTCCTATATAGGTCCATGCATTGGGAATCAGTGTTGCGTCTTGACATTTACCAATCTCTCCAGATAATTGCTCCTCCGCGTCCCCACGATACCCCCTCAAGAACTCATTTCGCAAATCTGGCACTGCAAAGGTCTCGGTTCCATTTCCACCAAAATAATCCACCGAACCAAACTCGTCTTCAATCTGATGCGCCAGCACCTCATAATCTGCAATATTAAGCACTGTCCCGTCACAAATCAGGTAATGCTGTGGTGCCTTAGTGCCCATATAGGGAAGAATTGTTCCCACTGGCGTGCCATCTCCCGTTACAGGTGTTGGTGCCGTGTCACTGTTACCACTCCCGCAGCACCCACAGTTAATCGTAATACAGCTTGCTTTCTCATTCATAAAAAATACCTCTCTTTCCTTCATAAAACAAAAGCAGCCATCCAGTTACATACCGGACAGCCGCTCATTGTGGGGGAGTGCAAAATCAAGCCTTTTTCGTATCACCCAATCTTGCATATTACAATTATAAATCGTCCAAGCGGACATGACAAGGACACGATTTTGACACGCTCCTGTCAAGCCCCTAATCCAACATGAGGGCATCCGACCCAAAGAGATATACACTGAGTATTCCCGTAAGCTCTGTTATCCACCGCCTGGCCGTCCGTTCCCCATATCCATAAATCTCTGCAATACTCTCATATGTCATCCCATCCAGATAGAAATACTTGAATGCCAGATACTTCTCATGCGTATTCTTTCGGCACTCCTCGTCCTCCAGGAGTTGCAGGCACTTGTCTATGTGTCCTATCATGACAATACTCCGGAGCTTACTCTTGAGGATGCTGTTGATAAAGATATCCTCCTCCGTGAACTCCTCTAGTTCATCGCCATTATCCATATCGGACAGTTCTGCCACCCCCTCCTCCACGCTCTGACAAATGCGGTTATAATTCTCCATCAGCTTCTTGGTGTTCTGGAATACCTTTATCCTCTTTTCCCTCCTGAGCTGCTTCTCATGCTCCTTAAGGGCTTCCTTCGCGGCCAGCCTGGCCACCTCCTCCAACGCTTCTGCCTGTTTCATCGGCATCACCTCCTCCCACATCCAGGTACGGACACGCCCAGCATCCATACCGTATCCTGCCCTTATTGTTACGCTGTCCATCACAGCCGCGGCGCCCGTTGTCTATGTAGCACTGTCTCATAGTACCGTATCACCCCTTCCGGCGGCCTGCGCAGTTCCGAGTCCGGGCACAGACTGGTGTATGCATAGGGCGGCATCCTCACAGGCCACGTGTCCGGCGGCGGTTCCCGGATGGCTGATTCAGCCGATGCCGCCACGGCCGATGCCCGCAAGACCCTGTTGGCCTTGGACTGCTTACTGTCTGCTTTCTTTCTCAATCAGGTACCTCCCACTTCCCATCTCCCTCCTCCATCAGCCTCATCACCTCAGGCCACTCACATAACCCTGTGTCTTCAATCTCCACCGACCTCCAGCTACAGGTATTACAGTCCTTACCACTCCCCTGTGACTGCGCCATCCTTCGGCACTCCTGGTAATCCTTCTCCATCTCATCCGATACATCAATCCGCAGCTCTGTGTGATGCGCCGGGAATAGTTTAATCTTTCTCATGATTCTGTCCCTCTTCAATCTTCTTCAGGTAGGCACAGACCGTGGATGGTGCCACCTTAAGTTCCTCGGCAATCTTCTTCTGGCTCCATCCTGCCTTATACAGCGCCAGAAGTTTCCCGGTATCCACCCTCTTGACCCGTTTGGTACCACCATCCGCCACTGGCCTGTTCTCCAGGCGGGCGTCATCGGCTTTTTTGACTGGGGCATCACCGGACGGCCGGACCGGGGTAACCTCATCCCGAAAGAACAGGCAGCCGTCCAGCAGGTTCTGCAGTGTATCCGGTGCATAGTCCGTCCAGGACGTTGGCTCTGGGGTATTCGGCGCCAGTACCTTTATCTCCATCCCCTTGGCTGCCAGGCCCAAGGCCTCATCCCTATCAATCTGTCTAACCAACATAATCCCCAACCTCCTCCATTCTGCTGATTGAGACTTCATACGCAATCCGCTTCTCACTCTCGGTCCCATTCAGTTGTTTCATGTATTCCCTGCTCTGTATCCGGCCCCATATCCTGACCCTGTCCCCCACTTCAAGACCGGATGCATAGTGGGCATTCCTCCCCCAGCTGATGCATGGTATGTAATCAGACTTGCCATATGGACGGTTGACTGCCAGAAGGATATCTGCAATCTCACGGCCCAGGGGAGTTTTGCGGTAAACCGGCGGCTTGCAGATATAGCCGTCCAGGGATATCTGGTTTGTCTTTGTATAGTCCGTAAATTCCTCCATGAAACGGACTTCCCGGGCAAAAATGGAAAGCACCAGCCTGTTCTTCACACCTTCATGGTGGTTGTAGGAACGGAACTGGCCCAGCGCCTCAATGGTGCTTCCTGAATAGTCCTGGTGTACGTCCAACAACCGCTCAGATACCATCAGCGGGAGGATGTCGGCCTGGCCGCTCAGACGCTTCACTGCAATGTCCATCATATAGAATCCCTCCCCGCATACCTCATGGCTGAAGGTGGATCCTGTTACAACCTCACCAATCACGCTTACCTTGTTGTTCTCAATCGTATTTTCTGACATGGTATATCCCTCCTTATCTCATCGTCTCATACATCTGTTTCTTTTCGTTCCACTCCACTGCAACCGGGGCCCCGCAGTCATAACAGGTCATGTCAAATTCAGGTTCCGTCATGTTGGTCAGATACCTGGCCTGCCTGCCGCACTCACATTTCATGTACAGCGGGACCATATTCTCCATCCTCGTCACAGCCCCACATCCGCACCGGTAATTGTTCAGACGTGCCTTGGCACAGAACCCCCTGGTCTTCCCACAGACAGGGCATTTCATGTATAGATACCCGCCATACCCTGAAGAGATGATTTTAGGCGCCGGTTCCCCGCCTTCCTCTTCCGAGGTTCCAGCAGCTTCCACCACTGTACCAACCTCCTGGCCTTCCTGACCTGGATGGACTTCTTCTGTCTGCTCCTGGACCGGTTCCGGCTCCACAGCTACGCTTTCCTGCGGCTTCTGTCCCCTGCTCCCAATCAGCCACATTGATTCCGCCAATTTACGGAACGCCGCCCGCGCCTGGCCCTCTTCCATATCCATCACCATATATACTCCTGGCATTGATATCCTAACCTTCATCCTGTCCTCTCCTTCCCACCGGCATGCAGCCGAAGTGTATATGTAATTCCGTCCGCCGCCTGGTCCTGGTATATACGTGGTCCCCGCTTATCTCCCTGCCGCACTCGCTGCAAATGTATACCTTTAGCTTTTCAGTTGTTTTCTTTTCTTTTACCTTAGGCATTTTTAATCCCTTCATAGCTCCCAGAAACATACATGACCAGATGCAGGATTAATCCCACGCAGAAATCCTTTCCTCTGGTTTCAAATAACTCCGTTGCTTTTTCACTACATGTCTTCCTGCTTTCGATATTGGCTATATATTCTGTCAATTCCTTGGGGTTGATTTTTACCGTCATGCCACTATCCATTATCCTGACGCTCCTTCCCATACTTCTCCCGTTCCCTAGCCTCCAGCTCATCCATGAACCAGTTGACAATCGGCGCCGCTATCGGTTCCTCCTCCATGGTCGGGGTAGGGCCTTCCCACTTCCTGACCAATCGGGTGCCATATCTGGCCTTGACGGCATCCGCCTCACTTAATAGGACATTCCATTGGTCTGAATCCCTGGAAGGAACATTATCGCGCCATTTTTTCCAAAACCGGTTATATACATCCTTGAATATATTTGATACAATTTTATTATCCACTTCTCCTCCTGTCTGGTCACAACCGGTTACAGGGATTTGTAACCACTTTTATACCTTCAAGCCCGCATAAACACTAGGTTTTTTATCATCGGTTACAAAGTTACAAGGTTACAACGTTTTTCTCTCACGTGCGCGGGGTATATATAATATCAAAACCACACCGGTTTTTCTCATACATATACGCCCTCCTATAAGCTTATAAAAATCTTGTAACACTTGTAACTTTGTAACCGCACCCTTCAAACCCGCATGGATGCTAGGTTTTTGGGGTTACAAAAGAGTTCTGATTTTTGTGACCGGCTTATAGATTTCTGTAACCCAACTCAATCAAAAGGCAATTCTCCATCTTCAGTTGGTACAAATTCCTCCTGATTATAAACACGCTCCGCCATATTGATACACGCACAGCGCACAGCCTTACCGTTGACCTTTGCTGATTTATACAGGTTGTCCTTTCCCTTGGAGAGCCTGCCAGTCTGGTCCAACCATGACAGCAGTGCCTTGGGATTGTATCCCCCCTCATCGCATATACGCTCGTACACACTCTTGATGATACGTACCTCATCCCCAGATGTGGAGCCAAAGCATGGGTCTGTATTACCCTCAAACTTAGCGGAATTACTCACATAGAAATCATGGACATACTCATAGCCACGGGCACCAACGTCAACGGCCTCCTTTGTATGGAGGTATGGTTCTATGTCCTCCACGGTCAGGCCCCGGCCATCACAGAACAGCCATTCGGTGGCCAGCGCATCTGCTGTCAGGAGGATGGCGGCGGCCATGGTCTGTTTTTCCGTGCTCGCTGTCCCGAGGGCCTGATAGAACCCCTTATAAAGTCCGGTGGCTTTTTCCTTGGCCTGTTCCGTTGACATGAATGCCATGAAGAGTTTCCCTGCATGTCCGTAGTTTGCCCGGATGATATCAAGGACTTTAACGACATCCACAAAAAGTGGGGCCCTGCATTCGATTTCAATGATACGGTTTATAGCCCCGCCGCCTGAAGCGGCATGTGTAATGGGTGACTCTCCAGATGTGATGGTGCAGTTCTTCCAGGTGGGTGTCTTCTGCAGCCCGCCGGTCTTTGCCCCCCTGGTCTTCCCGATTCCTTCACACAGCATGTATACGGTCTGCTCAAATGACTTCTTATCCTTCACAAGCTGGAACTCATCCAATACCAGTGGGAGGTTGTTCACAAATCCAGCCAGCTGCTCCAGCCCCACCAGGGTTCCGTTGAATGTCTGGAAATACCCGGCTCCGTCATTAGGGTCCGCCCATACAGACACTGACAGGAGCTGTGCGACTGTCTTCCCTGTCCCGGAACGTCCCCAAAAATGCAGGATGAAGTTTAGTTTCTCAATTGTCTTTATTATCACGGACGCAAATCCAGCGGCAAGCGCTATCCTAGCCACAGAATCCGTCCTCCTGACGGCCTTGGCAACTTCAAGCCACTTTTCATAATTCCCGTATGGATGCACGGCTTCAAATACCTTCCTAAAACTATCCATCCCATCAAATTCCAGGCTGTCCATATAAGGACTGAAAAGCCCGTTTGAGGTCCATCCCAGATGGCTGACGGACTGTGACTCCGGTATGATGTTGTGGTTCAGGTCCTCTAGGTCCTGGAGATATTCCACCATATATGACGCGTTCTTATCCGACACGGAGATATCCTTATCTGCCAGCCTCTTAATCTCCTTTGCGCTGAACAGTGTGCTCTTATTGGCCACAACCTCCTTCCAGCCCTTGAAATCCCGCCGGAACATAAGCCTAAGCCTCACCGTCCCATCATCAATGTTTACCAGGCGCTGTACCGGAAGGATTGGGTGCACACAGGCAACATCCATGCCCTGGTTGTCATTGCGCCGGACAATCCCATCATCATTGGCAATCCAGTCCCCGGTGAACAGTTCAATGGGCTGGTCCCTGAAACTGGTCAGGTTGTTCACCACACTGCTGATACCGCCCTTACGTTCCTCATGCTGGCCGAAGTATGCCTTTACCATGGTACCGAACCGCCTGAATCCTACTTTTTCCGCATTTGCATTCAGCTCATTATACAGCTGCATGTATGTAAACCCTGAATCGCGGTGCTCAAACAGGAAGCGGTAAGGTTCTTCTGTATTAAATTCATCCTTGGTGTAAACCTTGACTACGTCATCCATCCGACTCCCTCATCTCCTCCTGTTCCTGCCTGTCCCCGAATGACAGGATTGAATACTTATACCGGTTGTGTTCCCTCAGGTTAACCGCCGCTACCCATTCCTCCGTGAGCGGTGTCATCACTGGGAGCAGCCCATCAAGCATCCTGAGGGTCCTGCACACTTCCCCAATCCTGTCCCTGTGCCATATACGGAACCGCCTGTCAGCCTCTTTCTTTTCCTGCTTCGCTTTTAAGTACTGTATCCTTCTGGCCTGTAGTGCCTTCTGGCTCCCCGGCTGATAGGTACCTCCTAACATTCTGAATGCTTTACTGAAGGATATCTCCTCTATCATCTGCACAAATGTGAAGATATCCCCATTGGCCCCACAGGCGTGGCAATGATAGTCTTTTTCATAAATTTTAAGGGATGGTGTCCTATCGCCTTGGTGGAACGGACAGCTGATGAACCCTGCCCGGTTCGGATGGAATCCATACCGCTCCACTACATCCCTCATGCTGTAGGCCACCTTTATCTCCTCACTGGTCATGGCCGTCACCACCCAGCAGTTCTATGATACGTTTCCCGGTATCCTTCTTCTCACAGAACAGGAACCGGCAGCCATACTTACGCTCAAACGTGCATAAAATCTTATAGAGCTTATCCCCAGTAGTAGCCTTTGTCTCCTGCTCCGTCCATCTTCCTGTATGCGCGTCCCTATACCGTTCTATCCGTCTGGGGTTCCTCCACCATATGACATCCTCCAGGCATTCAATCCCCCGGCCATGTTCACACAGGATGATGATCCCAATCCCATGTTCCCTGGCCCGCAGGATTTCATCCCGGAACCGGTTATGACCCTGGCAGACGTTCCCGCACAGCTCCGTCAGGTCCTGTTTCCTATCTATGATCAACCGGGGATTATCATAATTCATATAATCCCCGACATATAATTTTGATACGAAATGGTCCACACCCTGGCGGTCGAACTCCGCCACAATCTTCCGGATGGCGCGGGCCTTCTCGCGGCTGTCAATCTGTATGTTCAAGTAATCACCTCCGGCTAATTAAAGGGCAGGCCGTCATCTTCCACATCATCCGGGATATTCATGAACCCATCACCAACCGCACCTGCAGACACCAGTCCCTGGGATGGGGCTGACTGCGTATAGCCGCGGCCCATGTCAGATGATGCGCCCTTACTGTCTGCAAATTCCTGGTCATCAAGGATGACCTCGGTTGTGTATACTTTCTGGCCTTCCTTGTTCACATAGCTTCCTGTCTGGATTCTTCCTGACACAAGGACCCTCATGCCCTGCCGGAAATACTTCTCCGCAAACTCCCCGACCCGGTCAAACGCCACGCAGTTGATAAAATCCGCTGCCTGGTCATTGTCCTGACTCCTACGGCCTCTCCGGTCAACTGCAAGCGTATATTTCGCAATCGTCATGGAACGTTCTCCCTGTGAATATCTGATTTCCGGGTCCCGGGTCAGCCTGCCCATAAGAATCACTCTATTCATTTCCCAACTCCTTTTCCTTGTATAATTCCAGTTTTCCCATACAGTCCTTATACTGGGATACATCCATCTCTGCAATGCCCCTGATACTGTACATCTTAAGGATTTTTTCCATCTTCAGGCCTTTGGTGCTGTATTTCTCCACTAGGGATTGGACGGACTTGATCATGGCCGGGGTCACCTTCTCCGTTTCTGTCCTATTCTCTGGTAGCCCCGCTGCCGGTCCTGCCCCTCCCGGCTTCCCTGTTTCCTGCTTCCCGGATGTCTTAGTCCCAGTCTTGCCGCTCCTGCCGGCCGTCTGCCCTTTTCCAGATGTATTGTCCTGGTTGTCCGCATCCTTCACATCATCAATGCAGAAGAGCCCATTCAGGGCATACTTCCTGGCATAGCTGCTTGTACTCCCAGTCACCTGGGATGCATCCATCCCCTTCTTGTCCTGTTCCTCCCTTGCATAGGCCGTATTCTCCACCGTCTCACCGGATTCACAGTCCACAAACCGGGCAGTGGCCCTGATGTAATACCGGTCCCCAATCATGACCAGCTCATCTCCTACCACCAATGCCGCCTTTACCTCCTGCAGGAGGGGCTTGGCCGCCTCCTGGATATCCTCACAGTTCCTGTAATAATAATTCCCAAACTTATTGTACTGGTTCTTTGGTGCCTTTAAGCCAGACTGCACATGCTGCAGTTTCTCATATACATTCACAATCTATCCCTCCTTATCATAAACAATCCGGTCCAGGCTCTGCATGATAATCAGGCTGGCAATCTGCTTCATTGACATCTGGCTCTCATTGTAAATCTCCACCAGGACGTTGTAGGCTTCTGCCGTCAGCCTGATGACCGGCTGCCCGTCCGGGGCCGGCTGCCTTTTTCTGGCCGGAATGTGTATCTTACCATCATCCATGGTCTACATCCCCTTCCTGTTCCTTTACCGGTAGACACAGGATGGTTTCCTTAATCTGCTGGATTACGGAACGTGACTTCACGTCCAGGCATCCGGATTCAATCGCAATTATCCTTCCCAGCAGTTCCGTCCGGTCAATCAATATCTGTTTCATTCCTCCAGGAACACCTCCGCTTCTATCAGTGCTGTCTCCTCCAGCACCCAGTCGTACATCTCCTTCTTTTCCGTGCTGGCCGCATCGTCTGCCCTCTGGGCCATCCGGCTCCGGAAAAGGATCCAGAGATGGTGATATTTATCCTCCATGGATATCCCCCTCCCTATTTGTTATCCCCGCAGACAAACAGATACCGCCTGTCCAGCTGTACGGCCACCTCTGTATGCTCCAGTTTCTCCAGGCCGCTTGTATCAAAGCCCAGCTCCTTCAGGTACTCAACGCAGCGCTTGGCATTTGATTTAAGTTTCAGTTCCGCCAACACTGCCGCATAATTGGCGCCAACCTTCCTCTCATCATCATCATATTTCTTTTTGAGCTGTGTGAGCTTTTTGGAATCATATTTAATTGCGTTACGGACCTTTCTATCCACCGGGTCAATTTTGTCAAGATGGTAGGATAATCCATAGCATGACGCTGTCTCGTAGGACATCTCCTGGCTGTCACGCATAAGGCTTATAAGCTTCTCATGTTCCCGGTTCATCTCCCGCATCGAGGCTTCCAGCTTCTTGATTATGTCGGTGGCCCCACTTTCCTTGAATATCCGGTCCTCCTCTTCCTTGACTGCCTTTTCATATGCATCCTGCAGGCTCCTGAACGCTTTATCCCGGACCCTATATACCCAGTTGGTAACTTCTTTTTTGGTAAGCATCTTGCAATCTCCTTTGAAATCCCTTATACTAAGGGTGTGATGTTTTTAGTTATTGGACTCTTGACGGCTCCACCCGTCTGGGTACATTTTTTGTATGACCGGCACGGTATCATCCGGCTGTACTCCATGCACCGGTTCCTGTACCGGCATGTCCTGCATATCACTGTCCCCATGGTTTCCACCTCCATATTCCCCCGTCACAACGCACATGCTCTCGTGGCCATCATAGTCATAGGCCGTACCGAAACCATCGTCCAGGATGCACATCGTTACATATCCTATGCCATTCCTGTTACGCCACTCCCCCAGCAGGTCCAGGATGGCCTGTAGTTCCTCCTTCGGGTTGTACATTCCCTCACCTCCTCTCATGCGCTCCGCATCCATGTCTCCTGCGGAAGCCGTATATAACGTCCATCCACCTTCTGGCCCTCCTCATAGGCCTTCCGGTATCTCTCCGCACACCCACTCCCATCAGGCCGGTACCCGGCGGCAACCAGCTTCGCAGTAACCCGGTCTGCACCGCCATTCCCGGCTTCCTTGGCAGACATGTTAATCCAGTTGATTTCAATAGTCTGGGCCTGTCCCGCTATCATGCGGTCAGCCATGCGCTCATAGGCACCTCTATATGTCTTGTTCAATCCGTTTCCTCCTTTCACAGCTCCACTCCCAGCGCCCATGCCATGATTACAATGGACACCATCCACATCCCCACTCCCCAGATGACCATGGGCACCAGCCGCTTGGCCAGCCGCATCCACGGACCGTCATACCGCTTCCTGCGCCGCCGGAGCGTGACCGTCCGCCGTCTGCCCATCACATTGGTAAGCACTGCAGTGGTGGGGCCTACGATGTCCAAGCGCCAGCCAGGGTATCGGATGGCCGCCTTGGCACGGATGGATAACTCAGTTACTTTCGTCATTGCTCCTGCCCTCCTGTGATTTTGTATAGTTTTGCTGGATAGATTTTAAACTTCCAGTTCTTTCGTCCAGTTTTTTTGGGGTCTAATGCCAGTCCCAAATCCAGCGCCCCATTCCGCATGTTTCTTCTGATATCTTTCGGGCTTATCCCCAACAACGGAGCGGCTTCTTCTGGACTCATGTATGCTTTTGCCACCTCTCACCCCTCCTTTCCTCATTTTCCATTGACACACGCCTACTGCATAAACTGTGACAGCGCCAATTGCTCATACTCCGGTGCCTTCACAAAATCCGCAGGGAGTTGGATGCCAAACTGTTCACACTCCATCTTGAATGCTTCTGCAATTTTATAGGCTGGTGACCCCTGCTTGGTCATTACACGCTCTGTCACCCGTCCCAACTCCGCTACGCTAGATGCAACCTGGGGATTGAGAGGGCAGGGAAGCTTTCCTTCCTCCATCTCATGGAACCGGTTGATGTATCGCGCTGTGAACTCCGTTCCCTTCTGTCCGGTCATTTTATGGGCTATGAACTCACAGCCTTTTTTTGTGACCAAGAAACAGGGAAGCGTCTTATTCTGCTCCGTTACGTAGGTAGTTTCCTTGAAAAAATCGGTGAACGCAATTTTGCTTTCTCCTAACTGTCCGACATATCTTCGGATATCTCTCAGCAAATCTGTGTGTTTCTTGCCGCACCACTCGGCGGCTTCCATGGATGTAATTGTTGTTCTTATTAAATCGTTCATTAAATCAATCCTTTCTTGATTTTTTGTCTCCCCCTCCCATACTGGACTTACAGGCGTTGCAGCGCCGAGTGTAAATGAAAGGAGGTTTATACTATAATGATTTGGGAAGATACAAAAAATTTCACATGGACAGCATAATCGAATTATTACCAGAGCCTGAGCATACATAAAGCAATAATAAATAACGTTGCTCGAACCCAATTCAAGCTTTTTTTAAGCTCTTGAACCTCCAATTCAAGAGCTTCTATTTTTTTCCACATCTCTCACGCTCCTTTCTCGTCTGGTAATCTTTTTCTCGTTGTGATACAATTTGCTTATCAGCACTGCCATGCTGAAATACAAAAGAAAGGGACTTCATTTATGAAACTTGACCTTGAATGTGTCCGAGACATTCTCATAACCCTTGAGCAACAATCCGATTTTGTACGGTTATCAACCCATGACCTGTCATTGCTATTACCCCAATATTCTCTGAACCAAATAATTTACACTTGTTGGCGATTATATGAGGGAGGTTATATAAACCTGTTTCTCTTTTATCCTCCAACAAATAGTTCAGACCCTATCATCAGATGTATAGGTGACTTAACCTTCCAAGGACATGAGTTCTTGGCTGATATAAAGCCGAAAAGTAATTGGGAACGTTTATCCTACGCCTTTAAGCAAGGAAGTTCCGCATCTTTCAAAACTATCGCCAACGTAGCCATAGACTTAGGAACCGAGGCGCTGAAAATCAAATTAGGCTTAGTCACTAAATAAGCATGCTTTTGAATATATCTGTTCGTGTGAAATTCTTTTATTGATGGCCCTCATATATGGGCGAATGATAGCATCTTTAGTCTGACATTCGCCCATAGTGGTTTTTTTATAATTCGGCATTTCATCCCACCCAGCCGGTTTTTCCCCGAGCAATGGTGTCCATTCCCAATAGTTCAGACTTTTATAAATACTTATAAGTGTCAAATTTGACATTTGATTCAAGTCCGAAACTGATATCATCCTCTCTCACCCTCCTTTCCCAGTTGACACACGCATGTGATAGTGGTATAGTTCCCTTATCGAACGTGTGTTTGTTCAGGCACTTAATTCCTCTTTTTCAAATAGCCAGTCAATATCATACTCAGGGAAAAACACTCGCTTAATCAATAATGCTTCTGTGACCGTAAATTCACTTTGAACTACTCCTCTGCTTTTCTCTGATACTGTTCTTAACTGGCAATGAAGAAGCTCTGAAATCTGAGTAAATGTAATTTTTTTATTAGACATGGTATCCAAAAGATTTTTGTACATTTTGTCACCTCCTTTTGTGCAATTGCGCTGACCATGATTGTAATATACGCTTAATTGCGCGTATTGTCAAGGATTTTTTCGTGCGATTGCGCGTACTTTTTTTGTTTATTTTTCTCATCGTGCGGATTTGCGCATATTTCTATTTACTTTTTACGTGATTGCGCGTATAATAAGTTTAGAAGCGAGGTGGGATTATGGAGAAAGCAAGAATCTTAGAAAAACTGATTTCCGATACTGGTATGAGCAAAAGAGCTTTCGCTGAAAAGTGCGGTTTATCTGAAAGTACTCTTTATTCAATTCTAAAAAGAGGTGTTGGTGGCGCAAGTGTTAATATCGTGATTTCAATTTGTAAAGAATTAGGAATCACTGTTGAAGAACTTGATGAAATGGCAGAAGGAACATCCAAATCCAAATATGAGCCAACATATGAAGACATCCAAAGTCTTATTGCAAGGAACGGAAAAAAACTCACGGTCGAACAAAAACAGGATATCATCAGAACTTTATTATCTGATGATGATTAAAGGAGTGGTTTTGTTTGGAACAATACGACTTTTTCCGCGTTATCTTAGATGCGTATGAAATATGCGGCATCAGAAGTTTTCCTATTGACTGTATAGAAGTCATAAAAAGATTAAAGATTCCCCTGTTTAAGTATTCTGAGTTATCCGCCAAAAAGGAACGGGAATGTTACAGGGTAAGTGATGATGCATTTAAATTAAAGGGGAAAATTTATTACAATGATGCTTTCCCATATATTTATCGCCAACGTTTTACGTTAATGCACGAAGTTGGTCACATACTATTGGGGCATGTTGGAGATACAAAAGAAAACGATGATGAGGCTGATGACTTTGCCAGTCACTTTCTGGCGCCGCGTATCATGATACATAAATACGGCTACCGGGACGCGGAACAACTGCATGACGCTTTCGGTCTGTCCTATAAGGCTTCGAACAAAGCCTTGATATCCTACAAGGAATGGTTCCGCAACATCTCCTACAGTGCGACTGGAAAGCCCACAAAACCGGAGCTACAGCTTGAGCATATCTTTTTCCCAGAAATAGAACTCGTACCAATCCGGCAAGGTATTGTCCAACCAGCCAAGGAATGCTATGTGGATGAGGATTACGAGGAAACCAATGAGCATTCCGATTTCATGAAATTCTTAAGTAGATGGCGCAAAGATTGTGGCTTTAGACTCGCAGAGGATAAGTGGCTCTATGGGAATGACTTATGATTAAAATAGCTTATTGCTTTTTAATAAAACAAATGAAAAGAGGAATATGAGTATGATTTGTCCACACTGCAATGCAGAAATTCCTGATGATAGTATCTTCTGTTCATCGTGCGGTAAGCGTATAGAATCTTCTCCCGCCGAAGTCATTCCGTCAGATACTATCGTATGTCCTAATTGTGGAGCATATAATTCAACGGATTCTAATTTTTGCTCCAATTGCCGCACTCCGCTTTCTCAAACAGCACTAACGAATATGAAAGAGCAAAGTGAACTTCAATTACAGCAAGCACAAATAAAAATGCAAGCCATGGCTTTAAAAGCGCAGCAAGAACAACTCCAGCTTCAGCAACAACAGTATTCGTCAATGGCCAGATGTCCTCGTTGCGGTTCTACATCATTATCAGGAAATAAAAAAGGCTTTGGTATTGGAAAAGCTGTTGTTGGTGCTGCATTAGTTGGGCCACTCGGCTTAGTTGCTGGTAATATTGGGGCAAAAAAGGTACAGGTTACCTGTTTAAAATGCGGTAAAAAATTCAAAATGTAGGGAGGATATGATTATGTATTGTAGAAAATGCGGGTTTCAATTTGAGGGGAAATTCTGTCCAAAATGTGGAGAACCGATAGCGTCTACGTCTACAGAAGAATCTGCACAAAAACCTTCATCAGTTAGATTGGATGTTAATGGAGCTGAAACCCCAACAATTAAACCACCGGTTTATTCGCAAACCTGGTTTATCGTATTAATGATGTTTTGTTGTTGTTTTCCTGTTGGTTTGTTTCTCATGTGGAAATATAAAAAATTCAATAAACCTGTGCGAATTATACTTACTGTACTTTTCGCATTTGGTGTTATAATTGCAATAACTAACGGCGGTAATTCCTCTACCGAAAAAAACGTATCTTCTGTTTCCCAAAAAACTGAAGTAAATAATATAACCGATTCTCAACCGATTGAAACCGAAAAAGAAACTGAAACTACGGTTGTCGACAATCGTGACGCTGCTACCGAAGCAGATAAGCAGATTTACGATATAATAATGTCTGCAGAAGCAGATTATCAAACTCTTACCAAAATAATAAGTACTGATGGCGTATCTATGGTAGACTTATATGATGCAGCTAAGACTGCTGAAAATAATTTTAGAATATATTGGGGCAATATTGATTCTGTTAAATGTGATGGTATAAAGGAATATAAGAAGGCGGCTAAAGATTATATTCTCAATATGCAATCCATTGCATCCTCAACGAAAAAATATGTAGATAAACAAAAAATCCAAGATTTATCTGATGCAAAAGCAGGCATAGAAAACTCAACTAATTATGCAATACTAGTTGTTGGTGCACGCTTAGAATTTTTAACAGCATCTGGATTTAGTGATGACGAGGCAATGCAAATTATAGCACCTGAGTCTGAGGCCGCGACAGAATAACTAAATCTCTATACATAGCAAAAATCCCCCAGGAGCTACCAACTCCCACGCTCCTGGGGCCACCACCTTGACAATAATATCCTTACCCGGGCAACCGGGAGGGCGTGCGTGCCATTCGTTCTGAGTCTTGACAGGAAGGATGGTTGCTTATGAGTACATATGAGGAATTTCAGATTATAATAGGCGTTGCCTTGTTAATCGTTGCAATCCTGAACATGAAAAATAAGTAAGCCGCCCTGCTCCTTGGCCGGATGGGCGACTTACTAAAGTTGTTATAATTCGCCAGGACGGATAGGCTTAATCTATCTCCCGGCTGTCTTGTTAAGTATATTATACCAAATATACGGAAATTGTCAAATGTGAAAGCGGCCCTGTTACCAGCAGGAGCCGCCCTCACATAGATTCTCTTACCGGACTGCTCCGGCACGATATAATCAACTAACATCTGAATTATATCATTCCTGGGGCGTCCTGGCAAGAGGGCGTATTTTTTATACCCAAAATCAGTTGCGATATCGCAACGGGAAGGAATGATATCATGCCAAAACGAAAGAAACATCCCAGGCTCCCCAACGGCTACGGCTCCATCCGATACCTTGGCAAGAGCCGGAAGAACCCCTATGCGGTCCACCCGCCGGCAGACATTGACGGGAACCGGCCTCCGGCCCTCTGTTACGTGGATGACTGGATGAAGGGTTTCATAATCCTCACATCCTACAAGGCAGGTACCTATACCCCAGGTATGGAGGCCGCCCTGAATCTGCCTAATACCCCCGATACCCTTGATTCCCTGGCAGGAAAAATCATGGCCGATTACAACCGTGTCAAGGGAATCGAACCTGAGGAACCTGAGAAGACCTTCTCAGCGGTCTACGATGCATTCTATGCCGATAAATTTGCAGAAGGCAATAAATACTCTGCGGCAACTAAATATTCAATCAAGGCCGCTTATAAGAACTGTGCATCCCTCTACGGTAAAGCATTTTCTGCACTCCGTACAAAGGACCTGCAGGATAACCTGGATGCCTGTGGTCTAAAATATGCCAGCCTGGAACTTATCAGGAATCTGTACAGGCAGATGTATAAATATGCTGACAGTCAAGGGTGGTGCGATAAGGACTATAGTCAGTATGTTAAAATCAAAAGGGATGACGATGACGAACATGGTGTGCCCTTCTCAGACGCAGACCTGAAAATCCTGTGGGATAACAAAACAGACGAAACTGCAGAGATGCTTCTCATTATGTGCTATTCCGGGTGGCGTATATCAGAATACATTGGCCTTGAAGTCAATCTGCCGGAAAAGTATTTTATGGGTGGAATGAAAACGGAAGCTGGTAAGGGGCGTATCGTTCCTATCCATTCTGCAATTCTCCCTTTGGTCGGGCGCCGGATGGGAAAGTATGGAAAGCTCCTTCCGTGCAGTGACAAGGATTTCAGGAAACAAATGGAGGAACTACTGAACCGGCTCGGAATCCCAGGTGACCCCAAGCATACGCCACATGACTGCCGGCATACATTCTCCATGTTATGCGAAAAGTATGAGGTAAAAGAAAACGACCGTAAACGGATGATGGGGCACTCATTCAAAGCCGACATTACCAACAAGGTCTACGGTCACCGCGACATGGAAGACCTGAAAAAAGAGATAGAAAAAATAACCGTTGATTTGTGACTTTATTGTGACCAATAAACCCTAATAACGTGGTAGAAAGCGGTAGGAACCGGAAGTTTCAAAAATGCCGCAAACCCGCATAAAACCTACCATTTTCACCCCATATCTTATATAAATCCTACCATTCTGGAAACCACTCCGTATTAAAGTGTCGTTAATATTGCGTCCATACGATTGACATCCGCCATGCTGTCCCCATATAATGCCATCAGGGCCAGTACATGATCCACATAAGGCAGAAAGGAAATGACATACCTATGGACAACGGATGCGATGCTGATCACATTCCAGTTGAGTTACATTTTAATAAATCTATGTGATTAAAAAGACATGACCTGCACTCGTTTACACGGATGCAGGCTATGTCTTTTTGAAATAATCCATGAATTCAGAGGAGGAATCATTTTGAGTATTGAATCGTTTTTCAGCCTTCTGGGAGGGCTGGCACTGTTCCTTTATGGAATGCAGATGATGAGCACCAACCTGGAAGCAGCTGCGGGCAGCCGCATGAAACAGATTCTGGAAAGGCTGACTGCCAACCGTTTCCTTGGGGTGCTGGTGGGCGCCGGAATCACTGCAATCATCCAGTCCTCATCCGCAACAACCGTCATGGTAGTGGGGTTTGTGAATTCCCAGATCATGACATTGAAACAGGCGGTATGGATCATCATGGGCGCCAATATCGGCACGACCATCACAGGACAGCTGATTGCCCTGGATATCGGGGCCATTGCTCCCCTGATTGCATTTGTGGGCGTTGCCCTGATTCTGTTTGTCAAAAAGAAAAAGGTACAGTTTGCAGGCGGCATCGTGGCCGGGCTTGGCATCCTTTTCCTGGGTATGGGCATGATGAGCGCTGCCATGATACCTCTGCGCAATTCAGAAGGATTTGTCCGGCTCATGACCAGATTCTCCAATCCCCTCCTGGGGATCCTGGCCGGTGCCGGCTTTACAGCCATCATCCAGTCCTCATCCGCGTCCGTCGGAATCCTGCAGGCCCTGGCTGTCAGCGGGCTTATTGGAATCGACAGCGCTGTATTTGTTCTGTTTGGTCAGAATATCGGCACCTGTATCACGGCCGTGCTGGCCTCCATCGGTGCAAACAGGGATGCAAAACGCACCACCCTCATCCACCTGATGTTTAATATCATAGGCACCACTGTATTTACCATTGTCTGTATCATGATTCCTTTTACCAGCTGGGTAGCTGCCTTCACGCCGGATAATCCGGCTGCGCAGATTGCCAACGTACATACGCTGTTCAATATTGTGACCACCCTGCTCCTGCTTCCATTCGGTACGCAGCTGGCGCGGATTTCCGAAAAGCTTCTTCCTGACAGGCCCCAGCGGGCAGCGGATGAGGAGCACTGGTTTGAAGAGCTTCTGGCCTCCGAACATGTGCTTGGCGTATCCGTGATTGCCCGAAAGCAGCTGATGGAGGAAATCAGCCAGATGCTTTCCCTGGCAGCTGAAAATGTTGATAAGGGATTCCTTGCATTCAGCGAAAAAAGCGCAGATGAACTGGAGTGGATTTTAAAGCGTGAAGAAGAGATTGACCTTGCCAATGCCCGGCTTTCCAGACGGATATCCAAGGTCCTTACCGTGGAACACAACCCGGCCGAGGTGGACGCGCTGCGCCGCATATTCACCATCAGCGGCAATGTGGAGCGCATCGGCGACCATGCCAAGAACATTGCGGGCTATGCCCAGACCATGATGGAGCGGGGACTGGAGCTGTCGGCACAGGCCCAGGGGGAACTGGCTGATATGAGGGATTCCAGCATGCGCGCCATAAACCTTGTCTGCAGCGCAAAGAACCTTGCTGCCAGCAGCCTTGGCGCCCAGGCACTGTCAGCGGATAAAACCGCATTTCTCAATCAGTCCCAGGAATGTGTCTCCCTTCTGGAACAGGCCACGCTTCTGGAACAGGAAATCGACGAAAAGACCCTCTTATACCGATCCAACCAGATTGAGCGTATGGGGAATGGAAAATGCCATGTGGAGACTTCCATCCTGTATTCTGAAATCCTTACGGATTACGAGCGCATCGGCGACCATGTATTCAATATTGCCCGTGCACTTGCCAAGCTTGGGGACACAAAAGCCTATATCAATCCGACTGCTTAAAAGGAACTGACCGTGAACAGACACATAATAGCCGCCATCCTGCTCATTGCGATTCTGTCCGGCGCACTGCTTCTGGCCTTTGACCTGGGCCATACCATGCTTCCGAGCACACGCCGGAAGCAGTGGTGGAGGTACTGCTGTTCGCCATTGCCAGGAAAATGCGGCTGCTTTGGAAGATAAGATATAAAACAAAATACAGGACCTTATGACTATTTTACCCGTAGCCCTTAAATCAAGCTGTAACAGAGCCTTGGGACAGGCTTAATCCTCACCCAGGCACTTCTCCATCATAATATGCGGCACATCATCCGGCATGATATCCCCCACAGTATGATAACCGAGCTTTTCATAAAATCCCGTAACCGATACCCTTGCCTTCAGCACGCACTTACTGATTCCCCTGGATACCATCTCCTCCTCCGCATACCTTAAGAGCAGTGTTCCCACGCCCTTGCCTCTGGCAGCATCCTCCACCACAAGATGCTTAACAAGTCCGTTTCCCCCATCCTCATACCAGCAGGACGCCCCTATCACCTTATCATCCTCCAATGCAGCTGTATGGGAGGATAATGCTTCATATGACAAATCATCATGATAGAGGTTCTGTCCCCTGGGCTTTCTCAGGATTTCATTCCTCAGATTAAATGCTGCCCAATATACAGCTGTGCCTATCTCCAGTTTCTTTATGGTTATCTCCCCCATGTGGTTCCCCTTTCCCTTGACTCTTAGGCTGTCATCTCACTGCGGGTCCTGGCCCGTCATCCCCCAGCTCTCCAGCAGCCTTCCAAGAAGCCCTTTTAAAGTCTCCTGCTCCTCTTCGCTTAAAACCCCATATAAATCTTCCGTCTTGCCTTCATCAAAATCCGTCTCCGCCCTCTTTTTACCCTCTTCCGTGATTCTTAGCAATACCCTTCTCTTATCCGCATCATCCCTTTCCCTGGCAACCAATCCCCTGGCCTCCAGTTTGGAAATGATCTCGCTGACCGATCCGGCCTGAATCCCAAGTGTTTCCTGTAATTCCTTTTGTGTGACTTCCTCCTGTCCTGAAAGCATTTTCAAGATTCTTCCCTGACCACGGCCATGATAAGGGCGATGATAAAGATAGTGGCCGCATTTTCCTAAAAGCGCAGAAAGACCGTCTTCCCCCTCCATACCTTCCAAACGCCTGCCGAACCTTCCATATCCCTTGCGCCTTCCATACTCCCCATGCATTCCATGTTCTCCTTGCTCCCCGCACATTCCATGTCTGCCTTGCTCCCCACGCATTCCATGTCCCCTTTGCTCCTCACTCATTCCATGTCTGCCTTGCTCCCCACACATTCCATGTTTCCCCTGTTCCCCACGCATTCCATGTTCTCCATGTCTCCCGCTCCCGCCATGTCCATGCGGCATAGGGCGCCTGTGCCCTGCAAACGCTCCCTGGCCCTCCTGCATTCCGTCTTCCCGGTGCATCTTCTCCTGGCCTCCTTCTGCGTCGGCTTCCCCATTTCCCAGATGTTCCATGTACTGTCTTCCCCTTTTGCACTGAAGGTCCGTTATAGGGCAGTGTCTTGGGCACTGCGTGCAATTAGTTACATTATAATCCATTGATTTCTCCATTTGCAATCCCTCTTTCTCTATTCCTGATTTAAATTAATTAGGTACCTTGTGTTTTTACATTATCATCATACACGGTTATATCATTTTTGTCAAGGTACCTAATTATTTATTTTCTTACAATCCATCCAAGGTCCACCCAGTGTCATATCTTCCAAGAAATTTCCTGATCATAATGCTAAAATAAGCATTGAATCATTGAAAAACCAAGGAATAAGCGGAATATACCAGAATGTATCTGAAAAGGAGTCAAGAAATATGGATATGCAAAACCAGAAATGTGTCATGGTCATGGATGAAGATTTACCCTTAGGCGTCATTGCCAATACAGCCGGAATCATGGGAATAACCCTTGGTAAGCACATGCCGGAAACAG
Source organism: Enterocloster sp. OA13 (assembly GCF_022440595.1). Taxonomy (NCBI): domain Bacteria; kingdom Bacillati; phylum Bacillota; class Clostridia; order Lachnospirales; family Lachnospiraceae; genus Enterocloster; species Enterocloster sp. OA13. Next base: position 6,876,034 of record NZ_JAKNTF010000001.1, on the reverse strand, counting down.
TCGGACCGGACGTCGTGGATAAAAGCGGGAGGGAGCATCTTGGAATCATAGAATTTCCGGTTCCAATCCTGAAGGCGGATAAGGAAAAAATCCGATTCATCCGCGAGCAGCTCTACCAGCCCGGTTATTCTGATTTAATGGTTGTGGATTTTTCCGATGTGGCCCAGGGCTGCAGGACCTACGATGAATTCATTGACAAGGCTGCAAAGGCCGAGGAAAAGGAATTCCAGTATCTTGGCATCGGGATCTGCGGTTCCAAAAAGCTGGTCAACAAACTGACCGGGAACCTTCCCCTGCTGAGATAGGCAATACATTTATCCAGATGATTAAGAATCTCCTCCCGCCGCAATGACATTTTGCCAAAATCATGGTACTATAATTTCAGGCAGTCTCTGAACATAGACAAACCATCACGCCAGGCAGGAGGTAACTATGGAAATCTTACGTGCAGAACCATCTGATGCAAATGAAATCCACCATATCATGTCCGTGACCAGTTCCCTATTGGATGACAAGGGCTGGTACTGTATTGATACAGTGGACTACATCCTGGAACACATAATGGACCAGGATAAGGGCATTGTGTTTAAAGCCGTCCAACATGGCCGGATTGGGGCATTTTTCATCATCCACTATCCCGGTGGGGCAGATGACAACCTGGGGCATTATGTGAATCTGGGGCCGGAGGATTTACGGAAGGTTGCTTATATGGATTCCCTGGCTGTCCTGCCGGATTTCCGCGGCAAGGGCCTTCAGTATACGCTGATGAAATACGGGGAGGATTACCTTACCCCGACCTCCTTCTGCCATCTTATGGGCACGGTCCATCCGGACAACCTATACAGCCTCAATAATTTTCTCAGGCTGGGGTTTGGGATTGTAGAAACCACGCGGAAATACGGTTCCCTCCCCCGTCACATTATGTATAAGAAAATATAATTCCGTTTTTGTGGAATGGTACATCCCATTCCCCTATATATTTAAGTAAACACGTCTGAAACGGAATGAAATCAGAATGAAAAACAGGCTCAGAAGACTTTCTGCCAAACTTCCTATTAAAAAACTTCTAAAAACCACCATGCTGTTTGCCCTGGCCTTCTGCGCCGGGCGGCTGACAGCCCAGGTTGTGGAATACAACCAGGGACTAAAGGCAGCAGACTATGCCAGCGCCCCCGAGGCTGTCACAACATCCGCGGACGGCAACTGGGGCTTAAGCTTTCCCAATGAGGGACAGATGCCCATCGGCAACGCCACTGCGGATTATCTGAAACAGTTCAACGCCTACTATGCCCAGAATACACAGGATAAGGTGATTTATCTGACCTTTGATGCAGGATATGAAAACGGGAACACAGGCGCCATCCTGGACGCCCTGAAAAAGCATAATGCCCACGCCACATTTTTCCTGGTAGGCAACTACATTGAAACCAGTCCCGACCTGGTAAAGCGTATGGTGGCCGAAGGACACACAGTTGGCAACCATACCTTCCATCATCCGGACATGTCCAAGATTTCCACCAAAGAATCCTTTGAAAAGGAATTGAATGACCTGGAAAGCCTGTACCAGCAGACCACCGGCCAGCCCATGAAGAAATACTACCGCCCCCCGCAGGGTAAATACAGCGAGAGCAACCTGAAAATGGCCAATGACATGGGCTACCGGACCTTTTTCTGGAGCCTCGCCTATGTGGACTGGTATGAAGACAAACAGCCAACCAAGGAAGAAGCCTTTAAAAAGCTTCTGGGCCGCATCCACCCCGGCGCCATCGTCCTCCTTCACAGTACCTCTAAAACCAATGGACAGATCCTGGATGAACTCCTGACAAAGTGGGAAGGGATGGGATACCATTTCGGTTCCCTGGATGACCTTGTGGCTGCTGAATAGGGCTGTACTTGTGCCCACAGAGTAAGGACCTGCCGGCTACAGCATCTTCTCCTTCCACTCTGCCTCCTTAAAACCAGTAAGCACGAATCCGTCCGCGATTACCAGCGGACGCTTTACCAGCATGCCGTCCGTGGCAAGAAGGGCCAGCTGCTCCTCCTCACTCATCTGGGGCAGCTTGTCCTTCAGTGACATTTCCTTGTAAATGTTTCCACTGGTGTTGAAGAATTTCTTCAGGGGCAGTCCGCTCTTTTTATACCATTCCCTCAGTTCCTCCTGGCTGGGATGCTCTTCCTTAATAGGCCTTTCCTCATACTTGATTCCATTGGCATCCAGCCACTTTAATGCCTTCTGGCAGGTGCTGCACTTTTTGTAACATAATACGGTCATATTCATCTGAATTTCCATCCTTTCTTTCATGTGTGTTCCTGAATCATTTTCCTATCAATGTAATCTCCGGCTCACCCACATAGGTATCCCCGGCGCCAGGATGATTGGTTACCGCATCCTGGGATACAATGGTTTTTACATTGTATAAAAGGTCCGGGCTGCTGCCTGGCAGTCCCTTTATCCGGGCAGTCCCCCATGTTTTTATCCCGGCTGACTGGGGAAGGATGCGGACCTGGTCCGGTATGGATATCCCAGGTGTGCCTGGCTGGGGGCTGGCCAGGAGGACTGCGCCTGCATTTCCACGGATTGTTAAACTGCCCAGGGACGGCTCCGCAAGAAGCCTTCCGGCGCAGATGCCGGTTCCTGTTTCAGATTTAGCCTCTATAATCCCGGTTCCGCCGGCCAGTTCCAGTTCAACGCCTGTAATGCCGAAATCATAACCAGTTATTTCCAATTCTCCATCTTCTATCCTGCACGCAGGGAGAGGGGATTCCATACTGCTTCCGGCAATGGCTGCGCCCCCGGCGTCAATCTTCAGGCTTCCGGTTCCGCGGATGACAAGGGTCCCTGATTCTATCTGTATGCCATTGCCATCAGAGCTTATCCAGTTGCCGCTGTCTTTCTTCAATTCCATGATCAGGTCCCCGGATATGGAAATGGCCGGCTGCCCGGACCCGTCCCCAATCATGGCATTATCAAGGGTAAGGGTGTAGATATCCCTGGAATTCCTCAGTCTCCAGCCCTCTCCTTCCACCATTTTCCCACGCTGGGGCAGTTCTACACTGCCTTCCCCTTCTATGGAAAGTGCGGTCAGGGGAACCTGCTCCCTGGATCTGGTCAGTCCGAATCTGGACGCCAGGAACAGGCCTGCACTGGATACGGCGGTACAGAGTATGACCACCAGGCCAATGAACAGCAATGCCCGGATTGTCCTTCCCACAAACTCCCTGGATAAATTTTTCATATACAGCGCCTCCTGTTACAGTTTTGTATATTTTATCATAAATCCCTGTATTTTACTATCACTTATGATATGATAGAAAACAGCAAAAAGAAGGAGGCATTGTTTATGATTAATATTCTCTGCTTTGGTGATTCCAATACCTTCGGTACCAATCCAAAGGGAGGACGCCATGCATGGAACACCCGCTGGCCAGGACGCCTGCAGGTACTTTTAGGTCCTGAATATTATGTGATTGAAGAAGGGATGGGCGGACGCACCACGGTCTGGGATGACCCGCTGGAGCCGGGACGCTGCGGGATCCAGGCGCTTCCCATTGCCCTCCAGAGCCACAAACCGCTGGATTTGGTGATTCTCGCCCTTGGAACCAATGACTGCAAGGTCCATCTGAATGCAACGCCTAAAATCATTGCAAAAGGCATGGAAAACCTGTGTAACCTGGTACAGCATTTTGATTACGGCCCGGGCTATAAGGTCCCCCAGATCCTGGTTGTGTCCCCCATCCATATCGGAGAGGACATGGACCACTGTCCCTTTGCAAGCTTTGATGAAACTTCTCCTGCCAAGTCAAGGAACCTGGCCCCGCTCTATGGACAGGTTGCCAAATCCCTTGGCTGTATGTATATAGACGCCGCTTCCCTAGCCCAGGCCAGCTCCCTGGACCAGCTCCATATGGATGCCAAAAACCATGGGGCTTTGGCGGAAGGCATCATGACGGTTGTCAAATCATTTTTTGAACCATAAGATGGATCAGGACAGGAAGGAATTTATAAACATCTCCCGATGCGTTAAGGGACAGAACATTTACAGCCACCTTCATCCATGGCTGTAAATCATTCTGTCCCTTGTGTGTTTCCCTGTATGTTTCCTTATATGTATCCTTATATGTATCCTTGTATGTGTCCTTGTGCGTTTCCCTGTATGTTTTCTTGTATGTGTCCTTGTATGTTTCCTTGTGTATTTCCCCGTATCTATCTTTATATCCATGCGTCAGGAATCTTCATCCAATCCCCTTATATCCCGCCTCCGTCTCTTTTATCTTCCGGTACAGCTCCCTGTTCACCGGCACGTCAAGCCCATGACGCTCCGCCATCCGTATGACCGTGCCCGCGAAGAATTCCACTTCGGACTGCCTTTTGGCAATGCCGTCCTGGCGCATGGAGGGCATCCCATCCGGATTCAGGGTGTCAATCAAATCCACATAGCCCTGCAGGTCCTCCTCGGTCACCCGTATGTGTTCCTTCCCCGCCAATGCAACCACCTCTGCCATGGCGTCCCGCATCATCTGACGTTCCCTGCCGGGATGCTGAACCGTACCATAGGTTCCTTCCGCCACCATGACGGTCTGGTTCACGCCCACATTAAGCATCCATTTGCACCACAGACGCCGGATGATATCCGGTTCCCGTGTATATGGAAATCCGGTCTGGTCAAACAGATCCGTGACTGCTGAAAGCATCGGCTCCTTATATGCCTGGTCCTCCGGTATCCCGATGCATACCTGGCCCATGTGGGAATAGGTCAGCTCATTTCCCAGCTTCACCGCATCCATGCCCTGGGATACGCAGTAGAGCACATGCTCCATGCCCAGCGCCTCCCCAATCACAGCCTCGCTGGTAATGCCGTTGAGCACGGACAGTATGACCGTGTCCCTTCCGACCTGGTTCCTGGCCACGCTGATGGCATCCTCCAAAGCAGTTGCCTTAACAGCAAAAATCAACAGCCCGGCCGGCCCCTGGGAATCGGGCACGGCCCCGTCCTGAATCCGGAAATCCAGCTTCCTTCCATTACAATATACCGGGGTATTCCTGTACCGCCGGGTCCTGTCACTGTCAGCCAGGAAGGTAACCTGTTCCCTTCCCAGCGCATTGGCGAAGAAATCCCCGTATAAAATCCCCATTGCTCCCATCCCTACAATGGATACCCTTTTAATCCTGTCCATATGCCGCCCTCCGTCTCCATAATCCAGTTACTTTACCTTGAAAATGCCCTCTGATAAACATCTTTAGTAAAAACGGGCAATCTCCTCCACGCCCTTCCTGGCCGGCATGGCAGGGTCGGTGTCCCTGTATCCAACGGCAATGACCGACACCACTTCCTGGTTCCCGTCAATCCCCAGAAGCTTCCTTAACCCATCCGCGTCGCGGATTCCCATTATCAGGGTATCCAGGCCCAGTTCCCTGGCCTTAAGGATCAGGTTGGAATCGTGAAGGCCCAGGTCATAGGCGCCCCAGCCATTGCCCAGTTCATTTACCGGACAGCCCTGGTTGTCATGTCCTGAATGGTTTTTCACAAATGCCGTGACAATGAGTACCGGCGCATCCTTACAGTTCTTCTGGTTGAACTCCGGAAGGCAGGATGCCTTTACCTTTTCCAGCATTTCCCCTGACATGACCACGTAGTATCTGGATGTCTGGGAATTTTTCCAGGATGGCGCCTGAATCGCCGCCTCCAGCATTTCCCGGATCAGGGCCGGGTCCACCCCTGCACCGGCTTTATACCTGCGTATGCTTCTTCTCCCGCTTAAGATTTCATTCAGTCCCATAACATGTTCCTCCTGTTCATTTTACCATTTTCCAGTATTCTGTCCGCTTTCTTATCCGTTTTCGCTGCCGTATTGGCCGCCTGTGCGGATTCCCTGGCTGGCTGCAAATGCGGCTGCTTCCTCCAGCCGTCTGTAGAACTGCGGATAAAAATCCTCATCCTCCCCGTAGGGGGTTACATAGAACCAGTTCAGCACATACATGTTCACGGCCTTCATGGTCTCCTGGCTGCCGCTGTCCTTCATGGCTTCCCCCAGTTCTTTCAGGAAATAATGCCAGTCCGCCACAAACCGCTCATACGCCTTAAAATCCGGGGTGTCTATCCATTTGCGCACCTTTACCTTGGTCCGGTTCTCCCTGAGGCATTCGTGAACCTGGAGAAAATACCGGAAGGAGCGGTCCTCGTAAACCCTTCCAAGGGGAAACAGACGGCAGAAGCCGGGACGGATGGGGTGGATGGAGCACCGCCCCTGGTCATTCAGGAAACTGCACCTTTCATCACCGCCGGACATCTTAAGGTTGGGAAGAATCATATAATCCACCACATTCAGTTCAAGATGGCCTGACAGCAGCTGTTCAAACTGCATATGCAGCCCCTTTGTCAAGCGCATGATATCATAGGGGTCCAGAAGGATGGAACTTCCCATGCCCCGGCAGCACGCAGAACATCCGCTGCAGTCGCCGCAATCCGCCTTTACCAGGTCATTGCTTCCATACAGTTTTCCGTCAGATATCTCTTCCAGGCTGACCTTGCGTTCCATAACAGAATCCTCTCACTTCGTTTATTTACCACTCAAGTATGTGTTTAGTATACCATTCTTTTCCATCTGAACGCAACCGTGGGTTTGGGGGAAATGCGGGCCAGGGGTATCGGGCAATGGGTAGCGGGCAACGGGACTGCGTTTTACCGGTTCTTCATATCTACCACTTCTTCATGATCACCGGTTCTTCATGATCATAAGCACCACTGCCGATCCGAACACCACAACCACCCATATGACCGTCACCCACACGGGAAGGGTGATTTCCAACATACGGTTAACCGGAATGATGAGCAGCGACAGCAGGCATACCTGGTTAAACCTCCACGCCCTCTCGTAGGCTTTCCCTTTTTCCTTCTCCACATTTTTAAGGGTGCTTCCGCTGTCTGTCAGGATCCGGTTCATATCCGGCACGCCCCACCTGGCCCTTCCGGCCGTGATGCTCCAGAGTATCAGGGCCGGGAACGGGGAAATGCATAGGACGATCTTCCATATCCGCAGCAGCCGGTCAGGCATCCCTATTCCAAGCACCTGGTTCACCGGAAACACAATCATTGAAAGGATACACAGGAAACAGAACAAAAATGCCATGTCCCTAAGCCTGCACAGACGGTCAATCCTGTCTTTCTTCATAAATTCCCCTCCCATCATCTTCAGTTCGCTCATGCGCAGTTCCAAAAAGCCCGGATTCAGTGTCTCGAACCTCCAGTCCATTTCCCTGACCTCCTGGCATAATTCCCTGATCTGGTACAGGGCCGCTTCCTCTTTTTCTATCTCCACGACCCGCTTTTCCAGCAGGCTGGCCATGGTGCATTGGCCGTTCATGAACAGGCGGATATCAGCCACGGATATCCCCATCATGCGCAGGACCCGTACTTTCTTTAAACGTTCCACATCCTCCGCACTATACTCCCTGTAATTGTTTGCACTCCGCACAGGGGATAACAGGCCTTCTTTTTCATAAAAACGGATATTGGCCTTTGTGATACCCACCTGTAATTCCACTTCTTTTATTGTCATGTGATTCCTCCTTGTCCCGGGACACCTATAGTGTAAAGGGTGAAGAGGGGTGAATGTCAAGAAAAATTTGTATATGAATGGTAATTTTATGGTAAGACGGGAAATAATCCATCTGGTCATGGGAAATCCGGCATCGGAAGTGATGATATGGGATGGGGGATGGGGGTAGGGTGGGGGATGGGGCTAGGTTGGGGGTAGGGGCTAGGTTGGGGGTAGGGGCTAGGTTGGGGATGGCTTGGGGTAGGGCGGGGGCGATGATGGGGGGCGGATTGGGGTGGACTGACGATATATGGGACAAGGTTGGGCTGACGATATATGGCGGAAGGTATGATGAACCACATGGGGCGCTCTACTCCCGCTAAGAAGGGACAGGCATCTGATAATAAACAAAAGCCAGAATCCCCCTCATCCTCTCAAACCCGGATATGGGAATACTGGCTCTTACGGCTTACGTTATTACGGATATAGTGAAAATAGTTGATATGGAATGGAGCCATTCCTTCAGGCGCTCATGCATCCACCCTGCCGCTCCTTGGCCGGGAGGCAGTAGCGGTAGCTTCTGGTCAGGACGCCGATGTCTTCCAGGGTACCCACCATGCGGTACACGGTTGCCAGACCGATGGACGGGTCGCGCTTGATTGCTTCATAATATATTTCCTTGCAGCTGCTCCAGGAACCGTCCAGGATGATTTCCAGAAGTACCTCCCGCTGTCTGGTTACACGCCTGCCGCTTCTCTGAAGCTTATGGATGACCTGTTCTTTCTGCCACATAGTATGATTTCCTCCTTTACCCTTCTTTCATGTATCGGGACAATGAAATAGTTTTGACTAACCATTCTCCACACGCCTCGCCAATCTGAATGATGGACACTGCTTTCCCGGCTTCTGCCATGGTTAATGGCATCATGTTTTCTCCTTCATGCAGTAAGTTCTCAGTAAGTTCTCAATAAATCCCCAATAGCTCTTCAGTAAGTTTACGCTAACTATGTATTTCAAAATATGCAGTCAGGACATTAGTCATTCCTAACTGCATATATAGATTAGCATTTCCCAACTGAATTGTCAAGGAGTTTTTCAGTCTTTAGGGTCCAGCCTGAGTCCTGCCAGCGCTTGTGCAAAGGCGTTATTCACAGGCTCTTCCGCTTCTTTTTTCTGTTGGTTCAGGTACTTGGCCACATCCTTTTTGGATACCCCGGCGCCCTCCTTTTTCCTGCGCGCCTGGAATGCGGTCAGCTTTTCCTTGTATCCGCATTTACACACAAATATCTGGGCATCTCCCTTGCCTCTTAACTCCAGCTTCTTGTGACACACAGGACAGCGTGCATTGGAGGTGCGTGAAATGGTTTCCCTGTGCCCGCATTCCCTGTCCTGGCACACCAGCATTTCACTGTTCTTTCCTTTCACGGCCAGCATGCGCTTCCCGCAGACGGGGCACTTGGTATTGGTCAGGTTGTCATGGCGGAAATTTCCCTGCCCGGCCTTAATCTGTCCAATCAGTTCCTGGGAATAGGTCCGTATATCCTTCATGAATACGCCCCGCTTCAGGCTTCCCTTGGCTATCTTTGACAGCTTTGTCTCCCAGTCCGCTGTCAGCTCCGGCTTCTTTAAGTCCCCGGGAACCAGCTCCAGAAGCTGCTTGGCCTTGGATGTAAGATATATGTCCTTTCCCCTCTTTTCCAGAAGGAAGCTTGAAAACAGCTTTTCGATGATATCCGCCCTGGTTGCAACCGTTCCCAGCCCGCCTGTCTCCCCAAGGGTCCGGGCCAGTTCCTTGTCCCTGGATTCCATGTAGGCCACCGGATTCTCCATGGCGGACAGCAGGGTGGCTTCATTAAAGGGCGCAGGCGGCTTTGTCCTGCCTTCTGTCATGGAAATGCCCAGATTCCCAATCACATCCCCCTTTTTCAGATCCGGCAGCTGCTGTTCCTTTACTTCCTTTTCATCCTCCTCGTCCTCATCCTGAATGTTTTCATAGGCAGCCTTCCAGCCCTGGTCCTTTACGATTTTCCCGCGGGCCACAAAGCTTTCGCCTCCAATCTTAACAATCAGGCTGGTCTGCTCATATTCAAAGGGCGGGTACATCACAGCCAGGAACCTGCGCACCACCAGGTCGTAAATCCGCCGCTCATCAATGGTCATATGGTCCAGCTGCACGAACTGTTCTGTGGGGATGATGGCATGATGGTCCGATACCCTGGAATTGTCCACGAAAAACGGTTTGGCCGGAAGGGCCTGCATGGTAAGGCGCCCTGCCAGCGTGCGGTAGGGACCCACCGCGCATGCCTTAAGCCTTTCCTTCAGGGTCGGCAGGATGTCGCTGCTCAGATATCTGGAATCCGTCCTGGGATAGGTCAGCACCTTATGGTTCTCATACAGGCGCTGCATGATGTTAAGCGTCTCCTTGGCAGAATAGTTAAACCGCTTGTTGGCATCCCGCTGCAGCTCAGTCAGGTCATAAAGGAGAGGGGCAGATGTTTTCTTCGGCGTCCTTCTCACCTCGTCCACCACACCCTTTTCCCCCTTCAGGCGCGTAAGCAGGTTCTGGGCCATTTCCCTGTCAAAGGTGCTGTAGCCTCCGGACGCACGGTTCTGCCAGGTGAATACCAGCCCATCCTTCCTGGCCTGAAGCCCGTAGTATGGTTTTGGGACAAAGCTTTTGATGTCCGCCTCCCGCTTTGCAATCATTGCCAGGGTAGGGGTCTGGACGCGGCCGCAGGAAAGCTGGGCATTGTATTTGCAGGTCAGTGCCCTGGTGGCGTTGATTCCCACCAGCCAGTCCGCCTCCGCCCGGCACATGGCGGCGTCATACAGGCTGTCATATTCCCTGCCGTCCTTTAAATGGGCAAAGCCTTCGCGGATTGCCTTGTCCGTGACCGATGATATCCATAAACGCTTTATTGGCTTGCTGCTTCCCGCCTTCTTAAGTATCAGCCTGGCAACCAGTTCGCCCTCACGCCCCGCATCCGTTGCAATGATGATTTCCCCCACGTCCTGTCTGTGGATCTGGGCCTTCACCGCGTGATACTGCTTGGCTGTCTGCCCGATGACCTCCAGCTTGAACACGTCCGGTACCATGGGAAGGTCTTCCATCTTCCATTCCTTATACTTCTTATCATAATCCTCAGGATCGGCCAGCGTCACCAGATGGCCCAGCCCCCAGGTGACAATATACCGGTCCCCCTCAATGGCTCCGTTTATGTTCTTACCGCACTTAAGTACACGGGCAATGTCCCTGGCCACCGACGGTTTTTCAGCTATTACAAGTGATTTCATCTCGATACTCCTGTTTCTATCCGTTTTTCTTTTTACCAATCACACCTATGATCCGTTCACGCGTCTCCCACAGATGCTTCTTCACTTCCTCCAGACGTTCCTCCTGCATCCTTGCTAACGGGGCGGAAATACTGATTCCGTACACATAATCGCCCTTATAGTCCGGCACGCTGACTCCCACGCAGAACAGTCCTGCTTCCCTTTCTTCCATATCATAGGCAAACCCGGTTTTCCTGGTATCCTTAAGTTCCGCGAGAAGCCGGTCCAGGTCGCAGATTGTGTTGGGCGTATACTGCACGATCCGGCTGTCATCCCACACAGCCTTTACCTCGGCCTCGGACAGCTCGGACAGGATGGCCTTGCCCACCGCGGTCCCTGCCAGAGGAAACTCAAGGCCCACATGGGAGCCGGTTGCAAACATGTTGGCCGAAGGCGTGATCTTGTCAATGTAACGTATGTTGGTCCCTGCCCGTTCCACAAAATGCACGGTTTCCTTACACTCCTCCGACAGGGCCGCCAGGTATGGATGGGCCAGCTTCACCACGCTGTTGCGTTCCTGGATGCTGTTGCCCACTGCCAGCATTTTATAGGTAAGAAGGTATTTGCCGGTTTCCGCCTCCTGCCCCGCGTATCCCAGGTCTACCAATGTCCCCAGTACGCGGTGCACCACGGTGGAGTGGAGGCCGGTCTCATGCCCAATCTCCCTGACACCCATGGCGCCCTTTTCCGCCAGCAGCTCTATTACCTGAAAGGTCCGCTCCACGGACTGTATTGTCTCTTTTGCCATAACTGTTCCATCCTCTGTTTACTGTTTATTTCTGTATCATAGCATAGTTCAGGAATGGGCGCAAGGAATGGTGAAAATGAATGGGCTGGGACATGCAGATGGCGGGAATGAATTTCCGCGCCCTAGAGCGTGTTTGAAAATTCATTCCCGCCGTCTGCACGCCCCACTTCGCGGTATATTTGGCCCCGATTCAGTCAGCGTAGCCCGCTACGCCTCCATCATCGGGACCAAATCTCCCACAAAGTGGGACGCACAGCCGACGGAAAGCAATTTTCAAACACGCTCTAAGCCGGATAAAAAGAAACCAGGCCTTAACCGCCTCAAATGCGCGATTACGACCCGGTACCGTCCCAGCCATACAGGCTGTTCTTATAAGTGGTTGACTGGATATTTCACTGCTTCCCCATTGGCAAAGCGCACTGCCTCTTCGGCAATCTTGCGCTTCAGCTCAAGGGCGGATTCCTGGGAGTACCAGGCCATATGGGGGCTGCACAGGAAGTTATCAAACTGGAAAAGGGCTGCCCCCACTTCCATAGGCTCCTCGGATACCACGTCCAGGGCCGCTCCCGCAATCAGCTTTTCCTGAAGGGCTTTTAGCAGGTCCCCTTCGTTGACAATGCCTCCCCTGGCCGTGTTGACCACAAATGCAGTCGGCTTCATTTTCCTGAATGCGTCAATGTTAATCAGGTTGGTGGTCTCAGGCAGAAGGGGACAGTGGATGGAAATCATATCGGATTCCTTTAAAAGTGTATCAAATGTCACGATTTCCACTCCGTCATGCACGCTTCCCACCTCATAAACAGGGTCGCAGGCAATGCGGCGGCAGTCAAAGCCCATCATCCTCTTTGCAAAGGTGCGGCCGATGCGTCCAAAGCCCACAATTCCCACCGTGGAACCGGGAATGCGGTGTACCGGGATGGCTTCTGTATAATTCCAGGTCCTGTGCTTGGTGCAGTCGTTCATCTCGCATATCTTGCGCACCAGGCCCAGCATCAGGCCCATGGCCTGGTCGGCCACTTCATTCATGCCGTAATCCGGGACATTGCATACCTGCACGCCCAGGTCGGTGGCTGCTTTTAAGTCTATGGTATCCACACCCACGCCGTATCTTAAAATCAGCTTCAGTTCCGGCTTCAGGGCCTCCATCACGCGGCGGCTGAAGGGACCGTACTGGGTCAGCATGATTTCCCCGCCCTTGGCCTGGCGGATCAGGTCGTCCTCAGTCTTACAGGCAAGGTGTGTAAAGGTCATGCCGGCTTTGGCAAATACCTCTTCCTCCTGAACCATCTTATCGTGGTCGCAATCCGTAACAATGATTTTCATGGGCTGTCCTTCTCCTTCCTGATATTACCGGCAGTCAACCAGTACTTTTACCGTCATCTCACTGGGGTCTTTAATCAGGTCAAAGACCTTCTCAGACTCAGCTAACGGAACAACATGGGTAACAATCTTCTCTAACTCAGGAGCAATCTCCTTTGCATACTCCACTGCCTGGCCAAACTCACGGAGTGTGTATACACGGCTGCCCACCAGGGTCTGTTCCTTAAAGTTCACATCCTGAAGGTTCACTGCATGGGGAACCTTATGTACGCCCGTAAGGCAGATCATGCCTCCAATGCGGCAGAGCTTTGTGATTTCCAGGGCTGACGGCTCAGAGCCGCTGCACTCAAACACCACGTCCACTCCCACGCTGCCCGTTGCCTGGTTCACATAGTCAATCATGCTCTCATTCTTCACATTCACTGTCTCAAATCCAAATTCCTTACACATGGCAAGCCTTGCATCATCCACATCCGAGATGATGATTTTGGAAGCGCCTGCATGTTTTAACACAATGCCAGTCAGAAGTCCGATAGGGCCTGCGCCGATGATTGCAGCCGTATCCCTGGTCTGGAATCTGGCCTGGTGCATGGTGCGCACGATGACGGCCAGGGGCTCAATGACAGCTGCCGCCTTGTCGGAAACAGCCTCGTCAATCTTAAACAGCACATCCTCATCACAGGTCACATACTCTGCAATCCCGCCGTCCACGTCAATGCCGATGAGCTTTAAGGTCTGGCACACATGGGGGATTCCTGTCTTACATGCAAAGCAATGTCCGCAGGAAAGAAGGGGATAGGCAGACACCCTGTCGCCGACCTTAAAATTACCGCTCCCTCCGTTAACCGCATCAATGGTTCCTATAAACTCATGTCCCAGTACCAGGGGAGCCTTTGCACGCGGATGCTTGCCTGCAAATATCCCGATATCCGATCCGCAGATCCCGCAGTAAGATACACGGATCCTGACCTGGCCCTCCTTTGGCTCGGGAACAGGCATTTCACGGACTTCCACTTTTTCCGGCGCTGCATAAACTAAAGTCTTCATAATTTGTAATCCTCCTTGCTTCATTTACATTGTATTGGCTACGTATGGCTGACGGATGCTTGTTACATTTCAGCCCTTTCCAAAACTTAGCTACAACCACATCTCAGTTACATCCACATCTCAGTTACATCCACATCTCAGTTACATCCACATCTCAGTTACATCCACATCTAACACACATTCACACAGATAATTTTTACAGCCAGCTCTTATTGTTCCGCATTTCGGAACAATGTTCCTTTTTTGTTGTTATGACTTAATTTAAGCACATTTTACCCATAATGTCAATACAGACGGGCAGTTTTAGCATAAAAAAATAACACCGCATCCATATGCACGGAATGCGGTGTTGGTATATTCTATTTACTATAAGCGGTCCACATAAAATCTACTTAACCAGATATCCCCCATCCACAGGAATCACTGCCCCGTTCAGGTAGTCGGAGGCCGGTGATGCCAGGAATACCACGGTTCCCTTCATGTCGTCGGGTGTGCCCCAGCGGCGGGCGGGAATGCGGTTGGTAATCTCGGCAAACCTTGGGTTCGCCGGATCTGTAAGGGCTGTGTTCATCTCCGTGTCCATGTATCCCGGAGCAATGCAGTTAACATTGATGCCCTTGCTGGCCCACTCATTGCAGAATGCCTTGGTCATCTGTGTCACTGCGCCCTTGGATGCGGCGTAAGCAGGTACGGTCATTCCTCCGAAGAATGCCAGCATGGAGGAAATGTTAATGATCTTGCCAGGCTTCTCCTTTGCAATGAACTCGCGGGCCGCCATCTGGCAAAGCTCAAAGCAGGCAGTAAAGTTAACGTTCATCACGTCTGCCAGGTCGTCAAGGGGAAATTCCTCACTTTTGTGGCGTCTCTGGATTCCTGCGCAGTTCACCAGGATATCAAGATCTCCCAGACTCTTAACCGCCTCGTCAAATGCCGCTGCCCTGGCAGCGCTGTCCCCCAGGTCCACTGCGATTCCATGACACTTAAGCCCCTTATGGCACAATCCGGCAGCCACATCATGTACCTTTTCGCTGCTTCCGAATATGACCACCTCGGCGCCTGCTTCCATCAGCCCTTCAGCCATTCCATAGCCAAGACCTCTGGTTCCGCCTGTTACAATTGCCTTCTTGCCTGTTAAATCAAATAAATTCATTCTTTTGCCCTCCTGATTGTGATGGTTCAGGAGCTGGCTGTGTGTGATATGTTACCCTTAGAGTATCATCATTCCTTACAAAAATCAAGATTTTTTTCACCCGGTGTCATATCATCCAAGAAATCCCCGCAAAAATATGCTACACTATGATGTGTCCGTATCCCACCAGCTATCCTACACCTGGCAACGGGCGGCATCAGGTGTGCCAGGCAGCGCCAGTTACAGGGTAACACCAGATGCACAAGGCAGCGCCAGTTACAGGGTAACACCAGATGCACAAGGCAGCGCCAATTGTGCAAGACTGCTCCAGGCAGCCCTGATACCACAGGACGGACACAGCCAGACAGAACCGGAGGTAATCTGCAATGATACAGAACCAGGAACAGCGCCATGTCCATTATGACCGTGACTTAGAGCTGGAAGCTTACCAGCTCAGCGGTATCGTACAAAAATTCCCCAATCATTTCCATGAATGTTATGTCATAGGTTTTGTGGAGGGGGGCAGACGCCATCTGTGGTGTAAAAACCAGGAATGCGATGTAAGCGCCGGGGATTTAATCCTCTTCAACCCCAGGGATAACCACTGCTGCGCGCCGGTGGACGGCGAGCTTCTGGATTACCGCGCGGTAAACATCCAGCCTGAGATAATGGAGAAGTCCGTCAAAGAGATTACAGGCAAATGCTTCCGCCCGTATTTCACCCAGAATGTGGTGTACCGCAGCGACATCACCCGGTCCGTGGCAGCGCTCTATGACTCCATACTGAGGCATGCGTCCAAACTGGAAAAGGAGGAGTCCCTGTTCTTTCTTCTGGAACAGCTTCTGCAGGAATATGCAGAGCCTTTCAGCGAGGAGACCATCTCCAGGCCCGACCCGCAGATACAGTCGCTGTGCACCTATATGGAGGAGCATTTTTCAGACAACATATCCCTTGACGAGCTGACAGCCATGACCACCTTTGGGAAATCCTACCTGCTCCGTTCCTTTACAAAACAGATTGGGGTATCCCCTTACCGGTATCTGCAGACCATCCGCCTTGATAAGGCAAAGCATTTCCTGGAGCAGGGCATTGCTCCCGTGGATGCGGCCGCCATGGCCGGATTCTCAGACCAGAGCCATTTTACCAATTTCTTCAAGGAATTCATCGGACTGACCCCCAGGCAGTACCAGAAAATATTTACCACCGCATCAGAGCCGGAAGAACCGGAAAAGGAGCCGCACCATGAATCATGATAAAACACCCACAGGCCATCTGGCCGCATTCATCACCATCCTCATATGGGGAACCACGTTCATTTCCACAAAAGTACTGTTAGAAACATTTTCCCCTGTGGAGATCCTGTTCATCCGCTTTGTCATGGGCTATCTGGCCCTGTGGCTGGTGTGTCCCAGAACCCTTAAGCTGGATTCACGCAGACAGGAGCCGCTGTTCATGGCGGCAGGCCTGTGCGGCATAACCATGTATTACCTGCTGGAGAATATCGCCCTTACCTTCACACTTGCATCCAATGTGGGCGTCATCATCTCCATTGCACCGTTTTTCACGGCTATCCTCAGCTGCCTGTTCCTTGGGGGGACACGGCCCGGCAGGCAGTTCTTCATCGGTTTTCTGCTGGCTATGGCCGGAATCTTCCTTTTAAGCTTTGGAAGCAGTTCCCTGTCCATCAATCCAATGGGTGACATCCTGGCCGTTGCCGCCGCCATCATATGGGCCGTGTATTCCACTTTGACCAAAAAAATAAGCGCCCTTGGCTACGGCACGATCCAGACCACACGGCGCACATTTTTCTATGGGCTTATCTTCATGATCCCGGCGCTGGCCCTGATGGACTTCAATGTCTCACTGAGCCAGGTCACAAGCCCCTTAAATCTCTGCAACCTGCTGTTCCTGGGGCTGGGCGCATCCGCCCTCTGCTTTGTCACCTGGAACCTGGCGGTTAAAATCCTGGGTTCTGTCCGGACCAGTGTGTATATCTACATGGTGCCTGTCATTACCACGGTCAGTTCCGCCCTTGTATTAAAGGAACCGGTGACCATGACCGCCGTATGCGGCATCGCATTAACCCTTGCCGGCCTGTTCCTGTCCGAACGCCCGTCCATGCATCAGCGCCCGGACCGCGCAGGGACAGTTCATTGACAAGTAAGCATCATGAAAAAATCATCAAAGAAAACAGGAGCGTGCCCGGGCAGGTACCAATGCCCGGACACGCTCTATTGCTGCATCACCCTCTGTATATGGATTGCCAGAAAGCCAGTTTCCTCCGGCGCCACGGGAAGCCCCAGGCGCTTCTCCATGTCCCGGCACACCTTCTCCGCCACCTCATAGGGCTTGGGGAAGCTGGTCCTTGCGTAATCCTGCATGTCAAGGCCCGCCCGCTCTCCTTTTCTTGCCCTGGCAATCATATACCGGATATGGCTTGCCAGCCTGTTATATCCCAGCGAATCCGAAGCCAGGTTAAATCCCATCCTGCTTTCAATCTGGTGCATGCTGTCCTGTACCAGCCGCGCCATGTCCATGGCAGCCGCAACATTTTCCTCTGACAGGCCCGCATGGATGTGAAGGGTAATGTATCCGACCTCGTCCTCTGATATGGTCACCCCGGTCAGTTCCCTGATGATAGCAACGCCCTTCATGGCGGATTGGTATTCGCTGGAAAATAACGCCTTGATATCATGCCGGAAGGGATTGGGAAGTTCCCGGCCCTCCCTGGCCCGGCTCACCGCCAGGGCAATATGGTCCGCCATGGGAATCAGGATATCGTGGCTTAACACCCCCATGGTTCCTTCCGCTTCTTCAATGATCCTGCCGGCAGCTTCGATGTACACCGGTTCGATACTGTTTACCTGCTGGAGCGCCGATGTCTTACCCGTGACCAGCTCGTACCGTTTTGCCTGTCCCGTGGATTCAATCCGCTCCCCAGTCCTGTGCCCGAAGCCGATACCGTTGCCTAACAGGATGACTTCCCGCCGTGACTCCACATCCAGAACCAGTATTCCGTTGTTGTTCAAAACCTTTATGATGCGGTACATATATCCCTCCCCATACCGGATATCCTGATACTAATCCAAATCCTGATGCCCTGCTTTTATCTCACACTGTCTCAGATGCTTTCCTAATGAATTATAGCATATTTGGGTATGAAAGAACAACTCTGAATCACTATACGCCATCTGTCAGCCTATATCTGCTGCCGCCTAATACCACCCGATTTCGTCCAGCCCCTTCACATCCCCGGTCCTGGTCAGATGTATCTCCTGGCCTTCCTTCAGGCCCGTGAACACAACCATACAAGCTTCAGACGCCGCATTGGCCTTGATGAAATCCAGGTCAAAATGCATGAGCCTGCTTCCCTTCTTCACCTTCTGTCCATCTGTCACAAAGGTCTCAAATCCCTTGCCGTCCAGCTTCACCGTGTCCACGCCCACATGCAGGAGGTACTCCATGCCATCCTCATTCCTAAGGCCCATTGCATGCTTTGACGGGAATACAAACACAACCTCGCAGTCCTCCGGCGCAACCACCTCCCCATCCGATGGAATGACCATATATCCGTCCCCCATGGCCTTACTGGAAAATGCTTCGTCCTCTGCCTCGGTAATGGAGGCCGCCTTTCCGTTAAACGGTGAGCAAAGGACATGGCTTCCGGGCAATTTCCTGTCAGGGTTTCCTCCCTTGCCGGTTCCAGCCCCGGTCAGACCAGCCCCGGTCAGGCCAGCCCCGGTCAGACCAGCCTCATCCACAGCCTCAGACGCCCCGTTCCCGCCTTCCATGTTACCCTCAGCGGTCATTCCTGCCTTCACCTTAGGCGCATGTTCCAGGAAATGTTCCAGGTTCGCCTTTATCACGGTTACATTAGGACCGTAAATCACCTGGATTCCCTGTCCCTTCTTAATGACGCCCACTGCCCCTGTTGCCTTTAACAGTTTCTCGTCCACCAGGCCCGCCTCGTCCACCGAACATCTGAGACGGGTCGCACAGCAGTCCACGGATGTGATATTTCCTGCGCCGCCCAGGCCTCTTGCAATCTCGGCGCTTAACGGGTCCGCGGTTCCATCCTCCTTACCCGTGCCGCTGGCAGAAGCCGCCTTCCTGGCGTTGACATCGGCTTTTGTATACAGCTTTGTCTCTTCGTCCTCATCCTCACGGCCCGGGGTCTTAAGGTTGAACTTCTTAATCAGGAAGCTGAAGATAAAGTAATACAGGAGGAAATAAATGACTCCCACCGGAAGGATCCATAGCCAGCTGGTCTTTGCATTTCCCTGAAGGATACCGAATATCAGCAGATCCAGGAAACCGCCGGAAAAGGTCAGTCCCACGGCAATGTTCAGGATATGGGCAATCATATAGGCGCTTCCAGCCAGCACTACCTGGACCGCAAACAGCATTGGCGCCACAAACAGGAATGAAAACTCAATGGGTTCCGTGATACCTGTCAGCATGCTGGTCAGGGCGGCTGACAGAAGCAGGCCACCTGCCGCCTTCTTCTTATCCGGCTTTGCACACCGGTACATGGCCAGCGCTGCGCCGGGAAGTCCGAATATCATGAAAATGAACTCACCGGAAAAATAACGGGTTGCGTCCGCGCTGAAATGTACCACATCCGGTGAAGCCAGCTGTGCAAAGAATATATTCTGTCCGCCCTGGATCAGGTTCCCGTCTATCATCATGGTCCCGCCCACGGCTGTCTGCCAGAAGGGCATATAAAATACATGGTGAAGCCCAAATGGAATCAGGGCGCGTTTGATGATGCCAAAAATCAGTGTGCCCACATAACCAGTCCCTGTCACCAGTCCGCCCAGTGCAAAGATCCCGTTCTGCACCACAGGCCAGATAAAATACATCAGGATGCCCACTCCCAGGTATACCACGGTGGAGATAATGGGAATGAACCGTGAACCGCCGAAAAATGAAAGCGCATTGGGAAGCACGATCTTATGATAACGGTTGTGAAGGGCCGCAACACCCAGCCCCACGATGATACCGCCGAACACTCCCATCTGAAGGGTCTGCATGCCGCACACAGATGCAATGGTTCCGTCCAGGACCCCCGGTGCGATGCTTCCGTCCGGAAGTATTTTACCCGAAATGGTAAGCACTGCATTGATTGACATATGCATGACCAGGAACGCTATCATGGCGGAAAGGGCCGCAACTTCCTTCTCCGCCTTGGCCATGCCAATGGCAACACCCACTGCAAATATGATGGGCAGGTTGTCAAATATAACGCTTCCGGCCTTGCTCATGATTACCAACAGGGCGTTCAGCACGGTCCCGTCTCCCAGAATCCTGCCCAGCCCATAGGTGGCAATGGTGGTGGGGTTGGTAAATGAGCTGCCGATTCCAAGCAGCAGGCCCGCCACGGGCAGCACTGCTATGGGCAGCATGAAGCTTCGTCCCACGCGCTGAAGTACACCAAAAATCTTGTCTTTCATACTTTTCTCTCCAATCTTAATCCATTCTCTGTTCTTCTACATCCTGTGTATGCATATCCTGCCCATGCATATTCTGCTCATGCACTTCACAGCGTATCCCCGGTATTTGCGGCGCCATGCAAAAAAGGCATTAACCATAAAGAACACTGTGTCCAATGTCCTTTTATAGTTAATGCCTGCTTTACCAGTAACACGCTCTCTCTTTAATTGCGCCTTAAGTATAAACAATTTTTAGTTCTACTGTCAATAAGAAATATGCAACAAATTAGTTTTTCATTTTTGTGCAATATGTCCAATATTCTTTTACTCACAGCGTTTTTTCCTATCCTTCACGCGGGAACGCAGGAGTGCTGGATACGGGCCTGTGCCACCTGCCATGGAGATGCCGCCCATTACAAATGCGGATATCTGCGCTTTGTCCCCAGTGTCCTCATGATATGTTACTCCGTACCTTTCATTTTAGCCGTCCCACACTTCCTTACCCACAGCCGTACCCCTGATCCGCAATGACGGCCCGTCCTGGTTAGAACCCCTTCTGCCAGCAATACCGACAGACTTGCGGCTTTTTATGTTATTATAAGCAGTCTTCAGGTCAGTTTACAACAGACTGCACGCAGACTGCGAAGCAGGGCTGCTGATAAAAGAATATGTTGCCGTTTTTTGTATATATGCTATACTTTTCTTAGGGAGCAATCGTGTTGCAGGGTGGCGTTGACCTTCATTCTACATAGGATGGAGGTGATGTCTATGAAACATTTCGATTTTAAAGACCTTATGGCTTTTGGAATGTTTATTTTGGCGTTACTGACATTCATTTATTTGATTTGTCACTAGCTTAACATAGAAAAACCACCCCAAAACTTGACCAGTAGCAGGGTGGAATTTCTATATCCAATATACAGGTCAACCCACCTTGTGGGCGGTTGTTCCTTTTTATATTTATATTGTAACATTTCTTATCATTACATGCAAGGATTTTTTATGCGCCCAATCCCACCATCCAGTTTAAACTGTTACGTATATGCCCTTTATAAAAATAGTTCTTCTGTCAATAAGTAATATGCAACAAATTAGTTTTTCATTTTTGTGCAATACCTCTAATATCCTTCCATCAACAGGATACCCTATCCCTCATAAGACAGCCCAAAATCCAGTTCATAGTAGTTCCCCTGGCTGTCCCTGTAAGCGTACGCCTTGCCGTTCCCATCCTTCATCTCCTGCGGCATATACAGGTCCTTGTCATACCCCGGCACATCATTGGGGGAAATGCATACCCCGGTGCTGTCCACCCGTATGACACTGTCGTCCTTTGGAAGTGTAATGGGCATTTTCCCGGAAGGGGCATACCTGCCAAAAGCCACATCCAGCACCGCCTCCGTGTAGGTGTCAAAACCTGCCAGGAGCGCGTCTGCAGATGGTTCCACATTGCCCACCTCCCATGCAAGGGTGAAGTTAATATGTGCAATCACCTTTCCCCCGCGTTTTCGCACAGCCCCGCTGATTTCCCGGATCCGTCCTGTTCCGCAGAGCGTGGTTTCCCTGTGGAATGTGCCGGCTGGCCGTCCTTCCCCGTCCACATCCGCCACCTCTTTGTCCTCACAGATATCCAGTTCCAGATATCCTTTTGTTGCATTGAAGTATTCACCGGAACTGGGGCTTATAAAGAGAAGGGCATAGTCCGCATCCTGATATGTTTGGGTCAGGCAGATATCCCCGCCTTCACGGGCAGACCCATCCGCCATTTCCACATTTCCCCTCACAAGCTTCTCCACGGTTTCCCTGACTGCTTCCGTTTCCTTTGCAGCCGCTTCCCCGTCTGCCCGGAAGCATTCCACATAGATTCTTTTGCCGGACAGCTTTTCTTTGGTAAGGGGAAGTACATTTCCGGCATTTTTAAGCAGTACCACGGATTTCTGATGCGCCTCATACGCGGCGTCCCAATGCTCCTTCCTGGCAATGACCTCCGCAGCCTTATCCGGACACCGGTATGGGTTGTCAAACATACCAAGTGCAAACTTCTCCCTGAGCGTGCGGATTGCCGCCCTTGTCAGGGCTTCATCCGAAAGGGTCAGCTGTTCCGCGGTAAATCCCTCCGGCACGGGGTGACCCATGGTGGTGTAGTATCCGTTTTTCCCCCGTTCATAGGCCTCCCTTGCAGAAAACACATCCAGGGAACCGCTTATGATATCTACCCCATTGTTGACTGCCAGGGCAATCCTTGAAGGGATGTCCAGCATTTCCACGCCCCAGGCCATCTTATTGGAGATTCCGGAATCGCTGTTCACATATCCCTCAAATCCCATCTGCTCCCGCAGCAGCCCCTGTATGAATGCCTGGTTAAATGCAAACCCCACTGGTTCCATTTCAATCTGACGGCCCTTCCGGTCATACTGTGGCCGGCTCTTGCCTTTACATGGCTTTGCATAATACGGCATGATGGAGGAGGCCTTCTTGTCTATTGCTGTCTGGAATGCGGGAATATGGTATTTCTGAAGGCTGTTTTCTGTCTGATATACATTCCACTGGCCCTGCGCATAGTGGGGGTCGAATCCATTTTCCCGTGCTCCCCCTCCCGGGAAATGCTTAATCGTCACAGCCACGCCCTCCGGTGTGACCCCATCACTTCCGCCCTGTATGCCGGGAACCAGACGTTCCATAATCCTGCACACCAGATCCGGGTCCTCCCCAAAGGTTCCGTAAGTCCGCTGCCACCTGGGGTCCGTTACCACGTCCGCCATGTACATGTATCCCTTTTTCATTCCCACGCTGTCCCACTCCTCGCGGATGCAGGACGCAAAATCATCAATCAGCCCAAGGCCGCTTCCCTTCACAGCCGCCGCAATCCCCATGGTGCCGGGCCAGGCCGCGAATACACCTGCGGCGTCATTCATCCCGAACACCATCTCTCCGTTCTCGTTGCGGGAATTGGATATGACCATTACCGGGACCGCGTGTTCCGATGCTTCAGCCACCTGGTTCAGCTGGTTCACCCATTCCGCCAGCTCCTCCGGCCTTGGGTTCTGGCGCAGGATCAGATGGCGGATTCCCATCTCCTTAAGGGTATAGGTGGTGCCATATGTCTTTTCCACATTGAAAATGGATTCGTCCTTTTCCACAATCTCCTCATTCAAAAGGCCGGATTCATCCACCTTGGATTTATCCTCCTGGTAGATTCCCATTTTCCAGGAATTTACAAACAACATGCCTATCTTTTCATCTGCGGATAGTTCTTCTGCCAGGGACCTTGCCCTTTCCTCCGGTGACTTCCTCCAGTCTTTGTAGGGGGACAGGATTCCGTCCCCTGTCAGATCCCTGAAATACAGGCCGTCTTTTTCAATTACCGGCTTTACCGTCACCCCGATTGTGGGGCCGTTTGTATTCTTGTAATAGTGAACCGAGGCTTTTGCCATTGTCATATCCCATTCCTTTCTCTACTTCAATTTAATCATTTTAGTTTCATCATCCAGCCCGCATCTATGCCGCCCGTCTGGATTCCAGTTCATCCTGGATTTCAGCCATCTTATCCTTATCCAGGTTATACCAGCGCATGGATATGATTGTGGCAACATGTCCCAGTATGGGAACGATGCAGAAGCAGATCATGATGGCCATGTTAAATGTATCATTGACCGGCTCATTGGGCCGGATCACAACATTGCCCACACCTGCCAGGGTCAGGGCAAATCCCTGGATCATGGCTGAAAATGATGAGATGATCTTGTCGATGAAGGAAAACATGGTCCCCATCATGCCTGGAACAAAGCGTCCGCTGCGGTACTGCTCATAATCCGTACAGTCCGCAATCATGGGGATGATGCCGGAATTGCCCATACTGGCAAGGCATTTCTGCACCAGGAACATCCCGAGGAAGATAGCCGGGGCCTTTGGGTCAGGGCCCACCACAAACATGATGGCCAGCATGATCATGGAACCCCAGGTGCCGACCAGGAAGGTGCGCTTAAGCCCAAACCTTCTGGATACGAACACTCCGCCAATGGAAATCGCTACCAGGGGAACAATCAGTATGCTGGAAAATACACCCTGAAGCTTGGAATCAAGCAGCATGTTGGCAAAGAGATACGTCATGGTGCCGCTCATAAGAAGCTGTCCCAGCTTATCTGTTGCAGCGGATATGATCAGCATCTGGATAGGGCGGTTGTGCATCACGATATCCTTATAATCCCTGAACTTTACCTTGGGCTGTGAACCGGCCTGTCCAAAGAACTCCGGCCTGTCCTTCTGGCTGATTCCGATGATTGCCAATACGGTAAACACAAAGGATATGGCTGCCAGGATCAGGACAGCTTCCTTCCACATGGCAGGGTTAATCATACCCAGGCTCTTGCCGTCCTGGCCTAAAAATTCCCCCACTGAGTATTTCTCAGCCAGGATGGTGGTAATCAGCATGGGGACCAGGGCGCTTGCCATCTGGGTCAGCACGCTGTCGAAGCCTGCGAAAATCGGACGCTGTCCGGGATTATTGGTAAGGACAGCCTGCCCTGCCTTGGTAACCACGGTCTGGCAGGTATACCCCAGTATGTAAATAACATAAAACACAGTCGTAAACGCGTACTTCTGGTTCACGCTCCAGTGGGCCGGGGTATTGAAAATCACAATCAGGCTTAGCCAGATAATGATATTACCCACCAGCATATAGGGCCGGAACTTACCGAAACGTCCATTGGTCCTGTCCACCATAAATCCCACCAGCGGGTCCGTCACCGCGTCAAAGATACGCGTGCCCGTTGCAATCAGCCCGATAATGGCAGCCGCCAGCCCCAGCACGTTCTGTGTAAAATATGAATACTGCATCATCAGAAACATGGCAATGTTCGTTGCACAGTTATTCAGTGAGAAAAAACCAATCTGCCACAGCTTCGCGTCATTGTACTGCCTTACCGCTCCCTTTGTCTTCTCCATCATCATTATCTCCCTGTTTTATACATTTTATGGTTATCCGCCGGCTTTATTTTGTAACACTATTTTAACACACTTGATTTTCAATGGTTAGGAGTATATAATACTAATTAGTAATATATTGTCATATTGATTTGGCGATATTAGATAGATTTTGAGAGAGGTTTTTGTGGATTTCGTACAAATGGGGATTTTGGAGGAAGAGATGGGAGAGGGCATTTTCAAATATGCTCCGGGGAGGTAAATATGAATAGAACGATTGATGATGGACGGAAGCAATCAGGAGAGAAATCAGATTTCAAAAAGGTTAATACAGAAGAAGGGAATTTAAAGGACGCCAGCCCAAACAGCTCCCCCGTCTGTTCCCAGCATGAAAAGGCCATGATATCCAGGCAGTTCATCGAGGCAATCCTGCAGGTCCCGGTATCCCTTTGCACTGTCTGCATAGAAGAGATTGAAGCCTGCCTGAAGTCACACCTGCCGGACTTCCTGAAGGAGAACTTTCCCTTCTTCATCACAGAATCCATGGTCCTGTCCTTTGAGCCTCTGGTGCTGTATCACATAACGGACTTCCTAAGCCTTAATTTCAACCTCTTCCTCTATGACAATAAAAGCAGGGCAATGATTGCCGGCCCATACCTTACGTGCCAGGCCGGCACGGACTTCTGCGAACAGGTGCTTCAGGACAATGGGAAAAACCTGTCCCTGCTGGTGCCCTTCCACCAGTTCTGCCTGTCCCTTCCCATTGTAGGCAATTCCTATATGCTGGAAGCCATGCGCACCGCCCTGAAGGTTGTAACCGGATATGGGGATGAAGTCCCCTACCGTCATTATGAACCGCAGGCCAGATACAGCCAGGAAGTCTCCTCCCTGTCCCCCCAGGGGGTGGAGGAGGCCACAATGGAGCTTCTGGAACACAGGTACTACTATGAAAAGCTCCTGCTCCAGGAGGTCGCCCAGGGGAACCAGGACATGGCGCTCAGGTATTACCGCCAGTTTTCCATGGACAGCCGTTCCATTGTCCGCACTGAGGATCCGGTGCGGACCTCCAAGAACCTGAGTTTTTCCCTCAACACCATGCTGCGCAAAAGTGCGGAAACAGCGGGTATCCATCCCGTACACCTGGACATCATCTCCTCCAATTTTGCCATGCTCATAGAGAACTCCAACAGCCTGAAGGAGCTGGAGGAATTCAAATCCCAGATGATAAGCGTCTACTGCCGTTTTGTCCAGAAAAACCGCCTGGACCAGTACTCCCCAATAATCCGCAAGGCAATCACCTACATCCGCATCCATCTGGCGGACCAGCTGACCCTGAAGCGGATATCGGAGGGCATCCGGGTCAGCCCCTCCTATCTTTCCCGCCTTTTTAACCAGGAGGTCCATGAGTCCATATCCAACTACATCACCCGGGCCAGAATCGACAAAGCCGCCGAGCTTCTGTCATTTTCCCGGATGAGCGTACAGAATATTGCGTTCTACGTTGGCTTCGGCGATTTGAATTACTTCAGCCGCTGCTTTAAGAAACACAAAAAGAAGACGCCCACGCAATACCGGGCGTCCTCTGCCATTGGGGCCTGAATCCTACTTTATGATTAAATCCCTTCCCTTTGTATCTGAATTCAGGCACACTGCCGCAATCAATATGATACCGATTACGATATTCTTCCAGAGCGGGTCCACGCCCATCATGTTAAGCCCGGACGTAACCCCTGTGATGGTCACCACGCCGATCAGGGTCCTGAGGACGCTGCCCCGGCCTCCTGCCATGGAGGTTCCGCCCAGTGCAACCGAGGCGATTGCCGTCAGTGTAAGGGCGTCCCCTACGGTGGGAACCGCTGATTTCAGCTTGTACGCGTAGAATGCCCCTGCAAGGGCGCTGCAGGCGCCGCTCATTACAAATGCGGATATCTGCGCTTTGTCCGTGTCCACACCGGCCAGCCTTGCGGCGCTTACGTTGGCGCCCACGGCATAGATGGATTTCCCGTACACCGTATACTGCTGGAAGATGAACAGCAGCACGATTCCCAGCAACGCGATGAGGAACACGACCGGGATGCCTGCCACCTTCTGGGTGGCCCATTTTACCATGAAACGTTTGTCCATGGGGATGATCTCCGAACCATTGGGGCAGAGCGTCAGGGCTATATAGGACCAGAAGTTGGTGGTGCACAGGGTAACGATAAAGGACGGAAGCTTAAGCTTGGTCACCAGCAGGCCGTTTAAAAGGCCCATCGCCAGCCCCACCACCAGCATGATTGGAATGATCACATTGCCAAACCTTGCCACATAGATACCGGTAAGCACGCAGGTGCAGGATACCATTGGCCCTGCGCCCAGGTCGATGCCTCCGGTGTAAATGACAAAGGAGAGGCCTCCGGCCATGAGAAGCAGGGGCGCTGCCTCAATCATCATATTCTGCAGGCTGTAGGCGCCGATGAAATTCGGTATCACAATGCTGAATATGCCAAATACCAACACAATGCTTATGAGGCACATGTACTTTGAATAATCAGATATACTAAAGCTTTTCTTTTTATTAGCCATGATATGTACCCTCCTACATCATTTGCTGGACAATATCCAGCTGAAGCGGCTTGTTGCCAACCGGACACTCAAAGCTTCCCCTGATAAGTCCGTCCCTGAGAACAATGATCCTGCTGGACAGGCCGATGCACTCATCCAGTGTATCCCCCAGCAATATGATGGAGTGGCCTTCAGCAGTCATATCCCTGACCAGATCATATATCTCTTCCTTGGAGCCGACATCAACGCCTCTTGTGGGATGGTTTAGGATCAGTATCTCACACCCGCTTTCAAGGGCCCTGGCAAATATCACCTTCTGCGCGTTGCCGCCTGATAACTGGTTAATACGCTCCGCAATGGAGAAGCATTTCACACCTGCTTTCTTAACCCAGTTTTCAGCCACCTGGTGCATTTTCTTAGCTGACAGGAAACTGTGGTTTGACAGCTCATCCATGTGTGAGACAATGATGTTGTCCTCGATGGACAGCAGGCCGATCATCCCCTCATCCCTTCGTTCCTTGGGAACGGACAGGATTCCTTTCTTCCTGGCCGCGCAGGGGTTGGGGAAGGTGCATTCCCGGCCTTTTACCTTAATCGTGCCGGCTGTGGGCGCGGCATCGCCTACCAGGACCGCGCAGATATCTTCCTTGCCCGAGCCTTCCACCCCGCAAAGCCCCAGCACCTCTCCCTTTTTCAGGTCAAAGCTTACATGGTTAAATGCGCCGAACAGGCTTAAGTCATTCACCTCCAGGATCACCTCGTCCGTGGGCACGGTCTGCTTGTGCTCCACATAGAACTCGCCCGTGGTGGTCCTTCCCACCATCTTCTCATAGAGAAGGTTCACATCCGCACCCTTGGTGGGCATGACGGCTGTCTCCTCCCCGTCCTTGAACACATAAATCCGGTCCGTGATTTCCAGAACCTCATCCAGGCGGTGTGAGATGAAGATGACCGCATTGCCCTGTTCCTTCATATTCCTTACCTGGACAAACAGCTTTTTAATTTCCTCGTCGGACAGGACCGTGGTTGGCTCATCCAGAAGGATGATTGCATGTCCGTTTGCCGCTTCCGTCACCACGTCCAGCACCTTTGCGATTTCCACCATCTGGCGGGCCGCAAAGTCAATGTCCCTTACCTTCCTGGACGGGTCCAGGTCCATGTCAATCCGTCCCAGGGCCTTCTTAGCGTCCTGGTTCATCTTATTCCAGTTGACGAACCCGCACCTGGAATAGCCCTTTTCCCTGCCCAGGTATATGTTCTGGGCAATGGTAAGGTTCCCTACCAGGGACTGCTCCTGGAACACCATGCCGATTCCCTGGTGGTTGGCATCCAGGATGGAACTGGCCGAATAGGGTTTCCCCTGCAGGAACATCTCTCCCATGGAAGGTTTCTCAACACCGCTGATCAACTTCATCAGCGTGGATTTGCCTGCTCCGTTTTCACCGATTAACCCAATTACCTCTCCGCTGTAGACCTTCATATCGATATCGCGGAGAACGGTATTGGCTCCATATGTCTTTCCAACGCCTTTTGCTTCGAATAACAGATCGCCCATGTGTCCCCCTCCTTACTTTGATATGGTCTTGCGGTTACGGTTGATGGTAAGGGTAACTGCAACAATGATGATCACGCCCTGGATGACCTTTTTTACGTATGGGTCCACACCCATCAGGGTCAGCCAGTTGGCAAGCTCTGTATATATCAAAACTCCGACAAAGGCGGACAGTGCGCCTCCTTTGCCGCCGGCCAGTGAACCACCGCCAATGACGATAGCCGTTACAACTGGGAACATCTGATTCAGACCGATGCTGGATTGTCCTAATTTAAGACGTATGCACTGCAGTATGCCTGCCATACCCGCCGTACATCCGCATAAGGCAAAAACCTTTATTTTCGTAAGACCGATATTGATTCCCGTGGACGCTGCCGCTGTCTCATTGTCGCCAATTGCATACACAGCCCTTCCGAAGGCCGTATAATTGAGAATCAGCGCACCGATGATGAAGATGGCAAATGCGATGATGGTTATGTAGGGAATACCGATGAATTTCCCCTGTGACAGCACGACAAAAAGTTCATCCTTGACCTGGATGGGCGTGCCCTGGTAAACCAGCACAGCCACGCCGGTCATGATGCTTCCCACCGCATATGTGACAATGAATGTCGCGATTCTTGCTTTTACATGGATGATACCTGTTATAGCCCCGATAAACGTACTGATGAGAATAACGAACAAGATACCTAATATACCAAAATCATTGCTGTTTGAGTTGTTTACAACCAAAAATGCCACAAATGATCCTGCAAATCCCATGACCCCTTCAATGGAAAGATCGATGCTGCCCAGCAGCAGCACATAGGTCAGGCCGACGGAGATTACAAGAGGGATTGACATCTGGTACATGATGTTGACCACATTTCCCCAAGTAAAGAAATCCTTCTGGGAAACTGCTCCTATCATAGTCATGATAACTAACAGAATCAGTGGTGCATATCTTCTAATCTTATCTTTCCTTGCGTCATCCTTGACCTTGTAAGCAAACTGCTGGCCCACGGATAAAGCAGCTAAAGATTCTTCCCATTTATTCTTCATTATATTATCCCCTTATATACATAGTCATTATGGAACAATATTCCCCTTTTAAAGGAAGTGGGTCTGCCCTCAGGCAAGCCCACTTCACAGTTACCTACTTGATACTGATTATTCCTGGTATTTGTCAATACAGAATGACAGGTCATTGTAGTCATAGCCAGGATTCTTGGTCTTAATGAACTTGTCAATGATATCATTTGCATTGTCTTTTGTAACCAGTGTTGTCTTACAGAAAATCAGGCGCTCATTGTCAGGAATGGTGGTTGGGTCTAATTTGCCCAGGGCTGCCTGGATTGCGTAGGATGCGCCGTAGCCGGCAATCATGTATCCGTTGTTCGCATTGGTGATTACCATGTCGCCGTCATTAACAGCGTTCAGGGCCGCCTCGATACCGTCACAGCCGCTGACCATGATTTTTCCGTTCAGTCCCTTGTTCTTGAGGGCTTCAACAGCGCCAAGGGCCATGGTGTCGTTTGCAGAATAAACACCCTTTAAATCAGGATATTTAACCAGCCAGTTCTCTGTCAGGGTCATTGCCTCGGACTGGCTCCAGCTTGCTGTCTGGCTGTCAACCACTTCGATGTTCGGATAATCCTTCAGGGCTTCCTCAAATGCTTTGTGCCTGTTGGTTGCAGAGTCATCACCTAACAGTCCCTGCAGTTCAGCAACCTGTCCCTCGCCGCCAATGGACTCGAACAGGGCCTTTGCAGTTGCCTTGCCGATTGCGATATCATCCAGCATAAGGCTTGCTACGAAATGTGGATAATCCTTTGGATACAGGCCGTCTGCCCTGTGTGCCAGGATTGCCACGTAGTTTCCGGACTCCTCGCACAGTTCTGCGATGTTGGCTGTGTTGGCTGTGGATGACGGGTCAACTACAAAGACAGCCTTGTCGCCGTACTGCGCAATGTAGTCCTTGATTCCCTGCAGCTGCTTGTTGTCGTCGCTGTCACAGGTAAGGACATCTGCCGACACGCCGTAGGATGCTGCTGCAAGCTTGGCGCCCTCTGCTTCCTGTGCCCAGTACTCGTTGTCCATGGAATGGATGCAGATAGCCAGATGGTAGTCAGAACCCTCTCCTGCCGGAGCTGCTGCTTCAGTTGCCGCCTCAGTCCCAGCGCTTTCTTTGGCTGCTTCGGTTGCCGCCTCAGTTGCTGCTGCCGTGGTTTCAGCCGGTGCTGCTGCGGACTCCGCCGGTTTGCTGGAACAGCCAGCCAATGCGGATACAGTCAGTGCGGTTGCCATTAATGCTGCGATCATTCTCTTTTTCATGTTACTTCCTCCTTCTACTTTTAAATAGTTTTTTATACGTAAATGCCGTCTTTCATCAGCATCCAGTATTCATTACACCCTTTGCCCCATTCTGGCCGCCGCGTTGATGGCAGCCCCGGTAATACCCGACTCAGGATCCCCCAACGCCCTGATGAAGCGTACCGAATCCCTTGGATAGGGAATCCTCAGGTTTTCCTTTACGGTCTGTTCGAAGTACTCCATGGGAAACCCTTTCATATCCACCACGCCGCCGCCCAATACCACACAACCAGGATCCAGTATGGTAATCTCCGTTGCAGCAGCTATGGCGCAGGCATGGACCACATCCTTAACGTCCTTTTCTTCCCCATACCGCTCAAAAATCTCCGACACGGGACAGTGGTATTTCTCCTCTGCCAGAAGATGGAGCGTCCTGCCGCTGGCTTTCAGCTCAATACAGCCATTCTTGCCGCAGCCGCAGCTGTCCGTAAATCCCAGGACCGGTATGTGTCCCAGTTCACAGGCCGAGCCTGTGTTCCCGATATAGATTTTTCCGTCAATGCACATGGAATTGCCAAGTCCCGTGCCGATGAATATACCGATGATGATTCCCCGCGTATCAATATGCCCCTTCCATATCTCATAGAGAAGGGCCGTGTTAACATCCCTCTCCATATAGACCGGAAGCCCTGTCCTTTCAGTAAGGATGTCCACCAGGGAAATGTTGTTAAATCCCTTTATGTTCGGCGAATTGTAATTAACCGTGCGTTCCCTGTTCATCAGCGAAGCCAGCGACAAGGCCATGCACAGGAAATTTTCTTTCCCATACCGCTCTATATAGGGCCTTACAAGCCCTTCAATATACTCCCCTTTGTCCACTGCGTCTGAGAGGCGCCTGCTGGGTTCCTTTTTAAAGTCCAGCACCCGGAATGTCCCATCAAGAACCCCATACCTGAGATTGGTCCCCCCGATTTCCATTGATAAGTATAAATGTTCCACGTCCATCATCCCTGTCGTCATGCCTTGTATGCGCTGCCCATCACATCAATCTTATGGAGATAGATTTCCTTTAACAGGCCGCGGTTCTTCAATGTGAATACCCTGCTGTCAATTGCCCCCGGGTTCTCTGCCAGGATCT
Source organism: Enterocloster sp. OA13 (assembly GCF_022440595.1). Lineage (NCBI taxonomy): Bacteria > Bacillati > Bacillota > Clostridia > Lachnospirales > Lachnospiraceae > Enterocloster > Enterocloster sp. OA13. Next base: position 6,843,043 of record NZ_JAKNTF010000001.1, on the reverse strand, counting down.
TCCTTGTATTGGCCAGTGCGCTGATCCAGCCGTCGGTAGCGATGTTAACCTTGCACACCCCCATCCTGGCCGCCTTGGTCACCTGCTCTTCCGGTATGCCGGCCACGGCTTCAATATGTCCTCCGTAGGCATTGATCATGTCCACGAACCGCGGCTCTATGGTAGATGCGCCGTGGAGCACAATGGGGAATCCCGGCACCCTGCGCATCACGTCCTCCAGGATATCGTATCTCAGTTCCGGGAGCGTACCGTCCGGATTCGCCTTAATCTTCACCAGGCCATGGCAGGTGCCTATGGAGATTGCCAGGCTGTCGCATCCTGTCTCCTTTGCAAATTCCTCCACCATCCCCGGATCCGTGTACAGGCTTTCGTGATGGCCCACGTCACCGCCCTCTTCCGCGCCGGAAAGGACTCCCAGTTCAGCTTCCACCGTCACCCCATGCCGATGGGCATATTCCACGGTCTTTTTCGTAAGGGCAACATTATCCTTAAAAGGAAGGGCGCTGCCATCTATCATAATCGAAGAAAATCCAAATTCCACCGCATCCACGCACTGCGCAAAGGTCATGCCGTGATCCAGGTGCAGGGCCACGGGAATGTCAAGCCCCTGGTTCCTGATACGGTCCGTCCCGGACTGCACGATCCTTGCAAGCATCTCATATCCCAGCTGCTTATGCAGGTTAGGGGACGCCAGCAGGATGACAGGGGAACGTTTCTCAATCACAGCGTCCATGATTCCATTGAACTGTTCAATGGATACGAAGTTAAATGCCGGTACCGCATAACCTTCATCATATGCCTTCTTAAACATTTCCCTGGTGTTTACCTGTCCAAGTTCTGAATAGTGATACATGTCTGCCACCTCCATGTTGTAATAATCTGTTAGATATAGCGTTTGTTCAATACCGTGTACCTTGGAAGCTCCCCGATAAGCGGCATGATATAATCATAAAAGCCTTCCCTGATGTAATCCTTTTCCTCATTCACATAGGACATGGGGAGGCAGTTGTCTTCCTTTGCCACCTCTTCAAGGGCAGCCAGGTCATATTCTGCCTGGTACTGCGGGCCGGGAACCCGCCTGAGCGTCACCATCTTAAGGGACTCCCCCGCCACAGCCGCCCTTACGGCCCTTCTTCCCAGTTCTTCCGCCTCTTCCCTGTCTATATCCGACGCATCATGGGCGCCGCATCTCTGCATCAGCCCCAGGTCAATGCCCCTGATCTTACATTCAAAATTATCCCTTAACAATTGGTTCAGGTACGGGGTGATCCCGCCCATATTCTTCTGCATGTCCATGCCCCGGTTCACGGAAATGTCTTCAAACAGGAACCTGCCGTCCGCTGTCTTCACGCCTTCCGCAACCACTGCAAAGCATTTCCCTTTCTTCTCCAGGACACGCCTTATATCCCCTATGAACTTCTTCTGGTCGAACACCACTTCCGGAACATAAATCAGATCCGGCCCCAGATCAATCCTTTTGGCTGCCATGGATGCAGCTGCTAGAAAACCGGTATTGCGTCCCATGACCTCCGTGAACATGATAAGCTCCGTGTCATATGTCATCATGTCCCTGGCCAGTTCCGAAACCGTAACCGCCACATGCCTTGCCGCCGAAGGAAATCCAGGCGCGTGGTCAATGCAGGAAATGTCATTGTCCACTGTCTTAGGCACGACCATCAGCCGGAAATCATAAGCCTGTGATTTCAAAAACCGGCCCAGCCTCAGCCCGGCCCTTACCGAGCCATTACCCCCGTTTATGAATATATACCGGATATCCAGGGATTTAAGGTTTTTCAGTATCTTCCTGTAATCCGTCTGCAGCGGGTCATCCTCGTCAATCTCATACCTGCAGGAGCCAAATATCATGGATGGGGTGGAGGGCAGCAGTTTCTCGCCCGCCATCTCATCTGTAATATCAAATAACCTCCGCTCAATCAATCCCACGACCCCGTGTTCGGATGCGTAAATCCTATTTATTTCCGGATGCCTCCTGCATTCATCAATCACACCGTAGGCAGATGTATTGATGACTGCCGTGGGTCCTCCTGATTGGATATATAATGCATTTGCCACTTTTTCCATTTATCTGTCCCCTCTGCGATGTCGTTTTCCCTCTGTCCAATTACTGCCCTGTGATAACCTGTGCCGTGCAAAACCCTTACTGCGTGGATCTTATGCATCCTGCGCCTTACTCTGTCTTAAGCCCTGGATACAGATCCTTCACCTTCAGGTAAAGCTCCCGGAACAGCTCCTGCTGCTCCCTGTAACGCTTCACATGCTCCATCACCGGTTCCACGGGGCAGTCATTGATTATTACAATCCGGCTGCACGCCTCCTTGATATCCCGGTACATGCCGCAGCCCACAGCTGCGAGTATGGCAGCCCCCTGGCAGGCCTCTTCTTCTGTCTTTGTGGTATATACAGGCATCTCCAGGATATCCGCCTGTATCTGCTTCCATGTAACCCCTTTGGCCGCCCCGCCGGAGGCAATCATCTTCCTCCTTTGGATTCCCATCTCATCCAGCACCAGCGCGCATTCCTTCAGATTGAATATCACACCTTCCATGGTTGCCCGGATCATGTGGGCCTGTTCATGTTTCATGCCCATCCCAAAGTAAACCCCTTTGGCATATGGGTCCATGAACGGCGTGCGCTCGCCTGCCAGATACGGGATGAATAAAAGTCCCTCTGCCCCGGCAGGCACCTGTCCTGCTTCCGCGTCCAGTTCCCTATAGGGACGGTCATCCCTCAGCACCTTCTTCTTAAGCCAGCTCAAGGTGCTTCCGCCATTCAGCGCCCCGCCCTGGACATACCAGCGGTCCGCCACGGTATGGCACCATGTCTGCAGGCGCATCTGCGTATCATATAAAGGACGGTCCACCACGGCCGCAAGCTGTGACGCCGTGCCGATGTTGCAGGCCATGATTCCTTCTTCTATCACTCCGTTCCCAGTAAGCTGGGCAGAGGAGTCGCCTGCCCCGTATACCACCCTGGTATGTTCTGACAGTCCGGTCCGTGCAGCTGCTTCTGCCCATACATGGCCCGCCACCTGGGAGCTTTCCCCCACCGCGGGCCAGATATCCTCCTTAAGCCCTGCCCGTTTAATCAGTTCCATGCACCAGCTTCTGCCCTTGACGGAAAATGCCAGCGTGGCGCATGCGTCCGAATAGTCGGAACCAATGGTTCCCGTCAGCCTGTACCGTATGTAATCCTTGGGAAGCATCACATGTTCTATCCGGTCATATGTATCCAGCCGGTGCCTCTTCAGCCAGAGAAGGGAGCATATCATCATGCCGGCCCCGGGCTGGTTAAGAAGTTCCGTGTCCAGAAGCCCGCCTGCCAGTTCTTTTATCCGGGCCGTCTCTTCTGCCGAGCGCTGGTCCATCCATATGATGGCAGGCATGACCGGTTCATTATCCCTGTCAAATGCCACCAGTCCGTGCATCTGGCCGGAAAGCCCGATGCCGTCCAATTCTTCCGGCTTTATCCCGGACTTTTCCATGGCTTCCCGGATGGCCATTACCGTGCAGTCCCACCACACCTGCGGCTCCTGCTCCGCGTAGGACATCTTCGGGGTCATCACGTCATATCCCCTGCTGCTTACCGCCAATGTCCTGCCGTCCGGGTCCATGACCAGTACCTTGACACTTGACGTCCCAAGATCAATTCCAGCTAAATATCCCATATCCATCACCTTTGTATGATTTCAATCTCAACACCGTTGGGATCCGTAACCAGCATGGTGCTGCATCCCAGCTGTTCCACATAGGACGGGGCCTTCCTCACATATACCCCCTTCTCCCTGCAGGTGCCGTACACCTCGTCCAGCTGTTCTGCCACCAGACAGAAATGCCTGTAGGTACCGGTGTCCGTCTCCTTTATGTCCTTCGGCTCTTCCTTGGCTTCATAATCAATCAGTTCCAGCCGCACGCCCTGGGGCAGCTCATAATATGTAAGCGTATGGTCCCCCATATGGACAGATCCGGCTTCCTTAAGTCCCAGCACATCCCCGTAGAACGCCTTGGAACGGTCCAGGTCCCTGACATTAACCGTTATATGGTCCAGCCCTGTAATCCTCATAGGAAACCTCCTTTTATTCAGCCAGGATGATATCTGTCATGGTTACAATGGAATCAAAATCTTCCTTCTCAATCTCCGTGTCCACTATCAGTCCGTTTATATATCCAAGGTCCGCTATCTGTGCAAATGTAACCGTACCCAGCTTACTGCTGTCACTCATGAGATAGGATGCGCAGCACACATCCAGGATTTCACGCACGCTTTTAGCTGTCTCGAAATCAGGTGCTGTAATCCCCCGCTCGACACTGAAGCCGTTGCAGGAGAAAAATCCCTTGTCAATGTTAATCATGCCCAGGAATTCATTCCTGGTGGGCAGCGTGGTATAGTGGTATCCCCTCCTGACCAGCCCGCCCAGTATATAAACATTGAAATCCGTATGGTCTTCCAGCCATACCGCGTTGCGGATATCGTTGACCACCACGGTCAGGTTCTTCTTCTCCGGAAGCAGCTTCACCAGCTCAAATGTGGTTGTCCCTGTGGTTACCGCAATAATGTCGCCGTCATCAATCAGTTCCAGGGCAGCCCTGGCAATTGCCTTTTTCTGAGGCATCATCTGTGTCTCTTTGTCCGTGGGGGACAGTTCCCGTCCCATCTTGGAATTCCTGATGGCGCCTCCATGTGTCCTGGTAATCAGCTTCTTGCTCTCCAGCTGTTTCAGGTCATTCCTTATGGTTGAGGAGGAAACCCCGAACATCTCACACAGCACCGGCACCACTGCCTTCCCGTTGGCATTGATGGTTTCAATTATCTTTCGTTGGCGTTCTTCGGCGAATAAGCTTTTATTTGAAACGCCTGTAGTCATTTTGTCCATTATCATCACCCTTTACGAAAGTAATTATAGCAAAAAGCACAATATATTGCAATATGTAATTCTCACTTTTTATTATTTTATATTGATACTGTTTTTTATTGTTGTTGTTTGTTATTGTTTGCTGTTGTTTTTTCTTGACAAAAATCTATTTTCTGCTAACATCTAAAGTAGGATTGCCTTTTTAATGGACGTCCACGACAAAGAGGATCGTGGAAAAGCATTGCAACAATATTCCACACAACAAGGAGGGTGTATGAATGATTACCAGTTATCAAACTTCTGCCGGTCTGCAAAAACTTGCCGACCGCATCCGGTTCAGCTCCATCAAATCCATGTACGCAAGTAAAGGCGGACATGTGGGCGGCGTATTATCCCTGTGTGAACTCATGGCTGTCCTGTATGGGAGCATCATGGATTATGACCCACAAAACCCGCACTGGGAAGAACGTGACAAGGTGGTGCTTTCAAAAGGACACTGCGGGCCGGTCCTCTACAGCGCCCTTGCCCTCTCCGGTTTTTTCCCGGAAAAAGAGCTTATGACCCTGAACCGGAACGGCACCCATCTTCCCAGCCACTGTGACATGAACAAAACCGTGGGAATCGATATGACAACCGGCTCCCTTGGACAGGGCGCCTCCACCGCGGCCGGCATGGCCCTTGGCAAGAAGATGCTGGGCAGGAAGGGCAATGTATTCCTGATTCTGGGCGATGGGGAACTGAACGAAGGCCAGGTCTGGGAGATGACCATGTTTGCAAAACAGCACAAGCTTGATAATCTCATAACGTTTGTTGACTGGAACCACCAGCAGCTGGATGGCTATACTGACGGCATCTGTGATCTGGGGAACATTGAAACCCTGTTTAAAGCATTTGGTTTTGAAGCAGTTACCATTGACGGACATGATGTGGACGCCATAGTGACAGCATCCAGGAACGCCCTGGCTTCCAGGAACGGCCTTCCCAAATGCATTGTCCTTAATACGGTCAAAGGGAAGGGCTGGAGCGTAACGGAAGGAAAAACAGGCATACACCACATCGCCATAACGGACGAAATGATGGCAGAAGCCCAACAGGAATTCGCAGGAAAGGAGCTGTAAACCCATGAAACAATATGCAACCGATATGAGGACTGCCCTGGCAGACACACTGATTGAGCTTGAAGGTACCAATGACCGGATCCTCTGGCTGGACGCCGACCTGATGGCATCCTCCGGCATGAACAGATTCAAAGCAGCATACCCGGATAAGGTCATTAACTGCGGGATCCAGGAAGCCAATATGTTCGGCGTGGCGGCCGGCCTTTCCGAGGAAGGCTTCATCCCCTTTGTCCACTCCTTTGGCGCATTTGCAAGCCGCCGCATTGCGGACCAGATTTTCATGTCCGGCGTCTATGCGCGCCAGAACGTGCGTATCGTGGGCAGCGATCCCGGCATCTCAGCCGGGCCAAACGGCGGTACACATATCAGCCTGGAGGACATCGGTATCCTGCGTTCGCTTCCCGGAACCGTTATCCTGGAACCATGCGACCCGGTGCAGCTGCGCTCCGTCATCACCCAGACCGTCAGCCAGAGAGGGATTTTCTATATCCGCCTCATGCGCAAGACAAAGGACCAGTTCTATGAAGAAGGCACTGACTTCCGGCTCGGGAAGGCATCCATACTGAGGGAAGGGAAGGATCTGTCCATCATCACATGCGGCACCATCTGCATCAAGGAAGCCTTAAAAGCCGCAGAAGCGTTAGAGGCAGAGGGCATCCAGGCCCAAATCATGGACATGTTCACCATCAAGCCCCTTGACAGGGAGGCGGTCATAAAGGCCGCTGCAGGGACAAGGGCGGTCATCACCCTTGAAAACCACAATATCTATAACGGTCTTGGCTCCGCGGTGGCAGAAGTGATTGCAGAGGAAGGAATCAGCATCCCCTTCAGGCGCCTGGGCGCCCCGGACAGGGCCGGGGAGGTGGGCACGGCGGATTACCTGCTCAACCAGTTCGGTATGGATGCAGCCGCTGTGATTGCCGCAGCAAGAAACTTACTGGAATGATGCAGATGCCGCAGGTTCCCCGCCTGCGGCATTTCCACCCCTTAACGGTCCCCCGGGCGGATTATGATCAATCCTTTGCCGACGGGTACTCGTTACAGAGCAGCCTGTAAGGCGCCTCATCTTCTTCTATGGTTGGGAATCTTCCCAGCGGGTTCAGGAAACGGTTGTCCGTATTGTCATCATTGCACATGGATACTTCCCCAATCAGCACAGGGCCGCCTTCGGGTATGATGAACTCGTGGTACAGGTACGGATACAGGGTCAGGCTTTCACCTGGGTGCAGGATTACCTTGGTTCCGGCGGGCATGGTGTACCGGCGTCCGTCCTGGCAGATCACCACGTCCGTGTCAGCCAGCTGTTCCGTCTCCTTGTCCGCGTTATAAAGGGTAAATTCAATGTCATTGCCGCCGCGGTTGATGATGTCCTCCATCTTGCCCCAGTGGAAATGCATGGGGGATACCTGCCCGCTGTCACACATGATGATTTTCTCTGCATAGGGTTTCTGATACTTCGGGTTATGTACATTACCGTTGCGGATGGTAATCAGCGCAAGGCCCAGCTTGTCAAAATTCCCCTCGCCGTAATCCGTCACATCCCATCCCAGCATGTTATCCCGTATCTCATCATACTCATGTCCCTTGTCCTGCCACTCCTCCGGCGTAAAACCAAGGAAAGGAGGAAGCTCAAAACAGTGCTCCTTCATCAGGGCCTCAAACTTTTTAATGACTGCGTTGATTTCTGATCGTTTCATCATGATTCTCCTTTTATTTTATTCATCCGTTCCCGGCAGTTCCTGATTGCTTCCTCACCCTCCAGCACCGTGAACCGAATCTGGTTCACTTCCTTCTCAAAGGGCTGCAGGTAATGGACCTTATCCTGGCTGATATGATACGGCTTGCCGTACACGCTGGAGTTGGAGGGTTCCAGCCCAAGGGCATAATCCCCGGAAGCCATGGACTTCCATTCCATGAAGTAAGGCAGGTTCTTACGGTTGAATTCCAGGCAAAGGGCCAGTTCCCTGCCGTGGTTCACCACCATGGCCATGGTATTGCCCGATTCATCCTCAGCCATGTCATGGAGGAAAACGTATTCCGGTTCATTTGGTTTCGGTTCATCCATCCAGTTCCATCTGTCCACATGCTGTTCTGCAAATGCTTCCCTTCCAGACACCTTTTTAACCGGCAGCACCAGCTCGCAGGTTTCATCTAAAAAGGGATATCCCATGTTGCAGTGATAGAGCAGCATCAGGGGTTCCGGACGGAATGCCTGGTTCTCAATCTCATCCGTAACCAGGATGGAGTTGGACCCCAGCCTTGTCTCTATGGTCCTTCTAAGGACCATGTTCTCACCAAACAGTTCAGCCTCCCGCATCTCCCCCTTCACAGAGATCACATACTCATCCCCGTCAAAGAAGGCGTCCGCCCCCGTATGTTCAGCAGGCGTCGTCCTCATCCTGCCGTGCATGGGGTAATCCCTGCCATCCACATTGCAGGGCGCGCAGATTGTTTCCAGGCCGCAGGTGAAAAGAAGTCCGCCCATGATGCTTCTCTGGGCTTCCTGTCCATTGGTGTCATAATGGCCCCGTCCCATCAGCCCGGGCTTTGCCATAAATGACATGTTCATGCCCTTATACGATAAATCCGATATATCCAGGCATTTATCCGCCATCACGTGGAAGGCCATGTGGCCGGATTTGATTTCCCAGGCATTCATGTTCTTTGCACGCCCCTCTTTGTATGCCACCGGCCTTACATAAGCCAGCTGCTGCATGCTGCCGGCGTATTTCATCCAATCCTTTTTCATTTTATGCACTCCAGTTTTCTTTACGTTGGATTCTTTACCTCTGTTTCCTCTACTTCTGTTTCCTCTACTCCAGATTTGCGTGATATTTCCACAGGCTCTTCATGTCAATCTGCTTTTTATCAATAATCATCTTGGCAATGGTATCCCCCAGTATCAGGAGACCCTGCTCAAAAAGCGAGGTCATGGGCTGTACGGAATCAATCTCGTCTTCCAGGTAATTCTTGGTCCGCACAGGAATACGCACCATGAATTCAGCCACGTCCTTCATCTCACTGCCCGGATTGGAGCCGATGTGCACCACCCTGGCCCCTGCTGCCTTTGCCTTTTTGGCAATCCCCAGGGGAAACAGGGTGGAGCCGCTGCCCGAGCCCACAATCAACAGGTCATTGCCCGTGATGGCGGGTTCCGTGATTTCCCCCACATAGTGGGTACGGATTCCCAGATGCGCCAGACGTTTTGCAATGGCCTGCAGGGACAGAAGCACCCTTCCCACACCCACGAAAAACACCTGGTCCGCATCCAGCACCGCATCCGCCAGCGCCTCCACGGCCGCCGGGTCCACACTGCCGAGGGCCGTATCCAGTTCCTTTAAAACAGTTGTATATGTATTCCTGTACTCATCGCTGTAATATCCCATCTCATCACTCCTTAGAATCCTCATTCAGGGTTTGTGCCAGGTCATTGACCGCTTTCAGGCTTCCCGCCAGATCATCCTTCTTGATACAGGTGCTTCCCGCCACGAATATATTGGCAATCCCCCTGCCGTAATCCTCTATGTTCTTGGGGGAAATCCTGCCGTCCAGGATGATTCTGGTATCCAGTCCCCTGTGGTCTATCATCTTCCTCAAATCCCTGATCTTACGGTCCCCGTAGGATACCTGTGCCTCCCCGGCGCACTGGGCAAAGCCGGGATTGATTAACATCAGCAGGACAGCGTCACATTTATCCAGGACATAATCAAGGACGGTCAGGGGGGTTCCCGGCTTCAGGGCCACACCGGCCCGCACACCCTTTCCATGGATGTAGTTTAACAGCCCGTCCACATGGTCCGCTGTCTCGATGTGGAACACAATCTGTGAAACGCCGCATTCCAACAGCTCATCAATGAAATATTGGGGATCGGACGTCATGACATGGGCCTCAAATTCCAGGTCCGTCTTCTTGCGCAGCTGCCTTACCGTCTCCAGCCCCAGAGGCATGCTTGGGCTGAAATGTCCATCCAGAATGTCCACATGCAGCATCTGGATGCCGCTTTCCTCCACCAGTTTGGCCTGCTGCTCAAGGTTGCACAGATCCAGGCAGATCAGGGATGGTGAAATAATGCAGGAGTGGTTCCATATTTCTTTGCTCATCTGTCCTCCTCCAAATACAGTTCAATCTCCGCCCTGGCGGGAAGGGATGCAATGGCCCCCTTGGACTGGATGCACAGGGAACCGCTTACATTGCCGTACCTCATGGCGTCCTCCAGGATTTCCCTTGTAAATATCCCTGTACGGTCAGCGCCTTTTATCAGCAGCCTGGAAAGGAAGCCTCCCCAGAACGCATCCCCTGCTCCTGTTGTGTCCACAATGGCGCTTGCCCTGCGTCCCTTTACCACAAAGGAACTTCCTGCGAAAAAGCACTCGGCCCCTTCTGCCCCCAGGGTTTCAATCACCACCGCGACCTGGTTCTGCTTCATGACCCGGTGTATGTTTTCCCGCCCTCCAATCATGTCTGCCTCTTCCTCCGATATTTTTAGGAGGTCGATGTAGGGAAGTATGCCCATGACGGTGTCCGCGGCCGCCTGTCTGTCATCGTCCCACATCAGGTTTCTGTAATTCACGTCAAAGCTCACCATCTTCCCCATCTCATGTCCCCGTTTCAGCGTATGGATGGTTGCGGCCCTGGCCTCCCCCTTTGACAGGGAACAGGAGCCTCCATGGATGACCTTGCAGCCTGCAAGGTACTCATCCCGGATATCCGATACGCGCAGGAACATATCCGCCCCCGGCTTCCTGGCAAAGGTGAAGCTCCGTTCCCCGCCTGGCGAGAGCGATACAAAGGCCATGGTGGTCACCGCCTCCCTGCACAGTTGCGGGCTGAGGGGCGTCACCTGATTGTCTTCCAGGGTCTGTATCAGGAAACGGCCAAAATCATCGTCCCCCACCTTGCAGAAGATTCCGGCGGGCAGCCCGTTCCTGGCCGCTGCAATAGCCACATTGGCCGGCGCGCCCCCTGGATTGCGGATATAGCTGCCCTCCTCTGTTCCCGGGATAAAGTCAATGACCATCTCCCCAATCGTAATGATATCCACAGCATCATCTCCCTTTCCTTACTTTATTTCCATCATAAGCCCTTTAATTAGTAAAGTCAATATACTAATTGAATATTGTATAATTTACATATTAATTCCGGTTCATTTTTGTGCATGATATACATATGGCAAGATGTCTAAAAGGCTGTAAGACAACAAAAAGGGCGTGCCCGGCATCCGCTTACCTCCTGGCACACCCTTATATATATTTGAAAATCCAATCCCTAATCCAACAATATATTCCCCTCATACACCTGATTCAGCACATTACAGACAGCTCCCAACAGCTGTGAATCTTCCCCGAAATACGCCCTTTTTACCCCGGTCCTGCTCCTGTCCCTGGCGAATTTCAATTCATTGATCCCATCCTCCAGCTGTTTCACATACTTTTCAGGCAGATGGACCCCATCATATCCAAGCAGGACCAGGTCCAGGTTCAGCAGGTTTACGGTACTCACCAGCGCGGAAGTTATCTTTTCCGTCACATCCTCGAATATCTCGCACATCCGGTCCGTTTCCTTCATATGGCAGAATCCGGCAAAGCTTAAGGACTGGCCCGTTGCCTTCCTCAGGCGGCCCAGGATTTCATCCGTGTTAACATACAGTTCCAGGCAGCCGCGGTTTCCGCAGATACACTTCTTTCCCCTGTAGTCAATGCTCACATGGCCAACCTCGGGCGCCAGTTTCCTGGAATCCACATACAATGCCCCGTTTTTTACAATACCGCAGCCCACGCCCCTTGCCATGCCTAAAAGCATGAAGCTGTCCCTGTTCTTTCCATTCCCATAGAGAAGTTCTGCCAGGGCCGCGCTCTGGTTGTCATGGTCCATGAACACGGGAAGGGAATACCTGTCCTCCAAAAGGCTGGCCACCGGTATGTCATGGATACCGTAAAAGTAGGGCGGGTTCAGTATCATGCCCCGGTCAAAATCAATGGGACCGATACTGGCAATCCCAATCCCCAAAATATTCTTTTCATATCCGAGCATGTCATCTGTCAGGGCGTAAATGATGGATATCAGTTCCCTTTTATCCGGCTGCTGCAGCATGACCGTCTTCCTGTACTGCACATTCAGATAAAAATCACAGAGCACGGCCTCACACCGGTCCCTGAGGATCAGGATCCCAATGGTTTTCGGCGCGCCCTCCGGTATCCTCAGGCTGATGGGATTGCGGCCCACACCATCGCACTGGTCCACACCGCCCTCTTTTACAAGTCCCTTATCCGCCAGCTCCGACACCATATTGGTTATGGCCATCTTGGTCATGCCCATGTGGGCCACCAGTTCCACACGGTTGTTGCAGGTCCCGGTGGCAATCAGTTTTAAGATCTGTCCCCTGTTATGTTTTTTTACATCAATGCGCTTTGTCCCCAGTGTCTTCATGATATGTTACTCCGTACCTTTCATTTTGGCTGTCCCACATTTCCTTACCCACAGCAGCAATCCCTGATCCGCAATGCCGGCCGGTCCTGGTCGGTACCCTTCTGCCTGCATTATCGGCAGATATGCGGCTTTCTATGTTATTATAAGCAATCTTTAGGTCAGTTTACAAGAAACTGCTTACCACATACAGACTATGAAACGGACTGCTGATAAAAGAATATGTTGCCGTCTCTTGTATATATGATATACTTTTCTTAGGGAGCAATCGTGTTGCAGGGTGGCGTTGACCTTCATTCTACATAGGATGGAGGTGATGTCTATGAAACATTTCGATTTTAAAGACCTTATGGCTTTTGGAATGTTTATTTTGGCGTTACTGACATTCATTTATTTGATTTGTCACTAGTGTACTGACACGATGACATTCAGGCAAACCTCCTTGTCTATTTTCCTGATAGCACAGGTCAAAAATACTCAGCGTAGCCCGCTACGCCTCCGTTTTTTGACCTGCACTCTCAGAAAAATATCCTGCGGAGTTTTACCAGAAGTCATCGTGCCAGTACACTAGCTTAACATAGAAAAACCACCCCTAAACTTTGGCGAGTAGCAGGGTGGAGTTTCTATCTTCTTACTGGTCAACCCACCTTGTGGGCGGTTGTTCCTCTTTATATCTATATTGTAACATTTCTTATCATTACATGCAAGAATTTTTCATGCGCCCAATCCCACCATCTAGTTTAAACTGTTATATATATGCCCTTTATAAAAACTTACATGCAGTAAACTACTTGTAAATCCGATGTGGCAGGACCGGCCAGCCGCGGCCCCGCCACATCATGAACGGATTAATATTCCTCAACCTTAACTTCCCTGCCCGCTTGGAACTTCCGTTCCATGGCATGTCTGGCCTTACGGTTCTCCACGCTGTCAAAGATAATGGAGAAATCATAGTCCTCCGGGTACAGCCGGTCCGCCTTGACCCTGAGTTTCAGGCGCTTGTAATTTACCAGGCGCTTTTCCTTCTTCACCTGAACCAGGACATTTCCCTTTAAGTCCGCAGGCTTTACCACGATGCCAGGCTCCCCGGCCGGTTCCACGCTTACGCTGTCGCCTCTTGAGAATATCCCGGATACATCCGTGGACTCCGTCCTCTTTTTCATAACCGTGATACCCGGTTCATATATCCTTTTTATCCCCTCTTCTTCCTTCTGTTCCAGCCCCAGTTCCTGCTTCAGGCTTTCCTTGATATCCCCATAGGCCTCCCCTGCGGCCACCTTAAGCATGTGTCCCGGCATTCCCAGGCGCTTTGCAATATAAAGCGCGCAGCTGTCCCCGGACTTGCCCATCTCCAGGCGGTAAAGGGGCCTTAGGTTTTCCCTGTCAAACGCCATCCTGGCGCTGATGATTTCCCCATGTTTCCTTGCATAGGACTTGACCTCCGGGTAATGGGTGGTCACCAGGTACAGGCAGCCGCGAAGGCGCAGTTCTTCCAGTATGGCGATGGCAATCCCCATTCCCTCAGCCGGGTCCGTGCCGGAGCCAAGTTCATCCAGGATTACCAGGCTGTCCCTGGTGGCCCTGCGGAGTATATCCATCACATTGGTGATATGGGCTGAAAATGTTGACAGGTTATCCGCAAGGTCCTGCCCGTCGCCTATATCGCAGAGCACCAGGTTCCTCATGGCCACATCGCCGTAAGCGCAGGGCAGATGCAGCCCGCATCCGGCCATCAGCGTGAAAAGTCCCACGGTCTTTATGGCAACGGTCTTGCCGCCTGTATTGGGGCCTGTTATGATCATTCCGCGTTTCTCACCGCCGATTTCAAACTGCAGGGGCACATTGGATTCAGAAGGCAGCAGGGGGTGCCTGGCATCCTTCAGGCAGATACGCCCTTCGGTGTTGATGGCAGGTTCCCTTGCCTCCATCTGTGCGCTGAGCTTGCCTTTTGCAAAGATGAAGTCCAGCTTTGCCAGGGTTTCCAGGTTGCCTTTTATGGATGGCTCCTGGGATGCAATCATGTCCATCAGGCTGTAGAGGATTTTCCTCTCCTCGCAGTCCTCCTCCACCAGCAGGATTTCCCTCTGGTCCTGAAGCCTTGCCACTGTTTCCGGTTCAATAAACACCGTGGCCCCTGTGGATGAACTGTCTATGACGCTGCCAGGCACCCTGGACTTATACTCTTTCTTTACAGGAAGGCACAGCCTGTGGTTCCTGGTGACCACAAAGGCTTCGGACATATACTTTTTATTATTTTTTAACAGGGATTCCGCCTTATCCTTAATCTTTTCCTCCAGGCCGCGGATTTCCTTGCGGATTCCCCAAAGGGCGCCGGATGCATGGTCGTCGACCCGGCCATGGCGCACCGACCGCTCTATCTCCTCCTTCAGTTCCGTAAGAGGAGATAAATCATCACTGTAAAATGCAGCCGGGATGTGATGCATCTTCCCACGTTCCAGATATGCCTGCATCCGCCTGACGGCTGCCAGGAACATCCCTACCTCTTCCATCTCTTCCGGAAGCAGCAGCTCCCCAAGCACTGCCTTTTCCACAATGCGGCCAATCTGTTCCATGACAGGAAGGGGAGGCGTGCCAAGGAGGTCCAGCATCTGTCTGGCCTGGGTGGTGTCCCTCATGTTCCGTTTCAGTTCCCCTTCATCCAGGTATGGCTTAAGGTCCCTTATCTTTTCCTTTGCCTGGGGTGAATTGGCGTATCCTTCCAGCTGTCCTATGATTTCCGTAAATGCAACCGCGTCAAATGTATGATTCATTGTATCTGTATTCCTTTCCATTCTGCTTATTCCTTACAATCCGTTTCATGAGAATAAAAATGGAAAATAAAAAACCCATGGACATCCACCAACAGGTTTCGTCACATAGGTCTGCCAGGTGCTGCATCCACACGCCGCAGCACACACTTCTATATGTCCATCTGTCAGGGATGATGGTACAACAAATAACGCCCACAGGTTACTTTGTATCCGGGTAATACCCGGCACATCATCACCTGCGCAGCACGGACCTGCTGTACACCATAGATTCATTATCTTCCACTAACAGATACAATTAACAAAAAGACGCCTCGCTTTCAAGTTCAAAAATATTATGGTACCGATGATAACATAAAGTCGATGAAAGGTCAACTGGAAATTTTTTCAGTACAGTCTTCCTACAATTTTTTCACGGGTCTTTGACACCCGGAAGTTTGACAGACTAACCTCATGAACTGACTTTAGAACAGCAAACAGCCCTAATAAGGGCATACATAGAACAGAATTTTATTTCACAGGGCATGTGCGCCGACTTTGCAATTCATAATCCACCAGTCACAGACAGCAAAAGGAGACCTCTATTCACTTGATAAAGATGGTCAATGGCAGCCAAGATATCAAAAAAGTTACCTATTCCATAAGGATGACATTGAAAAATCAATACCAGAATATCCCTAATCTAATAATAGCAGTTTGGGACTCAAAAGATACTCTTTTCCGGTGGAGGGAATCCTGGGCCAGTATGTGTAATCTTAATAGAGAGATTGCGGAGGATAATAGCCACCAATTCACCCCCCTGTTTTCTTAGAACCCATTCATTCCTTTATTGAAAGACCAAAGATAATCTGGTAAAATATTTCATAGGGAACAATCATGTTATAACAAGGTGTTGGCCTTCCATTTTACATAAGATGGGAGGTGGTGCGGATGAAATTTGACTTTAAGGATTTAATGGCCTTTGGCATGTTCATTCTCGCATTATTGACCTTAATCTTAAAGATTAGTCAGTAGCGTTTTCTAAATCCCGGAAACGGGTACAGAAAAACCACCCTTGTAAACTTGGCCGTTGAGAGGGTGGATTTTTCTATCGTTGATATAGGCCAACCTCTTGTATGAGGTGGTTGTTCCTTTTTTATTACACTTTTATTATAGTCAATCTTCATCATGATTTCAAGTGATTCTTAAAAATTTCCTATACTGTCTGCACAGGAGTCTGACAGTTGAATATATGAAAAAGACGCAGGGAAACCCGAAATTTTTCAGCTCGGTCTTCCTACAATTATTTCCAGTATAACCCTCCACAATTCATTCCTCTCAATCCTGCTCCATGATTACCATCCCCACGCCGGCTTCCGACACATTCAGGGTTTCTGCCATTTTTATTTTTGCCTTCAGGGATACACAGTGGCATGGATAAAGTGTCTTTATCCCCATCCTCTCCAGATGGCGGATGGTCTGCTCCAGCCGGTTATCCACATCAAACAGATGGAATCCGCCCAGAATCCCCACAATCCTGGATTCCCCGCACACTTTGACCGCATAATCCACGATATTACAGATACCGCTGTGGGAACATCCTGTGATGATGAACAATCCGCCCTCCACCTTACAGACCAGGGCCGAATCGTCCTCCAGCATGTCCTGCTGCCAGCCGTTCCAAGTTTTCCTCACCCCGATTGCATCCCTGCCTTCAAATCCATTTTCCCGGGGGACCTGCCCCAGGAACACACAGTTTTCAGACAGGAACCATGGCTTTACGGCAGGAATATAGTCAAAACACGTTTCAACCACATCCCTTCCCCAAGGCGAACCTATATCCTCCCCGTCAAATGCCTTGGGTTCAAAGCAGCCCGGATGGGCAATCAGCCGGATGTCCGGCCGTGGATGATGGATTCCCATGCTGTCCGCGCACACATGGGCAAGGCCGCCCGTGTGGTCGTTATGCCCATGGGACAGCACAATATGTGTTATATCCCTCATATCTATGTCCATGGCCCTGGCATTCTTAAGGAACACATCGGAATATCCTGTGTCAAATAATATGCGCATGCCGTCCATTTCAATGTAATGGCACACCGCTGGTTCCCCTACATAGTATTGGTCAATCAGTGTGTTGTTGTCAACCAGGATCCGTATCTTCATATAAACCTCCTTGGATGGGTTGGAAAAATGCCTTCTGCCAGATGGGCGCCCCTTTGCTGGATTCCGCCGGGCCGTCCTGTAGTCCGTAGATATCCAGTCCGCCCCGCGCCTCCGGCCTCCTGGCTATGTATTCGGGGGTTATACTAGAGCGTGTTTGAAAATTGCTTTCCGTCGGCTGTGCGTCCCACTTTGTGGGAGATTTGGTCCCGATGATGGAGGCGTAGCGGGCTACGCTGACTGAATCGGGGCCAAATATACCGCGAAGTGGGACGTGCAGACGGCGGGAATGAATTTTCAAACAGGCTCTAGCATCTCTTTTCCCTCAGGAAATAATAACCATTTCTATACTAAGGCCAAAATAAACATTTTACAACCAAATTCTTCCGGTATATCCTGTATGTATCAGAAAGGACATCCCTCATGAAAAATCCCACCTCAGGTAATATCCGATTCCAGCCCATATCACTAACCGTACCGCTGATAGCCGGCAATATACTATAGCAGTCCTACAATACCATCAATGCCCTGGTCATAGGACGATACGCCGGGCCGGATACATTCGCGGCCATGGTGGGGCATCTATCTTAAAGGGAGACGCGGGCAATGAGGACATACCAAAAGAGGGAAGCATATGCCTCCCTCTGTCCATAACCCAGTGTACCTCTGCGTAACCGGCACACAATCTTAGGGCGTGTTTGAAAATTCATTCCCGCCAACTGCCCTAATCTTTATAATTTAGCCAGAACCTCATCCAGGTCCATTGTCCGGGTACCGTCCTCCAGTTCAAAGAACGGGATTCCGATTCCTCCTGCCTGGCGTACCTGCTCATATAATCCGCAGTTCTCCCTCACGGCCAGATACGCCTTCAGATCCGGGAGGCTGGCGGACAGGTTCTTAAAATCCATTTCCGCGTTCTTTTCCCTCAGCTTGCAAAGGGCATATAAAGTGTCGGGACATAAGTGGCTTCCAATTACAGTGATTTTCATGATTCATGATCTCCTCTCAGGTTTGTTTTACTTATCTATATGTTCCGGAACAGGCCCGGAAATATATGCTTCAGATTCTTTTAGGCACGTTCCAATCCTGGGGCCTCAGGCGTCATTTCCTTTTCCTTTTTTATCCGCCTGTTCAGCCAATCCTTTCCTTCCACCATACGCGTCACCATCATGGACGCAATGGTATCACCGCTTGCATTAAGGCAGGTTGCAGCCGGATCCACCAGGAAACCGATGGTTGCAATCAGTGGAAATGCCTCTGCAGGGAAGCCAAAAAGGCTTACTATCAGCATTTCCCCAACCAGGCCGCCTCCCGGCGCGCCAGACAGTACGAATGCGCTGAGCACGGCAACTGCCATGGCCATGGCATAGGTCCCCACACCAGTAAAGGACTGGTTGAAAATGCCGAACAGGAAACTGATTTTTACAATTGCAGATAACACGGAGCCGTCCATATGCATGGTAGCGCCCATGGGAAGTACGATATCGCGGATATCCTTCGGGACGCCGATCCGGTCGCAGGCCTCTGCATTTACCGGAAGGGCCGCAATGGAGCTCTGCGTTGCAAAGGCGGTAACCGCCGGGTTCAGGATATGCTTGAACATCCTGCTGACCCCCTCTTTGCCCCCTGCAAAATATGCGTAGGCAGGAAATGCGGTAAAGAAGTAAAAAAGGCACATGGGATAATAAACCAGCATGGCATGTCCATAGTCCCCGATGAGTCCGGGGCCGAACTCCCCAACCAGGGAAGCGAAGTAAGCGCCTAACCCGATGGGTGCGTACATCATGATGATACTGACAATCTTCATGATAATGGCATTCAGATTGTTAAGAAGCTTCCCAACCGGGCTTTCCTCGCCTCCGCAGGCGCTGACACAGAAACCGGACAGGATTGCGAATACGATGATCGGCAGCATGTTCCTCCTGCTCATCAGTCCTGAGAAATCATCCACGGTCAGGGCGCCCACAATCATGTCGCCCACACTGGACATTTCCTCCATCTCCGCGCTGGCAAACTGTATGCTCGTACCTGCCGCAGGCGGGAAGACATTGACCACCACCAGGACCAACACGCCTGCAATGGCGCCTGTTACCACGAACACGGTCACCAGGCTTCCCATGATCCTGCCAAGCCGTTTCATGTTGACCATGTTGCCCACCGCACTTGCTATGGACACAAACACCATCGGCACCACAATGGTAAACATCAGGTTCAGGAAAATATCCCCCAATGGCGCAAGTACCTTTGCCTTTTCCCCCAGAACAATCCCCAGCACTGCCCCGATGGTGATTCCTGATAATAATATGATTGGAAAACGGTAATTTTTCCATATCGTTGATTTATTCATACCTTTCTCCTCCTTCTCTTATGTCTTTACAGCCTGCTGACAGCTTCCTTAAGCTGGTTTAACGCCTTTTCCAGGACACATCTTGGGCAGGCCGCATTTAACCGCATGTAACCGGACAGGCTGCGTCCGAATGTATAACCCTCGTTCAATCCAAGGCCCGCCTCCTCAATCATGAATCTGCGGAGCTTTTCATTGTCCATGCCAAGGGCACGGCAGTCCAGCCACACCAGATACGTCGCATCCGGGACAGTGGGCTTAATCTGGGGAATATTGGCTTCACAGTACTCACGGATGAAATCAAAGTTGGCTTCCAGATATGGCAGCAGCTGTTCCAGCCACTCCTCCCCTTCATTGAAGGCTGCTTCCATTGCCACTGAGCTGAAGGCATTGTTCCTGTGGATATCCATGGCCATCCAGAACGTATCGAATTTCTTTTTCATCTCCTCATTGGGGAAAATGGTTGCGGATGCCTGGAGTCCTGCCAGGTTAAATGTTTTGGTTCCTGATATACAGGTAATCACTTTTCCTGCAATTTCATCTGAAAGGGTTGCTGTGGGTATGTGCTTCTTTCCATGGAAAACCAGGTCTGAGTGAATCTCGTCCGATACCAGTAACACATCATTCTCCATACAGATCCGTGCCATCCGGTCCAGCTCTTCCCTGGTCCACACAATCCCCAGCGGGTTGTGGGGGCTGCACAGGAGGAACATCCTGGCCTGCTTTGCCTTCTCCTCAAAGTCCTCAAAGTCAATGGACCAGGCCCCGTCCTTTTCCACCAGCTGGTTCTCCAGCACATTCCGTCCCCAGGCCTCAGTCACATCGTAGAACTCAGAATACACCGGAGTCTGGATTAAAATACTGTCACCTGGTTCTGAAAACAGCTTTACAAGGGAGGACAGCGCAGGCACCACGCCCAGGCTCCAGCTCATGAGTTCAGGTCTGATTTCCCATCCATTGCGCCTTCTCTGCCATCCCCGTATTGACTCAAAATAAGAATCCGGCCTGGAGGTATATCCGAAGATTCCCTGCCCTGCTTTTTCCTTCAGCGCATCTATAATGGGCTGCGCCGTCCTGAAATCCATATCCGCAACCCAGAGCGGAATCACATCCTGCCTTCCGAATTTCTTCACGCGCTCATCGTACTTTGCCGCCCTGTTCCGGCTTCTGTCGATAACTTCATCAAAATCATACTTCATTTTTATGCCGCCTTTCTTTTGGTTTCCCTGTTTCTGTGGACCTATTAAATATATAAGCAAAACCCGTGCCAACTTCCGAGGCGCAGCAGATGGGGAAGAATTGAAAAGGCCTGATTTCCTGGAAAATCAAGCCTTTTTATACATGGATGAAAATGGGCGGGGAATTATTTTATATTTGGGGAAATGATTGCTGTTGGGAGTGAGGGGTTGGTTATGGGGTTGTATTGGGTTGTTTTTGGTTTTATTAGGTTACATTAGGTTGCATTGGTTGCAATTGATTCATTTTGGTTCTATATAGTTTTATATGATTGAATATAGTTACATATGGTTTATAGAATTCCATATGGTTTTATATAATCCTCCCTATTTTCCCAGATTTCACGTCCCAGGCAGGTCATACGGCTTCCTCCCCTCCCCCTGCTGACCCGCGCCAGGCCATATTCCTTCAGTATGCCAAGGATTGTCCTCACGCCAATCTGCGATAGAAAGAATTTCTCTTTCTTTGCACATTCCAGAATGCCCTCCCGCCCTATGGCCTTTCTTTCCTCTGTACACTGGTATAGGACCTTCAGCACAAACCAGTATTCTTCCGGTTCCATCCCCCTTTCCTCCATGGCCTGCTGCCACGGTTCAGGACGATGACAGGACCGGGGACGGTCAGAAACAGCTGCCTCAGATACGGATGTTTCAGAATTTCCCGGTTCCAATCCCCCCGGCACTTCAGGACCAGCCGTCCTCACCGCCTTACCAGATTCCCGCTGTCCATCCTTCATTTCCCTATTCTCATATACAAAGGTTGGCGGAAGATCCTTCACCGTTATGACCGGACTGCCTGTAAAGCTGAAATATTCTGCCAGGTTCCGAAGCTCACGTATATTCCCCGGCCAGCTATAATGAAGGAACAGATCCTTCACTTCATCCGACAGCACGAAATTCCCCTTCAGTCCGCTGTTAAAACGCTCCATCAAAAGGAATACGTCATCGCCTCTCTGGCGCAGGGGCGGAATCAGTACAGGCAGGGTATTAAGGCGGTAATACAGATCCCTTCTGAAGCTTCCGTCCTGCACCTTTTCCTCCAGGGATTCATTGGTAGCCGCCACAATCCGTACATCAATGCTGATGATCTTATTGCCTCCCACCCGCATGATTTCATGCTCCTGCAGCACGCGCAGAAGCTTTACCTGAAGGGCGGGACTCATCCCCTCCACCTCGTCCAAAAACAGGGTGCCGTGATGGGCAAACTCAAATAATCCCGGCCTTCCGCCTTTTTTCGCCCCTGTGAACGCCCCCTCTTCATATCCGAACAGTTCACTCTCCAACAGGTTTTCAGGCATGGCGGCACAGTTAATTGCCACAAAAGGCCCCTTGGACCGCCTGGACGCCTGATGGACCGCATTGGCAAAAAGCTCCTTACCGGTGCCTGTCTCCCCGATGAGGAGAACCGGGGATTCCGTGGCCGCCATGCGCCTGAGTATCTGTTTGGTCCTCTCAATGCCATCCGACACCCCCACCACATCATCGAAGCCATACTTGGCCCGGTAGCCCTTGTGCATCAGCTGGTTCCTCAATTCATGCTGGCGGTTCTCAGCATCATTGAATCTCTGGAGAATGGCAAATGCGCCGATACAGTCATCCTTCCTTAAAACAGGAACCACAGTCACACCCACGTTAACCCCGTTAATCCGGATTACCTTTGGCTCTATTTTCTCCTTTGACTTCAGGCATTGGAGCAGAGGCAGGTAAGCCAGGGATGAGGACGCCTGCTTATGCAGCACCAGGGAACGCTTCAGCCCTGTAATCTCCTCCGCCTTTTTATTCATGGCAAATATCTCCGCCCGCTCATTAATCCCGATAATACCCTCGTCCAATATTTCCATAAGGATGTCGAACTGGCTCTCCAGCCTTCGGGAACGCGCAAACATCATATCAAAGTTATAGGTACTGGTGACAACATTCCCAAAATACTCCTGGAACCTGGGAGTCTCCAGAAGTTCCTCCAGGCCCAGCTTCAGCGCGGCTTCAATCATGGTTTCCGACGTCAGGCACCGGTGCCCGATGTTCATCACATGTTCCACCCCCTGCGGCACATAGCGCTCTTCATCCGGAGTCACTGCCAGCGTCACGCCTTCCACCGGTTCAGCCCCCGGGTAAAAAGGAACGAAGCTGATGTGGTTGACGCCCAGCTGGTTCAAGGTAGCCGTGGCTTCACGGACCATCTTTTCCGTCATGTTGACAAACAGCGCCCTTGTGCCGGCCGGAATGGTCCGCAGCCGCCGTATGGTCTCCCACATATAGGTCACATGTATCTCACTGATCTGGGCATCAATGGGTATGTACTGCGGAACCTCCTCCCTGTTGTCAAAGGCATCCGTGGACATCATGTACAGGTCAGCCCTTTCCATATTGGAAATGGTCCCCTCCATCACGCTGTAAGACCGCACCTTCACATATTCCCCAAATAACTCCTGCACCTGATTTCCATAAAACGCGCTGGCCCTTGGGTCCAGCGCCACAATCGCAACCTGTTTTACCATATATTCCCCTCCATTTTAACCATTAAAACCATTATATCTCCAATAAATCCATAATTTCAACCATAAATCGGATAATTCCCCAAAAAAGCCCCCCAAAATGCATTCAAATCCACTACAATCGTCCCATATAGCATCCGGCACGTTTCTTGCTTGTAATATTTATTGAAGATATCCATATCACAAAACGGATGTCTGGTAAATGTCTGAATGTCCGGTACTGCGCCGCATAAACCACATCGCATGAACCACGCAGCACGGACCTAATCACAGATAACAGCAGGAGGAGACTTAGATGAATCGTGAAGAACTGATTACTTTATTAAAACAGGAGGTAGTTCCAGCCCTGGGATGCACGGAACCAGTATGCGTTGCCCTGGCAGCCGCCAGTGCAGCCAAAGCAGTGGGCGGCGATATCCATTCCATCCACGTGGAAATGAATCCAGGTATCTATAAAAACGGGATGTCCGTGGGCATACCGGGATTTGACCGGGTAGGCCTCAAGTATGCGGCTGCCCTGGGCGCTTATCTGTCCAACCCGGAAAAGGGACTGCAGCTTTTAGAAAACCTGACTCCCGCCGTCAGCAGCCGTTCCATCCGGCTGGTGGAGGACAATCAGGTCAGCATTGAGATAAAATCCAACGAAGCACAGCTTTATGCCCATGCCGTGGTCACCACCACCACAGGCAGAGGAACCAGCACCATCCGCAATACCCATTCCAATATTGTATATACTGCCCGGGAAATGCTTCCGCAAAACACACTGGAAATCCTGGACCAGAAAGAATACTCCCTGTCCGGCCAGACGCAGCTTCATAAGAAGCTGACCCGGATGTCCATATCCGCCATCGTATCCCTGATAGAAGAATGCAGCCAGGAGGAACTGGCGTTCATGAAGGAAGGCGCCGACATGAACAGCCGGATGGCAGAATATGGCCTGGAACACGAACTTGGCATAGGCATTGCATCCGGACTGAAAAAATACAGCACCACCGATATCATGGGCAACAGCCTGATGACCCGGATCATGACCGTGATGGCAAGCAGCGCCGAAGGAAGGATGTGCGGCTGTCCCTATGCGGTCATGAGCAGTGCGGGCAGCGGCAACCACGGCCTGACCACCATCCTTCCCGTGCTGGAGACAGCAGACTATCTGGGCGCATCCCAGGAACAGCTGGTCAAGGCCCTGGCCATCTCCCACTCCCTCAATGTCTACATCAAGGAATTCACCGGGAAACTATCCGCCACCTGCGGCTGCGGCGTATCCGCCGCCTCCGCTGCTTCCGCCGCCATGGTATGGCTCATGGGCGGCAGCCACCAGCAGATGGGCAATGCCATCATCAACATGAGCGGCAACCTGACCGGAATGATATGCGACGGCGGAAAAATCGGCTGCGCCCTGAAGCTGGCCACTGCCAGCAGCGCGGCCCTCATGAGCGCCTGCCTCGCCATGGAGGGCACGGTCCTCCAACCCACGGACGGAATCTGCGCCTGCACGCCGGAAGAAGCCATCCAAAACATGGGACGTGTCAGCAACCCCGGAATGGTAGAAACGGACCGGACAATACTGGAAATCATGATGGAAAAAGGCTGACCCCAAAAGCCAGCCAAAAAAGCCCCCCCATCCCCATTGCCAAAAAACACAGAAAAATCCCATATCACCCCCGACCACACACCCTCCCCATTCACAAAACCGTCCCAAAATAAAACCAGACAACAAAAAAGCCCGGCATACCATCATACAAACCATGGTATGCCAGACATCCCTCCCCGCACTCATACCATCCAATCCACATTTGTAATGAGGCAGCAGAAGCAATACCGCAGCGGGTGAGTGGAATGGGGCCGGGGAGACCGGGGGCCGGGACGGACCGTTCCGTTCTGGTGACATTTGGAGCGGTTCGGCCGGACTTAGGGGGCGGTATGCAAAAACAGAAGGCGGATTTGGAGCGCTCCACGCCCAAATCCGGCTGCCCATGGAGGGGCAGGCATCAAGCCTGCGCCGTAATTGGCAGCGAACCTTCTGTTTTTGCATACCGGCCCCTTAGTCCGGCCCACCGCGGAAACCAGGAACCAGAACGGAACGGTCCGTCCCGGCCCCCGGTTTTCCCGGCCCCATTCCACTCACGGACGGAAACACCCCTGCCCCATTCCAATCCCCACTTTAAATCAAATTCTCCGGATTCAGGCACTTCAGCTCATCCAGCACAAACATCCCGTCCTTACGGATCAGCACATCGTCAAACCAGATTTCCCCGCCGCCGTACTCCGGCGTCTGGATACAGATCAAATCCCAGTGCACCGCGGAGTGGTTGCCATTATCCGTGTTGTCATAGGCATTGCCCGGGGTCAGGTGGAAACTTCCGGCAATCTTCTCATCAAAGAGGATGTCGCCGATTGCCCTGTGGATCTGCGGGTTCACGCCAAAGGCGAACTCTCCCACATAGCGGGCGCCCTCGTCAATATCAAATATCCGGTTCATGCGGTCCGTATTATTGGAACTGCATTCCACAATCTTACCGTCCTTAAACACCAGCTTCACATTCTGATATACAAAGCCGTCATATGGCGCCGGGGTATTGTATGTAATCACTCCGTTGACCGAATCCTTAACCGGCGCCGTATAAACCTCGCCGTCCGGTATATTCTTATTGCCATGCATGCCGTAACATGGGATTCCCTTGATGGAAAAGGTAATATCGGTCCCAGGCCCCACGATGTGCACCTTGTCCGTGCGGTCCATCAGCGCTTCCAGCTTCTCCATGGCCCTGCCCATCTTATCATAATCCACCAGGCAGGCTGCAAAGTAGAAATCCTCATATTCCTCAGTACTCATGCCGGCCAGCTGGGCCATGGCGTCATTGGGATAGCGCAGCACGGACCACTTGGTGTGGTTGCAGCGCTCCGCCAGATGGATGGGGCCCCAGTAATGCTTGCGGTAGTATCCATTTTTCTCATCTGAAACACGGTTCCACACACTGATGTTATCCGTGGCCCGTATGTCGATATAGGCGTCCATGTCCTTCATCCGTTCCAGCTCATAGGATGCAATCTCGGCCATGTGCTCCTCGCTGCTTCCCTCAATCAGTGCGCCTTCCACCTCATAGTCAAATATGTGCACAAAAGGCTTTCCTCCGGCCAGATAGGCCTCCTCCACCAGCGCCTTCAAAAGGCCGGTCTGCTTTCCGTGCAGCTCCAGAAGGATTTTCTCATCCTTCTGAAGATACACTGCATGGTTAATTAAAAACTTGGCGAATTTCCGAATACGTGGATCTTCCATACTAAATAGATTCCTTTCTTTCCATGTCCCAGGGTGTGCAGCACGACATCCTGACACCGGACCTCATTATGATTTGCTGTTCTCATACAGACGCTTATAAGTCTCTTCCCCCTTAAATCCGGTCAGCGCGCTGACTAACAGGATTACAACCACTGCCGCCGGAACAGCCACAATGGCGCTGGCAATCCCGTATGGGCTGTTAAGCACCATGGTCCATACAACGGTCACCACACCGCCGGTCAGGATTCCCGCGATACCGCCAGCCTTTGTCACCTTCTTGGAGAACAGGGCAAACAGCAGGGCCGGGGTGATGGCTGCACCGTACATGGTATAAGCTGTCATCTGCAGGCTCAGGATGGTGGGGAAGAACAGGGTCAGCACAACCGCCAGGACCGTGAGGACCAGGATGGTGATACGCATAAAGTGGATTTTCTGCTTATCATCCGCATTCTTGTTCAGATATTTGCCCCATACATCATATGTAACATTGGTGGCAGCGCTCAGCAGATAGGAATCCGCCGTGGTAACGATGAATGCCACGCAGGCCACCAGCACGATTGCGCCCAGCACAAATGGCAGATAATTAACCGCAAGTGAGAAAATAATGTTGGACGGCACGTCCAGGCTTGGGAACAGGGCAATTCCTATGGTACACATAAGGATAATCAGCACACAGACCGTGATTTCGGCTGCAAACAATCCAAGATTCGACTTCTTTGCCTCCTCCGCGCTCTTGGCAGATGCAAAACGCTGCATCATGTTCTGGTCGCCCAACAGCAGGGAAATGGTTGGGATCATATAGCCAAGAATCGCAATCACGCCCAGTCCGCCGGTTCCTGTCAGCCTCTCTGCAGGGATGGCAGCCATGGCCTCAGACCATCCGCCCGCCCTGCCGATCAGCAGCGGGATGGCAAGGAGGAAGCCGCCTACCATCAGCAGCGCGCTGACAGCATCCGTATAAGCCACGGAAATCATTCCGCCGGAAACAGTCAGAAGCAGGATACCGACCGCTGACAGCACGGTCGCCAGATTTGCATCCATTCCCGTAATCAGGCTGATGATATTGCCGGCAGCTTTAATCTGCGTTGCGCACAGGCCCACATAAGCCAGCATGATGCAGATTACGGCAATGATGCTTGCCCCGTCGCCGTAGCGTGCCGCAAATACCTCAGGCACCGTAATCTTCGTGCTGCTGCGCACCTTGCTGGATATGAAGTACAGGAGCAGCATACCGATGGGCGCTCCGGCAAAATGCAGGGTTCCCACAACCGGACCATACAGATACACCACGCTGGCGCTTCCGGTGATGCCGCCGCCTCCGCACCAGCTTGCAAGCAGGGTTCCTATCAGGATCATAAATGGCAGCTGACGTCCCGCAACCACGAAATCGTCAGATGTCTTAACCTTTTTCTTGCCCATCACAATGCCGTAGATGATAATTCCGGCAATGTAGAGCAGGATACAAATCAAATATCCCATATCTAACCTCCAATTTATAAAATTTTAATAAAATCATACCAATTAATTGCAGATTAGTCAAACATGTTTTCGTTTCCCGGTTCCCCGGTCCCTTTTCCATGTTCCAGGCGTATGATCCTGCTGCATCCGGTCAGGGTGGACATCCGGTGGGATATGATCAGCAGGGTTTTATGGGAATATTCTTCCTCCAGGGTCTTTAACAATTCTTTTTCGTGCAGGATATCCAGGCTGCTGGTGGGTTCATCCATCACCACCACGTCAGGATCCGCCAGCATGACCCGGGCAATGCCCACCCGCTGCCGCTCCCCTCCGGAAAGGCGGCTGCCCATGGTGCCCATCTCCGTTGCGTATCCCTCCGGCAATGTCAGGACAAACTCATGCAGCCCCGCGCGTTTTGCGGCTGTCATGATTTCATCCATGGACGCCTCCGGCTTTCCCAGGGCAATATTGTCCGCAATGGTACCGTTGAAAAGGAAGGTATCCTGTTCCAATACCGCTATCCTGCGGTGCAGTTCCTCCAGTGAAATCTGGTCAATGGGAATACCGTTAATCCGGATGGAACCCCCTGACGGATTCCAGAACCGCAGCAGGAGGCGCAGCACCGTGGATTTGCCGATACCGCTTTCACCCACGATTCCAACCTTATCCCCCTCCTCAATCTTAAGGTTAAATCCATCCAGGATTTTTCCCCTCTCCTGTGAATAGCCAAAGGAAACATTTTCAAATTCAATGCTCCTTATGGTTCCAACGGTTTTAGGATGTACTGTTTCCACAATCTCCGGCCGCGTATCCTCGATGATGAACAGCCGTTCCGCTGCCGCAAAGGCTTCCAGCAGGCTGGATATGACCATGGTCAGCGAAAATGTAGATGAAAAGGAGGCAACCGCCACAAAGGATATCACTACCGTCCCAACGGGATTGGAGGCGCCGTTGGCAGCAAGGACGGAGGCCACCAGAAGGATCAGTATCCTGGCCAGGTACACGAAAAAGGTGGGTGCCGAGGACATTGCCTGCTTATGCATGGTCAGCCCATGGGCTGCCCGGTTCACCTTCCTGTTCTGTTCCATCACCCGGGCCAGCTGTTTATCCCCAAAACCAAATATCTGGATATCCTTAATCCCATATACGCTTTCCAGCACAAGGGATTTTATCTCCCCGAGCCTTGTCCTGTACCGCATGCCCACCGGCCTTCCCGCCTTCATGGCAAGCAGGGGCAGCAGGACACTGATTATCACATACACGGGCAGCAGCGCTGCCGCAAACAGCGGATTGATGTACAGCGCCAGCCCAAGGGTCGTGCACGGAAGGATGATTACCGTGAACATAGGCCCGATGGTATGGGCAAAAAAATACTCGATTGTCTCAATATCCGACACAGCCACATTCAGGATATCCCCCTTCTTCCTGTCCATCAGACAGGCAGGAGCCAGTTTGCGTATGGTCTTAAACAGATGGATCCGCATGTCTGCCAGAAGCTGGTATGCCCCTGCATGGGAGGCCACGCCCTCCATGTAACGGCAGGCTACTATCAGGATGGTACAGACTGCCGTCAATGTCCCAAACAGCACAGGACTGCCCCAGGCCAGCCTGCCCGCGCAGGCAAGGATCCAAAGGGCGCCAAAACCCATAAGTCCCATATGGGAAAGATTTCCCACAATACTTGCAGCGGCTGCCGCCGCAAGAGGCGCTTTGACCGGAGCCGCAATCTTTAACAGCCGGATGGTCATTTCGCGGATTGAATATTGAAATTTACGCTTCATCATTGCGGCCCCCTTTCTGCCTGTTCTTTCAGCTGTGTCTGCCCTTCCAGCCGGGTCTGTCCTTCCAGATGTACCTGCCCTTCCAACCGGGTCTGCCCTTCCAGCCGAACCTGCATTTCCAGCTGCTCCTGCCCTTCCAACCGGGTCTGTCCTTCCAGCTGTGCCTGCCCTTCCAACCGGGCCTGCCCTTCCATCTGTGTCTGTCCTTCCATCTGTGTCTGTCCTTCCAGCCGAACCTGCATTTCCAACTGCCCCTGCCCTTCCAACCGGGCCTGCCCTTCCAGCTGCTCCTGCTCCGTCACCAGCCTGTGATACAGGCCATGCCGCCGCATCAGCCCGTCATGGCGCCCGCTCTCAGAGATTTCCCCTCCGTCCAGGACATAGATACAGTCAGCGTTCCGGATGGTGGACAGACGGTGGGAAATGATGATCAGGGTCCTTGTAAGGGCCAGCCTGTCAATACAGTTCCATATCTCCTGTTCGCTCTCCACATCCACGCTGGAAGTTGCCTCATCAAAGATGATATATTCCGCCTGGCAAAGCAGCGCCCTGGCAATCCCAATTTTCTGCCTCTGCCCGCCGGACAGTTTGCCGCCGCCATCGCCCACATCCGTAAGAAGGCCATCCGGCTGTTCCAGGACCCAGTCCTTCAGGCGGACCTGGTCCAGCGCCTCAAGTAACTCTTCATCGGAGGCATTTTCCTTTGCCATCCTCAGGTTGTCGGCAATGGTTCCTGCAAAAATGCTGACGGACTGCGGGACCATGATGATATGCTTCCTCAGTTCCTCCGGCGTGAAGCTGATATAATCCCTGCCCTCCAGCACAATCCTTCCGCCCGCCGGGTCAAAGAAGCGCATGAGCAGCCCTGCCACCGTGCTTTTACCGCAGCCGGAAAGCCCTGCCAGGGCAGTCACCTTCCCCCGCTGGATTGTCAGCGACACATCCTTAAGCGCAATGTTCCTTCCCGTATAAGTGTGTGAGACATGTTCCATCCGTATTCCCATATAGCCTTCCTCTTCCTTTGGGAAATCCGGCTGGTAGGGCCTTGAAGTATCCATATCCAGCAGGTCCGATACCTTCTCCGCTGCCGAAACCCCTGCCAGCGCCGTGTGGGTGGCTCCCATAAGCTGGCGCACGGAGTCAAAGAAGCTGTAGGACAAAAGCAGCACCATGAGGGCTGCGCTGAATGAGACATTTCCCCGTACCAGTCCCCCGCAGATTATACCCGTGGCCGCAAGGACGGCTCCGTATATCATGCCGTCCGTCATCAAAAAGGACAGGAAGTTGACCTTCATCACATCCATGATTTTCCGGTTAAACGCATCTGCCTTTCCGGTCAGCACGGCGGTCCTGTCCGCGTCCCGTTCAAACAGTTTAAGGGTCACAAGCCCCTGGACACTTTCCAGATAATATCCGGTCAGGTCCTCCAATGCGTTCCAGTACTCCGTCTTTAGCAGCTCAATCCTGGAACGGAACACGTTATTCAATGGCAGCAGGACAAATGCAATGGCAAACAGCAGCACCGCCACCGTAAGGGACGCCCCTTTAAGCTGGAAGAACAGATAAACCGGGGCGCACATGCAATACATCAGTCCCGGAAGATACTGGCTGTAATATGTCTGCATGGATTCCACACCGTCAACCGATGAGGTGATGGCCGAAACAGGTCCGATCTTCTCGATGTTTCCAGCATCCAGTTCCAGGACTTTGGAAAAGATCCTGGCCCTTAACGCGGTCCTGGCCTTGGCCGTGCAGCGGTACTCCGCCTCCCCCCGGAGAAGCTCGGAACAGAGCATGAGAAATGCCGCCGCCAGCGCGGAAAGGATGGCAGCGCCCGCATCCTTAACCGTCAGGGACGGTGAGGCAATATTGCCCAGGAATCCTGAAATCGTTCTGGCAAACGCGGCTGCCCCGATTAAAGTTACCATTTTAAGTCCGGCGATTGCCGCCATCCATCCCCACAGTCCCTTTGCCAGTTTAAACAGTGTACGGTTCATCAAAAGCATATGGTTACCCCCTGTCAGATAAGTACTGGTGCCGCCATGGACGGCACAGCACCGTAATTCATAAAAACGCCATAAAGCGGCATAGCCTCAGATGGCTATACCGCTCCGTTCTATTAGCATCCGCTAACTACCCTTATTCTACTACAAGGCCCAGGCAAGGTCAAGCATTTTAACCTCCTCATCCATCCAACCTTATCCATCCAAAGGCCGTTCCTCTACAGACCATTTATCCACAAACTCATCCACCCGCAGGCCACTAATCCACAAGCTTATCCAGTTCCTTCACATGCTCCGTCTCATTGGAGGTCTTATGGTTTGCCTTGGAGGCATAGAGATTCACTGCTGCCTGGGACTTCTTAATGGGCTGCATGGTTCCTGCCCCGGCCACGCATCCGCCCGGACACGCCATTCCCTCTAACAAGTAGCCGTTGTATTTACCAGCCTTGGCCATGGTAAGAAGCTTCCGGCAGTCCTTAAGCCCCTCTGCATTGGCAACTTTGATTTCCCTGTCCGGGAAACGCTGGTGGATAACGTCAACCACTGACTTTGCAACGCCTCCTGACACGGCAAAGTTACGCCCGTCCATGGACGCATCGTTGACACCGTCCGGGTCCTCCTCCATTTTCTCAATCTCCACATGCTTTGCATCAAAAATCCCATCCATCTCCTCAAAGGTCAGCACAAAATCCACATCACTGCGGATATCCGTCCTCATGGCCTCCAGCTTCTTCGCTGCGCACGGGCCGATGAACACCACCTTGGCGTTCTTGTGGTGCCGTTTGATCAGGCGGGCCGTTAGGGTCATGGGGGTCAGGGCCATGGAAATGCAGTCAGCCTGTTCAGGGAACAGCTTCTTAGCCATCATGGACCAGGCCGGGCAACAGGAAGTGGCCATGAACGGAAGCTTTTCCGGAACCTCCTGCATGAAGTCAATCGCCTCCTGGGTGGCGCACAGATCGGCGCCCACTGCCACCTCGAATACATCCGCGAATCCCAGCGCCTTCATGGCCGCACGCAGCTTGCCCGGCGTCACCTTCGGACCGAACTGTCCCACGAACGCAGGTGCAACCGCAGCATACACACGCTCGCCGGACTGGATGGCGCGGATGACCTGGAAGATCTGGGACTTGTCCGCAATGGCCCCAAAGGGGCAGTTCACAAGACACATGCCGCAGGATACGCATTTATCATAATCAATATCCGCCTTGCCGTTTTCATCTGAATGTATACAGTCCATGCCGCAGGCCGCTGCACACGGACGTTCCTGGATAATGATGGCATTGTAGGAACAGACATCCGCACACCTGCCGCACCGGATGCATCTGTCCTGGTCAATATGGGAGCGCCCGTTGGAACGGTCAATGCTCACCGCATCCTTTGGACACACCTCCACACAGGGGTGGGCCAGACAGCCCTGGCATCCGTCCGTCACCACCACCCGCTTTTCGTGGCAGGCGTTGCAGGCAAACTTCATCACATTGATAAGCGGTGGCGTATAATACGTCTCCGGCTGGTCCGCTGCCTCTATATTATCCGATATCGGGGCAGGGTCGGCCGCACTGCGGTAGGGAAGCCCCATGGCCAGCCTCAGCCGCTCCCCCACAATGGCCCTTTCCAGGAATACGTCGCTGCGGTAATTGCCAATCTCCCCCGGAATGATTTTATAGGGAAGTTCCTCAATCCTCTTATCCACAGGCCATTCCGTGTGGTAAGCCATGCGGGCCACTTCCCTGAATATCCTGTGCCTGATTTCCTGTATACGCGTTTCTACGCCTCTCATGGTGTGCCTCCTTATCATCAATCGGTCAACCGGTTCTTCATTACTTGATAATACAGTACCGATTATATAGGAAAGGCACGCAAATGCAAGTATATTAACTTATTTTTAACCATTGTTCCTGATTTTAACCATCTGCCAGCGCCTTGACAGGCAGCAGTTCAATATAACCCCTGGTCCCGATTGGCTCCAGCTGGACCCGCGGGTTGTCCCTGTCCCACCTGTACCCGGCTGCAGACGGTTCATACCGGCTGATGGCTGACTGCACCTGTTCAATTGCCTGGCAGTAGTCCTCCTCGGCAAACGGCTCCCCCTGGAACATGAGATACCTGCACGGCGGAAGTCCTATCACATCGAACCCTTCCGGCACCACGCCGTCATAGTCCGCCGGAACCTCCACCCCCTGCACATACACGGACGTGCCCGGCTTTACATAAGCGCCGGGCAGCCACAGGCACACCGGTTCCCCGCTGATGGAACGGATGCTTGTGAGCAGCCCCCACACATCGCAGCCCACCTCTTCACAATAAGTAAAATACTCCTCTGCCTTAATGCCCCGCTTAATCAGCACCTTGCGCTCCGGCTTCCAGACTTCCCGGATGAATACATTTTTAACTGTTTCCATGGTTTTCTCCCTTCTGATATACCTGTATTTGACTCCGTAAGGCGTAAACAGGCTAATAGGCACAGGATTCAAGGCATACTCCTTTGGATTGCAGCCAAATTCCCTGGAAAATGCCCGCTGGTAGCCGTCCACGCTTTTAAATCCCATTTCAAAAGCAATATCCACAACCTTTACCTTCCCATCCCTCAGTCTGAGCGCTGAGCGTGAAAGCCGGAACCTGCGGACGTAATCCGAAGGCGTCATACCCACATAGCGTACAAAAAGCCGGTAGGAATACCAGGGTGAATACAGGGAACATGCGGCAAGGGCGCCGGGACTGATTTCTTCATCCAAATGCTCCGCTATATAATCCTGCATCCTCTGCACCGCCTCAATCTGTACCGCTTCCCCTTTTGCCTGCTCCTTCATCTGTCCACCGCCTTACATACACATTATAATCATCAGAGGGAAAATGCTCTCGACTTTTTTTGCCCTGTTCCATGACAGCAGGCACCCGGACACGCAAAAAGGGGGCAGGATTGAACATCCAAACTCCCCCTGGGGCGTGTTTGTAGATTGCTTTCCGCCGGCTGTGCGTCCCCTGGACAAGTCAGAAAGCCCGTATCATGCGCAGCACCGCTTCCGCACCGCCGCTGTCGTGGTCACCTGTAACATAAACAGCCCGCTCCTTTAATTCCTTAGGACTGTTTCCCATGGCAATCCCATAGGCTGCAAATCCAATCATTTCCATGTCATTGTCACCGTCCCCAATAGCAAGGGTTGCTTCCCTGCCTATGCCAAGGTACCCGCACAGCCACTCCATGGCCTTGCCCTTATTGACAGACGCCCCGTTGATTTCAATGTTACCTGCCATGGAACTGGTTATCTGGACGTCCCCCCTGGCCCTCAGCCTGGCCTTCAGCATCTCCCGGTCACTGTCTTCCAGGAAAAACACATTCAGCTTCTCAGCTTCATCCCATACATCCTCAAGCCCGTACAGGCTTGGCACCATCACATGGTCCCTCTGGAAATATTGTATGAAATTATAATCCTTTTCTTTTCCGGCCGCCTTTTGCACATCCCCTTCATTAATGTAGGACTTTCCCTGGGAAAACAGTTCAATGTATCCTTCCTTCCCTTTCATGACCTCCAGCACCTCTTTTACCACGCCGGGCGGAAGCTTCACCCGGAACAGGGAAGTCAGGGATTTCACATCCCATATCTGCGCCCCATTGGCCGTGATGGCATACCTGATTTTCCCCATCTGAAGAAGCTCCTGGGGAATCGACCTCAGATACCTGCCTGTACACGGAACCACCAGACAGCCGTTCTCATTTAAACGCCCTATCTGGCGGATGGCCGTCTCCCCTATGTGGTTGGCGCTGTCCATAAGCGTCCCATCCAGGTCAACTGCGGCCAGTCTGATATCCTGTCTTATTTCCATCCTGATCCACACCTTTCACAGACAGCAGCAAAAACGCGGGATTTTCCTGCCGTCAATAACAGAAACAGCTTCCCCATCCCGCTGCGCCCCCATCTTTTCATAAAAACCGGCTGCTTCCCAGCTGGTGACAAAATGCATCTCACGGATACCATGCTCCCCGCACCAGCAGGTAAGGTGTTCCCACATCTGCCGCCCATATCCCTTTCCCAGATATGCCTCTGCAATATAGAAATATTCCAGCCCGCATCCGTCTCCTTCGGTCACCACGCCCCAGAAAGCAGCCGGCGCTTCATCCTTCAGAAAAACAAATACAGGGTGTTCCTCAATGAACTCCCGGGTGATGTTGAACTTCCTGTCAAATGTGTCCATAAACGCCTCATCAAAACCCCAATGGGCTTCCGACTCCCTGGCAATCCGCCTCAAACCATCCGCATCCCCTGCCGCTGCCCGGCGCCACTTCCCACACCTGGATTTCCCATACCCACTTTTACCACGTCCCCTCTTCCCATACCGTTCCCCATAAAGAGATTTTGCCTTCCGGGTATATTTCCTGACAAATCCCCCCTTACTGTCAGTATAGGCATCACGGTCATGTTCATACTGCTTCCACAGTCCCAGCTTCAGCGCCTCATAATCCTTAGCCACATCCGGATAATCCCGCAGATAATCCCTGAAATACAGTTCATCATTATCCCCGTCCTGTCTCAGATGGAGGTGGTATACGCGCTCTGCAAACCCCTTAGGTGTATAACCTTTGTTGAAGGACAGCCTGTCCTCTTTCTCCGACATGCAGACATACCCGTTCTGTTCCAGGATGGTCCTCACAGCCCCCATATCTTCCCCTGGCTTCATCTCCACAAGGATATCAATAATTGGCTTAGCCCATATGGTTTCTACGGATGTACTGCCCGCATGCTCCAGCCTGCGTATCCGGTCCATGGGCAGCATGCCTTCCAGACAGCGGGCTTCCTCCTCATACCATCCCTTCCATTCCTCACTGTGCCTTGTAAGGTAAATCGGAAACAGTTCCCACAATTCTTCCAGGGACAGCTCAGTCATTTGTCTTTCCACTTAAATCCTCCCTGGCCCCAGCCTCTTCAATCTTCCGCTCCCAGGCTTCCTTCGTCCCCTTCATCCTGCGGAAGTAAGAGCTCATCTCATCCGCCATGCCGGAAAGCCGGTTCAGCAGGGTGGAGAAATCCTTCAGCATCTCATCATCCTTAAAATATGGGTACACGATATCGTGGTCAATCTCGCTCCATCCTTCCTCAAACAGGGTCCTGCCCTGGATCTCCACATAATATCCCTTATACTTGATAATATAATGGAGGGAGCGGTAAATGCCGTCTGACCGGATTTCAATCAGATCCTCATCATATATCCTGGAATCCCCGTTGCGCCTGTATACCTTTGGCCGCTCCGCAATATAGTAATGCTTGGGATCCCCGTCGAAATCCAGGATCCTGTCCTTTACATAAAGCCCAGGGTCATTCTCAAACACACTGGTGATATAATTATGGAAATGAATCCAGTCCTCACGGTACAGGAAAAAAACGCGGATACCGATAAGGTCCGTCATATATTTATGGTAATTGGTCCGGTTGATATCCTTAAAGCGTTCAAAATGTTCCACCCTTTTCCGGATGATTTTTTCCAGGAGATGCCCCGGGTCCTTTGTCCGGTAGCGGTAGGAATGGATTCCGGCCCGCTCGATATCATACAGATAATCATAAACAAAATCCTTGCCGATATTGCGCAGCTTCCCTTCAATTGCCTGGTAATCCTCATAAATGGCAGCCAGCTCCTCCCACGGCATGTCCGCTGCCTCAAAATCTTCCTGTTCTATATTATAACTTTTTAAAAACCCGTCCCTGTCAATCATCATAAACCTGTGGTCCCTTCTATAAATTTATATGGAAGGGGCATTTTCCTAAAGCTCCCTGATACCGCCTTAGTGTTCCTTCATCACAAATGCCCTGTCATCAATTGCCCTCATGGTTGCCAAAATGCCGTCAAGATGGTCGTATTCATGCTGTATCAGCTCCGCCATATCGCCTTCAAACGCCAGTGAACACTCCTTCCAATGCTCATCCCTGTAATGGATGATGCAACGTTTATACCGCCTTACCCGTACCAGCAGGTCCGGAAAGGACATGCAGTCATCCATGACCTCCATCTCCTCCTCATCCGGAAACTCAAGCCTTGGATTGATGAACAGCACAGGCGTGTCCAGATGTCTGTATATAACGCGCTTTTTCACGCCGATCTGGGGCGCGGCAATGGCGCGGCCCACGCCATAACGTTTCCGGAACGCCAGAAGCGTGTCCTTAAGGTCCTCCTTCACTTCCGCCATCCAGGGCAGTTCTTCCTCGGTCACCTCACTGCACACCTCATACAGATCCGGATGACCCAGCAGTAAAATCGTTTTCTCCATTTCTTCATCCCCTTGTACTATTATCAATCATAATGCATGACGCCATTATAACACGTTAATGCAAAAAAATCCTCCGGTATTTTAACCCAGAGGATTTACATGAGGGAATTTTCAGAAAGAAGGTTCCGGAAAACGCCTTTCTTGTACCTTCGCCGTCCGCATGCTATACTATGGATAAACCCCAAGGAGGAACACAACATGAAAACAATCGGATTAATCGGCGGCATGAGCTGGGAAAGCACCGTCACCTACTATCAGATCATCAACGAAACCGTGAAAAAAGAACTGGGCGGCCTCCACTCATCCAGGTGCATCCTGTACAGCGTTGACTTTGATGAAATAGAAAAATGCCAGTCCTGCGGGGACTGGGACAAAAGCGGGGACATACTGGGTCAGGCCGCCCGTTCCCTTGAAAAAGCCGGGGCGGACTTCATTGTCATCTGTACCAACACCATGCACAAAGTGGCCCCCCGGATCCAATCCTATATCTCCATCCCCCTGCTCCACATTGCAGACGTAACAACGGAGTGCCTGAAGGACAGGGGGATTAAGACCGTGGCCCTGTTAGGCACCCGTTACACCATGGAACAGGATTTCTATAAAGAACGCCTGATCCAAAGCGGACTCCAGGTCCTGATTCCCGAGGAACCACAAAGGGAAATGATTAACCGTGTCATCTTCGATGAACTCTGCCTGGGCACCATTTCCCCTGAATCCAGGGCAGGCTTCCTTGCCATCATCCGCGGACTTGGACAGAAGGGGGCCGAGGGCGTCATCCTTGGCTGCACGGAAATCGGCCTGCTGATCAGACAGGAGGATACGGATATCCCGCTTTTTGATACCACGGTCATACATGCCAGGAAAGCGGCCATGGCTTCCATATCCGGCCATGTAACGGAGTAATCCGTATCACCACCATTTTATCAGATCCGTCACCTTATTCCTCAGTTCCACAAACTCTTTGGACGTCACATCCCTGGGCCTGGGCATTGAGTTCGTCAGCGTGGTCTTAACCGTGGTTGGCTTATTGGTCAGGACCATGATTTTATTGCCCAGATAAACTGCCTCCTCAATATTATGTGTGATGAAAATGACGGTTGTCTTTGTCATCTGCCATAGCTTTACCAGTTCATCCTCCAGTTTGAACCTGAGTTCAATATCCAGCTGCCCGTAAGGTTCATCCATCAGCAGCAATTCAGGCTCTGTTGCAAATGCCCTTGCAATCCCCACTCTCTGGAGCATGCTGGAAGAGAGCTGGTTGGGATAATAATTACGGTATTCTGTCAGCCCCACAATATCAAGGTATTTATCCACCAGCTCTTTCTTTCTTGCAGACGGCACTTTCTTGATATCCAGGCCAAAGCTTACATTTTTTTCCACAGTAAGCCAGGGCATAGTGGAATTTCCCTGGAATATATATGCCATGTTATTAACCTTAGGGTCGACCTCCCTGCCATCCAGAAGGATCTGGCCCTCTGTGATATCATATATTTTCGTAAGGCTGTTCAAAAATGTTGTTTTTCCGCAGCCGGTAGGCCCCACCACGCACAGCAGGTCCCCTTCTTCCACGTCGAAGTCCATATGATTCAGAACAAGTAAATCCCCGAATTTCTTTGTCAGGTCCCTGACCTGCACTTTTACCTTCTTCTCCATATCCCCTCCTACAGCGTACTGTCCATGACCTGTGTTATCTCCCTGCGCAGTTCCAGGAACTCAGATGAGACATAGTTCCTTGGCCTTGGCAGGCTGATTCTGTATTCTTTCCTGATTTTGGCCGGACAGTTGCTCAGGACAATGATACGGTCAGCCAGATAAATTGCCTCCTCAATGTTATTGGTCACAAATACCACCGTGCGCTTTTCCGTTTCCCAGATGCGTTCCAGCTCTTCCTGCATCTGGTACCTGGTCTGGGCATCCAGTGCGCCAAAAGGCTCATCCATGATCATGACCCTGGGTTCGATACAATATGCCCGGGCAATCCCCACACGCTGCTGCATGCCGCCTGAAAGCTGGATTGGAAATGATTTCTCAAATCCATGCAGCCCCACCAGGTCAATATAATACTGCGCCCGTTTCTGGCGTTCTGCCTTGGTGACACCTGCCATTTTGGGACCGTATTCCACATTGCCCATAGTGGTCAGCCATGGGAACAGATTGGTGGTCTGGAACACAACACCGCGCTCCGGGCCTGGTTCCAACACCTTCTTCCCATCCACCATGACCTCACCGGACGTCACCGTCTCCAGTCCGGCTATCAGGTTAATGATTGTGGTCTTGCCGCATTGCCCGGGTCCCAGGAGCACGACAAACTCATTTTCCCCAACCGACAGATTCATGGAATGCACGATTTCCATACTGCCATTTTCCCCTGGAAAGGATTTGGATATCTGTCTGCATTCAATCATACTGTTTACTGTCCGCTCTTGTTCCATCGGCATAATACCTCCTCAAGCTTCCTCATAATTACTGCAAGTACGAATCCCACAATTCCAATCGCCATGATTCCCACCAGGATCTGAACAATGTCATTATTGTTCATACCGGTCGTGATGATCCAGCCAACACCTTCCGAGGACCGTACCATCTCAGCCGCCACAACCGTAGCCCAGCTGGAAGACATCGCAATCTGAAGTCCTGCAAAAATCTGAGGCACGGACGATGGCATCACCACGGTCAGGAAAATCTGCGTCCTGCTGGCCCCCAGCATCCTTGCGGTTCCCACCAGCTTATAATCCATGGCCTTTGCGCCAGCCCACGCATTCAGTGTCACATTGGAAAATGCAGCCAGGAAAATCAGGAAATATTTGGCGCTCTCCCCCAGTCCAAACCAGATAATGGAAATAGGAATCCATGCAATGGGCGGAATGGGACGGATAATACCGAACAGCGGCTGGAAAACAGCCTCCACACTTTTACTCCACCCCATGGCCAGGCCAAGGACGATACCTGCCGCGGATGCTGCACAGTACGCGATCAAAACCCTGGAGAGGCTCCATCCGATATGTACCAGTAAGTTATATCTTCCGATTTTACCTGC
The DNA here is from genome assembly GCF_022440595.1 of Enterocloster sp. OA13. Taxonomy (NCBI): domain Bacteria; kingdom Bacillati; phylum Bacillota; class Clostridia; order Lachnospirales; family Lachnospiraceae; genus Enterocloster; species Enterocloster sp. OA13. Next base: position 6,801,826 of record NZ_JAKNTF010000001.1, on the reverse strand, counting down.
AATTGCCTGAAAAAATGCCACGCACACCACATCCGGGCGCGGAATCATTTCTCCCAGCAGAGTCCCATTGGTAGCCACAAACCAGATAATGACAAAACATCCAATCGAGCATACACCGGCCAGGAACTCATATACTTTTTGTCTGCCAGCCTTCATTGTACATTCATTCCTTTCGCTACCACTAATTCAAGCTTATGAAGCAGCCGGTCCATGGCCAGCCCCACGATTCCGATTGTAATCATCCCCACAAGCACCAGGTCCGGCCTGGAAATAGACCTGGCCTGCTGGATCATATATCCCAGACCATTACTGGATGCAAGAAGTTCCGCTGCCACCAGCGCGGTCCAGGCAGAGCCAAGGGCTACCCGCAAACCGGTAAATATCATGGGCGTTGCGGTGGGAATGGCGATTTTAAACAGCTTCTGCATATCAGAAGCGCCAAACACATCCCCTACCCACAGATGCAGATCCTTTGTCTGGCGGATTCCTGTGTAGGCGTTCACCACACACGCAATGAGGGAGGCAATAAAAATCACCAGCGCCTTTGGAAGCAGCCCGATACCGAACAGCAGGATAAACAGCGGGATCCACGCCAGCCCGGGAATGGGGCGCAGCAGGTCAAACAGGGGCCGGATGAACATGTCCGCAAACCGGTTCCATGCCATCAGGATTCCCATGGGAATCCCGATGACAGCGCCCATGGCATACCCGGTCAGAGCCACTTTAAGGCTCTGCAGGGTATGGGTGATAAGGGTTGCTCCGTCCGGAGCTTTATGGGTCAGTTTGACGATGAATGTATTAAGTACCTTTCCCGGACCGGGAAACACGCTTTCACTTTTCAAATGCAGAACATCAATGCACAGCCACCAGACAAGCAACACTGCGCATACCGATGATATTGACATCATCATATATTTCAGTTCCATGGTTTTCTTACGTTTCATACCCATTCCTTTCCACGGGAATTATTGCAGGCTTAGACCTACAGGTCAATCTTTGCCGTCGTGACAGTAGTCCCAATGATATTCTCCACAAAGGATGTATCAAAACTTTTTTCTATATTGGGAAGATTGGACGCCTCTATTAATTCCTGGGTTGTGAAAAATGCCCCCATATTGGCCATGGTTGCGCCAAATATGTAATCCTGGCTTTTTAGCTTATCCACAGTCGTATAGGTCTGGGCTTTTATCTCATTTTCCATATCCTCATCGCTGTAGGTCACGCCTTCCTCCCCATACCATTTCATACCGGCCTCGGCCCTCATCCCAGGGTCATCCAGCAGTTCCTGGCATGCCTGGTAATAAACCTCCATCAGCACCTGCAGGTCTCCCCTTTTTTCCTCCAGCACTTTGTTGGACACATAGATTCCATCGGTCAATGGCTGTCCCATCAGGGTCGCCACATCTGCCGCATCCACATATCCCGCTGCCTCCAGCTGAAAAGAGTAGGGCGGTATGGTTGCGATGCCGTCACCCTCACCTGTTATGAAAGCCTGGTAGGCCTGGGCATATTCCATGGATACCATGGTGAAATCCTCAGACGTCAGTCCGAAGGACTCCACATATTTAATGGCATTATATTGGGCTGAGGTGGAAAGCGGCCCTAAAATGGAAATCCCCTTAACGGTTTCCTTACTTCCCACAATCCCGTCTTTCTCACCGCTGGATGCCAGGGCGCTGTCCGGCCTTATGTACAGGGACTGCCCCTCTTCCGATATCATGGTGTCGCCAATATAGGTGTAATTTCCTGTTGCCAGATTATAGACCGATGCCATCCCGCTCACCGCCACATCCAGCTCACCTGCATTCATTGCCTCATTGATGGGCGCTCCTGTTGCAAATGTAACAATTTCAACTTCCAGCCCTTTATCCGCAAAGTACCCCTTATCCAACGCGTATTTAAGCGGAAGACCCATTGCCTTTGCCATGGTACCCACCACCAGTTTCTGTCCTGACAGCCCCGTGTCAGCGGCCCCATCATTACCAGCTGCTGTTTCGCCTCCCTGGACTTTTGACTTCTGCCCCTCTGTTTTCTGTTCTTCTGTTTTCGCTTCCCCTGCCCCGGTGCCCGGCGTCCCCCCGTTGTTTACCCCGCCGCATCCAGCCAGAATTGCTGCTGTTAATACCATCGACAATGCAGTTTTCCATGTTCTTCTTTTCATTTTCCTTCTCCTTTTCGTGTTTTCTCCCACCGTTCATTTGTTGCCGGCTAATCCACTGCTAACCCCAGCCTTGTGTATTGTTCCCCCGGACAGTCATTATCCCTCATGATCCGCACCATCATGCCAGCCATCCGTTCTTCAACCGCAGCGTCACTGATTGGATGGAGCTGCCCCGGGTCCTTCTCCAGGTCAAACAACATGGTGCCGAAATCATATGCTGAAAATTCCAGTTCAGGAATACCGGTAGATGGGATTTCCAGCACCGGACAGCCTTTTGTAAATGAAAATCCATCTCTCATCCTGGCCTTCCTAAGGTTATCCACGGAAAAACGGTTTCTCATATGATTGGGCATCAGCGTGTAATTAAACAGCGGCTGGTTATCTGCGTTAACCGGTGCCCTCATATACACATACCTGCCATCCGTACAGTTAACATGTCCTCCATGGATTCCATAAATTGCAGCCTCCCTGACAGGGGTATCATATAAAATTGTGTCCCTCAGTGGTTTACCCATCATATCCCCAGGAATTGGAAGGTTGAAATACTCCAGAAGTGTGGGTGCTAAGTCAATCCCCTGCACCAGTGCCTTCCTTCTCCCTCCCTTTATCCCACATCTTGGGTCCCATATAAACAGCGGGATGTTGGCGTTCTCGTTATACCAGGGCATCACACATTTGGCCCACCAGTCATGTTCCCCCAGTAAAAAGCCATGGTCCGTATTGACTATCAGCATGGTATCTTCCCACATCCCCTCCTGGTCCATCTTATCTAAAAGGCGTCCCAGGGTATGGTCACACATGGTCAGAAGCGCCCGGTACCCGTTCCTCACATGCTCGCAGGCCTGGTCAGGCTCTGTTACCCGCTTGTAATTAGGCCAGTCAAAATGAGGGCCGTCATAATCATCCGGATACAGCTTCCTGAACTCTTCCGGGGCAAAAAACGGTTCGTGGGGATCAAAATGTTCAATCTGGAGAAACCAGTTATCCTCCGTTTTATTCTTCTCGATGAACTCCAGCCCCAGGTCCATGGTGAGCGTCTGGGAATGCCTCTTTATCCCCTGCATATATGGCCGGTTGACCCAGTCCTGACGCCACAGACAGTTCGTCCTTCCCCCCAGCGTCTCCGGAATCTCAGGATCCCCCACAGACCCCTTCCATGGGTCGCCTTCCTGCCCCCTGACAAATTCATATGAGCTGTACCGGGTATGATAGGTACAGCCACCGTCCTCAAAGTAATGGTAATGATCCGTCACCAGATGGGAATATATCCCGTTCTCCTTCAGGATTTCCGGCATGGAATCATCAAATGGCTCCAATGGTCCCCAACTGCGGTGCAGGAAATTCATCCTTCCTGTATGTATTTCCCTTCTGGCCGGCATGCATGGCATGCTTGCAACATAGCAGTTATCAAATGTAACAGCATGTTTTGCCAGCCTGTTGAAATTCGGAGTGATGGTACTGTCACATCCGTACGGCTGCAGCATATGGCGGTTCAATGAATCGAACATCAGCATAATTGCTTTCATAGTCTTACTTCCCCTTTTATGTTTTCTACCGTTATCGATAACGGTATTATGTTATTTTTTGGAGTACCACGGCGCCGGCCGGTAATACTCCTAAAAAATACTTTCATAAATCTTTATGTCCGTATCAATGTAGATTTTCTTTGAATCCGGAACTTTCCCCATTACCACATAATTAAACAGTGTCTCAATCACTTTCTTTCCCTGAAGGAATGGATGCTGTACCACCGTGGCCTGCACCAGGCCCCTGGCCATGGCCTGTTCAACCGGCTTTGCCAAATCCAGGGTTATGACATTCACCTTTTTCTCAAACACGGTTTCCTCAATGGCTGACAAAACACCTTTGGTACAGCCGGTTGTCACTACAATCGTGTCAGCGTCCCTGTATTCCTTAAACGCAATTGCCGCCTGCCGGTAGGCTGCCAGGTCATCATTCTGCAGTTCGCAGACCCCCAGAAGATGAATGTCCGGATAACGCTCCTGCAGGACATCCTTCAGCCCGTCCAGCCTCCTTACATTCCCCAATATCTCAAGAGGCGCGGTGCAATAAACCACCTTGCTGTCCCTGCCCCCAAGCATGCCTGCCAGCCCTCCGATGATCCTGCCTCCCCTGTAGAGGTCACAGCCCACGTAAGCAAGGCAGTCCACGTCGATATCTGATACCATGAGCGCCACTGTAATCCCACGCTTCCTGAGTTCCTCCAGCTTATCCACCACACGCTTATCGTTCAGGGGTATGATGGCCAGTGCATGGATTCCTTCATCCACCAGCTCGTCAATCATCCGTATCTGGCTGTCCGCATCATAGCCTTCCCCATATCTGGCCATGATTTCCACGCCGTAATCCGCAATCTTTTTATTGGCAGCCTGGATTCCTGCTAAAAGCTCTTCAATAAAAGCATGCTTTGGCGTATGGATGATCACGCCGATCTTAACTTCCTTGCGTCTAGCTACCAACCCTTTCGCCACTGTATTCGGCACATACCCAACTGAATCCGCGATTTCCTTAATACGCCCGGCTACCTCCTGATTCACCCCTTTCCGGTTATTCAGCGCCCGGTCCACTGTCCCTACAGAAACCCCCGCCAGCTCTGCAATCTTCTTAATCGTTACTGCCATGTGCATGTCCTCTTCCTGGTTATTCGATTACCGTTATCGATAACGGACCTATCTGTATTATATGCATATTCACAAAAAAAAGCAAGCCCCTTCTTTAAAAAAAAGAAAAAATCCACACAAAAAGCCGCCCTTGTATAACATCTGGATGTTATACAGGACGGCGGTTTCCGGCGGGACACAGAAACGTCCCCTTCCGCTTCCTCCTACTGCTTCACAATAAACGACTTCCTCTTGCTGACAACGTCAAATATGACTGCCGCCAGCAGCACCGCTCCCTTGACCACTTTCTGCAGGTTCTGGTCCACGCCCATGATGCTCATGCCCAGGTTCAGCACGCCCATCAGGGTTGCGCCGATGATAACGCCTGGAACCGTACCTGTACCGCCGTATGCCGAGGCGCCGCCTATGAAGCAGGCGCCGATGGCATCCATCTCATAGTTGTTGCCCGCAGTGGGATTGGCGGAATTAAGCCTTGCCACGGTAATCATGCCGGCCACGGCTGCCAGAAGCCCCATGTTAAGATATGCCAGGAAATACACCCGGTTGGTGTCGATGCCGGAAAGCCTGGTCGCCTTCTCATTGCCGCCCACCGCATAAAAATAGCGACCGGTGGTGGTTTTGGATGAGATGTAGCTGTAGATGCCGATGATGACACCCACCCAGAGAAGGGCGTTGGGTATCCCCTTATACTGCGCAAGCTTGAACATGAAAAACAGTACAACCACGCTGATGATTACTATTTTTGCAACCACTCCTCCAAGAGGATCCACCCGGTAGCCCTTCTGCATTTTCTTCATACGCCCCCGCAGCACGCTGGCTGCGTAGACCAGGCATACGGCAATCCCTGCCAGCATACAGGTTATATTAATCCCCTCCCCGCCAAAAAAATCCGGTACGTATGTATTGAACAGGTTTAAGAACCGGTCCGGGATTGGTGACAGGGTCATGCCCTGAAGCACCACGTTGGAAAGTCCCCTGAACATCAGCATACCGGCCAGGGTCACAATAAAGGGAGGAATCCTCACATAGGCAATCCAGAATCCCTGCCACGCCCCCACCAGCATACCGATTAATGCCATGGACAGAAGGGACAGGTATGGGTTGATTCCCATCTTAATCATCATGCTTCCGCCGATGGCGCCTACAAAACATACCACGGAACCCACAGACAGGTCAATGTTGCCTCCTGTCAGGATGCAGAACAGCATGCCGGTTGCCAGAATGAATACATAAGCATTCTGGGCAATCAGGTTATTTACATTCTGGGGCAGGAGCATTTTCCCGCCCGTGTTGGCAGTGAACAGGATGACCACCACGGCCAGAACGATTACCATTGTATATTTCTTCAATACCTCGGATAATTTCAACTTGTTTTCCATACTCTACTCTCCTTTATCTGATTTCAGGATGCAGGACATGATATATTCCTGGGTGGCTTCCTCTGCCTTTACCTCGCCTGCCATCCTGCCCTCATTCATGATATAGATACGGTCAGACATCCCCAGGACCTCCGGGAGTTCCGAGGATATCATGATAACGGATTTCCCCTCCGCTGCCAGCTGGTTGATGATGCAGTATATCTCATACTTGGCTCCCACATCGATTCCCCTGGTGGGTTCATCCAGGATCAGGATATCCGGCTGCGCGAACATCCACTTGGCCAGCAGCACCTTCTGCTGGTTCCCGCCGCTAAGGTTTCCCACGTTCTGTTCAACCGAAGGACATTTGGTCTTCAGCTTATCCCTGTACTCCTCGGCAACCAGATATTCCTTATCCTTATCAATGATGGTCTTACTGCTCACTGCGTCCATGTTGGCAAGGGTTGTGTTAATCCTGATTGCATTGGAAAGGATCAGCCCGTTCCCTTTTCTGTCCTCTGTCACATAAGCCAGCTTATGCCGGATGGCGTCCCGGACCGAATGGAGGATTACTTCCTTTCCATGGATGAAAAGCCTGCCTGTAATATTGGTTCCGTAACTTCTGCCGAAAATGCTCATGGCCAGCTCCGTCCGCCCTGCCCCCATAAGGCCGCAGATCCCAACCACCTCTCCTTTTCCCACCTGGAAGGAAACACGGTCCACCACCTTCCGGTCCGAATACAGGGGATGGTATACGCTCCAGTCCTGCACCTCCATGGCGGTATCCCCGACAGCCACTCCTTCCCGCTTCGGGAAACGGTCCACCAGCTCACGGCCCACCATGCCTTTGATGATCCGGTCCTCGGTGATGGTATCTGTTGCCTTATCCAATGTCTCTATGGTGGAACCGTCACGGATGACCGTAATCTTATCCGCCACATACGCTATCTCATTCAGTTTATGGGAAATGATGATGCTTGTCATGCCCTCTGACTTGAACTTCAAAAGCAGCTCCAGCAATGCCTTTGAATCATCTTCATTGAGGGAAGCCGTGGGTTCGTCCAGTATAAGAAGCCTGGCATGCTTTGCAAGGGCCTTGGCAATCTCCACCAGCTGCTGTTTTCCCACGCCGATATCCTTTATCAAAGTATGGGAGGATTCAGAAAGCCCTACTGTCTTCAGGTATTCATCAGCCTCTCCATACGTTTCATTCCAGTTAATTGCATATTTCCTTCCTTTTTCATTGCCCAGATACATGTTCTCGGCAATGGACATATACGGCACCAGGGCCAGTTCCTGGTGGATGATTACAATGCCTTTCCTCTCGCTGTCATTGATATGGCTGAATTTGCACACTTCCCCGTCATAGATGATATCCCCCTCGTAGCTTCCATAGGGATAAATACCGCTGAGCACGTTCATCAGCGTGGACTTCCCTGCGCCATTTTCCCCTACCAGGGCATGGATTTCCCCTTCTTCCACCCGCAGGTTCACATCATCAAGAGCCTTCACGCCCGGAAATGTCTTGGTGATATTCTTCATTTCCAATAATATTTTTGCCAACGTTCTCCCTCCCTAAGCTGATTTTAGTCAGGGACGGCTGTCCCAAAGCGTTTCAGGAAACCCCTGCGCTCAGGTACCAGCCGTCCCTCTCTTGTCTCTGTCTTACTTTACCTGATCCTCCGTATAATAACCGGAATCAATCAGCATTTCCTTGTAATTATCAATGGTTACGACAACCGGCTCACAGAGGTAGGTGGGGATGACGCCTGTTCCGTTATCATAGGAAGAGGTATCGTTGATTTCCGCCTCGCTGCCCTGCATGACAGCGTCAACCATCTTGACCACCTGGGTTGCAAGGGTACGTGTATCCTTGAATACGGACATGGCCTGCTTGCCATTTAACATGTTCTTCACGTTGGCAATGTCACAGTCCTGTCCGGTGATGACAGGATATGTTCCTGTGTAGGATGCTGCCAGGGCGTTCTCAACCCCAAGGGCAGTGGAGTCATTGGAGCAGAGCACTGCGTCCAGTACCGTCCCGTCTGAATAGTTGCCTGCAATGATGGTATCCATGCGGTTCTGCGCCTTTTCAGAATCCCAGTTGGCAGTAGCCACCTGCTCAAATGCGGTCTGTCCTGACTTCACAACCAGCTTCCCCTCATCAATATACTTCTGGAGCACATCCATTGCGCCGCCAAAGAAGAACACACAGTTGTTATCAGCCGGGTCGCCTGTAAAAAGCTCGATGTTCCTGGGTTCGGATGAATTTTCCAGTCCCAGGGCCTCCACCAGGTATTCTCCCTGCTTCTGGCCTACCTTGTAGTTATCAAAGGTGGCGTAATAGCTGACCGCGTCCGAGTTCATGATCAGACGGTCATAGGAGATGACCGGTATGCCGGCCTCCTTGGCCTGTGAAAGAGGCTCGCCCAGGGAGCTTCCGTCAATGGACGCAATCACCAGCATCTGGCATCCATTGGAAATCATGTTTTCTATCTGTGACACCTGGGTCTGGACGTCATTGCTCGCATACTGCAGATCCACTGCGTAGCCAGCCGCCTCCAGCTCTGCCTTCATGTTGGAGCCGTCCTGGTTCCATCTCTGAAGGTCCTTGGTGGGCATTGCAACGCCGATGAGCGCCCCTGCGCCGCCTGCCGCCGCATCATCTTTAGCCGCCTCCGTCTTATCCTCCTGCTCCTTTGCCGCTTCTGTCTTTGCCGCCTCCGTGTTTCCTGCATCTGCTGCAGCTGTTGCAGCCGCGCTCTCAGTTGTCTTGCCGGAACCGCCGCATCCGGTCATCATTCCAGCCGCCATCGCCATTGTCAGTGCCACTGCAATCAATCTCTTTTTCATTGTAAAATCCTCCTCCAGACACTTATTTTTGATAGTTTCATCCTACCACAGAATGGACTGGACTTGCTTGTGAACCATTAGCACAAAACTATCGGCCTGCCCATGGCGGCCTGGACGGCTGGACATTTTGACAGCAAAAAAATGCTATATGGACGCGTTCCTCTTCCGGTCAGGAAAACATGACAAAAGGCAGCCATATCAGGATCTGATATAGGCTGCCCAAAAGATTCATACATATGGAGCCGGGAACATGGCACTGCCAGCCATTTCCCTTACTTCTTAACATTCAGATACACATCCTCTTTCGCGTGGAACCCGCCCTTTATGATCACGTCATCCATGTTCTCCTTTGTGACCGCAACCGGAAGCAGTTCCCGGTAAGGGACGTCATAGGTACCGTCATTAATGGTCTTGGTGATACCGGTCAGTTCCTCTCCCCTGCCCAGCATGACTGCATATTCCGCGGCCAGCCTGGCCTCCTCCTCCACGGACTTGAAGGCGGTCATGTTCTGTGTCCCTTCCATGATCCGCTGGCATGCCATCAGGTCCCCGTCCTGTCCGGTGAGGATTACCTTCCCTGCCAGCCGTTCCTCGGAAAGCGCCCGGAATGCCTGGGTTGCCAGGTCATCGTTGCCGCACATGACCCCCACGATATCACGGTGCCGGGCCAGCCCTTCCTTTACATAGGTAAATGCATGCTCCGCCAGCCATCCCTCGCAGTTGGCCTCATACACCACGTTCAGCCTGCTGCCTTTCAGGACATCATCAAACCCCTTTCTGATCTGATGGACATTCCCGTCGGTCTTGGGTCCCTGGATCATGAATATATCCCCGCCATCCGGCGCGTATTCCAGGAAACACTCCGCCATCAATCTCCCCACCAGTTCATTATTAAAGGAGATGTACAGGTCGCAGTCTGAATTATTAATCAGCCGGTCATAGCTGACCGTCTTGATTCCTGCGTCCTTGGCCTTTTTCATCACATCGGACAGGGCGTCGCAGTCCCCGGCCACCACTGCAATCACATCCATCTGCTTCTTAATGAAATATTCAATCTGCGCAATCTGTTCCTGCACGTCCCCGTTGGCATTCTGCACGTTCACATCCGCCCCCAGCTCCTTGGCCGTGGAGACAAACACATCACGTTCCCGGATCCAGCGCTCAATCACATAGGATTCAAAACTCAGGCCGATCTGCAGGCGGTCCCCTGTCTCCTCCTGTCTGGTCTCAGGCGCTTCCTCCGCCTTGCGGCATCCGCCCAGGGCCATACATGCGTACAGGAACAGGATGGCGGCAAGCACGGCAGCAGCCATCCTTTTTCCTGCTCCGGCGGTCTTATCCGCCATCCCCCTGATCCTGCTTCTCTTTTCCATACCATCACCTCTCCCTGTACTCGCTTGGCGTCATGCCCTCATACTTTTTGAAAATGCGGCTGAAATAATTGGGGTCGCTGTAACCGCACATCAGGCACACTTCCTTTATGCTGTACCTGGAATCCTCCAGCAGGCGCATGGCATGGGTTATCCTGGTACGCGTCAGATACTCAATGAAGTTCTCCCCCACCTCCTGCTTGAACAGCTTGCTGAAATAATAGGGGCTGATGTCCACCAGGCGGGACACATCATCCAGCGAAACATCCTGGGCGTAATTCTCATTGATGTAATTCTTTACCCTGGATACCACGTTTTCAGATTCCCGCTCCCTGGATGTACTGATGTTATCGCAGATTTCCCTTGTTTTCCGGATGAACCAGCAGCGCAGTGCGGCCATGTCGGCAGCGCCCTGGATTTCCGCCAGATAATTTTCCCTGTAACGGAACCCGTAACGGACGCTTCCTGCCTCAAACGCCGTCATTTCCAGGCGTATGACCAGTTCCAGCACCTTCACCTCGATATTGGCCCTCACATTCCCATCATGTTCCAGCATCCAGTCAAAGAATTCGTTGGCACAGGCTGCGGCTCCCTCCTTGTCCGCCTTTGCCCCTCTCTGGAAATACTGGTTTTCCAGTTCCATGGGATATTCCCCGTCATAATTCGTTATGGCCGGTATGTCTGTTATATGTACCACATGGCTGTCGCTCTCCCTCAGGGCCTTTAACGCACCCTTGTAGGAATCCCTGGCCTCCTCCACAGGCGTCACCATCCCGATGCCGCCCCTGAACTGCATGTCAATACCGGCTTCCAGCCTGTGAATCATGTTCCTGGTCCTGGTAATGATCTCCACCCGCTCCTCATACCGGGTCTTCTCCCTCTCAAATGGCACGAACAGCACAATCCTGTTCCCCATGACAGGACCTGTGATACAGTCAAAGTAATCCTTTACCAGTTCCCTGAGCTGGGTGTAATACTTGTTCAGCCTGACATTGGCCCCCACCGCGTTGGTCATCAGACCGTCCACCACCCCATCGCCAAATTCCAGGACAATGGTAAACCCATACCTGGTTTTTATGTCCAGCATCTCCAGATAATCATTGCGGTATATATCCGTGTCATCCCGGAGCAGGTTATAGATAAAACCGCTCTCAATCATGGGTACCACCAGTTCCAGCTTTTCCCGTATCTTCAGGTCATCGCTGAGCTTCTGCCTGGCCTCCTCCACCTGATGCATGGCGCGGATGCACACATCCAGTATCTTCTTTTTGTTCACCGGCTTTGTGATGAACTCCATCACCCCCAGGTTGACGGCCTCCTGGGCATAGGAAAATTTGTCATAGGCCGTAATGATGATGAACACCATGGATGAGTTGAACCTGCGCACCTCACGGATGGCCTGTATCCCGCTTAGCCCCGGCATCTGGATATCCACAATCGCAATATCCGGCCGGAAAGCCTCGGCCTGCTCAATCACGGCCCGCCCGGTCTTCACACAGACCACCTGGCATTCGCTTCCAAAGTTGGACAGGATAATGCTTTTGATGGATTCCAGCATGATTCCCTCATCGTCAGCCACTAATATCCGGAACATTTCCATCCTCCTCCTTCTTCGGTATGGTCAGGATAACCGAGGTTCCCTGGTCCTCCCCCTTACTGTCAATGCAAAAGACCTGGTCCGTGCCATAGTAAAGCCTCAGCCTGGCAATCACATTCCCCAGTCCGATGCCGGTGGAGTCACTGTCCACGGTTATGTGGCTCCCGGACAGGATTGTCCCCACCTGTTCCCCGGTCATCCCTTTTCCGTTGTCCTCCACCCGTATTTCAATCTGACTGCCCTTATCCTGTACCCGCAGGCGGATTTCACCCGGCCATTCAATGCCGCGTATGCCATGGTTCACTGCATTTTCAACCAGCGGCTGAAGGATCATGCTGGGTATCCTGTAGTCCAGGACCGTCTCATCCAGTTCGGAAACATAGTGGATATCCCCCGCAAACCGTACATTAAGGATATAGATATAGTTGTCCACTGTCTCCACTTCCTCCCGTATGGTGGCGTCCCCTGAACCCTTCTTCACATTATACCGGAAAAAGTCAGCCATCCGTTCTATGAACACCGAGGTCTTCTCCGCATCCTCCATCACGGCCAGCTGCACCCCTGCGTTCAGGGAATTGAAAAGGAAATGGGGGTTGATCTGGGACTGGAGGTATTTAAGACGCGCCTCCTTCAGGTGGTTTGCCATCAAAAGTTCCCGCGCCTTCATCTCCTGCTCTTTCTCCGCGCTTTCCTTAATCTTATTCACGTATTCATCCAGGCTGTCCACCATCTGGTTGAAGGTTCCCGTGACAATCCCCAGCTCATCCCTGGTCTTTATGGGCGTCACCTTGACATGGAAATTCCCCTGGCCAACCAGCTTGGCCGTGTGCGCCAGGTTGGTCAACGGGGTCACAATGTCCCTTGTCATCATCATCATCACCGCAAGGCTGATTACCATCACGATGCATAGGATCACAAGACTGATGATTTCCAGGTAGCGCAGGGCGGACTGAAGCGTCTTGTAACTGGCTGAGTTATTCTTGAACTGCTGTCCGTTCAGTACGGAAATATCGTCGTTGATGAATTTATAAAGCCGCAGGGCGGACTCATAGGAGCTTTTATACTTCTCCACGTTCAGTCCCCGCTTGGCCTGCACCGTCTCATCCGTAATGGCAAGGTAGGACTCAGACATGCTGCGTATATTCTTTTCCAGGATCTGGATGGGATTATCCGTAACCTTCCTGTTAAGGCCGTCCAAAAGGTCCCGGTATTCCTGTTCCGATTTATAATAGGCGGTCAGGGAATCTGAATCCTTGACCTCCAGATATTTGTACATGTAATTCTGGACCCCTGCCAGACAGTCAGACAGTTCATTCAGGTTCACATTGCTGGAATACACGGAATCCATGCGCACCACCATACGGTTAATCTGGGCATAGATTAACAGGTTGCTGGCAAACAGCGCAGCAGCCGTCAATGCTATCTCCAGAAACAGTTTATGTGCGATTGGGATATTTCCCCAGATCCTGTCCCAACATTTACCCATATGCGCCCCGCCTATCTCCCTGTCCATCCATGCCCGGTGCCGGGTCCGTACCAGTACCAGTTTCAGTTTCAGTCCCATACCGGGTCCGGGTCCATGCCAGTACCAGTTTCAGTCCCATACCGGGTCCGGCCCGCCGTAAACTCAATGTGCCTTACGCACAAAACCAGACACATTGTCACTGTTCACAAACTGCAGGTCCACACTATAAAATGAATTGGTCCGGCCGTCCCGGATGCACTCCATCATGGCCTGCACGCTGTACTTCCCCATCTGTTCCGTATCGATATAAAGGGACATGGCCATGGTTCCCCGCCGGACCGCTTCCAATGTAGCAGGTGACTTATAGTATCCGAGGATCTGGGTCTCGCCCACCCTGTTATAATCAATCACGGCCTGGTACACAGCCTCGGTGTCCACCTCATCCATACACACGATGATATCCGGGGCCCCCTGTTCATTCTGGAACAGGTTCCAGACAATCTCCTCGGATTCAAAGGCCCGTTCAGATGAAATCCTGATTTCCTCCACCCGCACACGCCCCTGGGTTTCCTCAGAAGTGACCATCAGATTGTTAATCTGGTTGAAAATCTGTGACTGGTTGCTGTCAATGGCATTATCATGAAGCAGGACCGTAATCCTAAGGTTATCCTTGTCTTTGGGAAGTATCTTCCATATCTGTCCTGCATATTCCTGCCCCAGCTGGTATGGATTAATCCCCACATGGCTCTTACGCCCAGTCTTTGGCGCATCATTTAAAATGGTCACAACCGGAATGCCCTTTTCATTGGCTTCATTGATTTTTCCTTCCAGGGCCTCCTCCGCCGTGCACTCCAGCAGGATACCGTCCACCTTGGCAGCAATGCTCATATCCATGAAGTCCGTCATGGTATAGGAGGATGACTGGCTGGTTCCCTTTAGCTCCACATAAGCGTTCTGGCCAGCAGCCTCTTCCCTGACACAGGCATATGTATCCTTCCAGAACTGCGACTCCGTATTGCCTACAATCATCACGAAGTGCCTGTCATAGGTCCTGGAATTCTCCGCGTACTCCACCCCTATCTTCTCCAGCACATAACCATAAAAGGAGATGGTCAGCAGGGTGAGGAATACAATGCAGAACAGGCCGGCCAGCACCAGCCAAAACAGTTTCCTTTTATTCCTGTCCATCTCCCCATCCCCTCTCCGTCTGCCCCCTTGGCGCCTATCCGGACGCCGCACAATGCTTATCTTTTACCATTATACAAAAAATCATGGTAAAACAAAAGCAGGATAATCTTGCCATGGAATAGCATTTTTTTGCGGCAGGCCCCCCTGAAGCGCCGGAAAACGGAGGCAAGCCCATCTTCATACAGGCGCTGGTATAAAATCCTTCCTCATAAATAAGCCATCCTCCACAAACAGGCAAGGCGGGAAAGCCCACACAGGGCTTTCCCGCCTGCTTTACCGGCAGTCTGTCCAGGGGTGCATGGCGGATATCCACCTTCGCAGTCCACCTGTTCCTGCCAGACCTTCATTTACGCAAACGGATTCTCCGTCTTATAAAGCATGCCGGCAGGCTGGTTAAATCCAATTTCCTCCACATCCACACCGATGAATTTGAATATCTCGTAAATTGCCTTTCCGTAATGTCCGAACGCAACCGCGCCGTGGTGCGGGAAGTTCTTTTCAATCAGCACATGGCGGTAGAACCTGCCCATCTGCGGGATTGCAAAGATACCGATGGCGCCAAAGGAGCGGGTGGCAACGGGCAGAACCTCTCCCTGGGCAATGTAGGCGCGCAGCGTGTTATCCGCCGTGCTTTGGAGACGGTAGAAGGTGATGTCGCCAGGTGTGATGTCGCCTTCCAGCGTGCCCTGGGTCACTTCCTCAGGAAGGGCCCTGGCCATGATCAGCTGGTATTTCATCTCACAGAAGGACAGCTTCTTGGAACTGGTGTTGCCGCAGTGGAAGCCCATGAAGGTTTCCTTCTGGGTATAACCGTACCGGCCCTTGATATCCTCTTCATAAAGGTCGGCCGGAACTGAGTTGTTGATATCCAGCAGGGTGACCGCATCCTGGCTCACACATGTGCCGATGAATTCGCTGAGCGCGCCGTAGATATCCACCTCACAGGACACGGGAATCCCCCGTCCGGTCAGACGGCTGTTGACGTAACAGGGCACAAAGCCGAACTGGGTCTGGAATGCGGGCCAGCATTTGCCTGCAATGGCAACGTACTTGCGGTATCCCCTGTGCCCGTCTATCCAGTCAAGGAGGGTCAGCTCATACTGTGCCAGCTTCTCCAGGATTTCCGGCTTCCTGTTGCCTGTGCCCAGCTCTGCTTCCATATCTTTTACCACATCCGGGATACGGGGATCCCCTGCATGGCGGTTAAATGCCTCGAACAGATCCAGCTCTGAGTTCTCCTCAATCTCAACCCCCAGATTATAAAGCTGCTTAATCGGCGCATTGCATGCAAGGAAGTTAAGGGGCCTGGGTCCAAAGCTGATGATCTTAAGGCTGCTAAGCCCAACCACTGCCCTTGCAATGGGTACGAACTCCTCAATCATGTCCGCGCATTCCTCTGCCGTGCCCACCGGATACTCGGGGATATACGCCTTAATGTTGCGCAGCTTCAGGTTATAGCTGGCATTGAGCATGCCGCAGTATGCATCGCCCCTGCCCTGGACCAGGTTGTTCCCGGACTCCTCGGCCGCTGCAATGAACATGGACGGTCCGTCAAAATGCTTTGCCAGCAATGTCTCAGAAATCTCAGGGCCAAAGTTGCCAAGGTAAACCACCAGGGCGTTGCAGCCCGCTTTCTTCACATCCTCCAGGGCCTGTACCATGTGGATCTCGCTTTCCACGATGCAGATTGGACATTCATAAATATTGGATGCGTCATACTTCTTCTTATATGCCTCTGTCAGGGCTTTCCTTCTGTTCACGGAAAGGCTTTCAGGGAAACAGTCACGGCTTACCGCCACAATACCAATCTTTACTTCCGGCATGTTGATCATAGTCATATATCCTCCGTCTTATTATTTGATTTATGGCCAATGTTCCACGGTCATATGAACCGCGGTTTTCATCTGCGGTTTTTATTTGCAGTATCTATCTGAAATGTTTATCTACAGGGAAATGTTCTCCCCCTTAAGGCCAATCCATGCGCCCCCGTCCAGTCCGCCCTCTTCATGGCCGATCAGCCATTTATTCCTTGCCGTGATCAGCTTTTCCTCGCCGCACTTCACCTGCGGCTTGTGGTCAAGGTCTGTGTTGGTCCCTCTTGGAAGCACCACCACGCAGCGGAACCCGCTGTCCTCTGTCTGGCACGGCGCATAGTGGAGGGTGGTGGCGTACACTTCCACCAGGGTGCCTGCCGGGACCAGGAAGGCCTTTACCTTAGATGTATCGTAGGTAAAATCCTCTTCTATATCCTGCTGCCTGCCTAACAGCAGCACCAGGTCCGTCACAGCCAGGTTCACCTCTGAATCCCTGTGGTACTCCAGGGCATTCAGCTTTTTATTATGGCCGTTGCAGTATCCCAGCTGGATTTCCATCTGTCCATAGATTCCGTCAGACAGCTCCGCACCGATGGGCAGCGCCTCAAGCTCCGGTACGGAAGCCACATAGACAACGTCCTCAGGAAGGGGCGTGGACTCCATGGCCTTCATAAGACCGTCCACATCATATCCGGTAATCACACGCCCATACGGCCTGAACTCCGGGCTGCATACATTGATTAACTCCATCTCTTTTCCTCCTCATCACGGGCATGGTGACCCCTTGTGGCGGCCCCGCGCCCACGGCTGTTTTATTTTACCCTTTCATCCCTGCCAGAGCCTTAAAGTCGTCCTTCAGGCTGCGGTAAAGGTTCTGGTATATCCTGTGATACCCTGCATAAACCTCAGCTTCTTCCTTTACAGGCTCCGTGCTGCTCTTCTCACGGATGATCCGGCTGCAGGCAGTCTCCACATCCGGATAGATGCCGCAGCCCACGCCGGCCAGTATGGCGGCCCCAAGGGCAGGTCCCTCATCCATCTCAACGGTCTTGACCGTGCAGTTGTACAGGTCTGCCAGCATCTGCCTCCAGACAGGGCTTTTGCCGCCGCCTCCGCAGGCCATCATCTGTGTGACCTCCACGCCCATCTCCTTCAGTATCTCATTGCAGTCGCACAGGGAGTAGGACACGCCTTCCATGACCGCCCTCAGCAGGTGCTTCCTGGTATGGATGGCGGAAAGCCCGAAGAATACGCCGCGGCAGTCCGGATCCAGATGGGGGGTCCGCTCCCCCATCAGGTAGGGCAGATAGACCAGCCGGCTGCTCCCGGGTCCGATTTCCGCCACATCCTTATTAATCAGGTCATAGACATCGCATCCCACGGCCTGGGCCTGGGCCACATAATCCTGGCAGAACTGGTCCTTGAACCACTTGAGTGAAAGACCTGCGCCCTGGGTCACGCCCATGATATGCCATGCGCCCGGCACCGCGCAGCAGCATGTGTGCACCCGGCCCTTGGGGTCGATGGACACCTTGCTGGTGTGTGCAAATACAACGCCGGAGGTCCCGATGGTGGTAAATGCAGTGCCGTCCTTCACAATCCCGGTTCCCACTGCCGCAGCCGCATTATCGCCTGCGCCGCCAACCACCTTCACATCCACGGTCAGCCCTGTCTGCCCTGCCACCTGCTCAAGCAGGGTCCCTGTCACCTGGCAGGACTCATACACTTTACCCAGCATGGATTCATCAATATCAAGGGCCTTCAATACCTCTTTGGACCAGCACCTGCCCGGCACGTCCAGAAGCTGCATGCCGCTGGCATCGGATACCTCGGTGGCAAACTCCCCGGTCAGCACATAGCGTATATAATCCTTTGGCAGAAGGATATGGCGGCATCTGCTGTAATTCTCCGGCTCATGCTTCCTGACCCAGAGTATCTTGGCCGCCGTCCATCCGGTAAGAGGCGGATTGGCCGTAATCTCAATCCACCGCTCCCTCGGCATGATTTCAAGCATATCCTCCACTTCCCGTCCGGTCCTCTGGTCGCACCAGATGATGGAGGGGCGGATTACCTCACCCTTCCCATCCAGCATAACAAGTCCGTGCATCTGCCCGGAAATACCGATTCCCTTGATATCCCCTGCGGGAATGCCGGACCGGTCCGTCACCTCCTTAAGGGTTGCAAGCACCGCATCCCTCCAGTCCTCCGGCCTCTGCTCCGCCCATCCGTTCTCCGGCTGGTACAGCGGGTATTCCCTGGAAGCGGACGCAGCCACGGCGCCGTCCTCATCGAACAGGACGGTCTTGGTTGCGGACGTCCCCACATCAACTCCAATCAGATATTTCATCTTGCCCTTCCCCTTTCTCCGGCAGCTTATGATTCCAGTACCTGGAACCTGCTGTAAACGCATCTACCTACGATTATACCAGAACAGGATTGTCTTTCCAGATTCAAACTTGACTTCATGACAGCACTTTTTTGCCCTTTTCACCCTTCCTTCCCTGAATAGGCAGACATTTTAACCATCCCCGTCCATCACCTTCCTGTATTCGCTGGGCAGGCACCCGTACCGCTTCACAAATGCCTTGGAAAAAGCCCGTCCATTGGGAAATCCGTTGTTCAGCGCAACTTCGCTTAAGCTGTGGCTGGTATTCATCATTTCCCTGAGTCCGTACTCCGTCCTCAGGTCCAGGAGATAGGTCTTGTAGCTGACGCTGGCATACCGTTTGAACATCCTTGAAAGATAGGTGGGGGAAAAGCCGAAGGTAGCCGCCACGCTCTCCAATGTAATATCCTTATCATAATTATTCTTCAGATACGCGGTTATATTGGACAGCTTGTCCAGATGGCGCTTCTGACGGATACTGCCCTGGTCGTCCTCCTTTTTCATGAACCGTGTGACAAGCAGGTAAAGCAGTTCTAAAAACAGGCTCTTAACCTTCAGCTCATACCCAAACTCCTTTTGTTCATAGGTACGGTACATCCGTACGATCAGCTGCACCAGGTTCAGGTTATCCTCCTCTTCCTGCTTGGTAAACAGCGCATAATCCCCTTCCTCCAGATACCCGGCAAAACAGGAAACCGGTATCTGCACCACAATGGTGGTATTAGGGTCCGGGACCTCGATGGAATGGATTTCATTGGAATTGACTATCACAAAATCAGCCGCCTTCAGCGGAAGCCTTTTATTGTTGATGAAAAATTCCATCTGCCCGTCCAGCACAAGGAAAACCTCGACCGAACGGTGCCAGTGCTTCGCCACCCTGTAATTGCCGTCCCTGCCCTCAAACAGGAACATCCTGAATGGCAGATCCTCATTGGGAATAACCAGTTCATGCTTATAATCCATGTCCATCCCCCCTCCTGCACATATAAACACGTGAGCAGCTCCTGATACCGCTTATGACGCTGTTCCTCATACAACTATTTCTTGCTCTTTTCATTCTATCAGAAATGCCGGGGAATTGGAATAAGAATCCAACGTATTCCGGGCCGGGAACCTTTAAAAAGGTTTCCCGGCCCGGAATGCTGCTCCCCGCTTTTTTCAATTATCCGCCAATCACATCCGCGCCCCCATCATCCCCATGGCCCCGTGCAGGCGCCTGAGGCTCTCCTGGTCCTGTCCCACATAAGGAGAATCAATGAGATATCCTTCCAGGATCCCAAGGTTTTCCTCATTGCATGCCACGCCCAGGGCGTCCAGGGTAAGGGGCATGTCCAAACGCTCCATGAACCGCTTAAGCTGCTCCATCTCCCCCTCCAGCTGGTTGTAGTAGAGCTGGGCAAACAGCGCCACGGCCACGATTTCACCGTGCAGGGCTGCTTCGGCTTCCTTTGTGAAGAAGGTGCGCACCCCGTCATACATCATGTGACCAAGGGCGGACTGGCTGAAGCTCTTGGTTATATTGGCTATGACGCCTGTTACCGCTATGTTGATGAAGGTTATGTCCTCCACTGCCTTGGTAACCTTGTGGCACCGGATGTCCTCGACGGCCTGGGGACCGTATTGCTCCAGTACATCATAGGTATACTCCGACATCCTGAATGCGGTGAACAGGTCAAAACGGTTGTCCTCCAGTGTCATTACCGGCTTGCCATTCTGGATTTCAATCCGCTTGGCCATGGCATCCAGGATGCCCGCGGCCGCATAGCGGACGGGACAGCCAGCTATCACGTCCATGTCCACCAGGACGGCATCCACCTCATGCTCAAACCTCCAGCAGGTCTTCTTGGCCCCCTCTGGTGTGTACATGACGCTCATGGCCGTAAATGCAGCGCATGTGGCTATGGAGGTGGGGATATTCACCGTTCCAAGCCCTGCTGTCTCGGCCAGGGCCTTGGAGAAATCCATGATTCTTCCTCCGCCCACCCCAACCACCTCGTCGCAGCCGGCTGCCAGGCATTTCCCCGCGTATTCCTCTGCCGCCTCAAAGCTGCAGGGACCGCTGTAAATCTCCACCACATAATCCAGGCCCGCTGCCTCAAATCCCAAAAGCAGCTGCTCCTTAACCGCATCAAAGGCCCTGGGTCCCGCTATCACAAACGCCTTTTTCCCAAACCGGCGTATCTCCTGTCCGCACTCCTTCAGGATATTCCTGTCCTGGCGGTAACGGCCTGCCCCGAATTTTATGGCGCTGTCCAACACAATCTTCTCCATGATATATGCATCCCTTCCTTTTTCTGAAATTGATTCTGGATGCATCATACCATCCCGGATTCCGGGCTTCAACAGGACCTCTGTTTTTCTAATCACTTCTGGCCATTGTCATATATTTTTATACAAATTTGTCTATTTCTATCCGGCTATTTCCATTTGTCCATTCCTATCCGCTGCTTCCCGCGCACCGTCACCAGTCCTCCATCAGCCGGCTGCGTATGACCATCAGATGATACTCCATGGCGTCATATGCATCCGCGCCCCGCCTTTGCGCAATGGCCCTGGCAATGCGCCTGTGCTCCTTTACCGTCTCCTCCATATGGCGGTTGGTGGAAATGCTGTCGTGAAGCACCAGCATCTGATGGATATAGGGAATCAGGTTGTGGATGGCCGCATTCTGGCTGCAGTTGGCCACCGCCTGGTGGAATTCCATGTCCTTCCTCACGTAATTCTCACCAGCCGCCACCATGGCCTCCAGTTCATCGCACAGCCGGAACAGCAGTTCCGTGTCCTGCCGCTTTGCGTTCTGGGCTGCCAGGGAAGCGGACTTGGGTTCTATGAGCAGACGCAGTTCCAGTAGGTCCCTGGCCAGCTTGGTTTTATCATAAATAAGGGAAAATCCCAAAGGATCCTCATTCATCCCCATACTGCCGGATACGAATGTGCCCGCCCCGCGCTCAATGTCCAGGATACCCCTCTGTTCAAGGATTTTTTCCGCCTGACGGATGGTGGAACGGCTGACCTCGAAACGCTCCGCCATCCTGATTTCATTGGGAAGCTTCTGTCCTACCCCGTAATTTTCATGGTGGAGCATGGACATGATGGCATCCGCGGTCCGTTCAGGCAGGGATTTCTGGTTTACCTTTTCCATGTCCTGTTTACCGGGATTCCGGGAACTCAAACAGGTTCAGGCCAATCCTATCGTTCATCTTCCGTCCGGTTTCCCCTGGCAGGATGTCCACGAAAATCTCAGCGGTCGCGCTGATGACGGCCCGGACCATGTGGCCGCCGTGGCATTCGCCCTTGACCGGGTTTCCTATCACCGTGTGGAGGTGCAGGTATGGTTCCCCATCCTTCCTTGTCACGCTGCCTGTCAGGGTTGCGATTTCATATGCCCCCCTGAAGCATTTTCCCTGAAATGATTTTGTATCCGTATCAAACAGGCCAAGTTCCACCTCAGAGGCAGCTCCCAGCCCTGAGACCTCTGCCAGCCTGATATCCTCCTTCTCACAAAGCTCCGTCAGGCACTGCACCACCTCTTCCTCCGGGTCCAGCCTGAGTACCAGCTTATGTCCAAACTTCCTGTATTCCATCACAAATCTCCTTTCCGCTTCCCTGAAGCCCCCATGAACTCCTTTATATCTGAAAGCGCCTTCAGGGCGTCTTCCCTTCCCAGCCTGTACATCTGTTCAATCCGCTCCGGCCTGCGCTCGGTACGGCTGATCTCGATGCGCTGGCTTGGACGTATGACCAGTATCTCCCCTTCCCGCTCCAGACGGCTGATCTCGTCCAGTTCCCGGTTATATACCAGGTGGCGGCAGGCCGCCGTCTCCACGAATTCAGGGTACTCCCTGAACACCCTGCGTATCATGGGCATCATGGGATTCGGTTTCTTACGGTATCCCGCGGGACGGGTCAGTATCACAAGATTCTTTTTAAATCCCATCTTCCGGAACGCCATGACCGGGATGGAATCAGCCACGCCCCCGTCCAACAGCTTCCTCCCATCCAGTTCCACGATCCGGGAGGCCAGAGGCATGGAGGCGGAAGCCCGCACCCAGTCAATCAGGTTTCCCCTCAGGCTGGGACAGTGATGGTACACGGGCCTGCCTGTCTCCACATCCGTGCATGTGACATAGTATTCCGTCCTGGCTGCCTCAAATGTCTCATTATCAAATGGGTCTAACTTTTCCGGCAGTTCGTGGTAACAGAAATCTATCCCAAACATATCCCCTGTCCTGATTAAGGACCGCATGCTCATGTATCTTGGGTCGCGGCTGTACTTCAGGTTATACCGGATGGAGCGTCCCTTCTGTCCTGAGACAAAGCTGCATCCGTGAATTGCCCCGGCAGACACGCCGATAAGGCCGTCTGCCTCTATGTCATCCTCCAGAAGCACGTCCAGGACGCCGGCTCCATATATACCGCGCATCCCGCCGCCTTCTACAACGATTCCTGTTCTCATTCCTTCACCTCTTACTTCATCCTATCATTAATTAATCCATCCACCGGTGCATTGTCTCCAGCAGGTGGTCCAGGTCCAGGGGCTTGGTGACGTGTTCATTCATCCCGGCCTGTTTCGCCTTATATGCATCATCTGCAAAGGCGTTGGCTGTCAAGGCGATAATGGGAATCCCGGCCCCATCCGGACGCCTTCCATCCACGCCCATCCGGCGGATGGCCATGGACGCGCCGTATCCGTCAAGGACCGGCATCTGGATATCCATAAGTATAAGCCCGTAGGTTCCCGGGGGATTCTTTTCAAATAACTCCACTGCCTCCCGGCCATTTACAGCGCATGTTATCTCCAGTCCGCACAGGGACAGAAGCTCCTTTACGATTTCCCGGTTCAGTTCATTATCCTCTGCCAGTAGGATCCTGGTACCCGGCCGGAATGTCCTTGGGACTTCAGATATGGCTTCCGGTTCCTGCCTGCGGGTTTTATCCTGGTCCACCAGTTTCAGATATATGGTGACCACAAACCTGGTTCCTTTATTCAGATGGCTCTCCACCCCGATGGTCCCGTTCATCATCTGCACCAGGTTGCGGGTAATGGGAAGCCCCAGCCCCGTTCCCTGAATCTGGCTGACCCGCTCGTCCTCCGCCCGCTCAAACGGAGTGAACATCTTTTCCTGAAATTCCGGGGACATGCCGATTCCGTCATCCTCCACAATGAACTCAAAACAGCCCACGCCGCTCTGGCTGGACAGCTTTTCTTCCAGGGATACCTGGATGGTTCCATTTTCCGGGGTATATTTAACCGCATTGGACAGGAGATTGAGAAGGATTTCCTTGACCCGGACCATATCCCCGTACACTGCGTCATGCCCCAGCCCTTGCATATGCACGGACAGATGCTGACCTTTCCGCCCTATGTCCGTCTGGATGATCTGCGCCACCTCATCCATCATACAGGACAGGCTGAACGGGTTTTCCGCAAGACAGATGCTGCCGGATTCTATCTTTGACATATCCAGCACCGCATTGATCAGCTCCAGGAGATGGTCCCCTGAAGTATGTATCTTTGAAAGGCAGTCCTTTACCTTATCCCCTTTATCCAGATTGTGTTCCGCAACAGCGGCCATTCCCAGAATGGCATTCATGGGGGTACGGATATCATGGCTCATCCTGGACAGGAATTCGGATTTGGCCTGGTTGGCCCGGTTAACAGCGGCATATGCCTCCTCAAGGGCCTGTTTTGCCTTTTTCTCCTCTTCCCTGTGTTCCAGTTCCTTCTGCTTCTCGGAACTGATGTTGCGGATTGCAATGATGATGGTCTTGGGCCTGTTTTGCTCCATGGCCACCAGATGGATTTCCAGACGGTACCATGATGCCCCGTCCTCCGGTCCGGCCAGACGGAACTCTGCCTCCATATGCTCATTTTCCTGGTTGATTTCCCGGAGCAGCCAGTCCCTGGCGCACATGGACTTCACCCGCTCCCGGTCAGCCTCGTCCGTCTGTTCCAGGATATACTGGTTCAGGCTTTCCGAAAACCGTCCTGCCCTGGACAATGTCCTCTTCCTGCCTGCATCCGGAAGCCGGACAGCATAATAACTGTCCTGTATGAGATTCACATAGAACATGCTGACATACACACCGTTGATTGCCTGCAGGGCTGACTGGTTCATATACAGGTGTTCGCTGTTTTCAAACAAAAGGGACTTCATCTCATGGATATTATAAAGGGCGCCCACCACACGGCCCGGCTTCCCATCCTCCATGATCAGGCGGCTGTTCACCCTGTACCATACATAATCCCCCGGACGCCCCGCCGGCGTGGAACAGCGCACTTCGAATGTCTCCGCCCGTCCCTTACAGATATTATCAATCACAATGGGGATATCGTCCGGGTGGATGATTTTCTGTTCCAGAAGGATGTTGGAATAATCGTGAAGTTCATGCCTGCAGACTCCCATGCCCGGCCGCGGTTCATAGCTGATGAACACATCCTCATCCATCAGGTATTCAAACATCACGGCCGCGCTGGCTTCCATGGACACCCGGTACATCTCCTGTTCCCGTTCCAGCTGTATCTGCAGCGCCTTGCGCTGTGTGATATCCACTATGGTCCGCTGGATGATATGGTCCCCCTGCGGGGTGGCGGAGACCACCATGTTGGTCCCTTCCAGCCAGTGGACGGATCCGTCCTTCCACCTGGCCCGGTATTCCCTGTCCTGCCGGTCGCCCGGCTGCCTCAGTTCCATATAGCAGCTGCGCAGCATCTCCTGGTCCTGGGGCAGCACATTTCCCAGCACCCCATCGTGCCAGTCCGCCAGCCCCTCCTCCATGGTGCCGTAACCCAGTAACCGGATGGCCGTGCGGTTGGTTGAAATCAGCCTGTAACCGCCGTCCCGGCCCCGTACAAAGCGGATGATGCCGCAGGGCACGGTGTCATAAATGCTGGCCAGCAGTTCTGTCTGTTCCCTCAGACGCTGGGCATTCGCCTCTGACTGGGTAATATCCAGATATAGGCTGTTCACCATCCATCTGCCCTCTGCATCCCGGGCCTTCTTGCCGCTGTCGATAATCCATTTAAGGCTCCCGTCCTTACAGCGCACCCTGTAGCGGGTGGAGTAGGTAAGGCCGCCGTCCTTAAATGCTGCTTCGCAGTCAGCCAGTGCGCCGGGCAGGTCAGGCGGATACACATTGCCCACCGCAGTCCCCCCTGTGACTTCCATGAATTCATCCACCGTATATCCAAACAGGGCCGCTGCTTCCCTGCTGACAAAGGCATAGGAATAGGTATCATCATCATTGCTGATTTTCAGCCCGCCTGCAATGGAGGACATGATTACCTCCATCTGCCGGTTCTTCTGGCGCATCTCCTCCTCCAGGATCCTCATGCGCTCCTCTACATAGTCAAATGACTGGCGGCCTATCTTTTCAGGAAACTTTTCCCCCTCCATCATCTCCTGATATGGATTGGAACAGTGGATATGCGCGCAGGACAGCCTGTCCCCCTGGTCCTGAAATACAAAGGACACCCGCTGATGTACCTTCAGGTACATCCGGGTGCTGGGATCCGTGGCAATCCACATCCGTCCTGTAACGATATAGATTCCATCTGAAGGCTGTATGGCGTCATATTCCTCATTCCATATATTACACCGCGGAATGCTGCCTTTCATCTGCGCAAATGCCTCCACGCACGCTTCCCGGCCCGCAATATACTCTTCCTCCCCTGCCCCCATCCACAGAACATCCGGGGCAAACAGGGAAGCAATCCCATTCACGTCATTTTCACAGTAATGCATATGCATCATCCGGCTGGCCATCTCCTTTGCCTCTTCCAGACGCCTGTGGTTTGTTCTTCCATCCCAATTCTTCACTATTAAAAACCGCCTTCTCTGTTATGTGGACATCCTCTTATGCCTTACTTATCTTTATGTCCGCCTCTCAGATCCCATTCCGGGCGCAAATGTCACTCAGACAGCATGCATCACAATGAGGCCTTGTCCTGGCCGTGCACACATCCCGTCCATGATAGACCAGCCTGTGGCAGAAATCGCTTCCCTCCTTGGCCGGAACCAGCTTCCACAAAGCCATCTCCACCTTCTTTGGTTCCTTGATCCCATCCACCAGTCCCATGCGGTTCACCAAGCGGATGCAGTGGGTGTCCGTGACAATGGCCGGCTTGCCGAACACATCCCCCATGATCAGGTTGGCGCTTTTGCGTCCCACACCCGGCAGCTTGAGAAGGGCGTCAAAATCATCGGGGACCCTGCCCCCGTATTCTTCCTGAAGGATCTTCATGCAGGCGCTTATATCCCTGGCCTTGCTGTGCCCCAGGCCGCAGGGTTTCACAATCCGTTCAATGTCCTCAACCTTGGCCTCTGCCAGGGCCCCTACGTCCGGATATCTTTCATACAGTTCCTTGACCACCACGTTAACCCTGGCATCCGTGCACTGGGCAGCCAGGCGGACACTGACCAGCAGCTTCCATGCCTGGTTGTAATCCAGGGTACAGCCTGCGTCCGGATATTCTTTTTTCAGGCGTTTTATGATTTCCAACGCCAGTTCTTCTTTTGTCATGTCACACTTCCTCCCATATTGGTATTCCACGGCTGTCCATGGTCATTCCCCGGGACAGGCGCTTCCTTAAAAGCCACATGTCTATTCTATCGCATTTACATTTCCGTAGCAAGCCACTTAAACGGAATGTTTCATCCGCTGCGGAATATACATGACATAACGGAACTGAATCCGATCATCCGAGTAAGGAGGGGTGCAAATGTGTACCGCAATCACCATACGGACCGCACAGGGCAATACCTGTTTTGGCCGTACCATGGATTTTTCCTATCCCCTTGACCCAGAACTTTATATATCCCCAAGGGGCTATGAATGGAACAACCTGGCAGCCACCCACAGGATCCGCAGCCGCTACAGTTTCATAGGCACAGGCCAGGATCTTCCCCCTGTGATTTTCGCAGACGGAGTCAATGAGATGGGCTTTGGGGCGGCTGTCCTTTATTTTCCCGGTTATGCACAATACGATACCGTGGACTCCGGGGACGGCCTTAATGACCCAAGGCCTCCCATTGCGGCCATTGAACTTGTCAGCTTCCTGCTGGGACTCTGTGCATCCGTAAGCCAGGCAGCCACCCTGCTTGACACCATACGTATTGTGGGACAGAAGGACAGCGTTACCAATACGGTGGCGCCCCTGCACTGGATCCTTGCGGACCAGGACGGGGCCTGCATGGCTGTAGAGCGGACCGGGGACGGACTGCGGCTCATGGATGATCCAATGGGCGTACTGGCCAACAGTCCCGATTTCCAATGGCATATGACCAATCTCCGCAACTATATGGACCTGTCGCCTTACCAGCCTCAGGACGCTGACTGGGGGTCCGTGAGGCTGGCGCCATTCGGGCAGGGCGCGGGCACGCTGGGCCTGCCCGGGGATTTTACCCCTCCCTCCAGATTTGTAAGGGCAGCCTATCTGAAAAGCCATTCCCCCATCCCGTCCAGCCAGGAAGAAGCGCTAAACACAGGATTCCATATACTGGAAAATGTCAGCATCCCCAAAGGCGCTGTCATGACGGACCGGGAAACCGCGGATTACACACAGTACACTGCAATGATTGACCTGTCCGCAAGGAAGTACTCCTTCCGCACCTATGACAACAGCCGGACGTTTTCCGCGTACCTGGAACCGGGCCGGGATTACGGCAGGAAGATGGTATCCCTTGGCAGGCTTAACAGCCCGGATGTCACCGACAGCTGGGACTTCATGTCAACTTAGGCAGTATCTCCTCCAGGGCCTCCACCGCATCATTCAGCCTCTGAAGTTCATCCCTGGTCAGCTTTTCCTCCAGCATCTGGATGAATGCCGTATTCTTAAGGTAATATTCATCCAGATAGGAAACTGCCTGCGGCGTCAGCCGAATCCATGTGACCCTGCGGTCATCCTTCCCCTGCACCCGCTCCACAAACCTGCTCTGGCTCAGCCTGTCAACCAGTTTTGTCATCTGCTGCTTGGGTACCTTCATCTGGTGGGCCAGGTCTGACATGGTGGCGGTGCCGCATGCCCGCAGCGTCTCCAGGCAGTAGTATGTCTCCAGGCTCATCTCATTGTCCAGCGTGTCCCTAAAAGGTTTAACCAGTTTGGAATGCCAGTCCGGCATCACCAGCAGCAGGTTTTGGACAAACATCTCCGATGCTTTTGCATTCTTCATCTTTTTCTCCCATTGACAAAATCCTGTTAAAATGTTATCCTTGTTAATTAGTAAACAAAACATGACTATCATATTTCTATGACTTTTTCTCTTTGATTATATATGAAATGTAATCAAAGTCAATCACTATCCAACCATCAGCCAGAACAAAGGAGATGCATACATTCATGAACATCCGGTTTAAAATCCCTGCGCCGGTACGGGACAAATTCCGCTTCGGCACACTCAGCTTTATTTTTATCGTTGCATACATCAATGTCTTCCAGCACATTTTCGGCCCGGAGAATTCCATTGTGGGCGTCATCTTCACAATCATGATGTCCGCGTCCATGGCCCGTGACCTGACCGCCGCCCCCATCCGCCATCTGATTGTCCAGTCCCTGGTACTGGTCTTAATGGCCCTGGCCGCCTACTGGGTAAATGCCCTTCCCATGCCCTTGTCGTTTATCATTAATTTTACCACACTGTTGGGAATCCTGTACGCATTTACCTATGAGTATTCCAGCCATCTGTATTTTCCTTATATTTTATCCTATCTGTTCCTGATATATATTTCCCCTGTCAGCGCAGCCCAGCTTCCCAGAAGGCTTGTGGCCATGCTGGCCGGGGCCGTGTCCATCATGCTGTACCAGTGGTTCATGGGAAGGAAGCGGGTGGTGGAGACAGCCAAGGATGTCTTAAGCGGGATGGTTGATATGATCAGCCGTTACATTGACAGACGGCTGGAGGGCAACGGGGAAGCGCCGGACTTCCCGTACATGCGCAGCCGCCTGTATCAGTTAAGCCGGACCGTATATGAGCGCAGGAAACGGATCCTCTGCATCTCCGACGCCAGTTTCTACATGGTTGATGCGGGCCGCGGCCTGGAACACCTGCTGGTCCTTATAAATGAACTGCCCGCCCCCTTATCCCCCAATGACCGCGGCCTGCTTATGAACGTGCGCTCCTGGCTCGCTGCCTTTTATTCCTTCCTCCAACAGGAAACCGGTACCATTCCCCTTCCGGATCCCTCCGGCCCGCCGGACACTGAAAACAGCAAAACCGCTGTCCTGTTCCATAACAGCCTGAATTATATCCGCGACAGGCTGCTGCACATGACAGATCCCCAGAACAGGTCCCGCTACCGCGAAACCTCCCTGTCCTTCCGGTTCCGCCTCATGGCTGCCCTGGACGTAAGCCCGGTGCGGGCTGTCTATGCGCTGCGCACAGCCCTTGTGCTGTCGGCAGCCGCCTGCCTGGTACGGGCACTGGGGATGCCCCACGGCAGATGGCTCCTGTTCACCCTGGCCTCCGTATCCCTGCCCTATGCAGATGATGTGCCGGTCAAGACAAAGAAACGTATCCTGGCAACCATAACCGGAGGCCTGGCCTCTGTTGTAATCTACTCCCTGATTCCTTCGGCTGCCGGGCGCACCGCTGCCATGATGCTCTCCGGTTACCTTTCATTCTATTTTACCGATTATGCTGAAACATTTGCATGTTCCACCATCGGCGCACTGGGGGGCGCTGTATTCATGAACGCATTCGGCTTTTGGCAGGTGGGGAATCTATTCGTCATCCGGCTGGGCTATATCCTGGCAGGGGCAGTCCTTGGACTGATTGCCAACTGTTACATAATCCCCTACAGCCGTTCCATGGCTACCAGGCACCTCCTGACCAAATACCAGACCCTTACGGAGCTTCTGACCCGTATATGCAGTTCTGAACATGTGGATACCCAGCTGTACTACAGCCTGGTCATCCAGGCCCATCTGCAGGAAGAAAAGCTGGCCAGCAACGCGCATCTGGAGGATTGGGCGGAGGTTCCGGACATCCTGGCACGTTGCCGGGAAAAGGTACATAACGCCCACCGGATGCGGATTGAGGAGCGGACGGATGCCCCGGTATTCGAGGCAGGGCACCTGGTTTAACACACGGTACGGATAAAAGGATCCTGCGGCGCCCATGTACCATTTGGGCGCCGCAGGATTCCTTTATTTCTTTATTCCTTTATTCCTCAAGCCAGGATCCTTCCTCAGGACAGAATCATTTCTTAAACCTGAATTTCCCTATGAGATCTTTTAACAGTATGGCCTGGGCGGACAGTTCCTCACTGGCAGCCGCGCTTTCCTCAGCCGTGGCCGAATTAACCTGCACCACACTGGAAATCTGTTCAATTCCCCTGGAAACCTGTTTCACAGACACGGCCTGTTCATTGGATGCGGCAGATATGATATCCACGGCCGCAACCACATCCTTCACGCCTTCCACCACATTCTTCAGGGACTTTGCAGTCTCGTCCGCGATCCGCACACCCTCGTCCACCTTTTCCAGTGAATTCTTCACAAGGGCCGCTGTTCCCTTGGATGCCTCCGCACTTTTAACGGCCAGGTTCCTTACCTCGCCTGCCACCACGGTAAAGCCTTTGCCTGCTTCCCCTACCCTGGCAGCCTCAACCGCCGCGTTAAGGGCCAGTATATTGGTCTGGAACGCAATATCCTCAATGGTCTTTAATATCTTTGCTATATCCCGGGAGCTGACGCGGATATCCTGCATGGCTGCAAGCATTTCCTGCATCCTCCTGTTGCTTTCCACTGCCTCCCTTCCCACTTCGCCGGCCCTTTTTGTGGCCTGGGCCGCATTGTCTGCATTGACCGTGATTTTCCCGGAAATATCCTCTATGCTGGCAGCCAGTTCCTCCAGGGCGCCTGCCTGTTCCGAAGCCCCCTGTGACAGGGCCTGGGCTCCTGCCGCCACCTGCTCGGAGCCAAAGGACACCTGCTCCGCGGAGATGTTGATCTGCCCAAGGATATAATTAAGGGACCCTATGATCTGTTCCAATGCTTCCCGGATAAACCGGAAATCCCCGATATAACTGTCCGCTGTCCCTACTTCCAGATTGCCCCTGGATATCTCTCCCAATATATGGGACACATCATTTATCATCTCTTTCAGCAAATGGGTGGACGAGCGTACGCTGTCCGCCAGACGCCCAATCTCATCACTGCCCTGTACCTGTATGTCCCCATCCAGGTTCCCCTGGGCAAACGCCTCCATATTGCCGCTGATCATGGCCATGGGCTTCATCACACGCCGTATCAGTACTATGATGACTGCGCACAGCAAAAACAGGATGAACACGGACATGGATATCATGATTCCTATCATGCTGTCCCGGGTGGAATCCACCTCGGACACGGGTATGGTGGCAACGGCCAGCCAGCCCGTGCTTGTACAGTTTTTGAATTTGGAAGTATATCCTACCCCGCCATAGCTGAAATCCACCACACCATTATAATTGGAACGGACCTTTTCCTTGTAATCATCTGAAATATCCAGATCTGATACATTCTTTCCCATGGCTGTGGGGTCATCGCTGTATATGTAATCCGACTGGTTGGACAAAAGCTCCAGATATCCCTCTTCCCCAACCCTGATGCCTGCAAGCAGTTCAGACAGGCTGTCCACATCAACATCCACCCCTGCAAATCCGATGATACCTGCCCCGTCAGCAGAAAACACAGGCGTGACCACGGAAACCACCGTCTTACCGGTAGCCGGGTCCAGATACGGGTCCGATATGACCGTGGCTTTGCTGGAGAGCACGGAATGGTACCACTTTGTATTGTTCAAATCAGCCTTCACCGTCCCGCCCGTGGACAGCAGGTATCTGTCTGTCTTTGCATCGGCAATCCACACCTGGATTACCATGGATTCCGACATCCTGTCCAACGCCCCTTTAAGTTCCCTCAGGATGATTTCCCTGTCCTCATATACATCTATATCCTCAGGCCGGGACACTGAATCAAAATAAGCCTGTATATCATGGTCAATTTCAAATACACTGATTGCCGCGGCCTTGCTGTTAAAAAATTCATCCACAATGGACACCGCATAATCGGTCTGTATATCCAGCATTTTTCCGCTAAGCCTTGAAATCGAGCCGGAGGCCACGATACAGGAGGTTACGATTAAAATCACCAGGGATGGAATTAAGACAGCCAGCACACTCAGGATAATCTTAAATGAGACGGATGATTTCCACCTGTCTGCACCTGTTCTCCCAGGCTTTGCCGGCCGGATTTTAGAATCTGACATCATATTGCCCCCGCTATCCTTTTATTGGTAAAGTAGTTATGTAATCCATTATAACGATCCTTCCAATAAAAGGCAATGAAAAGGGGAGTTTCTGGCTTATTTTCCCAATATATTTTATAAAACAGACGGATTCTGCAACACAAAGGCTGCTGCACCTGCAAACAATGATACACCAATCATTCCCAACACTGCCAGGGGCCAGTATTCTTTTATCAGCTTCATATGGGATTCCTCCTTTGCATTCATTTGATACAATTCAAAAGTGTCTGAATCCATTATACAAAATCCATGTAAAATT
Source organism: Enterocloster sp. OA13 (assembly GCF_022440595.1). Taxonomy (NCBI): domain Bacteria; kingdom Bacillati; phylum Bacillota; class Clostridia; order Lachnospirales; family Lachnospiraceae; genus Enterocloster; species Enterocloster sp. OA13. Next base: position 6,768,445 of record NZ_JAKNTF010000001.1, on the reverse strand, counting down.
ACCGGGTCATATTCTGTAAAATAACTGTAAGATCAAGGTGTTGTATTCATTCGTACAGGAAAAAAGATGGTGTACCAACCGGCTGCGGCCCGTACACCATCTTTTCTTATCTTCCTGCTTTTATCTTCCTGCCCTTAATTTCCTGCTCTTACCTTCTGTCCCTGAAACTTACCCCGCCGGGATTCCGCAGCCCTTATCCTTCAATGGGGATATACTTCTTATCCTCCACCGCCGGTCTGTTCTCTGCTTTCGGGACCAGCATCTTCAGGGTGCCGTCCTCAAACTTAGCCTTGATGTCCTCCTCGGTCACCGCATCGCCCACATAGAAGCTTCTGCTGCAGGAACCGGAATAGCGCTCCCTGCGGATGTATCTGCCGTCAGACCCCTTCTCGTCCTTGCTGGTATTGGCTGTGGCCCGGATGGTAAGATAACCGTCCTTTAACTCCGCCTTCACATCTTCCTTTTTTACACCAGGCATGTTCATGGTAATCTCATAGCCTGCATCCGTATCCTTGATATCTGTATTCATCATATCAAAGGTGCTGCTTCTGCCAAATGGGTAATCAAAAAAGTCATCCAATAAGTTTTCTCCAAAAATACTAGGCATCAACATAAGTCATCTCTCCTTTTCTATGAAATAAAGTTATTGTTTTATTTGTTCTATATGTAATATAACACGCATTTCATATACTGTCAAGAGCCATTGAAAACTTTATATTTTTTTAATAATCCAATGGTTACCGTTGCGCCAACATCCCCCCTCTCCCATAAAAAGACCGGATTAGACCGGATTTTCCGTATTCTTCGTTAAATTTTGCATGAAATCATAAAATCTTACCATGGAAAAACCCGGCCATACCTCCTATACTTATAACAACATGAATTGAATGTTCTACAAAGGAGTGTATACTTATGACAAGCATGTTAGTCAGGTTCGAACAGCCAAATCAGGTAGTTGATTTTGTCAATACCATCAGCCGCTTTGATTACGACGCTGATATCAAATATGGCCGCCAGATTGTGGACGCCAAGTCCATACTGGGTGTTCTTTATCTCGCAATTTCACGTACCGTGGAACTGGTCCTTCATATTGACGAGGATGGATGCGGGGATTTGAGGAAGAAAATCGCGAAGTTCATTGTGTAGGAATGTTGTTTTATCTTAGGTTTCATACAGAAAAGCATATGGACAAAAGCCGCGGCATCCTGATATGCCACGGCTTTTGTTCAAACAATTCAATTGGAGGCCTGTTTTGAGGGTCTTTCTTTCTCCCGGACCAAGCCGCTTTCAAAGGTAACATTTACAACCGCATGATTGATTTTTGTCCCGGTAAACCGTACATCGTACTCTTTATCCTTTTTCAGGTCCGTAAGCAGGATTGCATGCGTATCACTGTCGACACTTCCATCCCAGGCGTTGCTCCATAACACCTGGTCCGCATCCCTGTCCTTTATTTCCACAATCCCATGTTCCCCATCCATTTGAAATGAAACCTCTGCGTTTAAAGCTTCCAAATCCTCGGACACACAGAACAGGCGTCCATTCTCAAACGGGTCAGAATCACTGTAATTTGCATCCATTTCCATTTCAAGGGAAAGCGTTTCATTACCAGCGGTATCCGCTGCATTCATCTGACTGCCATTGGCTTTCAGGCACGCGGTCAGGCCGGCAGCACTGATAATTCCGGCTAACAATACGGCTATATATTTTGTCTTGGACATTTCCCCTCCTCACTTGTCGGCTGCGGTTCAGTTGATTCCTTCCATATCTCACATCTTCATCATCCGCTCCAGGGCATGATCAAAGAACATTTTGTAGGACTGGCAGAAGTAATTGCGGCCTTGTCCGGTTTCCTCCCGCACCCTGCGGCAGCCGCCCCTGCAAAGGTTGAAGTACCGGCAGTTCCTGCATTCCGCGTCCTGGTTCCGGGACAGGGCAATGAACTCCTCCGCCCGTTCTTTTGCGGCAAAATCACCGAACTCCTCTTCCCGGATATTGCCCAGCTTCCATTGGTCCAGCACATAGAAATCGCAGGGGTAAACGCTTCCGTCAGCCTCCACCACATGCTGGATGCTGCATTGTCCCCGCATGTCGCACGCCTCGGGCGGATATCCCCTCAGTATGCCCAGATAGTTGTCAAAATTGCGGATGGATATCAGGCGTCCATGGCAGTAGTCGTCATGCCACAGATCGAACAGTTCACAGAGGAAACGCCCGTATTCCTCCGGGAGAAGGGAATATTCCTCCTTTCCCTTTTCCTTGCCAATGGGATCCAGGCAGGGAATGAACTGCAGATAACGGAAGTCCTTCCTGCGGTAGAACTGGTATACTTTGCGCACACTCATGGCCGTGGCCTTATTGACCACGGTCAGGATATTATATTCAGCCTTATACCGATTGCAAAGCTCAATGGTATCCATGACCTGGGCAAATGAATCCTTCCCGTCATAATTCTTGCGGTAGCGGTTATGCGTATGTATGGTTCCGTCCAGGGAAATGCCTATAAGGAAATGGTTCTCTGCCAGGAACCGCACCCATTCCTCTGACAGAAGGTATCCATTGGTCTGTATGAAGTAGCTGATTTCCAGGTTCTTGTGATTGTGCTTCTTCACCAGTTCCACGAATTTCCGGTAAAAATCCAGGCCTATCATGGTAGGCTCCCCTCCCTGGAACCCAAAGGAACACTGGCCGGAAGCATATGTAAGCGCTTTTTGGATCAATATCCCGCTTATCTCATCCGACATGAAGCCGTAAGACGGAACCTCCCTCTTACTCATCAGATCGTGGTAAAAGCAATAGGTGCAGTTCAGGCTGCACATGCCGGAAGACGGCTTTATTAAAAGATTTAACGGCGGCATCTCATTCTTCTCCTCTTTTGGTATATTCTGCGCACTGCTGACTGTATTTATTATACACTAAAAATCCTGTCCCGGATAGCCGGATCCTTAACCATATGGATATGGCTGCGGCAGCTGTCATGTCAGGCTTCACTTGGATTGGCACAGCACATACTAAATGTCAATCAGCTCCAGACAGACCTCCACTGGAATCCCCTTGAACTTATCCGCATTATCCCTGTTGCGCAGGATCATCTCCTTTACGATATCCATGGCCTTTTGGGTGCTTTCCCGCAGCCCTTCCCCTGCCAGCACCTTCCCCATAAGGACGGATGAGAAAATATCCCCAGTTCCCGGGAAACGGACCGGAATCAGTGTAAAGGGAAGGAAAAAGCGCTGTCCTGTTTTATGGTCATACCCTATCACGGTGTCATTTCCATCCACACATGCGCTGGTGACAATCACGGATTTAGCGCCAATCTGCCTCAGCCTGTCAATCAGATTCCCGGCCTCTTCCTTTGTGATGCCGTCCTTTTTGTACGGCATCCCGGCCAGGTACACGGCTTCCGTGTAGTTGGGCACGATATAGTCCGCAACTTCGGTGAGCCTGCGCATATGTCCTACGGTCTGCTGCGTAACCCCATTATAGAGTTTTCCCTCATCCCCCATGATGGGATCCACGAAAATCAGTGTCCCGTTCCCCGCCTGCTCCCTGCAATACTCCGCGATTACCCCTGCCTGAAGCTCAGACACAATAAAACCAGTCGAAACCGCGTCAAAACAGAACCCCAGTTCCTTCCATACGCCAATGGTATTCCTGATGTAACCGGTTGTCTCTAAAATATCAAATTTACCATAATCCAATGTGTTGGATACCAGCGCCGTGGGCAGGTTATATAGGTTATATCCCATATGGGACAGGACCGGAATCATGGCAGAAAGCGCCACCTTTCCATAGCCCGCCAAATCATTAATCAGTAAGACCTGCTTGTCCATTTTTCCACCTTCCAATCTTTTATTCTGTTTTATATCCATGGAACCCATGGTGCTTCCAGGGCCATTCGGATGCCCTGCGGTATCTATTATAAATGTTTTATATGCTGTCTGCAATGAATTTCAGGGCACATGGTACAGGACGCAAGGCGCAGGGCACATACCACAAAACGCCTCCCCTGCACAAGAGGAAGCGTCCTGGATTTATACGATGGAAATCATGATTCGTCCATGACCGGTGTCACAGCGCCATGGGGCACATCTGCCGTTGCCGTTTCACGCCTGATATGGCGGCACACCAATATAAGCGTGATACCCAGGCACACGGTCTCCGAAACCGTTGGCGCCCACCAGATTCCCTTGCCGCCGGCCAGGGCGATACATCCGGCCAGGGCCGCAGCCATGATTACCATCCCCCTTCCCAGGGAAATGACCAGCGACTCCTTTGGCCGCTCAATGGCTGTAAAATATCCCGCGCCCACAATATTGAAACCCAGTACCAGGAATGATATGCTGAATATCCGGAACACGGCGGCAGAATACACCCTCAGGCTTTCCAGGTTTTCAGAAATAAACAGGGAAACCATCCCATCCGCCCCTGCCATGGAGCCAAGGAATGCCGCTCCCGCCATACCCACCGCTGTTGTAACCGCATACCTGAGCAGCCTGCTGCACGCCGCCCGCTGTCCTTTCCCATAATAAAAGCTGATTAACGGCTGGATTCCCTGGGCAATCCCCACCATGGACATGACCACTATGGTATTCACATAAGCAATGATTGTATAGCTGACAATCCCCTGCTCCCCGATATAACGTAAGATGGCGTGGTTAAACAGGAACACCGTGAAACCAGCCGATAATTCCGTAAGTCCTGAGGAAAGCCCGATTTTCACCACCCTGCAGAACTGCCCGAAGCTCCAGTCAGGTCTTGCAAACCTGATGGTTGCCTTTTCCCCAAGGAAATGCTTCAGGTACAGGAATACGGTCAGCATCTGCGAAATCCCGGTTGCAACACCGGCTCCCCCTATCCCCCAGCAAAATACCATGACAAACAGATAATCCAGGACACAGTTTGTCAGCGCGCCCGTTGTCACCGCAATGGCTGCAAAGCGCGGATACCCATCGGTCTTTACCAGGGTCTCAAACGTATAGGAACTGATAAAAAACCAGGTAAAGGGCAGGATGGAAAGGATATAATGCCGCACATATCCCACCGTGGACTCCGTTGCCCCTAAAAACATCACCAGCGGATCCAGACACAGCCACACCGCAGCCATAATAACAGATGCAATGACACCCGACACTGCCAGGTTCTGCGTATTAGCCTGATTGGCCTCCCTGTGCTTCCCCTGTCCCAGGAAAATAGCCACAATGGTGGATGTTCCCACTGCAAAAAGGATGGACACGGAAAACAGGAAATTCACAAAGGGGGATGCAATATTAACAGCTGACAAAGCCACCTCCGACACGCCCCTGGCCACAAACATCCCGTCCACCATGGTATACAGTGCAAATATCCACTGCGCCAGAACAGACGGCCAGACAAACCTCCAAAATGCTTTCTTCAGCGACACTCCTTCGAAATTCATGATCCTTCTCCTTCATATTCACACAACTAATCTTGCAAATAAAGTATAAACCTTGGTATAATACCAAGGTAAACAGCAATTTTTGCCATATTTAGGAGAGCTATCATGTCAACATTTTATAAAATCGGGGAGATTGCAGCATTATACGGCATCAGCACGGACATCCTGCGCTATTACGAGGAGCTTGGCATCCTGGTTCCCCGCCGGGCGCCCAATGGCTACCGTGTCTACCGCACAGAGGACCTGTGGTGCCTCAATGTCATCCGCGACCTGCGCCAGCTTGGGTTTTCCATGGATCAGATACGCTCCTATATTGAAAACAGAAGCATCGGTTCCACCCTGGAACTGTTCCGGAAGGAAATGCATGTGATAGACCAGCAGATTGCAAGGCTGAACTCCCTGCGGGAGAACATCATAACCAGACGTGAAACCATTACCCAGGCCGGAGAACTTGTCCTTGGCCAAATCAGTTTAAAAGAAATGCCGCCCCGTCCCTGCCACCGGATCATGCAGAGCTATGAGACGGACGAGGAAATGGACATCCTGATTAAACAATTGGTTTCCTTTGGGCCGGACCGGCAGTATATCATCGGCAACAACCAGATGGGTTCCTTCGTCAACCTGTCAGACGCCCTGGACGGGCGCTGCCAGCAGTATGACGCTGTCTTCATCCTTCACCCGGATGGGGAACACCGCATCGAGGCCGGCTCCTATCTGTCCGTATGCTACTGCGGCAGTTTCAGACAGACCCGCACCTATGTGCCCCAGCTCCTCCAATACGCCAGGGACAATGGCATGGCAATCCGCGGTCCTCTGCTGGAGCTTTTATGGATTGATATCCATACCACCAAGCATGTGGAGGAACAGGTGACGGAGCTGCAGCTGAAGGTGGAGGTCCACTAGACAGGGCGGGTCCATCCATTACTGGACCCGCAGATCCACAAACACTGTTTTGATCCCATCCCCTGTTTTCTCAAATGAAACAGACAGTACAAAATCATTCATCACACCATCTGTTTTAAGGAAATAATCCAGGCCCACACCGCTTCCATCCCTATATGGATACAGTTCCGCCAGCGGCGTGATATTTCCTGCCGTAAATGGATTGTCAATCTTTACTGCAGGTCGGTCCGCATCAAGGCCCTGTAAGGCAAGCCTGATCCCATCCGGCCCAGTTCCCCTTACATCATCAAATAATGACAGGAATCCCTGGTAGTCTTCCTTTGATAACCGTTCAGCGGCATGATTGGCAAAATCAATTAATTCTGATCCGTCTTCCAGATGTTTGATTTTAGCCTTTGTCAGCGCTGTAATGGCTGGATCCGCTGCGGGCGGGGATGCCTTGACCGCATCGGTCCCCAGCAGACCTATTCTTTCCTTCTCCGTCTTTATGACATCCAACTGCCTGTCAAGATAGGCAAACACGTATTTTTTATACAGAATGGACGCAGCCTCCTCCGCCAGGGTTTCACCTGTGTAGTCATCTACATTTTCCAGCACATGTTTCAGGAATTCATCCAGATATGTCATATTCACCCTCCCCCGTTAACTATCAGTCCCAGGTTTGCAGGTCCCGGGTTTAGAGGTCCCAGGCTAACAGTTCCCAGCCTGAAGCGTTCCTCCGATTTCAAACATTTCCTTGGGGTATCCTTTTATGAGAATGCCATAATGGGAACCATATGTGCCGGACGGGTTGACTTTAGCTGTCTTTTTCATCCCTTCCCTGCCATACTCAATCCCGCTGATTACAACACAAAACTGTCTGGTGCCGCGGGCATCCATATACCAGACCGTATCGTTTACACCTGCGCTTCCCTGAACCACCTGTCCGGTCACCACACAATCCCCGCTTTTCATGGCAAATGTATCTTCAATACGGTATATGAACAGCGGTTCCTGGCTTTTCTTTTTCTGAAACATACGAAACATACATGGTTCCTCCTCACTTTATCGTCCTGCTGCGGTTGGTCCTATATCCTTCTTCATTGAATATCCCATTTCCTCCAGTACATCCACACCATCCAGAACAATTTCCCCCGTCCCTTCAAAGCTTATCCCCATCTTCCTGCACTGACGGATGGCCTTTGCTATCATAGACGGCTGATTCATATTAACCAGAACTTCCTCTCCTGATAACAATACCGGATATCCGCTGTTAAGCATGAAATGGTCCCCCAGTTCAAATACCATCCGTACCCATGCTTTTGGCTGGGATGGCATTCCAACCAGCAGATAGGGATTTTTCGTATATTTAAAATCCTCATACCGGAACAGCCATATGTATTCAATGCCATCTACCACAATCCTTCTGAAATGCCGCATACTGCCATTGCTTCCTGCCGGTACCGTCATGGTGCTTCCTCCTCTGATGTCCAATGCAGACATACCCGTTCCCGTTTCCCGCAACCTGCTGATATCCAGGCAGTCCAACGGCATGGAACCGGGTTCTCCTGTCCTTAGAAAGTAACCGCTATCTAATCTTAGCCGGAACCCCTGCCGCGACCGCATAATCAGGGATATCCCGGATTACGGCTGCACCGGCTCCAATCACAACTTCTTTTCCCACTTTGATATCATCAATAACCGTACTTCCAATTCCTATAAAGGACTTCCTTCCAATCCGTGTATGTCCAGCTATGGACACTCCCGGACAGATATTCACAAAATCCTCCACCACGCAGTCATGTTCCACAATCGCACCGGTATTTACAATGCATCCAATCCCTATGCGTGCATTGGGGTTGACTACCGCGCGGGCCAGTAAGGTACACCCCTGTGAGATACAGGATGACGGACTGATTATGGCAGTGGGATGGACGATGGTTGCCAAGGGAATCCCCCATGACTTCAGTTGGGTGATTTTCTTCTCACGCAGTTCATTGCTGCCAACCGCAACAATAACCTCATCATATGATAGGAGGAAATGCTCCAAATCAACCTTCGCCTCTTCATGGATCCGGTATCCCGGAATCTCCCTGTGGCCTTTTTCCTTCATGTCCAGAAAATCAATCTCACCATATTGCCCCATTGCCAGGGCGCAGTCCAGTGTTACGGTTCCCTGGTCCCCTGCTCCCCAAATCAGCAATCGCTTCATGTCCATTTCCCCCATTCTGTTACATATTCCCCAGCCGCCCCGCTGGTTGAAAATGATTTCATAACCTCTTTGGTAATGCGGGATTACAATTACCATCCTCACACATCCGCTGTTTCACTTCCAATATGGCTCCCGCAAACCCCTGAACCTGCCGTAACACCATTCCGCCATATCCATCCATTCCCACCGGTCCAAAACGGCCCATGGAGCAAGCCCGCATTCTATATGTTTTTCCATCAATTACAAGAAGGACGCAGATCTGCTGCACATATTTCCTGTCCGCTGTCAGTCCATCCAGCCTTACATCCATACTGTCAATACGCGGCACCGCTATATACTGGATGTGAAAAGGATTCAAAATAAAAAGTGCCGCCAGCTCTCCGCGCTCCTCATCAAGCCAGAATGTACTCCATTCCATTTTACATTCCTGGCTGGCATGAAAGGACTTTTTAAACGGCAGCCCCTGCCTGAGCCAATACAGCAGGAACGGGGAACCGATGAACCATGCAGCATATAGGGGAAGCAGCCAGAAAAACAGAGGGCTGATCCTGGTTCCGGTACTAAGCAGACGGTCCACCAACGGCCAAAGAGCCAGCATGACGATATAATACAAGTAATCTACCTTCTTCATTACCCCTCCCATCCACCTGATTCAGCTTGATAATCCCATTACAAATCCCGGCATATTACCGGTTATGGCTATATATACGGCTACCAGAATTGCGATTATAACAAGAAAAAGGAAATAAAAAAATATACCCAGAAGAATATACCGTATTATCCTGGCAAACAGGGATTCCTTCCTTCGTTCTGTCCCGGTGCCGGCTGATTGCATACGGGTTGAGTATTTGCGGGTTGAGTGTGTGCGGGTTGGATGTCTAGGGACAGTCTTTATATGGCCGGTCTTTCCTGTTATTGCTTCCGCTTTGCTATCCTCCATATCACCTTTTGTTTCCGCTTCCCCTTTTGCCTTCACATCTCCTTTTACTCCCACTTTCCCCTTTGTTTCCGCTTCCCCAATCATATCCTTCATACGCCCAGTCAAAGCAGCCACGGATTCCACCACTTCACTGATTGCCTGCATGGTACACTCCGGACAGGTCTCACCTCTGTAGCTGTTTCCGCATACAGGGCATTTATGTACGAACTCAGCTGCCCCGCAGTTCGGGCACTGTAAACAACTGTCCTCTATCTCACTTTTGCAGTATGTACATATTTTCATTATCCACCGCCCAAATGAATCTTTGGCTTTCCTTACTTAGTTTTTATCAACCATCTTCCCAATCATTTCCATGGTTACCGAATCCGTATTCTATCTCAAAGAAACTCCGCTATATTAATACATGGATGTATTTTCTTTTCCGTATCCAGACCATGCCGCATATCATATTCCTTGATTGCCATACGGTATATTCCAGCCAATGTAGCTATATTAAGATGTGGGTCCCCAAAATGATAAGATGCATTTTGAATCATCTCTTTTAGTATATCATTCATCTCATCCTGATTCTTTTTCGTGATATTCCGGATTTTCATCTCCTGACGGAAAGAAACACCATAAATCCTTTCATATTCCTTCATCCCATGTATATTCCAGAATGTATCATAAAATGGCACAGCATACGCGCGCAGCCAGTCCCACATGATTTCCGGGTCCGACACATTGGGATTATCAAGATGACAGCGGCTGCATAACAGGACAAAATTAGAAGGGGTATCCCGGCCTCCCAGGGAATGGGGTATGATATGGCATCTCTCCAGCCCTCTTTTGCACCCACATCGCCAGCACCTTTCGTGGGCTTCAGCAAAATCCACGCTTAACCCGCACTCATCCTCATGACCAATCCAATAATCCACTATCTGCCCTTTTGTGGCTTTTATTTTTTCTCTTTCGGACACAGACTTCCCTCTTTCCAGCCATTTATTTTGACGATTATAAAACAATTATAGCAGAAAACAGCGGTACTGTCGCTTATATTAAAAATCATTCATGATAGGGTCACTATATAAAAAATACAGAATATATTAATCATAAATCAACCATTAGGAAATTATCATGAATCAATTCAAATCACTACCACTAACTGCTGCGCAGCTTTCTGAGGACTCTATAATCCCGGAGGTTTCTTCTACTGAAAATCTGTCTGTTGACCCGGACTTTTTAGTTGACCCGGATTTCTCAGTCCCGGATTACGAGGTTATGGTCCCATCATATGATGATGATATCGACCCGGACTTTTCAGTCATGCCGCCATATTATCCGGACCGTCCAATTTATCCGCCCGTTAATCCGGCACCCATGCCCTGCCTTTTCTGTAACAACAATCACTGGCAGCGCGGGGCTGTCCGTTTTCTCAATGCTGCAACAGGCTATAATGCATTTACTATCTATATTGATAACCGCCCTGTTTCCTGGAACCTTGATTTTCCGGAGCTGACCCGGTATGAGCGGATATCCCAGGGATATCATACCTTTTCCATAGCGTCAAATGGGTACACCTATCTCCGCAAGTCCCTGTATGTCGGGGATGGAATGGCTACCATTGCAATCATCAATTCTTCCAGGGGGCTGGATCTGATTTCAATTCCAGATACCACATGCCCCATGTCATATTCCAACGCATGTTTCCGGGTATGCAATCTGGCGTATTACAGCGGCGCCATTAATGCCGCCATTGGAAATGTGTACTTTAACTCAGTCAGCTTCAGGCAGGCCGCCAGCTTCAGTTCCATGATGAGCGGAAACTATACGGTCCATGTTTCCCGTTCTGCCAGACCGGAAACAACATTGGTCACCACCACTGTTTCCATGCGCCCAAGACGTATTTATACACTTTATATATTAAACTGGAATCCATCGCCGGATACGATTCAGACGTTAATGGTCGAGGATAGAAGGGATTAATTATGTAATATCGATAACAGCCATGATGACAGGGATTCTCCCCAGAACATCCGGCCTCAAAGAATAAAATACCCTCCTTTCCGGCATCCTAACAGAAAGACCGGAAAGGAGGGTATATTTATGATGATATATCCCATTTATCCTGATTATCAAAACCAGAATGGACTGACCTATGACCCATCCGCCCATTTTGATTTGAACCATATGAATGGATATCATGAAAATGATTGCGGCTACAGCCTGAATGATATGAATGGGCTGACTTATGTGGATGAGGTGCAGTTTGCTTATCCGAGGGATGTGTAGTTGGAGGGGATATTGGGCTGATGGGGATGAGGAACAGGACCTGAATCAGCCGTGAACGCCAGCGGACAATGCCTGTCGGGTTTACCCCTGATTCAGTTTCGATGTGATTTTTACTGCTTCGATAATAAACCGGTCACGCTTTGCCATATCCTCATCTATATTTCGCTTTGTCCAATCATAGAAACCTTTTCCGGTCTTTGCTCCAAGATTCCCTTCTTTCACCATATTACGAAGGTAGTCATTGGCCTGCCTGTCTGCACAAATATCCGGAAGAACCGTCTCCTGCACAGTAAGTCCAAGATTCAAACCAATTGCATCCAAATGCTTTAACGGGCCCCACTCCGGAAAACGCATTGCCGTATCCACATCTTCAGCGCTTGCCAGACCAGAAGCAACAATGGATACTGATTCACGGATAATCGCCTGAAACACACGGTTCGCCAGTTGTCCCGGCAAATCCCGCTTAACCAACACTGGAGATTTCTTCCATTTTCTCAGTTCATTTTGCACCTTTTCTGCAATTGTCCAGTCAGTTTTCTCTCCCATCACAACCTCTACAAGGGGAACCAAATGTGCCGGAAGCCAGAAATGTGTGGTCACGGTACGCTCCGGATTTCTGCATTTTGCACTAATGTCAGTTATCCTAAGGCCACTGGTATTACTGCATACGGGGACTTCCAAAGGAAGGGCTTCATCCAGCTGCGCAAATAAATTCTGTTTTACCTCAACATTTTCCACAACAGCCTCAACTACCATTTTTGCAGAGTCAACGGCTTCAAGCATATAAATGCTTGTTTCAATCAGTTGTTTTGCCTTCTCCCCTTCCTCTTTTGTTTCTACGATTCTTCGAATTTAATCATAAGATATATAATTTCTATTGGAACCACTTTCTATACGGATGATATTATGTTCAAACAAGTATATAAAATTTCAATTGCTATTCCTGCATGTCATTACTGTTTTTGGTGAGTTTCGACGTTATGTATGCAGTAGCAATACTTAAAATCGTCATACCTATAAAGGTGAGTGCCACTCCGAATTAAGTAGACCATCCAGTGTCCATTCCAATATTAAAAAGGATACGGTGCATCAAACTTGAATGCAACGTGCACTCAAATAAGAATTACAACTAAAAGCAGCTGAATATTTCTTTTTAAATCCTCATCATGTCATTATCCAACCAATCCAATGATTTATTTTTATATATAAATTTCTACAAAGCGTAGTTAAGTCAGGATGTCGTTTACAACAACGAAATACTATCTCATATTAAATTATTTTTTCTTGCAATTTCTTTAGAATCCATTACGAATCCTTGCCATCTGTTACACTTTATTTTGTAAGATTCTTTACCATCTATTACAATTCCAGCAATAGCATCAACTATGCTAAAAGGTGCACTATACACGCCGATTCCCGTTTTTATTACTGTTTTTCCTGTGGGTTTAAAAACGAGAAAATATTATTATCTAAATATTTACGGAATACTTTGTTTTTTGTCTCTTCTATGCTACGTTCCACGTCTGAGCAAAAATCCCGAATTTCCCCTTGTTGAATTGAGCTATGATTTTTAGTTATCCATTTTCGAAAGTCTATAAGATATTTATTATTACGCAGTTCCTCCATACAAGAATATCCTATATTTCATTTAAATATATAAAACGTTAATCCTTCATTCGAAACACCTCCGAAAATAGGGCTACTTTATCTTGTATTATAGGATCCTTTTCAAAATCGCTAATAGTTTTTAATAACTCTGGATTATCACTATTTTCTTTTATCAAATTAAAGCCAACCCCTATCGTAACAATAAAAGCTGATTCAAACACTTCTTCTAGCAACCATGCATTCCTCAAAAAAGTGCCAAATAGGCTACCAATTCTTTCTGTCCCCAGACAGTCTCAATTTCATATCTTTCATCCTTAGTTAAACCATGGGCAATTCTATTTCTTTGCGTCAAAAATAGAATTAGTGCATGATGAATATCTTCATCAATTTCATATCTTTCTTGAATCAGTTTAATTAGTTTTCCAAATGTTAATTTTCTTTTCCATAATTTTGTTACTTCTTTAATAGTAAATTCCCCATATTTTTCATTACCAATAGCAAAAATAAATGAATCTGTTATGTAATTTTCTATTTTGTGAATTGTAGTTATACAAATGCCGAGCATATTATCAAGTGTCTTTCTCATTCCTTCATAACTAACATTTGAAATATCAGGAAATTTAACTCCGGTTAATTCCGCCAGTTCCTGCATAGCCCTTACTCCAACTGGATATATATTATCTGAAGTTATAACAAAATCATTTATCAGAATTTCTTCTTTTCCTTCAATTGTTCTATACTCCGCACCTAGCTCATCTAATAGCCATTTATCTGCATAGTATGGCCATGCAATTAAGTTTTCTACATCTAAATGTTTATTATAATCATGTTTTTTTGACCAATCTCGAAATTTTCTATTAGCCAGTATTTCATATTTGTCAGGAATATCCATAATTCTAGTAGCCCGTAAATCCTGATTCTCAAAACCATTCATCTCTTTTTCAATTCGTTTAGCACTTCTTGAACTTTTCGCCACAACAAAACAATCTTCCAAACCATCTGAAGCAACCCAATATAATTTCCATTTACTCATCACAAAACCTCCTGACTCAAAGCAAATAAACCTCATAGTTTAAACATTAAACTTCTAAAGTGAAATTCTTATACCAATAATTCAAAAATCTATTTCTTATTATCTATTATAACTATTTTTAAAACCTTATCATTTAAAAATAGTTGCGAAGATTGAATTAGGTTAAGCCAGGTTGATTTTGTTTCAAAGAAGAATCACCCAATGCATATAGTCACATCAAAATCGTACTCTTTTGCCAAAACGTTCGTTTCCCTTACCCCACCGCAGTAACTGGAAACATATTTTGCTCTAACCACTCTCAAAAGCACACCTACATATACCCTTTAAAACCCCGAAACCCTTTGTATTACTTGGCTTTCCGCTCCAGCAACACCACCGTCTCCACATGTCTCGTAGCCGGAAACATATCCACCGGCCACACCCCCTCTGCCGCATACCCCAGCTTCTTCATATACCGCACATCCCGAACCAGTGTTTCCGGATTACAGGACACATAAACCACCTTACCTGCGCCAAGCTTAGCAATTGAATCCATAAACTCTTCCGTACTTCCGCTGCGTGGTGGATCCATTATCACCACATCCACCTTATCCCCGCGTTCAGCCATATTCACCATGAACCGGCCTGCATCGTTGCAGTAGAACCGGATATTATCAATATCATTCATCTTAGCATTATTCACCGCATCCTTCACCGCATCCTGATTCAGCTCCACGCCAATTACCTGGTCGGCCTGTCTGCTGGCGATAATGCCGATTGTACCAATACCACAGTATGCATCAATCACCATCTCTTGTCCCGTAAGTCCAGCCAGTTCCAATGCCTTTCCATACAGGACTTCGGTCTGCACCGGATTTATCTGGTAAAAAGACTTTGATGAAATCCTGAATTTACACCTGCACAGTTCGTCCACAATATAACCTTTTCCATATAGCACATTCTCTTTATTCCCCAATACCATACTGGTGCCACGGCCATTAATATTCTGTATTATGGTAGTTATCTCCGGATGCTTCTCCCGAAGTGCCTTCACAAAATTATTTTTAGATGGAAATACCGGGGACGCGGTAACCAGCACCACCATGATTTCATTCGTTGAAAATGCCCTCCGAATCAGCACATGGCGAAGAAGCCCGTATCCCGTGTCCTCATCATATGTGCGGATTTTGAAGGATTTAAGCATTCCCCTGATTGTACCGATGATTTCATCAGACTTTTTATCTTCAATCATACATGTTTCCACAGGAATCACATCATGACTGTTTTCCTGATAGATACCAGAGATAATATTTCCTCTTTTATCCCTGTCAAATACAGCATGTACCTTATTGCGGTAGTGAAACGGATCCTTCATTCCTATTATAGGCTTTACAGGGCATACTCCCCGAAATAAATCTTCCACCACTTTTTGTTTGCGCTTTAACTGCTCCGCGTACTCCATATCCAGCATCTGACATCCGCCGCAATATCTTTCAACCGGACAAAGGCTTCTCTTCTTCCCGGTATTCTTCCATTCTGTACTTTTCCCGCTGACGTTCCCGTGGACCACATTTTTTTGCACAATATTCTTCTGCATTTTATATTTCTGCGCTTTATCTTCCTGCCTTACCGTCCTCAGGCCCCCTCTCTTTTCTCCCTTTCCTCTTCCTTCTGACACCTTGCGCCCTACCCTTTTTTCTTCATTTCCAAATCGAACTCTTTTATCCTTTTCCCCTGTGCCTTTCTTCTTAATCTCATAGACCGCATTCGTCTTACATCCCGGATTCCCCATCCCGTCCTCTTTCCTCGCCCTTATACCGCTGCCAAACTCCCCTACGTTGCTATCTGGATTCCCTGGCTTTCTCGTCCTTCCCAGCCCCCCAGCCTTCCCGTCCCTTTTATTTGAAACGCATTTATAAACAGTTCCCCTGTATCCCACATCGCTATTACCTGTGCCGCCATGACCTGCGCCACTGTTGCCCACACCTTTATTACCTGCACTGCCCTTACCCACTCTTCTATTACCCATACCGCCGTTCCCAGCACTCCTACTTCCAACCTTCCCATTACCACTCTTATGATTCCCAGCACTCTGAGCCATTCCCTCGTTCTCCTATCACTCTAATTAATCATCTTCATAATTCAAAATATATCTGTAATAAAACCCTATCGACATTTTACCATACATTTCATCTAATGTGTAAATATAACGAAACAGGAACGCCATAATTACTACTATAATTATCACTATAATCACCGTTGCAATCACCACTTCAATTACCACTGAAATCACAGCTACCTGTTCTGACCAATCCCCCTTCTCACTCCCCACCCCATCTGTTGCAACAATTGGCTTCCCCATTTCTTTACTCTTCAACCAATCAACAGTCTAACCGCCTCATCCCAGCCGCCATCTCCCCATCCTTTTCCACAAAAACATATATAACCAAAACAAGAAACCGGAACCGCCCAAGTCCACCCTCCTGGAAAGTTCCATCTTCCCACCCAGGCAGCAAATCCTGAACCACATTCCGGTTTCTTCTCATATTTCCAATTTTTCTAACCAGTCCCCCCTAGTTTCTTCCTATATTCCCAATCTCTCTAACCAGTCCCCCTGGTTTCTTCCCACATCCCCAATCTCTCTAACCAGTCCCCCTGGTTTCTTCCCACATCCCCAATACCTCTAACCAGTCCTCCTGGTTTTTCCCACATCCCCAATACCTCTAACCAGTCCTCCTGTTTTCTTCCCACATCCACAATCTCTCCATCCAGTCATCCTATATCGCAGCCGTAACCTCCTTCAGCCACTCCCTTTCATCCTCTGTCAGATGGGGACCAATCTTCTCATACACCTGCCTGTGATATTCATTGAGGAGCTCCACATCCCGCTCAGTCATCAATGACTTCTCAACAGCATCTAAGTCAATGGGCACATAGGTCAGGAATTCAAACTTAAGGAACTGACCGTACTCATTCTTCTCGTCCTTTACACACAGGGTCAGGTTCTCCGTACGGATGCCGTGACTTCCCTCTATATATAATCCCGGCTCATCGGATGTTACCATTCCCGGCTCCAGAACCCCATTGTCCTGGCGCTCAGGCACCATCTTAAAACGGATTCCGTTAGGCCTCTCATGGCAGCTTGAAAGATAGCTGACCCCATGGCCCGTGCCATGCTCAAAGTTAAGCCCTCTGCTCCACAATGGCTCCCTTGCCACATAGTCAATGCTCAGACCGCGGCAGCCATAGAGGAACTTCACCGCCCCCAGACGCAGCATGCTCATAAGCACCAGGGTAAAATGCTCCTTTTCTTCTGCTTTCAGCGGCCCCACTGCAATGGTCCTGGTGATATCGGTTGTTCCCTCATAATACTGTCCGCCGGAATCAATGAGATACAGCCCCTTTGGCTCTAATGGTATGTTGCTTTCCTCGGTTGCCGAGTAATGGCACATGGCCCCATGTGCTCCGTATGCGGATATGGTTGCAAAGCTGGGACTGATGCATCCCTCCTGCTCCTTACGAAGATTTTCCATATATTCACATACGCTCAGTTCATCCATGGGTATCTTTCCTATGTTTTTCTTCAGCCAGTAAATGAACTTTGTCACAGCCACGCCATCTTTGATATGGGCTTTTTTCACATTTTCAATTTCCACATCGTTCTTTATGGGCTTCATCAACGCCGTTGGGTTCATCCTGCCTATTATCTTATTGGAACCGTCAAGCAGTCGGTAGATAGCATAGTTCACCCGGCTTTTTTCCAGCAGCACCTTCTCATTCCTGAGTCCCTCCACCGTGTCATACACTTTATCATATGGGAGTATGGTAACCCCTATACCCTCCAGATATTCCCTGGTAGTCGTACTATCATCATTATCCAAATATGGATATGCCCTGCCGCGGATTACATCCTCATTGATAAACAGATACAGCTGATCCATGGTCAGGACTACATAAGACAACACCACCGGATTATAAAGGATATCGTCCCCGCGGATGTTCAAAAGCCATGCAATGTCATCCAATGCAGTCAGCACATGGACGGTTGCATGTGCCTTCTCCATGGCCTCGCGCACATCTGCAATTTTTTCCTTGCTGCATTTACCTGCATACTGTTCCGCCAGTACCCAGGCCGGCTGTGCAGACAGGGCAGGGCGGTCCTCCCATATCCTTCCAATGAGATCCTCTCCATAGGAAATCCTGATATTCCTGTCCTCCAGCATGTCTTCCAGGTTCAGACCCACGGCAGCATTGACCACGCGGCCGTCAAACCCAAGACAGCCCCCGGCCGGAAGCTTGTAGTCCAGATATTCCTCAACCTCAGGAACACCTTCATGCCCCATTTTCATCATGGTGACAGATGAACCCTCCAGCTCATAGGCCGCCTGAACAAAATACCGTCCATCCGTCCACAGGCAGGCCTCGTCCATGGTAACCACTGCGGTTCCGGATGAACCGGTAAATCCGGTTATATATTTCCTGCATTTAAAGTGCTCCCCCACATACTCCGTTTCATGATAATCTGCCGTAGGCACCAGGTATGCGTCCATGCCCTGTTCTTTCATCAAAGCGCGGAGCGCGCTCAGTCTCTCCTGAATCACGTTCATTGTTTTTCCCTCTCTTTTCTTAGCTTATATTCCCTGCATCTAAACCGGATCATGGCGCATGGCATCCTCAATGGCTGCCCCAATTCCCTCGTTATAGGTGGGCTGCGCCCTCATGGCAAAGGACATTTCCTGGGCTGTCAGGCCGTTGGCAATGGCTGTTGCAATTTCGCCAATCATATCCGTTGCCCTGGGACACATCATCTGCGCACCCACAATGGTATTGGAGTATGCCTCGAACAGCAGCCGGATAAAGCCATGTTCTTCGCCGGTGATAATGGATTTGCCATTATCCCTCATGGAAAAATGTCCGCAGCGCACCTTGAGTCCGCACGTTTTGGCGATTTCCTCCGTGATTCCCACCGTGGCAATCTCCGGGTCTGTATAAATACAGTTTGGCACAATTGGAAGCGATACAAACATACCATTGGGTACAACCTCAAGCTTAATACTGTGGGGCCTTCCCGCAATTTTTTCCACCACATAGGTACCTTGGGC
The DNA here is from genome assembly GCF_022440595.1 of Enterocloster sp. OA13. Taxonomy (NCBI): domain Bacteria; kingdom Bacillati; phylum Bacillota; class Clostridia; order Lachnospirales; family Lachnospiraceae; genus Enterocloster; species Enterocloster sp. OA13. The sequence goes on along the minus strand of NZ_JAKNTF010000001.1, from coordinate 6,748,999 downwards.
AGCCGCCACATGGGCCAGCTGTGTCCTGGCAGCCACATCCCCGATTGCATATACGCCTGGCTCACTTGTCTCAAAATCACTGTTCACTGCAATCTTGCCGTCCTTCATATCCAGGGAAATGTCTTTTCCCAGAAGACGTGACACATCCGGCCTGCGGCCGATTGCCATCAGGATCTGTCCTGCCCGCGTCTTAACCGGTTCGCTTCCGTCATTTGGCGTAATGACACAGCTTAAGCTGCCTTCCTCCTCCAGGATCTCTGTTACCGTGGCATCACAGTATACCTTAATCCCTTTACGCCTGAGTTCATTTTCCAGTTCCACTGACATCACATCATCCATGGGCGCCATCAGGTGCTTCTGCTTTTCCACAATGGTCACCTGGGAACAGAGATTGTTGAACATGGTTGCGAATTCTACTGCAATCACGCCGCCGCCCATGATAGTCAGGCGGTCAAAATTCCAGCTTTCCGCTGCCAGCAGGCGGTCGCTGTTCCATACCCCAGGCAGGCTGGCTCCCGGTATGTCGTTCATGATCGGCACGGCGCCTGTTGCCAGGATGACGGCATTTCCCTGAAGGAATTCACGGCCGCCCTCTGCCAGTTCCACCTCCACGGTCCTGTCCCTGCGCAGCCTGGCGGTTCCATGGATAATATCCACATCCAGACGCTCAAAAACGGCTTCAATCCCTTCCCTGTACTTTGCCACCGCCTGCTTTTTATACTTCTGCATCTTACCAAAATCAAATGCAATGAAGTCTGTTGACACTCCGAACGCATCGCAGTTCTGCATCATATGGAACATATCCGATGCATGGAGCAGCGCCTTGGTCGGGATGCACCCCCGGTTCACACAGGTGCCTCCAATCTTCTTTGCTTCTATGAGCGCCACAGAAAGTCCAAACTGCGCCGCCTTAAAGGCAGCCGTATATCCTCCCGGTCCTGCGCCGATTATCACAACATCATATTTCCTAGCCATATGTAAATCTCCCATCCTGTTATATTATATCCATCCGAAATGCCTGCAGGCCTTCCATACCCCATCCCGGTTAATATCATCCGTAACATAATCCGCCACCATCTTCAGTTCCTCCACCGCGTTCCCCATGGCGATACCGGTTCCCGCCTCCTGGACCACCTCATAGTCATTCATGCTGTCGCCAAATGCAACCGTGTGCTCCATGCTGATTCCGTAGTGCTGGCAGATACGCAGAAGCCCCTCTGCCTTGGACGCCTCCTTCTCCACCACATCCGCGCCCATTTTCCCGGAAAACATAGGGAATTTGAACTCAGGGAAATGCTCCTCCAACTCCTTTGCCCGGTCAGGCCCACCTATGTATACCAGTGTCCGCACCGGCAGTTCCATCAGCTCCCATCCATCCCTGAAATTACGCTCTGACACACCCCAGCGCAGTTCATCCATGCGCACAACCCCTTCGGGATGGATATAATAATCATATCCCCCTGTACCGATTCCAATGGAAATGCCGTTTTCATCCGCATAGGCCAGAAGGCGCTCCAGACGCTCCTTATCCATTAAATGCTCATACAGGACATTTCCCTCTGCAACCACCTTGGTTCCATTCATATGGATGACTGCATCCGGCTTAATCATATCCCGGTACATCGAACTCATCTCATGGTCCATGTTCCTGCCGCTGGCAATGACAATCACGGAATCCTTCCTGAGATGCTCCAGCGTTTCCATTGCACTGGCCGGGATTTCCCATGTTGCATGGTCCAGCAGCGTCATATCCAAATCAAAGCTGAATATCCGTTTCTTAACAGCATTTTCCTGTGTCATTTTACATTCTCCTGAATAAATTAAAATTAGGGCTTTTCAAAATGAAAAATCTTTGCTATAATACTAGAGGTTCACAAATAGTAACGGAGTATGGCGTAGCTTGGTAGCGCGCTCGGCTGGGGGCCGAGAGGTCGCAGGTTCAAATCCTGTTACTCCGACGATGCAGACCCTTGATTTTACTGGAAATCAAGGGTTTTTTGTTATCCTCTTTCCAGTTTACATAAGTGGTTTTTCTTAACCGCTTTCCCATTCTCCCCAACACTTTACAGTTCCGCAGATGAATCATTGCTATTATACCCCAAACATTCATATTCTTCAAGATAAGCCGTATAATGCGGTGAAATCTTCTAAACATTCCGTATATAAATTGCTTTCAGAAATCTTATCGTGTTTTATCATCGGCACCATCAAATTGCACAATTTTTCATCTATTTATTCGTGATTATTCCCTAAAATATAAAAATCTATTGACATTGTATCTGCTTATTAATATAATTAACTTGTCAGACAGGTTACATCAGACAGAATCCAGGTGACAGATTACAGCTGACAAAGTATGGCTGACGGATTACAGGAAGAGATTTTTATGATATAATGTAATCATCACAATATGAGGAGGATTCTATATGGAACCAATTACAAAACAGCGTATTGATTGCATTGTATATGAACAACTACTTGAAAACATCAGAAACGGTGTGTGGAAAGGCGGGGACAAACTTCCGAGCGAACCTGAACTGTGCGAAATGCTCAATGTAAGTCGTGCTTCCGTCCGAAGCGCATTAAGCAAACTGAAAGTAATCGGATTAATTGAGGTCAAATCAGGAAAAGGATCTTATGTTTTGGGAGCAGAAGAACTTTTCGATTTTTCCGAAATTAATTTCACCTTGGAAATGACGAAAAAAGAATTTCAGGAGATAATCGTATTAAGGGAGATGCTAGAGGAAAAGGCGCTGGAGCTTATCATTGCCAACCGGGAAACGGTTGATTTCAGGCATTTTTCCAATGCTTATCAAGGCATGATAGATGCAAGTAATGCACTGGATGTTGAAAAATACACCATACAGGACGCCAAGTTCCACTTAGCGCTCATCGCCGCTGCAGGCAATGACAGATTAACTCAGATAGCTCAGATTTTTAAGGATGACATTTTTCATTTTCTACATGAAAGCAATAAATTTTTACTGCGTTCTCCTGATGACAAAGAAAAACAACGGGAATATTTTTCGGATTCCATGGTCTATCATAAAGAGTTGTACAATGCAATTATCAATGGTTCCAAAGAATCAGTCAATATAGGAAAACGGCTTTTCACCCGAAATTTCGCACGTTTGAACTACTATTACGATAATAAGGATAGTAACCCGAATAAGGAGTAGCATCGCAATTGTCCACCGGCCGGGGGCAGGCGTGTTGTTATAAATATGTTTTATATGAGGTGCAGAATGGTAAAAATAACAGAGATAAAAACATTTTTAACGCGTCCTTTCAACAACAACCTGGTGGTGGTAAAAATAGAAACAAATCAGCCCGGACTCAATGGATTGGGATGCGCCACTTTCACACAGCGCTGTAAAGCTGTAGTTACAATTATCGAAGAATATCTAAGACCGTTGCTGGTTGGCAGGGAAGTGGATGATATCCAGGATTTATGGACTTTGATGTACCAAAACGCCTATTGGCGCAACGGCCCTTTGCTGAATACGGCAATCGGCGGAATTGACTTAGCCTTATGGGACATCAAAGGAAAAATGGCGGGCATGCCCGTATATCAGCTTTTAGGAGGTAAATGCAGGGAGGCTGTTGCAGTCTACATGTATGCCAATGGCACATCTTTGCAGGACGTCATCGAAAAAGCACAGGCCCACTGGGAAAACGGTTTTAATTACATCCGTCTGCAGTATGACCCGCTTAAGAGTTTTTCTATGGATTGGCTCACCAGCAACCGAAAATCAGAAGGGACCAAAAGCGGGAATTATCTGGATTCCAGGAAATACGCAAAGGAAACAGTCCGCCTATTTGAAGAAGCCCGCAAAGCCATGGGCAGTGAGCCGTATTTTGTCCATGACGTGCACGAACGGATTCTTCCAACCGATGCACTATATCTGGCAAAAGCCCTGGAAGATCTGGAACCATTTTTTATTGAAGATTTGTTTTCTCCTGAAAACCGCGACTATTACCGGCAAGTAAAGAATACATGCAGGACGCCCATTGCAATGGGAGAATTATTCACGAATCAGCTGGAGTGGATTCCCCTTGTTACGGAGCGGCTGATTGATTACATACGCATCCACATCACAATGATTGGCGGACTCACTCCCGCGCTTCGCTGCGCGCATATGTGTGAGCTTCACGGTGTCCGTCTGGCCTGGCATGCGCCCTATGACTTAAATCCGGTTGGGCATGCAGCGCAGATGCATTTAGACTTAATTTCCCCGAATTTCGGCGTTCAGGAATGGAGCGGCATGAATGATATCGAAACCGCAATGTTCCCCGGATGTCCTGTGATATCCAAAGGATATGCCTATGTCAACGACAAACCGGGATTTGGAATCGAATTTGATGAGGGACTGGCAAAGAAATATCCTGCCACGGACGAAGTAACCCTTTGGACAGAATATCGTCATACAGACGGAAGTCTTTACACCCCATAATGCACATGATAAAGAGGAGAATGTCAAAATGAAAAAATGTTTCGTCAGTATCTTATTAACAGGAGCCCTACTGTGTTCCATGACAGGCTGCGGACAGAACGCCAGCACGGATACGGGCACGGTCCAGCAGGATGCGTTGCAATCCGGCAAAGAAAAAGGACAGATCCACATACGTCTGGGTATTGGCGCCAATGCAGAATCCAGCCTTGGAAAAGGCGCCCAGTATATGTGCGATAAAGTAGAAGAATACTCCAATGGGGAAATTACCATGGAATTGTTTGCTGACAGTCTGCTTGGCGGTGACAGGGATATGATTGAAGGTGTCAGCCTTGGAACAATTGAAATGTGCAATGTAGCAACCGGTACGGTCGGGAATTTCTCTGATGCATTTTTTGTACTGGATATGCCCTATGTGGTAACTGACCGCCAGACCGCCTATGATGCACTGGACGGTGATACCGGCAGGAATATCCTCAATACCTTAAACAATACCGGCATCTATGGCCTTAGCTTTTGGGAACTGGGATACCGCCAGCTTTTCACTACCAACAAAATCGTCTCCAGCCCTTCCGATTTAAAAGGACTGAAAATCCGTGTTATGGAAAATGACCTTCATATCGCCCTGTGGAACGGAATGGGTGCGTATGCAACCCCCATGTCTGTCAGCGAAGTCTTCACTGCTTTACAGCAAGGTACCATTGACGCTATGGAAAATCCTATAGGACCTATTCTGACCGGAAAATATTATGAAGCCGCGCCAAACTGCATCCTTACCAACCATATATACAGTGCAACTGTCAATATGATTAATAAAGACCTATATGACAGCCTTACCGATGAGCAGCGCGGAATACTTAAGCGGGCAGATGCCGAGGCGCGCGCATACGAACGCCAACTGGTCCAGGAAGAGGATCTGAGTGCAATTGAAGAGTGGAAGGCTGCCGGCGGAACGGTTACAGAAGTGAATATAGATGAATGGCAGGATGCTGCTGGTTTTATCTTTGATGACTTCAGCGACAAAATAGACATGAATGTCGTTAATGCACTCAGAGGGGAATAGTTTGTCTGACAGGAAAGGGTTGGCATGTTATATGAAACATTTGAAAATGATAGTAATGAAAACAGAACGATATTTTTGCGGAATTATGCTTGCTGTTATGTTAATCGTAGTGTTCCTGTCCACAGTGGGCAGATACACAGGTTTATTCCGGATGAGCTGGGGTGATGAGGCCGCACGCTACTGCATGCTTTGGACTGTTTTTATTGGTTCCGGATACGGCGCGCTGAAAGGAGAGTTATTTAATGTCAGTGTTGTTGCTGATAAGATGCCTCCCGTGATTCAAAAAGCATTCATTATCATACGCACGTTAATTGTAATCATATTCTGTGGATTTACCATTTATTACGGAATACTGGTTGTAAACCGACAGATTATGATGCTCCAGACCAGTCCCTCACTAAAAATACCCATGTGGATAATGTATGCCTGTGTTCCTGTCGGCGGTCTGTCCATCATGATTCATTACATTGCAAAAGGTATCATTGATTTACGGAAGTATCATGCATCCCTCAGAAAGGAGGATGAATAAAAATGGCAACTGGCATTTTCCTGATTGCATCCATGCTCTTTTTTCTGGTCTTTGGTACTCCTATTGCTGCATCTGTCGGTGTGTCAACCGCATTCAGTATGATTTTGGCAGGTGATATTCAGGCTCTACCTACGATTGCCCAGAAAATGTTCACTTCCATTGATTCGTTTCCGCTTCTGGCCCTTCCTCTGTTTACACTGGCAGGCGCATTGATGGAAGTAAGCGGTATCTCAGAGCGGCTGGTTAATTTTATGAAACTGGTCTTCCATAGGCTTCCGGCCGCATCCGCATGTATTACTACCATTTCCGCTGCCTTTTTCGGAGCGATATCAGGATCCGCACCGGCAACCGCGGCAGCTATCGGCGGAGTCATGATTAAACCCATGGTTAAAAATGGATATAATCCGGAAGACGCAGCTGCAATCAATGCAGCTTCCGGATCCATTGGCATTATCATTCCACCAAGTATACCAATGGTGGTATTCGCAACAACTGCATCTGTATCAATCGGAGCACTGTTTATGGGCGGGGTTGTTCCTGGATTGATTGTTGTAGCAACATTCTGTGGTATGCATATTGTCCGCTACCATAAGATAGAGCGCAGCGATGCTGAGCGAATCCCTCTAAGACAGGGTATCCAATCCTTCTTCGATGCCATCTTCGCTTTGGGTATGCCAGTGATTATTCTGGGCGGAATCTACGGCGGTATCTTCACTCCAACAGAAGCAGCCGCAGTATCCTGCATCTATGCCCTTATTGTGGGGGCATTTATATACCGGACACTGTCACTTAAGCAGATTCTTGAAACGCTGCAGAGTGTAGGCGTCAAAGTAGGGGCCATGCTCATTATTGTCAGCTCCGCCTCTGTTATGGCCTGGTATGTATCCAGCAGCGGGTTGGCGAAGCTGGTAGCCGCCTCCGTGCTTTCCGGACTCAGCAGTAAACTTGCAATTTTGACAGTCATTAACATTCTGCTGTTTGTTTTGGGGTGCTTTTTAGACCCCACGTCAATCATCCTGCTGACATGTCCCATCATCCTCCCCATCACAGCCCAATTGGGCATGAGTCCTGTTGCTGTCGGTGTATTCATGACTGTCAATATTGCTGTGGGTATGGTTACTCCTCCGCTAGCCGGAACGATTTATATCTCAAATCAGATGGCTGGTCTGGACTCCATTGGTCCTATGACCAAACGCCTGTTACCCTACATCGCAGCCATGATTCTGATTACGCTTTTAATTACATATATTCCGGAAATCAGCCTTGCTTTACCTTCCATGCTTGGAATGGCTATTTAGGCAGGAAAAGGAAAAGAAATCCCTCCGGTACAAAATATCACACCGGAGGGACATACCATTCATATAACGTCCTCTAAAATTCAAGGGCGAATCATACAGCATCCACTTGGGGATCCACCTCTTCCACCGTCAGTTTCCTCGTAAATTTCCCCGTGAAGGCAAATACAATGTTTAATATGAAAGACGTCCAGAAAGGAATCATAAAAAAGGTATATTCAAAATTATTCACCCCCAGCACAGAAAGACATAGCGCTCCACTGGCAGACCAGGGAAGCATGGCATTCCATAGGGCCCCATTCATGGACATAGTTCTTGCAAGGACCTCCGGGTGCAACCCTTTCTTCCTGTAAGCTTCCTTGTAGATGCTGCCATTAAGCAGGCTTGAAACATTGGCAGAACCGGTAAATGAAACACCAATTAACGTTGTAATGGATGTATACAATACCAGGAAACCGCTATTATCCACCTTTTTAAGTGCACAATTCATAATCCGTTCCAGCATTCCCATTCGTTTGATGACTCCGGCAAAAGAAAAAGCAAACAAAAGCATGATTATTGTTCCGGCAAAGTCCATAATGCCACCTCTGGTTAAAAGGCCATCTAAAAACTGATCCCCTGTAGAACACACATACCCGGACCACATCATATTAGTAACCCCGCCCCAAGTCTCTCCCTGCAGTATGACAGCCTCTGCCATACCTATCAGAGAAGCAATAATCACTCCTGGTAATATCGGAAATTTTATAAATACAAGTGCAAATATCACCACTAGTGGAATAAGTGTTAATGGAGACAGGTTAAAGCCCAGCGCAAGGGAATTTATCAGGCTGTCCGCGGTATGGACCTGTGCTGTATTAATAGTCATATTCATTCCAATGAAAAAATAGGCAACAGCACCCACAATCATCCCTGGGATAAAGGGAAGTAATGTGCTTTTAATTGTACCAATGACATCAGCGGTACCTGCGCTGACGGAGGCAATGACTGGAACCTCATTAATAGGGGAAGCCACATCACCTACAAAACAGCCACTGACAATAGCCGCAGCCGCCAGAGGTGCGGGTACCCCCAAGGCTGTCCCAATCCCCATAAAGGCCAGTCCGATAGAAGGCAGCAAGGCCCAGGGCTGCCCTGTAAAAAATGAAGCGCAGGAAGTAATAAGAAATGCGACAAAAAGAAATATATCAGGATTCAATAATTTTAATCCCCAATAGAACAAAAATGGAATGGTGCCGCTCGCAATCCATGACGCACTGATAAATCCAACAAACAGGCAGAACAGCAAACCGAACAAAACCTCGGCAATTGTTTTTGTGATACTGTCAAAAAGGGAGTCCCAGGAAATTTTCAGGACCAGCATCGCATATGTACAGCATAACACCAATGCCAGCAGGATACCCATAGCAATAGGAAACTGTTTACTGAGTGCCGGATATCCTATTACAACAATAGACATAATAAATACCAAAACCGCTTCACCTAAATTTATCTGGCGTTCGGCTTTTATAACGTTTACACCAGAATTCTGATTCTTTTCAGACATTGTCTTTCCTCCTTAGCCTGCCTAATGGTTATCTTCAGGAAATATTGTCCTTTGCCCAGTCTGATTGTTTCCGGCTATAGCCGCTTATCATATTAGAGCCAAGGTTGTTTTTTAGTATCTCTGTTGAATCCTTACCCAATTCACGGCAAAGTATCTCCATTACTTTCGGGGTACAAAACCCTCCCTGGCAGCGTCCCATCCCCGCCCGGAGACGACGCTTAATACCGTCAACCGTTCCAGCGCCGGGAATACGGTGAATGGCCTGGATGATTTCGGCTTCTGTCACTGTTTCACACCGGCAGATAACCCTCCCGTAAAGAGGATTGGAAGAAATCATCCGCTCTCTTTCCATAGGGGTAGCCGCTGCAAAACAGGGGATAGCCGCCCGTTTTCGGATATAGTGGTTCTTCCGTTCAAAAACGATACCTTTATCTTCGAACAACATACGTACATATTTGCCAATCCCAAGGCTTGTGCCTATTCCATCGGAACGCATCCCACTTATTTCAAAATATCCTTTCACCTTTCTTGAAAAACCGATGAAATAGCCTTCCGGAGTCCTGGTCGGACGCAATCCGGAAAACTCAGTAATGGCATCATCCAGGTTCAGATTCGGTATGATGGCCCTTACGTCCTTTTCAATATCCTTTAACCCTTCTGATGTCACTTTCGTATCTGTTTTATCAGCTATATCCTCTGCCGTAGGTCCCACCAGCATATTGCCATGTGCAGTCGGCAGCATTAGCTTGCCACGCGTGTAAGGGGTTGGCGCAGGCATTATGATATGGGATACCCTGCATTTTGTATTTTTATCCAGTATAAAAAACTGTCCTTTCCTTGGATGTACTGTAAAATCAACTGTTCCTTCAATCATCCTGCATATCTCATCGCTATGCAGACCGGCTGCGTTGATTACCCATTGTGCCTGTATCCTGCCCTGACTTGTATTTATGTACCGGATTTCGTCATTTTCCACTCCCGCCCCTGTCACTTCACAGTTGAGAATAAATTCTACTCCATTAGCAGCGCTGTTTTCTGCCTGGGCATAGACCAAATCAAACGTATCCACAACCGTCTCCCTCGGACTATAGATTGCCCCCAGCATTCCTTTTGCCAGTTCCGGCTCCATTGCTTCAGTCTCGTCCCTGCTCATGAATTCCACATCATAATCGCAGTTGGCCCTTGCATTATCCAATCTCTTTTTCAGTACATCCATTTGAAGACAATCATAAGCCGGCATAATACATCCGCAGGGATTATGGCATATCTCTAAATCCCGAAGAACCCCGTCAAACATCATCCTCGATGCGTGGGAAAGCTGATACACCAGGCTTCCCGGGGTATTTGCATACCCCGTACCTATAATTGAACTGCAGGCAGGCGTTGCGTCCCCCCCTACATCTCCATTTTTATCAACAACCGTAATCTTAATATTATAGTGTGCAAATTCGCGGGCAATAGCAACGCCTACTGCCCCGCAGCCAATAATCAATATATCCGTCTTTATCATTTGTCTATACCCTTTTTATACAGGTAGTTGCAACCACGTCAACCCCAGTGTTTAAAATATTATGTATGATTTGCTGATACATCTGTATAGGAGCCTCTATCTCCAGTGTCATTATGATGTCCATGCATTCTTTCATCTTTTCCTTTGGTATAGGATTAGTTGTCCTCACAGAAAAGACAGGCCGCTCACCATGCTTCACCGCCACACTGGAGGTGAGTGTGCGCATAGGACATATAAATTCATTCATTGCATACTCCCTACCCCTGGGACATCTATTTCCAGTAACACTGTTGATGCTTATCCCTCCGCCCTCCACAACTATATTACAGCCAGAAGGGCAGATAACACATGTGATAGATTTCGTCATTCATTCCCCTCCTTCACACTTATGATTATATCCCCATTTACAGCCTGCATCATTTCCTTTGACAGGACCAGTTTATCCATCTCTCCAGGACTTACACGGGCGGACCTGCGGGAAGTAATTATCCGGGAATTGCACAAAACGGACATTGTTACCTTATTCATTGGACGGCGTACCCTAAAGAATAAATCGGCCTCGTCTTCAGTGCAGGCAAGCAGCTGGGGACAGACATAGCTTACGCCCTGACCCGCAACTGTATTTATGTGTATCATCTGAGGCAGTTTGTCCGCAGCATATAAAGCTGCACTTTTTCCTGCAATCTGGCTTTCCCTGGTAACATTATCCACTAAATCATTGACATGAAGCACATTCCCACATGCAAAAATCCCTTTGATGCTTGTCTGCATGAACTGATCAACTACAGGGCCTTTCGTTGCAGCGGAAAGCTTAATACCAGCATCCATACTCAACTCATTTTCCGGGACCAATCCCACTGATAACAGTACCGTATCACATTCGATTATTTCCTCACTCCCCCTCACTGGTATTTTGTCATCATCCACTTTACATATGGTTACACTTTCAACCCTGTTTATGCCCGAAATATCAGTTATGGTATGCGCTAATTTAAGCGGTATGCCATAATCATCCAAGCACTGGACTTTGTTCCTGATAAGTCCGGACAAATAGGGAAGTATTTCTACAACAGCCCTCACCTCAGCGCCCTCCAGCGTCATGCGGCGTGCCATTATCATACCAATATCACCTGAACCCAAAATCACAATTTTCCTTCCCACCAGTTCCCCCTTTATGTTCAGCATACGCTGGGCAGTACCTGCTGTATATATTCCTGCCGCCCTTGTTCCTGGGATTTTTATGGCTCCCCGGGTCCTTTCCCTGCATCCCATAGCTAAAACAATAGCCTTTGCGTTAACCTCGAACATACCCTTTTGTGGATTAACGGCACAGATATACCCCTTTTCAAGACTCAATACCATGGTATCCAGTAGAATGCTTATATCGTATTCTGCAGCTTTTCGGAAAAATCTGTAAGCATATTCCGGACCTGTCAGCTCTTCCCCAAAATAATCCAAGCCAAAACCAGGATGTATACACTGCTGAAGTATCCCTCCCGGATGGGTATCCCGCTCAATGATAAGTACATCCCCCGCACCAGATTCTCTTGCAGATATTGCAGCCGCAAGTCCTGCAGGTCCTGCACCTATGATTACTATGTCATATTTTTCCTTTTGTTCCATCGAACATTACCTTCCCTTTATTTTGTATGTATCCAACCAAGACTTCGTTCTACTGCACGATGCCATAACTCCACTGTTGTCTGACGCTGATCCTGACTCATGGCAGGTTCAAAACGGTATTTCAAATCCACACAATTCTTTATATCACTGAGCGCTGAAAACTCCCCTTGTGCATATGCTGAAAGGATAGCCGCCCCATAGGCGCTCATTTCCTTCTCTTCCGGAACCTCTACCGGTATATTCATTAAATCGGCCTGGAGCTGCATAAGAAATTTATTCTCCACCATCCCGCCATCCACGCGTACCCAATCAATGGGCAGGGACGATTCCTGTTTCATTACCTCAATAATATCCAGTACCTGCAGGGCAATACTCTCCAACATAGCCCGGACAATATGTTCTTTCCTTACTCCGCCGGTCAGGCCAATCATAAGTCCTCTGGCATACTGGTCCCACCAGGGTACGGCCAATCCGGAAAATGCCGGAACGAACACAACTCCGGCGCTGTCAGGAACAGACAGGGCCATTGACTCCGATTGTACAGGATTTTCTAATAGACTGAGATTATTACACATCCACTCCAAACCGGAGCCGGCAATATAGGCGCTTCCGTTCAGGCTGTAACATTTTTTTCCGTCAATCTGCCATGGCAGGGCAGTCATAAGACCTTTTCGGGAAAATATAGGTTTATTTCCCACGTTAAGATTCGCGAAACAACCTGTTCCATAGGAAACCTTAATAGTTCCTGGATTAACACAGCCGTGTGCCAGAAGTGCAGAAGCCCCATCTGTAATGGATGCACAAATAGGTATGGAAACCCCAAAAAACACATCCGGCCTGGTATGACCTTTTATAAAACATGTTTCTCCGATTGGAGGGAGGATACCCATAGGAATCCCAAACAGTTCCAGCATCCTGTCATCCCAGACTGCCTTTTCAATATCCATCAATAAGGTACGGCCTGCGGAACCAGGATCCGTAACGAATACTTCTCCTCCTGAAATCCTCCAGAGAAGATAGGTCTCCAGTGTCCCTGCACGCAGCTCCCCTCTGCAATGCAGTTCCTTGACCCCCTCTACATTATTAAGTATCCAGTTAAATTTAGAAGCGCTAAAGTACGCATCTACGTAGAGACCGGTTGTTTTCTCAATCTCCCCGCTGTGTTCCCGGGCCAGATTGTTGCAGAGGTCGGCAGTACGTTTGTCCTGCCAGACAATCGCATTATAAACCGTCTCACCTGTTCTGGCATTCCACATTGTACAGGTCTCACCCTGATGATCCAGTCCCAGTCCTGCCAGTTCCTTAAAGGAGATTCCGGCATTGTGGACAGCCTCATTGCAAACTTCCAGAAGGGCTTGAAAGATATCCTCCGGATCATGTTCAACCCATCCAGGATGAGGGTAGATCTGCGCATGCTTTTTATATCCTCTGCCCAGGACCTTCCACTTTTGATTTAACACAAGCGCAGTAGTACCTGTAGTTCCCTGATCAATTCCTAAAAAATAATAACCCATCCCATTCTCCTCCGCTGAATTTTTCCACATACCAGGTCAACATTTTTCTAATGCACCACTGCTTTGGTATAAGGCAACGCCCAAAATACAAGAAGTATTACTGTAATGACAATCCCCAAGACGATAGATACCTGGGCATACTTGATGTTACTTCTCAGTTCTTTAATATCCCGTTCTGTCTGAGGGCGTACGTGAAGCATTTTCCTGTAATTTTCTTCAGCAGGCGTGACCTTCGTTACAGCAGAACCCAAGATAAGCCCTAAAACAGATAGTCCCATTCCCAGGAATGCGCTGTCCAGATAAACAGGGACCCCTCCTCCCTTTAGTGTTGTAAACAACTTTACCCCAAAACATCCTGCGAACCCCAAAGACATACTCAGGATAGCACCGTACTTATTGACCCGCTTGCTCCAAATACTTGCATAGGACATTGGAAGCCAGCAGCAGGCCACCAAAGTGGCACCCAGATACATAATCCAAAACAGGGAGGGCGGATTGGCGTAGGCTAATACGAAAACTGCGGCTGAAGCTGCAACAATAGCAATCCTGGCCCAGACAAGACCATCGGATTTATCCTTTTTCCCTAAAATATCTACTGTAAAAAATGACCCAATCAGAGAAAGAAAAGTGGTTGATGAGGAAATCCCTGCCGCAAGCATACCTGTAAGAAATACCACACCGATAATGGTAGGCATCTTATTCATGACAGTCCACAAAACCGCATGACTTTGATTCTGGATATCCGGATTAATCCGGTTAATAAATACACCGGAAATATTTACCACAAATTCAATCAAGAATAGGAATACAGCTGCATAAGCGCCCGACCGTATACAAACGCTCTCATTTTTTGCCATCAGATACCGGCTTGACTGCCATGGTGCAATACTTGCAATAGCTCCCCATACAATACCATAACCACAGGCCCAGATAAAATTCTGAATACCGGTAGGATACATATAATCAAGGTTACAAGTCCAAGCCAGCAGCCCGGGCACCTTATCAAAATTCGCCAGTGCTTCAATGGACGGAAACCAGCCGCCGGCAGCTTTCACAATGAACCCTAAACCAATAATGGAGGCGGATGAAAAAACAGCAAACATAATAGTGTCGGTCAGCAACACTCCCTTTGAGCCGGACAAAGCAGAAATCAGCGTGAATGTAATCATAACCAATACAATACATATAATGTAGGGAGCGCCAGTAACAAAAGACATCAAGGTCCCTAATCCCTGTGTCACAGATAGCAGATACACGACCATGGAAATTATAGCAATAACCGCAGAAAGCTTTCTTACTGCTGTCGAATGAAAACGTACCCCATAGTATTCCGGAAGTGTTGTACATCCGCTCCTCCGCAGATATCGCCCAAAGAAAACAGAGCCATAGATAGGGCCTACCACCTTCATCGTAATAATAGTTAAAAGTGCTGCAAAGAAACCAGCATAGCATTCGCCGGCATCCCCCATATACACCCCACATCCTATGTATGAAGCAACAATGGAGCCGACAATCAAAATAGTAGGGGCATTTCCCTCAGCAATATAAAAATCATTCGCACTTTTTAGTTTACGGCTTACTAAACCTCCAATAATAATATAAAGAGCCATGGAAATAATCATACCTATTAAATAAATATTCATATTATCTTCCTCATCTTCTGGTATTTGAGTCCGTTTCCTGATTCTCTTCTTCCAATTGTTTTAGTTCCCTTTTAAGTTTAATCGTTATCAGCACACCAGCCGCAGCAACCCAACCGCCCAAAAAAAATGCCATAAAAATCTCCAAAATACCCCTCCTTTTAAGAACAACCTATATATCAAGTTTTAATTACGCCGCCATTATATGACTAATCAATCATTTATTTCACCCCCACATCTTTCATCAAATCATCAATCGCTAATTGATTTTTATTATATTTCTACATAAAAACCCATTTTTTTCAACACTTAAAAGCCTTTTTCACAAAAACAAGTTAATTTAATTATAACAATCCTCAAATTAATGTCAATAACTCAATCGTATTTTTTGACTTTTTAGTCATTATTACAATATTTTTTGCTAAACAAAAAGATTATAGCTCTTTTTAATGACTATACAGTCATATATAACCCATTCTTTTTGGAACTTTTAACTTTTCATCCTCCAATCCTGTGGGAAGAAGGACAGAAACATCTTCGCTTTTCTGCTAAAATAAAACATATGCAGTTGTTGAAATCTTCTTTACATGATAAACTATGCATAGGCTTTTAACCGTTTTATACTTCTATCACAAAAGGAAAGGGGAACGCCTGATGCGACGCTCAAAAGAATATATGAATTCCAGACTAGAAGAACTAATTGATTATATTGAGCAAAATGGCAATGTAACTGTAGCTGATATGGTTGACAGATTCCAATTATCTCCATCTACCGTGCGAAGGGCATTGGAGTCCCTGGAACAAAGAGGCCTGGCCATACGGACCCATGGCGGTGTAAAATCGCTTCAGAAAGAAAACTGCCTTTCTTTGGAAATCAAGCCCAATGTAAACAATATTGTCCAAAAAAGCAGAATTGCCCAAAGGGCACGTAAGTTAATTAAAAATGGCGATGTAATCGCCTTGGGATGTGGTTCCACAACTCTGTTTTTAGCCAAATTACTACATGGCATGGACAACCTCACCGTCATAACCGACTCTGCTTATGTGGCAGTTGAGCTTATGGAAGAAGAAAATATAGAGATATATTTGAGCGGGGGAATCATTCACAGCAGATCTGGTGCCGTTTACAGTGCCCAATGTAAAAATCTGTTTGAATCAGCCCTTGTCAACAAGGTATTTATAGGGGCAGACGGGATTTCCCTAGCTTCCCGCTCCATTACGGCAATGGCCCATCTTACGGAAGCCGAGCGTATGATCCTTACTTGCGGGGAAAAAGTTTATGTTCTGGCAGATAATAGTAAATTTGATAAAAAAACCGTTATTGAACGCCTGGCATCTTTCGATGAATTTGACTATTTAATCACGGACAAAAAGCCTTCGGATGACATTATGGAAAAATTAGAGCAGTCTGATATTAAAGTTTTATATTAGCCGGCTCATTCAACAGTCTTTCAAATTTCTATCATCAATTCATTTGCGCAATGCCCAAGGGCTCTTGTAATAAATCATTGATGAAGGAGCTAAATAAATTTTAAATCACTTCCTATATTGATATGATATATAAAACAGGCACAGCCATGAATTGTCTTTCAAAGCAGTGCCTGTTTAATTATATTTACAGTTTAACTTTCTTTCCGTCCGTCTTTTACTTCTTTATATATTTACCTACTTATAAACAGCCAGCCCATCCATCAATATAACCGGGTCATCATAGAAATTATCCGTCACCAGGGAAACCTCCACGCGCACCGTGTTCTGTCCGGAAACGTCCGCGCCGAAATAAATGGTCTTTTCATTATAATGGATATCCGGTGATGTATAAAGGACCGTATCATTATCCCCATACACCGTTATCCTTGCCATCAGGGCGCTGTCAAACTGGGATGACGGGGCCACGGCTCCTGCAAGCAGCTTATATTCACCCTTGGTGTCATACTTTACATAGCTGCCTTTTCCTTTCAGACGGATTGCATTGGTCCAGCGTTCCCCGCTGGCATTCTTGCCGGAAGTAATTATATTATATCCTTTTGTGGAAAATCCCTCTGACATATTCTGAATCAGGTAAGGGGTGTTAAGGTCCATGGTGTTGGCAGGCTCTACCTGTCCCTCTGCCGGAACCCATACGCCGTCCTGTCCAAGCTGCCGGCCGTCGATTGTTGTATTGACTGCCATTGCCCCGTTTGGAAGCAGGAAATACCACTTGTCATTGTCCTTGAACCAGCCGTTCTGCATAACGCCTGACTGATCCATATAATACCATATGCCGTTTATCTGCTGCCAGCCGGTCTTCATATAACCATCTTTATCAAGATAGTACCAGTTCCCATTATCCTTAACCCACTCATTGTAAGCAAATTTGTTAGCACCTCTCTGATATTTCCATTGATCATTCACATATTTCCATGTACCTGCATAGGCGGGTACTGCCATAATCACACTCAGCGCCAAGGCTGTCAATGTCATTGCCAAACGTTTCTTCATGTTGAATCTCCTTTCATCAACCACCGCATCTGCTCTATTCAGGGCAGAATCAAAACTTCCTGCACTTGTTACATTATAATTCATTATCCATTTTTATGCAACTGTGTCTTTATTCCAGCAAGGCTGTTAAAATATGTCTGGATCCCTTGACAAACCAAACTGTAAGTATTATAGTTACAGTATAGGATATGTATTTATATTTACATATTCCCATAGGACAAACATTAACCAATACCTGAAATGGTATTTCACCGAACCAGCCGCTTCTTACCATGAGGACGATACACTGTTTAATCCGGCTGACGCAGCCTCCCTCCCCGGGTTCTCCGACATATGGGCATCTGCCCAGGATATCTCACATTGGGACATTGGGCTGGCTGGTTCTGTGCTGATACATAATCCCGAAAACCGGGCATTGATATACGCACCATGGAAACTGCCGGATGGGCGGACGGTACCTGCTGTGGCTGGCTGGCAGTTTTACCATCACAGAGGACTGATGGATATTAAGGGTTCTGTTCCCGGCTACTCTTCCTTCCTCAGCCGTTTCACAGATTCCTCGGAACTGGTTTGCGTCACCCTGCTGGCCAACAGGGAAGGGGTGGATTTTACCAATCTTGGACGCAGGATTGCCGGGGCATACGGAGACCTTCTGTCCACCAATTACGACGACAACCGCCTGTATCTGACGGAAGGCCAGCTTCCTGTAAAGGAAACAGTTGAACGTCTGGAAAACGCCCTCAAAGCCCAGGACATCCCTCTCTTCGCCAAATTTGACCATGCAAAAAATGCTGCAGACGCAGGTCTTACCCTGCGCCCCACAACCGTCCTTGTATTCGGTTCGCCCAAGGTGGGCACAGGACTTATGCAGGCTGACCAGAGCATTTCCCTGGAGCTGCCCCTCCGGATTTCAATTTGGGAAGATGAGGCCGGCAGTACCTGGCTGGCATTCCCAAGGTTGGATAATATGGCACAAGAGTACGGGCTGTCCGGTCACCCCGTCATACCAAAAATGCAGTCACTGCTGGAAAAGCTGGTCAGAACAGCAGCCAATGTCTATTAATACGTACCGATAGTGAGAATGGACTTTAATACGCTCTATATTATCAATATTCGGATAATGTCAGTATGCCTGGGCACGGATAACACGCCCAGGCATTTTGATATGCTATTTCCATCCCTTCCCATCATCTGCCGGTAACTTGTGCATGGTCAACTTTCATTATCACTATCTTGTGACCTTCCTTTTCCAGGTCTGCCTGTCCTTCCTCCTGACATTGCCTCGCTTCCGTTCCCGGTTCCGCTGCCAGGACCGCGCCCCCTGTCATGGCCTCCTGTCCGTTCCCCCAGCTGGGTGACGACGCCGTCCAGTACAACTTCTTCCGAAGCATCTGCCGTGGATAATCTGTATGTCTTCCCCTGCTCCAAATCCGGCATGCTGATCAGTATACAGGAAAATTCTTTTTCTGGTGTGAAGTTGAGCAGTTCCCTGCCGCTTTCATCGGTCAATATGACAGAAGTTCCTGCCTCCTGGCGTTCGCTGTAGTATGCAATCAGGACATTCTGCCCGGACTCTTCCGAAAATCCCTGCATCATCCCGGAACTTCCCGCTGCCACGAAAATACCATTGTTGATAACTGCTGTCCCATTATAATCAAGTGCTCCATCCCCATCGCTGACAGGGCCGTTTATGTAGATGGTTCCGCCTTCCACATAGAGGTTTCCATTGGAGTCAATTCCATCTGCCATGGCATCTACCTCTATGGTACCCCCGGTAATACGCACATATGCTTCCGGATTATTCTGCATTTTCTGATGTTCATCGCCCATCTTCTCCAATGCCTTCCCCATATCTGCCCGTTGCCGGCCCGTCTGTTCCTGTCCCGGCTCTGCCTGGTCCTGCCCTGATTCCGCCCGCGCCTGCCCTGATTCCGCCCGCGCCTGTCCTGATTCCGGCCCGTTCTCTCCTAATTCCACCCGCGCTTCCCCTGCGTCCCTCCGTTCCTGTCCCGTTTCCGCCTGTTCCTGCCCTGTTCCTCCGTCTCCTCCCGCCGCATTGATACCATCATCCGTGGATTTGATTTTTATGGTTCCTCCATTTATATCCACCTTCAGTCCCTCCAAGCCCTCATAGCTTTCCCGGATATCAATATTTCCCCCGGAAATCGTAAGCCATGTTTCAGCGTGGATTCCATCATCACCTGCCTGGATTGTAATCGTTCCCCCTTCTATCACCACATATCCCTGTTCCGAATCCTTCTCATTGCTGGATTTAATCCCATCCTGACCTGTCTTAATCTGCATGATTCCGTCCTTGATGGATACGGAATCCTTTCCTTTCAGCCCATCCTTCACCGCCGTGATATTAAAGGTACCGGATATCACCTTCAGGTTATCCTTTGTACGTATTGCATTGCTGTAATTACCTTCCACGGTCAAGGTCCCCTGCCCATTTATGGTCAGGTCATCCTTACTGAATATGGCTGCATCCGGTTCATCCTCATCCGCTGACTCAAACACATACCCGGTTCCGTCTGTCACGGTATTTTCTGTACCGTCCGCCAGAATCAGCACAATCTTCCCACTCTGTTTCCCATATATAGGAGATGTACTTTCATTGGAAATGTTGAATCCATCCATGACAAGCCTTACAAGGTCATCCTTTCCCGCATCAACTTGAATCTGCCCGTTATAGGTCCCTCTCAAGATATAGGTTCCTGCTGCGGTTATCCGGATAATCCCGCTTTCCGCCGCCGCGTTTCCCGTTTCCTCAACGCCGCCATCCTCCATCACCACCTCAGTCCCATCGCATGTAATGACAACCGACTCCTCTTCACTCCACCCAGCGTCCAAATCCTCCTCCTCATAAACCGCCGTTTTTCCAGTCATACCAGCCAGACTCCCATCAAAAGTCCCCCCATTCCCGGCATTACCACCTCCACTGCCCCCAACATCCCCGCTTTCATCCTCCCCGCCCATGGCCTGGGAATTACCATCCAATCCACTACCATTACCTTCACTGCCCGTACCGCCAACATGATCCGCTCCAGCATTCCCCGTACCGTTATTCCCCTGGCACCCGGTAAGCTGCAGCGCCATCAGCACAGCCAGCACCGTGGCTGCCCTTCTCACGGACCTTTTACCATATTTCCCACCCTTATTTGTATCCTCCATGCCTTTTTTCCTCATTCCTTCATCCACCTTCCTTACAGATTTTCATTTCCCGCTGCCATCCGTCCGCATACAATGGTCAGATTCCCATTCCTGCACCGTATCTCATCCAGCATGACTTTTTCGATTTCCTGAGACTTAAGCACCAGCATATAACTCAGTTCATACAGGCTTCCCATGTTCACGGTCTTTACCCGCACCATCTCAGCCTTTTTCGTATATTTCATAAAAATATCATCGAAAATGCCGCAGTAATCCAGGTTTTCCGGTATCGTAACCCTCAACTCACGGCCCAGAAGCTGGCCGCTGCCGTCCGGTATCTTTAAGAGTATGACTGTCACTATCCCCACCACTGCCATCATCAATATCCCGATTCCTATGTATCCCATCCCATCTGCCAGGCCAACCGCCATTGCCAGGAATACACTGCTGATTTCCCTTGCATTGCCCGGCATGGAGCGGAAACGCACCAGGCTGAACGCCCCCATGACAGCCACGCCCGTCCCCAGATTTCCGTTTACCAGCATGATGACCATCTGCACGATTACCGGCAGCAGCACCAGCGTCATAAGGAAATTCCTGCTGCTCTGGTTCCTGTATGTGTGGATTCCTGCCAGCACGAATCCCAATCCCAGGGATACCGCCGTGCAGACTGCCATATGTGTCATGGTAATGCTGCTTGCCGTTTCATTCAAAATGCTCTCAAGCACAGATAATCCCTCCTTGCATATATTCCTGCCGCGTTGTGTGATAACCCGCCATTTCTTCATATCCCGTCATCCTTGCCGGGTAGATATAGGTTTCATAAAATGTCCCGTATTTCGAGCAGGCTGACGGAAAAATCCCCTGCTCAGCAAAAATCCTGCTCAGCCATACCGGCATGGCGCCTGGTATCTTAACCTCCATCAGGATCTGCTCCTGTGGCAGAAGGCATTTACCGTAAGGTTCCACCCGCAGATCCAGGTCCCCCAGCCGCCCCAGGATGCTGCTATCAAAGGTAATCCTCAGTTCCCGGTCCATCTGGCAGGTATAGGCGTCCCTTTCATAGGAAATGTAGGCCATGGGCCGCAGACCGTACCGCCTGACGGCATAATCCACCTCCCTGAAAATCTGTCCGTCCTGCCCTGGATGGATTCCATAGCAGACATATCTTCTGGCTGTTTCCATATCCATCCCCACCCTGCGCTTGTAGACCACGGAATCATACTTTTTCTTGAGTTCCAGAAACACCGGGGAGCTGTCATTTCCCCTGGCGCCATAACACCGCAGCCTCACCTTTTCCTTATAGACCGGCTTCTCAATGGAAGTGCGGATCAGCTCATAATCCGGAGTGTCAAGATAAATATTGCAGATGGTGTGATGGCCATATACATCCATATCCATGACCCCGCCCAGAATCAGCATAAGCTTCTGATACTGTTCCTGTGTCAGCAGATATTTTTTCTCATACCGTTTGAATACTTCCTGCGCCATCGTTCCTCCTTCCGGGGACATCATGACTGCCCCTGATGAATTTGATTTTTTATTATGTTAGCGGGAAAATGTGTCAGGCTTTTGTTAAATTTGTGTTAACAATGTGAAAAAGGCACTGCCCCTGTTTTATCACAGGAACAATGCCTTACCATATCATATATTTAAAACGTTCAGTACATCAGGTGTTCTTCATTATTACGCTTTCCACAATATCCGCCACATGCTCACAGGCATCGCAGCATTTCTCCAGGTAGACGTAAATTTCCCTCCATGCAATGATTTGAATGGGGTCTTTCTCCTCGGTGTGGAGCTTACGCATGGAATCAATGAACAGGCGGTCGCCTTCCTCTTCCAGGGCATTAATCTCAATAATCAGCCCGTGCAGTGTCTTGGACTTCTGAAAGTCGCAGAACTCCTCCATCACTTCCTTTAATGCCTGGCAGCAGCGGATGATTACCTTGGTAAATGCAACCGCTTCCGGCTTGATGTCATGCACATTATTAATGTAAATGCGGATCAGCACATCCTCAATCTTGTCCGTCACCTCATCAATGCTCTGGCTCAAAAGGATGATGTCCTCGCGCTCAATGGGTGTGATGAATGCCTTGACCAGCACTCCCATCATCTCATGCTTTTTCTTGTCCGCATCATGCTCAATCTGGTGAAGCTCGTCCAGTTTCTCCTGCAGGCATCCCGCATCAAAGCTCATCAGGTTTTCCTCCAGCATCTTTGCCGCCTCGCAGCCGCACTGGACACATTCTATAAAGTTCTGAAAATAGTAACTATCGCTTTTCTTAGACATCTCATCTTCTCCTTTATCTAACCGTGGAACAGCATCATGAACAGTTTAGCTATGAGGAATCCTATGAGGCCGCAGCCCGGGAAGGTCATGATCCAGGTCATCACCATATCCTTAACCACCCCGAAGTTAATGGCTGACAGCCGCTTCACGGCGCCTACGCCCATGATGGCGGTGGTCTTGGTGTGGGTGGTGCTCACAGGGATACCAAACATGGAAAAGCCAAGCAGGCAGGCGGCTCCTGCCATATCAGCGGAAAAGCCCTGATACTTCTCCAGACGGACCATGTCCATTCCAACGGATTTAATGATTTTCTTTCCTCCTATGGAAGTTCCCAGCGCCATGGCCGCGGAACCCAGAAGCAGCATCCACAGCGGAAAACGTACGCCTGCCGTACTGCTGCTGCCATTTACCATACAGATTCCGAGAAGCATGACACCCATGAACTTCTGCCCGTCCTGGGCGCCGTGCATGAAGGCCATGGCCGCGGCCGCGCCAATCTGTGCATACTTGAAGAATCCGGTGGTCCTGCGCCTGTCCATGTTACGGCATGTCCAGGAAACCAGCTTGCAGGATAAATATCCGCTGAAGAATCCAAGTAACACGGAAAACACCAGGCCGTAAACTACTTTCATCCACTCAGCCCCATTGATGGCTGAGAATCCGCCCCTGATTGCAATCGCCGCGCCTGTCAGGCCGGCAATCAACGCATGGCTCTCACTGGTGGGACAGCCGATGGACACTGCGAAGGAAGACCACACCACAATGGAAAACAGGGCCGCGCACAATGCCACCAGGGCAATGGAAGTATCATCTCCAAAATTAACCATGTTGGTAATGGTGGAAGCAACCGTTGCATTAATCATGGTCATGACCACGATTCCGGCGCAGTTACACACAGCAGCCATGACAATAGCGACATTGACATCCAGGGACCTGGTTGATACACAGGTGGCAATGGCATTGGGCGCATCCGTGATACCATTCACACAGATGACCCCCAAGGTCAGCAATACCGTTATCAATAAGGCCGGATTCGTCATCAGCTGCCGCAGGAAAAAGGAAAACGACATATCCATAATTCTTTTTTACCTACTCTCTTATTCTTTACTTTATCTTTACGTATACTTTACATACTCACGATTTTAATTCTAACACGGTTTTAAATAGTAGTAAAGTTTTAATTTCATTAACATAGAAGGAAGATTATCAAAAATAGATAATGCGGGGGCCAATGATATCCAATATCGGATATCATTGGCCCCCTGTCCTTTTTCCCGGCTTTTACTGCAGCAAATTGCCCTTTTATATTTTCCATTTTTGGTAAATAGGTATTTTTTTACCTGGGGAAGCTGGCTAAGTCAGTTGCCCTGCCTTCTGAAATCCTATTATTCAAAAAACCTATTACCTGAAAATCCTATCCCCTAAAAAACACCACCAGCAGATATCCCAGCGTCAGGCAAAGTCCGATACAAAACAGCATAAGTCCAAATGAAAAACTTTCCTCCACCAGCTTTCCGGTACGTTTCAGCACTTCCTCCCCCTCAATCAGGCGGGGAATGACAGAATCTTTTCCTTCCCGCTCTTTCCTTCTTCCCGGCAGGCGGCGTCCAAGGATGGCCACATCATCAATAAAATGTCCCAGGATAAAAGCCAACCTGTCATTTCCGCCCAGGACCTTTTCCCCATTCCTCTGCCTGTGGGTAGTCTTCCTGGCCAGCAGGATGATGCCATCCGCCATATGGTCAAGGGTACGGCACAGGACCGCGGATATCTGAAGGAACAGATTCACAGCCGTGGACACCAGATACCGGTCGATAAACCGGAAGACGGCTCCAAATATGCCCGGAAGCGCCACTGCCAGAATCGGGCGGTAAACCAGTTCCTCTAAATCCAGCCACTTAGGCCAGCGGTCCACATATCTGTACACGCTGC
Source organism: Enterocloster sp. OA13 (assembly GCF_022440595.1). Taxonomy (NCBI): domain Bacteria; kingdom Bacillati; phylum Bacillota; class Clostridia; order Lachnospirales; family Lachnospiraceae; genus Enterocloster; species Enterocloster sp. OA13. The sequence continues at coordinate 6,723,969 of NZ_JAKNTF010000001.1, read as the reverse complement.
CAAGTTTTCTATTGATTCTGCTATTAACTCCACTATCGGCTCCGCTATCGGCTCCTCTATTGACTCCGCTATCGGCTCCTCTATTAACTCCACTATCGGCCCCTCCATCGGCTCCGCTATCGGCTCCTCCATTGACTCCGCTATCGACTCCTCCATTGGCTCTACTATCGACTCTTCCATCGACCCCACTATCAATCCCCCGATTCTCCACCTGTTCCCCAACTTCCGCCTTCTCCATCAGCAGGCCGCGCACCACAACCACGTACAGCACAATCCCTATGCCAATGGTAATTGCAGCCCCCTTCAGGTTCCCAGCCGCAAAGTAGGAAACCTTATGCCCCGGCAAATCCCCATGAAAAAATCCCTGCCCCAAATCCGCCGCCCGGTCCATGAACAGCTGAGGGAATGACCCGAATACCGGAATCACCGCCGCAGAAATACACAGTGCCGCCCGGCTCACCGGATTCATATAGCCCGAGGACATGGCATCAAATTCCTGTTGCCGCACCGGATGCCGGTCCACGAAAAGGGCAATGAACAGCTTCAGCATATAAGCCAGTGTCATTCCGCCCGTTAACAGGAACAGCCACTCTGCCGCCTTCCACAGGGCTGGGGATCCAAGAACCGCGCCCAATCCATATATACCGCCAGCGAGATAGGTTCCCCCTCCCGCAGACCCAATCCCCCCGCCAAAAGCCGTTCCTATCCCCTGCGCCAGCATTTCCCCGTATTCCACAATCCCCTCATGGAGCAATGTCTTGCTCACATATCCGCTCCACATGGGAATCCCGCTGATGCCCAAGGCCCCCATGAGGAAACAGAACAGGAGGGCCGGCTTCCTCCTTCCAAATCCCCTGATATCGTTCAGGTCCAGCTGGTGCAGGTTCATGAACACCGCGCCCGCACACAGGAACAGTACCAGCTTAAACATGGAATGGTTCACCATATGGAGGAAGGTACCGCGGACAGCCAGCCCATTGCCGGCGCCCACGGACTTTAGCAGGCAGCACATCCCTGTACCTGTGAGGATGAATCCTATCTGCGACACAGAGGAACATGCCAGGGTCCGCTTGAGATTAACGGAAAACAGGGCCAACAGGGCGCCCAGAAACATGGTGATGAATCCCAGCACGGCAACCAGCAGGCCCCAGTTCCTATCTGCCTGGAACATCACGCAGGACACAATCACGATTCCGAACACACCTGCCTTTGTCAGTATCCCGGACAGCAGGGCGCTGGCAGGGGCTGGAGCCACCGGATGCGCCTTGGGAAGCCAGATATGAAGCGGGAAACAGCCTGCCTTGGCCCCAAACCCAAACAGCAAAAGCCCTCCGGCCACGTACAGCCTCACAGGCCCCTGAGAGCCATATACCCCATTTCCGGATAATATAGTTTCCGCGGCCCCGGCCAGTCCATCGATTTCAAGGGTGCCGGTCATATCATACAGCAGGAACAGCCCCATGAGCATGACAAGTCCGCCAATCACCGCCACTGCCAGGTAGGTCCCGGCCGCCCTCAGGCTTTCCTTCTTCTCATCAAAGGCCACCCACACATAGGAGGTAAATGACATGATTTCAAAAAATATGAAAGTGGTATACAGGTCCGCTGACAGGAATACGCCTGCCGTTGCCAGGAAGGTTATCCAGAAAAAAACATAATATCTTCCGCGCTTCTCATAATGCCTCATATATTCCAGGGAAAACAGGCCGCACACCGTCCACATCACAATGGCTATGAGCACGTAAACCAGCCTGAAGCCATCCAGCCTCAGGTGCATTCCCATGCCGCAGAATCCCGGAATCACCAGGTCCATTGTATCCATCATCCTGCCTTACCTCCTATTGCCCACAATATCTTCATCAGCGGAACGGAATGAAACCCGAAACAGATAATCACACCTGCGAAAATCAGGAGGGGAACCAGCATCATCCAGTTGGGGTCCCTCACATCCCCGCCGGGAACCGTCCCTTCCTTTGGGAAATACGCCCTTACCAGGACCGTAAACATGTAAACCGCTGTCATCAGCGCTGAATACAGCAGCACACACGCCCCTGCATAGGGAAGCCAGTATCCCCCGTTTCCCGCCCCGCTCAGGATCCGGCCGCAGTCAAAGGCTGACTGGGCAATGTTCCATTTGCTTATGAATCCGGCAAAAGGAGGGATTCCTGCCAGGGATATGCTGGCAATGGTGAGACATGCAAAGGTAACCGGCATTTTCCTGGCCATGCCGTCCAGTTCATAGACATAGGTCTTCCCGGACTGGTGCATCACTGCCCCTGCGCAGAAGAAGGAGCAGATTTTCATAAAAGCATGGAACACCATATGGCTCATGGCTGCAATCAGCCCCAAAGGGCTCATCATGGCAGTCCCAAGAAGGATATAGGAAAGGTTGCTGATGGTGGAATAAGCCAGCCTCCGTTTCCAGTGAATCTCCTTCACCGCCATGGTGGAACCATAAACCACGGTTACCATGGCTGCCCCCATGACAATATACTGGGCAAAACTCCCTCTTAAAAGGGCGGTGCCAAAGCTGTAATAGGTAAGGCGCATGACTGCAAATGCGCCGGACTTCACCACTGCCACCGCATGAAGCAGGGCCGTGACCGGCGTGGGCGCCACCGTGGCATCCGGTAGCCAGCCATGGCAGGGAAAGAGCGCGGCCTTTACGCCAAATCCGAAAAATGCCAGCACATACACAAATAACAGTGTCCCCCTCCTTGTCTGCCCTGCCACCGCATCCATGATTCCCCCCGGCACAAACTGGGTATTGCCCGTGGTAGAGAAATTAAGTACGAATATGATTCCGATAAATGCAAAAGCCGCACCGCCAATGGCATAATACAGGTACTTCCTGCTTGCCCGCACCGCTGCCTTCGTCATGGGATGAAGCACCAGCGGAAAGGTCACAAGGGTCAGCAGCTCATAAAACAGGTACAGGGTTACCAGATTCCCTGCGAACGCAATTCCCACCGTCACACCGTAGGTCATCAGATAATAGGCAAAGAAAACCGTCTGCCTCTCCTCATTCCTCATATACTCAAACGAATACAGCACCGCCAGGGGCCACAGGAACGCAATCAGCCCGGCAAACACACTGCCCAGACCGTCCAGGCTGAACATGACCCTCAGGTCGCCATAGAGCTTAAACAGCACCATCTGCTCACCGGTTCCCGCCTTATGGACAATCAGCCACCCAATGACCAGGCTGTTCACCAGGGTAATCCCTTCCACAAACAATGCCAGCCCCCTGTACCGGAAGACGGCATTTCCCTTAAAATGATTCATGATCAGCAGGACCACACCCCCGACAATGGGAAGGAGCGCCGGAACCGCCAGTAACATTCTGCTCATATGCCAACCTCCGTCAAAGCACTGTAGCTGCAATGGACTTAAGCATGGATATCAATGGTCCCGGGAAGCAGCCAAAGAGGATTGCCCCTGCGGTCAGTGCCAGCATGGGAACCATCATAAGCCAGGAAGGCTCCTGGCCCGCAAGACCCCTGGCCCGTATCTCCCCTTCATCAAAATCCGCCCCCGGGAAGAATCCCCTTATGGCCAGGGGCAGAAGATACCCCGCTGTCAGCAGCGCGCTGATTAACAGGATGACCGGGCCAAGCCAGGACCAGACACCTGTACCGGAAGCCAGGGCGCCGGTGGCAAGATACCATTTACTTACAAAACCGCTGGCCGGGGGAATCCCGATCAGGGCCAGGGAAACCAGGGTATAGCATCCCAGCATCACAGGCATCACCCGGCCCAGCCCGTCCATTTCACTGGTCCTGGTCCACCCGGTTTTAAAGATGACTGCCCCGGCTGCCAGGAACAGCCCGTTCTTCACCAGGGAATGGAATACCACATGTGACAAAGCACCCACAAAGCCTGTCCCGTTAAAAAGTCCCAGACCGAATATGATATACGACACCTGACTCACCGTGGAATACGCCAGGCGTTTCTTGAGCACCGGCTCCTTATACGCCAGCATGGAACCCATGAACACGGTCAGAAGGGCAAGGAACATCCACACATCCTGGACCCATGTCCCCCTCAGCCGGTCCGGTCCCACAATGTAATACGCAACCCTGATGAGCGCCAGCACGCCTGACTTGGTAATCAGCCCTGAAAGTACGGCGCTGGCAGGCGCCGGGGCCACAGGATGGGCCGTGGGCAGCCAGCCGTGCAGCGGAAACATGCCTGCCTTGGTCCCAAATCCCACCAGCATGCAGCACACAGCCCCCAGGAACAGCCCATCATGGCCATTGGCAGGTAATCCCATGGCAACCCCGCCCGGGGTAAACGTCAGGCTTTCCGCCACTGAGTACAGGTAAAATATGCCAAACAGTGCAAGGAATGCGCCGGCCACAGAATAAAACAGGTATTTAAGCCCTGCCATCACTGCTTCCTTTGTCATCTCATGCAGCACCAGGGGCAGGGAGGTCAGCGTCATCATCTCATAACACACGTAGAAGGTGACCAGGTTGGCAGAAAAATCAAGTGCAATCAGGACCCCCAGCACAATCAGGTAAAAGCCGAAAAAACGGAATTCATCCTTTTCATGGGTCATATAGGAAAAGGAGTATATCCCCACCAGAAGCCAGATACCTGATGTCAGGGCGGCAAACAGCCTGCCGACCCCATCCACTGCCAGTGCAACCGTTATATGCTCCGTCATCTGCCACAGCGTAAGCCGCCCGCCTGTCAGCAGGGCCGCCCATGTCAGAAGGACGCCCGCGGCCAGGGTTCCGGCCACGGCTGCAATCAGCACATTCCTGTTTTTCCTGAATCCCTTTACTGTCAGGACCAGACTCCCCATTACAATGGGAATCAGGACCGGCAGCAGCAATATCACATTTCCGTCCATATGGTATCTCCTTTTAATCAAACATGGCAAGCCCGTCCCAGATAGCCTGTACAACCGGCTGGGATTTAAGCCCCAGCACCAGGTTCAGCAGGATAAAGCACAGGATAGCTGCCCTGAGCTTCCAGGAACTCGCCTTCCCCTTCCTCTCACTTCCACCGCCCGAATAAAGGGTGATGACCAGCCGGAGGAAGTAGATGGCATTCAGGGTGGTACTGACAGCCAGCACAATCAGGGTGGGTATCATCTTGTGGGGGCTTTGAAGCGCCGAGGTGGCAAAAAGCAGCTTGGAAATGAATCCCGCCAGCATGGGAAATCCCACCATGGACAGCGCCCCCACTGCAAAACCGATTCCAGCCAGGGGATTGCGGTATCCTGCCCCACGCAGGCTGCGGTAATCCTTTTTATCTCCCGAAACCTCATACAGCCCCACCGCGCTGATGAACAGAAGGGCCTTGGTGGCGGAATGGGTAAACATGTGGAATACGGCCGCCACCATCCCGGCCTGGGTTCCCAGGCCGATTCCCATATAGATATAGCCAATCTGGGCCACTGAGGAATAGGCTATCATCCGCCTTGTATCCTCCTCCATGATGGCGTGCACCGACCCCATGATCATTCCCGCCAGGCCGAACAGGTAAAGGACATTCACAATCTGGCTGGCAATCACATTTTCCCGTCCAAGCACCCTGTAAAATATCTTAATCAGCAGGAATATATATCCCTTGGACACCAGGCCGGACAGGATTGCGCTGGCCGTTGGCGTGGCATAGCCATACGTATCCGGTATCCAGTAATGGAACGGATACAGGCCGCTTTTGATGGCAAGGCCCACGCTGATGACCGCAAGGATGACAAGCATGGGAATCCCGTACTTCCCGGTTGCCTCTATCAGGGCCACGGCCTCCTTGGCCGGGCTCATGAGCAGATGTCCGGTCACATCATAGAGCAGGCTCAGGCCAATCAGGAACAGGCCCGATCCCAGCTGGCTCATGATCATATAACGGATGGCCGCGGAAAGGCTCCGCCCCTTCTGCCGTATCATGATAAGCCCGCAGCCCGCTATGGTATTGATTTCCACAAACACATAAGCGGTAAACAGGTCATTGGTATAAATCAGGGCCAGCAGGGAGCTGAGCATCATGTCAATCATAATGAAAAACAGGTTAAGCTTGGTCCCCTCCACATCCTCATACGTATGGTCCATGCCGCCCACAACCGAGAGCAGCATTACCACGCCAAATACCGTTGCAGTCAGCCCTTCCAGGACCCCTGCCCGGATTTCATTTCCCCATGGCGCAGGAAAATGCCCCATCATGTAGGTATAGCTTTCCCCCGCATCCATACAGTACAGGAACACAGCAAAGGACATAACCGTCACAATGCTGATTGCGCCCAGGCTTACGTTCCTGGCCCGCCTGCCGGATAGGGCCAGGGAAAGGATGCCGGAAAACATGGCGATGATGATGGAAAAGAAAGGAAAATTCTGCACAAGTGTCATGCCTTTTCTTCCTCCTTTGCCCGTGTAAGGATCTCATCCAGATCAAGGGAACCATACCGCTCATAAAGCCGTATGGTCAAAGCCAGCATCAAGGCCGTGGTACTCACCGAAACCACGATTCCGGTGAGCACAAGGCCGCTGGGTACCGGATTGATGTAGGCCGACACCTCCCTGACCCCATCCACCACAATGGGCACCATCCTGCCGCGGATATACCCCTTGGCGGCCAGGAAAAGGTACACGGCCGTATCCATGATATTCATGCCCATGATTTTCTTAATCAGGTTCTGGTGCAGCAAAAGCATGGTAAATCCGATGCCGAACAGGATGACCGACACGGTTTCTTCCACATTCATGAACAGATGTGAAACCATCCTACATACCTCCCTTCCGGAACAGGGTATAAAATGCATACATGGTGCAGGCCACAACCAGGCCCACGCAGATGTTCAGGGGAAGGATCAGGCCGCTGCTTAAAATTGCGCCCGGTGTCCCTAACGGAATATGGCTCTCCAGATGATTGGCTCCCGTATAAAAAGAATAACTCTTAGCCAGGCAGTAAAATGTCAGGGCCGCCAGCGTAATCCTGCGGTAAACCTTTTCCGTAAAAAAGCGTTCTGTCTTCTGAAAACCAAATGCATTCAGATAAAGGATCAGTCCGGATCCCAGAACCGCCCCGCCCGAAAATCCCCCGCCCGGCGAAAGGTGGCCGTTAAGCACAATATAGATGCCAAAGACCAGGATAAGGGGCACCAGCACGCAGGCGCATTTTTGAAGGATGATATCATTTTTAGGCTCAAATAAACGGTCGTTGGCCTCTGCCAGCCGTTTGGCCGTCTGCTTGTCCCTGCTGGCCGCGTCAATCCGCAGCAGCGCAAACACGCAGCAGGATGCAATGAACAGGACACAGGATTCCCCAAATGTATCAAAGGCACGGTAATCCAGTATCATCCCTGTCACAATATTCACTGCCCCTGTTTCCTCCAATCCCTTCTCAATATAGCGCGCCGACACCTCATTGTTATCCGGATTGCCCGCATTTCCGAATACCGGCAGATAGGCAATGGTCCACAGCAGGACAAATATGATGCTGAAGCACAGAAGCACCGACATGACCTGGTAAAAGCGGTGGAAAATCCTGATTCCACGTTCTTCGCGGATCAGGAGGGATGGAGCGGCGGACGGCGGGGTTCCAGGCCCTTGATTCATGGGATTTGGGTCCATGTTTTTTTTGTCTGCAGGCTCCTGGTTCATAGACTCCTGCAAAAGCCCGGATACAGCCTTCATCCCCGGTTCGGCGCTGCCTGTCAGCACTTCATCGCCCCTGACAGTTCCGGCTGTCCTGCCTTCTCCCCCTGCTTCAGCTGTATACTGAACTTTTGTACAGTCATTTTCATTTCCCGGTATCTTTATCTCCATTCCATGATCCAAAGGGTCTACTTCCCCATCCACCCATTTCCTGAATTTCATCCACCGGCTACTCTCATAATTATCCCTTCTCCTGCTCATCCTGGCCCTCCTTTCGGATGGTCCCGCCGTCCACTGCATCGCGGGCCTTACTTATGGCCCTTATTTTCTTCAATGTAATGAAAAACAGGATGCTGGTAACCCCGGCTCCCACAGCCGCTTCCGTAATAGCCAGGTCCGGAGACTGGAGCAGGATCCATATAACACACATAATAAGGCTGTAGGACATGAAAATAACAATCGAGGTCAGCAAATCCCTGGCAAACCCAACCGATACCGCGCATACTACCAGGCTGATTAGAAGTATGATTTCAAATAACCTCATCTGTGCTTTCCTCCTTTGCCGGAGCGTTGTGCTTTTCTGCGTTGCGATTTTCTGCATTGTGATTTTCTGCATTGTGCGTCTTTGTCATGCATGTTTTTGCGCTGTATCCTTCTGCCTCACACGCATCTGCACCGCATCCGTCTGCACCACATCCGTCTGCACCGCATCCATCCGTACCACATCCATCCGCACCACATCCATCCGCACCGCATCCATCCGCACCACATCCGTCTGCACCGTACCCTACTGCACAATATCCGCCTACACCGCATCCGTCCGCACTGCACTCTTCCTCCCCATATCCCCGTTCCTTCCCCGTCTTCCGTATTATCAGGATTTTCCCCAATTCCTCATCTGTCATGGCCTCCAGCCTGCTTATCATATGGCCTGACACAGGTCCTGCCGACCAGAAAAAAAGGATGACCAGGAACAGTTTAAGGGAATCCATGGAGAATCCCTTCATCACAATCAGTCCTGCAAATACAAACAGGATCCCCAGCGTATCCCCCATGGCCGCCGCATGCATACGGTTCAGGGCCTTATGGAAGCGGTTCACACCGAAAACAGCCAGAATCATGAATATGATTCCAACCAGAAAGCAGGCAGACGCTGCTGCCAGCTGTATCCATCTCCACGTCATATGCCTTCCTCCCTTTCAGAAGGGTCCGATGCATCCGCCGTATCAACACCCTGCCTGCTTACATTATCCTCAATGGCCCCCAGGTCAGCCTTCATATTCTTCCTTTGCAGGTAAACACCCGTATACACCTTACAGAGGACCACCACCCCAAGGAAACTCAGCATGGCATATATAAGGCACACGTCCACCAGATAATTCTCATCCAGGTACACGGAAAGGATTGCTATTATCATGATGATCATGGTTCCAATCATATTAACCGCAATAATCCGGTCCGCAATCCCCGGACCCCGGACCGAACGGATGATACTTAAAATAATCAGGACAGCCAGTACAATGACCGAACCGCCCAGCATCTTATCATATACCAGCCCAATCACATCCATCTGCTTTCCACTGCCTCCATTTCCAATAAAAGCTCCACAAACACGGAATCCTCCATCCCCTCTGCCAGTTCCCGGTCCAGACAATGCACGCAGAAGCTGTCATTTTCCACAGAAACCGTAATGGTGCCCGGGGTCAGGGTAATGGAGTTAGCCAGCACCACCTTAGCCATCCCGGTCCTGAACTTTGCATCAAAATACACAAAAGCCGGTTCCGGTTCCAGTTCCGGCGACACGATGATTTTCAGCACGCACACATTTGCCCTCACTATCTCCTTCACCAGAACCCAGAAATATTGGACGAACAGCGGCGTCAGGCGGAACAGAAGCAGCTCCTTGCGCAGACTGTACTCCATATACCTGCACATGAAATAAAAAAGAGCGGCGGAAATCAATACGCCAAAGACGCAGATTTCCACCGTTATTTTACCATTCAATATAAGCCACACCGCCAATAACAGAAGAAACATAGGATTATCCCCCTTTGATCCGGTATATTTTCCCTGTATTGCCAACAGCAAATCTTAGACCATTATACTCTTATTTTTCCATAAACACAAGAATCTATAATGGAACCTCTCTATGCAGGCGTGGCGTATCCTTTAACTGCTTTTCCCAATCCCCACATCCATGCTCCCCGACCGGAATCCTTCCATATCCAGGGTTACATAAGTAAATCCCAGTTCCTTCAGCCTCCGCACCACTTCCTCCCCCATATCCAGGAGCCTGGTAAATGAATCCCGGTCCACCTCCAGCCTGGCAATCCCGCCATGGAGGCGCAGGCGTACATTTCCCGGCAGCATACGTTTCAGATATGCCTCTCCCCGGGCAATCCTGTCCAGCACATCATAATCAATCCTTGTATTATAAGGCAGCCTTGTGGCCATACAGGGGGTGGAGGGCCTTGATGCCACTGAAACCCCGTACTCAGCTGCCATCTGCTTCACCGCGTCCTTCGTGATATGCAATTCAGCAAGCGGGCTTATGATCCCCAGTTCCTTCAAAGCCTGTATCCCCGGCCTGTACACATGCATGTCGTCCTCATTGGTACCGTCCAGTATCCGGCTGATTCCATATTCCCCTGCCAGCTTCTTAAGCGACATAAAAAGATGGCGTTTGCACAGATAGCAGCGGTTAACAGGATTCATCCGTATTTCCTCCTGTTCCAGTTCATCCACTTCTATGACCTGGTGGATTCCTCCCAGTTCACCGGCCACCCGCTTGGCAATCTCTAAATCGCAGGATGGGTGGAGCCTGCTGTCAAATGTCACTGCATACACCTTTTTCCCTGTTTCAACAGCCGCATCAGCAGCCACTTTAAGGAGAAGGCTGGAGTCCACGCCGCCTGAAAATGCAAGGCAGATATCCTCCGATACCAGCTCCCTCATCCTGGCCTGAAGCATTTCCCTGTCGCTCATCCTCACAATCCTTTCCGCTCTGCTTCCAGGCGCACAGCCTGGTACACAGCCTTAAAATCCCGGTCCGTCTCCCGGCAGATACGGCGTACACTCTCATATTCCGGATAATAAAATTTCCTGTCTTTATATGTGCATACCTTCACGTCCGCCTGTCCACAGTCCATGTCCACGGTCATCTTCTCCCTGGCAAGCACAGTCCTTGTCACAGGATACTGCCTGATTCCAATGGTCGTGGTATGGATCAGTATGATTTCCTCCAGCTTCTCCCTGTCCTCACCCCTGCACAGGACAGACAGCGTGTAGGCGGGTCTGTTCTTTTTCATGAATATCGGCGTATACCACACGTCCGCAGCCCCTGCCTCCAGAAGCAGTTCCATGACAAAGCCCAGGATTTCCCCTGTACAGTCATCCAGATTGGTCTCCATTACCCACATGGAACAGCCATCCGATGTCAGATTCCCAGCTTTTCCCGCCTCTGCCTGAGACGTCTCCATCAGCATGGCACGCAGCACATTGGCCTGCTTAAATACCCTGTTTCCGGCTCCCATACCAACCTTAAGAAGGCGGCAGGAATCCGGCAGGCTGTCCCTGGTGCCCAAGGCCGCCGCAATCGCTGCCCCGGTAGGCGTGACCATCTCCCCGTCATTATCCGTAAACCGGAGATCCAGCCCATAAGCTGAAGCAATATTCGCTGTGGCCGGTACAGGAACAGGAAGGACTCCATGCTGGCAATGCACATGTCCGTGTCCCTCTGCCAGGGCGGACACCACCACATCATCCACTCCCAGATTATCCACGCACACCGCCACACTGATGATATCCACAATTGAATCAATGGCCCCCACTTCGTGGAAATGCACCTGCTCCAGAGGCAGGCCATGGGCCTTTGACTCTGCTTCCGCCACTATCCTGAACATCTTTCGCGCCAGTTCCTTCACGCGGTCATTGGAATCCAGTCTGTCAATAATCTGATATATGTCGAACAGATTTCTGTGAACATGGGAATGACCGTCCCCGTGCTGATGGGCATGGGAATGACTGTGGGCGTCCTCATTGGGATGGGTGTGAGGATCCGTATGATTATGGGTTTCTTCATGGGGATGTACATGCTTATGGACTTCCCATTGGTCGTGAACACGGGCCTGGGCTTCTGTGTGATTATGGTGGGCATGGTCATGCGGTTCTTCGTGGGGATGGCTGTGCTCATGGCCCTCTCCGTGACCATGGCTGTGCTCATGGCCTTCTCCATGACCGTGGCTGTGCTCATGGCCCTCTCCATGACCATGGCTGTGCTCATGCCCTTCTTCATGACCGTGGCTGTGTTCATGCCCTTCTTCATGAATGTGGCTATGCTCATGACTCTCTTCATGAGCATGACTGTGCTCATAGCCTTCTTCATGGCTGTGGCTGTCCTCATGGCCTTCTTCGTGGGGATGGCTGTGCTCATGGCCCTCTCCGTGACCATGGCTGTGCCCATGGCCTTCTCCATGACCATGGCTGTGCCCATGGCCTTCTCCATGACCATGGCTGTGTTCATGGCCTTCTCCATGACCATGGCTGTGCTCATCCCCTTCTCCATGACTATGGCCATGACCGTGCTCATCCCCCGCTTCATGGCCGTGACTATGCCCGTATCCTTCTCCATGACCATGGCTATCCCCATGCCCTTCTCTATGGTCATGCCCATCCTCCTCCAGATGCACATCAAAATCATACGAATCCAATCCACATACATTCTTCCGCCCAAAATACAGATGATATCCTCCCACCCCCAGGCTTTCAAGGGCATGTTCCAGCACATCCCTGTCCGCGCCCAGATCCAGAAGCGCCCCGACTGTCATATCCCCGCTGATTCCGGAATTACATTCCAAGTACAATATTTTTCCCATTTCATCTTACCGCCAATCTGTTTATTTGCGTGGCCAGATAACCGGCCCCGTATCCATTGTCAATATTCACCACTGAAATCCCGTTGGCACAGGAATTCAGCATGGTCAAAAGAGCCGACAGTCCATGAAAGCTGGCCCCGTATCCCACAGATGTGGGAACCGCAACCACCGGACAATCCGCAAGCCCTGCGATCACAGTCCCCAAAGCGCCTTCCATTCCCGCCACCGCAACAATGCAGTTGGCTTTCATGATCCTGTCCCGCTGTGAAAGCAGCCGGTGGATTCCCGCCACCCCCACATCGAAGATCCGGTCCACCGCACAGCCAAAATACTCCGCTGTCTGTGCAGCCTCCTCAGCTACCGGTATATCTGCCGTGCCTCCCGTACACACAGCAATGAGTCCTTTTCTTTCCTTGCCCGGGCGTTCCACCTTAAGGATTCTGGAAATAGGGTCATAGACCACTTCCGGGACCGCTGCTTTCACCAGCATATATTGTTCCTCAGACGCCCTTGTTCCCAGCACCTCGCCGTCCCGCTCATAAAACCGTTTATAAATCTCCATCAGGTAAGCATCCGGCTTTCCCTGGCAGAACACAGTCTCACCGAAACCGGACCTGAGTTTCCTGTGATGGTCCAGCTTTGCATATCCCAAATCCTCATACGGCAGGTCCTTCAAAGCATGTTCCGCATCCTCTATCTTAACCGCCCCTGACTTCACCTGTTCCAGCAGTTCCCTTACGTCCATATTCAAATTTCCTCCTTCAAATCCACAATTCTGGTACATACCCGCTCCAGCAGTTCCCTGGAATGGCTCACCACCAGCAATCCCATCTTCCGGTGCCTCACCTCTTCTAAAAGGAAATTCCATATCTGGCTCTGGGTTATCAAATCCAGCATGGTACTGATTTCATCTGCCAGCAAAAACCGTGTCCGCCTGCCAAGCGCCCTGGCAATGCAGAACCTCTGCAGCTCGCCTCCGGAAAGCTCCCCTGGATACCGGTTCATCCAGTCCGGTTCAATGCCCAGCCCCCTGATGATCCGCTCCTCCACCTCATCCCCTTCTTTGATGACTTCCCTCATCTTAAGCTTTGGGTTCACCGACAGCTCCGGATGCTGCCACACCATCTGGACCGGACAGTACGCGCCAAATCCGGACAAAGGTTTTCCGTCCAACAGCACGCGCCCGGAATCAGGCGATTCATACCCGGCCAGGATCTTGCAGAACGTGGTCTTCCCAAACCCGCTGGGAGCAGTAATCCCTACCCGTTCCTCCTGCTCCAGGCATATACTTACATTATTCAGTATTTTCCTGTTTCCATTGTCATATTGAAAGGAAATGTTCCCTGCTTCCAGTCTCATATTCCTGCCTTCCTACATTTTACCATACCGCCTTTATAAGCGCGATACTCGATTTCTTCCAAACAGCCCTGGTCTGCCATGGGACATCTGGGTCCATAGGGGCATCCCCTGGGGAGGTCCTTCACATAGGGCTGCGCCCCTGGCTGAACCTCAAATCCATGGCTCGGCATGGCACGGTACAGCGCCCTTGTATATGGATGGCGCAGGCTCTCCTCCCTCTGAAAATCAGACACGGCAGCCTCCTCCACATTGGTTCCTGCGTAAAACACCACAATCCGGTCAGCCACCTTAAGGGCCAGTTCCAAATCATGGGTAATCAGCAGCACTCCCGCCCCTTCATCCGCAATCTCCCGGAAATGCGACAACACCCTCTTAGCCGCACTGATATGAAGCCCCGGGGTCGGTTCATCCGCAATCACCAGTTCCGGTTTCTCCATGACAGCGGTGGAAATCAGCACCCGGCGTGTCATTCCGCCAGACAGCTGAAACGGATAGAGCCCTTCCGTATCCTCCCCCAGCCCATATCTGCCAAGTACCTCCCTGCTTCGGGTTCTGGATTTCCCATCCTTATGCCCGTTCCTCACCTGGTCCCCAACCTTCATAAGCGGGTCCAGATAGGAAACACTCTGAGGTACCAGCACCATCTGCCTTCCCCTCAGCTCCTTCACCCTTTTTCCGGTCAGTTCCTCCCCCTTAAAGGTAATCCTTCCCTTCCAGGAAGCATTGGCAGGCAGAAGCCCCATGACCGCATGGGCCAGGAGACTCTTCCCCGAACCGCTGGATCCCACCACAGCCACAATCTCATGACCTTTAACATTAATACTCAGGTCCCTGATAACCGGAAGCTGTATCTTCCTCCACCCCCGCTCATACTGGGAAAATGAAATCATCAGATGTTCCACTGACAATACTGTTTCCATTCCGCCAATCTCCTTTCAGCCCCAGATTCCACCCCATAATTTCCTTCCAAATCCAGATTCCACTAACCAGCTCCATCCCCGCACCAGATTCCACTACCCAGCTTCATCCCCGCACCAGATTCCACTCCCCATTCCCATTTCCCTCCCATACTCCGCTGACCAATCCAGTTCCCCCGCCTACATATGAGCCTTGTTAGGATTAATCAACGTCATCATGGTATCGCCGATAAAATGGAACAGGGCCACTACCAACACCAGCAAAAGTCCCGGAAACAGGGCCAGCCACCATTTTCCCATGGTCAGATACTTCATGCTCTCAGACAGGATGACCCCGATGGCCGGCTGTTCCGGGGAAAGGCCAAAGCCAAGGAATGTAATGCTGGCCTCGTGAAGGATGGCATGGGGAAACAGCAGCACCACCCCCACCAGAAGCTGCGGCAGGAGATGGGGCATCATGTGCTTCCACGCAATCTGCATTTTACCCATTCCCAGCTTTCCAGCAATCTTTATGTACTGGCGCTCCTTCAGCTGCATGACCTCAGCCCTCAATAGTCTTGCCAGGGATGTCCAGTGAGTCAGGGATATCCCCACCATCACGCCCCAGAACCCCTTGCCTGCTGCAAAGGAAATCAAAATCAGCAGCAGGATATGCGGAATCCCCATGACCAGGTCAATGATAATTCCCACCAATCCATCCGCGGCCTTTCCCAGACAGGCTGCCGCGGTTCCCATAAAACATGCAATGACCGCGCTCACTGCCGCTGTCAAAAGTCCAATCCGTATACTCAGGGAGAGGCCGGTTATTGTCCTTACAAACATATCGCGTCCCATCCAGTCCGTCCCAAAAGGATATGCAGGACATGGCGCCAGATTCTTCCTGGAAAAATCCGTCACCATGGCCTCATTTTCCAATACCCTGCCCCCAATGGTAATGGCTGCCAGCATAAGGGCTGCCATTATCAGGAAAACGAACAGGGTCTTGCGCCGGTTCCACGCCGTAAACCATCCCATCAGCCTGCCCTCCTTTTCCTGATCCTGGGGTCCACTGCGCCATACAGTATGTTGGCGGTGAAATTCCCTGCAAACACAATGGCCGCGCTTATGACAGTGATTCCCAACAGAAGCGGCACATCCCCGCCCAGGCCAGCCGTAACAGCCGCCTGCCCCAGTCCGGGATAGGAAAATACCTGCTCCACCAGGACCGACCCTCCGAATATCTCGCTGACCGAAGCAAACTGCAGGGTCATGGCCGGAAGCAGGATGTTGCGTATGCCATGGCGCTTCACAATCCCCCACTCCGACTCACCTCTGGCCCTTGCAAACAGCACATAATCGCTCTCCATGACCTCTGCCATCTTCTCTCTTGTGTGAAGTGCGATATTGGAAATGCCGGTAATGGACAAGGCAGCCACCGGAAGGATGCCGTGGACCAGCCTGTCCCCCAGCGTGACAGCGGACGCTTCCATCCCGATGGGGACGCTGAGTCCAATCGGGAGCACCTTCAGCCACACCGCAAATACCATCAGCAGCACCAGCGCCAGCCAGAAGGCCGGGGTACTGGCAGTAAGCAGCGCATATGCAGAAATCAGCTTATCTGTCAGCCCCCCTTTCCTGGCCCCTGCCGCCACGCCCAGCACAAATCCCACTGCGCCGGATATCAGCCAGGCCGATGCCATCAGCCAGAGGGAATTAGCCAGCCTTTCTCCAATCACCTTGGAAACAGGCTGGCGGTACAGAAGGGATGTCCCCATATCCCCCCGCAGGAAATCCGCTGCCCAGGACACATACCGTTTGACAGGCGGCGTGTTCACGCCCCAGTACTCCTCAAGCTGTGCAATCTGCTCCTCACTCATGCTTCCCAGCGCCGCCTGCCCTACATTCGTCCTTAGTGGGTCAAGAGGCGACACCGTGACCAGGAAAAAGGCCGCAATACTGACCAGCACAAGCAGTACTGCCATCCGTGCAACATTCTTACCAACCTGTCTCAAACCCATGTCATCGTCCTTTCATCACAACCAGCTCCACTGATCCACATTATTCACAATGGACCATCCATGCCCGTGGGGATGCAGCTTCTGATCCGCCACCTTTAGATTCTCCCTGGCCCAGTACAGATGGTCAATATTCACCAGCCAGATCCATGGTATATCCCCATCCTGGGTAATTCCCGTGTTCCCATCCCACTGTGCCTTTTTCCAAAGCTCATAGGACTGTTCCAAATCGCTGGAGGCCAGGGCCTCATCCATATAACGGTCCACGGTCTCATTGGTATAAGGAGAATACTCCGCCAGCCCCGATTCCTTCATGGTATGGTAAATGTTATAAAGCTCCATAGGCGTATGCGCGCCCCAGCCCCACATCAGCGGTTCTGCCTGCGCCCTGTCATAAGCCGTATCCCATCCAACGCCCTCTGTCTTAACCTCAATGCCGACTTCCTTTAGCTGATTGGCCGTATCTGCTGCCAGGGCCTGACGGACAGAATCGCTGGCCGGGTACATAAGGGTCATGGATGCCCTGACGCCGTCCTTTTCCCTGATTCCATCGCTTCCGGTCAACCACCCGGCTTTATCCAGTATATCCGCTGCCTTCGCAGCATCATACCCGACCCGGGCAGCATCATTATACCAGGGCATCTTGTCACAGACGCTGTAGGCCGGGCTTCCATAGCCGTTCAGCACATTATCAATCATCTCATTCCTGTCGATTGCAAGATTGATGGCCCGCCGCACCTGCACATCACCTGTAAAATCATTTCCAACGGGTATCCCATCCATTGTCTTTCCTTCATCCGGCACGGCAGGAAGGTTAAATCCCCTGTTATCCACGGTTTCAAATGCCAGCAGTTCATATCCCGGCAGTGTCTGGTCCGAATAAGAAGCAGCCGTATAGGCCAGGTCCGCCTGTCCCGACATGACAGCCGCATAGGCCGCATCCTCCTCCATGAACAGGATGGTCACCTTCTTCATCTTTGGCGCCTCCCCATAATAATCCGGATTAGCCTCCAGGATTACCTGCTGCCCCTTATCCCACTGCTTCAGCACATAACGGCCCGAACCAACCGGATGCTCCCCATATCCCGTCCCATAGGCATGTTCCGGCACGATTCCGACAATAGCCATGGTATATGGCCATATGGAATACGGGCGGTTCATATGGAATTCCACCGTTGTGTCATCCACTGCCTCAGCCTCTTTAAGCATGGTGAAGTCATTAACCGAACTGGTATCCCTCAGCGTATTATAGGTAAATGCCACATCCCCCGCAGTCAGCTTCTCCCCATCCGTAAACACCACGTCATCCCGTATGGTCACGGTCCAGGTCAGGCCATCGTCACTGGCCTCCATGCCGGTCGCCAGGTCATAGCCGATTTTCAGATCCGTCGTCGTCACCGTCAGGGTACTCTGGATTAACGGCTCATGCACATGCTCCCCTGCCCCCCATCCATAAGCCGGGTCAAATCCCGCTTCCGGTTCGGACGTAGGCCCCATGACAACAATCACGTCATCCCTTACCGTTCCCTGGGTTCCGGACACCTGTCCATTTTCCTGTTGCTCCTTTTGGCCGGACGCCTGTGCTGTCCCCTGTGTTCCCTGCTGCTCCTGTCCGGATGCCGGTCCTCCTGCCGCACCGGAACCATTTCCCCCGCACCCAGTCACCAGCATGGCTGCTGCAGCCATGGCTGCCATTGTAAAATTAAAACTTCGTTTCATTCCCGTCCTCCTATAATTCCTGAAAACCATCCTACATGTCTCAGGTCCATCTTTTTGCATCTCCCTCATCCGGCTCCTTTAACACACAAAAATACCAGGAAAACAGACCTATCCCTTAGGGATATCCATTACCTTCCTGGTATTCTCCTGATATCATGAAATCATTGCTGTTAATTATCGTCCGGACCATAGGTCCATGCAGAATCCATACTCCACACAGATGTTGACTTCTGCCAACCGTTAATAAAAATTATACGAAAATCTCAGTGGAACGTCAATCACTTTCTTATGAAAACATTTTACATGCTTCTTATACTGCCTTAGATTCCTTAAACACATCACAATCCACATATCACGTAGTAGTACTCACCCTATCCCACTCCGTAATCCCATCTGCTCCTGTCAGCCAGTTAAGCGCATAATGCCATTCAAATATGATTTCCCCATCCAGCCCATCCACTTTCCCATGGTGTATGCGTGCATCCACACAGGCCCAGTCATATCGGAATACAAGATCCTGCATATCCAGGATTTCATCCCTGCCGCGGAGCACGGCTTTTTCCATCAGGCTGTCAAATGTATGATTCCACATAATTGACCCCAGTTTGGCAGCGTCACAGATTTCATCCGGCTCTTTCAACCCAATCATGGACAACGCCCACAAAAGGACGGAGCAGCATTCATATCTCCAGCCAAACTTAACGTGCTGCAGCGGTTCCTGCAATGGATTTTCAATATACGCCTTTTCCTCAGGGGAGAGCCAGCGGGTGACCTGATAGCGCTCCTCCATCTGCTTCATCTGGCCTTCAGCAATCTCACGGCAGTTGTCAAACTGACCGCCTCCATAAATCTCAGACACCACTGCCGCCGCAAATACAGCTGACAGCCTGTGGATAATGACGTCTTTCGGTGGAATCCTGCATTCCTCTTCCAATACCGCGGCCTGCAGGTGCTCAATATACGGTATGCCTTTTTCCTTCAGAAGGGCGATTGACCGTTCTTTTCTTGCCCTGTCCGCCTCCGTCTCCTCCGCATCCCGTTCCAGAAGGCTGGAATGGGCCTGAGGACGGAACTCCTCATAATCCGTCTTTCCATCAATGGATATAAGCAGCTTCCCATCCGGGCTGTACAGGCACATATCCGGGTGCAGGACAAATCCTCCCAGTTCCTTTGCCATCCCATATATGGTGTTAACAATATGATTTGTCCTCTGTTCATTGTCATCCAATTGGAACTGAATCCCCACAATACAATTAAAAAGGCTAATCTGGCGCAGGATTGCATCCCTGATTGTATCATCCTCAAGGGGCGCCTGGGCAAAAAAACGGACCATTCCCTCTGACTGGGCCTTATTTTCCGGTTTATTTGCTGTCACATGAAATTGAATGGCTGTCCCATCCTTAAACAGGATTTGGAATTCCTGCTCATCCGTAAAGAAAATCCTCTCCATCACCTGTGAAAATAAGTCCTTCGCTATCCCAGGCACTGCCTCCCCATCTTTCCTGCATGCATATAAGGTCAGTACTGCCTCCTTCATCTCCTTTTTCCCAGGCTCCTCCTTCTCTTTTTTCCGCTTATTTTTCCAATTAAACAAACCCAAACCTCTGCCCTCCTATTCTTTATTTTGTTTTTCATCCAACTTTCATCCTGCTTTCATCCAACTTTCATCCTGCTTTCATTTTGGCTGCGTCCTGCTTTTCATCTGGTTTTTATCGTGCTTTTCCTTCTGCCTTTTATCCTGCTTCTTATCCTTTTCTTTTTCCCTGTCTGGTCCTTCAACTCCGGCCTGTTCTGTATTTTAAACTCCCTGATGATTTCCTCAATCCGTGTATAATCCCGTTCAAACAGTTCATCGCTCACCAGGGCGGACAACTGCTCCTTTGGGATTTTCAATAGCATTTTGTCGATGACAAATGCCTTACTCTTCTCTTTATATCTGGGCATACAGGTCAGTTCCTGGATATGTACCAGTTCCGGACGCCATAAAAGGCTGAGCTTACGTTTCCAGTTCATCTGAGGATTTTCCCGAGGCTCCCGCAGGACATAAAAATCAATGCCCAGGTCCGTCTGCTCCACTGTAATGATTCCCCACCATTCCGGAACATGCTCCCTGACATGGACCGCATGGCTGGAACCAGCCACCACCATATTCCGGTCAAAGAAGCGGTCATAATCCTTAACCTGCCGGGACAGACGTACATAGGTGTCTGCATCACTTTTAATCTCAATTCCCGTCAAAAGTCCGGGAAGGACCATCACAATATCCGCCCTTGATTTCCCTACCTGCTTTTCTTCTATAATCCTTATCTTACCATAAGTTTCCTCCAGGAAATCGAAAAGCGGCTCCCTTATATCTTTATCATACAGCATATATTTTCCAGACTCCCCTGTCACAGCCAGTTAATGGACGGCCTTAATCCATGGCCTGCCCATATCTTCTTATCCTGGCATATCATATCATGAAACAATTTTACTATATATCCCCAAAAAAGGACAGCCATTTCTGACTGTCCACTGACCTCTCTATTCGCTTTCCCCATCACTCTGTGTATTCTTCTTTCCACATCGCCCCGCTGATTCTTCCTCTGATTCTTCCTCCGGCCAATTCCTTTTCCCGCATCGGCCCCGCCAATCCATTCCCTTATTTTTCCATCCCTACATATTCCAATCCATCCCCATATCTTCCTACCTTCACATCTTCCTAATCCGCTCCCATATTTTTGCAAAGCTCTTTTCCGATAGGATTTCATTGGTAATAAATTTGCCATTATAAAATAACGCATATGTTGTAAATGGAACAGGTGCAGACTGTGCATCCTCTTTTGTTTCAAGCTTCCTGAACCTGCACTCCAGCCCAAGTTCCTTCAGATTCCCAGCAAGAAGCGGTACATATTTAGACGTATGTGGACATTGATCTGAATAATACAGGATCAATCCCTTCTCATCCACACAGCCACTCCTCGCCACATCCTTAATGGCCGGAACTGTACCCGAATCCGAAAAAGGCAGATAGAACAACTCATAATAAGGGCTGGCTGTATCCGCCACCTTAAACCCCCGGTGCTTCAGATATCCCGGGTCTGCCAGAAACGGCATCTTCTTTTTAGATGACAGGCAGACAAGACCCTTTTTTCCCTTGGCCCTGCTATCATCAATGCATTGATCCATCAGTTGGTCTCCAAAGCCCTTTCCCTTATATTGCCCGGAAACCCATAAACAGTCAATATACATATAACCATCCGCCTTAATGGGCGCCCAGGCAAATTCTGCCGGTATGTATTCTATAAACACTTTTCCCCGCACATCCAGCTTATTAAACACAAGTCCTTCCTGCATCCTGCCGCGAAGCCATGATTTCTTGGATGGAACACAGTTTTCACCTTTCTTATCGGAAATACAGCAGCATATATGTTCTGTCTCCAGATTTTCCAATGTGACCTGTTTAAATACCGGCTTATCACCCATTTTACGATTCTCCCTTAACAAATGACCCAATCTCAACCAGATTGCCTTCCGGGTCAGCCACATAGCAGGTCCGCTGTCCCCATGGTTCCGTGACAGGAGCCATGATTGGAACAGCCCCCTTTTTAAGCACACTATTATATGCCTCATCTACCGCAGCATAATCTGCTACTGTCAATGCAATCTCAAAATGACCACTCACCTTACCTGCATAACAAAACTTCCGGCCAGTCATCTTCTCTAAATCATCACGCCCATAA
Organism: Enterocloster sp. OA13; assembly: GCF_022440595.1. Lineage (NCBI taxonomy): Bacteria > Bacillati > Bacillota > Clostridia > Lachnospirales > Lachnospiraceae > Enterocloster > Enterocloster sp. OA13. The sequence continues at coordinate 6,701,780 of NZ_JAKNTF010000001.1, read as the reverse complement.
AGCAGGAACAATGTGCCGTCCTTTTCCAGGAATACATTATCACCGTCTTCATCTTCCTTAATCTCAAACCCAAGGACATCACGGTAAAACCGTATCATGGTCCCCATATCCTTCACGAAAATGCCAAATCCTTCTAGTCTCATGCGTTCTCCCTCTTCCTGTTTTTCACATTATAACAGGAGAAACATGACATCTGTATGTCATCATTATTCAAATATAAAAGGAGCCTATTCATAAGGCTCCTCAATGCGGCTAACAGGACTCGAACCTGCACGGTCTCCCAATGGGACCTAAACCCATCGTGTCTGCCAATTCCACCACAGCCGCAAATCTAATATAATTACAAGAAAAGTCCCAACACTTTTCAGCATCAGAACTTAATTGCAATGCGGGTGGCCGGACTTGAACCGGCACGGTATCGCTACCGAGGGATTTTAAGTCCCTTGTGTCTGCCTATTCCACCACACCCGCATAATACAAATGGGGCCTACAGGGCTCGAACCTGTGACCCTCTGCTTGTAAGGCAGATGCTCTCCCAGCTGAGCTAAGACCCCAAAATGTATACGAATTGTGTCGCATTATAAAATGCAAACGACCCGGAACGGGTTCGAACCGTCGACCTCCGCCGTGACAGGGCGGCGCTCTAACCAGCTGAGCCACCGGGCCATTATTTAGATTATATAGTTCTCAATCTGCTTTAGTTAGGAAAGAGTGGACCTTCGGGGACTCGAACCCAGGACCGACCGGTTATGAGCCGGTTGCTCTAACCAACTGAGCTAAAGGTCCGAACTATATTATCTCTTATAAAATTTACTGTTATCACAGTAAAGCCGATGATCGGACTCGAACCGATAACCTGCTGATTACAAATCAGCTGCTCTGCCAATTGAGCCACATCGGCATATTCATGCCAATAATCTTGAAGCTAAATGACCCCAACGAGATTCGAACTCGTGTTACCGCCGTGAAAGGGCGATGTCTTAACCGCTTGACCATGGGGCCTGAACAAGGTAGTGGTCGCCATGGACTTCCACTAAAAACTCCCCGAGTAGGACTTGAACCTACGACAGCGCGGTTAACAGCCGCGTGCTCTACCGACTGAGCTATCGAGGAATAATGGTACAACTAAGCGTTTATTGCGCTGACCAAATCATTATACAATAATTCAATCTAAATTTCAAGCACAAATTACACTATTTACATACCCTCAAAACCACATATTGAAAACCGAACTGACAAACTTCCTGTTTCTCCCTGAACCTTCTGGTTAAGCCCTCGACCGATTAGTATTAGTCAGCTCCGTACATTGCTGCACTTCCACCTCTAACCTATCCACCTCGTCGTCTTCAAGGGGTCTTACTGCTTACGCATGGGAGATCTCATCTTGAGGGGGGCTTCACGCTTAGATGCCTTCAGCGTTTATCCCGTCCAGACTTGGCTACCCTGCCATGGCCCTGGTAGGCCAACAGGTACACCAGCGGTCTGTCCATCCCGGTCCTCTCGTACTAAGGACAGCTCCTCTCAGATCTCCTACGCCCGCGCCGGATAGGGACCGAACTGTCTCACGACGTTCTGAACCCAGCTCGCGTACCGCTTTAATGGGCGAACAGCCCAACCCTTGGGACCTGCTACAGCCCCAGGATGCGATGAGCCGACATCGAGGTGCCAAACCACTCCGTCGATGTGAACTCTTGGGAGTGATAAGCCTGTTATCCCCAGGGTAGCTTTTATCCGTTGAGCGATGGCAATCCCACTTTCATACCACCGGATCACTAAGTCCTACTTTCGTACCTGCTCGACCCGTCAGTCTCGCAGTCAAGCTCCCTTATGCCTTTGCACTCTTTGGATGGTTTCCAACCATCCTGAGGGAACCTTTGAGCGCCTCCGATACCCTTTCGGAGGCGACCGCCCCAGTCAAACTCCCCACCTGACATTGTCCCCCGCCCAGGTCATGGGCGCAGGTTAGAAACCCAGTACCGCAAGGGTGGTATCCCAACAATGGCTCCGCACAGACTGGCGTCCATGCCTCATAGCCTCCCACCTATCCTGTACATGCAGCACCGGATCCCAGTATCAAGCTGGAGTAAAGCTCCATGGGGTCTTTCCGTCCTGGCGCAGGTAACCAGCATCTTCACTGGTATTTCAATTTCACCGGGTGCATTGTTGAGACAGCGCTCAAATCATTACGCCTTTCGTGCGGGTCGGAACTTACCCGACAAGGAATTTCGCTACCTTAGGACCGTTATAGTTACGGCCGCCGTTTACTGGGGCTTAAATTCAAAGCTTCGGTTTCCCTAACCTCTCCTCTTAACCTTCCAGCACCGGGCAGGCGTCAGCCCATATACCTCACCTTACGGTTTTGCATAGACCTGTGTTTTTGCTAAACAGTTGCTTGAGCCTATTCTCTGCGGCCACATCTCTGTGGCACCCCTTCTCCCGAAGTTACGGGGTCATTTTGCCGAGTTCCTTAACAATGCTTCTCCCGCCGGCCTTAGGATTCTCTCCTCATCCACCTGTGTCGGTTTACGGTACGGGCATGCATCACACGATAGCGGCTTTTCTTGACAGCCGGAATCACACACTTCACTACTTCAGTTCGTTCCGCGTCACGTCTTCGGGTTGTTAAGCGGATTTGCCAGCTTAACCCCTACTACGCTTGCCCCGGTATTCCCATTCCCGGGATGTGTTGTCCTTCTGTGTCCCCACAGTTCTGATGATGCATGGTACAGGAATCTCAACCTGTTGTCCATCGGCTACGCCTCCCAGCCTCGCCTTAGGCCCCGACTTACCCAGAGCAGATCAGCTTTACTCTGGAAACCTTGGATATTCGGCCTGGAGGATTCCCACCTCCATCTCGCTACTCATTCCGGCATTCTCTCTTCTCAGCACTCCACGGCTCCTCATCGGTACCGCTTCTCCGTCCTGAGAATGCTCCTCTACCAATGTACTCACGTACATTCCTAAGCTTCGGTGTTGTGTTTCAGCCCCGGACATTTTCGGCGCAGGACCTCTCGACTAGTGAGCTATTACGCACTCTTTGAATGTGTGGCTGCTTCTGAGCCAACATCCTAGTTGTCTTTGAAATCCCACATCCTTTTCCACTTAACACACACTTTGGGACCTTAGCTGTAGGTCTGGGCTCTTTCCCTTTTGACTACCCAACTTATCTCGTGCAGTCTGACTCCCGTACATCATTTATGCGGCATTCGGAGTTTGATATCCCTTGGTAAGCTTTGACGCCCCCTTAGGAATTCAGTGCTCTACCTCCGCTAAACTGATACGAGGCTAGCCCTAAAGCTATTTCGAGGAGAACCAGCTATCTCCGGGTTCGATTGGAATTTCTCCCCTATCCACACCTCATTCCCACCCTTTTCAACGGATGTGGATCCGGTCCTCCACGGAATTTTACTTCCGCTTCAACCTGGACATGGATAGGTCACCCGGTTTCGGGTCTGCCTGTACTGACTTGACGCCCATTTAAGACTTGGTTTCCCTTCGGCTCCGCACCTTAAGTGCTTAACCTTGCCAGTACCGGCAACTCGCCGGACCGTTCTACAAAAAGTACGCGGTCGCACCTTAACGTGCTCCCACAGCTTGTAAACACAGGGTTTCAGGTTCTCTTTCACTCCCCTCCCGGGGTCCTTTTCACCTTTCCTTCACAGTACTATGCGCTATCGGTCACTAAGTAGTATTTAGCCTTGGAGGGTGGTCCCTCCGACTTCCCACAAGGTTTCTCGTGTCTCGTGGTACTCTGGATACCGCCGCTGCCTACTGTTTTCATGTACGGGGCTCTCACCCTCTATGGCCTGCCTTCCCAGGCAGTTCCATTAACAGATTGGCTCACTTATGCGGTCCATAACCCCAGCATGCACGCACGCTGGTTTGGGCTCCTCCCATTTCGCTCGCCGCTACTCTGGGAATCGATGTTTCTTTCTCTTCCTCCGGTTACTTAGATGTTTCAGTTCACCGGGTTCCCGACGTATGGCTATGTATTCACCATACGACGACTGAGGGTTGCTCAGCCAGGTTTCCCCATTCAGATACCTCCGGATCAAAGGATATTTGCTCCTCCCCGAAGCTTTTCGCAGCTTATCACGTCTTTCATCGGCTCTTAGTGCCAAGGCATCCACCCTGCGCTCTTATTAGCTTAACCAAGATGACTTCCACCTGCGGGTGCGGGTGTCAGTCGAAGTCCATAGCGTTGGACTCCTTGGTTCTAGGTTCTTCTTAAACGCTTTCGCGTTTACAAGTTTGTTTCTTTCCATACAATCGCTTGTATGGCCTCGGATGTCTTGTTTATCCTAATTTCTTAGGATACTCAATTCATTTTCTTCAATATGCGGTTTTCAAGGTACGTATGGGGACCGTCCTGTTAGGACAATCCCGAATGGAGATGGAGAGATTCGAACTCTTGACCCCCTGCTTGCAAGGCAGGTGCTCTCCCAACTGAGCTACACCCCCACGGTAATCTGGCACCCACCTGCTCTCCCATGCCGTCTCCAGCATAGTACCATCGGCCGCTCAGGTCTTAACCATCGTGTTCGGGATGGGAACGGGTGTGTCCCCTAAGCGCATCGGCACCAGAAATCTTTCGTCTTCCTTATTCAATTGCTTGATAATCAGAAAACTGGACAGTATATAAAACCCCTACTTCTTCTTCCTTAGAAAGGAGGTGATCCAGCCGCACCTTCCGATACGGCTACCTTGTTACGACTTCACCCCAGTTACCTGCCCCGCCTTCGGCAGCTCCCTCCTTTCGGTTGGGTCACTGACTTCGGGCGTTGCTGACTCCCATGGTGTGACGGGCGGTGTGTACAAGACCCGGGAACGTATTCACCGCGGCATTCTGATCCGCGATTACTAGCGATTCCAGCTTCGTGTAGTCGGGTTGCAGACTACAGTCCGAACTGGGACGTTATTTTTGGGATTTGCTCACCTTCGCAGGGCCGCTTCCCTTTGTTTACGCCATTGTAGCACGTGTGTAGCCCAAATCATAAGGGGCATGATGATTTGACGTCATCCCCACCTTCCTCCAGGTTATCCCTGGCAGTCTCCCTAGAGTGCCCACCCGAGGTGCTGGCTACTAAGGATAAGGGTTGCGCTCGTTGCGGGACTTAACCCAACATCTCACGACACGAGCTGACGACAACCATGCACCACCTGTCTCCCCTGTCCCGAAGGAAGGGACACGTTACTGTCCGGTCAGGGGGATGTCAAGACTTGGTAAGGTTCTTCGCGTTGCTTCGAATTAAACCACATGCTCCACCGCTTGTGCGGGTCCCCGTCAATTCCTTTGAGTTTCATTCTTGCGAACGTACTCCCCAGGTGGAATGCTTATTGCGTTAGCGGCGGCACCGAGGGGCTTTGCCCCCCGACACCTAGCATTCATCGTTTACGGCGTGGACTACCAGGGTATCTAATCCTGTTTGCTCCCCACGCTTTCGAGCCTCAACGTCAGTTACAGTCCAGTAAGCCGCCTTCGCCACTGGTGTTCCTCCTAATATCTACGCATTTCACCGCTACACTAGGAATTCCACTTACCTCTCCTGCACTCCAGCCACACAGTTTCCAAAGCAGTCCCGGGGTTGAGCCCCGGGCTTTCACTTCAGACTTGCATCGCCGTCTACGCTCCCTTTACACCCAGTAAATCCGGATAACGCTTGCCCCCTACGTATTACCGCGGCTGCTGGCACGTAGTTAGCCGGGGCTTCTTAGTCAGGTACCGTCATTTTCTTCCCTGCTGATAGAGCTTTACATACCGAGATACTTCTTCACTCACGCGGCGTCGCTGCATCAGGCTTTCGCCCATTGTGCAATATTCCCCACTGCTGCCTCCCGTAGGAGTTTGGGCCGTGTCTCAGTCCCAATGTGGCCGGTCACCCTCTCAGGTCGGCTACTGATCGTCGCTTTGGTGGGCCGTTACCCCGCCAACTGGCTAATCAGACGCGGATCCATCTCACACCACCTGGGTTTTTCACACCGTACCATGCGGTACTGTGCGCTTATGCGGTATTAGCAGCCATTTCTAACTGTTATCCCCCAGTGTGAGGCAGGTTATCCACGCGTTACTCACCCGTCCGCCACTCAGTCATCCCATATTCCATCCGAAAACTTCCTATAAGATGCTTCGTTCGACTTGCATGTGTTAGGCACGCCGCCAGCGTTCATCCTGAGCCAGGATCAAACTCTCAAATTAAAAGCTGATTCCAGGTTTCAGACTACTTAGCTTGGCTAGTTATCTTTAACCTTCATTACTTGGTTTTGTTCTGAATTTTCTCAAATCCAAAGGCCTAAACCAGGCCTTCTGTTTTTAGAATTTTCAGGGTTTTACATACTGTTCAATCTTCAATTATCAAGGTTCTTGGTCTGTTGTCTGTCTCAGCAGCAACTTTGATAGTATATCATAAGCATTTGCTTTTGTCAACAACTTTTTTAACTTTTTTCTTTGCCGTGTTCCTGCGTTGTGGCTCTCACCGCAACGCAAGAGATATCTTACCAGATGCTTCGACAATTGTCAACATTTTTCTGCAAACTTTTTTAATTACTTTTCCTGTGCCTCCTTTAGCCTGTAAATATCCTTGAAAACGGACCATTTAAACAAAGGATGTTTTTCCCATTGCTGCATTTCCAAGTCCCTGCACAGGAGACAAAACACTTCGTCCCAGGTCATCTCCGGCCGCCAGGAATCTGCATACTGCCGGGTTATATTACAGATGCGCTCCATTTGGGATATTGCCAAATCAATGGTGTGCAGTCCTTGTTCCTTGTCATACACTTTATCCCAGGCAGGACAATACAGCCGCACCTCTCCTTGGCTTCCCAGACGTTTCAGTGTATGAATGCTGCTTTCAGAGTTCTCGTAAATCGGTACGTCATCTGCTGACGGGATTGCATCGCCTGTAAACAGCATCTGTTCCTGGCGGTAATAAAAAGAAAGTGATTCCCTGGAGTGTCCGGAAGAATTGATTATTTCCAAATCTATCCCAGGTTCCAGACAGATACTGTCCTTATCTTTTATTATCCGGTCCAACATGACCGGACCTTCAACCAGCTCATGGAAATTAGGTATCGGACGCTCCTTATACTGAAGCTCTGTATCTTCAATCCAGTCACGTTCCCCCTGACATCCATATACACAGCAGGCATACTCTTTTTTTATGGACTTTGCAGCGCCAATATGGTCGGGATGGGAATGTGTCAGGATGACTGCATTGATAGTTTGTCTTGGATTTCCAATTTTATGTATATATTCCCCAATTTTTTTCTGACACCCTTTGACGCCGGAGTCAATCAGGTAATACCCCTGTTTTCCTACAATGATATACACATAAACATACCGTTTAACCTGCGGTGTCACATCGAATTCAACTTTTAACTGATGTACTGTATCACATATTTTCATATCGTTCCTCCTCACCAAATGGATATAATCGGGCATAGCTGCCTCAAGTCATCAGATTCCTGGGACAATTACTGCCTGGCTGTTGACCGAAGAAGTACGCTTTCCCATAATCTGTTTATAGTCCTCTGAGTCAAAGCATGCATTCAGGCTGCTTCTATCAGGAAAACGTATGACAATCACGCGTTCCGGCCTCCACTGGCAGCCAATGGCCTCAACTGCTTCGCTCCGCACAATATATCTGCCCCCATATCCTTCTACAATCGGTTTGACCATCCTGATGTATTCATCATATTCCCCCCGCCCTTTTTCTTTATCCAGATAAGTGCTTACAATAAAATATATCCCCATATGTCCTCCTCCGATGCAAGTAAATGCTTGCATTCAAATCAAAAATATATGGCACGGCATGTGCTATATCCCCATACGTCCTCCAACCAGACATCCCCCTCCCATCATGGGAATCAGCCGTTAATCCCTTTTACAAATGCAGATACCATCCCGGTGATATATGCTTCTTCCGACATTGCCGTCAGCCTTTCCCCAAAGGAAGCTTTAAAAAAGACGAACCCGAAATTCAATGATAAAAACATCATGGCCAGGGTTTCTGCATGATTCTGCTTCAGGACTCCCTTTTTATGCATTTCCCCAAAGTAATTGACCAGACCGTTCTTAAATGTCTGCGGAACAGCCATGATCCCATCAGAAGCAGCATCTGCCAGTTCGGGTGTGCGAAGCCCAATGGACAGCTTCACAAAATGCTCCGTTACCTTTTTCATGTATATGCGTGAAAACCGGTTTAAATCTTCCTCTAAATCCCCTGTCCATGTATTAAAATCTTCCGGTCTAAGGTCCGGATGCCACCGGCTCTGCTTCATGGCCTGAAGAACGATTTCCTTTTTCTCCCCAAACTTGCGGAAAATAGTACATTCATTAACCCCTGCACGTCTGGCAATATCCTTTGTGGTGGCTGCCGTGTATCCGATTTCCATCATCAGCTCCATGGCTGCGTCAATTATCTTCTGACTGGTCTGATCCATTTTTAATGCCATCCTCATTTGCAAGTATTTACTTGCATTTTATTCCTCAATCATCTTTCTGTCAAGTATTTTCTATGATATACTTTCCATGAGGTGAATGTATATGAAAATGCGTGACGAGTATACCTGCCCTTTGGAACTGACCCACGATGCCATCAAAGGGAAATGGAAGCCCATTATCCTGTGGCAGCTGAGTAAGGCACCCCAATCCCTTTCAGGGCTCAGGCATTCAATTGCAGGTATATCACAGAAAATGCTGATCCAGCATCTGAATGAATTAATCCAATATGGATTTGTGGCCAAGACCACCTTTGAAGGTTATCCCCTGCAGGTGGAATATGACCTGACGGACAGAGGCAGGAAAATATTCGATGCCATCACAATCATGCAGACAGTCGGCATTGAGATGATGATAGAAGACCATAAGGAAGAACTGCTCAGGACCAAAGGACTTTTATGACCAGTCCGTATAGTTACTAAAAAGTGCCTACTTCCCTTATTTGCTGCAAACCCTTAAGATTGTAGTTAAAAGGAGGATGATACACATATGAGAGATGTCCAGAAAACCATTGGAAATTTAATCGACAGACAGAGTACTGCATTTATAGGTTCTGTTTCCCAGGACGGGTTCCCTAATGTAAAGGCGATGCTCGCCCCAAGGAAACGGATTGGACTGAAGACCATTTATTTCACCAGCAACACATCATCCATGCGGGCCGCACAATACAGGGAGAATCCCAAGGCCTGTGTATATTTCTGTGACCGGCGTTTTTTCCGCGGGGTAATGCTGACCGGTACCATGGAGGTTTTGGAGGACAGTGAAAGCAAGGAAATGATCTGGCAGGAAGGGGATACCATGTATTATCCCCTGGGGGTAACAGACCCTGACTACTGTGTCCTGCGGTTCACGGCTGAGTCCGGCAGATACTACAGTAATTTCAAATCAGAAAATTTTGAAATAGAACCATAGGAACAGACATACGGTACACAGGCCTTCTTACAGGAATCTGTGTACCGTATTATATTATAACAATATTACATCTACTGCCTCCCCGGCTTTCATTCCTCCGTTACCGGCAGGAATATCCACAAGGCAGTTACACTGGGACAGACTTACAAGCATGCCCGATGAATGGCGTCCCTCAGGAAGCCAGACCTTTCCATTATCCATACGTCCCCTGATAAACCTTCTTGTGGATGATGGTTTTGGAAATGCAGTTTCAAGGATTCCCTGAATCCGGCCGGGCCTCCAACCGAGCCTTCCACGCATTACCTCCAGAACCGGCCTTACCAGAACCTCAAAGGTCGCTGCGGCTGCAAACGGATTGCCGGACAGACAGAATACAGGCTTATTACCAATCAGCATCACCATGATGGGGGAGCCTGGTTTTGCATCAATTCCATGAAACAGCACCTCAGCGCCCAGATGTTCAGCCACAAGGGGCATGCAATCCCTGACCCCCACTGATACACCTCCACTGGTAATCAGGGCATCACATTGGCCTAATGACTCCATAACCGCATCAGCCAGCCTTTCTGTGTCATCACCAAAGCTGTCCATCCTGACTGCTTCCATTCCCAATTCCATGACCCTGGCAGAGAGAAGCGGACCATTGCTGTCATATATCTTTCCCGGCATAAGGGCACATCCCACCGGCATCAATTCATCGCCAGTTGCCATGACTCCGATTCTTGGCACTGAATATACCTGTACATCCTCAATCCCCTGGCTGGCCATTATCCCCACATGCATGTGGCGTATCTGGGTGCCTTTTTCAAACAGCAATACCCCTTTTTCCACATCCTCGCCCTGAAAGCAGTAATTCCCATAAGCTTTAACCGGCTGGTAAATCTCCACCACCTGGTCCCCTTCGTCCGTCTGTTCCTGCATGATGATGCCATCGGCCCCTTCCGGTATGGGAGCGCCTGTCATAATCCTGACGGCCTCTTTAGGCCCCACTTCCTTCTGGGGACACATTCCCGCACAAACCCGTTCAATTACATTCAGCTTCACAGGATTTTCCCTGGATGCCCCCTGTACATCCACGCTTCTGACCGCATAACCGTCCAGTGGCGATCTTGGAAATGGAGGCTGGTTCATAATGGAGTATATATCCTGGGCGCATATGCGTCCAAGTGAATCAACTGATTTTATCATTTCAGTATTGACATTTATCTCAATCTGCCCCAATCGTTTCTGTGCCTCTTCCACCGTTATTGCGTTTCTTTTGTTCATTTCCATGCCTTCCCTTGTATTTGTTGATATATTCTCTACTTAGTATAATGGAACCCCGAATCCCTGTCAACCATTGTATTTTATTAAATATAATGGTATCATATTTTATATGAAATAAAACCATTTAAGGAGTGTTCCATGAATTCAGAATCAGTAACAGACCACGGCAGCCTTAGTTCCAGCAGCAATCCCATAAGTCCGGCCCATTACCTTCTTAAACTTCAGGTCTATAACACATCCCCTCATTTTGGGAAAGGAGTCATCTCCCTGATGCTGTTAATCCAACAAGGGCATTCCATCCGCTCTGCCAGCCAGGTGATGAATATGGCTTACAGTAAGGCATGGCATCTGATCCGTTCAGCCGAAGAAGATTTGGGATTCGCCCTCATCATCAAGAAAAAGGGAGGTTCCACCCGTGCCGGTTCGGTCCTGACCCCGGAAGGTCAATGCCTGTTAACACAATTCCAAAAATTTGAATCTTCTGTCCACAAATGTGTGGACCAGCTGTTCCTGGAATATTTCCCATCCGCCCCTGTTCCAGAGGATGATTAAATACAGCTGCCTGCCAAAAAGTGTAGACACCCAAAAAGCAACGTGCGGCGGGACTTGAACCATACCGTCATTTCCCCATCTGGAAAGAATGAGGGGTGTCTACAACTGTCTACAGTATCCTGGAGAACGCAAAAGGCTGAAATCCCTTATAAATCAAAGGATTCCAGCCAATAAAAAAAGCGCGAGACGGGATTCGAACCCGCGACCCTCGCCTTGGCAAGGCGATACTCCACCACTGAGCCACTCGCGCATATTATATCTTATTTAATTAATGAAAGTCGGGGTGACAGGATTCGAACCTGCGACCTCCTGGTCCCAAACCAGGCGCTCTAGCCAAGCTGAGCCACACCCCGTCATCACCAACGATAAATAATATACCATAGATGATTGAAAATTTCAAGTATATTACGTACCCTCAAAACCACATATTGAAAACCGAACTGACAAACTTCCTGCTTCTCCCTGAACCTTCTGGTTAAGCCCTCGACCGATTAGTATTAGTCAGCTCCGTACATTGCTGCACTTCCACCTCTAACCTATCCACCTCGTCGTCTTCAAGGGGTCTTACTGCTTACGCATGGGAGATCTCATCTTGAGGGGGGCTTCACGCTTAGATGCCTTCAGCGTTTATCCCGTCCAGACTTGGCTACCCTGCCATGGCCCTGGTAGGCCAACAGGTACACCAGCGGTCTGTCCATCCCGGTCCTCTCGTACTAAGGACAGCTCCTCTCAGATCTCCTACGCCCGCGCCGGATAGGGACCGAACTGTCTCACGACGTTCTGAACCCAGCTCGCGTACCGCTTTAATGGGCGAACAGCCCAACCCTTGGGACCTGCTACAGCCCCAGGATGCGATGAGCCGACATCGAGGTGCCAAACCACTCCGTCGATGTGAACTCTTGGGAGTGATAAGCCTGTTATCCCCAGGGTAGCTTTTATCCGTTGAGCGATGGCAATCCCACTTTCATACCACCGGATCACTAAGTCCTACTTTCGTACCTGCTCGACCCGTCAGTCTCGCAGTCAAGCTCCCTTATGCCTTTGCACTCTTTGGATGGTTTCCAACCATCCTGAGGGAACCTTTGAGCGCCTCCGATACCCTTTCGGAGGCGACCGCCCCAGTCAAACTCCCCACCTGACATTGTCCCCCGCCCAGGTCATGGGCGCAGGTTAGAAACCCAGTACCGCAAGGGTGGTATCCCAACAATGGCTCCGCACAGACTGGCGTCCATGCCTCATAGCCTCCCACCTATCCTGTACATGCAGCACCGGATCCCAGTATCAAGCTGGAGTAAAGCTCCATGGGGTCTTTCCGTCCTGGCGCAGGTAACCAGCATCTTCACTGGTATTTCAATTTCACCGGGTGCATTGTTGAGACAGCGCTCAAATCATTACGCCTTTCGTGCGGGTCGGAACTTACCCGACAAGGAATTTCGCTACCTTAGGACCGTTATAGTTACGGCCGCCGTTTACTGGGGCTTAAATTCAAAGCTTCGGTTTCCCTAACCTCTCCTCTTAACCTTCCAGCACCGGGCAGGCGTCAGCCCATATACCTCACCTTACGGTTTTGCATAGACCTGTGTTTTTGCTAAACAGTTGCTTGAGCCTATTCTCTGCGGCCACATCTCTGTGGCACCCCTTCTCCCGAAGTTACGGGGTCATTTTGCCGAGTTCCTTAACAATGCTTCTCCCGCCGGCCTTAGGATTCTCTCCTCATCCACCTGTGTCGGTTTACGGTACGGGCATGCATCACACGATAGCGGCTTTTCTTGACAGCCGGAATCACACACTTCACTACTTCAGTTCGTTCCGCGTCACGTCTTCGGGTTGTTAAGCGGATTTGCCAGCTTAACCCCTACTACGCTTGCCCCGGTATTCCCATTCCCGGGATGTGTTGTCCTTCTGTGTCCCCACAGTTCTGATGATGCATGGTACAGGAATCTCAACCTGTTGTCCATCGGCTACGCCTCCCAGCCTCGCCTTAGGCCCCGACTTACCCAGAGCAGATCAGCTTTACTCTGGAAACCTTGGATATTCGGCCTGGAGGATTCCCACCTCCATCTCGCTACTCATTCCGGCATTCTCTCTTCTTAAAGGTCCACAGCTCCTCATCGGTACTGCTTCACCCCTTTAAGAATGCTCCTCTACCAATGTACTCACGTACATTCCTAAGCTTCGGTGTTGTGTTTCAGCCCCGGACATTTTCGGCGCAGGACCTCTCGACTAGTGAGCTATTACGCACTCTTTGAATGTGTGGCTGCTTCTGAGCCAACATCCTAGTTGTCTTTGAAATCCCACATCCTTTTCCACTTAACACACACTTTGGGACCTTAGCTGTAGGTCTGGGCTCTTTCCCTTTTGACTACCCAACTTATCTCGTGCAGTCTGACTCCCGTACATCATTTATGCGGCATTCGGAGTTTGATATCCCTTGGTAAGCTTTGACGCCCCCTTAGGAATTCAGTGCTCTACCTCCGCTAAACTGATACGAGGCTAGCCCTAAAGCTATTTCGAGGAGAACCAGCTATCTCCGGGTTCGATTGGAATTTCTCCCCTATCCACACCTCATTCCCACCCTTTTCAACGGATGTGGATCCGGTCCTCCACGGAATTTTACTTCCGCTTCAACCTGGACATGGATAGGTCACCCGGTTTCGGGTCTGCCTGTACTGACTTGACGCCCATTTAAGACTTGGTTTCCCTTCGGCTCCGCACCTTAAGTGCTTAACCTTGCCAGTACCGGCAACTCGCCGGACCGTTCTACAAAAAGTACGCGGTCGCACCTTAACGTGCTCCCACAGCTTGTAAACACAGGGTTTCAGGTTCTCTTTCACTCCCCTCCCGGGGTCCTTTTCACCTTTCCTTCACAGTACTATGCGCTATCGGTCACTAAGTAGTATTTAGCCTTGGAGGGTGGTCCCTCCGACTTCCCACAAGGTTTCTCGTGTCTCGTGGTACTCTGGATACCGCCGCTGCCTACTGTTTTCATGTACGGGGCTCTCACCCTCTGTGGCCTGCCTTCCCAGGCAGTTCCATTAACAGATCGGCTCACTTACGCGGTCCATAACCCCAGCATGCACGCACGCTGGTTTGGGCTCTTCCCATTTCGCTCGCCGCTACTCTGGGAATCGATGTTTCTTTCTCTTCCTCCGGTTACTTAGATGTTTCAGTTCACCGGGTTCCCGACGTATGGCTATGTATTCACCATACGACACTTGAGGGTTGCTCAAGTAGGTTTCCCCATTCAGATACCTCCGGATCAAAGGATATTTGCTCCTCCCCGAAGCTTTTCGCAGCTTATCACGTCTTTCATCGGCTCTTAGTGCCAAGGCATCCACCCTGCGCTCTTATCAGCTTAACCAAGACGACCTCCACCTGCGGGTGCGGGTGTCAGTCGAAGTCCATAGCGTTGGACTCTTTGGTTCTAGGTTCTTCTTAAACGCTTTCGCGTTTACAAGTTTGTTTCTTTCCATACAATCGCTTGTATGGCCTCGGATGTCTTGTTTATCCTAATTTCTTAGGATACTCAATTCATTTTTTCAATATGCGGTTTTCAAGGTACGTTGCGGAATCATTTATGTAAAATAATTCCTACTGGGCTTAAGTGGACTCGAACCACCGACCTCACGCTTATCAGGCGTGCGCTCTAACCGGCTGAGCTATAAGCCCCGGTTAATTCTGCAATTTTTCAATTTAACATCATTACCTTATTCTATGTTTTCAGTATAAGCAAACCATGCTGCCTGCTTACTGTAAAACTCTTATGGAATCCGGCAGCCACCTGCTCTCCCATGCCGTCTCCAGCATAGTACCATCGGCCGCTTAGGTCTTAACCATCGTGTTCGGGATGGGAACGGGTGTGTCCCCTAAGCGCATCGCCACCGGAAATTTTCAGTACCTTTTAATCAAGGACTCAATAATACTCAAACCCCTACTTCTTCTTCCTTAGAAAGGAGGTGATCCAGCCGCACCTTCCGATACGGCTACCTTGTTACGACTTCACCCCAGTTACCTGCCCCGCCTTCGGCAGCTCCCTCCTTTCGGTTGGGTCACTGACTTCGGGCGTTGCTGACTCCCATGGTGTGACGGGCGGTGTGTACAAGACCCGGGAACGTATTCACCGCGGCATTCTGATCCGCGATTACTAGCGATTCCAGCTTCGTGTAGTCGGGTTGCAGACTACAGTCCGAACTGGGACGTTATTTTTGGGATTTGCTCACCTTCGCAGGGCCGCTTCCCTTTGTTTACGCCATTGTAGCACGTGTGTAGCCCAAATCATAAGGGGCATGATGATTTGACGTCATCCCCACCTTCCTCCAGGTTATCCCTGGCAGTCTCCCTAGAGTGCCCACCCGAGGTGCTGGCTACTAAGGATAAGGGTTGCGCTCGTTGCGGGACTTAACCCAACATCTCACGACACGAGCTGACGACAACCATGCACCACCTGTCTCCCCTGTCCCGAAGGAAGGGACACGTTACTGTCCGGTCAGGGGGGATGTCAAGACTTGGTAAGGTTCTTCGCGTTGCTTCGAATTAAACCACATGCTCCACCGCTTGTGCGGGTCCCCGTCAATTCCTTTGAGTTTCATTCTTGCGAACGTACTCCCCAGGTGGAATGCTTATTGCGTTAGCGGCGGCACCGAGGGGCTTTGCCCCCCGACACCTAGCATTCATCGTTTACGGCGTGGACTACCAGGGTATCTAATCCTGTTTGCTCCCCACGCTTTCGAGCCTCAACGTCAGTTACAGTCCAGTAAGCCGCCTTCGCCACTGGTGTTCCTCCTAATATCTACGCATTTCACCGCTACACTAGGAATTCCACTTACCTCTCCTGCACTCCAGCCACACAGTTTCCAAAGCAGTCCCGGGGTTGAGCCCCGGGCTTTCACTTCAGACTTGCATCGCCGTCTACGCTCCCTTTACACCCAGTAAATCCGGATAACGCTTGCCCCCTACGTATTACCGCGGCTGCTGGCACGTAGTTAGCCGGGGCTTCTTAGTCAGGTACCGTCATTTTCTTCCCTGCTGATAGAGCTTTACATACCGAGATACTTCTTCACTCACGCGGCGTCGCTGCATCAGGCTTTCGCCCATTGTGCAATATTCCCCACTGCTGCCTCCCGTAGGAGTTTGGGCCGTGTCTCAGTCCCAATGTGGCCGGTCACCCTCTCAGGTCGGCTACTGATCGTCGCTTTGGTGGGCCGTTACCCCGCCAACTGGCTAATCAGACGCGGATCCATCTCACACCACCTGGGTTTTTCACACCGTACCATGCGGTACTGTGCGCTTATGCGGTATTAGCAGCCATTTCTAACTGTTATCCCCCAGTGTGAGGCAGGTTATCCACGCGTTACTCACCCGTCCGCCACTCAGTCATCCCATATTCCATCCGAAAACTTCCTATGGGATGCTTCGTTCGACTTGCATGTGTTAGGCACGCCGCCAGCGTTCATCCTGAGCCAGGATCAAACTCTCAAATTAAAAGCTGATTCCAGGTTTCAGACTACTTAGCTTGGCTAGTTATCTTTAACCTTCATTACTTGGTTTTGTTCTGAATTTTCTCAAATCCAAAGGCCCAAACCAGGCCTTTTGTTTTTAGAATTTTCAGGGTTTGTGTATTATTCAGTCTTCAATTGTAAAGGTACGGGGCATTTCCACAAAGAACAAGCTGTCTTGTCCAAAATGTCATATGCCGAACGCAGAAGGAGGGATTTGAACCCTCGCGCCGCTACTAACGACCTACTCCCTTTCCAGGGGAGCCCCTTCAGCCGCTTGGGTACTTCTGCTTGGCTGATGCTTTTTGCCTACTCCCAAAGACCGGAAGCATGGCAATCATTATTTATTTAATTCCGCAGGCAAATCATAAAATCCGTCTGCAGCGGAGAGAGTGGGATTCGAACCCACGCGCCCTTGCGGACAAACGGTTTTCAAGACCGCCTCGTTATGACCACTTCGATATCTCTCCAAACGTGCTTTTCTATTTTACAGAAGATTAGCAGTTTTGTCAAGTGTTTTTTTAAATCTTTTTGAAAAACTTTTTTTCTGACTGTTTTTCTGTGTTGCCCTGTTCAGCGGCAACTTGGATAGTCTATCATGTATTTCGACATAAGTCAACACCTTTTTTAACTTTTTTTATTTAACATGGTCTCGGCTATCAAAAGGTCTTCAGGGGTGGTGATTTTTATGTTCTCATAGCTGCCCTGGGTCATGTGGATCCTGACTCCCATCTGGGCTTCCACCACCATTGCGTCGTCTGTCACATGACTGCAGTCTTCCTTCATCTGACGTGTAAATGCCTCTGCAATCAAAGGCACCGAAAACACCTGGGGAGTCTGGGCCTGCCATACAAGGCTGCGTCTGGGGCTGTCCACAATACAGCTGTCCTCGTCAACCAGTTTAATGGTGTCCTTTACAGGCATCCCCACCACACAGGCCTTCCACTTCACCACATCCTCATATGCCCTGGCTATGATTTCAGGGGTCACAAAGGGACGGGCGCCGTCATGGATGAATACATACCCTTCCCGTCTTGCCCTGGAAAGCGCCTCATCCTCCCACTCTTCCTTGTCCATCATGGTACAGAGCGCCTTCCATACGCTCTCGTACCGCTCCCTGCCGCCTGCTCCCACCGTGGATACCTTGTCCAGATGATAGGCATCCACGATTTCCTTTTTACAGTATTCAAGATGGCCTGCATCTGTCATCAGGATTATCTCGTCAATCAGGGAAGATTCCTGAAATGCCAGAAGTGCATGGGCTACCACCGGCATGTCTCCGATTTCCAGATACTGCTTTGCTGTCCGGGTGCCCATCCTGGCGCCTTTGCCCGCTGCCAGCACAACAGCCGTACAATATTGCTTTTCCATGGTACCTGCCCTCCTTACCGTTCGCCAAGTTTAAGGTTGGGGACAGCGTTCAAATCCCAGCCTGAGACATTTCCCTTCAAATACTCATAATAGGCAGCTGCGCCAATCATGGCCGCATTGTCCGTACAGAATATGGGCGAGGGATGATAGAACTTTATCCCCTCCTTTTTGCAGGCTTCCTCCATGGCGCTTCTGAGGGCTGTATTGCTGGCAACCCCTCCTGCAATGGCCAGCTTCTTATACCCAAACTCCCGGGCAGCCAGTATGGCCCGGCTTACCAGGGATTCCACGACGGAATTCTGGAATGAGGCCGCCAGGTCAGGCACATTTATCTCCTCGCCGATCATGCGGGCATGGTTGATGTGGTTCAGGACCGCCGACTTAAGTCCGCTGAAGCTGAAATCATAGGGCGAGCCATCCACCTTGCCCCTGGGGAATTCCATGGCATGGGGATTGCCCTCCCTGGCCGTTTTGTCAACCTTGGGTCCACCCGGATATCCCAGGCCCACGGCCCTGGCCACCTTATCAAACGCCTCCCCTGCCGCATCGTCCCTGGTACGTCCGATGATTTCGAATTCACCATAATCCTTCACAATCACCAGGTGGGTATGGCCGCCGGATACGATCAGGCATACGAAGGGCGGCTCAAGGTCCGGGTTCTCAATAAAGTTAGCGGACACATGGCCTTCTATATGATGCACTCCAACCAGCGGTTTTTTTGCAGCATAGGCCAGGGCCTTGGCTTCCGCCACTCCCACCAGCAAAGCGCCTACCAGCCCCGGACCGTAGGTCACGCCGATGGCAGTGATGTCCTCCAGGCTTACCTGGGCCTCTGCCAGCGCCCGCTCTATCACGTAATTCACGGCCTTGATATGCTCCCTGGAAGCAATCTCCGGAACCACGCCCCCATATACAGTATGGGTCGCAATCTGGGAAGTAATCACATTGGACAGCACGGTCCTTCCGTTTTTCACCACGGAAGCGGCTGTCTCGTCACAGGAACTTTCTATTGCCAATATTAAAATATCCTCTGAAGTATTTCCAATCATAATCCCATCTCCACTAATCCTCATCAAATTCCAGTTCCATGGTCCAGCCATCCCTGGCAGCCTTTGCCCGCGGGAAAATGCTCCGTACCTCATCCATATATTCCTCAGGCCTTGTCAGGGAAGGGCTGTAATGGGTCAGCCACATCTGCGCCGGCTGTGCTTCCCTGGCCAGATAAGCTGCTTCGTAAAAGGTCATATGTTTGTATTCCTTTGCTTTGGCAGCCTTGTCCTTTTCACCGTACATGCCTTCGCAGATAAAGAGGTCCGCACCGGCCGCATATTCTGCAATCACAGGCACCGGTCTGGTATCCGTACAGTATGTCACCTTAAGGCCCCGCCTGTCAGGCCCCAGCACCATCCCCGGGGTCAGCAGCCTTCCCTCGTGTTCCATCTCCTCGCCTTTCTGAAGCCGGCTCCAGAACTTCTGGGGAATCGCCTCCGCCTTTGCCCTCTCCACGTCAAAGCGTCCGGTACGGGGAATGGAAATGGAGTACCCGTAACAGATTACATTGTGGTTTACCCTGTAGGCATCAATCACATACGGACCCAACTCCATATGTTCCCTGTTCTCTGTCAGCTCCACGAACTTCAGCTCAAAGGGAAGCTCCGGCGCAATGGTGCGCAGGGCGGAGACCACCCGCTCCAGCCCCTTGGGGCCAACCAGGGTAAGGGGTTCCACCCGCTCCGCGTTGCCCATGGTCAGAAGCAGTCCCGGAAGGCCGCTGATATGGTCTGCATGGTAATGGGTAAAGCAGATGACGTCAATGGGTTTGGGACTCCATCCCTTTTCCTTTAACGCCACCTGGGTGCCCTCGCCGCAGTCAATCAACAGGTTGCTTCCCCTGCATCTTGCCATCATGGAGGTGAGCCATCTGTATGGAAGAGGCATCATGCCCCCGGTTCCTAATAAACATATATCTAACATATCAGTTCCTCATCTTTTCTTGTTAACTTTGGAAATCATAACACAGATTGTATTGAATAATCAAGAGGAGGCCGGAAAAGTTCTGTGTGATATGGAGGAAAATGAAGGTATACCCGGCAGACCTCCTATATCCACGGGTCACGGACAGCAAAAAACCAGGATGACCGGACCGCCCTTGCATGGGAATGGTCACGGATATCCTGGTTCGATGTTTCCCGGTTCAATGTTTCCTGGTTCAATATAAGCCTATAATAATTCTATCTGTTCTTCTGTTTCCACAGGAAGCCGGAAACCGGAAATCCATTCGTCGTAACAGTCTTCACACAAGTCAAAATGATGGACCTGTCCGTCTTTTTCGGAAAAATAATCCCATGCATGGTCAATACCGATGGAACCTTCACGGATGATCCCATGCTCCACAACCAGCTTCTTTCCGCAGCAGTTGCAAAGGACTGCCTCCAGCTGCCCGTTTCTATTGTACCTCTTCATATGAACCCTCGCCTTTCTCTTTCATCATGTCCTCTCATCCATTCCCTTTATCCTTCGAAACATGCTCCATGCAAAAATGAAGAGGAATGTCCGATTCCTCTCCATTATATACACAAAATATACATATTTTAAGTGGAAATTGTTTCATATTCCCCTGTTCCACATGATGACCGCGTCCTCGGGCGGATTATGGTAATACCCCCTGCGCAGGGCCTCCTGCCTGAAACCGTAGGATTCATAAAGCTTTCTGGCTCCGGCGTTACTTTCACGGACCTCCAGGGCAATGGAGCGCACGCCCCTTACTCTGGAAAAAGTGACCATGGCGTCCATGAGTTTCCTTGCGATTCCCTGCCTGCGGTAACCGGGCAGGACAGCAATCCGCTGTATCTCACCTTCATCTGCCAGTATCCTTATAATACTGTATCCAAGAATATGACCGTAGTCCTCGTACACAAAATACGTGTCCAGCCTGCTGTCCAGGCCGGAACGCAGCAGGCTCTCAGACCATTTTTCCGAAAAGCATACCTGCTCCAGGCCGGTTACGGCCTCGATATCCCGGGCAGTCATGGGGCGCACCCCTCTGATTAACTCCATACACCAATCCTCACTGCATATTTTACATCAATAATCGCCCGGCAGCTTCGCAGCAGCCCCCTTGGCGGAAAGTTCCGCCTCACGCTGGCGTTCTGCCTGGGGCTTCCTCAGATAATCCGGGGCAAAGTCAGCCGCGCTCACAAGGCGGGCTCCATGGTAGTCCCCGGCTCCGGTTATGGCTCCGGCTCCAGTCCCGGCTCCAATTACTGCCCCGGCTCCGGTCCCGACACCGGCTCCACTCCCGCTTCCTGCATCCAAAAGCGCCGTCATTCCCAGGACCGCCACACAGGACGCCCTCTGCCGGTTCATCTGGGCCGGTGCAAATCCATAGCTTACCTGCATTTCCTCTTCAATGATGCTTCTGTACACGGGCACGCCGTCCCCCAGGAATATGACCCGCTCCCCTCTTTCATTCAGAAGACGGGCCAGCTCCCTCATATCCATGGGACACTGTTCCATCAGCACCTTAAGGCCGTCCTCCACATGATAAAGCCCGGTATATACCTGGCTTCTCTTGGCATCCATGATCGGGCACACAAGGCCTGACGTCCCCCACATATTATATGCCATGGCATCCACGGTAGGAACATGTACCAAAGGCTTTTTAAGGGCCAGGCCCAGTCCCTTGGCAGTGGCTGCGCCGATGCGCAGGCCGGTGAAGGAACCGGGGCCTCCTGCCACGGCAATGGCGTCAATGGTATCAAGGTCCAGTTCCAGCAGCTTTACGATCTCATCCAGCATGGGTAAGAGCGTCTGGGAATGGGTCTTCTTAAAATCCACCGTGTATTCGGCCGTCATTATATCATCCGTCACCAAGGCCACGCTGGCAACCAGGGATGAACTTTCAATTCCTAATACCCTCATCACGTTTCCTCCACTGTAATCCGCCTGTAATCAAACCCTTGCTCCAGGTTCTTTTCAATGACCACCTTCACCACATGTTCTGGAAGTATCTCTTCAATCAGCCCGGACCACTCAATCAGGCACACGCCGTCCCCGAAAAAGCAGTCCTCATAACCGATTTCGTCCATCTCACTGACATCCCCAATGCGGTATACATCAAAATGATACAGGGGCAGCCTCCCCTCCTCATACTGCTGGACAATGGTGAAGGTAGGGCTGTTCACCGGACCCTCAATCCCAAGGCCGGCTGCAAATCCCTGGGTGAACACGGTCTTGCCCACGCCCAGGTCGCCGTTCAGGCAGACAATCTGCCCCGGCGCGGCTTCCTCCCCCATCTTCCTGCCCAGCTCATATGTTTCCTCTGGTTTCCATGTTTCAAACACTGTCATGACTAAATTCCTTTCATGGTAAGGGCAATCCTTTTCTTTGCCAGATCCACGCTGATGATCTTGACGTCCACAACATCCCCCACGCTCACCGCCTCCAGCGGATGCTTGATATACCTGTCGGTCAGCTGTGAGATATGTACCAGGCCGTCCTGGTGCACTCCGATGTCCACAAAGGCGCCAAAATCAATTACATTGCGCACCGTCCCCTTAAGGACCATGCCCGGCTTCAGGTCCTTCATCTCCAGGATATCGCTTCTGAGGATTGGCTTTGGCATCTCATCCCTTGGGTCCCTGGCAGGCTTTTCCAGTTCCCCTGCAATGTCGCGCAGGGTAATCTCGCCCACCTCCAGCTCGGACGCCATTTTCCTGTAATCCACAATCTTCTTGCCGATTCCTTTGATGCCTCCCTGGTTCAGCTCAGACAGGTCATATCCCAGACGGTTCAGAAGCTTCCTGGCCGCCTCATAGCTCTCAGGATGCACGCTGGTGCCGTCCAGGGGATTCTCCCCGCCTGTAATCCGCATAAAGCCTGCGCACTGTTCGAACGCCTTGGGACCAAGCTTGGCAACCTTTAACAGCTGTTTCCTGTTCTTAAACGCCCCGTTCTCCTCCCTGTAGGCCACAATGTTCTTAGCCAGGGCCTTATTGATGCCGGACACGTACTCAAGCAGGGAAGCGGATGCCGTATTAAGGTCCACGCCCACCTTGTTCACGCAGTCCTCCACCACTCCTTCCAGTGTTTCGCCCAGATGCTTCTGGTTCATGTCATGCTGGTACTGTCCCACGCCAATGGACTTGGGGTCAATCTTCACCAGTTCTGACAGCGGGTCCTGAAGGCGCCTTGCAATGGATACGGCGCTGCGCTGTCCCACGTCAAAATTAGGGAATTCCTCCGTGGCAAGCTTGCTGGCGGAATATACGGATGCGCCCGCCTCATTGACAATCACATACTGCACCGGCTCCTTGATTTCTTTTAAAAGCTCCACGATAATCTGCTCGGATTCCCTGGACGCCGTTCCATTTCCAACGGAAATCAGGGAAATGTCATATTTTTTAATAAAATCCTTTACTATCTTCTTAGATTCCGCCACCTTGTTCTGGGGCGCCGTGGGATAAATCACCACTGTATCCAGCACTTTTCCCGTGCTGTCCACAACAGCCAGCTTACAGCCCGTACGGAAGGCCGGGTCCCATCCAAGGACAACCCGCCCCACAATGGGAGGCTGCATCAGAAGCTGTTCCAGGTTCTTTCCAAATACCTTGATGGCGCCTTCCTCTGCCCGTTCCGTCAGCTCGCTGCGGATTTCACGTTCGATGGATGGGCCTATGAGCCTTTGATAGCTGTCGGCCGCAACCTCCTTTAAAACAGGCGTGGTATGGGGGTTGTCCCTTACAATGGTCTGCTTCTCAAGGTACATGAGGATCTGGTCTTCCGGGGCCAGGACCTTAACCGTGAGTATCTTCTCGTTCTCCCCGCGGTTCAGGGCCAGGACCCTGTGTCCGGCACACTTTTTAACCGGCTCCTCGTAATTATAGTACATCTCATACACGGACTGGACCTTCTCATCCTTGGCCGAGGACTGGACCACACCCTTGTTCATGGTTGCATTCCTGATATAGGTGCGGTACTCCGCATTATCCGAGATGCGCTCCGCCAGGATATCCTTGGCCCCCTGGATGGCTTCCTCCGCGGTTTCCACGCCCTTTTCCTGGGAAATGTAGGCGGCAGCAGCCTGGATCAACGGCTCCTTCACCATCTGCATGCTGATTAAATCCGCCAGGGGCTCCAGGCCCTTTTCCTTTGCAATCATGGCCCGGGTCCTGCGCTTTGGCTTATAGGGCCTGTATAAATCCTCCACAGCCACCAGGGTCTGTGCCTCCCTGATACTGCGTTCCAGCTCAGGGGTCAGCTTCTCCTGTTCTGCAATGGATGCGATGACCTGGTTCTTGCGGTCTTCCAGGTTGCGCAGATATTTTAAACGTTCGTCCAGATTGCGCAGTACCTCGTCGTCCAGGGAGCCTGTGGCTTCCTTGCGGTATCTGGCAATAAAGGGAATGGTGTTGCCTTCATCAATCAGCTTTACGGCTGCCTCTGCCTGGTGGCGGCCAATCTTCAGTTCTTCCGCCAGTTTTTTAATAATGTCCATGGGTAATCCTCACCTATCTGTAATCTAACTAACTTATATATTATAGTTCATCCCTTCTTCTTATGCAAGTTCTGTTACAATGGAATTGTCTTCATCTGGACACGGCGTGTAATTCGTGATAAAATAAGCAGGATAACTACAGAAAAACTACCGTAAGGACTTACAGAAAGGTATCTGTTCAGAATTATGAATGAAACTTATAATAGCCAAAACCCTAACACCGGCAAACAGCCAAGGAACCCAAAGGAATCCACTTCCTCAGAGCGCCTGGCAACCTGCTCCATGATAGCAGGGATTACCGGCATGATATGCAGCTTCTTTTATTTTCCGGTATCCCTTGTCAGCGGCAGCAACACGCCTACCGGGATGATCTGCGGCATCATCGGCATTGTCCTTGCCATCATGTCAAGGAATGCGGATGTCAGCGGCAAGAAAAGCTTTAATGCCCGTGCAATCACAGGCATTGTGCTCAGCGGCCTTGCCATTGCGCTGACCTTCTTCTTTTTCTATCTGCTGGGCTGCTACTATGAAATCCTCAGCGACCCGGAGATGGGACCTAAGTTTAATGAGTACATCAACCGCATCCAGCAGCAGATGCACCTGTCCGGCGGTTCCTCCTGGATCCACCTCTGATTGGGACCTTATCCCCATGGCGGCAGCAGGTCCACGCCGAAGAATACCAGCAGCACATTCTTGCATATCCAGTTAACCACGACAATACCTGCCGCTATATACACGAACAGCGTCTCATGCCCCAGATACAATCTGGGGTTTTTTGCTGCCTTTGAGATGGCAAGGCTGACCAGTTCCAGGGTCAGCACCGCCGCCGTATAGAGGACCAGGGGATGGTACTGGAAACTCAGCCCCAGGTTCCCTGCCATCATGGCACGCACCGCCCTTGTACCGCCGCAGCCAGGGCAGTACAGTCCTGTTAAAAGATGAAACAGGCAGGGAAATCCCTGCCTTGTCATCCATTCAATGATTCCTGTCATATAATCCCGTACCTTCTACAGCATTGCCCGGATCATCTGCTTGATTCCATAATCAGACCTGGCCTGCTCCGCGCTGTCATATGCGGTTGCCGCTGCCTTGAATTCTCCCTCTGACATCTCGGATGTAAGCACCGCGAACTCATCCATACCGTAAAGCTCCACGACCTCCACCTTACCAAAGGCCCTCTTCACATCCTGCTCCTTGTTGCGGTAGGAACCGGCCACACGGACAAAATAGCGGAACCTTGCCTGATCCATGGATTCGATGGCCTGCTTTTCACCGGACCATCCAATGTTCAGATTGTGGTCCAGGTTCTGGGCCGCCTCAATGATGTCCGCCACCACCGCGCTGGCAGTGGGAAGCTTTCCTGCTCCGCTTCCGTAAAACATGGAAACCCCCAGCATGTTCCCCTTAACCATGATTCCGTTAAACACATCATTGACAGAATACAGGGGATTATTCTTCTGGATCATCACAGGAGCCACAAATGCGTTCACCTTGCCGTCCTTGATGCGGCTGGTGCCAAAAAGCTTGACCGAGGTACCCATCTTCTCCGCATACTTAAAGTCAATATCCGTAATCCTGGTAATCCCCTCTGTGTAGATATCCTCGTAATCCACTTCCCTGCCTGTTGCCATGGCAGTAAGGATAGCTATCTTGCGGCAGGTGTCATGGCCTTCCACGTCGGCCTCCGGGTTGCGCTCCGCATATCCCAGGTTCTGTGCTTCCTTCAGCGCATTCTCAAACGACTCTCCCTCTTTATCCATTTTGGTCAGGATAAAGTTGGTGGTGCCGTTGAGGATTCCCGTAATCTCTTCAATCCTCTCCCCCATCAGGCACCGGTACATAGGCCTGATAATCGGGATGCCGCCGCCCACGCTGGCTTCAAACAGGAAATTCACGCCCTTTTCCCTGGCAATGGCTAAAAGCTCGGTTCCATAGGCAGCCACCAGGGCCTTGTTGGACGTGGCCACATGCTTTCCGGCCAGAAGGCAGGCCTTGACAAATGGATAGGCCGGGTTCAGTCCGCCCATGGCCTCCACCACGATCTGCACCTCTTCGTCCTGCTCAATCACCTTGAAATCATGGACAATCTTATCCGCCACCGGGCTGTCCGGAAATTCCCTCAGGTCCAGCACGTATTTCAACTCCACTTCCTGGCCCGCCTGCTTCGCTATCACGTCCTTATTCTGTTCCAAAACCTCTGCCACGCCGGAACCGATTGTCCCGTATCCCATTATTGCCGTCTTAATCATAATCCTTCCGCTCCCTGTGTTTTATTTTCAATGCTGTGCCACCGGCACCATATCTGTCTGTCAAAGCCGCCTATTCCCTGGCAAGGATCTTAACGTAATGGATTCCCTCCAGCTCCTCCAGCTCATCAATCATGCTGGACACATTGCCTGTGTCATCCCTGACTTCCACGCTCAGGGTGAGGGTAGCCACGCCGTTAACCGGAATACTCTGATGGATGGTAAGGATATTCGCCCTGTACACCGCCACCACGTGAAGCAGATCACTGAGAAGCCCCTGTTCATCATCCATCTGTACCACCAGGGTAATGGTCTTGCCTTTGGTATTGTCATAAAACGGGAAAATGTCATCCTTATATTTATAAAAGGAACTGCGGCTGATTCCCACCTTATCCGTTGCCTCCTGCACCGTAATGGCCCGCTCTGTCTCCAGAAGCTTCTTGGCCTCCACCACCTTTAGGAGGACCTCCGGCACCGCCTTCTGCTTTACCACAAAGTATTTGCTTTTGTCTTCCATTCTTTAATCCTTTCATAGGTCCGCATTCATGTCCGTATTAGGAATACATCTGTGCTCATGAGGAAGATATTAGCACAATTTTATTGAAAATGCAACCACTTTTTATGCCATACTTCCGGCGGCGGCAGGAAATAAGGAGGAACGTTTGAGGAATGCAGTTGGAAACGCTCCAGCCACTTGCTTGACATCAATCTGAAAACCACTTATAATAGGATGAGGTGTGGATGGTTCCATTCCATACACTTTACATAAGGCAGGTGATATAGTGACCAGAATCACGGTAGATTCAAAGACCATACGTAAAAGGATGATTGACAAGGACATCAAGACCCTTACCGAGTTATCCCAGCTCTCCGGTGTTTCCAAACCAAAGATCCATCAGTATCTCAGCGGCAAGACACCCTTAGCCACCACGTTCATCCGGCTCTGCGATTTTCTGGAACTGAACCCCGACGAGTTGATTCTTTTTAATGATGTACATGTAGACGGCTCTGACACCGAAGGGACGGACGGCTCCTCCAAACTGAACAAACAATAAAAAACTATCAAACCTGCTTTTCAGGGCTCCCATCCATCCGGCAGAATTTGATAGTTTATTTTTTACTGATATATTGATAGCGCCGGGCGGCGCCGGTACTACAATCCCTGGTGCTTCACATAATAGGGTATCAGGCCCCCTTCAAGGACAATCCTGTCCATCAGGACCGGCAGCTTCTGGAATCCATATTCCCGCTGCCCGTTTACCTTCACGGTTCCCGCTTGGGTATCCACACATATCTCATCATATTCCACAGCTTCCATCTCACATTCCACGGGCATGATTCCCTGATTGATACAGGCCCTGAAAAATCCCCTTGCAAAGGACTTCGCAATCACACAGTCAATCTTTGCCTCTTTAAGCAGCAGCATCACGAATTCCCGCGAAGAACCGCAGCCAAAGTTCCGGCCTCCCACGATGATATCACCAGGCTTAAGGGTTGGCCCCAGATCAGGACGGGGTACCTGGAACAGGAATTTCACCATCTCATCCAGGGGATAACCGGCCCGGATATACTCCTTGCTGATTATGTAATCCCCGCTTATGTTATCGCCTAAAATACGCGCTCTGCCTTTAAACATCATACCTGCTCCTTAACTGTAATTATCCCTGCCAAAGCGGAATAGGCAGCCACCACCGGGGAACCGATGAACACTTTCCCCTTCTGGCTTCCCATCCTGCCCGGCATATTCCGGTTCGCCGTGGCAAAAACCACCTCATTATCGCCGATAAGGCCTCCCGTGATTCCCGTACACGGGCCGCAGCAGGGCGGCAATATGGTGGCGCCTGCCATCAACAGATCCCGGTACACGCCTGTCTCCAGCATTTTACCTGCAATCTCCCTGGAGGCGGGGGCTATCACAAGGCGGACACCCGGGGCTATCTTCCTGCCCCTTAAGATATCTGCTGCCTGGGCAAAATCCGTGTATCTTCCATTTGTACAGCCTCCAATCACTACCTCATGCACCTTTTGCTTTCCAATGGAATCCACGGGAACCACCTGGTCGATATCAGGCGGGATGGCCACCATGGGCGCGATGGCAGATACGTCGATGACCATTTGCCTTGCATAACAGGCATCCGCATCCGGGGCAACCCCCCCGTTGCATTCCATTCCCCTATCCGCCAGCCACTGTTCCAGCACCTCATCATACGGCATGATGGCGCCTTTTGCCCCTGCCTCCACTGCCATATTGCAGATAACCGCCCTGTCATCCACGGACAGTTCCTTAAGGGTGTCCCCGCCAAACTCCAGGCACTGGTAGATTGCCCCTGCTTGTGTAAGTTCCTGAATCAGTACAAGAATCAGGTCCTTGGAAGTGACCATGGGGTTCAGGGCACCGGTAAATTCCACCCTTATGGTTTCCGGCACCTTGAACCAGCACTTGTCACTGGCCAGGACAACAGCCTCCTCCGACGCCCCGATACCGGTACTGAAGGCATTGAGCACCCCATAATGACAGCAATGGGAATCCGTGCCCACGATGATACCACCGGGTTTCACTAATCCTGTCTCCACCATGCGCTGATGACCGATGCCGCTTCCTTCTTCCACCATATGCCCAATCCCGTGCCTTTTTACAAAATGCCGCATTTTTCGATGATTGTTGGCCGCCTGTATGGATGAGCTTGGCGAGAAATGATCCAGTGAAAACAGATGTTTTTCAGGGGATATGACCGTCTCTGCAAATGACTCAAAATACTTAATAGTGGAAGGTCCGTTCATATCCTGGACAAGACTTGCGTCCACCTTAACCATGACCAGTTCCCCGGCTTTTACTTCTCCTCCGGCATGGCTGCTGAAAATCTTTTCTACAATAGTTGCCATAGCATACACCTGTCAATCAAAGATGTGAAGGGCCGGCTCTACCGAATGATAGATTGCATCCAACGCAGTTCCCACGCTGCATGCGTCCCCAAGCACCAGGACCTTGCATCCTTGTGCTTTCCCTATGTCCTCCAGTTCCCTCACTGGTTTCCTGCCAGCCGCAACCACCAGGAAATCCACATCCTCAATTGTCTTGTCCTCTCCTTGTTGTGAAACCCCTATCCTTGGAAGGGAAATGTCTGTAATCTGCGTTTCCATCATCCATTCAATGGAATACTGCCCCATACGTTTCAGCATGAAATTCCTTCTAAAGGCATTAAGGGAAGAAGCAGCCTCCAAAGCCACATCCACAATAGTAATACGGTTTCCTGCTTCTGCCAGATAGTCCGCCACCTCACAGCCAATCAGCCCTGCTCCCAGTACAACCACATGTTTTCCTGTGATTTCCTTCGCTTTCAGCGCTTCATCTCCTGTCATCACAGCGTCTGCATGGATTCCGGGAATCTCAGGTACAGCGGGACGGCTTCCTGTAGCCACCACCAGCACATCAGGATTTTTCTCTTTTATAAGTTCCTCTGTCACTTCCACGCCGCAATGTATATCAATCCCATGCTGCGCCAGATATTGCACACGGCTTTTAATCAGGCTTAACATATTCTTCTTGCAGGGTGCAAGGGCTGACAGGTTCACAAGTCCGCCCGGTATCTGGTCTTTTTCATAAATCTCAGGTACAAGCCCCCTTCTTGCCAGGTTACAGGCCAGCTCCAGCCCTGCCGGACCAGCTCCTGCAATCAATATCTTTTCCTGCTGTTCTTCTTTTGTGGCCGGGACGAAATGAATCAGTTCCTCCCGTCCCAGAAGCGGGTTCTGCATACAGGTAATCTTCTTACGCGCCTTTTTATCCTTGCATCCCTGATTACATCCAATGCACCTGTATACCGGTTCATCATTAATCCCCAGATACTTATTCACCAGTTCCGGATCAGCCAGCTGTGCCCTGGCCATGGAAACCATGTCTGCCTTTCCCTGTTCCACCACTTCCACCGCATCCTTGATATCCACAATACGGTTTACGGCAATCACCGGTATGTTCACATACTTCTTGATGACAGCTGCATTTTCCACATTAAAACAGTCCTCCACATCCATGGTTGCCGATATATATCCGCCTGATTCCGGCATACCGATAGACACGTGGATTGCGTCCGCCCCAGCTGTCTCCAGAATCCTGGCTATCTCCCCGGTTTCCTGGACAGTACGCCCGCCCTCCACCATCTCGGTGCCGCTGATTCGGAACACCACGGGAAAACCGGAACCGCAGGCAGCCTTGATGGCTTTTATGATCTGGGCAGGGAACAGCGCCCTTCCCTCAATGCTTCCGCCATACTCATCTGTCCTGTCATTATAAAACTCTGACATGAACAGAGCTATTTCATGGGCATGGGCCCCATGGATATCCACACCATCCACCCCGGCTTTTTTACACCGGAGGGCGCAGGCCGCATAACTGGCAATCAGTCCATCCAGTTCTTCCTTTGTAAAATCCGAGGGTCTTTCCACCGCATGTCCCCTGCCAGCCTGATGCTTGGCCGGGTGGAGCTGACAGAATAACTTCGTTCCATAGGAATGCACCATGTCCGCCAGTTCCTTCCAGTCCGGTATGTATGAATCATCTGACAGTGCCGGACGTCCGGCGCTTGTCTTTCCGTGCGGACTTCCCGGTATGATCAAAAGGCCTGCGCCGCCGGCTGCCCGCTTCCTCACATACTCACGGAAGCAATCATTCATATGTCCGTCCTTGTCACAAAAATGCACACACATGGACGGAAGGATGACCCGGTTCTTAATCTCCACAGCCCCCAGCTTAATGGGTGTAAACAACTTTTCCATTTTAAAAATCCTCCTGACGTCTGTCTATTTCTTTGCAAATTTATGGGACCGGTAAATGGTCCATCCAAGCATGAAAACAGCTCCCATAAGCAGCACCGCACTTAAGGGTCTGGTAAAGAACGTACTCCAGCTGCCGCCCGAAAGCGTAAGCGCCCTTCTCATGGAACGCTCCACCGTAGCCCCCAGCACAAGCCCCAGGACCAGAGGGGTAATGGGAACCTTTACCCTCCGAAGGAAAAAGCTTGCAATCCCAAGGGTAAATACAACCCAAAGGTCAAAGGTATCCCTCTGTACCGCATAAGCCCCTGTAAGGACGATTGCCACAATTGCCGTGTTCAGGATTTCCTGGGGCAGCATGATCACCTTCAGGAACATCCTTGTATAAAGAAGTCCCAGCAGATACATGAATATGGTTCCTGTGAATACCGCCACAAATAACCCATATGGAATCTCCGGTTTGCTGATGAAAAGATTCGGCCCCGGAACAATCCCATGGATGATCATGGCGCTGAGGATGATTGCGGTTGTCCCGGAACCTGGGATTCCAAGACCCAGCATGGGTATCAGGGCGCCGCCGGTAACACCGTTGTTGGATGCCTCCGCAGCCGCGACTCCCTCCACACAGCCTGTGCCGAATTTCTCAGGCTCCTTAGACATGGACTTAACCTGGTTGTAGCAGATAAAACTTGCAACCGATGCCCCTGCTCCCGGAAGGGCACCGATGAAGGTTCCCAGTGTTCCTGAAAACAGGCTGATAGGGAATATTTTCTTAAACACGTTAAGCGGCAGCACGGACAGTTTTATCTCTTCCTTATTACTGTCCAGGTCCTGAGGTTTCCAGAAATCCTTAATCATCATGCCCATGGCAAAAAGTCCCATCATGGCAGGCACCAGGTCAATTCCTTGGGCCAGGTCAATGCTTCCAAAGGCAAACCTGGGCCTGCCCAAAAACTCGTCCGCTCCCACGGTTGACAGGAAAAGTCCCAGGGAAGCAGCAAAGATTCCCTTGATGACATTTTTCTCAGTAAGCCCCGCAATCAGGGTAAGTCCTAATACGCCAAGGCTGAAGTACTCCGCCGGTCCAAAACGGAGCGCGGCTTTTGCAATGGGAAGGGCAACCGCTACGAGTATCACGCCGCTGACCAGATTGCCAACGGTGCTGGCGGTCAGGGATACATTGAGGGCCAGACTGGCTTTTCCCTGCATCCTCATGGGATGACCGTCTAAAAGTGTGGCCCCGGCTGACGGGGTTCCCGGGGTTCCGATTAAAATAGCAGGAATGGAACCGCCGTAGTTAACGCCGATATACACGCCTACCAGGAGCATAAGTGCTTCCGTGGGTTCCATTGAATAGGTGAAAGGGAGCAGCAGCGCCGTTGTAATAGACGCATTGATTCCCGGCATTGCGCCGCCCAGAATGCCAACCGCCACCCCAAGAGCCGTACAAAGCAGGGCGGCCGGTCCAAACGCGGTCTGTATTCCAATCCATAAACTCTGTAACACCTTCTCTACCTCCCTATATTAAGAAACCGGTGGGCAGCTTTACATTCAGCACCACCACGAATATGATATACAAAAAGCCGCAGATGGTACAGGTACCGGCCAGAAGCACCTTGGGATTCCTTACCTTCTGTATCCACAGCAGGAAAGCCACCAGCAGGATGGTGCATACCAGATATCCCACTGTCTCCAGCGCCAGGATATATACCAGGACACCGGCCACCAGCAGGATTGCTGCCTTGTCATTTCCTTTCTGCTTCTCTTTTTTTTCTTCCGGCTGTCCCTGTTTTTTCCTCATCAGATATTGTCCTATGACAGCAATGGAACAGAGGATGATGATGACAGCCAGCATCTTCGGGAAACCGCCTCCGCCTACCACATCATACATATAATTGTCATAATTATAGGAAACAACAAATACAATGACACTCAATATGATACTTACTATCCCCAACACCAAATCCATACGAATCACACCTCCTGCTACAAAGCTATTGGACTGCCTCGCCCACAGCCAGACCCATCGCATCATACAGAGCATATGTATCATTGTGGAAATCCTTGAAGATAATCTCACAGTCCTTGCCCACTGCTGTTCTTGGGATGATGTAGTTGGCTTCTATGTATTCCTTCTGCCATTTCTCCGATGCATTCAGCTTGTCAAATGCATCACAATAAAACTCATACGCTTCCTGGGGCATGTCCGGCGGTCCTACAATTGCCCTTGGTACGGAGAACACCACATCGTATCCCAGCTCTTTAAGGGTGGGGATATCAGGCAGTGCATCCACACGGCTTTCTTCCGCTATGGCAATGGGTCTCAGGAGCTTATTCTGCCATGGTCCTACCAGCTCTGCTATTCCCTGCCAGCCCATATCCACCTGTCCGCCCATGACAGCGGTCAGGCCGTCCGCTCCTCCCTCAAAGGGAATCTGGTTCAGTTCAATCCCAACCTCCTGCTGCATCATGATGGTGACACAGGCTCCTGATGAACCTGCTCCGCCAATGGATATGCTGTATTTCCCAGGTTCTGCCTTTGCAGCTTCCACAATGTCCTCAAAGGTCTCAAATGGGCTGTCATAAGGTACACAAAGTACATTTGGGTCTACCCCGATTACAGCCAGAAGCGTATAATCATGATAATCCTGTTCGATATTGCCGGCAATGGGCGCTGTGAAGAAATTACTGTTAACAGTCTGCCAGTTATAGGCGCCGCCCTTCTTCTCCAGGGTATAGGTAAATGCCTTGACACCGCCTGAGCCAGTAATATTATCCACAACAATAGGCTGGTCAATAATACCCTCTGACTTCATATACTGTGCAATGGAACGTGCCATCAGGTCACTTCCTCCTCCGGCTGAGGACTGGCATATGAACTCTATATTCTCTTCTGGTTTCCATGGTCCTTTGGCTCCGGCCTCCTCTGCCTTCTTAGAACATCCTGTAAGGGCTGCTGCCAGCATGGATAAGGTTAGCAGTGCTGCAATTGTCTTCTTCATTCCTTTTTCCTCCTTTTGTTTTAAACCTGCATCATGATTCCCGGTCTGGGCTGAAGGGGCTTTAAAGATCCTGTCCGGCCGCGGTCCGTACATCCCCTTATCAATCCCCCTCCCCGCCCGTTTAAAGAGCCCCCCTGCCGGGTTTCAAATGGATTTCCATATTTTTGTACATTTTTGCTATTGTTTTCCCATCTTCTTTTGTCTATATATCTATTATGCACAGTCAATTGCCATTTGTAAAGTATTTTTTTATATTTAGTAAATATTATTTTACTTTATTGAAAAATGTATTGACTTTTCGTAAATCAAACAGTAATATGAAATTACCGAGGAAACCCGATTCTAAAGGAATAAGGAGGAATTTGACAGTGAGGATTAACAAGGAAAAATGTATTGGATGTGGACGGTGTACAGATTACTGTATGCTGGGGTGTATCACCAGAGATGGGAAGAAAGTCAGCATCAATGAAGAAGAATGCGTTGACTGCGGTGTCTGTCTCAGAGCCGGCGTCTGTGCTGCAGACGCCATTTATATGCCCGATGAAAACTTTGAATATCCCAGGGCCGTGCGCATGCAGTTCAGCGACCCCGGCGTCCAGCATCCTGCTTTAAAGGCCTGGGGGCGTGGCACCGAGGAGGCCAAGACCAATGATGTTACAGGAAAATTCGGCTATGGGGAATACGGACTTCTGCTGGAATTCGGCCGTCCCTGTACAGGAACCAGGTTCACGGAAGTAGAGAAAGTAACCACTGCCATGCGCAGGCTGGACATCCCCATCCTGGAGGACAATCCCCTGTACGGGCTTCTGGAGGAAGACGGTTCCGGCCGTTTTAAGAAAGAATATGTAAATGAAAAGGTCCTTTCCGCCATCCTGGAACTGCGTATTGAGGAAAAGGACCTGGAATACATCATCACCACCATATTAAAACTTCTTGAGGATGTTGACACGGTGGTATCCGTAGGTCTGGTAACAAGGTTTGGCGAAAACGGCTCCCTTCCTGTCGTAGATAAACTGGCAGCCATGAACATCCCTGTCCGTCCCAATGCCAAGATTAACATCGGCCTGGGCCGTCCCCTGATCCCATAAATAATCCATTCACGCATCCTATCGTTAATATATGAAAAAAACAGGAGGTTTTAATCATGAGTCATTCCTTACACAGATACGGCACCAAAGAAGATCTTAAAAATGATTTCTGCATGTATGCACGCTGCGCCCGGGGCGTCAACCGGGACAATCCCGGAGATAAGCTCAGGAAAATACTGGATATCTATCTCTCTGAAAATTATGTTAATTACGGTTCCAGTCATGCCGGCAAAAGCTTTATCAATGGCCTGAAGCCGGAGGAATATAAGAAGACCCTGGACCATGCCTATGGAATCATCATCTCATTCTCGGACCGGGAATCAGTAAAAGGAGTCCTTACCAAACTAAAAGATGCGGATCTTGGTATCTCCATCGTGGTCAGCGGCCTGATTGAGGAAGTCAGCAATATCTGTGATGAAATCGGGCTTACCCCACACACCGCCACCCTGTCCCTGGGCATCTACGGAAAAAAAGAATTGCTCCCGGATGAGGATACCCTTAAAATCATCACCATGTGCGGTCACTCCCTGATTGGCGCCCCACTGGTACAATCCGTGGCTGAAAAAGTAAAAAAGGGAACCATCACGCCGGAGGAAGGCTCGGTCATCATTGGGAAACCATGCACCTGCGGTATCTTCAATACACGGCGCTGCGCCTCACTGATGGGCGGTACCGAAGATAAGGGCTGTCCTGAAGGCAATGGCTGTCCCGGCTGCATCACGGCAGAAAAATAAAAATCAGCACAGAGGTCATCTATGAATTATAAGAATATCGACGAGGAAAGGCATTTTCAGTCCACCCTTCAGCTTATCCATGAAAACAGGACTTCCCTTGCCTTACAAATCAGCCAGTTAAAGGAACGGATAAACCAGCTGGGGCGTCTGCCGGACAAGGATACAAAAGAATCCCGCAATCTTCTCATGGTCAGCCAAAACCAGCTGGAACAGTTAAACCGCTCCCTAAAAAAGCACGAGGCAGCCATGGACAAACCCTACTTTGGCAGAATCGATTACGATGACCTGCATGAACAGTCCTACGAAACCCTATACATAGGCAAGAACGGAATCGCCAGGCAGCAGAACATACTGATTGTTGACTGGCGCGCTCCTGCTGCTTCCGTATACTATGAAAATGAGCCAGGGGAAGGTTCCTACAATGTACCGGGGGCAGACCAGGTTCCCATCAATCTTTACCTAAAGCGTACTTACAACGTATCCGGCGGGCAGCTTCTTGGTTACTATGACAACGATATTGCATCCAATGACCAGCTTCTGGTATCCTACCTTTCCCGTAACAAGGAAGCTGCCCTGGACGATATCATTGCAACCATACAGAGGGAACAGAATCTTATCATCCGACAGCCTCCTTTTAAGAACATGCTGATTCAGGGGGTTGCGGGCAGCGGTAAAACAACGGTCATCTTGCATCATCTGTCCTATGTGCTGTATAATTACAATAGATATATCCATCCTGAAGAGTGCTGCATCATAGGAGGAAGCAAAATGCTGCTGTCTTACATAGCCAGCGGACTTCCGGAACTGGATGTGGACCATATCCAGGCCTGGACCATGGAGGATCTCCTGACCAGCCTTCTGGACCGGAACTGGAAAAAGAAATACCGTCTTGTGCCGCCGGGAAAAGACTGCATCAAAAAAAGCAGGATTCCGTTCATCCAGGCCCTTTCCACATATATCGATTCCATCCGGGCCCGTCTGCTGTCTCCTGCCATCATCTCCGACTGCCAGCTGGGGATTCTGCTTTCCGATACCAACCAGGCAGGTACCATTGAACTGAACCCCACCAAATCAGTGGCCCAGATTGCTGCCCTTATCAACAGCCGGATCCTCTCCCAGCTGGAATCCATACTCATGGATGACAGGGAATTACTGAAGAAAAAGAAAGGCCAATACCGGAATTTCTGGAGTCCCCTGGATCAGTGCCCTTCCATCACAGACCTATACACGGACTTTTTAATCCAATACAGGAAGGATGGGGAAATGTTTTCAGAAACCCTGGACTCCATCGCCCAGAACTGCTTCGATATCTATGACCTGGCGGCCCTGGTTTACCTCTACCGGCGCCTTGCAGCAAAAAAGGACTTTGACCAGTACCGGCTGATACTGATAGATGAAGCCCAGGATTTTGGGGAATCCCTGTATTATGTGCTGGCAAAGTCCCTGGATAACTGCCGCTTCGTCCTGACAGGCGACATTTCCCAGAACATTAATTATGACACCGGTTTAAACAGCTGGGATACCATGAAGGAAATCTTCCTGAACGGCGAAAAAGATTCGTTTCATCTGCTCTTAAAG
Source organism: Enterocloster sp. OA13 (assembly GCF_022440595.1). Taxonomy (NCBI): domain Bacteria; kingdom Bacillati; phylum Bacillota; class Clostridia; order Lachnospirales; family Lachnospiraceae; genus Enterocloster; species Enterocloster sp. OA13. The sequence continues at coordinate 6,663,773 of NZ_JAKNTF010000001.1, read as the reverse complement.
AGTTACCGGAATACCATTGAGATTTCCAGGCTGGCTTCCCGGATTCTGAAGAAAACAGCCGCAAAAGATTATGCCATCCAGCCGGTCATCCGCCACGGCATGGAAGCTGTCTGGATAACGGACCGGAAAGAACAGCTGCCCGTACAATGTGCAGCCCTGATCCGCAAGGCCCTTGAACAAGGTTACCATACCATTGCTGTCATCTGCCTCAGCCAGAAACAAACAGTCCAGGTGAAGTCAGCGCTTCAAAAACAAGGCATCCTTCCTGCAGATGAGGAGGAAGGTTTTTCCAACGGTGTCCTTGTACTGCCGGTCATGCTTTCCAAAGGCCTGGAATTTGATGTGGTGATTCTCTGGGAACCGGACAAAGAACACTACCCATCTGACCCCCGGCACGCCAATCTTCTGTATGTGGCTGCCACCAGGGCGCTTCACGAACTTTATCTTCTGGGTCCCCCGGACTGGAGCAGCCTTTTGGATGACTAGGATACCAGGAAACTTCCTTTAATGAAAGGAGTTGTTATCCATGAAACAGGATTGTAAAAAACTATGGACCATCTACCTTATCATGTTTAAAATAGGGGCCCTCACCTTTGGCGGGGGCTGGAGCATCATCACCCAGGTCCAGGAAGAGTTTGTGGAAAAACGCAAATGGATGGGCGAAGAGCAGATTATGGATTATATGTCCCTGGCCCGTACCTTTCCCGGAATCATGGTGGTCAACTTCTCCATTCTTTCAGGCTATGCCATGGGAGGCTTCCCCGGGGCGGTGGCTGCGGCCTTCGGCCTTGTCTCGCCTGCTATTCTGGTCATAGCCCTTGTAGCCCTGTTTTACGATTCCATCAAAAACAACCCGTTTGTGGTACGGATATTAAATGGAATCCGAAGCGCCGTAATCCCCATCATCCTTCTGGCTGCCTGGAAACTGAAATCCCGGGCCGTAACCCTTAAGCTTCAGTGGCTCCTGGCAGCCGCAGCCCTTCTTCTATGCGCCTTTACCCAGGTTCCCAAAACCATTGTCATTGTTCTTGGAGCCTTTATCGGCTTTGTGATTCAGCGGAAAGGGGGCGGTGACAATTCTCTATCTTAATCTGTTCTTATCCTTCATGAAAATCGGCTTCCTGAGTTTTGGCGGCATGACCATGATTCCCATCATCAATGAAGAAGTGCTTAAATTCGGGTGGATGACCACAGAGGAAGTGCTGGACATCGTTGCAATTGCAGAGATGACTCCCGGTTCCCTTGGAATCAACTGTGCCACCTTTGTGGGGCTGCGAAGCGGAGGGATACCGGGCGCGCTTTGTGCCACCCTGGGTACCATGATGCCCTCCCTGACCTTATGTCTCATGGCAGCCCACTTTATCCACAAATTCCAGAATAATATGACCCTTAATACACTGTTAAAGGGAATCCGCCCCATATGCCTGGGCATGCTCATGGCTACTGCCATAACCATGGGACAGTCCGTGTTCTGGGAGCATTCTTCCATATGCTGGAATCTGGTCATCATCTCCCTTATCACGGGATACTGCCTGTTCAAACGAAAGTTCTCCATTCCCCACACCATACTTCTGGCCGCATTCTTAGGCATTCTGATGGGATAAGCACAAAAAAACAGGCCCGGATCCTTCCATATTCCAGGCCTGTTCATGTTTATTCCTAATCCATTAATCCTCTGTCGCCGCATTCTTATCCGGGCATCCCAAACTCATCCACCGCAGATATGCACTGATGAATGAATCAATATTTCCGTCCAACACCGCATCCACATTGCCGCTCTCCTCGCCGGTCCGGTGGTCTTTGACCATGGTATACGGCTGGAGCACATAGGAACGGATCTGGCTTCCCCATCCATTGTCCTTTACATCTCCCCGGATACCGGCAGCCTTGGCAGCCTGCTCCTCCTGCTTAAGCAGGAACAGCTTGGACTTAAGCATCTGCATGGCCTTATCCTTGTTCTGGAACTGGGACCGCTCATTCTGGCAGGTAACCACGGTTCCGCTGGGGAAATGGGTGATACGGATGGCGGAGGAGGTTTTGTTGATATGCTGTCCGCCTGCACCGCTGGAACGGTAGGTGTCAATACGGATGTCATCCGGGTTAATCTCTATGTCAATGTCTTCCTGGATGTCCGGCATGATATCGCAGGACACAAAGGAGGTCTGGCGCTTTCCCGCAGCGTTAAAGGGCGATATGCGGACCAGACGGTGCACACCGTGTTCAGAGCGCAGGTAACCGTAGGCATTTTCCCCGTTAATCTGCACTGTAACAGACTTGATACCGGCTTCATCCCCGTCCAGGAAATCCAGTACCTCTGTCTTGAATCCCTTTTTCTCTGCCCAGCGGCAGTACATGCGGTAAAGCATGCTGCACCAGTCACAGGACTCCGTGCCGCCTGCCCCCGCGTTCAGGCGCAGTATGGCATTGTTGCTGTCATATTCACCGGACAGAAGTAGCTTCATGCGCATCTTCTCAAGGGTATCGGAAAAATGGCCCAGCATCTCTTCAATCTCCGGAATCAGGGAGGCGTCATTTTCCTCATATCCCATCTGGATCATGACCTGGATATCCTCATATTCCTGTTCCAGTTCCCGGAACGTCTCCACTTCATCCTTCAGGTTCTTGGCTTCCCTGACCATCCTTGTGGACTTCTCAGGGTTATCCCAGAATCCCGGCTCTTCCATGGATTTATCTAATTCATCGATTCGTCTGACCTTGTTATCCAGGTCAAAGTGAATCCCTCACTTCCACTAATGGTTTGTCATACGTTGATAACGTATATTTAAAATTATCTAACTCTACCACAGCTTCACCCGCTTTCATTTTATATTTTCTCCCGGTCTTGTGCTTGCCGGCCTTATATTGCAATTAATTATTTAATCCTTCCGTGGCACTGCTTATACTTCTTACCGGAACCACATGGGCATGGATCGTTCGGATAAACCTTCTGCTCCGCCCGCTTCTTCGGCGCGCTGGCAAGGGAGGTATCCTTGTTGGTGCCTGTTACCTTGGCAGCCGGCTCACGCTCCACCTTCTGCTCAACCCTGATGTGGAACAGGATACGCACGGTCTCCTCCTGCACGGCAGCCATCATGGCCTCGTACATCTCATAGCCCTGCATCTTATATTCCACGACCGGATCCCTCTGGCCGTATGCCTGAAGGCCGATACCCTCACGCAGTGCATCCATATCATCCAGATGGGCCATCCACTTGTTGTCAATGACCTTAAGAAGTACAACGCGCTCAATCTCACGGATCTGCTCAGGCTCAGGGAATTCAGCTTCCTTTGTCTCGTAAAGCTTGATTGCCTCTTCCTTCAGGTTGTGCTTTAACTCGTTCTTCTTCATGGACTTCTTCTGGTCTTCGCTCAGGATGACCGGCTTTAAGGGAATAACAGGAAGAAGAAGGTTGTTCAGTTCCTTAAGGTCCCATTTATCCGGGGTCTGGTCATCGGAGACAGACATATCCACTGCGTTCTCAACAATATCCGTAATCATCTTAAGGATAAGGTCGCGCATGTTGTCGCCGTCCAGGACCTTACGGCGCTCCGCGTAGATGACCTCACGCTGTTCGTTGTTCACTTCGTCGAATTTAAGGAGCTGCTCACGGATACCGAAGTTGTTGCTCTCTATCTTCATCTGCGCCTTCTCAATTGCATTGGAAAGCATCTTGTGCTCTATCTGCTCACCCTCCGGCACACCCATTGCCTCAAACATGGCCATGAGACGGTCAGAACCAAAGAGCCTTAAAAGGTCATCCTCAAGGGACAGGTAGAACCTGGACTCACCCGGGTCTCCCTGACGTCCGGAACGTCCGCGCAGCTGGTTGTCAATACGGCGTGACTCATGACGCTCCGTACCGATGATCTTCAGTCCGCCCAGTTCCTTGGATTCCTCATCCAGCTTAATATCCGTACCACGGCCTGCCATGTTGGTGGCAATGGTTACGGAACCATGGATACCTGCATCTGCTACAATCTCAGCCTCCAGCTCATGGAACTTGGCATTCAGCACCTTGTGGGGGATTCCGCGCTTATTCAGCATCTTGCTGAGCAGTTCGGAAGTCTCAATGGCAATGGTACCCACCAGGACAGGCTGCCCCTTTTCATGGGCCCTTGCGACCTCATCCACAACTGCCTTGTACTTTTCCTTCTTGGTCTTATATACGGCATCATCCAGATCCTTACGGACCATCGGCCTGTTGGTCGGTATGGCGATGACGTCCATTCCGTAAATGTTACGGAACTCCTTCTCCTCTGTAAGGGCTGTACCTGTCATACCTGACTTCTTGGTATACTTGTTAAAGAAGTTCTGGAATGTAACGGTAGCCAGGGTACGGCTCTCACGGCGCACGTTCACATGCTCCTTGGCCTCGATTGCCTGATGGAGTCCGTCTGAATAGCGGCGTCCCGGCATGATACGTCCTGTAAATTCATCAACAATAAGAACTTCGTCATCCTTTACAACATAATCCTTATCACGGAACATCAGGTTGTTGGCGCGCAGGGCCAGGATGATATTATGCTGGATTTCCAGGTTCTCAGGGTCAGCCAGGTTCTCAATGCGGAAGAACTCCTCCACCTTCTTAACGCCCTGCTCGGTCAGGTTCACGACCTTATCCTTTTCATCTACAACAAAATCCCCGGTCTCCTCAATCTCCTCACCCATGATGGCGTCAATCTTGGAAAATTCCTTGGACACGGTCCCGCGCTCCAACTGGCGCGCCAGCACATCGCATACCTCATACAGCTTGGTGGACTTGCCGCTCTGGCCTGAAATAATAAGAGGCGTCCTGGCCTCATCAATCAGCACGGAGTCAACCTCATCGATGATGGCGTAATCCAGGTCGCGCAGAACCAGCTGTTCCTTATAGATAGCCATGTTGTCACGCAGATAGTCAAATCCCAGTTCATTGTTGGTAACATATGTGATATCACATGCATATGCTTCCTTACGCTGTTCACTGGTCATGTCATTCAGCACCACACCCACGCTCAGGCCCAGGAAACGGTGCACCTGGCCCATCCACTCAGCATCACGCTTTGCCAGATAGTCGTTGACCGTTACAATCTGCACACCCTTGCCGCTCAGTGCGTTCAGGTAAGCAGGACAGGTGGATACCAGCGTCTTACCTTCACCCGTACGCATCTCAGCAATACGGCCCTGGTGAAGCACGATGCCGCCGATGAGCTGTACAGGGAAATGCTCCATATTCAGGGTTCTTTTTGCCGCCTCACGGACAGTGGCAAATGCCTCCGGCAAAATGTCATCCAGTGTCTCGCCTCCAGCCAGTCTCTCCTTAAGGATCCTGGTCTGGTCGCGCAGTTCCTCATCTGACTTGGCCATCATATCCGTGCGCATGCTTTCAATCTTTGCCACTATCGGCCTTATCATCTTCAGTTCTCTTTCACTGTGAGTCCCGAACACCTTTTCAATTACGTTCATGGTATACTCTCCTAACTTCTTCCTTATATAATAGAAAATCATTTTCAACCAGCGTCTGTATCTGCATCACCTGTCAGGGCAGTTCCTTCAGGACCCGGCACTGCCTTGCAGTACTTATATTATCTGCCCGCTGATTCCAGTCTATTCCTTTACATTCCACGATACTCTCCTGTCGTGGACCTGCCGGACCTTTCCACAATGCTTTCCGATTGTGGATTTTCCGCATAAAATCCTGCAAATACTACGCCTATGATACAATCTTACTTATTGTAGCACTTGAAGAGGATTTATTCAACGGGTTAATGAAAAATTAACATTTTGGACATAAAATCAACGGTTTTACAGGGTTTTCCGGGTTATATACAGCCTGAAACGCCATACAGAAGGTCTGATTCCAGCCGCTCCTGCATATAAATAAGAACGGGTCCGGTCATTGTCATGATTCCCGGAACCCGTTCTTCCATTACCCCAGTATCTGCGCCACGACCGGCCGCAGCCTCCCCGCCACCATGATGGCAAGCACACACAGCACAACGTCCGGAAACATGGTGGGCAGACAGTAAACCGCAAATATGGCTCCCCACCCAACCGTGTTGGGCGTTACCACAATCCAGTGGGTTATAAAATAAAAATAAAGAATCCCCATTCCATAATAAATCACATACCCAACCGATGCCGCAAATATCCAGGTACCTGGTTTGGATGAGTGCAGCCATTCACAGATCTTGCCCATGGCATAGGCTGCCAGCGCAAACCCCAGTAAAAAGCCGAAGGTGGGGCGGAGCAGATACGCCGGTCCGCCTCCCCGTGCAAAAACAGGGATTCCCATAAGCCCGATCAACAGATAGGTGGACACACTTAAGAACGCCCTCTTTGACCCCAGAAGCAGTCCTGCCAGCAGCACAAAAAACCACTGAAGGGTGAAATTCATGCTGTCCGCGCCCACCGGTATCACAATTTTTATAAATGCGCCAACTGCTATCAATGCTGAAAACAGCCCGCATACCGTTAAATCCCTTGCCTTTCCCCGTCTCTGTACCATAACCCTGCTTTCATAATTCATCTGTCTTTCTCCTCCGTCTCAATGCCAGGCAATTGCTATCAACATTATTCTACTGCTTTTTTATCATTTAAACAACCATCTTTCATTATTAGCCCCATTTTTCCGGCCCTCTTATGGTCAACCAAGCACATTGCACAAAAAATGTGTTCGATTTTTTACCTGTCCACATTATCCCCAGAAGTTTATGCACATTACCCCCAAAGTTATCCACATCCCAGTTTGTCCATTTTAAGGCAAAAAATAGTTATACACTGACTTATCCACATTATCCACAAGTTTATAAGTTTTGGCCTCCAAACTTTACCCAGGCTTAACAGAAATTTTATTTTTGTACACTTCTGATAAACTTTCATATTTCGGAAGAAAATACAAGTTTTTCTCTTGACATTTCAGGGTGGTTCCTATTGATGATTCAATGGTCATTCCCCTGATACAAAGATTATTTTTATAAAAAATTAAGATAAATTGTTAGGCAATTCATCGGTTCTGATTGTAATTTTATACTAAATATGTTATAATGTCACTATCTCAAGAAAAGGAGTTGATGATTATGCGTTATACCATAACAGGACGAAATATTGAGGTAACTCCAGGTTTGAAGGCTGCCGTTGAAAAGAAGATAGGCAAGCTGGAACATTTCTTCACTCCGGACACCGAAGTAATCGTAGCGCTGAGCGCGCAGAAAGACAGGCAGAAGATTGAAGTAACAATCCCGGTCAAGGGCAATACCATCCGTGCAGAAGAATCCAGTACAGACATGTACGTATCCATCGATCTGGTGGAGGAGGTTATTGAACGCCAGATCCGGAGATATAGAAAGAAACTGATTGACAAGAAACAGGCGGCAATCTCTTTCTCTCAGGCATTCATAGAGGAAGAGGATGAAGTGCAGGACGATGAGATCCAGATTGTCAAGACCAAGAAGTTTGCCATTAAGCCAACCATTCCTGAGGAGGCATGCCTGCAGATGGAGATGCTGGGCCACAGCTTCTACGTATTCTTAAACGCGGATACGGACCAGGTCAATGTTGTTTACAAACGTAAGAACGGAACCTATGGTCTTATTGAACCGGAATTCTAGTCATATAAGATGATGGAAGGATGTTTCATCTAAATAAGGACAAGACTGCAGCCAGTGCAATGCTGGCTGCAGTTTTTATGTGTCCGCTGATGACACAATGGCCATCCTCCATTGCATGAAAGCATTTGGTCAAAAGCTGCCGGACCTAAAAAGGGACCATGCACCGTAAACCGTGCATGATCCCTTTTATCTGTGGGTAATCTGTCAATCAATACCATCTTTATGTACCAGCTCCATATCCCGGCCCCATATCCCGGCCCCCGCACTTCCCTAATCCAGGAACGTAACAGCCTTGCATGGCGTCCTGTAATTGGAAGGCGCAATGCAGATACCGGTCGCAGGAGTACTGGAGTGGATGATCTGACCGCCTCCTATGTATATGGCCACATGGTTGATATAATCGCCGCTGGCGTAGAACAGCAGGTCGCCCGGCTTTACATCGCTCACAGGAATCACCTTTCCCCTGGCCGCCTGGTCCCTGGAACTCCTGCCCGTACTTATACCGAAATGGGCGAATACGCTCTGGGTAAATCCGGAACAGTCCGCGCCGCTTGTAAGGCTTGTCCCTCCGTACACATATGGATTGCCTAAGAACTGCTTGGCATACGCCACCACCGCATTCCTGGTGGCCGATACCACCTCTGAGGAAGGACTTCCGCCGCCTCCTGGTCCCTTGGACTGGCTTCCCTCTGTCTCCTTCTGGGTTGTGGGCGCTGCCACCGTGGCATCCTTTCCATTCTCCGGATTGGCTGCAATGGTCTGGATTACAGGATCCGTGGGCTTGCCCTCTTCCTTCTTAGGCGCTGCAGTGGTAGGCGCTTCCGTGGTCTTCTCAGCCTTTGTGGAAGCTGCAGTAGTCTTTTTCTCAGATTCTTTCTTCTTAGCGTCTTCCAGGGCCTTCAGGGCCTTTTCAGCCTCCTCCTTGCGCTTGGCCTCCTCTGCTTCCTTAGCCTTCTCCTCTTCCACGGACACGGCCTTGTTAAACTCCACGCTGGTCTTCATATATTCCTTGAACACATATCCTTCCAGGTCCGAGTCCACGGAAACCTTCAGGAAGTCCCCTTCTTCTCCCGTAACCACATAATGGGCGCCCTCAGAGAGAAGGGTCAGGGTCTTGCCCTCCAGGTTAGGGGTATCCCGCAGACGCAGGCTGGGCGTACCCACAATCGTACCGTAGGTGGTCCCCACCTGTCTGGCCTTTGCCTCTGCCTGCTCACCTGTCACAAAATACTCTGCCTTTATGTAGCCGGTAACGGAACCGGACTGTATCTTATACCACTTGCCTCCCTCTCCATCCACGGTACCCAGGATGGTTGCCGCTGAATCGTTGTATATCTTACCCGCAACACCGCTGCTGGTATTGGCATCGGTCCTGATGTTCACGGATCCATTGACCTTGGAGACAGCTATGTTATCATATGGAGATGACTTGGGTTTTGCCGCCTTGGTTTCCTTGGGTGCTGCCTGTGTCTGTGCGGCCGCCTGGGTTCCTGAACCTGAAGAAGCCGAACCATTACCAGAAGACGCACCTTTATTACTGCCAGAACCGTTCCCCTGATTCTTCGCAGTCCTGGTTTCCATATCAGAATAGATGGACGCCAGCTGCTTTTCAGGCTCCGTGTTGCCTGCATAGAAATTATTCAGCGCCACGGAGATACCTGCAAGGGAAGAACCGGTCTCCAGATTGGTTGATGCCAGGGCAGGCGCTGCAAATGCGCAGCTGCACAGACCGCTGACAGCCAGTATTCTCTTCCACTTCTTCATCTGCTCTGCAACCCCCTAGTTCTCTATCAGGTACCGTTCCACACTGGTAACTGCATTGGCGCCGTCCGCCGCCGCCGTAATGATCTGGCGCAGGGGTTTGGTCCTCACATCCCCGGCCGCAAAGATACCGGGAACAGATGTCACTCCGTCTTCTCCGGCCTTGATATATCCGTGGTCCATGTCCACAATCCCCTCAAAGGCCTTGCTCTCCGGGGAAATGCCCACCGCGATGAACACGCCCTGGACATCCAGGTCCGTCTTCTCCCCGGTCTTCACATTGGTTACGGACAGGCTCTTTACCATGCCCTCGCCGTTGATGCAATCCGCAACCGTATCCCAAACCACTTCCACGTTCTCAAGGCCAAGGAGTGTCTCCTGAAGGCTCTTGGCGGCCCTCAGCTCATGCCTTCTATGAATCAGGTACACCTTGCTGCACATGCGGGCCAGGAAGATTGCATCCTCCACAGCCACGTCCCCGCCGCCAATGACAGCAGTTACCTTGTTGCGGAAAAATGCCCCGTCGCAGGTTGCACAGTAGGACACACCCGCCCCTGCCAGTTCCTCCTCGCCAGGTATGCCAAGCTTCCTGTGGACAGCTCCTGTGGCAAGTATGAGGGTCCTGGCTTCATAGGTCTCATGTCCGCATACCACCCGCTTAATTTTCCCCTGGTCCTCAATCCTTACCACATCATCCTCTGCAAAGGCTGCTCCCAGCTGGTCCGCATGCTCCCGGAACTTAAGTCCCAGGTCGTATCCGCCGATACCGGGCAGACCGGGATAATTGTCCACCTCGTAGGTAGTGAGCACCTGGCCTCCGCTGACCATGGCCTTCTCAATCACAAGTGTATCAAGCCTTGCCCTCTGGGCATAGACTGCTGCGGCAAGTCCCGCCGGACCCGAGCCGATGATTACCAAATCATAAATATGTTCCATGTCTCTACCTTTTCCTTATCTAAGTTTCATTATTTTAGTATTTTGACCGATTTGTAATTATTATATCACAGATATTTAACATATTACAATTCAATTTCTTACAATTGTAGGAAGGATGTGATAAAATATAGATACAGTGTATGACAGAAAGGATGTGTGTCTATATGCCACGTAAAACAGTACTTGTCACCGGGGCATCTCGGGGCATCGGAAAGGCCATTGCGGTCAAATTCGCCAAAAAGGGCTATAACGTAGCCATCAGCTGCGTCCACAGGGAAGACAGGCTCTTACAGACCCAGAAGGAGATTGAAGGATTCCAGGTCCCCTGCCTTGCTTATAAGGGCGATATGGGTAACATGCAGTGCTGCGAGGAGCTGTTCGGGAAAATCAGGACCCAGTTCGGGGGCATCGACGTGCTGGTGAATAATGCCGGCATTTCCTATATAGGACTATTACAGGACATGTCTTCCCAGGACTGGGAACGGATGCTCTGCACCAACCTGACCTCTGTATTCAACTGCTGCAAGCTGGCCATTCCCTATATGCTCCAGCAGAAGCAGGGCAAGATCATCAACATCTCCTCTGTATGGGGTGTGGTGGGAGCGTCCTGTGAGACGGCTTATTCAGCCACCAAGGGCGGCATTAACGCGCTTACCAGGGCATTGGCCAAGGAGCTGGCCCCCAGCAACATACAGGTAAACGCAGTGGCCTGCGGGGCCATTGACACGGAGATGAACCAGTGGATGGAGGAGGACGAACTCATCTCCCTGGTGGAGGAGATTCCCTCAGGAAGGCTTGGGAAGGCAGAGGAGGTGGCCGACCTGGTATACCATCTCGGCTATAAGGAATCCTACCTTACAGGCCAGGTCATAGGGCTGGACGGCGGTTGGATCTAGCTGTTTTACAGGCTTTTACAAAGTTACGTTAAATTTCCATTTTCCTTACAAATACATTAACTGTATTGACCTTGGAGCAACTCCAGGGTGTAGAATTCAGCTATCGAAAACAAATACATTTAATAGGTTTTGCAAGGAGGGAATTTTCATGAGAAAGAAATATTTAGCAACAGCTGCCCTGACCCTGGCCCTGGCAGCAGGAAGCGCTATGACATCATTTGCAGCTGGTTTCGTAAGCACATCACAGGGTATGAAATATCAGTGGGGCTCCGGTGACTACTGCACCAACAACTGGGTCAACTATAAGAACCACTGGTTCTTCTTTGGCGCTGACCAGATCATGAGGACCGGATGGATCCAGAAAGACGGGACATGGTATTATGCGGCTGATACCGGCGAACTTCAGGGCGGCCTGATGAAAATCAATGGCAATGTCTACTATTTTGACAACAACAGCCTGAAGCTTCAGACCGGCAACCGCACCTTAAACGGCAGCTCCCACGAATTTACTGAGAACGGAACCACCGATGGCGGCCCATACGTCTACACGGAATGGAACAGTAACGGCACAATCAGACGCGGTACCAAATTCGGGGTACGTTAATAGATTGCATCATCACACAACCAAAAATACCCCTGTGGCCTGTCAGTGCCCAGGGGTATTTTTATTTTTACATGAACCGGGCCATCCCTTCCCTGAGACCATCCAGCCCGGCCAGGCGTCTCACCCTTCTCAGCCTGATTCCGGCTGCTTCACAGAGATGTTCAAGCACTGCCTCCATTATCACATTGGTGACCCGTATTTCCTTTGGGGCTCCGTGTTCCATGATAAAACCGATTAAATTCTCTGCCAGCGCCACATTGGGGTCCTCCTCCGGATCCAGCATATCCGCTTTTAGGATCATCTCCGACGCAGCCTCCACAATCAGACACAAAGGCGGATTGGCAGAGCGCTCATACATTTTATCACTGACCTGGGCGCCTAAATATGATATATCAGCCTCCAGGATATATTGGTTCCTGGGCGCCCGGGAAAGCTCTTCCATCAGCTTATCATCCGTGATAATCAGGTTATTGAACCGGTACATGGTAAATGGAAGTCCCTGTATCTGTCCACCCCATTGCCCCATCTTCCTGTCATAAGAGTATAAATACATATTGGCATTTTCAAAATCCCCATCCATATCATGGGCCTGGTAATATTCCAGCGCATCTGCCAGCCGTCCAAGATACCTGGTCATTCTTTGTACCTCGTCCTGATCATAATTGTATGGATAGTATCCTGCACAGTAAGACATGAAATAAAGCCACTGGTTCTTTCCCCGGTATTTATAGCCTAGCTCCTTTATGATTTCCCTCTGTTTCCCTGACAGTTCATCCCTGTTCCCCCAGTAGCAGGTAAGGTTGTGCTGGCTGAACATGGCGTATTCCATGGAAAGATTCATTGATTCGGACATGGTCAGCATCAGGAAGTCATTGAGCCCCTCATATCCTTCATAGGCAACAAGGCCGTAGCAGCCTCCCCCTCTGCCAAGAACGCTGAAAAATACGGTATCCTCCTCATTTCCTTCCTGAATCCCAATCAGATCCATGTCCCAGAAATGTTCCCATGGTTTAAGTTCCTTAATTTTAGTGGCAGCCTGGTATAAATCCTTCCACTCCTGTATGGACGCTTCTTTTCGCATTGTATTTCCTCCGGATCCGCCTATACTTATGCACTTATTGATAAATCAATATTAATACATCTGATACTATACGACATACTCAGATAACTCCGGAAAAACATCCAGCCTCTCCCTGACATAATGCCGTTTAAACCCGGCAAATGGCATTTCCTTTTTCAGCAGTACCTGTAATGTCCGCATAATCTGTTTGGATTCAGGTTTCTCTGCGTGAGCTTTCAATTTTGTATACAAAACATTCATCTCTTCCTGTAATGCCCTTAACCGCATTTCACTTTTGTATATACGCATCCCTGTATTTCTCATATTAAATACTTCTTCCACAAGCCGGGCAGTCAACCCAGCTTCAGGGTCTTCCTGATTTTTGGGAATGACTGAGACATTATCCTCTTTCAGACCAAAGATAATGGCTTCCTCCGGATTCCTTTTACAGCAGTCTAATATACCGTCATCATACTTACTTTGGTTTTTTACACCATTACAATGTCCACATGCCCAGAAGAGATTTTCCCAATCAAATTTTCTTTCCTTATATCTGCCATCCTTATGGGGAAGCAGATGCTCTATCTGCGGGTCCTGTAACTCCTTCATTTCACAAATATAGCATTTATTATGAAAATCACGTTTCAGCCTTTCTACCACATCGGGTTTGGCATAACTTCCATTAATCTTCGCAGCCTCCTTTAACAATGATTCCGGTGCGGGATAACTGCGTTCTATCTTTACCATTACAATAAATCCTCCCGGCTTTCGAAGTCTAATTTTAAACCTTTATACTCTGTTGATATATTTAAGGCCAGATAATCCGGTATTTCATCTAAAAATATTTCCAATTTAGCAATCTCAGCAATATCTTCATCGGAAAGATTTTTCTTTCTCACCAGCATTTTATATCTTTCATACTTTTCCCTTAACATAGCGGACATCTTATCCACATTAAAATATCCCTCAACAATTCCATCATAGGGCACATCTGTTAAGCCATCTTCCACCAGCAGATGGTTTTCCAAATCATAAATCACCACATTCTCCAGACTGTTTAAAATAAATGGAGAATGGGTCGAAACAATAAACTGTATATTGGGAAATATGGTTGTCAATAAATCCAGAATCCTCTTCTGCAATTCCAGATGAAGATGGGTCTCAATTTCATCAATGAGGACAATTCCCGGCATTTCGAATTTAAAGCTTCTGCCGGTCCGCTTTTCCATACGGATGATAATATCAACAATGATATCCAAAACCGCTGCATATCCACTGGAAAGGCTGTTAAAATCAAAGGGTTCCTTGCCTGTTTCACAAATCGTAAATTGAAAGGTATCTTCATCAAAGTTCAGCTTTAAGGAGCCATCTTCAAAAATCCTGCCTAATAAATCCTCAAATTTATTAAACCAGGTCTTGATTACATCGGCCTTTTCCGTCTTACCTCCCGTTGCCGCCAGAGCCTGGGTCATCTTTAAATCCAGCAGATATTTAACAAAATCCTGGCGTGGCGTATCTGAAATTGAATAGTATTCCTTCAATTCCACCTTTTCTACATGTCTTGGAATCTCAGTGTGGAATATACGGTCGGCTTTATAATAGGCCGTGATATATCCACCGGCTTCATACATACTGCGTATCTCATTCAATGGATAATTCAATTGCATATTGATTCCTTGCTTTGCCTGTTCTATCCTTAGCTTATAATGCTCTATGAGTTTCCTTATATCTGAAATTTCATTACCGGATTTTCCATTTTTAATCCATAATTCCAGAGTATCTATATCTTTATTTAAATACTCTTGCGCTTCCATAGGGTCATTGGTTGTAGATACCGCATTCAAAAATCCTGCCATGGCATCCAAAACACTGGTTTTACCGCTCCCATTCCTTCCGGTAAATATCAGATGCTTCATTCTGTCTTTAGACAATGGAATGCAGATATCCTCCAAATGCCGGACCTTCTCTATTGTCAAAGCTGAAATAAATAGTTGATTCACTGTTCCCTCCTTAAAATATCAGTGCACTCCCGGAATCTCCTGGTAATCAGGTTTTCGAGATGATTTTTGTCCGCCTTTTCATCCATCATACCACAAAAAAACCTCCCAGGGAATCCCCCTGGAAGGTTTTGTCCTGCCATATTCTGTCCCAAAACGAGATTAACGCTTGGAGAACTGTGGAGCACGACGTGCAGCCTTTAAGCCGTACTTCTTTCTTTCTTTCATTCTTGGGTCTCTTGTTAAGAAACCGGCTTTCTTCAGAACCGGCCTGAAGTCAGCGTCTGCCTGAAGAAGGGCCCTGGAGATGCCGTGACGGATTGCACCGGCCTGTCCTGTTGTGCCGCCGCCGCGGACGTTAACCTGTACGTCGAATTTGTCAGTGGTCTCAGTTGCAACTAAAGGCTGACGTACAATTACTTTTAAAGTCTCAAGACCAAGATACTCATCGATATCTCTCTTGTTGATTGTAACTTTGCCTGTACCCGGTACTAAATATACTCTGGCGATGGATTTTTTCCTTCTGCCTGTTCCATAAAATTTTGCGTTAGCCATGATACTTTCTTCCTCCAATCCTCATTAAAATGTTAAAACTTCTGGTTTCTGTGCTGCCTGCTCATGGTCTGGGCCTGCATATACGTGAAGCTTTTTAAACATGCTTCTTCCCAGAGGTCCCTTTGGAAGCATACCCTTTACTGCTAACTCTATTACCCTTTCAGGCTTCTTAGCCATCATCTCACGCAGGGTGGTTTCTCTCATACCGCCTACGTAATCAGAATGGTTATAATAAATCTTCTGATCCAGCTTCTTGCCGGTAACCTTGATCTGGTCTGCGTTTACAACGATTACATAATCGCCGCAGTCCATGTGTGGTGTGAAAATCGGCTTATTCTTACCTCTTAAAACCTTTGCTATCTCGGAAGATAAGCGTCCTAATGTATATCCTGTAGCATCAACTACGTACCATTTTCTTTCAATTGTCGCTGGACTAGCCATAAAACTCTTCATTGGTTAACCTCCTGTTAATCTCAATCTTGTTATACACCTGACATCCAACGGATGCCCGCTTTTTGCATGATAAATATGGGAAGTATTTATCTACAAATACTCACTCCGGGGCTTTGGATGAGTATTCTCTGCTAATAATGTCACAGTTTTATATTATATAATATACTTTCGCGGATGTCAACCACTTAATCGGGAAAAATGACGTAAAAACGTACTTTATCCATCGTATTCCATCCGGATCAGCGTCAGACCCCTGGCCGGCGCCGTGGGCCCTGCCGCCCGTCTGTCCCTGGCCTCCAATATGGCCCCCATATCCTCCGGTGCAATCTGTCCCATGCCCACCGCCATCAGGGTGCCTGCGATGATGCGCACCATGTTGTACAGGAAACCGTTGCCTGTAACGCGGATACCGATCATGTCCTCCTCATCACGCTTTACTTCAATGCTGTAAATGGTCCGCACCGTATCCGTCACCTGGGTCCTGACACTGCAGAAGCTTTTAAAATCATGCTCCCCTACCAGCAGTCCTGCGGCCTTTTGCATCTTCTCCAGGTCCAGGTTAAAATAGCAGAAATGGGAGTAAAAGCGCTGCATGGGCATCTCAATCCTGCGGTTTAATATCCTGTATTCATATGTCTTGACACATCTGCATTTTCTTGGATGCCAGTCAGGGTCCACTTCCTCTGACGACTGCACCCTTATATCCTCGGGCAGACGCTGGTTCAGCGCCATGCATATCCGGTCCGCAGGCATGCGGTGGCTGGTGTCGAATACAGCCACATTGCCCTTGGCGTGGACGCCGGAATCCGTACGGCTGGCCCCGATGACCTGTACCGGCTCCCCCAGAAGGCTGGTGAGTGCCTCATTTAACCTGGACTCTATGGTTACTTTTCCCGGCTGTATCTGCCATCCGTGATAATGGGTTCCATCATAGGCAACCACAAGGCGTACTCGCTTCATGGGTTCTTCTTCCTTCCGTCATCGATTCCTGCGGCTTACAGGTAAACCCTGGCCGCAATCATTACCACCAGATACAGGGCAAATATCATATAAGCATCATGGTCCGCCGGCCTGTACTGCAGCGGTTTCATCTTGGTCCGCCCTTCCCCGCCCCTGTAGCAGCGCGCCTCCATGGCCATGGCAAGATCCGTTGCCCTGCGGAAGGCCGATATGAATAAAGGAACCAGGAGCGGCACCATTGCCTTGGCCTTCTGAATCAGGTTGCCCGTGTCAAAATCAGCTCCCCTGGCCATCTGTGCCTTCATGATCTTATCCGTCTCCTCCACCAGGATAGGGATGAACCGGAGGGCAATGGACATCATCATCGAAACCTCGTGCACGGGAACATTTACCCGGTTCAGAAAACCCAGCCCCTTTTCCAGTCCGTCCGTCAGCTGGTTGGGCGTGGTGGTCAGGGTCATGAGGGAGGAACCGATTACAAGGTAGACAAGCCTTACCCCCATGAAAAAGGCAAGGCGCAGTCCCTCTGCCGTTATCTTAAATATCCATAACCTGGCAAGGACATGGCCGTCTGTCAGGAACAGATTGAAGCTGACGCTGATTACCAGAAGGATCATGATTGCCTTCAGGCCCCTGACAATAAAACGGAAAGGCACCTTTGTAATCTTAATGGCAGCTGCCAGTACAACGGTGGCAATCACATATCCCCAGATATTATCCGCAATGAACAGGGATGCAATAAATACCATGGTGCCAAAAAGCTTGGTCCTGGGGTCCAGCCTGTGGACCACGGAATCGACCGGGTAATATTGTCCCAATGTAATCTCTCTAAACATCTTTATCCCTGCTGCTTTCTGTTAATTTACTTCCCCCGGTGCCTGCTGTTTTACGCCACTGTGCCAGGATTGCTTCCCTGGCCTCTTCCACCGTGGTAATGTCCCCGTCAATCCCCACTCCCTTGTCCCTCAGGTCATGGACCAGGTAGGTAATCTGGGGCGCCGCCAGGCCGATTGCCTCCAGCTCCCTGTAATGGCGGAACACTTCCTTTGGCGTACCGTCATATACCTTCTGTCCGTGGTTCATCACAATCAGCCGGTCCGCATATCTGGCCACGTCCTCCATGCTGTGGGACACCAGGATGATGGTCATGCCCCGCTCCCTGTGAAGATGGTCTATCTGGTCCAGGATTTCATCCCGGCCCCTTGGGTCCAGCCCGGCCGTGGGTTCGTCAAGGATCAGCACCTCCGGCTCCATGGCCAGCACACCTGCAATGGCCACACGGCGCTTCTGTCCTCCGGAAAGTTCAAATGGGGACTGCTTGTAATAGGAAGAATCCAGTCCCACCAGATCAAGCGCCTGCCTGGCCCGGGCCTCCGCCTCTTCCTTGCCAAGTCCCTGGTTCTTAGGCCCGAAGCACACATCGGTCATGACATCCACCTCAAACAGCTGGTGCTCAGGATACTGGAACACCAGCCCCACCTTGCTCCGCAGTTTCTTCATATCATAACCGCTGTCATAGATATTCTCCCCGTTATAATAGAGCTGTCCTGCGCTGGCCTTGATAAGTCCGTTCAAATGCTGGATCAGCGTGGACTTACCAGACCCCGTATGTCCGATCAGCCCCACAAATTCCCCGTCCTGTATCTCCAGATTCACATCAAACAAGGCATGCTGCTCAAACGCCGTGCCGCCGCCATATACAAAATTCAAATCAACTGCTTTAATTGACATCTGTTCTCTCCTTAACAACGCAGTAATGGCTGCAGTGTCCCTAGGGTGTGTTTGAAAATTCATTCCCGCCATCTGCACGCCCCACTTCGCGGCATATTTGGTCCCAATTCGGTCAACGTAGCCCGCTACGCCTCCCTCATCGGGACCAAATCTCCCACGAAGTGGGACGCACAGCTGACGGAAAGCAATTTTCAAACACACCCTAGTCCGCCTTGTGCAAAGTGGTACTAATCCATCTTTAAAAGCGGCATAAGTTCCTTTACCAGCTGTTCCCTGGTGAGGATCCCATCGGGCAGCGGCATGCCTGCCTCCTTCAGCTCATAGGCCAGTTCCGTTACCTGGGGCACGTCCAGTCCATAGGCTTTCAGTTCCTTTACCCTGGAAAATATCTCCGCAGGTTTCCCGTCCATCACGATCCTGCCCCCGTCCATCACGATGATCCGGTCCGCGTCAATTGCCTCTTCCATATAATGGGTAATCAGCAGGACCGTGATTCCCTCGGCCCGGTTCAGTTCATGGACCGTCTTAATGACCTCCCTGCGGCCATTGGGGTCCAGCATGGCGGTGGGTTCATCCAGGATGATGCACTCCGGCTTCATGGCCATGACGCCTGCTATGGCCACCCTCTGCTTCTGTCCGCCTGACAGCTTATTGGGGGACTGGAGGCGGTATGCGGTCATCCCCACCGCCTTCAGGCTTTCCTCCACCCGCTTCCATATCTCCTCTGTGGGCACGCCGATGTTTTCCGGGCCAAAGCCCACATCCTCCTCCACAATATTGCCGATGATCTGGTTGTCCGGATTCTGGAACACCATTCCTGCCGTCTTGCGCACATCCCAGATGTGTTCCTCATCCTTTGTATCCATGTCCCCCACCCACACCGTTCCATCAGTGGGCATGAGGAGTCCGTTTATATGCTTTGCAAAGGTGGACTTGCCGGAACCATTATGTCCCAGGACAGCCACAAAGCCGCCCTTTTCTATATCCACATCCAAACCGTCAATGGCCCGGTTCACTTCTTCTATATTCTCTTCCTCGTCGCGCCTGATATACTCATAGACCAGTCTGGCTGCTTTTATGATTCCCATATGTTTTCCCTTGCTTCCATGTATTGTTTACGTTTTTCAATTGTAGATGAAAATACTATAGAAGTCAAGTATGGCACATAAATATAGAAGGTATTGCATTCCCGGCGCTAAAACCAGCGGGGGAACGCAATACCTTCCGTATCCTTAATCTGTATGTTTCACATCTGCATCCTTTGTCTGCATTTTACATTCTAGAATAACCCACACGAATGCTCCCTACCTCACCATGCAAGGCTTCTTATGGTCAAACTTCCAGCCCGGGATCAGATACTGCATCGCCGCCGCGTCATTGCGGTCCCCGTAAGGGAGGGTGCGGTAAAGCTCATTTGCCTTCATCACCGCGTCCATGTCAACCTCAATGCCCAGTCCTGGTTCCTTGCGGATTTCAATCACGCCGTTGCGGATTTCCATGGGGTTCTTTGTCAGGTACTGTCCGTCCTGATATACATAGTGGGTATCCAGCGCAGTGATGCCGCCCGGTGCAGCCGCGGCACTGTGTGCAAAAATGGCCAGAGAAATATCAAAGTGGTTATTGGAATGGGACCCCCAGGTCAGGCCCCAGTCATTTAACACCTGGCCCATGCGCACGGAGCCGCTCATGGTCCAGAAATGCGGGTCTGCCAGTACAATGTCCACCGCTGTCTGGCTGGCCGCATGGTAGAACTGGCGCCAGTCCGTTGCAATCATGTTGGTTGCCACCTGGATGCCGGTTGCATTTTTAAACTCCCTCATGATCTCGCGGCCGGAGAAGCCTCTTTCCTCACCGCAGGGATCCTCAATATAGGTAAGGATTTCCTTCATTCCCCTGCAGTATTCGATTGCCTGCTCCAGGGTCCAGGAGCCATTGGGGTCAATATTAATCCTGGCATCCGGGAAGTTCTTCTTAAGCTCCCGGACCGTCTCCATCTCTTCCCAGCCGTTCAGGACGCCACCTTTCAGTTTGAAGTCCTTGAATCCATACCGTTCCTTCATGGCATATGCATTTTCCACGATACGGTCCGTGGTCATGGCGGTCTTCCTTCTGAGGCGGAACCATCTGTCATCGGAACCGCTCTCATCCAGGTATGCCATGTCTGTCTTCGTGTAATCCTGGCAGTAGAACAGATATCCCAGGATTACTACCTCATCCCTCTGCTGCCCATCCCCCAGAAGTTCGCACACAGGCAGTCCCAGGAACTTGCCCATCAAATCCAGCAGGGCGCATTCCACTGCCGTCTCTGCATGCACCACGAATTTCAGGTTGCTCAGGTCCAGCTTCTGCAGCCCCTGGCCGTCATTGCCGCCCGGGACATATCCGTTATTCCTGATACTGCTTATGATGCTCTTATATTCACCGATTGTCTTTCCCACCACAAGTGGGATGTAGCTCTCGAGGATTTTTGTTATATCGTCCCCGCCATGGACCTCGCCGATTCCCGTGCTGCCGGAATTATCCGTGATGATTACGATGTTCCTGGTAAACAGGGGGCTGTGGGCCCCGCTCAGGGATAAAAGCATGCTGTCATATCCTGCGCAGGGAATGACCTTCATATCAGTTATTACAGGTGTCTTGCTCAACATTGGTTACCTCCGTCCTTATAGCCCTGCAGCTTAAGCCTTGCCCTGTGCCTCTAATTTCTTTGCCCTCCTGTTGTCAAAATACGCATAGGCCAGTGAAATCAAAATCAGGACCCAGATTATATTTCCGATTGGGCGGTTGAAAAATGCCGCAAAACTGCCTTCGGAAGATTTAAGTACGTCAATGAAATATTTCTCAAAATCATCCCCCAGTATAAAGCCAATCAGGAAGGGCGCTGCCGGGATACCTGTCTTGCTGAAGACAAAGCCCACGATTCCGAACAGCAGGAGGGTCCATACATCAAACATGTTGCCGTTGCGGATTGCATAGGAGCCGACCACGCACATAAGGATGACCACTGGGTAAAGACGGTTTTTCGGAATGTTGATAATCTTGGCTATATACTTGATGGGATAGAACATCACGATGAACATGATGATGTTGCATACCACAAGGCCAAGAAGGATATCCCTCCACAAGTCCGGGTTCTGGGTGATGAACAGGGGACCTACCTGGATGCCCTGCAAAAGGAATGCGCCTACCAGGACTGCCGTTGTGCTGTCACCGGGAATACCCAGGGACA
The DNA here is from genome assembly GCF_022440595.1 of Enterocloster sp. OA13. NCBI lineage: Bacteria > Bacillati > Bacillota > Clostridia > Lachnospirales > Lachnospiraceae > Enterocloster > Enterocloster sp. OA13. The sequence continues at coordinate 6,642,001 of NZ_JAKNTF010000001.1, read as the reverse complement.
GAAGCGGTATCAGTGCGCCGCCGGTCAGCGCGTTGTTGGCTGCCTCAGATGCAACCAGTCCATCCACACAGCCTTTGCCGAACTCATCCGGATGCTTGGAGAAGTTCTTGGCCTGTGAATAGGACAGCAGGGATGCGGCAGAACCGCCCACGCCTGGGAGGATTCCCATAAATGTCCCGATTGCCGAGGAACGGATTGTATTAATCCCCTGCCCCTTTAAATCAGAGAAGGAAAACTTCCGGCCGCCGCCCTTAATGCCGCCTTCCATCTTGGGATTCCGTTTCATGCCCGCCTCTGCTTCCTCAAGGATCTGGGAAAGGGCAAACAGTCCGATAAGCACCGGAAGCAGCTGGAAACCACTTCCCAGTTCCACGGTCAGGAACGAGGGGACCATACGGAGCTGCTGGTTGTCAAAAAACCTTCCAATCAGCGTGACCAGGACTCCTAAGAACCCGGCAAACACGCCCTTTGTCATGGACCCCTTTGAAAGGGCCGCAATCACCGTCATGGCAAATACAATGATTAAGAACTTCTCAACCGCAGAGAACTTAATGGCCAGCTTGGCCAGAGGCGGTGTGAAGAAGAACAGGGCCAGCAGGGAAATAAGCCCGCCGATCAGGGACACCGTGATACCAATCTTAAGCGCCCTCTCCCCTTCTCCCCTGGCAGCCATGGGATGGCCGTCAAAACCGGTGGTGATGGAGGATGGGGTACCGGGGATATTAATCAGGATGGCCGGTACAAGGCCGCCGCTGATACCGCCTACGTAAAGCCCCAGAAGAAGGCAGAGCGCCTGCCCCAGATCCAGTGAATAGGTGAGCGGCAGGAATACCGCGATTGCCATGGTTGCTGTCATGCCCGGAAGCGCTCCGAAGATAATACCGATTACCACTCCGAGGAACGACATTAAAATATTCATGATGCCAAACATAATCGAAACCTCCTTTTATGGTAATGTGATGCGGAACAATACTCCGAATACAAGCCAGATAAAAACCGAGAAACCAACCGATATGACGCCGGATGTAATCATGCTCTTCTTTGTCCTCTCATTGTCAAAGATGACATTGAATAGGAAGATGCTGATGATACTTGCCGGAAGGAATGTGAGGAATTCCATCAGATAGATGTAGGCGATGAAGATCAATATGCCGCCAAGAAACTTTACCTTATCCCAGCCGGGTTTAAAGAAGTGGTAATTCTTTAAATGAATGAACGGTGTCCCTGTCTTCTTACAATGAATCAGCCTCTGAATCCCTATGATAACCAGAAGAACCACCAGAATCCCCATCACAATCCTGGGCATGACCCAGTGCGATGTTGAATTTATAATCTTAAGCTTCACAAGCTTTCCCTCCTTAATTGAAACCGGGCTGTGTCCAGCCCGGCCTTACTTGCTTTGCGGATCTATTACTGGGTCAGGTAGTCGAAATCAGGACACGCTTCAATCAGCTGTGTCATCTCTGTCCTCTTGTTGTAGATAAAGTCTTTTGCAGCTGCGGAATCCAGGTATGCGCCCCTGTAATTCAGCTTAGCCATATCAGACTTGAAACTCTCGTTTTCACATACTTTAGCAGCTGCCGTATCCACTGCCTTTGCAAAATCAGCGTCAATATCCTTTGGGTAATATACAAGGAAATCCTTAGACAGTGCAAATGGTTCGCCATTAAATGTAATTCCCTGTTCCGCATAGGTAGGAGCATTTTCAGCGCCCTCAATCTCATCCAGAAGGCCCACGCACTTCATGGCCAGCTGCTTGTCATCCACGCCCACATACTGCTGGATGCCATAGTAATCATCAAAGATGATATCCACATTGCCGTCCCATAACATCTGGCGTTTCTCAGAGGTAACGCCTGCAGCGATTACACGGAGCTGGTCGGCAACTTCCTGTCCGTAGTTGTCCAGCACCCAGTTATAGTATGCCAGGTAGCACAGGGTTGATACGGAACCATTCTCACAGGCCACGCGGATTTCAGCGTCCGGATTCGCCTTTAAATATTCAGCAGCCTCTACCAGCGTGTTGTATGGGGCATCTGCCTTTGCAGCAAAGCAGCAGCCAGGGTTCTGGGCCACCCTTGGTCCCACCGTCATATTCTCAAGGGCGTATTCCTCGCCATATGTACCGAAAACAACACCCAGGTATGTCATATCATGGAAGATAGCGATGGTATCTCCCTTACCCTTATCCGTACGGAGGATTTCGAACATTTCTGCTGCGCCCACCGGGTCAACCTTTGCATCCCAGCCCATCTCTTCTGCCAGATAACGTGTTACTGTATCAGCTATCAGATAACTGTCCCCGCTGGTGGATGAGGAACCGATGACCACACGTACGGATTTCTTTCTGTTACATCCTGCCAGGCAGGTAACCGCCATTGCCAACACCAATAACATACACAATACTCTTCTCTTCATTACTCATTCTCCTTTTTTATATATTCTTCAGGTCCCTTCCGTTATCTTACCAGACAGGGGCGCTTTGGATCAAACTTCCATCCCGGGATCAGGTACTGCATGCCCATGGCATCGTTTCTGGCCCCCAGGCAGTTCTCAAGGTATATCTGGTTTGCTTTCTTAACCTGGTCTATGTCAACCTCTACCCCAAGTCCCGGCTTCTTAGGAACAGCCACACAGCCATCCACGATCTGAAGCGGTTCCTTGGTCAGGCGCTCAAGGCCTTCCTGCCAGATCCAGTGGGTATCCAGTGCATTGTACTCACCCGGTACGGCTGCACCCACCTGTGTGAACATGGCCAGGGAGATGTCAAAGTGGTTGTTGGAATGTGAACCCCAGGTATAACCGAAGTCATGACACAGCTGTCCAACCCTTACGGAACCGGCCATGGTCCAGAAGTGGGGATCTGCCAGGATGATGTCCACTGCCTGTGACTCCAGGGAATGTCCAACCTCCCTCCAGTCCGTTGCAATCATGTTGGTAGCTGTGGGGAAACCGGTACGGCGGCGGAACTCGCTCATGATTTCACGCCCTGAGTACACGCCCTCTGCCCCGCATGGGTCCTCGCAGTAAGTAAGGATGCCCTGCATTCCCTTTACGTATTCCACTGCCTGCTCAAGGAGCCAGCCTCCGTTGGGATCCAGGTCAATCCTGGCATTGGGGAATTCCTTTTTCAGTGCCCGGATTACATCCATCTCCTCATTGCCGGCAAGGACACCGCCTTTTAATTTAAAATCCTCAAATCCGTACTTTTCCTTTGTGGCCTTTGCAAATGCAACAATCTTATCAGCCGTAAGGGCTTCCTCATGGCGGATTCTGTACCACTCGCAGTCCGCATCCGGTTCAGACACATAGGGAAGGTCTGTTTTATTCCTGTCCCCCACAAAGAAGAGATAGCCCAGCATACGCACCTTATCCCTCTGCTGTCCTTCCCCTAAAAGCTCACACACGGGAACTCCCAGGTGCTTGCCCAGAAGATCCAGGCTTGGAGCCTCAATCGCAGTCAGTACATGGACTCCGGTACGCAGGTCAAAGGTCTGGTTTCCCCTCACATCCTCTTCCCCTCTTGCATCCAGGTGCTTCTTCACTTTCAGCAGCGTGCTCTTATACTCTGCTACCTTGGTGCCCACCACAAGGGGGATACACTCTTCCAGTGCCTTTGTGATTTTCTGTCCTCCCGGGACCTCACCCACACCTGTCTCACCGTTATCCGCATACAGGATAACCACGTTCCTGGTAAAATACGGCGCATGGGCCCCGCTGAGGTTCAGCTCCATACAATCCTGACCAGCTACCGGCCACACTTCCATTTTAGTAATTGTTGGTGACATTCTCTTTACCTCCCAGCAAAAAATATATGTGTTATTTTAAAATACGTTTGGTGCTTAACAAGAACTTAACCGTCATTTTGTAATTTGTCCTTGTGTTTTTTACATCTTTATTGTATAAAATATATAGGACTAAGTCAAATTACTAGTTTCGATTTTAACACTAAGTAAAACTTAGTCATGTGCGATTGGAGGAATCATGGAGGGCATATGGACTTAAAACAATTGGAATACATCGTGAAGATAGCAGACGAGAACAGTATAACACGGGCAGCGGAACGCCTTTACATCTCCCAGTCCGGCCTGAACCAGCAGCTGCTAAAGCTGGAAAGCGAACTGGGCATCCAGCTGTTCCACCGCAGCAAGAATGACCTGAGGCTTACGGAGGCAGGGAAGGTCTATGTGAAGTATGCGCGCCAGATCCTTATGCTGAAGCAGGAAGCCTACGACATACTGAATGACATGGCGGACAACAAGGTGGGGCGCCTGTCCGTGGGCCTGACGCCTGAGCGCGGCATCAGCATGCTTATGAGCATTTACCCGAAGTTTTACCAGCAGTTCCCCCACATCACCATAGAGCCTCAGGAAATCGGCGTCAAGACACAGCAGTCCATGATTTCCAAGGGATATCTGGACCTGGGCTTTGTCACGCTCAGCGAGAAGGACAAGACCAATGATGAATACGTCCATATCTACTATGAGAATATCCTTCTGGCCGTGCCCCGCTCCCATCCCCTGGCAAAGCATGCCAATCCGCCGGGCCAGCCCTTTGCCACCGCGGACCTGAGGGATTTTAAGGACCAGCAGTTCGTGCTCATGTTTAAAAATTCCACCCTGCGCACCGTCATCGACCCCCTCTTTGAGGAAGCCGGATTCATGCCCCGCATCCTTTTCGAGACGTCCAGCAACCTGACCCTGTGCAACATGGTTAAGAACCGGATGGCCTGCTCCCTGATTACCCACAACTATGCCAAGGAGCAGCAGGACGTGGCCTATTTCTACCTTCCCTCCCGGCCCTTCTGGGAGCTGTGCGCAACCTATAAGAAAGGCCATTACCTTACAAAGGCCGGCAAAGCCTTCATCGAACTGGCCATTGAACATTACCACGCAGCGGCATTGCAGAACAACCAGAGCGTGGTGTGAAGCGGACGAAGGGCGTATGAACCCCCATAAACAGCAATGCAAAAAAACAAAGGCGGGAACAGGGAAAATACTATCTTCCTTATTCCCGCCTTTTATCTTATCACCGCTTCATCTTCCTTTTATTGGCATACATATCGGCATCCGCCCTGGACAATGTATTATCCAGTCCAGCATCCATATCCGGATCATAAAATGCAATCCCCACCGCAACGGACGCATCAAAGCAGCAGCCGTCACTGTACGCCTCCATCCCCTCCGCCAGGACCTTTATTCCTTCCCTGGCCTTATCCGGCCATACATCGGTCAGCATAACGGCAAATTCATCCCCGCCAATACGGAATACATGGCCATCGGGAAATGCCTTCCTGATGCATTCTGCGGCTGCGCAGATATACTCATCCCCCTTGTCATGACCGAATGCGTCATTGACTCCTTTCAGGTCATTGAGGTCGCACATGATGAGCGCAACCGACTGGTACTCCTCCCGATGTGCTCCCATCCGCTCCATGGTCTCGCCAAAAGCCATCCTGTTCTTAACACCGGTAAGCCCATCCCAGTCACGTTCCTTCCTCAGGGCCTTTGTCTGGAGGATTTCATCCGTCACATCCTCAACCACGCACCGGATTGGGCTGCCTGATGTTTTCTGGGCAATTTTAATCCAGCGGACCTCCCCCATGTCATACATCCTGTAGACGCCCTCCTCACCGGACTCAGAAGCTTCAAGTTCCTTTAAGAACGCGCACATCAGGTCCTTATCCCTGCTGAACCTTCTTTCCTGTTCCCTGGTAAGGTTTAAAAGCCGCGGAACCTGGCTGGTCATGTAGACCCGTTTGGAATGGGCCCGCATCTCAAAAGCCCCCACCGGAAGTCCTGCCAGTTCAATCAGTTTGGCATGGCGCGTAAACCACTGGCTGGTTATGATGGCTGTGATGAATCCGATTATCAGTGATGACAGAAATGAATAGCTGAGGATCCTTCCTATCTTCTCAGGGAACTGGTGAAGGTCCGGACCTTCCATTAACCCTATAAGGAACCACTCCTCCTCCTCAAAGGGAGTGTTGTGGTAGTACATGCCCATGGGATTCAGGCAGGCATATACATCCTCGCTGCTTTTATGGTTCAAAAGCCTGTAAATGGAATTCCCCTGATCCACCTCCACCAGGTCCAGGGGCATCCCCTCCTGAAGCATCCGCCTCTGCATGGCGCCATGGGTGACGGCTGCCCTTATCTCTCCTGACCCATCCCTGATTCCTATGATATATCCGTAAGAATCCGATGTCTGCAGGTCGGAAACCGGAAGGAAGCGGTACAGGTAATTCACGGATATCTCCACCCCGAATATGGCCTTCACCTTTCCGTCCGCCCCAAACAGCGGTGTGGAGTAGGTAATCACATCCTCATCCTGTGGATTCACCTGGAAGGGGCTGCTCCAATACCCAAGCCACCGTGATTTTCCATGATCCAGGGCAGCCTCATAGGGCTTATACACAAAATCCCGGTTGGACCCATTCATATTCAGGCGGAAACTCCAGTTGGCGGTGGTGGCAATCTCCATCTTTTCCGCCACATTCCAAGGCCCCACCAGCATGTAGAGATTGGAATTCTCCCTGCTGTTCCGGTCCGGATTATTATTGCGGAAATATAATGCAGGCAGCGCGCCGTCCCCTTCCGTCCCCTGACCAGGCATCACCAGGAATGCCCCTGTTGTCTTTGCCCGGAATAAGGTGTCCATAACCAGGGGGGCCAGCTCTTCCAGTATCGCATCCGCATTTTCAGGAGAACCGTCCTGTTCCATTGTTTCAAAATACCGGCTGATCTGCTCCATATCATAATCCAGATTCGTCCAGATATTCTTCATCTGATTTTCCAGGTTATCACTGCGTCCATTGACCTTTTCGGAAAAAATACTGTATTGGTTCGCCTTGGCCTGCTTTAGGACACCTCCCGATACCATCAGGGACGCCAGGAGGATACTCTGGAAAACCGCAAAGAAAATAAACACCACAGCCAGTTTAAATGCAATTGAACCGCTTACATTTTTTTTACCCATCCGTTCTACCAGCCATTTCTCTCATGAGGCTTCCATACCACGCTTTAAAGTTCTCCTCTCCCAAAAGCCCTGCCTCCACTTTTTCACGGCTCCCGCCTTCTTCCACCCGGCGGTTCAGTTCATGGAGGTCCAGGGCAGTCTTATTCTCCAGGGATGAGGTGAATATCTGGTTCATATCATAGGAACCCTCAAAGGGCTTCTTGATGTAGAATTCCTGTTCCCTCATGGCTTTCAGCTCTGTTTCTATACTGTGTTCCACCATTTCTGCATTTTCAGCATCACCCGTCTGTTTTAAAAGCCCGTCTACTGATTCCAGGGCAGCCGTCTTTACGGGAAGATACCCTGTGGATACCGCAAACCGGATATTCTGCTCGGGCTGTGTAAACCACTTAAGGAACTGGGCCGAGGCATATTCGTGCACATGGTCTGATTCAAATACAGCCATATTGGCGCCCCGCTGGGTCATATAGGAAGTTTCGCCCCGGAATGTGGGGTAGGGAAAACTTGCACATTCAATGGGATATGATTGATTCTCATCCTCTATCACTTCCCTGGGAAAGAACCCGGCGCCTGCCGAGGAACCGATGTAGGCCATCAGCCTGCCGCTTTTAATCCCATCCTGATTATATACCCTGCTCTCAAACCATCCGAGTATATGCGGGACATAATAGGCATCCCAGGCCTTTCTGGCAATCTCCTCAGGATAGCAGAACTCCATGTTTCCATCCACTTCCCGGTATACCTGCGTACCCATCTGGGCAGCTGTCAGGATGGCATAATCATTATATGAATTCATCCCCAGGAAGGGGTTCCCTCCCGACCACTCATAATACATACCCGCAGCCTCTATCAGGCCTTCCCAGGTGTAAAGCAGATCATCCGATGCCCCTGTCTCCCTGGAAAACTTTTCCCAATCCGTCTTATTCAGATATAAGAGTTCCGTGGACTTTGATACAGGTATCATTTTACAGGACGCATCATCCCATATCCCCTCCTCCAGGAATTCCGGCCGGTAATCCTTCAGTTCATCCTCTGTAAAATAATCATCCATGTTGACCAAAGGGGCGATTTTGTCCAGCCGGTACGCATTATCCGGATAAGAAGCAAATATATCCGGCAATGGTTCCGAACCGATTACCTGGTTGGCAGAAGCATAAAGCACGTCCTCCAGCTCTTCACTGGAACCATACCCCACCGCATCCACAACAATCCCCTGCTCCATTCCAACCGTCTCATTAAACTCCATGACCAGTTCATCAAACTGTGCCTTTGCCACTGCATTATATGCATGCCATACCGTGACGACCGCAGGTGACTTGGGATCCAGTCCGCCATTCTCCCTGTCCCCACAGCCAGACAAGCCAAATACTGCGGCCAATAAAATGAATGCCGCAGCCAAATATCCCCTTTTTTTCATTTCATCCCCCTGCTCCCATACAAGACCCTCAGAAACATAGTGCCAGTGGGCACTAATTACATTTAATCTCAGTATACACGATTGATATCCGGGTGTCTATTTGATTTTCTTATATGTAGTATAGATAAAATATGTAATGAAGACGGATAAATCAATATGTCCGGATACTTTTTCAGAAAGAAAGCATGAAAAAATGAGTTCCTAAAAAACAACTGTTCTCCAGGGACTCATTTTTATTTTACTGTCCTTCAATTCCATTCATACGGCCTGGCCGGCAATTGGCATATCTTAACCCCAATCCATCGCAGATGAATACTTCCCTGCCCCTTACTCCGTCCAGACCCCGTCGCTTCCAACCGCGAACCCATCCGGCGTAGCCGTACCTGCCGCCATTGAGCCGTCCTCATACATATAGTACCATTTGCCGTCAATCTCATTCCAGCCGGTCACCGCATACCCATCCGTATTAAAATAATACCATTTGCCCATGATGCGTTCCCATTTGCCGGCAGCCACTGTTCCGTCCTTATAGGTGAAACGCCGTCCCTGCTGGTAATCCCCCCAGGTGCCATCCGTGATGCCCGGGTCCGCGGCCTGGGAGCTTAAGGAACTTACCGGCGCGCCGTCTTCCAGATAATCCCGCTGGTTCCCATTACGGGCAATTGCGGTTACCTCGAAGTAGTACTGTACCCCGGTCTTAGTCATGAACGGTGAGAAGTCATAGGAGGTGGCCCCTTCCACAATCTGGCTGACCACCGAACCCTGGTCATCGTAGAGCACCACCCGGTAGGTATTGGCAGACTTCACGCTGTTCCAGGATGCAACCGACGGATTGGCGCTGTCCCAGCCAGCCCACGTGGTGCTCCCAAGCATGGCTGCCACCTGGTAGGTGAATCTGACTGTATAGACATAATCCTGGTCTGTCTCATACTTACTGCCCGTATACTTCTTCAAAGAGGTGATTTCCGCATCGTTGCGGCCGTCAGCCACCTTAATCCCCAGGCTGCCCTTGTTAAGTCCGGTACTGCTTCCAAGATATACGGTGCCTGTTACCTCACTGCCCGCAGTCCAGTCCTCAGGGCTTTTGGACCAGGTTACTGCGGACAGCATCTCAATGGTATCCGAGGAAGCATCCTCCACATACACATCCGGTTCCAGGGGATGCACCTTATTCCTGTCATTATCATCCCTGCTGGTCCCTTCGCTGTCATATTGATTGGCTATCTCCAGCATATATGTGGATTTAGCCTGGGCTGTCATGCCCAGGCCAATTGCCATCCATAATGCTGCAGCAGCAGTCACTAAATACCTGCTTTTTTTCATAGTATCTCCTTTCAGCCATCCTTCTTGATATCTTCTATGAAAAATGCCGCCACCCAACTTTTCCTCACATCGTTCCCACAAACTTCATATATCCAATCATTCATATATATCCCATCAGTGCTGCCATACTCCGTTGGCATCCAGATGGAAACCGTCAATGGATGTGGACACGGCCTTGGAACCGTCTCCCGGATAGAAATAATAGTAGTTGTTCTCTACCTTATACCATCCTTCTACCATTGCGCCGCTTTCATTCAGGAAATAAGTCTTGCCGTTAATGGTAAGCCAGCTGCTCTTGACCATGGCGCCTTCCGGTCCGCCGTCATTGGGATTCAGGTAATACCAGATGTTGCCGCTCTTTATCCAGCCCTTCTTCATGTCCCCGCTTTCGCCCAGGTAATACCACTGTCCGCCGGTCTGCTGCCAGCCGGTCAGCATCCTGCCTGTGCTGTCAAACAGATACCACTTGTCATTCCACTTCAGCCAGCCGTTCTTCTGCATGTTGCCGTCCGGATACCGGAAGTACCAGGAATCGCCTTCCTTGCGCCAGCCGACATCCGTATTGCCGCCGCTGGGGGTACTGCCTCCATTATCCTGGCCGCTGCCGTCCGAAACCTCGTCATCGGCAATATATAAATCCCCGGCCTCTGTCCATTCGCTCTTCTTGCCGTACTTTTTCTCCTCATCCGTATGGGGAACCGTCCTTACCTTAAAGGAATAATCGCCTTCCTTGGTCATGTATGGGTAGAAATTATAGGAGGTTCCCTTGTAGTCTTCCAGTTTCTTCACCACGGAAGACCCTCTGTACAGATACACATCATAGTATCCGGATGTGTTCTCTGCTTCTTCCCATCTGGCCCTGCCCCTGCTGCTGCCCCACTCGGCATCCTCAGGCGGGTCATAGGTTCCTTTGATACCGGTTGCCTTAAGGACCACCTTCAGCTGGTCCCCTGACCTGGATGCTGATACGAAAATACCTCCGCTTACGCTTACGCTGCTGGCGCTGTAACTGCTGCGGAACCGGTACTCATAAGCGCTGCTGCTGGATGTGTTGGGATCCAGGTAAACCGTTATCTTGGGCGTATCCCCAATACCGACCTCCCTGTCATTGGACCATTCGGCCGACTCTACCTCATACTTACTGGAAGATGTATAAACCTTGCTCCCGCTGTCGCTTGAACTGGTACCAAGACTGTCCCCGCTGTTAATCTCATCCCCGGAATCCAAATCAATACTCACCTTCAAAGAAATGTTGGTGATATATTTATAGTCGCTGGCAGCCAAAGACTGCATGGGCATTGCTGTCATCAGTGTACCGGCAGCCAATGCCATACATAATAACCGTTTCATGTTTTTCATGAAATCTCAACCTCCTCAAAAACAGGTATCCCCCTGAATATTCTTTTTCTGGTTCCATTATAGCCCAGAAGGCAGTTTTACGTCAACTTACGATTATCTTGCGATATTTTCTCTATTCTATCGAAGTTCTGTCAATTTTATGGCCGGGGGATGTTTTTGACACAAAATCATGGAACGAAAAAACTGCAGACACACCTATGCGTATCTGCAGTCATCTGAATCACATCATTATACTAATTCAATCAGAACTTCCATTGCGGCATCACCCTTACGAGGGCCAACCTTAATGATTCTGGTGTAACCACCGTTGCGTCCTGTATACTTAGGGGCAACTTCGTCAAAAAGCTTTGCTACCAGGTCAACGGACTTGGTGTTCTTCTTTTTGCCGGCTGGTGTGGAAGGAACCTCGGTCACTCCGTAGAGAACCTTTAACATCTGTCTTCTTGCATGCAGCCTGGAAGGCAGATCCTTCTTGATTTCCTTCTCAACTTCGTCGTATACGGTAACTTTCTTGCCGTCAACAACTTCCTTTACCCTCTTGCCGTCTTTGTCCTTGCGGGCAACCTTGGCAGTAACCTTAACGGTCTCAAAGTTGTCTTTTTCCTTCACAGCCATTGCAATCAGGCCTTCTGCAACCTTGCGGATTTCTTTAGCCCTGGTCTCAGTTGTCCTGATATGTCCGTGATATAACAGTGCGGTTACCTGGCTTCTGATTAAAGCCTTTCTCTGGTCGGAAGTTCTTCCTAATTTTCTATATCCTGCCATTGTAATTTTCCTCCATCAGTGGAACACCTTCACCATGCTTCATTGGACTTACTGGTTCAGGCATTTAAGCCCACTTAACATTTATTGGTTACTCAGCCACGCATCTTTGGTCTTACTGGCCGGGTGTTAACATGTAACTATCACTTTATTGGTGCTTAGTTATCATCACTTGGATTCAACTGTAAGCCTAACTCTTTCAGCTTAGCCAGCACTTCCTCTAAGGACTTGCGGCCCAGGTTACGGACTTTCATCATATCCTCGGAAGTCCTGTTGCACAGTTCCTCCACGGTGTTGATTCCGGCCCTCTTCAGGCAGTTATATGAACGGACGGAAAGCTCCAGTTCGTCAATATTCATCTCAAGCACTTTTTCCTTCTCATTGTCTTCCTTCTCTACCATGATTTCTGCGGTCTTGGCATTCTCGGAAAGGTCAATGAACAGGTTCAGATGCTCGCTGAGTACCTTGGCTGCCAGGCTGACTGCCTCATCGGGAGCCAGGGTGCCATTGGTATATATCTCAAGTGTAAGTTTATCAAAGTCAGTCTGCTGTCCCACACGGGTGTTGGTAACAGCCATATTGACACGCTCCACCGGTGTATAAATGGAATCCACTGCAATGACGCCGATTGGTAAATCGTCGTTCTTATTCTTGTCAGCGCTGATATATCCACGGCCCTTTGTAATGGTAAGCTCCATGTAGAACTTGCTGTCCGTGCCGCCGCTTAAGGTTGCGATGACCTGGTCAGGGTTCATGATTTCAATATCAGCATCTGCCTGGATATCTGCTGCAGTAATTACACCTTCGCCCTCAAATTCAATGTATGCAACTTTTGGTTCATCGGTATCGCTGTTGTTCTTGATCGCTAAGCTTTTGATGTTCATAATAATCTCAGTTACGTCTTCCTTTACTCCAGGAATGGAACTGAACTCATGCAAAACGCCATCGATTTTTACCTGACTCACTGCGGCTCCGGGTAAAGAAGAAAGCATGATTCTTCTTAAGGAATTGCCCAGCGTAGTGCCGTAACCTCTCTCAAGTGGTTCAACTACAAACTTGCCGTATCTCTTGTCTTCTGAAATCTCTGCGATTTCAATGTTTGGTTTTTCAAAATCGAACACTAATAGCCCCTCCTTTTTGGGTTTCTATCAAATCTCGAGGGATATAAAACCTGCACACAGCAGAACATACCCAAACCAAAGAAAGTCCGGGGTCCATGTCCTGCAAAGCACGCCTGTCCGGTGAGGAACAGGCATGCCTTGTACAATCTATAGAGAATGGCAGGATTATTTGGAATACAACTCGACGATAAGCATTTCGTTTACTGGAACATCAATTTCGTCTCTGGTCGGCATTTCCTTAACAGTGCCGCGCAGGTTTTCCTGATCTACTTCCAGCCATGCTGGAGTCAGACGTCCACCGGTTACTTCCAGGATGTCTTTGTATCTCTGAGCAGATTTATACTTCTCCCTTACCTCGATAACATCGCCGGCCTTAACCTGGTAGGACGGGATATTAACTGGCTTGCCATTAACCAGGATATGCTTGTGGTCAACAATCTGCCTGGTTTCCTTACGTGTACGTCCAAGGCCCATGCGGAACAGTACGTTATCCAGTCTGCACTCCAGAAGGATCATAAGGTTGGTACCAACCATACCGTTCATCTTGGAAGCCTTTGCATAGTAGTTACGGAAAGGTTTCTCTAACACACCGTAAATGAATTTGGCTTTCTGCTTTTCTCTCAGCTGCATGCCGTACTCACTTAACTTCTTATTTGTTCTTCTTGATTCTCTGTTTGACTTTTTATCAATTCCTAAATAGACCGGATCCAGTCCAAGGGATCTACATCTTTTAAGAACAGGAACTCTATCTACTGCCACTTTAATTACCTCCTAATTAAGTTCATCAGACTCTTCTACGTTTTGGCGGACGGCATCCGTTATGTGGTACCGGTGTTACATCCTTAATGCTGGTCACTTCCAAGCCACATGCCTGAAGGGCACGGATTGCAGCTTCACGTCCTGAACCAGGACCTTTAACCATAACGTCTACTGACTTTAAGCCATGTACAAGAGCTGCCTTCGTAGCAGTTTCTGCTGCCATCTGAGCTGCATAAGGAGTAGATTTCCTTGAACCTCTAAATCCCAGACCACCGGCACTTGCCCATGATAAGGCGTTACCCTGCGCATCAGTTAATGTAACAATTGTGTTATTAAAAGATGACTGGATATGTGCCTGTCCGCGTTCAACGTTTTTCTTCACACGCTTTTTTGTAACTTTTTTAGTCGTGGACACTTTTTTAGCCATTTTAAACTAACCTACTTTCTCATTTTCTTGAATTCGCTCTTCCTGTTTTTAAAACATGCAAATCGAATTCTGTTACCGTGTTGCTAAATTACTTTTTCTTGTTTGCTACTGTCTTCCTTGGTCCCTTGCAGGTTCTTGCATTGGTCTTTGTCTTCTGCCCGCGGACCGGAAGGCTCTTCCTGTGACGGATTCCTCTGTAGCATCCGATTTCCTGAAGCCTCTTGATGTTCATAGCGATTTCCCTGCGGAGATCACCTTCAACAGTCTGGGTTTCAGCAATGATGGTTGCCAGCTTCTTCACCTCATCATCGGTTAAATCCTTAACACGAGTATCTGGGTTCACGCCAGCTTCTGTTAAGATACGGTTGGAACTTGTTCTACCGATTCCGTAGATGTAAGTGAGACCAATCTCAACACGTTTTTCTCTTGGTAAGTCAACACCTGAAATACGAGCCATGTGTGTATTACACCTCCTAATTTTAATTAACCTTGTCTCTGTTTATGCTTTGGATTTTCACAAATTACTCTGATACTGCCTTTTCTCTTTATGATCTTGCACTTTTCGCAGATCGGCTTTACGGATGATCTAACCTTCACAGTAATTCTCCTTTCTATAGACCAACAAAGTTGCTCAAGCATTATACCAAAAATTCAGGATAAATGCAAGCACTTTTTATCTATGTTTTTTTGTTTTTCCCGAAAGCTGGTGCACTGTATCACTGTGCCAACGGGAAACCCGAACTCCGCCTTCGGCTCCGTTTGGGTAGTGGCGGCTTGCCGCCTTTATTTATCTCTCCAGATGATCCTTCCCTTGGACAGATCATATGGGGATAACTCAATGGTAACTTTGTCGCCTGGCAGGATACGGATATAATTCATACGAAGCTTTCCGCTGATATGTGCCAGTACCTGGTGGCCGTTTTCCAGTTGGACCTGGAACATGGCGTTTGGTAATTTCTCGATTACAGTTCCTTCAATTTCAATTACATCTGCTTTTGACATTCTCTTTTTACCTCCTACTGCTTGTGGGTGCGGATAAAGGATGCTATTTCCCCGTCGCTCACCGTCCCGCCTTCTGTAAGCTTTTTCCTCAAGGTTTCATCGTACTCACTTGTGAGCTGCAAGTGTTTCCTGTTCTTGCGTTTCTGTTTACTAAGGGGATGTTTCCTGCCGTCCGACAGATTAACATATTCCCCTTGGACACTGATTATGATATACAGTTCATCTTTGTCGTGACCTGCCAAACTTTTTACCAGGCCGGCTTCTTTAAACTCTACCATAGGGTCACCTCTGCTACAGCGATAAAATCTCAGGCTCTCCATCCGTAATCAGGATGGTATTCTCGTAATGGGATGCCAGTGAGCCGTCCTCTGTCACAACGGTCCATCCGTCATCCATCCACGCTACATCATAGCGACCTGCAGTAATCATAGGTTCAATTGCAAGTGTCATTCCCGGTGCCAGCTTTATGCCTTTGCGCCGCTGGGAAAAATTCGGGATTTCCGGTGCTTCGTGCATCTCTGTCCCGATTCCGTGTCCCACCAGGTCACGGACCACACCGAAGCCAAAGCTTTCCGCATATTCCTGGATGGCTTTGGATATATCATTGAGATGATTGCCAGCTTTTGCATACTTTATTCCTTCAAAAAAGCTCTGCTCTGTCACCTCTACCAGTTTCCTGGCCTGGGCATCCACTTCCCCAATCATATGGGTCCTGGCTGCATCAGACTGGTAACCCTTCCATATGACACCTGTGTCCAGGCTGACGATGTCACCCTCTTCCAGGTATCTGTGCTTATCCGGTATTCCATGCACTACTTCGTCATTGATGGAGATGCACACAGAAGCCGGATAACCCTGATAGTTTAAAAAGGAAGGAATACATCCATGGCTCCTGATCATCTCTTCGCAGATTCGGTCAATTTCTTTGGTGGATACGCCCGGCTTTACTGCCTTGCCCAGTTCCTCATGGACGCTGGCAAGGATCTTCCCGGCTTCCCGCATTAACTCAATTTCCCGTTCTGATTTAATTGTTACCATTCTTTATGCTCCTAAAATCTTAGCAATGGCCTGGAACACATCTTCCATATCCATGGTTCCGTCTACTTCAGCCAAAACGCCTGCTTTCTGGTAATACTCGATAAGAGGCTGGGTCTGGTCATGATATACATCAAGGCGCTTCTTAACTGTCTCCGGCTTGTCATCATCCCTGAGTACCAGCTCCTGGCCGCATACATCACAGATGCCTTCCTTTTTTGGAGGGTTATATACAATATGATAGGTCGCGCCGCATGCCAGGCATGCGCGGCGTCCTGCCATACGGTTGATTATGTCCTCATCCGGCACATCCACATTGATGGCGTAGTCAATGGACTCCCCCATCTGGCCCAGGGCCGTTGTAAGGCTCTCTGCCTGTGGAATGGTCCTTGGGAACCCATCCAGTACATATCCGTCCTGACAGTCAGCTTCATGGATGCGGTCAAGCAGCATGCCGATGGTTATCTCATCCGGTACAAGTCCGCCTGCATCCATAAATGCTTTTGCTTTCATACCCAGTTCCGTTCCATTCTTAATGTTTGCACGGAAAATATCTCCGGTGGAAATATGGGGTATCTGATACTTTGCTGCAATCTTTTTTGCCTGGGTGCCTTTACCTGCACCCGGAGCGCCTAACATGATGATTTTCATAGACCGATCCTCCTCCAAAACCTTTAAGTTTCTTATAACGCAATCAATCCGCCCTTGTGGAATACCACAAAGGCAGATTGATTAATTCAACTGTGGTTGTTAATCGTTCAAAAATCCCTTATAATAACGCACAAGCATCTGAGATTCTACTGCTTTGATTGTCTCAAGCACAACGCCCACGATGATGATTAAGGATGTTCCGGAAAATGAGATATGGCTCACATTGAGTAAACCAGACGCAAGGATCGGGACAATCGCAATCACAATCAGGCCGCATGCACCAATGAAAACAATATAATTCAAAATCTTATTTAAATAATCGCTGGTTGGCTTGCCAGGACGGATACCCGGTATGAAGCCTCCCTGCTTTTTCATGTTATTAGCCACTTCCAACGGATTAAAGGTAATGGACGTATAGAAGTAAGCAAACATAATCAGCAATGCAATATAAATCACCAGACCGATGGAATACTCAGGAGCGTCAGGTCTGCACCATGAGCCGGAATTGAGCACCATCAGGATCTTGCCTCCGATTGAGCTGTAATCCACCGTAAAGAACTGGGCAATCACAACTGGGAATGACATGATGGAAGATGCAAAGATTACCGGCATGACACCCGCCGTATTAATCTTCAGCGGGATGTTGGAAGCCTGTCCGCCAACCATCTTACGGCCAACCATTTTCTTGGAGTACTGGACCGGGATTCTCCGCTCTGCATCATTTAACACAATGACAAAGACAACCATGGCCAGGATCACAAGGGCAATCAGTACAATGGCAATCGCTGCCCTGAGTACGGTCTGTCCAAAGATAAAGCGGTAATAAAGGCTTCTTACGTCATTGGGCACGCTGGAGAGGATGTTGAATAACAGTACGATTGAGATACCGTTTCCAACGCCCTTTTCAGTAATCTGCTCACCAATCCACATCAAGAGGGCACTGCCCGTTGTCATGGTGACGATGGCGATGATGATGTTCCAGGCATTGTAATCAAGGAGAAGTCCCTGCCGGCCGAAGCCGATAGCCATGGCGCTTGATTCAATCAGCGCCAGGGCCACCGTGGTGTATCGGGTGTATTCCTGAATCTTTTTTCTTCCGTCCTCACCGTCCTTCTGCAGCTCTTCCAGTTTAGGAATGGCTATGGTAAGCAGCTGGATGATGATTGAAGATGTGATGTATGGCGTAATGCTCAGTGCAAAGATGGACATGGATGAAAATGAACCACCTGTCATGGCATTAAAGAAGCCAAACACATCCGTTGTCTGTTTCGCGAACCAATCCGCAAAGAATGTTGTCTGTATTCCCGGAATCGGAAGCTGGCATCCAAAACGGATGACTACCAGCATCATAAAGGTATAGAGGATCTTAGCCCGAAGCTCTTTTACCTTAAATGCATTTCTGATCGTTTTAAACATTAGATCACCTCGCAGGTTCCACCTAAAGCTTCGATTTTAGATTTTGCACCTTCACTGAATGCATTAACCTTAACGGTCAGCTTTTTGGTTAATTCTCCATTTCCAAGGATCTTAACACCATCTCTTGGATTCTTAACAATGCCGGCCTCGATTAAAGTCTCAACTGTAACTTCAGCATCATTGTCGAACCGCTCCAGTGCGCTTACGTTAATACCTACAATAGTCTTAGAATTCATATTGGTGAAACCACGCTTTGGGATACGCCTGTATAAAGGCATCTGTCCGCCTTCAAAGCCAGGTCTTGTTGCCCCTGAACGGGCCTTCTGACCTTTGTGGCCCTTACCAGCGGTCTTACCATTACCTGAACCGTGGCCACGGCCTCTTCTAAAATTATCGCTATGCTTTGAACCTGCAGCAGGCTGTAAATTTGACAATTCCATGACTGCACCTCCTTACTTTATCTGATTAGATTTCTTCAACTTTTACTAAATGTCTTACGCTTGCAATCATGCCTCTGACAGCGCCATTATCTGGCATCTCAACTGTCTTGTGCATCTTGTTCAGGCCAAGAGCCACAACAGTTGCCTTCTGCTTTGGAACAGCACCGATAGGGGACTTGACTAATGTGATTTTTAATTTCTCTGCCATGTCTTTCTCCTCCTATTAGCCTACAATTTCTTCCACAGATTTGCCGCGCAGTCTTGCAAATTCTTCTGGTGTCTTCAGTGAAGTCAGGCCAGCAAGGGTTGCCAGGACTACGTTCGTCTTGTTGTTGGAACCTAAGGACTTTGTACGGATGTTCTTAATTCCTGCCATCTCAAGTACGGAACGCGCAGGACCTCCTGCGATAACACCGGTACCTTCCGGAGCTTTCTTTAACAGAACAGCTGCACTTCCGAATTTACCAATAAAATCATGTGGGATACTCTTATTCTCATCAACTGGAATTTCTACCAGATTCTTAATTGCGGCTTCTTTACCTTTGCGGATGGCTTCAGGAACCTCGCCTGCCTTGCCTAAACCGGCGCCGACATGGCCGTTACCATCACCAACTACTACCAGAGCGGAAAATCTCATGGTACGTCCACCTTTAACAGTCTTGGATACTCTCTTGATTGCCACTACCTTATCATTCAGTTCCATCTGACTGGCATCAATAATTGTACGCTTCATGCTTGTTCTCCTCTCTTAGAAATCCAGACCAGCCTCGCGGGCTGCGTCTGCTAATACCTGAACTTTGCCCTGATATATAAAGCCGCCTCTATCGAAAACAACTTCCTTGATACCTTTTTCAAGGGCCCTCTTTGCGATTACTGTACCTACATATGCTGCAGCTGCCTTGTCGTTTGTCTTCTCCAGTTCAGCATTAACTTCTTTCTCAACTGTGGAAGCAGCAACTAAAGTGTTACCAACCGTATCGTCGATAATTTGAGCATACATATGATTATTACTTCTGAACACTGCCAGACGCGGTCTCTCTGCTGTGCCAGCAAAACGGTTACGCATTCTGTTGTGTTTCTTTACGCGAACTTCGCTTCTTGACTGTTTGTTAACCATTTTTACACTCTCCTTAATTATTTCTTACCAGTCTTACCAACTTTACGTCTGATCACTTCGTCAGCATACTTGATACCCTTGCCCTTGTATGGCTCAGGTCTTCTCTTGTCTCTGATTTCAGCAGCGTATTGGCCAACTTTTTCTTTACTGATACCTTTAACGGTAATCTTGTTCTGTCCTTCTAAGACAGTCTCGATACCTTCAGGATCTTCCATCTCCACCGGATGGGAATAGCCCAGGTTCAGAGTAAGCTTCTTGCCCTGCTTAGCTGCCCTGTAACCGACACCATTTACTTCCAGGACCTTCTCATACCCTTCCGTAACACCATGGATCATGTTGTTAACCAGGGTTCTGGTCAGGCCATGTAAAGATTTCATTCTCTTTAAATCATTTGGTCTGCTTACGATTATCTGTCCATCCTTCTGCTCGATGGACATCTCTACTGGGAGTTCTCTCTCCAATGTTCCTTTTGGACCTTTTACAGTCACTTTATTTCCTTCTGCGATTGTGACAGTAACACCTGCCGGAACCGCAACTGGCATTCTACCGATACGTGACATGCCTTTACCTCCTACTTAAATTTTCGGAAGGAACTTAGGCGTTCCTTCTGTTTTCAGTTGCATTGAACACTTGGCGCCTGTTCTCTAGGCGCTTACGTGTGAAAGCACTTCGCGGTACTTAGCGAGGTCTTTTCGAGCTTAGCAGCATCGAAGTTTCCTTACCATACAAATGCCAGCACTTCGCCGCCAACGCCTAACTGACGTGCTTCTTTATCCGTAATCACACCCTGGTTGGTGGAAATGATTGCGGTGCCAAGTCCACCCAGTACTTTGGGAAGCTCTTCCTTGTTTGCGTATACACGCAGGCCTGGTTTGGAGATTCTCTTAATACCGGAAATGATTTTCTCGTTTTTATCTTTACCGTACTTCAGGGTGATTCTGATGGTCTGGAAACCGCCGTCCTCTACCATGTCGTACTTTGCAACATAACCCTCTTTTACCAGGATATCAGCGATAGCTAATTTCATCTTGGATGAAGGTACGTCTACTGTATCATGTTTTGCAGTGTTTGCATTACGGATTCTTGTAAGCATATCTGCAATCGGATCGCTCATTGTCATTTTAAAATGCCTCCTTCTCTATAAATATTCTCTTGCTTCGTCCACTCGTCTAGGCTCGAAAAAACCTCGCCAAGTCTCGGGACGGGCTTTCGCACTAAGCTCGTGAAAGACCTCACTAAGTGCTCAATGCCTACCAGCTAGCTTTCTTAACGCCGGGAATCTGACCCTTGTATGCTAACTCACGGAAACAGATACGGCAGATACCGTATTTTCTTAAATAAGCATGTGGGCGGCCGCAGATTCTGCAGCGGTTGTACTCTCTGGAAGAGAATTTAGCCGGACGCTGCTGTTTAATCTTCATTGAAGTCTTAGCCATGAAAAGTTTCCTCCTAACTATTTTGCAAACGGCATGTTGAATAATGTCAAAAGTTCACGAGCTTCTTCGTCAGTCTTAGCGGTGGTAACGAAGATAATATCCATACCTCTTACCTTGTCAACTTTGTCGTACTCAATCTCAGGGAAAATCAGCTGCTCTTTGATACCGAGCGCATAGTTTCCTCTGCCATCAAATGCGTTAGGGTTAACACCTCTAAAGTCACGTACACGAGGCAGTGCCAGGTTTACCAGACGGTCAAGGAATTCATACATCCTCTCGCCGCGCAGGGTTACCTTGCAGCCGATTGCCATGCCTTCACGGAGTTTGAAGTTAGCGATGGACTTCTTAGCCTTGGTGGTAATAGCCTTCTGACCGGAGATGATTTCCAGATCTCTTACAGCTGAATCCAGGACCTTGGCATTTTCTTTTGCTTCGCCTACGCCCATGTTGATAACAATCTTATCAAGCTTCGGCACCTGCATAACGTTCTTATATCCAAATTTCTTCATCAGTGCGTCTACCATCTCGCTCTGATACTGTTCTTTTAATCTAGCCAACGTTTATTTCCTCCTCTCCTGAATTAATCAATCACTTTGCCAGTCTTCTTTGCCACGCGAACCTTCTTGCCGTCTTTTACTTCAAAGCCGACCCTGGTTGCCTTGCCGTCAACTACCAGCATTACATTGGAGATATCAATAGGAGCTTCCTGATTCACGATGCCGCCCTGTGGATTGCCAGGAGCCTGCTTTGTGTGCTTGGTAATCATATTGCAGCCCTGAACCAGAACCCTATTCTTCTTTGTATCAACAGAGATTACTTTACCCTGCTTATCTTTATCTTTACCTGCGATTACGACTACTAAGTCGTCTTTTTTGATTTTATGCACAGTGGACACCCCCTTATAATACTTCTGGAGCTAAGGAGACAATCTTCATGAACTGTTTGTCTCTTAATTCTCTTGCTACAGGCCCAAAGATACGAGTTCCTCTTGGAGTCTTGTCATCCTTAATAATTACTGCTGCGTTCTCATCAAACTTGATGTAAGAACCATCTTTACGACGGGCGCCTTTTTTCGTGCGCACAACCACAGCTTTTACAACATCGCCCTTCTTTACAACACCGCCTGGTGTTGCATCTTTAACGGAAGCAACGATGATATCACCGATATTGGCATATCTTCTGGTTGAACCACCTAATACACGGATGCAGAGAAGTTCTTTTGCACCGGTATTGTCGGCAACCCTAAGTCTTGTTTCCTGCTGAACCATACCTGTTACTCCTTCCTCATCTCAATTATCTTGCTTTCTCGATAACTTCAACAAGTCTCCATCTCTTATCCTTGGACAGTGGTCTTGTTTCCATTACTTTAACTTTATCACCGATGCCGCATTCATTCTTCTCGTCATGAGCTTTTAACTTAACGGTTTTCTTAACGATCTTACCGATCAGTGGGTGTTTAATGTGGTCCTCGATTGCTACAACAATGGTTTTGTCCATTTTATTGCTAACCACTTTACCGGTACGGGTTTTTCTTAAATTTCTTTCCACGGTAAGTTCTCCTTTCATTAAGCATTAGCCTTCTCAGTGATAACAGTCTGGATCCTGGCAATATTCTTGCGTACTTCCTTGATTCTGGATGTGTTATCTAACTGATTGGTTGCATTCTGGAATCTTAAATTGAACAGTTCCTTCTTCGCAGCTACTAACTCTTCATTCAGCTGGTTTGCTGACTTATTCTTTAATTCTTCTACAAACTTATTAGTTTTCACTGTTATCACCGCCTTCTAAATCTGCTTTAGAAGCAATCTTACACTTGCATGGCAGCTTGTGCATTGCAAGACGCAGAGCTTCCCTAGCTGTTTCCTCTGGTACACCAGCGATTTCAAATAATACGCGGCCTGGCTTTACAACTGCTACCCAGTACTCCAGAGCGCCTTTACCGGAACCCATACGGGTTTCTGCTGGCTTTGCTGTTACAGGTTTATCGGGGAAAATCTTAATCCAGACTTTACCACCACGCTTAATGTAACGGGTCATGGCAACACGGGCTGCCTCAATCTGGTTTGACTTAATCCAACATGGCTCAGTAGCGACTAAACCGAACTCACCGTTAGAAATCGTATTGCCTCTTAAAGCTTTACCGGCCATAGATCCACGGAACTGTTTACGACGCTTAACTCTCTTAGGCATTAACATTATTTATCGCTCCCTTCCTTGTTTCCTTTAGTAGGAAGTACTTCGCCCTTGTAGATCCAAACCTTAACGCCAAGCTTGCCGTAGGTTGTATCTGCTTCTGCGAAACCATAGTCAATATCTGCTCTTAATGTCTGAAGCGGGATTGTACCCTCGCTGTAGAACTCGGTACGTGCAATATCTGCACCGCCAAGACGGCCAGCAACAGCAGTCTTGATGCCCTTAACGCCAGCCTTCATGGTCCTGCCCATGGTGGACTTCATTGCGCGGCGGAAGGAAACACGGTTCTCAAGCTGTGATGCGATGGACTCTGCAACCAGCTGTGCATCCTTATCCGGACGCTTGATTTCCTTGATGTCTACAAACAGTTTCTTATCAGTCAGCTTCTGGACTTCTTTCTTTAACTTCTCAATCTCAGAACCACCCTTACCGATAACCACGCCTGGCTTAGCGGTATAGATGATGACCTTCACCCTGTCGGAAGCACGCTCAATCTCGATTTTGGAAATACCGGCACTGAACAGTCTCTTCTTCAGGAACTTTCTAATATTATAATCTTCAACCAGGCAGTCAGCAAAATCAGCTTCTGCATACCACTTGGAATCCCAGTCTTTAATAACACCGACCCTTAAGCCGTGTGGATTAACTTTCTGTCCCATATTTGCCTCCTATCTCTCATTCAGAACAACAGTGATGTGGCTCATTCTCTTCTCGATCCTGTAAGCACGTCCCTGAGCTCTCGGTCTGACTCTCTTCATGGTTGGGCCCTGGTTTGCGTAGCATTCCTCTACGTAAAGTTTTGACCTATCCATTCCGTTATTGTTCTCAGCATTTGCTGCTGCTGATTCCAGTAACTTCTTAACTAAGCTGGAAGCATATCTGGGATTGTAAGTTACAATACCAAGTGCGGTTTCTAAATCTTTGCCTCTAACGGCATCTAATACGAAACAAGCCTTCTGGACAGACACTCTAGCGTAAGACAGTGTTGCGCTTGGTCTTGTGTCCTTCTGGGCATTTCTCTCTCTCTTGACTTGGGATCTATGTCCTTTTGCCATTGGTAAAACCTCCTTTCAATTTACCCGTGAATTACTTTCTCACGCCGGATTTCTTCTCGTCTTTTCCGTGACCCCTGTAGGTCCTGGTTGCTACGAATTCGCCCAGTTTATGTCCTACCATATCTTCGGTTACATATACCGGAACGTGTTTCCTACCGTCATGAACTGCAATTGTATGACCAACAAACTGTGGGAAGATTGTAGAACGGCGGGACCAGGTCTTAATTACCTGCTTCTGTCCTGCTGCATTCATTGCGTCTACTTTCTTTAACAGATGCGCGTCTGCAAATGGTCCTTTTTTCAGTGAACGAGCCATGTGTTCTTAACCTCCTTTAACTATTTGATGGTTCTGCCATCACGTCTTCTTACGATCAACTTGTTAGACTGCTTGTTTTTCTTTCTGGTCTTCAGACCCAGAGCAGGCTTGCCCCATGGTGTGCATGGACCTGGACGTCCGATACCACACTTACCTTCACCACCACCGTGTGGATGGTCGTTAGGGTTCATTACGGAACCGCGGACTGTTGGTCTGATACCCATGTTGCGCTTTCTACCAGCTTTACCAATGTTGATCAGGGAGTGTTCACCATTGCCAACAACACCGATTGTTGCGCGGCAGATGATTGGAACCATTCTCATTTCACCTGAAGGTAAACGTAAGGTGGCATACTTGCCTTCCTTAGCCATCAGCTGTGCTGCATTACCGGCGGAACGGACTAACTGGCCGCCCTTGCCAGGATATAACTCAATGTTGTGTACCTGTGTACCAACCGGGATGTGGTACAGCGGCATACAGTTGCCAAGCTTTGCCTCTGCTGTATCGCCGCTTACAACCTTCATTCCATCAGTTAAGCCCTGTGGAGCCAGGATATAAGACTTGGTACCGTCTGCGTAGCAGATCAGTGCAATGTTGGCGGTTCTGTTTGGATCGTACTCGATACCGATAACGGTTGCCGGGATACCATCCTTGC
The DNA here is from genome assembly GCF_022440595.1 of Enterocloster sp. OA13. Taxonomy (NCBI): domain Bacteria; kingdom Bacillati; phylum Bacillota; class Clostridia; order Lachnospirales; family Lachnospiraceae; genus Enterocloster; species Enterocloster sp. OA13. The sequence goes on along the minus strand of NZ_JAKNTF010000001.1, from coordinate 6,616,539 downwards.
TGTTTCTCTTGAAATCAATGATCCTGTATTTTCTTCTGCTGCCGCCGCCTCTGTGACGGACAGTGATTTTACCCTGATTGTTACGACCTGCGTTCTTGTTCAGGGAAACTACCAGAGACTTTTCTGGGGTGGTCTTGGTGATTTCCTTGAAATCAGAGCCGGTCATATGTCTTCTGGAAGGTGTATAAGCATTATACTTCTTAATTCCCATGACATTTTACTCCTTTTCATTTTCTTTTCACGGCATGCGGTTCTGGACGGGATATCTGGGATGTCCCCTGTGAATGGGATGCCGTATAAGTTCTCCGGCCGGGGATGCCCGGCGGGTTTTGGGTTTGTTGGATTAAGGTGCATCCAACGGGGAGCGGGTTCCGCTCGACTAAGCTCGAAAAGACCTCGCTAAGTCTCGGGAACGGCGTTCACACTAAGTTCGTGAGATACCTCACTAAGTGCTTACAGCCCCTGGAAAATCTCTATTTCCTTGCTGTCTTCTGTCAGCTTTACGATTGCCTTTTTGGAAGCAGCTGTCCTGCCGAAGGTGGTTCCTCTTCTCTTGACCTTTCCTTCACAGTTCATGGTGTTCACAGTCTCAACCTTGGTGCCTGGGAACATCTTCTCAACAGCTTCTTTAATCATGGATTTATTGGCATCTACATGGACCATGAAAGTATACTTCTTGTCTGTCATGGCGTTCATGCTCTTCTCAGTAATAACTGGTTTTAAAATGACGTCATAGTACTTAATATCTGCCATTATGCGTACACCTCCTCGATGGATGCAACAGCAGCCTTGGTTGCCACTACTGTGTTGTACTTCAGAATGTCGTATACATTGATGGAGTCAACCTGTGCAGTCTTAACGTCTGCAACGTTCCTTGCGGATAATACTGTGTTCTGGTCATTGTCAGCCAGCACAACCAGCGCCTTGTTAACCTTAAGGCTGTCCATTACGCCCTGGAACTTCTTGGTCTTGATCTCATCAAACTTCAGCTCATCTACAACAATGAACTTGTTAGCCTGAACACGGCTTGTGAGTGCGGACTTAAGTGCTGCCCTCTTTTCCTTCTTGTTCAGTCTGATTGTGTAATCCCTTGGTGTGGGAGCGAATACCACGCCGCCGCCCTTCCACTGAGGAGACCTGGTTGAACCCTGTCTTGCATGACCGGTTCCTTTCTGTCTCCACGGTTTCCTGCCGCCGCCGGAAACCTCAGAACGTGTCTTTGCTTTCTGTGTTCCCTGACGCTTATTAGCAAGCTGTGCAACAACTGCAAGATGTACCAGGTGCTCGTTAACTTCTACACCGAACACGGCATCGTTCAGTTCTAATGTGCCAACTTCTTTACCTTCCATATTGTAAACAGATACGTTTGCCATCTGTGTGTTCCTCCTTTCCTATAAAAGCTTACCTTTCAACCTTAACGGTTTCTTTGATTGTTACCAGGCTCTTCTTAGGTCCTGGTACTGCGCCCTTCACCAGAATCAGGTTATTATCGGTATCAACCTTAACAACCTCCAGGTTCTGGACGGTAATCTTCTTGCTGCCCATGTGGCCTGGCATACCTTTGCCCTTGAATACGCGGCCTGGTGTGGTAGCGGAACCGTTGGAACCCTGATGACGATGGAACTTGGAACCATGAGCCATGGGTCCTCTGTGCTGTCCATATCTCTTGATGGCGCCCTGGAAGCCTTTACCCTTGGAAATAGCGGTTGCATCAATCTTATCGCCTGCAGCGAAGATATCTGCCTTAATCTCATCCTTTACAGAATACTCTTCTGCATTCTCAAACTTGAATTCCCTTACATATCTCTTATAAGAAACTCCGGCCTTATCAAAGTGGCCCCTCAGTGGCTTGCTGACCAGTTTTTCCCTCTTGTCAACAAAACCAACCTGTACTGCTTTGTAACCATCGTTCTCAGCTGTCTTAACCTGTGTTACCACACAAGGTCCTGCCTGAAGTACGGTTACCGGAACTAACGCACCATTCTCATTGAAGATCTGGGTCATTCCGACTTTTGTTGCTAAAATCGCTTTCTTCATTGTCTTACCTCCTGTTTCATGATCTACAGCGGAATGCTTTCGCATTCATCCTAGAACAGTCTTAATATACGTGGAACACTATGAACCGCTTCTGGGTCATCCCCCTGCCTTCACAGGCAAAAGGTGCGGTATGTTGATTCCTCAACAGGAAATGCAGTGTTGCTTCTATATTTAAACCCTTCAGGATATAAACATTGTCCGACCTTATTTGGTCTTCATCTTGATGTCGATGTACACGCCAGCCGGCATTTCCAGTCTGGACAGTGCATCAACTGTCTTCTGGCTCGGAGCAGTGATGTCGATGAGCCTCTTGTGGGTCCTCTGTTCGAACTGCTCTCTGGAATCTTTGTACTTATGAACAGCACGCAGAATGGTTACTACCTCTTTCTTGGTTGGTAACGGCACCGGTCCGCTCACCTGTGATCCTGTCTTCTTTACAGTCTCGATGATTTTGCCGGCAGACTGATCTACTAACTGATGATCATAAGCCTTTAAAGTGATTCTCATTACTTGACTTGCCATAAAAAAAGTCGCCTCCTTTTCGCACTTTTAAACCAAGTACGACAAGCGGTGACTGTACACGTTTCCGTGTGTGTCCTAAAAGAACTCCACACTGATTCTGCTGATTATCCTGCAGTTTCTTTAATTGGTACAGTGACTTGTCGCCAGTTTCCTAACTTGACATTCGCTCCACGGAAAACCTGCCTCACTTTGTGGGCAGCAACCTCTCGCTTCAACGCTATCATGCCACAGCCTTGTTATATTAGCACATTTCTTTTATAAATGCAAGTACTTTTTTATTTTTTATTCATGCATTTTTTTATAACCTTTTTTATAAAAGAGCCAAAAGAAAAGACCTCTGTATAATCAGAAGTCTTTCCTGGTCTTATTATATTAATCATTCCGTGCAATATGGTTCCATGGGTTCTGTTGCATAAGCATCCACATCCGTATCCTCATCCGCAGACATCAGCTGTCCGCTGGCATTGGTAACAAACTTAACACCGTCACTGTTCTTTACCTTTGCATTCTTCATGACCTTACCGGATGAATTGACCACGTAATTCCTGTTATCCACCTCATAGCACACATACTTCTGTCCATCCGTGGCTTTCTGAAGCTTTCCTTTATAATATAGGTAGTTATCCTTTACGCCATTATAGCCGCGGCCATTGTCTGAGAAATAGAAATCAGACTTGTTGCCGTCATCCTCCGTAACCTTAATCTTCCCCTTCTGCACACAGCTCTTCTCTTTGTCGCCAAAGTAGAAGGAGGTCCAGTTGTCATCTCCTGAGCCAAGGTATACTTTCTTCAGGCCATAGACCGGATTGCCAAGGTGGTTGAACAGATAGGATTTACCATTCAGTTTCACGATGTCATTGGTGGTCAGGCGCTCGGAATCAGCAGCCCTGGGCTTTCCGCTGTTGGTAAAATAAAACCACTCCACATCGCCTTCATACCCTTCTAAATCCTCCGGCGGTTCAATGGAGTACCATCCAATCCTTGCCTTTCCATCGGCCCCGAAATACATGTAATCCTCAATGGTATCATCAGAAGAGGTGGAGCACACCTTCTTCCAGCCCGTCTGCATGGCTCCCACTTCATCAAAACAATAATAGGTACCGTCTATCTTGCGGGCCGTGTAATCGCCGTCTGAGCTGTCAGGCACGAACTTCTTGCCGCTGGAGGAGAAATAGAACCAGTACTTGCCGTCATCATCCGTCACGCTGTCAATTCCAGGAGTCACCTTGTTGCGGTTATCGTCATCCTCATCCGGAGGCTCTAACTTCTGCCATCCCGTCCTCATGACGCCATCCGTTCCCGTGTAATACATATCATCCAGTATCCAACCCAGTTCCATGCGGCCGTCCCCGGAAAAATGGTACCACTTGTTATCAATCTTCTTCCATGCATCGGTCATCATCTTACCGCTGCTTCCAAAATAATACCACTCATATTCACCCTCATCGCTGGTAAGCTTTAACCACTTATCAGTCAGGATGATGCCGTTGCTGTCCACGTAATAGTCGGAATCAACCCAGGCATTAGTTGCCATGACGCCTTCCCCGTTGACGTAACGCCACTGGTTGTCCGCGCCCTTTTTCCATGTGTTATATACCTGGTTTCCATTGGAATCATAATATACCCAGCTGCTTCCTGATTGAGCCCAACCTTCTGCTGCCAGGGCTGAAATTGTGGCCGTACCGAAAGACAGCACCGCTGCCAGTACCCACACTGCCACTGTTTGTTTTCTCATATGCTCAGCTCCTCTTCCCATGTGCTCTGGTGCGGAAATCAACCTTCAACCCACTCCAGCCATGCCGGCACCCCGTCCGATATTCCGGCAATCCTAAGGTATATTGTATCAAGGCTCCCTCAATTATTCAACCTTATTTATCTTTCAATTTATTTACGATAGGCTTTAATTTTTCTTTTAACATGAAAATGCCTGCAAATAGCTTCTGTCCATGCTTGACGCAGCCGCATGATTTAGACTATACTCTGTAATATGTTGTTAGATCTGATATTAAAAGGAAATGAGGTTATGAATACTATGTGGCTTGCCGATGATTGGAAGGATTATGAAGTGATAGACTGCTCACAGGGCGAAAAACTGGAACGATGGGGGAAATATCTGCTGGTCCGGCCAGACCCTCAGGTTATCTGGGATACCCCTAAGGACCACAAAGGCTGGAAGCACATGAACGGCCATTACCACCGCAGCAGCAAAGGCGGAGGCGAGTGGGAATTTTTTGATTTACCGGAGCAGTGGTCCGTTGGATACAAGGGGCTTACATTTAACCTGAAGCCCTTCAGCTTCAAGCACACAGGGCTGTTCCCGGAACAGGCCGCAAACTGGGACTGGTTCGGTGACAGGATAAGGAAGGCCGCAGGACCGGTTAAGGTCCTTAACCTCTTTGCCTATACAGGAGGCGCAACCCTGGCCGCTGCCAAGGCCGGCGCCAGCGTCACCCATGTGGACGCCTCCAAGGGCATGGTGGGCTGGGCCAAGGAAAATGCAGCTTCCTCCGGCCTGTCAGACGCCCCCATCCGCTGGATTGTGGATGACTGTGTAAAGTTTGTGGAACGCGAGATCAGAAGAGGCAACCACTACGATGCAATCATAATGGACCCGCCGTCTTACGGACGCGGGCCCAAGGGTGAAATCTGGAAGATAGAGGATGCCATCCATCCGCTTGTCAAGCTGTGCGTGCAGCTACTCTCAGACAGGCCGCTGTTCTTTTTAATCAATTCCTATACCACAGGGCTTGCACCTGCTGTCCTGAGTTACATGCTGGGCGTGGAAGTAATCCCGCGCTTTGGCGGTGCGGTCAATGCCCAGGAAGTAGGGCTTCCGGTAACCAGGACCGGGCTGGTGCTGCCCTGCGGGGCATCGGGACGCTGGGAGGCGTAGGGAATCCCCCGCCTCCGCATATCCATCCCTCAGTCTGTCAAAAGCAGCGCCGCATCCGGCCTGCCCTTCTTCAGTCTTCCAGCAGCCGCGCCACGTCCAGCTTGCCCCATCCCTGCTGGTTATGGGGCAGGCCCAGGTCCACGGCCCGTTCCCGGATGCGCAGCTTCACATCCTTATTGCTCATTTCCGGGTGCTTTTCCAGTAAGAGGGCGATTGCCCCGGATACCAGGGGCGTGGACATACTGGTCCCTGATTTTGAGAAATACCGCCCCGGTTCATTGCAGCAGCTGACGATACCGGAACCAGGGGCAACGATATCCGGCTTGCACACGCATGCCAGGGTCGGCCCGCGGCCTGAATAATCCACCATCCGGCTGCCCATCACATCCACCTCCTTATGGTCGTCTGAACATCCCACCGTAATGACCTTCCTGCTGATGCCAGGCGTGGTAATGGTCATACGGCCCGGACCATGGTTCCCGGCTGCCACAACAACAACCAGCCCATCATCCCAGGCCGCATTGACTCCCCGCACCAATATGGAGTTCTCTGTCATATCCCGTCTGGAAAGGGACCCCACGGAAATGTTCACAATACGGATACCGTATTCCTCTTTGTGTTCCCTTATCCATTTTAATCCTGCCAGTACATCGGAGGCATATCCATTTCCCTTGTGGTCCAGCACCTTGACTGATATGATGCTGCTCCCAGGCGCCACCCCCCTGTACTTTCCCTCGGAGGAAACGCCGCTCCCTCCTATAATGGCTGATATATGGGTCCCATGCCCGTTGTCATCATAAGGCTGGGTCCTATGGTTTACATAATCAGCAAACGCTGTTACTCTATCTTTAAAATCCTCATGGAGATAAACGCCGGTGTCCAGGACCGCGACACCAACCCCTTTCCCCGTGATTCCCATGGAATATACGATGTCACAATTTATGTCTTCTCTTGCCTGATTCACATCACGATATTCTCCTTTTTTTATTAGGATATTCTCCGGAAATGGATTCGGTTCCACTGTGGCCGGGGATAGCCTGGGAAAATACCGCTAACAAATAAAAGGATGCCTGATCAGAAGGACGCCTCCACAACCTCCTGCCGCTCCACATCTATCACCCCATATGTATTAATCCTGAGTTTCGGGATGACCGGCAGGCTGACGAAGGCCAATGTCATGAACGCATCTATATCCGCGCTGATTCCTAACTCCAGTGTTTTCTGCTTCAGGTTCTCCAGTTGTTCCTCCACCTCATGGACCGATGCCCCGGTCATGATGCCTCCGATCGGAAGGGCCAGTTCCCCTGCCACCTGTCCGTCCACTGCAACGGCAAGGCCGCCTTTATTCCGTCTGACCGTGTTGGCCGCCAGGACCATGTCATTATCATTGGTTCCTATGACAATCAGATTGTGGGAGTCATGGGCCACGCTGGTGGCTACCGCACCGTTTTTAAGACCGTATCCGCCGATAAAACCGATTCCTGTGTGTCCCGTATGCAGGTGGCGTTCAAAAACAGCCGCCTTTACTATATCGGACTTTAAACTGACTCCCGGCGCGGTTCCCTCCGTATGTTCCTGCCATGGCACAATCCGCTCTTCCGTCAGAAGCTCATGGGGCTTGAACTGGATTACCCTCTGCATATTCCCCTTTTTTTCATATGCAATATCGTTTAACATAACCTCATCCATATGGAAGGAATCGAATACAGCAGGATAGGCCTGTTCCAGTTCCCGGCTTCTATCCGGCTTTTCATGCAGGCATCTTCCGTTTTCCGCTGCCAGTATACCATCCTTATATACGCGGGTCACGCAAAAATCAACGAGATTTTCCAGTACAGCCAGATCCGCACGCATTCCCGGCATCACGGCGCCCCTGTCCTTCAGCCCAAAATACCGCGCAGCATTATAAGTTCCCATCTTTATGGCCTTTATGGGGTCCGCGCCAAGGGAAACCGCCTTCCGGATGATATAATCAATATGTCCTATGGAAATCAGGTCGCCTGGATGCTTGTCATCCGTCACCAGCATACAGCGCTCATAGTAGGGCGCCTCAAAAAGCGGCATCAGGGCCTCTAAGTTCCTGGCTGCCGTTCCCTCCCTTATCATGATCCACTGACCCCGACCCAGCTTTTCAAGGGCCTCACTGATGTCAGAACATTCATGGTCCGACAGGACGCCGGAACAGACATATGCGTTAAGCGCCTTTCCTCCCAGGAAGGGCGCATGACCGTCTATCACCTTATCCCGGTACGCAGCCTCCCCTATCTTATCCAGAAGGTCCTTCAATCCCCCAACCACACCCACGGAGTCCATCACCTCAGCCAGTCCCAGTATACGCGGGTTGTCATAATATGGTTTTATATCAGCCGCCCCCAGCACTGCCCCTGATTCATCCAGTCCCGTGGAAGGCACGCAGGAAGGCATCATGATGTATACGTCCAGATCCAGACCGGCTGTTGCCTCCAGCATATAATCAATGCCCTGGCAGCCCGCCACATTGCCAATCTCATGAGGGTCGGCAATGACTGCCGTTGTCCCATGGGGCAGTACCGCCTTTTCAAATTCCGGAGGGGACACCATGGAACTCTCAATGTGGATATGTCCGTCAATGAACCCCGGGCATATATATCGGCCTGTCATGTCCACATTCTCTTCCCCATCATATTCCCCGATTCCTGCTATGTATCCGTCCTCAATGGCTATATCGGCCACCTCTGTCTTCTCAGTAAAGACATTCACGATTGTCCCGTGTTTCAGGACCAAAGATGCCTTCCTCCGTCCGGAAGCCACATCCATCATCTTTTTCAAATCTTCAAAACGCTGCACAGAAATACCTCCTTTTTTGTTTTTATCCCCCAATTGATTTGATATCATAATACTATAATATAGCAGAAAGTACAATATTCAGAAATCATAAAATTTTTATGCAAATTATCTGTCCTGACTCCAGTCAGGATAAAACCGTTAGTCTGCAAATTTTTTACATTTGTGGGAATATCCTCTTGTAATTCCGCCTTATCGTGCTATAATATTCTCATGGACGGAAGTATAGCTCAGCTGGGATGAGCGTTCGCCTCACACGCGAAAGGTCATGGGTTCGAGCCCCATTACTTCCACTGGTAAAACCCACCTGGATACATTGGTACTGATGTATCCGGTGGGTTTCTTGTTTTTCAGGTATTTTATTCCGTAAATGTTTTATTCTGTAAGTATTTTATTCTGTAAGTGTCAGTCCCGTCTGCAGGCTATCTTTCCTTCATACTTTCTTTCGCAATGTCCCACCTTTTTTGTAAGAAATATTACGCTTCATTACGATTATCTGACTTCTATTGAGTTTCAACCCAAACTATGATATATTGGTTTCAGTCAGAGATGACGCGGCCCGGTACTGGCGCTCATAAGGGCGGACCAGACCGGGCCATCCCCCCGTTTATGGGCCAAGTGATGAGCAGGCACATGACAAGGGAGCTATACTCATGGTAACTTATGTCAGGGTCAATCCCCTGGCTTTTTTGTTAATCCTCTCTCTGTTTCATATTTTTCTATCTTTAACCTTTCTATTCTTATACTTTTCTATTTTATATTTCCCTCTTCTATACTACCCGGTCCTATATTTCCCTATCCTATATTTCCCTATCCTATACTACCCTGTCCTATATTTCCCTGCCCTAAATCCACCCCTCCACGTTCATCCCATATCCTCCTATCTCAAATATCTTCATCTGATTATCCACTGTTCAAATTTCCCATCTTATCCATAAACATTACCTGTCTTTTCCTGATAATACTGATTTTCCGCAAAAAAATACCCGAAAATACTGTCAGTGTGCATAACATGACGTAATTTCAGGCTTTACGGCGTATAGGCCAATTTTAAGAATTTCTTAATAATCTATTCAAGGAACATTCAAACATTCTGGAGGATTGCATGCTATACTAAGTACATAAGAGATGCACGAATATTTAACAACTATCCTTCAACCCTTTTTGAAAATCCGAAATCCTAAGAAAATTGCTCCGTACCGAAAGGTGCGGAGCTTTTTCTATGTATCCCTTATGGATTATTCTATGTACATACTCTTCCATCTACATACTCTTCTATCTACATACTCTTCCAAGTCTAACTTCCTCTATACATATATGTAGGTACTGCGCACCGGCCTTCTACCGGTTGAGGGATGCCAGGACCGTCTTCAGCTTATCCACGTCCCCATCCTCAAAGCAATACCCGTCCATCCCGCACTTGCGGGCGCCTTCGATATTCAGGCTCAGGTCATCCACAAAGAAACACTCTTCCGGATTTAGATGGAAACGGTCAAACAGGTGCTGGTACATCTCCTTCTGCGGCTTCAGGCATTGCACCTCTGCAGAGAACAGAACGCCGTCAAAACAGTCAATGGCCGGGATTACCTCTTTGTAGCAATTAAGAAGACGGACCGATGCATTGGAACAGAGGTAAATGCCATAGCCCATGGATTTAAGCCACTGTACCACTTCCGCCATCCCCTCTTTGGGTTTCATGTTATACTCATGCCAGTGCCGGAAACACCATTCAGCCTGTTCGCGCTTGCGCTCCGTGTCCAGGCGCTCCTGCATCTTCCGAAGGGCTGTTTCCTCGGACATGACGCCCATGTCCAGAAGAATCCATTCCGGCGAGACAAATACGGATGTGCTTACATCCTTCCTCTCCTGCTCATCCTCTATGTATATCTGGCACACCAGGTTCCCCACATAGCTGACCAGCACCTGCCCCATGTCAAAGACTATATTCTTAATCATCCAGTTTTCCTCCTGTCAGGCATTGATATGAAATAATGCGATATATATCAGAAAACCCGGGACAGGGCCCCGGGTTTCGTGTCATGATCAGGCTTCCGCTTTCTCTACCTGAACAATGGCAGCCTTCTGCATAGGAATACGGCAGTTCTTGTTGTTGCCGAATTCGACAATTACGGTATCATCCGTCATGTCAATGATGACGCCGTAAAATCCGCTGCTGGTCAGTATGGTGTCACCTACTGCAACACTGTTGAGCAGCTGCTGCTGTCTCTGCTTCTCCTTCTTCTGAGGACGGATTGCCATGAAGTATAACATACCACCCAGAAGAACAATATAGAGAATCCAGAAGATCGGACTACTTGTATTCATTCTTATTTTCCTCCTTCATACCTACTGCCGCCTCGCCACAGTAGTTTATTATTCATTAGCCTTGGCGGAGCTTTCCATGCCTGCAAGCTTGGCCGCTTTGTACTCTGCGTAGCGGTGCTCCTCGATGGCGTCGCGAATCTCTTTCATCATTGTATTATAAAAATACAAATTATGCAAGGTACATAATCTCATTCCCAGCATTTCTTTTGCTTTCAGCAGATGGCGGATGTAGGCCCTGCTGTAGGAACGGCAGGCCGGACAGCCGCAGCCCTCTTCAATGGGTCTTGGATCCAGTTCGTATTTCTGGTTGAAAAGGTTCAGCTTGCCGTGGTTGGTGTACACATGGCCATGCCGTCCGTTCCTGGATGGATAGACACAGTCAAAGAAATCCACTCCCCGGTCCACTGCCTCCAGGATGTTGGCCGGCGTTCCCACACCCATAAGATAGACCGGCTTTTCTTCCGGCAGATGGGGGACCGTCACATCCAGGATGTGATACATTTCCTCATGGCTCTCGCCCACTGCAAGCCCGCCCACCGCATAGCCGTCCAGATTCATCTCCCGGATGGTCCTGGCATGTTCCACACGGATTTCATCCACAACACCGCCCTGATTGATGCCGAACAGAAGCTGTTCACGGTTCACGGTATCCGGCAGGGAATTAAGCCTTGCCATCTCCTCCTTGCACCTGTGAAGCCACCTTGTGGTGCGGTCCACGGACTGGCGGATATATTCGTCACTTGCATGGCTGGGAGGACATTCGTCAAATGCCATGGCAATGGTGGAGCCAAGATTGGACTGTATCTGCATGCTTTCCTCCGGCCCCATGAATATCTTATGGCCGTCTATGTGGGAATTGAAGTAAACGCCTTCCTCTTTGATTTTGCGCAGCTTGGTCAGGGAAAATACCTGAAAACCGCCGGAATCCGTAAGGATGGGTCTGTCCCAGTTCATGAATTTGTGCAGGCCGCCAAATTCCTTAATCAGCTTGTCGCCTGTGCGGACGTGAAGATGGTAGGTATTGGACAGTTCCACCTGGGTGTTGATTTCACGCAGATCATCCGTGGACACAGCGCCCTTGATTGCGCCCACCGTCCCCACATTCATGAATACCGGTGTCTCAATGACGCCGTGGACTGTCTCCATCCTGGCCCGTTTTGCCTTTCCGTCCTTTGTTATTACCTGATATTTCATATCATTAAGCCTCGTCATCTGCAAGTGCAGCTTTAATCATGATGGCGCACTCAATACGCTTTTTCTGCATCTCACAGCCGATTTCGTAAGCGCCGTTAATGGAACCGCTGCAGTTGTATGCATTGGCTGAACATCCGCCGCTGCAGTAGAACCTTGCAAAACAGTCCTTGCAGCCCGGCTTTGCATACACATTGCACGTCTTGAATTCATCCCTGATATCCGTATTCACGATGCCCGTGTCCACGTTGCCCATAAGGAACTGCTCCTGACCCACAAACTGGTGGCAGGGATAGAAATCCCCCCATGGCGTGACTGCCAGGTACTCGGTGCCGGAACCGCATCCCGCCATGCGCTTGGCAACGCAGGGACCTGCTGTCAGATCCAGCATGAAGTGGAAGAAATTAAATCCCCTTCCTTCCTTCTTACGCCTGATATACTCCAGGGCCAGCTTATCATACTCAGCCAGGATGGCCGGGATATCCTCCTGGCGGATGGAATAATCCTCAGCCGGGTCAGAAACAACCGGTTCCATGGACATCTGCTCAAAGCCCAGGTCCGCGTAGTGGAGCACATCTGCCGCAAAGTCCAGGTTGTTCCTTGTAAATGTCCCGCGGACATAGTAATCCTTCTGGCCCCTGCTCTTTGCAAACTTCTGGAACTTGGGGACCGTCAGTTCATAGCTGCCGCTTCCATTGCGGAAGGGCCGCATCCTGTCATTGACGTCCTTGCGTCCATCCAGGCTCATGACCACATTGCTCATTTCCTTATTGCAGAAATCCATAATCTCGTCATTAAGCAGCACACCGTTGGTGGTGATGGTAAAACGGAATTTCTTGTGGAACTCCTCTTCCTTAGAACGGCCGTATTCCACCAGGCGTTTTACCACGTCCCAGTTCATAAGCGGCTCGCCGCCAAAGAAATCCACCTCCAGGTGTTCCCTGTTACCGGAATTGGCAATGAGGAAATCCAGGGCCTTTTTCCCCACCTCATAGCTCATCAGGGCGCGGCGGCCATGGTACTCGCCTTCCTCTGCAAAACAGTAGCGGCAGGCCAGGTTACAGTCATGGGCAATATGGAGGCACAATGCCTTGACCACGGTCTTACGCTTTTTAAAATCCACCACGAAATCATGGTAAATGTCCTTTGTCAGAAGCTGTTCCATATCAATCAGCTCCTGGATATCCTCCAGCGCCTCCCCCAGCTCCTCAGGGGTATATCTGCCCCACAGGCGGTCAAATACATCTGATTTGACTTTGGCTGACAGGGGCTCCGGCTTTTCCATCTCAGGAACCAGCCCTGATACCACTTCCACAGCATCATACACAACCGGGTCCACCACATGGACGGAACCGCTGTTCACATCCAGTATGATATGGTAACCATTATTTATAAATTGATGAATCACGGATCTACTCTCTCTTTCTAAGGGGCAAGCCCCAACTCCTTTGCGTGGCAAAGCCCCTATAATCCCATCGACCATAGGGGCTTTCTACCAAATTCCTGTACGTATCTCAAATCAGTACTGCGCCATACACACCTGTGTATCAGCGGTTCGCGTTCTCACAGCTCTGGTTGCCAACCGTGCAGGATGTCTTACATGCTGACTGGCAGGAAGTCTGGCACTCGCCGCAGCCACCCTTCTTCATGGTGTCTTTTAAGGTATTCGTATTCAATGTCTTAACGTGCTTCATATTACGGCACCTCCTCTTATCCAAAATATAATTCCTTGAAATTATAACACAGGTTAAAGCCCCTTGCAACGGTAAATTATAAAGGTTTGTCATATTAATGGCGCCCCCGGGAATATACTTCAACATAGATTCTTATGAAGGAGAACAATCCTATGGAAAATGGCATCGTAAAACCCATGATCCGCTCCCTGCTCATCTCCTATGTGCTGTCCGGAATCCTCCTGGCCGCCCTGGCATTTGCCCTGTATAAACTGCATCTGAAAGAGGGACAGGTAAATCTCATGGTATTTGCAGTGTACTTCGTCACCTGCCTGGCCGGCGGCCTGCTGGCCGGAAAGGGAATCCGCCAGCGCCGGTTCTTCTGGGGGCTTTTGTCCGGCCTGTTTTATTTTGTGGTCCTGTTTGCCGTATCCTGGGCCATGAACATGGGCTCTCCCATTGACATGGAACGCTCTGTCACTGTCATGGGTGTATGCGCGCTGGGCGGGACCATCGGCGGGATGATAAGCTAAAAACAGTTCAAATCAGCTAAAATCAGTTTAAACAGGTCCAAAACCACAACCCACGGCCAAAACCTGCCGTTAAACCAGGAACAGGCGCCCGCTTTGCCGCAGGCGCCTGTTCCCCTTATCCGGAAGCATTCCGGAATCCAATCATCTTCTGCTAATCCACCAGTCAGGGATTACTTTTTCCTGACCTTTCCCGCTGTCTCCGCCAGGCTTAGCACCACCTGCTCCGCCACGATGACAGCGCTGCCCAGGAACACGAACATGTCCCCCAGGTTGAATACCACTTTCTTAAGCCGGTTCCACTCTATGGAAAAATAATCCACCACATACCCGCGCACCAGACGGTCATAGAGATTGCTGAGGGCGCCTCCTATGATGATGGAAAGCCCCAGCTTCTGTGCTGTCTTTCCTTTTCCCTGCAAAAGGGAGCACAATGCGCCTGCCATGGCGGATATGACCATCAGCGGGACCACCTTTACCAGTTCCGGCCGTTCCTTGAGAAATCCAAATGGGAAACCGGAATTATGGTTCTTATGAAGCTTAATCATCCCCCGGGAGTTTGGCAGCTCCCTTGGAAATGTCCCATCCTCCTGCCCTTCTACCACACTTTTTATCCCAAGGTCCAGTGCTGTCAGACCGCCTATTATCCAGCCATATATCATAAACCAGCCTTCCTTTCCACGCTTTTCTTTCATTTTACTATGGTTTCACACAGCCGTCCAGTGAAAGGTTTCTAAAAATCAGCATATACTAATATCAAATGTCCTGTACGAGGTGTGTCATGGCAGACTGCCCATTCAATTCAGCCTCAGAATCAATCGCAGATTTTATCTATCGCTATGGAAGCCAGCAGCAGATTGTAGGGAACGCGGCTGATATTCCCTGTATAGATTATGTCAGCCCGGATTACAACATCATCTATACGCCTTTAGACACAGTGCTGCCTATCTCCCTGCGCAAATATTCATACTACAGTGTGCCCGGGCTGTTCAGTCTCCTGGACAGTTCCAGCATGGAAGTATCCGGCATTACTTCCACATTTGCCTCTCCTGCCCTGGGCAACCGCGGGCGCGGCGTACTCATCGGCCTGATAGACACAGGTATCGATTATACCAATCCCCTGTTCCAAAACCCGGACGGCACCACCAGGATAAACAGCATCTGGGACCAGAGCCTGCCTGAAGACAAGGACATCCTTCCTCCCGGTGTACCTGACCGTTATCCAGGCAGCGGCGCGTCTTATGGGACTGAATATACGCGGGAACAGATTAATGCTGCCCTGGCCTCTGACACCCCGCTGGCCCTGGTCCCCTCCACTGATACCAATGGGCACGGGACCTTCTTGGCAGGCATTGCAGCAGGCGGTCAGCTGCCGGCCCAGGATTTTACCGGGGCCGCGCCTGAAAGCGAACTGGTGGTGGTGAAACTGAAACCAGCCAAACAGTATCTCCGTGACTTTTATCTTGTCCGAAGTGACGCGGATGCCTATCAGGAAAATGACATCATGATGGGGATCAAATACCTGCGCGTGGAAGCCTACCGCCTGAGGAAACCCATGGTCATCCTTCTGGGCCTGGGTTCCAACCTTGGAAGCCACGAAGGGACCTCACCCTTAAGTATTACGCTTCAGGATATCAGCCGGAGCCTGGGCGCGGCAACTGTCATTGCGGCGGGCAATGAAACCGGGCTGGGACACCACTATGAAGGTACCATTCCCAGCGGACAGGAATGGGATGACGTGGAGATACGTGTGGGACAGCCGGAATCAGAACTGGGATTCGTTGTGGAACTGTGGGCTTCCACCGCAGATACCTACTCGGTCGGCTTCATTTCCCCCAGCGGAGAAATCATAAGCCGTATTCCTATTATTGCCGGAAATGAAACCTCTATCCCTTTCCTGCTGGAACCCACGGTCATTACCGTGAATTACCAGCTGATTGAAGCTGGCTCCGGAAAACAATTGATTTTCATGCGTTTCCAGGCTCCCACTACCGGAATCTGGAAAATACGTGTATTCAATACGCAGTACCTGACCGGACAGTTCCATCTGTGGCTTCCATCCCAGGGCCTGATATCCGATGAGACCGTATTCCTTTCCCCAAACCCATATACCACCATCACCTTGCCAGGCAATACGGCTTCTCCCATTACGGTTGGGGCTTATAATCATTTAAATAACAGTATTTACATCCATTCCAGCCGGGGCTATACCGTGGGCGGGCTGGTCAAACCCGATATCGCTGCTCCCGGGGTCAATATTGCAGGACCTGCTGTCGGGCGGGGGATTGGGCCTGCCGGAGCTGCCGCAGTACCCATGACCACCCGCACAGGCACCTCCGTGGCAGCTGCCCATGTGGCCGGGGCTGTTGCAAACCTTCTGAGCTGGGGAATTGTGGAGGGACATAACATCACCATGAGCGAGGCATCCATCAAAGCATATCTGATCCGCGGGGCAAGAAGAAATCCAGCGCTGTCATATCCCAACCGTGAATGGGGATACGGGGCACTGGATTTATATGAAACATTCCTTCGTCTAAGGGAATGAACAGGCAGTATGCAGGCAGTTTATTTGTGCTGTAACATGCTACCCCCTCATCTGTATCAGGGGGCCTCCGTTCTTCTCAAGATACGGACGGGTAACCACCACGGAACCGATGTTGGAATCCTTGGGTATCTCATACATGATATCAAGCATGAATTCCTCTAAGATTGCCCGGAGCGCCCTGGCGCCGGTTCCACGCTTTCCCGCCTCCTCGGCAATCCAGCGGAGCGCATCATCCTCAAACACCAGCTTCACCTCGTCCATGGACAGCAGTTTCTCATACTGCTTGGTAATGGCGTTCTTAGGTTCCTTCAGAATACGCACCATCATATCCTCAGTCAGCCCCTGAAGGGTCACCGTCACCGGCAGCCTTCCAAGGAATTCCGGAATCATGCCGAATGCCCTCAGGTCTTCGTTGGTCACATGCTTAAGGATATCAGGGTCATTATCATATGTATCCTTGAGGACTGAACCAAAGCCCATGGAGGATTTCTTCTTAAGGCGTTCTTTTATGATCTCCTCCAGGTCCGGGAAGGCCCCTCCGCATATAAACAGTATATTATCCGTGTTGACCGTTGCCATGGGGGTCATGGCATTCTTCTGGTTGGAACCCACCGGCACCTCCACCGTGCTCCCCTCCAAAAGCTTAAGAAGCTCCTGCTGCACGGACTCACCGCTGACATCCCTGGTATTGGTCTGCTTCTTCTTGGCAATCTTATCAATCTCATCAATGAAGATAATACCACGCTGCGCCCTCTCCACATCATTGTCAGCTGCCGCCAGAAGCTTGGACACCACGCTCTCAATATCATCGCCGATGTATCCTGCCTCTGTAAGCGAGGTTGCATCTGCAATGGCCAGGGGCACATCTAAGAGGCGGGCCAGTGTCTTCACAAGATAGGTCTTGCCGCTTCCAGTGGGTCCGATCATCAGGATATTGGACTTCTCAATCACAATATCCTCATCCGGCGCCGCATCCCCTTGTGCCGGCCTGTTATCCAGGAACGCACGCTTATAATGGTTGTAGACAGCCACGGCAACCACCTTCTTTGCCTTTTCCTGTCCAATGACATACTCGTCCAGCCTGCTCTTTATAATGTGCGGGGCCGGGATATCCTTCATGGTAAGGACCGGCTGTTCCTGGGTCTTCTTCTTAATCTTCTGCTTCTTAGGTATCTCCATGGCGGGAGGGGTTGTGTTCAGGTCACTGAGGTTCATGTTCATATATGGTATATTACCCAGCTTTGAAAAGTCCATGCCGCCCTTTGTGACAGAATCAAATGCCTTCTGCATACAGTCATGGCACAGGTTCATGCCGCCGGGCATGGATATCATCTGTCCTGCCTTGCTCTCCGGCCTGCGGCACATATAGCAGACCTTCTCGTAATGTTCATCGTCCTTTGGTTCCTCTATATCCGGACCGGATGGGTTCACATCCTGGTTATTGTCTTTATCGCTCAAAGTCAGTTCTCCTCTCTGTTAAAAGGCCTTCCCGCCAATATGCGGAAACACGCTGGCATGTTCATGCCATTGGCATAAGTATATAACAAAATGCTTCCCCAAACAAGAGGAAGCATTTTCATTTCATATTGTTTTGAAAAATTTCATTTTACTGAAGTACATTCTGGCTGGATTCCTCAGGCATTGCCTTAAGGGTCACCTGAACGGTCCGTTCTTTATACTGACCGTCCACCTGGGTCTGGACCGTAAGTTCAATCTGCTCTCCCAGTTCATAGCAGGCCAGCAGTTCCTGGAGCTGGGTCATGGTCTTGACAGACTGTCCGTCCACCTTTGTGATGATATCCTTTTCCCGCAGGTCCGACACAGCCGCTGCCCCGTCACCCAGGATTTTGTAAATGTAGACGCCCCTGGGCATTCCGAACGAACTGGCGGCTTCCTCGTCCACGCT
The DNA here is from genome assembly GCF_022440595.1 of Enterocloster sp. OA13. NCBI lineage: Bacteria > Bacillati > Bacillota > Clostridia > Lachnospirales > Lachnospiraceae > Enterocloster > Enterocloster sp. OA13. The sequence goes on along the minus strand of NZ_JAKNTF010000001.1, from coordinate 6,598,094 downwards.
GGTGCCCTGGATTCCCAGATACCCGCGTTTTTCCTCCGCCACCGGATTCATGGTCTTCCGGTTCATAAGCTGGCTCATGATATCCTGTGCCTTGGAAATGGGGATTGCATAGCCGATGCCCTCCACCTCCGTGGAGGAATACTTGGCTGCATTGATTCCAATCACCTCGCCCTTCATGTTAAGAAGCGCGCCCCCGCTGTTGCCAGGATTGATGGCTGCATCTGTCTGCAGCAGGGTCCTTGTGGAGTTATTAGACACACGGACTTCACGGTCCAGCGCACTCACATATCCCACCGTGACGGACTGTCCGTACCCAAGGGCATTGCCAATGGCTATGACACCCTGCCCCACCTTCAGGTCATCTGAATTCCCCAGCTTGGCAATGGAAATCTTACTTCTGGTATCTGTCTTAATCTGCTCCAGCGGCACTGATATGACTGCCAGGTCCGTCTCTGCATCGGTTCCCTTAATGGTGGCATCCACCACCTCATTATCAATAAACGCAACCTTCAGGGAGGTGGAGTCTTCCACCACATGATTGTTGGTAACAATCAGAAGTTCCTTGTCATTTTCCCCTACAATGATCCCCGAACCGCTGCTGGGAACCTCGTAAGTCTGCGGTCCCCCGAAAAACCAGCCATAACCAAAATTATTGTTCTGATATACAGTGGTGCTGGTAATTGCCACCACGGTGGGCATGGCCTCTTCCACAATATCCGATACATCCGCCACTGCCGCCCTTGACTTCTGCTGGGAGCCGCTGTTGCCCTGGTCCTTCTGCACGTTCTGCCCCTGGTCAGGTTCCTGCGCAGGCGGGTTAGTCTCCTGGCTGGCCTGGGCATCAGCTGATGCATAGATATCCAGATACCTGGAGGCAGCCACATTAACCCCCACCATGACTCCGCCCGACACCGCGCCGAACAGGATTGCCCCGGCCGTTATGAGGGCTGCTTTTTTCAAAAGGCCTCCTTTTTTCTTTGGAGGGCGCTGGTCATAATCAGGTCCCTGGTTACGGAACGGTCCCTGTCCGCCAGAAAAGCCCGGCCCTGTCTGCGCCCCATTATATTGACGGTCATCATATCCCTGGTTGTCGTAAGACTTCCATCCGTATTCCTGATCGTTATCGTACATCTGTGTATCCCCTTTCTCATCCTCACAAGTATTACGATTATACTGTAGCAGTGATTTGTGATAAAAATGTGACCATTTTCTAAATATAGTAATAAAAAGGACCAGCAGGTTGACATGCTACCATACCGTAACATTCCTGCTGGTCCCTGTTGATTCCTGTTGCTAAAGTCCCGGCCCGATAATGATGGAGCCTGGCCCGCCTGGTACATATTCATCGCTGTTGCTTCCAGGACTCGGCGCCGTGGTTCCGTTGGTACTTCCCGGGCTGGGCGCCGTGGTCCCGTTGTTGCTTCCCGGGTATGGCGCCGTGGTGGCCTTGGTGCTACCGGGATAGGCTGCCGTAGTGGCCTTGGTGCTACCGGGGTAAGCTGCCGTGGTTCCGTTGGTACTTCCCGGATATGGCTGGGTGACTGCTCCCGGTCCTGTACTGCTGTCCCCCGGGGATGTTGGGGAACCAGGATAAGTCAGGTTTCCATTGGATTCATCCGCCGGCGCCGTGGTGTATCCAGGATAAGGGATTGTGCCTGAGGTGCCTCCTCCAGGCCGGTTGCCGGATGATGGCCTGGTACCTCCGGGATAATAATCTTCCGGCGGGTCTATGACATTGCCAAATTCATCCGTCTCAAGGTCCCACTCATTTTCATAGTCAAGAACGCCCTCATCCGTCTCCGATGTGCTGGATTCAGACTCATCTGTCCCATTCTTCGTGGTGGATTCTTCCGTGCTCTTGGATGGTTCAGTGGGCTTTGGTATATAGCCGCCGTCTGTCCCTACGCTTTCAATCGGCTTTCCTTCCTTATACAGACCTGAATCAGCCGATATCTTTGCGCTGATTTTCTTTACCATGTCACTGGGCTGGTAATCCTCCTCGTCAAACAGGAATTTATGAAGCTCAATCACGTTGCTCTCCAGAGTCTGCGGGATGACACAGTCACCTTTCTTGCCCATATTGGCATCGCTTCTGGCTTTGGGGAATCCCATGGTATCCACGATGGTATATTTTGTCAGGTTCTTGGCGGCCGGAATGATATCATTCAGGGTCACGCTGGAAAGGATCTGCTCAAACACAACTTCCATCACATTGTTGATTACCGAGAAATTCGCCTGTCTCAGCTTGCCAAAGCACTGCTGGATAATCTCCCTCTGGCGCTCCGTCCTGGCAAAGTCCGTATCCATTTTACGAAGCCTTGCATAGGCCACTGCCTGAACACCGTCCAGATGGTTCATGCCGGCTGATTTCAGATGCTGGGATGCAACTCCGGTGGCCTCAACGGTCTCTGTGATATATGCATTGATATAGTAAAACTCGGCCTTGCTCAGTTCTATATCCACGCCCCCTAATATGTTAATGGAATCCGCAACCGCCTTCCAGTTAAAGGTGGCGTAATCGTCAATCTGGATATCCAGGTTCTTGTTCAGGGCCTTGATTGCCTGTTTAGGGCCTCCTCTGGCATATGCCTGGTTAATCTTATTATAGGTACCGTCATCATCCAGGTTCAGGTACGTATCCCTGAAAATGCTGACCAGCTTAATCTCGCCGTTTTTCTGGTTTACGTTGGCAATGATGATGACATCCGTATTATTCCCTTTACCCAGGGAATTGTCACGGCTGTCCACTCCAAAAAGAGCTACCGTCCAGTATCCTTCCATGTTTTCCACTTTATCAACTGCCAGATACGGGTTGGTCTCATCTTCTATCTTGAAATTAGGATCCCTCTGAATCCGGTTCGCCTGCTGAAGGACATATCTGGCGCCAAATATAACTAACAGCGCGAACACTTCCGCTACAATCAAGGCTGCAATGGTCCTTGCTTTCCTTCTGCCGCCGTTTCCTGAGGAATCCGCTGCCGCGGCCTCCCGGGCCGATTTCCTGCCCGGACCATCCGGTCCATCCTTATCATTCCTGCGGAATGCATTCTCCCTGCCCCCGCGCCCCCTGTCTTCACCCAGGTCGGTCTCCGGCGTGTAGATGCGGCTTTGTCTGGTCCCGGCTGCATGGTAATCTGCGGTTCCACGGTTATCTGTGGTTCCACGGCTTACTGCCACAGTGTTATCTGCCGCTGCACGGTTTCCCGCCGCGCGGCTGCCTGCCACTGCTCGGCTTCCTGACACACGACCATCTGCTGCTCCACGGTTTCCGGTCACACGGCCATCCGCAGGTCCACGGCCTCCCGGCACAGAACCGTCAATGGATGCACGGCTCCCGGCCGCACGTCCACCGGCTGCTCCGGAATCCCCGGCCACACGGCGGCCTGGAACAGGACTACCCGCCATCTGGCCTGCTGTACGGGTTCCGGCTATGCGGTCTTCCCCCGCTGTACGGCTTCCCGCCACCTGGTTTTCCCCCGCTGTACGGCTTCCCGCCATCCGGTTCCCAACTGCTGCACGGCTTCCTGCCACCTGGTTTTCTCCTACTGCACGGCTTCCCGCCATCCGGCTTCCCCCCGCTGCACGGCTTCCTGCCACCTGGTTTTCTCCTACTGTACGGCTTCCTGCCATCCGGCTTTCCCCCGCTGCACGGCTTCCTGCCATCCGGTCTTCCCCCGCTGCACGGCTTCCTGCCATCCGGTCTTCCCCTGCTGCACGGCTTCCTGCCACCCGGTTCCCAACTGCTGCACGGCTTCCCGCCATCCGGCTTTCCCCCGCTGTACGGCTTCCCGCCATCTGGTTTTCTCCCGCTGCACGGTTTCCCGCGGCTGCACGGCCTCCCGTTTCCTGGCCCGTATACCCGTCCTGTTCATCCCTGCCCCTGACAGACGGCCCCGGCCGTCCTGCGGCTCCGGCCGGACGGCCTGTACTGCCGCCTTCTGCCCCGGTTCTGGAACGTCTGGGAAACGTTGTATCTGAATCAGCCCCAACGCCAGCGCTGTCCCGGCGCTGCCTGCTGCGGCTTCTCAATCTTTCATCTTCCTGTCCAAATCCATTTTCTAAATCACGATTCATTCGTCCATCCTCATTCCCTCATGGAGCACCGGGGCGTGTTCCATACCACGCCATGCTTCATAGGAGTATTTTAAACGTATACGGCATGCATATCAATATGCATTTTTATTAATAAATCCTTTAAATACGGTTAAAAACATAATCTTAAAGTCAAAACCAATACTCCAGTTCTCAATATAATACAAATCATGTTCAATTCTCTTGGTAATGGATGTATCCCCGCGGTATCCGTTCACCTGGGCCCATCCAGTCAGACCTGGGCGGACCTGATGCTTAATCATGTAGCGGGGGATTTCCTCCTTGAACTTCTCAACAAAAAGCGGCCGTTCCGGACGCGGACCCACCAGGCTCATATCCCCTATGAGGACGTTGAAGAACTGCGGTGTCTCATCGATACTGGTCTTGCGTATGAAATGTCCCACCGGCGTCACCCTCGGGTCATGCGGGGTGGTCCACTGCTTCTTCTCCTTACTGGGGTCCTGCACTTCCATGGAACGGAACTTGTACATCTTAAAAGGATGATTGTGAAGCCCAATCCGTTCCTGGCTGAAGAACACAGGGCCAGGGGAAGTAATCTTAATCAGCATTGCCGTCAGCAGCATGACCGGTGAAAATACAATCAGACCAAACAAGGCGCCGACGATATCCACAATCCGTTTCATGGTGGCATTGAACACCCCGGTAAGGGGCACCCTGCGGATATGGATAACCGGAAGTCCCTGAAGGTCTTCCATATAAGGTATGGTTGGTATTATATTATTATAATCGGGAATAAACTTTGTATGCACGCCCGACTTCTCGCAGGCTGCCACAATCTGCTCCAGATTGGCATATTCCTTTATGCTCAGCGTAATGGCGATTTCATCCAGTGTATTGGAAGCTAAGAATGTCTCCAGATGGTCCGTGGGTCCCAGGACCTGAACCTTCCTGTATGCATATCCCGGTTTCTGATGGTCATCCAGGATTCCCTGGACATGGTATCCCCACTCCGGGTTCACACTGACCCTGTCAATGAATCCCTCTGCCGCACGGCTGTAACCGATGAGCAGGACATGTTTCTGGTTGTACCCATTGGTCCGCAGGGAACGCAGGAACAGCCGTATGCACATCCGCTCTGTTTCCATCAGGATAATATTGGAAACAAAAAATGCCAGCAGCATCCTGGTGGAGAAATATTCATTATGCTGGATGAACCTACGCGCTCCAAACAGCACGAATGTAAAAATCATCAGGCCAATGACGTTGGCTTTACAGATATTGGCAAATTCCGAACGCCGTCCCTGTATCCGCTTGGGTACATACAGGTGGAAACTGGCATACAGAACCAGATAAACCGGCACTATGAAGACAAGCGCCATGAAATATATCTGGGGTTTCAGCACCCCGACGTCCACCGGCAGTACCTTGCCGCTGACCACAATGAACCATGCCAGGGCATAGGCTGCAGACGTGACCAAAATATCCAGCAGAATGTGAAGGCGGTTCAGCCTTTTCTGGTTATCTTTTATCATTGTATATCACCTTGGTTTCTCAGGGATTCCCCTTAATACCGTAAATATCGTTGTTATTATACATGATAAAACGGCATTATTCTATAACATTTCTCTTAATTTCGAAAAACTTCATAATTTGGCCAGCTGCCTGGCCGTGAACTCATAAATATAAATCAGGGTGCCTGTAAACAATTCCCATTCTATGGCCAGATAATTCCCCAGATTCTGGGGACGGTATGGCACCTTCCTGCATTTCCCCGCAGTTGCAATGCCCTCCATCAGGCCATCCACATAGTCCCTGGCAAAGCCCCGTTTCCTGAAGAACATATACTTAAGCACCACTCCCACCAGGATGGGCACCAGGTTCACGGCCAGCTGGGCCGCGGGCATGTTCTTATAATTCAGGTATACATTGTTGCGGGCAGCAAGGCGGACCTTGAATGAATTATACTTGGAACCGCTGGTGCCGCTCCCCACATGAAAGACCACTGCGGACGGGCAGTAGATGTTGTCATATCCCGCAATCCTGGCCCGGTATCCCACATCCAGATCCTCCAGATAAGCAAAATGCATCTCATCAAAATATCCTATCTCCCCGAATACTTCCCTGCGGTAGATGGCCGCGCCCGCACAGGCGGAAAAGATGCGGCACGCCTTGTTATAACCGGAGGAAGGGCGTCCCACGCCCCTCTGGTATGCCCAGCCAAGCAGGCTGTACATATCACCTGCGTCATCCATCAGTTCCTTGTGATACAGCTGTATCATTTTACAGCTGACGGAAAATATCTTAGGGGAACGCTCAATGGCCTTGATCATTTCCCCCACATAGTGGCAGTCCGGTTCCGTATCATTGTTCAAAAGTATGACATAAGGGGTGGAAGACGCACGGATCCCACGGTTCACGGCACCGGAAAACCCGGTGTTGCTGTCCAGGAAAATGGAAGGTATATCATGTTCCTTAAGCCACTCCACACTTCCGTCCGTGGAACCGTTGTCCACAACCAGGACCTGGAAATCCCTGCATATCTGAAGCTCCAGCGCCTTAAAACACGGCTCCATGAAAACCAGCCCGTTGTAATTAGGGATGACAATGGTCACCTTCTTATGGTTACCCTTAGGGTTATTTCTGGTGTCACTCATGTAAACTCTACTTATCCTCCGGAGCAAACTGCTCATAAATCTTAAGGTCGTACGGTTCCCCTATCTTTTCCTTCAGCAGGTCCCTGAGGGCAAAGTTGGATTTGCGCAGGGTCAGGTTAGGATTATAATAGGGGTCCCCCTTCACGATGATATCCGGCCACTTTTTAATGAAAATAGCAACTTCCCGGTTAAACCGTTTCACCTTCTCAGGCGTATCTTCCAGGCCCCTGGACTTGGATTCATAATGGTAGAAGCATGCATAGGGCGCATATACTACCAGTTTCCCCAGGGCTCTCACTTTCATGCAGTAATCGATGTCATTAAATGCCACTGCCAGTTCTTCACTCAAGCCGCCCACCGCGTCGAACACGGACTTTTTCGTCATCAGGCATGCAGCGGTCACCGCGCTGTAGTCCTGGGCGCACATGGCCCTGTGGAAATAACTGTTTTCCGCCTTGTGAAGACCGATGAACGTGTGTCCTGCAATGCCGCCGAATCCAATCACGACGCCGGCATGCTGGATGGTGTCATCCGCATACAGAAGCCTGGCCCCTGCAATCCCCACGTCCTCCCGCTGGCAGAATCCCAGCATTTCCTGGATGCTGTCCGGATTTATAAGCTCTGTATCATTATTCAGAAGGAGAAGGTACTCTCCCTTTGCAAAACCTGCCCCAAAGTTATTGATGGCGGAATAATTAAAGCCCTTTTCCCATGTCACCACATGGAAATTGCTGTGCATTGCCTGCATTTTCCCGTAATAATCAAAGGTTTCCTTTTCCGTGCTGTTATTTTCCACCACAATAAATTCCAGGTTCTGGTAGGAGGACTTTTCCATCAGCGACTTAACGCACACATCCAGGTCCCCGGCGTGGTCCTTATTGGGGATGATAACGGATACAAGGGGCTGTGCCTGAAGTTTGAAAACCGTATGGTAAATGCCGTAGTCCACTCCCTTTTCCACCCGCTCCGCCTGGATTCCCATGCGCTCATAGTGGGCCATGATGGCCCTGGAACCGGCCTCAAAGGCATACATCTTGCTCTCCGGATTGCTGGCGGTGGAATCCTGATGGCATCTCCAGTGATACAGCACCTTGGGAATATGGTAAACTTCCCCAGCCGCTTCCGTACAACGGAATATGAAATCATAATCCTGGGCCCCGTCAAACTCCTGGCGGAATCCACCAACCGTCTCAAGCAGATCCTTCCTCACCACAAAGAGGTGGCAGATATAGTTGACGCTGGTAAGCAGGTCACGGTTAAAATCCGGCTTGAAATGGGGGTCAAAGAGGGCCTTCCCATCCATGTCCAGCTTGTCCTCATCCGAGTAAATGACCTCACAGCCAGGATGTTCATTAATGGCCTTCACCACCTCATAAAAAGCATGGGAAGGAAGGGTGTCGTCATGATCCGCCAGAATCACGAAATCCCCCCGGGCCATATCCAAGGCAGCATTGGTATTGCCCGCAATCCCCCGGTTGCTCCCCAGGATTTCATAGCGGATGCGCTTATCCCTGTCCGCGTATTTCTTAAGGACACGCTCCAGACCCTGCCCCCTGGGACTGCCGTCCGCAATGCATATCTCCCAGTTAGTGTACGTCTGGTCCACAATGGAATCCAGCATTTCCCTGAGATAGCGCTCCGGCGTCTTATAAGCGGGAATCACCACGGACAGCAGGGGTTCAAATTCAAATATCTTCTGGCGCTGGGCCGCCAGCTCCTCATCCGTGGGCCTGGTAAGGTCATACCACTCGCTGTAATCATAATCATTGTCAATGCCCTGCAGTTTGTGCTTTGACTTGAGCACCAGCGCCTTAAGGCCGTGTTCCTTCCAGAAATCCATGGCCACATGGACTGTCTCCATGTTCATAAGGTCCTTTATCTTCTCCATCCGCTTATGTGCCACGCTGGCCCGCTTCGCAATCAGCTCCTCATTGAACTTAATCCTGGCCTGCTTCCCCTCGCACCGTATGAGCAGGTAGTAGCTTTTCCCCCGCTCATAGGGGAACTGGATATCAAAACCAAACTCCCGGTCATGGACAGCCTTATAATATATCTGGCTAACATCATCCCTTCGGGTGGAAACATGTTTAAATTTGACCGGCTGGCGCTTCTCATCCTCCACCCGGAAGGTAGCGCGGCTTTCAGGGGATTTACCGATGGTCCATCCGTTCAATGTGATGGAATTCTCCCTGATGCGCACAACATCTATCTTATACTTCATGCTTCTGCACCACCCTTATCTTCTTTGGCTTTACCTTCTTTGCCTTTACTTTGTTCGCCGCTAACCTCTTTGTCAAAATTAATCCGCTCTTCCTCAATGACCAGCGGGCGCTTCATCACCCTTTGGTTAATGCTCATGATGTATTCGCCTAAAAATCCAATGAAAAACAGCTGTACGGAACCCAGGAACAGCATCCCAATCAGCATAGGCGCCATGCCTGCAGGGAAGCGGTCCCACCAAATGAGTTTCATCACCAGGTATACCAGGGCCACCAGCATGCTTATGACAGCGCAGATGCTTCCGAATATGGTTGCCAGGCGCAGACCCGCCTTTGTATAGGAAGTAACGCTGAGCATGGCCGCGTCATACAGGCGGTAAAAGTTATTATGGGTCTTGCCTGCCCGGCGTTTGGGCTGCTCATAAGGGATTTCCTTGCGCCTGTATCCCAGTTCCGCCACAATACCGCGAAGGAACGGTGTGGGGTCATCCAGATTCCTCAATACCTCGATGAATTCCCTGTCATAAAGCCCTGAGCCTGTAAAATGTTCAATCTGCTCCACATCCGACAGTTTTTTGATTGTCTTATAATAGCAGCTTCTGAGCCAGTACATCATACGGTTCTCTTTGCTGCTGGTCTTGATGCCGATGACAATCTTATAGCCCTTTTCCCATTCGTGGACATACTTTGGGATCATATCCACCGGGTCTTGGAAATCTGCCACCATTTCAATGACGCAGTCGCCTGTCATCTGAAGCATTCCGTAATACGGCGAGTTGAACTGTCCGAAATTACGTGCATTGAGAATCGCCTTAATCCTTGGATTGGCCGAACACAAATCCCGGAGGATATCCCTTGTCCCATCCGTGGAATCATTATCAATAAATACCAGTTCATAATCATACTGGGGCAGCTCACGTTCCATGATGTCCGTCACTGCCTTACTGATAGGGCCTACATTCTCCGCTTCATTATAACAGGGAATCAATACGCTGATTTTCTTCATGTCTTTCTACGCTTCTTCTTTCTCTATAGTCTCTTCAATGCCCCGGCGGAAGGTATACCGCTCCTTCCATTCACCGCAGGTCAGCCTGTACAGCCTGGTGATGTCCGGCCGTATGGAAAGCGCGCCTTCCTTGGCCTGGACAAATGTGCCATACTCCAGTTCGCCTCTGCCCCCGGCAATCTCATGGATTTCCTCCACAAAGGAGCGCAGGGGCCTTGTATCCGAACCCGCGATGTTCACAATATGGCTGTAAGGCGCTCCATCCGCCCTTCCATGCCTGTATAACTCATATACTGCCTGTACCGCGTCCTCAATATACATAAAATTCCACTGATGGCGGCAGGCGCTTAAGGATACCTTTTTATCCTGCCTCAGATCCCGGACCAATGTGGAGATGATGGACCACGGATGGTCCCCGTAACCATACACACTGAAAAACCGCAGATGGAAATAATTAAGCCCCAGTTCCCTGCAAAGGGGGGCGGCCTTCTGATAGAATTCCCATTTGGCCTTGCCGTACTGGTTAATGGGATGACATTCCACATCTTCCTGCATTATTCCGTCCACGGCCCCATATTCCACCCTGGAACCGGCATCCATGAAAATGCCGCACCCCAGCCTGGCTGCCGTGCGCACACATTCCAGGGAACCTGCCACGTTACGGGCCTGTACTTGCGGCGAGTCAATTTCTTCCCGGTTCACCCCGCCCCAGGCAAGATGGAAAAATGCATCTGCATGTCCAATGACAGGTATGCAGTCCTCCACGTGCTCCAGGCCGCAGTCCACAACTTTAAGGTTTTCATGTACAGGAAGCGCAGTCCTGTTCTTAGAACCAGGGCGTACCAGGGCGTAAACAACCGAGCCGTGCTCCAGGAATACCCTGGCCAGGTTGCTTCCGATAAATCCAGTGGCGCCGGTTATGACAACCACCCCGCCAGAGGGGTCCGGCTGTGTTATGTCGTCCGGCTGTATTCCCGAATCCGTTTGCACTTCCACATCCGGCTGTACTCCCGTATCCGTTTGCACTTCCGCATCTGGCTGTACTCCTGTATCCATTTGCACTACAGTTTCCAGATGCAATTCAGCTTCCGGCAGTACTTCAGTACCCGGTTGCACTTCATCGTCTGGCCGTACTTCGGTACCCGGTTGCACTTCATCGCCTGGCCGTACTTCGGTACCCGGTTGCACTTCATCGCCTGGCCGTACTTCAGTACCCGGTTGCACTTCATCGCCTGGCCGTACTTCGGTACCCGGTTGCACTTCATCGCCTGGTCGTCCTCCAATATCTGTCCGCATCACATCCACCGCCCTCCCTGTAGTATTTCCATATTCCATCCAAATCCTTATATCAGCTCCAGATGGTTGGAGCGCATGGCCCTGACTTCCACGTTCCTGCCGAACTTCTCCCGTATACTGGCCGCAATCTCATCCGTATAGCCGGGGGCCGTGATTACGATGGCATCCACCGGATGGTCCGTGAAGTAATCCGGCGGCACAATAGGAAGATGGGATGATGGAGCAAACTTACCATGTTTAAACGGCGCGGAATCTATGATATACTGGGCCTTTTCCCCCAGCTTCGTGGTGGCGGCCAGGGTGAAGCCCTGATGGCTGGCCCCCCATATGGCCACCTTCTTATTCCATGCTTCCAGATACTTCATGTATCCCTCCATCTCCCTGCGGAGGTTCACATAGCATTCCAGTAGGTTGTCCGTATCCATCTGCGGACGTTTTTTCACAATCACGGACAGGGTATCCCTGTTAATGACCTCACACTCTTCCACCAGGAACCCATTGCGTTCCAGAAGAGGGGTCAGGGTTTCAAATGTATAATATGCAATATGGTCCCGAATCAGCTCGTAATAACTGCTGTGGTCCATGATATATTCAAAGCTTGGAACCGTAATCAGGCCTACCGCGTCATCCTCCAGGTTGCGGTAGATGGCCTGGAGCATGGTTCCCGGATCCGGCTGGTGTTCCAGGAAATTAAAGGACAGGAACGCATCATAAAGACCGCCCGGGAACCGGGTATCCTCTGTCTCAGTGAATCCCTGGGTCACATTCAGTCCCTGGGCCCTGGCAAGCTCCACCAGACGGGCATCATGTTCAATCCCATGGGCCTCTACCGGGAATTCCGACAGTACTTTCAGGAACTCTCCCTGTCCGCAGCCCACCTCGATGAACTTCTTTCCTTCCAGATCATAATTCTGTATCAGGTTCCGGTACTGGTATCTGCGCAGTTCCACCATGGTTTTGGAAAAACCGCCCGCCCGGATTACATCCCTGTAATAGTCCACGGGTTCGCAGTCAAACTGAACCAGTCCGCAGCCCATACACTGGCACAAATCCAGCGTAAGCCCCTGGTCATCAACAAGCCCTTCGGCATCCGGCATATGCTGGGCACAGGCCGGCATATTATCTAACGTAAGTAACGGCGTCTCCCATAACGGGGCACCGCAGGCAATGCATCGTTTCATACGTCTGTCTCCTTTAATACCTTAATTTAAGCATTTCCCTGATTCCTTTCCTGAAGGATACTTCCTGCCTGAAACCAGCCGCCCTTGTAAGCTTGCTGATATCCGGCATCAGGGACACCACCCCTTCTGCATTGGGCAGGCGCTTTCCATATTCATACGTGCCTTTTCCACCACAGAGACCATGGATTTCTTCAATATATTCTTTTAAGGGCCTGGTATCTTCCCCTGCCACATTATACACGCCAGCGGGGGCTTTGGCAAGCAAAAGGCCTGCCAAAGCCCTGGCCGCATCCGTTATATACAGGAAGTTCCACATCTGGGTACAGGCGCCCATCTCCATATGGCCGCCCTTTAGAAACGTATCGATACAGGTAGAAACCAGGGACCAGGGATGGTCCCCGGGACCATATACGCTGAAAATCCTTGCATGGATATAGGTAATGCCCAGCCCCTCTGCTTCCTGTGCAGCACGCCTGCACACCTCAAGCTTATCCTTGCCATACTCTGACACAGGACTGCATGCGCCTTCCTCTTTCATGACCGTACGGTAGATACCGTACTCGGCCTGGGAACCGCTGAACAGGAACCTGGTGCATCCGATGGCTGCCGCTGTCCTCAGGCTTTCCAGGGCATAACCGATATTGCGGGCCTGAAGCTGGGGGTTCTGGCGGTTGGCACTGCCTGCGCCTTCCCAGCCCAGGTGAAGCCATGCGTCCGCCCCCCTGACAGGATTGGATCCGCCAGGCACGTCTGTCCGGCCTGCCACATCTGTCCGGCCCGCCATGTCTTTCCAGTCCACCACATCTGTCCGGCCCGCCAGGGCCAGGGAGTCTGACAGGGCCGGGGAGTCTGACAGGGCCGGGGAGTCTGACAGGGCCGGGGAGTCCGACAGGGCCGGGGAGTCCGACAGGGCCGGGGAGTCCGACAGGACCGGGGAATCTGCCAGGACCGGGGAATCCGCCAGCTTCCCGATACAATCCAGCCCGCACTCCAGGATATGGATTCCCTTCCTTCCTTCCAGCTTTTTCCTCCCCGGTGAATCAGGGCGCACCACGGCAAACACTTCATGGCCGCCGTGAAGCAATTCCTCTATAACCGCCAGCCCGATGAAACTGGTGGCTCCGGTCACCACTATCCGCATAATCCTTCACTCCTGTTGTTAATTTTCCGAACCGGAATCCGTGTTTCCAGGCAGGAATCCCTTAATCCCTGTCATTCCCTAATCCTTGGGATAATCATATTCCTATCCATCTCCTCCTCCGGAAGGAACGGGGACAGATCTTCAAGGGGCGGGGATACCATGGTGCCATCCGGCAGTCTCTTGGCAGATGATTTGGGTTCAAAGTTCTGGTCCATGGAAACAAACACCTCGCATATGACCGGTCCTTCCAGATCAAGCGTCTCCTCCACTGCCCGGGACAGCTGGCTGTTATGCCTGGCTGCCCTGTATGGATATCCATAGGCATGGGCCAGTTCCTCAAGGCACGGGAAACTTAAATCCCCGCTGTCCACACCGATTCCCACCAGCGGCTCCCCAAAGAAGTTCTTCTGGGTCTGGCGGATGGAATGATAGCCACCGTTGTTAATCACGAAAATCTTTATATTCATCCTGTGATGGATGATGGTCTGAAGTTCCTGGATATTCATCTGAATGCTACCGTCCCCTGTGACCAGTATCAGGTCATCCCCGGTCTTATCGCTTCCCATGCTGTAGCACTGGTTCTTCCTGGATGCGGCCCAGGCCCCGATGGCTGCAGGCAGGTCATATCCCATGGCCGCGATGGCTGAATTGGAAATGAAACGCTGTCCCTTCTTAAGCACATATGCATGTCCGCCCACCACACAGGCAGAGCCATTGCCCACCACGGTTATCTGGCCTTCCTTCAGACGGCTACTCACTTCTTTAATAAATGCATATACATTGGCCGGCTCCTCATCCCCATGCTCAAAATGCTTAGGCAGGACAACGGGATAGCGTTCCTTCCACATGGCGCAGGTCTGGTTCCAGTTCATTTCCCTAAGGCCTTTTCCTCCTTCAAATACCTGCTTCCTACCGGGGCGGCTCAGGCTTTCAGGCAGACGGTCCGCCTCTGTTGCAAGCACATCATCCAGCACAAGGTCAAGCTGTTCCAACAGATCCTTCGCATCTGCATGGACAGGCATGTCCGCATGGATGGAAGGCTTCTTCAGTTCCTCCTCATCTATATCATTGACAATCACAAATGCCTCCCTTGCCCAGGTCTTATAATTATACCCCACCTGACGGATGCTTAAGCGGCTTCCTATGGACAGCACCAGGTCGCTGTTCTGGATGGCAAAATTGCCAGGCCTGTCCCCCATGTTGCCGGCCCGTCCCACATACAGGGGATGGGTGTCATACATACAGTCCTCACTGTCCCATCCGGTAATGACCGGGATTCCCAGCTTTTCCGCCACATCCATGAATACCTTATGGGCGCCTGCAATGCGGATTCCATTGCCCGCATTGATAACCGGACGGCTGGCCTTTCTTATCCTGTCGATGATTTCCTGTGCAACCGACGGCTTTACCTTACCCGGAAGCACCTGGCGGTGTTCTCCATGCCCGGCCTGGTCCTGAAGGATTTTGTGGCTGAGGCCGTCCCCATGTCCGGCCTCTGTGCTTCCAGCGCCTCCATCTGCGTCCTCCATACTGCCGTCCTTTGCCCAGCCATCCCCGCCAGCCTCATAATCCTCGGGGTCAAATCCCACCAGTTCCCCTTCTTCCACAAATGCCCCCTGGACATTCAGCGGGATATCCAGCCAGCACGGTCCGGGACGGCCTGACTTTGCAAGATACAGGGCTTTCTCCAGACAGTAACGGATACGCATGGGGTCGGTTACCATCTCGGAATACTTTGTCATGCAGTCAATGGATCTGCAGATATCAAATTCCTGGTCACCCATGGCCCTGATTCCCACCCCAGAGAACCGTGCCGTGGTGTCATAGCGCACCTGGCCGGACAGCACCAGCATGGGAATGGAATCCAGCCATCCCCCTACCACGCCGGTAATGGCATTGGTTCCCCCAGGACCAGTGGTGACACAGAGGGCGGCAATCCTGTTATGGATCCTGGCATAAGCCTCTGCCCCCATGGCGCTGGCCTGCTCGTGATGATTATAGATACAGTGCAGCCCTTCCTGATGGCCCAGCGCATCGTTCAGGTGCATGGCGCCTCCTCCGGTCACCATGAACGCCTGGCAGATTCCTGCCTCCACCAGCCTGGCTGCTATATAATTGGAAATCTTGATTTTCATCCTGCGGTCTCCCTCCCTGTTCTTAATTCCGTTGCTGCAAAAATGTACATATATCGAGAGTATAGCATAAAACAGGGGAAAATAATACTAAATTTCTCTTACGATAAGGCATGCATAATAAGGGAGAAAGGGGTGTCCCCCCTGCCCCCAGCGGATTCCAGAACTTCCAGCAACCATCACTATCATTCCACATATCTGTCCGCTATAATGAACCATGTAATGCAACGACGGATTTTCGGCCACAGACAAAAACACATATCAAAAAGGAGAGATTCAATATTATGAAAAAACAGACTAAAGTTCTGGCTGTATTATCCACTGCAATGCTGATGGCAGCAGTAACCCCTGCTTTCTTCCCAACAACCGCTTCCACTGCTTTTGCGAAAAGCGTGGGCTGGACAGAGGAAAACGGAAACTGGTATTACTATGATTCCTATGGTGATGCAGTAACCGATACCTGGAAGAAAAACGGAGATGACTGGTACTACTTGGATTCTGACGGAGTCCGCGCCTCCAACATGCAGATTGATGAGTATTACGTAGGAGAAGACGGAAAACGTGTGAGCATGAAATGGGTTTCCGTGGAAAATGAAGATTTCTGGAACGAGGATGACGCACAGGAGCATCTGTACTACTATTACGGAAGGGACGGCAAGGCCCTGACCTCCAAGTGGGCATCCATTAACGGCCAGTGGTACTATTTTAATGAAGACAGTATCATGCAGACCGGTTCCATTACAGTTGACGGCTTCAACTATTATCTGGGTGAGGACGGCAGCAGAAAAACAGGATGGGTTCTTCTGGAAGATGAAACCGATGATCCTGAATACCTTGAGTCATGGTTCTTCTTTGACAATACAGGAAAAAGGGTTGAAAATGAAGTAGACAAGAAGATAAACGGCGACTACTATACATTTGTAGACGGACGTATGCAGACAGGATGGTTCAAGCTTCCTGCATCTGAGACAGCTGCTGTGGAAAACGCAGCCGAGGCAACCCCTTCAGAGGCAGCTCCCGCACAGACAGAGGTAACCGTAGCTGGTTATCAGTACTATGATGAGGACGGCAAGCGCGCTGACGGCTGGAGAACCATCGAAGGCGTTGAAGGCATCAGCGAAGAGGCAGAACTTTACCGCTTCTACTTTAAGAAAGGCCAGCCATACCATGCAGAAAAAGGTCTGGAACTGTTCACTATCGACTCCAAGAAGTTTGCATTTAACACAAAGGGTGAAATGCAGACCGGCAAGCAGGTAGTCAACATTGAAAATGGTTCCATTGCCAACTTCTACTTTGACGAGGAAGGCGTGATGAAGACCGGTAAGCAGTCCATCTTTGATGAGGACTTAGGCGAGGTACAGAACTGGTACTTCCACACAGACGGTTCCAGAAAGGGACAGGGTTACCATGGCATCAAGGACAACGTGCTGTATGTATACGGCCTGCGTCAGGAAGCTGACAAGGACCTGCGCTTTGCCCCTGTAACCTTAGACGACAAGCAGTACCTGGTAAATGCCAACGGCACCGTGCAGAAGGCAGGATCCTCCTCCAAGTCCACGGCAAAACCAGAGCTGGGCAATGGCTTCAAGGACTTTAAAGACGAAAATGATAAAATCTGGACCGTAAACACCGAAGGTGTAATCCAGTAAGAAAAGGATTTGCCATCATCCGTTCACCCATAAGGCAAAGCCATATACACGGCAGACTAGCTAATTAGTCTGCCGTTTTTTTGTGCATTTTGCCGAAATTACACTTTTTATGTGAAAAAGTGGTATATTTTTCCTTCTGAAACGCTATCTATATAATTAGGACTGTATCAGGAGAGGACGAATATGAGAGAACTTGCTGTATTTTACTGCCCCAAATGCGGGCACTATGCTTACTACCAGACCTCCCGCCATCCCCAGTGCCCGAAGTGCGGCTGTGAGGAAGCCATGTATATGGTGCGGATGCATTACACGGAATTCATGAGGATGTCCTGCGATGAGCGGGATGAATTCCTTTCAAAGGAGATACTGAAGACCAACCCGTCCCTTGTGGAGCGGCTGACCGCCCCGCACAAGCGCTACAACAGCCGCGAGATCATTGCGGAAATGAACAACGTCATCATGAACCTGGACACGGAAAACAAAATCCTGAACGACACAGTAAAATGGATGCATGATACCATTTGGGATCTGATGCATGAAAAGCGGGCGCTGGCCCGGGATGAAGCAGCGGCTACAGATGTGGGGGATGGGACTTCGGCTGCGGATAGCAAGGATGGGACTGATGAATAAAAAACAGCAAAAATTTTCAAACTTTTTATATCAATTGTATAAATAGTGCGTTATAATAATATATATAGCAACTTATTCGTACATTTATACTCTTTGAGTTGGAAAGGAGTGGGACTATGAGCCATAAGATTATCACTATAGCCCGTCAGTTCGGAAGCGGAGGACACGAAGTAGCCCAAAGGCTGTCAGACCAATTGGGGATTCCTCTCTATGACAGGAACCTGGTGGAGATGGCCGCTGAAAAGATGGGACATTCTCCTGTCAGCGTGGAAAAGGTTGATGAATCCGCCCTCTCTACCTTCTTAGCCAACTATCAGATTCCAAAGGAACCTAATTCCGTTACCGGATACGGCCTTTCCCTGAACGACAGTACTTACGTGGCCCAGACCATCATCATTGAAGCCCTGGTCAAAAAGGGGCCATGCATCATCGTAGGGCGGTGCGGCGACTACGTACTGCGCAATTATCCGGATTTGATTGACGTATTCATCTGCGCCTCCATGGATGACCGGGTACGCCGCATCATGGAACGCTATAATTTCTCCGAAAAGGATGCGGTCGCCGCCATCAAGTCCACGGACCGCCGCAGGAAGAACTACTACGAAAACTATACCAAACGCAAATGGGGCAGCATTGATTCCCATCAGATGCTCCTCAATATAAGCCGCCTTGGCATGGACAGGACGGTACGGATGATTAAGGATATGTATGAGGCCGAATGATTATGGTTTGAACGGGAGCGCTGAAGGAAGCGCTCCCGTTTTATACAGATATCCAATTACATGCCGGCAAACTGGTTCTTCACCTTCATAATCTTCTGCTGCTCCGCCTGCTCCATCTGATACCAGCCTTTTGCTGACATCTCCTTATAAATATCGTCCTGCATGCACAGACTATCATTTAAAGCCTGGTTAAAGGTCTGATGCACATTGGCGGTGGAAGCTTCGATGGTGCCGTGCATGTACAAATCGCATACGCCTTTGGTTGTCAGGAGAAGGTTCTCCATGATACACTTGTCATCCATTCTATTCTTCCTCCTTATACAAGATTATAAAAGTTGTCAAAAATCTGCTGGTGCTTCTGTGTCATCTGCTGGACCTGATTCTTAAGGGTCGGATCCTGCAGGTTCTGGATAGCCTCCTGGCACTGGGTTTTTAAAAACTGCTCATGGCCTAAGGCATCCTCAATATAATTTAATTCCTTCGGACTCATTCATATCACCTCCGGGATTAGTATGCGCCGGCCCAGCACTGTATATTCACGGTTCCCGGAAATGTTATCTGTATGACGCCGCCCCAGCTGCACATGAGTCTGGAATCATTGGTCAGTGCGGCCGCCCTCAACACTGGATTCCTACTCTAGTTCAGCGCTTATATTAGAAACCCTGGCAAAACCGCAGGCATCCATTTCCACATATACGGTAAAATGCTGGTTGGTTAAAAGTTCGCCCATTCCATATCCTGCTCCCCTCTACTACATTTATAAAGTCCTTGTCATACCCTCATGGGCCAGTTCCAGTGTCTCAATGGCAACCTCATTGGGAGTGGCGTTAAAATCCGGGGCCGCATACTTGGCTGGCCATGCGTTGATGACCTGCCAAGATGCGACCGCCGTCTGTGTCTCGTCTAACAAGCTGATGGTAACCGTCTTACGCTCCACTGCCCCTGTAAGTCCCTTGATTAGCCAGTCGTACAGCACCGGTCCCTCGATAATGCCTTTTTTCAGTGTTATATTTCCATATTTTCTCAGTCCGAGCACTTTGAGCGGCGTCTCTGAAGCCATGTCGCCTTCCCTATATTCAACAGGTTCTATGGTGGCGTCAAACCCGGACACTTCCGTAAAACGGCCCGCGTCCAGTCTGTCTATTTCTAATTTAAAGCGGAGTTCCACTCTTGGATATCCTGCCATTTATTATGATTCCTCCTGCTCTTGAGTGATGATGTCCGGTTCCGGGTATGCGCCTGTACGCCTCTGGATATGCGTCTGCATGCTTCCGGATATGCGTCTGCATGCTTCCGGATATGCGTCTGCATGCTTCCGGATATGCGTCTGCATGCTTCCGGATATGCGTCTGCATGCTTCCGGATATGCGTCTGTACGCTTCCGGATATGCGTCTGCATGCTTCCGGATATGCGTCTGCATGCTTCCGGATATGCGTCTGCATGCTTCCAGATATGCGTCTGTATGCTTCCAGATATGCGTCTGTACGCTTCTGGGTCTGAGTCTATACGCTTCCGGATATGCGTCTGCATGCTTCCGGATATGCGTCTGCATGCTTCCAGATATGCGTCTGTATGCTTCCAGATATGCGTCTGTACACTTCCCGGAATCCGCTGTCATCGATTATTGGACTTCCCTGGTCTTCTGGGTGATTCTGAAGATTACAAATTCAGCTGGCTTCACAGGAGCCACGCCGATGATACAAATCAGCCTTCCGTTATCAATATCATCCTGGCTCATGGTAGCGCGTCCGATGTTCACGAAAAACGCCTGATCTGGCGATGTCCCGACCAGGGAACCGCCTCTCCACAGGTTGGTCAGGAACACCTCTATGGTCCTCTGTACCCTTACCCACAGCACCTCGTCATTGGGTTCAAATACAGCCCAGTCCGTATTGGCCTTAATGGTTTCCTCGATGAAAATAAACAGCCTGCGGACGTTGATGTACTTCCAGTTTCCATCGCTGCTGGCTGTCCTGGCGCCCCAAACCCGGATACCCTGCCCCGGAAATGCGCGTATCAGGTTCACACCCTTAGGATTCAGGATATCCTGCTCACCTTTGTCAAACTGCACATCCAGTCCCACACAGCCCCGCACCACTTCGTTGGCGGGGGCCTTGTGCACGCCCCTGGTGTTATCGCTCCTGGCATAGATGCCCATCACGGAACCTGATGGCGGTATGGAAATATTCCGCTTGTCCAATGGGTCAAATACAGTAAGCCACGGATGATAAAGAGCCGCGTAGGTAGTATCGAAAATATTCCTGTGGCTGAGGATATCCTGCACTTTTCTGGATTCCCTGGGAATATCCAGCACCGCAAACCGGCTGGCCAGGTTCTCACAGTGGGACACCAGAGAAAGCTGCACATTGGAATCCGTAATCCCGGGGACCGCTATAATGGATACCACATCATTATCCACAAAAGCCTGGATACCGGTACGCCGTCCGGCTCCGTTGTCAACACCTATGAACTCAGTGGCGGTCATGCCAAGGGCATTGCCGTTGCTGCCTCCCTCAAAATCAACAGATACCAAGGCAGCACCGCCATCGGCCAGCTGTTTGAAAGGAGGGATGAATTTCCCAGTACCGCCTGCGCCTTCCCCGCTGACATCGGATCCGTCCCCGCCCTCTCCGGCCGTGCCGCTCCCTGCATTCCCGTACTGTATGGCCACTGAAATCAAATCTGATTTGGCTGTGTTCTTCTCCACAAAATTTGCAGTGTTGATATTAAATGATAGGTTATCATACCTCTCCACGATATCCTCAAACCGCACTTCCATGTTAAACTCACAGGTAGTGATGACCTTTTCCGGCAAAAGCTGTCTGTCCGTCACATCCATATCAAACTCCTTCTCAAAGAAGATGATATTGTCCTCACTCTTTACAATCCGGTTATAAACCGACTGTTCCCCGTCCGAGAATTCCACCACATCCCCGGCCCAGAAGCCGGCTCCATTCTTCACCGCATAACACCGGCCGGTTGATGTCTCCAGAACCTCCATTATCTGTGTCTTAGCCTTGCTGGAAGAGGAAATCACAACTTTCAGGCGGTTTCCCCACATTCCCGGGTTCCTGGCCGTCATCACCAGCACCGGATGTTCCCTGTTTGGAAGCGCACCCTTTGCACAAGCCGCATCCCCCGGCGCCACCCTGGCAATAAATGCCCTGGCACCTCCATTGATAAAGAAATGCTCCACCGCATACGACAGGAACCGGTAGTCCCCGTACTCATCAGCCGACAGATATCCCCCATAAATCCGCTTAAAATCCGCGAAATTGGTTACCAGCCGCGGAGGCCCTTCCACCGGTCCCCGCTCCGCCATTCCTATGAAGCCTGCCGTGCTGGTCCCCACTCCCTCCATGGGTTTGCCTCCTGAGTCGAACTCCTCCACATATACTCCCGGTGATAAATACTCTGCCATGAAATACCTCCCTTATAATGGCACAGTCTGAAAGACTGCTAAGTTATCTGTTTCCATATCACGGTCGGACGGATACTTCTGGTGCCCCCTATCCCCCTATCCTTCATCCAAACCGTTCCGCCTCCTGTTCCAGGCTCCTGTCATCATTAAGAGCCTGTCCCCTGACCGCCTCTGTGGCCTGCACCCTGCCCTGCTTTTGCTGAACAACATGCCCAAGTTCATGCCCCGGGTGCATTTCCTGTCCCGCACCAAGAAATATCTGCCCGCCCTGGGCATGGGTCTGAAACTTCGCCTGCTTATATTCCTCCTGCATTCCCAGTATAACCTCCCTTCTTAACTTACATCAGATTGAACGTCTTATATTCCGCTTTAACTCTAATATAATACAATTCTATTGAAAATGTCACCCTTTTCAATAGAATCGAACCAATAACCCATATTTTAAGGCCAATGACTTTATTTACAAAGTCAGGCGGAATAAGCATTGCCATACATTATAAATTATAAATAAATAAGAGGGGATTTCAATATCCAGACAAAATGACCGGCTAATCATTAACAAGATGCGTTCCTTCATCCGTTCCTTTTATCGGGGTAGGCCCTCCCTGATTTTGGAACAGATTACAGTGATATCATATGGATTAACAACCTGACCCGTCAGTATCCCTACGGATATTACAGCGTTTCTTCCAGCCTGTTTAAAATGCCCAGACCGCAGCAATACCGGATTACCTTCAGCCACAGACATCTCATGTCCCTGACCCCGGACGCCTTTGCTGTAATCTGTGAATACAATGTTCCTTCCCAGAACGAACCGGAGCATCCATACTGTTCCAGTTTCATCCGGAACATGTACCAGGACCATCCGGAACATGTACCAGGGTTATCTGAAGCTGGTATGTGTACACATATCACCCGCTTCATCCACTTCTGTTTCCATTGGGTTCCTCTCCATATCCGGCCGTCATGCCGAAGTATACCACATATGCACTGAAGATATCGCGTACATCGAGGCGTCCAACACATACAGCAATATGTGCTGCTGTTCTGGCCGGATACTGGCCAGCCAGTCCGTCAGCAGTATGGAGAAACATCTTCCTTCCTATTTCATGCGCACCCACCACAGTTTCATTGTAAACCAACAGTATGTGCGGCATATCTACCGATATGATATAGGCTGGAGCAGAGCAATGGGACACAGCTTCCGACTCCAGAAAGGCCGTGTATGAAGGTGGTGTGCTGGCTGAAGACATAGGACGGATTTGCGGACAGGCCCATATACATCAAAACGCCAGAAAGCCCGCACTATATCAACCCGTGCAGGCTCCCTGTCCATATCTGCGTATCTTCCGTTCAATCATTTTTCGTCCTATAGAATCACTCCATCCGACAGAATCACTTCGTCCGGCCAATCTTTTCGCTGTAAATTTCATACTGCCGCTGAGCATTTTCCTTAAACGGCGCACTGACCGTAAACTCCTCCCCGTCAAACAAGGTTACCATCCTGACGCTGAACGTTGCCACATACCGCAGGTTTACTGCATAGGACTTATGCAGCCGGATGAATCCCGCCTTCTCCATGTCAATTTTGGAAAACAGATTTTCGATGGTAGAATAACAATGATACGTGTGTGTGTCGGTTACAATTTTAACCCTTCGGTTATCACCCTCAAAATACTGGATATCCTTTAACGGGACCCGATACACGGTCCGGCTGGACTTAAACTCAAAAATCCCCGTATCTCCCTGTATCCTCTCACACGCCTTACAGAAAATGCTTTGAAATTCCTCAATCTTAAACGGCTTCTTTAAAAAATGAAAGGGCTGGAACTGAAACAGCTCCAGAGCGTATTCGTCTCCATATCCGGACATATATACAATCATGCTGCTGTCATTATTAAGCTCTTCGCGGATAAACCGCCCCAACTCAATCCCGCTGCAGTCCTTCATGATGATATCCAGAAAAATCAAATCGAAATACCGTTCCTTCAGAGCCTTTTCAAATTCCTTCCCTGTGTTGAATACCTCTGCCTCCAGTTTCCTTCCTTCTTTTCTCCATTTCCTTATATAATCTTCCAGCTGGTTACATAGCTGTATGTCATCGTCGCAAATTGCTATATGTATCATAATACTTTCCCCGTACTGCTAAATTTATTTATGATATTTTACACCCCCCTGTACCATTTTGTCCATATATGTTGAAAACAGTCGCTTTATTGTAGAAATTTCACTTTCCTCTGCTAATATACAACAGCGCCTGGACATGTATACGCTGCCAATCCAGATGAATTGCAGATACATTTCCAAGCGCTGTTCACGGTTATATTTGAAAAATTCCCTCTGCCAACCATGCATCCCTGCATTGTCACACGCTTATCATTTTTACCCTCCTAATGTAACATCCTGATCCGAATACCACTTTAACGCAGCCTCCACATGTTCTTTCCTGAAATCCGGCCAGTAGTCATCCACCACATATATATCCGAATACACAGACTGGACCGGAAGGAATCCCGACAGCCTGCGACGGCCGCCCCAGCGGATTACAAGGTCAATCCGGGAAACATCGGCTGTTCTGAGTACCGGTCCGATTGCAGCGGAAGCAGCCGGCGCTTTCCCTGAATTATCCGGTTTGAATCCCACATCCCACTCCCAGCTGTAATTAACCAGAAAATTAATCCTCATTCCGCCAGCCCCGAAATCGTGGCGCCTGGTATAAGGAAGGAGTTCCGGCGGAAACATAGGGGACTGGGTATTTCCCAGCACAAGCAGGCTGGCATCCTCCTTTGACAACTCCTCCACAGCTGCCACACATGCTTTTGTAAACGCCTGGCGCTGGGTGCTGGGACGCTGGGTGTTATCCACGGTAAATCCATAAAAAGACATTTCCTCAATCCCCAGTTCACGGCACATATGATATAGCGTCATCCCCGGTGAAATACCGTGTCTGTATCCGTCCTTTTTTTCCATTCCCCGGTCCAGGGCCCACCTGCGGTTCCCATCCGGTATGATCCCAATATGCTTCGGTAATCTCATAATCTCTCCTCCATTTCCGGCGGACTGCCGGTAATATATGGATAGTATGGGCTTTTATGGAAAATATATACCTGATGGGGCGCGAATGCGGGTATGGTGGTCCGTATAGTATATCATTGTAGTCTTGGTAATTCATTTGAAAGCAGCATTCTGCCATTTCCAATCAATCCGAGATAATAGCATCCGGATAATCCGTAATGATATTATCGGTTCTAGCCTTCCTGCATTTCTCCACGGAAAACTGGTCATTAACCGTCCAGGCAATGACTTCCTTACCCAGTTCATGAATACGGTTCACGGTATCCGGTTCAATCAGCTCAATGCTGAGGACAAAATTATCCGCACTCGTATAAATCTCCGGCTGCGCAATGGGTTTTGAGCTGATAAGACCGGTCTTGATTTCTGGCTCAAATATTTTCACCATTTGCAGACAGCCATAATTAAAGGAGGTTATCATGCATTGGTCCATCATTTCCCGTTGACGTATTAAATCCACCAGGCGGGGAATGAATGCCAGGTCCTGACCCTTCCTGTATTTAATCTCAATATTCAACATGATCCTGCCTTTACAGTAATCCAGAACTTCCTCCAGTGAGGGTATCCCAATACCGCTAAAGCTGGGGCCAAAGCGGCTGCCTACATCCAGACGGCGCACCTCCTCAAAAGTCAGTTCCCCTATTTTTCTGGAATCGCCTGCAACCCGCTTTAAATCCTCATCATGGAGTACCACCAGGATGCCATCCTTTGTAACGCCCACATCCAGTTCAATCCAGTCGGCCCCGCTTTCAATGGCCGCCTTAAATGCTGGTATTGTGTTCTCCGGTGCCTCTGATGAATCTCCTCTGTGGGCTGTGATTTCCACATTTTCATCCCAGCTTTCCATATTCCCATTCTGGATTTGCGCATCTTCGCTCCGAATTTGCGCATTTGTATTCCTTCCGTCTGAACTTATGTTACAGTTTTCCACATTCCCGTTCCAGGGTTCCGCTGCGCATGCGGCTATGGAAGTCTCACCCGCAATCATCAGTCCGCACACCACGGCAGCTGTTATCTGTCTGATATTCATCTTCATATAATGTCTTTCCAATCTATCTCTTTTTTATCACGGACTTCATAACCCGGGGCGTTATCTTCTCGTCCCCGCGAAGGCTGCCAATCAAAAAGGGCGAATCAGGATCATGCTGTCTCCTGTTCTCCTCCACCTGACGCGGGCTCAGGTTCGCATAGCAGTACCTGCAGAAATGTGCGCAGGTATGGTACGTTCCGATATCCACGCTCTTCACACAGCCGCATGAGGCCCTTTGTGTATCATCCTTTTTTACATCCAGCTGATGCCCCGTAATCGATGTGATAAGGCGGTCATCAATGCACTTTCCATTTTGTATTCCATATTCTTCCAGATTCATTTCCTCTGAACAGGTGCTGATTTTAATACCGTACCTGGCTGCAACCGGTCCTAAAACAGATGCCAGAAGGCGGATATCCTCCTGTCCCAGAGGTAAAACCCCCAGATATTCCATATTCTTTTTTATCCTGGAATACATGTCGAGAAAGCTGATTACGCAGGAGCCGGTATATCCGCAGAGAGCCCTGCACATTTTCTCAAACCACTCCATATGGTACTGGATTGTATAGTTTCCGCCAAGCAAAACAGGGTCATAACGCCACACAACACGCTCCTGCCCTATACGCCGGGACAGCCGACGGAATACCTTTATCATCTCATCCTTATCCGGGACCCCTGGTTCCAGGTCTGTTCCGTAAGCAGTAAGTGTGAACTGGAAATAATATGGATACCCCATATCATCCAGCATGGATAGCCGGTCCATCATAGGCCCCGGATTCTTGGTCCAGAACACAAAGCAGTCCACTGAATCCCGGTCCAGCCGCAGTTCGCTGACCTGCCTGGGATTCATGGGATTTCTCACATAAACATACTTTTCCTCCAGACGCCGGAAAAACCAATCCGGGTAAAATGCCGGTATATCGGTTCTGCGGCTCACACTGACAATCATTTTCCCCTCTCCTTGTGCATGGACAGCAGCCTGTCCAGGTAAATGGACTTAAACTGCTTACTTGCCATGGCCTGCTTAATAGGAGGCAGGTCCAGGATGGCTCCGAACACAGCTGCCATGGCCCTGTGGTTGGCAAACGCCTGGTTATCAAAAATCAGGTTCTGCAGGGTCCCCTTTTCGATTGCCTGGAGCACGAACCGGTGCGTACTGTTTACCGGGGTTATAATCTGTTCCGGCCGTTTTTTAAGTTCAATCGCCTTGACACTGCAATTCCTGGCGCACACGCCGCAGCCCAGGCAGATGTCCCGGTCCAGAACAGGAATCCTTTTCCCATTTCCATCCGTTTTCATGGAAATGGCCAGTACCGGGCAGACCCTGGCGCATTTCCCACATCCCACACATGTCCCCTCCGAAATGTCCGGTATATAGTTGGTTGTGGCAACGGGCTGCATGGGGCTGAAATGCCGGGCCGCCTGCAGGGCTTCACAGCAGCAGCCACAGCAGTTACAGATAAACGCCGGATGTTCCCTGACATTTTCCCCAATCTGCACCAGATTGCTGGCATAGGAGCGCTCCAGAGCATCCAAGGCTTCTTCCTTGGAGATAAGCCGCGCATAATCCCCATGCTCTGCCAGGGAACGGGCCACATTGTCAAACGTCAGGCACACATCCCAGGGCGCGTCAATCTCACAGGGATGGCCTGCATGGGACATCTTATGGCGGCAATAACATAAACCAAGTCCAATATACTCCGCCTCCTCCACAATATGGGTGGCCCGCTCATAATCCAGGATGTGATTCATTTTATCATTGGTAAGGACCGGCTCCTGGACAAATACACGCCCCAGCTTTGTCTTCGTGGCGTAAAACAGGTCCTTGATGAAATCCTCCTCCACATTCATGTATTGGTAGTACAACTCACTCAGGTATTTCTGGTCAATGTCCCCCCTGGTCCTCATCAGGGCGAATTCAATGAATCCAGCCATTGGCGGCGGCATCACGAACTGACGGACCCCATTGTGCCAGGAGTCCACCAGCAGGGCCTTTTCACAGAGATGGTCCAGAAGTCGCTCTGCCTTATACTCAGATGTCTGCCATATCTTTGCAGCCTTTTTCACGGTAAACGGACGCACGGGAAGCAGCGCAACCCACTTGGCCTCCTTCTCCGAATATAGAACCTGTAAAATCTTATATAACGTCTCCGACGCCGGTGCGCCCTGGGTAAACCAGTTGATGCGGTCACTCAGGTTTTTGTAGGCGTCGCGGGTGGTCAGGTGTCCCATATGTTAGCCTCCTTTTTATTTGATTTCTGTGTAATATGTTGGTTCGATAGGACGTTTATAGCAAAGGCAGGGCTTCCATTGCTATTGGTTTGTTTTTTCATTATGGAATAGGGAAATGTCCATATATTGGACTGTATTTCGGTATTGTTTTGGCTGTGCTTTCCACTAGATTATTGACTAGCTTTTGGTGGATATTCTTTTTGTTGGAAACTGGGTGGGGGTATGGATATGGCCAATCGGATATTTATATCTGTTTCTTTTTACTAGGGAGTGGAGTTTATTGTGGGCGGAGGTGGGTATATGGGAGAGGATTATTATATTAGAGCAGTTTTTTGGCGGTGAGGAGGGGAGAGGTACGGAAAATTTAGGAGACCGTTTCAATGTTTATGTAAACTCAAAAAGCTGAAATAAGATAAGTTGATAGTTACGAAGGGCAAAGCCATCTTTCTAGATTTTTTACTATATGGTTACTCCATATTGTAGATACAATTTCAAGTCTTAATTGCTATACATTATTCCTTTATGCTTTTGTACTTTTATACTTTTGTATTTTTATGCTCTTGTTCCCTGTCTATTTGTCTCTCCATGCTTTTTCGTCCCTATGTTTTTCGCCCCTATATCCACCCCACAAAAAATCAATATGCTTTTACTCCCCTATGCTTTTGTCTACGATTGTTTTTCTCCCCTTGCGCATTTGCGTCTCTTTGAATTCATACTACTATATTTTGGTCTCCCTATACCTTTATCTGCCTATGTCTTTTATCTCTATGACTTTATATCTTTCTGTTTATACGCCTTTATCATCTTACGCCTCGTTTATTATGTGTTTTGTCCATTCTTTCTATATTCTATATTAAGACATCGCTTACATTCTTTTATTACATAATAACGCTACTGTCATAGGCATACCTATTAATCTATTATAGTATATGTGGGTTATTATGTAATCTTAATTTTGAGCAGGAAATTAGACCGTTTTCTGTAATGATTTTTTAATATTTACATGTTGACTTTGTTTTCATTTACTTTTTATGTTGGATATCCCTATTTTCAGTGTTCCATTATTTTTGGTGATTCATCATTTCTAGTATTTCATTTTAGGTATTTCTTTCTGCAAACATTAGACATTTTCGTGGTTATACGTTACAATAAAAATGATAACTAAACTTTCATCCATTAGTTCAATTCCTATGGAAAGGAGTAATTCTATGTTAAAAAAAGTATTCGCAATTCCCATTTTAGCAGCATGTCTGACCGTTGGTGGTTTTATCAGCGCCTCTGCTCAGGAAAAATCCATCACTTCCGTATCCCTATCCTTTTCCTGGGATAAGTCCCCCAAGGGCGGCGATATTGTAGGCAACATCTATGCCAATTCCAGCAGCAGCCAGTATAAGGTTGAGGGGACGGTATATCTCAAAGACGATGATACCTGGATTTTCGGCGAGCGCCCTGAGGCTGAGGTTGAATTATCTGCGCAGGACGGCTACCGCTTCTCTGACATTAAGAAAAATAGTTTTACCCTGTCCGGTCTGGGTATACAATATAAAGAATCCCACATTGAATCAGACGGAAGCTCACTAATCCTGCAGGTTTACCTTCCTGAAATATCCGGTAATCTGCCTGTGAGTACAGCTACAAGCTGGAGCGGCGATACTGCTGTGTGGGACGAAGTTGAGGGTTCAGAAAAGTATGAGGTGAAACTGTATAAAAATAACCGCCTGCTGGCCATAGCAACAGAGACAGCCTGTTCTCATGATTTCAGTTCTTATATCAATACAGAAGGCAGTTATACATTTAATGTACGCGCACTCGGCACCTATACAACAGAATCCAGCGGTTGGTCCGCCGACTCCGATGCCAAGGTCCTGACCCGTGAAGATGCATGGTCCCGTGGAAATGGTACATGGGAAAAAGCTTACTCTGGCTGGAAGTTTAAGTATGGGGATGGAACTTATGCAACAGACTGCTGGAGAATCATTAATGATAAGTGGTATTATTTTAATTATAATGGATATATGGAATCTGATTGCTATGTGAAGTCCAATGCAATTGAGATGTATTATTGGGTTGGAAGCGATGGGGCCTGGATGCCGGAGTGGGATACGGCGGTGCCGGATAGAGGGAGTTATCGGGTTGTGTCGTAAGAGGGATTAAAAACACTGCCAAATGGCTTTCAGCCACAAGGCAGTGTTTTTTGAGAGTATCCTAAAGATTGTGTAAACCTCCAAACTGATGTAAGATAAAATCACACAGTTTGGAGGTTTTATTATCGCAAGAAAAAACGACACACCACAGAAAGCTGCTATGCGGGAGCTCATGAAGGGCTACTTAAAACAGAATAATGTGAAAATCAAAGACGGTACCGATGTGAATGCAATCATGAGGGACATGATGTCGGTCATTCTGGAGGGTGTTCTGGACGAGGAACTGGGCTATTCCAAATACGATTACCGCAACAAGGATACGGGTAACAGCCGCAACGGACATTCCCAAAAGACCATGCATACCAGCTACGGCAATATGGGGCTTGATATACCCAGGGACAGGGCCGGGGAGTTTGAACCGCAGGTCATCAAGAAATATCAAAACACGGTCACTCAGGACATGGAGGAAAAGATCATCTCCATGTACGTAAAAGGGATGACTACGGATGGCATCGGGAGCCACATGAGGGAACTCTACGGGATTGACATTTCCGACAGCACCATAAGCCGTATCACAGACAAGATACCCCCCATCGTAAAAGAGTGGCAGGAACGCCCTCTGGATGAGATATACGCCGTTGTATTTCTGGATGCAATCCATTACCATGTACGCAACGAAGGACGCATTGCAAAGCAGGCGGTATACATCGCCATAGGGATTGGCATGGATGGAAGGAGGGATGTCCTGGAGATGTATGTAGGGCAAAATGAAAGTGCAAAGTTCTGGCTGTCCATCCTGAACGGATTGAAAAACCGCGGAGTAAATGATATCCTGATTGCATGTGTAGGCGGCCTGACGGGATTCCCCCAGGCAATCGAAGCGGTATACCCCAGACAGGGATTCAGCAGTGCATCATCCGTCAGATTCGGAATACAACGAAATTCATATCCTACAAAGAAATCAAGCCGCTGATGGCTGATTTAAAGCGGGTATATACTGCACCGACAGAGGATGCCGCCTTGGGTGCCCTGGAAAATCTCAGTGAGAAATAGGATGGGAAGTACCCCAAGATATCGGAATCCTGGAAAGAGGATTGGGCAGATCTGTCAACATACTTCAAATATCCAGAAGCGGTGAGACGCCTGATATACACGACAAATACGATAGAGGGGTTCAATCGCCAGCTACGGAAAGTGACAAAGTCAAAGACGGTATTTCCTTCTGATGACAGCCTGTTAAAAATGCTATATCTGGCGATGATGGACATCACGAAGAAATGGACCGGGCACCGCCAGGATGAATATTACGGTGCGGCGGAGCCGCCAGTCCAGTGTGGCGAGAGCCACCTGTCCGGACTAACGGAGCCACCTGTTTTGTTACTTAGATTGTGCCGGATTCAGACCGTATACCTCCCTCATCGAGAAATCTTTGGTCGGATCAATGCTTTCAATATCGATTTTGTATGAATCGTAGGATATACGATCCATGATGGCGTCTGCAAGGGTGCTTTCACCACCACAGATCTGCTGATACCATTCACTTTCTCGGAACTGAGAGCAAAAAATCGTAGAGGATTTTTTCCATCTCTTATGGATCAGTTCAAACAGGTTTCTAGCTTCATCTTCTATGGGTTTCAGCAGCAGCCATTCATCGGTAATCAGCAGTACTGGCTTGATGTATTTTTTCATAGTGGCAGCAAATGTGCCATTATCTCTGGCAGCCTATAAGTCCAGTAATAAATCCGGAAGGCGTACATATTTTACCGAATAGAAATGCCTGCAGGCTTCCATACCAAAGGCACAGGCCATGTAGGTTTTACCGCTTCCGGTTGCTCCGGTAATAAAGATGTTGCGGCATTCGGTGATGTATTCACAGGTTGCCAGTCTGCCAATCAGTGTTTTATTCAGTTTGCGACCGGACTGGTAGTCAATCGCTGCTATACCTGCATCGGGCTGTTCCAGTTCTGATGAACGGATTAGCCTTTTCAGCCGGTTATTCTTGCGGATGCTGTATTCAACATCGACCAGCATACCGAAACGGTCCTCAAACGGAACTTCCTTCATGCTGCTGTCATCCATCTGGCTACGGAATGCATCTGCCATGGAAGTAAGACGCATTTCAATAAGTTTATCGGGTGTACTTTGATTTGTCATGATTATATCCATTCCTTTCGCTTCGCTCAGGCACAAAACGTAATGAAAATGTTTTCCTGAGCTTATTTCTTTGTTATAATTCTTCTTTGTAGGAAACTCGGTATACTACAAATCACGGGGAGGTGAGTGGGCTTCCCGGCTTTCCGGATGACCGAATGATTATATGTGTAGTCCGCCTTTTCAAGCACAAATAAGTGTGACATCAAGCACGTAATCTTATCTTTGTTTAAACAATCTCGTTTATGGCTTAGGCGTTCCGTCAATGCCGTCTTTCCCTATAATCTTTAGTGAACCTCTCCGGTTCTGAAAGGAGTCCCTATGGCTTTAAAAATCGTGTACAAAGTCTGCTGTGGCATTGATGTCCACAAGACTTTTGTCGTCGCCTGCATTGTTTCTACTGACAAGCAGGGCGTCACTTCTTACGAGCGCCATCGTTTTTCTACCTACACGAAAGGTCTGAAAGATTTGTTACAATGGCTGCTCGACCGTAATTACAAAGACGTCTGCATGGAATCTACCGGTAAATACTGGATTCCTATTTATAACATCCTTGAAAAGGATTGTTCGATTGTCCTTGCCCATCCGAAATATGTTAAGGCTATCCGTGGAAAGAAAACTGACAAGAAAGATGCCAGATGGATTGCTGACCTGTTTAAGCATGACCTTGTTGCCGGAAGCTTTATGCCACCTGCTGATATCCGCCAGCTCCGTGACCTTATGCGTTACCGGTTCAAACTGACCTGTTTCAAGTCAAGCGAAAAAAATCGTCTGCAGAACTGTCTCACGGTTTCCAATATCCAGTTGGGAAACGTTGTTTCCGACACCTTCGGCAGATCTGCTCAGGCTATACTGGATCAGATTTTAGAAAACCCTGAAGATACTTCCTTTGACCTTGAGCCCCTTGTTTTCAAAAGTTTAAAAAAGAAACTTCCCGAACTGCGTGATGCCATTGACGGCTATATCACACCGGAACAGGCAGGAAAACTTAAGGTAATCAAAGCTCATTATGAAAGCCTTGAATCCCGGAAAGCAGAACTTGAAGAACTCATTCTTGCGCTCGCCGCTCCCTGTCAGCAGGAACTTGCTATTCTTCAAACCGCTCCTGGTATCAGCAGTGATTTTACTGCCATCGGAATCATTTCCGAAATCGGTACCAATATGGAGGCTTTTCCTTCGGCGAAACACCTATGCTCATGGGCTGGTCTTACTCCAACCAATAATGAAAGTGCAGGGAAGAAAAAATCTGTCCGGGTTTCCAAAGCCGGATGCTATATCAAATCGCTTTTAGTACAGTGCGCTAACGCTGTTGTTAAAAGCTCAAAGCATCCTGAAGTGCATAACCGTTATCTCCGTCTCAAAAAGCGTCGCGGTCACAAGAAAGCAATCATTACAATCGCAAGAATGCTTCTTAGCGCATTATACCACATGTTGAAGAACGGTGAAAACTATAATTCAGAACTTTATAGGAAATCCGACCTGCCTCCGGTTGACCGTGAAATAACGGTAGAACAGGCAATCCTTATCGCAAGAAATCAGGGTTATAAAATCAAATCAGCAACTGCATAACCTTAACTTCTCAATATTCAATTTTTAAAGTGGCCACCGAAAGATGGCTTATTTGTTGTACGTTTAAGGTAATGGATAACCTCTACTTCTAATTTTCAATCTTTACCTCCATAGTATCCGACACCTCTAGTAATGCCATGTGGTTTTGCTTCTGCCCTGGATGTAACGGTATCATCTGATGAGGAATCAGATTCATCCTTCATGGCAGCGAGCAGGTTATTGATACTTTTGTAGCTGGGTTTTCCAGAATAAGTGAGTGCCTTTGTGCATGCCTGTTCCAGTTTTGCTGGCGAATACTTTTCTGCCAGTCTCAGCAGCCCCATACAGCTTCTGTAGGACTGCTGTTCAACCCTGTCGGGGGTAAGGATTCCATCGACAACCTTACTTGTGTTAATCCCAATCGAATCTGCCCATCTGCGGAAACGGCCGCCGTTCCATTCCAGATATTTCTGGTGGTCCTGCGGCATATGTTCCGTAACAGTGGAATACTGACCGCTTCGGCCATAGCGCCTGCGATGGGAGGCGATTCGATGGTGATTATAAAAAATTTCAATCGTTGTATCTGTTATACGCGCATCAACCTTATTTTTGATATACCGATAAGGCACGGAGTAGAACATCTTCTCTACTGCGATGTGATAGTTGAACTGCACGGTGGCTTGTTTCCACTCGGCAAGTTCAAAGGGTGTAGCAGGCAACGGAGCCAATGATGGCATTTCTTCCCCAAGAAATAAACTCAGCCTGCTACATTCCTTTTTCTGGAATTTACGGGCATTATAGGCATCCAGCTTTTCTCGGATTGCTGCATTTAACTCGAGCAAAGAGAAAAACTGTTCATTTCGAAGGGCTGCTGTAATCCATGTGGATATTTTACCAACAGATCCTTCAACATTCGGTTTATCCTGGGGTTTCCGGACTCTTGCCGGAACGATGGCAAGATTATAATGCTCTGCCATCTCATGATATGTGGTATTCAAAGCAATGGTATACCAGTCGCTCTTTGCATGATTTACTGCAGTTGTGTAGTTATCGGAGACCAGCATTGGTGTAACACCACCGAAAAACTCAAACATCTGGATGTGTGCTTTAATCCAGTTGTTTGTCTTTTCATCCATGTATGCCTTTACAAATGCATACTAGCTGTAGGTCAAAACCCCTACAAAAACCCATGCATCTGTGATCTCTTCGGTATCCGGATCCATGATGTGGGCAGGATCTCCTGCCCAGTCAAGTTCAATCTATTCACCGGGTTTCCGCTGGATATGCATGGTGGCTCTGCGCTTTTCCTCGTCCTTTTGGATGTAATAGCAGAACTGGGAATACATGAGTGGTTCTTCTCCGTTCATGCGGCATTCCTCACAGTATTCCACCCAGAGGAGCTTTTTGTTGACTCCGTTCCGTAACAGTTCTTTACGGATGTAGTCAAAGTCAGGCATCCGTCGCTTGGTGGCTGACTTATCCTTAGGAAACAAAAGTTCCTCAAGGGCACTGTCGGTCATGTCAAAATCCAATGGTCAGGAAAGATTTATTCCCGCAGCCTTTTTGGTGACTTTAGCGACAGTATTTCGGGACACTCCGCAACTGTGTGCCATGTTCCGATTACTGAATCCCAGGCTTTTTAAGCGAAGGATTTCACGATATTGGGTCATAGTGGTGACCTCCTTTATCTGTATTCACACAAAAGTGTGTATCTACAGTATAAAGGAAACTATATGTAATAGAGCCCAAAGTGGCTCTGAATTACCGGAATTTGCGGCTCCCATTCTCCGGAACAGTAGCTCTCAAAGTCCGGACAGGTGGCTCAAAGAACCCCGGAATAATCAGCCAGGACTGGGGCCAGATCCACTCCCAGCTGGAGATATATTTCGAGGAGCGTTTATCCTGATTAGTAAGCGTCAAATCCTGCGCCTACCTATAAATTAACGCCGCTAACAGATATCAGCGGCGTGGTTTTCTGTATTCAGCCGGTAACTCTTTTGCCCATGGCAATAAGTGGTTTAGCTTCGTAGAATCTATATTTCCTTTTTCGTCACAGAGTTTGGGAAGCTCTGTGAGTAAATGCTTAAAATAATAATAAGGTCTCAGGTTATTGAGCTTTGCGGTTTCCGAAATACTGTAGATGACAGCGCTTGCCTGCGCTCCCTGAATGGAATCGTGAAACACCCAGTTCTTTTTACCGATACAGAAAGTCCTGATGGAACGTTCACTTGCTGAATTATCAATGGGTACCTTCCCATCAGTCAGAAATACCTTCAGATACTTTTCCTGATTCAGGCTGTATTTCAGTCCTTCGGCTGTTTTCCCTTTGGGAGGTACGGCAGTTTTTTTAAGCTGGCTTTTTACCCACGCAAAATACTCCTCAACCAAAAGTTTGATTGAGTTCTGGCGTTCTTTGAGACGTTCCCCGGCTGTCAAATCCTTTAAGGCACCTTCCAGTTTATAGATCTGGGATATCCGCCTTAATGCCTGATAGGCAACCGAACGTCGTACCGCATCAGGATTGGATTTATCCGCTATCTTTATGGCATCGGCATAATCCCTTCTTGCATGTGCCCAGCAGTTGGCATTTATCAGTCCCCGAAGCTTTTTTTCTATCAAATGATACTGGGAAAGGCTATCGGTAACCAGAATTCCTTCGTAATTCTGATAGGATTGAAGCGGAAACACATGGTTCCTGCCTTTCTGGTATTCATAGATAACGATTGGGAACCCTGTATGGGATTCACCGGAGCGATGCACCCACATATAGCTTTTGCTTCCGGGGGCTCTGTCGTCGTTGATTACCTGGGGGGAGTCTCATCCGACTGTGTCACTGGAAGCTTTAACAGTTCCTGCTTGATGCCCCCCACCAGAGGCGCCAAGTACCTGCGGGAACTGTTTATCATCCAGTTTGACATGGTCTGCTTTGAAATGTTGACCCCGTTACGGGAGAATTCTTGTTCAATCCGATGCAGCGGAGCAGAATTCACATACTTTACATTTAGGATAGAAGCTGCAAGGGAAGGTGTTGCCATACTGCCACGGGACAGATCCTTTGGACGGTCACCACGCAGGAACTCATCCTGATGGTAACCATCGGTTCCCACAAAGACATCTACAGTGTGGATTTCTACAGTCCAGCTCTCAGGTTCGTGTCTTAAACGTTTGTAGGTTTCACTGGGCATCTGTTTCCAGTTGCCTTCAACGTAGGAAGCATCCAGTACCTCTTTAGATACCGTGTGGGTTGGTATGACATCTTCCGGGAAATCCTTTAAGTCCGCTTCCCGTTGCCCCTTAGATTTTTTCTTCTTTGCTTTTTTAGGGAGGATCTCATCAGGACCCGGCTCCTGTACAAGCGATTGTACAAGGCATCTGCTTCATCGAAAAAGATAACTGTCCCTCAATGGATGCCATTGTTTCCGTATGACGGCCAAAGCGTTGCTGGTTTGCAAGACGTACCTGCTCAATAAGCTTCTCGATGTATTCATTCAACGCATCAAGCTGTCCCTGCATACCGAGAATGATGGTAATCAACTCTTCACGGCTTAAGTTATTCAATTCACCCAGTGTATGCTTGCTGCCCATTAATCCGCTCCTTGTCCTTTACTGTCTCTGATCATACTACAGAATCAGTGAAATAGCGAATCGTAAGCATCCCGCCTTTTGGCAAAACGCCTATGCTTAAAACAGCGTTGCCTGCCCATATACAATGAGGGAATATAGAGTTTTCAAGGTTCAATTATTACTTACATCACACTTATACGGGCGGCAGACGTGCTTTCACAACATCTCAAAAAGTGCTTCCATAAGCAGATTTTATGCGATAAAACAACAGAAATTTTTCTCTGTTTTGCACAATACTTTTTAGAAAACCTTTGCCGGATGTACTTCCTTGATCTTCAAGTCAAGAGGATTAAGGCCCAGCATCAGGAGGCGGAACTGTTCTTCGGTGATATCTGCAGCTTCCTGTGTTGTCCTTGGCCATGTCAGGGAACCGTCCTCAAACCTTTTGTATAATAGCAGGAATCCTCCCCATCCAGAGAAGTCCCTTCATACGGTCTGAACGCCTTCCACAGAACAGAAAAAGGGTTCCTTTTTCAAACGCATTCAGGTTGTACTGTGAACCGATGACCTGGGCCAGTCCATCAATTCCTTTGCGCAGGTCAACAAAACCACATGCGAGTATCACGCGCCGGATTCCACCGGCGTCCTCAAGCATTGGACACCTCCTGCAGAAGTCTGGTAAGCAGCTTGTCGGAAACTTCGTTTGACACTGCCACAGTAGCATGGGAAGTTTTAATCACGACTGCGGGCTGGAAAAAAAAGGAATTTCCGGATTCTGTTGCGGTATCATGGGGACTTCAGCAAAGGTAACTGTTCTTTTTTCCTGCATTGCAGGAAGAAAAAGTACTTCCATCACTCAGTTGGCTGTAGACTTCTTTACGGACTCTCCTGAGCCAGTAGTAATAAGTTTTTTCCTGAACCCCGTTTTCTGCCATCCACTGCCTGGCTGACTGCCCATCGGGACGGCTTTGACACTGCTCGATAATCAGTTTCCATTGATTGAGGCGAACCTCATGAGTACAAGCATCCAACTTTACACCCTCCTTGAAAAAACTAGTAGTTTTTTTAGTTTTTTCAAGTTTGCCACAGAATCTAAAAAATATCTAGGCGTGAGATTTGACGCTTACCCTGATTATAAGCAGAAACGGGCTACCAAATCAGTTTTTCTTGACATGCCCAAAAACAGCATTATAATTCAGAAAAAGGGCAAGGCCCGGAAAAACGGCTTTGCCCTTTGGTAACCAATGACATATCTTGTATCAGTTTTTTGAGTTTACACAAAATTTGAAACAATCTCTTCAGGATTTTAGTCCAGCGCTCTGCACGGATCTGATGTGTAATCTTATCCATAAGATAACTCCTTTAAAAAACTTGTAGTTTTCTGGAGTTATTATCCCATGGATAAATAAAACTAGCACGGTACTAATTATTTACCGTATACTTTTATACAATCAAAATTTTAATTTAAAATAATTCTCTCTTCAACTTTTTTTACAAAAGCACGCTCTAACTCAACTGCCAATTTGCGATTAGACGCACTAATTGAATAGTACATTTTAAGCTTTGGTTCAGTGCCTGAAGGACGTATTACAACGGACCAATTTCCTTCTAAAGAAAACTTAAGTACATCAGATGACGGAAGATTAATAGCTTCTACACATCCACTACTATAATTAATCATCGATTTTTTATAATCACTTACTGCCAGAATTTTATGACCAAACAAATATTCAAGACAATTGTTCCTAAAATAGTTCATGATACCTTCCATTTTTTCCAATCCATATACTCCGTCAAATTCATAACTATGAAGTGTATTTAAACAATATCCATATCTCTTATAGAGTCCATCCAAAACCTCAATCAGATTCTTTCCTTGGCTTTTGTAATAAGCAATCATCTCGCAGATAGCCAATGCACCTCCCACACCATCCTTATCCCTTATATAACTACCAGTTAAATATCCATAACTCTCTTCAAAACCGAAAATAAATCGTTCCTCTTCGCCCTTTTCCTCCAATAATCCAATCTGTTCGCCTATAAATTTAAATCCTGTTAAAACATCTACTACACAAACACCATAATCTTCAGCAATTCGAGTTGCCATATCAATACTAACAATTGATTTTATTATTATAGGAAACTGAGGCATTTTATTTATCTCAATACGGCGTTTACATATATAATCCAGCAAAAGCATTCCCACTTCATTACCACTGAGTAGTATATAGCGATTATTAAATCTCACTGCAATTCCAATACGATCACAATCAGGATCAGTAGCCAAAAGCAAATCACTTTTTAGTTTTTTTGCATCACGTAAGCCTAATTCTAGAGCCTCCTTAACTTCTGGATTGGGATATGGACAAGTGAGGAATCTTCCATCTGGATATTTCTGTTCTTGAACTACAGAAACATTAGTAAAACCGCTTTCCATCAAACATCTTGTAACGCATTTTAAGCCTGTTCCATTTAACGGCGTGTATACAATAGATAAAGATTTATTTATCTCTTTATTACAATATAAAGATTGTGAAGAAACTGCCTTAATAAATGAGTCTACAATTGTCTCATCAATATAAGATATCTCTCCAGACTTTACTCCCTCCTGAAAAGGAAGCTTTTTTATATCATCGAATATATCAATAGCCTCAATCTCTGTGACAATCGCTTTTGCAGCATGTATCGTAATCTGGCATCCATCCGGACCATATATTTTGTATCCATTATATTTTGACGAATTATGGCTTGCTGTAATTACCACTCCCCCCGAACATTTTAAATATCTAATAGCATACGAAAGACAAGGTGTTGGCATTAACTCATGATATATATGTACCCGTATTCCATTAGCTACTAATACTTCAGCTACAACTTTGGCAAATTCATCTGACTTTATTCGGCTATCAAAAGCAATTGCCACAGAAGGATTTAAAAAATTTTTCAGTAAGTAATTAGCATATCCTTGAGACACTTTTGCGACTGTATATACATTTAT
Source organism: Enterocloster sp. OA13 (assembly GCF_022440595.1). Taxonomy (NCBI): domain Bacteria; kingdom Bacillati; phylum Bacillota; class Clostridia; order Lachnospirales; family Lachnospiraceae; genus Enterocloster; species Enterocloster sp. OA13. The sequence continues at coordinate 6,557,250 of NZ_JAKNTF010000001.1, read as the reverse complement.
GCGATTTGTACCTACCCCAATCACTCCTCGAAGGCCACCAGTTCCAAATTCTAGCTCTTTATAAAAACAATCTTCAATCTGATTCCAATCCATTCCTATAGATTGAAGTTCCCTAATCAAATCTTTATCATCAATCCTTTCTATCCATTGTTCCCATCTTTTCTTAATCAATGTGTCCATTCTAAAATTGTGTAATGTATTTATGATAAATACATATACTACTCCTTTTTTCTGTATTATAAATTCATTACTGTATTGTGTTTTCTTCAAAAACTTTTAAATTTAGCAAATCTTTATTAATAAAATATTCTCTTCTGTTATTAACTAACGCATCTATATATTATTTAGCGCTGATATTTATACACTCTATATGTCATATTACTCCCGGTTTTATTTGTTGCCTCAAATAGTACCTTCTGATTGTCAAAATCAATTTCACTAAAAAGCATTTTACATGGTACCTTAATACTACCCCCCCAACCTACAATAAACCCATCATTTGATAATTTTGTGGCTGACCCCATTATTTCACTTTGCGGTATTTTATATTCATATGTATTAAAATCCCCTAATTCTAATTCCCTTTCATCCAATTTGTATTCTACTATCCTCGGATAGCCAGTTCCATTCCCCACATATTCACTTTTTTCTGTAACCATATAGTTTGTAGAATTGTCAAAAACCGTCAATGTTCCATCTTCTGTGAATCTAGCAAAATGTTGCCTGGCCGTTTTCTGATTTTCTGTTAAACCAAACATGTCCATTTTTCCACCTAACACCCACTCTATATTACCTGTCTTCCTATTAATTTCAACTATTGAATCTGTATTACGCATAGATATAACTAAATTGTTATCATTAGGACAAATATCTATACTATTTACATGTATATAGTCACACCAATCACCTTCTGAAAAATCATATTTGTTTCCTTCAACGCTCATTCCATAAAGTTCTGGATAGTCAGTACTCCTCCATTCAAAAATCACTTTTTCGTCTTTTACTTCCTGTATTAAAGCAGACATCACACGAGATGGAAACTGCCCTCTACTTTTAAATTCTTGAGGTATATTATATACATATGTTGGTACATAAGATAACGTAATGTAGTGATCCCTATCAAACAAAAGAAATTCGTGACTATCCAACGCTGTATTTGTAAACTTGCCAAAATCATCTAAGGTTCCATAAATTTCCTTTATCACTTGATAGTTGCTATCCATAATAACCTGCTTACATTCAGTTAAAGAACTGCTTACTACCAATAAACGTTGATCCTCATTTGCATAGGGTGTTCTATATCCATAGTATAATTCTCCACTTTCCGTTTCGAATGGACGAAAATCATACAAATTATCCTCACAGTATTTGTAGTACATTATCTCAGAATCAGTATTCATCTTTGCAATCCAATCTAAGGTTGGTTCAAAGTAATAATACCCGTCATCTGCTCCATTATTAACAGTAATAATCTCTGGAAAGCCTTGGTTTAAACACCTGACATATTGCCTTGTTACTTCTTCAGTTTTAATATTACAAAATTCAATCGGAATACCTACTGACTTTTTTAATCCACCGCTTCCGTCAATTTTAACTTCAATCGTTCCATCACTTTCAACCTCTTGTCCATTTACCTTTATCGTATAACCTGAAAAGGCATTAAACTTAAAATAATTAGGTGCATCCGCCGCCATCGACATTGGCTCAATCCATGTCTCATCTTTATTTGGATACAACGTTAGATAGTATCCATTAATAGACAGACCTATTTCTTCTGACGTTTCATCTATTTCGGTGATAGCCATATATTGAGATATAGGTTGACTCGTGTCAAATTTTGCATTCAAATTGGTACAACCACATAATATCATAACGCTCAGAAATATTATAATTTTATATCTTAATTCCATTCAGCCTCTTACAATCCAAACATCCGCCTAATAGATTATTGGATTTTTCCTTTCTCCCTAATAAGGTTAATATATTGCTATTACTCTACAATATTTCTATCTATTCTTTTTCTGTAGAAAGATAGTCTAATGCCTTAATTCAATAATCCCAAGGCTATCATGTAGATTATGAATGTAAAAAAAATCTATAGATGCCTCTTCTTATTACATCTGGCATTAAAGTGATTACCCCCCTTACTATCATATTGTATACATATTCCTTTTTCGATAAAAATCCCATCCTATAAAATCTATTTTCCACATTGATAACTTGTTTAAGATATCTTATCCCTCCTCGTCTTTTGCTCATACCATTACCAACTCGCGCAAAAACCAAAACATCTTCTATATTTTTAGCTTTACACTTATTTTGTAGCATCTTAACCCATAAAAAATAGTCCTCAAAACCTTTTATATCTTCATAACTCCCCACTTCTATAACTTTGCTTTTTTTATACATAACAGCCATATGGTTAATTGGATTACGTTTATGGGCATACTTAAAAATTTCACTATGAGTACCTGGAACCTTTCTGTACGCAATAACATCTTCAGGATTCATATCAAATTCGGCTATATAACCACTACAAAAGTCTAACAGCTCATCCTCCTCGAATTGCTGTATCTGCCTCTCCATTCTATTAGGGCATGAAATATCATCGCTATCCATTCTAGCAATCAGCTCATTACTACACTGTTTGACACCTTCCCTTAAAGCAAGACCTAATCCTATATTCCGAGGCAAACGTATTATTTTAAAAAACGTTTTATATTTATAATTATATAAATCTAATATATAATTTAAATCAAAGGTTAGTGGTCCATCACAGACTATTATAAATTCGTCTGCACTTACAGTTTGGTTTAAAATGCTTTCGATTGCCAACTTTAAAAATTGGGGTTGCTCCTTGGCATAAACCGACATCAACACAGAATATGGTTTCATCTATTTGCACCTCCCCTATCCAACTTCTTTGCATAACCTTTCTCTATTACTTCTAATAGTACTTGAGTAAACTATAATATACCAAAAAAATGGTTGTCGGTAATTCACTAAGAAGAAACTTTCAACTAAAATTGCCCCAACTGCAATTAATATCCTCTTATCACATGCTCTAATATTTTTTATAATCCACAACATCAATATCGCAGCAGGAACTACACCATAACAAAACCATATCTCAAAAAAGCTTGAATGAATTTCATGTGTAAATTCCATAACAAATACACCTGGGCTAATTTTATATACAAAATCACCTAAAGGAAACCTTTCAAACCCGCCTTCACCTGCACCATATAATAGATACTGAGGATACTGTACTAAACGTTCTGCACTTCTATCATATAAAAGGTCTGCCAAATTACCATGAGAAAACTTCCATATCTTTTGTTGAATCCTTGATAGTAAAGTATAACCACTTTGGGTAATATCAAAATTCTTTGCCGGCCATATTATATATAATACTAAACATATCGTTAAAATGCCTATTAAAAAAAAGAGATTCCAAAGCCTTTTGTTTGATGAAACTTTATATTTCAGAACAATCTTTTGCATTACATATAATAAGCCAAAAGTAAAAACTCCCAAAAACATACCAGTTGACTTTGTCACATAAATTACAAAAATAGATAGAAGAAAAAAAATGCCAAACTCGAATCCCCCGCTATAGCATTGGCATATGAATAAAAAAAGAAGCATGGTAAAGATAAAAAAAGCACATTGATTGGGGTCGTTAAACGTCCCCATAAACCTTCCTCCCCCCCAACCCTCATGATAGTAGCGTCCTAAACCTAAGCAATAAATCATAACTTGCAAAATAATATTAATCTTACATACTTTTGCTATCCTATTAAAAAACTGTTTACCAGCCAATTTACGAAATGTCCAAATCGCAATAGTACAATATAGCCAATACACAATATACTTTAGAAACTCTAGATTTTTAGTACCTACAAAATAAGAACCATTTATAATAATAACAAAAACTATAAATGCATACCAGTATAAATCGTAGGGATATAATATTGTTTCCTTTTTAATTATTGTACTAATCACAAATACAATAATAGCAGAGAATATTAAAAAAACATCACCAATACCAATAGAACCAGAGGGCAATAGATAGAACTGCTTCAAAAAAACAAACATGCAAAAAAGTATTTCTGCATAAAACAAATATTTATTATTACTTTTCTCATTCATACGCCTTTTCCTCTATATAGAATCACTGATTCATTTTTTTCCGTTATATTGACAAATTAACAGCCACCAGTCAGACCTGTCGTTTAAAATCAGCTCCCAAAAAGGGGTAATTACTACTCGCCCATAAGGACGATATCGCTACACTTAATTATACATAATCCATGCACACTACTCCTGTTATAATCTCTACATTTTTATACTTATATAATGTTACGATTACATTGAGCCTCTCCATTCCACCTAATGCCTAACTATTATATATCAGACTCATTAGACCTCCCTGTGGGTTTCCTGTTAATATCAGGAACCGCTTCTTCTTATCAACATATATGCATTTTAGGACTTGCTTCGTAGCCCTAACGCTCAAAAAAATGATTCCTAACATCTGTTCATAACTAAAATAAACTAAGTATCCTTTATGTCTCCTTCCAGAATACATTAGGATGATACCCTCCTCATCAGAAGTTTAAATATATCTTCCTCTCTCTAGTGTCATCATTGTGGCTAATTCCAATGCACGCAAGGACCTCTTCATAACTTTATCAAGCATTTTAGAAATTCCAGCTAACGCTTCTCCTCTTAACCATATATTTTTTTATATATTTCTGTCTCAATAATCGCGCATGATACCTAAATGAGTCCAGTTCCCATATTGCTCTAATTATATCTTCTCATTCTTCATCTTAAATATCCAGTTTAAGTTCCCTGTCTCGCTATTACTCGTTTTATCGTTATCTCTTTTATATAAATCTTCATTATCACATTTTCCAATTACACAATCCTCCCCAGAATAACCGGGGAGGATTAGTACTTTCATTTATTATATCTGGAATATCAATTTCATACTGGGATAAATTTTTTTATAAAAATCCACCCAAAACATAATCACCAAAACAATTATATGGTAAACGTTTCAGCATCCTCGTCTGAAATTTTATCTCCCATTTGTATTTCCAAGACATCCATGTCAGTTATAGCCTTAATCGTGTGCTTTACTCCAGCCGGCATTTCCACCACCGCCCCAGCTCCTATTGGCCTCTTTCGCTCTCCTAAAACCACGACGCCCTCACCTTTTAAAATCGTCCAGACTTCATCTCGATTATGATGGCAATGATAACTCATAAATCGACCCGCATTAATATGTAACTTTACTGTCATCGCATACTTTTCTACACTAAGAACCCTAAAATCCCCCCAAGATTTTTCTTCAAACATAACACGTTGATCTATTTTTTCTACATAAGGCTTTATGAAAGAACTTGCATTTTTATCACTTATAATAATACCATCAGCCGAAGCTGCTATAATTGTATCTTTAATTCCCGCAACCAACACAGGTATATCCAACTCATTAATAACATTAACATTTTCACAATTCTCTACCAAAAGAACATTTCCTAAAGCCGAACTACTCATCTCCTCAGCAAGCGTATTCCATGTGCCCACATCTTTCCACTCGCCTTGAAATGATATACAACCTATGTTCTTCTCTTTTTCTACTACCGCATAATCAAAAGAGAGTTTAGGAAGTTCATGATAATGTTCATATAAGTAATCATATGCTATATCATCTACATACTCAGAAAGAATATCTAAAATGTAACCTATTTTAAAAGCAAAAACCCCACTGTTCCACATTGCCCCCTGTGAAATCAAGGTTTTTGCATCCTCTAAACATGGCTTTTCCTTAAAAGATTTAACTTTTCTAACCTTTCCTGCTCCTAATTCAGGAAGGATATATCCATACTTTTCACTAGGATATGTTGGGCTGATTCCCATTAATACAAGATTATTATCTCCAGTAATCACAGCCTCTTCCAAATCATGAAATTTACAAAAATATTGATTATCTGTATACGGATCTACAGGTCCCACAATGACGGCACTTTCCCTAGACAAATTTCTTTTTTCTTTTAAATATACTATAGCAAGTGCAATAGCTGGAAATGTGTCTCTTCTCATAGGTTCAATACATATATCAATATCTTGTCCTAATTGATTAATTATTGCGCTTTTCTGCTGGACACCTGTTGTAATAGTTATATTCGCTTCTGGCTCCACGGTTCGTATCTGCCTACAAACACGTTGAGTCATAGACTCATACTGCCCATTCTCTGCCTCGAACAACTTCAAAAATTGTTTTGATCTAACCTCGTTAGAAAGTGGCCAAAGCCTTTTCCCTGACCCCCCAGATAATAATATAATATTCATAGCTTACTCCTCCAAAAAGGCAGTCAATTTTTTCTTAATGTTCAAAACAGTTAAACCTAATTGCATGTCCTTATCCCTCTTGCTCCCATAAGAACGCAATACCTGACGAGGTACACCAATCTCATCAATAGTAACACACATTCCTTTAGTTGCTTTTATGATATCTGTCGAAAAAGTACCCTCATAAAATGGCTCACATATAAATAGTTTTCCATTTTCTATATTATTTTGCAATGTCACAACATCAAAGGGCGCTGCAGTCGTATAATATAATATTGTTACATCTAAATCTTTACATGCTTCCATAACTGAGTCAAACATCTCGGCAAAGACAAGCACAGTTGCCCTTTTCCCTTTTTTTACCAAAGTCGCCTTTCCAAATTCAACTGGAACATCTATCTGATTACAATAATCAGTCATTCTAAAATACGATGGCCTATCATTCATACTACATCTAGAAAATAATGTCTCAAATTGTTTTGGAGTTCCAGGAACTAGAATCTCCATCCCAGGTAATGTTTTTAATGTTTCTACATCTTCTGGACAGTAATGAGAATATCCCAATTTAGAAAAATCATACGAAGCACCAGTGGTAATAAAATTCCCCCCTACATTCTGATAGACAAAGTTTAATTTCAATTGTTCTAAGGAACGTTGTACAATAAACGGTGAAATTCCATATATTGTTGGTATCATACCAGATAGTGACAACCCAGATGCTATACTGACAGTTCCTGGTTCGAATATTCCAATATTTTTAACTTGATTTGGATGCTCTTCCATAAACTTTTTAAATCCAAATGCGCCAATATCAATTAAAAGTAATATAGCTTTTTCGTTATCCAGAATCATGTTTGAAACACATGACTTCATTGCTTTTCTCAAAATTTTTCTCCTCTAAATCAATCTTCGTTTTTTTACTTGATACCATCCCACTATACCAATTAGCAATTTAAAAAGATTATTATCAATCATATTTTCAAATTCTTTTACTGATACTAATTGGGTCCGAATTAATTCTGTTTTATCAAAATTTGTGCCATCTCTTTTATTACATCTAGCAAAATACAAATCACACTTTGCAGAAGAAATTCCTTGATTCATATAGTATTCACCAAGATATATCAGTTCCTCAGCTATAAAACCAGTTTCCTCTCGCAACTCCCGTTGCGCAGCGCTAATGCTATCTTCTCCTTCATCAATTCCCCCTGCAGGAAATTCATATAACCATTTATCCAATGTATATCTATACTGTTCTATTATCACTACCTTCTCTTCAAACAGAGGAATTACACAAACACTATCTCGGTTAATAACATAAGTATAAGGTTCTTCTTGACCATCTATTAAAAATGTTTCTTTCACGACTGTTACTCGACCTATTTCATGAACCTCTGAATCTATTACATCATATGGAGAATTTTTCCTATTCAAAAGCATCAACTTCTTCCTTCAATTTTTTTAATTCTTCCTTATTCGGAGCCCTATGAAACCATGTGTTATCCATCATAATGGTTTTAGAGCCATATCCTCGTATTGTATTTGCAACAATTGCCCTCGGTTTTTCTGTCCTTACCTTTGTAAATGCCTGAAAAAGTGCTTCCTCACTATGACCATCCACGTCCTCAACCTCAAAACCAAACGTCTCAAGTTTTTGAGTAAAACTCCCAATATCTAACATTTCTTTAAGAGAATGATTATCATCAACAATCATAGTCAGATTATTTAACTTTTCACTACCTGCAAACAACGCAGCCTCCCACATTGTCCCCTCGTTCATTTCACCATCTCCGACCAAAACGTATGTCTGATTAGAACGTTTCTGCAACTTATTCCCCCATGCCACTCCAACTGCAATAGGAAAGCCATGTCCTAAACTACCTGCTGATACCTCTATTCCTGGTACCTTTGTTCTATCTGCCTGCATACTGATTATTGAATCATATTGACAAGCACCTTTCAATTCTTCTATTGGAAAGAAACCTTTTTTTGCTAGAATTGCTAACACGCCCATGGTAGATTGTCCTTTACTCAGCACAAAAAAGTCGCGTTCAGAAGCGTTCATATTTTGGGGTGTAATATCCAAAATACGGCTATATAAAACATTTATAATTTCAACTGATGAAAAAATACTCTGCAAGTTTGCATCTTGACCATAATAGGCTATATCAAGAATTAGTTTGCGTAAATCTTTTAATTCCTCAGTCATTCTTTTCCTCCTGAATCATTCTAGTGATTTCATCTGCTTCATTACGAGCTAAAGTATATTTACTCTCGTCCTTAATACTATCTAGCGCTCTATTCAATTGCATTATATCAGTGATTCCTTTATTTGTAAAATACCAACTATAAACAGAATTCATATCTTTACTTGCAGTTAAATAATATGGATGGGTATAACCCCAGAAATACTGTTTAAAAATAGGTTGAATATAATCTTGATAGACCTTTAAAATAGCTGCTATATCATATGCTTTATCCTCCCTATTCACATAATCCATTATTAACTCAACTGGTACATTTCCTGCACCTCTTCCCATACCATAGATACTCCCATCCACAAATACAGTTCTTGAAGTATTTGCTTTTAAGAATTCAATCACATTTGCAAATCCCATTTGGATATTATTATGAGCATGAAAACCAAACTCAATCTTTTCATCCAACTTATCTAATACTACTTGAGCAAAAGAACGTACTTCCTCAGGAAACATGTTACTAAAACTATCAACAATATAAAATGCACTTGGTTGTACCTTATTTATAGCTAATATCATATCCTCCAACTCTTTTCTGGAGTACATAAATGTAGCCATGGCCTGTAAAAAAACCTCATACCCCTTCTCCTTCAATTCTTCCGCATATTTTAATGCTTCAGATAACTCATTCTTGAAATAAGCAATTCTAATGATGTCAACAGTTTTTTTACTTCTCACCGGTATTTCAAAATTATCAGATTCGCTTTTAGTTATCATAACAGCATATTGGCAATCATCTCTTCTATTACTTAACAAGACCTCTGCTTGATTAAAAGAAGAAAATTTAGTACTTTTCCCTGGAATACCACCTTGCCCCATAATACCTATTTCAATATATCTTACACCACTAGTATATAAGCCATCAATAACCTTAATAGCCGTTTCAGTATCAAACTCCCAGTTATTAACATATCCGCCATCTCTTAATGTACAATCTAATATTTTCACTCTGTCATTTAACATTCTTTGTATCTCCTTATCATCATAATTGCTTCCTATTATTATCCATATACCCCAACTCTTTATTCCACTTTTCTCTAATTTTTTCTCTTGCTTTGGAATCAGTTAACTCAACACCATCCTTTGCCAAACCTTTAAAAATTCTATAAAAAGCGCTAAATGTTTGGTTGTTCGCTTTCTTTAATACTTGCACTATAAAACTCACGTAACTCATACCACAAACCAAACCCTGACATGCTGCCAAAGTATATACATCACGTATTATTTCTAACCCTAACAAATAATGGTGATTCTCCCGTTCCTTTTCAATAAAGCAATTCATTACTGTACCATTTGATCGAATAACATCATCGTAATATACTAATTTAGAGCCAAATTTCTCTTTAAACTGCTCCAACATTTCCTGATCATCCGTAGCTAAAAAGATTAAATCCGCATTTATTTTGTTGGCTAAAAGTTCTGTCTTATCTATATAATCTTCCGATGTAATAATAGTAGGATGATTTTTATATCCAATTTTTGTATCCGCGCCACGTGCATGAACTCCAAGTACAACCTTTTTATTCTGAAAAAGAGTATTGATTTGATAAGTAAAAGACTTTTCAATTTCTGGATGTAAATGGATATACTTTCTCTGTATCCGGGCAAATTTTTCAATATCTTTCGTTGAAAATTGATAATCAATCGGGCCACCTACATGAAATACCTCATCATAGCCAAATTCCGGATTATTCCAATCATAGACTACACAACTACTTTTGTGGGCATCTTTCAAGCTTATTCCACAAGGTTGCTCAAAATAGTACTCAAAAATACTTGTTGCACCATTGACAGGATGGTCTTCCTGATAGAACTCACTCTCATTCCAATCAATGACGTGATAGAACCCCATTTTATCAGAAAATGAGAGTCTATTAAGAAAGTATACCCATAAAGCGCAAAATCCCCCGTGATGAGACTGGTTCTCTAGAAGCATTATGATTTTCCCTTTGTTTAAAGGTCCCAATACATGTACTGGCATATTGATAATAGGATGATTATTCCCTCTTCTTACTTCCGATTCCGTTGGATTCCTATATTGAGATATATACTTTCTAAAATTAGGATTCCACATCCTTCTTATAATTTTACAATAGCAAAAGAAAAAACCTGTACTTTTGAAATGTTTTCTAATCCAATTACAAAATGGCACATATACCGGCCTAAATAAACGTATAAACCATAGGATTCTTTTCTTAATTTCCATAATACTTCTCCATATCGTTTGTTCCTTATTTCCACCACTTTACTGGCTTAACTAGCATTTCCGCTTCGAACTCATCGCGATCAATAAAGGGGTACATATCTTCGAGAGGCATAGCCATTCTTGTACCATCGCTCAATCTCATCTGAGCTTTAGATATAGGATTCACTTCTTCCTTCCAACATCTTACATCACATATAGCTGGCCCCATGTGATTAAACATCTGTTGCATGCAGTCTTCTAATTCCTCCAAATTACTTGCTGCATGATAAGAAATATCATATGCTTTAGATATTTTTTCTAAATCAGGAAAAGCTGTTCCGCTTGCAGCATCAACACCTACAAATCTCCCCTTAAAAATAGATTTTTGATGCCCCCGAATAGTTCCATACCCACCATTATTCCATACAAAAATTTTTATAGGCAAATTCTGCGTTACAATTGTCTGAAGTTCTTGAATATTCATTTGAAGGCTGCCATCTCCGACAATACAGATTACTTCATTGCAATCTTTAGCAATGGATGCACCTATAGATGCTGGGATAGCATATCCCATCTCACATTGAGATGCACTCCCCAAATATCTCTGTTTACTATTTGTGTAATTTAATGCCTGCATAGGAATCTCAGTTGTTGCGCCTGCATCAGTAACTACAACACTATCCTCTGCTAAATAGTGATTCAATACACCAATAAAACCAAATTTGCTAATTGCATCTTTATCATTATTATGTTCCTCGGTAATCATTGGCCATTTGCGCTTCCAATAAAGACACTTTTCTCTCCAAGCTGAAATATCTTTTAAATTCAATTTAGGTAATGACCCTAAAAAACATTTTGCATCAGCATTTATAACTTTATCAATATGGACGGTACCCTTCCTATGTTCATTTTCATCAATATCTACAACAATAAAATTTTTTGCCCCTCTCAAGAATAAATCATAACTATATCCCGTTGTCATCATAGACAATCTACTTCCAATACATAAAACCACATCTGCATTTTGAATAGCAAAATTTCCTGCCCGCGTCCCTCTCGTATCCGCCAAGCCGATATGTAACTCTCTGTTTCTGGGATAAATATCCCACCCCATTCTCGTCCCAACCATAGGAATTTGATTCTTTTCAATAAAATCAATTAAATCATTACAAGCTCCCGCCAAACGGACTCCTTGCCCAACAATCACCATTGGACGTTCTGCCGATTCTAAAGCTTTAACTACATATTCAACTTCCTCTGCTGTACAATTCATTTTATAGTTCTTTTCGGGAATATAATGTTGTGATTTGCTTATATCTATCTCCGCTTCTTGTATATCCATAGGAATATCTAGCCATACAGGACCAGGATTTCCATTTTTAGCCATATATAATGCTTTTTCAACACAATAGACTACATCCTCAGGATTCATTATAGTTACTGCATATTTAGTAATAGACTCTACAATCGATACTATATCAGCTTCCTGAAGCCCAATCTGACGAACGGGAGATTTCGATATACACATCATCTCATTTCTATTACATTGTCCCGAAACATATATGACCGGTACATGATCCTGCCATGCATGTAACACACCTGTAATTGTATTAGTACCACCACATCCTGTTGTAACATAGCAACATCCATAACCCTCCTTCATTTGAGAATAAGATATTGCTGCCATAGATGCAGCTTGCTCATGTAAACATGGAATCGGCCTAATTTTAGGGTGACAAGCAATTCCATCCGTCAGAAACATAAGCCCACCGCCAGTAACAATAAAAATCTCTTCAATTCCGACATTATACAATTTTGACGCTAAATAATCTGCAACCCGCATAATTCAATCCTCCTTTAGCACATTAATACATCTGCTGTCTTTTATAACTCCATATATCCATATATCCTGTATTTGTATTTAGAGAATCTATTTGATTCATATCTCCTTCATTTATGAAGATATCAAAAATAAAGTTATTATTTATAATATGTTCTTTAGTTTTTGAACGAGTCAATGGAATAAAACCTTTTTGGATACTCCATTTTAATGCAAGCTGACCAATATCCATATTATAAGATTGCGCCATCTTTAAGTATACATCTTTATTCAGAATACCTCGTCCCATAGGTGACCAGGCCTCAATAATCATTCCATGATTTCGAGAAAACTCTACTAAACCATATTGCTGATATCCTGGATGTATCTCCAATTGATGAATTTGTGGCATCACTTTACAGTTTGCATATATATCTAGCAAGTGCCGTTCCAAAAAATTACATACTCCAAGTATTTTTATTTTCTTTTCATTATATAGTTTTTCAAAAGCTTTCCAAGTTTCAATGTTTTTTGCATGATATGTTTTTTCATTTCCTCTACTAACTGGCCAATGAATAAAATAAGCATCAACATACTCAGTATTCAGTAGTTCCAGGGACTGCTCAAAATCAGCAAGCGTCTCATCATATCCAGAAACATTGGGACTTAGTTTTGTTTGAATTATATAATCTGATCGTTTACTACCATTTTCTTTATAAGCTCTACTAAGAGCTTTGCCGACTGCTGCCTCACTACCATAGACTCTTGCTGTATCAATTAGCCTATATCCATTACATAACGCAGTAAAAACAGCATCCTCAGCAGCATCTCCCAAATCAGCCGTTCCAAATCCTATGTTTGGTAATTCCAACATCAATGCTTGCCCTCCTCTATGCTCCTCTTTCATTTATTAATTATTAAGATAGGCATTGTATAACTCTTTTAATCCATCCTCTAACGAAACTTTGGGAGACCAGCCCAGTCTATATATTGCTGAGGAGTCGAGCATACGTCTTGGCATGCCATCTGGTCTTGTTAAATCGCATATAATATCTCCCGAAAATCCAACCACCTGCTTAATCATCTGGGAAAGTTCCATTATCGATACTTCTTCACCTGTTCCAATATTAATTGTTTTTTCATCTGAATAGTAATTCATCAAATAAAGGCTCGCATTAGCGATATCTGTCGTATTTATAAACTCACGTCTTGCTTTCCCGGTTCCCCATAGAACCACCTGCTTTTCTCCATTAATCTTAGCTTTATGATATTTTAAAAGTAATGCCGGAATCACATGCGATTTATTCTGGTCAAAACAATCCCCTATCCCATAGGCATTCGCAGGAATAGCTGATATAAAATTTTTTCCATATTGTTTATATAAATAGCTACACAAACGGGTACCACAGATTTTCGCTAGTGCATAACCTTCGTTTGTCACCTCTGGATAGCCTGAAAGAACAGATGTCTCTTTCATTGGTTGCTCGCAATCCTTAGGGTACATACATGCACTACCTAGATACAACAACTTTTTAACGTTGATTTTGTGTGCTGACCATATAAGATTATTAGCTATCTGCATATTTTCATAATAAAAATCTGCTGGTGCATCGCTATTTGCTTTAATACCTCCAACTAATCCGGCAGCAATAAATACATACTCTGGCCTTTCCTGAGCAAAAAATCCTTCCACTTCCATTTGTCGCGTCAAATCTAATTCCTTATGAGTTCTTAATATAAGATTTTCGTAGCCTTCAGTTTTCAAAACACGGACTATCGCACTACCAACCAGACCAGTGTGACCTGCAATATATATTTTAGCTGTTTTTTCCATAGCATCACATCCATTTCTTAATAACATTCTGCAATACATCATAAAAATAGTCAATTTCAGCAAAGTTATTTTTACTATGATTACCCACAAAAAAACCGTTGAAGTGAATATCATCAGCATTTATTAACGGCTCCGGTATTTCATAATCCATATATTCAATCACCTTATTTCGGGTAAAATTACCAGCTACAATAGGTCTTGTTTCAATCCCTTTTCTGGCAAATTCCTTAACAATTTCATTTCTTTTCCCTAGTAACTGCTTTTCCAAAATCAGTGCAAATCCAAACCAAGATGAACTTCCAATTTCCTTTTGTGTCCTTATACCATTAATCTGCTCCATCTTAGTCTTAAAATACTTTGCATTTTCTCTTCTTTGTGCAATCATGTAATCCATCTTCTTTAACTGTTCTATCCCTATTGCGCCCTCCATCTCTAATGGTCGAAGATTATATCCCGGAACAATAAAATTAAAACTCTCATAAAAAGAATCATCCTTCTTTTCATAAATAATACTATCATTTGGAAGATTTCTTGTCCAACCATGTGCCCTTATTGCCAACATATATTCGTACAATTCCTTATCGTCAGTAACTACAACTCCACCCTCCATTGTGCATATATGATGTGAATAAAAAGATGAATATGTTCCCAATAGTCCAAAGGTTCCTAGTTGTCTTCCATTATATTGAGCACCTAATGATTCACAATTATCTTCAATGATAATTATATCCCTACTTTTACAAATTTCAAATATCTTATCAAAATCATTTGGATTGCCTAATAGATTAACCAAAAATATCATTTTAGTCTTGTCAGTAATGCATTTTTTCAATGACTCAATATTTATATTCAATGTATTTGAATCAATATCAGCAAAAACGACTTTCATGCCATACTGTTCTAGCGGTGCATACGTTGTACTCCACGAAACTGCAGGTACAATAACTTCGCTTCCACGAGGGAGTCTTTTAGAATAAACTAACGCTGCAACTGCGAGCAAATTGGCAGTGGATCCTGAACTTACCATAACCGCATATTTCGCCCCAAATTTATCTGCGAATGACCGCTCAAACTCTTTTACATTTTCTCCCATAGTATACATATTAGAATTAATCACACGCTGAATTGCATTTATCTCCTCTTCACCCCAAGGATTGTCACAAAGTTTAAATTCCATTTATTTAGCCCTCTTTTCTTGCAATTTCTAAATCATGCTTTACCATTATTTCAATTAATTGTTCATAGCTTGTTTTTTGAGGATTCCATCCCAAGACAGTTCTTGCTTTTGTGGGATCCCCCCACAAATTGTCCACATCTGTAGGTCTAAACCACCGTTTATCAACTTCAACTAATATCTTGCCACTTTTCTTATCATGTCCTTTTTCATCTATACCCTTACCACTCCATTCAATATCAATTCCAGCAACCCGAAAGGCTCTTTCCACGAAATCCCTAACTGTATGCTGTTCTCCCGTTGCAATCACAAAATCCTCTGGGTTATCCTGCTGGAGCATCAACCACATACATTCTACATAATCTTTTGCATATCCCCAATCCCTTAACGAGTCTAAATTCCCTAAATACAATTTATCCTGCAGTTTGTTTGCTATTCTCGCAACTGCAAGGGAAATTTTTCTTGTCACAAAATTTTCTCCTCTTCTTTCTGATTCATGGTTAAAAAGGATTCCATTTACAGCAAACATCCCATAAGCTTCTCTATATTCCTTGACAATCCAAAAACCATACTGTTTAGCTACTGCATATGGACTGTAAGGATGGAAAGGTGTGGTTTCTCTTTGGGGAACCTCTTCTACTTTTCCAAAAAGTTCTGAAGTTGATGCCTGGTATATTCGACACGTTTTTTCCATACCAAGTATTCTTACAGATTCCAAAATACGTAAAACCCCTAAGGCATCAACATCCCCCGAATATTCAGGGGCATCAAAGCTAACCTGAACATGACTTTGTGCCGCAAGATTATAAATCTCACTTGGCTTTACCTGATTAATAATTCTAATAAGACTACTAGTATCAGTCAAATCTCCATCATGCAGTGTAATGGCCTTCTTTTCTAATAAAAGGTCAATTCTACTAGTATTAGAAATTGAGGCTCTCCTTATTATACCATGCACCTCATATCCCTTTTCTACCAAAAACTCTGCCAAAAAACTACCATCTTGTCCTGTTATACCAGTGATAAGCGCAACTTTCATCTTCTATCCTTCCTTTTTACAATTTGTTTTCTAACTCTTGATTCCAAATTTTTTCAATACTTCTAATTGCCTTAGGGTCAGTGAGATTTAATCCTTTTTTTCGTAATTCTGTTTTAATACAATATACTATTTCAAAATCACAATCCATTGATTTTTTCACAATCTGGACCATATAACTCACATACGAAGCACTACACACTAATCCTTGGCAAGTAGCCATAGTATATACATCTCTAATAATTTCCTTTCCCAATTTGTAATGGTGCAAAGGCCGGCTGTTTTCACCATAACAACTCATTCTTAATCCATTAGAGCGTTCTACATCCTGATAGTATAAGAGATTGTCTCCAAACTCTTCTATAAATCGCTTCAGAATATTATTATCATCCGTTGCCAAAAAAATCTTTTCTGCCTGTATAGTGTCCATTTCTCTTCTGGCGTTCTCTATATAACCCTCTACTTTTACTGGTATCGGATGATTATTATAGGGAACATTAGCATCCGCACCTCTGGCATGTACTGCAAGTGTCTTTTTTCCATTTATCAGATTAACTATATCCATACTTATTTCATTCTTCAAATGTTCATTTAATCTAATATACTTTTTCTGAATTTCGGCAAAACTAATAATATCCTGATCAGTAATAATATAATCATCATTTCGGCCCGGGGCAAAAAAATCATAATATCCATAGTCAATAGTATTATAATCAAAAATAACATTTTGACTTTCTACAGCATCTTCCACTGAAATATTTGCTGGTTGCTCAAAAAAGTATTCAAAAATATTATTATTTTCTAATTCGCTTTCTTTATAAAACTGACTATCAGTCCAATTTATACAATGCTTGAATCCCATCTTATCAGAAAACGAAAGCCGATTTAACCAATATACCCATTCAGCGCAAAAGCCACCAGAACCAGAATCTCTTTCTAAATACATAATTATTTTTTTTGCATTAAGCGTGCCCAAAGTACTAACTGTTAAATTTCGTGTAACACACTTTATTTCTCCAACAGTCGGGGCCGGTATATATCTCGCTACATACTGCTGAAACTCCTTTGTCCTTCCTCTTAATAGTATTTTTAAAAGACATCCCCAAAACGGCTTATCTTTTGCCCATTGCCGTATACTGACCAGATGGTGCTTAAAAATATTATGCAAATAACGTTTTATTGCCACATCTTCCTCCCTCACCAAGCCGTTTTTAATGCCCCATCTCTTTCATATATGCATTACAAACTAAATTAACCTCTCCCTGCATTCTTTCATTTCCTTTATCAATCCAAAGTGCATGATCGCATACTTCCTTGACCGACTCTATGGAATGTGATACATACAGTAAAGTCGTTCCCCGCTTTCTCATATCACTCATTCTTCTTTCACATTTTTGCTGAAATGCGTAATCTCCAACGGCTAAAACTTCGTCACAAATTAGAATATCAGGGCGAACTACTGTCGCAATCGCAAATCCCAGCCTTGCAGCCATACCCGATGAATAGTTTTTTATAGGCATATCCAAAAATCCGCGCAACTCCGCAAAATCTACGATTTCATCAAAATGATTCGACATAAACCTTTTATCATAACCAAGCACTGCCCCATTTAAAAAGATATTCTCTCTCGCTGTTAAATCGCCATCAAATCCAGCTCCAAGTTCAATCAAAGGGGCTACTGTGCCGTTCATAACTACAGTTCCTTTATATGGTTTCAAAATACCACAAATTAATTTAAGTAATGTTGACTTTCCAGACCCATTAGTACCAATTATTCCCCAAGACTCCCCCTTTTTTACTTTAAAACTTATTTCTTTTAATGCCAGAAACTCCTTAAACATTAACTCACGCTTAACAAACTTTACAAAATATTCCTTTAAATTATCTATTCGCTCTGAGGCCATATTAAAACGGACTGTCGCATGATCCACAACCACTGCATACTCTTGTATATTTTCTACCATGTGTTTTTTCCTATCTATATATATAATATAAATTTGTCCTGTTTTTTAAGAAAAACAAACAGACCAATTGCAAGTGACAAACCAGCTACCACAACTCCATAGACAATTAATCTTATATCTGGAAATGCACCATCCAAAACAATCGTCCTAAATTGAGTTATATACGAATATAGTGGATTAAAATGTTTAATCATCCACATTAATTCAAATGGCAATTGTTGAATGGGATAAAATATAGGTGTTAAATATGTCCATGCTGTAATAAACGCTCCATATATATACTGAATATCTCTAAAAAACACTGTACCCTGAGCCAATAACAATCCCAGCCCAGAACAAAAAACATAAACTTCTAGCAATATAACCGGTAAAAACAGCATATAGATATTAAATTTCACTCTGCATGCAATAAAGACAATAAGCATTGCTCCCAATGCAAATAGCGTGTTCACAAAAGAACTGGTGATTTTAGACAATGGAAAAATATATTTAGGTACGTATGTTTTTTTCAATAAGGCAGCATTTCCAGTAATAGACCACATAGCCTGATTTGTTGATTCGGACACGAAACTAAAAATAGTCTGTCCAATTATTAAGTACACAGGATAATTCACTATATCCCATCTAAACATATTAGAAAAAACTATTACCATAATTCCCATAATCATCAAGGGATTTAGAATACTCCAAATGTACCCCAAAAAACTCCTTCTGTACTTAAGTTTTATATCCTTAGCAACAAGTTGCATAAACAAAGGCTTATAGTGAGCGAATGTTTGTAATCTTTTTATTGTAGTCTTCATTTTACATACCTTTCACTTCTAAATTGAGCTTACCTTAAACTTTACATTCAATAAGCTATGTGCTATCCAATATGATTTATAAGATGACCATCGTAATATTTTAATTGCCATGTTCTTGTTTTTATAATAGATATCAGGATACTTTTTCTGTAATCGAGCGTCATATTCTTTACATTCTTTTAATCGCTCTCTTGATGCAGGATAACTCAATAAAATTTTAATTTTCCCAGCTACTACGCGGGCAATAATACCTGCCACATAATTTTTATGTGCTATTGTGCAGGGTATCGTTTTTCCTAATTCATCATAAAATTCTGTCAAAGATTGTATAACCTTATCATAATTTCTCTCATTCTTTTGCATTTTTTCTATACTGACACTTTGTCCCACTCTACCAATGCGGTACATATAAACATTATCCTCTAAGAAACTGATAGTTTTCACATAAGGAATGGGATAGGTAATCAATTCTGTGTCTACATAGTAGCAATGAGTATCTATTGATATATTATTCTCTTGTAATATTTTAGTCTTAATTGTCAAATTATGAATTTTAATATATAATTTTTCTGCTATATCAGTAAAAATATAAGATTGTTTATATTGGACACTACCAAATGGTTCCTTCAATTCTGGCTTTTTGTAAAAAGAATCTTCGTCACCACTATGGTTATCAAAAGCCCATAGGAAACCGGAATACACAATATCATCATCACATATTTTCAAATAATTAACCAAATTCTTAAAAGCGCCTTCTTCTACCCAATCATCTGCGTCTAACACTTTGAAATAATATCCCTGAGCATACATTATCCCATAATTTATTCCTGAACCATGCCCTCCATTCTCTTTCGTAATCACCTTGTAACTATCCGGATACTTATCTGCATATTTTTGAGCAATATTTTTCGAAGAGTCTGTAGAACCATCATTCACAATAATCACTTCAATTTTAGATAGTAATTCTTCCACACATAACGAGTTTAAATTTTTCTCCAAATATTTCTCTGCATTATAGGTTGGAACAACCACCGTTAATATTTTTTCGTTTTTCATTTATATTACCTTTGTATCCTTTTCTTTCATTATTCCTTCCGTACTTTCCTTCATAAACATAATCTTCGGTGTCATAAGAATAAGTCTCAAATCCAAAAAAAGTGAATAGTTTCTAATATATTTTAAATCCAATTTCAGTTTATCGTATGACGTTGTGTTATACTTGCCATAAATTTGTGCATAACCCGTTAACCCAGCTTTCACTTTCAAACGATAACAAAATTCTGGAATCTCCTCTTCTATCTTTTCCGCAAGTTCTGGGCGCTCCGGTCTAGGTCCCACTACGGACATCTCGCCCTTTAATATATTCCACAGCTGTGGCAGTTCATCCAATCTGGTTCTTCTGAGAAACTTCCCGATAGGTAATATGCGTTCATCATTTTCTGCTGCCAGTCTAGCCCCCATTCCTTTTTCTGCATCTTGTATCATTGTCCGAAACTTACATATGCAGAACTCCTTTCCGCCTTGAGTCAGCCTTTTTTGGCGATAAAATATAGGTCCATAATCTGTACATTTTATTAGTAATCCGATTATGATAAAAAAAGGGCTTGACACAATTAAACCCACTATCGAAAATATCACATCTAAAGCTCGCTTTGTAACTAACTGTTCTATTTGCAAGCCTTCATTACGTGATAGCAATAGTGGTGAGTCAAAAATATCCAGTTCGGAAGATGTACGAAGTAAAATATCAGATATTTTAGGTACGGTATATGTACGTATGGATTTCTGAAAGCACAATTTCATTAATTGATTTCTTTCATGTGCAGGAATATCGCCAATAATCACTGCGTCAAATTTCACTGCTTGTTTTATAATCTTTTGTATTCCCTCAGAAATATTCACCGCACTATCTAAATAGTACTTATCCTCTCTAGAGTTAATTTTTTCTCTTAGATGAAAAGCTGGACGTTCGCCATATACAAGCAGTAATCTCTTTGGTGGAAACATCTTTCGATAAATCCATTGAAAAAAATTTGCCCAAACAGCAACAATCACAAAATCAAGTAACGTCATCAAAAACATAGGGTATACTGGATGCAACTTTTTATCAAGAAGAGCAATTTGTAAATAAGAAATTATATTCACAAAAATAATGGATAATATTTGTGACCAAATTAAATTACCTATTTTCAAATAGGCGATTTTAAAACCGCCATAAGTTTTATAAAAGAAAGCCATCAATGCTGCATACAAAGCAACCATCAGCCAATTTCCTCGTCGCCAAAACGGGTCTTCTATAATCTTATTGTAATACCCTACCCAAACAAACCAATAAACAGCTACGACCAGGCCAATAGCATTAATGGCATATATAAATTTTATCAATCGTTTATACTGGCTAAACTTTTTCACTTGTATTTACCTTTACTTGAAACTTATTCTTCCTGCGTCTTCTATAAGAATACACCAGAAACTTATATAGATGCAATAGAAAATATCTTCCACATTTACTATTACCTATTCCGTTTACACTATATACTATCTTTAGAATCTGACAACCCCATCATAATTAAAAGCAACATGATTGGAGCAACAATTGGAACACTGATATTCACAACAGCTTGGGCGCCATAACTTATAACCGAATATACAATTGCCATTACAGCCGGATTTCCACCAGACCTACGAATCATCCTTACAAGTGATGAAATTAATAAGTTAAGATATGCTATTATGCCAACTATCCCCAATGTAACAAAATACTGTAAATACTCATTATGAACACTTTCAAATTTTTGATTATAAATTCTTAACATTTCATCATAATACTGCGTAACTGTAAGTATGCCAAATGTATCCGGTCCAGACCCAAATAACTTGTGGGATATCGGAAAATCTTTATAAATTCGAATTGCCAATCTCCAAATATATCCTCTATTCGTTCCCCAATTATTATCTAAAACTAGGTATGCTTGCAAACTCCCATATTTATCGCCATTACCTCGGAAATTAGCGTCATATAATATATATGCAACTATAGCTACAACTACAATAAGCATCCCTAACCATATGTTCCTGGCAATCTTAGTTTCTCTAGGCTGTTTCTGCGCACTATCCATCGTATACAATGCAACCACAAACACCCACAAAGCCATGGTAATAAAGGGCAATAAACTAAAATCGGATATCATATTAAAAATGCCGCTTATCTCCAGCACTCTATCAGCCCATTTATCACTTATAAATCCAATCAGCATAAACTCTGAACATATAATAGCTAAAATAGAAAAATAATTTTTTATACCTCTCATTTTATTGAATAGGTATAAAGGCATCATACCCAATAATGCTAATAACGCCAAATAAGCATTATCGCTCCCCCCCATCAACAATGAACAAAATGCCACTATCATGCATAGCGCGTACCATACTTTTTTAGCAGTCTTTGTTTCCATAGAAAACAATACTGCACTTGCTCCTGTAATCAACGCTATATACGATGTATATGTGTTAATATTACCAATCGTGGAAGTAAAAATATTATAATCATATGGAGAAATATTATCTTTAAATCCAATCGGATCAATATTAAAAAAATGCAAAATACCAATAAGGCTCACAACGACACCAGCAGCTAAAAACACATCTAAATACCACTGCCTAAAATTCAGACACTTACTAATAATAAAAAAGCAAATACCGTATAATAAAATCAAAAAAAGTCCACAAAATCTTCCTTCATTTCCCCAAAAGGATTCGTAAAAATAATCCGATTGCAAAGTTGAGATTGTTGCTGCCACTATAAAAGCAATCATAGCCCAATCCACAAATCTCAATGAACAGAAAGAAAAACTACTTACTATTTTTTTTAGGGTACCCCCACCAAACTCTCTCATATCTTGATGTAAGAAAATACAAGCAGTAATTATTACCGCAATTATCATGCCAATTATCACTGCACAATAATAATAGTATTTTACATCAAGAAGGTTAAAATAATAGTGCTGAAAAACTAGCGGAAGTCCAATAAGTATTAATAAAGTACCTGCCATTGCTATAATACTATTTACTTTTCTCCAATGTGTTAAAAAATCAATTTGTTTTTCTTTCTCTTGTGCTTCCATCCTATAACCACTCATCTCTCTATCCTATATTTTATAAAATATAAATTCTCTATAAATAAACAAAAAAAGGCGGAAATTCATAATGCCATTACAGTATATCATTTTGCTCATAATAACGCAACTTTATAAATCCATCCTTTAAAAAACTATGCATATTTTTACCAATATTTATGACTTATATTTCAAGTATATTGCGGACCATATCCTCAATAGAGACTTTTTTCTTAAAACAAAGCCCTTTAAGTTTAAAATCATCCTAATCAGACTTGACTATTTTGGGATATCACTTTCATATTCTTCGATAATTTTCCATATACGAAGTATAATCAACTCGTAATGCAATTAGGAATTTCAAAAAGTATTTCAAAAAGAAAAAGGAGAGTGCATTAATTATGAGAAAGCAGACAAAATTAGTTGCTGTATTATCAACAGCAGCACTGCTCGCTATTGGTGCATCCATGACTTCTTTCGCAGCTCAGGGTTGGGCCGAGGAAGATGGTACTTGGGTATACTACGACAGGAATGGCGACAGAGTAACTGATAAGTGGGCTAAGTCCGGTAACAACTGGTACTACTTAGACAGTGATGGCGAGATGGCTATCGATACCCTGATTGAGGATGGCGATAACTACTACTATGTAGATATCAATGGCGTTATGGCTTCCAATCAGTGGGTAGCTATTGAAAATGAAGATGCCGGTGAAGACGATGAGCCAGATAATTACTGGTATTACTTCCAAGCAAACGGTAAGGCTTTAAAGAATAGTGGCGATAATGTTTCTTTGAAGACAGTAAATGGTAAGAAATATGCTTTTGATGATGAAGGCAAGATGCTTTACGGATGGGTAGCAAAAGACAATCCAGAGCGTATTGATAACACGGACGGTGAAGGTTTCACAGATGGTGATTACTACTTCGGCGATGCGGACGATGGTGCTATGACCACCGGATGGTTACAGATTGATATTACGTATACCGATGTTGATAATGATACTTATAACGCAATTTCACCTGTATTTACAGATGATGAAGACCAGACCCGTTGGTTCTATTTCCAGTCTAATGGTAAGAAAGTTAAATCTGATGATGCTGACAGAGTAAAAGAGAAGACCATCAATGGTAAGAAGTACGGATTTGACCAGTATGGTGCAATGGTAGCTGAGTGGTCTGCAGATATCTATGAAGCTTCCAAGAGTGGTGTTGATATCGTAGCCAGCAAGAGTAATTCTGAGGTTGGTAATTCTGTAACAGCTAAGTATGCTCAGCAGTGGAGATATTTCAACGATGTTGAGAACGGTGCAAAGCAGAGCAGGGGCTGGTTCAAGGTAGTATCCGCAGAATATCTGAATGATGAGAAGTATGATGATGATGAGGATGCCTGGTACTATGCTGATGGAAGCGGTGATTTGTATGCAGGTGACTTCAAGACCATCAAGGGCAAGAAGTATGCATTTAGGAATGATGGCCGCATGGTTGATGGACTGAAGTTTATCAAGGAGGAAAATGGCGGACTCACAGTTAAAGCTGACGATAATGATGAAGCAGCTTTTGGTCCGTTCGATACAGAGGATGATTTCCTTAATAATGCTCCTAAGTACGAGAACTCAGGCTATAAGTGCTACTACTTCGGCGGTGGTGATGATGGTGCCATGAGGACCAATAAAGCTACGATTTCAATTGATGGTGATAACTACAACTTCTTCTTTGAAAAGTCTGGAAGCAACAAGGGTGCTGGTAAGACAGGCGAGAAGGATAGCAAGTACTATCAGTCTGGTATGTTGCTGAAGGCAGGCTCTGATGAGAAGTATCAGGTAATCCAGGCTGTTACTGGCGGATATACCAAGCTTGATGATGTAGATGCATTCTTAGGCGAAGTTGGTACGAAGGTAAGTGCTAAGGGGAATGTGACTGATGCTGATGTAGCAGAAGCCAATAAGGTAACAGGCGTTTCCTTCAGCAAGAAGACCGCAGATTTGTCTGAGTTGTATGTAATTGATTACACTGGTTTAAATACAGGTGACTTCAAGCTGGTTAATACATCTGGTAAAGTAATTGACAGCAAGAGCAAGAGCAAAGACGGCAGCGATTATGTATACGTAACCGATAACAAGGGTGTTGTTAGAATCATCTATGTTGAGAGTTAATTATACACAGGTAGTAGTTTTGCTCAAATAACAATTTAAGGGGGAGCGTTGTGACTGATTGGGATATATGATTAGTCGCAACGCTTCTTTTTTGTTTACAAGATTACTTAAAACATTCAATACGTATATCTAGGAGGTACTAATTCATGCTGAAAAAGCAATTAGTGGTATTTGGAATGGCGATGGCACTATCTGTGGGGGCTGCGTTTCCGGCCTTCGCAGATGCATCAAGCAGTATAACTATGGAGAATAGCGGTGCTTACCTGTTTGAGTGGCGTCCAGTAGACTGTGGGGATGGCGTGTCCTTTGCCATCCTTGTAGGCGGAAACACGATTAATGAGAGCAATGTCATATTGAACCGTGGATATGATTATGCCTACACATTTGAACCCGCAACGTATTCAAGACCCTGGGGCACGGTACCGGATTTGGTGAATGTGGACGGTGTCTGGGCGATTCCGGAGAACTGGCCTTCTCTTCCGGAAGGAGCCCAGCCTACCTTACAGATAGTACTTAAGACCAACTATAAGAATCTGGACACGGATAAACGGTATATACATGTTGTCCATCTTCCTGGCAATGTGGATTCATCCAGTCTGCCTCCGGAAGTCCGCAAATATCTGATTAACGTGGATGGCTCTGATGCAGGTGCCTACGAAGGGACAGAAACCGCTGGATGGGTACAGAATGACAGCGGTCAGTGGACTTTCCGGAAACCGGATGGGAGTTATGTATCCAACAGTTGGCTTACTGTAGATGAGAAAACATATTACATGGATGAAAATGGTGTCAGGTTGACAGATACCTATGCCCCGGACGGAACCTATGTCAATCCAAACGGCGAAAAGGTAAGCTATAAGCCGGGCTGGGTTTCCGATGAAAAGGGCTGGAGGTATATACAGAAAAATGGGTATTACGCCGCCGCAACTTGGATTCAGGATACGGATGGAAAATGGTATTACTTCAATATTGGGGCTTACATGGCGGTTAACACCACAACCCCGGATGGCTTTTATGTGGATGAGAGCGGTGTATGGAATGGGGAATCTAGTACTATTTCCAATAATATAAACCCAGGACCAGGAGGGTCAGGTTTTGCCGGTTGGGAGAATACGGATAACGGCTGGAAATACAAGCAGGAGGATGGCGCATACGTAACCAATGCTTGGAAACAGGCTGATGGGAAATGGTATTATTTCGATGAAAATTCTTTAATGGTTATAGACCAGCAGACTCCGGATGGCTATAATGTTAATTCTGATGGTGTATGGGTAGAATAGACATTCTCTGAGACTTATTCGGTAGATATAGTAAAGCTATGGCATAAAGAGTTTATTTTAGATTAATAAAAGACCTTCTATGATAAAATCGATATTATAGAAGAGGGAGTTTCAAATTTTGTGCCCCCTCCCCAAAAACTGATGTAAGACAAAATCACACAGTTTTTTGGGGGGTATCATGGCAAGAAAAAATGATATACCATAGAAAGCCGCTATGCGGAAACTCATGAAAGACTACTTAAAACAGAATGATGTAAAAATCAAAGGCGGTTCTGATGTGAATGCCATCATAAAGGATATGATGTCAGTCATTTTGGGAGGAACTTTGGATGAGGAACTAAGCTATTCCAAGTACGATTACCGGAACAAAGATACGGTGAACAGCTGGAATGGACATTTACAGAAGACCATCTATACCAGCGATGGAGACATAGGGGCTTGATATTCCCAGAGACCAGAATGGGGATTTTGAACCGCAGATAATCAAGAAATAGCAGAACACAGCCACGCAGGACATGGAGGAAAAATCATCTCCATGTATGCAAGGGGGATGGCTACAAATGACAACGAGAGCCATATGCGGATTTTTTGCGGCATCAACATCTCTGACAGCACACCATAAGCAGCATCACAGCAAGGTATTTCTTATCGTAAAAGAATAGCAGGAACGCCCTCTGGATGGGATTTACGCAGTCGTATTCCCGAATGCAGTCCATTACCATATACGTAATGAAGGGCATGTTGTGAAGCAGGCTATGGCATAGTCATAGGGATTGGTATGGATGGCAGGAAAGACATCCTGGGCATATATGTGGGACAAAACGAAAGCGCAAAGTTCGGGCTGTCCATCCTGAACAGTCTGAAAACCCAGGGAGTAAATGATATCCTGATTGCGTGTGTGGACGGACTGACGGAATTCCCCAAGCCATTGAAGCGGTATACCCCCAAACGGAGATTCAGCAGTACATAATCCATCAGATTCGGAATACTACGGTTTCTATCCTATAAAGTAATCAAACCCCTGATGGCTGATTTAAAGCGGGTATATACCGCACCAATAGAGGATGCAGCATTGGTTGGAGGCCTTGGAAGATTTCGGAGACGAATGGGATGCGGAGTACCCCAAAATATCAAAGTCTTGGAAAGAAAACTGGTTCTATACTGAATGTTGGAAGTGTGCTGAAAAGCACTTCGGGACTATCCCAAAGATTGTGTAAACCTCCAAACTGATGTAAGATAAAATCACACAGTTTGGAGGTTTTATTATCGCAAGAAAAAACGACACACCACAGAAAGCTGCTATGCGGGAGCTCATGAAGGGCTATTTAAAACAGAATGATGTGAAAATCAAAGACGGTACCGATGTGAATGCAATCATGAGGGACATGATGTCGGTCATTCTAGAGGGTGCTCTGGACGAGGAGCTGGACGAGGAACTGGGCTATTCCAAATACGATTACCGCAACAAGGATAGGGGCAACAGCCGCAACGGACATTCCCAAAAGACCATGCATACCAGCTACGGCAATATGGGGCTTGATATACCCAGGGACAGGGCCGGGGAGTTTGAACCGCAGGTCATCAAGAAATATCAAAACACGGTCACTCAGGACATGGAGGAAAAGATCATCTCCATGTACGCAAAAGGGATGACTACGGATGACATCGGGAGCCACATGAGGGTACTCTATGGGATTGACATTTCCGACAGCACCATAAGCCGTATCACAGACAAGATACCCCCCATCGTAAAAGAGTGGCAGGAACGCCCTCTGGATGAGATATACGCCGTTGTATTTCTGGATGCAATCCATTACCATATACGCAACGAAGGACGCATTTCAAAGCAGGCGGTATACATCGCCATAGGGATTGGCATGGATGGAAGGATGGATGTCCTGGGGATGTATGTGGGGCAAAATGAAAGTGCAAAGTTCTGGCTGTCCATCCTGAACGGATTGAAAAACCGCGGAGTGAATGATATCCTGATTGCATGTGTAGACGGCCTGACGGGATTCCCCCAGGCAATCGAAGCGGTATACCCCCAGATAGGGATTCAGCAGTGCATCATCCATCAGATCCGGAACACAACGAAATTCGTATCCTACAAAGAAATCAAGCCGCTAATGGCTGATTTAAAGCGGGTATATACTGCACCGACAGAGGATGCAGCCTTGGGTGCCCTGGAAGATTTCAGTGAGAAATGGGATGGTAAGTACCCCAAGATATCGGAATCCTGGAGAGAGGATTGGGCAGATCTGTCAACATACTTCAAATATCCAGAAGCGGTGAGACGCCTGATATACACGACAAATACGATAGAGGGGTTCAATCGCCAGCTACGGAAAGTGACAAAGTCAAAGACGGTATTTCCTTCTGATGACAGCCTGTTAAAAATGCTATATCTGGCGATGATGGACATCACGAAGAAATGGACCGGGCACCTCAGGACTGGGGCCAGATTCACTCCCAGCTGGAGATATATTTCGAGGAGCGTTTATCCTGATTATAAGCAGAAGCGGGCTGCCAAATCAGTTTTTCTTGACATGCCCAAAAACAGCATTATAATACAGAGGAAGGGCAAGGCCCAAAAAACGGCTTTACCCTTTGGTAACCAATGACATATCTTGTATCAGTTTTTTGAGTTTACACAAAATTTAAAACGGTCTCGCTGAAAAGCACACTTCCAACATTCTTTTGATTGTAATAAAATACATCTATAAGAAGCCTCCCAAAACCATTACTCCGATTAAAGTTTAATGTATACGGAGATGACCCTTATAGATGTACCCTAATTATACCAAGACTTTCCTTGGCTTGGAAGGTGTCTCGATTAAAAAAAATAGTCCAGGCGGACTCTTTCATTAAAATTTTTATCCTGTCACAACCGACAGAACAGACCTGCCTCTGCTGTGGGGCTAAAACCAGACGGGTCCATGATTACCGTCTGCAGGAGGTCCAGGACATCCCATTACGGGGCAAACACGTAATCCAGGTCCTTCGTAAACGGCGTTACCTCTGTACCTCCTGCCGCAAACGTTTTACGGAACCCTGCTCTTTCCTGCCCAGCTACCACCGCAGGACACGCAGGCTTGCATTCTACATTGTCTCCCTGCTCCGCCAGACCTTTTCCGTGAAACAGATTGCTGGGCTTACCGGTGTTTCCGTCCAGACGGTCTGCCGGCTCCTGGATACCATCAGCTATCCTCCGCCCGACCGGCTCCCTCAGGCACTTTCCATTGACGAATTCAAAGGGAACGCTTCCAGCAGCAGATATCAAAGCATCCTGGTTAATCCGAAAAAGCGGCGCATCCTCGATATCCTTCCAAACCGGACTCAGAGTCATCTGGCTAATTATTGGCGTAGTAACCTCAGGAAAGAATGCCTAGAATGTAAAGTTCTTCATCTACGACATGTGGCGGCCCTATATAGCGCCTGCACGGACGTTCTTCCCAAACGCAAAGATTATTGTGGTTAAATACCATTTCATCCGCCAAATCACATGGGCCATTAAATGTACGCAGACGGCTTCAGAAGCCCATGCCAATTTCCCTGCGTGGGTATTACAAACGTAGCCGCAAGCTCATCCTGACCCGCTATAAAAAGCTAAAGGACGAGGACGGGCTTGTAATCTGATGCTTCTGTACAATGAGGCCTACGCTAGGCGCACCGCATGGGGAGTGGTTTTATGATATCTGCCAGATGAAGGCCTACCGTCAGCAGCGGGAATCCGTTGACTGGATTGCGGATGCACCTGGCTTCGGGATTAAAAAATTTGAGGACTGTGTCAAAACCTACAGAACCTGGCGGATGGAAACCCTGAACGCCTTCAAATACGAGCTGACCAATGGTCCATCAGAAGGATTCAACAACAAGATAAAGGTATTAAAACGAAGTAGCTACGGAATCCGGAACCTCAAGCCCTTCCGGACTCGGATACTCCACTGTACATCATAGGATAATGCGAAAGCTTATTTGGCATGCTCAAAATCAGCAAAACTTGGAACCATGCATAAAAAGTGCCCTTATCATAAAGCCGCAAAACTAAAAGGACTAAGTCCTATCTAATATAGGATTCAATCCTTTTTAGTTGCGTAACCATTACTTTTTGTCTAACTTTTTGGGGCCAAATCACAAAAACTAATTATTCCACACACCATCTGCTCCCACATAGTAGCCATCAGGTGTGGTCTGATTTGTAACCATCAGAGAGTCGCCGTTAAAGTAATACCACTTTCCGTCTACCTCTCTCCATGCATTTGTTACATAATTTCCATCAGATAATTTATATTTCCAATTATCTCCAGACGCCTCCCAGCCTTCAGCGTCAGCCTCTGATGTTGCACCTGGTCCAAGATTCTTTGTGTTGTCAATGGTAGACGGCTGTCCATCCCATACACCGTTAGCGTCTACCCGGTAGCCATCTGGTGTAGTATCATCGATTTCCATATATGTTCCAATATTAATATAATACCATTTCCCGTCATCACCTTGAATCCAGGTAGCGCCGGCATAATAACCGTTTTTCTGTATATAACGCCATCCCTTTTCATCGTGATACCAACCTGGTATATAATTCGTCTTTTCACCACTTGCATTTACATAAATCCCATCAGGAGTAATTGTATCTGTAAGCATGATTCCATTTTCATTCATATAATAGGATTGGTCGTTAACCTTTAACCATCCATTTGACACAAACGTACCATCCGGCTTCCTATATTTATATTGGCCATTTTCCTGTACCCAACCAGAGGTAATGGTTCCATTATATGCACCTGCATCGGATCCATCTACATTAATCAAGTATTTTCTTACTTCCGGTGGCAATTCTGCACTATTTACATTACCGGGAAGATGGACAACATCTACATATCTTTCATTACTGGACAGATTCTTATTGTTGGTATAAAGAACAATACGTGTAACTGGCTGACTTCCTTCCGGCATGGATGTCCAATTCTCCGGAATCCCCCATACTCCATCAATATTAACCAAATCCGGGACTTGTCCCCACGGCCTTGAATACTCCATTGGTTTAAAAGTATATGCATAATCATACCCTCTGCTCAGTATGACATCACTTTCATAAATCGTATTACCGCCTACTAGAATTGCAAAGGAATGGCCATCTCCACAGTCCACAGGACGCCATTCAAAGAGATATGCACCGCTGTTTTCCATGGTTGTTGCAGCGCTATCTGCCATTGCAGGAAAAGCTGATGATGCAGAAATCAATAATGCCAACACCAATGGTCTAAGCTTTTTATATATCATATATTTCCTCTCCTTTATTCTTATTAAAAAAGAAGCGTTGTGACTTAATTTAATATTAAATCAGTCACAACGCTTCCCCCTAAATCATACTACTAAGTCTAACTAACTAATAATTAGTCTTCGCTGTAGATAGCAAGAATTTTTCCGCCCTTTGCAGTAACGTATACGAAATCACTACCATCAGTGCTCTTGGTCTTGCTGTCAATAACCTTACCAGATGTGTTTACTAAGAAATAATTATCAGAAGACAGGCCACTGCCACCATTAATCATGTACAGATCCTTGATATCTTCACCCTTCTTGTTAACACCAACTGTTGCTAACTGTGCTTCTTTGACTGCATCAGTACTATTGGTGTGATCAGCATAGTTGCTAGCAGTAATAGCATCTAAGAAATCATCAACATCAGCCAACTTCTTATATCCTTCTTCAGTTGCTGTGCTAACCTTCTGAATTACCTGATACTTCTCATCCTTACCAGCTGCAAGCATCTTACCAGACTGATAATACTTGTCATCCTTCTCACCAGTTAAACCAGCACCCTTCTTGGAGCCAGACTTCTGGAAGTAGAAATTAAACTTATCGCCATCGATATCAATGCTGGTCTTGTTGGTCTTCATAGAACCATCATTACCATCACCGAAGTAGTAGCAGCTATATCCCTGCTTCTCATACTGAAGGGCACTATCATTGAAGTCATCCTCAGTATCGAATGGAAGAGATCCATCATCATCAGCTCTTACGCTTAAGCCTGTACCCAAATCCTTGATGAACTTCAGGCCATCAACCATACGGCCATCATCACGGAATGCATACTTCTTACCCTTGATGGTCTTGAACTCACCAGCATACAGATTGCCGCTGCCGTCTGCATAGTACCAGGAATCCTCATCATCATCAAACTTATCGTTGTTCAGCCATTCAGCTGCAACTACCTTGAACCAGCCCTTGCTGATTCTGGAACCATCTTCTACGCTATTGAAGTATCTCCACTCCTGAGCATACCTAGCAGTAACGCTGTTTCCTGTTGCTGTGCTGTTATCGCTATGTGCACGATCAGCTGTAGCCAGCTTATCAGCATCTTCACGATCCAGAGACCACTCAGCTGTCATAGCACCATACTGGTCAAATGCATATTTCTTACCATTGATGGTCTTCTCTTTTGCTTCTCTTGCTCCATCAGCCTTAACTTTCTTACCATTAGACTGGAAGTAGAACCAACGTGTCTGATCCTCATCATCATTAAATACAGGAGCAAACTCGTAATCGCTGGTTGCTTCATCATATGTGATATCCATCTGTAACCAACCAACGGTCATTGCACCGTCGTTCTCGTCACCGAAGTAATAGTCACCGGTCTTGAAGCCATCACCGTCTGTATTGTCGATACGCTCTGCGTTGTCTTTTGCAACCCAGCCGTACAGCATCTTACCTTCTTCGTCAAAGGCATACTTCTTGCCGTTAACAGTCTTTAATGCGATGTTGCTGTTATTTCCGTTGGTTAATGCTTTACCATTAGCCTGGAAATAGTACCAGTAATTCTCTGGCTCATCATCATCGCCTGCATCCTCGTTCTCGATAGCAACCCACTGATTAGAAGCCATAACGCCATTAACATCTACATAGTAGTAGTTGTCGCCATCCTCAATCAGGGTATCGATAGCCATCTCGCCATCGCTGTCTAAGTAATACCAGTTATTACCGGACTTAGCCCACTTATCAGTTACTCTGTCGCCATTCCTGTCGTAGTATACCCAAGTACCATCTTCCTCGGCCCAACCCTGAGCTGCGAAAGAAGTCATGGATGCACCAATAGCGAGCAGTGCTGCTGTTGATAATACAGCAACTAATTTTGTCTGCTTTCTCATAATTAATGCACTCTCCTTTTTCTTTTTGAAATACTTTTTGAAATTCCTAATTGCATTACGAGTTGATTATACTTCGGATAAGGAAAATTATCAATAGTTTTTTTGCATTTTTTGCAAATTCTACTAAAAATGCGTAAATTAGACAATTTACCAATGGAAGCTTTCCAACTCCATCACACGCATTTAGTATAGTATAAATCCGAGGAAAATACCATAACATTTACCTGTGCATTTTCTTACGTAATTATTACAAAAAGCAAAGGTCTTTCGAAATTTGTACTTATATTTGTACAATTTGAGGGTAATAAAAAATGATACCCGATTTTTGGTATCAGGTACCATTTTTCTGATGCTCATTTTATTGACATTTATTTTGCCAAAACAGCGCTGTATGCTTCTGCCATTCCCTTGTCCTGGATTAAATCGTAGTATTCCTGAACCATTGGAATCATCTCGCTCAGGTCTTCGTGCCAGTAGTCTTCACGCTTCATGATGTCTTCTACAGAGGCAGTCTTCATGAACGCAAGGATTTCTTCGCCGTCATTTGCCTTATCGGTACGGTAGAAGGAGATAAGGGCCGCCATGGAGAAAGTCAGGGCTGCAGGGTATTTTCCAAACTTCTCTTTGTATTCCAGTATGGTTGGAAGGACACGTACCTGGAACTTGCTCACGGAATTAAGGGCAATGCTTAACAGCAGGTGCTTAATAAATGGATTGGAGAAACGCTCCAGCACAGCTGCGCCGAACTTACGGTTGTCTTCTGTATCCCCTATGGTAGGAATGATTTCTTCAAAGATGCATTTCTTAAGGAAGGAAGAAACTTTTTCATCCTTCATGCATTCACCTACTGTCTCAAGCCCATAAAGATATGCGCCTAAAACCATGGAGGTGTGGCCGCCGTTTAGGATACGGACCTTTCTCTTCTTATATGGATGCACATCGTCGGTCCACACAACATTGTAGCCGGCTTTCTGGAATGGAAGCTCGTCCTCATGATGCCCGCCGATTACCCACAGATGGAAAATCTCTGCTGTATCAATTAACTTATCTTCGTAGCCAATCTTTTTTGTCAGTTCTTCTACTTCATCTCTCGGATAACCGGTAACAATACGGTCTACCAGTGTGCTGCAGAAATCATTGTCCGTTTCAAGCCAATTTTTAAAGCCATCTTCCAGCTCCCAAAGATCTGCATACTGAAGAACGCATTTTTTTAAGTTGTCGCCATTGTCATCAATCAGCTCGCATGGAAGGAGAATCAGACCTTTTAATCCTGCTTTGTACCTTTTATATAAGAACTGACACAATTTTGCAGGATAGGACTTGGGCGGCATATCGCTGAGTTTTTCTGTTCCAAGATATTCAATTCCGGCTTCTGTTGTATTGGAAACCAGTACCCTTAAGTCAGGGCTTTCTGCCAGGGCAATATACTCCTCATACTGTGTGTATGGATTCAGCGCTCTGGATATGGATGTTACATGGGTATGCTCATTAACTACTTCTCCATTATCAATGCCGCGGAGAAACAGATTGTATTCGCAGTTCTGGTCGGCCAGCATCTGGCACATTCCTTTTTCAATTGGCTGCACTACAACGATTTTTCCATCATATAAGCCCTTTTCCTGAAGTTTGTGGAAGAAGTAATCTACGAATCCACGCAGGAATCCGCCTTCGCCAAACTGGATAACTGTCTCTTTTACATTATTGCTCATGTCTGCTACCTCCATAGGATTAAAAATTGGATTGCTTTTTGTAAGTGCTTACATTTTTACATATGAAGCACTATCGCTTTATTTCTGAGATTACTATACAACATTATCTAAAAATATGCAAGGGATTTTAATGGAAAATTGTAAGTGTTTACATTTTCAAAAAAATCCTTATCCACTCACTCATACAGGAATCTTATATAAGTTCTTAACATCCGGCTTTTACATGTGAATTTTGTAGGATTCTTACATGGGGTTTTGAAATACAACATTTTCCAACAAATCCAGTGTAGTGACATGATGACTTCTGGTAAAACTCAGCAGGATATTTTTCTGAGAGTGCAGGTAAAAAAACGGAGGCGTAGCGGGCTACGCTGAGTATTTTTAACCTGTGCTATCAGGAAAATAGACAAGGAGGTTTATCTGAATGCCATCGTGTCAGTACACCAATGTATTTGACATCCCCGTCATCTAATAACTATGGTTCGGTATCATTTTTATAAACAAGGGTAAATCATACAAACCACCACACAAACAATGCCACAGGGCAGAAAAATGACTTGAAAAGCTTGAACACAGCCAATACTATTTTACTCTGAAAAATAGGTAATATGACAAGCACGGTAATTGGCGGTTGTAAAATAAGTCCACAAAAAGCGGCCGCCAGATTTCTCTGACAGCCGCCTTGTTACAAGCTTTTTCAAGATGTAATGTTGAAGATATAAAGTTAAATTACTTCAGGGTAACCTTAGCGCCTTCAGCCTCTAATTTAGCCTTAACATCCTCAGCCTCTTCCTTGGATACGCCCTGCTTGATTGCCTTTGGAGCGCCATCAACTACGTCTTTAGCTTCCTTAAGGCCTAAGCCGGTAACTTCACGTACAACCTTGATGACTTTAACCTTGTTTGGACCAACCTCGGTCAGCTCTACGTCAAATTCGGTCTTCTCTTCAGCTGCTGCTGCGCCAGCGCCTGCTGCTGCAACTACAACGCCTGCTGCTGCGGATACGCCAAACTCTTCCTCACATGCTTTTACTAATTCGTTCAGTTCTAATACGGATAATTCCTTGATAGCTTCGATAAACTCAGCGGTTGTTAACTTTGCCATTTTATGTTCCTCCTGTTTGATATTTAGTATTTGGTATTCGGTATTACATGTTAAATGTTGTTTTAACTCATCTTCAGTCCCTGATGGGCCTGAATGATGTTCCAATCTTATTCCTTATCATTGATTATATATCTATTGATACTAATCACTGATTCCTAATCAGGCAGCTGATGACGCCCTGCTGTCCCATGCAAAAGATAAGGTGATTATGCTTCTGCAGCCCCACCGTTCTTCTCCGCAATCTGATTGAGTACGCGGGCCAGGTTGGTGATAGGAGACTGGATGCTGCCAAGCAGCTTGCCCAGCAGGATTTCCCTGGATGGGATGGTTGCAATAACCTGGGTTCCGGCCTGGTCGTAGTAGGTTCCTTCAACGATGGATGCCTTCAGCTCCAGCTTAGGTGCTGTCTTAGCAAATTCTGCTAAAATCCTTGCAGGAGCGGTCGCATCTTCCTTGGATACTGCTAATGCGGTCGGTCCTTCCAGCTGTGGTTCAAGTGCTGCAAATTCGGTTCCTTCTGCTGCACGCTTAATCAGGGTGTTCTTGTATACCTTGTAGGTCACACCAGCTTCCCTTAATTTCTTACGCAGCTGGGTATCCTGCTCTACAGTCAGACCGCGGTAATCAACGATGACTGCGCCTGCAGCGCCTTCAAGTACTCCCTTGATTTCGTCTACAACTGGCTGTTTTAATTCAACTTTTGCCATGAATGGTTTACCTCCTTATTTTATTCTTGCATTGAAAACCGTCATAGCATGGAATACATAAAGACCTCTCTGCCATATGGACAGAGAGGTCTGCAAAATCTCATCATGAATAATCAGAGTTTTGTATGTTCCTCGGCAGGCGGTTACGCCTTACACCTTACGGTACCTGCTGTCTCAGGGCATTCAATACTGTGGTATCATATCACATTGTATGATTGATGTCAAGCCTCATTTTACTGCGGGATGACACCGTCTATATTACTGCAATCAATTAGTTGACCAGCTTACCTACATTCAGCTTAACGCCAGGTCCCATGGTTGAGGTCAGGGCAACGCTCTTAAGGTATGCACCCTTAACTGTGCTTGGCTTCGCTTTCATGATTGCATCAATAAGCGTCTGGAAGTTGTCCGCTAACTGCTCCTCTGTGAAAGAAGCTTTTCCTACTGGCACGTGAATAATGTTTGTCTTGTCAAGTCTGTATTCAATCTTACCAGCTTTGATATCGTTGATGGCCTTGGTTACGTCCATGGTCACGGTGCCAGCCTTTGGGTTTGGCATTAAGCCCTTGGGTCCAAGTACACGGCCCAGACGGCCAACAACGCCCATCATGTCAGGAGTAGCTACAACAACGTCAAAATCCAGCCATCCGTCGTTC
Organism: Enterocloster sp. OA13; assembly: GCF_022440595.1. Classification (NCBI taxonomy): domain Bacteria; kingdom Bacillati; phylum Bacillota; class Clostridia; order Lachnospirales; family Lachnospiraceae; genus Enterocloster; species Enterocloster sp. OA13. The sequence goes on along the minus strand of NZ_JAKNTF010000001.1, from coordinate 6,518,945 downwards.
TGGATCCTCGGAATCAGTTCCTCAGCACCAACGTAATCAGCACCTGCAGCCTGAGCCTCGTCAGCCTTTGGTCCTTTTGCAAATACTAAGATACGTACGGTCTTACCTGTTCCGTGAGGCAGTACAACGGCGCCACGGATCTGCTGGTCAGCATGACGTCCGTCACATCCTGTTCTGATATGGACTTCTACAGTCTCGTTAAATTTTGCAGATGCATTCTTCTTAACTAATGCGATTGCGTCTGCTACGTCATAAAGTGCAGTACGGTCTACATTCTTTATAGCCTCTGCATATCTTTTACCTGATTTCATTTTAATAACCTCCTAGTGGTATTGACGGGGAATCTCCCTCCCACGTTCATATAACGGGAAAATGCTCCAGTAACCCGGTGCCTTGCTCAAGGGCATACGGATTCATACACCAATTCTTATTCCTCGACGGTAACGCCCATGCTTCTTGCAGTTCCTGCAATCATGCTCATGGCAGCTTCTAAGCTGGCGGCATTTAAGTCTGGCATCTTGGTCTCTGCAATCTTCTGAAGGTCAGCCTTCTTAAGGACAGCAACCTTGTTCTTATTAGGAACAGCGGAAGCGGTCTTGATGTTGCAGGCTTTCTTAATCAGTACTGCTGCAGGCGGGGTCTTGGTGATGAAGCTGAAGCTTCTGTCCGCATATACGGTAATGACTACAGGGATGATCATATCGCCCTGATCTGCTGTTCTTGCGTTGAATTCCTTGGTAAACTGAACGATGTTGACACCGTGCTGACCAAGTGCTGGTCCAACTGGTGGTGCTGGTGTTGCTTTGCCAGCTGGAATCTGTAATTTGATATATCCTGTTACTTTCTTTGCCATCTTAGGCACCTCCTAAAATTATGTGGTATTGTCGGGAATGTCCCTCCCACCAGCCCTTGCCCTGCAAAAGCTGATTCTTTGTGTTGCAAAGGACCGCCTACATCCTCTTGACTTCAGCAAATCCCAGTTCAACCGGTGTCTCACGGCCAAACATTTCTACATGCATTGTGATGGTTTTCTTGCTGTCGTTAATCGCCTTGATGGCTCCGACAGTATCCTTCCATGCACCGGAGATAACAACAACCATATCTCCAACTTCAAAATCGACTAAGACGTCTTCTTCTCTCCTGAAGCCCAGGCTGGCCATCTCTTCTTCTGTCAGAGGAACCGGTTTGGAGCCCGGACCCACAAAGCCCGTGACACCGCGGGTGTTGCGCACCACATACCATGTGTCGTCATTCATGACCATGTTGATGAGCACATAACCCGGGAACATCTTCTTGTCAGCTTTTTTCTCCACACCGTTCTTAAGCTCCACTACAGGAAGCATGGGTACGGATACCTCTAAGATCTGGTCCTGAAGGTTTCTGTTTTCAATTGTCTTCTCAATATCGACCTTGACTTTGTTCTCATAACCTGAGTAGGTATGGACTACATACCAATGTGCTTCTGACATACAATCACCCTCGCCTTTAATTCAATCCCTATCATGAGTTTGCTTCACTTTATAAAATAAAGCTTAAACCAAACTTCATGACCAGGTCCAGGACAGCAATTACCACGCCGATGAAGATTGACATGAACAGCACTGCCACTGTCTGTTTTGCTACTGTTTCCTTGTCAGCAAAGACGATTTTCTTGTACTCTTTTTTCAGCCCTTTGAAAAAGCTAGGCTTTTTCTCCTTCTTAGCTGATTTCTTCTCTGCCTTGTCAGCCTTGGCCGTTTTTTCTGTGGTTTCTACAGTTGACACTGTATTCTCTTCCATATTATCACGTCCTTTACTGAACAGGATTACTTGGTTTCCTTATGCATGGTATGTCTCTTGCAGAATCTGCAGTACTTCTTGGTTTCCATACGGTCCGGATGAGTTTTCTTGTCCTTAGTCATGTTATAGTTGCGTTGTTTGCATTCTGTACATGCCAGTGTAATTTTTGTGCGCACGACTTCCACCTCCACTTATATTATCGTAGTTCACATTTTGCTGCTTAGATACTTAATTTTGAGCATAAAAAAAAGACCTAAGCTCTTCCATTCGCCTGACTACTATACCATATATATGTCGATACGTCAAGGTTTTTTAGGTCTTTTTTCTGGCTGGTTCCCCATGTGTTCCGCATAGTTCCACATGGTTTCCGGATGTATTTTGTCCTGTCCTGTTTGGTTTTCCTTTTATTTATCCTGCTTCTTCTTTTGTCCTCTATCCTTTTGTCCTGTCTCTTTTTGTCCTATCCTGTTTCCCCTTCTATGGCGAAGACAGAAGACCGTCCCCCCTGTGAGGAGGATTACCGCTGCGGCCATTACCGTATATTGCAGCTTTTTGTCCGGGCCTTGATTTTCCTCCGGCTCACCGGGCAGGCCGGATTCCATATTTTGGATATCATTTTCTTCCATCAATTCCGGTTCCTGGACGGGTATTGCATTTTCACCATCATCTTCCTGGGCCTCACCGGCTTCCCCTGCTGATATGCCGCTTCCGGCAGCCATGGCATTAGATGGCGTGGCTGTGGCAATGGGTCTGGTTGCTATTGGGGATGACTGGGATGGCTGGGACGGCAGGGATGGCGTGTAATGATTCCTGCTGCGGCCTCCTCCCCGCCGAATCGGGCCTTCCGGTGCATCAGTTTCCCCTTCCGCACTGCCTCCTGTGCCGGAGGAATTGCCATAGGAGCTGCCTTTACCGCTTCCGTATGAATTATAGCTGTTTCCGTATCCGCTTCCCCCATAACCACCCCATCCGTAGGAGAAGGTCAGGCCCTGTCCGGTATAATCCGGTATGGCCACCCTTATCTTGGGGGTGTCGATGGCTCCGTCCGGCCATTCTATTCTGGCCTTCACATAAAATGAGCGGTTATCTGACTGGAAACGGTAGGTCAGGTATTCATCCTCCACAATACTGCGGTTCAGGATATTGCCTGGCTCCTTCAGGAAATTCTCATATTCTGCCGTGCCCTGGCCGCCTTGGGCAACGGATGTCTCCACACGGTTCTTTTCCTTTGTCCATGACTTTCCGTCTTCACTGCGGTAAATGTACAGGGCGGTGATATCAGGGGGCAGGTTCTGGAACCGCAGCCTGGCGGTTCCGCTTCCATCTGCATTGATGTTCATGAGCAGGGCTTCCGTGAGATATGTTTCCGGATTCTGCCCCGGGGGTTCCGGTTCCGGCTGGGGCTCGGTTTCATCCGGCGGAACAGGCTCAGGAAGAGGGGCAAAATATAACGGACTGCCTTCATTGAATTCCGGGCTTACTTTTATCTGCTGCTCCTTATTCCTGCAGACAATGGCCGGGGTATCCGGTTTTGTATTGTCCAATTTTATTTTTCCCTGGTTTAAATTCAGTTTTCCATTGCCTTCCACTGAAATCAGGCGGTCCGGCCCGGTAATGAGCAGATTCGGGTCATTGATGATAAGGGAACCATTGCCCCTGATCCTGATAATGCCGCCTGACCCGTCTTTTTCCCTCTGGATTTTGATTTGGACCGGGCCATGGTTTGGATTCCGGGCCGTATTGCGGTTTCCGGTCTTTACGGTCTGGTCTGAGTAACGGTTAGCTCCGGCTCCATCAGTTATGGGCGCTCCCAACAATATGGTTTCATCCGTAATGACCAGTTCTTTGGAGATAACACCAATCTTATTATCTGTCCCTGTTTGGCGACTATACCATTCATTCAGTTCAGCAGGGGTATTTATTTTCTCTTCTGTTTCCGGTGTTCCAGTTTCCTGCTGCACGGTTTCCTGAGCAAAAACAGATGTTCCGGGCAGTTTTCCGCTTCCCGGCAACCACAGGCAGATGGATGCAAGTATTGTAGCTGCAAGTATGATCTTGCCTCTGTGCAGCATTGACACCAGCTTCGCCTGTTTGATATTTTCAGGCATTGGCACCGGAGACATTTTCTTAATCCCTTCGGTTCTGTTCTGTACCATACGCATTGTCCTTTCTATATGTATCTTTTATTATACTGTGGGCAATATGGGGCGTCAATGCATGCTTTCTTACGGTTTTTGTATTGAAATCCAATCGTAAAACACGGCCACGGAAGCGGGGCGGCGGGAGGGGGGGATGGATTCAGGGGATGGATTCAGATGATGGATTTAGATGACGGATTCAGACTACGTTTTAGAATTGCAGGGTTTTAATGTTTACTTATTACTGCCCATGTCCGATAAAAATCGTGACAAAATACACATGTTCCATCCCGGCTTTTTTCAACACCCGTGTACATGCTTCAATGGTGCTTCCAGTGGTATAGATGTCATCTACCAGGATTACGGAATGGATATTCGGGGGAATGTGTCCTGCTGTAAATGCCTGTTCCAGGTTTTTCAGGCGGCCTGATGGGTCTAATGATTTCTGCGGGGCAGTCTTTTTGCTGCGTTTCAGGATTGATCTGTCTACAGGTATTCCTGTCTTTTCAGACAGCCGCCATGCCAGTTCTTCTGCCTGATTGAATCCCCTTATCCTTAAACGGGACGGATGGACCGGGACAGGTACCAGGACGTCTGCCTTCATACGCAGGATCCGCTTCCCCAATCCCCTGAACATGGCTTCACTGTAAAAGTCCAGGTATTCGCGCTTGTTGTTGTATTTTATCTGAGCCATGGACTTACTGGCAATGTCATCATAATTAACCAGGGAAAGGCCGTAATCAAAGCTCCTTCTGTGCTTTGTACAATCATAACAGTACTCAATGGTGTCGCTTAGTACCTCCTTTCCGCATTTTTTGCAGGTTGGCCTGTGCACCCAGGACAGTTTTTTCATACATTCAGGGCAGATGAGATTGCCCCTGGGCATGACAATCCGGGCGCAGACAGGACACCGGCGCGGGAACAGGAGGTCTAAGAGATGGCTGGTGATTGATTGGATTGGGTTCATTTTCGTGGTTCTCCGTTTTGTATGGATTGTTTTGTCTTCTCATGGGATATGTTTGACTTCATTGACAGCCCGGTGGGCTTAGGTGTCTTAGGTGTGTGGGTATAGATATAGGAAGCCAGAATTATGATGTGGAATTTTAATGTCAGAAGGGACATCTGGGGTATATTGATTACACTAACACAGATTTCTTATAAAATCAACTGCTTATAAAGCTGTAGCAGCTTTGTAAGCAGTTATAAATCCTGCTAAAGCTTGTAATACCTTTTAAAACCGTGTGATGCCTGCAAAGCTCCATAAAGCCTTCTAAAACTTAAAAATGCCTGCCAAAGCTTTGCACATCTTATTTTCCAATCAGATGATACAGAAGGAATGCTAATAAAATAACTGAACCTGACTTGATGCAGACCTTGGACAAAAATAAAATGAAGGAGATTCCTCCTGGCAATACAGTAACACAAATAAAAGATTTCCGGGATTCATCGTCCCGGAAACCTTATTCTGTCCATTATTCACTTATCCTGCCTACTTTAATCCAACAGTCCCATAAGTCCATGAACCAGTACCTTTCCCATCCTGGCGTAGCGGCATATCGTGCGGGATGTTTTTTACTGGATGCAGGCAGCAATTTCTACCATAAATAGATAATCTCACTATGTTAATCTTTATCTTGCCATTCATCCTAGCCTTCCATCTCATAAATCTCCCGTATCCGTACCTTCAGCCCGGAGTACCGCTTCTGTTCCACGCAGTTACCCGCCATGGTGTAAAAGGCGTCCGGCTGGCCCACCAGGCATACGCAGGCACGGGCACGGGTCACGGCCGTGTATATGAGGTTGCGGGTCATGAGCATCCTGGGGCCGTTATACATGGGTATGATGACGGCCGGATACTCGCTTCCCTGGGATTTGTGGATGGTGATGGCATAGGCCAGTTCCAGCTCCTCCAGCTGCTTGAAGCTGTATTCTATCTTCTTGCCCTCGTCAAACTCCACGGTGAGAAGTTCCGCGTACTCGTTAATCTCACGGATGATTCCCACGTCCCCGTTAAAAATCCCGGCGCCGCGGTCCGTGGGGATGCCGTATTTGTTGCAGACCTCCCACTCCATCTGGTAGTTGTTCTTTATCTGCATCACCTTGTCGCCAACACGGTAAATGATTCCGCCTGCTTCCCTCTCCTTCTTGGATTTGTCCGGGGGATTCAGGTAGTTCTGGAGCACCTGGTTCAGCCGCTCCACCCCAAGGGCGCCCTTGCGCATGGGGGTCATGACCTGTATGTCAAATGGCTGGGCATGGACATAGCCTGGCAGCTTCTGCTGAATCAGCGTGATGGCCGCGCTTATGACAGCGTCCGGATTGTCCCGCCGGATGAACAGGAAGTCATTGCTGCGTTTTGCCAGGTCCACCCGTTCCCCTGCATTGATTTTGTGGGCATTGACCACAATGTCGCTTTGGGCTGCCTGACGGAAGATGTTGGTCAGTTTGACCACATTGAAGCAGCCGGAATCTATGATGTCCCGGAGCACATTGCCCGGACCCACGCTTGGAAGCTGGTCCACATCGCCTACCAGGATCAGACGGGTGCCCACATTGACGGCGCGCAGCAGGGAGTGCATCAGGCTTATATCCACCATGGACATCTCATCGATGATGATTACGTCCGCGTCCAGGGGATTTTCCTCATTCCGGTCAAAATGCATGCCGGAGGTGCCCATTCCTGATTTATCATTGTCCCCGCCCGGCGGGCCTGATGGCACCAGTTCCAGCATGCGGTGGATGGTCCTGGCCTCATAGCCCGTGGCCTCCGTCATGCGCTTGGCTGCCCGTCCGGTCGGCGCTGCAAGGAGTATTTCCATGCCCTCCATCTCAAAATACCGGATAATGGTGTTGATGGTGGTCGTCTTTCCGGTGCCGGGGCCGCCTGTGATGACTAAAAGCCCGCTGTTGACAGCTTCGTAGACAGCTTTCTCCTGGAGGCTGTCCAGGCAGATGGAATCCTGGGTCTGACGCTCCTTATCCTGGGTTAGCTGGGTCTGGTTTTCCTGGGTTCGGGCCTGACGGGCCTGGCTCTCCCGGGCCTGGATTTCCTGGACCTTCCTGAGGTTTTCTTTTATCTCCGCCTCAGGCGTGTCGCCTTTGATGTTCAGGTCGTGAAGCATCCTGGCGGCGTTCAGCTCCAGATAGTAATACTGGGAGGAGTAGATTACCGGGCCCTGTTCTGCCTGCTTTACGACCACCCTGCGGTCAATCTGCATGTCCATCAGGTGCTTTTCCATGGCTGATGGATCCACCTTCAGAAGTTCGGATGCCTGGGCAAACAGCTCTGTCTGGGGCAGGTATGTGTGGCCGTTTGAGGTGGCCTGGAGAAGGGTGTACAGGATCCCGGCCTTGATGCGGTAGTCAGAATCCGTGAAAATACCTACCCGTTCCGCTATCTCGTCAGCCATCTTGAATCCCACGCCGGGGATATCGTCGGCCAGGCGGTAAGGATTTTCCCGGATGATTCCGTAGAGGGTCGGCCCGTACTGCTGGTATATCTTGGCTGCCAGGTTCATGGTTATGCCATAGTTCTGAAGGAACATCATGGCCTGGCGCATGTCTTTCTTGTCCTCCACCTGCTCCGCAATGGCCATGGCCATCTTTTCACTGATGCCCTTGACCTCTGATAAGCGTTCCGGCTCTTCCTCCATCACCCGGAAGGTATCCGCCTTAAAGTGGCGCACGATCCTGGCAGCCAAAGCGGCCCCGATGCCTTTGATTGCACCGGAGCCCAAATACCGTTCCATGGACAGCTCGTCCTGGGGTGTTTTCATTTCGTAGCTCTCTATCTGGAGCTGTTCGCCGTACACGGGATGTTCCGTCATATGGCCGCTGGCTTCTATCATGTCGCCTTCTGCCGCATAGGCCAGGGTTCCCACCATGATGACTTCATCGCCGTCATTCTGGTCCGTGACGCTTAAGACCGTGTATCCGTTATCCTCGTTGCGGAATTTAATCCGCTCTATGAATCCTGTAATCGTTGCCATATTTTTAACCGAAAGAACCCGGAACGATATGCATGTCCGGGTTCTGATTCTTAATAGTCTTCTCTGCTGCTTCCGCCCATGGATGCTTCCATCATCATATTCATTCCGTGGGCAAATTCAATGAACTTACCTGTTCCGATTGCCACTGCCGTCAGGGGGTCTTCCGCAATCATGGTGGTGATGCCTGTCTTTTCCTCAATCAGGGCATCCAGACCGCTGAGCAGGGAACCGCCTCCTGTCATGACAATGCCTCTGTCAAAGATATCGGCTGCCAGTTCAGGCGGGGTGCGCTCCAGCACGTTGTGCACCGCGTCTACAATCTGTAAGGCCGGCTCGCGCAGGGCTTCCAGTGTCTCGTCCGAGGTAACCACGATGGTCTTGGGAAGGCCGGTTACCAGGTTGCGTCCCCTTACCTCCATGGTAAGGACTTCGGGCCTGCGGTATGCGGCACCGATGTTAATCTTGATTTCCTCAGCCGTGCGCTCACCGATGAGAAGGTTGTGCTTTTTCCTCATGTAGCGCACCAGGGCCTCGTCAAAGTCATCCCCGGCAATCTTGATGGATGTGCTCACAACCGGGCCACCCAGGGAAATGACCGCGATATCGGCTGTACCGCCTCCGATATCCACTATCATGTTGCCGCAGGCCTTGCCGATGTCAATCCCTGCGCCGATGGCAGCCGCTACCGGCTCCTCAATGATGGCAACCTCGCGGGCGCCTGCCTGGTAGGTTGCATCCTCCACTGCCTTTTTCTCAACCTCAGTGGCACCGCTGGGGATGCAGACACTGATTCTTGGCTTGCGCAGCGTCTTCTTGCCCACCGCCTTGCTGATGAAGTATTTTAACATTTTTTCTGTAATGGTATAATCGGAAATAACGCCCTGGCGCAGAGGACGCACGGCAACGATGTTGCCCGGGGTACGTCCAATCATAAGACGTGCTTCTTCGCCGATTGCCATGATCTTGTTGGTGTCACGGTCAATGGCCACTACGGACGGTTCCTTTAATACAACACCCTTGCCCTTAATATACACAAGGATGCTGGCTGTCCCTAAATCAATTCCAATATCATTGGACATCATCGAAAACATATAGATAATTCCTCCTCGCTATCCATACCGGCGCGCAGGCTTATGGAACCTGTTTTCCCGGAACGGCTGCTCAATTATTCCTAAAGTCTGGCTGCTTGTTCTGTTTTGCTTTTATAGCATTGCTTCTATTATATACAATATTGTAAAGTTTTCAAAGGGTTTTTTTCTTTTTTATTTTCTTTAGGTTTTTTTTATGTTGCGGACATATTTTTGTCACAATTATTGCTTATGATAATATCAAGTTCACCGAGAGGTGGACGAGGCCTTTGTTTCAAGTGATTACTTGAAATCACAAAGCTTTTTCATACTCATACCGGACGAAGAAATTCGTCCGGCCCCCCTAATAACATTTTCTTTTTTTATATACCTACCATTCCCACGCAGGCCCTGGGCCATGCGGAAAAAACAAAAAAGAACGCTGGCTGTGGAGACACAGGGAGGCGTTCTTTTTTGTTGTTCCCCATCATGATAGCCACAAGATAGCCACAAATAGGTAATATCCGCGTTCTTTTTGTCCACGGCCCATCCCCCCACCTCTTACATTTTCCGAAGATATAAATTAGTATTAAAAATGGAAAATTTAACCACTAAAGAGGAGGATTACAACATGACAGCTACACCGAAACTACAGCCTAACCATACGCTGGACCTGTTTGAGAAGTATCTGGTCGCGCGTAACAAATCGCCGAATACAATCTGTGTGTACCGCTATGCGGTGGAACAGTTCTACCATCTCTATCCACAGCTCACCCCACGCAACCTGCAGCTCTATAAGGTATATCTCCTGGAACATTATAAACCCCAGACCGTGAACCTTCGGATCCGGGCCCTCAATTGTTTCATGGAATACCGGCAGACATCCATCACGCCCATAACCATGATTAAAATACAGCAGAAGACGTATCTGGACAAAATCATCAGCCAGGCCGACTATGAATATCTGAAACGGAAGCTGGTTGAAAATGAGGAGTTCACCTACTATTTCATCGTGCGCCTGATTACCACGACCGGGGTGCGGGTCAGCGAGCTGATTACATTTCAAATCGAGGACATTGACAGGGGGCATAAGGATATTTATTCCAAGGGCAATAAGATGAGGCGTATCTATGTCCCTACCCAGCTGGGCATTGAATTTAAGCAGTGGTTCCAGCATATCGGCCGCCGGAGCGGGCACCTGTTCCTGAACCGGTTCGGCTCACCCCTTTCCCCATCCGGCATAAGGGCCCAGTTCAAGGTGTTCGCGGCCCGCTACCATCTGGACCCGGAGGTCATGTATCCCCACAGCTTCAGGCACAGGTTTGCCAAGAATTTCATTGAGAAATGCGGCGACATCACACTGCTTTCCGACCTTCTGGGGCATGAGAGCATCGAAACCACCAGGATATACCTGCGGCGCAGCAGCAGCGAACAGTACCGGATCATAAATAAGGTGGTTGACTGGTGATTGCAAAGGAGGGTGAATGACATGGATTCCATAGAAGGACAAATAATGAATAATACCTGTGATTTCCAGGCAAACTTAGAATATTTCCGTGATTTCCTCCAGAAACGCGGGTCGGCTGAAAATACCATTGATTCCTATCTGACATCGGTGCGCCATTACCACTCGCTGTACCAGGATGTGACGGTGGAGTATCTGCAGGCTTATAAGGTGTGGCTCATGGAGCATTATAAGCCGAATACGGTCAATACCCGGATTTACGGCATTAACCAGTATGTGATTGCGCTTCAGGAAGCAGCGGGAAAAGGACGGGAAAACGGCGGGGATGGGATGGACGGCGGCGAGTGTGGGTGTGACATACCGCCCTGCAGCATTTCCCTGCTTTCCCCGTATAAACTGCCCTCGGTAAAGCATCAGCAAAAGCCGTTCCTCAACAATATCATCTCCAAGCGTGATTATGAGCGCCTGAAACGCTGCCTGAAACGGGATGGCAACATGTTCTGGTATTTCGTGGTGCGGTTTTTGGGGGCCACGGGCGCCCGGGTCAGCGAGCTGGTGCAGATTAAGGCGGAGCACATACAGATTGGCTGCATGGACCTGTATTCCAAGGGAGGCAAGGTGCGGCGCATTTATTTCCCGGAAAAGCTCTGCGGGGAAATGCTGTCCTGGCTGGCCCTGCGCGGCATCCGGTCCGGGTTTGTGTTCACCAACCGGCAGGGGAACCAGATTACGCCGCGGGGTATCAGCAGCCAGCTTAAGGTCCTTGCCAGGCATTACCGCATCAGTCCTGATACGGTTTATCCCCACAGCTTCCGGCACCGTTTTGCCAAGAACTTCCTGTCCAAATTCAATGATATCTCACTTCTGGCCGACCTTATGGGGCATGAAAGCATTGAAACCACCCGCATCTACCTGACACGCTCTTCGGACGAGCAAAGGGTGCTGATTGATAAAATTGTCACCTGGTAGATTGCATTTTCCGGTAAAACCCAGTATGATTAGAGTCATAAAACAGAGCAGAGGATGAATTTATATGTATGAATATTCATGGTACCAGTGGCTTACTTTCTTCTTTATATATTGTTTCTTCGGGTGGATTTTTGAGTCTACTTATGTGTCCCTTAAAAAAAGACAGTTTGTAAACAGGGGATTCCTCCGACTGCCCCTGCTTCCGCTCTACGGCACAGGGGCGGTGATGATGCTGTGGGTATCGCTGCCGGTCAAGGATAACCTGTTCCTTGTATATGTTTCCGGCGTGATTGCCGCCACCATCCTGGAGTACGTGACGGGATGGGGTATGGAGAAGCTGTTTAAGATGAAATACTGGGATTACAGTAACCAGCGTTTTAATGTAAAAGGCTATATCTGCCTCAGTTCTTCCATTGCCTGGGGATTCCTTACCATCTTTCTTACGGAGGTAATCCACCGGCCCATTGAACGTTATGTCCTGGGACTTCCGCTGATGGTGAATCTGGTATGCGTGATTGTGGTGTCACTGCTGTTTGCAGCCGATACCGCTGAATCCGTCAAGGCCGCCCTGGACCTGGCCAAGGTTCTGGACGCCATGACCAACATGCGTGCGGAGCTGGACGACATACAGGTGCAGATGGCGCTTTTAAAGGCTGAGACAGCACAGAGGATGGAGGAGGCCAGGGAAGAAGCGTCACAGAAGCTTGGGCAGGTCAGGTCAGAAGCAGCTTCCCGCACATCCGCGTTGAAAGAGGATGCGGCGGAACGCCTGAATGTGATTGTGGAGAATACCATGGAACGCATGGGAGATTTGATGGAGGATACTGCTGAGCGCGTGGGCGTGCTGGTGGAGGGAACCGCTGATAAGGTGGCCCGGACAGCGGAACGGCTGGCTGAACTGACTGAGGATGCGGCCGCACGTGTCAGCGCCTCCCTTGGACAGAGGGGGATGGATGGACTGAAGGATGCGGATGGACTGAAGGATATGGATGGACTTAAGGATACAGATGGACTTAAGGATGTGGATGGACTTAAGGATACGGATGGGCAGGATACAGATATGCACAGACGCGCCACTGCCGTGGCACGCCACGAACGGATGGCGGCTCTATCCGGGCGGCTTACTGCCATTACGGAAAAACGGCGCAGCCTGTCCAGCCGCATGGGATATTACAGGCGCAGCATGCTGAAGGGCAACCCCACCGCATCTTCTTCCAGGTTTGCAGAGGCCCTGAAGGAACTGAGGGAGATTGCTGACAGGAAAAAGTAGACGGGTGTCCGGATAGGACAGATATATTTTAAACAGGATGGAACTGCATCGGTAAAATGGTGCGGTTCTGTTTCAGTTTAAAAAAGGAATGCCCTGCAGCCATCGCCGCCGGGCATCCCTCCTTATATCCATTATGATATTATCTTACATCATCTTATCCACCATGGCCATCACGGCTGCTCCCAGGCTTTCCGCCTTGGCGTCCGCGTCTTCCATGGAACTTCCCTTGATTCCATAATAGAACTTAATCTTAGGCTCCGTGCCGGACGGCCTTACGCAGATCCATGCGCCGTCGTTAAGGTCATAGTAGAGCACGTTGGAGGACGGAAGTCCGGTAGGCTTCACCTCCCCGGTAGCCATGTCCTTGATGGTATCCAGCTTGTAGTCCCTTGCGGAAACCACATTGTAGCTGCCCACCTGGGCCGGGGTGTTGTTGCGCAGGGTCTCCATGATGGACTGGATCTTGGCCAGTCCTTCGATTCCGGATAAGCCGATGGACTTGACCGCATCCTTATAGTAGCCGTATTTGTCATACATGGCAACCATGGCATCCCACAGCGTCATGCCTTTCTGCTTATAGTATGCTGCTGCCTCACAGAGGGCTGCTGTTGCGGAAATCGCATCCTTATCGCGGGCATAGGTGCCAATCAGACAGCCATAGCTCTCTTCCATTCCAAAGAGATAGGTTCCGTGTCCGGTCTTCTCATTCTTAAGCACCTGCTGTCCAATCCACTTAAAACCGGTGAGTACTTCAATCAGCTCACAGCCGTATTCCTTTGCAACCGCGTCAATCAGGTTGGTGGATACAATGGACTTAATGACCTGTCCATCGGCAGGAATCCTGCCAGCTGCCTGCTTCTGGCTGAGCACGTACTCGCACAGGAGGGAACCGGACATGTTGCCTGTCAGCGGGATGTAATCCCCTGAAGCGCTGTCCTTTACATATACGCCCAGACGGTCTGCATCCGGGTCGGTTGCCAGTACCAGGTCCGCATCCTTTTCCTTTGCCAGCTTGAGGCCAAGCTCAAATGCTTCTGCAGCCTCGGGGTTGGGATAGCTTACGGTTGGGAAATCGCCGTCCGGCAGTTCCTGCTCCGGAACCACATATACGTGGGTAAAGCCAATCTCTTCCATCACCCTTCTGGCCGGGATGTTGCCGGTTCCGTGAAGCGGCGTGTAAACGATTGTAATCTGGTCCTGCATCTCGTCAATGGCCTTCTGGTTCACAACCTGGGCCTTGACCTGGGCAATGTACCTGTCATCAATTTCCCTTCCAATCACTTCATACTTGCCTGCTGCCAGTGCAGATGCCTCATCCGTGGTCTTAACCGTGGACAGATCCTCGATTGCAAGTACTTCATCGGTAACGCCCTTATCATGGGGCGGGGTGAACTGGGCGCCGTCCTCCCAGTATACCTTGTAGCCGTTGTATTCCGGAGGGTTATGGCTTGCCGTGATATTGATTCCTGCGATGCATCCCAGCTCACGAACTGCAAAGGAAAGCTCCGGGGTGGGACGCAGGGACTCAAACTTGTATGCCTTGATTCCGTTGGCTGCCAGGGTCATGGCTGCTTCCATGGCAAATTCAGGTGACATATGGCGGGAGTCATACGCAATCGCAACGCCCTTATCTGCCCCGCCCTGTTTGATGATGTAATTGGCAAGGCCCTGTGTGGCGCGTCTTACTACATAAATATTCATGCGGTTAATGCCGGCACCGATTACACCGCGCAGTCCGGCCGTGCCGAACTCCAGGTCCATATAGAAACGCTCTTTAATCTCATTCTCATCGCCTTCTATGGCGCGAAGCTCAGCTTTTGTGGCCTCGTCAAAATAAGGGTTCGATAACCATTCCTGGTATATCTTCATGTAATCTTTCATTCTGTACTCCCTCCTGAATGTGATATTCTATGCATAATCTGCCTGCATATTCTGATTAAGATTATACTATACCCAACCAGAAAAAGGAAGTACAAGCCATCATTATTTTTCGCCACACAGCGAGCCACAGGCGTCTGTCCGGACACAGCAGTCCGCTCTTAAACGTAGCAGCCTGCGCTTAAACGCAGCAGCCCGCTCTTAAACGCAGCAGCCCACTTTTAAACGCGGCAGCCCGCTTCAAAACGCGGCAGCCCGCTTCAAAACGCGGCAGCCCGCTCCTAAGCACAGCAGCCCGCTCCTAAGCGCAGCAGCCTGTTTCTAAACGCAGCAGCCCGCTCCTAAGCAGCAATCCGCTCTTAAACGCCACAGTCCGCCCTCAGCCGCCTCAGGAAGCTATTCCGCAACTGCTGTTGTTCCTCCAGGCCGCGAAGCTTGTCGATATTGCGCTCCGGTATCCAGGCCTTGTTGGCATTAAAATAAAAGTTCAGCTGTTTCCAGTATTTTTCAGGATAAAGGAACAGGTAGTACAGGCAGGTCCGCTCCCGGCGGTCCATGGGAAGGACCCGCTCATAGGAGTCCAGCATGGACAGCCCCAGGTCCATATTCCAACCATGCTTTTCCATGACCTTACGCATGAAACGGTAAAGGTCCGAAACCTGGATGCCAAGATGCATCCGGTTATATTCAATAATGGCGGTATAGCCATTGCCCATCAGCACATGGTGCTGATCCAGGTCGCCGTGGCACAGGTAGACGGGCTTTCCGGCGCGGTCATCATCGCCGCCGGGACCGCGCTGCTGTCTTTTGGCGGCGATTTCCCGTATTTCCGCTGCTTCCAGGGCATCATATTCAAAGGCTGGATCATCTTCCTCCGACCACAGCCCTTTGATTCCCTGCACGGCTTCCTGGGCCTGCTCGTAAAACATATTGTAGTTTCCAATGACACACAGCTCAAAATCGGACTTTTTGCGCTTTCCCCGGATATAGTTGCGGGTACGCTGCATTTCCTTGTTATGGCGCTCTAATTCTTCTTCCAATGGCGCACAAAGATTGGAGCCCATGCTCCATTCCTCTTTAAACTCAACTGCCCTTAACTGACTGTGAAGCATGGCCAGACGGGACAATGCCTGGCGGATTTCAAAGCCGTCCTTGATATTGCATTCCCGGTCCATGAACCAGTCCTTAAATATGTAGCGGGTCCCATCCCCGGTCACGGTCAGAAGACTGCCTTCCCGGTTCCTGATGTACTGGTCCGCCCGCAGGCTTCCTCTCGTATCCAGTATCCTTAAGACCTCGTCCTCGAATTCCAGACGCTTGACCGTTCCACGGTATTCCTTTAAAAGCCTGCATCCGTTCCTGGTCTCACAGATCCATGAACCACGGCCCTTCCTGACTGATAAAATATCCATATCATATTGCTCTAAGGCTTCCACGTACTTCTCGTTCATCTACAACCCCTCCACACTCTGATCCCATCACATTTAGTCGAAACGGGAAGCTGCCGTTTCAGCTACTTCTAGGGTATGTGTAAAATGGGGGGATTATGACAGGTGGACGGAAAGAAAACGGCTGCCGGCATGTTCATCACCCATGCCGGCAGCCATTCATAATATTATAGAAACTACTTATTCTTCCAATGCAGCTGATGCAGCTGCCCCATAAGCTCCATCTCCTCAAACCCATGCTGCCTAAGCGCCTCATACAGCACAATAGAAACAGAATTGGACAGGTTCAGGGAACGGATATCGCCCCACATGGGGATACGGACGCAGTGGTCCTCGTTCTCTACCAGGATTTCCTCGGGAATCCCAGCGCTTTCCTTACCAAACATCAGGTAGCAGTCTGTTTCGTATTTCATATCGGAGTAAACCTTGTGGGCCTTGGTGGTAGCAAAGTACATGCGCCCCAGGGCATCCGGGGTGCGCTCCAGGAAATCCTGGTAATCACTGTACACGGTCACGTCCAGCTTGTCCCAGTAATCCAGGCCAGCCCGCTTAAGCGCCTTCTCATTCAGCTTGAAACCCAGAGGCTCAATCAGATGGAGCCTGGTCTGGGTAGCCACGCAGGTGCGGCCGATGTTGCCTGTGTTGGACGGCATTTCCGGCTCCAGTAATACTACGTTCATCATAATACAGTCACGCCTTTCCGTCCAGCCTGTTAATAAAGCGCTCAATCCGGCTTAAGGCTTCCTTCAGGTTCTTTAATGAGTAAGCATAGGAAATCCTTACAAATCCCTCACCGCAGTCCCCGAACGCGGTTCCCGGCACAACTGCCACCTTTTCCTCCTGCAGCAGCCTGGTTGCAAACTCCTCTGAAGTCATGCCAAACCGTTTGATGTTGGGAAAGGTATAGAATGCGCCCTTTGGCTCAAAGCACTCGATTCCCATCTCAGCAAATGCATGAAGAAGGAAACGGCGGCGCTGGTTATAGGATTCGCGCATCATGGCCACATCTGGGTCCCCATTCTTAAGGGCAGAGATGGCTGCGTACTGACTGGTGGTGGGGGCGCACATGATGGCGTACTGGTGAATCTTGAGCATCTGCTCCAGTATGGCCGCCGGGGCAGCTGCATAGCCCAGACGCCAGCCAGTCATGGCGTATGCCTTGGAAAATCCGTTAATCAGGACGGTCCGCTCCTTCATGCCCGGGAATGACGCAATGGTCACATGCGGCTCATCCCCATATGTAAGCTCGGAGTATATCTCATCGGATACAACAAACAAATCCTTTTCCAGCACGATTTCAACAATCTTCTCCAGGTCTTCCCGTTCCATGATTGCGCCTGTGGGGTTGTTGGGAAAGGGAAGCACAAGGATCTTGGTCTTGTCCGTTATCTTCTCCAGCAGCTTCTCCGGGGTCAGCCTGAACTGGTCTTTTTCTTCCAGCTGGATTGCCACGGGTACGCCGTCCGCCAGGGTGACACAGGGCATGTAGGACACGTAGCTGGGCTGGGGAACCAGGACCTCATCCCCGTCATTGAGCATGGCCCGCATGGCAAGGTCAATGGCCTCGCTGCCACCCACCGACACCAGGACTTCCCGGTCCGGGTCATAGGTCACGCCACATCTGCGCTTTAAGTATTCGCAGATTTCCACCTTCAGTGGCTTCAAGCCTGCATTGGAGGTATAGAAGGTCCGCCCTTTTTCCAGGGAATAAATGCCTTCCTCCCGGATATGCCAGGGGGTTTCAAAATCCGGCTCGCCCACGCCAAGGGAGATTGCATCCTTCATCTCGCTTACAATATCAAAAAATTTGCGGATGCCTGAGGGCGGTATGTTTACAATTTTTTCTGATAAGGGGTTTCTCATGGGGTAATCAACATCCTTTCATCCTGTACCGGCTCACTTATGATGGTGCCGTGGTCTTTGTACTTTTTCAGTACGAAATGGGTTGCAGTGCTGAGGACAGACTCCATCGGCGCCAGTCTGTCAGATACGAACTGTGCCACCTGGCGCATGGTCTTTCCTTCAATGAATACAGTGAAATCATAGGCGCCGCTCATGAGGTAAACCGCCTCCACCTCGCTGTACTGGTATATGCGCTCTGCAATCTTGTCAAATCCCATGCCTCTCTGAGGGGTCACCTTTACCTCGATGAGGGCAACCACCTTCTCATCGCTGGTATTGTCCCAGTTAATCAGGGTATGGTATCCGCAGATGATGTGTTCCTTCTCCATCTGCGCTATCTCATTGGCAACCGCTACTTCACTTTCCCCCAGCAGGACCGCCAGGTCTTTAATATCAATCCTGCTGTTCTTCTCAATGACTGCAAGAATCTTCTCTCTCATGTTCAACATCCTCCATCCTGATTATTATATTGTAGTGACAATTTTAAGCAGTTCATCCGGCTTTGGCCGTTCCAGATAGCCAGCTGTCTCTTCTCCGTGACGTATCTGCCTTGCAATGCCCTCTGTCACACATCCGATGACTGCCGCCGGAATCCCTTGCGCGCTTAATCTTCTGACCAGCTGTCCTCCCCGGTCAGCCGCCATGACAACACAGTTGCCGCACAGCAGCCTGTAAGGATTCAGCTCATATAATTCACAAATCTCCACCGTTATCTGCCGGATAGGAAACAACCTCAGATCCACATCAATCCCGGCATTAAAAATCCCGGATAAATTCCAAAGGGCAGCTAACACGCCGCCCTCTCCTGCATATTCGTAGGACGACACAGGGCAGCTGCCCTGTGCAGTCTCACATTCCATCCATTGTTTTACGGAAATGTCTTCCGTCTGGTCCAGACACCTTAAGAACATAGGGGAAAAATGTGCCTCAAGTTCTTCCCTCTTATATTGGCCAATCCTGCGTGTACCCTCAAAACCAGTGAAGCCAGCCATCACCAGATCCTGGCCTGGTATCATGAAGCCATCCCGCTTCTCAAACCCTTCCGGGCCCTGGCCTGCAGTCCTCATCCCGCTGCCTCCGGTATGGGCGTTACCACCGGGGCTGCCGGGGCCGGATCAGCTGGCGCCGCCGGTGCTGGCGCTGAATCCGCCGGGGCTGCCGGAGCCGGATCCGCTGGGGCTGCCGGAGCCGGACTCTCCGGGGCCGGCTGTGTGACTCCAGGTCCGCCGTCAACGCCGGTTGCTGGCGCTGTCTCCGCCGGGGCCGTCTCCACAGGCGCTGTCATATTGGGATCCGGGGGTACAACAGCCGGAAGGGCTGGCCCTACCCGGTAGATTGCCTTGGACGCATTATAGGTATCCTTGTTGAGAAGGGTCCTTTCCTGCTCCACGCCGTCCACGGTCACCACTTTCCAAAGCCTGGACTTAAGTCCTGTATGGGAAGACTGTACCTTGACCTGGGCGCCTGGAGCCAGGGAATTGTCCACAATCAGCTGGGGTTCTCCCGGGCTGGTGCTTCCAATTGTCTCCGAAACAAACTCCACCTTGCGGTTAGCCGGCCTGGTTTCCTTACCATAAATGGTAAATGTCAGTTTTTTGCCTTCGGTATACCCCTCCACATAAATGGGGGTGCCGTAATTGTTCTTAATCTTAAGATCCTTGTATGTGCCTGCAATGGCAGCATCCCTGGACGGTTTGACATAGGTTACTATCATGGAGTGGTTCTGTCTCTGGACAATCTCCACTTCTGCTTCCAGTGATGCATTATACAGTGTGGTGGAAATCTGGCACACACCTCCGCCAATGCTGTCAACTACCTGGCCATTCTCATAAGCCGCCGCTGTGCGGTAGCCGTTGGCGGTTGTAAATGGCTGCAGGCATTCATAACCGGAAAGTACATCCCCGGGCATGAGCAGATGGCCGTTAATCTTGGCCGCGCCTACTGCCAGGTTGGTGGAGCGCGATGCGCCGCTGCTGCTGAAATCGGTTGTATAGGTACCCAGCACATCCTGAATGGTTGCCAGGTCCTCGCTTGTAATGGCAGGCTGCTGTTCCGTTACCTGGGCCGTTACCTTAACTGGTTCTTCTAATCCGCCTTCCAAGGCTTCGTTGAGCGCTGCTTCTGTTGCTGCCGCGTCAACCACCTTGCCTGCCACGGAGTCCGTGATGACAAACTGGCCGTTCTCCCTTGTAATGGACGCATCCTGGGGCTGTGCCGTCACAGCCTGGCACTGGGTGTCCACAAAGGCCTTTACCTTATCGGAATCCACCGCCGTATCCAGTTCCAGGTCCACGGGCGCCGCCGCCAGGTCCTTCTGGACCATATACTGTTTAATCAGGCTGCCTCCCGCATACTGGCTGGCCGCCTCGTCTACTGCCTGTTCATTGCTCCAGTGAAAGCCCAGTTCCCTTGCCGTGGTTTCCACATCCTGTCCGTCCACGCTCAGAATCACCTTCTGACCCGCCAATCCGTCCACATACTGTTCCACCGCTGCCTTTGCCTCTTCGGCCGTCATCCCCGCCAGACTCTGGCTGCCTGCGCTGATACCCTCAGGCAGTACGGGAGCGGCCCAGGCCATCACTGGAAATGCCGCAAGCAGCCCCATACTGATGACTGCCGCCAATCCGGCATTTCCTATTGCTTTTCTCATAATTTCTCCTCTTCCCGGTTTTAATTCAATGCTGCGGATCCAGGATCCCAGCACCAGTACTACTTAGTACATCAAAGCACTGAGCGCCATGGGCACAATCATTGCCAGCACTAAAACCACTACAATGACAGTGGAAATGATTTTCTTAAATTTAGGATCACTCATATTCATCATGTACATTCACCTCTTTATAATAATATGCCTCAGAATCTCTTACTTAGTCTGCTGCAGACCACTCTTTTTAAGAGATTTGTCTTGGTATTCTTCCATACTGGGAGATAATGGTGTCAATCATCCGCGATGCCTGACTGCGGCTCATGTCTTCTATCTGCACAGTTATGTCTATTCTATGACATTTTAATAAATCCTGCAAGTATTCTTTTTGCCTTTTTGTAGCCGCCTGGTCCCTTTTTGCTTTATAAATCAATGGTTTGGGGTCAAACATGGATGGCTGGTCCTGGCCGTGGCGTGACATCAGCTCCTGATAGAGCAGATGGGCGGCCTCCGCATCCGCCTGGGCCCGGTGGGCCGTGGACTGTGGAACATGGAAATAGGAACAGGCACAGGACAGGTTCTTCCTGGTCTCTCCTGTCATAAATGCACGGCACAGTGTCAGGGTGTCTATGCCTTCACGTTCAAACTCCAGACGCCGGTTGACCGCCGCATGTTTTAAAAAGCTGTAATCAAACCGGATATTATGGCCAAGAAGGGGAAGGTCACCGCAGAACTTCACCACATCTTCTATGAGTTCCTCAATGGGAGGCGCGTCCGCCAGCATCCCGTCCGTGATTCCTGTGAGCTGGGTAATATATGCTCCAAGGCTCCGGCCTGGATTTACAAATGTGACGTATCTTTGGGAAATGACGCCATCCACTACTTTTAAGGCGGCTATCTCCGTTATTTTCTCCTGCTTTGGCTCCAGTCCCGTTGTTTCCAGGTCCAGGGCTATGTATGAATTTGTCATTGTTTTACATTTTCTCCTATTCTTCGCGGCCCGGGCAATCTTCCCTTAGAAAGCACTGGCCGCACCCCGGCCTGCGGGCAATACAGATGGTCCTTCCCAGGGTTATGATATGGATGTTCCAGAGAATCCAGTGGCCCTTCGGCAGCACCTTCATCAAATCATATTCGATTTTCTCCGGGTCCTCTGCCTTGGTAAGTCCCAGCTTCCTGGAAATCCGTTTCACGTGGGTGTCTACCACGATACTTGGCTCATTGTAAATATTGCCCCGGATTACGTTGGCAGTCTTGCGTCCAACGCCGGCCAGGGAGGTCAGATCTTCTATTGTATCCGGCACCTGGCCCCCGAACTTCTCCACCAGGTCTTTGCAGCAGGCAATGATGTTCTTTGCCTTCATATGATAAAAGCCAGTGGAATGGATGTCTTTCTCCAGCTCCTTAAGGTCGGCGGCCGCGAATTTCTCCAGGGTGTCGTACTTTTTAAACAGGTCCGCGGTCACGATATTAACCCTGGCATCCGTGCACTGGGCGCTCATGATGACGGCAATCAGTAATTGCCATGGGGTTTCGTGGTTCAGGTAGCACCGGTATTCAGTTCCGTACTCCTTGTCCAGCGCGTTGAGGATGCGTTCAATCCGGGCGGCCTGCTCCTTTTTTGTCTCACGTTTTTTGGACGGTTTTCCAGATGAGGGCTTGGAGGCGGATGGGCAGGCGGGGGATGGCGGGATTGTTGTCGGGGATTTTGTTGTCGGGACTTTTGTTGTTGGGGCTTTTGCTGCCGGGGCTTTTTTTGTTGGGGCTTTCATTGCTGATTCCTTTACCGTTTGGGCTTTTACTGCTGTTTTTTTCATTATTTACTTCCTTTATCCATTATCAGTCTTATCTATCACACATGCCCTGGCATTATAGGTCAGAGAATCCCGGTTCCTGTAATCAAACAGGACAAGGGTTCCATCAGCCATGGCTTCCACATGGGCCATTTTACTCATCTGCCTGGAATCATAACCTTTGTAGTCTGTAAGATACCGCGGGGCCTTTTCTTCTTTTATGAAGAAATCCTTTATTTGGGCTTTGAACGCTGACTGGTCACGGGCAAATCCAGGACGGCTTTTGACATTTTCCCGAAGGTAAAGGTCAGTCATAAGAAGGTCACGGTATGTTTCCAGCTCACGTTGGGGCGTATCATCCAGATGGACCGGTTCCGCCAGCTTGGCCTGCTGTTTCGGACAGTGTGGTCTGGACATATCATCTGCATACACGGCCGCATTACCTGCATGCCCTATTACATCATGGGTCTGCCCACCAAACAAAATGAGGCGCTCCTTTATAATATCAAACAGGATTTCATACCTGGCAATCCGGTTGTGGCTGATTCCCGCCAGTCCGCGGTTCCTGTAATACTCTCCCATGAAGTAAAACATATCGTATGGGGATGTGAACTCCTTCTCAAAGACTTTCAGCGTGCAGGTAAACTGCCTGCTGTTGTAGTAGACCTCCACCATATCCTCCACTTCCTTTAATTCGAGAATGCCGTCATAGGACAGCCATCTGGTGGAGAGGACTTCATAGGGAGGAATGGATGAGTAGGTAAGTCCGTAAGCCGAAGCCATCTCTTCCATATAAGAACCCTTCAGCACCTTCAGGAACCCCAGCTGAAGCTGTTCCGGCTCCATGGCATACACGTCGTTAAAGGAACGCCGGAAGCTGTCCATGCCTTCATAGGGCAGTCCTGCAATTAAATCCAGATGCTGGTGTACATTCCTGCCCTGGTTAATCCTGGCGGTAATTCGCTGTATTTCCTGCAGGTCGGTTTTGCGCCGTATGGCCTCCAATGTCTGTGTATTGGTGGTCTGAACGCCGATTTCCAGCTGCACCAGACCGGGGCGCATCTTTGCGAGAAGTTCCATCTCCTCTTCACCCAGCAGGTCGGCCGCTATCTCAAAATGGAAGTTGGTGATACCGTTGTCATGCTCCTGTATGAATTTCCAGATGGCCATGGCATGGCTCTTTTTGCAATTAAACGTCCTGTCCACAAATTTCACCTGCGGGACCCTGGCATCCAGGAAATAGCAAAGTTCCTCCTTAACCAGTTCCAAATCCCGGAACCGCACCTGTTTGTCTATGGATGAAAGACAGTAACTACAGGAAAATGGACAGCCTCTGCTGCTTTCATAATAGATAATCCTGTGCTCCAAATCCTCCAATGCCACGGTATGATAGGAAAATGGAATCCTGCTCAGGTCCATCACCGGACGGATTCCTGTATCTGTGATTGTACCATCAGGATTGCGGTAAGTCAGACCGGGGATTTCTGACAAGTCAGGGCGGGGAGTAGAGCGTGTTTGAAAATTGCTTTCCGTCAGCTGTGCGTCACACTTTGTGGGAGATTTGGTCCCGATGAGGGAGGCGTAGCGGGCTACGTTGACCGAATTGGGACCAAATATGCCGCAAAGTGGGGCGTGCAGATGGCGGGAATGAATTTTCAAACACGCTCTAGCGGCACCTGGAATATTGCAGCAGGTAAGGCCACTGGCGTCTGACATACCGCAAGCAGAAGGGCCGCTAGCGCCTGACATATCGCAAACAGAAGGGCCGTCGGCGTCTGACTGGCCACATGTATCCTCTTTCCCGTCCTGGCCTGCTCCTCCACAATATCCTTCATTTTCCCTCAGGTTATCCACATAATACTGGGCCAGCTGTGCAAATGTCTCCTCACCTTCACCCTTCATGATTCCTGTGACAGAAGGATTTTCCCTCAAAACCTTCTCAGAGTCAAAGGATACCTCGGGTCCGCCGAACCAGATGGGAATGCCGGGCAGTACCTTTTTAAGGTCGGCTGCCAGGGCGCGGATGGCTCCGATATTCCAGATATAACAGGAAAACCCGATTACATCGGGTCTTCTCCTGTAGATGTCCTGCAGACAGGCATCCATCTGATGGTTGATGGTATATTCTGCAAGTTCGATTGTGGCCTGCCGCGGCCGGAGGCTGTCCAGCTGCTGCCCAGCATATGCCTTCAGGCTGTAAATACCAAGGTTGGAATGGATATACTTGGCGTTGACAGCCACCAGTAATATTTTCATGGGATTTATACCTCTATTTCAATCTTCCTGCCCGTGGGCTGGTACTGGTAATAACGCACACCAGCTGCGTTCAGCATGCGTTTGGACGCCCTGACGGCAGGAGTCTCTGCATACTTGTCCTCCCCATAGATAATGGTCTTGATTCCGGCCTGGATAATGGCTTTGGCACACTCGTTGCATGGGAACAGGGTTACATACAGCTTGCTTCCCTCCAGGCTTCCTCCCCTGTAGTTAAGGATAGCATTTAACTCGCTGTGTGTGGAGTAGAAATATTTGGAATTATAGGGGTCTTCCTCCTGTTTTTCCTTGCCCCATGG
This sequence comes from Enterocloster sp. OA13, assembly GCF_022440595.1. Taxonomy (NCBI): domain Bacteria; kingdom Bacillati; phylum Bacillota; class Clostridia; order Lachnospirales; family Lachnospiraceae; genus Enterocloster; species Enterocloster sp. OA13. Next base: position 6,494,030 of record NZ_JAKNTF010000001.1, on the reverse strand, counting down.
AAATTCGTCATCTGAGCATCCCTTTGGGAACCCATTGTAGCCCATGGACAGGATCTTGTTGTCCTGGCTCACGATACACGCACCTACCTGGGTGCTGGGATCCTTGGACCGTCTGCCTGACAGCAGGGCAACCCCCATAAAATATTCATCCCATGTTATATAATCCGCACGCTTTCCAGTCACTGCTGCATTCCTCCTTCTTAAGTCTTCAATTAATGGAATATTTCTTGGAGCGTATTATATCACATAATCCGGCATTTTCCTATTGTTTTCGGACTTTATGCAGGGTATCCCAAAGATGGGTATCCGTCCCTGGGGCCTTCTCCTCCATGGGCCGGGTGATTTCTTAATTGAAAAGCAAAAAATGGTTTCCAGCCCACAACCGCAGGCTGGAAACCATTTTTACATCACAACATTCACCTTCATGTAATCCCCGGGATTCTTCTCGATATCAATGATTGTCTCAGGCGCTTCTTCTATGGAAATGACCTTGGTGAGTATCTTCCGGGCATCCACCTTTCCTGAATAGATCAGGTCAATGGCCTCCTCAAACTCATTGGCACTGGTGCGGGCGCCGCGGATGTCCACCTCTTTCTTGGTAATCACATCCGTGGGAAGGGGCGTCTCCTTCTTTGGCCAGCCTGTTAGGGTAATACGCCCTGCGTTGGACACAAGGTCCAGGGTAGAGCGCACGGCCGGGTTTGCTCCGGAACATTCCATCACCAGTTCAGCCATCCGTCCATTGGTATACTCTGAAACCCTGGCCGCTGTATCCTCCCTGCCGGAGTTGATGGTATACTGTACCCCCAGCTTCCTTGCCTCCTCCAGCCGTTCATCCACCAGGTCTATCATGATGGGATGGGCGCCGTACGAAATGGCTGCCATGGCCGCCAGGATGCCGATGGGACCTGCTCCTATGATTGCCACATGCTCCCCTGCCTTTAAACCTCCCCTGTGGATTCCGTGGAGTGCAATGGTAAGGGGTTCGGCAATGGGTGCCAGCTCCCAAGGCATATCCTTTGGCAGCTTCCACAGCATATCTGCCGGATGGACAAAATATTCAGCCATCCCGCCCTCTACATGGACGCCCAGCACTTTTAAGTCCGTACAGCAATTGGTGCGGCCGATGGAACAGGGATAACAGGAGCCGCAGTAGAGATAGGGGTCGACAATTACATGGTCTCCTGCTTTCAGGCCCTTTTTATTATTCTCCGGTATGGACAGGATTTCCCCTGCCACCTCATGACCGATGATACGCGGATATGTAACCAGTCCGTTGGTACCGCGGAACGCGCCAATGTCGCTTCCGCAGATTCCTGCCGACCTGACCTTGATCAGGGCTTCATTTTCTCCTGCTTCCGGTCTGTCAACCTCAACGCACCTGACCTTCCACGGCTCGTCATATTTGATTGCATACATAATCTTTCCTACCTCTCTTCTTTCATAGCTTTGTGCATGGATATCTACATGGCCAGTACTTCATTCCATTTCTCCTCCACCACAGGAATCCCGTTTTCACGGTTCTCCCGGATGGCATTTAACTCAGGCTCGCCTGGGTACAGGACCTGGCCGCCTTCCTTTTCGGGAACAGAGGATTTAACATCGTTGACAATGTCCGTCACTATCCGGTCCGTCAGTTCCGGTGTGTTGGCCTTCGACGGGTCAATTGCAATCATGACCTGGGTAAGGCCGACCTCGTCCCCAAAGGTTCCTATGGTATGTACGGAGTTCCCATTGGAAAGCACGGTTGCAATCAGGTCCAGGGCAATGGAAATGCCGCTTCCCTTCCAGTATCCCATGGGCAGCACGCGCCAGGTTTTCTCAATCTCCGCAGGGTCCGTGGTCAGATTGCCCTTGGTGTCATATCCGCCTGGTACTGGCAGTTTAATGCCCTTCAGCTTGCAGTCCTCCATCTTGCCATAGGAGAACTGGGATACGGCGCAGTCAATTACAACATGCTCCCCATTACTTCTTGGGATTGCCATGATAAACGGGTTGTTTCCAATCTTCTTGTCAATACCGCCCCATGCAGGCATGTTGGGCTGTGTGTTGGACCAGCAGATTCCGATGCATCCCTGGTCGGCTGCCTGCCATCCATAGCTTCCGCCACGCATCCAGTGGTTGTTGTTGCCCAGCGCCACAACGCCGATGCCATACTGTTTGGCCAGTTCCACGGCGCGGTCCATGGCCTTCTTGGCATTCAGGGGGCCGAATCCCCTGTGTCCGTCCCAACGCTCAAACGCGCCCATGGCCATCTCACAGTCAGCCGTAACCTGCGGGTCAATCTCCCCTTTTTTCAGGTAATCAATTACCCTGGGAAAACGGTTCAGACCATGGGAATATACGCCCGCCAGGGAATTCTGGGCAAATATCCCTGCAGCATCCTCTGCATTTTTTTCCGTAAATCCGTATTTTACCAGAACACGTTTAAATTCGTTTACCATATCCTCATATTTTACTCTCATCTTCTTCTCCTCTCATCCTCCCCTTTTCAGGGGCTGCGCTGCGGTTCACCGGCCCGGCATCTGACGGTGTACCAGAACCGAAGCCAGTATCACTCCTGCCGCAATACCGATGGCCGCCTCTGCCGTATTGGACAGATAGATGCGGAACTGCTGCATTTCCTTTAACACGGCATAACTCATGGTGTAGTACAGGCCGCCTCCCGGTACCAGGGGTATCAGGCACGGGAGCAGGAACACCACCACCGGGGCCTTTCGCTTCCTAGCCATTGCTTCCGAATACAGGGTTGCAAATACCGAGGCCGCCATGTTGCTTATGAAAATGCTTTCCCATCTGCAAAATATCACGCTGTATAAAAACCAGCCAATGCCGCCTCCGGCCGCCACCACAGGAAGGCGCTCATTCCTTACCTTGTAGACAATGCCAAAGGCCAGGGAGCCAAGGGCAGCGGTAAGGGTCTGGAAGCCTAATTCCTGGAAGCTTAAATCCTGAAAGCATGATTGCTGAAGCCAGGAGCCGGCTGCCGCTATTCCTGAAACCATCATTTCCCTATAATCCTCCCAGCAGTATCAGCGGAACCCCGAAGCCCGCGGCAATGGCTCCTGCTGTCAGGACTGCGTCTATACAGCTGAACAGTCCGTTGATGGCATTGTTGTTAAGCATATCCCTGACAGAGTTCATCAGGGCCATTCCCGGTATGAGCAGCATGATTGTGCCTATCATGATTTTGTCCGGCAAAAGCCCCAATCCCGTCCATCCCCAGCCCATCCCAAGAAAGCCGAGGATGACGGAGCAGAACGCAATGTATACAAACCGCTGCAGTCTTCTGCCCGCCATGTGACGGTCCATCACAAACAGAAGGAAGCCTAATACCGCAGCGGCAGCCCCGTCCCTTAAACGCCCTCCGAAGAAGCAGGCAAAGGACGAGGCTGCCAGCATGTATCCAAACATGGTCTCCTGCCAGGGAACCGGATTTTTTTCCATGGACTCCTTAAATCTCCTGCTGATTTCCATAGCCGTCGGCCGCTCCCGGCAGATATAACGGGACAGGGCGTTAAGCGCCTCCAGCCTGGTCATATTGGTGCCTATGCCATATATCCTTCTGGAGTCCGTGTATAGCCTTCCCGTGTCCTCCCTGATTGTCACAAGGATCAGGGAACGGATTGCGAATATATCCGCCCTTCCCAGGCCATAGGCGCCGCACAGGCGGTATATGGTGTCCTCCACCCGGTGTATCTCGGCTCCTGCTTCAAGCATTGCCTGCCCTATGTCCACAAACAGGTCCAGATAACGGTTAACTTCCATCATCAGTCAACGGTAACGCCCAGGAACCGGCATAATTCCTGGATACAGGCATCTTTATTCTCCTGGGTAAGCTCCACACCGAACATGAAACGGAAAATGACTTCCATCTGTCCGGCCAGCATCTTAAGCCCGGGTACGGTCTTAAGGCCCCTTGCCTTGGCGGCTGCGATTACCGGAGTGTCCGCCGGGTTGATGATGACGTCAAATACCACGCAGTCCTGCGGAAGATAGTCCATGAATCCCAGGTATTCATGGGTCTTACCGTATCCCGCCATTCCCAGGGGCGTCACCTGGAGGAACAGCTTTGCTGTCCCGGCCGCCTTGTCAAGGTTCTCCGGCGTGGATGCCAGGGCCTTTGTCTCCATGGACGTATGGGTGTTCAGTATGTCGGCGATTTCCTGTGCCTTTTCAACGGTCCTGTTTAATATGGTAAGCTTCCTGATTCCGTGCTTTGACAGCTCCAGCCCGATTACGCCGCTGATGCTGCCGCTTCCCAACATCACCGCCTCTTTCCCCTCAAGCTGGGCGCCGCTGCTAAGGATGGCGTTCAGGGCGCCCTTACCGTCCATGCCCACGCCGTGGCTGGTGCCGTCCCCGTCAATGCGGATTGCATTGACGGACTGGAATATCCTGGAACTTTCATCCACATCATCCAACAGGGGGATGATATCCTTTTTGTGGGGCATGGTAGGGGAAATGTAGCGGATGCCCAGCATTTTACATGCCTCCATGAACTGGGGCAGCTTTCCCTTTTCCACTTCCACCGGAAGCATGATTGCGTTCATGTCCAGTTCCCCAAACAGTTTGTTGTATGCCCTGGGTGCATTGGTCTTGCCCATGGGGTCGCCTATATTTAACACAAGCTTTGTGTCCGTATTGAATTTAACATTTTCCAGATTCATGATACCCATTTCCCCCTTTATTTCCCGCTCTTGCCCAGATACACTTCAAGCAGCGCATCCTGGCTGGCGCCGTCGGAGGCATCCAGCTCTCCAGCTATCTTTCCGGTATTCAGCATGTAGGAGCGGTCGCTGACCTTTATTGCCATCCTGGCGTTCTGCTCCACCAGGAGGATTGTGATCCCTGTCTGTTTCAGCTTTTCAATGATGTTGAATACCTGCTCCACCACCAGCGGCGCAAGGCCCATGGATGGTTCATCTAACAAAAGGAGCCTGGGGTCCGACATCATGGCCCTTCCGATGGCCAGCATCTGCTGCTCGCCCCCGGACAGCGTCCCGCCCATCTGGCCTTTCCTCTCCGCAAGGCGCGGGAAAAACTCAAATACCTGGTCTAATATCCTCTGGTCCAGCGCTTTGTCCGCAGCCCTTGTGTAGGAGCCGATGGCAAGGTTTTCCATAACCGTGGCATCGGCGAATATCTTACGCCCCTCCGGTACGATGGAGATTCCCATGGGGATGATTTCATGGGATTTCTTTCCCACAAGCTCCCCGCCCTGGTACTTGATGGAGCCGCTTTCAATATGTACCATGCCGATGATGGATTTTAAAAGGGTTGACTTGCCTGCGCCGTTGGCTCCCAGCAGAGAAACCAGCTCTCCCCTGTCCACATGGATGTTTATGTCCTTGATGGCTTTAATCATCCCATAGCTGGAATGTAAGCCGGATATGTCTAAAACCGTTTCCCTCTGGCCCATTAAGAATCACTCCTTCCCAGGTACGCCTCGATTACTTCCTCATTGTTCTGAATCTCTTCCGGAACCCCGTGGGCAATCCTCGCGCCATAGTTTAACACCGTGATATCATCTGAAATGTTCATGATCAGGTCCATGTCATGTTCCACTATCAGGACGGATATACCAAAGTCATTGCGGATGCCCCGGATGGTCCTTATGAGTTCTTCCTTTTCCTGGGCATTCATACCTGCTGCCGGTTCATCCAACAGGAGGATCTTGGGCTGGGTGGCCATGGCCCTGGCGATTTCCAGCAGCCGCTGGTGTCCATAAGGCAGGCTGGAGGCCAGCTCATCCTTTAAATCCGCAATCTTTAAATACTCCAGAAGCTCCTCGCTCTTTTTACGGATATCCCTGTCCTCTTCCAGCATTTTCCTGCGGTTGTAGATGATGTTGAACAGTCCGGCCCGGCTCCGGCAGTGGAAACCTGTCATGACATTTTCCACTGCCGTCATTTTCTTGAACAGACGGATGTTCTGGTAGGTCCTGGCGATTCCCATGTCCACTATCTTATATGGGGCGCAGCCGCAGATGGAGCTGCCCTCAAAGAAGATATCGCCTTTGGTCACCTGGTATACGCCGGTAATGATATTGAATACCGTTGTCTTTCCTGCGCCGTTGGGACCGATCAAGGAACAGATCTGGTTTTTCTCTATCTTAAGGTCAACTTCAGAAACAGCTGTCAGGCCGCCGAATTGTTTTGTAACTCCCTTTAATTCCAATACTGCCACAATCCTCACCTGTCCTTTCCGTCGAATTTAGCCTGTGCATAGCCAATGAGTTTTTTCGCATAGGGCGTGATGCCGCCCGGATAGCGGATAATGACCGTCAGAAGGATGACCCCGTACACAACCATGCGCCAGTCTCCCAGGAAACGCAGGGCTTCTGGAAGGATATTCATGATAATGGCGCCAATCACAGGCCCGATGGTGGTTCCCATGCCTCCCATGATGGCTGTCCACAGGAACATGTTGGAATCGTTGCTGGTAAAGCTGTCAGGGCTTACATAGTGGATCATCATGGCGTACAGCACGCCTGCCACCGCGGAGTAGACCGCAGACAGCACGAATGCCCTGATTTTGAAGGTAGTGATATTGATTCCCGTAAGCTCGGCAACCTTGTCATCATCACGGATTGCCATGAACGCCCTTCCTGTCCTGGACTTCATCAGCCATTTCTGGTACATGATTCCGATGAACACGAAAAATGCAATCAGATAGTAATATTTGAACAGTGTATCAAATTTGAACCCAAACAGGTCCGGCGCCTTGATTCCCACCACCCCGGCCGGGCCATTGGTAAGGTCAATCCAGTTCACCAGCACCATCCTGACAATCTCGCCAAAGCCAATGGTCAGAAGGGCCAGATAGCTGCCCCGCACCTTAAGGGCCGGAATGGCAAGAACCACGCCGAACACGGCCGTCACCAGGATGGACGCGGGAAGCACCACGAAAAACGGGCAGCCCAGCTTTGTGTTCAGCAATGCCGTGGTATATGCGCCAATCCCATAAAAAGCCGCCTGCCCCAGGGACAGCTGTCCCGTGTACCCGGTCAGGATGTTCACCCCTGTACCAACAATGGCATAGATGCCTATCATATTGACAATCTGGATAATATATGCATTGGGAAGGAGGAAGGGCAGGATCAGGATTGCCGCCGTAACCACTGCAATTAAGGTAATTTTCTTTGTCTGCTTCATCACAATACCTCCCTACAGCTTCTGCTCGATGCGCTTGCCCAGAATCCCATTTGGCTTAAAATACAGGAACAGGAACAGCAGCACAAACGAGATGATATCCTTATAAGCAGCCGTGGCATACGTAGCCCCCAGCGCTTCCACAATCCCCAGTATGATTCCGCCAAGCATGGCCCCCACGATATTGCCGAACCCGCCCAGGATAGCAGCGGAAAATGCCTTCAGGCCAACCAGCGTACCCATGTCCACGCTTACATAGAAAATCGGTGAAAGAAGGATTCCGGCAATGGCTGCAAAGGCGGCGCTGATGCCGAATGTAACCAGCCTGCACCTATTCACATTGATGCCCATCATGGACGCGCCCTCGGAATCCGTGGCAGCCGCCCTCATCTGCTTACCGGTCTTGGTCTTATAAAAAAACAGCTGAAGCACCACCACAAGACATGCAGCCACACAGATAATCCCAATGTTCTGCGGCAGAAGCAGCAGCTGGCCCAGATTAATGGGATCCGTGCTGAACAGCGCCGGGAACACCTGAGGCTCAGCCCCCCAGATGACAATGGCCAGATTCTTCATGATGTAGGACACGCCCACCGTTGCAATCAGAAGATTGGTAAAAGAGCTGAACTCCAGCTTCCTGTAGATAAACCGCTCCAGGCAGCACCCGATGAACGCCGCCGCGATAATGGTCAGCACAATGGCCAGGGGGATGGGAATCCCCACCGTAATCAGGGTCAGGCAGATAAAAGCAGAAATCATAATCGTATCACCATGTGCAAAGTTCAGCATACCCAGTGATTTATATATCATGGTCACGCCAATGGCCAGCAAAGCATAGATGCTGCCATTGGTAAGACCGTTTAAAATCTGTTGAAAGACCATAGTATCCTCCTTACATTATGAGCACCCAGCATTATCCTTAACGCTTACGTGCAGTACAGTCATCCCCGCGGCTCCGTCTGTCATTAACACGCCGTCCTCAATCCATGGGCACAATGGTATGCCTGCCATCCACAATCTGCACAACCATCAGGTCCTTAATCATCTCGCCATTGGAAGCAAAGTTATAGACACCTGCGGCTCCCTCAAAATCCTTGGTTGCCAAGAGCGCATCCCTGACAGCCTGCCCATCCAGCGAACCGGCCCTCTTAACTGCATCCGCCAGAAGATAAACCGAGTCATAAGCCTGAGGCGCATTCTGATCATAGCTTTGCTGGTAAATCTCTTTATACTTCTTATCAAATGCCTGGACCTTCTCATCCGGGTTAGCCTCTGTAAAAGCAGTTGTAAAAATAAGCCCATTCACAGCATCCCCGCCCAGTTCAACCAGCTTAGGTGAATTAAATCCCGTACCGATAAGAGGCGCATCAATCCCGTTCTGTTTCGCCTGCTTACAGATCAGCGCCGCCTCCGTATAATACCCCCAGAGGATAATGGCATCCGGCTCAGCCTGTTTCATCTTAGTCAGGTGCACGGAAAAATCCTTCTCACCCGAATTATACATTTCATTGGCCACCACATCGATCCCATACTCCGGCGCCAGCTCCTGGATAATGCCAAAGGCGCCGGTACCGAAATCAGACGATTCATAAAGCACGGCCACTTTCTGTCCATTTAATTTTTCCTTAAAATACTTAAACAACGTCTTTATATGGGTTGTATCCGTAGCAGTCGTACGGAAGATAAACTCATTCCCCTGTTCCACAATACTCTGCGCGCTGGAGCACGGTGTAATCTGCGGTATCTTAGAAGCCGCCGTAATCTCCATATCAGCAATGGTACAGGAACTGTTCAGCGCGCCGATCAGCGCCGTTATCTTATTCTGGTTCACCAGCTTCTGCGTAACCGTAACAGACTTTGCCGGAACCCCCTCATCATCTTCCTTCACAAGTTCAATCATATACTTCCCGTCAATACCGCCGGCCTCATTAATCTCATTCACAGCCATCTCAACCGCATTGGCCTGCACCAGACCGCTGGCCGCCGCATTCCCCGTAAGAGGCCCCACGCACCCCAGCACGACCGTCTCTTTTCCATCCTTCCCCTTCGTACCCCCCTGGCACCCCGACATCGTCCCCATAACCATGGCCGCCACCGTCAAAACCGCTGCTATCTTCCAATATCTTCTCATAAAATAAACCCCTTCCCTATTTATACTCTTAACTAACAGCTCCAAAAAACCTCACATCCACCAAAAGCAGTCCCCCTACCCACTTCCCAGCAAAAACCACTAAACTCCACATCCCAGGCCTGCCAGCCCCTCATATTCACCAAACCATGGCATGGCCAATCTAAACCATTAAACTATGGTATGGCCTGCCAACCAATCTTAACCACTAAGCCATGGCACGGCCTGCCAATCAATCTCAACCATTAAGCTACGGTACGGCTGCCACTCCTTCCCACCCAGTAAGCTGTGGTCCGGCCTGCCAATACCGTAGCTGTGTCCCGGGCATCCTTCCTGAGAAGACCATCTTTACCCGCCGGCACTTAGACGCGGTCCTTCACGCGTCTTAGTACCGCTGCGCGTAAACCAAGCGCGAGCGGGTCTGAACAGGGAGGATGCCCGGGATGCAGCGGACCCTACAACGCCGCGATCTCCGCCGCCGCCTTCAAAAACGTATCAATATCCTCCACCCCATGACAATGAAGCGGTGACACGCGCACAATCCCTGCCAGGTCAAAGGGATGCAGCGAGCGGACGGAATAATAATTGGAATCGCTTCTGTCATAGACAATGACATCCCTCTTCACAAACTCCGTAACCGCATCCGGGCAGCTGATGTTATCAAAGGTCAATGGCATGATGAAATCCCTGTTTTCCAGTGACTCCCTGTCAAATTCAACCCTGGCATGAGGAATGTGGCGGATTCCCGGAACTTCCTCCGTTCCCTCCAAGGCCCTGTAAAGCAGCGCCCTCTCATGCATCTCAATGCGCTCCATACCTTCCACGTACAGCTCCCGTCTGTCCGTGCTGTCAATATAGTGGCTGCCAATCCAGCATACATGGTCCACGATAGCACTCACGCTGGCGTACATGGCTGGCGCAGGGCCGCCGATTTCCCACGGGTCACCCAGGTTGCCGAAGATTCCGGGATGGTCCAGGGCTGCCAGACGGTCGGATACATAGCCTGCGCCGAATCCCCTGCATCCGAAAATCTTGTATGCTGCGAAGTTGATTCCATCCAGCTGTAAATCCTGCACGTCCACCAGTCCGTGAGGCATGTGCTGTACCGCATCGGAAATTATGTATAAGTCCGGCTTGATGGCGCGGGCGCGGGTTACGATTTCCTTCATGTCCATCACTGCGCCTGTGTGGTTGGATGCATAGATGCACACCAGAAGGGCCGTGTCCTTATCCACCAGACGCTCAATCTCTTCCACGTCAATTCCGCCCGTCACCTTGTTGGGCTTTGCAATGCGCACCTCCATGCCTGCCTTTCTTCCATAGTACATAACAGAATCATATGCGGACGGATGGTCCAGGTCAGTTACAACCACATTAGTGCCTTTTATGTTCTCAAGGACGGTGCGTACCATCTCAAACATTACCTTAGATGAAGATTTCTCAGCAATTATCTGTCCGTACTTGGGGGCATTGAACATGATTCTCAAATCCCTGAAACCATTTAAGGTCAGCTGCCTCAATGCCTTTGCCCTTGGATGCTTCCTGGAATCACAGTCCGGGAAGGTATCCGCTTCCCCGTAAGCCTTGTTGACGGCCTTCAGTCTCAGGGAACCGCCTGCATTTTCAAAAAACAGCCTCTTACCTGCCTCCGGGTCTGAATCCACATTCCAGAATCTGTCCTTTATCTCTGCCTGAAGCTTCTCATCAAATAATAAACCGTGTGGGTAATCCTTAATATTCATCTCTGTGCTCCTCCTGGTTTGAGCTATATTTTATCTTCTTAATCAAACACTACCTTACCTTCATCGAAAATCACCTTGCCGTCCACTTCAATGGTCGGGTCCTTGAACATCATGTCGATGTGGAGCAGGCAGTCCTGGTTATCCGTCTCATTGTTGCCCAGCGCCACATGTACATAGCCCATGCAGCCCTCATCCTCCAGCATCCTTCCGCAGAGGCTTGCATCCGGGTTCAGTCCCACGCCGATTTCACCGATGCGGTAAATCCTGGGGTCGTAAATCTCCTTAAGGACCTTCTCAAACTTCCGGGCTTCCTCGCCGCCCTCGATTTTTGTTACAAAGCTGTTCTCAATATATAAGGTAATGGGTTCCTTCAAAAGCCCCATAGCCGGATGGGTGATGCTTCCGTCAATCACCACCTTGCCGTGGGCAGTGCCAGGGATGGCGCCGGTGGCACACTCGATATCCGGCGGTGAACAGGTCTGGCCTTTCTCATGGCTCATCCCGTACTGCGGGAATATCTTGTGTCCCTTGATGCTGCAGTAGTAGTCCGTTCCCAGGGCAGAAGTGATGTGTACCTGGTCTCCTCCTGCAAAACCTTTGGCAATCTGGTCCACGTATTTTTTGTTGGCCTCGAAGTCCGTGTAGAGGCCGCCTTTTTCCAACATTCCGAAGTCATAGTCACAACAGTTTAAATCGCGTGCACCTGCCTCGCACGCCCTCCTTCTTGCATAGCTGTGGGATAAAGAAAAGGTGGTTGCACGAAAGATGACGTCGGCTTTCAGCATAGCTGCAGCTACCAGATCCGTTGGCTCCTCTCCGTGCATTTTCCTGGGATTCATCAGAACCAGGGTGCGGTTGGGAAACCGTTCGGCGGCATCCCAGAGCGCCATTCCCATGTCCATGCTTTCCTCATCCGTCACAATCAGGATATTCTCATCCTCTTTGCAGTGGGAACACACGGTCAGCAGACGTTCGCATGCTTCATAGATTTTCTTTTCTCTCATTTTCTCTCCCTCTCTTAGAAAAAGTTTTTGCTCTTTTTGATGTTTATTATATTTAACCCTTATCCGGGATTAAGTATCAAAATATTTATTCGAATAAATATTGGATAAAATGAAAAGGAATACTTGGATTCCTCTTCATTTTTCATCTGCACGGGTGTTCTCAGGCGCTCTCCCTTATAATAAGCTTTACGCCTATATATTCATCTTCCACCTGCTGTCCCTCCACCAATGCAAGCATCTTATCCACATATGTCTTAGCCAGTCTCTCCTTTGACACATCCACCGTGGTAAGGGCCGGTGTGGTAAGGGGCGCTATCTGTGTATTATCGCATCCGATCACGGACAGGTCATCCGGCACGGAAATATCCAGCTTCTTCAGGTACTGCATGATCTGGGCCGCAAGATAGTCGTTCCCCACCACCAGGGCCGTGGGCTTCCCATCCTTCTCAGAGGACACCAGCATACGGAATACCTCCTCGCATATATCATCCACGGTCTGGGTCCTGGTACACACAAGCTCGGGCCTGACCGGAATGTTGCTGCGCCTTAAGGCCTCCACGTATGCCCTGACACGGAAGTCATCTCCCTCCACGCCCTTTGTCAGATACTTGACCGGGGGCACCATGCCGATGCAGGTATGGCCCTTCAGGATCAGATAATCCACCGACTTCCTGACCGCGTCATAGTAATCCGGTACAACGGTCACAATCCTGGGGTCCAGCGCCTCGTAATGCTTTGTCCTGTAAAGGATGATGGGTATGCCGTTCATGGCAATGGTGTTCAGCTGCTGGGCGTCAAACATATTGGTAGCCATGAAGATTCCTTCCGGCTGCCTGCTGATCAGCATATCCAGGAACTCCTTGGTGTTCCTGCTGTAATTAAGGGATATATAGTATCCATGCTCAAAAAGCCTGGTTTCCACTGCCTCAAAAAGTTCCGCCTGAATATTGTCGCAGACAAATATGAACTGGGCGGAGCGGCTGGTCCTGAGCCCCCTTGCCAGCTGGTTCGGTATGTAATTCAGCTCCCTGACAGCCTCTAATACCTTCTCCCTCTTTTCCTGGCTGACATAGTTGGAATTGTTCAGCACATACGATACAATGGTAGGAGAAACATTCGCAAGCCTAGCAACGTCTTCGCGGGTAACTGTTTTGCTCATGTTTTCTTCCTTTCTTTTATGTTTTATAAATACGTATAAATATCTTATGGTTTATATATATCACTTTTCAACTATGATGTCAATATATTTTAAATATTTTTTCAACATTATTGATATATTCGTATTGGTTTATCCTTATTTATTATGTAAATTATCCATATTTATATATTTACTGTATTTATTTCCTGTCCATGACATATTAAAAGCCACAGGCCCAACATCCCCCGGCCCGTGGCTCACACTTCATCAATCCAGCATTACGTTCACTTTCATATAATTACCCGGATTCTTCTCAATATCAATTATCGTCCCCGGAGTCCCATCCATATCCACAACCTTGGTGAGGATTTTCCTCACATCTACCTTCCCGGTGTAAATCAGGTCGATTGCCTCCTCAAACTCATTGGCGCTGGTGCGGGCGCCGCGGATGTCCACTTCCTTGCGGGTGATGGCATCGGTCGGCAGGGGCGTTTCCTTCTTCGGCCATCCGGTCAGGGTGATACGGCCCGCATGGGACACAATATCCAGGGTGGAGCGGACAGCGGCATTGGCGCCGGAGCACTCCATCACCAGCTCGGCCATGCGGCCTTCGGTGTATTCGGACACCTTTTTGGCCAGGTCCTGGGTAGCAGAGTTAATCGTATACCTGACTCCCAGTTCACGGGCAAATTCCAGCCTCCCGTCCACCACATCAATGACAATCGGCTCTGCGCCATAGGCCAGCGCCGCCATGGCTGCCAGCAGCCCGATGGGGCCTGCGCCGATAATGGCCACGTGCTCCCCTGCCGCCAGATTCCCTCTGTGGATTCCATGAAGGGCAATGGTCAGCGGCTCTGCCATGGGCGCGATATCCCAGGGCATGTCGTCCGGCAGTTTCCACAGCATATCGGCCGGATGGGTCATGTACTCAGCCATCCCGCCTTCCACATGCACGCCTAATACCTTAAGGTCCGTACAGCAGTTGGTTCGGCCGATGGAACATGGGTAGCATTTACCACAGTAGAGATAAGGATCCACGATGACGCGGTCGCCAGCTTTAATCCCCCTGGCATTATCTTCCGGTATGGACAGCACCTCACCCACAATCTCATGACCGATTATCCTTGGAAATGACACCAGTGGGTTAGTCCCCCTGAATGCCCCGATATCGCTGCCGCAGATGCCTGCTGCCCTTACCTTAATCAGCGCCTGGCCTTCTTTTGGCTCTGGTTTTTCTATATCAATGCACTGAACCTTCCATGGTTCCTCAAACTTAATCGCCTTCACGGTTTCTTTCCTCCTATTAACTAAATGCTTTCGGTTCTGGGCGTCCGGGGATTTGATACTGCATGGATTACAGCGACGCCCGGGTCACAGCACTGCATGGATTACAGTACTGCGTGGATTACAGCGACGCCCATCCATATCATCAGCCCCCCAGATACGCCTTCTTAATATCATCCGAATCCATCAGTATCTTGCTGTCCCCGCTGGCAACCAGGTTGCCAACCTCCAGGACATAGGTCCTGTTGGAAATGGACATGGCCATGAATGCGTTCTGCTCCACGATTGCAATGGGTATGTTCCTTACTTTATTGACACGCACGATGACGTCGAACATATCGTCCACGATAACGGGCGCCAGTCCCAGGCTTGGCTCATCCAGCATAAGCAGTTCAGGGTCTGACATCAGTCCCCTTGCAATGGCTAACATCTGCTGTTCGCCCCCTGACATGGAACCTGCTTTCTGCTTTGCACGTTCTTTCAGCCTTGGGAAGATTTCGTACTGCTCTTCCAGGTGACGGTCCATGTCGGCCTTGGACATTTTCACGGAGTAAGCGCCCATCTCCAGGTTCTCCTGCACGGTCATGTTGGGGAATATCTCGCGCCCCTCAGGCACGTACACGATCTTATGTCCCACTACCTTGTGGGAGGGCAGGCCGCTGATGACCTGTCCGTTGTATTCAATGGTTCCCTTCCTGGGCTTGTTGATGCCCATGATGGACTTCATGAGGGTTGTCTTGCCTGCTCCGTTGGCTCCGATGATGGAGACAATCTCGTTGTCCCCCACTTCGATGGATACGTCGAACAAAGCCTGGACCTTGCCATAATATACGTCAATTCCATTTACCTTAAGCATGTGCAGCCCCCCTTGCCATGTTCTGCTTATAACGGTCGCCCAGGTAAGCCTTGATGACCACCGGATCCTGCTGGATTTCCTCCGGCGTTCCCTCGGCAATCTTGGCGCCGAAGCTGATGACCGTGATATAGTCGCTGATGTTCATGATGACATCCATGTTGTGTTCAATAAGGAAAATGTCAATGCCGGAATCAAATACCTTCAGCATGATATTGACGAATTCCACACGTTCTGACGGGTTCAGTCCTGCCGCCGGCTCATCCAGGAACAGAAGCTTTGGGTCTGACATCAGGGATCGGGCCAGTTCGGTCAGCTTCTGCTTTCCGTAAGGCATGTTGGCCGGGTATTCATTGGCCAGGTCCTTAAGTCCGATGAATTCCAGGATGGAATCAGCCTTTTCATGAATCAGCTTTTCCTCCCTTGCAGCCGCCCCGAAGTTGAACATGAACGGGAAGAAGCCCTGCTTCATATCCATCATGCTGCCCATCATCAGGTTCTCCTTCACGGTCATGGAACGGTACAGCTTCAGGTTCTGGAAGGTACGGCTGCAGCGGGTCTGGGCAATCTGGTGTGCGCTCATGCCGCTGATTTTGGTGCCCTCATGGTAAATCTCACCTTCGGTCAATGGAAGGAGTCCTGTAATCATATTGATGGCCGTGGACTTGCCGGCGCCGTTAGGCCCGATCAGGGCGTGGATGGTACGCTCCTTCATGTCAAGGGACAGGTCATTGACCGCAACCAGTCCTGAGAAACGTTTTGTGACATTTTTTAGGGTCAGTACGGATTTTCCTTCTCTGTTATCAGACATTTGCCTGTCCTCCTTTCACTGCTTTATCCGCTGACTTCTTAATCCTGAACAGGGAGACAATCCCGTTTGGCAGGAAAATGACGAACAGCAGGGTGATGATGGAGAATACCAGCCAGTAATAATTCTCCATGAACCGTAAGAACTCAGGTACCAGGGTCACCAGGATTGCGCCCAGTACATTGCCGGGCACGGAACCGATGCCGCCGATAACCAGCATGACTACATAGTTAATTGAAAATTCCAGGTTGTAGGCGCTTGGGTTGATGAAGCCTACATAGTGTGAATACAGGCTGCCTGCGATGGTTGCATAGATGGCTGCCAGGGTAAATGCCATGATCTTGATGTTGGCAATGTTGACGCCGCCCGCCTCAACCGCATCCGGATTATCCTTGACAGCAAGGAAGGAACGCCCCCACTTGGAATTGACAATCCGGTACGCATTGAATATGAGCAGAACCGCAATGACCAGGTAAAGGTAATAAATCTCCTTGTTGCTCTGGAACTTGAAGCCGAAGATGGAGAAGGTGGGAATGCCTGTGACGCCCAGCGCCCCTCCTGTAAGTCCGGTCAGGTTGGTCATCAGGATCCTTACAATCTCGGAAAACCCGATGGTGGTCAGCGCCAGGTATACGCCGGATACGCGCAGGGAAGGATATCCAAGGCCCATGCCGATGAGGCATCCCATGCCCACAGCCGCAACCAGGCAGATCCAGGGATTCAGCCCCAGTTTGGTAGCCAGCAGAGAGGATGTGTAAGCGCCCATGGAGAAGATTCCCGCGGTTCCAAGGTTCATCTGGCCGGTCAGGCCTGTGATGAAATTCAGGCCCACCACGATGATGATGTTGATAAGCACCTGTATCATCAGGTTCAGATGGTAGTTATTAGTTATGAACATAGGGAGAACCGCTGCCAGAGCAATCGCCGCCAATGCAATTATCATTGCTGATTTATTCTTTTTCATCGCTCTCCTCCTTATCTCCTGTTTCCTAAGATTCCTGAAGGTTTAATCAGCAGGAAGATGATCAGCAGCACAAAGGACAGGCAGTCCTTATAGACAGAAGGGATGATCATGCTTCCGAAGATTTCCACAACCCCCAGGAGTATGCCTCCCACAATCGCGCCCGGAAGATATCCGAACCCGCCGATTACACCGGATGCAAAGCCTTTCAGGCCAATCATGGATGACATCTGCAGCTCTACGTTGAAAATCGGTATGACCAGGACACCGATGGTTGCGCAGATAAGGGCTGACAGGCCAACCGTAAACGCAATGTTCATGGGAACGTTGATGCCCATCAGGGATGCGGCTGTCTTGTTCTCAGACACACAGCGCATGGCCTTCCCCATCTTGGTGGTCTTAAAGAAGATCTGAAGGCCTGCCGTTATGATGGAACATACAACGATGATTACAATGTGTGCCTTGGACACTACGATGGGGCCCAGATGAAAAGAGCCCCTAAGGAAGTTGTCCAGGGTAAATGGCAGCGGTCCCCAGATTAAACGTACGCATTCCGTGATGATCCTGCCAAGTATGACGGTTCCGATTACAGCAAATAAATTCGTTGATAGTTTGCTCAGGGGGTTGAATATGGCAAATGCGCTTACCATACCAAGCAGGAACATGGTAAGGACCGTGCACAGGATTGCCAGTACCGGCGGGAGCCCTAAGCTCAATACATAGGAGCCTGCGAACATATAGGCGCCAAACAGAATAAATTTATCATGGCTGAAATTAAGGAGCCCGGTTGAATTCCATATAAGTGTGTACTCAATACCTACCAGGGCATAGATGAAGCCCATGGCAACACCGGTAATAAGCAGCTGTACAAATACCTGCATATGTAAACCTCCTTGTGATTACCCATTAATCAAGGGATATCTGCTGTGTTACGTTCATATTCTTATCGCCGTCAAATTCCAGGATGTACAGGTTGGTGTTCATCTCACCCTGTGCATTGCAGTTCAGCTTACCGAATACGGCGTCGAAATCTTTTGTCTCAGACAATGCCTTCCTGATATCCTCAGGCTTGTCGGAACCAGCCCTGTCAATGGCGTCTGCTGCAAGATAGGCTGCCGTATAGTACATGGCTGCATACCTCTCCACATCCTCGCCCCAGCGTGCATGGAAAGCATCCAGGAACTTCTTCATGGCTGCGTTGGATTCGTCTGCATAGAAGTCAGTGGATGCATAGGTGCCTTCCAGCTGCTTTGCATCACACAGGTCATAGGTCTGGGACTGTGCAAGTGCGTTTGGTCCAACGTGAGGGATATCGCCCATGCCAAGCTCGTCTAACTGGCGTACAATCAGGGCAGCCTCTGCGTCATGTGAGAAATCGAATACAACATCCGGTCCCCATCCCTTAATCTTGGAAAGCTGGGAGGTCAGGTCCTTGTCGCCGGAGGTAAAGCCTTCTGAATAATACTCAATGCCGTTGTCAGCACAGTACTGCTTGGTTGCCCCGTCAGCGGCCACGCCATAGTCGTCCGTATCATACAGGGCGCCAATCTTCTTTGCCCCGAACTTGTCCTTTGCAAACTCTACCATAGCCGGTCCGACTGCTCCGTCGGATACGGAAATACGGAAGAAGTATGGGTTCTCAGCTTCCAGAAGCTTAGGTGATGTGGCTGCTGTGATGAAAGGAACACCAGCCTTCCTGTAAAGTTCCTGGGTTGCGGATGCCATTGGGGAAGTGTGCGGTCCAATGGAAACAGATACGTTCTCGCCCAGGATCTTGTTAACCGCGTTAACGGCTCCGGTGGGGGTTCCTGTATCATCTACCAATACCATCTCAAGGGGTCTCCCGCCCAGTACCCCGCCGTTTGCATTAATCTCTTCAAACGCCATTGTAATGGCCTGTTTCATACGGATGCCGCCGGCTGCCATGGGGCCTGTTACCATGTTGGAGACGCCTACCTTAATCGGCTCTCCGGTTGCAGTGGACTGCGCTGCCTGTCCTGCCTCTGTCCCGGACTCCCCTGCGGCCGGAGCTGCCGTTGTCTGCTTGCCCGGGGAACCGCTGCATCCTGCCAGTGATGTTGCCACCATACATGCCGCCAGTGTCACGCCTAAGATTTTTTTCATGTTTTTCTTCATGTTTTAATCCTCCTCTTCTTATCTTTATACCTTCTTAATGCTATTATTAAGAATCTTAACGATATATTAACATGGATGTAATATATCTTAATGCAGTTAATATACTACCAAGGAGTTACAATTGCAATAATAAATATTTTTTTAACGATACTTTTGTTACATTTAACATTTATTTTAAATAATTTTTGTGCATTTTAACCGTTAAGGTTTGTTAACACCCTATTGACATGCCGTATTATTGTATATCACAGTCTTCTGTCTCACTTGACAGATTGATGACAAAGACGATATACTAAGATAAGTAAAATTTAACAGATATATAACTTAATATATTACTCAAATCGTGGTATTAATATATATATACTGCCAAAGGAGACCTGAATATGGAAAATTTCACTCAGAAGCCCGGGGAAACTGCCCGGGAATACGCACAGAGGTACCTCTTGTACCAGATTATCAACCTTAATTTTGAACCGGGACAGAAGATTTCAGATGTGGAGATATCAAAAGAACTGAATATCAGCAGGACACCGGTCCGGGAGGCCATCCTCTCCCTTACCAACGGGCAGCTGATTGAAAGCTATCCCCAGCGCGGGATTTTTGTGTCCTTGATTAATTCGGAGATTGTGGAACAGGTATGTACCATGCGTAAGATGATTGAAGGCCCTTTGGCAGAGATGAGCTGCGCCCTTGTTACCCAGAGCAACCTGGACAACCTCTATGACACCATCACCCTCCAGAAAGACTATGCTTCTGGCGGACCCAGGGAAAACTTTGAGAAATTCCTCTCCCTGGACATTGCGTTCCACAAAGAATTTTACGATATATGCGGCATGTCCTTCATCTATGATACCATGCAGAATGTAATGCCCCACTTCGACCGCCAGAGAAAGCTCAGCTACCACATCGCCATCTCCGACCGTGTCATCAACGAACACCTGGCCATCTGCAGGGCGCTGGAGAATAAGGACCCGGCGGCAGCCGGCAGGGCCATGGTGGAACATATATCCACCGCCCTTGTTGACCAGGGGATTTTGAAAAAGAAGTTCCCGGATTATTTCCTGTAGATTAACAGATGTCTTAAATGCGAAGATGCAAAAAAGCTTCCCAGTATATGTGCCGGCGTGGTACCAAGGATGGTGCCACGCCGGCATATATGTTTTGGGAAGCTTTTATGTTGATGGCTTTGAGTATTATTTACTTTGAGTATTGTTTGCTTTGAGTATTGGCCGATTAATATATTTATATCAATATAATATATTATGTTTCAGTACTTTCCGGTATATCCTTTGTCACAATCACATCCGTATCGTAACCAAGAAGTTTATGGATGACCACGGTTCCTGATGCAACCGGAGCAGTCAGGGTGCATTTCCTGATTTCAGCCATGGCATCGAATATGCGCCCTTTAGGGATTGGCGCTGTCAGGCGCACACTGGCCAGGGGAAGGATTCCTCCTTTTACAAGGACGGAGGTGGCAATATTCCTCTGGGGGTCTTTTAACTCCTGTTCCACATAGGCGTTGCCTTTCTTGCAGGTTGCGCCTTCAATGGAACGTATTTCCACTGCGCCGCCCTCTTTTTCTTCTATTTCAGCCTTGATTTCGCACCCATTCGGGCAGATGATACATGTAAATTCCCTCATCATTCCACACACACCTCCAGATTTCCGGATGTTTTCAGCTGCTCCGGCTTGATTTCCATCTGTATCATCTCTGCCGGTATGGCCTTTTTCATCTTCTTTGCAGCAATCTCCACGCCGTCCTGGCGCACAACAATACGGCAGTCCTTCATTGGACGGTTTACACGCATGGACAGCTTGAATCCCCGTGTGCCGCTAATCCGCTGTGGAACGGTATGGTTTATGTTCCTGTCCGTCTTAATCTCAACCGGACAGTCGGGGAGGCCCCCGTCCCGGATGTATTCCGCCGCCGAATCAGCCAGGTTCTCGGCTTCCATGGATACAAAGTCCACTAAATCGTGGACATGAAGCACATTGCCCGCAGCAAAGATGCCCGGCACATTGGTCTGGAAATATTCATCCACCACAGCGCCCTTTGTCCTGCCGTCCAGGGCAACGCCTGCATCCAGGGAAAGTTCATTTTCCGGTATCAGGCCCACTGAGAGGATTAACGTATCACAGCTGTATTCCTTTTCCGTGCCCGGAATGGGTTTAAAATGCTCATCCACCTGGGAAATGGTCACGCCCGTAAGGCGCTTATCGCCATGGATTGCAGTCACCGTATGGCTCAGATACAGCGGGATGCCATAGTCATTAAGGCACTGTTCAATGTTGCGCGGAAGGCCGCTGGGATATGGCTGGATTTCAAATACAGCCTGTACATGGGCGCCTTCCAGGGTCAGCCGCCTGGCCATGATCATCCCGATATCGCCGGATCCCAGGATTACCACTTCCCTGGCGGGCATGATGTTATAGAGATTAATGTATGCCTGGGCAACACCTGCCGTGAACACCCCGGTGGGACGCTCTCCCGGAATCCCCAGCGCCCCCCTTGTCCTCTCCCGGCAGCCCATGGTAAGGATCACCGATTTGGCCTGCCACTGCCTTAAGCCGTCACGGGTGGCGGCTGTTACCAGCTTTGTGTCCGTCACTTCCAGCACGGCAGCGTCCGTGATATATGGAATCTTAAGTTCCTCCACCTCATCGATAAACCGTTTGGCATACTCAGGCCCGCTGAGCGTGGTGCCGAAGCGGGTCAGCCCAAAGCCATCGTGGATACACTGGCGCAGGATTCCGCCCAGCTGTTTTTCGCGCTCCACAATCAGGATATTGCGGATTCCTTTATGATATAATTCCACTGCGGCCGCCAGCCCCGCCGGGCCGCCTCCTACAATAAGTACGTCAACGGCTTCTGTCCTGATTCCGTCCATCTGGCTGCCTGTCTCTGTATCTATCCGGGTGCCTTTCCTTTTGTCCATCTGCCCGTCCATTCCTTACACCTCCTGCCTGACTCTGCCGAAAAACATCTGGGAGCCTTTTCTTGCATATTGTACTTCAGTCTCTTTCCTGCCCAGCTCTTCCTCTATCATCTGGGCAATGCGCATCTGGCAGTACCCGCCCTGACAGCGCCCCATCATGGAACGGGTCCTGTACTTGACGCCCGCCATGGTGTCCACGCCCAGGGGATTGTGGATTGCGGCAAGGATTTCAGCCCTGGTCACCTTTTCACAGCGGCATATGACCTCGCCATAGTCCGGATTTTCCTGTATCAGCTGGTTCTGTTCTTCCTTTGTCAGCTCCTCAAACCTTGGGATTCCCCTGCGCACAGGATTAAAGCCAGGATTTGGCTCCAGCTTCTCCCGCTCTGACATGAGTCCGATTGCATACCGGGCAATGGGCACCGCGGCGGTCAGTCCGGGAGATTCTATCCCCACCAGGTTGATGGCCCTTGGGGCAATATCATCACGGATTTCAATCTTAAAATCCTGGATTGCGCCATTGTCATCCACCCACTTGGGAAGGATGCCGGAATAATTGCGGATATAATCCTGCTTGCGGATGCAGGGCCAGAGGCCGGAGGCGCTCTTAGCAAGGTAATCCATATTTTCCTGGGGCACGCCGTAATATGTAAAATCAGATACCATATCTGCATTAGGCCCGATGATTACATTGCCGTCCGTGGTATTGGTCA
Source organism: Enterocloster sp. OA13 (assembly GCF_022440595.1). Lineage (NCBI taxonomy): Bacteria > Bacillati > Bacillota > Clostridia > Lachnospirales > Lachnospiraceae > Enterocloster > Enterocloster sp. OA13. Next base: position 6,471,170 of record NZ_JAKNTF010000001.1, on the reverse strand, counting down.
CATGAATCCCCATGTAGGTATTGCTCGGCACCGGGTACACCGGCATGGGAAGGAGCGGCCCGGTCCTCTTGTCCAGTATGATATAGTCGCCCTTTGAGCCGATGATCTTATAGCCTTTGATTCCCAGCATATCGGAAATCCGTCCGCAGCCCAGCCCCGCGCTGTTAACCACCCAGCGGGTATGGAATACGCCGTGAGGGGTTGTAAGGGCGTAAATTCCGTCCCCATCCCGTTCAATGGCAGTCACTTCATGGTCAAAAAAGTAGTCCGCCCCATTGGCATGTGCGTTCTCAGCCAGCGCGATTGTGTAGTTAAATGGATCCACGATGCCGCTGTTATGTGAAAACATGGCAAACTCACCCACCACTGCAGGCACCAGTTCATGGAGGCATCTGCTGTCAATCAGCTCCAGCCCGGAAGCGCCGTTGGCCTCCCCCTGCTTAATGGTACGTTTCAGGGTCTCCATATCTTCCTCCGTGTTGCCTACCAGCACCTTCCCGCATCGGATGAATTTAAAATCCAGCTCCTCTGCAAGTTGTCCCATGTTTTTATTACCCTCCACACAGAACTTAGCCTTAAGGGATCCCGTGTCATAGGCAAACCCTCCGTGGACCACGCCGGAATTACGTCCGCTGGTCTCATAGCATACGTCCAGATTCTTCTCCAACACACCGATTTTAAGGGTGTATCTGGACATTTCCCTGGCAATGGCGCTGCCTACCACGCCGCCGCCGATAATGAGTACATCATATAGCTGTTTCATGCCGCTGTTTCCTCCTTGTTTTGGCACTTTGCGTCCATCTGACTGATGCGCATTCGATTCATCCCATGAATATATTTTATTTTTATCATATATAATGGATTTAGTCAATACAAAAAATATAATTACATGAAATTCATAGGATGACTTTCCTTTATACAGAGTATGTATCTCCACTGGCACATTTTCCATAGGGTACATTTTCCATAGGACACACCTTCCTATAGAAAAAGCCCTGATACCGCAATACAGCCAATGCCGTCGGTATCAAGGCTTCCGCCTTTCCTATATGATTTTACCTGACAACCGTAAACGCCCGTTCCCTGTCCAGCATGAATGGACGGTAATATCCGGTCAGGCAGGATAAGGGTAGCACTTCCTGATGCAGGATGATTCCCAATTCTTCCTTCATATATTTCCGCCTGTCCCCTACCCGTTTCCACATCTTTGGATAACACTCCTTCAGTTGGTTCCTCATATCCTCATCTGCCAGGGCAATCCCGCTTTCAGCCCCGGCGCCCCCATAGCCAGGCACGCTGGGAATGATATCTGCCTGCAGCAGCATCCCGCTTTTGAGCAGCTGGCCTGAATCCTTCCATATGGGAGATGAAAGCCATTCCTCATCCGCAGTCAGATGCCCGGGATTCAGGCTCCATCCATATTCTTCCTTAGGCAGGACGGTTTCTATCAACTGGTACAGTTCCCCTCCCTTCATACCAATCTTAACCTGCTCCAGCCATGCCGCCATAGCTGCATAATACGGGGCCGCCACACGTTCCAGATAATCCCTGGACGTCTCAGGAAGTTCCTCCTTACAACTTACCGCATACCCGGCCCGGCTGGTAAGACCGCCCTTAAAACCCGTTGTCAGGGATAGTTTGTCCCCTATCCTAACCCTTTTCCTTCCCGGGTAAAGGGATGCGTCCTGAAACCGCTCACCAGCTGCGCTGATTGTCACCACGCTGTTTGGCTGTCCCCAGATTTTCAGGCTGCTCCCAATCTCCATCTCACTTTTTCCCGGCCCTACCTGGTTCATGCCATCCAGGACACAGTTGCCGGAAAGGGCTGAACCAAATTCATAATGGGCTATCTCATTGCAGTTGTTCACCGTGCGGATTCCATGGCCGGGATGGATGAAGATGCCTGTCTTATTTATTATCCGTGTCCCCGCTCCGGCCAGATTTTTCAGCGCGGCAATGATATAATATGGAACATCAAAAAGCTCATCCTGACCAGTGCATCTTTCTTCAAGAAGCTTCCATCCCACAACCCCAATCCGCTTTGCCTCTGCTGCCCGTGCTTTTAAAAGCCCGTCCCTGATTGAAAGTCCCCTGTCCATCGGCTGATTCGGCAATGAAAATGCCGGTACATGGACTGCCCTGGCCGGTATCCTGGAATAGCTGGCCATTTTCAGGTTTTCATTTCCCAACAGCAAAAAGGCAGTATCCCCGCGGTGGATTACCAGCAGCGCCTCCTCAAATCTGGGAAGGAAGCCTGTAAGATATTCAAAATTAGACCCATGCTCCAAATCCCCATAAATAATAAGGCAGTCTATCTGTTCCTCTTCCATTGCACGAAGTAAGTTCTTCCTTCTCTCCTCCATGGTAAAATCCGATAGAGGGACCGGCTCCAGGATTTCTGCCTTTGGCTGCCTTACCCTCTTTAGCACCATGTTTCCCTTGTCATACCGCTCCAAAACCATATCCCCCTCTAAATCCCGGCCCTCTCATAGACCTGTTTCATCCTATGTCCTGCATCTGCCAATATGGCCTCCTCATCCAGGGTCAGTACCTGCCTTTCCTTCATAACCAGTTTTCCGTTGATAATGGAATCACTGACATCACTTCCATAAGCAGTTTCCGCCACGGTGTAGGCCAGGTTGCTGGTAGGCTCCAGATGGGGGGCATGGGTGCGGATGAGTATAAGGTCCGCCTTCGCCCCTGGCTTCACGGCCCCCTTTACCCCCTCCATCTGCATGGCGGCAGCGCCTCCCATGGTTGCCATCCTCAGGATATCCTTGTTGGGCAGCGCCGTGGAGTCAAAGACAGGAAGTCCCCATGCAGCAGACAACCCGGTCCGGATTGTTTTCATTTCCTCAAATATGCTGACATCATCCCTGGCAGCCCCATCACTTCCCAGCCCCACGGTTACCCCCCTGTCTAAAAACTGAGGCGTTTTCGGGAATCCCTGGCAGCAGAAATTAGCCCGCGGGCAGTGGACCACCTTCATACCGCTTGCTGCCATCACCGGTATCTCCCTGTCAGCTACCGCAACGCAATGGGCAGCAACCACATTTTCCCCAAGGACCCCAATCCCGTGGAGATATTCCACCGGCCTTAGATGGTAATGTTCCAGGCAATAAACCACCTCATCCTTATGTTCTGCCAGATGCAAATGGATTCCTGTCTTTAATTCCGCTGCCCGCGCCCCTGTCATACGGATCAGTTCATCCGAGCATGAAATAATCTGCCGCAGCCCAAACCAGATGGCCAGCCTTCCATCTCCTTTTCCATTATAATGCCTGTAAAGTTCTTCCGTTCTTTGGATGCACGCTTTGGCAGGCGCCTTCATGGAAGCAGGTATCATTTCCCCCTTATCCATGGTGGAACGGCTGAGGGAAGCCCTCATACCGGATTCCAGGACCACCTCTGCCACCTGTTCCATGTGCGTGCCTCCTGCATCTGCAAAGGAGGTGGTCCCTGATTTAATCATCTGCAGGCATGCAAGCCTGGCGCTGGCAGCCACATCCTCCTCTGTAAGGCTGCTCTCAAAGGGTACCAGGAATCTGGTCCAGATCATAGGAAACTCATCGGAAATCCGGCCCCGGAGAAGCTGCTGGCATACATGGGTATGTCCATCCGTAAGACCTGGCATGACAAGCTTCCCCCTGCCGTCCAACACCGTGATTCCCTGGTATCTTTCCTCCATCTCCTTTGTTTCCCCCACCTCCAGCACCATGGATTGGTCAACCGCCACCGCCATGTGCCGGGGCGTGGAATAATCTTCAGTCATTACCGTACAATCCTTAATCAAAATATCACATTTCATGTCCGTTTCCCCTATCCTTTCACCATGCCGCTTGCAATGCTCTTTTCTACCTTTTCCTGCGCCAGAAGATAGATGGTTACCGTGGGCACCAACGATATCATGATGGCTGCAAATATTACGGAATACAGTACCCCAAAATCCCCCTTCAGGCTTAGAAGTGCCACGGATATGGTCCTTAAGCTTTTATCGTTAATCAGGACATTGGCAATGGGCAGTTCGTTATATGTAAACAGGAAGGTGATGATGGCGCAGGTTGCCATGGCCGGTTTGGCCACCGGCATGATGACCAGCATGACGATTTTGGTCAAACTGCATCCATCAATCATTGCAGCCTCATCCAGATCCGAGGGTATTCCCTCAATATAATTTTTCATGATAAAAAACACAAGCGCCATATTTAATCCGGCATATATGATTGTTAATGTCCACAGGCGGTTCTTCAGTCCCAGACTGCTTACCATCTGTACGATGGGTACAATGGCGCTCTGTATGGGAATCATGAGGGCCGCGATTAACAGGCCGGAAACAACCGATGCAAACGGTACCCTTTTCCTTGCCGTCACATAGGCTGCCATTGTACAGAATAACAGCATGATTGCGATGGCGCTGCCGGATACAAAAAGCGAATTGGCCGTGGCCTTTAAAATCCCGGCCATTTTCTGGGCCATTACATAATTTTCAAAGACCGGATGGAGCGAAGGTACCAGGAAGGCGCTGAATATCTGGCTGTTGTCCTTAAAGGACGATATGAATGTAAAATACAGAGGGAACGCAGCAGCCAAAAACCATATGACCGCTGCCGACCAGTACAGTATGGTCCCCGGGGTTATCCTTTTTTTCATGATTCCATCCTTTCTCAGTCCCTTTGGCGAAATATAAGATTGACAATAAATGAAAATGCAAGGCAGATAAGGACCACCACCACCGCAATGGAATCCGCATATCCCAGACGGCTGTATGTAAAGGCATTGTTGTAAAGCAACGTGTTGGGTACCTCAGTCGCCCCGCCCGGACCGCCAGAGGTCAGGCCCATCACCAAATCGAACATCTTAAATGCCCCGGTAAATACAAATACCAATACAATCTTAAATGTGGACTTCATCATGGGAACCGTAATATAGCGCAGCTTTTGAAAGCTGCTTACCCCGTCAATCTGGGCAGCCTCATAAATCTCATCGGGTATGGCTGCCAGACCTGATGAGAACACAATCATCTGGAAGCCCGCATCACACCACATATAAATCAGGCATACCGCCGGCATGGCCGTTGTATAATTCCCCAGAATATTAATGCCACGGATGCCAAATTCCCGTAAAAGCACAGTGACCGGCCCCATTTTGGGATAAAGGATGAATGTAAACATCAGGCTGATGGCAATCCGGTTAATGACCACTGGCATGAAATAGAAGGTTTTAAACAGGCGTAATCCCCTGAATTTCTGATTGATGACGGTAGCCAGGAAAAATGCAATGGGGATTGTCAGGAACACGCCGGTGCCTGCCAGCATGAACACATTCTTAAATGCAGTGGCTGTCTGATAATCATGAAAAAAGGTCCTGTAGTTCTCAAGTCCCACAAACCGGTAGGCCTGCTGCTTAATCCCATTCCATTCAAAAAAAGAGGTATAGAATGTACTGCACACCGGAAACACAATGACTGCCCCATATAGAAGAAGGGCCGGAAGGAGGAGCAGTACCCCTTCCGGCGAATATTTCTTGCCATTTATACGAAACTTCATCTGGCAGCTCCTTTCCTCACACAGCGCCCTTTAAAGGCTACCGCCCTTCCTTGGAATACTGCTCTGCCAGGGTCTTACACACTTCCTCAGGACTTCTTCCCACAAACAGGGACTGGAATTCCGATCTGGTTGTATCCACCAGGCTGGCATTATTCAGGTACGCCGTAAACTCATCTGTGGACGCCGTTCTTTTTGAAAATTCTTCCATAAAGCTGCCCACCACATTCTTGGCCTTGGAAAAATCAAAGTCAAAATCCACAGGGAATGCACCGCCGCCGTTCCGTTCTGCATACCCCTTAAATGTGTCTGCCGAAAGCATGAAGGACAGCAGGCTGCAGGCCGCCTCGTATTCCGGGGTACCTGGCTTTGAAGAAATCATGAATCCTTCACTGGCACTGGCAATCCAGATGTCCTTGTTCTCAGGCCGGTCACCGAAGGAAGGAAAATTCACGCACACAATATCGTCTGAAAAGTCCATCTGCTGGAACCGGTCAAAATGATATGCTGCCGTGTACATCATGGCCACCTGCTTCTGTTCAAACAGTGAGATGGTATCCTGTACTTCAAAGGAAACAGCATCCGGGTCAAGCACGCCTTCGTCTATAAAGGTCTTAAACTGTTTTGCAAGAGCCATGCCTTCCCCGCCGTCCCATTTAATCGAAGCATCTGCCAGCTGGTCCCGGAACCGGGTGCCGTACATCATACAGGATAACGCACTGATGAACCTCCCCACCTCTGCCTTGCTCTTGGCAGCCACGCCAAAGGGGACAATCCCCGCCTCATTCAGTGCAGGCGCCATGGCCTCAATTTCCTCCCAGGTTCTTGGAACCTCTGTGATGCCATGCTCTTTTAGCAGGCCGGTATTAACAAATACCTGTCCTGTGTTCAATGCATTGGGGACGCCATAAATCCTGCCTCCAAAGGTAAATGCCTCAAGCATCTCATCTGAAGACGGGCCTGTCCAATCAGGGGCTTTTACCACCTCTGTCAGGTCTGCCACCAGCCCGTTTTCAACCCACTGGTCCAAAGGGAACCCATTATTAGCAATGAACAGGTCCGGCAGGTCCCCTGAAGCAACACCTGCATTGATTTTTGCCTTAAAGGCTTCCGAGTCGTCACCAATGGAGATATCCTCTATTTCTATATTGGGATTTTCCTCGCGGAACTGATTTAACTTTTCAATATAATAGCCGGCCCTTACCAGCTCCGGATTCACAAATCTGGATAAATATGTTATCTTTACTGTTTCGCCGCCTGCTCCTTCTGTCTTTGAATCCGCCGCTTTTGAGTCTTCCTCTTTTGAGTCTTCCTTTTTTGACTCTTCTTTCACAGACTCTGTTCCGGCATTTCCCCCCTGGGCCCCAGATGACCCGCAGCCTGACAGAAGACCAGCCGCCATGGCGGCTGCCATTACCAGTGATACCATCCGTTTCATATGCTTCTCCTCCTTATTTTTTCTATCTGAACTTATTTTATCACCAATATGGTTCATTACCATGGAGACATTTTTTCTTTTATTTGTACTTTTTTGCAGATATGCCTCTATTTATCATTCATTATTCTCCCCCTCCCAAATTATTCTCAATATATTTATACTTTCTTGTCTTTTTTGTATTTTTTTGTCCGCTTAACCCCGGAAAATTGACAATATTATTTTCATTATAGTATGATAAGACTGTATCAGGAAAGGAGATTTTAATGGCCTTGTTCAAAAAAACCTCATTGCGCTTCCGCCTTAACCTATTCTGCATGGCAATTAACCTCATCATCATCATCTGTATTGCAGCAGGCATAGGTTTTATCAGCAACCGGATGCTGAGACAAAAATCCATCGCATCCCTGGAACAGCAGGCCGCCCTGGCATCGGAACGGCTGGATGCCCTGCTGGACCGCGTTGAGAACGCATCCCTTCACTTTGTAGTGAATGAGGCTTATAAGGAGACCTATGAATCCCAGAAAAATTCAGGTTATTATGATTCCTACCTTTACTCCGCCACAATCACAAGCCATCTGCTGGAGTTCTTAAGCGTCCAGAAGGATATCTACTCCATGGCATTCTTTACATATGACGGAAAAAGCTTTTACCGGGCCTTTAATGAAGAAAGCAGCTTAAAAAGCTCTCCGGGCCAGGAAAAATTAATCGAGACCTTTCTTTCCGATGGTTATTCCCATCACTGGTATGTAATTCCCAGGGAAGGGAATCCTCAATGTGCAGAGTTTGTGTTTATCAGGAAAATGTATAACCTCAATGGACATCTGCGCGGCATCCTCTCCCTCACCTTGGATGAAAAAAGCGTCACCGCTTTATTTCCTTCCGAGCTGTCCGGAGATGCCGCTTATGTACTGCTGTTCCCGGAGGACCTTTATTCCCCTACTCCCCTGTCAGGTACCCCGGTCATGCTGGATGACTCCCAGCTTATGGTTACCAGGCCCTATGACCGGCTCTCTGCCTCCACCGCCACCCTGGTCTCCAAAGCCTCCGTTTATCATGATTCCTATGTCCTTGTTACAGTCATCATACTCATCGGCATTGCTGCTTTGGTCCTGTCCTTCTTTGTATTCCATCAGGCAACACGGTATTTCCTGGCGCCCCTGGAACTGATTGTGGATAAAGTCAGGCTTCTTTCCCAGGGAGATTACTCCACCAGGATCCATGCCGCATTTCATGACGAACTTGGTTCCCTTGCCAATCAGATTGACCAGATGGCGGCAAATACAGAACACTTGATGGAACAGATCCGCACTTCGGAGGAGCGGAAAAAGGAATATGAGGTAGCCTATCTGCAAATGCAGATGCGTCCCCATTTTCTTTATAATACATTGGAAAATCTGTGCGGTATGGTTGCCATCGGAGAGAACTCCACCGCTGTTTCCATGATCCATGATATTTCCCAATTCTACCGGGCCGTATTAAATCAGGGCAATTCCATTATCTCCCTGAAGGCGGAACTGGAGATTTCAGAAAATTACATGAGTATCATGGACAAACGCTATCCTGCAATGTTTTCCTGGGATATCCGGGCAGATGAGGATGTGTTGGACTGCCGCATTCCAAAGCTTACCCTCCAGCCGCTTTTGGAAAATTCCATCATCCATGCCTTTGCCTCCTGCCCGGACTTTTCCTCTGGTAAAATCCCAGGGAAAATCCTTATCTCATGTGTGCGGGAATCGGATATGATCCGCCTGATTGTTTCTGACAATGGGGCCGGCATGACAAAAGAACAGCTGAACTGCCTCTCAGGGGAATCCATTTCCCGGCCAGGCATCTCTTTTGGCATCCGCAGCATTGAAGAACGGCTTCGGCTGAACCTTGGGGACTCGGTGTCCATTTCCATTGACTCAGAACCAGGAAAGGGGACCGTTATCTGTCTGTTGTTTCCCGCTGAGCCAGCTGGCAATCACAGGGACGATGAAAGGAATATAAATCATGATGTATCGTTTTTTAATAGTTGATGATGAATATTACATACGCCAGCACATCCGCTGCTGTATTCCATGGGAGGATTATGATTTCCAGTATGCAGGCGAGGCCTCAAACGTACCTCAGGCCATGGAATTCCTGGAGCACAATGCGGTGGAACTGATTCTTCTGGACATTTCCATGCCCGGACAGAGCGGCATGGACCTGCTGAAGCTTCTGGATGAAAAAAAGCGCCCCCATGTAATCATCCTGACTGGCTTTGCCACCTTTGAATATGCCAGGGAGGCGCTGAAATATGGCGTCAGTGATTATCTCCTCAAACCCATTAAACCGGAAACCCTGACAGCGGCCATCACATCCCTGAAGGCAGAACTGGACCGCGAGGGCAACCGCACAAAGGCTCTTTTACAGCTGGAATGGACCAGTACTGTCATAGAGCAGGAAACGCGGCGGAATTTTTTCCGAAGCCTCTATACCGGGCATATCCCGGACCGGGCGGAAGAACTGCTGGAAGCATACGGCATCCGCCCCTCTTCCCGTTACCTTATCCTGATTCTTGATACCACATCCAGGAACAGCCGTGACCGGCATAACGGCCAGAAGCAGGCTGACCGGCTGGCTATGAATAACTGTGCGGAGCAGCTTTTAGCCTCCTCCTGCTTTTATCTGATCAACCCGGACGGATACGGGCGTTCCGTCATTCTTTTAGAAAATTCCCTGGCCCCCCTGTCAGGCCAGGAGCTTACAACCAGGCTGCAGGCGTCAGTCAGTGAGCGGTTTCATCTGTCTTTGCTGTCAGGCTATTCCATATCCGCCTCCGGTAAAGCAGGGGACATCCTTGCTGCCTATCAGAACAGCCTTCAGTTTTTCTGGCTCCGCACCATTTACGGGGAAACCATTGATATCAGCCAGGTGTCAATGCCCTCCCTTCCGGTCTTAGACAGTCTGTCTGCCTTAAACAACAGGCTCAGGCTTGATCTGTCCGGCAAACAGGAAACCGCTGTACTCCATGTTCTGGACAGGATTTTCCTATTGCTGAAAAAACATCTGTTTCCCATTCAGGCCCTTGAATCGGAAATTGTATCCCTGATGGGAACCGCCATCCATCATGCCGCCGAAAAACACCTGGATATCCTTTGCAGTGAAAAGGACTGGAATTCCCTGTCCTGCACCGAGTTAATCCAATCCGGACTAAGGCTGGAGGAAATTAAGGAAACATTTACCCGCCTCTTTTCAGCTTTACTGAGCGCACAGGAATCGGGGGACCGCCACTTCATAGAGGAAGTGGTCCTGCAGTCCCAGAAGATAATAGACCGGGATTTTGCCAAGGCCTGTCTCAGCCTTAATACCATTGCATCGGAGCTGCTTGTCAGTCCTTCCTATCTAAGCCGCAGCTTTACGAAAATACAGGGGATATCCCTTACCGCCTACATCACCAGATGCAGAATGGAGCACGCCAGGGACCTGCTGAAAAACACGGATATGTCCATTGCCCAGATTTCAGAGCAGTCCGGCTACAGCGATTTATTCTATTTTTCCAAACGTTTTAAATCTTTTTGGGGAGTACCTCCCTCCAGATACCGTCTGTCCGGTCCATCGGACGGGACCGGGCAAGAGGAGGAATAAGTGATTACCCTGCATCGGAAGAAGCAGGGGCTGACAGGAGGAAAAAATGAACTATATGATTTTGAGCGTCGATACGGGAATTGATGACGCGCTGGCCATTGCCTATGCCTTGGGCCAGAAAGAATACAGGCTTCTGGGAATTACAGTATCCTATGGCATGGCCCCATTGGAAAAAACCTACCGCAATACCCGCCATCTTTTAAACCTCCTGGGGCATCCGGAGGTTCCTGTTTATCCGGGCAGCACCGCGCCGCTTCAGGGAATCCGCACCTACAACGGGGATTTTCACGGGATGGACGGAGCAGCCAATCTTCTGGGGGAACCGTCATGGGAAGAAAGACCGCCGGAGCATATTAAAAGCAGCGTTACATTCATAAAAGAATCCATTGAACAGTATGGCAGGGATTTAACACTTGTCACCACCGGGCCTCTCACGGACCTGGCCAGACTCCTTAGTATGCATCCACTCCAATGCCGGGCCATGGGCCAGATCATATCCATGGGAGGCGCCCTTACCTGCCCGGGTAATTCCTCCCCTGTGGCTGAGGCCAATATAAAGGCTGATGCAACGGCTTCGAAAGCAGTACTTGAAGCAGGGCTTCCTCTTACCCTTATCGGCCTGGATGTGACCAGAAAAACGCTGCTCACATTGGATGAAATCCAGACATGGAAGAATCTGTGTTCGGAAGCCGGATTCTTTTACTGTAATCTCCTTACTTTTTATCTGAATGAGTATCGCCGCTTCTATCCCTACCTGAAAGGATGCGCCCTTCATGACCCTTTGGCAGTGGCTGCTGCCTGCAATCCGCAGATTTTCACCATGCTGCCCTTCCATCTGACCGTGTGCACCGACGGCCCCCTAACCGGCAGGATAACGGAAAATCTTATGGCGGACCATGAAAGGACCAGGGAAACCATGGTGGCGCTGAAGGTGGATTCCCAGGCATTTAAATCCAGGTTCCTGGACATAATGCGCTGTGTTTTAGAGGGTTTTACATAAATCCCTTGACATCTCCCCCTGAACCTCATTATAGTAAAACCAGATACACCGCCACATAATCCAGCTTAAAACACAGGAGGAAATTCAGATGATCGATCAGGCCGGTCTGCGCATGGACAAGGGATATCAGATTGCCTGCGAACGGATACAGGGAGTAAACGATAACATGGCAAAGTCCCATTACCATGAGTATTTTGAACTGTATTATCTGGAATCCGGCAAACGGTACCACATAGCGGATGATACGCTGTACTGCCTTAACTCCGGGGAATTCATCCTGTTTCCCCCTTATGTGATGCACCATTCCTATGGGGACAGCGATGTCTCCTTTAAACGGCTGGTACTTTATTTTACCAAGGAAATGATAGCGGTCCCCGGCGTAACAGATGTGCTTAACCAACATGCCTGGGTATATAAGTCAGATGAGAAGAATGAGACTCACGCGCTTTTGCGCGCGCTGTTAAAAGAACAGGAATTCAATGACAATTATTCAGAAGAGGCACTGTATTTCATCCTGAACCAGATACTGATCCTGCTGCTGCGCAATTCCACCGAAACCGCCAAACCGGAGAAACAGAGCCGTATAACCAGCATCATCCACTATCTCCATGAGAATTATACATACCCCATCACCCTGAATGAGCTGGCCGAACAGTTTTATCTCAGCCCTTATTACCTGTGCCGGGAATTTAAAAAATACACCAACAGCACCATTGTCCAATACATTAACAGCCTGCGTGTGGGGCATGCCCAAAGACTGTTTATGGAAACGGATAAGAGCGTCACGGAAATCAGCAAGATTGTGGGATTTTCCAATGTGACACATTTTAACCGGGTGTACCGCTCCGTCACCGGGCTGTCCCCTTCCAAAAGCCGTAAGCAGGCAAAGGAGCGCAGCGCTGCAATGGAACGGCACGGTATTCCCGGTTGTTAACCGGCAAACCTTCCATGTCCTTACAATAACCGGTACACCACAATCCGCACGCGTATGCCATCTTCCTCCCGGACCGCATGGAGTTCAGCCGCATACACGCCATAATTCAGATATTCATAGGCCCCTGCAGGGGCAAAGAAGGAGGGGGAGGTCCTGATCCGTGCTTCCCCGTCCTGTCCGCAGGGATACATGCCCCTGTTTTCAATGACAATATGGACCCCGTCCTGTGTTTCCAGGATATATTTGGCATAAACCTGTTCTGAGACATATCCCTGCCCATGATATCCGTATTTTATATTCCAGTCCGCACCGCATGGCACCACCCTGCCCCTGATGCCTTCTCCCTGAAAGTCCCCTCCTGTTATCTGGAATACCTTCTGGTATCCGGCCTCGTTGCCTCCCACCTCAATTATGTTCCGGCACTCTGCATTAATTTCCATCACCTCAAGGGCCTTTAATTCCACGGTCTTCATTTTCCTGTACCTGCCTTTTCCATAATCATCTGCTGCCAGAACCCTGCCGCCTGTTCCGGCCAGCCGTCCACCTTTGTACCAATCCCCAGCCCGAAGCTATGGCCTCCATGCTCCGCTATATTGGCCACAAATGGAATCCCAAGTTCCCTGAGCCGCCCAATCAGACGGTAGCTGCATCCCACCGGAACAATGGGGTCATCTTTGCATGCGGTCACATAAACAGGAGGATAATTCCGGTCCATATGATGATCAACGCTGTATTCCCTCAGGGATTCCCTGGTGAATGACCCACCGCCCAGCCGCTTGAGATAAGACACGTCAGCCTCTTGTCCTTTCCGTCCGGCTTCCTCTGCCGCATCAAAGAACAGGTCCGTGGAAATGCTGGGATATCCCAGCAGCAAAGCAGCCGGCCCATTAAGCCCGTATCTGGCAAAGCCATGGTTAACCGTCCCCCACTCCGCGGCAAGGTGCGCCCCGGCGGAAAATCCGGCCACCGCATAATCTTCTTTCCTGACCCCAAAATCCTCTGCCCTGTGTTCAATCAGCCGGATTGCCGCAGCCAGGTCCTCAATCGGTTTCGGCATCAGCGGACGGTCAAACGGCGGTTTCTGCGCCGTCCTGTAGTATAAGACAAAAGCCGGATATCCCAGCCTGTTCATCCTGGCGCCTAAAGCCAGGCCTTCAATCAGGCCCCACTGGCGCGCATAGGCGCCGCCGGGGCATATGAGCACGTAAGGCTTCCCGGAATTCCCAGAAGCATGGCTGGACGTCATGGACAGCATAGGGGACACGGGCGGCATAAAAACAAGCTTCACGCTTCCCTTGTCATCCCCCTCCTGATACACCGGGTAAATCAAAGGCATCCCGCTGGCAACCAGCGACTTTATCCGTTCCAATGTTTCCGCAAACCCACATTTTTCAAACCCATAATACTTCAGGGGGCGGTTCCATACATCCTCCGTCATGTTTGTAAAAAAGTAATCCGACAGGGGTTTGAATTCCTCATGGCCGCAAAGCTCCCCTATGGTTGTTTCAGGCGTTACCTGGTTCATTTTCCTATTCCTCCTATCATGGATACAATAATGCCCCGGCAAGCCTGCCGGGGCAATGCGGGAATCATCAGACGAGTCCCATAAGCCTTGGAAGCGCCAGGGAAACCGCCGGCACATAAGTGACTAAAAGAAGCACGATAAGCAGCGCCCCCACATAGGGCAGAAGGGGTTTGAACACCCGTTCAATGGGCACCTTGCTGATACCGCAGGAAACAAACAGCACCGAGCCCACCGGAGGCGTCATGGTACCCATACACATATTGAATGTCAGCACCACGCCGAACTGGACCAGATCCATGCCCAGGCTCTGGACAATGGGAAGGAAAATAGGCGTGAAAATCAGGCAGGCCGGTGTGATATCCAGGAACATGCCCACCACCAGAAGCACCAGGTTCATCAGAAGCAGAATCACGTACTTGTTGGTGGAAATGGACATGATTGCATTGCTGATGGCCGCCGGGATACCTGTATAGGCCATCACCCATGACATTGCCGAGGATGCGGATATCAGGAACAGGATGATGCCGCTGGTTGCCGCGCTGTTGAGCAGGATTTTCATAAAGCTCTTCCTGGTCATGGAACGGTAAAACAGCGAGAGGATCAGGCAGTACAGCACGCAGATGCCTGCGCCTTCCGTGGCCGTAAAGATACCGCCCACAATACCGCCGATGACAATCACGATCAGAAGCAGGCTGGGTATGGCGTCCAGGGTAATCCTGACTGCTTCTGAGGCCGTAACCTTCTGGCACACAGGATAGTTGTGCTTCTTCGCATAACAGTATGCAATGGCCATGGTGCTGAGGCCCATTAATATGCCAGGTATATAGCCCGCCATGAACAGGGCTGAAACAGATACGCCGCCTGCAACCGTGGAGTATACGATAAACGCGCTGGTCGGCGGGATCAAAAGCCCGGTTGGCGCCGATGCAATATTCACGCAGGTGGAAAACGCAGGGTCATATCCTTCCTCCTCTTCCATGGGAGCCATGATGCCTCCGATAGCGGAAGCCGCCGCCACCGCTGAACCGGACAGGGCGCCGAAGAACATGTTGGCCAGCACATTGGTATGTGCCAGCGAGCCTGGAATGCGTCCGGACAGAAGCTGGGCAAACCGGATCAGCCTTCTGGCAATGCCGCCGTTGTTCATGATATTACCTGCCAGTATGAATAACGGGACCGCAAGAAGGGAAAAGCTTTCCACGCCGCTGTTCATCTTCTGCATGACGATGAAGCTGGTCTGGTCCCAGGGCAGGTTCACCAGGGTGGTGGCAATGGAGGAAATTGCAATACTGATGGAAATAGGGCAGCCCAGAATCAGTAATACCGCAAAAACCCCGAACAATACAAGAGCAGTAATCGCTATATTCATACTTATCTATCCTCCTCCTTAATGGTAATCCCGGTCACATCTTCCCAGATATTGATAAGCTGTGCAACCATGATGAACACTCCCGAGATTGGGGCCATGCTGTATACCAGGCTTCTGGATATGCCCAGCAGGGCCGAGAACTCTTTTCTTGCGCTGACTGCAAGCTTGGCGCCTCCCACTGTCAGGATTGCCAGGGCAAAGGCAAATATCAACACATCGATAAATATCATCAGAAGCCTTCTCTTTTCAGGCGTCATCTTATTATGGAGCAGAAGCAGGGCCATATGCTGTCTGGTGCAAAATCCATAGGCCGCGCCCATGAAACCGGTCCATATCAGCAGATACCGGACAATCTCCTCCGTAAAGTCGCTGGGGCTGTTTAACACATAACGGGTAAATACCTGGTAAATAACAAGAAAACTCATGGCCACCAGAAGGATAGCCGCAATCCATGACAGCAGGAATATCATCCCCCGCTTTAATTTGGTAAAGAACTGTTCCATAATCCCCCTCCTATTCCACTGAATTGATGATATCAAGCACATCCCCTACTTTTGGATACTGCGCCTTATAGCTCTCAATCATATCCGCCGTGGCTGAGCGGAACGCATCCTTGTCCACATCCTCAATGAAGGTTACCCCCATGTCGTTGGTGGCTGTCTCCACTGCCTCTGCCACTGCCTGTTCCCATTTCTCGATATGGTTCCTGGTAGACTCCCCTGCCGCGTCAATCAGGATCTGCCTGTCCTCCTGTGACAGCTTCTCCCAGGTATCCGTGGCAATGACCAGGACATCGGGAATCATGGTATGCTGGTCCACTGAATAAAACTTGCAGATTTCGCCGTGCATACCGGTGGTCAGCGCTGTTTCATTGTTCTCCGTCCCATCGATGATCCCGGTCTGAAGGGCGGTATACACATCGCCCATGGCCATTGCAACCGGAGTGCCGCCAAGGGCTTTCATCATATCTGTCTGGGACTTCATGTCCTGTACACGCACCTTTAATCCGTCCAGGTCCTTGGGTGTGCGGATGGGCCGGTCTATGGTGTAAAAGGAACGGGAGCCTGAAGTGTAATAGGTCAGCGTGACAAATCCGTCCGCCTCACTGGAGCGGAAAAATTCCCCCATCTGCCCTGACCCCATTACCTTATAGTAGTTCTCATTGTCATCAAATATGTAGGGAAGCCCAAATGCATGATACCCTTCATTATACGTCGCAAGTCCGGGGGCCGATACGCGGGTCATGTCCACCACACCCGCCATCAGCTGCTCCAGCACCTCTGTTTCGGAGCCAAGTGTCCCGTTGGGGAAAATTTTTATCTGGATACGTCCGCCGCTCTTTTCCTCCACACTATCTGCAAACTCCTGCAGGGCGATTGACGTAATATGGTTCTCCGCCAGGTTGTGGGCCAGATTCAGCACCAATGGATGCTCTGCCGTTGCATCAGCGCTGCCCGATGCCCCCGAACCGGCACATCCGGCCAAGGTCAGGGCGGTCAGGACGGCCGCTGTCAGTAAGCCTGCGAATTTTTTCATAATCATGGATCTCCTTCCTGTCCTCACATTCCAATCATATCAAACTGTTCGAATGAAATGATTAAATCATAGTCTTTTTTAGGGTTCGGATACTTTATCTGTACGGATTTCAGCGTCTGGCTGTAATACCATCCAACCCGGGCCGCTTCGTATTTCTTCCGGTGAAGGAAATGGGGCAGCTGCTCCCCATCCACAGTCACTCCAAACGGCGCCTTTTCCCTGTGGATCATATCTATCTGCATGTCCTCCACCGCCGTTTCATAATCCCCTTCCTGCCTGAAGGAAAGGATGGTACGGATGCCTGCGGTCATGGTAATCCCTGTCTTCAGATAACCGCCCTTTTTGTAGTCCTCCGTAATCCCGTCATCCTCATAAAGGGTAAATGAACCGTCACGGTCCGGGGCGCATAGGAGGCAGATGCCTTCAGCCTTCTCCCCCGCCAGGTTATCCATCTGGTTCAGGGCCATGGGAATAATGGCTCCCCCGCGTACAAACAGGGGAATGCTGGATAATGTGACCGGTATCTCAATGGTCTGTCCGCCTTCATATGCCTTACGTGTATAGAAATCATAGAACCGCTCTTCCCGCGGCAGGTAAATCCTGCGGGCCGCGGCGCCTTTTTCCACCACATTGGCAACTAAAAGGGAATCGCCCATCATAAAATCCACGCCCTCTTCATAACAGGCCGGATCCTGCTGGAATGCGCTGCACATAGGTTCCATGATAGGAAGTCCTGTCTCATGGGCGCGCTCCATCAGGGAATAGAGATAGGGAATCATCCGGTACCTGAACTTGATGGCATCCCGGATATGTCCGGTACAGTCCCCATACATCCATGGTTCGGTTACCGTATTGTCCGTGTTCACGGAGTGCACGGAAAACCTGGGCTGGAAAATGCCGTTCTGCACCCATCTTACCATCAGCTCAGCTTCCGGGGACGGTCCGTAAAAGCCTCCGATATCAGCGCCCTGGTTGGCAACGCCGGACAGGCTCATGCCCAGGATGGTGGCTATGTTATACTTAAGCGCCTCCCAGCAGGTCAGGTTATCCCCTGCCCAGGTCTGGGCATACCGCTGGATTCCTGCGTGTCCGGAACGGCAGACGATGAATGGCCTGGTATTATCAAAGGTTTCCCTCACGGCCTCCGCCGTTACATGGCACATGATGTTAGCCATGGCAGCCTTCACCTGGCCTATGGTAGTCCCTTTTCCCTCAAAATCACAGCGGCAGTCTTTATCAACCAGGCTGTCATATTCGCAGTTATCGTTCCACACAGAGCTGGTCCCCATCTCCAGGACTGACTTTTTCAGCATGTCCTTCCAAACAGCCCTGGCAGCCGGTTTCGTAAAGTCCACGAATACGCCCTTTCCGCCCCACCAGGTGCCGATGCCCGGTCCGTCCCCCTCACTGTCCTTTACAAAAATATCACGTTCCTTCATCTTCTCAAGATCCGGATGGGCCAGAAGGATTCCGGGCTTTACATTGGGAGACACGGTAATTCCCCGCTTCCTCATTTCTGAAAAGAACTTCCTCGGATCCTTAAAACGCTTCTTATTCCAGGTGAACACGCAGCGTTTTAAGCCCTCCTCCGTTTCCTGGGAGGTGTATCCGGACGAGAGCTGGAACCCGTCCACGGGTATATCCTCTTCCTTCGTGGTATCGATGAATTCCAGGATTGCGTCATCACAGTCCGCTTCCAGTTCCGGGTAATACATGGATGAACCCAGGTACCCCAGCGCCGTGCGCGGAAGCATGGCGGATTTCCCCGTCAGGTCCGTATACCGCTCCACAACCTGGCGGACAGCCGGACCTGCAATAAAGAACAGGTCAATATCGCCCGCATCGGTCCGGTAACGGCTGTGCATGTTCCAATAATTACTTTTCTCACGTCCCATGTCAAAATCACACTCAGCCGTGTTGTGGTAGAAATACCCCACTGCTTTTCTGGTACTGCGGTTCAGTTTAATATAAAAAGGAATATGCTTGTACAAGGAATCCGTCTCCTTGGGGTTATAGCCCATGGCATCCTTTGGGCTCATGCACATGTATTTCTGGGCTTTATTCCACTCCCCGCTCTTTTCCCCAAACCCATAGAAACAATCTTCCGGCGAAATCTCGCTGGTATGAATCCTGCGGTGGTTGGAATCTTCCTGGTAGGCCAGGTCCACAATATCCCCATGAAGCATGGTTCCGTCCTGGTCATAGATGCGGATGGCAAACGGCTCCTTATCCACCACGACCTTCAGCTTTTTACCCTGGATCACTGCCTGTTCCTCTCCATCCGTCAGTCCGGACCATGCCGTCTGGATCCGTTTCCTGTAATCCTTCATCAAATCATCCATGGGATCCTCCCATGCAGTCATGACCAGGCTGTAGGACCCTTCTGCGAAATCCCCGTCAAACCCGGCCCGGATCCTTACGATGGAATCTGTCAGAAACCATATACGGATTTCCACACAATTGGTCTGAATGGAATAATAACCATCCCTGGAGCAGATTCCAATTGCCTTTTTACATACCTTCATACCGTTCCTCCTTGAATCATTCTGGTTCAATCATACGGAAAAGCAGGTTTAAAAGCTAGACGGATTTTGCAGTATTTACACTGAAACTTTGCATATCTTGCTCTTTTGAACGAAATGGGATTTTTCGTATTTTATTTAGGAAATCATAAGAATTCCCCCTATTTATCATGTATTTTCACTAAAATACGATTGCTTACAAAAAATCCCATCCGATTTAAAAGAACAATATACGTTCATTTTCAGGCCAGACAGGGCAATTTCCGTCTAGTATAAGATTTTCGTTTCCTGTATAATGAAAATAATTTTTGATTATGGAGGGATTTTTATGGCAAGTATGACATGTCACTATTATAGTTCTACACTGGGAAATAATATTGCAATCAATGTAATCATCCCAACCCCGCAGGGAAATGAACAGATTGTGGACCAGGACGTACAAAAGCAGTACCAATATGAAACAGGGCTGCCCGTGGTCTACCTTCTGCACGGCGCATATGGGGATTTCAGCTCCTGGATCCGTTACAGCAACATCGAGCGGTATGCCCAGGAACGGCGCTGCGCCGTGGTCATGGCCTCCGCAGGCAATTCCTTCTATCAGGACATGTACCGCGGAAGCGCCTACCGCACCTTTTTTACGGAAGAACTCCCCATGTTCATCACAAGCGTGTTCCCCGTTTCCAAAAAAAGGGAAGATACCTACATCGCCGGGTTCTCCATGGGAGGCTACGGAGCCTGGTACCTGGCCTTGTCAGCGCCTCATCTGTATGCCAAGGCTGCCAGCATGTCCGGGGCGCTGGACATCGCGGTTTTATATAAGCAGGCAACGGGCGGCGCCATAGATAACCCATTCCCATGGCATGATATCTTCCAGAACCCGGAAGCGCTTTCCGGCAGCGACAGGGACCTGTTCGCCCTGTATGGGCAGTGCAGGAATGATAATACGGCCCCCAGGCTGTATCAGGCCTGCGGTACCGGGGATTTCCTATATGAGATTAACCGTTCTGTGAAAAAGCGCATGGAAGACATGCAGGCAGACCTTGTCTACGAAGAAGGGCCAGGCGGGCATAACTGGGATTTCTGGGATGTTTATATCCGCAGGATCCTGGACTGGATGCTGGAAAACAGATAAAAAACAGGGGGATGCTTTCCCCCTATTTCATCTCATCCCTATACCGGTTGTCATTAAACATCAGATGGAAATACATGGCCTGCTGGGCATCCACCGGCCTCCGGTCACGGATTGCCTCGTAAATCCTCCGATGGGATTCCCTGGTCTTGTCATACTCTGTCTCCCGGACAGAGCCGGCAAATACGCGGACCCCGTCTGTAATCACAGGCACAAGGTTGGTCATGACAAGATTGTGGCTGCATCCGGCTATGTGGGCATGGAACTGGGAATCCTTTTCCGCATAATCCTCATGCCGTTCCATGCAGGATTCCAGTTCCAGCAGGATATCCCCTAAAACCCGCACATCCTCCGCCGTGGCGTTCTGGGCTGCCAGGGCCGCTATGGGCGGTTCCAGCATCACGCGGATCTGGATTAAATCCTCTGTCAGCTTGCGCCTGTCCTCTATCATGGAAAATCCCAGGGGATCGTCGGCCACCCCGTTCTTGTCCGATATGAAGGTGCCCGAGCCCTGGCGTATGGTCACGATATTCCTGGACATAAGGATGCGCAGGGCCTCGCGGACCGTGTTGCGCCCCACTCCCAGACGTTCCACCAGCTCTGCCTCCGTAGGCAGCTTATCCCCAGCCGTATACCCCTTGTCCTGTATCATTCCTAAAAGCTTCTGGGCAGCAATCTCCCCCAGGGTCTGTTTCTCCATATTGCACTCCTTGTCCGTTCCATCTCATTCTTACACCTGTAGAATCTTACTCCCGTATACCCTTACTCCCGTACAGTCTTATACCCACACAATCCTTACACCCGCACAATCTTATACCCGGCCGCCTTTGAAAGCCGGTTCATGATTGCCTGTCCCAGGTGGTCCTCTGAAAAACTTTCCGAGAATATATATTCTACTTTCAGATCATCAAATTCCCTCAGCACCGCATACAGGTTATGGGCTACCGATTCCTGGCTTTCCCTGGCGCCGATGCTGCGCACCGTGCCTTCGGCATAGCATGACCTGGATTCGTCCGTACAGATGATGCCCACCTGGCAGCCCTGGACGAGCTTTTCATGGGCCAGTTCCTTCACCTTCTCCACCATGCTCTCCACTGGCCCTGTAGTCTCCACCAGCGTAAGCTCTGCCTTCGGCGCATAATGCCTGTACTTCATCCCCGGCGCTTTCGGCTTCACATCTTCCTTCATGGGTCCCAGTATGGCCGGATCAACAGCCACCTCGCCGAGCACCTCCCTGAGCATTTCCATGGTGATGGCGCCCGGGCGCAGGACCGACGGCACAGGGGATGACATGTCCACAATGGTGGACTCCACGCCGATTCCCACCGGACCCCCGTCGATGATCATGTCAATGCGCCCATTCATGTCCTGCCACACATGGTCCGCCGTGGTGGGGCTTGGACGCCCCGAGGTATTGGCGCTGGGCGCTGCGACGGGAACCCCGGCCAGGGCAATCAGGCGGCTGGCCACCGGGTCATCGGGCATGCGGACAGCCACCGTGTCCAGCCCTCCGGTGGTGCCGTAGGGCACCTTACTGCTCTTGGGGAATATCATGGTCAGCGGGCCGGGCCAGAAGGCTTCCATCAGTTTCCTGCCGGCCTCGGGTATCTCCCTTACCAGGGGTGCCAGTTCTGCCGCGCATGATATATGGGCAATCAGGGGGTTGTCGGAGGGGCGTCCCTTGGCGGCATAAATCTTCCTGGCCGCATCTTCATCCAGGGCATTGCCGCCCAGGCCGTATACGGTCTCCGTGGGGAAAGCCACAAGACCGCCGCTTTTCAGCACCGCGGCAGCCTCTGCCAGCTCCTCATCCTTTATATTCCTTCTATCTTCAATAACAATTCTCTTTGTTTCCATGTCATTACCTCTGTATCCAGGATGTTTTTTGCAAGATGTTTTTACAAGATGCTTTTTGCATACAAAAATGCCGGTGTCCAATTTATTTTAACACCGGCAGCTGGGAATGTAAAGTTCATCGCTTTTTATATGGATTCCACAATCCCTTTTACATATTCAGACGCTTTATCCCACTCGTCATTCTTCACGTATTCCTTTGGCATCAGGTTGCTTCCAATCCCCACACCGATAAATCCATTATCCAGGAAGGTCTTGATATTGCCTGCGGTGACGCCGCCCACAGCCACGTACTCGGTGCCGTCAAAAGGCCCTTTCAGGCTTTTGACATAGGAAGGCGGCATGTCCCCGGCCGGGAACAGCTTCATGATATTATATCCGTACTCCAGGCAGACGGCCACATCCGTGGGGGTAAGCACTCCGGGAAGAAGAGGGATGTCATATCTGCGGCAGAATTCCATGGTGCCCGTGGTCGCCGATGGGGTCAGGAAGAACTGGGCTCCCGCCTCCCTGGCCGCCTTACAGCGCTCTTCACTGATTACAGTACCTGCGCCCACATAGGCATTGTCCCCGAAATGCTTCCTCATAAGCTCAATCTGCTTTGCCGCATCCCCGGAGTTCATGGCCACTTCAAACATCCGCACGCCTCCGCGGTATACGGCGTCCGCATAATCCAATGCCTTCCCTAACGGTACCCCGCGCATGATTGCACAAATCCTGTTATTCTCCAAAATATGTTTCATCGGTTCCCTCTCCTTTCTTTCCGGCTTCCTTACCGGTAGATGATGTCCTCACCTTTCATTGCTGTTTCCATCTGTTCCATGGAGGGATACCCTTCCGTATCCCCATAGGTTTCCGTTGCAAGGGCCCCTGCCACAGCGCCCATCCGTCCGCAGTCCGCCACATCCCTTCCTTCCAGGATGCCGCAGAGGAAGGCGGCGTTGAATGCATCGCCTGCGCCCACCGGGTCAATGCTGGCACAGGGAAACGGCGGGATTGCCGTCAATCCTCCCCTGTCTCCCACAACAGCGCCTTTGGCCCCGTCCTTTACAGCCACATACCTGGCCTGTCCCTTTTCAAACAGGAGGTCCATGATCCTTCCGGCTTCCGATACCCCCAGTAAGGCCTCTGCCTCATCCGCTCCCAAAAGTACGATGTGGGCCCTGAACATCATATCCCGGAGCATTGGCACAAAGTCCCTGTCCTTCCAAAGCTTCCTGCGGATATTGGGGTCAAAGCTGATAAGCTTTTTATGCTTTCCCGCCAGATCCATGGCAGCCAATACAGTCTCCCGGCAGCTGTCCCCCAGCACAGGCGTGATCCCAGTAAGGTGGATGACATCGGCCTGGGCCAGATAATCCTCATCCAGCATCCGGGGATGCATATGGCTTGCGGCGGAATTTTCCCTATAATAAAATACCGAGGTCTCCGATGCGTTCCTCACCTGCTTGAACATGATGCCTGTCCTGTAATCAGGGTCAAACACGACCCTGCTGGTGTCCACGCCCTCGGCCCGTATGCTGTTTCGGACAAACTCCCCGAACTCATCCCTGCCAAGACAGCTGATCCATCCGGCGCTGTGTCCCAGCTTGGATACGCCGATTGCAAGGTTGCTTTCCGCGCCTGCAATCCGCATCTCATAGTTTTTCACATACCGCAAGAATCCCGTGGAACCAGGGGTAAATGCAGCCATTGTCTCTCCAACCGTAACAATCTGAGGCATGTCTTCCTCCTTTTACTTTCTCTTAATGCGCAGATTCCTTCCGTGATATCCGCCTAAGGGCTTTCCATCCCTTAAAGCGGCCTTGCCGTTGACCATGCAGAGCCACAGGCCCTCGGCCATCCTGGCAGGGTCGGCGAAGGTGGCATTGTCCCTAAATTCTGCCGGGTCAAATATGTTCACATCCGCAAAGCACCCTTCGGCAAGCCTTCCCCGTCCCTCAAGCTTCATGCGGTCCGCGGGCAGGGAGGTCATTTTCATGATGGCCTGTTCCATGGTAAGGATGCCCCTCTCCCTTACATATTCCCGGATTATCTTTGGAAATGCACCGTACATCCTGGGGTGGGGCGTATTGGTGTCCGCATAGATGGAATCTGATATGACCACGGAATAAGGAAGCCTGGCAACCGTGTCAATGTCCTCCTGGCACATGCTCATGTTAATGATGGCTGTCCTTCCGTCCTCATCGTGCATCAGCCAGGCCGCACAGGCCGCCGCATCCTCAAACCCGAATGCCCTGGCGGCTTCCGTCACTGTCATCCCCAGGTACTTTTCATTATGCTTCCTTACAACGCCGGATATGAGTATCCTGTCCCAGCCAAGGGTGATTGCAAAGTTATCCCAGTCATCGTAGGCCACGCTGCAGGCTTCCCTGAATTCAGCAACGCCTTCCTGAGTCCCCATGCGCTTTAACGCACGGTTCATGTCCCCCCGCACATACACAGGCGGAATCATGGTGGTCAGGGCAGTGGAGCCTCCCTCATATGGATAGAAATCACAGGTCACATCCTGTCCCTTGGCCCTGGCCTCCTCAATCAGCCCGATGGCCCTGTGGATTTCCTTTCCCCAATTGGCCATGCCGCAGGACTTGAAGTGGCTGATTTCCACGGCACAGCCTGCCTTTTGTCCAATCTCAATCATTTCCTTCACGCTGTCCACCATACTGTCGCCCTCGCCCCGTATATGGGCCGTCACAACCCCGCCGTAACGCCCCACCGGCTCCAGCAGCCTGGCAAACTCATCCGTGGTGCTGTAGCATTCAGGAAGGTACATGATGCCCACGGACACGCCCGCGGCTCCCTCCTTCATGGCATCCTCCACCAAGGCCCTGGCCTCAGCCATCTCCTCATCCGTGAACGGTGTGTCGGCAAATCCCTTGACCGTTATCTTCACCGCCCCGGTCCCTATCATGGACCCAAAGTTCACCGGAAGCCCGGTCTGATCCAGCGCTTCCATATAGTCATGGTAGGTGCGGATCCGGTTGTCCTTAATCGGTCCCAGCACCGGCTCATCGAATTCATACATCTCCTTTGCGCGCACCGGGTCCGCGCTGGCCGGCGTCATGGAGATGCCGCAGTTTCCCACCACGGTTGTGGTAATGCCCTGGGACAGCAGGACATCCCCAAAGTCCTTGCTGTTAAATGGTTTGGCATCACAGTGGCGGTGTATGTCGATGAATCCCGGCGTCACCGCCCTTCCTGCCGCATCCACCACCAAATCCGCCTCCTGGCAGATAGTTTCCCCAATCCGTTCAATCCTGTCATCCTTTATATATATATCAGCCTTCTGGGGTGCATTTCCCAGACCGTCGTAAACCAATCCGTTTTTTATTAATGTTGAAGCCATTATCCGTCTTCCCCGCTTTCCTTTGTCCCATTTCCTTCGTTCAGATAATTGTACACGGTAAACCGGGAGATACCAAGGAAATCCGCCACCTTCTCAGCAGACTTCTTAATAAGGAACGCGCCCTTCTCATCCAGATAGCGGACCACTGCCACCTTGTCCTCTTTGGTCAGCATGGCCAGCTGTCTGCCGGTGCTCTGTACCGCATCCTGCATCAGGGTGTCCAAAAGCTCGTCCACATTCGCGGTGAATACTTCCTTGGTGTTTGTCTCAGCGCCCTGGCCGCTAATGGCCCTCATGGCCGCCTCGCCAATCATGAGGCCTGTAATATCAAGGTTGATGCAGAGGCTTCCCTCTACCCTGCCATCCTCGCCCATGAAATACTTGCTGGAGGTGCGCAGTGTCCTTCCATCCTTTGTATAGTTGATATAACCATACTGGTCTTCAGGCATGGCTGTCCCCCTCAGTATCTCCAGTCCCGCATTGGTGCCGCCTCCGCCCACCTCGCGGCCCGTCACATGGCCGTTATAGATGGACACGATCGTGCGGTCATACGGCAGCGTAAGGTCGTGGAGCACCACTTCACAGTTCGCCCCGAACTGGATGGCAATACACTTTGCCAGACTGTCAAGAACCTCGAAATTATCTTTTACAAACCCCATGATTTCATCTCCCTTCATGCCTTAAGGCATCGGGTCTTCATCCCGATGCCCGGCTGATGCTTATTTTACAGCTCCTCTTGATTCAACAACCAGAGCCAGTCTTTCTTCTTCAGACATTTCCTCTTTCTTTGTGCATAAGGAAACAATCACTTCCGCTGCAAGGGCTACCAGTGTTGCAGGAATGGCAGGTCCGGTGAAAATGCCGGCCACCGCGCTGGAGAATGCGGGCACTGCCAGATACAGCACGCCAAACAGGGTACCCACGCCTACCGAGGCAATACCTCCCTGCCAGGTAGCGCGCTTCCAGCATGCGCCTAACAGCATGGCGATGGACACGCCCGGGATGATGGAACCGATTACATTGCTGATGTAACTCATGACATCCTTTGCAAACAGGGTTGCAAAGAAGGCAAGAAGCAGGGTTGCCACGGTGGCTACCCGTGAGTATTTCCCAACCTTCTCATCATCCAGCTGCCGGCCGGTGATGATTGGATAGATATCCTGTATCAGTATGGTCACTCCTGCGATTGCATCGGAGTCACCGGAGGACATGGTCGCGGACAGGCCGGAAATCATGAACATAAGGCCCAGGACCGGTCCTAACACAACGGTTGCGATATAGGTAAATGCAAAATCCGGCTGTTCCAGTACTGCCTGCGCGCCTGTATTGGTTGCGATTGTAAATGCCGCCATACCAATAATAGCAGGAAGAAGGGAGAAAATCAACAACAGCCATCCAGAAAGGCTCAAAGCCCGGATTGCGGTCTTGTCATCCTTGGCCGTGTAGATACGCATACGGTATGTAGGCGTGCCCAGACAGGGGATTGCAATGGAGAACATCAGTGAGAACAGCGCCATGCCTCCCATGGACTTAACACCGTAAAAGCTTAAGTTGCCTGCCTTGCCCGCCGCAGTGATGGTCCCGGAGATATTGCCCCATCCGCCTGCCATGGGAATGGCAATGGCTGTAATGGCGATGAATCCGATTACCAGCACGGTCAGCTGGATCAGGTCTGTCCATACAACTGCCAGATATCCGCCGATGATGACATAGATTCCGAATGCAAGCACTGCCACCAGCTTGGAGGTGGTCAGGTCCATTCCCGTTACATAGCTTAGATAAGTAGCGCCTCCATTGATATGGTTCCCCAGCCATACGACCTCAATGATGTACATCATGAAACTCATGACCGCTTTTACCATCTTATTGCCGTTGTAATGGAACTGCGCTTCCTCGGCCATGGTCAGCAGGTTCTTGGCCCTCAGTTTGGACTTCTTGGCCACCAGTACCAGGGCCAGGATTCCAAGGGCAGCGCCCATACCATAGGCAGAGCCGCCAAAACCGTTCTTAAACCCGTTGGCCGTGGCGCCGATGGACGAACCTGTGCCGATGAGGGTGGCGCCCATGGTGGCAAAAATGAGGTACATGGGCATCTTACCGCCGCCTGTAAGGTAATCTTTTCCTTTGGATTTGCCTTTACTGCAGATAATGCCTACCACAATCATCAAACACACATAAAGCATGAATCCAATAATGAAGAATGTTGCATGGGTCTTTGTTAACATACTCTTCCTCCTTAGTATTAAAAATGGATAGTGTTCCACAGGATTGCTGAACCCGTTTCTGAATTCTGCCAAATTTTTGAACGGTTCAACAATTTGTTTAAATCCATTGTAATAAGCTTTAAACAAATTGTCAATATGTTTTTTAACTTTTTTGTGCACTTTTTTCTTTATCCTCTGTTAATCACTAACTTTTTTGCATGTTTTTCTATTTTTAGCCTTGTAAGCTTCAACAATTTGTGTTATAACCATAATGAACAGTGTTTCTGGTTCTGCCGAGTTTAGATGTGAAGGAGGTTGTTATGGATAATCATTACAAGTTTGAAGAATCCAAAGAAGTAATCACCCCGGCCCTGGTCTACTACCTGGACATCATTAAAGAAAACATTAAGAAGGCAGTGGACTTAGCCGGAGGCCCCGGATATCTGTGGCCTCATGTAAAGACCCACAAGATGGCCCAGATGGTCCGCCTTCAGATGGAAGCCGGCATAACCCGTTTTAAGTGTGCAACCATAGCGGAAGCAGAGATGGCCGCTGGCTGCGGCGCAGGCCATGTCCTGGTGGCATATCCTCTGGTAGGCCCTAATATAAGCCGTTTCATCCAACTGATGCAGGCATATCCCAAGGTCTGTTTCTGGGCAGTGGGTGACAATGAGAATCAGATACGCGCCCTTGGACAGCTGTGCTCAGAAGCCGGACTCAGGGCCAATGTACTGGTGGATGTGAATCTGGGCATGGACCGCACCGGCGTGCCTGTTAAGGATACAGAGGCATTCTTCATGGACTGCGCTTTGATGGACGGCGTCTCCATGATGGGCCTTCACTGCTATGACGGCCACCGTACCGAACACGACTTTACCCAGCGCAAGAAGGAAGCAGACACCAGCGCTGCCCAGATTAGGGACATCTGCAGGAACCTGTGTGAAAAGGGATATTCCTGCAAGACCCTGGTATTGGGCGGTTCCCCCTCCATGCCATGCTATGTGGATTTTCCCAGGACAGGGTATGAGGTGTATCTTTCCCCCGGCACCTATTTCGTCAATGACTATGGATATACAATGAAGTATCCGGATCTTGTATTCACTCCGGGCGCAGCCGTCATGACCAGGGTCATCAGCTGTCCGCTGAAGGGTCATTTCACACTGGACCTGGGATATAAGGGAATTGCCTCTGACCCGGAAGGGACCCGGGGCGTCATTGCCGGAATGGAACATGTCAGGGAACTGTTCCAGAGCGAGGAACATTGGGCCTTCTGCATGGAACCAGGATACGAAGACCAGTGCCCAAGGGTGGGGGATGAACTTTTCGTGGTGCCCACCCATATCTGCCCCACCAGCGCCCTGTATCCATCGGTACCGGTTGTGGAAAAGGGACATATCCTTGATACTTGGGAAGTAACAGCCAGAAACCGTAAAATAAACATTTGATTGAAAGGAAGTAATACTATGGCAAACGTATATGACAGATTAAATGAAAAAGGAATCACCCTTCCGGCGCCTCCGCCAAAGGGCGGTGTATATACACCAGTACAGGAATTTGGGACAAACCTTTTATACTGCTCCGGCTGCGGTCCGGACTTAGGGAACGGCAACACCGTGGTCGGCAAATTAGGAAAGGACCTTACGGTGGAGGAAGGACAGAAGGCTGCCTATAACTGCATGCTGAACCTTCTGGCAAACATTGAGGCCAAAACCGGCGACCTCAATAAGATTAAACGTTTTGTAAAGGTGCTGGGTTTTGTAAACAGCGCAGATGATTTCGTCCAGCAGCCCCAGGTGGTAAACGGCGCATCCAATCTGCTTGTCGACCTGTTCGGCGAGGAAGTGGGCTGCCCGGCCCGTTCCGCCATCGGTACCAATGCACTTCCAGGTGGGATTGCATGTGAAATCGAAGTCCTTCTGGAAGTGGAATAAGATTGAAAGCCAGGGACATGGGTTAAAAAGAAAAAGCTCCTGTATACGGGAAATACGGCTTTTTGCCGCCAATTTCCCCCACAGGAGCTTTTTAGTTTACATCCTAAGTTTTTTATTTTGTATTTTTTCTTTCAATGATTTCTTCTCATGACCGGAATGGCTTCTTCCAATGGATTGCATCCACACCGCATTCCTTCATACATTCCCCGCACTGGATACATTCCATATCCCCCACATTCTTAATATCCATCTTACAGGTCCGCACACACCTGCCGCAGCTGGTACAGGCGCCGTCATCTATCCTGACCCCCAGCATTGCCACCGGGGCAAACAGGGAATAAACCGCCCCAAGGGGACAGAGGAAACGGCAGAAGCTTCGGTAAATAAAACAGGCGCTGATAAGTATGGCGGCCATCACAAGCACTTTCCAGGAAAACAGCGCCCCCGCAAGGCTGCCCAGGGACTCATCCAGGAGCACCAGGGGGATACCTCCCTCCAGGGTTCCTGCGGGACATATGTATTTGCAGAACGCGGGCACCGGAAGCCTTGTGGCCATCTTAAACACAATGGGCAGCAGTATTACAAATACAATCAGGATCACATATTTCAGTTTCGATAAAATCCGGGTAACCCGGTTCTTCTTAAGCTTGGGGACGGGAATTTTATAGAGCAGCTCCTGCACAAGCCCAAAAGGACACAGGAAACCGCATATGGTCCTTCCCAGCGTGACCCCAAGGAGCAGCAGCACCCCCAGTATATAAAAGGGCATCTTCCGGTCCAATGCCGCCAGGGAATTCTGAAGTGTCCCCAACGGACATGAACCTACCGCCCCGGGGCATGAGTAGCAGTTAAGGCCGGGCACGCATAGGCCCTTGGCCTTGCCCTGATAAATGGATACCTGGGCAAATCCCTTCAGGTTCAGGTTATATAGTAATGCAGAACAAAGCTGTATCAGCCGCCTTTTCATGGTCCTCATCCTTTCATCCGATTCCTATGCACTCCAGACACACCCGGATTGCCTTGTGCAGGGTGTCCTGATATCCGCCCTGGTACAATCCGGCGCACAGAAATACAACTCCCAGAAAAAGGAGCAGGACCGTTATTCGATTCTGTCTCGTCATATGCCTCATATGGGACAGTCCTCCCTTTCACGTGTCTTCCCTCTGTATCCCTATAGCCCCAGAGCCTCTTTATACCTGCCGTACATGGTATCTGCGTCGTATGCGCCGGTTGATACATGGGTAATCTTGCCATTGGCATCCAGGACCACGGTGTATGGGATGGAATTGGAGGGATAGAGCATGGTCACCTCATAGTCTTCATCCAGCACCACCGGGAAGGTATATCCGTATTCGTCCACAAAATCCTTCACCGTATCAGCATCATCCCCACAGTTCACCGCAATGATGCCTATCTCATCCCCAAAATCTTCTTTTAAGCGCTCAAAAGCAGGCATCTCCCTGACGCACGGCCCGCACCAGGTCGCCCAGAAATTAATGATGACCGGCTTTCCTTTCAGGTCTGAAAGCGAGATGCTGGAACCGTCAATCAGTTCCGCCGTGAAGTCAGGCGCCTTATTGCCTGCCTTTAAAGGCACACCCGGCTGGGCCTCGATTCCGCTGTCGCCCTCACCTTTGTCTGCCGCCTCACCAGCGTCTGCCTTGGCCTTGTCTGCCGCCGCCTCACCGGCGCCTTCCTGCTCCTTATCCGCCACGCCCTGGCCTGTTCCCGCCTGCCCCTTATCTGCCGCGGCTTTACCGGCGCCCTGGGCATCATCTGCCTTGTCTTTATCTGCCGCAGCTTTACCAGCGCCCTGGGCATCATCTGCCTTGTCTTTGTCTGCCGCAGCTTTACCGGCGCCCTGGACATCATCTGCCTTGTCTTTGTCTGCCGCAACATCCCCGGCCGCCCCGGCCGTCTGCGCAGCCGTTGTCTGTTCCGCGCCCTTGCCCGCAGGACTGCACCCCGCTGTCTGAAGGGCCATACATAAGGTCAGGGACAGTACTGCACCCATCCTGACCGCTGACTTCCTGTTCAATCTAAAATACGGTTTCCTCATCTACATTTCCTCCCATCATCCCAAACCGTTATCAGTTCCATCCGTCCATCCTGGTTCCGGTATCATGATCCGTGGTTTCCAGTGACAAAAAAAGCTCGGTCATCCGGGCTTCCTTAGAAAATAATAAATCCCAGGCAATGGCTTTCATACCATTACCTGGAATTTACTCTATCATATTTATTATCTTCTGTCCACCCGGCATTGCGGGGGTTTTTATGAAAGTTTTATTAACCTTTCATGAAGCCGTCCCTCAGCCGTCCGGACTGATTCCCCGCTGCTCACTGTATACGGGTCACACCTCATCCACCACAGGGACAACTTCCCTCTCGCTGTAGTGATGGGCTTCTTCGAGCATCATATCCTTAACCTTCATAAGCCTTGTCTGGGAACTCCGCTCATTTTCATCCAGCTTCATGGTGATGTAGCGGATATTCTGCTGGGTCTCGGGAATCATCACATGCTCCAGGGCATTAACACGGCGGCGGGTCTTTTCAATCTCCGCTGCCATGAGCTGGCAGGACTTTTCACACTCGGCCAGGCGCAGCATATCCGGCAGAAGGTCTGCCAGGCTTTTCACCGCATCATCCAGATCGCTGGAGGTAAAGGCAAATCCATAGGAATAGATGTCATTGGGGTCTGAAGTCCTGGTCTTATACTTGAACACAGGAATCTCCACACTCATCACATTCCTTGTCTCGGATTCCAGATAAACCTCCTGCTTGGGAGCCATCAGGGCCACATTCAGGGCTTCGTCTGTCATGCCGGAGCGGGCCAGCACAAAATTCTGGTTGGCCGCCGCAATGCCTGCCTCTACCTTCTCACGAAGGGCTTTGTTCTCACGCACCAGGTCCAGGAACTGACGCATCAATTCATCCCGCTTATCCTTCAGGAGCTTGTGTCCCCTGATTGCTGTCGCCAGCTTTTTCTTGAGACGGGTAAGCTCCATACGGGTGGGATTCACATGTTTTGCACCCATGTTATGTCAACTTCCTTTCTGACTGCTGGTTATTTTGCATCGTAGTAAAGGTCAAGGAATTTGTCCTTGATACGTTTCAGCTCGCTCCTTGGAAGGATGCGCAGGAGCTTCCAGCCGATTTCCATGGTTTCCTCGATATCACGGTCAGCATAGTAGCCCTGGGATACGTATTCTTTTTCAAACTCATCAGCAAACTTGGCATACAGCTTATCCATGTCAGTCAGGGCTGCCTCACCAAGGATTACCATCAGTTCCTTTGCATCCTTACCACGGGCATAGGCTGCAAACAGCTGGTTCATGACATCGGCATGGTCTGCCCTTGTCTTGCCTTCGCCGATACCTTTATCCTTCAGACGTGAAAGGGAAGGAAGTACGTCGATTGGCGGTGTTACGTTCTTGCGGTATAAGTCACGGCTCAGGATGATCTGTCCCTCTGTAATGTATCCCGTAAGGTCAGGAATCGGATGGGTCTTGTCATCCTCAGGCATGGTAAGGATCGGGATCATGGTGATGGATCCGTTCTTGCCCTTCTGGCGTCCGGCTCTCTCATACAGGGAAGCCAGGTCGGTGTACATGTATCCCGGATAACCGCGGCGGCCGGGAACTTCCTTACGCGCAGCGGAAATCTCACGCAGGGAATCTGCATAGTTCGTGATATCGGTCAGGATGACCAGCACGTGCATATTCTTCTCAAATGCCAGGTACTCTGCCGCGGTCAGCGCCATACGCGGTGTTGCGATACGCTCAACCGCAGGGTCATTGGCCAGGTTGATGAACATGACGCTTCTGTCGATGGCGCCTGTTTCACGGAAGCTCTCCATAAAGAAGTTGGCCTCCTCAAAGGTGATACCCATGGCCGCGAATACAACGGCGAAAGGCTCACTGGTACCGCGCACCTTTGCCTGACGCGCAATCTGTGCTGCCAGGTTGGCATGGGGCAGTCCGGATGCGGAGAAGATAGGAAGCTTCTGTCCGCGGACCAATGTATTCAGTCCGTCTATGGCAGAGACGCCGGTCTGGATGAATTCCTCAGGATAGCTTCTGGCTGCCGGATTCATGGGAAGGCCGTTGATATCCATACGCTTTTCAGGCAGGATGTCGGGGCCGCCGTCAATGGGCTTGCCCATGCCGTCAAACATACGGCTGAGCATATCCTCGGACACGCCCAGTTCCATGGTACGGCCTAAGAAACGCACCTTGCTGGAATCCAGGTTGATGCCGGTAGCCGCCTCATACAGCTGCACCATGGCGTTGCCGCCGTCTATCTCCAGGACCTTGCAGCGGCGTTTCTCGCCGTTTGCCAGCTCAATCTCACCCATCTCGTCATAGGTTACACCCTGTACGCCGCGGACCAGCATGATAGGACCTGCTACCTCTTCAATTGTTCTATATTCCTTGGGCATTAGAAGTCCTCCTTTCTGCTCAGCTCATCGCTCAGTTCTGCTTCCAGTGTCTTGATCACATCTGCATAAACGCTGTCAAGATCGGCTTCCTCGGTGTATTTGAAACGTCCGATAGCCTCACGCACCGGAAGGTTGACCAGACGCTCGATGTTCACACCCTGGCTTAATGCCTGGCCTGCTTTATCAAAATATGCCATCATAAGCATCATCATCATGTGCTGCTTCTTCAGGGATGTAAAGGTATCAATCTCATGGAACGCGTTCTGGTGCAGGAAGTCCTCACGGATGGAACGGGCTGCCTCCAGTTTCAGGCGGTCAGGCGCGGACAGGGCGTCCATACCAACCAGCTGTACGATTTCATTTAACTCAGACTCTTCCTGGAGCAGGCGCATGAGACGGGCGCGAAGCTCGGTCCAGTCGCTTTCCACCTCTGCGTTGAACCATTTTTCCATGGTGTCCACGTACAGGGAATAACTGGTCAGCCAGTTGATGGCCGGGAAATGTCTCTTGTATGCCAGGTCGGCATCCAGGCTCCAGAATACCTTGACGATACGCAGGGTTGCCTGTGTGACAGGCTCGGAAATATCGCCGCCCGCAGGGGATACCGCCCCGATTACGGAAAGCGCGCCCTCGCGGTTATCACTGCCCAGGGAAATCACGCGTCCCGCACGCTCATAGAACTGTGCCAGACGGGAACCCAGGTATGCGGGGTAACCTTCCTCACCGGGCATTTCCTCCAGACGGCCCGACATCTCACGGAGTGCCTCGGCCCAACGGGATGTGGAGTCTGCCATCAGGGCCACGGAATAACCCATGTCACGGAAATACTCGGCAATGGTGATACCTGTATAGATGGACGCCTCACGTGCCGCAACAGGCATATCCGAGGTATTGGCAATCAGGACCGTACGCTCCATCAGGGACTTGCCCGTCTTTGGATCCTTCAGTTCCGGGAACTCATTCAGAACGTCCGTCATCTCGTTGCCGCGCTCGCCGCAGCCGATGTAAACCACGATATCCGCATCAGCCCACTTTGCAAGCTGGTGCTGTACAACCGTCTTACCTGAACCGAATGGTCCGGGAACAGCCGCAACACCGCCCTTTGCGATTGGGAACAGACAGTCGATGACCCTCTGTCCTGTTACAAGGGGCATGTCAGGGGACAGCTTCCTCTGGTAAGGACGGCCCTTACGTACCGGCCATTTCTGCATCAGGCTGACAGGATGCTCCTGTCCCTTCTCATCGGTCACCACAGCAACCGTATCCGTAACCGTGTACTCGCCGCCGCTGATATAGGTCAGGGTGCCTTCGATGCCGACAGGAATCATGATCTTCTGCTGTACCACATCCGTCTCCTGTACCGTACCGATGATATCGCCGCTGCCCACCTTGTCGCCCACATTCACTGAAGGCACAAAGGTCCACTTCTTCTCACGCTTCAGGGAGGGAACCTCCACCCCGCGGTTCAACAGGTTGCCGCCTGTCTTCTCCATAATGGCATCCAGCGGACGCTGGATACCGTCATATATACTTCCAATCAGGCCAGGCCCCAGCTCAACGCTCATGGGCACGCCTGTGGATTCCACCGGCTCCCCTGGTCCCAGTCCGGAGGTTTCCTCGTAAACCTGGACCGAAGCCTTGTCGCCATGAATCTCTATGATTTCACCAATCAAACGCTGGTCGCTGACGCGGACAACGTCGAACATGTTGGCGTCGCGCATGCCCTCTGCGATAACCAGCGGACCTGCTACTTTTTTAATTACGCCTTTGCTCATCTTTTACCTCCTTGTCATGAGCGCTTACTGCCCATTAAATATTATATCAGAGCCAACTGCCTGCTCTACTGACTTCTTCACTGCCATGATTCCCTTGCCCGTATTGCCGGACACACCTGGGATCAGTATGATGGCCGGAAGGTCAGCTTCACGGAAGCGGTCAATCTCCGGTTCAACCTGGGCCGCAAGGGCTTCCGTGATATAAATCACGGCATATCCGCTTTCTCCCAGTTCCCTTAATTTCTTTCCTGCCACTACCGGGTCTGTCAGGGGAAATGGTTCCAGACCCAGGGCTGCGAAACCGTAGATACTGTCCCGGTCACCCATCACTGCAATCTTATACATACATCTCCCTTACCCTTTCCCGGATGGACTCTTCGGGAAGATGGTTGAGTTTCCCGGAAAGTACGATCCGAACTGACTTGATCTCGTTCTCACGCGCCAGAATATAAGCTGCCAGCGGTCCAAGTCCGAATGGGCTGTACTGCTGGGGCTTGATCTTGCGGATCATCAGATTGTCGCACCACCGTTCAAAGGCTGAAGGTGAGCGGCGCAGTTCCTCTACCGCATCTGCATAGGTGGTGGATTCCAGGTAAATACCGATGGCATCCACTCCTTCTATGGCCGCCTGGGCCAGGCGTGTTATATCCAAGGTATCACAAGGCGCCAGCGCCTGTTCCAAAAATGCCCTGTCCTTACCGGTACGGGATGCCCGCACCGCTGTCTTTATATCTGCTGCTGCCACTGTCAGCTCCGCATAAAGCTTCAGGAACTCATTGCCGGATGATTTACCGGCATGATGAATCGCATCCAGGGCCGCTTTGTCGATGATGATATCGCAAAGCTGTCCGTCCTGGGTGTGGAGAAGTGCCTTATAGGCCTCTTCCGCCGGTGCCCTCATGGGTTCCGGAAGATTCTGGAATTCCCGGTTCTGTATGGAGTCGCGTATCAGCTTCACATCCACGGAGCCCTGGTCAATGTAGATTCCGGGATAGTCATGGCCTGTGCGTTCTGCCTTGACCGCCTCCTTGATGGCTGCCTTCAGGTTGTGGTAGTCGTTGCCGTACAGGAACACGTCAAATACGGACACGTCCTCCACCAGTTCTGAAATCAGTCCCCAGGTCTTTTCCCGCTCCAGGGCCAGAAGTTCCTCAGCACTTGCCGTGCTGTCGTCGCCCCAACCCTTTTCCATGAGAAGCTGGATACATTCATCGTAGTCTTTTGCAGCTGTCAGCTGATCTAAAAATGCGCCGGATAGCAGGGACAATTCTTTGGAACGGATACGGGCTACTGCATAAACATATTGTTTGTCTGCCATTTAAAAAGTTCCTCCGTTCATGAAAAAAGAATTTCCTGCACCTTATCCTGCAATAATTCGTGGGCTGAATCAAAGATTGCGTTGATGGAGCAGTTCTCCTCAATCCCGCCGTAGGTCAGCACAAATCCGGCATCAATATCCCTGGTGTCCTTGGAAATGTGCAGGGCCGCGTCCTTATCCTTTAACGCAGCATTAAGTCTGTCCTCAAACCCTTCAGGGACCCGGGCAAGGTCTTTTTCTGAAAACAGAAGCTCGCCCTTACCTTCCTGTGCGGATTTGACAGCCAGTTTAAGAATCATGTCGAAATAGGCATCCGTGTCCATTCCCTTGAGTTCCGCCTTCGCCTTCTCAATGGTGTCGCCGATCAGCTTCTGCTTCTCGGCCAGGATACTTCCGCGTTTCCTAAGGTCGGCAGCGGACTGCCCCCTCTCCAGGATGTTGGCAACGGACTGCCTGGAGCGCCTCTCAATGTCGGCGCACTCGCTTTCCGCTTCCTTACGGGCAGCTGCCAGGACCTTCTCCGCCTCATCCCTGGCCGCCGCTAAGGTGCGTGCCGCCGTTTCCTGGGATTCTTCTTTTATCTGGCTGATGATTTTATCTAATCCCGCCATGCGATGTTCTCCTTTCCTGAATCTCTCCTGATATCCGTACAATGCTTACGCATTAACGCCTGCAATACCAAAGATAGCAAGGATGGAGATCAGCAGTGCCAGGATGGCGTAGGTCTCAACCATGGCCGGGAAGATCATTGCCTTACCAAACTGGTCCGGCTTTTTAGCAACTAAACCGATACTTGCAACAGCGGCCTTGCCCTGCTTGATGGCGGAATATAAACCAACGAATGCCATTGGAAGGCAGGCTGCCAGATATAAGAATCCCTTAGCTACGGAAATGTCGGAGCTTCCGCCCATGATGCCGATCTGTGTCAGGGTGATGAAACCGATCAGCAGGCCGTAGATACCCTGTGTACCAGGAAGCAGCTGTAATACCAGAACCTTACTGAACTTGTTGGGGTCTTCTGTCACAACCCCTGCAGCAGCCTCACCTGCGATGCCAACTCCGATAGCAGAACCGATTCCTGCAAAAAGTGCCGCCAGAACAGCTCCTAATAACGCTAAAACAACTCCCATATTCTCCATAACTAAATGTCCTCCTTGACTTTATAATATTTAGTGTGAATGGCGAAGGGTTCAAATTTCCTTCCGCCTCCCTCATAAAACTTTCCGAAAAATTCCACAAACTGCAGACGGTTTGTATGGACATACGCGCCCAGTGCATTGATTGCCAGGTTCAGGCTGTGTCCGATCAGGAATACCAGGATGAATACGATTGCTCCCGGAATGTTCCCTCCCACCATGCTTCCCATCTTGTTGAATACGGTGGAGATGACGCTGGTGGCAAGACCCAGGGCCAGCAGACGGGAATAGGAAAGGATATCACTCAGATATGAGGTTACCCCATACGCCCCGTAAAGGCCTTTCAGGATACGCTTGAACCAGCTTCTTGATTCCCGCCCGCTGGTAAGTACAATGCCGATAAGGCCGATTACCGCCAGCACGGCTGCCAC
Source organism: Enterocloster sp. OA13 (assembly GCF_022440595.1). Classification (NCBI taxonomy): domain Bacteria; kingdom Bacillati; phylum Bacillota; class Clostridia; order Lachnospirales; family Lachnospiraceae; genus Enterocloster; species Enterocloster sp. OA13. The sequence goes on along the minus strand of NZ_JAKNTF010000001.1, from coordinate 6,432,129 downwards.
GGTTCCCGCTGCCGCCGGAAGGGTGAAGCTCAGGCCCAGCATATCGGTAAACATGGACATGGTCAGCAGGTATACAATACCGCCGCCCACCAGCATATACCAGAACACGGCATCATATATACCGTCCATCAGGCTTCCGTTCTTAACGCAGGTATAGAATTTAATCCCAAGTCCTGTGAAAAGATGGATGATACCGATCAGGAATGCGAACACCAGCATCTTCATGGGCAGGCTTACCGGCTCAAACCAGATGGGCGCCAGCCTTATGTCCGGCCTGTTGAAGAATGTGGTTGCAATCACATTGACCGCATCCCCGAAAAAGCTTCCGAACATAAAGCCCCAGAACGCGGTGGAAATACCGCAGTACATGAACATTTTCATGAACTTCCTCATTCCGTCTTCCATGTTCTTAAACTTAGTCAGGCAGTACGCTGTTCCTGCAATCATGATAAGCCCGTAGGCCGCATCGGACAGCATCAGGCCAAAAAGCACATAATAGAAGCAGGCCACCACCATGGACGGGTCTATCTCGCCCTGGCCCGGAAGGCTGTAACTCTCAATGACCCCCTCCACAGGCTCGGCGAACTTGTTGTTGCGCAGCACCACGGGCACGTCATCCTTTTCTTCCGGCTCGGAAAATTCAATTACCACCTCATACTTATCCTGAAGCAGCTTTTCAAGCTTGGGGGCTGCTTCCACTGAGACATATCCGGTGATGAGGAATACCCTCCTGGACTGTACCAGACCGTTTAACACCCCGTACTTCTCGGAACGCATGGTGTAGTAGTCCATAACAAACTTGATGGAGTCCCGGTCAGGCGCCATTTCGGCGATTGCCTTCTCCGCTCCTGCAATCTCAGCCTTTACCTTGGAAAGCTCCTCCTCCAGCTGCTGCTGCCGTTTGGCAGGCACCAGGGAGCTGAGGGGCGGTTTCACAAAATTAAGCTTCTTTAACGCGTCTTCCACTGCTTCCGCGTCCCCTTTGGCACACACAATGAAAAGACAGGTCTGTTCCTTGGATGAACTGACAATGTTAAGGTCAATTGTCTCAGCCCCCGGCGCAAGCACGCCCAGCTGTTCCCTCAGCTGTTCCAGGGAAATCTCTTCCTGGATGGAACCGATGAATGCCACGGATTTCTTCGTCCCTTTAAAATCAAGGGGCAGATCAAAGGACTTCCATGGCGCCAGTGCTTCCATCTGCTGCTCCAGCTTCGGGATGACGGCACTGTTCTCGCCAATCTGTTTTGCCAGTTCCTGTAAGCGGTAGGCTTTCTTCATGGTCTCGTCGTGCTGGCCTGCATTGGCCTCATATTGCTCCACGGTCAGGATTTCCCTGCCTGCGAACGAGTCCAGCATGCCCTTGTCTTCCGGCGCATATTTATCCAGAATACCGACGGCCTGTTCCGCTATGATGGCATTGCGTTCAAATACGGTTTTGGAAGACGTTACATCCATCTTCTGGAACATATCATCTTCCTGCAGCACATTGCTGATTTCAAGTACCCCTTGGCGCTGCAGAAGCTCAAGGGTGCCCTTGCGGTCCTTTTTCAGTCCGCAGATCAGCACTTTTTTCATGGGCACTACTGCCAACCCTAAGCGCCTCCTTCCTTGCCTTCCCACGATTCTTCATCATCGTGGGCTTTCCTTGCCTTTCCACGATTCTTCCCATCGTGGACTTTCCTTACCTTTCCACGATTCTTCCCATCGTGGACTTTCATCACAGCAGTTCCGATAAGATGATCTTGACTGCCTGTTCCTGTTTCGCGGCCACGGCACTGCGCAGATGTTCCAGTTCCTTTACTTCCTCTGCTCCCGCAGCCTGCATCATCTGCTCACCCTGAGCCTTTGCGTCTTCTTCGGCCCGCGCCGCAGCTTCCCTGGCAGCACTTGTCATGTCTGCCTTTAACTGCACGCCCTGGGCCTTCGCCTCCGCCACAATTGCTTCCGCCTGTTTTACCGCGTCCTTTTCAGCTGCTTCGGCAGCTGCCTCTGCCTGCCGGATCGCATCAATTGTCTCCTGGGCCAATCCAAATCCCCCTTTCCTTCCCGGAATTCCTCCATGCTTATCTCCGGTATATGTAAATAGTCTGTGCAGATAAGCCTGTAGGAATACTATGGCAAATACGTTTCAACTATAAAATGACAAGTTAATAGTATTTGTCCACGCCTTTCCTATTATTTTTGTACAATATGAATAGATTATAACCCATGACTAAAAAATTATCAATCCACTTTCTTACTTTTTCATGAAAAATTTTTAGGATTTCTAAAAATTTTTGTATATCGTACAAAAAACGTCAAAAGGCTTCCATATTTCTACCCATTCTGCACCTTTGGAATTGTTATAAAAATAACAATTCCTTATATCAAAATAGGCTGCAGGTCCAAGGGGCGATTGACCTCTCTGCTGCAGCCGCATTTGTTTTTATGATACCACCATTTTGCAGTTTTGCAAATAGTAAATTTTTAACATCTTATTAACACCATTTAATCCGATATGATCATGCGCTTCTTCCCGCCGCCGTTCATCAGGCTGTAATATGCAGGAAGCATCAGCAGTGACAATATGGTGGACGCGGTCAGGCCGCCGACGTTAACAAGCGCAAGTCCCTGGGTCGTGGAACCGCTGTCCCCCAGAGCCAGGGCCATGGGCACCATGGCCACCACCGTGGTCAGGGTAGTCATGAGGATAGGCCTCAGACGTGTGGCTCCTGCTTCCACAAGGGCCGTATTAAGGTCCATCTCCCTCCGGTACTGGTTCACCGTATCCACATACAGGATACCGTTATTAACAACCGTACCTACCAGCATCAAAAAGCCCAACAGCGACGTCATACTGATGGCGCTGTCCGCCAGCCACAGGAGACCGAAGGCGCCTATGAGGCAGAACGGTATGGTGGTCATTACCATGATGGAGAACTTAGGTGACTCAAACTGTGCCGCCATGACTACGAATACAAGGAAGATTGCCAGTCCAATGGCCTGGAACAGTGCGCTGAACTCAGTTGCCATGGATTCCTCCTGGGCATTCTGGGCAATGGACACCGTGCCGCCCACATTGGGCTTTATCACTTCATCCATCAGCTGGGTCTTTGTATTCTTATTGGAATTCTCCGTGTAGATGCCGCTTACCGTCACACGGTACTGCTTATCCTGTCGTGTGATGGATGCCGGGCTGTCCGCGAAACGGATCTGGGCCACATCGGTCAGGGCCACGGACTTGCCGCTTGGGGTCTGGAGTGTAACGCTCTCCACCTGGTCCAGGGAACGGTAACGGTCCCTGGGATACTCCACCTTAACGTCAATATCATCGCCATTGATGTTAAGGGTAGTGGGGGTCACGCCGCTTAACATGTTGTTCAGGGTGCCGCCGATCTGTGCCGGTGACAGGCCTGCTGCCCTGGCCTTAATGGGATTCACCGTAACCTTTACAACCGAGGCCGCATTTTCCAGGGAGGAGTGCACCTTGGTCAGTTCAGGCCGCTGGCTCAGCCTCTGGGCAATGTCATCGCTGACCGCTTTCAGGTCATCGTAGTTGGTGCTCTGGAGTTCAATGGTATAATCATTCTCAGAGCCCATCATGGCGCTGACCTGGGAGTAGGCTTCCACCGTTATGTTGGTATCGGAGATTCCTGCCAGCTGCTGTTTCCACAGCTTGACAACCTCATCCGTTTCCATCTTCCTGTCCTTTTTCAGATACACGGTCACGCTGGGGTCGGAACTCATGCTCAGGCCTGAGCTTCCCGCCATGGTGAAGTAGGATTCCACATCAGGCTGCTGGGAAATGATTTCCTCCACCTGCTTCATGATCCCGTCCACCTTGTCAATCTTCATACCCGGCTTAACTTCCGCCGTAACGGTAATCTGGCCCTGGTCATCCTCAGCCATAAGCTCCATCCTTAAGAACCTGGCAAGGAAGAAGGAGAATAACAGCAGCAGTATGGACGCCAGCATGACAAGGCCGCGCTTTTTAAGAAGGCTTCCCATGATGGTCCTGTAAGCCGCCTGCATCTTCTCAACCGGTCTTGAGAACGGCGCTGTCTTCTTCTCAATCGGTTTGTATATCATGTAACATAAAGGCACAACCGTAATGGCGGATATCAGGGAGGCCGTCATACAGAATACGATGGTAAAGCCCAGAGGCCGGAACATCATACCTGTCATCCCGCCCAGCATGGCCAGGGGCAGGAACACCACGCAGGTGGTCAGTGTGGAACCGATGACTGACTGGTACACAACCCCTGTTCCGTTTAAGGCTGCCTTTGAAAATTCCCTGAAGCCCGTATCGTCCGTTGCCCTGAAACAGCTCTCCAGTACAACCGTGGAGTTATCCACCATCATACCGACGCCCAATACCAGGGCGCTCAGGGTGATTACGTTCAGGCTGAAGCCCATGAGCTGCATCAATATCAGCGAGGCCAGGATGGACACGGGAATGGAGCTTCCTACAATCAGCGAGGCCTTCAGGTCCCCGAAGAACAGCCAGATAATGACCATGGAAATGATGATGGCCAGGACCATGGTCTCAATAACAGAGCTTAATGAGGACATGATGGAGTCCTTATCATCATTGACCACTGTAATCTGAAGGGTGGGGTCCAGCTTTGTCAGGTGGTCCACCACCTTGCTGACATCCTTTGATACGGTCAGGGTCGCCGCATCCTGCTGCTTGCTGACGGTCAGGGCCACGATATCCTCCGGTACCCCGTTCTCAGCCTTGTAACGCGCAATACTCTCAATATCGTCCGCGCCCATGTATATGTTGGCCACATCGCTTAAATAAACTGTCTGGCTTCCGCTTACCGTAAGGGGGATGTCATTGAGGCTTTCCATTGTCTCAAAGGGCTGCTCCGTTGACACGGCCAGCTTCTGGTCGCCCACCTCGGTGTTGCCTGCGGGGTATGTAAGGTCCGCGCCGGTGATATCGCCTGCAATGGAGTTCATGCTGACCCCGTACTGCTTCAGCTTCTCAGGCAGCAGCTCCACCTTGATGTACTTCTGCACGCCGCCTGCAAGGGATACTTCTGCCACAGAGGACAGTTTCTCAAACTCAGGCACGATATTGTTATTTACATAGTTATAAAGGTCATCGTCCTCACCATGGCTGACAGCCATGATTACGTTCGGTTTTAAGCTGGTGTTCAGTTCCAGCATGATCGGATCCTCCGCATCATCCGGAAGTTCCGTCTTTGCAAGGTCCATCTGCTTTTTAAGGTCATCGTAGGCAACGTTCATATCCGTGCCGTAATCGTATTTTAACATTACGATGGACGTATTCTCCCTTGACTGTGAGGAGATGGTATCCAGACCGCTCAGGGTACTGGCCCTGTCCTCAATGGGTTTTGTAACCAGCTCATTCACATCATCCGGGCTGGCCCCGGGATAGACAGTCATGACAATCATCATGGACATGTTCATATCCGGCATTAATTCCAACGGTGATTTCATCACAGAGGATAAACCGAACACAATCAGGCACAGGATTGCAAGAACCGTACTGACCGGTCTTTTTAAGACGAGTTTCGTTAAGCCCATTTTCCTGCCTCCTTCTACTGTGCTTCACTTGGGTCTGCGGCTGGACTTTCAGATTCACCTGTCTGGCTGTCCCCATTGGCTGCGCCTGTATCCAGAGTCACCTTCGTCCCTTCCTTAAGTTCGGAGGTCCATGTGGTGAGTACCATGTCATCCAGGGTAAGACCTGAGGTCACAACAATATTGTCCTTATCAAATATGCCTATTTCCACAGGGACCTCATGGATGATGGCCTGGGCCTGGTCGTATGTATAGACATATGCGTCCCCTGCCTTGTAGTATACGCAGTGGGTGGGAACCAGCATCACATTCCTGGCCGTTGCCGAGGGAACCTTAATCTCCACACTGGTTCCCGGCGCCATGGTTTCATTATCCTCCACGGAAGCCTTTACCTTAAACAGACCGATGGAAGCTTCTGCCATATTGTTAACCTCAATCACGCTGCCGCTGTACTGGGTTCCTTCTTTGGTCATTGTCACAGGTGTTCCTGTGCTCAGGTTGTTCTTCACCTTCTCAGTCACATAGAAGGTCACGTTATTGCCGCCATCCCCTGCGATTACGCACAGCTGACCTGAAGTTCCCACACTGTCATGGACTTCCACGTTCAGCTGTTCCACGCGCCCGCTGATGGGGGATGTGACATGGCTGAATTCCATCTGGTTGTCATAGCCGATCTTGGCAGCCTCATACTGGAGGCGCTTTGCCTCAGCCGCGGTCTGATATCCCTCGAATTCCTTGTCAGATACAAAACCTGATGCATGAAGGGGCGCCATGCGGTTTAACGTGGAAACAGCGTCATCCCATGCAACCTTGGCGGTATCCATGGCGTTCTTGGCTGATGCCACCTGCTTTGTATCAATCTCCACAAGTACCTGGCCGGCTGCGATTGTATCTCCTGCCTTAACGTTCACTGCTGTCACGTCACCGCCAGCCTTTGGATATATGTATACAATATCCGCGGGTTCAATGGTGCCTACCAGGTCCGTTGTCAGTTCAATATCTCCCATGAACGGGGTCTGAGCCGTGACTACCGGATCCGGGGTGGGGGCAACAGGCTCTTCCTTCTTCACAATGCGGGCAATCAGGATCACTGCTATGATCACAATAATGATTCCCCAGATAATGCGCGTCTTTGCCTTTTTCATCTTCTCCTCTTTCCTTTCATATCCTTTATTATTTTGAGATGCATGATAACGTTAGAAAAAAACAAGGGAAATGGGCGTCTGCCGCCAGCGCCCTTCCCCATATAAGCCCTCTTTATATATAAACCAACCATCTAGTATTTTAGACAGTCACACCCATTTTTGTCTAACACCAAAATACGGATAATTAACAACCTATAGTTGTTAATTATAAAATTTTTTCAGATATTTTATAAAATTTTCAAATCTCTTCTCATTCTCTTTACGCCATATCACAATTATATTGGCGCTGACCTGGTTTTCCTCATTGGGAAGGGGGAACAGTTTCAGGCGGTCCCCGTAATTATGGTAGAACTCCTTAAAGCCGATATGAATCCCTTCATTCGCTATCAATGCCAGTTCAAGGCTGTTGACATTTTCGAAAAACCGGGCTTTCTGAAGGATATGTTCCTGCCTTGACAGCAGTTCGAACAGCTGCATCTCCGCGCCTGCAAAAAAATTCTTATACAGGCAGAGCATGGTTTCCCCCTTAAAATCCTCTATGGTTATTTTTTCCTTTTCTGCCAGGGGATTCTTCCTGGACAGCACATAGTACAACGGGAGTTTTCCAATACACAGCACACCGAACCGCTCCTTCAGCTGTTCATGGGTGGGAAGGAAGCTGACCGTCAGCATCAGGTCCGGATTGCCGTTTGTCATATCCTTGATGCTGGTAAATTCATTTATCTCAAATTCCGTGTCAGAATCAATGGCCATGTAATCAGCCAGAAGGTTCCCCGCCTTCTCAATGATACCGTTCATCCCCACCACTGCCAGGTTAATCCTGCTTTTTGCCCGCTCCCCTTCTTCCCTGGCCATATCCACGGAATCCTTGATTTCCGCCGGGATGTCCTTCCACCTCCACAGCAGCAGCTCGCCGCTTCTTGTAAGGCGCACATCCCTTGTGGTCCTGTCAAACAGGCGCAGCTCCAGCTCCTTTTCCAGGGAGGCAATCTGCCTGCTTAAGCCCTGCTGTGAGATATAGAGCCGGCTGGCTGCCTCGGTAAAGTTAAGGGTCTTGGCTGCTTCCAGGAAACACTCTATCTGATGGATGGTCATAAGCCGTCCTCCTGCGCATTCCTGCCGGCCCCATATAATCCGAACCCATAAAATCCCTTCCGCTCCAACGGCCACTTTGGCATCTCCAGGCGCACGGTCTTATATGGATTGACAATCTGGCAGACCACAAGATTGCCGAACATATCAATATACATCCCTGCGTCCAGCCCGGACAATCCCGCCCGTTCCGTGAGGAACGCAAACATCTGCTCCACGGCCCGGCCGCAGGCCTCATCCACGGTCTCCCTGGAGGAAATCACGATCCACCGGTCCGCCAGTTCCACCAGCGGCCATGTAAGGTCCAGCGATTTCAACACATCCACCCGCACCGTGACCCTTCCTCCGATCTCCACACCGCAGTTGCCGCATTCCCCATCTCCCATGATGGCATGCAGGTCCCCCATGGCCAGAAGCGCGCCCGGCACCTTCACAGGCAGGTAGAGGACCGCGCCAGGGGCAATGCTGGTACAGTCCATGTTGCCGCCGTGGTCCTTGGCGGTCAGGGTGCTTTCCTCCCCATGGCCCGGCGCGGTCCCGATGACCCCAATCATGGGACGGACCGGGATTTCCAGTTCCCCATAGGATATCTTCCCACCCTTTACAGGCAGGCGCCGGATCACATACTCTGGGAAATGTTCCTTAAGCGCACCTCCTGTAGGTCCTTTGTCCAGGATCCCCACCTGGTCCAGCTCCATGTCCTGTATCTCCACCAGGAGCATGTCGCCGGGACATGCATCTTCTATATATATGGGTCCTGTGGCCGGATTGGCCAGTCCATGGTCCACATGGGCAAAATCCGAACCTTCCGGGAGGAGCTGGCCCATATGGCAGTCATATGTCTCAAATACAACGGTGTCCCCGGCCTTAACCCGGCACACAGGCCGGTGGTCCGGGGAGAATGTATGGATTGCATGTGTTTTTTCTATATAATGGTTCATATTGCACCTTCTTCTTTTTCTGCACGGCTGCCTTCCCCATCTTCCTTCGCAGTCCCGGGAACAGCGGTCCCGGCCTTTCGGATGGTCATGACAGCGGACGGGTCAAGGGCATCCCTGAGCGCGTCCCCCACAAAGTTAATGGCAACCACCAGGATGACAATCAAAAGACCCGGAGGCAGCCACAGCCACGGCTGTTTTGTCAGCACGGTCATTGACTGGGCGCTGTTCAACATGTTGCCCAGGCTGGCTGCCGGGGGCTGTACCCCCATGCCGAGGAAGCTTAAGGACGCCTCGTCCAGCATGGACAGCGCCATGACCGAGGTGGCGTATACCAGGATGGGGGCCACTGTGTTGGGCAGGATATCGGAAAAAAGGATATGCCGCACCGGCATGCCTGCCACAATACTGCTCTTCACGAAATTGGTTTCCCGCAGGCTTAATACATTGCCCCTGACCAGACGGGCTATGCCCGGCCAGTCCACAAACCCAAGTATCAGTATGATGCTCCACAGACCCGGTTCAAAGATGGCCGCCGCCACCAGCACCAGAAGGATATAGGGAAATGACATCACCATATCCGTAAACCGCATGATGGCTATGTCCAGCCACCCGCCAAAGTAACCGCCTAACAGCCCCAGGATCACACCGATGGCAGTGGAGATGGCGGTTGCCAGGACGCCCACCAGAAGGGAGATACGGGTAGCGTAGAGCAGTCGGCTTAACATATCCCGCCCAATCTGGTCCGTGCCCAGGATAAACTTAAGGCTGGGCGCCGCCCCAAAGGGACCTGCTATCTCTTCCGGGTCATAGGGCGCTATGACGGGGGCCAGTATGGCCGCCGTACAGATCACAGCCAGCACTGCCAGGCTCACACAGGCCAGGCGGTGGTGGCGGAACCTGCGCCACACGGTCTGCCAGTAATTTTCTCTTCCTATATCTTCATATGTCGTAACTCTGTCTTTGTCCATTTTATCTCTATCCTACTCCTGTCATAACGGTACATCCAACGGAAAGCAATTCCCAACACGTCCTCTGCGCCTGTCATTCATACTGGATGGCCGGGTTCACCACTGCATACACGATATCCGTCACCAGGTTGGCAAGGAGCACCACCACTGCGGACAGAAGGCAGACTCCCATGATGACCGGGTAATCCCTGTTAAGGATTGCGCTCATGGTCATCAGTCCAAGACCGGGCCATGAGAAAAGCTGTTCCACAATCACGGCCCCGCCGAACAGCACGGGAATCTGCATCCCTATGACCGTGACAATGGGGACCAGGGCGTTGCGCAGCGCATGTTTGTAGATGACCAGCCGTCTTCCGATACCCTTGGCCCTGGCCGTGCGCAGGTAATCCTGCTGGAGGATTTCCAGAACCGCGCTGCGGATATAGCGGATGTTGGTGCCTGCCATGGATACGGACAGCACCAGCACGGGCATTACCATGTGGGCCGCCACGTCCCCGGCCCCGCCTGCGGTCCCCAGGGTGACCATACCGCCTGAGGGCAGGATTCCCAGGGTCACATTGAAAATGTAGACCAGCAGGAGGGACAGGAAAAATCCGGGTATGCTGCTGCCGAAAAAGGAGGCCGTGACCACGGCATAATCCCCCTTGGAATACTGGTGGATTGCACTGTAGATACCCGCGGGCACCGACATGATCAGGCTCACGATCAGGGACACCCCCATCAGCAGGAGGGTGGGGCCAAGATGGCTTCCGATCATGCTGCCCACCGCCTCATAGGATTTAATGGAAAAGCCCATGTTGCCCTGGAGCAGCTGGCCCAGCCACATGAAGTACTGGATATAGAAGGGCTTATCCAGCCCCAGCGCGGCCTCCTTGGCAGCCACCGCTGCCTGGGAGATACGCGCCCCCTGCATCATTTCCAGGGGACTTCCCGCAAAACACATGATGGCATAGTCAATGATGGTAATCCCGATCAGGGTTGGGAGGGCAATCAAAAGCCGCTTTATAATATACTTTGTCATATCAGTCAACTCCTTCCTGCCCGGCATGGATACATGATACAAGATGGCTGCCGCTGCCTGAGGCAGGCCTCAGGTCCATCCCTGCCGCGGCACACTCCCGGCTGCGTCTGGGGCATCTGGGATAAAAAGGGCATCCCTCCCCAGGCCCGGACAGGATTTCCGCCTCCCCCTCAATCACTCCCCGGCCCAGCCGCTTCCTGGTCCTTGGATCGGCCAGGGGCACTGCGTCGAACAATGCCTTGGAATAGGGATGAAGGGGATGGTCAAACAGTTCCCTGCTGTCGGCCAGTTCGACAATCTGTCCCAGATACATCACCGCAATCCGGTCGCTGACATAATTGACAGCGCCCAGTCCGTGGCCGATGAATATACAGGTCAGGTCAAGCTCCTTCTGCAGGTTCTTGAGCAGGTTCAGTATCTGGGCCTGGATGGACACATCCAGGGCGCTGACCGGCTCGTCACAGACAAGCAGGCTGGGATTCAGGGAAAGCGCCTTGGCAATGCCGATGCGCTGGCGCTGTCCGCCCGAAAACTCATGGGGGTAACGGCCAAGGGCATTCCTGGCAAGGCCCACCAGATCCAGAAGATGCTCCACCTTCTGATGTATGTTGCTCCTGTCAGCCAGCCCATGATAAAGCATGGGTTCTGCCAGGATTTCGAAAATATGCTTTCTCGGGTTCAGGGAGGAGTAGGAGTCCTGGAACACCATCTGTAACTGGGTACGGATGGCCTTCAGCTCCGGCTTCCTCATACGGGACAGGTCCCTGCCCTTATATAGGATGCGTCCGCCCGTGGGGCGCTCCAGCCCCACAATCTGGCGGCCCAGGGTGGATTTGCCGCAGCCTGACTCACCTACCAGCCCCAGGGTCTCACCTTTATGGATTGAGAATGATACCCCGTCCACGGCACGTATCTCGCCTGTGCTCCGGGAGAAAATCCCGCTTTTGGCCGCATAATATTTCTTAAGTCCTTCAACCTGAAGAAGGGGAGCCGTGTCCATACCGTCATTTTGAAGCATCGTTCCCCACCTCCCCTGCGCGGCAGCATCTTACCAGATGGCTGTCCATTATCATCGTATCTGTCTGGGGCCGGCTGCAGATATCCCTTCTGTAAGGACAGCGGTCCGCAAAACGGCAGCCCGTAATCATGTCGTACTGTTCCGGCACCATGCCTTCTATGGACTCCAGCACCCGGTCCCTCCGGTCCATTATCCCTGGCACGGAGCGCAGGAGGGCCTTGGTGTAGGGATGGGCCGGGTGGTCAAACAGCTCCAGCACAGGGGCCTGCTCTATCATCTGGCCCGCGTACATGACCAGCACCCGGTCGGCCATCTGGGCCACAAGGCCCATGTCGTGGGTTATCAGAAGCACCGACATCCCCAGTTCTTCCTTCAGTTCCAGGATAAGCTCCATGATCTGGGCCTGGATTGTCACGTCCAGCGCAGTGGTCGGCTCATCTGCAATCAGCAGGGAGGGACTGCAGGACAGGGCCATGGCAATCATCACCCGCTGGCGCATGCCGCCGGATAGCAGATGGGGATACCGCCGCATCACGGCGGCAGCGTCGGGCAGCCCCACCTTCTTAAGAAGCATCAGGGCACGGGCCGCTGCCTCCTCTTTTCCCAGGCCCATGTGGACCCGGATGCTTTCCGTCATCTGGTTCCCAATGGTGAACACCGGGTTTAAGGATGTAAGGGGGTCCTGGAAAATCATGGTAAGCCTGTCCCCCCTGATCTGGTCCAGTTCCTTTTCCGTCATGGCCAGCAGGTCCTTACCCTCAAACAGCACGCTGCCGGAGGTCACGGAACCTCCCCTGCCCAAAAGGCCCATGACGGACAGGGACGTGACACTTTTCCCGCAGCCGGATTCCCCCACGATACAGACCACCTCGCCGGGGTCCACATAAAAGCTTATGTGGTCCACACTTATATTCTTTCCTCCGTCGCCGGAAAAGGACACCTCCAGATCCGAGACTTCCAGGATATGTGACATATTATTCCTCATTTCTATGAACTGATTTATCAGACCTGCTGCGGCAGCCAGGCCGAAACAGGTCTGAATCAAGAACACCCAGAGAGCAAACGCCCCCCGGGATTCTGTATATTAGCGATTCAATTGGCTTACTGGGCAATATCCCACTGTTCCACATGGTTCAGGAAACCATAGACACTTGGCCTGGCACCCACAAGACGCTTGTTCACGCCAGCCATGGTCTTGATGATATAGGCGGAGAACATGGGCACGTCCTCCTGTACCTGCCTGTCAACAATGGAGTACAGTTCCTTTAACTGGCCCACATCATCGGTAAGGGATACCTTGGACAGGGCCTCGTTAATCTTATCATTGCCATACCCGGTCCAGCTGCCCTCGCCTCCAAGGAGCCAGGCCACGTCGGCGTAAGGATCCACCGGCGGATAGGTGTACTGGATTGCCATCACGTCAAAATCACCTTTTGCTGCATTGGCCATCAGGGTATTGATGTCCATGGTCTGGATCTCCGCCTTGATGCCCACCGAAGCCCACTGTGCGGCAATGACGGAAGCAGCATTGACAAAGGTGCTGTCATCCGAGTTAATGCTGAACTTAATGGTCCGGTTCCTGTCCCATCCGCTTTCCTCCAGAAGGGACTTCGCCTTCTCAGGGTCATATGGAAGCGGGGTGATGGTATCGTCAAAGTAGGGGCTTGCCGAGGACAGGAAACCTTCCGAAACCTCCCCGTAGCCCTTTAACAGCTGCTCCAGGATCTGGCCGCGGTCAATGGCATAGACCATGGCCTGGCGCACTCTGGCATCCGTTATGCTGGTGGTGTTGATGAATACGGACTGGTTGGTTATGGGTTCACCGAAGGAGGTGGTCACATTCTCCAGCGCCTGGATGCTCTCATAATCCTCCAGCGGGATGGCGCTCAGGGTGTTCTGGGTCACGTCAATCTCACCTGACTTAAGGCCCGCATACAGCTGGCTGCCCTCCACGATCTTGATGTTCAGCCGGTCAATCTTGGGGGCGCCTTTCCAGTAGTCCTTATTAGCCTCATAGGATACATAGTGGTCCCTGTCAAATTCCGTCACTTTATATGGCCCGCTCACCACATCCGGGCGGTTGAACCACGGGTCGGACATAAGCTCCTGTTCGCTCATGTTCTCAATCACATGCTTTGGAAGCGTCATGAGATACCGTGCATAGGAGCTGTTAAATGTAATCAGGGACATGGGCGCCTTGGTGGTAAAGCGGACGGTCTTGTCATCCACCTTGGTGATGCCTTCCACATGGTCTGCGCCTTCCGCCACGAATCCGTCATCCCCAACGCCTTCGAATACATAATACATCATGGCCATATTGCCGATGGTGGGGCTGCATATGCGCAGGGCCGTATATACCACATCATCCGCGGTTACAGGCTGTCCGTCGGACCAGACCGCCTTGTCATCTATATGCACAAGGAAATTCCGGTCATCCTCTGCCGTAACCGAATCCGCCAGCATCCCTTCAAAATTCATATCCCCGTCCAGTTCCATGAGAGGAAGGAACATCAGGCCGGTGGCGTATTTGTTCATCTCCATCCCGTCCATCAGAAGGGGATTCAGGGTGTTCAGGGTATTGGTCACACCGATGTTCACAATCTTTTCCCCGGCAGCGCTGCCCCCGGCCTGGGTCTGGCCTGTTGTCCCGCTTCCTGGCTGGGGCGCGTCATTCCCCCCTGCCTTACATCCTGCCAGCGACAGGGCCATGACTGTGGCCAGGGCAAGTGAAACGCACCTCTTAGCCATTGTATTTTTATTCTTCATCCTGTTTCCTCCTGAGAATATTCCTCATTCAAAGCACACTATTCATAGTAATTTAGTATGGTTTTATTTATATCATCACAGCTGGGAAAAGTCAATAGCTGTGATTTATCTGTACCTATTTTAGCATATGTGATTTTAAATGAAAAGCTGAATCTTGTGCATAAAATTCCAGTAATACACCAGGCAGAGGCCCTGGCCTTCCCATGACCGCGGCCGGGGCGCCCCAACAGTTCCTGGAGCGCCCCGGCCGTTTCCTTTTATTGTATTCAAATATCCCCTATCCCAGATACGCAATCACATCCATCAGGCTGTCCATCCTGCGGGTTATCAGTTTCTTCTCCCGCTCCCCGGGTTCCACCTCATCCGGTATCATGATTACATGACATCCGGCCGCGGCGCCCGCCCTGACCCCCAGGATTGAATCCTCCAGGACGATACATTCATCCGGCCTTCTGCCCAGTGTCTCTGCCGCCTTAAGGTAGATATCAGGGGCCGGTTTACCTCTCTTTACCATATCCCCGAATATCATACAGTCAAAATATCCACTGACCCCCGCCATCCCGAGGTACTCCCTGGCAGTGGGTTCATCCGTGGAGGTGGCCAGTCCGATACCGTAGCCGGAGTGTTTCAGATAACCTAAAAGTTCCATTAATCCTGGCTTCAGAGGCATCCCATTCTTTTCCAGATACCCGTCCACATACTCCTGCCTGTACCTGCGCACAGCGTAAAAATCAAATGTATCCCCTAACGCTTCCCTGAACGCACTGATACAGGATCCGCGGTCCGCTCCCCTGGTACGGTTTAACAGCTCCTTCGTAATGGGGAAACCGGTTACCCTTCCGGCATACAACCAGGCATCCCCATAAAGACGCTCCGTATCAAACATCAGGCCGTCCATGTCAAATATCGCCGCACGGATCATCATTTCTCCAGGACCGCTGTGTTCAAGGATGCATCCTCCTGGGCCACATAGTGGTCGCGCACCCCGTCCAGCTTCTTGCTGCCAATCCGCTTGTGGAATTCAGGATCCTTAGGTATGTCCGGGTTAATCCCCAAATCCTGGGGAGCCATGCAGGCTACCACCTGAAGGGGAATGATGTATTCCCAGCAGGAGAACATGGGGTCTTCCACGAATTCCACAATCAGGTTTTTGTCAGACTGCACATCCACTCCATCCGGCGATGCAATCAGGTAATTATGCGGCGTCCACTCGCTGAGTATCCCAACCAGCTTCATGGTCCTTGGCTTATAGTCCCCCCTGGAAGCCAGGTAGAAGATATGGGCGCTGTCCGTGATGGAGTTATAGATGCCGTGGAAAAATTCTTCGATATCATACCCGCTCACGCCCTGGCGGACTGTCTCCAGGATTTTAAGGGCGCCTTCCAGCACATCACAGTACATGCCGTCATATCCCACAACAATCACCCGCTTTGCCGGAAGGAACTCGTCTTTAATCCTCTTATACCACTCCACGGCGGCGTCCGTGACCTTCCCCAGGTTGCCAATGACCCGGAACATGCGCTCCCTGTATCCAGCCGCCTTTTCCTCCGTGGCCATGCCCTTTGCAATGGCCAGTTCCGTGAGCATCATCATGAGGGTAGCGGTGGTTCCTGCGTAGCCCTTGGTCTTTGCCCCGCATTTTTCATTCCCCACCTCAATCTTAGTTGATGTGTCGGCGTGTTCAAAGATAAGTGCCGACGGGTTTTCGGACACGGCCGCCGTGTGCAGTCCGCGTTCCCTTGCGGAATCCAGGCCTTCCACCGTGGACAGGCTCTGGCCGCCCTGGGACATGCCGATTACCAGGGTTTTCTGATTAAATACCTTTTCCTCCCTTGCAAACTGGGTCGGATACATGTTAAATACCTTGATTCCCAGCAGCTCCTCCAGATACAGCTTGGCTGCCAGGCCGGCGTGATAGCTGGTGCCGGAGCCGATTACATAAATCTGCTCAATCTCCACATCCTTAAAATGGCTTACAAAGCCCTTTGTTATCTCTTCTCTTCTGTTAATGATATCGGTCAGCACGGCCGGTGTCTCACATATGTATTCAAACATCTTAGATTCCATCATAAAATACCGAAGAACGCACCCACAATGCCGATGGCAATCATGCCGAACATGATCGTGGTGGTCTTAAATCCTTTCTTTAATAATGCAAATGTCCCAAAAGTCAGTCCCAGAGGAAGCACGGAAGGCAGCAGCTGGTCAAACACACCCTGTATCTCAACAGTTGCCTCTCCCATGGTAAGCACCAGGGGCGTTGAGAAGGAGACCATGGAGGCTATCATGGCCCCGACCACGCAGAGTCCCATGACCTTGGCGCAATTTGTAAGTATTTCAATCATACCCGATGCCTGGGCCGCTTCCACGAACCCGACACCGCTCTTATACCCCAGCTTCAGCCCGTACCATCTGGCTACATAGTGGGGGATATTGAATATCAGGAGGAACAGGATTGCCCCCAGGATGCTGCCCTGGGCCGCCAGCCCGCAGCCGATGCCTGCCGCGATGATGCGGAAGGTACCCCAGAAAAAGGAGTCGCCGATTCCCGCAATGGGTCCCATCAGGGCTGCCTTCAAAGCAGCAATGGATTCAATGTCAAACTGGTCGCCGGACTTTTTATTTTCCTCCTCCATGGCAATGCATGCGCCTGTGATGAAGGTCACCAGCTGAGGCGTTGTGTTGAAAAAGGACAGGTGGCGTTTCAATGCCTCGGATGCCTCCTTCTTCTCCGGGTACAGGCGTTTTAATACCGGAAGGAGGGAATAGCAGAATCCCACGTTCTGCATACGTTCGTAGTTAAAGGATGCCTGTAATGGGAAGGAGCGCCAGAATACACTGCGCATATCATTTTTTGTGACAATCCCGCCCTCTTTAAAAGTTTCATTGGTGCCTGCCATTATAATTCACCTCCCAAATCATCTGACATGGTGTTAACTGCCATGGATGCCATGTCGCGTTTTCTCTGCATGGCCTGCTGATAAACCACATAGGCAATGGTAGCGCCCACAATCGCCACGCCTACCGTGCTCATGCCCAGCAGCGCCGTCAGTACAAAGCCCACAAAGAGATATGCCGCATTGGTCTTATCGAATATAAGCTGCATAAGGATTGCGATTCCCAGTGCGGGAAGCATCCCACTTGCCACCTTCAGTCCGCCCAGGATGAACGGAGGCAGGGCAGCCACAAAACCGGCTATGGTATTGGATCCAAGCAGCACGCCCAGGAATACAACCAGGAAGGAGCTGAACCAGAACAGCCATGCCCCTGCCCACAGGGCTTTTGAGATTCCCTTGTAATCCCCTTCCTCAGCCGCCCTGTCGGCCCAGTGCAGGAAGGTGGTATTAATGGTCCTGTCCAGGATGCCCACGGACTGGGCCAGGGTTGCGATTGGAAGTGACAGCGCCACGGCCGCGTCCATATCAAGGCCGGACATGATGGCAAATGCCGTTGCCAATATTCCTCCTGAGACCACATCCGGCGGCGTGGCCGCGCCGATTCCCACAATCCCCATCATGACCAGCTCCAGGGAAGCCCCCATCACGATGCCTGTATGTACATCCCCAAGAATCAGTCCTACGATAGGCCCGGTCACAATTGGCCGGTCAAACATATGCTGTCCGCATACACGGCCGTCCCAGATGGCGAATCCTGCAAGGATTCCCAAAATTAATGCTTTAAATAACATCACACATTCCCCCTTCTTTTACTTGTTATACTCTTTTACAATGTCCTCATAGGACAGTTTCTTCTCAGTGGGCACTGCCTGAAGGTACACATCCTTTCCCATGGCATGGATTTCTTCCAGTCCCTTCATATCCTTCCCATCCAGGTACACCTGGCGTTCCACCATCTTCTTTCCCGGCGCCTGACGGACGCCTCCCACACACAGGTTGGGGATGGACGGGCATTTCTCCATCAGGTACCGTGCATCCTCCACGCTTGCCGTCACCACGAAAATGGTCCTGGCCGCATGCTTTGGATTATTAATGACGGCCACGGCGCCATCCAGGGACTTGATGGACAGCACTGCCTGCGGAGGTTTCGCCATGTTAAATGCCATCTGCATCAGCTTATCCGTAATCGCCTTATCGTTGGCAACCACAATGGTGTCAGCCCCCAGATAGGAAGTCCAGCTGACAGCCACCTGTCCATGGATTAAACGGTCATCTACCCTCAATAACTTAATCATTCCTATTCCTCCTATGGTTTCCTAAAAACATTGCTGCAGTTTCCTTTACTTCCTTACAGTTCCCCTAAATCCCCGGATGCATCTGTATCCGGTCCGGATTCCATCATGTCGTTTACCAGATACATGGATGACCTGGAATTCTCAATGGCCGTGCGCAGCATCCCCTTGTCAGCCTCTTCCCCTTCCCCCAGCGGAAGCAGCGCTATCTCCAAAAGCAGCCCCAGGTTCAGTCCTGTTACCAGATACACCTTCCGTCCATCCCCCAACAGCTTCATGGCTGCCTGGGTGGTGCTTCCGCCTGCGATATCCGTAAGCACCACCGTGGGGCCATTGCTGCCAAAGCCTGTGATTTTTTCCTCAATCATGGAAGCTATCTCAGGTATGGTTTCCTTTGCCGTGATGCTCACGTAATCCACGTGCTCCACCTGTCCCAGCACCAGGTTCAGGGAGGTCAGGATTCCCTTTGCAAAATCCGCATGGGTAACCAGCACCATATTTTTCATTGTCCATCCTCCTTTCCGTCTATTTGTATTTCCATTTCCTTCCTTAAATCAGTCCAATTGCATATATCTTTTATCGTTCTTTGTATATACATTTGTCCGCGTGGTTATATATTACCATAAGCGCATATACTTTTCAAGAGGTTTTTAGTAATTTTCATAAAGTTTTTTCTGGTTTACGGCGCTTTATGTATAGACATTTATTAATTTTCATTATATAATAGACTAGAATAATTGTGAGATAAAAGGAGATATTTCCATGTCAGGCAAACCTAAGTATATACAAATAGAAGATTCCATACTCAATCAGATAAAAGGCGGGATCCTGCGGCCCGGTGACCAGATTCCCACCGAGGCGGAGCTGTGTGACACGTTCCAGGTCAGCAGGATGACCGTGAACAAGGCAATCCAATCCCTTGCATCCAAAGGTTATATCAACCGGGTGGCAGGCAAGGGCAGCTTCGTGACCAATGTACATATACAGAAACCCATTGTCAGGATACCTCAAAGCTTTTCAGAAGACATGCGCTCCATTGGCCTGACGCCCGGTTCCCGGCTGGTGGACTACAGGATATACCGGGGAAGCGAACTGCCTGAAGCCGCTGCCCAGGCCCTGAACGTGGCCGGGGACGATATGGTCCATTATTTCTCCCGCATCCGGACCGGCAATGACATGATCATCTGCATCAGCTATACCTATGTCCCCTGCAGGGTCCTTCCGGCCATTGATGTGACCCGGCTGGAGCACTCTTTCTTTGAATATGTGAAGGAACTCGGATTGAACGTACAGTCCATGGACCTGTCGCTGACAGCCACCCTGCCCACTGAGGAGCAAAAGAAGCTGCTGGGGATAGAGAATGAGGCGCTGCTGAAATCATTTCACAATACGTATCTGGACAACGGGGATATACTGGAATATATTGAGACCTATTATATAGGAAGCATGTATACTTACCGGATTACCCTCTGATACAGGACGTGGGCCTGGCAGCCACACAGCCGCCAGGCCCACGCCTTTTTCTATTTTCTTCTATCTCCTCAATCTCCCTGGACCAAACCTGAATTAATATTCCATCTGACGGTAATATCTCCTGGTTGTCAGAGGATGGTTCCTCTCCTTCTCCAGATGGCAGCTAAGACGCTCCGTCATTGCATACATCACCATCGGGGAAACAATCTTCCTGTACTCTGCTTCGGTGAAAGGCAGTTCAATCTCCTTGGTGTCAAACACATTGATTACCTTTGTGACCTTCTTGGAGAAATCCATCACACGGTCCATCAGCGGCCTTGTCTCATCCTCGCCGTAGAACAGGATGAGGCTTGTATCCTCCTCCACCAGTTCAAGGGTCCCATGGAAGTATTCGGCTGCGTGGATGGACTTTGTCTTAATCCACTGCATCTCCTCCAGGATGCACATCGCATAGTCGTAGGCCTCTCCCCACATCATGCCTGCGCCGATTACCATGTGATAATCCGTATCCTTGTGCTCCTGTGCCATTTTCGCACATCTGTCCTCGTACTGCTCCTTTGCCTTGATCAGATATGGCACAATCCCTGCGTACTGATCCATGAATTCCTCGTACTTGTCAAATTCCCCTGCGTTTTTCTTAAACCTTGCCAGAAGGGCAATCATATAGGTATAAATGGCTTCACACAGACAGTCATCCTCTGCAAAGCTGAACAGCTTGTAGTCGGCAAATTCGCAGACAGGGGTATTGTCATTGGACACATATACAACGGTGCGGGCGCCGGCTTCCTTACAGTACTTTGCAGCCGCCACGATTTCTTTTGTGTTGCCGCTTCTGGTGGAGAATACACATACGGAATCCTTGGTGAACTTCCTGTGGCCCGCTGCCATGAACTCAGCCGCAATCACACTGTATGTATCAATCTGTGATGTTGTATCCAGCCAGTACTTCATGGGAAGGGAATGGGCGTATGTGCCGCCGCAGCCGATAAAGAAAATATTGGTGTAACCCTGGCTGCATATCTCGTCTACCGCTTTCTCAATCTGCGGCCTTAAGGCAATTGCCTCGCTGACTACTTTTTCGTAACGTGGAATGTCAAAATTAAACATATCTGGTTCCTCCTTGGATTTAAATTTATTATGTCGTCCTATGATGTTATATTACATCACATAATGTATTTTGTAAAGTACTTTTTTTCTTTTTCCCAATTTCTTTATGGGAACTTGCAAAAACACGGATTATGTCATATTATATTGTATTAAGAAAGGATTCCTGCCTGGGACGTGTTCGGACATAACGCCCCATAGGGCAGAATGACGGTGATATTTATGATTCATTTCGATGCAGGCAGTATAGACCCCTCCAGCATTACCCCCATGTACAAGCAGGTGGCCAGCATTATCTCCGAAGGCATCCGCAAAGGGGAACTGAAGGTAGGAGAAAAGCTTCCTTCTGAGTTTGAACTGATGAAGGACTTTAACGTAAGCCGTGTGACAATCCGGGGCGCGATCTCGGAGCTGGTGACAGACGGGCTTCTGGTGCGCAGCCAGGGAAAGGGCACCTTTGTGGCGCCGCAGAAAAAGCTTCAGTCCGCCAATGATACCACTGGCCTGACTGATTCCTGCCGCCAGGCAGGCAAGGTGCTTAAATCCCAGGTGCTGTCCGTAGAATACGCTTATCCCACCCATGCCGACAGTGAATTCCTGGCGGTGGATGAAAGCCAGCAGGTCATTGAAATCAAACGGCTCCGCTACATAGACGGACATCCGTCCATTTTGGAAACCCTCTACTTTCCAAGAAAGTATGATTTTCTTCTCCATGAAAACCTGGAGGGATCCGTGTTCTCAATCCTGCACGCCCACGGTATCACGGTGCACAACAGCAGGAGGACCCTTGAAATCAGCAACGCGTCCTCCAATGAGGCCGGACTGCTGGAAATCAAGCGCAACTCCCCTCTGCTGCTGTTTCGGGATTACCAGTCAGACAGCCAGGGCAATCCCCTGTTCGTCTGCAAACAGCTCTACAACACCCAGAACATGATATTTTATTTATAAATCCAGTTCTTCCCGGATACGCCGGATGGCCCTCACCGCCTGGGAGAGGTACAGCTCCGGATCCCTGAAGTAGGGATTTAACAGTTCCAGGGAACACCATCCGTCATAGCCATACCGCTTCAGGATACGGAAAAAGTCAGTCACGGGAATCACCCCGTCCCGGTCATCCAGCTGCATATGGAATTCCGTGGCCCCGTCCCCGTTGCATATATGGACGTATTTCATGGATGCCCCAAGGCGCTCAAGATAGTCAGAATACGGCTCATTGGCAATAACGGGCGGAACCATGTCAATCATGGCGCACAGGGCGGGACTTTTAACCCGCTCCTGCAGCTGCAGGATGTCATCCACACAGGTGATGGTGTTCCCCTCCGAGGGTGACAGGGATTCCAGGATGATGTCCACCCCCAGTTCCCCGGCCCTCCTGCAAAGGATGGATGTTCCCTCTTCCAGGTATTCCCATACGGTTTCCCGTTTCACCCCATATCCCGGGTGTTTGGCGGTTATCTGCATCTTATCGGTCCCCAGCCTTGCGGCTGTCTCCACACTTTTCAGCAGGTATTCAATGGTTTCCCTGCGTTCCTTTTCCATGGACGAGGTAAGGCTGTATGGATATGCCAGTATCTCAGGTGTGAACATGGATATCTCCACCCCATACTGTTTTTTCCATCCCAGAATGGCATGTATCTCCTCTTTGCCCATGTCATGGGCATAAGCATGGGGTCTTCCTCCCCAGACTTCCACCCCTTCAAACCCATATTCCTGCGCCATCTTAAATGAATGCTCCAGGCCAAAGCGGCAGAACTGGTATGTTAAGAACGAAAATTTCATCTGTTTCCTCCTTGAACGTTCCCGGGCGTATGGCGGGACCCGCTTCCGCCCGGATATGCCCTACTCTGCCTCAAAGGAATCAGCATCCTTTGCAGTGAGGAGTCCCAATTCAGTCCAGACAACATCGCTGATTTCCTCACCCTCCAGAATGTTGTAGGCGGTTTCCAGAGCAACGTAACCGATTTTCTTGGGATACAGGGCAACGGAGCAGATCAGGTTGCAGTCAGGTCCGTCATTTTTCATGATGTCCAGCTGTTCCGGTGTCGCGTCATATCCGGCAATCAGCACGTCCTGCCTGTTGTTGGTCTTGCAGGCAGTATAAGCGCCCAGGGAATTGTCGCCCATGAAGCAGAAGATTCCGGTGATGTCAGGATGTGCCTGAAGCATGTTCTCGGTCGTGGCCCTGTGGGTGTCCCTCGTACCATTGGAAAGCTGCTCGACCATCTCCACGTTGGGGGCAATCTCAGCCATGCGGTCCTTGAATCCGGCGATACGTTCCTCTGCGGTTGTGACCCCGGGAACCTCGGTAAGGATCAGCACCTTACCCTCTGTCCCCATCTCCTGTACCAGATAATCCGCTGCCATGGCCCCGCCTGCCGCGTTATCGGAAAGCACCTTGGCATCACACTGTGCTTCCGTGTCAATATCATAGTCCACCAGCACGATTCCGGCTTCCCTTACCTTATCTATATAGGGAACAATGGCATTGGCATCCACCGGAGCCACGCAGATGGCGTCCACGCCCTGCTGTATCAGGTCCTCCAGGATTGCAATCTCCTTCTGCATGTCACCGGCCGGGTCGGGCTTCACAACCGTTACATTGCCCAGCTCCGCCGCCTTTTTTTCAGCTCCGGATATAATGTCCACGCCGAACTCCTCTGCCTGGGACCATGCAAGAACCGCAATGGTGTAACCGTCCTTCCCCTCGCCCTGGGCCGCTGCAGCGGTATCCTGAGATGTGCCTGTGGCTGTTCCTCCCGCAGTGCCGCCTGGCGCATTGCTTTCCTTACCCGTACCGCATCCTGCCAGTATGGATGCCGTCATTGCCGCACAAAGGATCATGGTTGCCATTCTCTTTTTCATTTTGTTTTCCTCCTGAAATTTATTTGGTTTTTTATAGTTTCCTTTTTATTTCTTCCTGCTGTTAAAGATGGAGTAGATAACTGCCGCTATGATGATGATTCCCTTAACCACCAGCTGCCAGTAGGAGCTGATATAGAGAAGGTTCATTCCGTTGTTGATGATGCCCATGAGGAGCGCGCCGAAGAATATGCCGACCACCGCGCCCTTTCCTCCGCTGAACGACACGCCGCCCATTGCACAGGCAGCAATGGCCTCTGTCTCAAATGCATTGCCTGCCGTGGGCTGTGCGGAAGCATTCCTGGCTGACAGTATGACGCCTGCCAGGGCAGCGCAGATACCGCTGATCATGTAGGCATACATGATGACCCTTTGGGCATTGATGCCCGAGTGATGGGCTGCCTGGTAGTTGCCGCCCACCGCGTAGACGGAACGGCCGAAGGAAGTCCTTGAAAGGATGATCCCAACCACCACGAATGTCCCAAGCATGAAGAAAATGGGGATGGGGATCCCGCCCAGGGAGCCGATGCCCAGCTGAAGCATGCTGTCCGGTATATTGCCAATGGGCTTTCCCTCACAGATCAGGTAACATGCCCCTCTCAGGGTAATCTGCATGCCCAGGGTCATGATAAATGGAGGGATTCCTGTCTTGGCGATAAAGATGCCTGAGAGCAGTCCTAAAAGGGCGCCCACTAAAAGCCCAATGAGGATGGCGGGTACCAGGGGCATGTTCCCTTCCACCACAAACTTGGTTACCAATGCGCCGCATACGCCGGCAGTGGATCCTACCGTCAGGTCGATTCCCCCTGTCATCATGGCGAACGCCATGCCGCAGGCAAGGATCCCATAGACGGATATCTGCCTTAATACATTCAGGATATTGGTAGGTGTCATGAAGTTCTCGCTTCGGATGCTCATGAACACGCTCACCACGATGATGACCAGGATCAGGCCGGAATAAGATTTAAAATTGGAATTGTTCAATACTTTCTGGATGGATTTATTTTTCATGATTAAACTGCCTCCTTAGTTGCCAGCTTCATTACTGTTTCTTCCGTTGCTTCTCCCATGTTCTGCTCGCCGGTTATCTTCCCTTCCCTCATGATGATGATCCGGTCGCTCATATTAAGCAGTTCCGGAAGTTCAGAGGAAATCATGATGATGGATACCCCCTGCAATACCAGCTGATTCATAATCTCATAAATCTCTGCCTTGGAACCCACATCAATGCCCCGGGTGGGTTCGTCTAAAATCAGGATATCCGGCCTGGTGGCAAGGCATTTTGCGATTACTACCTTCTGCTGGTTCCCGCCGCTTAAATCCCCGGCCGCCTGGTTGACATCCGCTGCCTTTACCTGCAGGCGTTTCATATATTCAGCCGCGCACTCCCTTTCCTTCTGGGAGTTCATGAAGCCGCCTGAGGACAGCTCCGGAAGGGAACTCATCTCGATGTTCTTGAGGATGGACAACAACAGTACCAGCCCCTGGTCCTTCCTATCCTCAGGAACCAGGGCAAATTTATTGCGGATGGCCTCCGTGGGGTTGTGGTTCACAATCACCTTCCCATTCTTATAGATGGTCCCCGATGCCTTATCAAGTCCCATGACAGCCCTCATGAGCTCGGTCCGTCCCGCGCCCACCAATCCGCCGAAACCAAGGATTTCCCCTTTATGCAGAACAAAGGACGCATCCTTGACATACTCATTGTTTATGTGCTCTACCCTGAGGATTTCCTCCCCGATATCCACATGGACCTTGGGAAACTGGTTTTCCACATCCCTTCCAACCATCAGGGATATGACCTGGTCCGTATTCAGTTCACTTACCATTCCCCCGCCTGAGTTCCTGCCGTCCCGAAGGACCGTGATCCTGTCCCCGATTGCAAAGATGTCCTCCAGCCTGTGGGATATGTATACCATGGAAATGCCCCTGCTCTTAAGGTCCGCAATGATGCGGAACAGCACCGTGGTTTCTTCGGTTGTCAGGGAAGACGTGGGTTCATCAAAGATAATGATCTTAGAGTCAAAGGACACGGCCTTCATGATTTCCACCATCTGTCTCTGTGCCACGCTTAAGTCCCTGATATAGGAAAAAGGATTGAAATGGATATCCAGGCTATCCATCAGCTCCAGGGTCTTCTCCTTCAGTGTCTTAAAATCCACCAGGCCGCCCTTTTTTGGATACCTTCCCATATAGATGTTCTCCATGATGGTCATGTCCGCAAACTGTACCAGTTCCTGATGGACCGTGCTGATTCCCAGGTGGTGGGCTATGTTTGGGTTCTTAATGTTTATCTTCTTATCTTCCAGGAAAATCTCACCTTCCGAAGGCTCAATCACGCCGGAGAGTATCTTCATCAGCGTTGACTTGCCTGCCCCGTTTTCCCCCAAGAGGCACAGGATTTCTCCCCGGTACAGTTCAAAGTCCACTTTCTCCAGGGCTTTGATACCGCCGTAAAATTTAGATATTCCCTGCATTTTCAATATCGTATCACTCATATGCTTTCCCTGCGGTCCCAGACTGCAGGTCCTGCCTCCTTTCCCAAATCAAACGGTTAAAATGCCGCCCCGTATCCGAAGGACCCTTCCACCAGGCAGTTATGCCTGGCCAGAAGATTGCCGGCGCACATGCTGAATTCAATCAGCTGGTCCTCGTAATCCTCCCTGTCCGCCTGCCTCGTGAAGTCAGGCAGCTGTTCCTCATGCAGCCTGGACATACGCCTGTTATTCTCTATGTAGGAGGCAATGAAGGCCGTTATCCAGGAATCCCCCGCCCCTGTGGTGTCCACCACCGGCGCTTCAAAATTATAAGGCATCTTCCTGTAGTATTTCCTTCCGTTATACACGATGGCTCCCCTGCTCCCAATGGTGGTCACCGCCAGCCTGCACCCGTACCCATGCACGCACCGGTACAGCAGCTCCTTTAGCTTCCCTTCCCCTAATTCCTTGCCGGAAAAGAATGCAATGGTTATATCCGGACACACCGCAGCCAGGTCATCCTCCTCCCACACATCTGAGAAGTCATACAGAAGCGGGACCCCTGTCTCCCTGATTTTTATGAGCTGGTCCTCAATGTGGCTGAAACAGCTGGAATGGACCACATCAAAGGTCTTGATGTATTCCAGCAGTCCTTCTGTAATCTGAAGCGGATGGGACTTCACCACGCCAGCGTCATTCTCATCTGTAATGGTGCGGTCCCCGTCCTTCAGCCGGATACCGCAGATTCCGGTCTCTCCCTGCACCCTGACGCAGCGGGAGATATCCACCCCTTTATCCTTCAGCGCATGGACCACCATGTCTGCCTGGATGTCCGTGCCCAAAACCCCTGCATACGCGGTTTCATGCCCAAGCTGGCGGCCGTAGACTGAAAAATTCAGGCTGTTTCCTCCCGGGTACATGATGCCTGTGGTGTAGTTGCAGTCTACCACGTTATCTCCTACCCCTATGAGTCTAAGCATACTTCACCTCTCCTTTAGTTGTTTCATTTATCATTATATCGATACATAATGTATTATGACGTTATAGTATCACACCGCCTGTCTTTTGTAAATACCTTTTTATGTATTTTGTTGATAAAAATTATGATTGCCCACAGGAAACTGGCACAAATGCCGGGAATTGCCGGGGATGCGGTATGGTTTCCGGCATATCCTGGCATATCCTGGCACTTCCCGGCAATTTCCGGCATTTGGCGGTTTTCCCCGGCACATGGCGTCATTTCCCTGCGCATCGCGGCCATCAAAAAAGGACATCCCCGTCCGGGATATCCTTTTCATCTGTCCCTATTCTTTTTTCCCTAGCATGGCCTCCGCCAGCCTGCCAACCTCTGCCGGGGATTGGGCAAAGCAGCTGGCCTCCTTGAGTTCTTCCCATGTCCCGCAGCCGTAAAGGCATGCAATGGAGGGAATCCGGTTGGCCTTTGCCGCTGCCACGTCGTAGATACGGTCCCCTGCCATGACCGCGGCCTCAGGCTTTATCTCATCCAGAAGGGCTGCCAGGGAACACGCCTTATCCTTTCCGGGTATCACGGGCCGGATTTTATCTATCTTATCCCGTATCCCCAGCCTGCCTAACATCATTTCAATATAATCCCGGTCCGCGTTGGAACAGACCGCTGTCCGGTATCCCCTGTGATGCAGGCTGTCAAGCATCTCCTGGACACCGTCGTACACGGTTTCCATATTCTTGTATACATTTTCCTGATAATGCTCAACTAATTTCCAGAACCCATCTGCCCGGGCGCACCTCTCCTGGCCGAACAGCTTCAGGTTCGTCTCCTCGGCCCGCTCCCCTATGGTCATGCGGATTTCCTCTTCCGTCCACTCCCTCAGCCCCGCTTCCTCCATGGCCGCCCGGATGGATGGCACGATGAAAATGTCCGTCCTGCTCAAAGTCCCGTCCAAATCAAATATAACCCACTTCATCCCTGTCACCCCTCAATCCGGTTCCTGAATCCAAAACCGCCCTCGCAAAGGCAGTTTTCCGCTGAATAAGACGCACCGTCCTGAAGTGCCTGACGGATTGCGTCCCCTGTCAATGTAATCCCTTTCTTCCATCCCTGTTTCAGAAGGGATACAATCACGGCCGCAATAAAGGAATCTCCCGCCCCCATGGTGTCCAGGGCCTTGACATACCGGGCTTTTCCTTCCACAAATTCCTTTCCGTTGTAGAACAGCTGTCCCCGCCCCCCCATGGTGGCCACCACGTTCCTGCAGCCCTGGCCATATACCTTCCTCATCAGTTCCCGGATTGCCTCTGTCTCCATATGTTCACAGGAGAACTGTCCCAGTTCCAGGTAGGGGCAGGTCAGTTCCAGGAATTCATGGGTGCGGTACTTATCCTTTACGGAAAAATCGAATGTGACCATGGCCTGCAGGTCCTGAAGTTTATGGACATCCTCATGAAGCTTGGCATTGCAGCTGGTGTGCACCACATCAAAATCCCTCAGATAATCCACATCACAATCCCTTATCCGTGTGGTATGGGCCCAGTTCTTCCCTTCGTCCGCCCCGATGTAGTCCCGTTCCCCGTCATACACGTTCACATCGCACTTCTTAGTGGTGCTGTCCTCATGGAATATGCACTGGGACAGGTCCACATTAAGGGCCGTAAGGGCATCCCGTATGATACGGCCTTCCCGGTCAGCCCCGATGCTTCCCACATAGGCCGCCACGGCCCCCAGCCTGCTTGCGTGGGCAGCCACGTTCACCGCGTTCCCGCCCGGAAACATGACGCCCATGTTCATATACCGGTCTATTACATTGTCACCTATACCAGCTATCTTCATGTCTGTCATCCCGCTCCTGTCCAATCTTTAATACTCAAGCTTCCTGTAATATCGCCGGATATCCAGGGAGTGGTTCCTGATTTCCTCAAAATTCTTACTTACCCTGGACAGGACGGCGTTGATTACCACTGGTGAGAGGAGCCATCTGAACTTCCGGCTGATTCCGGGAAGCTGGTAATCCGCCGTGTCAAACACGGTAAAGTCATCGGTATACTCCTGGACAAAGTTCTTAACGCGCTCATCCAGCACCCTGGTCTGGCCCTCTGTCATGTTAAGGGCGACGCACACACCTTTTTCCACAAGTTCGATGGTCCCATGGAAAAATTCAGGGGAGGTGACGGACTTTGTGCGGAGCCACTGGGATTCCTCCAGCACGCACATGGCAAAGGAATAGGTGGGCCCCCACAGGTTGCCGGATCCGATCCATATCTGATACGGGTCATCCTTGTATTTCATGGCATACTCCCTGGCCTTTCCATCACTTTCCTTTCCCACGGACACAAGGGCTGCCGGCAGGTTCTTAAGTTCATCTGCAAACTGGACATAATCGTCAAAATAGCCCATGTTGTACAATATCCTGCCAACCAGCATATATAACACGTATTCCTGCGGACGGCCGTCCTTATAGATGACCGTGTGGTCAGAAAGACCTTCCAGAGGGGAGCCTTCCACTCCAAGGACGGATATGACTGTGGCGCCTTTTTCCTTCACATACCTGGCCGCCTCCACGGTTTCCCTGGTATCACCTGACTTGGATGCCATGAACACAATGGTCCTGTCCGTCAGATGGCTGTTGCCGGTTGTAAGCAGCTCCGCCGACACCTGGGACTGTACATTCAGCCCGGAGGTGGCGGAAATCATATAATCAAACGGCTGCATCATCGCAAGGGAACCGCCGGATGCGGTGAACAGGATATTGTCAAATCCCTTACCGCACACAGTATCCGCAATTGCCTCAATCTCCTGCCTCATGGCATAGATGTAAGCTCCATTTTCCAGTATTGCCTGTTCGTCAAACTTTACCATTTTTCATTCTCCTCCTATATCTTAAATCATTCCCAGTCCTGATTTACACCACAAATATGCCAAATAACGCACCGATGACACCAAGGGATGTAAGGATTACAAGCACCCATGAAACCTTGACCTTTTTCTGCAGAAGCCCGTACACGCCCAGTGTCATCAGGAGCGGAAGCAGGCTTGGCATGATGCCGTCCAGGATGGCCTGTACGGCCGTCGCCGATTCCCCTGTCCCCAGGCTTCCCGCTATCTGTATATTAATCATGTTGGGAATCATTGCGCCGATGACCATAAGGCCGATGACGGCAGCCCCGTAGGTCAGCTTGGGCATCAGGCCGGATTCTTCAATCCGGTTCAGGAAGCTGGTCCCAAAGCCGTATCCGAACTTCAGGCACCAGTAGCGCACCAGGTACGCCGGTATGTTATAAATCAGCCAGAACAGGATGGGTCCAAGTATGTTCCCGTTCAGCGCCAGGGAAGTACCGATCCCGGTTGCGATTACCCTGAGGGTTCCCCAGAACATGGAATCCCCGATTCCTGCAAGAGGCCCCATCAGCGCAACCTTTACGCTGTTGATGGAAGAGGTGTCAAAGTCAGCATTATCCGCATTGCTCTCCTCCATGGCAGTGGATATCCCCATGATGGCGGTGGACACATAGGGGGTTGTATTGAAAAATTCCATATGGCGTCTGGCCGCCTCAATCTGGGCTTCCTTTTTCTCATATATCCGCCTGATTGCAGGGAGCATGGCGAAGCAGTACCCCATATGCTGCTGGCGTTCATAGTTCCAGGAATACTCAAGGGAAAGCGAACGTATGTAGATGGACATCAGGTCCTTTTTCGTAATCTGGTTATTAGAAGTCCTCATCTTCCATTACCTCCTGTTTTACAACGGTCTGGCTGCTCTGCAGCTCTACCAGTATCACTGCAAGCACACTTGCAAGCAGGGCAATCCCAAGCATGGGGATCCGTAAATATGCGCTGACCGTAAAGCCCAGCACAAAGAACACAACGGTTTTCTTCGTAAGTATCATACGTGTCAGCAGGGCAATACCAAGGGCGGGAATGAATCCGGCTGCCGCCACAAGGCCGTTCTGGACAAATTCAGGGATGGACTCCAAAACCCGGTTCATCACCGGCGTGCCAAGGTAAAACGCAGCGGCGCATATGATTCCCCGTGGAAGGCTCTTGACCACAAAGCCGCCCAGGATATGCATCATTTCCATCTTCCTGAATTCACCTCTTTCCACATACTTGTCAGCCTTATGGACAAACACGGGAAGCAGCACAAGGGTAAGCAGGTTATCCACCACAAGATACAGGGTCGCGATGGGAAATGCCAGGGCCAGGGCCACGTCCGCGCCTTTGCCGGTTGAGATGGCAAATGCAGCCCCCAGGATTCCTCCTGTGATGACGTCCGGCGGGACAGCGGCCCCAAGGGTGATCGAACCGATAAAGACCATCTCAAGGGTTGCGCCAAGGATGATCCCTGTCTTCAGATCCCCCATCACAAGGCCTACCAGCACGCCGGTTATAATGGGACGTGACCCCAGGTTGGTACCCAGCATCCATTCGAATGTTACAAACATTGCTATGAATCCGATTAAAATTGCCTGCGCTAACATAATTCTCCTCCTAAATGATTTCCTTTACTTCAATCCTTGCATCACTTGGAACCTGCTGTATCCCAACCCTGATTCCTGCCTCCATAAGCTCCTTTAAAAGCGCCTCATCCCCGGCCGATACCGGTATGGTCTTATAAAGCTTCTTAACCGCTTCCTCCCTGGGCTTGCAGCCGCCCAGGTTGATTTCCCTTATATCTTTACAGGATGTGGCAAGGCGGTGGGCATCTTCGATGCTTTCCACTATGATAAAAAGCTTATATTTGTCCGTAACCCCGCTGTTCAGTGCCGTGATGGAGTCCTCGATGTTCTTCATCACAAGCTTTACCCCATTTGGTTTTGCCAGCTTCAGCGTGGTTTTCCGGATATCGTCTTTCATGATCGCATCATTGGCAATCAGCATGCAATCCACATCCAGGGACTGTGTCCATGCCATTGCCACCTGTCCGTGAAGCAGCCTGTGATCCACCCTGACTAATTTAATCATACTCTTCCTCCTTAAAAATCTTCATCTTCCAAATCCTGATTTTCCACCATATCGTTGCAGTAAACAATGGATGACCTGACCTGGGCGAGCACGGCCCGGATAGTGTCCGGATCAACTGCGTCCGGATGGTTAAGCAGTGCAATGACCAGAGGCAGGCTCATACCTGCAACCAGGTTAAACCTCCGGTCCCCGGTGTACTTCATGAATTCATTGTTCACACTGCCTCCGAAGATATCTGTAATGACAGTCCAGTGTTCTTCCGGTTTCCTGCCCGTCACCCACTCCCCCACCATCTTCTCCAGGTTCATGGACGCTTCATCCACATAGGCGCAGAGACAATGGACATTTTCATTTGCCCCTAAAAGAAATGCCGCTGTCTCCTTCATGGCCCGCGCAAGGGAACCATGACTGGCCAACAGGAACTGCTCCATATTCCCACTCCTCTCTTCTGTTTATAATACATTATATAACATTATGTTACCACAAGTATACATCATGTCATATTCCCTGTCAATATAAAAATAGCATTTTAAACTGAAATTCAGTTCAAAATGCTATCTCTTACTTGATACACTTACCCGATACCCTTCCTTGATATCCAACCATACGACGGGCTTAAACATAAAACTTAAGGCGCTCCGTGCAGTACATCTGCCGGGATATGTAAAGGGGGCTGCCCCCGGAATCTTCATGCTTATCCGTAAACAGCAGCAATGCCGCCCCGGGCTTCACTCCCAGGATTCCTGCGTCAGAGGAATTGGCGTAACACACCTCGAGGATACGTATATGCCCTCCCAGCCTGATTTTATGTTTCTGGAGGATTTCAAACAGCGACTGGCTTAAATCCTCCCGTTCCAGGAATCCGAACATGCGGTTGTAGTGGTTTACCTCAATCATGGTAGGCACATCATCCACATAGCGCAGGCGCCTGGTGCACAGGATCGTCTCATCTTCATCAATACCGAAAAATTCCACGTCCGCCCTGGTGGGATAAATCCAGGACACGCTTAATACCTCTGTCCTCGGCACCTTGCCCTCCTGAAAACAGGAATGGGTAAAACCGATCTGGTCGTCCACGGAATACAGGGCCTTCCTGGAAGCCACAAAGGTCCCCTTCCCCCTGGAGCGGACCACCATCCCGTCCTCCTCCAGCTCATTGATGGCCGAGCGCACCGTGATGCGGCTCACATGGTAGGCCTGCATCAGCTCTGCCTCAGATGGGATCCTGTCCCCGGGCCTTAATTCCCCCTCCTCAATCTTCCGGCCCAGTATGTCAATAATCTGCTTGTACATGGGTGTCATACTGTCCGGATTTACATTTTTACTTGTCCCCATCACACTCTCCATTTCTATTGTTAGTAGTAAATATATTATAATACATCATAATACATTTTACAACATATTTCAGCAGAAATCAGAGAAGTATTGATACAGCCTAAACCTCATTCCAGTTCATGGACAGCTGGTTTACCTTATTGGAAAGGAAAAACTTGAAATGCCTGCCTGAAAGTATCTGCTTGGTATAGTGGACCGGTATGCCTGTATGGGTAATGACTGTCTCCATCAGCACAAAAACAGACTGGGGCGAATCAAATTTAAGCAGCTGGCTTTCTTCTTCCGTTGCAATACTGGTCTCCAGGGTAATGGATGT
This sequence comes from Enterocloster sp. OA13, assembly GCF_022440595.1. Taxonomy (NCBI): domain Bacteria; kingdom Bacillati; phylum Bacillota; class Clostridia; order Lachnospirales; family Lachnospiraceae; genus Enterocloster; species Enterocloster sp. OA13. The sequence goes on along the minus strand of NZ_JAKNTF010000001.1, from coordinate 6,397,955 downwards.
GTAACAGTTATCTTCCAGCCGCATGCCTGTACGACGCTCAATCACCTCATAGAGGGACTGGTTCTCCATATCCACATCCAGGAGGAATTCAAACTGGCTGCACGGAAGGCTTACATGCTCAATCATGACCGGCTTATCATTCACATGGCGCAGGCGCTTCAGGTATACCACGTCATCCTCAGGCGTAAGCTCCAGCTTTTTCATGATGGCCGTATTGGGCTTCTGCCGCTTCATGCCCAGCATATGGGTGTACGCGTTGATGTTGTTCTCATGACAGAACACAGTGAACCCTTTAAATGTATTCAGGCTTGAGGAAATCTTAGGTGTCTGCACGAATGTCCCCTTGCCGTGGTGTGTGATGAGAAGGTCCTGCTCCACCAGGTCGGCAATTGCATTGCGGATGGTAATCCTGCTTACATTGTACTGCTCACAAAGCCTGGACTCACTGGGCAGGGCCTGTCCTGGGCTGTACTCCCCGCTGGTTATCCTGTTCTTAATGTCTTCCGCCACCTGTTGGTATAAGGGCACCGCACTATTTGCATTCAGCATATTCCACCTCTTTCAAAGACATCTTATCAATCCCATAAGGAAATGCAATGATGTTTTATGTGTTAATATAATATTATATTACATTATATCATATGCTAGTAAAATTGGAATACACGTTTTATACAAATAATTACATAAAACAGGCGGCACCTGTTTTCAACAATCCAGATACCGCCTGTTACATCCATATTCAATTATCACACATACATCCTATTCCCATAATTAGGATACAGGATATCAAGAAAAGATATAATATCCCCTCGCAGCTCCTTCACCGCGCGGTCCACATCCTGCTCCATCAGGTAATCAATCACCTTCAGATGGTTCTCACACCCCATGCGTATGGAAATGGTGCCCCACCGTTCCCAGTGTCTCTGGGCATAAGCCCTTGTCATGATGCCGATGCTTTTCTGCAGCATGCTGTAGCAGTAATCGTTGCCGCTGTAGGAAAGCAGCCTGAGATGGAACCTGCTGTTGTTATCCCAGTGTTCCAGGATGGTGGTGTCCTCATCGCTGTTGCTGCACTCCGTAAGGGTGAATTCCCTTAATTCCCGGATATCCGTTTTAGTCATGATGGTGGCCGCGTCCCTTAAGCAGCCGGTCTCAATCATGATACGGAAGTTAACAATATCCCGTATCTCCTTTTCATTAATCCTGACCACCTCGTACCCGTATCTCGGGTGGCTGATGAGTACGCCTTCGCTGCAAAGTTCAATCAGTGCGTCCCTGATCGGGGATTTACTGACCCCATACTTTTCAATCAGCTGCTTTTCATTGATAATTTCATTCTGCTTGTAATTTCCCTCTATAATGTCCTTCAGAATAGAATCATATATCTCAGTCTTTAGTGACGAAGGCTTACCGCTTCCCATTTATTTCCCCCTCCATGTCCTGTTCAGCCAAACTTATTGTGTTCCTGTTCCCCTTAGCATTATAGCATGCGGTCTAACTCTAATAGGGATATTATATATGTTTTCAGGCCTTTTAGCAACATGTCAAAAGGCACACATTCATCTGGCTGATGTCCCTGACCGTGGCCATTCTCAAAGGGATTGGGGGCATCGGGCACGCCCGGTCCGAAACCGATGGCGCAAGGCAGGTGTCTGGAGTAGGTCCCGCCGCCCATTGTATATGGTTCATAGTGCTTACCCTGGACGCAGTCGCAGATTTCACTGAGTACCGGGATATAGGGATTATCAAGGGGCACATAGGCCGGGGCCGACAGTTCCCCCACGGATACCGCAAACCCCAGGGATTCTGCCCTTTTCTTAAATCCATCCACCACCTCATCCCCATCCACGGTCACCGGATATCTGGTATCAAAGGATACCTTCATCACACCGTCCTGGGCATGGATAACGCTGCCCACACAGGTAAGCCTGCCGGACTCCTTGTCCTCAAACGGTATGCCGCAGCTTTCACCGTAATAGTCAGAAGTCATTGCTGCCACGGCCTTCACCCCATGGGCCGCGCTGCCGGTGAGAAGCCCGCTGCCTGTAAGGGCTTTGGACAGCTCCTGGATGGCATTGACGGACCCTTCCGGAAATGCGGCATGGCGGGAAATCCCAAGGGCCGTCACCTTCACAGACTCCCCGTCCCGGTCCACACTGATTCCCTCAATATCCCCAAGCTTCTCCCTGGCGGCTTCAAGGCTTACACCGCTTATGACGGCCTCTGCCTTTGGAGGTATCACATTCACCACGCTTCCGCCATGGAAGGATACCAGGTTTCCCTCAATCTCCCGCTCAATGTCAGCGCGCATCAGCCCCTTTTCCCCATAACACACAGGGAAGTTGGTGTCCGCCACCAGGTTGAAATCCGGGACCTGCTGTGTCCTGCAGAAATATTCTATATCCTGCATTCCCGTTTCCTCAGACAGCCCGTAATAAACCAACACGTCATTTTTAAGTTCAATGCCGTGTTCCTTCAGATACCGCAGGGCGTACAGGGCGCAGATGCCCGGGCCTTTGTTATCCCCCACCCCGCGTCCGATGAGGAAGCCGTCCTTTTGCGTACACTTAAGAGGAGGATTATGCCATCCTTCCCCCAGGGGCACCACATCCAGATGGGCATAGATGCCAATCCTGCGCGGGCTGTCCCCGGTTCCCTTAACCAACAGGCTGCCGCAGTGGTATTCATGGTTCTTAACCTGGAACCCGTACCCCGCGGCCAGGGCTGTCATCTCATCCAGCACACGGCCGCATTCCTTCCCATAAGGATAGGTATCATCCCCATGTACCGAGATGCTGGGAACAGCCACCAGACGGTCTAAGTCCTTTACGAATGCTTCTTTGTTCTTCTCTATCCACTGATCAATTTCCTGCATTAAGCTGCTGTCAGGTTTAAACATGGTCCTGTTCCTCCTCACACAAATGGCAGGACACCATGTGTCCGCCTCCCACATCATGAAGCTGCGGACATTCTGCCGAACACCGCTCAGATGCGTATCTGCACCTGGTATGGAAATAGCATCCGGCCGGAGGATTCAAGGGGCTTGGGACATCGCCTGTGAGGATTTCCCTCTTCATCTTATTATCCACATCCGGAATGGGGATTGCGGACAGCAGGGCCTTTGTATAGGGGTGCTGCGGATGATTGTAAAGCTCATCCTTGGACGCAATCTCCACAATCCTTCCCAGGTACATGACCGCGATGCGGTCAGACACATACTTGACCACGCTCAGGTCATGGGAAATGAAAAGGTAGGTCAGCTTCTTGGTCTTCTGCAGGTCCTGTATCAGGTTCAGCACCTGTGCACGGACCGACACATCCAGCGCGGATACAGGCTCGTCACATACCACGAACTCAGGGTCCAGCACAAGGGCCCTGGCAATGACGATACGCTGTCTCTGGCCGCCTGAGAACTCGTGGGGATAACGGTTCATCATGTTTTCCGGCATTCCTACCAGCTCCATGATTTCCTTTACCTTCTGGATCCGCTCCTCGTTGGTTCCTGTGCCGAATGCGTCTAACGGGGCCTTGATCAGCTCCAGGACCGTCATACGCGGGTTCAGGGATGCATACGGGTCCTGGAATATGAGCTGCATCTTCCGGCGCATCTGGCGCATCTGCTCTTTGTTGTATTTTGTAATGTCATCCCCTCTGTAGAGGACCTGGCCTGCCGTGGGATTGATGAGCCTTAATATGGACCGCCCCAGAGTGGACTTTCCGCATCCTGACTCACCTACCACGCCAATGGTCTCGCCTTCATAGATGGAAAGGTTCACCTTGTCCACGGCATGTACGATTTTCAGGGGTTTCCCCGTGAAGGTCTTGGCCGTGACAAATTCCTTCTTCACATCTTTCAGTTCCACCAGTACATTGCTATTCCCCATCATGTCCAAAACCTCCCTCCGGCGCGTATTTCCAGCAGCGCACCTTCTGTTCCCCTATCTCATAGAGTCCCGGCTCCTGCTCGAAGCATTTGCTGCACGCCTGCGTACATCTGGTACAGAACCTGCACCCCTTTGGCATTTCACTTAAGTCCGGCACGGAACCCGGGATGTTGAACAGGCGCTCAGAGGAATCCTGGTCCAGGCGCGGTATGGACTTTAAGAGTCCCTGGGTATAAGGGTGGAGCGGATGCTTGAAAATGCTCTTGACATCCCCGTATTCCATCTCCTTGCCCGCATACATGACCATGACGTCGTCCGCCATCTCCGCAACCACGCCCATGTCATGGGTAATCAGCATGATGGACTTATTCTCCTTGTCCTTTAACTCCCTCATAAGCTCCAGTATCTGTGCCTGGATGGTAACGTCCAGGGCAGTGGTCGGCTCATCGGCAATAAACAGCGCGGCATTGCAGGAAAGGGCCATGGCAATCATGACACGCTGCCTCATGCCGCCTGAAAGCTGGTGGGGATATTCCTTAAGGCGCTGGGCCGGGGAGGGGATGCCTACCTTCATAAGCATCTCCTCGGCCCTTGCCCAGGCTTGTTTTTTATCCATCTTACTATGCGCGGTTATTGTTTCTACAAGCTGCTTTCCGATGGTCATCACCGGATTCAGGCCTGTCATGGAGTCCTGAAAGATCATTGCAATCTCGTTTCCACGTATCTGGCGTATCTCCTTGTCGGAAAGCTTGGTCAGGTCCTTGCCCTCAAACAGGATCTCGCCGGATGCAATCTTACCGGACTGGGGAGGAATCAGCCTCAAAATTGACATGCTCGTCACTGATTTGCCGCAGCCGGACTCACCTACAATCCCAAGGGTTTCCCCTTTCTTTATATTGAAGGATACGCCGTCCACAGCAGTAACCGTTCCATTCTTACCGGAGAACTGGGTTACGAGTTTTTTTACTTCAATCAAATTCTCAGACATTTAAATACCTCGCTTTTCGTATGGAACGTCCTGAACCAGATTATTTATTAACCTTCCAAGCCCATACATTCTTATTTACATTGTAATCAATGGCGCCTACGCGGACATTCTCCAGCTTGTCGCTGTATCCGAAAAGGTCATTGGTAAAGTACAGGAATGCCATGGGCATCTGCTGGAACAGGATATCCTGGTACTTGTCATAGACTGCCTTACGGGCCTCAAAGGTGATTTCCTTGGCGCCGGACTCGCCCACCTCGCCCAGGGTCGGGTCGGTCAGCTGTGTAAAGTTATTCATGTAGCCTGCGGTTACGTTTGGTACGGACTCGGATGGGTCAACGGAACCAGCGGAACCGATGAAGCACAGGTCGTAGTCCCCGTTACGTGCATTGGTCAGAAGGGTTGGGAAGTCAAGGGTCTGGATTTTGGTCTTGATGCCGATCTTCTGAAGATCCTGCTGGATTAAGATAGCGGATTTCTCACGTACCTCGTTACCGGTGGAAACCAGTACTTCCAGTTCGCGGTTGGCATCCCAGCCAGCTGCCTCTACCATGCTCTTGGCCTTCTCAGGATCATACTCAACCTTAAGGTTGGTGTTATAGTACTTGTGGTCTTCCGGAAGGGGTCCGATTGCAACGCGGCCCTGTCCCTGAAGGAGCTGTTCCACAATTACCTGACGGTTGATTGCAAGGCTGATTGCATGGCGGATTTCCTCAGGCAGGTATTCCCTGGTCGTGTTCATGGCCATGTACTGGTATGCAAAGGTCGGGACAGACATTGCCTTCACGCCCGGGGTGTTATTGGCCGCATCCCAGTCAGCTAACGGAATCTGTGTATTGCCGGAAAGCGCGTCAATCTCGCCGCTCATAAGTCCGGAAAGGATGTTGGAGGACTGTACCTTCTTGAATACCAGCCTGTCAAAGTCAGGTGTTCCAAGGTAGTAATCCTTATTGGCCAGGAACTCGATGGATACGCCGGATTCCATGCTGTCAAAGATACATGGGCCGGAACCTACCGGTTTCTGCCAGAATGGATCGTTCACCAGGTCAGCGTCAGCGATTCCTGACAGCAGGTGCTTCGGAATGATGAAGAAGTCACGGTTCACCAGTGCGTAAACAATGGAGGGATCCATGGGTGTCTTTAAGGTAAACTCCACGGTGTGGTCATCCACAGCCTTAACCTCAACGCTGTCCGTGGATGTCTCGCATCCGGTCTCATCCGTGCCGGCAAAATACTGCATACGGATGCGGCGCAGATAGTTATATTCAGCAGAAGAAGCAACCTGTGCGGAGTAAACAACGTCCTCGGCAGTCACAGGCTCGCCGTCATGCCACTTGGCATCCTCATACAGATGATATGTAATCTTGTCCTGGGCCTCGTTGGTCTCCCATGATTTAGCCAGGCGGGGTTCGAATGTACCGTCGGTGTTGATGGTCATCAGACGGTCAAACATCAATTCATTTACATTGTCAGCGCCTGCGTTGGTGGTGTTCATGACCATGAAGGTATCCCAGTCCCCGGACTGTGCAATGGTGACAATCTTCTCACCGGTGCTGCTGCCGCCCTCTGCCTTTGGCGCCTCCGCCTGTGCCCCACCGCCTGCGTTGGCCGTTGTGCCGTCCGTCCCTGTGGATGAACCGCCGCATGCGCAAAGCACCATGGCGGATGCAAGGGAAGCTGCGATTACTCTTACAAAATTGCGTCTCATAATGTTCCTCCTATTATCATTTATGGTTTATCTTTGATGATTTATCTTTCATTATTTCTTCTTAATCTTCGTCTTAGAATCCAGCGCGTCCCTGATTCCATCACCCACAAAGTTGATGCTGGAAACCGTCAGCACCAGAAGGATGCCCGGCGGTACCCAGAGCCATGGCCTGGATGAAAGCACGGTGATGGACTGTGCGGCGTACAGGATGTTACCCCAGGAAGCCTGCGGCGGCTGGACGCCCATGCCCAGGAAACTAAGCGCGGATTCCTGGATGATGGCCTGCGCCGTACGGAATGTAAAGTTAATCAGTATAGGTGCAAATGCGTTGGGCACCACATACTTTAACAAAAGGGGCAGGTCCTTGGTGCCGACGGCCTTGGCCGATTCCACATATTCCTTTTCCCTGACCGACAATACATTGCCGTATATGAGCTTTGCAAAATCCGTCCAGCCCAGCACACCGATTACCAGTGTTACGGTCCATACGGAGGGTCCGATCACAGCCACCAGTACCAGCACCAGTATCATGGATGGGAAGGACATGAAGATGTCCGCCGCCCTCATGACGATGGTTTCCCAGATACCCTTGTAATATCCTGCAATCAGCCCCAGGGGAACCCCGATTAAAAGGCTTATGATGGCTGAAAGAAGTCCTACCAGCAGGGATACCCGTCCGCCGAATACCAGTCTTGCAAACACATCCCTTCCCGTGTCATCGGTCCCAAGGAAATGCCCCGGGCCGGGTTTGGCGCTGAAAGCCAGTATATCGGACGTATATGGGTCCAGCTTCAGTATCATTGGCAGGAATATTACCAGCAGCACTTCTAATGCAATGATGGCCACGCCAATCATGGCCAGCTTGTGGGCCGTGAATTTTTTGAGCACGTCTCGATAATACGAGTCCTTTTTCATAACTGTTGTCCCTGACATCCTCTTACCTCCTAACGGCTCTCTCTTATCTTCGGGTCAAGCAGGCTGTAGGCGATGTCGGTAAGGACATTTCCTATCAGCACGGCTGCTGCTATCACTACGGTGATTCCCATGATCATGGGATAATCCCTGGCATTGATGGACTGCACCATCAGGCTTCCAAGACCCGGCCAGCTGAATACCTGCTCTGCCACGACCGCACCGCCGAACATGAACGGTATCATGGTGCTGAGCACGGTAACCACAGGAATCAGTGCGTTCCTGAGGCCGTGGATGATGACCACCCTTGGCTCTGTAAGGCCTTTGGCCCTTGCCGTCCTGATATAGTCCTCGCTGAATACCTCCATCATGCTGCCCCGCGTCTGCCTCAGTATACTGCCTATATTAAATATGGTCAGGACCAGACAGGGCAGGATCAGATGTTGGGCTGCCGAACCTACTGTATGTACTCCGGCATCATACATTCCTCCCATGGGCAGTACCCGAAGCTTAACTGCAAACACGTAAATCATCACAAGGCCCGTGAAGAAGGTAGGAGTGGATGCTCCCACAAAGGCAAAGCCGGATGAAGCGTAATCCCATGCAGAATAAGGCTTATACGCTGACATGATTCCAAGGGGTACTGCAATCAGAACTGATAAAACAGTGGATGAAAGGGTAAGTATCAGTGTGGGTCCCAATTTTTCCAGTACCTGTCCCAATACAGGAAGGCTGTTCCGGTATGAGATTCCCAGATTACCCTGCAGCATAGCTACAAGCCAACGGAAATACTGTATAATCGCCGGGTCATTCAACCCCATCTGCGTCTTTAAGGCTTCCATGCTCTCCTTGGTTGCCATGGGGTCAGCCATGAGCATCTCCAAAGGGCTGCCGGGAGCCATTGCAGAAATCAGATAGACAAGTACAGTTATTCCGAAAAAGGTGGGAATCGCTACCAACAGACGTTTGACTGTGTACTTAAACATGTTGTTTATCGACCTCCGTATTTCCGTGATACTTCTTAATAGTAGCTGCGTGCCTGAACTTTAAGAATATCATTGTTATATCACTGATAATATCACAAGACGACAAAATGTCAATGGCTTCGAGTATTTCTTAATAATATTTAGTCATAATGCTCATATTTTTGATGTTTTATTGTAAAAAGCGACAAAAAATTAAATAAAGCGTTAAAACTATTGACTAAATTATTTTTACATGCTTAAATAAGTACCAGTTATTCCTGCGTGCCTGGATAAAATCAGAATATCCATTGATTTTATTTAAGGAGGATTTTACAATGTCTATCAAACACAACGAACCTAAATTTACCGACCCAGCAACCATGGCCTGCCGCGGTGCCGTAGAGCACAGGGCAACCTGGATGGCCCTTCTTTATGACCAGGCCAAAAAGCAGGGCGCTGACGCCGAGAAGATGTGCCGTGAAGCAATCCGCAAGTGCGGCCACATCCACGGTGACAATATGTACAAGCCACAGTGCGAAGACCCTGAAAGCGCAGCCGATTTCGGCAAGGCGTTCTTCAGCGGACAGGGCGCAAGGAACATGGAGATTGATGTCCTGGAAGCAACCCATGACGACCTGGTTGCAGAGTTCCATCAATGTCCCCTTGTACAGGCCTGGGAGAAGCTGGGCTACGAGGGCAAGGAACTGGAGCTGCTCTGTGACATGGCCATGGATGGTGACCGCGGCATTGCCGACCAGATGGGACTGACCCTGGATATCACCAAGACCATTGCTGCAGGCGACGGATGCTGCCATCTGCATTTCCACAAATAAAACCGATCCAACAAGCCATGCTGCCATTTTCATATGGCAGCATCTTTTATTATCCGCATGATAGTGGTATCATATGGGTATCCTACCGGTAGTGTCCATACAGGATGACAGGAGGGACCGTGCCGGCAGAATGGATTTTACCGGCTGCATTCCATGCAGTACGGAAAACAGGAGGAATAACATGAACCAGAACGTGAAAGACAGATTTCTAACGTACGTAAGCTTCGACACCCAGTCCGACAGCGCCAGCACAGCGGTGCCGTCCACTGAAAAGCAGCTGAAGCTGGCTGCATACCTGGCGGACGAGTTAAAAGGACTTGGCCTTCATGATGTGGAGATGGACCAGTACGCCTGTGTCTACGCACACATCCCGGCCTCTGCCGGGTGCACCAGGCCGGGACTTGCCCTGATTGCACATATGGATACGGCCATGGACATGTCGGGAGCCAATATAAAGCCCCGTATTGTGGCCGGCTATGATGGAGGGGATATCGTCCTCAACCAGGAAAAGAATATTGTCACCAGGGTTTCCGATTATCCCAGCCTGGCACAGTTTAAGGGCCAGGACCTGATTGTCACGGACGGCACCACCCTGCTGGGCGCGGACGACAAGGCAGGGGTTGCGGAAATCATGACCCTGGCACAGTTTCTGATGGAACACCCGGAACATCCCCATCCGGGAATCAGCATCCTTTTCACCCCGGATGAGGAGATTGGCCGGGGCGCGGACCATGTGGATGTGAAGAAACTGGACGCTGCCTACGGATATACGGTGGACGGCGGGATCCTTGGGGAATTTTCCTACGAAAACTTCAATGCCGCCGGGGCAGTCGTGACGGTCCACGGCGTGACCGCGCACACCGGCTATTCCAAGGGCGTGCTTAAGAATGCCATCCTCATGGCCATGGAATACCAGAACCTGCTTCCGGTTTATGAAACCCCTGCGTGCACCGAGGGACGGGAGGGCTTCTTCCACCTGGACCGCATGGAGGGATGCACGGAGACAGCCACCATGAAGTACATCATCAGGGACCACGATTACGGGCATTACATGGAACGCCAGGAATTGATGAAGGACGCTGCCCAATACCTGAACAGGAAATACGGTGAGGGAACCGTGGAAATCCAGATAACGGAAAGCTACCTGAACATGTATGAGAAGATAAAAGACCATCAGGAAATGATTGACCATGTATTCACCGCCATGGAAAAGGCCGGTGTCACGCCCATTGTGGACCCGATCCGTGGAGGCACGGACGGATCCCGCCTATCCTACATGGGGCTGCCCTGCCCCAACCTCTGTACCGGAGGACAGAACGGACATGGACGTCATGAATTTGTATCCGTACAGTCCATGGAAAAGGTGGTTGAAATCCTTAAATATCTGGTTGAGCTGTATGCTTAAGAAGTCAAAGGGAGAAAGCGGTCCGCCGCTTTCTCCCTTTATTGTACATATCTTATGTGCTGCCCTGCACCGTCCCTGCGCAGTTCTTATCAGCATATCAGCAGCCCTGCGCTGTCCCTGCAACAACCCTTGTCAGCATATCAGCAGCCCTGCGCTGTCCCTGCAACAACCCTTATCAGCAGATTAGCAGCCCTGCGCTGTCCCTGCAACAACCCTTATCAGCATATCAGCAGCTCCGTGCCGTCCTTGCAGCCAGCCTCACCTTATTAAGGTCCTGCTCAGTAGCCAGCGTACAGTCGGCGCCCAGGATCAGGCCCTTCCTGCCAAAGTCAGAGATGACCTTCCTCACTTCTGCCTCTATCCCGGCATCGCTTCCGTCCACCAGTACGCCGTGGCGGTTGGGAAGTCCTCCCATAAGGGTCTTGCCGCCAAAAAGCTCCCTGCCTTTTTCCAGGTCATAGGGTACCTCGAATACACCCCAGTTCACAACATCCGCGTAAGGGGCATAATCCCTGTATCTCTCCATGTTCAGGCCATCCTTGCAGATGTGCAGGAAGCAGTATCCGCCCGCATCCTTAATCGCCTTCATGACCTGGATTTCAAAAGGCTTGATCCATCTTGCAAATTCCTCATCGGTAAAGAAGCACTCCTCGCCGCCCAAGGAGGCGTAATAGACAGAATCCAGGCCCGCCTCTATGTAACTCCTCGCCAGGTCGCAGAGCACATCCGTGATGCGCTGCATGGCGGACAGCATCTTCTCCTCGTCCCACCGCAGGAAATCCACCTGCATCTGCCTTGCAGCAAAGTAGTTGACCCCGGCCTGCTCAATGGGATGGATGCCGGACGCGCAGATACCGTGAAGGGTTCCCATGGTAAACACATCCTTGTCACAACCGGCCAGGATTTCTTTTGTCAGCGCCATCTGGTCCTTCATGAACCCATCTTCCATGGTCATCCGGGGAATCAGCCTGTTGTAGTCATCCGGGGTATGGATTGTCCCAAACACAGGAATCAGGTTCTCATTCATAATCTTGCATATATCAGTATCCGTGTCCCGGAAGAAATCAAGGTGGGCCTTCACACTAGCCTCCCCCCTCTTTTTATCCTCCGGGAAATGAAGGGAAAAGCCGGACGGGATCCCGTCTATGTCCTTCTGCTGGATTGCTGCGATTACTCGTTCTCTCTTGGTCATGGTTCAATCTCCTTTTCTTCTTGTTTGTCTTTGGGATGCCAGCAAACACTCTGGTATATCTGCATGCCCAGCCTATAATGATGTTTCCTTTAATATATCACTGATATTATCAGCTATCAAGGGTTTTTATTTATTTCTGCATATTCAACACATATACGGTCTATTTTTTATGCACTATATACAAAATACAGTGAACAGGCCGCGCCTATTCACTGTACTTCTTATCCCTGCCGGCCATATTCACTTCCAGCTCGTATTTCTCACCTACAATACTCAGACGATCCGCGCACACCGGGCGTCCGGACACATCCTAACTCAGGATGAACCTGTCAATGGCATAGGCCACGCCTTCCTCTTCATTGGACTTTGTCACAAAGTCACACACCTTCTTCACTGCCTCCTGGGCATTGGCCATGGCAATCCCCAGTCCTGCGTACTGTATCATGGAAATGTCATTGAGGCCGTCCCCGCATGCTGCAATCCCTTCCCTTTCAAGCCCCAGCAGCAGGCGCAGACGTTCCAGGGAAGAAGCCTTGTCAATATCCTTTGGCATGATTTCAAGAAAGTATGGTTCTGAGCGGTAGATGCTTAACTGGCTGCCAAAATATTCCTTCAGCTTCTCCTCAACCGTGGCAAGATACCCGCCGTCAGCTGCCACCAGGCATTTAACAACCGGGAACGTGACATATTCCAGGAAGTTCCCAACCCCCTTTACCTTCATTTTATTAATAAATGATTCTTTGTCCACGTACGCGTCACGGGGATTCTCAGTAATGATTGTATCCCCCTCATATGTCATCAGCGCCACGTCCAGGCCGCGGACCTGGCTGTAAATCCCACTGATGGCCTTGTGGGGAATTGTCTTTTCATATATGGTTTTTCCTGTGGAACAGTCCACAATCCTTCCTCCGTTATAGGACAGGATAAATCCTCCATACCGTTCCAGTTCCAGTTCCTTTGCCGTAGGCACCACCCCATAGGTGGGCCGTCCCGATGCCAGGACCACTTTTACTCCGGCTTTCTGCATGCGCAGGATTGTATGTTTTGTGTGTCCTGTTATCTCCTTCTTTTCATTGGTCAGTGTCCCGTCTATATCCAGGACCAATAGCTTGTATTTCATATCTGTTCCTTTCCCCAAAGGAATCGCCCCGCACATGATGCGGGGCGATTCCTGCTGTCCATTCAGATCCGGCGGCATTTCCCCAGATTCCTATTGATTCATAAGATTAATATTCCATCTGACGGTAATATCTCCTGGTTGTAAGAGGATGGTTCCGCTCCTTCTCCAGATGGCAGCTTAAGCGCTCGGTGATTGCATACATTACCATGGGTGATACAATCTTCCTGTACACTGCCTGGGTAAACGGAAGCTCTATCTCCTTGGTGTCAAATACATTGATGACCTTTGTGACCTTCTGGGAGAAGTTCAGGACACGGTCCATAAGGGGCCTTGTCTCATCTTCCCCGTAGAACAGGATCAGGCTTGTATCTTCCTCCACCAGTTCCAGGGTTCCATGGAAATACTCTGCTGCGTGGATGGATTTTGTCTTAATCCACTGCATTTCCTCCAGGATACACATTGCATAATCGTAGGCTTCCCCCCAGAGCATCCCTGCTCCGATTACCATGTGGTAATCCGTATCCTTATGCTGCGCTGCCATTGCTGCGCATCTGTCCTCGTACTGCTCCTTGGCCTTAACCAGATATGGGACAACCGCCTCATACTGGCCCAGGAACTCATCATAGTCATCAAATTCCCCTGCATTTTTCTTAAAACGGCTCAGGAGGATGATCATATAGGTATAGATGGCTTCACACAGACAGTCATCCTCTGCAAAGCTTGCAAACTTATAATCCGCATACTCACAAACCGGCGTATTGTCATTGGAAACATACACCATGGTCCTTGCCCCGGCTTCCTTACAATACTTTGCCGCTGCCACGATTTCCTTTGTATTCCCGCTTCTGGTGGAGAACACACAGACAGAATCCTTGGTGAACTTCTTATGCCCTGCTGCCATGAACTCGGCTGCAATCACGCTGTATGTATCAATATCCGACGTAGTATCCAGCCAGTACTTCATGGGCAGCGAATGTGCATAGGTTCCGCCGCATCCTATGAAGAAAATATTGGTGTAGCCCTGTGCGCAGATTTCATCCACTGCTTTCTCAATCTGTGGCCTTAAGGCGATTGCATCCCCTACCACCTTTTCATAACGTGGAACATTGAAGTTAAACATGTTTTTCTACCTCCTGTAATATGAAATAGTTCGTTATATATTGTCCTATGTCGTTATAATATAACATATAATATATTTTGTAAAGTACTTTTTTAAGCTTTTTAGATTCCAACGCCTAAAAACCGTAAAATGCGCTCCATATCTTCCGGGCTGGATACCACCAGTTCCAGCTCATCGATATAGTCCGTGTTGAGAATGGACGCCATCGCCATATACTGGGTCAGCCTTGACTTCAGGTTGATCCGGTCACCTTCCGAAGATATAAGTTCCACCCTTCCCGTACACTGGTCAATGACATGAAAGAAACCTTCCACATCTTTTATATTCTTAAGCTTCATCCGACCGCCTCATTTCATAAAAACTGTTTTACATAGTTGAATCCTGATTCCGTGGCCTCATGGGGATTGGTACAGCAGGACGTGTCCCCGATTTCCAGGGTAATGTACCTGTCATATCCCAGCCGTTCCAGTTCGGCAATGTAAGCGCCTATGGGATGCTCCCCTGTGCCGCAGGGTACATGGCCCGCAGGGGTCCCGTCCGTCATGTGGAAATGGCATATCCGCCCCGGAAACGCCTGGAAGAAATCTGATATGCTGCTGCCGCAGGTGCGCATGGGAACCGTATCCAGGCATAACTTAAAACATGGATCCTGGATTTCCTCCATCATGCGCCTGGTGGACGCAAAGTCATTGACCAGGTTACTCTCAAATCTGCCCAATATCTCAAAGGCCAGCGTGATTCCTGCCTTTTTTGCACGCTCCACCATGGACCACAGGCTTTCCACGGAACGTTTCCACGCATCCTCCCTGTCCTGGTCATAATCTCCCCATCCGGCGCAGCACAGCATTTTATCCACACCCAGTTCCGCTGTCTGTCCGATGTATTTATAGAAATACTCCAGGCTGAACTGTCTCAGTTCCTTATCAGACGATGCGATATTGTGAGGATACAGCACCTGCTCCGGGGTCAGGCAGACAATCTTAAGTCCCCTGGCTTCCACCTCTTTCCTGAGTTTACCCGCATCGCTGAGGCTTTGGATGAAATTACAGAAATGGGGGGCGCCGGCCCAAAGCTCAAACTGTTTTACCCCCATCCGCTCCAGCGAATCCAGGAAGTATGTAAATGAATATCTGTTATATACCATGTTCATGGCTGCCAGTTGGTTCAGTCCTAATTTTCCCATATTTCCTCCAGATATTTATTTCAGCATATCCTTTGAATAGTAGCCGCTGTCAAAAAGCAGTTCATCGCAGTTATCTTTATCAAGGGCCTTCGGTATGACCAGGGTTGCCTTCACATCCTTTACCCCATTGTTGAATGTGGTGTAATTCTCAAGCTTTGGTTCTTCCCCTTTTACAAGGCTGTCAATCACGTCAGCCGCATTTTTTGCCAGCACGCTGATGTCCTTAAACACGGTCATGGTCTGCTCTCCGGCCAGAATGGACTTGATGGAGGCAATGTCACAGTCCTGTCCGGTGGTAATAGGAAGGGGCATGTCGGAGGAACCATAGCCAACGGATTTAAGGGAAGAGATTGCACCCAGGGCAATTCCGTCATTCTGGGTCAGGACAGCATCCACACGTTTGTCCGTATAATAGGTGCTCAGAATGGAATCCATCCTGGACTGGGCCTTGGAGCCGTCCCATTCCGGCGTGCCGCAGACTGCAAATTCAATCTGGCCGCTGGGAACCACCAGGCTGCCGTCCTCCAGATATGGCGAAAGCACATCCATGGCCCCTTTATAAAAGTAGGTAGCGTTATTGTCAGCAGGGTCGCCTGCGACAATCTCAATATTAAAAGGCCCCTTGCCTTCTGCAACCCCCAGATGGTCAACGATATACTGGGCCTGGCAGGCCCCGATTCCCTCCAGATCATCTGCGCTGTAGTAATCGATATATTCCGTGTTCAGGCACAGGGAATCATACGAAATGACCGGGATATTATTTTCATGGGCAAGCTCTATGACCTTTGTCATGGAAGAGCTGTCAAAGGGTGATATGATCAGGCCTGCCACCCCGCTGGTAATCATGTTTTCAATGGAAGAGGCCTGGATGTTGGCATCGCCTTTGCCAAACTGGACATTTACCTCATAGCCCATCTCTGTCAGGTATTTTGTCAGATATTCCTGGTCCTTCTGTGTCCTGGCCAGGTCCTGGGTTGGGAGGGATACCCCGATGACCTTCTTTTTTGAGCTGCTGCAGCCGCCCAGGGCCATTGCCGCCATGCCCAGTACCATACATGTCACCATCAGTCTTCTTACCGTCTTCTTCATCTTTTTTCCTCCTTAATTTTTACCTTTTGCTTTGGCTCTGATATCAAATGTTACTGCCAGTAAAAGAATGAAACCTTTTATTACCTGCTGCATATCCGTTCCAATCCCCAGTATGGACATACCGTTGTTAAGGACCGCCATGACCGCGGCACCTGTAATCACGCCGATGATGCTGCCGGCGCCTCCTGAGGCCGCACATCCGCCTATGTAACAGGCCGCGATGGCATCCAGCTCGTATGAGGTCCCGGCCTTGGAGGTGGCCACATTCAGGCGGCTGGTAACCACAATGCCCGCAATGGTAGCCATGAAGGAACAGTTTACATATACAAGGAACATGATGAGCTTAGTCTTTACCCCCGACAGCCTGGCTGCATCCGAGTTCCCCCCGACCGCGTACACATGACGGCCAACCGGCGTCTTATCCGCTATATATGTATAAATCAATGCAACAATAATCAATATGATCAGAATAAAGGGAATCCCACGGTACATGCCCAGTCCCATAAGGATGGCGCCCACTGCCAGCAGCACGGCTGCCAGCTTTGCCGCCATGATTCCGGTGGAAGATACCTCGAACCCGTATTTAATCCTTGCTTTCCTCCTGTTCTTCTCCGCGAGGATAATGGCTGCCGCTGCCACTGCAAACAGCAGGACGCACAGGAGATTGACACCGCCGGCTTTCATATCCGTCCCTACAAAGCCAGAAGAGAAATACTGGAAGCTTTTGCTGAAGGGCGACAGGGACTGTCCCTGCAGGATTACCATGGTCAGGCCCCGGAAGATAAGCATGCCGGCCAGCGTTACAATAAACGGCGGTATATTTAAGAACGCGATGAAACAGCCGTGGAACACGCCGATCAATAAACCGAATAACAATGTGACAACCACTGCCACAGGGGTCGGTACACTGTGTTCCACAATCATGAACCCCAGCAGCGCCCCGGAAACACCCACTACCGAACCTACCGATAAATCCACATTACCTGTCAGGACACAGAAAAACATGCCGATTGACAAAAAGATAATGTAACTGTTCTGCATGAATATATTGCTGATGTTCATGGGCTTAAAGAGCACCCCGCCTGTTACGATCCCGAAAAACAATGTGATAAGCACCAGCGCTATTATCATTCCATACTGCCTCAAATTGATGGCAGGAATCTTTTTATTATTTTTCATGACTTAACCCACCTTACTATTCTGCATGATTGCATTCATTATATTGACCTGAGCAATCTCATTTCCTTCCAGTTCACCGACCACACACCCTTCATTCATGATGTATGTGCGGTCACACATCCCAAGTATCTCCGGCATGTCGGATGAGATCAGTATGACTGACTTGCCTTGGCCGACCATCTCATTCATCACCTGGTATATCTCGTATTTCGCCCCCACGTCTATGCCACGGGTAGGTTCATCCAGAATCAGCACGTCCGAACCTGCCAGTACCCATTTGCTGAATATGACCTTCTGCTGGTTCCCGCCTGAAAGCTTGGATACATCCTGTTCCACGTTATAGCACTTGATACTCAGTTTTTCCCTGTATTCATTTGCAACCACCACCTCCTTATTGCTGTCAATGGTGCCCCTGTCCACAAAGTTCCCCAGGCTGGGCAGGGTGATGTTATTGGTAATGGACTGTCCCTGTATCATCCCATATACATGGCGGTCTTCTGATACATAGGCAATCCCGTTCCTGATGGCCTCCGGCACATTGCGGACCTGTATGGGTTTCCCATTCATCCGCAGTTCCCCCGATATATCCGTTCCGTAGCTTCTGCCGAAAACACTCATGGCCAGTTCTGTCCTGCCTGCCCCCATCAGCCCTGCAATCCCAAGCACCTCCCCCTTCCTCACATACATGTTGATGTTGTGAAGTATCTGTTTTCCTGCGATTACAGGGTCATATACATTCCAGTTCCTGATTTCCAGGCTTACATCGCCAATGGCGCTGTCCCTGGCCGGGAACCGGTTGGTCAGCTCCCTGCCCACCATCCCCTTGATGATGCGGGCTTCGCTTATCTCATCCACCCCTTTGTATAGTGTCTCTATGGTTTCCCCGTCGCGGATGATGGTAATTGCATCACAGACCTTTGTGACCTCCCTCAGCTTGTGGGAAATCAGGATGGACGTAATGCCCTGTTCCTTGAATTCCTGTATCAGGTTCAGCAGGGTGTCGCTTTCCTCATCATTCAGGGCAGCCGTAGGCTCATCCAGGATAAGCAGCTTCACATTCTTTGATATGGCCTTGCAGATCTCAACCAGCTGCTGTTTCCCCACACCGATGTTCTGTATCAGGGTATCCGGGCTTTCATGGAGTCCGACGATGTGCATGAAGCGTGCTGCCTCCTGCCTGGTCCGGTTCCAGTCAATGGACACGCCCTTTTTTATCTCATTTCCAAGATAGATGTTCTCCGCAATGGAAAGGGCCGGTATAAGGGCAAGGTGCTGGTGGATGATTACGATTCCTTCTTTTTCACTGTCACCAATGGAGCGGAACCTGCATTCCCTGTCATTGTAATAAAAGTTCCCCTCATACGTCCCATGCGGATATACCCCGCTGATGATGTTCATGAGGGTGGACTTGCCTGCTCCATTTTCACCGCACAGTACGTGAATCTCCCCGCGTCTTACATTCAGCGAGACATTCTTAAGCGCCGTCACATTGCCGAACCGCTTTACGACCTTGTCAATCCTGAGTATGTAATCTTCTGGCATCCAGGTGCCTCCTTTCAATCATGCTTCACCCATTATCTCTACGTAGACCGTCCTGCTCTGGGCCCCGTCAAATTCACAGAAAAAGATTTCCTGGGCATCCCCCCGGACGATTTTCCCCTCAGATACCGGGAAAACCACGTGATTGCCCGTGAGCATGGCCCTCAGATGACCGGTTGGGTTTCCGGCCGTTGTGCCGTAGGAATGGAGCATCCTGCTGTGGGCATAGTGCCCATATTCCGGAACCAGCCTCCACATCATATCCTTCATATCGCTCTGCAGGCATTCCAGGGCCTCATTGGCAGTGATGCCTGTTGTTGTGTGGGCCGTCATCACAAGGGCCATCCCGTCCTTAATCCCAGACTGCCCCACCAAATCCACCACCCGGTCCGTTATATTGATGAAATCATTATATTTTGTTGTATGGATCACAAACTTCTCTAACCTAACCATGCCTGTTCCCTCTCTCCCAGGAAGACCAACGCGTTGTCCTCTGTTATGAGTTCCACGGTTTCCTCCCGTAAACCAAGTCTTTTTAAAGCCGCCAGCATCCTCATCTCCTCAAACCTGGGCATATTGGAACCAAACATCACCTTGTGGCGCAGGCTGCGGTCCAGCCACCCATATCCCAGTTCCTGTTTAAACAGATACTCGTAAAATTCATAGGCGCTGTCAAAATACAGGGCCGACGTATCCGCATATACATTGGGATACTTGAGGATCATCATGGCTGTCTCCTTCACCCATGGGAATCCCATATGCGCCAGGCAGAACCGGAGCTCAGGGAAATCCAGCGCAACCTCCTCGAAGTTCAGGGGATGGGAGTACTTTGCCAATGTTCCCGGCTGCCATGTGAAGCCTGCATGGAACAGGATGGGCCTGTTATATTTCACGCAGATATCGTAAAGCCCGTACATTTTTTTATCATTGGGATAAAAGCCCTGTTTGGAAGGGTGGAGCTTCAGTCCAGACAGGTTCAGTTCCCTGAACGCATGTTCCAGCTTTTCCCCCGCATCCTCCTGTTCCGGGTCCACGGAGGCAAATCCATAGAACATCCCCTCCCCCAGCTCCACCAGATTCTTCATTTCCTCGTTGGAAATCCTGTCGCCGGACACGGTGGAGTAATCATGCGGAAGAAGGAAACACCGGTCCACCCCGGATGACTTCATCCGTTCCTTAATCCGCTCCACCTCTGCAACCCCGGTCTTATAATATGCCATATCGTTCCTGCGCCTCTCGGCCAATTCCTCATCCCCGCAGACCTCTTTTATGAACGCGGGATGATAATGTACATCGATTACCATATTGTCCTCCTTATTCCACCCCTTTATGATCCTGTATGAACCCATCCACTTCTTCCCTGTACAACGCACCTTCCATAGGTCCTACATGCATGGCCTGGAGCGCGCCTGCCGCATTGGCCAGCGTACCCGCATCCCGGATGCATTGTCCCTCCACAAGTCCTGTAATGAACCCGGCGCAGAATGAATCCCCGCATCCCGTTGGATCCTTCTCCTCTATGTGGAATGCCGGGATATGGCATACGCCTTCCGCTGTATAGACATCACAGCCCCCGCTGCCTCTTTTCAGCACCACGGTCTTCCCCTTGGCTGCCAGGCCTTTACATGCCTCCTCGTCCGTATCCGTGCCCATCATCTGCATGGCTTCCCCTTCACTGGGCAGGATAAGGTCGGCCCTGGCTATGAACGGCTCCATGATATCCATGATGCCCGGCTGGTCATCCACGAAATTAGGGTCAAGACATACCCTGCTTTCGGCCGGTATTGCCTCCAGCAGCCTGAGCATTGCCTTTCTCCTGACCCCGTCGGACGCTATGCTGAGCACCTCCCCGCTGAAGTGTACCCACCTTGCCTCCTTCACGGCCTCAAGACAGATGTCACTTTCATTAAAATCAGAAAATGCAGTGTGCTCCATTACATTCAGGTACTCCCGTTTCCCATCCTTCCCGTATCTTACAAAAACAATTGCCGTGGATGCTCCTTCCACCCTCCTTACATATGAAAGGTCAATCCCATCCTGCCTCAGGCGGTTTAACACCACGTCTGAAAATGCATCCGTGCCCGCGGTTCCCAAAAAGCAGCACTTCAACCCCAGCCTAGACGCAACATCTAAAACAATACATGTATCCCCGCTTGGATAAGGGCCGGTAAAATCAGCTGGCTCTTCAAAGGTTACCCCTCTCTCCTTCCGCATGATTTCTACAATGGGAAATCCGGCTGTTAACAAATCATACTTCATTGTTCCACCTCCAACATTGTTTATTGTCCTCATATGTCATAATACATTCTAATACACTATTTGTCAATATATAATATAAAATTAAAATATCTTTTTATTTTATAGTACTTTTTTACTATGTTGTTTTATATTGTATTAATACATATCTTAATACAATACAGGAGGGGGTGCCTTGTTTACGCCGTATCATCTTGCCAAAAGCTGATTTATGTTGTATTATAATGTATTAAGAAAGGATTTTTGCCAAAGACTATTTTGGTATGATTAAGGTGAAGCATATGTTTAATTTCGATTCAAACAGCATTGACCCCACCAGCATGATTCCTCTGTACAAGCAGGTCGCCAATGTGATAACCGAAGAGATTAACATGGGAAACATAGCCGCTGGAGAAAAACTCCCCTCCGAACTCCTGCTCATGAAGGTCTTCAATGTCAGCAGGGTAACCGTCCGGGGGGCTATCCTGGAATTGGTGTCGGACGGGCTTTTAGTCCGCAGTCAGGGGAAGGGAACCTTCGTGGCTCCAAAGAAAAAGCTTCAGTCGGCCAATGATACGACAGGACTTACCGAGTCCTGCAGGCGCCTGGGCAAGGAACTGCACTCCCAGGTACTCTCTGCCGGTTACTCCTATGCGACAAAAGCTGAATGTGATTTCCTGAAAATTGATGAAAGTGAACAGATTATAGAAGTGGTACGCTTGAGATTTATTGACAGACGCCCCACGGTGATTGAGACATCCCACTTTTTAAAGAAATATGATTTCCTCCTGCATGAGAATCTGGAAGGTTCCATCTTTGAATGTTTTAACAACCATGGAATATCCGTACATACCAGCCAAAGGACGCTGGAGATATCCACCTCCACCGCCTATGAGGCAGAACTGCTGGAAACCAGACGCGGCTCCTCCCTGCTGCTGTTCAGGGATTTCCAGTCAGGCGGGTTTGATACCCCCCTGTTTGTGGCAAAACAGCTGTATAATACGCAGGATATGGTTTTTTATTTATAGGGTGGATACAACAGTCCCTTAATGATACAAAATGGAAAAACGGACTCCGGAGAGTCCGCTTTTCCATTTTATCATTCAGTATCCTAATTTCTTTTTGTCACCCAGTTCAACACCCGCTCCCAAAGCATACGGTTGCAGTCAGATTCACAAAAATCAGCCGGCATCCAATGAGGTGCGCAGTCACTGGCCCATGCGAAGCTTCTGCCTTCCCCGTATGTGCCCAGGGCAAGCACCGGATCCCCCTTCCAGGAAATCACGACATCCGCATCCTTTTTGGCAGCCAGCTTATTGTATCCCAAAAGCGGCGGCCATTTCTCCGGCATCCCTGCCAGCAGGGGATGGCTCTGGGGATTAATTTCCAAAACCAGGCCTTCTGGATGCTCCTCCCTGTCGTCCCCTTCCATCATGGTAACAGGCAGCAGCTCCTCAATGACAGTGTTATGCCATTTGCCTTTTCCCTCGATGCCCATAAAGGTCATATATCCCCCCATCATACCAAAGGCCCCGCCCTCCTCTACATACCTGGCTATGGCCTGAAGGCGGTTTGGCGTTGGTATGCTGCGGAAAAATGTATCCGGGTGCAGCAGGAATGTATTGGCCCCCACATCGCTGAGTATCACCACATCATAGTTTTTCAGTTCTTCTGCCGTGGTTGGGAATTCCTGTAATACCAGATGGGCCGGAATATGGGTAATCTCAGCATAATCCTTCATGACTTCCCTTACCCTGCCGATTTCCGTTTCGTACCCGCCTATTGTAAACTGGTCAAACCCTTTTGTCTCTGTGGTAGTAAAAAACCAGGATTCCCCTGCAAACAGTACTTTTATCTTATCCATAACAGCCTCCTAACATGTCCATTTGATTATCATCTTTGCATACGTTTCAATTGCCATTAAAAACTGGTCCTTGGGCAGGAATTCATTTACCTTGTGGGCAAAATGGCAGCTGCCAGGCCCATATACCACTGTAGGTATTTTAAGGATATTGGTCAGATGACGCGCATCACATCCGGCTGTCATGCCTGAAATCACACGTTTCCCGGTAACCTCCCCTGATATATCCGCCAGTGTCTGAACCAGGGGATGGCTGGTGTCTGTTTCAAATGGAGAACAGTCCTGATACCACTGCAGTCTGACCGGATGCTCCCTCAGCCACTCATCCCCCTGGCACATAAGGCTGATATGCTGTTCCACCTCCCGTGCCACCTCGTCCTTATCCACCAGATGACGGGCCCCAAATGCATCTGTCTCCGATGGGAAATACTCCACATCAAACTTAAGCCTGCAGTTTTCAGCCACCGTGGAGGCGGCAACCCCTCCCTCTATGCAGCCTATATTGAATGTTGGCGGTGCCAGAAGGGGATGGCGTCTGGTTGTCATCCACTTTGTCTCCAGCTCCCGGATGGAGTCAATAACCTTTGTCATCTTATCAATGGCATTGACCCCAAAACCTTTCAGGCTGGCATGGATGGGAATGCCTTCCACATCCGCCTGTACCAGCCATGCGCCCCGGTTTGCCGCAAACACCTCCAGGTTCGACCCCTCTGCTATGATTGCCCCATCGGCCCGGTATCCCCTGTCTGCGCAGGCCAGTGTCCCATTTCCTCCGCCCTCTTCATCCACCACACTCTGGATCAGGATGTCACCCTTAGGCTTTATCCCCATGGAAAGCACCAGTTCCAATGCCAGCACAAGGGCAGATAGCCCGCCTTTCATATCATCGGTTCCCAGGCCGTACAGTCGTCCGTCCCGTTCCGTCATCCTCCAGGGGTCTGTCTCCCAGCGGTCCAGGTTCCCGGATGGCATGGTATCCATATGGCCATTAAGGATCAGGGATTTCCCTCCGCCCGTACCTCTGTATGTTCCCACCACATCAGGCCTTCCTGCATAGCTGTGGCCCTGGTTATAGCCTGGATATAGCTTCATCCGTTCATTGTCAGGTTCAAATACATCCACCTCACATCCAAGGCTTTCCAGGAAATCTGCCAGATACATCTGCGCAGCGCCCTCCTGCCCGTCTTCCCCGTGGCGGATGACAGAAGTATCAAAGCTCACCAGTTTCCCCAGAAAGTCCAGATATCGTTCCTGATTCCCATGTATCACTTTCTTCAGATCATCCATATCCTTCCCCCTTTATATTAATTGCTCTTAATCCTGTCCAGGCCAACCGCTATGACGATAATCATGCCCTGTACAATCAGCTGCCAGTTTGTGGAGATATTCATTAGATTCATTCCATTGGTTATGATTCCCATAATCAACGCTCCCAAAAATGTTCCCCACAGCCTTCCCTTTCCGCCCGTGGTACTGGTCCCGCCGATTACACAGGCCGCGATGGCATCCAGCTCCAGCCCGTTTCCTGCGCTGGGCTGGCCTGAAAACATCCTGGATGAGAGGATGATTCCCGCAATCCCTGCCGTAAACCCACAGATGATATAAATCAGGATCTTATTCTTTACCACCGGAACACCGGAAAGCCTTGCCGCCTCAATATTACCCCCGATGGAATACGCGCTGCGGCCGAATTTCGTATATTTAAGCACTACAAAACCAATTACATAACAGACAGCCATGATTACCACAGGAACCGGTATCGGGCCTACGTATCCCCGGCCGATTACCTTGAAACTGTCAGGGAGACCGGTAATGGAATAGGAATTCGTAATGACAAGGACAATCCCCCTGGCAACATTCAGCATGCCCATGGTCACGATAAAGGATGGGATTTTTGCAAAAACATGGATTGACCCATTGATTGCCCCGCAAAGAGACGCCGTACCTAAAGCCAGCAGGATGGAAACCGTCATCCCAAAACCATCCCTCAGGCACATGGTAACAATAATCCCGGACAGTGCGCAGATGGAACCCACACTCAGGTCTATTTCTCCTGAAATCAGTACAAATGACATACCAATCCCAATAATTGCCACAATCGTCACCTGCCGGATGACATTAATGATATTATCCGGGGTCAGGAACACAGGTCTAATAACGGATAATATGACTATCAGCAAAGCAAGTATGATAAAAATCCCCATGTCGTTCCAGCTTACATTGATTTTGCTGCTTCTTACCTTCTCCATATTATCTGCCTCCTGTTGCGTAACTCATAATCTTTTCTTGTGTTAATTCTTCTTTCATCAACGTGCCAGCCACTTTACCTTCACACATGACATAGACCCTGTCACACAATCCGATAATCTCCTGCATCTCTGAAGAGACCAGTATGATGGACTTCCCCTCTTTTGCCAGCTTCACAATAATGTTATAAATCTCCATTTTTGCATTTATATCAATTCCCCTGGTGGGTTCATCCAATACAATGATATCCGGGGCACAGTTCAGCCATTTAGCCAAAACTACCTTTTGCTGGTTTCCTCCGCTCAGATACTTAGCCAGCTGCTTTTCCGAGGGGGTTTTTATCATCAGGCTGTCAATATAATTTCTGCACAGCGCCTTAGCTTTCCCTATGGAGAACAGTCCATGGTTCATGGAATTCTCCATTTTTGCCATTACCACATTATCCATGACGGACAGTTCCGTTACCAGTCCTTCCCGTTTCCTGTCCTCCGGGACAAAGCCGATTCCCCAGTGGATGGCATCCTTGGGAGAATGGATGGGAACCACCCGGCCATTTATCTTTACCATCCCCTTGGATTTGGGATCTGCGCCAAACACGGCTTTCAGGGTTTCGGTCCGGCCTGCCCCTACCAATCCGGCAAACCCAAGTATCTCACCCTTCTTCAGATAGAAGGAGACATTCCTGACCTCAGTACCGCTGCTGATATCCTGGGCTTCCAGGACTATATCGCCAATCACATTCTGTTTGGCCGGAAATACCTGTGAAAGGGAACGGCCAACCATGTACTCAATCAGCCTGTCCACCGTCACCTCACATATCATGCCGCCGGCAATATAGGCGCCGTCCCGCATTACTGAATATGAATCACAGATTTCGAAGATTTCTTCCATGCGGTGGCTGATGTAAACCATGGTTATCCCTTTCTTCTTCAGATTTGAAATAACCTGGAACAGTTTTCTTGTCTCCCCTTCTGTCAGCGCTGAAGTCGGCTCATCCATGATTAACACCCTGGAATTAAGTGAAATCGCTTTGGCAATCTCCACCATCTGCTGCTGCGCCACACTCAGGGAGGACACCGTGGCCTTTGTGTCTATATCCACATCAATCTGTTTCAGCACATCAGCCGCATGGTCGTTCATCTGCTTCCAGTCCACAAAGATTCCCCTTTGGGGCTGCCGGTGCAGGAAAATGTTTTCAGCCACGGACAATTCCGGAATCAGGTTTAATTCCTGGTATATGATGGCAATGCCCAGCTTCTCTGAATCACTTGTGTTTTTAATGGTTACTTCCTTACCATCAACTAAGATTTCTCCTGAATCCTTTGTATATGCCCCTGAAAGGATTTTCATAAGCGTAGATTTACCCGCCCCGTTTTCCCCCATCAGGGCATGTACCTCTCCGCGCCTTATTTGGAAACTGATATCCTTTAAGGCCTTTACTCCGGTAAATGATTTGTTGATTCCCCGAAATTCCAGTATATAATCATTCTCCACGTGCTCACCACCTTATGTTGTTTAAAATAAGCAGTCTGCTTCCAGTATGATATTCGAGTATGGCGTAAATTCCCCAGTCCGTATGACAGCCTTCGCCTTCTTAGACAGCTCCTTTACCTCTGCGTGAGGACGTATCTCCAATGGGAATTCCTTACCCACGGCCTCCCGGATCTTAACCCCCATCTGCGGGCTGACTTCCTCCTGCTCCATGTCAATAATTCCCTTTGCCACCAGCATCTCACTCATAACGGCTTTCAATACATCGATAAATGACGGGACCCCGCAGACAACCGCCAGGTCAATCAGCTTTACCCCTTCCGGAACCGGCATTCCCGCATCGCCTATTAATATAATGTCCTCATGTGCCAATTCTGCAATGGTCCTTGACAGTTCCCCGTGAAGCAATCCTATTTTCTTCATTATAACGCCCTCTCATTCCCCTTTTTTATCTATTGGTCTTCTAGTGTACTGACACGATGACTTCTGGTAAAACTCCGCAGGATATTTTTCTGAGAGTGCAGGTCAAAAAACGGAGGCGTAGCGGGCTACGCTGAGTATTTTTGACCTGTGCTATCAGTAAAATAGACAAGGAGGTTTGCCTGAATGTCATTGTGTCAGTACACTAGTCCAGTCTGTTCCCATACCGGCTTTTGCGCTATTGCAGGTCCTTCAGGTAAAGAATGCCGTCAGCCGTATAGACACCGACTTCCACCCCAATTTCCTTGTCCAATGTTTCCCCATTCAATACCCTGGTCACGCTCTCCACACATGTCTGTCCCAGTTTGTCCGGGAACTGGATTATGCTACCCTGATAACATCCTTTTTCTGCAATTGCAGTCTGCTCCTCTTCACTGGCATCAAATCCGATAATTGATATGGCCCCGTCCCTTCCGGCTGCCTGGATGGCGTCATATGCTCCCAGTCCCCCCTGGGCACTGTAGGCAAATACCAAATCAATCTCAGGATTCGCGGTCAGCAGATCTTCCATGGTGCTCATGAACGCTTCCCTTGTATCCGCGCCCTGCTCTGCAATGATTTTTGCATCCGGCATTATCTCTGCAATGGTTTCCTTAAAACCGTCAATACGTTCCACGGCTGCTGAAGATAACGGGTTGGTCAGCAGGACAATATTCGGGCTTTCCCCTTTAAACTTATTAGCGGTCCATCTTGCAGCCAGCTCGCCGCCCAGGAAGTTGTCAGAACCAATATAGGTTACATATGTACCGGCTGACGGCTTCATATCCACGGTAATGACCGGGATGCCCTTTTCCTCTGCTGTTTCCAATGCAGTCACGATGCCCGCCGCATCCACTGCATTCAATATAATGGCATCCACATTCTGGGCGCAGAAATTCTCCACGGCATCAATCTGGGTCTGTAAATCAAGGGCCGGATCGTTAAATACAATTTTATAATCATCGCCCGCCGCTGCTTCAATCCCCGCCTTCATATCCTGAAAGAACTCATATTGCAGTGTCATCAGGGATACGCCGATAACCTTCTGCCCCTCCCCTTTGTCTGCTGTTTTCTGGCTTTCCTGCTGTGTCCCTCCGGACTCCTTTTGTGTACTGGCAGTATCTGCCCCGTTCCCTGCCGGCGTGCTGCAGCCGGTGACTGCTGTCATTGCCAACATTGCTGCCGTTACCACCATTGCCATCATTTTCTTCATTCCTTTTGTCCTCCTTCTCCATAAGTAACTCTTCCTGTTTCTTTCATTATCTCTTTATCACATTCAACTGTTCCAGAAGGTCCAGTGAAATCCTGACCATGACGTTCATATTCTTGAATTTGCTCTCCTCAAAGATGTCCTTGGGCGAATGAAGGATCCCCTGGTCATTAAATGTCAGCATACAGGCCGGTATCCCCGCTGAATAGTACGGTTCCTGATCGCTTCCCGGCGGAGGCGGACATTTATATAAAGCTTTAAAATGTTCGCTGCTTTTTTCGAGGATTCCGCGGATTTTCCTTTCGAATGGTTCTGGCCCGCTCCAGACCTCCAGCACCTCATCCCGGCCAACACCGTCGATACACAGGACCATGCCGATATCATCATCTGCACACCGCTGGCATCTACGGCGCGAACCTACCAGATTAAACTCCTCGCCATCCGTAAGCAGCAATTCAATCTGCGTGTTTAAGTGATAATTATGTAACTGCCTCCCAATCTCCAGAAGAACGGCTGCACCCGAAGAATTATCATAGGCCCCAGGCGTATTATACACAGTGTCATAATGGGCGCAGAGTACTACTTTCCTGTCCCCTTCCCCAAGTATCCCCACCACATTATAACAATTTGCATCAGGCAGCTTCCTGCAATGGGCACATCCCCTGACCACTGTACGGTCGAGCACCGCAGCCTCGAAGAAATCCTTTTCCTCAATTCCCACAATGTAATGGGGCAGTTCACTGTCCCCTGTGAACAGCATCTGTGGAATCGCTTCCCCATTTCCCCTGACCGTAATATATGCCGTGATTTCTCCTGATCCGTCCACCACTGCATAGCGGTCCCACACATACATGTTCCAGATACGGTTATGTCCTGCAAATATCAGCCTTCCCTCAAATCCGTCCGATGCCCCGCTGCCAAGAAACAGATATGAATTAAGTTTCCTTGGGGCAGGCGATACTATCTCCAGATTCCAGTTGTCCACTTCCCATGCATCTGCCCTGTAGCTTTCCTGGTAAGCTTCCGGAGCCAGTTTTTTCATCTCCCCGGTCAGATAATCGCTGCATTGTTTCAGTGAATCCGAACCAAAGGGCCTGGGACCGTAGGAAATGATCTGCTTCCAGTTTTCCTTCATCTGTTGATAATCTTCATTCCTCATACACCATTCTCCTGTCAGCGCCGCGTTGTGTCCGGTAAGCCTGGCACACGGCCCAAATGTATTTATATTATGTTGAATCCCGTACAAGCAGCTCAGACTTAAGCACAACGGACTTTGGCGGGTACGTCTCCCCTTCTTTCATTTCCATACGCTCCAATAATATCTGTGTGCCAATCTTCGCAAGTTCCATAACCGGCTGCCTGACCGTAGTCAGGGGCGGGGTCACCAGGGATGCAACCGTAATATCATCATATCCAACAAGCGCCATGTCCTCCGGCACCTTATAGCCATTCAGCGACAAGTAGCGCAATGCGCCAATCGCAGACATATCATTGGCGCAGAATACTGCGCGGGGCGGTTCCTTAAGCTGCATCAGCTGTTCCATGGCTGAGTAGCCGCCCTCCAATGTATAGTGTCCATCTACCTCGTATTCCTTAACCGGCTCATACCCATGTTCCCTCAGTGCAGCCTGATATGCCTCTTTTCTCTGTACCGCCATCATGGAAGCCTGGTTTCCTCTTATATGGGCAATTCCTTCATATCCCTTTTCTATCAGATATTTAACTGCTGCGTAAGCGCCTGAATAGTTATCAATCTTCACTGAATCAAACTGGCTGTCCCCGGAATCACGCTCCAGTAATACGACAGGTACCCGTATGTTCAGGTCCGTCAGGTGCTGGACCGGAAGATTAACGCCGACAATCAGGATTCCATCAATCCTTCTCTGTTCCAGCATCCTCAGACACTCGATTTCCCGGTTAATATCCAGATTTGAATCACACATCAGGATATTATACCCTGAGTCCCTGAGTTCGGTTTCAATCCCCTGTATCATCTGTAAGAAAAACGGGTTTGCCAAGTCATTGATGACCAGCCCTATTACCTTGGACGCCTTTCCCTTCAGGCTCCTGGCCGCATTGTTGGGCGCATAGTTCAACTGTTCAATCGCATCTTTAATTCTTTCTTTTGTCTCGTCCGACATATGTCCCCGGTCCTGCTCATTCAGATATCTGGATACAGATGTCTTTGAAACCCTGGCTAATTTTGCTACATCGATAATGGTTGCCATCTCATACCTCCGCTTTCATCATTGACCAGTCCTTTTTATAAGCTTCAGCAGGGAGGGGGAACGTTTCCCTAAATGCTTAAAATAAAAAGAAGGAATGGTCACTTATTCTTCTTCGGATTAAGTATACTATATATATATTCGTTTGACAATGCTGTTGTAGAGGGCAGCCTGTTGTTTTACCAGTTAGGGGAACGTTCCCCTTTTCAGGCAAAAGCGTAAGGGATTCTTCCCTTTCGAGTTAGGGGAACGTTTCCCTTGCTATGTAAATGATTATAGCATAATCTTTAAACTTGTCAATACCATTCTGGAAAATTTATTCATGCTTCTGAACCCGCTTTTGCGATTGTCCCGGTTTTCGCCAAAAAAGGACTTCATACATCCCTGCATGAAGTCCTCTGAATCTGCTGTTAATATAAATTAATCACAGGTATATGGCATAAGAGCGATATGACGTGCACGCTTAATAGCTACAGTCAGTGCCCTCTGATGCTTTGCACAGTTGCCGGTGATACGACGGGGAAGGATTTTACCTCTCTCGGATACGTATCTCTTTAACTTGTTAACATCCTTGTAATCAATTGTGCCGTTCTTATCGCCACAGAATACACAAACTTTTTTTCTTCTGCGCATTCCGCCTGGTCTTCTCATCTTAGCGCCATCTGGTCTATCTGTTTTATTAAATGCCATTGGTGTTGTCCTCCTTTATTATTCAACCATGGAACATCCTAGTTAAATGGAAGCCCTTCGTCCTCCACTCCATCCGGAATGTTCATAAACCCATCACCAATCGCACTGGTAGGAGCCGGTCTCTGAGATGGTGCTGACTGCCCATAGCCGCCGCCCATGTCAGATGCTGCGCCCTTACTGTCTGCGAATTCCTGGTCATCAAGGATGACCTCGGTGGTGTATACTTTCTGACCTTCTTTATTCACATAGCTTCCTGTCTGAAGTCTGCCGGATACAAGCACACGCATGCCCTGACGGAAATACTTCTCTGCAAATTCCCCTGCACGGTCAAATGCCACGCAGTTGATGAAATCCGCTGTCTGCTCCCCGCCATCCTGGCCTCTGCGTCCTCTTCTGTCTACAGCAAGGGTATACCTGGCAATAGCCATGGAACGCTCTCCCTGTGAATATCTGACTTCCGGGTCTCTTGTTAATCTTCCCATTAGGATCACTCTGTTCATACGGTCACTCTTCCTTTTTCTTCCCCGCAAAAGCGGGTTGGGTATATCTTATGCGTCTACCCTAACGCATAAGTATCTAATCACTGGTTCCATAATACGAATGTGTGCTTCTACTTCATTCGGGCATACAGAATCGGACTCAAACTGGATGAAGTAGTAGAAAGCTTCATGCATCTTCTGGATCTCATATGCAAGTCTCTTCTTACCCCATTCATCTACGTTGGTCACGGTGCCACCGAAACGTGTGATGTAACCTTTCACCTTTTCCAGTGCTGCTGCACGCTGATCGTCTTCAAGCTTCACATTCAGAACAACGGTTAATTCATACTTGTTCATCTTGCTTTACCTCCTTGTGGTCTCTGGCCCCTGCTTTCAGTAACAGGAGCAAGGATATGATATGTCACGGAGTATTATTTTACCAAACTCTTGGGACAAATGCAAGGAGTTTTTTATTTTTCTCCAACTTTTTCTTCAATCCTCGTTTGTAAAATATCCGATTCGTATCCGATTGGATATCCGGTTTTGCCATACCTTCATACGGTTTTCTTAGTCAGTCCCCTGGTGTTCTTCTCCACCAGCCTGCGGGCAACCATAATCTGGTGTCCGCAGCCCATGCATTTCAGGCGGAAATCCGCGCCCACACGGAGGATTTCCCATTCACTGCTGCCGCATGGATGTGGCTTTTTTAACTTTACAACATCTCCCACTTCGTAATTCAGCTTTTCCATTGTCTCACTTCTCCGGCTTCCATATTTATTATTTTATCTGTATACCGGCTAAAATCTGCTCAATACGTGCCAGTTCCTCCTGCCCAAATACCGTATTCTTTAAGGCTGCCACATTATCCTCTAACTGGCGGCAGCTGCTTGCCCCCACCAGTACGCTTGTGACCTCAGGACGCCGAAGGATCCAGGCCAGCGCCATCTGGGCCAGGGTCTGGTTCCTTTCCTTTGCGATGCAGTCCAGTTCCCGGATTCCCGCCAGCTTCTCCTCTGTCAGGTAATTCCCGCTTATGCTGGTGCCTTCCCTGGAGGCCCTGGAACCCTGTGGAATACCGTGCAGGTACTTATTGGTCAGCGCGCCCTGGGCCAGGGGGCTGAAGCAGATGCATCCTACCCCTTCCCGGTCCAAAAGCCCAAGAAGCCCGTCTTCCACCCACCGGTCCAGCATGTTGTAACGTGGCTGGTGCAGCAGGCATGGGGTGTGGTTGTCGCGCAGGATCTTGATTGCCTTCTCCGCTTCCTCCTTTTTATAATTGGAAATGCCTACATACAAAGCCTTTCCCTGCCTGACCGCATCAGACAGCGCGCCCATGGTTTCCTCCAGAGGCGTCTCCGGATCTGGGCGGTGATGGTAAAATACATCCACATAATCAAGCCCCATCCGCTTTAAACTGGAATCCAGACTTGCCATCAGATATTTCCTGGAACCCCAATCCCCATAAGGTCCTGGCAGGAAATCATAACCTGCCTTGGTGGAAATGAACATCTCATCCCTGTACCGGCCCAGGTCCGACTTCAGGATAGCGCCGAAATTCTCCTCCGCCATCCCATTGGCCGGATGACCGTAATTATTCGCCAGGTCAAAATGCGTGATGCCCATATCAAATGCCCTGAACAGGATTTCCTTCTGTTCATCCAATGGTTTTTCCAGCCCAAAATTCTGCCACAGCCCCAGGGATATCCTGGGGAGAAGTACCCCGCTTCTTCCGCTGCGCTTATATTCCATGGCCTCATATCTGTTTTCTGCTGCCTTATACATATGTATACTTCCTTTCTCTTTTTTCTTTTCCCGATTTATTCCCTATATAAAACCAAAAAAGATTGTCACGCAGTCCCCAATCCTTTTTAACCGTCCACCCCTGTCACGGTTCCCAGCACTTCCCCAATCCGGTCACTGATGACCAGATCCGCCTGGGAGTCACGGGAAGTAGCGCCTTTGTTAATCAGTACCAGTTTATTTCCGCGGTAATAATCAATCAGCCCGGCCGCCGGGTACACAACCAGTGATGTACCGCCGATAATAAGCACATCGGCATTCCGGATGTATGTTACAGCCTTCTGTAAGGTCTGGTTGTCCAGTCCTTCCTCATACAGCACCACATCCGGCTTAATGACACCTCCGCAGCTGCAGTGGGGTACACCGTCACACTTCACCACATAATCCAAATCATAAAACTCCCCGCATCTTGTGCAGTAATTCCTATGTACGGAGCCGTGAAGCTCCAGGACCTCCCGGCTTCCCGCCATCTGGTGAAGTCCGTCAATATTCTGCGTAATCACAGCCTTAAGCTTCCCCTGCCCCTCCAGATGCGCCAGGGCCTTATGAGCCGCATTGGGCCTGGCATCCGTAAACAACATCCTGTCTTTATAGAAACGGAAAAATTCCTCGGGATACCTGACATAGAAGCTGTGGCTGATGATAGTCTCAGGCGGATACTTATACTGTTGGTTATAAAGCCCGTCCACGCTTCTGAAGTCAGGGATACCGCTTTCCGTTGACACCCCTGCGCCCCCGAAAAATACGATATTGCTGCTGCCATCAATCCAATCCTTAAGCTGCTGCCATTTTTCATCCATAACTTACTTTCCCCTCCTTATGCTATGATAGAAGCTTATGCTATGATAAAAGCTTATGCCATCATACAAGCTTATGCTATATAGAAGCCCTGCTATACAACCTCATCCAGGAAAACGCCTTTCAGCGGCTGTACGTACCGCCACCAATAAGGAATCTCCCCGCTATCCGCCTCCATGATTTCATCCAGCGGACGGTATCCCAACAGCCAGGCCGTCATTTGCTCAACCGTAAGTTCCAGAACCTCTGTGGATACCAGTGCATCACTGCCGCCTTCCGCAATCCCAAAGCCTTCCACGGTCCCGATTCCCTCTATCCGCCCAAGCCTGGAACCATCCGTCCCCAGCCTCCACCGCCAAAGTCCGTGATTGCCATCCACCAGGCGGTCCCTGATTCTTATCATAACCTCCATCCTGGGGCAGGGACAATCTTCATTCACGGAAATGACTTCCGCCATAGCCGCCACATCCGTAATACGGGCCATGATTGCAGGTCTAGCAGCCGGAAGGTCCTCCGGCGCCTGAATCCACTCATCCCTGTCACAATAGAGGAACCTCTGTTCCTGCTTTTCTTTGCCCCAGACCGCCTTCAGGGCAGCCAGTTCCCCCTGCCCATCCAGGTATCCATACACCTGTCCGTCTTCACTGTCAAGCTCTGCCTGAAGCATCTGAAGATATGCGCTGTCACGCTCTGCATATACCTGGAAACGCCCCCCAAGCCAACGGTTCATCCAGTCAGCCAGATCCATCCTGCCTGGTGCCTTTGCCTGCATCTCCACCATAGCTACACCCGAGGCCCCTGTCTGCACCTCCGCCGCAGCCACATATGCCTCCTCTTCCCCGGCCTCATCCGCCGCAGCATCCAGGCGCAGCCCAATGGCCCGCACTCCTGCCGCCGCATCCTCCCGCAGCGTCCACACCGGCTGGTCAAAGACATATACAAACCCAAAGGGCCTGTAGATATCCGGGGAAGCCGGCATCAGGTAGCAGAAGGGCGTATGCGCCTCATGCATGTCCTGAAGCATTGTCACCAGAACATCCCTCATATGGCCCTGATGGCGGCTGTCTGAAGCGGTTGCCACACCCACGATATAGGGCAGGACATACATCCTGTCCCTGACCCTTACCTTATAAGGGTTCAGGTGCGCCATGGTCAGCATTTTCCCGCCTTCATCCTCCTTGACAATCACCTGGCTGTCCAAAATCTTCTTCCCAAAATAGTAATCCAAAAACGCCTCTGAGTCCTCAGGAAAAGCTTCCTTCCACAGCGGGATGCATTTTCCATACTCATCTCTGTTCAAATAACGGATCATCGTTTCCTCACCATATATTTTCTTGCAAATCCAATGGGATTGTAACTCATCTTAGCCTTCCTGAGCCCTTCCATCCCCACATCATCCTCACGGTTCACCAGGGCCACATCCGGGAACTCATTGACCAGGAACTGCTGGTTAATGAACTGGTACAGGCCCTTGATATCCGGGTTTGCCTTCTCAATATGGATGACCGCCATATTCTCCCGTTCATTCAGGCTTCCAATAGTAAATGCCTCCATCTGTCCGTCCACATACACAGCCGCCATGCGCACGCACAGGCTGGAGCAGTTCTTCAGTATCTCATGGATACCCGCCACCTCATATTCCAATGAATCCTCCAGGGCATCGGCATCCGCCTTCTTCTGCCTCCAGCGCTCCATGAACTCCCAGACCTCATGCCTGTCCGAACAGCAGAGCCTTCTATACTCATACCGCCCCTCATACTCCCTCATAAAGGCATTCAGATGGTTCTTTTTCTTATGGAGTTTCTTCCCTGACAGGGTGCGCATGGCCTCCCCGTCATACAGGTAATCCTTTAAATCCACCTGCTCCTCCACCTCATACTCCTTCGGGTCCAGCCCCAGATACTGCACCGCCTCCTCATCAGCCAGTGCAATAAAAAACGGCTTATGGAGCACTTCTGCGAAATACTCCTCCAGCTGGTGGAAAAAATAGGGCAGGTCTTCCTCCCTGCACATGGGCATGGCAGTGGAAACCTGTCCATCCCTCTCCATCAGCCACAAAGCCGCCCTGTCCTCACTGACCGTACATTCCACATGATAATAATCCTTCCATAAAAAACAATCCAAAAACACACTGTCACATGCTTTATTGGGCCTCAGGCCATAAAAAGGCTTCAGCCTTTCTATATCCCCAGCCACCACGGGCTTAAAATCAAGCTTCATAAAATTACCTCTCTTTATTCGTACGACTGTTGTTAGTATACCATAATTTCCAATACTAAAACAGTTTTTTTAAGATTGGCATAATCCAGCTATCAAACTTAAGCAGCCACAAAAAGTCCCCATCGCCTCCTTAATTTCAAACCATCCGCTCCTGCGCTCCCCTATAAGTAAGTATCTATCTTTAATGTGTGTACTTGTTAACCGTTTCTGCGTCAACTATAATATCCAGTAAAGGAAACGTTCATAAAAACACCCAAATCAATACCAAAACAATACGGAGGTACAATTCATGAAAAAAGAGCTTGCGGTAAATCCCTATTTATTCCCGATGCCGGTACTTATGATAGCCACCTATGGTGACGACGGCAAGGTAGACGTGATGAACATGGCGTGGGGAGGTATCTGTGCTGAAGATATGGTCTCACTCAATATCAGCGAGGACCATAAAACATCCGCGAACATCAAGAAAACAAACGCTTTTACACTGAGCATTGCGGACGTGGACCATCTGGAAGCAGCCGATTTCTTCGGCATTGCCACCGGCAACAAAATGGAGGACAAATTTGAGCGCAGCGGCCTCACTGCGGTAAAAAGCCAAAAAGTCAACGCGCCCATCATCGACGAATTTCCCCTAACCCTTGAATGTGAAGTAGTCGAATATAAAAATGAAGCCTACGGTTTCCACGTCATAGGCAGGATTGTCGGCGTACTGGCGGAAGCGCATGTACTCAATGAAAAGGGCAAGGTTGACCCCAAAAAGCTGAACGCATTCGTATTTGACCAATTTCAAAATGGCTACTATGCCATCGGCGAAAAAGTCGGCCAGGCCTGGAACAGCGGCGCCGGACTCATGAAAAAAAATTAAATGCATAATCCCCACGTCCCTCCCAACCCTCTTCCCTTTTGCACATGCAGCGGTTGGAATACGCAGTCCGTGAAGAGGGTCAGGGCGGGCGGCGGCCTCAGATTCCTGGGTCCGGGCAGCAGAAAAGATGGGGGTGGATTCTTGCATCAAAGCAAGAATCCAAGGAGCTCTGAACGGAGAAAGCTCATCAGAGTTTCTCCGTGAATAGCACCGGTCCCCCATCTTTTCTGTTGTCCGGGCCCTGGAAGCTGCGGCCTCCGGCCCTCAGCGCGTGGTCTGCCGCCGCCCGCCCTGACCCTCTTCACGGACGTAGCCTTCCCACCCCTTCATCCGCCCCTTCAATCCTGCGCAATCTCCTTCACCAACAGCAGCCTCTGCCCCTGCTTCACCTGCTCATCCGCCAGTTCATTGGTAGATATGATGGTGCCGATGGTGGTATGGAACTTTTTCGCAATGGACCAAAGCGTATCGTCCGGCTGGACAATATATCCCACGATTCCAGGCAGTTCCTGAAGCTTC
This sequence comes from Enterocloster sp. OA13, assembly GCF_022440595.1. Lineage (NCBI taxonomy): Bacteria > Bacillati > Bacillota > Clostridia > Lachnospirales > Lachnospiraceae > Enterocloster > Enterocloster sp. OA13. The sequence goes on along the minus strand of NZ_JAKNTF010000001.1, from coordinate 6,359,742 downwards.
TGCAGATCCATGGGATTGACGGCCGCACCGGTAATCACCGGCTCGCATACCGGCTGCAGGACCAGGAAATCCAGGGCAACCACTGCCTTTACCTCCACCATGTCGCCGCCCATCATGACCGCGCTCAGCTGCTCCAACCCTGCATCCAGCTGGTATACGCTGTCCTCACGGATTCCCCTGGCTTCTGCGGTACAGTGGAACGGCACCTGCTCCACGGATGACTGTACAGGCGAGGTGTCATCGCTGGTAAGATATAACAGGGTCACCTCCAGGACGCCGTCTATCTGCAGGCAGTCCTCCCCCACCTCCACGTCATCCAGCTTGATGGTCCCTTCGTTGTGGCAGATCTGGAGGATACGCTCGGCCTGGGGCAGTTTCAGCTTTTCCGCCACCTTGGACTTGCACACATTCCTGGTCAGTATCTGGTCAAAACAGGCCTCTGTCCGGGTCAGTTCAATCTCACGGTTGTTGGAATACATGTCGCTTAACAGCTCCACCTGCTCTTCCTCGTACAGCTTGATATCCAGCTCCAGGACAGCATCCACGTCCATTTCCCGCATTTCCCCGTCATAGTCGGGCTTGGCTTCCATATCCTTGTGGGCCAGGCGCACGGTTACCATGGGAATCTGCTCCTCCTTCACATCGCCCATCTCCATGTCGCCTGAGAATGGCAGGGTCTCCTCCATCCACTGCATGGGCATGTTTTCATCCTCCGCGCTGTAGATGACAAATACGCTCAGTTCACCGTCCAGATGCAGACGGCCGTCCAGCGGTTTTACGGTTATGTCCCGAAGCTTCATTTCACGCCACAGAAGCTGGCCGATATTAGGCTTTCCGCCTGTAAGGCTCAGTTCTTCCTTGATGCGGTATGTATCCTTGCGCCTTACGGCAATGGCTGCCGCGGTGGCTGTCCGTTTCAGTGTTTCCACCTGTACCTGTCCCGATGCATCTGTGTCCGACAGACCGGCCCCGGCGCTGCGGCTTCCGCTTTCCATGTCCACATCCACTGCGGCTTCCACATCCCTCAAAGTCTCCACCCGCACCTGAAGCGTGATGATGGCCTGGACCCCCAACTTCCTGGAGTTAATCATATCCGTATTCAGGTCCTCCAGCATCCAGTTAAGGCCCACGTAGTCCTTTTCCTCCAGTCCGGGGACATTGACCACTTCCTCAAACGGGATGTTGCCGCCCAGGGTCTGGAGTCCGCCCGCTTCCCTGCGGTACAGCACCTGGAACTCCAGCTTGCCCTTTACCGCCACCTTATCTCCCTGGTTCTTCACTGTCTCAATCTGGATCTCCCCGGTGTCTAACATCACCTGTTCCATATCGTCCATGGTGTCCGGCACAATAAAGTCATCATCCAGTGTAATCTGTGTGGTAACATTTCCCTTCCATTGGTTCATATGTATCTGTTTCTTTATTAATTCCATAAAAACACCTGCCATCTCTCCAGAACGTATCTGAACATTGTTTTCTGCCAGCCGGGCGTGAATGGTGTTCAGATACGCTCCGGTCTTTTAGAAAAATCTATGCGGACAGCAGGTGGTTTATGCTTTATATCTTATCTTTCATCGTATTTGTCCATAAAATGATGGCGCGCGCCCTTTTGCACATATCCAAGGCAGGCGTCCAGATTGATGTTCTCCACGCTTTTCATGATGTTGGCGTCGATGAACGGGCTGTTCTTCCTGAGGGAGCGGATTAATTCCTTCATCTCCTGGCGCTTGGAGGTATGGACGATATCCGCCGCATCCCCCGTAATCCCCCTGGCCGCCTGTTCCCTTGCAACCTGCTCCGTGAACCGGCAGGCACATTGGAGGAAATGCAGTCCATTGTAGTCTTTCCAGTCCAGGATATCCTCTTCCTTAACAAAATAAAGGGGACGGATCAGTTCCATTCCCTCGAAGTTGGTGCTGTGGAGTTTAGGCATCATGGTGTTGATCTGTCCCCCGTAGAGGATGCCCATGAGTATGGTCTCTATCACATCATCAAAATGATGGCCCAGCGCGATCTTATTGCACCCCAGCTCCCTGGCATGGGCGTACAGGTACCCCCGCCGCATGCGGGCGCAGAGGTAACAGGGCGACTGGTCCACATCCACCACGATATCAAAGATATCTGAATCAAAGATGCGGACCGGTATATTCATAAGGGCTGCATTATCCTCAATCAGCTTCCGGTTGTCAGGGTGATAGCCCGGGTCCATGACAATGAACTCCAGCCCAAACTCCGTGCCGCTCTGGCGTTTTAACTGCTGGAGGCACTTGGCCAACAGCATGGAATCCTTGCCGCCTGAGATACAGACAGCCACCTTATCGCCGTCCTGGATCATCTTATATTCCTGAAGCCCCCTGACAAAGGGGCGCCAGATTTCCTTGCGGAACTGCTTGATGATGCTCCGCTCTATATTCACATATGGTGCTTCATTCTTCATGACTGGTATGGTTTCTCCCGTGTGTCTTTATTCTGTATTCCCTGCCCTGCGTCTTCCTGGGAAGGAACCTCTGTCCCCCTGGCCGCCAGCGCCTGCTTCAGGTACTCAATCTCCTGTTCCATCTGCTCCATCCGGCTTCTCATATCCTCGTATTCTTCCAGCGTCAGGCTTCTCTTATTCTTCGGTATGGTGACGCCGTCCTTTTTTACCGGACGGGCCGGTATCCCCACTGCGGTCACATTGTCCTCCAGAGGTTTTAAGAGCACTGCGTTGGCGGCAATGGAACAGTTATCCCCCACCTCAAATGCCCCCAGAATCTTGGCTCCGGCCCCCACCATGACATTGCTGCCAAGGGTTGGATGGCGCTTCCCCTTCTTCGTGCCCACGCCGCCCAGGGTGACTCCCTGGTAAATCGTACAGTTATCCCCCACCACCGCGGTCTCACCGATGACCACGCCGGTTCCATGGTCAATGAGGATCCCATGGCCCAGCTGGGCGCCCGGATGTATCTCTATCAAAGTAAAAAACCGTGCTATCTGTGAAATAAGCCTGGCTATGAAAAACATCTTATGCTGATAAAACCAATGGGCAAACCTGTGCCATATGAGGGCATGGACCCCCTGGTAAAGCAGGAACACCTCCAGTGCGTTGCGGGCAGCGGGATCGCGTTCCTGTACGGCCTTAATGTCAAGCCAAATGTCTTTGAATATCATAGTATACTCCACCCTCTCTTTAACAAGTTAAAACATTGCTGCTGTGACACGACATTTACCGAAAAACATAAATATCGTATAGTATAGCATATGATATTCAATTTAAAAAGGATTTTTTACTGGAATACGACAGGATTCTCCAAATACTCCGTCTTGATTACAATATATGGGAAAGACTGCTCCGTGCCTGCATTTTCCCCCTTCTCAGGCCCCTTTAACTCCGTGTTGATTACAATGGAGTTGTCGGTAAGGTAAAGGTCGTTTACGCTGATGCTGTACCCGCCCGTGGGCTGTACCCCGTACCCCACTGCAATGTACAGGTTCTGCTCATCGCTGTATGTAAGCTTGAAGGGCTGCTGCTGTTTCTCAGCAATCAGTTTCTTAAGTTCATCCGGCACATCCAGGTCCCCGGCCACCGTAAAATCCAGGTCCCGGACCTTATCCCCGTCATCCTTTGAAGCGGAACAGCCTGCCAGCCACAGCGACGCGGCAATGACCATCAGCAGTCCCAGGTACATTTTCCCTTTGATAAATGCCTTCATGTTAATAAAACCTCCCGGAATATATGATACAATTACTATCAATATATTCCGGAAGGTCCTGATTATTCTTGATTCATCTCAGAGTGTGCCTGAAAATGCTTAAGCTTCCCTATATACAATCTTCCCTTATACAACCTTCCCTCATACAATCTTCCTAATCCAGCCCTCCGGCGCTTCGATGGTGCCCATCTGGATACCGGTAAGGGTTTCATACAGCTTCCTGGTAACAGGTCCCATCTCATCCATGCCGCTGGGGAAGCAGATTTCCTTTCCATGGTCAACAATCTTGCCCACCGGGGAAATGACGGCAGCGGTGCCGCACAGGCCGCACTCTGCAAAATCAGCCAGCTCAGCCAGCTTCACAGGCCGCTCCGTCACCTTAAGTCCCAGGTAATGCTGGGCAACATGGATCAGGGAACGCCTGGTAATGGAAGGAAGGATGGAGTCAGACTTAGGCGTGACCACCTCCCCGTCCCTGGTAACGAACAGGAAATTCGCGCCGCCTGTCTCTTCCACATAAGTCCTGGTACCCGGGTCTAAGAATACATTCTCATCATAACCGGCTGCATGGGCGGTGACAGAGGCATACAGGCTCATGGCGTAGTTAAGCCCGGCCTTCACATGGCCTGTTCCATGAGGCGCCGCACGGTCAAAGTCGCTGACGCACAAGGTCAGGGGCTTTGCGCCGCCCTTAAAATACGGGCCTACCGGGGTCACGAACAGGCGGAACTGATATTCATCCGACGGCTTGACGCCGATAACCGGACCTGAAGCAAACATATACGGCCTTAAATACAGGGTTGCGCCGCTGCCAAAGGGGGGTACCCAGGCCGCATTGGCCTTAACCACTGCTTCCACTGCTTCCAAGAACCTCTCCTTTGGGAATGGAGGCATCTCCAGGCGCGCCGCGGAGTCCATCATGCGTTCAGCATTCAGGTCAGGTCGGAAGGTGACAATGCTTCCATCCTCAGTCGTATAAGCCTTAAGGCCCTCAAAGCATTCCTGGCAGTACTGAAGGATGCCTGCGCACTCATTAATCACCACATTGGAGTCCGAAGTCAGTTCTCCCTCCCCCCATGCCCCGTCTTTATAGTTTGCAACATATCGCTTGTCCGTCGGCATATAAGAAAATCCGATATTTCCCCAGTCCAGGTCTTTCTTTTCCATAATCAATTCCTCCGTTCAGGTAGAAGTAGCTTGTTTTGTTGAACACAATTATAATCGCATTAATCCGTAAAATCAATGGGTTCTGTGTAAATGTGATATACAATTCGTGCATATTAGCCATAACCGGACCTAAGGGCGGCTTATCCCTCTTCCTCATTGTAAAACATGTTAAGATATGTTAAATTAATAAATAATCTAACACATGTGAAGGAGAATCACCAATGGCCAAGAAAACCGCCCGGGGCACCCGGGGCAAGATTGTAGGCGCTGCATGGAAGCTGTTCTATGAACAGGGATACGAGGATACCACGGTAGAGGAAATCATCGAGCTGTCCCACACATCCAAGGGCTCCTTTTACCACTATTTTGATGGCAAGGATGCCCTTTTAAGCACCTTAAGCCTGTTATTTGATGAAAAATATGAAGAGCTTACCGATATCCTGGCAGAAAAACCGGAGATGACCGCCATGGACAGGCTGCTGTTTCTTAACAGCGAACTGTTTGGAATGATTGAGAACAGTATTTCCATGGACCTTCTGGCCCGGCTCCTGTCCACCCAGCTGATCACTGCCGGCGAAAAGCACCTGCTGGACCATAACCGCACCTATTATAAACTCCTGCGCAAAATCATTGCCCACGGCCAGGATAACGGTGAATTAAGCACCGGCTTAAGCGTCAGCGAAATGGTAAAGCTGTATGCATTAGCGGAACGCGCAATCCTTTATGACTGGTGCCTGTGCGGCGGTGAATACTCCCTCAGACGGTACAGCGTGTCGGTCATGCCTGGATTCCTGAGCAGCTTCCTGGAGCACCGGGAAAACACCTTATAAGAAGGGAACCGGCAGGCCAATATTGGGAAAGAAAATAAATTCTATTTTATTGAACATATATTATTTAATATATCGTACGGTCAATATTCCTTTTATTTATAAGGAATATTTAATATAAATAATATTTTCGTCTAGTATTCAGTCTATACTTTGTTCTGTATTGCGTTCTCCTATACCTCATGTTATAATGTGCACATTATGGCTACTTCCGTTTTCCCCGGGCTGACAGGTTCCGGGGAAATGTATGTAATGGCCAATATAATGCAGCACCATGCAGCTTTATGTATCGTGGATATATTATGAATATGTAGATATATCATAAATATATCGAAAATGTATCGTACATATGGTGCATGCACTATAATTGATTGAAAAGCTGAATTGATTGAAAACAGGAGGGAAAACATGAGTACAGGACAAATAGGGATTCTGGCTGCCATCATCATATATCTGGCTGCCATGGTCTACGTAGGTTTCTATTTCAGCAAAAAAGGCGGCGGTGATTCAGCCGACGAATTTTATCTGGGGGGCCGCAAGCTGGGAGCCTTGGTAACCGCCATGAGCGCCGAGGCATCGGACATGAGCAGCTGGCTGCTTATGGGGCTTCCGGGAGTGGCATACCTTACCGGTATCGCAGACGCAGGGTGGACTGCCATCGGCCTTGCAGCAGGTACATATCTGAACTGGCTGATTGTGGCAAAGCGCCTGCGCCGTTATTCCGTGGCCTGTGACGCCATCACAATCCCGGACTTTTTCTCACGGCGCTACAGGGATGAGAAAAACATACTGATGTGCATTGCCGCCATTGTCATCCTTATCTTCTTCATCCCCTATACGGCTTCGGGCTTTAAGGCTGTGGGGACCCTGTTCAACAGCCTTTTCGGCGTAAATTACCATGCAGCCATGATTGTGGGCGCCATTGTCATCATCGGTTACACGGTCCTGGGAGGATTTATGGCTGTCTCCACCACGGACCTAATCCAGAGTATCGTCATGAGCATTGCCCTGGTCATCATTGTATTCTTTGGGGTCAATGTTGCCGGGGGCTGGGATGCGGTGGCGGACAATGCCCGTTCCCTCGCAGGATATCTGAGCATGACCCATATCCATAACATGGCGGACAATACGGCCTCCCCTTATGGATTCATCACCATACTTTCCACCCTGGCGTGGGGGCTGGGGTATTTTGGCATGCCCCATATCCTTCTGCGTTTCATGGCAATCAGCCATGAGGATAAGCTGAAGACATCGCGACGCATTGCCTCCATCTGGGTGGTCATCTCCATGTTCGTGGCAATCCTGATTGGAATCATCGGCTACAGCGCTTCCGTCGCAGGCAGCATCCCCACCTTTTCCTCCAGTTCCGAGTCAGAGACCGTCATCATCCGTCTGGCCGACCTGCTGGGGCGTCATGGACTGCTGCTGTCCATCGTGGCAGGCGTTGTCCTGGCCGGAATCCTGGCATGTACCATGTCCACGGCTGATTCCCAGCTGCTGACCGCCGCGTCTGGGGTGTCCCAGAACCTGCTCCAGGATTTCCTTAAGATTAAGATGGACACCAAAACATCCATGATGGCTGCCCGCCTTACGGTTGTGGGAATTGCGCTGGTAGGCATTGCGCTGGCATGGAATCCCGACAGTTCCGTGTTCACCATCGTATCCTTTGCCTGGGCCGGCTTTGGAGCCTCCTTTGGCCCGGTCATGCTGTTCGCCCTGTTCTGGAAGCGCAGCAACCTCAAGGGCGCCCTGGCCGGCATGGTTTCCGGCGGTATCATGGTATTCGTATGGAAATACGGCGTGCGGCCCCTTGGCGGGGCATGGAATATCTACGAACTGCTCCCCGCATTCCTGGTGGCCTGCGCTGCCATCGTGATTGTATCACTGGCAACCGCTGCGCCGTCTGCAGAAATCTGCGAAGAGTTTGATTCTGTAGGAAGATAATACCGGCCCATAAGTCTTAGACAACGTAAAACCACTGTCCCAGGCACAGTCATACCTGCCCGGAACAGTGGTTTTTCTTATTTGGCCCTTATATCAGCTTAATCTTCCTGTTTACTGCAGATTGCCAGCCTGTGCTGGTATTTCTCCCTGGTAGCCAGCCCTCCCCGGATATGGCGCTCGGACTTGTTTACGTCCAGTACAATCCTTGCCTGGGCAGCCAGCCCCGGATTGATGTGTTCCAGCCTGTCAGTTACATCCTTATGTACCGTGGATTTGCTTATCCCGAATTTCTTCGCCGTCTGCCTTACCGTGGCATTGTGGTCTATGATGTAATTGGCGATGGCTACCGCACGTTCTTCAATATACTCCTTCAAAGTGAGTCTCCTGAGGATTTTTTTACATCATATGCGGAAAATCCTGGGATTAGCACCACCTCGTACGGATTTAGCGGAAATATTTTTAATACGTCAGTTTGTCCCTATAATAAGTAATACGATAAGGTATATTATAGTATCGGTCAACACGCTCTGTTCAATATCAATTAAATACTATGTATATTCTTCATATGTCATCATAGTGACACCCAATTTTCACAATATTAGCATTTGATTTGTTTGATTGAAAAACAGTAGTTATGCTACCATACACCCAAATCAAAAGCAATCCTATACACCAAACAGGGAACTGTCCTGGTTTTTCCATCTCATGTCTTTCACCCATAGGTATCCCCTTCAAATAATAGGGATAATCTATCTTATCATCTTTTAACAAGCGGGTTACAGTATTACCGGCGTTACTTCCTGCTTTCACCTCTATTCCATAATTCTCATAATCCAGAAGACTTCTGACATAAAAATCCCGTTCTCCTTTCATCTTTCCATAGGTTGCAAACCACGGCGTAATATCTGATTTTTACGTTACTATCTAACAAACCAGTGATTGGGGCTGTTCGTATCTATTACTTTCCTTATCATAAAAACAATCTTTAAAGTTCCTTGCCAAATCATAAACGGTTCGCTTATAGCCATTAAAGATTGCCGTGTTTCCTGCATCAAATTCTTCTTGGCATAATCTTACAATAGCAGCCTTTTTGTCACTATGTGGATTAAGCTTTACAATCGTATTTCTTATTACATCATTAGGAACCAGTTCCGAAATTACTGTATTTAACGTTCTATCTGTAGTCATATTAGCTTGATACATTTCAAACAGTTCTTGTGTACTCCGCTCCTCTACAAGTTCTTTCTGTTTCATAAGGTTCCAAAACTCTGTAGAAAAAAGATGTTCCATTTCAAATAAAAAATCCCCTTTAGAAATCATTGACTTCTCTGCTTCTATTATTTCATCAGAAGGTTTATAATACTGGCTTTTGATTATTGCACTATTGAATTTATCTATCTCATCTTTTGCCCTCTTCCCGGCCTTATCCTTATCAAATAATATATATAATTTATTTTTAAATCCTACTAAGTTCCAGGCCTCCGCCCAATTTCTCAGCTGTGTTGTACCACATCCTTCATCTCTTGTTAGTATTCTTATCCTTCCCTCTCTAATTAAGTCAAATAGTTCAGGCGAGTGAACCTTTATTGCCAGTCTCAAAACTTCCCTATCCGTAAACCCTTCGACACAAATGGTAGGTATATCACTAAGAAAATTATCATTAAGCAAAGAATTAACCGATTTCAGTTGATTTTCCAACTGCGCTATAAAAGGTGTAATTAGTGGAAGAATGCCAATCGCAGAGTGCAAACTTTGTGGATCATTTTTTTCATGAATAATAGTAGCATCATTCGTTTTATCTTTGCAAATATGTATTATCCTTACATTTTTATCTTTCATTGAATAAAACGCAGGAGAATGTGTCGTAATGAATAATTGTATATCCTCTGAATAATTCGACAATTCACGCGACAAATCAAAACATCTTGACATTTCCATACCATTTTCAGGCTCTTCATAACCCCAGATTGTTGTATAAGGAACAGAACCTCTTGCTACTGATTTGTTGTTTTGTTCAGCAATAAATTTTAGTATTGCCGGGATATGCCTCGCTTTTATTCCATCTCCTCGCTGATCTAATAGTATTTCATTTAACGAATTGTCTTGAGTCAGAAAAGATAATTGACTAAAAATATCAGATTGATTACGTGGCATAACAAGAATACTGTTTATACCTATACTCTTTTCCACAATATCGCTTATACGTTGTGTATATTCTTTAAGTCCCGTGGAATATTGCTCAGTCAGCTTGATAAATTCACTATCCGCTTTAACTGATATACTACTATAAAGGCTACCAAGCAACTGTCTAAAATAATCATCCCCTTTTACTGCAGGAACGTATTTATATCTAATGCGATTTAACAATGTAGCCGCTTTAGAATATTTAGCAAATTCCCTGTTTTTTTTATCAGAATACAGACCATCTGCCCGCCATGTTTTTGTCCATATTATGAAACCTGCATCTGTATAATTAGTAGGTATTTCAAACTTAATCTGTATAATAATTTCCTTTGCCCGTTTCGTTCGCTGTGGAGCTAAGTTTGAATAGTCAACATCAAAATCGAATTTTCTACCATTGTCAGTTTCATTGTTAAAAAACAAATTCAACGCTTTCAGGAAATTAGACTTCCCTGCATCATTGAGTCCAACAAATATATTCATACTAAGAGTCATAAAAGTTTGACTCACTATAGAGCGAAAATTTTTAATAGTTACTTCACATATTAAATTCATCTTTTGTTCCTTTTCAGTTTTCTAAGTACAGAAATATTTTACATCTGTTTTCTAACTATTGCAATGTAAATCATTTTTACATATATCATCATAAAGACCTTAACATATATTTCAAAAATTATACATAAAAAGGCATAATACGATAGCCGCTTCCTATTCTTCGATATGCCCCACTTACAGGGTTTTAGGCTGGTGGATGATGATACGGATATCCTTGCCATCCATCACCCGCTGGTAAGTGCTCCTAAACGCATAAGGATTGTCAATGATTTTATTTTTATCATATAAAAAGAAAAATATATGTTCGGCCTGATAGTGAACCATATCCGCAGCGATTTCCTCGGTCAGCTTCTTTATGCTCATGGAGTCCCTGGAACATTTTATTTCAATAACTGCTGAAAGTTCCTTTATCCATATATCTGTGCGCACCATCGAAAAACCGGTGTCCTCCGGCACTTCTGTCCTGGCCTCGGGAAAAAGAGGTTTGAGCAGCGCATATAAGATATGTTGGACGTCATATTCATTTTTAATCTCAAGCGACCTCATTGCTCTTTTATCAATACCCGCCTTTCCATGGGGTTCCTTTTCAAAAAATGCCTCCATAAACAAGTCGAACTTTTCCAGAATTTCCTGCAGGCATAATATTCTGTTTTCAGTCTCCATATAGCTGCCGGGCATAGCGGACATCTGCTCCGTCAAATAAGAAAGCACCCATTCTTTCGCTGTTTTCATATTCTTTAAGGTATCCTCATAAGAGAACTTATTTTCCATGTAACCGGAAAGTACATTTACCTTTTTCAGAACGTTATTGTCAACATCCAAACCAGCCAGCGTCTCCTTCAGTTCCTCCAGCCGCGCCCTATATTCTATTTCTGTTTCACTTGCGTCTAAGCTATCCATCATTTTTCCCAGAACAGTCGTCAAGATTCTCTCCCCCATCTTAAATAAAACAAGAACAATGGATCTGTAATATAAACAATCCCATCCTTCCACTCCAACACCCGGTAAATATCTTCCCTTCCCGTCAGTAGTTCCTGCAGCTTATTCAGGCTGTCTTTCAATGCCTGCTTCCCGGGTTTGTTCCCCTCTGGTTTAATCAACCTGTCAACCCTTTCTTTGATATCGTCAAACGTCAGGCTCATAATAGGTGGGTTTTTAGCCAGGGACTCTACGAGCAGACCATATATATCTAAATGCTTGCCATCCTTTGTCTCAAATATAGTGCGGCTCTTTCCCCTTGGGTTTGGTCCTTTTGTCATTACCTTTACTACATCCTGATATTCAAAATTCATGGTTGTGAAGCAGTATGCGGTCTTTAAAACAGACTCATCTATCCGCTCTATCTTCTTCTCATCACTTTCCAGCAATGTACAGATACTCAAACAGATGTATTGCATCAGCTGGGGCGACGTAAGGCTTTCGACGGCTATATTTTTAGCAATTGCATCCGATATTTCTATTCCCAGTTCCTTAAATCCCTTTATGGCAATTTCTTTTAGTTCCTGTTCTTCCCAAGGCTCAATATTAATCAGGCTCAGCCTTCCTGACAGATCAGCGTTCTGCCGTATAGCATCATCCGAACGATGCGGCAATGAGACTACTACCGCCTTGAATTCACGCCGTATGGCATCTTTTAGCTGCTGGGCAATCTGTAAGCGTTTTTCATCTGGGGCATAATGGAAATCGTCTAAAACCAATACATAGTTTTTCTCTTTATAGTAGTTGATTACCTTATCTTTGGTCAGGACAAATTTTTCTGTCCTCCCACTCCCCTCATCCTGATATTCATCCTTTATGTTCTTTGTTATCGTGAACTCTCCCTGGTATGGCAATCCCGCCCTGGCCGCGACTACTTCCCAAAAGTCTGCATTGCCGGAAAAGTCCGCTCCCGACACTTCGATGATATGGTCAAAGCCAATTACCTTTTCGCACAAAATGGTTTTTCCCATCTTGGAAGGTCCTATCAGGGAAGTCAGACAGCCAGATATCTTCAATGCCTGTTTCAATCTTAACTCGTATGAAATGTTGGGTGAAGCAAACTTTCTGGATACATATGTATAATCCGGAAATGCGCCTGGTTTAAAAACTTCTTCTGATTTTAGCATTTAATCTCCCCTCATTTTTATAATTAGGTTTTTTATTATTAGGCTTTTTATTATTATATACCAATATCCATAAGATTTAAATCATATTAATTGTTTTTTATATATATTATTGTCTTTTATAATATTTTACCCATTATTAATCATTTTAATCTCATTTTATTTCAATAAATGGTTCTATACTGAATGTTGGGGTGTGCTGAAAAGCACACTTCCAACATTCTTTTGATTGTAATAAAATACATCTATAAGAAGCCTCCCAAACCCATTATTCCGACCAAAGTTTAATGTTATGGAGGTGACCCCTTATAGATGTACCCTAATTATACCAAGGCTTTCCTTAACTTGGAAGGTGTTTTTATTAAAAAAGTGGTTCAGGCAGACTCTTTCATTAAAATTTTCATCCAGTCCCAACCGGTAGAACAGACTTGCCCCTGCTGTGGGGCTAATACAAAACGGATTCATGATTACCGTTTACAAGAGGTCCAGGACATTCCCTTACTGGGAAAACAAGTTATCCTGCTCCTTCGCAAACGCCGCTACCTCTGCCCATACTGCCGCAAACGGTTCACGGAACCCTATTCGTTCCTCCCCAGATACCACCGCAGGACCCGCAGGCTGGCATTTTACATTGTCTCCCTGCTCCGGCAGACCTTTTCCTTAAAACAGATTGCAGAGCTTACCGGTGTTTCCGTCCAGACGGTCTGCCGCCTTCTGGACACGATTTGCTATTCTCCGCCTGACCAGCTTCCGCAAGCGCTTTCCATTGACGAATTCAAAGGCAATGCTTCTACCGGTAAATATCAGTGCATTCTGGTTGATCCGAAAAAGCGCAGGATCCTCGACATTCTCCCGGATCGGACCCAGAGCCATCTGGCTGATTATTGGCGGAACATTCCCAGGAAAGAACGCCTGAAGGTAAAGTTCTTCGTCTGCGATATGTGGCGCCCCTACACCGAACTTGCACAGACCTTCTTTCCAAACGCTACAATCATCGTGGATAAATATCATTTCATCCGGCAGGTGACATGGGCGATTGAAAATGTACGCAAACGACTGCAGCGGTCCATGCCGGTTTCTCTGCGTAAGTATTATAAACGCAGCCGGAAACTCATTCTGACCCGCTATAAAAAGCTGAAGGATGAGAACAAACAGGCCTGTGATTTAATGCTTCACTATAGCGAGGATCTACGTCTGGCACACCGGATGAAAGAGTGGTTCTATGATATCTGCCAGATGGAAGCGTATCGTCAGCAGCAGAAGGAATTTGATGACTGGATTACGAATGCACAGAGCTGTGGGATCAAGGAATTTGAAGCCTGTGCTAAGACCTACAGGGCCTGGCGAAAAGAAATCCTGAATGCCTTTAAATACGGGTTGACAAATGGTCCCACAGAAGGATTTAACAACAAGATAAAGGTATTAAAACGGAGTAGCTACGGAATCCGGAATTTCAAACGGTTCCGAACCCGGATACTTCACTGTACATCATAGGATAAAAAGGTCGGTAATGCGGAGGCTTATTTGGCATGCCCAAAATCAGTAAAACCTGGAACTAAACATAAAAAGGGCCCTTTTCATAGAATTGGGGCGGGATTTTACAAATCCCACCCCAACTATTGACAAAGAGCCCAATAAATAAGGCGGACAAGTTTATTCTACTACTCAAAAAGGGGAGTCCATTTGTATAAGGACACCCCTCTTTTTCACATTTATTAAGTATTTATTTAAAAAGTCCCCCATAAGGTTACTTCATCCATCCCACCCCCCCCCCAACAGCCGGTCCGTCAAAATAACGCATTGGTCCAGGCAGTCCGCCCATACCGGTCGCTTACCTGCGCCCGGATATAGTCCTCATCCCCGGTCAGCCTGTATTCCCCATACCCGGTTGTCCCTTCAATATCCTTACAGACAATGGAACCCCCGGCATTTATATGGTTCCCGGCAATAAAATCAATCCTGTATACCGGGGAACACCGGATACAGGCCCTGCCGTCCCGGATTTCCCAGTTGTATATCTCCGGTCCTGCCGATGAATAGAAATTGCCGGCTATCATATTCTGAAGGATGTCCTCATGGGTCAGTTTACCTGCCCGCACCATGATATAGCCGCCGCAGGCATCATCAAACTCCCCTCCGTTGTGATTGTCATCCGCTGCCACTGCAAATACCTTCTTCCCATCCCTGAGCATCCTGTCCCAGCCGGCAGTATCATAACCCGTGCCGCTTTCATTCACAGTGCCGTAATTGAAGATTTCCACGGCCCACAGATGATCCGTATGGACGAATTCCTCATGCGCCACCCTGGACCATGCGGGGTGGTTGTAGACCGTGATGCAGCCACGGCTTTTCAGGTAATTGCAAAGCCTTCCCGCCTCGCCCGCGCCGTCCCATGTCCCGTAGGATACAGACGGCCGTATGGCTTCCCTTTCCCTGAACACATTCTGTCCTGCCTCCTCCTGCATGGCCCGGGTTCCCAGGATGCCGTGGATGTGATGGACCTTAAGGCATTTATGTGGCCCGTCCTCCCCGCACAGGATTGCGGATGCCTCAAGTCCAGGCAGTATGATGAAATCCTCACAGTCAAATTCCTTCCTGTAATCCGTATATAAATCATGTTCTGAAAAACACAGGAAATTATATCCGTTTTCTTTAAACAGCCGGACCGCCTCAGCGGGAGCCAGCCTTCCGTCTGAATTGGTGGTATGGCTGTGGATATTGCCCTTGTACCAGTTTCCTTCCGGTGTAAAACCTCTCTGATCTTGTATCAAGCCCAATCCCTCCTGGCCCTTATCTGAATCATTGCTTTCTTGGACACACAGATGACAAAAAACCATCTTCAGATGCACCCTACAGCGGGATACAGTTCCTCTCCGCCACCGACAGGTATACCCTGTCGCCCTGATGGAACAGCACATGGCTGCGGAACAGCACATCCACATGGATCTGTACGCCCTTTACATTTACCTGGTACCGCAGCACATTGCCCCTGGGCATGTCATCCTCCACAATCCCCTCAAACTGGTACTCATCCCTATTGCCCAATGGGGATGATGATATGGAAAATGTCTCCGGCCGTATGGCTGTCTCACCCAAACGTCCCTTCCCGGTCATCCGGGCAAACTGTTCAGGCGTCAGCTGGTTGTAGCTTCCGATGAAACTGGCCGCAAAGCTGCTGACCGGCCTTGTATACACGGTCACCGGGTCACCGGACTGCTCAATCCTCCCATCGTGGAACAGGTTAATCACATCAGACATCACCATGGCCTCATCCTGGTCATGGGTGACGAACACGGACGTCAGACCCAGGTCCTTTGTAATCCGTTTAATACTGATCTGAAGGGACTTGCGCAGCTTGGCGTCAATGGCGCTTAAGGGTTCATCCAAAAGCAGCACCTTTGGCTCCATGACAATGCTTCTTGCCAGCGCCACCCTCTGCTGCTGCCCGCCGGAAAGGCTGGCCGGATGCTGCCGCTCCTTTCCCTCCAGCTCCACCATACGGATGGCGGCTTTTACCTTTTCCTGGATTGTATCCGGGTGCATTTTCTTAAGCTTAAGGCCAAAGGCAATGTTTTCCTCCACCGTCATGTTGGGAAATAAGCTGTATTGCTGGAATACCATGCCGATGTTCCTGTCCTTTGGCTCCTTGGACGTGATATCCTCCCCGTCCAGGAAAATCTGTCCTCCATTTACCGCCTCCAGTCCTGAAAGGCAGCGCAGCAGCGTGCTCTTCCCGCATCCCGAGGGTCCTAACAAGGTCACGAACTGTCCCTTCTCAATATCAAGGCTGATTCCCTTAAGCACATGGTTTGCCCCGTAAAATTTATCTATATTCCTGAATTCAATATATGCCATGTTTACTTCCTCTCTCCATGCATTCCTTTCTTCATGCAATGCGTCTGCCGTTCCTGCCCCCAGCTTCCTGTCCATGGTTCCCGCCTATCGTTCCTGCCCGTCCCTCCTGCCACGCAGGAACACAAATCCGGATATCAGCAGCGTCACGCAGAACAGCACGATGATGATGGCGCATGTCCTCTGGGCGGATTTCTTCATCACATCATACAGATACATCTGGGCAGTAGGGAAATAATTTCCCGCCAGGGTATTGATTACAACGAAATCACCGAACACAATGGCCATGGCCAGCATGGCTGACACCATGACCCCATTCATGATATTGGGCACCACTATATGGAAAAATGAATAAAAGGTTCCCGCTCCCAGCATCTGTGCGGCCTCAATCAGCCTGGACGCATTCATTCCGTTCAGGTTATTCCTGATTCCCTGGTAAATGTAGGGAAGCACCACAATACAGTAGGTGGAGGTCAGCATGAATACACGGTTGCTGAACGGCTCCGGCGCATTGGCATAAAGGGCCAGGACACTGATGGGGAGGATGACTCCCTGGATGGCGTATGGAATGGTGCATAGTATTTGCATATATTGGTCCAGCCCCGGGCAGTAGACCACTACCACATACATGGCCAGCAGCACGGCGGCCGTACAGAGGACAATGGGCAGGATGGATATGAGGACGGTCCTTCCAATGGACATCCAGAACGCACTGTCAGAAAAAATCTCCACATAGGCCCGCAGGGTAAATCCCTTTGGCATGATATCCATCCACTCGCTGAACAGCGAATAGAGGAACGTAAAAAAGAGGGGTATCAGCAGGTAAATCCCTATCACGGACAGGACAACCACTGGTCCGGTTTTCTTTTTTTCCATTACCGTCCTCCTCCCTTCGGCTTTGTTATGGACTGGGTAATCAGGATTGACACCGTCATCATAACCATCAGGAGCACCGCTAGGGCGCTTCCGAACTGGGGCCGCTGCACCACATCCCCCTTGAACTGCTCCGCAATACGGATCGGCAGGATGGAAAAGTTATTCATCAACAGCGCATAGGCCGTGGCGTAAGCTGAGATGGCATTGGCAAAAAGGGTGGAAAATGTTCCCATGATACTGGGCAGAAGCACGGGAATCCCCACCTTCATCCAGAACACGCGGCTGCTTCCCCCCAGCAGGCTTACCGCCTCCTTCCATTCCTTGCGGATGGCGTCAAAGGACGGGATCAAAAGCAGGGTGGAAAGTGGTATCTGGAAATATATGTATGTAAGCATCAACCCCCATACGGTGTAAAGCGGAAATTCCGCCATTCCCTGCACTCCCAGGCTCCTGCCCAGAATGGTGATTACCCCGGAATTGCCCAGAAGGATGATGAAGGAAAATGCCAGCGGCACCCCGGAAAAATTGGATACCATGTTAAGAACGCTCATGAATACCTTCTTGGCCTTTCCGCCCTTTTCACAGGCCGCCTTTCCTCCTATGAACGCCGCCATAAGACCAATGACGGATGAGACAACAGATATGATGAAACTGTTCCTGATAGCCGTATAATACAACGGCTTGCTGAATATATTCATATAATTTTGGAATGTAAAGCCAAGCTCCCCGCTCTCGGGCATGAAACTTTTCACCATAATAGTGAATACCGGCAGGATTTCAAACATTCCTGCCAGTATCAAAAAGGGGAGAAGGGCGGCCAGATACGTCCGTTTCTTCACGATTTCACTCCCCCTGCATTATTTAGCATATGCCACCACATTTTCCTGCCAAAGGGTTCCGATTTCCTTGGTGGTCTTGTCCCATGCGGCCTGGTCATTTACCATACGGCTGTTCTCATACTGCTCGTCAGGAAGCATCTTTTCCTTGATTTCAGCGGGAAGTTCCACATCCCTGACAGGCTTGGCATAGCCCTTTGCCAGATTAATCTGTCCTTTGTCGCTGAGGATGAATTCACGGGCCATGGCCGCTGCGTGGGGCCTCTGGGAATATGCGTTCAGGATAGTGCAGTAACCGCTCTGGATGGAGCCTTCAGAAGGTATATTAATCTCAAAATCCGCATCCGGGTTATTCTCCACAAACTGGTCACGGTAGCCAAGCGCATTGTAATCCCACAGGAATGCAACCCCTACTTCGCCTTTTTCAATACGGGCCATGGAAAATTCTCCCAAATCCAGCCTTCCCTGCTCTGCAATCTGGCGGAAATAATCAAGTCCCGGCTGGATATTGCCTTCATCTCCTCCCATGGCAATGGCTGCTGCCAGAACTGCAAACTGGGCCTGGTTTGCTGCAGTCACATCGCCTACCGCAACCTTATAATCACCGTTAAGCAGATCCTCAAAGGATTTTGGCGCTTCCGCAACCAGCTTTTTATTGGTCATCATGGTCATGGTGCCGTAGTAGCCGATAATCCAGTCCCCGTCGCCATCCTTAGCCCAGTCAGGAATGGAATCCCAGTAGCTTGTCTTGTATTTTAATGTAATTCCCTTTTCCTCTGCAATGGGACCAAATGCCTGTCCCACATCACCGATGTCCTTGGTGGCATTCTTCTTCTCAGATTCAAATAAGGAAATCTCCTCCGCAGATGACATATCCGTATCGGTATGCTCCAGGCCATAATCACTTTTAATATCCTGCCAAGTCCCTATCCAGTTTGCCCAGGTATCCGGCATCCCCACGGAATCGACCCTTCCCTCTTTCTTTGCCTCTGCCAGTATCTCATCCACACCCATAGCGTTTAAGTCTGCTGCCGGAGCCGCCGCCTTAGCGGAACATCCTGTCATGGAAGCTGCTGCCAGGACTGCTGACAGAATAACGCATAAACCTCTTTTTTTCATTTAAGTCATCTCCTCGCCAATTTAATAAAATATGTAAACACATGTATCAGTATAAAAGAACCATGTAAAGTCCATAATCAGCATCCTGTAAAGTTTTTGGAAAAATAATCCTTACCTCAGAATCTTTTATATATCATTTCCAGGGTTTGGGAACCATTTACATAACATGGCATCCATGACCCGCGAAAGCCGCAGGCTTCTGCCAGCCCCACCGCCTGTTCAAACTGATAACCGATGGTATCACATCTGTGGCTGTCTGAATTAATGATAATCCCTCCGCCCATACCCTTAAGCTCCCTTAACAGCAGCCCGGACGGGTAGGGCTGGCTGCGGTATCCCCTGGAAACCGCCCCCGTATTGATTTCAAACAAAACCCCCTGGCTGTTCAGCTTCTTCATGGCTGCCAGCGCCGGCTCCAGATAATCGTCCTTTGTCTCATCAAAGTACCGGTTCCCCTGGTTGAACTTTGTCAGAAGGTCAAAATGTCCCACCCAGTGGCAGCGGGTCCTGTCATACACCGTGGCCTCCACCTCATAATAATCCCTGGCAAAGGCGTACCAGTCCCCCTTCCACAGGCGTCCCACAGCCCCTGCCAGCGCCTCCCCGGTATCATCCACGGGCACATACTCCCCATCCTTCCATATACAGTGGGTGGAACCGATTGCGTAGTCCGCGCTTTGGACCGGACCCAGGCAGTCCAGCTCGATTCCGATGTACACATTCATCCTTCCCCTATATTCATCCCGCAGCCCGCGAAGTTCCTGCTTATATTGTTCCAACCTCATATCCGGCATCCCAAATCCAGGTGTACAGAATGAATAATCCCCGTGCCCTGATATTCCGAAATCCGTAAATCCCATTTTATATGCCGTCTCCACCATCTCCCGGGGCGTACCTGCTCCGTCACAGTAGCTTGTATGGGTGTGAAAATCTGCCAGCAGTGCCATAATCACATAGTCTCCTTTTTATTTTCCGGGCCGTTCCTTCCCTATGTCTGCCCGTTATGGGGCAGCCTTTTTATGACTATAGACCATTCCTTTAAGCGGTTCAAGGGGTTTGCCGTAAGCTTTACATGGGTTTTTCCATCTTTTTACATCATTCAATGGTGGCGAATATAAGTGCAGAAGAATCTCTTGTTTTTGGGATTTTATAGCTCTTGGTACAATGGACGTATCAAAGGAAGGCGGGATATTTCTAGGATAACTCATAATAAGGACAAGAAAAGAGGATCATTGATAAAGCGATTGACCGGAACTTCATCTATGGCTTTGTAGTGGACAGGTACAGCCCTGATAATGACCGCCACAAGTATACAGAGGCACGCCGATTGTTGTAGCCATCAGGACTCCAAATCCTTCATGCTCCGAGCCAAACAAATGTGCAAATGCATTGGGTGGTACATATCTTTGGAACACAGCAGGCAAGAATACTCCAAAGAGAAAATATCCTCCTGTCACTTCATATTCTGTCCGATATTTTTTTAAGACTGAACACCAGAATGGAATCAGTATCACGGCTCTGCCACACCTCAAAATCTGTAAAATCAAAGAACTTCTTTTTCCGAAAACAAACAGCCACCAGAATACCTGCTGCAATTCCACAGAGCATACAGGAAACCAGTCTTACGGTCAGGTCACAGCGATTAACCCCAATGCAGCCGTGTACACCATAAGCTGCGGATTCAAATGAACCGAACTCATCATAAAGGCAGCCAGTCCTCTCATCCCTTTTCCTGCAAAGGAAGCTACAATCGGGATTGTGCCATACATACAAAGAGGTGATAAAATCCCTAAGATAAGTGTGGCGGATGTTATGGAATTCGGAATCAATATCCGGGTACTGCATAAATCTCTGGATGCTATATTCATTTAATTCAAGAAACGGTTCTTTATCGTCGCCCCTTCAAACAAATTCTCCAAATCCTGCCGTCGTATCTATTTCCTTATATTCCGGCTCCACTGATATTATATTTGCTGCTATACAGAGCGCCAATTTTAATACACCCAAATTTAAAGGACTGGTTTAGATACCAACTTCTCCTATCCATGCCTTCAGTTCCTCTTCACTGACATTTACCGAGAACCGCCTGCCTTCCTTCAATATTGTTCCGGGGCAGGATAATTCAAGTTCCCTGTTTGTATTCCCCATACCGCTGCCTCCTGACGTTGCCATCGGTATGACCGTCTTCCCCGAAAGATCATACTGCTCCAGGAAAGAGTTCCAATGGTTGGCGCTACATACTACCAAATTGGAAAATAAAATTGGTATTTTTTGTAAAATGCTTATATAAAAAGGCTTCCAACACAATACACGCTTTTTAGTTATATATTGAATATGCCTTATAATCTCATTATAAAATTTATTGAGAAAATAAATACTTGAATTTCATGAACTGTTATACATTCGAGGCATAATTTATTTTCCTGTTTTCTCTGTATATATTCTTCCAAAGACACAAAAAAGCTCAACTACCTTTTCTGGTAATTAAGCCTTTTGTTTAAATTGTTATTATATGCCCTAATATCCATTCCACTTGCTTTTTTACGGTCTCACTTACATCTGTGGAGAAACCCCAAAGCAAGATGTCCTTATCTCTCTCCAAATCATACAATCTTGCCATACGGCCTGTAAAATTATCTGGTAAATATATTTGGTTGTTTCGTGTATCCTTCTTTTTTATCATGTTCTTTCGGAATTCCTTCAATTGGCTTAACGCACCATTTAAAATGCATTCTTACCCTTTTTGAGACTTTATCCTGTACATCATCCTATACAGGGTTGTACAGGATAGGGGCTATATATTGTCAGGAATAGTACTTTCCGGCAAAACAGGCGGTTTAGTGGGAGCAAGTACCTGTTTCGCCTATCTTCTTTGGTTAAAAACTATTTTACAATCCATTGTCCTGATTTTCGGCTGCCCATACGCTCAATTATCCCCTTTTCTCTCAGTTCTTTTATAACTCTTCTTGTCTGTCTATCAGAACGGTTCAGCTTTATAGCTAGTTGTGCCTGCGTTATATGAGGATTCTCTCTTATTGCTGATAATATTATTTTCTCTAAAGAATCATCTAATAGGTCATTTAATGGGTCATTTATTAGGACATTTTGATCTTTTAAAAAGTTCTTTTGTCCTAAAGGTGTAAATTTCACCATGATATCTTCTAAATGAAGTGTATATTCCGGCATCGGAACACCGTATTTTTTACATGCCTCACATATTTTTTCTATCCCACGTCCCCATGTTTCTACATATCCTGCCCGGAAAAATCCATTGGCTACATTCGGATTATAAGGCTGTGAGCGATGGCGCTCCATCAATGTTTCAATCGTCCATCCTACCGGAAATACACAGTCATTACTGATATACACCGCATCCTCATGAATCCGAATCTGTATCGGCACTAATGCTGCATAATTGGAATGAATAATCGCATTATATACTGCCTCCCTGACAGCCGCCTTTGGGAGCGGATACGTCTCGATTCTGGTGACATTGTCATAAGATATGATTGCCTTCATGTACTTCAGGTAAATCAATTCTATAACCCTGTCCGCCTGTATAAATAATGAACCATGAATCTCGTCCTGATAGCGCAGGTCGGAGCCTTCTCCAAAATATCCGATTTTGATATACGCACCTGTAACCCATTTCTCCGGATTGCGGTGAAACAGAAGAATTGCCGCTCTTTTTAACCTGCCCTGTTCAAAAAGACCAAGGCTGTCCAAAAGCTGTTCATTGCCCATATTCAGGTCTTCTTCTGTCATACGCCCGCTCCGTAGGGCCTCTCGCCGGAAAATATCAAAACTCTCTTTGTCTAAATCCTCGACAGTAACACCATCGACTGGAACAGCATCCCATTTATACCCTGTTTTAGACAGTAAAAACTCTGTCAAAGATGCTCCTCTGAGAAGCTGCTTTGTACTGCCGCTGCGATAATGATACTCTCCTTTATAGTTTACTGGATAGCTGCTGGGATTCACACAAATTTCAATATAGTCCTTTCCGTCTTGTGTCAACAAATTCACATCCACAATAATGCCAAGGATATCCCTTACTTTATTCGGAATATCTTCAAGCAACTTTTTGCTGTCTGGCACCCCAATCACAGTACCATCATCAGCAGTTCCAATATATATCTTGCCACCTTGAGCATTAGAAAAACCACAAATCCACTTTAAATACTCATCACGCCAGGATTCTTTCCATTCTGTGTTTTGGTTTTCTGCCATTCACTTTCCTCCCACCTCAATGTAGAAGTCATAATACTTTAACACTTTGTGCCTATTTTTGAAGTTTAAGGATTTCACCTGTTATATCGCTTCCTTCATATATGAAAACTGCTTCCCACTCACTCCACTTTGTAATGGAATAATCCGCGACATTAACAATTCCTTCCTTACCTGTAGAATATTCTACCGTTTTCTCTGAGGAATGTTTTATCTGCCCATAATCTACATCCTTATCAAAAATTTCGCTTGAAAACCAATCCAACGCTTATTCGTTTCATCATAGATAGGTTCTGTCTCCAGTCCATGATTGTTTGGGTTTGCATGAAGATATCTAAACTGCTTATTTCCAGTGAGATTCTCATTTGCAAATAACTGACGGCACAGGTCTTCAAACTTAAACCGAATTCCGCGTGCATCATGATTATATGCAGCAAAGCTTTCCCAGTTTATATGCATTTCAATCCCTCCATTCCTCATATAGTAAACCCATATCTCAGAAATATCAGGTTTAAGTTTATTCTTTTTACTGATATTGACACAAATATAATGTTTCATTTACGAACATTATACCATAAAAATTGTGCGCGCCCAACATTTTTGGCAAATATTCTCAACATTTTTGGCAAAATATTTTGGGAAAACGGGAGCCTGAAATAGTTCTCTTCAAGCTCCCGTTTTTGTCACTTATTTTGAGAATTCTGCTTTAAGAATTTCCTTCTCGCTATCCGTCAATTTCGCATAGGAGTTAATTATCTCTTCCGCACTTCCCTCTCCATTTTGAAGTCTTACTTTTATCGAATTAACGAATATTACTTTCTTCCATGCTTCCATAAAGTCAACCTCCCATTATTTGAGCAAGTGCTACTGACATGGCATCAATCAACTGCACGTTATTATCTACCTTACGTTCTAAATCACTTTTTTTCAACAGCCTTATTGTAATCAGATTATCAATTAGAGCTGGCTCTGCCGTCACCTCTTCTGAAACGGTATGGCCTTCTTCATCCACAATAGCTGGCCAGCCCCCTATAGCTTCTTTAACAATATAATCATTCTGAATGTTATATGTATCTAACTTAGAATAATTCATGTACTGATTTTCGAGGATTCCCTGGTCTGACATCAAAGTAAGTGTAGAAAGCTCACTCTCTGTCTTGAAAAGTTTCAACAGGTCAATTTCCTGGGCCTGAGACTGTAATATTTGAACTTCTAGGGATGGAACATTTTGGTTCCTTATTACATTAAAAACTGGAACGGATATTCCTGTCATAGTGACCAATCTTGACATCACATTTCCTCCTCTTCTTCTGAATCATCTATACCGTTGTTATTGCAATCAGATGGTCCCCCTTTACCACTTTGATGTTTTCCCGGAAATGGTACATTTGCCGGCGCATCATACAGATATGGAGTTGGCTGCTTTTCTGCAAAATCCGGTCCTATTTCTTTCTTCTGTTTTGACATAATCTTGTCCTCCTTGTTTTTGAATAAATATTTAGACTTTGTGGTTATATAAATGATAAAAATCAGTGCATAGTATCACGCAATACGGATTTAAAATTACTTGCTTCATGTTTTAACTTTGAAAAAGTAGCTATAATACAGCCTTTTTTCGATGATGCAGACCAATCATTCGGTTTTCGCTCCTATTACAATATGTCGATGGCAGCAGGCTACGCAATACATTTCTACTACAGTGGCGAGAAACGTATTACATTGCGATTTTTAGATACTGATGGTACCTGGAAAGATTCATGGACTGGAAAGTTGCAATAGCTTAAATGATTATTCACCACCATTTTTTCATGAACAGCGCATCTGCCGAAATACCCTGCGGGATTATTTTCTGCTCATTTCGGTCATTGCCCACGAAACAAGTCAGGATGTTTGAAGATGACGCTATGTAACATGCGTATGCAACGTTCCCATTGCTTTTTACATTGGTAACACATAGAAACATATATCCATCTGGTACAGTAATCGGTATACGTATCTCCTGTCCACCATTAGGCGCAAGAGTTATGGATTGTGAATATGTAAATGTTTTTATAAGCAATGGGTTAATTAAATCCGTATTGCGCACATCAGTATGTTAATTCATCAAAAACTCATTTTTATTCATTTTAGTTGCTGTGTACAATACGGATTTAGCAGATGTAATAATCAAGTCTACATATAAAACTGCTTTACGGTCACCCGATAAAACACATACCCTTGGTATCCATGATAACGGCACAGCATATATGGATGACACTAAGGTTATTACAAACGCAGATATAATACATGGGAACACCGATGCATTTTCCGTCCCTGCTAACGGAGAATACCGTGTCACTCTTAACCTAAGTCAATATAATGTAGGCACTGATTATCGCCTATATGCTACCGTTCGCGGGTCTACATGGGTTAATTTAGGGGCCATATATTGCAATAATAACCAGGCTATTATTGATTTACGTAACCTCAATAGTACAGCTGTTAATGTCACGCTCTGGTATACGATTATCCGAAAATAATCATTTATTGATTAATGGGATATGAAAAGGAAACATATCCATTCCCCGCCTGGCCTGACAAATTAATCTTCAGTTCGGTCGAATTATTATCAATGTAAACCACACCTATAGCAGCAGTTCCTATACCGTTCGAGCAGTAGCGGCTTTGTCCTATGGCAGATTTAGGCATCCCACTACAAATAAGCACGTTTTCCCTTGCAGTAGCAGATGGCGTAATAATCCGGCACCTTATGTAGCATATGCCTGCTTTTACACGATAGTATATTTCACCCGTTATCTCAGAATCTATGATATCTTCAATCAGTGTGACTGCACTCATTGATAAATCCGTATTATGCCCGGAAATGCAAAAATATAGCACGCATAACAATTCTATATAATTATAACTGTGCTCAACATCCCCCATAAGCGTACTTTAAGTAAGCCTCCCATCTGGCAGGCCAAAAAAATCCTGTCAGATTTTAAGAGTTAGGATGCAGCATACATGTCGTACTCATATCTAATCTTTCCGGCACCATTTTTTGCATATATCCTGGTGGTTTCTACACTCGAATGCCCCATCAAATCACATAATGTTGGAAGCGGCATACCTTTGTTCAATGCACGCGTGGCAAATGTGTGCCTCAGCAAATGCGGAAATACCCGCTTACCCAGCCCTGCCTTTTTTGCAATCTTCCGGATAATGTTCTCCAGGGCATTCTTCTTTAATCCTTGATAAGGTGCCCTTTTTGATAGTATCACAGCCCCGCTCCTACGGTCCCCCAAATATCGTTCCAAATATTCCATCGCACGGTCATTAAAGAACACCATGCGCTCCTTCTTTCCCTTTCCTAATACTTTCCCACATCCCGCCTGAAGGTCCATATCTTCTACCCGCATACTGACCACTTCGCTGACACGACAACCACTTGCCAGGAACAGCTCCAGAACTGCATTGTCACGGATATTGGTTCCACAGGCAATACGCAATTTCTCTACTTCACGGCTGGTCAATGCCTCCCGTATTTCTGCTACATACTTGATTGGGTCCACGGTGGACATAGGATTTTTTGAGATGTAGCCTCGTTCATGTAGAAAAGTAAAGAAGGAGCTTGCAATGCGCCGTTTGTGGTCTTTGGTGCTGGAGCTAATCTTTCTAGCCTGCTCATAATAATTAAGGCATTCCACCACATCCTCTCCCGCGATTTCCTGTACTGGCTTACCTACATAAATCAGTAAGTCCGTCAAAAAACGCTGGTATTGATTGACTGTACTAACCGAATAATTTTCAAACCTGATTTTCCCGATGAAAATATCCAATTCTGGAAAGCTGATTATGTTGGTACTCAACCCGGTTTCCCTTTTGGATATTTCGTAGTTTCGCAACACTGACGATAGTGCCCCGTCAATCACCTGCAGCGCAGGCCGGTCCAGTTCATTGGACAACCTGGCCATAAGCTCATCTTTTAACCTTACTTCATCCATTTGTTCTACCTCCATACAATAAATTTGGTATCTTTATTGTATGATAGGAAGCTTGGCAGCACCAGACTGCTTTACTGTGCGCAATACGGATTTAAGTAACAGGTTTGCGAGCAGAGTTGCTGACTGCAATTTCCTTACTGAGGGTAAAAGCGAGACGGTAGTAATGGCAATTTGGGATAATAATACACTCAATACACCATATAAGCAGGGAGTCAGTGGATTTGGTAATGGCTTTGTTATCGGTATGTCTCTTGAGCTTGCCTGGGCTATTCAGGTTGCTTTTGCAGTGTCAGATACTAACTTGTTTGTCCGAAGTTATACTCTTGCTGGAATCGGTTGGACCGGTTGGCGAACTATATAATTGAAAAGGAAAGACATCCTGCATACCTCCCTGCACCACAGGGATTTGCAATGATATCCTTTTTATTTAAGTAAAACGGCATAGAAATGTCGCCGTTTTCCCAGCCTGTAATGCGCCCGTGCCTGACGATTGTTGATTCAGGCAGTCCGCTTACAATCAGCGTGTTTATTGCTGTAATCTCCTTTACAGTGATATCAAAATCCACAAAACACGTACCGTTA
This sequence comes from Enterocloster sp. OA13, assembly GCF_022440595.1. Lineage (NCBI taxonomy): Bacteria > Bacillati > Bacillota > Clostridia > Lachnospirales > Lachnospiraceae > Enterocloster > Enterocloster sp. OA13. The sequence continues at coordinate 6,331,802 of NZ_JAKNTF010000001.1, read as the reverse complement.
AGGACTTTGTATACCACGGTTCCAGCACTTACCCAATCCGAATTAATGACGGCATCCCCAGAATATGCCTTAACAATTCCATGGTCTGATAAATCCGTATTGAGCCCACTAATACTTTTTTGCAGCCCGTCTGTTATCTTCGTGATTTTGGGTCCCACATCCGCTGCCAGGACCTGCTGTGTGTTGACGCTGTCCAGCACATGGCACAACATGCTTTTTTCTATCATCTTGTTTGCCAGCCGCTCCAGGAATGCATCATTGTTAATCAGCTTCCCGAACAGGGCATTGTATACATCCGCGTGGACCGGGTCTGAGGTTTCCAGCTTTCTCAACTCCCGGATGAGCGCCGCCTGTTCTTCATTTATCTCAAAATTCGCCATCTTCCCTGCCTCCTAAAAGATATCGTCAAACGCAAAGGTCATCTCCTCGTCATCATCCTTGTTCTTGTCCGAACAGGTGCGTATCATCACCAGGTCACCCTCCGCATCACACAATGCCATCTCATTGATGGACGTGTTGGCCAGTTCCTCCCTGGATAAGGTACAGATATACCGGAAGTTGGTGTCCGTCACCTGCTCGATGCTGCTCAGGTCCTTCCGTAACAGCTCGTTTTTCAAGGTGTTATCATCCTCTGATGGCGTCCCGTCCGCGCCGTTCCCAAATGCCATCTGTGTGACTGCCGGCAATGCCTTGATGCCCGCCCTGGCCTTCAGTATCTTATTCTTACTCAACTTGGTTATCGTTGTACTTGCCATCAGATTTCCTCCTCTATGACTTGTGCATCCATATGTTTGGCTCCATCATTGTACGTGCTCCCATCATGGATTCTCCAGTGATGCCAGGTTGTACATGTCAGCCTTCCCTCCTCATCCTCCTCCATCCGGCTGCGTATGTGCAGGTAGGGCAGGTGGTTTCCAATCACATTGTCATGATGGATGCTTCCATCGTTGTCGTGCTCCCCGTTCAGGATGTTATTGTTATACCAGCGCATCTCCGCCCGTATCAGGATGTCATGGGGGCGGATGCATTCTTCCAGTCCTGCGTCCTGAATCCGGTACAGGAAACGGTAACGGTCCAGCCCGCTTACCTTCTTTACCCGCCGTACCTCCCGGCGGATGATATCATGGCCGAGGTCAAAGGAATCATCTATATCCCGGGACAGGATGACATAAAATTCCGCCCAGTGCTCCCGGCTGCCCTCCAGTTCATACGCCGGCACCATCTCCACATCGGTAAAGCCCAGGGACCGCACCGCCTGGAGCGTGCCCACCTCCGTCCCGCCAAGCCGGCAGGTGTCTGCATACATCATCAGCCGTACCCGGAAGTTTTCCCAGGTTTCGCCCTCATAGCGCGTCAGTTTCCGGTCCAGGCCATGCTCCGGAAGCATCCGTGGGCTGGCTGTCCTTACCATGCCTTCCTCCCGTGCCCGCCGGAGCATGGTCTTGTTTTCATCGAACAGCCGCCCGGTCACTTTGAAATAGATATACCACTGGTTCCTGGCCTTCCTTGCCTGTTTGAAGGGCGTGGACAGCAGATAATACATATATTCCCCGAATGTCTCCAGCATGGCGTCCCTCCTATGTGTTCCTTACCTTGACCGTGATACTCCCCAGCATGACCACATTCCCGGCCGGCAGCTCCACGTCCACTGCGGGGGCCGTGAATACGGTCTTACGGTAGTCCGGTATGCTCTGGCGGAGCACATACCGGATATCATCCTGTAAGAATAAGTTGAAGTCCGTCCGGTTGGACAGGGACATGGCCCCCGCTATCAGGGACCGGGCCGTTTCCTCCACATCCGTCACCCCTGCCCCCTGTTTGAGGTACAGGGTGATGTCCACATCCTGATAGGTGATGGTTCCGGACTTTGCCAGGTAGTCCTCGTAATTATCCTTCAGCTGGTCCGCCGCCGCCTGGGCCTTGCGCACCAGCTCCTCGCTGGCTTCCCCCGCCGTCCCCACCACAATCACATCCACCGTTCCCTGCCCCCTTGGATGCTGGTCATCAATGTAGGCGCACATCACACCCGGGATGGCCTCCACGGCTGCCTTCAGCTTGGCCGATGTGGTATTGGTGGACAGTTCCTCCCAGCTGGACAGGGTCCGGCTGCGTAAGCCGGCTTCGCTCTCTTCATCTGCCCCCTCGGAATATATCCATCCCTGCCGGTTCGTGACCTGCGACACGCCCTCCAGGTATATCATGCTTACCCTTATCTGGTCCTCACTCACATTGTAGCGCGCTCCGGCCGCTTCCGCCTCCACCAGCACGCTGCCCTCCGCCTGGCCGGCCTGTATCACCGTATCCTCTAACGTGTAGTAGACCAGCTCATCCCCGTTGATGTCCGGGGCCGTCTTGAACATATGTCCCTTCGTCACGGTCAGGGCCTGCCCGTAATCGGACCTGACAAGGGTCACATATCCCTGGGTCCGGGTCGCCGCCTTCCGGAACTTGGAAAAGTCCGCCGCCTTCAGTTCCAGCCACCTGCCTTCCGCATGCCGCAGGAACTGGTTGTTCAGGATGGTCCGCGCCAGACGGAGCAGCTCGATGTGTATCTGCACGCAGATACGTGTCAGCCAGTAAAAGACGCCTCCGCTGCCCCACTTGGTGATGGTAAACCCTTCCGCCGCCAGCTCCTCCTTCAGCTCCTGCATCTTTGTATCGGCATCAGGGACCGGTATGATTTCATCCAGAATGCTTTCATCAATCAACGAGTTTCACCTCCGCCCCGTCCAGTTCCAGGTCCATCTGATAGGACACATCCTCATTTGCAATCTTAAATCCCACATGGATGTTCACTATATCATCCCCCATCCGGGACACGCCAACCCCAATACTGTGCGGGTTGATTTCATCCCGCTTCCTTAACTTTTCCGTGACCCGGTTCTTTATCTGCAGCTCCTCCAGTTCGCCTATCTCCCGGTGGCAGAAATCCAACAGCGACCATCCGTAATCGGAATCAAAAAAACATTCCCCCTCCATGGTCAGGGCCTCCAGGCGGATGTCCTGCAGGAAACAGTCCAGGCCGCCCGCCAGTGCTTCCTCTCCCGATGCCAGGGGGACCGGCTGCCCGGTATCGTCTAACATCAGGTCCGTTTCCGTCAGTATCATAAGCATCTCCCCAGGATGTACGGCCGGCACTGCCCATATAAAAGCCCGACTGCCACTACATCCCCTTTCTTCAGGACCTGCTCCGTCCTTATATAAGGAATCGCGGGAAAGGCTTCATCCGTCTCCCCGTTTTCCTTCAGCAGCCGCAGCGTCACATACGATGCCCCATCCTTCACGGTCCCTTCCATCACCTTTGCCTGGCACAGGGCCGGATGGCGTATATGCGGATAGTCTGTCCCTATGGTCTCATTCACCGTCAGTTTGACAAATTCGTCAAGAAAACCGGCCATTTTGAATCCCCTTCCTTCCAGCTAAAATGATACATACATCCTCACGCTTCCCGTTTCATCCGCCTTCACCCGGACCGAGGTCACAAGGGCCTCCCCGTCAAACTTCCGGTGTCTTATCCGGATACGCTCTCCCTGGTGAATCCACGGGACCCCGATGGTCTTGATTTCGTTACCGCCGTTCCATTGGTTGAAGGAAAGGATGTTCTTCCCTTCCTCCAGTACATAGATAAGCGTCTGCTCTTCCCCGGTCCCCCAGAAAAACCGGCCGGACCGGAAATAAAAGGATGCCTCCAGACCCCAGACCCGGCCCACCTCCTGGATAAGCTCCGCCACATTCATGCGCGGGACCGGGACCACATCCTTTTTGGGGTACATGGTATCGGACAGGCGGTAATCCGCAATCCCGGCCCTTCCAAGGCCGAACCGGATGATATCCTGCGGACAGCAGTCCAGGAAGGTCTCCTTTACGTAGGTCCGTTTCAGGAACAGTGTATCGTCCAGTATCCGGTAAGGCCCCAATGCCTGGCCGTCCGCCATGTATCCGGTTAAGAGCGTGTCATAATCCCCGTCATAGCCCAGTTCCACCTGGGCCGGGGCCATGGATGCAAGGTCCAGGAGCCCGGCATAACCGGGGTCATATTCCAAGGTGGCCCAGCTGCACTGCTCCCTCCGGCTGGAATGGCATTCCACACGGATTCCCTGCGTGAATACCTGGTCCCCAACGGTTATCCGGAACCGTGGCGTAATCAGTTTCCGTTCTGCCATGCTACCTCCTATGTATCCCGGGCCGGGCTCTCCGATGTCTTATCCTTAATCCTGGGGGCCTGGCCTCTCTGTGTGTTCAGGTATTCCTGGTAGCCGGTACTGATTCCCTGGGCCTGTGACGTCCCTGCCTTGCTGCCGGAGGATGCGTTTTTCCCGCTTCCCGCCGCCTTGGTCTGCACGGTGACCGGCAGGCACTCCCAGAATTCCAGCGCTGCCTCCCCATAACTGTTTTCCGTCTTCTTGGACAGGTCGATTCCTTTAAAATACACCAGGTTCAGACCGCAGGCTGCGGCCTGGCTGTTCACCACCGGCAGCGGTATGGCAGCCGTCTGCCCCGGCGGCTTGAACAGCAGCTGGATGGTCTGCACCATGCCCTCAACGCTTTCCCCGGCACTGGGTTCCAGCAGCAGGTCCACATTCATCTTCAGCGGTTCGTACCCATTGGGCTGGTAGCCCAGGGTCACGTTATTGTCATCCGTCACCGCGTCAATCACGGCGGCCCCGGTTATCTCCAGCTTCTTTACGAGGCCCGGGACGGCCACCCCCGCCACCAGCATGGATGTATCCTTTATGTACAGCATTCTTCCTTCCTCCCAGCCGCTTTCTATGCAGGCGTGACCGATACGTTCCCGTTGGTCTTTTCCTTGATGTCGTCAATCAGCTTGAATAAGAGCGGCAGGTCCTTCAGCCGTTCCAGGGACACATGCAGCTCCAGGCGTTGGATGACGGTCCCGCCTCCCTGCTGCCTCTGGCTCCATATGTTTCCCTGGCCGGACGGTTTCCTTTCTTCCTTCCCTCCGGTCAACAGCCTGGCAAAAGCCGCGCCTCCTTCCTGGTTTTCATCACTCAGTGCCTGGAATGCGTCCCTCGCCGTATCCGCCGGCAGGGAGGCCGTCTGGCTCATGCCGGTATGGATGGTCTCAAACACACGCCGGCCGGACAGGGTAAGCTGGGACAGGGGTCCCTCCTTCGCATCGGAAAAGGGCAGCATCTGCCGGATTCTGGACAGGGCCCCCTTCACCGCCTCCACCGGCTTGTTCACGGCGGAACGGATTCCTTCGGTAAAGGTCTCCATTATCTTGGTGCCGGACTGTTTGAACAGACCTACTGCCCCGTCCACCACACCACGGACCTTTGCCAGGCCCTGGCTCCATAGCTCCTTGATGCCGTTCAGCTTTCCTCCCGTCAATGTATTCAGGAAATCAAAACCTGCCGTATAGTAGCCCTTGACGCCCTCTACCGCAGCAGCCGCAATCCCACGTATGCCCCCGCCATTCTGTTCATAGGCATTTTTCATGTTGTCCAGCTTCTGTCTGACAGTCCCGACCGCAGCCCCCATCACGTTGCCCATCACGTTCCGGACCGCCTCCATCCGGCTGCTGACAGCCCCGCGGACCCGGTTGAACACATTTGATACCGTGGAGACAATCGCGCCGCCAATGTTGAAGAAGAAGTCCTTCATGGCCTGCAGGCCCGCCCGTACTTTCTCCACACAGGCATTCCAGACGTTCTGGATGAAGGCGGATACCTTATCCCAGTTCTTCCAGAGCAGGATAAGCCCGGCCGTCAGGGCCGCAATCCCGATGACAATCCAGGTCACCGGATTGGCTAACAGGGCTGTTGTGAAGCCCCACACACTGGATATCAGGCCCGGAAGGGCCGCAGCTGCCGAAGCAATCCCCTGCCGGACCATGTTGAGCAGGCCGGCCCCCATGGCCTTGATTCCATCCGCGGCGTACATCCCGTAAATCCGCAGGGTCTCAAAGCCGCTTTTTAAGCCGCCCACTATGCCGATGGTCCGTGTTATCGCCGTCCCGAAGATGCCGATGATGGAGGTCACGCTCCCCGTCACGGTCAGGAACATCCCGAGGAACAGGACCGCGTTCAGGATGCCGGATGCAAGCCCCTGGTTCTCCGCAATCCATTCGGACGCCTTCCCCACGGCCTGCCCTGCCTTCCCAATCCAGTCATTCACGGTCGGCAGCAGGTTCACCCCCAGCTCCTCCGTCACGTTGTGTAACCGCTGTTTTAACACCGTATACTTCTGGGATTCCGTTGCGTTGATGGCCGTTGCCATCTCCTGGGCGGCGCTGCTTCCTCCTCCCAGTGCATCATACATATCCAGGATGCCCGTCTGCAGTTCGCCTGTCTTCCCGTACAGGAGGTCGATGACGGCCACCGCCTCGTCCGAGCCGAAGGCCTCTTTTATCTTTTTCTTCTCCACCGCATCAATGGTATCCCCATACTTGCTTTTCAGGATTCCCAGGATTTCCGGCAGGCTCCTGAGCTGCTTGTCAGCGTCCAGGAAGTTGAGCCCCAGCTTCTCACCCGCCCCGGTGGCGGCATTTAATAACGCCTTATATTTGGTGGCTGCCTCGCTGCCCGACATGGTGGCCTGCAGCATGCCCAGCACGGACAGCTGCTCCTCCAACGGCACATTGGCCGATGTGGCGGTCCCTCCCAGGGCGCTGATGGCCGAGGCCATCTCCGAGCCGCTGGTCTTATACGCCTTGACGGCGGTCGCAATACCGCCCGCAAACATCTCCCCGAATTCCAGGTCTGACAGTTCTGAGTAATACCCTTTATAAATGCCATACCCGGTCGCAAACAGGGAGGTCATCTCCCCGGTCGTGGACTTGGTGGCCTTGGCCGTCAGGCCGGCCAGCTCCGTGAACTGCGCCACCCCTTCGTCCGTCAGGGACGCGATGCCCGATTTGATGTCATAGGCGGCTGTGATGAAATCAGCCTTTGTGGTCCCGGCCCAGGTGTCTGAAAACTGTCTGGCCGCATCCTCCACCGCTTTCAGGTCTGTGATTCCCAGCGACTTAAGCTCTGCCAGGGCATCCTGGGTCTCGAAGGTGGAACCGGCAATCTTCATCATCCCGTTTGTGATTCCCACGCCCGCCGCCGTCATCCCACCTCCGGCCAGGGCCGCCATCCCAAAACCGGACTGCAGGCCCGACAGGCGGGAACCCAGGTTCTGGGACGCCCTCCCCATGGGGGCGGTCAGCTGGTCCACCATGTTCAGTACCACGCTCAGCTTATAAACAGATTCCATCCCCATGGTTCGTTCCTCCTTGTGTCACGGGCTCGCTTATGTTATGATGATGGTATAAAGATGTGTTTGGAAAGGAGGCGCTTGTATGTTCCATGGGCTCTGGCTCATAATGGCACTCATACTGGCCGTCAGCCTGTCACTGTACCTTGTGGTCATGGCCGTCCTTGTCACCGCATATCTCCTGTTCTGTGGTCCCTATCTGTGGTGGGCCTGTGCCCATCTCCCCAAGGACAGGCGGCCCTTCTCCATGGGACGGGATTTCCACAACGCATGGCGTTTTTACCGCTCCAGGCTGACAGGCAAGCCCCCGGTCTTTCTATGACTGGGGCTTTTTTATTCCTGGAACAGGTTTCCCAGTGCCCGGGTGAATCCCTGTTCCAGGTCATCCTGCCGCCAGCGGCGTGCGCACCTGGCCAGGCCCGCCAGACGGATGAAGTCATCCGCGTCCATCCCGTCCAGTTCTCCCGGTATCATGCCGGAAGGCAGGTACATATGGATGAGCAGCCGGCTGGTCCCCACGAAGTCCGCCTCCAGTTCCCCCTGCGCATCCTCTATAACTTTTTTACTGCGGTCGCCTTTGACAGGCCAAGCATGGCCAGCAGCTTCTCCCCAACCGACAATGCCATGGCCGGGTACTCCTTAAAGTCCGCCTCCAGCGTCTCCCGCTGGTCCGGATGGATGTTATCCAGGCAGAATGCCGTCAGGGCCTTGCTGTTTGAGGTCTGGACCGTCTTTAAGTACCGGTCGTAGGATGGGGTTTTGGGTTTACGGAAGAAATAGGTCTTGTCCTCCTCCGTCTCGTCATCCACCTGGAGGGTGACGGTCACCTCGTAATACTTCTCATCCGTCCCCTTTAGCTGCTCTCTCAGTTCCTTTGCTTCCATTTCTTTCTCCTCTTTCTTATAATTAGAAATTCACGCCGTTTAACTTCCCGCCACGGCAGGCAAAACCGTCCAGTGATACCGTGTTCTCCTTATCCCCCTGCTTTGCGGAAAAGCTGTGCTTGTTAAGGATGACCTTGTTTAAGACATCCGTCACCGTATCCTGGTCCTCATTGGCATAGGATACGGTTATCTTGTCAAGCAGCAGGCGGGACAGGGTCTTTCCCTTCCGTTTGCACCAGGCTAACAGCACGTTGTAATCCTCACGCCCCATGACCACCTTCACCGTATTCTTCTTGTTTCCGGTCCCATAGCCGCATGGTGCGCCTCCCCTGCGGTAAATGAGCTCCGCTTCCTGCTCAAAGTCATAGGATATCTCCGTGATGGCGATTTCCTCCAGCCCCGGGACATTGATGGTGATGTCCTCCCAGCTGTATACCTTTCCGTTGACCATTTCCCAGTCCCTCCTAATTCCTGTATGGGTTCTCCATGGCCAGGCTGAACCGGAATTCCCGGACATACCCCCTCGGCACAAAGGATATCACCAGGTCCAGGCGCTCATCCTGCAGGATGTTCACATGCTCCAGGTCCTCAATGGACACGGAACCGCTTGACAGTTCCCCGGCCTCCGCCATGTCTTCCAGGGGGATGTTCAGGGTCTCCAGGATGTTGTTGATATCCGTCTCCATGTCATCGGAGGCGCTGATATCCATCTGCACCATGTTGACAGCCCGCTTGTAGATTTCCCGTATCATCTTGTTCAGTACGCGCACATGCTCCGCATACCGGTAATCGCTGCCCTCGCGGCACAGCACACGCGCGTTGTTTACATAGCATCCGTCAATGCCGTAGTACTTACGCCAGGTCAGGTAGCCGGCGTCATCCAGCTCGCTGATATGGTCCTCAATGCCCTCCGGCATGAGCCGGGTCATCTTGGCCTCCGAGATGGAAAAGGTATCCACGCGGCCTATGGACTGGGCCACGCCGGCTATCCCGTACAGCCCCGCCACAATCCCGGCGTTGTTGATGCACTGCTCCCGGCCGTCCCAGCGTGTGTACTGGGACCAGGCGCTGCACACCTGGACGTAATAGCTGTCTATCCCCTTGGCCTCCGCCTTCAGCGCGGCGGTATATTCATCCAGGCTTTCCTCCGCCCCTTTATTACGTGCCTCACACAGGAAGAACACAGGGCGTCTGTACAGGGACAGGAACAGTTCCGCACTGGCAGCCAGGGAGGCCCAGAGTGCTTTCGCGGATGTCCCGGCCACATGGATGAACTCAAAGTCCAGGTCACTGTTATACAGGCTTTCCACCGCCTTTAGGACCGCGCTGTTGCTCACGGCCGGGGCCGTGGTTGAAAACCGGTAGGTATCCCCTGCCTTGAATTCTTCCGCAAATGTAAGGGTGATTCCGGTACCGGCAAGCTCCTTCTTCCCGCTGAGCGGGATGGTCTCCTCCGCTTCGTAGCTGTATCCGCCATTGACGGAGCAGCAGAAGGCTGCCGTATTGGGCGGTCCGTCCTCCGTTATCTTCAGGATGATATCATATGCGTTGTTCGGTGTCCCGCTTACGCTTACGGTCCCTCCCCCCGTCCCGCTGTGGGCAACCTCCCCGTTGGTACCTGCGGTCTCCGGACGGACCGGCACGCAGTAAATCCGGGATGCCCCGTTCTCAACGCTGTCAATGCAGGCGTCCGCCAGGGGGCTGAGCCCCAGCTTTTCCTTCATCTGCTCCGGTTTCATGCTCCCTGTAATCAGGATGGGGACCGTTGTCTCCACCGGGGAAGCCCCAATCTTTACGTGGACCCCGGTCCCGGTGCTTCCGGAATTGCCCAGGCTCCCGTCCTCCACAACAAATGTCACGTCCCTCAAGCTCATCTTGTTCCTCCCGTTCCGGCCATGGGTCCCTCCTTAAATGCAGTGATGGCTTCCAGGTATTCCTGCTCCGTCACCTGTTTCCCGGGCCTCCAGCCCTTCAGGCACAGGGTGCCGGCGTAGACGGCCGGACCCGTGCCGTGCACGTTGTACCAGTGTTCTATGGTCTCATGGACAGGCACAGCCGGTTCTGCTGCGGTCTCCGCGCCCGTCCCCTTTTCTTCCTTTGCCATTGCCTTTTTCCTTTCCCTTTCTCAGGCCGGCCGGATTCCTCCGACCGATGCCGCTTTCTTTTTGTCATCCCGGTAAATGCCCCCGTGGAAGGTGACCGGTATCTGGCATGCGATGTTGGCCTTCAGGATGCTGTCCTCCTTATCGACCCACTCCACCTCTCCCAGTTCAATGTCCACATAGTTTCCATCCAGACGGATTCCTTGTCCCAGCGCTTCTAAGAACGCCAGGAAGATGGCCTCACAGGCCTCCTCCGAATATTCCCCGATGACCACCTTGAAGCGGGTGTCCACGGCATAGACCCTGGTCCGCACGCACCGAACCCCGTTTTGGTCTTCATAGTTGCGTTTTGAGCCGTCTCGCGTGATGGTCTGGCCTTCCCGCAGCACCGCTCCCACATGGCTGTCCGTCTTCAGCTGCAGCCGTTTCCAGGTGGTAATCACTTCATTTTTGATTCCTGCCTTTTCAAGGCATTCCTTCAGGTATTCCTTTTCCCGTCTCATCAGGCCCTCCTGACTGCGTATTCCACTTCGCTTCGGATTTCCTGCAGGTCCTCATCTGAAATCCCTAAAAATGGCCTTGCAGGGATATGGATGGTCACCCTCTTTGCCGTGACCCACACACCCTTGTACCGGAACCTCAGGTACTTTGCCTTCTTGGCCCGGATGGTCCTCTCATCCCCGTACTGGTGCGTGGCCGCGTAAATGGTATTGGTCCCCACCGCCGCTCCGGTGGAATCCGCGATGGCCCGGATGGACTGCTTCAGGCGGGTGGTCTGGGTCAGCGTGATGCCCTGTCCCTCCTGTTCCCGCAGGGAGACAGGCCAGGGCTTCCCCTCCGGGCTTTTCCTGCTCCGGAACCGGTCCATGGTGGTGGACCACAGCCCCTCCGCCACGTCCTTCATCAGTGCGGACCGGTTTATGCCCGACAGGCCCGCCAGCTTTTTCTGGAGCTCCGGGAAATCCCCGGACAGGGTTGTGGTCATCCGCATCTTAAAGCCCCCTCATGGTTGCCCTGGAAAACAGCCTTGGGCTGGATGATATCCGGAATCCCTCCGCTGCTGCTTTTGACGGGTCCGTGCCTTCCTTCACGATGTCGGTCTCACCTTTTGCCACCTTTGTTAAGAACGCGATGGCGTTCTTATACCGCGTCAGGTAGTTGTTCTCCCGTTCCCCTTCATCGATTCCCGCCCGTGAAATCAGGTTATAGACCGCGATGTCCTTTGAGTACTTCCGGATGACCGCCGGCACGGGGGACATGGGGACCGGGTACCGCTTCATCAGGTACCCGTCTATCTCCGCATCCGCATCCCCGATGGCCTCACGGGCCAGGGGCTCCAGCATCTCCCGGCGTTTTTGGGGGTCCTCAATGTACCGGTCACCGATAATAGGGTTCATGGCATCCTCCTTCAGCATGTCCATGACGTCCCCCGCTTCACAGTATGCCATGTCTGTCTCCTTCCCTTCCCTTAGCTTGATTCCCCGGTGCTGCCATAAGCCATCTGCCAGAAACCGTAGCCTACGTTATTGCGGCCGTCCGCGCCGTACAGGAATTCGTCCCGCATGAATACATTGTCATCATTATCCGCCGTCTTGCTGACCAGCTTTATCTTCTTGCGTTCCTGGTAGATGATAGGTTTCAGGGACCTCCTGGTACACAGGAGATACCATGCGTCCTCCTGGGCCGCCAGTTCCGGTTCCACCAGGAGTTTTGCTGTCCCCTTGTACACGTTGGAGCTGCCGTTTATGAACTCCGCCTCCAGTATCTGCCGTCCCATCTCCTCATTGGCCGGGGATACCACTAACAGGTCCGGCACCAGGCCCAGGCTCTTGCCCTTGTCTCCCACCAGGCTCATGATGGCGGTACGTCCCGCCTTGTAGGCCTCCATGGATAACTTCTTGGTGCCCAGGTTGGATACCTTTTTCTTTTCTACCGGGTGGTCCGCACTGAAAAAGGGCTTACCATCATAACACGCGTTTTTAAACCCGGCCATGAGTGCACCGTAGCACTGTTCATTGGGATGACGTGCTGCACACTCGCCAAGATTCTGGAACATTGGGTTGTATACGCCGTAGGTATCATCCTCAATGTCATCCCGCGGGACCGCAATGGTCATCTCAAACTTCTTGTTCTTGATGACATAATCATAGGCACTCAGGTTCTGGATTTCACGGTCCCCAATCCATTCCCGCATCTGCGGCATCTGCCCCAGCCAGTTATAGGACTGGTCCCGGGTGGTGCTGGGTACTGTGGTTGCTATCTGCTGGTAGGTCGTTGGCGTTTCCGCCAGGGCCTTGTTGAAAATCACGCTGTATCCGATGGACATGCTCCGGATGTTCGCCTGGTTAATAATCATGGCTGTTTCCTCCTCATTCTTATGCTTGCTTACTCCGCGGCCGGCATGACCGGCTGGTTGAACCACACCGTCACCCCGTCCGCTTCTACCGCCAGCACCGTTCCGGCCGGGCTGCTTCCCGTGGAGGCCATGCTGATGGTGACCGCATCCTCCAGATAGCAGGTCCTTAAGATATCCGTTGCCTTTGCCTGGCTCCCCGGGGTGGCGGAATTCTCCATCACGAATGCCCCGCGGCGCACCTTCACCCGGATGTCCCCGTCCTCCCCGTTCCGGTTATCCGCCGGCTCCAGGGCCACCCCGGCCACCGTGAGGTTGGCCGCCTTCGAGGCCGGCACCGCATATCCGTCCGTCCCAAGGGCCACCATGGTGGCCTCCGTGATGGCCGCGCCGGCTGCCACCGGCAGCACCAGCGTATTAGGGTCTAACTTCTCATTCCCCGTCCGTATCATCTTCCATACCTCCATACTTCTTTAAATCCTCCTCGGTCACGCCCTGGTTCTTTAAAATCTTCCAGTCAACCCCGTCCTGTTTCCATTCATCCGCCGCAAAGGCGGTCTTTCCCATGGGGACCACCACCGGGGCCTTCTCCACAAATTTGGCAAAGCCCTTGGGGTCGGACAGGGCGTACGCAACCGCCCATTCCTTCTGGGCCGGGGACAGCTTCCCATCCTTCATGGCCAGGCCCACCAGTTCCTCCGCTTTCTGGCTGGCCGCCTGCTTTTCAAGCTCCGCCACCCGCCGCTGCAGGACAGAGTCACCGGCCTTGAATGCCATGATTCTTGCCGTCACATCCTCTGTCCTTGCATCTTCCGGAAGGCCTAACAGGTCCAGCACGGTCTTGTTGGCTACCAGCTGTGTCCCTTCCTTTGCCGGGCCCTCCTTTCCTTCCTGGCCCCCCTGTCCTTCCTCCGCTGCCTGCTGTGTAAGCTCCTTAATCCGCTTCAGGACGTCCTCTTCTGCCGCCCCTTCCTCCAGCCCCAGAAGTTCAATCAGTGCACTTAATTCCATTCTTGGTTCCTCCTCTTCCTCAATGCTCAATGCATCGGAATTTATGATTGCAAACATACCGGTGATGGCCGGGGTATTGGTCAGCGCCGCGCTGTGGAACACCGCCGCGTGCTGGTCTGCCTTTTTAACCAGTACCACCGGGGACAGGTAGCGGTATTCCTTGTTGGCGATATACTCCCGCCCCTTTTTGGTCCACTCCACCCGGGCCATCAGGGCATCCTCACCCGGATACAGGTCCTTTATCCAGCCGGCCGCCGGGGCCTGCACGTCACTCAGGGTCTGGTGCTCATAATCAATCACCAGGTCCAGCCGGCGTGCCTTGAACTGCTGGATGATTCCGGCAATATCCCGGTCATCCACCTCAAAGTCTCCCTTTGTGCTGCTCACATGCCCTTTGGGCAGCACCCGGATGACCTCCGGCACCCCGCTCAGGTCGATTCCCGACAGGGGCCGGACCGTTAATTCTGTCTTCTTCATCCCATGCGCCTTTCTGTTTTGCGTTTTAACGCGCCATTGACGCGTTTTGACGCGTTAAATTTATCCGGGGCTGGAATTCCCCGCCGGACGGTCCGGATTGGCCTTACGCGCCTTCTGCTGTTCCTGGTACAGCTTCCTTAAGACCGGTGGGAACGCAGCCAGGTCCGGCCTCCACTCCGCCTTCGCCGGGTTCGTCCGGAACTTCGGGTCCGGCAGCAGCGCCTCCGTCTCTCCTGTGGCCATATTGGACGTATCCGGCAGGGCCTGCTCTACGGTAAGCCCCATACGCCTTACCTGCTCCTCCGTCCTGGAGACAACCATACACCGGCAGCCGAATCCGTTGGGCGGATACCAGATATCCCACACCGGGGAATCCGCTGGGAATACCCGGCCGTCCATGGCCGCGTGGCTTTCCCTCACATGCCTGTCCCCGGCCGTCTGGTACTGCCAGTACCTCCGCTGTCCCATCACATCCGGGTCCGTCATCTGCTGGTAATGGCCTACGCTGTAGGCTGTAAGCATGTTCTGACGGAAGATACGGTCCGCATGATAAGGCGTCAGGCCGTCATAGCCCCTCTCCTCCAGGAAACGGTCCATGTTTTCCTGGAATCGTGCCTTCGTGGTCCCTTCCTCTATGGCCCTTTTCAGTTCCTCCAGGAACTGGTTCAGGACCTCAAGCTCCGTATAACCGGCAACCGAAAATGCCAGGGGGCGGTACCATTCCTTCAGTTTCCTGAAGTCCTCATACCGGATGACCCCCTTCTGTTCCAGGAACGCTAAAGCTTCACCGAACACCTCCGGCTCCGTCCCTTCCTTCAGTTCCTTTAATATCTGCTCATCCATCCTGCATCCGCCCCAACATGTTTGATACATACATGACCTGCTCCACCAGCTGGTCAAAATCCTTCACCTTCATGGCATTGTATAACTGCCGCAGGGCCTCCTCGTCCTTCAGCTGCTCCTGCAGGCCTTCCAGGCTGTCGCAGTGCTCCACTAGCTCCAGGACCGGTGACATCATCTGCCGGAAAAAGGCACTGGACTGCTTCACGGCCGCCTCCTCCAGGCGGTCCAGCACCCGCTGGCCGTCTGCTTCCTTTCCATCGGCCTTCAGTCTGAGGCCCTGGAACATGCCGGTGCCAGGCTGCCCCATCCCCTGCATCCCGGGAGCTGCCGGGGCCTTCCCAATGGTTTCCTCCCCCTTTTCCGGGGCCGGGATATTGAACTTCTTGTACAGCCAGCTCTTAGGGATTTCCAGACCGGTGGCCGCCAGGGTGTTCACGATTTCCGCGGTTTCCTTCAGGTCATCCGTATCGGTGGCGTTCAGGACGAAGTACGGTACATGGGCCCGGATGCCGAAGTTGAACTCCACCAGCGGCCGGATGAGGTCCCGGCGCACCGTCTCCATCACCGCCTTGCAGTCCGCCTCCGTCAGGTCCTTCCTCACATCGTTATGGGTCTTGGACTGGGCGTAGGAACCGCCGGAATCCGATGTCAGGGTCTGCCCCACGATGGCCTTGCTCATCTGTTCATCACAGAACCGGGCCAGCCTTTCATAGATATCCACGCTGGACTGCTTGTTGGATTCAATAAACTTGATGTCAGTCCCGGACGGCACGATACCCGCGGCATCCGTCCCCATCCTTACGATGGCATCCATCAGGGCTGCCTTATCCTTTTCACTGGCCGTTGCGTCATAGGTCCCCAGCCGCAGGGGCATCCCGTAGACCTCGCAGAAACTGACCCAGTCCTTCAGGTCATAGTTTTTAAACAGGTACATCCAGGCCACCACCCGCAGGACGCCATACCGGGAAGGGTGGCCCGAACGCGCCTTGTAACGGTGGACGATGAACTTGTTTTCCGGAAGGGGTATCCCTCCCGGGAACGCCTCCGTCCGGAGCATGAGCGCATCGGTCAGGGTATCATAATAAAACTTTTTCTGGTGGACGTACTCAATGTTCCCCACCACCACATGGCCGTCCCGGTATTCCCACTCGATTTCCTGGAAACTGATGCCCTTTCCGATGGCATCCAGGATGTCCATGAGGTTGTCGCTGAACCCGTCCAGCTCCTTCAGCTGTTCCTCCACGAAAGCCGCTATCTCCTGGTCTGTTCCGTCCTGCGAAAAGGGCTGCACCTCCCAGTCCAGGCCCGTCACCGCAAGCTTGCGGGTCTGCAGCTGGGAGAACAGATGGGTGTCCTTGCTTTCCATCTCCTCGAACAGCTCCATCTGCCGGAAGGGGTCCCCGGCGTCCGCCTCCTTGAATATCCGGGCCAGCTTTACCGGTGTCAGGCCGTCAGACGGGTAGCTGCTGAATTTATCGTTCACATCCCGGATGGCAACCGCTGCCATGATGGGCCCCCCGCCTTTTGCCATTTCCGGTGGTAATCCCTTCTTATTCTTCTTTGCCATCAGTATGCCCCCTCCCCAAACCGCATGGCCCGCCTTAACACGGACTTATAGTCTGTCTTCTTCGCCATGGACTTCACCGCCACCGCCAGGGCCACGGCCATCTGAAGGCCGTCCGGGGCATCATCATTCCTGCCCATCGGGAACTCCTCCAGCTGCTTAAGCAGCGTCTTATGCTTCCGGTTAAACTTGATATACCCGTTTTTAATGTAGGGCTGCAGGGACTGGATGCGCAGCATCTTGTTGGCAGTGGACTGGATTTCCTCGATGGGGATGTACTCCCCCAGTTCTGCCGACAGCTGCGCCATGACTTCCTTGAAGAAGTACTGGAACTGCACCGTCTCCACCCCGAACCGGAAGAACCCCTTATGGTAATCGCGCTTCAGGCGCCTTGACATCTCAAACACGTCCTGGATGATGACATCCGGCTTCCTGCGTTCCACGCTGGCCGCCTCCACATACATGTATCCGGTGTACTGGTCCAGGGCCAGGTTGATGATGGAGGACGTGTCCGCCTTTTTGTTCTTCCCCAGGGACGGGTCATTGGACCCGACAAAGAGGTATCGGCTGTCCGTAAAGTCCACCAGCTCCTCCTCGTAGTAATCAAACCACTCCGGGTTGAAGGCCGCATTATCCGGGTCGATGGGATTGTTCTGCAATTCGCTGTTAAAGGCCGCCTCTCCGTCTGAAATGCGGATGACCATCAGTTTGTAATAATCCATCTTCTCCGGCCACAGGACCTGGGTTCCTATCAGCATTTCCGCCTCGTTTGCCTCGTAAAATTCCCGGGCGTGTTCCTTGTGCTTATCGTCAAACAGGTTGGTATAAATCTCTATCCAGCGCTCCCACAGTTCCTCCCGCTTTGCAAAGGACAGCACGGCCTGATAGGTTCGGGAATCATACTCCGGATTCTTCAATACTCCGCTGAGCAGGGAATCGTAATGGAGCACCGTACCGATGTACATGATATCCGTATAGGTATCCCCGGCTTTGGATACCGCCTTCTTGAACCAGGATTCCAGCTTCCGGCGCTGCTCCGCCGTGTTGACGTTCTCGTCATTCTCCACATCGTCCAGGACAATCAGGTCCGGCCTCCAGGCCCGGTGCCGGCGGCCCCGTATCTTCTTTCCGGAGCCGATGGCCTCAATCTTGATGTCCTGGGCCGTCAGGATGACATTCCCCTTCCACACCTTTCCCTGCTGCCGGCCGAAGTCCTCCTGGATGTCCCGGTTTTCTTCCAGCTCTGTCTTGATGTCCGTTAAGAACCCTTCGGCCTGGTCGGACGAATCAGACAGGATGATGATGTAATGCTTGTACCGGTATAAAGCCGCGTGCAGGGAATCCTTAAATGTAAAGTTGGTGGACTTTGCATGGCCTCTCGGCGCTGCCACCACGTTCCGGCTCCCGTCCAGCCGTGAGATGGCGGCCGCTTCCTGGTATGGGTTGCGCCCCTTCAGCACGCCCCCGGTCCAGACTGCATCCAGCTCCTCATGGAAGGCCGGGGATTTGCGGACAAAGTAGTGTTTTAAGTAGGCCCGGCCAAAGTATCCCAGGTCGATGGCGGCCAGGCGCTTCCTGAGCCCCCTTGGACCCGTCAGGGGATGCCCGTCCCGGTACATCCGCATCAGCTCCCGGCGCTCCGGCTCATGGTCCGTCCGGCGCAGGACATATGCCTCAAACAGCTCCCGCTGATGGGCCTCCCGTTCCTGCTCCTCCCGGCCTTCCTCCTCTTCCAGGCGCTCCAGGTATTCGTTGATATCAATCATGCAGCATCAGCTCCTTTGCACGGGTCAGGATTTCCTTCAGCCTCATCTTCAGCTCCGGGTCTGACTTGATGGTCTTCATGATTTCCTCCTCCATTTCCTGAAAGGCCAGGTCCGCCTTATCCTTCATATCCTGGCGGACCTTATCCTTATAGGCCTTGGTCCGGCTTAAGGAGGCAATCAGACGGCCTGCCTTGTCTAACGGCAGGTAGTCAAACTCATCCTCAGCCGTTGCCAGGCGGTTAATCAGGCCATCCATCATCAGCATCAGACCCGCCTCGGTATAATCCGCATCCGGGTTCTTCCGGACCACGTTTACCAGGGCCTCGGTCCGGGACTGGGCCTCCAGTAAGCGCTGGGCGGCCGTGTTGCTCCGGACCGCATACCGCCCCACGCTGCTTCTGCTGATTTCATAGCCCTTTTCCTTCAGCCAGCCGCTGACGTCCTGGTAGCTGTTGGATGTATCGGCCAGCATCACGTCTACCTGTCCTTTGATTTCAGACGGCAGTTCGTCAATCTTGGAGGATATGCGGTTCTTCTTCCTCGTCCTTCCCATCAGACATCCACTCCCGCGTCCTCTATGGTGCCCTCCGCCAGGTCCACACCGGCCTTGGTCAGCCGTATCACGGCATCCTTGGCGTATGCGTTGTAGGCGGTCACCTTCAGGTTCGTGAACTCAATGTATCCGGCGTCCTTCAGGTAATCCAGGTATTTGGTGATGTCCGGGGATACGATTAATCCCGCCGCTATCATGGAATTGGACAGCTGCCTGGTCAGCGCCGTGTTGTTATATCCTTTTACCAGGGACCGTATGATATAGCCCCTGACTGCCTTGTTGTGCTGGATTTCAGCCAGCTCCCTATCATCCATCCGCTTTGCCTCCCTGTCTTACCAGTAACCGGTCCAGCTTGCTGTCCATGGACCGCATCTTGTCCTCCACCCCGTTCATGCTCCGGAAGAAATCCTCCCGCAGCACGAAGGTCGTGGCAAAATCACCCTTGATGGAGCTCAGCTCCTTCTGTACCGCCTTGATGTCCGCCTCCTGCTTGTCCTCCAGCTTGGTGACCCGCTCGTCAAACCTGGCAATGGTGCTGTCCAGCTTGCTCCCGACACCGCTTACGGACCGCTTGAAGTCATCAATCATCATCTTTACCAGGAACCAGAGGACCGTCCCCACCGCAGTGGCTGCCATGCCGATTGTGACTGCATCGTTCATGCGCTTCCTCCCGGATGTCTGTATCTTGCCCACAGCTGTGCCAGCTTCTCCCAGCCGTACATGGCCAGGAAGGCCACATAAAAGGCCACTACCAGGGCCAGGACCGGTCCCCACCAGGCGGCCGCGGCCTCCGTGCCGGTCACATACCACCAGTAAACCAGCTGGCATAGGATGACCGACAGCACAATCACCTGCACGGCCGTGGGTATCCTTCCCAAAAAGCCGATTTCCTTGGTTACCTCCGTGATGACGCTGACCGTAAAGGCCGCCACCGCAATGGCCGCCATCATGAGGGCCAGCTGCTGGGTATACTGCCCCGCCAAGGTCTGTAATACGTTCTCCATTTCCCATTCCTCCTCGCTCGTTCTGTCTGTCCTGGGACAAAAAAACAGGACATGACTTTCGTCATGTCCATAGGATAATCC
Organism: Enterocloster sp. OA13; assembly: GCF_022440595.1. Taxonomy (NCBI): domain Bacteria; kingdom Bacillati; phylum Bacillota; class Clostridia; order Lachnospirales; family Lachnospiraceae; genus Enterocloster; species Enterocloster sp. OA13. The sequence goes on along the minus strand of NZ_JAKNTF010000001.1, from coordinate 6,311,943 downwards.
ATCTGGAAACATATTGTTAGCCCAAGCATTTTGGACAACTCATCTTTTTCCAGCCTCTCCGGATTCCCCGTCCAGGAACTCAAACAGGCTGATTTGTGTCGGGTCCAGGTCCCGTACAATCTGTAATATCTGGTTGGTGGTCAGGTCGTACTCCTTGGCCAGTTCCTTGGCGTTCCGACCATTGTATTCCCGCCGTATCCGGCGGTTCCGCGCCGGGGCCAGGATGCGCTCCGCCTTGGGCAGGTATATCTTGTCCCCCATGAAATACCGGGACAGCTTCAGCACGTTCTTTAAACCTATCATTTCCACCACCAGGCGGTACGGCTCCGCGATATCCTCCAGGGTGGTATCCGCTTCCAGCTCCTCCATCAGCTCCCTGCGCATCCGTATCCCCTCCTCTTATTCCGCCAGGCCTTCCCACTTAAGTGCGCCGTCCGCATCCGGGGTCAGTATGACCGGCTCCGTGACCATGCGGCCGGCCCCGTCCATCAGGTACCATTTCCCATCTATGGTCTGCTGTCCCTTTACCATGGCACCATCACTTCCCAGATAGTACCAGTCTCCCTGGTACTGGTACCAGGTGTCCCTGACCATGCGGCCGGTCCCGTCAAACCAGTACCAGCGGCCATCCACGTCCAGATACCAGGCGTTACGGACACATTGGCCTGTATCCCCCAGGTAAAACCGCCAGACGCCGTCCTCTTCCTGCCAGCCGGATTTCCTGGCCGGCTCCTCCGGCACCACGTCATCCAGCAGATAGCGCCGGACGCACACCAGTCCCTTGTTCCCGCGTTTGGTGGATGTCTTCGTGTTCTGGCGCTGGGTACAGTAGGATACCATGTTCTTATAGGATGGGCGGCCGCTTCCGTGCCCGCAGATGATGGTATCCTCCCCGTCCAGCGTATGCACCATCTCCACATGGCCGATGGTCTGCGGCCGGCTCTCGTCCGTCCCGGCAAACTCCAGCATGTCACCTACCCGCAGCAGGCCGATGTCCCGCACCTGGCCGTCCCGGATGGGGACGTCCACCGTCACCAGCCGCGCGGACTGGTAGATGCCGGCTGTGTTCAGGATGCCGAAACCATATCCGGCTTCCTTGTATGCATAACAGATGGAGCTGGAGCAGTCGCTGTAATAGTTCCCATCACTGTGTTTCCGGTAGCAGTAGTCCCGCAGCGGCTGGCTGTAGTGGTTCCTTCCGATGAGCTCGTCATACTTCCTGGCCACGGCCTGTCTCTTTTCGTCTGCTTTCATCACTTGTCCTCCCTTTCATAGGCAATTTCCAGCTTCAGCTTGGATGTCACAATCAGGGACCGCTTGATTTCATCCATGCTCCAGTCAATCCCCTCATCCGGAAGGATGGCCTGTATCAGTTCTGCGTTTTTAATCTTTGATATGTAGTACAGGTCCATGTCCAGGTTGGGGGCGGCGGCCTCCGCGGCCTCCTCCGTGGTCCCCTTGCCCAGATATCCCAGGACGGACAGCAGTGTCTTCTTATCCTCCTTGTAGTCCCCCTTCAGCCTCCGGGCCAGCACCTCCCTCTGGCCCTCGCTCACCGGTACGCTCATCTCCTTCAGGTAATCCTCTAATGTGTACTCAAAGGTATAATCGTTGGCGGCAATGGCCTTCAGGGCCTTCTGCAGCTTCCTGTCCAGGGTATAGGTGGTCTTCGTGGTCTCCGTCACCAGCCCTGTGCACACATCCTCACCGATGGCCTGTTTTAACCGGGGCATGTTGAGGATGTCTATCTCCTTCGGCTCCGACACGGCCACATAGCTGCCGTCCGTCCCGTACATGCGGCAGTACTGGTTATTCCGGTCCTTTAAGACCGACAGTCCCCGGTTCTGGATTTCCGCCTTGTATTTCTCCAGGGCGGACCTGGCATCCTCGGCCACCTTCATGGCCGCCACGGCCAGGTCCACCAGCTCCTTATCATTTACCAGTCCCAAATCCATCATGTAAGCTCCTTCCGTTTCTGCTTCACGTATTCATCCACCAGCTGGTCTGCGCAGGCACGGCAGACCCCTTTGCCATTTTTCTTAAGATGGATTTCCCCGCTGCCGCAGTAGATGCAGCGGGCCTGGTAGGCCCGGATGACCAGCTCGTTCCTGTCATTGACCTCCAGCTCAATGGCGTCCCTGGGTTCCATCCCCATGGACCGCCTGAGTTTCACGGGGATGTTGACCCCGCCCTTGCTTGTAATGCGCTTGTATTCCATTGCTTCCTCCTTCTTATCCCATATCCCAGGTATGTCCCTCCCGGATGTCCTGGGCATGCTCCTCATCCAGGCGGGCCGTGGCCGCCAGGAAGATGTCCAGCATGGCGTCCTTGACTTCCTCCACGCCCATTCCGCGTTTTACTGCCTCCGCTGCCACGATGGCGGCGAACACCCCCAGCATCCGGGCCATGTCCTCCATGCTCACATCCGTCCCGCCCATCCGGATGGTCCCGTCCTCCCGGACCAGCTCTATCCGGGCTTGTGTTGGTTCCATAGGCCCTCCCTTAAAACTTCTTTTTTCCTATCAGCGTGTTGACGATGGCCTCCACCTCGTCCGCGGCCCGGGCCAAGCCGGCCCGGCTGCTGCGCATGACTGCCTGGTACCCTTCACACATCTCCTTCAGCAGACGGATGCGCTCCTGGTATTCCTGTATCTGTCCTTCCCCCTCCTGCAGGATGGCCTGGTAGGCACGGTTCTGCTCCTCCGTTTTACGCCTTGTCTCCTCCAGGCGTCCCTGGGCTTCCTCCAGGCGCTGGACCATCCGTTCCACATACAGCTTGTCCAGGTCCGGCCCGCAGCCAAGGTCCACCCGGTACAGGGTGATGACGTTGTGGTTCTCGGCATTGGCCAGCAGTATCCACAGGCCGTTCACATATACCTCCTTGGGTACCCGGTCCTTCCCGCCCTCCGTCCGGCCCGTATAGACCCGTTTCCCGTAACGCAGCATCCGGTTGATTTCTTCCTCTATCCGTTGGCTGTGCTCTGCCACATAGGCGGTTATCTCCAGCCGGCTGTCCCGGTCCTTGCACCGCTCGGCATAACGTTCCTTTGCGTGGTTGCTCACGGTATACATGGATGTTTCCTTTCCTGTCTCCATCCCTTCGTCCCTCCTTATTCATCCTCCGGCATGACATAGGTCTTGGGTGGGATGGCCACAAAGGCCGGCTGATGACGTCCGGTAACCAGGTCCGTCCCTCCCGTGCAGGAGATGTAATTTGACTGTTCCTTCAGGATGGCCTGGAGCACCTCCTTTGCCTGCTCCTTCCGGCGGTAAAACCCTAACGCAAGCTCCTTCCGGTCCGTCTTCCGGTTAAGCAGGAGCACGTAATCCGGCCGGCCGGTACCCGGGGCTGCAATGCGTATCTCATCCATGGATTCCGTGGTCAGCAGCCGCTCCTTATTCTGTGTCAGTATCCACATGTTCCTTCCCCCCTTCACCATCCGGTTCCATGCCGGTCTCCTCCGGCACTCCCGTTACCATCTCCCTTATGTAGCGGTGCGGCACGTTGCAGTCCACGGCATTTTTCATCAGTTCCGCGGATGTGCTTTCCCGTATGAGCCGGTAGAAATCGGAAAAGGTGACCTCCACCCGGTCCTCTTTTGAGATTGCATCCAGTAGTGTTCCCATCTGTTTCTCCTTCCTTCCGGTATCCCGGAAATGTTACTTTTTCTCAGTTTCCATAGCCTTCCTAATGGCCCTTAACTCCTTCAGGATTTCAATTAACACCTTCAGGATTTCGACCTTGGTCGTATACTCAAACATTGCCATGATTTCACCTCCATAACCACCCCGGCTCCTGGCCTTTCCTCTTCCGTACCGGCCTCAGGACCTTCAGCCTGATACCATCCCACAGGACCTTCAGTCTGGCATGGTCCCACTCCGCTGCCCAACTTCCACGCATGGGTTCCTCTATCCGTTCAATCAGATAACGCGCCTTATACTCCCTGCCGGTATCACTATAATAGGTAATCAGCTGATGGTGACGGATATCCAGCAGCTCCATAAGCTCAAAGTTTCTGTACTGCCCTATGTACCTGCCATGGTCATACAGCCTGAAATAGGTTGGTCGCCCTGCCATACCGGTCCCCCCTTCCCCTCAAAACCAGGCCTCATCTACCGGAGCGCTTCCACCATGAGCTGGATGCCTGCCTTCATCCCGGCTATGTAGTTCTCTTCCTGGGCCCTTCCTGATAGCTCAATATCCATTTCCTCTAATTCGTCAAACGCCTCCAGCTGGCCTTTTTTTAATGTTTTCCGGAATCTCTGGTGGGCTTCATAGTTCTCCTTCATCCAGCGTTTATATGCGCGGGAATAGTCCATTCCGTCAGCCGGACGGAAGTCACCATGGAATATGCGTTTAAAGAGCTTCGTATGTTTCCCTGGCATGACTACACCTCCTGTCCTGCAAATGCAAAACACTCCGTCCCGATTCCTTCCTCATCCAGGACAATAATCCCCTTCCCATCCGGGATACCAAAGAGTCCATAAGCCGCCCAGTTGCAGCCAGACGCATCTCCCGCCTTCGGGGCCCCCTTTCCCGTATATCTTCCAAGGCACTCCTGGCAGGCACAGTCTGGTCCTTTGGCTCCGGCCTCTTTAAAATCCCTGATTGATGCAATATGTCCGCACATGGGGCACTCAAACTTCCAATCCATGTAATCCCCGCCGAAACGTCTTGTCCCTTCCTCCCTCCATTCCTGGATTGTCATTATCTTATGCGTGGCATCCTCAACGGTCATGTCCGCTCCTGTGTGTAACTTAATTGTCCGTTTCATCTCCGCTCTCCTCTCTTTTACGGTTCTATCCTATGGCTCCGGCGCACTATCTCATCATGGTATTTCTTTGCGTCCTCCGCCTTCCGGTCCCATAAGGCCCACATGCAATGCAGGACCCCCAGGAGGTAGGACTGGGCAAGGGCCGCATCCGCCCAGGACTTTTCATCCAGATAATCCTGGTATTCCCGGTATTTCCGGTCAAACAGCTGCATCAGTCCTTCCATCAGCTCAGCATCCCTTCCGGCATATCCTTCTTCATCTGCTCCTTCTCTATTTCCCGGCGCACATGCTCCCCCAGCTCCAGGGTCTGCTTCAGCTGGACCGCCTCCCTGGCAAGCTGGCTCTCGCGCAGAAGGGCTCCTGTATCCAGCTCCATCCAATCAGATTTCTGTTGCTGTGTAGCTGGATGCCCCAGGTAGATGGCCGTGGCTTCCAACTGCGCACATAGGAGCCCAGCCATAGCAGACCCAAACGTCCCCTTACCTTCCTTATCCTTCATCCCCGGCCATCCTCCTTTTCAGGCTTCCGCTCCAGGATGGCCTTCATGGCCTCAATCAGTCCCTGGCACTGGTAATAGGTCAGCCATTCCACTGCATCCACTCGGTACATCCGGTGGCACAGGGCACGGACCTGCCGCTCCTCCCAGCCCAGCTTCTCCTTCAGCTGGCCTATCTTACGGCGCTGCCGGCCGGTCTGCGGGTTCCCCCTGCGTTCCGGCAGCCTCCCTTCCTGCCGCTTGATATCGTCCTTCTGTTTCTGCAGGATATGGCAGACATGGGACAGCTCCGACCGGTTCAGTTCACGGATGCTGTCCTTCCCGGTCTCCCGGGCCACCAGTAGGTGCAGCTCCTCCTCGGTCAGCCCCAGCTCCTTTGACTTGGCTAACCCCCAAAGGGTCTTGATGGTATACCTATATCCCGTTCCCATAGGCTTTCCCTCCTCCTGGCAGGCAGGGCACTTCCCTCCTGAGCCGGCTCCTGCGTTCCTGTAGGAACACAGGGATTTGGGGTCCCGTCTCCCTGACCTTTGGCGCAGCCGGTTCCCGCACCTCCGCGGAACTGGCCTTCAGGTTGATATCATAGGCCCCCAGCTCCCCAAGTTGCTGGAGGATATATCCCATGATGTCCGCCTCCCCCAGGTTCACCTTGTCCTCCGGGCATGTGTATGTGATGGTCAGTATCTTACGTTTCATCGTCCATTCCCTCCCTACAGCAGCATCATGGCGGATGCCTCGTTGATGATTGTTTCCGTGATGGTCGTCTGTTCCCGTTCCCGCATCAGACGGATGACGTTGTTCATGGTCCGGTCAAACAGCCGGAAACAGCCGTTCTTGCTGTTCCTGGCCCGGCTGGTCAGCACCTCCATGGCCCTCTCCTCCACGCTCCAGTCCTCCAGGTAGCGCTCTACCTCGGTTTTTCCCAGGCCATGGAGCCGGTACGCAAAATCCATACGGTTGGCAAACCGTTCATCATACGCAGCCAGGTGGGCCTCCAGGGACAGCTCCCCCGCCAGTACCATCCCTACCGCGGCCGAATCCATGATGGTGCGCAGGAGCTCAATCTTCTTGATGGTGTACTTGTTGATGAGCTTGTCCGCCTCGTCCACTATCATCAGATACCCCCGGTTCACGTTGAAGAACTCACAGATTTCCTCCAGACGTTCGTCATTCGTACCGTAGCGCTTTGGCAGGCACAGCTGCTTCTCTATCCGCCTTACCAGGTCCCGGCAGCTCATGGACTCGTTGCACTCGATGTAGATGACACGGGGCAGCCTGGCGTACTGCTTCAGGCTGTAGGTCTTACCGTAGCCGGACCGCCCCACCACGATGGCGCTTCCCTGCTGTTGCTGGCACAGGTTGCAGATGCCTACTATGTTGATGTAATCATCGGATTCAAACACATCCGGCTTGCTTCCCATCCGGGGCGGCACTTCCTCTTCCAGCAGCGGCTCCTGCTCTCCCGCTTCCTCCGGTTCTTTCTGGGAGGCAAACTCACGCGCAATCTGCTGGGCATACTTATCTGCCACCTGTGGTTTCTCCTTCCGGAAAGCCGCTTCCTGCTCTTCTGTCTCTTCCAGCCACCTCTCCAGACGTTCCTCCAACTTTGCCGGGTTGCTGGGATACTTCCCGTTTAAGTACTGGCTCAGCATGGAGCGGGAACACCTCATCCCCTCCTTATCAAACTGCCAGGCCAGCTCCGTCTTGTTCATGTTTATGATTCTTAATCTGAGGCACACACGTTCTGCCAGACTTTTCATTTACGATACCCTTCCTTTCCGTTTGATTGGTTTATGTGTTGGGACTTAACCCATGTTGCGCAGCTTCTCCAGCGCCTCACGGCCCTGTCTGGCGATATATTCCGACTGCCGCGCCGCCTTCCTGTGTTCCCGGTAGCTCTCCTCCTTCGGCAGCGTGATGACCTTCTGGCTGTTCCCTGCCCCTTCTATCATCATGCTTCCCACGATGGTATTGGCTTGGGCCGCGCCGGCAATCCGTTCATCCAGCGGGCATCTCATTTCCTTCAGCTTCTCACGCACATCCTTCATCTGCTGCTTCTGGAGCCGGATGTGGCGTTCCAGCGCCTCCTGTGGGACCTTGTGGGCAATCTTTAACAGTTCCTGGCTCTCGGCCTCACAAATCATATGGCCGTCCTGGGCGTCAAACACAAGCAGCCGGGTCACGTCCTCCGGGTCATACTTGATGTCCACAGGCTTGTCCATGTAATAAATCAGCTCCGGATGGTTATAGACCTGGCCGAATTTCCGGATTCCCACGTTATATACCCGTGCCCGTTCTGACTTCATCAGCTGCAGCAGGGCAAAGGATTTTGGCGGCAGGGCCTTCTCATACCGTTCCCCTTTGTCAAACAGTTCCTGCGGGGTACAGTATGTTTCTCCCTGGTTTTTTAAGCCCCTGTGGACCTTCACCGCATACACGTTGTGCAGGTAGTGGCTCCACTTCTCATAAAACTCCTCCATGGTCAGCAGCTTCCCCTGTTCAAGCATACGCTTGATGTCCTTGTCAATCTTGGCACTGGTCCTGCTTCCTGTCAGTGTACCCGTGTAACTCTTAAACCACCGGGAGAATCCATCGCATACCGTCTTAAACAGACGCTCTATTTCGGATTTGCTCCATGGCTCATAAGGACGGCTCCGGTGGAAATCCTCTATCCCAATGGTGTGATAGAATCCCGCTTTTACCTCCTCAAATCCGGCATACCGTTCTGTTTCTTCCCGGGTGGGATAGCGTTTGACGCCGGTCAGCTCCCTGGAGGTATAGTCCTTTCCGTTGTCAATGTTCAGGTATTTCGGCATCCCTCCCGGGGTTCCGTACAATACCTTAATCAGGGATTGCTTCAGTATCTGGGCATTGGCATCCCGGCAGATGATATCCCCCAGCACCATGCGGCTCCTGGCGTCAATCCAGGCCACCAGCTTAGGCTTGATGGCCGTCACCTTCCCATTAGGCAGCTGATAGGAGACCCAGCAGTCAAAGGTATGTTCATCCCCCAGAAGGACCTCCATGACCTGGAGGGACCGGGTATCGCGCAGGGCCTTCACCATCCGCTTGTTCTTCCACGCCCTGTCACCTTTGGCTGCAAGGAAATGGGCGCTTTCCAGCTGCCCGTCTGCCATCAGGTGGGAGATGTAACGGCATACACTCTGGTAAGATGGGATGGGCCAGCCATTGGCTGTACCGATTTCCAGCAGCTTGTCATACAGCATCTGGCGCTTTCCTTCATTCCGGGCAAAGTCCTTGTCAAACCAGATGTTGTGTATCTTCTGCTTCACTTCCGGTGTAAAGGTAGGGAAGGTGTTGGAATCCTTGGGCTTGCGGCACAGGCACAGGACCTTGTAATAATCGTAGTTGGCCCCGGTCTCCCGCAGCATCTTTAAGGCCCACCCTGCTGCCTCCAGGTATTTGTCCATGTGGCGGTACAAAGTCCTTTGGCTCATTCCCAGCTCCGCCGCCTTACGGATGATGTACTCCGTCTTGTCTGCATCCGAATAGTTGATGATGTCCTGCAGGAGCCTGGACAGCTCCACCGCCTTGTAATATGCCTGGCTGTGGTTCTCTATGTACCAGTTCACATCGGTATCCAGGTACCAGGGCTCCTCTGGGGGCAGGTTCTCCATCACGATATCACTTCCTTCTTCTGTATCTATCTTCTTCATGGCCCGGTAGGCCTTCTGGGCTTTGGGGCTTAGGTCAGTAAGTTTGATGTATTTTCGCTCTTGGCCTCCCTTTTCAGATTTCTCTGTTCTGATAACCAACCCCTCTTTTTTTACTCTTTGAGAAACCTGTTTTAAGAATGTTTTATACACTGCTTCTTCCAATTTAGATGCATCTTTCATGGATATATAAATTTCTTCCATCAGATTTCCCCCTTTCTGTTGCAATTTGGCTGTTGGTATAGTACAATGCAGATGAGTATTTATCGGAACGCCCGACCTTCCCCCAGAAGTAGGGCGTTCTTCTTTTATGCAAGTCCATATCCAGCCCCCTATGCCACATCATTCTCATTTATTTTGAGAATTTTCAGCATTTGCTTCCGATACTTATACCCAGGTCTCTTTCCTTTCAGCATCCGGCACAGTTCTTGAGGGCTTGTACCCAATATATTTGCCAGCTGGACCTGGGTCATCTCCAATTCAATCAGACGCTTCTTGACAATCTTTCCAAGCTCCCTTGTCTTTACATCTGCCATCTTACTCACTCCTGTATAATCTTCTGGTCCGTTTCCTGTCTGTTCCAATCCGCTTAAGTTCCATTCTGCTTACCACTTCCAAAAACTCCCTGGTGTCCTTTACCACCAGCCAGTTCTCTGGCTGCAGACCATGAAGTTTCATCTCCTTTTTCTGGCTTAAGGTTGGCTTCTTGCCATTTTTCATGAGAATTATCACCTCCTCTTTTCTAAAAGAACATTCTTAGCAGGCTCACCATCACCTGAATCATCATCATATCAACAAGTGATAATCTTTTTGTGTAAAAGCCCATATGTTTTTTTCCCATCCCCTTTTCAATCCGGTTCACCCATGCTTCTTATTGCTTTTATTTTCCTGTTACTTTATACTATATATACAGGCTATATCATGGCCGAGTACAAACCCAAGGAGGGGTCTTATGTTTTCTGATTTTGTTAGGAATTTTACTATCACTTGTCCAGAATGCAAAACCTCTGTAACATTTAGCATTGACATGGACAATACTCATGCACTATACAGCGCTGTTCATGATTTTAAGTGTCCTAGATGTGCAAATGAACTGTCCTACGAGGCTCAGAATATGATAAGTGCAATTCGCGCATATAACGATGCTCTTTCAGAGCTTCAGAACGCGGCTGAACAAAATTATGTAAAACTTTCCTAATCTTCATTCAAACGAGCTCTGGCTGTAAGAATCACTCCAAGTGCTTCTGCCAGAGCCACCATTTTGTCTGAGTTAACCATCCTCATCTCTTCACATATTTTTATAATAGTCTGGTCAATGTGTTCCAAAGTCTCTTTTTTCATTTTCAACTCCTCCTCTTTCTTAAGGTCTTAATTTTTAAATAATCACACGACAAAGCTCCCAACGTAAATAAGCAGAATGTAAGCTAAAATTGATAATACAAGTAGGATACGTTCAAGCATTGTATTACACCCTCCAAACAGACCCCAATCCCTCAACCAGGAATCAATCCAGACCACAATGAAAAGAGCCATGGGCCATAATAAAATAGATATTATTTCACGGACTGTCATATTCACCTCCTGTTACATCTTACTTAATTTGTCAACTGTGAATTCAGGAACCTGAATCCGTAAGAACATTATTCAACCAGATTTGGTTGCTCCGATATGATAATTTTGTTTCTTTATGTCCTGATAATTCGATTTCAGTGCCATTTAACATCTGGCACAAGGAACCATCAGCTTTGGTTGGTGGTTCTTTCCTTTTATAATCATAGGCCAGGAACCTGGCTTTCAAAGAATGTTGCTTATTCAATCAGACTTAATTGCAGATATGTGATGAATTAAAGTTCTTTTGCTTGAAGTAATCTTCAAAGTATGTTACTTTTGTAGTGGCTTATAAATCATCCATACAGATATAATATATCTAATTTTAGATATTGTCAATATTCTTTTTTAGATTTTATCTTAAATTAGATAATCTGTATCAAAATGGGAGGTCAAATGGATAATATTGATAAAATGGTTGGGATAAGAATTAAAACTCGTAGAAAAGAACTTAATCTAACGCAAAAAGATGTTTATGCTGCTACTGGAATATCTAATGGTAACCTTAGCGAAATAGAGCGTGGTAATGTTTTACCATCTTCTAAAGCGCTAGTTTCGTTATCTAAATTGCTTCAAACTTCTATAGATTGGATTTTAACTGGGGAAGCATCAATTATAGATAATAACTCCCCAGAAATATCTAATATTGAATATGGCCTGAAATTAAATGAATCAGAAGAACTCATAATTTTTATGTTGAGGAGCCTTCCCCTAGAAGAACAACTCGATGTAAAAAACTATCTTCGTGCAAAGGTTGCTAAGTATGAAAAATCGGAGTTGTCATCAACCTCGAATCATGGAAAAAACGTCATGGACGGAAATAGCGAAATAGCTTAATTTTTTTATTATATTTTGGCCTATAAATAAACCATAATTTGCGACTTGCAATTATAAAAGCAAAATGGCTAAATCCCTTTTAAAATGGGCAAGTCGCACGTTTTTTAGCATTATCCAAATTTGCGACTTGCTCTATCTTCAAAAACTTACATTTTATTAAGTATTTTCAGATTATTATTAACGCGTCAAATCCTGATTTTACGTACTTTTCACATAATTTTATAACATTGATTAACGTTAATTTTTAACGGCTCAAAAAAAGGACCTTTCCGGCAATTTTCTTGGAAAAGGTCCTTTTTCTATATTATTCTCATTTTATTTGTCAATAGCGATTTTCCTCTAAAAACCGCCGAAACCCTTGATATACCGTCACTTCCCGCCATATCCCACTCACTCCTCCTCTGTCTCGGTTTTGTCAAATATCTTGGTAACCTACAAAAATCTCCTGCATAATAAAAACATTTTATTATAGAAACAACTCTATTATTGTTTACTAATCCCAAACAATACGATATTCCATCCAACAAAAAAAGCTGAAATAATGAGTGTCTTTTCTCATTGCCAGACATTATATATTTTCCGCTTACTGCATACACATCTTTCCAATGTTTTGTGTAGTGTGTGGCCATATTCAATTGTATTTTAACTGGATATACACTATACACAGTTAAAATCATACTCCATTTTAGGATATCCTATGAAGACAATGTCATAATCACTAAAATTCTCCACATATGCCCGCAGGTCCGGCAGTGTTCCTGCGCTGATTTCCTTCTCTGTTCGTTCCGTTGTCGCCGAATAGCTGCTTGGATAAGGGTCTGCCGGCTGAATTTCAAACAGATTGCCGTCCAGCCACTGCCAGGAAGGGCCTGCCTGACTTCCTGCATAGAAGCTACCATCTCCCAGATCATACCACCATTGTCCGCTGTTTTCTCCCTGACCGGTTGTCCACCCTGCCGCAAACGCTGTCAATGATGGAATTCCTATATGTCTAATGCTTAACTTTTATCTGTTTTTCATGCTTTTCGAGCATGCTTTTTATTTCCCCATCGTTTTCCCCATCACAATCCAGCTTTCCTCAACTCATCCATCATGGCTGTGCGCCTTTTATAAAGCGTTCTCCACTCCCGCGCAATTTCACAGGCAGTCTCCCTTCCCCGGGTATAGGAGGCGATTTTCTTTAAATATACCATCAATTCTTTATAGCGTCTTCTGTCACTCACATTCTCAGCCTGTGTTTTTACATAAGCAGCATAGGCAGTCCTCATCCTGTCCGGATATGCCTTCTTAAGAACCTTTTCATACCGGTCCATCATGTATATGGAACCGCTGCTTATTACCTCGTCCAAAAGCCGGTCAAACATCTTCTCCGATTCTAACAGGGACAGCTTTATATTTTGGCAGGACGGGCATTTCAACAGTCTCTCCCTGTTCTGTTCCCACTCCCCCGGCTCACAGACCTCCTTTAATCTGGCGATGGGTTCCAGGTTGTCCTGCCCGCAAAAAAACACCTGGAACAGCAGTTCTTCCTTATACTCCTTATCCATATGCATCTGTTTATAAAGCTCAATCAGTTTCTGGCTGTACTCCTTGACCCAGACAGGAAACTTCCGGTCCAGCTCCTTGCTCTCCATCAGGACACGGACCGCGTCCCTGTTTTTTCCTGCCTGGATGAATTCCTCAATCTCCAGCATCCTCACTGCTGCAAATCTGCGGTTCTTCCTCCTGTACTGCCGAAGCTCTTCTTCTGAAGCCCCCAGAGCCTTCATGATCTGCAGACGTTTCAGGATATTATTCTCAAATCCGCGATATGAACTGTAACATTTTCCACAATCCGTACTTTCCCTTCTCTTTTCAATCTGCTGGTCCAATTCCTCCATTTTCTTTAGCAAAAGTTCCCTGTCATGAAACTCGTTCATCAGGAAATCACCGATATATCCTTCCATATAATCCATTACAGCGCCATCCGCCTGATGCATTTCAAACCAGCTTTGCATCTTGTTTTTATCCTGCTCACCGCATTTTTCCAGAAGCTGCTGCCAGATTTTATAACATGTGTCCGCCACCATGTCCGTACCGCCGTCCGAATCGTCCATATCCTGGTTCCCAATGGTGACAAATACCTGGTTTGTAAGTTCAAATGCCTGCATATAACAGCCTTTATCAATCACGGCCTGTACCTTGTCATACAGAAATGTTTCCATCTCCGATATATAACCGCCAGCGCTTTCCCAGTCCACGTAACTGCTTCTGTCCGAATAACGGTACGCGATATCTTCTATCTCTCTTTTCAGCCTGACCATCTGTCCCAGGCTTATGGTTGTGGAATACTTGGTAAGGATCCGGTTTCTCAGGCTTTGATCCTCCAGGGCCATTGTTTCCAGGATACGCCTCAGTTCTTCTTCCGGAATCCCATCGATTACATCCCTAAGCTCCTTCCTGGATTCCTGGTACTGTTCTTCCCATGTCTTACCGGAACCTTCCCGGCCCGCTCCCTCTTCCCCCTCTTCCGCCTCATATAAAACAGCCGCCATATGCTTGCAGTACTCCCCGCCCGCGGCGTAAGGACAGCTGCACTCCATATCATGAATCCTATTGTCCTTTATCCATATGTCCACCTCATAATCTTCCGTCCCCTCTACCCGGGCATGGAATCCGTGCCCTGTCCGCTCCAACGCTTCCACGGCGCCTGACTCGTAATAATCCAGGCCACGGGCCAGGATATGTGGACGGAATAAACTTTTCCAATCCTCCATCATTGACTGCCCTCCTTTATCAAATAGTGTCATCTGCCATTCTTACATATCGTCTTCATATCCATCCTCATAGACAGGATACTGTTCCGGCGCGTCATGGACCGCTTTAATAAGCTCCGGCCCATGTACACTGCCCTCTTTGATTGCCACAGCCTTGATGTCAAACCACCACTCGTCCCCAAAGTCAAAGAGATAGGAAAATTTATCCCCGGCACGCAGCTGCAGGTCCCCAAGCAGGGTTTCATATACGGAATACCCATCCCCTGAGATAGATGTCTCGGGCATGGTAAACGTTTCCTTCAGCATCCCATGCCCGGCGTAAAACGCAAACAGATGGTCATTATCAAATTCAAATGCATTCTGAATCGCAAGATGCAGCTCATAGAGGGGATCAGACAGGTTCATACGTACAATGCGGATGCATTTTCCATGCCGTACCTTGATTTCAAGGTCAACCACCTGGTTCTTATAATCCATATCTGGTTCCTCCAATATTTTTATAAGTCCTGACGCTTTTCCTCCTGATATATGTGTCTCCCAATATGTGTTCAGGCTGAATACAGGCGGTTCCTCCTGTCCGCAGTCATGGCTGTCATAAACCGTCCGGTATAAATCATAGGCCACTTCAAACAGCGGGCCTACCTCTGCTTCCCATGGATGTATTACACGGCCGTCCTCCATTCCGGCTTCCTTATGTATCTTCAGTACTCCCAGTTCTTCCAGATATGTCATAAGGCAGTCCCTGTGCCCCAGGTCATATCCCATCAATATCTCTTTTGGCAGACAATATGCCTGATTGGCACAAGGCATGACTTTCGCCGCCCACTCCATAAAGCTCTCTATGTTAATCCCATACCATAATGCATTTCCAGTAAACCGTCCGTCAAAAAGGACATTAGCCAGCATCAGCAGGAATTTTTCTAAAGCCTCAGCCTCTTTGTAATATCCATAATTTTTCCCTGGCTGTATATGACATCCTGAAGAGTCCGGTTCCAGTATCCTGTGTTTCATTGCAACATAATAGAAAAAATTGATAACGGGATAGTCTTTTTGAAGGCGTGTGGGCCGCTCAAACCCTTCTTTTACAGAAAGCTGGCGGTTCAGTTCGAAACAATCCTTTTTGCCAATATGACCTGTGGCCTTGGAAAGACTTGCTTTCCTTTCCAAAAGATAATCACAGAATACATCAAAGTCATGGCAGGCTTTTTCAGCTTCCTTCCCCCAATTTGCGGCTTTCTTTGTTTCAGCATCCATTTTTCCATCCTCCCCATCATCTTTCTTCAATTCCCTTACCGATTCCCTGTTTTTTTAGCTTAACCCCACCGCATTTTCCGTCCGGTATTGCCCATTTATCCAGGGCTGGCTTCTTAAAATGTGCATCATATTTATAATTATACATAATTTCTTCTTTATGACAATGGAACGCTGCCGAAAACAATACTGATATGTTCCTGTCCAAGGTATATGTTCAGTACATCTGCAGTAAACCGTAAACTTGCACATCATTGGAAAATAATTTTGTGCAGTTTTCCAACTAAAGTACAAGGCATCCCATTGACTTCTTATATTATTTGTGCTACGCTAAAAACAGCAAATGAATAAGTTCTTCGGGGCAGGGTGTGATTCCCTACCGGCGGTATAGTCCGCGACCCGCTTAGGCGGCTGATTTGGTGAGATTCCAAAACCGACAGTATAGTCTGGATGAGAGAAGGCGATTTAATTCATATGGATAATGAACCACATGCCGTTATTTATATTGAATTGTTTATGAATCCCAAGCCCCTATGGCTCTGGGATTTTTTTAATATGGAAAACGTGCCTGTGATGTTTTTTCCCAAAAGGTTTTACAAAAGTTTTTCCAAAGGACTTGTTTCATTGCAAAAACAAACTTTAGGGCACATCAAGGCCCTGATATCTAAGGAGGTTTATGTTATGAAATCAAAGTGGAGTATTCAGAAGCTTATTTACACCGGCATGCTGGCCGCCATGGCAGGCGCCCTTATGTCACTGGAATTTTCAGTTCCCATGATGCCGCCATTTTACAAAGTGGATTTCAGCGATGTCCCATCCATCATGGCCCTGTTCCTGTTCGGACCCGCATCCGCTGCCTGGGTGGAAATCATCAAGATTCTCATCAAGCTGATAACAGTGGGGACCAACTCCATGTACGTGGGCGAATTGTCCAACCTAATCGGTGTGGCCCTGTTCGTCATCCCCTTATGGATTGTATACAATAAAATGGGCAAGAACCGCCGGGCAGCCATCACCGGCCTGTCTGTAAGCATTGCCGTAAGGACTGCATTTGCATGTTTCTGCAATGCCTTCATCACCCTGCCCTTATACGCAAAGGCCATGGGCGTTTCCCTGGACAGCGTGGTTACCATGGTAGCCTCCGTGAACCCTGCCATCACCAGCCTGACCACCTTCATCGTCATGGCCACCATCCCCTTCAACATCCTGAAGCTGGGCTTAAACTACTTTGTAGGCTACCTTCTGTTCAACCGCCTGACAGCCGCTTATCCATCATTAAAGCCGGCAAGGCAGCATTAAAAGCCAGTAAGGCAGCATTAAAAGCCAGTAAGGGCAACGTGAAAGCCAGTGAGGGCAGCATGAAAGTCAGTAAAAACAGCATGAAAGCCAGTAAGGGCAACATGAAAGGAAACCAGCCGGAGAAGCCAACGGCTAACCTGTCCTAGAGCGTGTTTGAAAGGAGAATTTTTAAAAAAATGATACTCAGATACAGCGAACTTACCAGACTTGAGATGGAACAGATTGACAAGGAAGAAACCATTGTCCTCATCCCCCTTGGCGCCCTGGAACAGCATGGGAACCAGGCGCCCCTTGGCACGGACGACATCATTGCCCAGGCCATGACCGAATACCTGACCCAGGCACTGGAGGCAGAAGACCCGGACTTCCCCATGCTGATATTCCCGGTCATCCCTGTGGGGCTTAGCACGGAGCACAAAAACTTCTGCGGTTCCATCACCTTAAAACCGGACACCTACTACCATCTGCTATACGACATATGTGCCAGCCTGGCGCACCATGGCTTTAAGAAGCTGGCCCTGCTCATATGCCACGGCGGCAACGCCCCCATTGCCCAGGTACTGAGCCGGGAACTGCGAAGCGAGCTGGGGATTTCCCCATTCCTCCTGTCCTCCGGCGCATTCAGCCATCCCGATGTAAAAGCCACTGTCTCAGAGGGCAACATCTGGGATTTCCACGGCGGCGAGATGGAAACCTCCATGGTCATGGCCGTGGACCCATCCTTAGTCAAGCTGGAAACCTCCGAAGCCGGCATCCCTGCTGCCTTCAAGGACAACCAGGCCCTTCAGCCCTACGGCCCCGTATCCATCGGCTGGGTATCCGAGGACTGGAAAACAGAGGACGGCAAACCCATCGGCATTGGCGGCGACCCCTCCGGGGCTACGGCTGAAAAAGGAAGGATCATCCTTAAGACGAGTGCGGAGGCATTGGTGCCGGGGCTTTTGGAGATTAAGAAGTGGAATGGTTGATGGGGTGCGTGGGGGAGGTGCATCCGTACGTGAGCGGAATGGGGATGGGGGCTGTGGATACGGCTGCGGGGCTAGTGCTTCTAATGCTCTGGAAACCGGCGTTGGACAAGAGGCTGGCCGCCTAATTCGCGCTTAGTTTGTCTAAACCATACAACACTGAGCTCAGACAAAGGCGCCAGCCTCTTAACACCGGTTCCCACAGCATAAGAATCACACGCCCCTGTAGATGCATCCACAGCCCCCATCCCCATTCCGCTCACCCACTACGTATTATCGTTCCTGCATCACATGAACCGGAGAAAGAAATAAAAAACAGGCTTAGTTCATTCCGTTCTGCCAAAGATGTACTTCGTCAAGACGGATAGTCCAGGCCTGTTTTCTATATACTTATACTAAAATCAGTAATGCATTTATATGCTGATGCTAAGTTTAGTAATGCACCATATTATTGTTAAGTCAGGAAATACATAAGCTTGCGGTATGATTTTCTTCTCTCCGATTCATGTTTTAAGGCAGTGGCTGAAGGCCCCAGCAACCTCTTCAAGTAACTTGGCAGGAGCCAGGGGCGGGAGGCGGACGGGGGGACGGTTCCTTGTGGAGGGTATTAGAGAGACGGACTCAAAAAGGCGGCAAAAGCCGGGCCGAGCGAGGGCCTCAAAGCCCGAGCGCAGAGTCTCCACGGACGAAAAATCATCAAGATTTTTCGGTAGTTGAGACGGTGCCCGGTTTTTGCCGTCTTTTTGAGTCCGTCTCTCTTATGCCCGGAACCAGGAACCGTCCCCCCGTCCGCCTCCCGCCCCTGGCTCCGTAAGAAAACCAAAAGCAGAGGTTGCGTAACCCCCGTCACACCCCCTCTGCCTTCAAACCATCAATCCATATTCATCAATCCAAATACTTCTTAAGCGTCGCCCTGACAGCCCCCACTCCCGCAATCTCCTCCAGGAACATTGACTCCACAGTCTCACCGATTCCGGCCTCATAGAGGTCTACACCGAATATATTGGCATTGGACAGGATTGGCTTTAACTGTCCTTTGTAAGTCTCAGGCTTGCCAACTTCAATTCCCTCCAGGGCTTTGGTCAGCTCCGGCACCATTGGGTCTGCTGAAAGTTCGAATGCATTTCCCTGGTCATCCACTGCCAGAAGGTACCTGCACCAGCCTGCAAGCGCCAACGGAACAGCCTTCAGCTTCTTGGCGTCACCGTACTTTGCAACGTATGCCTTGATGGTCTCGCCGTAACGGATGCCCACCTTCTGTGAGGTGTCGGTGGCGATTCTCTGGGGCGTGTCAGGCATGAATGGGTTGGGAATCCTTACGTTGATTACTTCATTTACAAAGTCCTCAGGGGACAGGATTCCAGGATTGGTCACTACCGGCATTCCCTCTACCGGGCCAATCTCATGAACCAGCTTGTTAAGCTCGGCATCCTTCATCTCATCTGCAATCAGGGTGTAGCCCAGCACACAGCCGTATACAGCCAGGGCCGTATGGAGAGGATTCAGGCAGGTGGTGACCTTCATGCGCTCTACCTTGTTAACCGTGTCCCTGTCCGTCATGTAGACGCCGGCCTTTTCCAGCGCCGGCCTTCCAGCCGGGAACTTGTCCTCGATGACCAGGTACTGGGGTCCCTCTGCATTGACAAATGGGGCAATGTATGTCTTCTTGGAGGTGATGACAGGGGCCATATCCTCTACTCCTGCCTTCTCCAGCTCGGCGCATACGGAGTCAGCTGGACGTGGTGTGATCTTGTCAATCATGGACCAGGGGAAGGATACCTGGTTTTCGTCGGAAAGGTAATCCATAAAGCCGTCCTCTACATAGCCCTTCCGGTTCCACTCCTTAGCCATGGTGAGGATGGAGCTTTGAAGCTTTTCCCCGTTGTGGGAACAGTTATCCATGGAAACAACTGCCAGAGGCGCCTTGCCTGCTTTGTATCTCTCATTCAGAAGCGCGCACACAACTGCCATGGCAGATACTGCCTTTTCCGGGCCATTGTCAATGTCTGCCTGGATGAATGGGAAGTAATTCCCGTCAGAACCCTTTAAGGCATATCCCTTTTCCGTGATGGTAAAGGAAATCATCTGAAGGCCAGGATTCACGAATATCTCCTTCAGGCGGTCCCACTCCTCCTTTACGCCGGACTGGGCCTTAAGGGCCTCTGTCAGGGAACCGATAACCTTCTTATCCGTGGAGCCGTCTGCTTTCAGCGTCACTGCCAGCACCAGGTTATCATATGGTTTGTATATCTTGTCAATCACATCAAAGTCAAAGGTCTCCACACAGGTAATACCCTTGCTGCACTCACCTTTTTCAATCAGGGTATCGGCCAGGCCTCCGATAAAGATACGGAAGATATTGCCTGCTCCAAAATGCACCCACACAGGAGCCTTCCTTGTCTCTGCTGCCACTGCTTCGATGTCATAGTCCGGAAGTCCGATACCGGCTGACTCCCATGCGCTCCTGTCTTTCAATCCTTCTAATGTCAGTTTCATATTGATTACCCTTTCCTTTTAAAATATGATTAAAATAATGAAAGTCTCTTATCTAGTATGGTAGTATATAGCGGCCTTTTATTCAATATGTAATTTTCCACAATTTTTCAGGTATATTTTTGTAAAAATCGCTTATATTATGCCAATTCATTTTCATGGATTGACATTTCATCCAAGGGGTATTAGTATACTTGTATGGTAGTTGGACGGAGTATTTACAACAAATAAATGATTATATCAAAGGAGAACGATTATGAAAGCCGTACAGATTGTAAAACCAAACGAATTAAAGCTGATTGACATGGAGAAGCCTGTCATCACCGAAAAGGACAATGTACTTGTGAAGATGACCGCTGCCGGCATCTGCGGTTCTGATGTGGGAATCTACCACGGAACCAACGCAGCCGCAACTTACCCAAGGGTTATCGGACATGAGATGGTGGGACGTGTGGACGAGGTCGGCCCTAATGTGAAGGACTTAAAGCCGGGCGACCGTGTGATCATCAACCAGGTTACAAGCTGCGGCCATTGCTATCCCTGTAAGATTGGACGCGGCAATGTATGCGACAGCCTGGCTGTGCGCGGCGTGCACATTGACGGCGGTTACAGGGAATATATTGCCGTACCTGAATCTGACTGCTACATCCTTCCCGAGTCCCTTTCTGATGAAGACGCTGTCATGATTGAGCCCACCACCATCGGTATCCAGTCCTGCACCAGGGCCGAGCTCCAGAAGGATGACATGCTCTTAATCTACGGCTCAGGCGCCCTTGGAAGTTCCATATTAAAGATTGCACGCCTGCTCTGCGACCACATCATTGTAGCCGATGTACTGGATGACAAGCTGGAGGCCGCAAAGGCCAACGGGGCAACCTACACCATCAACGTATTAAAAGAAAACCTGCTTGAAAAGGTAAAGGAATATACATACGGACACGGGGCAACCGTATCCATCGACGCTGTGTGCAACAAGGATTCCCTGATTAACCTTCTTGAGGCAACCGGCAACGCGGGCCGCGTCATGACCATGGGCTTCTCCACCAGCCCCACTGAAATCAACCAGTTCGTAATCACCTCCAAGGAACTGGATGTCAGAGGCTCCAGGCTTCAGAACAAGATGTTCGGCAAGGCCATCGAACTGGTCAATGAGGGCAAACTGGATCTGTCCGGCGCTGTTTCCCACACCTTCCCCCTTACAAAGGCCCAGGAAGCATTTGACTTTGTGGACAGCCATGACCCATCCATCCGTAAGATTGTACTGACCTTTGATTTCTAGGGCGTGTTTGAAAATTGCTTTCCGTCAGCTGTGCGTTCCACTTTGTGGGAGATTTGGTCCCGATGAGGGAGGCGTAGCGGGCTACGTTGACCGAATTGGGACCAAATATGCCGCGAAGTGGGGCGTGCAGATGGCGGGAATGAATTTTCAAACACGACCTAATACGATACAAAATAAACGCAGCGAGGTTTGGATATGGAATTATTAGACAGGCAGCCTTCCGAAAACGCGCGCTCTTATGCGCTGCGCGTTCTCCTGCACAACATCATAACCCTTGAACTTGCGCCTGGCAGCGCGGTCAGTGAAAATGAACTCTCCCTGGTACTCAAGCTTTCCCGCACCCCGGTGCGGGAGGCCTTGATTGAGCTGAGCAAAATGGGGCTGGTGGATATCCAGCCCCAGCGCGGCAGTTATATTGCCAAGATTGACTACGAGCTGGTGGAAGAGTCCAGGTTCATGCGACTGGTTCTGGAAAATGCAGTCCTGGCCCTGGTATGCGAAGGCATTTCCCCGGAACACGAGGAAATGCTCCGGGCAAACATGGAGGAGGAAACCAGGCATCTTGAAGCAGGGGACTACCCCCGGCTGTTTGAGCTGGACACGGATTTCCACCGTCTTTTATTCCTGTCCGTGGGCAAGGCCCGGACCTACAGTATCATCCACTCCCAGATGGTGCATTTTGACAGGCTGAGGGCCTTATCCCTCAAGTCCCTTAAGCCGGACAAGATTGTGGAGGACCACGAGAATATCCTCTATGCCATTGGCCGCCGGGACAGCGAGCTGGCCGAGATGCTGATGACCCGGCACCTGACCAGGCACCGGGTAGAAAAATCAGAGCTTATTAAGCTGTATCCTGATTATTTTGTGTAAATTCAGTCAAATGTCAGGATTACTTTTCCTGCCCCGCTGTCCTTATCAGCCAGAACGGCAAATGCCTCCTCATACTTTTCAGCCGGAAACACATGTGTGACCAGCTGGTCCACCCGGTCCAGACGGTCCGCAAGACGTTCCAGTGTCTCCGGGAATTTCTGCATCTGGTGCCTGGTTCCAAGAATGGTAAGCTCCTTGGCGTTAACCGCCTTAAAATCAATTGCAGTGGGCGTCTTTGCGAATGTCATCGCCACCAGGCGTCCGGCTGGTGAGAGAAGTTTAACAGCGTGTTCCAGAAGGGCCGGGATTCCTGCCGCTTCAAATACCACATTGACCCCCTCCCCGCCAGTCACATCCATAACAAGTGCATCCAGATCCTCCTTTACAGGGTTGACCATGTAGTCCGCGCCAAACCGGGCCGACATGGCAAGCCTGTTTTCATTTGGCTCGGATACAATCACCACTGCCCCGCGGCTCTTGGCCACATCCGCCACAATCAGGCCGATTGGTCCGGCCCCATGGACCAGGACCACATCCCCCGGCCGGACATCGCCCCGCCAGTTGGCCTGGAATCCGATGGTGTATGGCTCACACAGGGCTGCCTGGACATAACTCATTTTACTTTTATCGTATCGATACAACTGGGAGCGTTTAACCACCGCGTATTCCCTGAAGGTTCCATCCACAATACAGCCCAGGACTTTCAGTTCCCGGCATACATTATGATGGCCGCTGCGGCAGGCGTAACATTTCCCGCAGTAGGTAATGGGTTCAAAGACCACACCGTCCCCGGCCGCCAGGTCGGACACCGCCTCTCCCACCGCTTTGACTTCACCTGCCGCCTCATGCCCGATTACCCTTGGATATACAGCATAGGGATTGCTCCCATGGGCCACATGCACATCGGAACCGCAGATTCCCGTGGCATGGATCCGCACCAGCACCTGGTCCGGCTCAGTGATGGACGGCATCTTTACATCCAGCATTTCCATATGGTCCGGTTCTATTACCGTGATTGCTTTCATCTTCCTCTCCTTTCATTCTGATCCGGCTAAATCCCAGGGCAGGACAGGAACCCTCCGTCCACCGCAATCACCTGGCCCGTTACATAGCCCGACATATCCGGGTCTGCAAAAAAACGCAGCGCGCCCACCAGTTCCCTGGAATCCCCCAGCCTGCCCATGGGCGTGCGGTGAATCACATTGTAGTAGCGCTGGGTATAGGTGCCGTCCGGATTTACATACATGTCATGGTTTAATGGTGTCAGGAAATATCCCGGGGCCACCGCATTGACCCTGACCCTGCCATATTCATTGGAAAGGTAATTGGAAAGCCATCTGGTGAACATATCCACCGCCGCTTTGCTGGACGCATAGGCTGGAACCATGCTGAGGGCGTCATAGGCTGCCATGGAAGTTATGTTGATAATGGAATTCCCCTCCCCGCCTACAAGGTCCGCTGCAAATACCTGGCTGGCAATCACGGTTCCCAGCCAATTCACGTTCATGACCCGCATCATCTTTTCCGCATCAATATTAAACAGGGTGCGGCTCTTTCCCAGCAGTTCCCGGACAGTCTCCTTGCGCTCCGGATCAGCCTTTGCAACCTCTGTATCCATTTCATCGCCCGGCTGATATGACCCGGACGTGGTCTTGGCCAGTGGATCTTGGATTCCTGCACAGTTAATCAGCACATTGCACTTGCCCAGCTTTTCCCTGACCTCCTGACGGGCCTGTTCCATGGAAGCCTTGTCCACCACGTTGCAGCGGATTGCAGCGGCCCTTCCTCCATTTTCCCTGATCTGCGCAGCTACCTGCCCTGCAGCATGGATATCATAATCCAACACTGCAATTGATTTACCATCCCCGGCAAGTTCCCTGGCAAACACGCTGCCAAGTCCTCCGCCTGCACCGGTTATAACAACAACCTGTTCCATATCCCTTATCCTCCGACGAATAATTTTTAATTTAAAATACTTGGAATCCACAGTGTGAGCTGCGGGACAAACGATACAAGCGCTAATACAATAAGGCTTGTGGCCAGGAAGGGAACCGTGGCCTTAAATGCCTTGAATGCGGAAATCTTTCCAATCTGGGCGCCTGTGCAGACACACATGCCTACCGGAGGCGTGGTCAGTCCCAGCATCAGGTTCAGGATTGCCATCAGCGCAAAGTGGACCGGCTCCATTCCCACCGCGGTTGCCACGGGAAGCAGCACCGGGAACGTAATCAGGATTGCCGCAAGGCTTTCCATGAACATCCCTACAAAAAGCAATACCACATTGATCAGAAGGATTACCACAACCCGGTTATCCGTAATGCTGAGTATGCTGTTTGCCACCATCTGCGGGATACGCTCCGCTGTCAGGATATAGGCAAATACATTGGCCAGCCCAATGAGTACGATGATGCTGGCGCAGGCCCTTATATTCTCCCAGACAATCCTTGGAACATCCGTGATTCTGATTTCCTTATACACAAACACACCTACAACCAGCGCATATGCGCATGTGACGATTGAGGCCTCCGTCGGCGTGAACACGCCAGAGAGGATCCCGCCTAAAAGAATGACAGGCATCAGCATGGCCCAGATTGCATCCTTTGTCGTTTCCAGGCGCACCCGCCAGGAAGCCTTTTCGTGCCTTGGATAATTGCGCTTTACGGAGATGATATAGGTTGGGATACAGAGGGCCAGCCCCAGCAGGATACCGGGGATAATGCCGGCCTGGAACATTTTCCCAACGGAAATGCTTACACAGGAACCTGCAATGACCATGGGCACGCTGGGCGGGATGATTGGGCCTACAACGGATGAAGCCGCTGTCACTGCCACCGAGAAATCATCGTCATAGCCGTCATCCACCATGGCCGGAATCAGCATACTGCCCAGGCTGCACACATCGGCAATGGCTGTTCCGGATATTCCGGCAAACACCATACTTGCCACAATATTTACCAGTGCAAGGCTTCCGCGGAAATGTCCCAGAAATGAGTTGCAGAAATCCAGAATACGCCTGGTGATACCTCCGCCGTTCATCAGCGCTCCGGCCAGCATGAATCCGGGTATACAGAGCAGGGTAAAGGAATCCATTCCAGAATAAAACTTCTGGGCGATGACGGTCAGCGGTATGTTATTTGTAAACAGATAAAACAGGGATGACAGACCCAGGGAAAATGCAATCGGGACCCCTATCAGCAGAAGTATCAGGAATATAATAAACATCATTGCAACCATACCTTATTCCGCCCCCTTTCCCATTGCCAGGACTTCGCTTATGATTCCAGCCATACAGTAGATGGAGGTCAGGGCAAATATCCCCACCGGGACCAGATAGAAAATTCCCATGTTAATCCTCAGGGAAGTGGATACTGTCCTCAGACCAGTTTTCCAGAATATAAAGGCCTGCCTTGTACCCACTACCCCTACAATGCTTATGAAGATATAGTCCAGAATGCTTATGATATGCTTAAGCTTTCCGCGCATGTTGTTTGTCACTATGTCGATGACAGCATACTCATTGTATTTAATTGCCATGGGCGCACCGAACATGATTGTATACATGAAAAACAATCTTGTCATTTCATCTGTCCAGGGAGCTGAAATCCCCGGCGTATATCTTGTGATGACCTGAACCAGGACGCAGATACTCACCAGGCCAAAGGAGAGGGCTGTAAGGTAATGGAATATCTTATCCAATAAGTCAGTAATTTTCTTCATCGCTATCCCCCAACTCTATCAATTATTAGCCGCTGCTTTTATAAACGCCGCCTGATGCCCGCAGGCGGCGTCTGGCGCCATGCTGTTATTTTACATTGGCATCGGACATTTCGCAGATTTTCTGGTACATATCCCAAAGGCCTGCGCCCTGGTCCTCCAGGTAGGACTGGATGACCGGCATCATGGCGTCCTTAATGGCGTCACGGTCCACTTCCGTGTTAATGGTCATGCCCGCATCCATACATTTCTGGCGGTAATCATCCTTGTGTTCATAGTAGTAATCATTGGTCCACTGCTGCATTTCTGCAGAAGTCTCATCCAGCCAGCCTCTCATCTCATCGTCCAGGCCATTGTAAAGGTCGGCTGAAACCAGGTTAAGGATAGTTGAATATACATGGCTTGTCTCATTTACATACTTCTGCACTTCATAGAAGCTGTTGTCGTAAATCATGTCATATGGATTTTCCTGCATCTCCACGACTCCCTGGCTTAAGGCGTTAAAGGTCTCGCCCAATGCGATGGAGGAACACACTGCCCCTGCGCTGTTCCACATATTCGTATGCAGCGTGTTGCCTGACATACGCATCTTTCGTCCGCTTAAATCAGCCGGTGTGTTAATGGGCACATTGGATGTCAGCTGGCGGGCGCCGCGCAGCTGGTACCACAAAACATGGAATCCCGCTGTCTCAAAATCATTCTTAATGGAAGTTCCAATCTCACTCTCAACCATGTTCTGCACATCTTCCTCAGAGTTGTAGGCCCATGGCGCTTCCAAAAGGGTTGCGCTGGGCGCATATCCGTTAAAGGAGCCGCCGGACATGGTCATATCCGTTGTCCCTACCAGCATGCCTGCCAGGGAATCCGCTTCCGAGCCAGATGAACTGGAAGGATAAATCTCAACCACAAAACGCCCGCCGGACTTTTCTTCCAGGCGCTTCTTAAATTCGGTTGCTGCCTGCCCCCATGGATGGTCCAGGGATACCGTCAGGTCATACTTCAGTGTAACGGTTTCCCCTGCCGCGGAAACTTCCTTGCTTTCTGCACCTGCTGCCTGGGTGTCCTTGTTACCGCTCCCTGCTGCCTGGGTTGCGGGTGTGCTGACGGAACTGCATCCGAAAAGCATGCCTGCACTTAGTACCACGGATGTAATGACTGCCAATCTTTTTTTCATTTCGTTGTCCTCCTCGTATGAATGGTTTATTGTTACTGCTTTAATAGGCCCGTATCCTGTCTATGCACGCAGCGTAATCCTCTTCCTGGAAAAACAGTTCCTGTTTTCCAAGGACGAAGCCCTCCACTCCGCAGTTGTGATACAGGTCGCTGATAACTTCCCTCGTGGCCCCGCCGTCCAGAAGAAGGTGATAACCAAGCCCATGTTCCTCCCTGTAGCTGTTAAGTTCAATGAACTTCTGCCGCGTATACGGCATGAATTCCCTTCCGGCAAATCCGGGATTCACTGCCATGATCATGACATAGTCCGTAATCGGAAGCATGTCCTTAACACTTTCAAGCGTGGTGCAGGGATTCAGTATAAGACCTGTTTTTTTGCCCTGCATCTGAATCAGCTCAAGGGTAGCAGACGGAATCAGTTCTGACTCCGGGTGGATGTAGATGATGTCGGCTCCTGCCTGGGCTACTTTTTCTATGTAGTTGTGCGGATTCATGACCATCATATGGCAATCGATTAATTTGTGGGCGCCCTGATCCGTAACCCGCCGTATCATCTCCAGTTCCCTTACAGACATTCCAAAATTCGGAACAAATGTCCCATCCATCAAATCCACATGATAAATATCCATATCCGTGGCATCCAGCTTCTCAACCTCTTCCCTGATATTGTCAATTGCCAGGTTTAATATGGATGGACACAGTAATTTGGGCCTCTTCTCCATCATTATCAGCTCCTTCTTAATTATTCCTTGTTCGCATTCTCAAAAATGTATACTAGTATAACATCTGAGGTGAGTATAGCACCATGTCAGGACAAAATCAACGGCAATTATCAATTTTGTCTTTATTTACAAAATTTTATTGTATCTTTTGTGCTATATCTACAATTTAATTGTTTATTTTTTATCAAATAAGCGCTGATTCTTTTTGTCCCCCTCCCCATTATTTTACATTTTCAGTAAATTATTTAATTTCCGCCTTATTTATTTATCAAAATCTGGTATACACTTTATTCTATTTTTTGCGCCTATTTCTCAGAGTATCATAAACCTTTCCATGTCATTTTTAATTTTAACTGTATTGATATTGAATTATTTTTTATCGTGTTATAGAATGTATACTAGATATTGTTGCCCGGCAAATACCTGGCACAAAAGTACTTATACCCATGACAGACAGGAGTAATTATGATTGAAACCCTTCAGACACCAGCAAACCTGACCCAAGTCGTCTACCAGCACCTGTGGCATGAGATTGCTTCGCTGCACCTGATGCCGGGCGAGAAGCTCAGTGAGGTTAAATTAGCCAAAGAATTCAACTGCAGCCGCATACCGGTCCGCGAGGCAGTCCATCTCCTGGCCGCCGAAGACGCCCTTGAGGCCCGGCCCCAGCGAGGCAGCTTTGTCACGCTGATCAATGTGAAACAGCTTGAGCGGATCCGTTATCTGCGCGAAGCATTAGAGTACAAAATCATGATGGATGGTTATCATTCCGGGTGTTTTGAATCCATTGTCCCATATTTGGAATCCCTGGTAACACGCCAGGAGGAACTGCTGAACGCATCCGCATATGAACTGGCTTTCCAGCTGGATATGGAGTTCCATAAGATATTTTACAATATGACCCACAAGGAATTCGTTCTGGAGCATACCGGCGAAAAGGACATCCACTACATGAGGGCCCGTCTCTTAGCCCTCCGCCTGGAAAATCCCATCATGATGCCCCACCAGCACCGCGCCATCGTGGAATCCATTAAAAGCCACGATGAACCAGGACTTCAAAAAGCCATTTACGGTCACCTGAACAATGTAAACATCATGTTTAACACGCTTCGTCCCGAACTGGAACAATATGTATGCAGGAATTAATCAACCCGCATCCCCCTGCGCATACCGCATAGCGGCAGGGCAGCGGTAAAACAGCCGCAAAACAAAAGAACGTATGGCCTCTCCGAATACACATCCGGAAAAACCATACGTCCTATTTCATTTTCCATTCCCCTTACTTCTTATTCCTGCCCGCCTTCTTCTCCTTAATCTTAGCCAGCCGGGCAAGTACCCCGGTCATCTCTTTCACGTCAATGTCACCCCGTTTCAGGGAATCCGTGTTTTTCAGATGCTCCATAAACTGCTTCTGGGTGTATATGAGGGCGGAAGGTGTGGCCTTAAGTGTCACACGTGGATTGGTGAATACGGTCACAATATCCAGGTTCCCCTTCACACCGGCCTCGTCCATGGCAGCCTTTACCAGCTCATACTGCTCTTTACAGACCGTCAAAGGGTTGCGGAATGTCAGGTCCTGGCCGTTCATGTGCTGTTTCCATGGCCCGTCCTTTTCCCCCGGGCTAACAACGCCGCCAAATCCCAGACAGTAGATACCGGTCACACCGCTGGGCGCCACCAGGAATGCAATCAGCTGGGCGGTCTTCCCTTGATATTCAACTGAGCCGGGAGCAACCACTCCCATGCCGTTTTTATTCGCAAACTTTAACAACTGGGCAACAAACACCGTTAAATCGTTCTTGGTGCCATTGTTCATCCTTGGCTCACGTCCCCCGCCCTTCTTTGACGGGTTTTCCGCTCCATCCGGTTTCTTCTTCCTGCTGGCACCAAATAACAGTTCTGACAGGCTTTTCCCCGTGCGCGACTGTACAATGGGCATGACAATCATCAGAAGGACTGCCATCACAATCACAAATGCAATCTGCTCCGTGGATATTTTCTCCATAAAGTGCTGCTCCTCTCCTGGTCCCTGGCTTAAGGACTTTTATCCGTATATCATCAGGCATCCATTCCCTATTCGGCTTTCCTTTGGCCTTGGCCAGGGCAGATGGCAGGAATGAATTCTCAAACAGGGCCTGACACTTATATATCAGTAAATGTTTGTCCATTATACCATGTTCCAGTTAAAACATCAATGCAGCATTGCATACTCCCCTCATTTCCATTACTCTTGCACATAGAAAGTAAACAGAAAACGCTCTCCCCGATATACCAATATATCAGTATGGATTCTCCTTCATAGGGCTTTTGCCCTGATGTACAAGGATGCGGTTCACCGTAAAAAGATTTCTTTGATTCTTGGACAGTAACATTAGCCAGGTCCGCCCGCAAACGCATTCCCGTCTTGGCAAACCACGTTTTTTCTGGTATAAAACTATTAGAATAAGTAAAGGAGGAGCATGTCCAATGTCTCTCACAATCGTCAATAAACGCTGTCCGGAGGAAACCAACAGCGACTATGCATACAGGCTGATACGGAGGAATATCATGAACCTGTACCTGAAGCCGGGAGCAGTGTTAAATGAGGCGGAACTCAGCGAACAGCTGGGAATGAGCCGCACGCCCATACGGGAAGCCCTGATTCTCTTGAAAAATGAGGGCCTTGTGGACATCATGCCCCAGCGCGGCAGCAGGGTAAGCCATATCAGCCTCAGCCTTGTGCGTGAAGGATATTTCATGCGCCGTATCCTGGAGACAGCCATCATCCAGGAGATTGCCGGCACACTTTCCTCCGGGCAGACAAAGGCCATGAAGAACAACCTGGAACTGCAGCGCCAGGAGCTTGCGCGGAATGTCAATGAATTAAGCGATGATTTTTTTGACCTGGATGACGACATGCACCGCATGCTTTATGAGTTCAGCAACCGCCATCATATATGGTCCGCGCTCCACGGGGTCAATTCCCACTATGACCGGGTGCGTTACCTGGACACCGCGGTCAACGGCGTGAACCAGTCCGTCCTGCTGGAGAATCACAATACGCTTTACTGCTATCTCCTGATGGGAATTCCAGGGGATGTGGATATCGCAAAGTTCTGCAGTGACCATCTGGGCCGGTTCCTGTTAGATTTCCAGAATACAATCACAACCTATCCGGATTATTTTGTGGATTGATGATAGATATGTTTTTAACAAATATATTAGTTGGGTCA
Source organism: Enterocloster sp. OA13 (assembly GCF_022440595.1). Taxonomy (NCBI): domain Bacteria; kingdom Bacillati; phylum Bacillota; class Clostridia; order Lachnospirales; family Lachnospiraceae; genus Enterocloster; species Enterocloster sp. OA13. The sequence continues at coordinate 6,280,819 of NZ_JAKNTF010000001.1, read as the reverse complement.
TTTTATCCCCCTCCCGCGTATCCGCCTGAAGATGCACTGAATCCATGTGCACTTTTCAGGCGGTTTCTTTATACCATCTTTATACCGTCTTTATATTATATTAATATCCGATTTTTCCGCCATCGAAATATGCACACTTTTTTACGTTTTTATCCTTTTATTTTGTCAATTTTTTACTCATTTTTACATTTCAGACCATGTTTTTTTAGTTTTTGTTAAATATGCACAAATCCCTTTAGCTAAAACTGTCATTTTGTAGCTAGTAATATATCCTCATATATGGCAATATATTAGTATGGTTGTAAAATACAGACCAGCGTATAGTTTGGCCAGTGCCGGCAGGCTCTGCCAAGGTATATCAATCCTACAAAAGGAAGGGAGAAGAATTTATGAAACTTAACAAAAAACCTTTTGCACTGCTGCTGACCGCAGCAATGGCCCTGTCTCTTGCAGGTTGCGGCGGCGGTTCCACCGCTTCTACTACTGCTGCGCCTGCTGCCGCTCCTGCGGGGGATGCCGCTGCCGACACAGCCGCTCCTGCTGCTGACGATGGACAGACCTATGTCATTAACATCGGCCACATCAATGATGAGCGCGATTCCTGGCACCTGGGTTCTGAGAAGTTTAAAGAGTACGTGGAAGAGAATTCCGGCGGACGCATCCAGGTAAACATCTATCCCAGCAGCCAGTTAGGCACTGAGGTGGATATGATCCAGTCCATCCTGACACAGGGCGGCTGTGACATCACATTTACAGGCGAGTCCATGCAGACCTACCAGCCTGACCTGGGCATCATCGGTATGCCTTACCTGATTAAGAGCGACGAACATATGGAAGCTGTCCTTACCGGAGAGGTAGGCGCTGAACTGGAAGGACTGATGGAGAAGTCCGGCATGAAGGTCCTGGGTTATTTTACCCGCGGCCCGCGTAATGTTACCGCCAACAAGAAGATCACATCCCCTGCCGATATGAACAATTTTGTCATCCGCACCCCTCAGTCCGCCATGACCGTGGCCGCATTTGAGGCAGTCGGGGCAAAGCCCACCCCTATGGCTTTAGCAGAGGTGTTCACCAGCCTTCAGCAGGGCACCATTGAAGGCCAGGAGAATCCATTGGCCATGATCCAGAACAGCTCCTTCTATGAAGTCCAGGATTACGTAATCCGCACCGAGCACCTGCGCGCATGGGTTTACATCGCAATGGGCCTGGAGCAGTTCAATGCCCTGCCGGCTGACCTGCAGCAGGTTGTACTGGACGGCGGCAAGGAAATGCAGAAGTATGAGCATGAGATTTTCCTGAAGAACGAGGAAGAGCTGGAGTCCAAGCTGGTTGAGGAAGGCATGGAATTCGTGGATGTGGACCAGAAGGCATTCTCAGATGCCATGACAAACGGAGTCCTGGCAGTACTGACCGACAGCCAGAAGGCTCTTTACGAAAAGATTTCTGCTGCTAACCCGGACGCTTAAATTTAACACTATTTCAGCATTGGCTTTTGGCGGCGGACCGACCGTCCAGCCTATGGGCGCAGTGCATGACCGACCGGTTTTGCGCTGTGCCCCTTTTTGTAGATACAGTGTTAAAATTCCTTAACAGAAAGTGAGGTGCTCATCCATGAGCAATTTTAAAAAAGGGTTGGATAAGTTCGTCCATTACTTTGACCATGCACTCTGCTTTTTCGGCGTTATTTTTTATCTGACTTTCGTGGCCTGTGTACTGATTCAGGTAATAAGCCGGAACTTCCTGCCAAGCGCGCCATCCTGGACAGAAGAGGCCGCACGCTATTCCTTCATCTACATGGTGGGATTTGGCTGCGCCGTAGCAGTCCACCGCAGTGAATTTGTAAACGTGGAATTCCTCCATGACGCCCTGGAGCCAAAGTTCCCCATCATCAACAAGATCATTGACCTGCTCATCAAGGTGGTATTATTGGTTTTCACAGCATACGTGCTGGTTAAATCCGTGATTCCATTTGCATTTATCAAGTTCCCCATGTTTTCCACGGCAATGACGCTGCCTATGCAGTATGTATATTTCTCCCTGGTACTGATGTTCGGCTTCATGGTCATCGCTTACCTGTGTGAGGTTCTCAACATAATCCTTACCTGGAATGAAAAGGAGGGCAAATAAGTATGGTATCCGTATTATTCATTACATTCGTTGTCTGCCTGTTCATCGGAGTGCCTGTGGCCTTCAGCCTTGGACTTGCATCCCTGGCCTATTTCCTGGGTGCCAACATGCCCATTGCAACATTTTCCCAGAGGTTCTTTGCTGGTATTGACAGCTTCACACTTTTATGTATCCCCGGCTTTACCCTGGCGGGCAACCTGATGAACCAGGGCGGCATCTCGGATAAGCTGATGGATTTCTGTGACAAGTTAGTGGGACACCTTACGGGCGGCATGGCCTATGCCAATATCATGGCTTCCATGATTTTTGCAGGCATCTCCGGAACAGCCCTGTCCGACACGGTTGCCCTTGGCGGCATTGAGATTCCCATGATGGTTGACCTGGGATATGACAAGAACTTCTCCGTGGCCGTCACTGCTGCCTCCAGCTGCATGGGACCCATCATCCCGCCTTCACTGCCCATGATCATGGCCGCCACCATGACCGGTTTATCCGTATCTAAAATGTTCATGGCCGGTATTGTTCCCGGTATCCTGATGGGCGGCGGCATGGCACTGGTTTCTTATGTGATTTCCAAGAAGAGGAAGTATCCCAAACGGGAACATATGAGTTCCTTCAGGGAAATCCTTAAGTCAGGCCGGGAAGCCATCTGGGCCATCATCATGACCCTGATCATCCTGTTCGGAATCATCGGCGGTATGGTGACTCCTACGGAAGCTTCCATCATCTGTATCGTGTACGGCACCTTCGTAGGCTTCGTCATCTACCGTAAACTGACACTTAAAAGCTTTTACCAGTGCCTGCAGCAGACACTTTCCAGCGCGGCATCCATCATGGCCCTGGTTGCATTTGCCAATGTATTCGCATATATCCTGACCAAGGAACGTATCCCGAATATGATTGCGGAAGCCATGCTTAACCTGACCAGCAACAAATATATCCTACTGCTGCTCATTAACCTGTTCCTGATTTTCGTCGGGATGTTCATGGAAACCATTGCAGCCATCCTGATCCTGTTCCCGGTGCTTTTGCAGCTGGCCACCTCAGTGGGCGTGGACTCCGTCCAGTTCGGCGTCCTTGTGGTCATGAACCTGGTGCTCGGCCTGTGCACGCCGCCTGTGGGCGTCTGCCTGTTTGCAGCTACCAACATAGCCGGCAATAAGCTGTCCGACAATGTTAAGGCCCTGATGCCTTTCCTCATTGCCAACTTCATCGTGCTGGGCCTTGTGACCTATGTGCCATTCTTAACCACCGGCGTTGCCAACCTTGTATTGGGAGGTTAAGGCCAAAACAGGAACTGATATTTAAAAGGTACGGTTCCCGGACAGGAGTTTTGAGATACTCCATCTGTCCGGGAACCGTACCTTTTATTTGATTCCTTCTATGCTTACTCCCTCATGTCCTGGCAATCTTATTCCAATGGACAGGATTCCTGTCCCGCTCCCATTCCCAGGCCCTCCAATTGTTCCAGGAACGCTTCTGTGTAGCCGCGTTTGAGCAGGAATGCCCGCTGATACGGCGTCAGCCTTGCAGGCTCCCCTGTGAACAAACGCATCAGGAGACTTTTAAACAGGCCGCTTTCCTCCTGTCCGCCAATCATATTGACGCACTGAAGCCTTTTATCCTTCACAACGGCCTCCACATAGCGCGGCCCGGACAGTTCCCCGAACGTGATCCTGTCTCCCGGCAGGCGGGGATCCCCAAGGCCGATGAAATCCATGTCCATGAAATGGGTGATATTGTGGACCACGTTCCCCGGATATGCGGCGGTCATACCCGCCATGTTTTTCCCGGCAGTCTCGCCCTGTGCCCCTGCGTTGGCCCACAGGCCGATAATCATGGTCTCCCCTGTCTGCAGGTTCAGCCCCTCGCAGCAGTCTCCGGCGGCATAGATTCCGGGCACGTTGGTTTCCATATGGCTGTTGACCACAATCCCCCTGCGGATTTCGACGGTCCCCTGGGCCGCCTCGGTGTTGGCTGCCAGTTCCACATTGGCCCTGGTCCCGATGCACAGGCATATCAGGTCCGCGGCAAGCTCCTCCCCGTCACTGAACCTGGCCCCATTCCCTGTTATCCCTTCAATCCCTGCATTCCATTTAAAATGTATCCCTTTTTCCGCCACACGCTGTTCCAGTTCCCTTGCAACCGTCTCAAAGGCTGCCAGCGGGAACAGATAGGGCGCAAAGTCAGCCAGGGTCACATCCACGCCGCGGTTGAGCAGCAATTCAGCTACTTTAATCCCGACCATGGAGGCTCCCACCACCACTGCCTTTTGGACACTGCCCTGTTCCAGCGCATGCTTCATACGGCGGGCGTCATCCATGGTGCGCATGAGGAATACCCTGGATCCTGCCAGCCCCTTCAGCGCAGGCACCACCGCCCTGGCCCCGGTGGAAATCAGGATCTTATCAAACGCTTCCCTTCTTCCATCGGCCAGCAGGATGCTCCTGTCGGGCAATACCCTGCGTACCGTCTCCCCGCTGTGAAGACAGATGTTAAGCTCCCGGGTGATGGATTCCAGGCCGCCAAAGGGATACGCATCCTTTTCTTCCAGCCTGCCTGATACGTAGTAGGTTGTAAGCATTGGGTTGGCAGGCGGCTCCTGGGTGGATTCATATACATGGATCCCACCCGTGAACCCGGATGCCCGCAATGCCCTGGCCCCGTTATAACCAGCACAGCCAAAGCCGATAATTGCTATCCGTTCCATATATATCACCTCACTGTCCGGCAAGAATCATGTTTACAATCCGATGGGTGGATGCGCTCAGGTCTGCCTTGGCGTATTCATCCTCCGTGTAAAGTTTCAGGGCGTCAAATGGACATACCCGTACGCAGGCCGGCTGCATCCCATGCTTCACCCGTTCGGCGCAGCCATCACATTTTTTCAGCCTGCCGTCCCTGCCAAAACGCGGCGCGCCGAATGGGCAGGCCATGGCACAGCTGTGGCAGCCGATGCAGACGCTTGCGTCATATACTGTAAATCTGGTTTCCCCATCCTTGCGCAGACAGCCCGTGGGACATCCCTTAATACAGGGCGCATCCTCGCAATGCATGCAGGCCATGGAAAAGTCCATGAAACAGGTATGCTCTTTTCCTGCTTCTTCCAGATGGGCAATGACGCGCAGCGCCTCGTCCCCGGCCTTCAGTTCAATATCGTTCTGATCCATGCAGGCCACTGCACAGGCGCCGCAGCCAACACATTTATCGCGGTCGAAATCCAGGATATATTTCATGCTCAATCACCTATCCTTTCTACTCTGCATGCAATCTGGCGGTATCCGGGGAACCCTGAATAGGGATCCAGGTGGGATGCGGGAATCAGGCTGTTGCCGTCCGCTTCCGCATATCCGTGATACAGATACATTTCACCAGGATTACTGGTCCCGGTTATATGGGCGCTGACCACCACACTGCTGCCGCTGGCCGTGGTCAGACGGACTTTGCTGCCTTCCTCCACCCCCAGGTTCCTGGCATCGGATGGACTCATATCCACAGCAGGCTCCGGACGCAGGCTTCTGGCCCAGGACACGCCATGGAAACGTGAGTGGATGGCATTAGGCAGGCGCGAGCCTATTACCAGCGTTGCATTGGCGCCGTCAACCGGCGACACGTCCTGGCTGCTTCTGTAATCCGGCAGCGGGTTTAAGTCGCTGCGCCCTTTCTCCGCCGCAATACCGGCAATCAGCTCGCTGTACAGCTCCACCTTCCCGGTCCTGGTAGGAAATCCTTCCTGTCTGCGCTGTCCGAATACAGGAGGATGGGCAGACTGCACCTTGATTGGAAGAGGGGCCTTACGCAGCTGTTTTAGCGTGACACCCAGGTCCTTGACAAACCAGTTCATGGTTTCCTCATAGCCTGCGCACAGAAGCTCATCGTCAAGGCCCAGCGCCTTTGCAAGGCCGCATATCACCTCACAGTCATTGCGGCTTTCATACAGCGGGTCAATTACCGGTTCCGTGCAGGTAAGGAAACCGCCCGGATATGCTTTTAACTCGCTGCGCTCCAGGGATGAGCAGACCGGAAGTACAATATCCGCATGGCGCACAACCTCGGTGTCAAATAAATCCGTGGCCATGACAAAGTCCAGCTTGTCAATGGCCCTGAGCATTTTCTCCGGTTCCGGGAACATGCGGTGGTTCATACCAAATGCCAGAAGCGCCCGGATGGGATATGGCTTACCCTCCTCAATCTGACGCGGCAGGTCCATGGCCTGGGCCTCATCCACCAGGGCATTCCACACAGGGAAACGCTCCCCGCCCACACAGTTGTGCCCATCCTTTGGACGGCGGCTGTGGATGAATTCATGCTCAGGCATATCGAAACCGCAGTCCGTGTATATGTAGGTGGGATGCAGCGGACGCATACCGCCCGGCCTGTCCAGGTTCCCGCAGATGGCCTGCAGTGCGATGACTGCCCGCATGTTATTGTATCCATTAATATGATGGGTGATGGTAGCCGAAGGGGAGTACGTGGCCGCAGGCCCATTGGTGGCGTAAATCCTGGCTGCCTCGTATATCTTTTCAGCCGGAACACCTGTGATTTCCTCTGTCTTCTCCAGGGTATAATGGGATGCAAGTTCCTTGAACCCATCAAAACCGTGTACATGCTGTCCCACAAACTCCTTGTCGTACCATCCATTCTCGATTATCAGCCTGCACATGCCCAAAGCCAGGGCGCCGTCCGTCCCCGGATGCAGCTGCAGATGGATATCGGCCACTTTCCGTGCGGTATGGGTCAGCCGGGGATCCACAATGATGATCTTGGCTCCCCTTGCCTTTGCCGCCTCAATCCCCCGGGCCAGCTGGTATGCGCTCATATATCCGTTACACCCCCAGCCCAGGAAGGTATTGCAGTGGGGGGTGTCGGGACCATAGTTGTCCCCGGTCACGGTTGACCAGGCCATCTGGGTCGCCCGGAAACAGGAGGAGCTTTCCGTTGCATAGTTCAGGGTGCCGAATGAATAGGCCAGGCGGTGGAGCCAGGGGCGCAGCCATTTGGAATATCCTGTGTAAAACATGACCGCATCCGGGCCGCTTTCAGCCTTAATCCGGTTCAGCCTGTCAGCCACGGTTTCGTACGCCTCATCCCAGCTGATTGCCTCAAACCTTCCCTCTCCCCGTTCCCCAACGCGCTTCATGGGAGTCTTCAGCCTGTCCTCACGGTAAATGTACTCCCGGTTGGCTGCTCCCTTTGTGCACAGTTTTCCATTGGAACCAGGAAAGCCTTCTGTTCCTTCAATCTTGATGATCCTGCCGTCCTTCACATAGGCATCCAGGCCGCAATGGGCGCCGGGCGCACAGATATCGCAGATACCGTGCCTTACCTCAATCCCAGTCTCAGGCCCCGGAATCTTGGCCTGAATCAGACGTTCCAGTTCAGTCATACACATTCCTCCTTTATTAAAATAGATTTCCATCTGTATTAAACGGCCATCCGGCCAATGGTTCTGATACGGTAATCCGTCCATCCGAAAGGGCCTCATCCAGCATATTGGAGGATATGTGGATTTCCTGCAGATGGAGTGTGTCCTGTATACGCACAATACGCGGCGACTGCCGTCTGCCGGAAGGCAGCATCTGGACAGCTGCCTGGATTGCCTGTCTGTGGTCCGCAAGCGCCATGGGTATCTTAATCAGGTGCGGGGTTCCTGTCATCAGGCAGTTGGGATAGGTGGCCAGGGGGTTGTATTTCTTCATTACACTGACGGTTGTGGTATCCGCCATCCCAAGTCCAAAGGCAGCGCCCTCCGTGGCCTCCGTCAGGTCCAGGACCGTAATAAGGCGCGGCCGCGGCGTCAGCCTGCCGTCCCCATCCTTAAATCCGCCTACAACATTGGGGTCCATTCCCCCGCCGCTTATATCCTTTCCAATGCGGTCAATGACCAGCACATCTATATCCTTCAGATATAGGGCAGGCATCATTTCCCTGGCCTGCCGCAGGAGATGGGGTTCCCTGATTGGTATCTCAGCTTTGGGAAGCACGTGGATTGCCGCCGTCTCCTCCCTGGCATTCTCCATAACACCGATGCCGCACAGAATGGGCAGCTTTCCCAGCACGGTCCTGGCCAGCTGTTCCATACGTTGCCCTATGCTGCCATCTCCATTACCGTGTACATAGTCAGCTCCGTAACAATTCCCAAGGCCCACGGCAGCCATTTTCATAAGTCCGCTTTCATACGGACCGTGGAAGGCAGTGTGGGCCTTTATCCGGTTAAACAATATGACCGCATCCGCTGCCACCGCCTCCTGGTCAGCCATGACAGGGGTCCCGTCCGGCAGCGTATCCACCCGGCATCCCTCCACACATGCATGGATCGGCATATTTACCGTATCCGGGGTAACACCCAGTCCCCTAAGCACTGCCATCTGTCCCTCAGGCGAAGCCCCGCCGTGGCTGCCCATGCTGGGGACGATATACGGCTCCGCCCCATGGCTTTGCAGGAATGCCGACAGGGTCCTTAGGAGAGGGACCAGATTGGCAATCCCGCGGCTTCCCACCGTCACGGCCACGGACATTCCTTCATGCAGCTGTCCTTCCATCCACTGGACGCGCAGCTGCTTCATAAGCTCCTCTTCCGGTGAACCGACGGCGCGGCCCGGAAACTCCTGGTGGATACCCGCCATGGTGGGAAGCTGGATTGGGTTTAAGATTTTCTCAATCGCATTCATCATGTAACCTCCTGTAAAGGAGGCCGCCTATTCAAACACTGCAAACATTTCCACGTAACACTGCCTGCAGGCTTCCATGTCCTTACGCTGTATGGCTTTTAAGAGACGGCGGTGCACATCCTCCTCCGGAACCGGCTTTAACCTTGCCTTTTCCAGATACGCCCTGTTCAGTATGGAGGTGTGCTGCCGGAGCATTTTCCCAATAATCCCGTCTGACAGCAGGAATATCTCATTCTGGGTGGCCCGGCAGATTTCCCGGTGGAATTCATAATCCAGCTTGGCGTGAAGATGGAAATCACCGCTTGCCATGGCCTTGTCCATCTGGTCCACGATCCGCTCCATGCTGGCAAAGTTTTCAGGGGTGGCGCGTTCCATCGCCACCCCCACCGTAGCCAGCTCCGTGACCAGACGGTATTCTGTAATATGGGAAATATCACTGTCCGAAAGAAGGAATTCACCCATCTGACTGATATACTCATCCGGGCTGAACGCCCGCACATAGCTTCCGTCCCCGGCCTTGGTCTCCACCAGGCCCAGGGTCACAAGACGCTGGATTGCTATCTTCACAGAGGATTTGCTTACACCCAGTTCCGTGCTCAGGGTGCTTTCCGGCGGCAGTTTATCCCCGGGCCGGAAAGCGCCGTTTACTATCTCCTGCTTAAGGGCCTGGAATACCCGGTCAGGTATATTATCTTTTTTTATTTTCTCAAATGACATGTGAACACTCCCAATGATTGATTTAACAATTGTCTTACATTTTTAATTATAAAACCAGCCGGACAGATTGTCAACGGAATGTGCAGGGGGTGTTAAGCAGGCGGCCTTGCCGATTGTTACTGAAGCTCGTAGCTCTTTTCCATGTGTACCTTTCCTGACTTCTGGCGCAGGGTTGCGTATACGAAGAAAAGGATGATCAGTACAATGGTAACCACTGCCAACGTGGTGGTTATATTGCGCAGGGACAGCACGATGGCAAAAAGGGTTGCGCACAGGCACAGGGCCATCACCACGTAAAATACCGGCTTGGACATGCGGAAATACCGGTTCTCCCAGGCATCAGGCAGTACCTTTGGCAGACGGATCACTGCAATGATTGCCACCACGTCGGCAATACGTCCCACCAGTACCACATTGCTGGTAATGGTGCTGATGCTGAGGTTCAGGAGGATTGGAAGCACGGCAATGATATACATCAGGACGAGAATCCGGTAGGGCGCCTCCGCCTTATTGGTCTGTCCTAATTTCCCCGGGAACCAGCCATCCCGTGTCATCTGGTGGAAGGGCCTTGAGAACACGCTGTAAGAAGAGTTCAGCGTGGTTGCCAGGGCCATGATGGGTCCGCCAATAACAAACGCATAATACAGCGGCCTGGACATAAGCGTCTTTGCAACTTCCGTCAGGGGCTTTCCTGCCACCTGGTCAATGGGCAGCACGCCGCTGGCCACGATTGCAATCATGGTGTACAGGAAAAGAATGATTCCGGTGGCTGCGATGATGGCAAATGGCACATCGCGCTTGGGGTTCCTGGCCTCCTTGCTGAAAGCCACCACAAAGGACTGGCCTGTACAGGAGAATACCAGCAGCAGGACCGCATTAAAGAATCCGTCCGCCCCATTGGTGAAAAATTCCGGCGAAGACAGGTCAAAGGTACCCGGCCGCATGTGGAACAGTCCTATGACAATGAACAGCCCCAGTCCCAGGAAAAGGAAAAGGGACATGATGTTCTGGAACTTGGCCATGAAGGATACCCCCATCATATTGATGATCCAGAACAGTGTGACCATGACAACTGCCACCACCTTCACATTTAAGAATGGGAAAATTGCATTCATATACGTTCCCATGGACAGACCGAACATGCCGCATGCAAACATATTAAGCGTAAATGCCATACCGTACATACCGCCCCAGCGGTCGCCCAGGATGGTGGATACGAAGGTGTAATTGCCACCCTTTACGCGGATCATGCTGGAGAGCATGATATACGGAAAAATAATACAGAAGCCCAGCAATATGGCTGTGGCATATGCCAGCCACACGCTTCTTCCGGTCACTCCTATGGCCTGGCCTACCAGTGTCACCACGCCTGCCCCTATGACCTGTCCGGCCGCCAGGCTGGTCAGTTCTTTAATACCTAGTCCCTGACTTTTATTCTCACCCATAATAATCTTTTCTCCTTATATAATGAACTCTGTTCCTGGATTCTGTTAACATCATCCTGCTTATCTGACGGTTTCAATGCGCGCATGCTTTAACGCGTAATCCGACAGTTCCTGTCCGATTCCCGGAAGGTCCGGAATCTCAAAGTATCCGTTCACCGGCTGGTAATTATGTACGCATTCATTGATGGTCACCGCGGTGGTATTGGCGATGTGGTGCTCATGGATCACAAAGTTGGGGATGGCTGCTTCCAGCTGCAGGCTGACCGCCACACTGATCGGGCTGGAACACACATGTGTCTGTACCCCTACATCATACACATGGGCCATGTCGCAGATTTTCTTGCATTCCGTGATTCCGCCGCAGTTGCCGATATCCGGCTGGATGACGCTTAAGCTTCCGTTCTCCAGGAACGGCAGGAATCCCCACCTGGTATAGGTACGCTCGCCAGTGGCCAGCGGGATATCCGTATTATCTGCAATCCGGCGCATTACCTGAGGATTTAACGGGGTGCACCCCTCTTCCAGGAACATGATATCATAGCGGGAGGCCATCCTGGCAAACTGAACCGCTGTGTTGGCGTCTGTCATGGCGTGGTTCTCAATGATGATGTCCACATCCGGGCCAACCGTCTCACGCACGGCGGCTATCCTCTCTTCTGCGGTATGCATGGCCTGGCGTGACAGATGGCCGGTGGTATCCAGGTAGGACAGCATCTTACCGTCCCTGTCAAACCGGAGGAAATTAATCTTCACGGCATCATATCCCTGGTCCATGGCCTTCTGGCAGGCCTCCCGGTAAAAATCCACATCCCCCCGTGAAGCTCCCGGATTAAATTCATCCGTCCCCCAGCCGAACTGCAGCTGGCTTGCGTAAGCGCGCAGCCTGTCTCTCTGCTTACCGCCTAAAAGCTGGTACACCGGGACGCCCAGCGCCTTGCCTTTGATATCCCACAGCGCTATGTCAATGGCGCTGATGGCTGAAAAGAAAACCGCACCATTCCCCTGGGCCCAGAAGGACTGTTTATAAAGCTTCTCCCATATGACTTCATGGGCCATGGCATCCATGCCTATGATCATGGGCCCCATATCCTTCAAAAGTTCATACGCTGCCGTGGAACCGCATCCAATAGCAATGGCCGCTTCCCCATATCCATAGATACCCTCATCCGTGTTAATACGCACAATGACTGGGCGGGAACCGCATCCCTTTTCCTTTTCTAGTGCAATCACATCCAAACTGGCAATCTTCATACCTTTACCTCACTTTTCTTCTTACTTGACAACCAATCATCTACTTATCAATTGTCTTACAATTAAATAGTAGCAAAAAGGGCATCTGTTGTCAATGATAAAAACATTTTTGTACAAGTATCCCAACTTTCTGCAGATTTATTGTGCATAATCACAAATTGCTTTTTGGAATGGGGTTCGACTCTGCACGCCGGGATTTTGCCTTGTCAAACGGGATTTTGCCTTGTCAAACGGAATTTTGCCTTGTTAGACGGAATTTTACCTTGTCAGACGGAGTTTTGCCTTGTCAGACGGAGTTTTGCCTTGTCAGACGGAATTTTGTCTTGCTAGATGTAATTTTGCCTTGCTAGATGTAATTTTGCCTTGCTAGATGTATTTTTGCCTTGCTAGACAAAAATCCCATCTATATACCACCGCATGCCCTGCCAGCCTCTGCCGCCCTGTTTTGCTGGAATACAGGCTGATTATATGGTATATTTGAGGCAAGTAAGAAAACAATGAGGTGAGATTCATGAAAAAACTGGAGAATCTGAAAAAGCAGAGTATACCAGACCAGGTATTTGATTTGATAAAAGGCTATATTGATTCAGGCAGGTTCCAGGCAGGCGATAAGATTCCTTCTGAAAATGAGCTGTGCAAACAGCTGGGTGTCAGCCGCCCCTCCATCAAGACCGCCCTGAGCAGATTGCAGGACATGGGGCTTCTGGAGGCCCGGGTAGGTGACGGCACCTATGTAAAGGAATGCACTGCATATGACTTCCTGGAACACGCCTCCAAGGCAATGCTCCATGCAAAGGATATCCAGGAAATCAGCGAACTGCGCCGGGCCATCGAGATGGAAAGCGTCCGCCTGGCAGTAGTCAAGGCAGATGACAATGACCTTACACACCTGGAGGAAACTGCCCTGACCCTGCTTAAGGCCATAAAAGAAAAACCCGGCCATACCATGGAGGAGGATTACCAGTTCCATCTCCAGCTGTGCCGCTGCGCCCATAACCGGTATCTGTTGATGATGTATGAACTTATCGGCGGCCTGGTCCGGAACCATATCGACCTGTTCGTGGAACAGTATGTCCGGGACCAGAACGGAAGCAGTCCTTTCCCGGACGCCCACTGGGAGCTTTATATGGCAGTCAGGCAGAAGGAGACTGAAAAAGCCTGCGCCATCTTAATGGACATGCTGAAAGTCTGACGGCCGGATGACAATTACCAGGTGCCATCCTCAACCGCAAACCTTTCATTGGCAGATTATCATCCGGCAATCATCATCGGCAATCCATCCTCATATCAATCCAGCGCAAACATAGCCATGGCATGCAGCACATCCTCTTCCATCGCAAGGATTGCCGCGTTGGCCAGTTCATGGAAATACTTCACATCCTGTTCCTCCAGCAGCTTCTTAACCGCCTTGACACCTGCGTTGGACATGTAGGAAAAATAATTTATCTTGCGGATACCGCAGCGGATGGCCATCTGGGTGTCCTCCACGCTGACGCCTGAACCGCCGTGCATGACCAGGGGCACCCCTGTCAGTTCCCGGATCCGTTTAATCCGCTCAAAGTCCAGCCTGGGCTTTGTGGCATAAAAGCCGTGGACCGTGCCGACTGAAGCAGCCAGGGCGTCAATTCCGGTGTCTTTTACAAACCTTGCAGCCAGTTCCGGCTCCGTATACGCCTCGCTCACATCCCTGATATCATAAACCCGTCCCTCATGGCCCGTCACAATACCGATTTCAGCTTCCACATCCGCATTGTATTCCTTTGCAAGGTCAGTGACAGCCCTGGTCAAACGTACATTTTCCTCATAGGGAAGGGAGGAACCGTCAATCATCACCGCGCTGAATCCAAGGGACAGGGCCTTTTTCACATAGGCAACGTCCTCCCCGTGGTCCAGCATCACGCATACGGGAATCAGGGCATCCTCTGCCATCCGAACCATGATGGGACCGATGACGTCAATGGGTATTTCACATTCATGGAGCTGGGCATGCTGGACAATCACCGGCTCATTGCGTTTCTCAGCCGCTCTGAGGACCGCCATAAGGATTTCCAGGCTGGGCGTATCAAAAGCTCCGATGCAGCACTGCCGGTCCTCCGCGCTTTTTAAGACCTGATTCATACTAACCAGCATCTGTCATTCCCCTCACTTTTCTTCGTACAGCTCGATGATTGCGTCATCCCATATCACAAATGCAAGACGTACCCCAGGTCCGCAGTCAGCAGGCCCGAAGATGATCTGCTGGGCCTGGGCCGCATAGTGGTCCAGGTCATCTACCTTATATGCCACATGGGGCTGTTTGGAAAGTATCTCAGGGAACGGGGTCCCCTCCTCAAATTTCAGGTACTCAATCTTAAAATCATAATCATCCACCCTGCTGACCCAGAACTTCATAGCTTCATTATAGGTCATTCCCTCTTTTTTGTTGAGGACCGGGATACCGATGTGCATATATTCAGCTGCCATATCATACCCTCCTGTTATTATAAGTTGAGAAAACCAGCGGCTTTCATCCTTTTATTTCTTCATGTACGGCGTATTGCAGGGCGCATTCCAATAATGAAGCAGTTCGTCATCCATCCTTGCCATGAACATCTGGAATCCTGCCTGTTCCTGCACTGTCAGCAGCTCGCCCACGTAATTGGCTACAATCTCAATGTTCTTCTCCTTCAGATACTCCACGCACCTGCGGTAAATGATGAACAGCTCCATCAGCGTGGTGGCGCCTGTGCCATTGAGGATGAGCATGATTTTCTCGCCTTCCTTTATATCCAGGTCTGCAAGAAGTCCGTCCAGCATGATCTTGGCTGTCTCATCCGCTGACTTCATGGGCTGGCGTCCGCCGCCTCCCTCCCCGTGCTGTCCCATTCCAATCTCCATCTCATCCTCGCCCAGGTCAGCCAGAAGGCTTCCTGTTGCAGGATGGGTTGCGCCGGAAACAGCCACGGCCAGGGTTGCCATGTTATCCGCAAACCGCTGCGCAATGGCGGCCACTTCTTCCAGGCTTTTGCCTTCTGCAGCAGCTGCTCCCGCTATCTTATAGGTAGGGATACAACCAACCAGGCCCCGCCTGTCATCCGCATTGGACCTTGGGGCATTGGCGATATCCTCCTGGGTCACTACCTTAACAACATTTAAGCCTTCCTTGGCACACTTCTTCATGGTCAGGTTGCCTGTAAGCATATCGCCTGCATGGTTCAGCACAATATAAAGCACGCCCTTACCCTTGTCCGCCATCTTGATGGCATCCAGACACGCCTGCGGTCCGGGAGCCGCAAACACATCTCCTACAACCGATATGTCCACCATGCCCTCTCCCACAAATCCGCTGATGGCAGGCTCATGGCCTGATCCGCCCTGGGTTACAATCGTAACGCGGTCAGCGTCTGCCAGCTTATTGTTGATGACCATCCGGTTCTCCCCCAGCGTAACCAGGTCCTTATGGGCCAGCGTGAAGCCCTCCAGAAGTTCGGGTGTCAGGTTCTCAGGGTTATTAATAAATTTCTTCATTTTCATATTGTTTTACCTCTCCCATTTATCATTTTTACAGGTCTTTGACCAAGGCCTGTTTAATCATTCCTGTTAGACATGCGCCTGCGCCGCCAGGCACAGACACTGGATACATCCTACTTCAGTCCGTCGCATAAACCTGCAAAGAACAGGGATGTGCTCACTGCCCCCGCATCTGGTGTTCCTATGGTCTGCTCCTTATAGCTTCTGGCCCTTCCGTACTTGGATACGTACTGTTCGCTTTCCTTTGCTCCCCTGACAGCCGCTTCCTTTGCCGCTTCCAGGATTGCCATGATATCGTCCTGCGCCTTCTGGGCCGCATCCACTGCGGGAATCAGGGCATCCATCATGGTTTTATCCCCTATGCCCGCTGTCGTGATATCCTCCATGGCTGACAGGCATTCGGTAAACATTTCCTTCAGTATCTTTGCATCAATCGGTTTGTTTCCCTCCAACGGTCCTGACAGGCCCCCTATCATGGTTCCGTATAACGGTCCTGCGCTGCCGCCTCCAATCTCCATGGTGTTGTCCCCCAAATCCTCGATGAACGTTTCCATGTCGTCGTCTTCCCAGCCCTCTATGCTCTTCTCCATCAGGCTGGCTATCTTACCGATTGTGATGCCATGGTCCCCGTCCCCGAATCTGGAATCAATCTGGCTGAGATAGTCCTTGTTCTCATTCCACAGCTGGGCTATCTTCTTGAACATTTGTATGATTTCCGGTTTCGTAAGTAACATATGTAACCTCCTTTCACGCATTTTCCCTAATTATTCCATAGTTTTAGATTATCATCCGCTGACATACTTGTCAATTTAATCTGGTTTAAAATTCATATTTTTTATAAAATGCACAAAAAATGCGCAGTCCCTATGACAAACTGCACATTTTTAGTTACATATGTAACTTCATCTATGGTCTGTTATTTCCCGTCAGGGCATCTCCCCGTGATTTACTGTTCCAGCATTTCCCTGATAACATGCTCCGGCGCAAGGATATGGTTAATGTATCCCGACTTCAGCGCTCCCCTGAGCGCCTTTGGGCTGGTATTGGCAGAACAGATTCCAACCGCATACCTGGTTTTTGCCAGAAGCTCCAGGGGAATCTGGATTGCATAGTCCGTGTCCGAACGGATGACCTGGCCTTCCACGTCAATATAATAGTTAAGGATCCTCCCCACTGCCTTCTGCCTGGACAGCCTGTCCCCATATCTGGCCTCCGATGCAAAATCAGGGGTGGAGGGAAAGTTGCCGATGTTCACAAGCGCCACATCCAGCTTTTCCCAGGACCGGCAGACCTCCCGGTAATTGTCCAGGGATTTCATGAGACGCAGCTCCTGCTCCGACAATACGGATGCCGGGGAATAGATAAAATCGGGCCGGGCGCCGCTGTGCTCCGCAATGGCCCGCACCAGTTCATTGGAATGGTAATTCTTAAGACCCACACCGCCATTGCCAATCAGGGGACATACAGATGTGCATACCGGAACCAGCCGCTCCTTCTGCTCCATGCATTTGACCACATCACCGATGATATGGCCCCAGCCAATCCCCAGGTTATCCTCTCCCAGGCCTTCCAGGAAACTGATGGCCGCCTCTGCCACCGCCGCATTGGTTGCATGGTCGCCGGAACCGTCCGGTATCACCATGCCTCCGTAAATCCCAAACTTCCTTCCCACCTGTTCCATTAGGGATATCTGCCTGGTTTCCCGTATCTGCGGGGCCTGGATACGGATGGTCACAATCCCCGTATCCCTGGCCTCCTTTAAAAGCTTGCTGACCATGGGCCTGGAGATACCGTAATGCGCGGCAATCTCGCCCTGTGTCCGGTCCTGTTCATAATACATCCTGGCCACCTCCACCAGGCGGCCCACCTTCTTATCACTATCAGCAATGCCCATGCAAATCAGCTCCTGTCTTCTTCCGTCATCTTCCCATGGCTCCGCCCAAGCCGCTCAAACATCCACAGCCCCAGGCAGCCCACGCCATAGCACGCAATGTCCTTTAAGTCAAATACCGACCCCAGTATGATCCTGGCTGCCCTGAACTCCTGAAGTCCCAGTATCTCCACCAGATGGAAATACTGCAGCACTTCCACGCAGGCTGCAAACAGGAACACATATAATACCAGATGCCGGATACCGGACGGAAAGAAAATCCGGACAAAAACATATACCAGCACCACCACCAGCACATCCCCGATATAAGGGCGGACAAACCGGTCATGTACCCACAGCGCAATGGCTGCCTCAATGAGGAAGAGGATTATGAATGCTGTCAGATATCCTATCCTCTGCCTGTTTTTACTTATCTTCACGGTCACTGTCCTCCCTATTTCATTTATACCATATAGTACCATGTAATTCCAATAGTGCCATTCAATCCCAGTAGTACCATGTAATCCCTATAGCACCATACAATCCCAGTAGTACCATGCAATCCCTATAGCACCATACAATCCCAGTAGTATTGTGCAATTCCAATATTACCATATAATCCCAGCAGTACCATACAATCCCATATAATCCTTCACAGCCTCATACAATCCCATTCAGTTCCTGGTACAGATCCTTGGCATAACTGTCCGTCATGCCGCAGATATAATCCGTCACCAGCAGCAGGCGCAGGTACAGCTTTTCCGCCTCATCCTTATCCTTTGAACAGATGGAATAAATCTTCTTATAATTATCGGAAATAAGGGAAACCATCTTATCCTGCACCTGTGTCATGGGCAGATCCGTATCCCAGGGTATGACCGCGTCCACAAACCGCTCCAGCAGGAAGCTGAAAATGGTCTGGGCGGCTATCTCCAGTTTTAGTATGGGCCTGGTGTCGAAGGCATAACGGAAGGCGATATCCCCCAGGGCGTCCATCAGAAGCTCCACGCCGGTTCCGGCAAACATATCCTTCCCATAACTCCCATCCATGACAGCGTCATAATTCTCAGTAAAGCAGTCCGTCACCCCGGCAATCATCTGCCCCTGGGCGCTGATTACCCAGTTCTGCACCGCATATAGGTCCGGGCGGCTGTAATCCCTCTGCACGCCCTTGCCAAAGCGCTCCTCCAGCCAGGAAACAATCCGCTGGTACTGCTCCGTCTGCTGCCCCGGCCGGAAACCTTTCAGCTCCTGCAACAGCCTTTCATAGGAAATGCAGCCCTTTTTCACCGCATCCTCTATATCCGCGGTCTTATACGCAATATCATCTGCCGCCTCCAGAAGGAAGGTCAGGGGATGCCTCATGCCAAAGGTCCCTGTGGAGCGCTGCACATCTTCAAAATTGTCTTTATCCGCATAGAAATATCCCATCTTCTTTGTCCTGATATTGCCGCTTTTCTTATCTATCCCAAGGGAGGACACAGGATACTTGATGATGGTCCCAAGCAGCGCCTTGGTCAGGTTCATACCATGCTCATCCACCAGGAAATGCAGCCTGGTCACCACGCGGAAGGCCTGGGTATTGCCCTCAAAATGATAAAAGTCCTGCAGCATCTGGGGCTTAAGTATATCACTTATGGGCTGTCCCTTAAACATAAGCCGCCCCAGGTTCTGTTTAAACCAGTCCTGTATGGAGGTTTCCCCGAAATGTCCGAAGGGCGGGTTCCCGATATCGTGGATCAGCCCGGCACACTGGAGTATGTCACACACAGCCGCCTTATGCTCCGGCAGGAAGGTATCGTCCTTCACATTCACCCGTATGCTCTCGGATATATTCTGCCCTAGGGACTTGGCCAGGGAGGAGACCTCAAGGGAATGGGTAAGCCTGGTCCTGACAAAGTCGCTACGGTCCAACGGAAAGACCTGGGTCTTATCCTGAAGGCGGCGGAAGGAGGCGCTTCCGATAATGCGGTGGTAATCCTTCTCAAACTCAGTGCGCAGGTCGGTGGAGGATGATTTCTTATAGCTTCGGATACGATCATCACAAAGCAGGGTTGTCCAGTTCATGTGGTTGTCTCCTTTTTCTTTTCTATACTCTATTATCAACAATTTTGGGGAAAATGCAAATACAAATAAAAAGAAAGGACCGGAACCCACCGTGTAAACGGCAGGCCCCGGCCCTGTTATTCGCTTCTATGTACATTTTTCCTGACGGAGATATCAGGCACTGGCTCCACCGGTATTAACACAAGGCTGTGCCAGCACCTTGACCCCGATATCATTCCATGCCTTAATCTCCTTTGACGGCATATTCCAGTCCGTAAACACGTAATCTATCTGTTCGGCGTCACACACCTTGTTAAAAGCCACTTCGCTGAACTTGTTAAACTCACACAGTATGATTTTAGAATGTCCTATCTCAAGCATTTTCCGCAGGACTGCTGCCTCCTCCGTATTATATTCCGTCACACCATCCTCAATGGAAATTCCATCTATGCTCAGTATGGTCTTATCTACACGGAAATCCTCAAGGCATTCCCTGCACGTGCTTCCCACCAGACTCTTATTATGTTTTCTCAGATACCCGGAAGTAAGATAAATCTGGTTGCTCTCGTTATCACTTAAAATCAAGGCTATGTCTGGTGAATTGGTTACCACGGTCAACATTTTCCTGCTTTTTAAGAGATACCTTGCCAGGGAAAGGGTCGTGCTTCCATTATTCATGGCAATGGCATCCCCGTCATTGATATACTCTGCCGCTGCTTGGGCAATGGCCTGTTTTTCCTGCTGGTTGCTTTCCATTTTTTTTGAAAACTCCAGTTCCTTCGCCCTGAAACTGCTGTAGGTAGCGCCGCCCCGTATACGTTTTACGGACGAGTCTTTTTCCAGTTCCAGCAAATCCCGGCGTATGGTTTCGATGGACACGTGAAACAGGTCTGCCAGATGCTCTACCTTTGCAAATTTTACCTCGGACAGATACCGGAGCATCTCCCTCTGGCGTTCGCTATACATAGGCCACCGGGGACAGCTTCATCAGAAAATGTCTGTCGTATGTGGTGAGGGGCATCAGGAACAGCTCTCCCCTGCTGTTCCCGCACATCCCATGCGCCCGGATGGATGAATTATAAAATCCCAGCTGCGCCTTCACATTCAGTTCCATATCAATCATCGTAAGGCCGCCGCCCCGCTCCGCAACATACACATAGTTCCTGTCCGCCCAGAGTCCGGTAGGCTGATACAGGTTCTCATCAAAGTATGCCAGCAGTTCTCCGTCTTCTGAGAATACATGGAGCCGGTTTCCATCCCTGTCCCCAACCCATACGCGGCCCAGAACATCCACGCAGAGACAGTGAGGTACCACAAACCGTCCCGGTTCATCCCCGGGACCTCCCCAGGTCTGTATTAACTTCCCATCCCTGGTAAAATGGTGGATGGCTGCATTGCCATAGCCGTCACTGACAAACAGGTCACCGGATGGCGCAAAGGCCACACCTGTAGGTTTATTAAAGGGAGGCGCGGCCCGCCTTATGGTCCCCACTCCCATGAAAAAGGACCACCCCTTGTCAAAAGAGACATCCGTCGGCACGTATTTTCCCATTCTCTGGCGTTTCCTCCAGATATCAGGGTCAAACCCGCTGTCACTTGGAACTCCCGGCGTACCGATATCGCGGATCAGCTCCCCGTCCTTGCTGATTTCCCGGAGCACATGCATGGCCACGTCCACACACAGCAGCGTATCTTCCGGAGTCACGCAGAGGGTATGGGTTTCTTTAAACAGCCCCTTTCCAAAATCCTTTACATAATTTCCTTCCGGGTCCAGCATCATGATGGGATGGTCCACATCCCTTGTGGATAAGAACAGGTTGTCCTCCTTGTCACAGCACCCCCCGGAATACATGGTGAACTCAAAGCAGTCCGGGAATCTGCCATAATCCGGGTGGAGTTCATAGGTATATCCATTGCTTGTATAATAAGATCTGCCGGCCTTGTCGCGGTCCGCAATCCCCTTAATCATCTCTGCCATCTTTGCAGCCCTTCCCCTCTTTAACATTCATATCTTTATTTATCTTTTTCACGTACGCTTTCAGGCACGATTTCTCCGGACATGATTTTTTCCTTGCTCTCCTCCACCATTTCCTTCACGCCATCCTTATATGTAATCTTACCTGTGGAATCGAAATCAAAACCAGCTCCATCTGTACGGTTCATGGAAAATGCTTCTGTGCGTCCGCCTTCGAACTTACCCTCTGCATAATCCTTCATCGCTGCATATACCCATGTATCATACGGTGTGATCTGGCTTCCCACTACCTGTCCGGGAAGCAGAGGGCTTTGGTCAATGTCACATCCAACCACATAATGCCCTTCTCCAAGTTCCTTAGCTGCCTCAAACACCCCAAGGCCAGTCTTTGCCGCTACCTGATATACCACATCATAGCCTGAATTATATAAGGTAAGCGCCAGTTCCTTACCCTTGGCCGGGTCCTCAAAGGTACCTGCATACATGATGGATACTTCAATATCCGGATTGGCTGCTTTGGCCCCATCCTCATATCCTGCCGCATATCTGTTGTTCTGTGCCATATCCTGACCGATGACAGCCCCAATCTTACCTGTTTCCGACATAAGGGCAGCCGTCACGCCTGCCAGGTAGGAACCTTCCTGCTCTTTGTTGGCAGAACCCAGCACATTGGGGATATCGTTGATTTCACCGTTCATGCTGAAGAATTTTGTATCCGGGTACTCCGGGGCCACGGTACAGATGGCATCTACCATCTCAGGCTGGAGACATACCAGCAGCCCATATCCTTCCTGGGCCATGGAACGCAGTGTTTCCTCATACTCGCCTACCTGGACCTCCACTACCTGGGTATCCATGCCATATTCTTCCGCTGCCTTTGTAAAGCCGGAATAGCTTAAGTCAGTTACAGAGCCGTCGCCTAAAGCCTGGGGTGTTATGAATGCGGCCTTCAGCGCTGTCTTGGGGGCCTCTGATGCTTCTGTCTCCTTCTTTTCTGCCGGGGCTTCCGTCTTCACGGCCTCTGTCTGGGGAGCCGCTGTCGTGTCTTTCGCCGCTGTCCCTCCGCCTGAACCACAGGCACTGAGAATTGTCATTGCTGCCACTGCTCCGAGAATTACTGCTGTTGCTTTTTTCATTTCTTTTCCTCCGTTTTCTTGTTTGTTTTTCTTGTTCGTTTCATTTGCTTTATATGTTAAAATTGTTCCTTTACCGGTTTTCTGATAAACACACATGCAAGCACTGCCAGATATGGAATCATCAGCACAAGCTCAGAAGCAATGGTCCCGCTGAGCTGTACCTGGTTTCCAAATGCTTCCGCAAATCCAAACAGCAGCGTGATGAACAGGACCAGCACAGGCCTGCGCCTTGAGAACATCAACGCACCCAGTGCAATATACCCCTTCCCCACTGTCATACCCTCAGAAAACATGGACAGGAATCCGATGGACAGCTGGCTTCCGGCCAATGCGCACAGCACGCTGGCAATCAGGATACAGGAAATCCGTGTTTTATTTATATTAATGCCCACTGCCTCGGCTGCTTCCGGATTGGCGCCGCTGGACAGGATCCGCAATCCATAGGGCGTATGGTAAATAATGACGGCCGCGGCTGCCACGCTGAGAAAGGCTGCGTACACAATCCATGTCTGCTGGGTAAATATGCTTCCAATCACCGGGATATCACAAAGCACAGGGACTGTAATCCTGGATATGGATGGGATGTCCGGCGATATAAAGGAACCGGTCTGGTGGAACACCATCCTGAGCAGGTAAATGGTTAAGCCGTCAATCAGAAAGTTAATGGCAAAGCCCACCACCAGTTCAATGGCTTTCATTTTCATGGTAATCCAGGTAAAGAAGCACCCCAGGACAAGGGTTGCAATAACCGCGCACAGCACCCCTATCACCCAGCTGTGGAAATAGTAGCCTGCAATGACCGCAAAAAAGCAGGCCAGCAGCATCTGGGCTTCCAGTATGATGAAGGTTACCCCGGCGCAATCACAGAACAGGGCTCCCACTGCAGCCAGCAGGATGGGGGCGGAATACCGCATGGTAGCGCTGATTAAAAGCGAAATATTCATGATGCCTCTCCTTCCTTTGCATTATGCCTGATAAAGGGTAACTGTTTCCAATCCAGCATACCTGCGAATGCCTTCGCGGAAACAAAACATATGATGGTACACTGTATGACCACGGCCACGGCCCTTGATACGCTGGTGGTCCGCTCCACGGTCAGGGAACCTGCCTTTAAAAATCCCATAAATACCGCTCCGAACAGAGTTCCAAGTGGCGAGCAGCTGCCCAGCAATGCTGACAGGATTCCATTTGTTGCAAAATCCCCGACAAAGCGGCTTTCAAAGCAAAGCCTGACTCCCATGATTTCAGTGGCGCCTCCCAGCCCTGCAATGGCCCCGCTCATAAGGATGACACCAATCCTCGCTGTATTTACATTTACTCCCCCATACTTGGCAAACCTGGGGTTAATCCCGCATACCTCAAACTCATAGCCGAATTTTGACCGTTTAATCATAATCCAGTAGAAAACCACGACCGCAAGACTGATTAACAGCGCCGTAGTCACATTGGTTCCAGGTATCAGCTTGGTCAGCTGCCCCTGCTCCGCAATCATGTCCGTCTTAATGGTCGCGCCCCGGTTGCCGCTTGCAAGGAACACATTATGTACCAGATAATCCGTGAGATACATCGCAACATAGTTCAGCATCATGCACGGCACCACCTCGCTGCTGCCGTAATAAAGCTTGGCAAGAATCGGAGGCAGCGCCCATATCATCCCCACCAGCATGCTGGCAAGAAGCATGAACGGTACCAGGATATATCCCGGCAAATCCCTGAATGTGATACCCACGATGGCTGCTGCCAGTCCACCCATGTACATCTGGCCTTCCACACCCATGTTGAAGACCCCGCCCTTAAAGGCAATGGATGCCGCCACCCCTGCAAATATCAGGGGTACTGTCCACCGGATGCTGGATGCAAGGGCAAACATGGAACCGCATGCGCCGCGCAAAAGGGCGGCATAGATAACAACAGGATTATTGCCTGTTGCAAAAATCAGGACTGCGCCGACCAGCAGACCAAATGCCACTGCCATAAGAGCAGTCTTAACACTGATTGGCGTCGGCCTATACGTAAAATTCATACAGCTGTACCCTCCCTTACAATTCCAGCCATCAGCAGGCCGATTTCCTCCTCGGTTGCCGTACCCGGATCCACTTCCCCCACAAAACGTCCATTATATATGACCAGTATGCGGTCGCTGATTGCCATGATTTCAGAAAGTTCATTGGAAACCAGCAGGACAGCATTGCCCTGGTTACGGTGTTCCACAAGCGTATCATGGATATACTCCGTTGCGCCGATATCCACACCGCGGCTTGGCTGTGCAGCTATGAGGACAGATGGTTTCAGGTATAATTCCCTGGCTACTATCAGCTTCTGAAGATTGCCTCCGGATAAAGACAGGGCATCATTCATGATATTATCTGTTTTCACTGTAAATTTCTTCACATTGTCCCAGGTAATCTGTTTCGCTTTTTTATAGTTGATGAAACACCTCCCGGCAAAATCCCTGGACCGGTATCCTTCCATGATAAAATTGGATAGAATGGTGGCGCCTACCGCTGCCCCTGTAAGCTGCCGGTCCTCAGGAATGCATCCCATCCCATATTCCCGCCTGATCCTGGTTCCCATGGATGGCGATACCTCCCTGCCCTCAATCCGTATCATCCCTTTATAGTCATTGACCATACCGGTTAATATGTCGATTAATTCAGACTGCCCATTCCCCTGGACCCCTGCAATTCCAAGTATCTCTCCTTTGTGTAAGGTGAATGAAATATTGTCAACCGCCCTGACTCCCCATTTATCCACATATTCAAGCCGCTCTGCTTCCAGGGCAACCTGGGACTGGTCAACCACTTTCTTCTCCTTCTGTTCACTGAGCTGGCGTCCTACCATCATCTCAGCAATGCTGCGCTCATCCGTCTCAGATGTCTTCACATGTCCGGTAACCTTTCCCAGCCTGAGTACCATGATTTCATCTGTAATCTGCATGATTTCATTGAGCTTATGGGTAATCAGTATGATACTCTTTCCTGCGTTCCGCAGTTCCACCAGGGTTTCAAACAGCTTTACAATCTCCTGGGGAGTAAGCACGGCCGTGGGTTCATCCATAATCAGAAGGTCAGCCCCAAGGTAAAGGGCTTTCAGGATTTCCACACGCTGCTGCAGGCTGACCGGTATATCCTTAACCAACGCTTTGGGCGGGACCTCCAGCTTATACTGTTTACCGATATCCAAAACCATCTGTTCCGCCTGCTTCATGTCCAGAAGCCCGTTCTTTTTCTGTATAGGCTTACCAAGTATCATGTTCTGTGTTACCGTAAGGGTTGGGACCAATGCAAAATGCTGGTGTACCATACCTATCCCCATATCAATGGCATCTTTGGGGCTTTTAAACCGTACTGCCTTTCCATCAATCAGTATTTCGCCTCCATCCGGCTCATACATTCCGTAAAGTACACGCATTAGTGTTGTCTTGCCCGCCCCGTTTTCCCCGATTAATCCATATATCTTTCCAGATTCAACCGTAAAATCCACCTCGGAGTTAGCTGTCAGTTTCCCAAATACCTTGGTGATTTTTTTTAATTCAATCTGCCTCCCCATAATCATCCCTCGCTTCTGATATATCTGCCATATCCTGCATCACACAGGATCCTTCCGTCTCCATATACCCTTTTTCCCCTGACAAATGTATCTGTCACGCGGCCCGTTAACTCCATTCCATGATACGGACCTTTGTCGCTCTTTGTTTTGGAGAATGATCTGGTTCCGTCATAAACCCACTTCTCATCCGGGTCAATGAATATAAAATCCGCATCCGCCCCCGGCATCAGGTTTCCTTTCCTCGGGTATAGCCCCAGAAGCCTGGCCGCGTTTTGGGACGTAAGTTCCGCCAGCCTTGTCCATGACAGGCCCCGCTTATTCACTCCCTCTGAAATCATTGCGGCCAGCATCACGTCATTGCAGCCAAATCCGCAGTATTCCTTCCAAAAATCGTGCTGCATTACCTTCTCTTCATCCGTGTATGGCCCGTGGTCAGAACCTAATACATCTATGGTCCCATCCTTTACATAATCCCACATCTTTTCCACGTTCCCGCGGCTGCGGAATGGCGGTGTGCATTTTGCAAAGGATTTTTTATCCCTCAGTATATTCCTGTCAAATATCAGATAATGGGGACATGTCTCAACAAATACCGGCGCCCCTTCCCTTTTCTGGTTCTTTAGGAATTCCGCTCCCTGCATGATGGTGGTATGACAGACTAAAAGCCTGGATCCGGTCATCCTGGCAAACAGCACAGCGCGCTGTATTGCGTCAAACTCAGTCCACCACGGCCTTGCATCGTCAAAACATGCCTCGTCCTGGCAATGGATTTCCGAATAATGCTGACAGCCAAAATCAGCCACTTCCGCATTCTCGGCATGGAGGGCAACCAGCCCATGGAAGGATGCCGATTCCCGCATTCCTTCAACCAGGTAACCATCCGTGATGCGGGGGTATACTTTGGTGGAAAAACACATGAATCCCTTAAAGCCAACACAGCCAAGTTCGTGCATTTCCCTCATATCCTTAATACTGGCGGGAATCAGTCCTCCCCACAGCGCAAAATCCACCACGGAACGGCTCTCTGCTGTCTGCTTTTTCAGCATCAGGCTTTCCCTGTCAATGGTTGACGGCTCTGACGGCAGCGGCATATCGCATATAGTGGTGATTCCGCCTGATGCCGCGCTGCATGAGCCACAGTACCAATCCTCCCGGAAATTAGCAGGTCCCGGGTCACCCATGTGGTTATGTGTGTCAATCATACCCGGCATCACTATCTTCCCAGACGCGTCTATGATTTCACAGTCACCTGAATAGTCACTACCTTTTTCCAACAAGGCAGTTATCCTGCCGTCTTCAACCAATAATGATACATTCTCCACACTGTTCGGGAGTACAACCTTGCCATTACAAATTAACTGTTTGTTCTGAATCATCCCCACACCCTCTCATTTTTTACTGTCTTATGTGGTATAATCTTATCAAAAACAAACAAAAGCTGTCAATCATGGCAATTGACAGCTTTTTTTGGTTAATGTTCAATTTTTACAACTGGAAATTGTGGTTTTACAAGCATTTCCACGGTTTTTCCACATTTACTCCAACTTATTATTTTCCATATATTTCCTGTCCGCAGTCAACACCCGCACATTGATATCACTCCAGGCTTTTACTTCTTTATAAGATATATTCCAGTCTGTAAACACATAATCAATCTGCGCCGCGGAACACACCTTGTTAAACGCAACCTCGCTGAATTTGCTGAACTCGCATAAAATCATCCTGGTACGGCCAATCTGAAGCATTTTCCTTAATATGGCGGCTTCTTCTGTATTGTATTCCGTAATCCCATCCTCAATGGAAATGCCGTCAATGCACAATATGGTCTTATCAACCCTGAAATCCTCCAGGCTCTGGCTGCACATGCTTCCAATCAGACTTTTATTATGCCTGCGGAGACGGCCTGCCGTCAGGTAAACGCTGTTACTTTCATTGCCAATCAGTACCATGGCAATGTCCGGGGAATTAGTGACAACCGTCAGACGTTCCTTTGTCTCCAGCAGACATCTGGCCAATTCCAGGTTAGCAGTCCCATTATTCATGGCAATGGCATCCCCGTCATTGATATACTCAGCCGCCAGTTTGGCAATGGCATGCTTTTCAACCTGGTTATTCTCCATCTTTTTTTCATATTCCATTTCTTTGGCACGCAGGTTATTGTATACGGCCCCGCCCCTGACTCTTTTAATAGAAGAATCTTTTTCCAATTCCAGCAAATCCCTGCGTATGGTTTCTAAACTGACCTGGAACTGTTCTGCCAGCTGTTCCATCTTAGCAAACTTGGCTTCGGACAAAAAACGGATAATTTCTTTCTGACGTTTATTATACATAGGTCAATCTTCCCCCTGCCATTTGGTTTTTCACCAAATTCCACATTTTTTACAACTTAGTTTTCCACAAAAGTTTTTTAAAAACTAATTTTATTAAGTTTGATTCCCGATTTATTGCACTTTTTAATGATTTTAGTTAATAAAATGTTGCACATTTCAAATATAAATCCGCTTTTTGTGGAATAGAATGTTGAAAATCCACCTGCACCAACCCTTTTATGATATTCTACCATGGCGCCCCGCCAGATTCAATTTATATCTTGCGGTGTTGCTTTAAACATAGGCATTCAAAAAGGGACATCCGTCTCCCAATGTCCCTCGTCAGATACTTATACCCGGTTCAAATACCTATCATCCTCCCTCCTCCACAAACAACAAAAACCCATTCTCCGCCCCGCACTCCTCCTTCCCAACCAGAAGCGTCCCATCCTCCGGGCCTTCAATACAGCACCCCTTGCCCCGGGCGCGGGCGCATCGTGGGTATCTGGGGCAGATATATTGGAAACATATTTTTTCAGAGTCCTCCTGAGCCATTCCTGCAATCCTCCTTTATCATTATTTTACCTTATCTAATTATAACCTGAATTTATTGACACTTCAATCATAAATCACTGAATATTACGTTAAATTATAAACTATTATGAGATTATTTTAACAAATATTGCTTTTTATCTCACAAAATGTTATGGTTAAATAAATGAGTAATCAGGGTCTCAGGGAGACTCATACGCGGGCACGTATAAACAACCAATCACAAACAGGAGGGATTAAATGAACAAACCAGAACTTCAGGAACGGTATCAGCTTTATATTGACGGCCAGTGGCGCGATGCCTCTGACAAGGCTTTCTTCACAACCAGATGCCCTGCCAGCGGAGAACAATTAGCTGAATGTGCACAGGCAACCAAGGAAGATGTGGATGACGCAGTGAAGGCCGCATGGAAGGCTTTTGAAACCTGGAAAAAGGTTCCTGCCAGTGAGCGGGCAGGAATCCTCAACAAAATCGCTGACATCATAGATGATAATACAGAGCACCTGGCCATGGTAGAGTCCCTGGACAACGGCAAACCAATCCGGGAGACCATGGCAATCGACATTCCTTTAAGCGCAAAGCATTTCCGCTATTTTGCAGGCTGCATCCTGGCGGAGGAAGGCAGCGCCAATGTGCTGGATGAGCAGTTCCTGTCCCTTATCCTGCGTGAACCGATCGGCGTTGTGGGACAAATCGTACCGTGGAACTTCCCGTTCCTGATGGCTGCCTGGAAGCTGGCGCCGGTGCTGGCAGCGGGATGCTGTACCGTATTTAAACCGTCCAGCGACACATCCCTTTCCGTGCTTGAATTTGCGCGTCTTATTCAGGATGTGGTTCCAAAAGGAGTATTCAATGTAATCACAGGTTCCGGCTCCAAGTCGGGGCAGTATATGCTGGAACACAAAGGATTCCGCAAACTGGCATTTACCGGCTCTACCGAGGTTGGCCGGCAGGTGGCGCTGGCAGCAGCGGACCGGTTGATTCCCGCCACACTGGAACTCGGCGGCAAGTCTGCCAACATCTTCTTCCCGGACTGCAACTGGGAACAGGCCATTGACGGCCTGCAGTTAGGCATCCTGTTCAACCAGGGCCAGGTGTGCTGCGCCGGTTCCCGTGTATTTGTACATGAGGATATTTATGATAAATTCCTGGAAGACGCGGTAAAGGCATTTAACAATGTCAAAGTCGGCGTGTCATGGGATCCTGAAACCCAGATGGGCAGCCAGATTAATGAACGCCAGCTGGAAAAGATACTGAGTTATGTGGAAATCGGCAAACAGGAAGGCGCCCGGGTAATCTGCGGCGGCGAACGTGTGACGGAAGGCGAATTGGCCAAGGGCTGCTTCATGCGCCCAACCCTGCTGGCTGATGTGACCAATGACATGCGCGTGGCGCAGGAGGAAATCTTTGGCCCGGTTGCCTGCATCATCAGGTTTAAGGATGAGGACGAAGTCATCCGCATGGCCAATGATAATGCTTACGGCCTTGGCGGCGCCGTATGGACCCGGGACATCAACCGGGCAATCCGCGTATCCCGCGGCATTGAGACAGGGCGTATGTGGGTTAATACATACAACCAGATACCGGAAGGCTCACCCTTTGGCGGCTACAAGGAGTCCGGCATTGGACGTGAAACCCATAAGGTAATCCTGGAACACTATACGCAGATGAAGAATATCATGATTAACCTTTCTGAATCCCCAAGCGGGTTCTATCCTGCCAAGTAGGATTGGATGCAGCCAGGGAATCCCCATAGTATAAATCGGGACCATCCCAAAGATTGTGTAAACCTCCAAACTGATGTAAGATAAAATCACACAGTTTGGAGGTTTTATTATGGCAAGAAAAAACGACACACCACAGAAAGCTGCTATGCGGGAACTCATGAAGGGCTACTTAAAACAGAATGATGTGAAAATCAAAGACGGTACCGATGTGAATGCAATCATGAGGGACATGATGTCGGTCATTCTGGAGGGTGCTCTGGACGAGGAGCTGGACGAGGAACTGGGCTATTCCAAATACGATTACCACAACAAGGATACGGCCAACAGCCGCAACGGACATTCCCAAAAGACCCTGCATACCAGCTACGGCGATATGGGGCTTGATATCCCCAGAGACAGAGCCGGGGAGTTTGAACCGCAGGTCATCAAGAAATATCAAAACACGGTCACTCAGGACATGGAGGAAAAGATCATCTCCATGTACGCAAAAGGGATGACTACGAATGACATCGAGAGCCACATGAGGGAACTCTACGGGATTGACATTTCCGACAGCACCATAAGCCGTATCACAGACAAGATACTCCCCATCGTAAAAGAGTGGCAGGAACGCCCTCTGGATGAGATATACGCTGTTGTATTTCTGGATGCAATCCATTACCATGTACGCAACGAAGGACGCATTGCAAAGCAGGCGGTATACATCGCCATAGGGATTGGCATGGATGGAAGGAAGGATGTTCTGGGGATGTATGTGGGGCAAAATGAAAGTGCAAAGTTCTGGCTGTCCATCCTAAACGGATTGAAAAACCGCGGAGTAAATGATATCTTGATTGCATGTGTGGACGGCCTGACGGGATTCCCCCAGGCAATCGAAGCGGTATACCCCCAGACAGAGATTCAGCAGTGCATTATCCATCAGATCCGGAATACAACGAAATTCGTATCCTACAAAGAAATCAAGCCGCTAATGGCTGATTTAAAGCGGGTATATACTGCACCGACAGAGGATGCAGCCTTGGGTGCCCTAGAAGATTTCAGTGAGAAATGGGATGGTAAGTACCCCAAGATATCGAAATCCTGGAGAGAGAATTGGGCAAATCTGTCAACATACTTCAAATATCCAGAAGCGGTGAGACGCCTGATATACACGACAAATACGATAGAGGGGTTCAATCGCCAGCTACGGAAAGTGACAAAGTCAAAGACGGTATTTCCTTCTGATGACAGCCTGTTAAAAATGCTATATCTGGCGATGATGGACATCACGAAGAAATGGACCGGGCACCGCCAGGACTGGGGCCAGATCCACTCCCAGCTGGAGATATATTTCGAGGAGCGTTTATCCTGATTATAAGCAGAAGCGGGCTGCCAAATCAGTTTTTCTTGACATGCCCAAAAACAGCATTATAATACAGAGAAAGGGCAAGGCCCGAAAAAACGGCTTTGCCCTTTGGTAACCAATGACATATCTTGTATCAGTTTTTTGAGTTTACACAAAATTTGAAACGGTCTCTATAAATCACGGGGGATTCCCTGGTTTTTTATTGTGTCTGTTTAAATCCCTGTATCATCAATCTCTCCTTCCACCGCTCCTTCTCCTTCCAGCGGTTCCCTCTCCTTTCACCTCTTCCCTTTCCTTCTACCCATCCCCTCTCCTTCCATCACTTGCCTCTTCTTCCTTCTCTTCCCTTTTCTTCCACCACTTTCCCCATCTTCCACCACTTACCTCTTCTTCCACCTCTTTCCTCTCCATCACACCACTTCCAACATCCCTTCCACTCCAATGATAAATCCCGCCGCCTCAATGATAAATCCCACACCGCATTATTTAAAAAATAATGTATATCCTAATAAAAAGTACCAAAGTAAGCAATATTGAAAATAATATTAAAAGTGATTCTAAAAGCAATATTCAAAGCGGCATTGAAAGCGGCATTGAAAGCAATATTCAAAGCGACATTCAGAGCGACATTCAGAGCGGCATTGAAAGCAAGAATCAAATTCATTTTTAATGCACACTCCAATATGATATCGAAAATTAAAAATGATATTTAAATAACGCTTGACATGGAATACTGTAACTCATATAATTACAGATAAGGAAACTGTATCATATCTTGTTACATTTTTATCATAGAAAGGAATTAACCATGAACACACTTACCGGATATATCGGGACATATGCCTCGCCTGAAAGTCTTGGCATTTACCGTTTTACCATGGACCTGGATAATGGAAACCTGTCTAAGCCGGAACTATACTATGGCGCTTTGGACTGCAAATACCTGTCCCTGCACGGTACGCTTTTAGCAGCTCCCAGGAAGCGGGACGGCCAGGCAGGAATCTGTCTCCTTGATACGGCCGGCGGCGGTGCCAGCCTTGCAGGAGAAGCATTTTACGAAACAGCCCCGGCCTGCTATGTAACCCAGGACGACGCCTGTATATACACCGCCAATTACCACGAAGGCTGCATCCTGGTTTATAGGAAATCCTCTGACAGCCTGACTCTGGCAAAGAGGATTGATATAGCCCCAAAGGCGGGCTGCCATCAGATTTTATTCCACAATCACTATATGCTGGTTCCCTGCCTGCTCCTTGACACGGTCAAGATATATGACTGCAGCAGGGATTTCGCACCGGCTGGGGAGTTAAGGTTTGAGGAAGGCACCGGTCCCCGCCACGGAATATTTGATAAGGACCACAAAAGGCTGTTCCTGGTCAGCGAACTGAGCAACCAGCTGTTTGTATATTCCCTGGCCGCGGATACGCCGTCCGGCCCCGCAATCACCCTGGAGCATGTTTATCCGCTTCTGCCCGGGGATGCAAAATATAAGGAACCGCCGGCCTCGGCAGCCATACGGCTGTCCCCGGATGGACGTTTCCTCTATGTCTCCACGCGCTTTGCCGATATCATAAGCGTGTTTTATATAGACGGCTGTCAGTTGAAGCTGGTTCAGCAGACCGGCAGCGGCGGGGTCCATCCCCGTGATTTCACCCTTACACCGGACGGACAGTACCTGCTGGCCGTCAACCGGACAGAAGGCGGCCTTGTAAGCTTCAGGATCAACCCGGAAACCGGATGCCTGGACGGACCGTGTTCCCAGGTTCCTGCGGCTGAAGCAGTAGCCGTCATATTGTAACTAACCAGACATTGAACAAGGAGGATTTAATACTATGACAAAACTTGATATAGGAATTGTGGGCCTGTCCGTCATGGGACGCAGCCTTGCCCTTAATATGGCGGACCATGGATTTAAAGTAGGAGGTTACAACCGCAGCGCGTCGGTCACCGACCAGGTGATGAAGGAACATCCCCACCAGAACCTGATTCCATTCCATGACCTGGGCGGACTGATTGCATCCCTCTCCCGGCCCAGGAAGGTCATGCTGATGATACAGGCCGGAAAACCCGTGGACGCGGTGATTGAACAGCTGATTCCCCTTTTAGGGCAGGGGGATATCATCCTGGACGGCGGCAATTCCTTCTACGAGGACACAAGAAGGCGCGCGAAAATGCTGGAAGAACAGGGTATACACTACCTGGGCGTAGGTATTTCCGGCGGGGAGGAAGGCGCCCGTTTCGGCCCGTCCATCATGCCGGGGGGCAACAGGGACGCCTATGAGTCGGTACGCCCTATCCTTAAGGCCATTGCCGCCAAAGCAATGGATGAGCCGTGCTGCACCTATATCGGCCCCGAGGGCGCTGGACATTATGTGAAAATGGTCCACAACGGCATTGAATACGCCGACATGCAGCTGATTGCCGAGTCCTATCTTCTCTTAAAATACGTGGGAGGATTTTCCAACAGGGAGCTGGCCGACATCTTCCATTCCTGGAACCAGGGGGAACTGCACAGCTACCTGATCGGCATTACGGCTGATATATTCCGTGAAGCAGATGACCTGACGGACGGGGAACTGATTGACTATATACTGGACAGCGCCAAACAGAAAGGCACCGGAAGATGGGCCAGCATAGAAGCACTGAAGCAGGGCGTGGACATTTCCATGATTACTTCCGCATGCAGCGCCCGGATTATGTCCAATCATCTGGAGGCCAGGAAAAAGGCTTCCGGGCTGGTTAACGCCCCTGCGTTCAACCCGGTCACGGATAAGGAACAATTTGCCGCCATGGTCAGGGAGGCCCTGTATACAGGGAAAATCATTGCCTATGCCCAGGGATTCTCACTGATGCAGGATGCGTCTGAACAGTACGGATGGAACCTGGACCTTGGCAGGATTGCATCCATATTCCGGGCCGGCTGCATCATCCAGGCCGTGTTCCTCAATGACATCACCAAGGCGTTTGAAAGCGGGTCCGGGGATGGCGGGAAACCTGAAAACCTTATATTTGACCGTTTCTTCCTGTCCAGGATCAACGAACACCAGGACAGCCTCAGAAAGGCCGTATCCACCGGAGTCATGAACGGGCTGCCCATCCCGGCGCTCTGCAATGCCATCTCCTATCTGGATGAATTCCGCGGAAAGGCCGTGGGAGCCAACCTGATTCAGGCACAGCGCGACTGCTTCGGCGCCCACACCTATGAAAGAACGGACCGGGAAGGCACATTCCATCATGAATGGAGGAAATCAAATGATAATTGACACCAATCTTACCATATTCGGCGGCACCGGGGACCTTACATTCCGTAAGCTCCTCCCCGCCCTGTATACCATGGACCTCACCGGGAAGCTGCCCGGAAACAGCCGGATCGTGATTATCGGACGCAGGGATTTTGATAATGACAGCTACCGCCAGGCTGCCAGGGAATGGGTGGAGAAAAACTCCCGGCTTCCCTTCCAGGCAGAAAGCTATGGACATTTTTCAGAAAAAATATATTACTACCGGATGAATTTCTCAGAGCTGGGCGAGTACGAAGCCCTGGACAGGTACTACAGGCAGAATGAGATACGCTCCCACCTGTTTTACTTTGCAGTGGCCCCCCGGTTTTTCAGCGTCATCACAAAGGGCCTTAAAATGGTGGGCGGGTCTGAGGAAGGCAAGGTCATCCTGGAAAAGCCCTTTGGCGAAAACCTGGCTTCCGCCACCGTACTTAACAAAGAACTGGAAGCCCACTTCGGTGCGGAACGGATATACCGCATCGACCATTATCTGGGCAAGGAAATGGTCCGCAACATACAGGCCATCCGGTTTGCCAACCCCATCTTTACCGATGTCTGGAACTCCCGGTATATTGAATCCGTGCAGATTTCAGCGCTGGAGGATATGGGCGTGGAGACAAGGGGCGGATACTACGATGCCAGCGGCGCCCTTAAGGATATGGTCCAGAACCACCTGCTTCAGATACTGTCCATCATGGCCATGGAGGAGCCAAAGGAAATGACCCCAAAGGGCCTCCATGATGCCCAGTTGGATGTATTTGACTCCCTGCGCCAGGCAGATGAGGCATCCATTCAGGATATGCTTGTGTTGGGACAGTATGAGGGCTATCAGAAGGAACCCCTTGTCAACCCCAGGTCCCAGACCGAGACATTTGCAGCGCTCCAGCTCTTCATTGACAATAAACGCTGGAAGGGAACGCCATTTTACATCCGTACAGGAAAAAAGACCGGGACAAGGGAAATCGAACTGTCGGTCATCTTCCGGAGGCCCTATTCCGGAGTAGAACCCAATGTACTGATTATCAAGATACAGCCCACCGAAGGCGTATACCTTCAGTTTAACATTAAGCGCCCCGGTGATACGGACGATATCATCCCCACGAAAATGGATTTCTGCCAGAACTGCAACCTGGTCCACCAGCTTAACACGCCCGAGGCATATGAACGCCTTATCACCGCGTGCATGGAAGGGGAGCGCTCCTGGTTCTCCCAGTGGGACCAGATTGAACGCTGCTGGAATTACATCAGCCGCCTGAAGGAGCTTTATTCCCATAAGGCCCTGCCCGTTTACCCCTATACCCCGGGGACACCGGGACCGGATGCGTCTGACCGGCTGCTGGAAAAGCACGGACATCAGTGGCTTAATCAGGGGTGAGGAACCGGGTATTGCGGGATGTTAACGGGATGATGGAGGAAGCAGGATGAACAACGAAAATGGATATCATGGAACCGAGGAACAAAAAAAGCTGGCAGCATTAAAAGCAGCCAGTGAGATACAGGACAATATGGTATTGGGATTGGGCACCGGCTCCACCGTGTATTACCTCATTCTTAAACTGGCCGAACGCATCCGCGGCGGCCTTCATATCCATGCCGCCGCCACCTCTGCCAGGACAGAGGGACTGGCTGCCCATTACGGCATCCCCCTTATCCCGCTCCATCAGGCGGAACAGATCCACCTTGCCATTGACGGAGTGGACGCCATTGACCCGGACTTCTATTCCATCAAGGGCGGTGGCGGCGCGCTGTTCAGGGAAAAGGTGATTGCCTCAAAAGCCATGCGGGTTATCTGGATCATGGACCAAAGCAAGCTGGTTCCAACGCTGAACGGACTTACGCTGCCAGTGGAGGTGGTGCCCTTTGCAACGGGATTTGTGGAGGAACAGGTACGGGCCATGGGTTTTATATCCAGGCTGCGCCGGAACGGGGATGGCCTGGACGGGAATAACCCGGACAGGGATGATTCAGGAGCCAGCGTATTTCTTACCGATAACGGGAATCATATCCTGGATTTACAGGGGAAGGAAGGCGTGGACTACCGTCTGATGGCTGGAAGGCTTAAAGCTTTGACCGGAGTGGTGGAGACTGGGGTATTTGGTAATATCTGTGAAAAAATCATTATTGGGACAGAGGACGGGGTGATTGTAAAATCCTCTGGAAACCATAGTATCCCTTCACCTCTCATTCAGATATCTTCATGTCAAAAATAGTCTCTTCAATCACCCTCACACATTCATCGGTCCGTTTGAGGATGTCCTTGCCCCAGAAGTGTATGACCGTCCACCCTAAGAACAGCAGCTTCTTGTCGTTCTCGTCATCCCGCTGCTTATTCCGCTCGATTTTCTTAATCCAGAAATCCGGGTTGCTTCCCCTTGACAGCCTTGGCTTAAGGATATCCCAGTCCTTCCCATGGAAAAACTCGCTGTCGCAGAATATGGCCAGCTTGTATTTTGTGATGGCAATATCCGGGGAGCCGGGCAGTTTCTTATAATTCTTCCTGTAACGGTATCCCTTTTCCCACAATGCCTTCCGGAGCTTTATCTCAATGCTTGTATCCTTTCCCCTTATGTGGCTCATATTATCATGACGCTGTTTCCGCTTCACACCTTCATCCATAACATCACCCATTTTACTATTTGGTTCCATTGTACCATATACCGGTTGAAAGATAAAAGGGAGTTTCAAAAGTTTGTCTTGATCTAATTCCCGCAATGTGTTATAATCATAACATTACGAGATAAGGAGCAATTACAATGCAAAAAACGGTCTGTGAATTATTTGCCGGAGTAGGCGGATTCCGGTTGGGGCTGCAGCACTCCTCCCCTCAGTGGGAAACCGTATGGTTTTCCCAATGGGAACCTGGCAGGAAAAAACAATGGGCACATGACTGTTATGTGAAACACTGGGGCGATATAGATGAAAGGACCGGACAGGATATCGCATCCGTTGATAAGACAGCCATACCGGACCATACGCTTTTAGTGGGCGGTTTCCCCTGCCAGAATTACAGCGTGGCCGCATCCAAATCATCCAAGGGCATCGAGGGGGAAAAGGGGGCGTTATGGTGGTCCATCAGGGATACGCTGATTGCAAAGCGTCCTCCCTTTGTACTGCTTGAGAATGTTGACCGTCTTTTAAAGAGTCCTGCCTCCCAGCGGGGCCGGGATTTCGGCGTCATGCTGACCTGCTTTGCACAGTTAGGATACAGCGTTGAGTGGAGGGTTGTCAATGCGGCGGATTACGGCGCTGCCCAAAGGCGCAGACGGATCTTCATATTTGCATGCAATAACAGGACGCGCCATGGGGCAGCCATGGGGCTTTGCACGGCTGAGGACCTGTTGCTGCAAGACGGATTCTTCGCACATGCATTTCCCTGCACCATAGACGGAAGCCTTAGGACGGAACGTATTCCCTTCCATGATTTAAGCAATGTGGATCCCCAGACCCTTCTGACCACGGGCGATGAGGACGGCAACAATGACCTGCTGGACATATCCCGGCAGTTTGCATTTCCCTTTGAAAACTCAGGTTTCATGATGAACGGAATCATCCATACCTGCAGCACGGTCCCGGTTCATGAGCCTCCCACCCCGCTAAGGCAGATTGCGGTACAGGATGCGGACCAGCGTTACTATATCAGTGATGAGTCCATGGGGAAATGGGTGTACTTAAAAGGCGCCAAGAGAATCGACCGGGTCTCCAAATCCGGGCATGCCTATGTATTCTCTGAAGGCCCCATTGCATTCCCGGACCCCCTTGACCGGCCTTCACGCACCATGCTGACCTCTGAGTCATCCTTAAACCGCAGCACACATGTCATAGCCGATCCGGTGACCGGAAGGCTGCGGCTGCTTACCCCGGTTGAAGCCGAACGGCTGCAGGGGTTTGATGATGAATGGACCAATACCGGCATGCCGGAAAAGTTCCGGTATTTCTGTATGGGCAATGCCCTGGTGGTTCCCATGATTGAACGGATGGGTACCGTGTTAAACAAAATCATAGAGGCGGAACCATAGATTCCGCCTCTTTGTCTTATATCCCGCCATGTTTTATTTGTCTGAACCATGTCCCGCCGGCCCATGCTTATCCTACATCTCCCGCCGGACCTTTCCATAATACAGAAATCCAACCAGGTCCGCCAGCACCCATCCAATGGGCACCGCGGCCCAAATCCCGGCCACGCCGATGGCCGGAATGGCAGAAAGCACATAGGCCAGCGCCACCCTGGTTCCCAGTGAAATCACGGTGAGCACCACCGACATCCCAGGCTTCCTCACAGCCCTGTACAGTCCGTACAGCAGGAACAGGCACCCGATTCCGCAGTAAAAGGCGCCCTCTATCCGCAGATACTGTACGCCCACTGCCAGTATGCCGGTCTCCTGGGGCTGTACAAATATGAGCATCAGTTTTTCTGCAAATATCCATACCACCAGGGATATCACGATACAGAATGCAACGGAAACCATGACCGCGCTTTTAATCCCTGCCCTGATCCTGTCCTTTTTCCCTGCGCCGTAATTCTGTGCAATGAAGGTGGAAAACGCATTGCCAAAATCCTGCACCGGCATATATGCAAAGGAATCAATCTTCACCGCGGCCGCAAATGCAGCCATGACCACGGTGCCAAAGCTGTTCACCAGGCCCTGGACCATCAGGATGCCGAAGTTCATGACCGACTGCTGGGCACAGGTCAGGACTGAGAACTGGGATATTTCCCGAAGCACGTCCCTGTCCATTCCCATATCGCTTCCTGCCACCCGGAACTCCGGCATTTTCACATATGTATAGACGGCAATTCCGATTCCCGATACATACTGGGCAATGACGGTTGCCCCAGCCGCCCCGGCAACGCCCCAGTGGAGCACCAGCACAAAGACCAGGTCCAGCACCACGTTTAAGACAGCGGCAATCCCCAGGAACAGCAAGGGCACAAAGGAATTGCCCACGGAGCGCAGCAGCGAGGCAAAAAAGTTGTAGAGGAAAACGGCGATGATTCCCCAGAATATCATCCACAGATATTCCCTCATCATGGAGTATATCTCAGCCGGCACGCACAGCAGGCCCATGATGGGGTCGATGAACAGGAATACCACGCCATTGACCGCCAGCGCCACTGCCGCAATCATCACAAAAGATACGAATATGCTTTTCTTCAGCACCTTTTCATTCTTCTCACCATACCGGAGCGAGAACACGGCTCCGCTCCCCATGCACAGCCCCAGAAGGATGGATGTGAGAAATGACATCAGCGCATAGGCGGCGCCCACCGCGGCCAGGGCATTGGCCCCCAGATACCTCCCAACAATCAGGGTATCCGCTATATTGTAAAACTGCTGCAGCAGA
The DNA here is from genome assembly GCF_022440595.1 of Enterocloster sp. OA13. NCBI lineage: Bacteria > Bacillati > Bacillota > Clostridia > Lachnospirales > Lachnospiraceae > Enterocloster > Enterocloster sp. OA13. Next base: position 6,239,964 of record NZ_JAKNTF010000001.1, on the reverse strand, counting down.
TTGCCCAGGATCATGGGCAATGCGAACCTCAGCATGGTTCCTGTTATACTTCCCTGTGTCAAATCCCTCTGCATCTTAACTGCACCCTTTTATGAACCCTTCGAATATTTTAGCGGCGTCCGCGTCCCCGGCCCCCATGAACTCCGGATGCCACTGGACCGCCTGTATGAATCTTTTATCCGGCGCATAGACGCCTTCAACCAGCCCGTCCTCTGCCGCTGCCATTGCCCTAAGCCCCGGGGCCAGCGCCTTGATTCCCTGATGGTGATAGCTGTTGACCCCCATCTCCGTCCTGCCAAGGACCCGGCGCAGGGGTGTGTCCGGGAGGATGTCCACCTGGTGGCATGCCCTGTCATAGGGCGCGCACATATGATGGTCAACCATGCCTGCATTCCCGGCACGGGCACACACGTATTGGGTGGGCAGGTCCTGGTACAGGGTACCGCCCAGGAACACATTCATGATCTGCAGTCCCCGGCAGATGCCGAATACGGCCTTATCCGTCTCCCATGCCATGTCAAATACCCGTTTTTCCAGTTCATCCCTGGCTTTGTTTATCCGGCCGCAAAGCGCGTCCGGTTCCTCCCCATACAGGTGCGGGTCCACATCGTGGCCCCCTGTAAACAGGTACCCGGCGCAGATATCATTTATCTGCCCCAAATCCTCCCCTTCGCACCAGAGCGGGACCATGAGAGGGATTCCTCCCGCCCTGCGTATTCCTTCCATATATCCCGGCACCATCCAGATGCTGTCTTTTTCCTCATCAAACAGAGGCATGACCCCGATTACTGGTTTCATACATATGCCCTCGCTTTCATATCCGGTGTGTCCCCACACTGTTTTATGACACTATATCACAATTTCCCATAAAATGGTAGATTGTTTCAATCCACGCTCGGTATATTGTCGAAGTGCGACTGCATCCTACGTAGATGCGTGGTTGACCTCATGGCAGTGGGGGATACCGATTACTCTCCGCCCACCACTGCCGTTAAGTTTGTTTTTGGCAATTCATCTCGCCACCTTAGAGGATGGGAGAATCCTTGCTAATATTTGTTGAATAAGCGATGCACCAGTTCCCCGTTGGTCCTGTCATTGATGGAACAATCCCCGGCGCCATCCTCTTCCCGTTCCATGCCCTCAGGATTTTCCCCGCACACATCCACTCCAATCACGCGCCTGCAGGAAGCAGCCGCATCCATACAGGCCAGCACGGCCTGAAGGTCCCCGCTGCCCTGGTCCCAGTTGGTCCTGGCATGATCCGGTCCCAGCATGTCCTTGTCCACGGAAATGTACAGGGGAAGGCCGGAATCCCCCAGCCGTTCCCGCCAGCCATCCCTGTCCCCTGTCAGTTCTTCCGGCACACACGTAACCCGTCCCCCATACTCCCCCGCCCGGATCTCATCCGCGGCGTCTGCCGGAGGCCCTGCCAGCCACACATGCCGGATTGCGGGATTACTGTCCAGGGCGTCCTTAATCCAACTGCCGCAGGACAGGATATCCCCGAACATGGGGGGCTGCATGTCCGTATGATGGTCCAGCACCAGCAGTTCAAACTCCTCCTCTATCTTCTCCATCCATATCTTGCTTACATAATGGTAGTTCCCGGAATCCAGGAAATGGATTCCCTCCGGCCCCAATTCCCTGATTGCTTCCCTGATTGCATTTTCCCCTTCCTCATCGCAGTAGCAGTTGGTGCCCTCAATCTCCTTACAGTCCACCCACACATGTCCATAATCTTTATAGAACCCTTCCGCTTCGTACACGCCGGAAAAATTCATGATAACCAGAATCCTGCTGTCCTTCATCTCTAATCCCGTCCTATGTAAATCTTTTTTATAATAATAGTAATTATTATTGATTTTATATAATTTATATGCTACAATACATTCATAATACATATTATCAAAGGAACGTGGTAAAATCAAACTATAGCGGATGGAATAAGGAATACGCATCCCATTGAGAACAGGAGGGTTATATTTTATGGATTCAAAAGCATTTTTCAAACTAAACTATGGTGTCTACATCGTATCCAGCAGCGCGGACGGAAAGAACGGCGGCTGTGTCATCAACACCATGGCCCAGGTCACTTCCTCGCCTGCAAGGCTTTCCATTGCACTGAACAAGAACAATCATACATTAAAACTGATTGAGACATCCGGCACATTTTCCGGGGTGGTCTTATCAGATGATGTGGAAATGGACCTGATTAAGCGGTTCGGTTTCCAGAGCGGCAGGGATGTGAACAAGTACGACGGCCTGCCCCAGGGACGTGACGGCCTTCATAACCCATATCCCACCCAGGGCGTCTGCGCCCGTTTTGCCTGCCGGGTCATCTCCACCCTGGATGTGGGAACCCATGTGATCATAATCGGCGAGGTAGAGGAAGCAGAAGTCATGGATGAGAAGACTCCCGGCCTCACCTATTCCGATTACCATGTAAAGAAAAACGGATCCACACCGCCAAACGCGCCTTCCTACCAGGAAAATGCAGGCAGGACCGTGGGTTACCGGTGCAGTGTATGCGGCTACATCCTGGAATCCGATACCCTGCCCGATGATTTCATCTGTCCCGTGTGCGGCAAGGATGCCAGCTACTTCGTAAAGCTTTAATCCATGCCCCTTCCATCCCGTGTCCGGCCTTCATCATGGCCGGGCACCTTTTTAATGTCCTTACTTCCCGGATTCCGAAGCATTCTTCCCCCGGTTCTCCTCCCTGTCATTGGTCACATTGCCATCGCCGCTTACAGGAATCGCATCCCCAAGATAAGTGGGCTTAGGCATCACGACGGTATAGAGCATGTCCTTGGGGCGGGCCAGCAGCTCCCGCAGGTCCCGCATCTTCTGACCGCCGTAGGTCCTGGGGTCCGAGGCCACGCCGTAAGCCTCCATGCCCATGGCCTGGGCCACATAAAGGGCGCGGTACATATGGTAGCGCTGGGTCACGATTACAATTTTCTTCACCTGGAAAATGTCCCTGGCCCGGTACATGCTCTCATAGGTGGAAAAGCCTGCATGGTCCATGAAAATGTTCTCGGAGGGCACTCCCCTGTCAATGGCAAACTGCTTCATCAGGTTCACTTCATCATAATTCACCTTGCCATGGTCACCGCTCATAAGGAGCCGGTCAGAGACATCCTCCTTATAAAGACTGATTCCCTGGACCAGACGGTCATTCAGCATCCCTGAGGGACTGCCGTCCGGCCTGACGCCGCAGCCCAGCACCATGATGCAGTCCACGTCCTCAAAGGCCCGGGCTTCCTCCGCGGATACAATGTATTTTTCCTCTTTCCTGATGATATAAAGGTTCACCAGGAACAGGACCAGGCATCCTGCCAGCGCCAAAACCAGAAAAACCCTGACTGCTTTTCCCACAATCTTCTTTTTCTTCATACCGCAAGCCTCCTTATCAGCCGTCATGTCAGTTTACCAGTTCCTCTTCTTAATATGAACAAAGCCGCACTTCCCGTGCATGACTACAGGAAAATGCGGCTTTATGGATCTGTCAGTTCATCCCTTATTTAACAGCGATTGCTTCGATTTCACACAGCACGCCCTTTGGAAGGGTCTTGACTGCAACACAGCTTCTGGCTGGCTTGGAAGTGAAATACTTGGCATACACTTCGTTAAATGTGGCAAAGTCACCCATGTCTGCCAGGAAGCAGGTGGTCTTAAATACCTTGTCATAGCCGCTGCCTGCTGCTTCCAGGATAGCGCCCACATTCTTGCAGCTCTGCTCAGCCTGTGCTGCGATTCCTTCCGGAACATTGCCGTCTGCTGGGTTTACAGGAATCTGTCCGGATGTGTATACAACTCCGTTTACTTCAAATCCCTGGGAATATGGTCCGATTGCGCCTGGTGCTTTTTCTGTACTGATTACGTTCATTTTAAATCCTCCTTCAGTTTAGGGGAAATGCCCGTACTTTCATATATTCCCCATAATATTATTTTTCATTCTCCGCGATTACGCGAACCCCAGAATCATTATATCTAATTATTGAAAATGTTGCAATAGATAATCCCCATATCTGGACCGGGTATGGAATTTTATACAAGATGTTGGAGCAGGTATTCCTTTGTATTGCGCCCCGGCTCCTCAAGCACCATCTCCAAAAGCCGCGCCAGGGCCAGCCCCACCTCTTTGCCAGGTTTTACGCCTGCTTTTATGATGTCATTGCCGCCTACTGCCAGGGTTTTCAGGCTGATGCAGTCCCCGTCCCGCCGGATTTCATCCACAAGCATTGCCGTATGCGCTAAATGCTCCTGGCACGTCTTATTTCCTTCCGATTCCATCTGCGCCAGGCACATCCTGAAATCCAGCAGATCATCGAACAGATCCGGTTCCATCCGGCTCATGGCGGTGCGGATGGAATACTTATCCGGCCCCAGCCTATAGTCCTGCCATGATACCAGCGTCCTCACCCGGTTAATTGTATCATTATCCAGTTTTAAATCCTTAAGGATCCTCACCGCCTCATCCGGCGGACACTTCCTTAAGAATGCAGCCCAGCGCATATGCCTGACAGGCGGAACCTGGGCCGGTATGGCCGGTATGACAAAAAACATTTTCCCATCTTCACGTTCCACCTGCTCCCCCTCATCCAAACCCCCGTCGTCCTCCCGGCAGTACACCTTATGGAAGGTTTCCGATACGTAAGGGCTGATGCCTGTCTCATACACCATGTTAATATGCCCGGGGTTGGGGCTTAACAGAAGCTTGGTCAGCTCCACCTGGATGCGCTCCTTGCTCACATGTACCATATTCGGGGCAATGGCGCGGATGGCCTCATATGTGCGCCCTTCAATGGTAAATCCCAGCTGGGCCGAGAAACGGATTGCCCTCAGGATCCTCAGGGCATCCTCGCTGAACCGGTCCATGGGTTCCCCCACACAGCGTATGATTCCCCTGTCCAGGTCATCCATACCTCCAAACTCATCCACCAAACCAGTATTCCCATTATAAGCCATGGCGTTAATGGTAAAATCCCGGCGTTTCAGGTCTTCCGTCAGGCTGGGAGTGAAGGTCACGCTGTCGGGGTGGCGTCCATCTGCATATTCCCCGTCAATCCGGTAGGTGGTCACTTCATATCCTTCATCCCCCATCATGACCGTCACCGTGCCATGCTGGATTCCCGTATCAACGGTACGGCGGAATACCTGCTTCACCTGCTCCGGCAGGGCGCTGGTGGTGATATCCCAGTCCCCCGGCTCCCGGCCAAGGATCATATCCCTGACACAGCCTCCAACCACATATGCCTCGTATCCATTATCATTCAGTTTTGTCAGAATCTCCTCTGCGGGAGCGGGAATCTTGATTTCCATTGTGTGACAGCATCCTTTTCCGGTTTATAGTACTATGGACAAAGCGCTAAACTTTCCATGTGCTCTATTTTAACAGCTTTTTGCTGCATTTTCCAGCCCCAGTTCCCTGCTCTTCCCATAATACTGCCTGCGCACCTCTTCCGGCACCAGGTTCCCTCCGGTGGCCCAGGCAATATGGGTGGCGTTCCCCATGTTCCGGTCCAGGTCAAAATGCTCCAGGAACGCCCTGCCCTCCGGCGAGGAACACAGCCTTGCAGGCCCTGCAAAGGATGCGCAGGAGCTTGGCTCTATGAAAATCCCTTCCTCGTCCATCAAATCCCCCATAAAGCGGTAAAGGTTGTCATCTTCAATGGTAAATTCCCCTGCCAGCATCCGCGCCACTGTCTTTCCCACAAACTTGGACGGGCGTCCCACAGCCAGGCCGTCTGCGGCGGTCAGGCCGGAAAGGCCGATATCCTGCACGCAGATGTCATTATGAAGCCCGGTCATCACTCCCAGCAGCATGCAGGGCGCCTGTACCGGTTCCTGGAAAAAGCAGTACACAGAATCGCCAAACACCTGTTTTAAGCCAAATGCCACGCCTCCGGGCGCGCCCCCCACACCGCAGGGGATATGGACAAACAGGGGATGTTCCTCATCCACGGCCACCCCTGCGCCGGCAAGCTGTACCTTCAGGCGTTTGGCTGCAACGGAATATCCCAGGAACAGGTTAACCGAATTTTCATCGTCCACAAAGTAGCTCATGGGGTCTTCCTCTGCCAGCTTCCTTCCATTTTTCACCGCCTCACTGTAGTCAGAGGCATATTCCATCACACGGACACCTTTCTGGCGCAGCAGGTCCTTTTTCCACTGCTTTGCATCCATGGACATATGTACCGTCACATCATAGCCAAGGGCAGCGCTGATGATGCCGATGGATAATCCCAGGTTCCCGGTGGAGCCTACATGGATGGAGTGTTTCCCAAAGAACTCCCTGAATTGGGGAAGGGCAAACTTTTCATAGTCATCATCCACCGTTATCATGCCATGTTCCAGCGCCAGGTCCTCTGAATGCTTCAGTATCTCATAGATGCCGCCCCGCGCCTTGACGGAACCCGCCACCGCCAGATTGCTGTCCATCTTAAGCATGAGACTCCCTTCAAGCCCTGCCCCCCACTTGCGGTTAAGGCAGTCCTTCATCCTGTCAATCCGGCGCAGGGGCGACTCAATCAGGCCGCCCGCTGCTTCTGTTTCCGGAAACATTTTCCTGATAAACGGCGCAAAACGCGCCCATCTGTTTTCAGCGTCATCTATATCATCCATGGAAAGTGTTACGCCCTCCATGGCTGTTTTCAAGTCCGAGAGGCCGGGATTCATCCATATAACCTCTTTGCCGGCTTCCATCTCTTTCATCAAAGGATATGCTTCCTTTAACTCCTGCACATTCTCTATCATGTCAATACTCCGTCCTTTCCGCATACAGGACCGCCCCGCGGAAGGATATACCGCAGGGCCGGGCCTTTTCATTCTTTTTAATCTTCCATTATGTCTTTTACATATCTCATCGTATACTCAAGCAGTTCCTCCTGCCATGAAACCTTGTCGTACCCATGGGTGGCCCCAGGGACTACATGGCGTATTGCGCCGGGAACGGTTTCTTCATATCTTCCTGAATTATATACCGGCACATCCTTATCCCCATCGCCCTGTATCAGCCTCAGCGGTTTCCTAAAGTCCCTGATGGCTGCTAAGGGGTCAATCTCCGGCGCATCCAGTCCCACGAAGAACTCATGAGGAACCAGGTCGCCCATGAAATCCACGTCATTTCCCCGAAGCCCCTCTTCAAATATCTCCTGGCCCAGCAGATGGCGGAAGTTGCTGTACGGCTCACTGCACGGGCTCCACAGCAGGATGCCTTCAAGAGGCACCTCGCCGCACAGCACCGATGTGACAATGGCGCCCATACTGTAACCCAGAATCATGAACTTCTCCGGTTTCAGCTGTTCCTCAATCCAGTGCAGCACCACCTTTGTGTCTTCAATCTCCCCATAAATGGTTGTATAATGGCTGTCGCCCTCGCTGTCCCCTGCTCCCACGCAGTCAAAACGGCAGATGGTATATCCCTCCTGCTGGAGTCTGTGGCTTGCGGCCACCATGATGCGGTGGGGGGTTATTTTGTTTCCAAAAAAGCCATGCTTGTAGAGTATTACCTTTTTCCCGCGCACAGACGGGTCAGCGTACTCCAGCAGGCAGACCATGTCCTTTCCCCTGCTCTTTAATGTAAATGCCTCAATCACGTTCAGCTTCCTCCTTTATTCTTCTGCCAGTCCCTTGGCTCTTCCTTTATCCGTCCGTCAGTCCTCCGGCTCTTCCTTTATCTGTCCGTCAGTCCTCCGGCTCTTCCTTTACAGGCTCTCCGTTCTCCCCTTCGTAGATACGGCCCCAGCCCACCAGGACGGCAAACAGCATCACAAACCACAGGATACATGGATAGAAGCAGGTAAACAGGAACGCGTTAGGTGACAGCACCTCCACAAAATCATAGGTGGTTGACAATGTCTTCATGATACCTAACAAAAGCAATACGCTTCCGCCAAAGGGCATACACGCATTAAAAGAGTCACATGCCACTGCCAGGAAATTGGCCCTGCGGTACGGATGAAGCTTGGCCTTCTGTCCAACCGCGTTAACCAGCGGTGATGCACAGATGTTGGGAATGGTGTTGATGGCGCTGATCAGCACGGAGAACACGCTGCTGAACAGGAAGATAAGCAGTTCCGCACCCCTGGTGGTCTTAATGTTCCTGCTGAGACGTTCAACCAGCTCTTCCATGTAACCGCTGGTAATCAGAAGGGAACCCATGGATACCACAACCATCAGCAGGATACACACGCTTAACATTCCGGCCACGCCGTCCGGCAGCGCGCCCATGGCGGTTCCGTTCTCAATGCGGAACAGGTCGGCAAATCCAAACAGGCCGCCTCCAATGCCCACAATGACAGCAATGATGATGCCCACTGGAAGGGTCACGAACAGGTTGTTTCCCATAACTGCCATCCCGATGACAATCACCGTGGGAATCAGCATGAGAAGACCTGCGGGATTCTGGTTCTCTGCAAGAAGTGACGCCGCCACACTGGTATCCAGCCCCTGTCCGCTCTTAGCGCCGCCGAAGATGGCATACAGTACGATGGATATGATAAATGTAACAATCACATACTTGGAACGGTCCTTTACAGCCCCGCCGATTTCAGCGCTGCCTGACTTCTTCCTATAGGTCTGGCCCGTGGTGGATACGATGGTGGTGTCGGACACAGGCGCTATGTTGTCTCCGAAAATAGCCCCTGAGATAATGGCCCCGCCAAGGACAGCCGGGTTACAGCCCATCAGGATACCGACCGGATACAGGATGTAGCTCATGGCTGCCACGGTGCCGAAGGCAGCGCCCGTTGCCAGGGCAAAGGTGGCTGAAAACAGGAAGGTTGCCACACAGAAGCCTGCGCCTGATAAATGCAGCTTAACACTGAGCCATACAAGTCCTTCTACCAGATGGCCTGACTTTAAGATGGAACCATAGATACCGACCACCAGCCAGATAAGGACGGCTGTCATCGCCATCTTATCCCCCAGCCCCTCCAGTACGATATCCCAGTACCTGGGCTTATCCTTTACAATAAGCATCCCCACAATCAATCCGATTACGCCGGAGGCTATCATCATATTAAGATCTGCCGCATTGATGAATGACAGCCCGATTGTAATCACAATGAATACAACAAAGGGTACCAGCGACATGCCATTGCCTCCATAAAACTCCAACTTCTTTTCCTTTTCCATACCTGTTTGCTCCTTTCGCTTTTGTTCAACATTTGTTAATTACAGCTTAACTATATATTAATACACACTTTACAAAAAGTAAATACTGTTTAGCTATATTTTTATTATTTTAGCATGTTTTTAACCACATTGTGTGTATTAGCAACAAAAAAGCTACGGTCTTTGTTAACCGCAGCTTTACATCATGCTGTATAGTCCTATATGGTTAAAAGCTTGGGGGAGTGATTGCGAATATAACCTGCACAACGGTTCCTCCCTGGTTCATCCACTGGTGTGCTGTCTGGGGAGGGATACGGATGCTGTCCCCTTCTTCCAGCTGGTAGGATACACCTGCAACATTGATTTCCACGCTTCCGCGGACTACGTAGGCCACTTCCTCCCCCACATGCTCCTGTGGATTCCTGCCCGAAGTCAGACCCGGCGGTATGGACATCATGCAGAATTCAATACTGCCGCGCACATCCGGGGTCAGAAGCGTATAAGCCAGGTCCGCATCCGGATGGCCGATGGTCTTATTCTCCCCTCTTCTCACAATCATCTGCACCTGGGGTTCATCATCCTTAAAAAACTTGAACATGGGCACATCCAGGGCCTGTGCAATGGCCTTCAGCGTTCCGATGGACGGATTTACCAGATCCCGTTCAATCTGGCTTAACATGGATGCCGTAAGTCCGGACCTTTTTGCCAGTTCCCGCAGGCTCATCCCGCTTTTGTTCCGGAAATCCTGGACTTTTTTCCCTAAATTTATGTCCTCCATATAGCAAACAACTCCCTGATATTTTCTTCTCAACCGTAGGTATGGGATAATCATATCATATATCTGAACAGGCTGCCATGTTTTTTCCTAGAAACAGGCATTTCCAGGGGGACGGGCAGGCGCCTGCCTGACACAGGGCCTGACGGTTCCGCCCCCGCCCCTGGCGGTTCCATTTCCCTGATACTGACGCTCCCACCCCCAGCACCGGCACCGGCGGTTTTCTCCCAATTATTTCCACTTATTTTCAGTTCATTCCCCCACCGCTTCCAGTTTTACACCATATACCCGCCCTTCATAGGTGACACCGCATGTTCTGAGAAAATCTTAAGCACTCCCTTTTTATACTTTGCCTCTTTTGGTTTCCATGCTTTTCTGCGCTCTGCAAGAATCCGCTCCACTTCCTCTGCCGGAAGTTCCCTTCCCTTTACGCCAATGATTTCCAGGACCCGTCCCGGTATGTCAATCCGAATCAGGTCGTCTTCCTCCACCAGGGCAATGGGACCTCCCTCTGCCGCCTCCGGTGAAACGTGTCCGATTGCCGGTCCCTTGGAGGCGCCGGAAAAACGGCCGTCCGTAATCAATGCAATGCTCTTACCCAGTTCAGGGTCAGATGAAATGGCTTCCGTGGTGTAGAACATTTCCGGCATGCCGGAGCCTTTTGGTCCCTCATAGCGGATGAATACCGCATCCCCTGGCTGTATTTTCCTGGATATGACAGCTTCGATGGCATCCTCCTCACAGTCAAACGGCTTTGCCTTCAGGACCGCCTGGAACATCTCCTTGGGAACAGCGGAGTGTTTTACCACAGAGCCTTCCGGCGCCAGGTTGCCCCTTAAGATACCCACGGTCCCGTCTGTTCCAATCGGCTCTTCAAATGTACGGATTACATCGGTCCTTTTAAGCCCCCACTTTTTCAGATACCCTTCGCACTTGTCATAGAAACCGTTGGACTTCAGTTCTTCCAGGTTCTCGCCCAGAGTCCTGCCTGTCACGGTCATCACATCCAGATGGAGCATGGATTTGATTTCCTCCATGACAGCAGGGACACCGCCCGCATAATAGAAGAACTGTGCAGGCCACTTGCCTGCGGGGCGGATATCCAGAAGATAGTGGGCGCCCCTGTGCATACGGTCAAAGGTATCCCCGTCAAGCTCAAGGCCCATCTCATGGGCAATGGCGGGTATGTGCAGCAGCGAATTCGTGGAGCCGGAAATCGCGGCATGGACCATGATGGCATTCTCAAATGACTTCATGGTAACGATGTCGCTGACCTTAATGCCCTTCCTTGCCAGTTCCATGACCTGAAGCCCTGCCTTATAGGCCACTTCTTTTAAATCCTCACAGGTGGCCGGCATCAGCGCGGAACCGGGAAGCATAAGTCCCAGGGATTCAGCCATGACCTGCATGGTGGAGGCTGTCCCCATGAAGGAGCAGGCGCCGCAGGACGGACATGCGTTGTGTTTATAATAAGTAAGCTTTTCTTCTGTGATTTCCCCTCTCTGGCACATGGCGGAATAAGCCCCGATCTGCTCCAGTGTCAGAAGGTCCGGGCCTGCATCCATCACGCCTCCGGTCACCACGATGGAGGGCATGTCAAGCCTTGCCAGACCCATGAGACAGGCGGGCACGGACTTATCGCAGCTGGCAATGAAGATGCCGCCGTCAAATCCCGTTGAATTGCCGTGGATCTCTATCATATTGGCAATCATGTCCCGGTGGACAAGGGAGTAATTGATTCCATCGTGGCCCTGGGCTATGCCATCGCAGATATCTGTCGTAAAATACCTCGCGCCCTTTCCTCCCGCGTCCGCAATCCCCCTCAATGCCTCATTGACAAACCGGTCCAGATGGGCGCTTCCCGGATGGCTGTCGCCAAAGGTGCTTTCCACCATGATCTGCGGCTTGTCAAGATCCTCCACGCTCCATCCCATGCCAATCTTTAACGGGTCATTCTCCGGCGCCAGGCCCCTTACTCTCTGACTGTTCAGTTCCATAATAAAATACCTCCTAATCGTCTTATCATCTATTGCCCTTAAACATCTGACTACTTTTGATATTACTATATCATTTATCCAAAATATTATCAATACATCAGATGTATTTTTCTTCTTTTACCATAAAATAATTTCTTATGGTATAAAAAGAGAACCCCATAATGCCTTATAGGGTTCCCTTTTCATACCTTCAGTGAGTATCTCTATTATTTATGATTCAATTATCCAATATCCATTATCTATATCATCTGCAAAAAACAGTCCATCTGCCGCCTTTTAATACGCACGTCCCCAGTAAACCATCTTCTTAGCCGGTTTTTTACAGCAGATACATGTATCAGACAGGTTCTCCTGTTCAAAAGGCATGCACCTGGAGGTGGCTCCTGTTTCCTCTTTAATCTTATCCTCGCACTCCTGGCATCCACACCACATTGCCTTTACAAACCCGGGCTTATTGTTAATGGTGTCCACGAATCCATCCCACTCAACCGCTTCGTAGGTGTGGGAATCCCTGTGGGCCTTGGCCTTGTCGTACATAGCCTTCTGGATGGTATCAAGCATCTCAGAAACCTTTGTCTCCAGTTCATCCAGGGAAATGAAGGATTTCTCATGGGTATCGCGGCGTACCAGGACAGCCTGGTTCTTCTCCATGTCCTTTGGTCCGATTTCCACACGCAGGGGGATACCGCGCATCTCACAGTCAGCGAACTTCCAGCCCGGGCTCTTCTCAGAATCATCTGTCTTAACAGAGAATCCGGCCTTCTTAAGACGGTCCTCCAGCTGGAATGCCTTGTCAAGCACGCCTTCCTTCTGCTGCTGTACAGGTACGATCATAACCTGTACCGGCGCAATCCTTGGCGGAAGGACCAGACCGTTGTCATCGCCATGCACCATGATCAGGGCGCCAATCATACGCGTGGTCATGCCCCAAGAGGTCTGGTGCACATACTTAAGGGTATTATCCTTGTCAGTGAACTGGATATCGAATGCCTTTGCAAAGCCATCCCCGAAGTTATGGCTGGTTCCGGACTGAAGCGCCTTGCCGTCATGCATCAGGGACTCAATGGTATAGGTTGCCTCTGCGCCCGCGAATTTCTCCTTATCTGTCTTCTGGCCCTTGATGACAGGGATTGCCAGCACTTCCTCACAGAAGGCTGCGTACACATTCAGCATCTGGATGGTCCTTGCCTCGGCTTCCTCGGCTGTCGCGTGGGCCGTGTGGCCTTCCTGCCACAGGAACTCCCTGGAACGCAGGAAGGGACGGGTTGTCTTCTCCCAGCGCACAACCGAACACCACTGGTTGTATACCCTTGGCAGATCGCGGTAGGAATGGATATCCTTTGCATAGAAATCACAGAACAGTGTCTCTGAGGTAGGTCTGACACACATGCGCTCCTGTAATGGCTCCAGGCCTCCATGTGTCACCCATGCAACCTCGGGCGCAAATCCTTCCACGTGGTCCTTTTCCTTTTCCAACAGGCTCTCCGGTATGAAGATAGGCATATACACGTTCTGTACCCCTGTCTCCTTAAACCTTCTGTCCAGCTCATTCTGGATGTTTTCCCAAATCGCATATCCTGCGGGCTTGATTACCATACACCCTTTTACGCTGGCATAATCGCACAGCTCAGCTTTCTTCACCACATCCGTATACCACTGGGCAAAATCCACGTCCATGGATGTGATGGCTTCAACCATCTTCTTGTTGTCTGCCATGACTCATTCTCCTTTTCTGATTCTCTCTGTATCCTTTAGTTTTACCGAGGCAGCCGCCAGGAATGGCGGGAATGTATGTTCCAACACGCCCTGCTCCGGCTGATCCGCCTCCTCATCACGCAAAAAGAGCCATCCAAATCCCATGCGTTATATCTACGCAAGGGACCGAATGACTCGGCGGTACCACCCAAGTTAGCTTCCGGAATCCGTATGGCACTCCTGCATTACGCGGCGCTGCAATTACACAAATCTGCAATTCCACAAATCTGTAATTCCATAAATCTGCGCTTACGCGGAACTGCAATTCCATTGCGCTGCATCATCCATGCAGAACACATATGCCTGTACTGATCCATCCTGCTCTCTCATTATCCGTTAACGCCGGATATACGTTGCATTCATCATACAAAGCTCCAGGGCTGGTTGGGCATATGCGGGCGTAAGGACCTTCCACCGTGAGTCCTCTCTCTGTGACGTGCACCAGGCTTACTATTCCCCTTCATCGCTGTCTGTCATCTATTCATATAACATCATGGTCCGGGCCTGTCATGGAATCCAAACACGCCCTGGGATGATTCTTTTACGTATTGTTGATTTTACGCCAGAATCATGACTTTGTCAATGCTTAATCGTGAACAACATCCGAGGTACCCTGCCCGGCAGACAGCTTTTTAAATAAATCGTAAAATAATACATCCCTGTTGATATGGTATACATATCTTATTTCATGTGCGCAGCGTTTTTCCATCCATCTTCCGTCATTCCCCGGAAGCGGGCAATGTTCCATGCGGCTGTCCATGAACCGCCCGTCCACCAGCCATGCCACTGCCGTCACATCCCATATGGTCTTGCTCCAGGTGGGAAGGCAGTCCTTTCCTTCCATATAGGAACACACCGTTTCCACCAGATAATCGCACAGCGGATTCCTTCCCTTAAGCCAGTATTCCAGTTCAGGCCTTGTAAGGGAAAAACCTGACACCACGCCCTGGCAGGGAAGAAGAATGACAGGAACCCCGCTTCCCAGCACGACCCGTGCAGCGGTCACATCCTGTTCCAGGTTAAACTCCCGGTTATGGGGCCAGTGAAGCCCATTCCCTCCCAGCCACACCACAACAATCCGTTCCCTTATGGACGGGTCCATAAGAAGTGCCGATGCCACATTGGTGGCAGCCGCAATGGAGATGACATATAACGGATTGTCCGCTGAGTAAGAACAGGAAAGCCCTATCAGATGTCTGGCAGCAGCACTTTCTGCCGGATGCACGGATGAGGCATTTGAATCCCTGCCGCCGTCTCCCGCATCCAGGAAACGGTCTGCCCCCCGGTACACTACCTCCTTCATATCCTCCCGTCCCATCAGTTCCAATATCCGGTGAATCTCCTGAAAGCTTTTCTCCATCCCATCCCCCGGTCCGCAGGAACGGCTGTTGTGGAACGGGGCCGCTGATATCCCCTTCACATTCAGCTTATCCCCGGAACACAGCATATATGCCAGGGCAAACTGGTCATCCACCTCGTTATAGGTGTCCGTGTCCAGCACCACGTCCACCATCCCTTTTGGGAAATGAAGCCGTCTATCCATAATCCTCCTCACCGGCCTTGAACCAAATCCGGGTTCCAGAGCGTTTCTCCTGCCGCAGCCTTCTGCATATCCATCTCATGAAGCAGCGCAATCCCTTCCAGCACCAGTTCGGTGGCATCATCCGTGCCTGAACCTTCCTTAAATTTCCCGCCTGTGATGATATTATCCGTAATATGGAATACAGCCCCGCCCCGTCTGCCAAACAGGTTGCACATGGTCATGACAATGGAGGATTCCCTGTCCGTACACAGGATTCCGGCACGGTTGTAGGTCCCCAGCTTCTCAATGTTCCACGGCTGCATATAACCGCCTACGCTAGGTCTTCCATTCCCTACAAAATCACTGTCCATACAGGCAGTCACCCCCAGTTTATGTGCCTTTCCCAGGCGGCGGGCCGCCTGAATCATGGCAGTTACCACCTCATAGTGGCAGTATGCAGGGAATCCATGACCGATGTACGCCTTGGACGTACCATCCTCCCGGAATACGCCGCTTGATATGATGCAGTCCCCTATTTCAGCCTTTTCAGACACGCCGCCTGCAGAACCCACGCGGATGAATGTGCTGCAGTCCGTGTACTCCATAAAATCATTCAGCGCCAGCTCTACTTCCGGAGAACCGCTTCCCCCGCTGCACACCGATATCCGGGCGCCTTTATAAAAACCGGTATAAGTGGTGAACATGCCCGATTTACCGGCCAGCACAGGCTGATCAAGACGTTCTGCAATCAGTTCAGCCGGGTCTTTCCCGTACGCGGCCAGCGGGTCCCTTACCGTAATCAGCATATAGTCCCCAATCATTCCTTTGTCAATCTGGGTAATGGCTGGCTTTCCGTCAATGAACAGGCCTGGCTTTGGCACGTTTTCCCAATATTCATATCTTTCATGCATCAATTCCACGGATGCCCTCTTCTCATGTTCCATTGTAACCTACACCCTCCCGTCAATCTCCTGGGACACCGCTGCCTCCAGGGCCATGCGTATCATGTTCCCGAAACTCACTTCCCTCTCCTCAGGGCTTAAATGTTCCTCTGTAAATATCATATCGGATATTGTACACAATGCCACTGCCTTTTTCCCAAGCCTGGCCGCATTGGTGTACAGGGCCGCGGATTCCATTTCCACGGCCAGGGCGCCAATGTCCCGCCATGCCTCAAATACATCCTGTCCATAATGGAAGGCAGCACCCGAGAAAAGCATCCCCACCTTCACAGGCACCGACAGTTCCCTGGCAGCAGCCACCGTGCGGT
Organism: Enterocloster sp. OA13; assembly: GCF_022440595.1. NCBI lineage: Bacteria > Bacillati > Bacillota > Clostridia > Lachnospirales > Lachnospiraceae > Enterocloster > Enterocloster sp. OA13. Next base: position 6,223,525 of record NZ_JAKNTF010000001.1, on the reverse strand, counting down.
TAATCAGGCCAAAGTCCGCACACGGCGCCAATGTGCCGGGAAGCTTCAGATGGTCTGCGTAACCGCTGTCCGTGGAGGACGCCAGTCCTATGACCACGTCCCCCAGCGAGAGCTGAGGGCTGAGGCCGCCTGCCGACCCCACCCGGATAATCTGCTCCACTCCGTAACAGTCATATAATTCATGGGAATAAATGCCCATGGAGCCTGCGCCCATGCCACTGGCCATAACAGAAACCGGCTTTCCCCGGTAACTGCCCGTATATGCGCAGATACGTCTTACATTGCTGACCAGACGCGCTCCGTCCAGATACCTGCATGCAATATACTCTGCCCTCACCGGATCCCCCGGCATCAGCACAACCGGGGCAATATCCCCGTTACAGGCCTGGTTATGGATGGTGGGAGTCCTTCTGCCCTTTTCATCTGTCTTATGATTCTCCTGCGGCATTGCCCAGCGCCTCCACGAATACTTTCTGATACATATCGCTGTCAATGGATACCGCCGACCGGATGGTATGCAGATCCTCCCAGCGGAAATGGTCCCTTCTGTCCCAGATGGTCATTCCTCTTGTCAGCTGGCTGCCGGTATCCACAGCCACCTTGATTTCCTTTGTGGTAAGCATGTCCGGGCATAGGAACGAACACATGGCTGTTGTATCAATCGGACCGTTGATGTAGATCCCCTGTTCTTCTATGGAGTTATTCTTATCTATGTAATCAATGATTTCCAGGGCGTATTTTGCCTGTGGATTCCCAATCCTCCTGATCTGTTCCAGTGTCTCGTCACTCAGGTTCACTGCCTCTGGGTTAAACGCCACATCCAGGCCGATGGTAGTGATATTCACCCCTGACTCATAGACAATTTTTGCCGCCTCCGGATCCACATACACATTCCATTCACTCATGGGATTGTCACCCGTGGCATTGGTAAACGCATAGTCCGTAAATCCATAAGATCCACCGATATGGTAAATCTCTTTAATAAGAGGGACAATCTCCGGTTTCATCATGATGGCCATGGCTACATTGGTAAGGGGCGCCGTACATACCAGGCTCACCTCCCCCGGGTATTTCATGACTTCATCAATGATTACATTAGCCGGAAACCGGTCAATGACCTTTGTGACGGGTTCCGGAAAGAAATGATTCCCCAGCCCATCCTCCCCATGGCAGTAAGGGTCTTTCGGATACTCCCTCACAAGAGGGTGAAGCATGCCCTGGGCCACCGGTATATCGGTCCTTCCCAGATGCTCCAGGATACGCAGTGCGTTGGCGGCCGTCTTATCAGAGGGCAGGTTGCCGCTCTCCGTTGTAATGGCCAGCAGTTCCACGTCCGGGTGGGTAAGCGCCATCATGATGCACACCGAATCATCGGTACCCGGATCACAGTCTAAAATAAGCTTTCTTTTATTCTCCATCATATCTACTACTCCTTATCTCCATATACTTTTATAATGCATTCCCTGTTCCTGGGTCCGTCAAATTCCAGGAAATAAATACCCTGGGAATGCCCCAGAAGAAGCTTTCCCTCCTCCACAATCAGAGTCATGGAAACGCCTATAAGGCTGGACTTCACATGACCTGCCGCGTCCTCAGGCGTATCGTGCTGATGCTTAAAATCCACCCTTGTGGGAATCAGCCGCCTGATTTCATCCTGTATGTCTTCATGACCCAGCGGATCCCAAAAAGAGGTAAGCGTGACCGCCCCCGTGGTATGTGTGGTATAGACCACGCATATCCCGTCCCTGACTCCGCTGTTTTCCACTATTTCCTTAATCTGTCCGGTCAGCTCCGTCACTCCGTTGCTTTTTGTCCTGAACCTAATGTGTTCTGCCAAACCCATTGCCTCCTGATTATTCCATTATGATTTCACGGCTGTTGACCGTGGTAAAGGAAGAGGGTGTCTCCTCCCATATCCCCTTAAACCCCCTGCTGTATTCCTCACCCAAAAGCGCAGCCGTGTACGCTGCCGCCAGCGCAGCCGGCACAAAGGAGAGGAATGGCGATAAAAGTCCACATGCCGGAGCCGGGAGTGTGATTGTCACTGTCCCTTTAAGGCTGCCGTCATTTGTCACCAGAAGGAAATCCCGTCCCATCTCATTCATCCTCTGTATCATTTCCCTGGTCCTGCTGTGGGCAGGGTTATCCTTGTCAGCAAACACCATGGTCATGGTGCGTTGTGTGGCACGCAGGAAATAATTCACATGGAACCAGTTTTCCGTATCCGAGTACAGGGCCAGAAGCCCCGCGGCCTCATACATTTTTTCACTTCCGTACACAGCGCTTCCCATGTCATAACCGGAACCATAAAACTCGGCCCCCCATGCATCCTTCTTCCTCTCAATATAGGAAAATACAGCGTCTTTCCACTTATCCATGCACTCCTCAAGCCGGTCCGCCATGGTAAGGAGGCTCTGCCTGTATGTCCCGGACTGTTCCTGGGTTATCTTAAGCCGCACCTCTCCCATCCGTATTGCAATCAGGTACAGGGCCAGGAGCATAGCCATATAGGTCCTGGTTCCAGGCGCCCGCTCAAATCCGGGAACAGACATCCCAATGATTTTATCCGCATTCCCGGCCAAAGGAGATTCCTTATCCGCGGTGACTGCCAGGACCATGGAGCCGCAGCCCCTGGTCCGTTTCACAGCCTCCAAAAGCCTGGCGGCCTTTCCGGAATTACTCAGTGCAATGACCAGCGGGTCGCCGGGGGTCTCCCCCACCCACTTCATCTGATAGTACCTGGAAAGTTCCAGGGGGCTTACTACCTGTACAGGCAGCCCCAGCATCTTCTCAAACATGTTCTGCGCTGCCACGGCCGCCGCATGGCAGTCACCGCTTCCTGTCAGGACAATCTTCTTCAGCATGTATATTTCCGGTGTGGTCAGCACTGAGCGCGTCTGTTCCTCCAAATCCGGATATATGTCACGGATAAGCCGGGCAAGGCTTTCCACCTGACGGCACATGGCATTTTCATTGTTCAGATTATTCAAATCACTCCCTCATTTCCTTCTAAAATAACATCTCCCCCTGCCTCAGATGAGGTGTCCTGTGCTGTGTATCCGGCTGTCAGTCCTTCCCAGCGCCTGCGCGCCCTTTGGGCCGCTTCGGGTTCAAACCGCCTGGGCGGCCCGAACTGTTCCAGGATTACCGACGCGGACGCGGCTCCCATGGCCCCGCACCAGGCAGGACTCAATCCCTGGCTCCATGCATACAGAACTGCTGCAGAAGAGCTGTTGCCTCCTCCTGTGGGGTCCACTACCTGGAGATCAGCCACACTTGGGCAGAATACCGTCCTTTTATTGGCAATCATGTAAGCTCCCCGGCTTCCCTGCCGGAAAAATACAGCACACCGGTATCCTTCCATCCTCCGGCAGATTTCTTCCATGTCATGGGTACCGTATAGAACAGACGCCTCATGCCGGTTGATGGAGAACAGGTCCGTCTTCTCCAGGTAATGTTCAATCTCCTCCAGATGTTCCGGTATCGCTGCATCTTCTGATATTTCCCATAATGTCCTGCAGCCATAGCGCTCCCTGATTTGGGCCATGCCGGACAGGAACTTCCTGTCCAGATGCTTGAAAAAATAAATCCCTTTGGTATCATCCCCGCACAGCCGCCCTACTTCCTCCAGGTCAGGGTCCAGCTTCCTGAATTCCCACAATCCCATATCCGGCTGGTCCGTACGGTCATCCTCCTGTCTGTAATCCACACATGACACTGCGTCCACGCTGCTTCTCACCACCAGGCCCTCCATGGATAATCCATTTTCCCTATACCAGCCTCCGTGGCGTTCCACATATTCCCGGCTCACACCGCCAGCCACGGCCACATGGGGTGTCCACAGGCGGATTCCGGCCAGCGCATAAATCCCGGCGCCCCCGGGCAGGCCGTCCATCCTGGTGCCGTCAGCCAGACAGATATTATCCGTGCCAACGCTGGATGCAATCACATATTCCATTTCCCCAGACCTCCGCTTCCTTATATACGTTCCAGACAGAAGCCCTTTATGAACATGGAGCCGGTATCCACCAGGAAACCCGCGCCTCCGGCGGTATACGGTCCGTCGCTGTCATGACAGGCCAAAAGACGCTTTTTGTCTACCAGCAGTTCCAGCTCCTGGCCCTTAACCCTGAATGTCATTTCATATTCCCGGAACTCTTCATAATCAAATCCCGCTTCTCCAAGGATTGTCAGTTTATCATCACACCGTTTGACAATACGGACCTTATCCATCCCCGTCATCACGGCCGCATAGAACCTTCTATGCCCCTTACTCCTTGCAACCAGCCCTGCCTTGTCATGAAGGCTCATCTTAAGGGTGGAGGTGACCTGATAATCCGTAAAATCGCTGGTCCCTATGGTTGCCAGACCTTCCCCCTCATCATGGCTGATACAGTACGTACAATTAAGGTTGGGGGAGAAATTCCTTGCACTGGCGACAAACGCCTGTGACCAGAACGGATTTAAGTCCCACATATCCTTCATAAGGATTCCCTCCTGGCAGAAGCGCCTCGGGGTATTACTCCAATCCGCACTGCGTATCACCACATAGGAGCTGTATCTGTATACACTCCCAAACTCATAGCCGAACCGGCATACCGGCATACCGCCTGTGTCAGGCACTTCCCACTCCAGTACATTGTCCCCCTTCTTCAGACGGAACGCAGGACTGTACATCACCTGCATCTTATCCACTGCATCCACATAGTGCACGCACAGGCGCACATACGGCGCAGTCCCATCAGGCGCAAATATAACTGTTTTCACGGTCTGTCCTGAATACAGGGTTGGGGACACGTATGTCTCATAATTGGAATAAACCTCATGGTGGTTCAGGAAGGTAGCCACGCTTACATTGGCCGGCGCCCCCTCTGCCAGGGCATTAAAATCCACCCTCAGCCCCGGCCGGTTTCCAAACCTGCTGTCATTGGACACCTGGATCCGTCCTGCCCTGTCCGCAAATAGCGGGCAGGCCATAAATCCCTGAAGGCTTCCCCTCTGTTCAAATGCGTACCTCTGCGCAGGCAGCTCAGCCTCCTCCCGACACCGGGCCATGGCTGCCTTAATGATTTTTCTGGATTCCGTCACTGCGTCCGTCACTCCCGCACCGCCGTCAGAGGTGATGATATAGAGCCTGTCAGCCACAGGAGTGCGAAGGTCGGCACCCTTGTCCATTGCGTCCAGCCCAAGCCTGATTCCATTAAAGCAGCCCACATTACCTGCATTACAGTCCGTATCCCAGGCAGACGTGGTGGCTATCTTAAGTGATTTCTGGAAATCATCCCCGCCCAGAAGGATGGAGGCAAGAACCATGGCGTGATTGGACATCATGGGACATGGACCATAGAAATTCTGATACCCATAATGCTCTTCCAACCATTGGTGCGCCTGCAGATAATCCCCTGTGCCGGCACACAGGTTCCTCACATCGTGCAGCAGGCGGCGGATGTCCTCTGTCTGTATGAACCGCTGGCAGTCATCCATGATTTTATCCACATCCTGCTCGTCAAACGCCATGCTCTCCATGGTTCCCAAAAAGCGGGCGGCATCAACGGCCAGTCCGTCATGGGATACCCTTGCACACTGTTCTACATAATAGGCTGCTGCCTCAGGGTCCCCCGGACACATCATGGCATAGGCATCCATGAATATCTGGGCCCCGATCTGTTCGGACATCACCCTGCCGATATTGGAGGCAGCCCCGCTGAAAGGAGCCTTGATACCCTTTTTCAGCATAAGGTAGGCACTGTGTTCCGTGGAATTGCCCAGCCCGCCCCACCACAGGATGGACCGGTTCTCAATAATATAGTTCAGCCAGCTGTTGCCAATATCCTCTGCCGTCACCTTCCTTCCGGCGCAGTCCTCCACAGCCCTGAAAAATCCAAAGGTACCTGATAAATCATCATCAGCCACAATCAGAGGCAGGTTCAGCCTGTCATGTATGTAATAGGAAATCTCCCCAAAGGTCTCCCTGATTTTCTCATAGGACCAGCCTTCCACAGGCCTTCCAAGGTAAACTCCCAGCAGTTTTCCGGTCACCCCGGCATATATCTTTTCCGCATATTCTTTTTTCCAGACCATATATTGCTCCTTTTCCAAATTATACTCAACTAGCCTTTTACCGACCCGGACACAATGCCGTCTATAAACTTCCTCTGTATTAATAGGAAGAATATGATAATGGGACCCACCAATGTCACCGTGGCTGCCAGGTTCAGGCCGTAATTCTGTGTATTCTGCCCATTGATGGCCAAAAGGGCCAGCATGGCTGTGAAATTCTTCTCTCCTATAAGGAAGGTGGATGACACCAGGAATTCATTCCACGTGTTAAGGGCCACAATGATGGATACCGTGATAATCCCTGGCGATATTACAGGTAAAATAATGTAGCGTATCACGGACAGGGTTCCCGCGCCGTCCATCCTGGCCGCCTCCTCAAGTTCCGTAGGGATACTCAGGAAAAATGTCCTGAGGAGGGTTATGGCAAGGGGCAGGTTGGTAGCTGCCTGTATGACGCTGACCGCAACCAGATTCCCCAGAAGCCCAAGTTTTGCATAGGTTTTGTAAAGGGGCACCAGGAACAGCTGTACCGGAACCGTCATTGCAAACATGAAATACATCATTACAAGTCCGGTCCCCTTTACCTTCCTGCCTGCCAGCACATATGCCGCCAGTATGGAGCAGAACAGGACAATCAGCACCGCTGACGCCGTATACACCAGGCTGTTCAGGATGGTATGTGAAAAATTGGCCGCCCTCCAGGCATCCATGTAATTACCCACGCCCGCCGTGAACTGAACCATCAGGGGACTCCGGACAATATCCTTATGTTTCTTGAAGCTGTTTATCAGCACCATGACAAATGGAAGCAGACAGATAAGTGCCAGGCACAGCAGGATAAGATGGGCTGTTAATTTACCGCGTATTCGTTTCTTCACCTTCATACCTCCCCTAAGACTGTTCTTCATTTTTATTCAGGCGCACATAGAAAATGGAAGCAATCATACCGAACAGGGACATGATCAATGCCACAGTGGAAGCCTTCCCCAGTTCCATCATATTAAATGCATACTTATAGGAGACAACCCCCAGCATCTCAGTAGCCTTGGCCGGACCGCCATTGGTCAGAAGATACACATAATCAAAATTCATAAAGGACTGTATGACAATGAGGATGGCCATCAGCACAAAGGTTGGCTTGATGCACGGAAAATACACAAACTTAAACAGCTGCCATCCGCTGCAGCCCTCCACCTTTGCCGCCTCAATCTGGTCTCCGGGTGTCTGGCGAAGGGCTGAAAAATAAATAACTGCCAGGAACCCCCAGTAATGCCAGATATCCACTGCCGCCACACCTGCAAGGGCCGTACGTGTGGAGGACAGGGGCGAGGATACTGCCAGGCCCAGCTTCTTCAACACGCTTACAATCCCGGTAAGGGGGCTGTAAATCATGCTCTGCCATATAAGCGCGTTGGCAATCGGTGCAATCACGTAGGGAAGCAGGTATATGATCTGGTAAGCATTCCTGCTTCTGCTTCTTCCTACCAGGAAAAAGGCTGCCGCCATTCCCATGGCCACCGGTACCACAAGATACATACACATCCATTTTACATTGTTGAAAATAACCTTCCAGAAACCCGGATCCGTAAACAGCGCTTTATAGTTTGCAAACCCGATAAAATTCATATCCTCTGCCAGTCCGTTCCAGTCCGTAAAGGAGGTAATGACCGTCCTTACGGCAGGAACCAGGATTACGCTGAAGCTGAGCAGGAGCGCGGGAAGCAGAAGTATATAATACTGCCATGTTTTTTTCAGGCTCTTATTCAAGATATCCCCTCCTATTTGCCCTGCGCCGGAACAGGGGGAACCAGTCCGGACGAAAGCTCTCCTTCAAAGACCGCATCCGCCTTATCAAGCATGTCGGATGCACTGTACTCCCCGAACCATACTCCATCAATGGCCACGAATTCCTCAAACGTCTGAGGCGGGATGTAGGAAGAGCAGTAGTAACCGAAATTCCCTTCATCAATGGCCTTGCAGGCCTCGCTGATTCCGCTGAGGAAGGATTTTGTCAGCCCTTCATATTGGGAAGCATCAATCTCATTCAGGGTGGTCAGGGGTACGCCCCAGTATCCGGGCCAGTCCACGGATATCCCGCTTACAAAATCATTGGTCAGCATCATATCCAGGAACTCGGCGCACACATCTTTGTGTTCAGAACTGGCGTTGATGGCCAGCAGACCGGTGGCACCGATGGTATAGGTAGGATCCACTCCCTCCCGTCCTGCCGGGAATACCGTAAATCCAAAATCATCTTTATGTTCATCCACAGCATAGGCCGACAGGTTCTGGACAAATTTAAGCGGCCCGAAGAAAAACGGCGCGCCTCCCTCCCCCAGTATGGAAGCTGCCTCCCCCCAGCCAAAATTGGTATAATCCGAACACAGATATCCCTTCTTATACCACTGGGAAGATGTTTCTATGGCGGACAGCATGGCGGGTGTATTCCACTTCTGCTCTCCTGTAAGGCACTTATAGACCTCGGACGGGCCGGCAAAGCTGTTAATGAAAAGGGAGGCGTAATCCTCGTTGGTCTCCCGCCATCCTGCCGCACCTGTGACGGAACCATAAAGTCCCTTTTCCATGGCCTGGTCCATGACAGAGGTTAACTCCTCCAGTGTGGAGGGCACACTCCATCCGTTATCCTCCAGGACACGCCTGTTATAGACCATTCCAATCACATTCAGACCCATAGGTATACTGTAAAGCCTGCCCTCAACCGTGGAACTGTCGTACATGGGTCCTATGATACGGTCCTTCCATCCGTATTGTTCCGAATATCCGCTTAAATCCGCATACTTTCCCGCCTATATGTAAGACATGGCCAGGGACGGGGAAGATTCGTATACAATATCCGGACCCTCATTGGCTGCCAGGGCCACCGCCATATCCTTATTCACAGAGCCCCTGTATTCCACCGTCAGTTCATATTCAGGATGGGCCGCATTAAACTTGTCAATCAGCACCCGCTGAAGAGTCGCCTGCTGTTCTTCATTGGAACTCCAAAACCACATGGTAAGCGGAATCTTTCCCCCCGTCCCCTGGGTATCCTTTCCATCTGCAGCTTTTCCGGTCTGGACAGCACCCCCATCAGCCGCAGTGGATGATGCGTTTCCTGAACCACCGCATCCAGCCAGCAGCCCTGCCGCCATGGCAGTAGCAGCCAATATACTCAATATCTGCTTCTTCATCATCGAACTTCCTCCTTCTTGAACCATTGATTCTTTACTTGATAAAATCCCTATATGAAAAATTGGTAATTTGTGGATTATCATGTGATAAAGCGCTTTATCACATTAATAATTCCCTGTTTTTGCTTGTTCGAGCTGGTTATGCTTAAATTATTATACGATTTGTACATGTTTGTCAAGATATTTTTTAAAATTATTCAGCATTATTTTTTACTTTTCACTTTTATCAAAATAAATATTGACATTTTCCATTAAATCTCCCATAATATCTATAGGTTATCCGCTTTACCAAGCGTATTACACATTGCTGAGAAACCAGAATTTAAGATAAATGAGGGATTTGCATGATAACAACAAAGGACATTGCCGAACTTGCGGGGGTATCCCCCACCACGGTTTCCCTGGTGCTCAACAACAAGAAGCACCGCATCTCACAGGAGACCTGTGACCGTATCCTGCGGATTGCGCAGGACCTGGGTTATACGCCCAACCAGATTGCCGTATCGCTGGCCACCAGGAAGACCAACACCATTGGGCTTATACTGCCCGACATTACCAACATGTTCCTGTCCACCATAACACACAGTGTGGAGCGCACCGCCTATAACCACCATTATGGCGTATTCCTGTGCGATGCGGACAATGATGTGGATAAGACCCTGTACTATATTGACGTACTGCAGAAGCGCTGCGTGGACGGCATCATCATCATACCGCCTGCAACCATCAACGAGGGGGATTATCCCAAACGCTGCTCCGATATCCTGAACCGGTGCCAGATTCCCTATGTACTTCTGGAATACGCCATCCATGATATTTTCCATGACTTCATTACCCTGGACAATGAGATGGGGGGATACATGGCCACAAAGCATCTGCGCGACATGGGCCATACCAGGATCGGATGTATCACCGGTCCCATGTCAGAATACGGGGCCAGGCGCCGTCTCAACGGTTATAAGCAGGTGCTGGAGGAAAGCCGCATTGCCTACAACCCGGACTATGTTAAATACGGCACCTTCCAGTATGATTCCGGTTACCAGCTTGCCCAGGAGCTGCTGGCTACTGATATAACGGCTATGTTTGTAAGCAATGACATGATGGCCATCGGGGCTTATAACGCCCTGGAACGGAAAGGCGTGCGTATACCGGAGGATATTTCCATTGTGGGATTTGACAACATTCCCCTGCTGGAAACCATGAACATTCCCTTAACGACCGTCAACCAGCCCCATGCAGCCATGGGCAAGAAGGCATTCGAGGTGCTGCTGGGACGGATTGATGACCCGGATAAGCCACACAGGGATTACTATTTTACCCCCAGTCTGGTGGAGCGCACATCCGTATTGAATCTGGATCCGCAGTAAACATCCGTGATTGTCCTGCATCACCCGTCCGTCTCCCTGGTCCACACCTCCACCAGGTCCTCAACCAGCAGCAGCCCCAGCGGCCCAAGGATAAACCCGAAAAATCCAAACAGCTCCAGCCCCACATACACGCTTGCCAGGGTTTCCAGGGGGGACAGGCCCACCTGGCCTCCCATCATGCGCACCTCCAGTATCTGGCGCACGAAATAGCAGACCAGGTAAAGGCCGGTCAGTATGACCGCCTGTTTCCAGTCCCCTGTCAGCAGTTCCAGGAAGGCCCACGGGATGAGCACGGTGCCTGTGCCGAATATGGGAAGGGCGTCCAGGATCCCGATGCCGATACCTGCCATGATATAGTATGGATTGCCTATTATGAACATACCTGCAATGCACAGCCCGGTGGTGATGAACAGGATGATGCCCTGGCTTTTAAACCAGGCTTTTCCCGTCTGTACCAGCCGTCCCCCAATGAGGTTGAATTCCTTCCTGAAGGTTGACTGGTCCCGTCTCGTCCTCAGGTCCTCCATTTCCTGCAGGCTCAGTATGGCTGCCAGGAACACCACCAGGCTGATGATGGCCCATTTCGCCAGACAGGCAATGATGGACAGCGAGTTGGTCATCAGGAACGGCATGGCAGCTGTCTTTCCCGTGTCCACCAGCTGATAAAGCATTTCCCCGGCCAGGTCCGCCACACAGTCATATCTCAGGCCAAAGGCAGTTTCCACACGGTGGCAGCTCCCGGTCAGCCATATATCAAAACGGTCTATCCACGCAGGAAGGTGCATCATCAGCATTTTCCCTTCCGCACACAGCTTAACAGCCCCCATATACAGTCCTGTCCCCAGAATAGATATAAGTACCAGAAACTCTGCACCCCCAATGACCCCGATGGGCATATGGAAGGTCTTTCCCTTTACATGGATCCGCATCCTGTATGCCAGGAAACGGGCGGAGGGACGCAGGAGAAGGGCGAATATATAACCCGCTAAAAAAGGAGCCACGAGGGGCAGCAGGTATCTAAACCCAGCATACACCGCTCCCGTGGTTCCTGTTATGATTAATAATTTCTTCAGTTTCTTACCCGGCTTTTCCATGGACTCACCTGTTTCTGATTCGTACTTCCTTTGTACCCTCTTAGTATGAGCCGATGGTTGGAAAATATACCAGCTGATTTTTCTCAAAATCTGGATGGATATCCTGCATTAATTCTCATTATTTTTAATCATTTCCTTTATCATGTTCCTGTTAAATGTCATATGCATCATCATGGCTGACTTTGCTCCCATGGGATCCTTTTCCTCTATGGCGTCCGTCACGGCCCTGTGGGTCATGATGGTTTCCGCTGTCAGCCTTCTGTGGGTCACATTCACGAACATCATGACCGCCGTATCAATCAGGGGTATCAGCTGTTCCACCACCTTGTTGCCCGAACATCTGGCAACCCCGGTATGGAATGCAATATCCTCTTCAATATAATTTTCGTCATTCTCAATCTTATATTCAATGATACGGCAAAGCTCACGAAGCCGTTCCACATCCTCCTGGCTGGCATTGAGGGCAGCCATCTCGGCAATTCCCGGTTCCAGTATCATACGGACATTCACCAGGTCCAGGGCCAGGGCCATCTTGTCCTCCATCGCCCCCAGCCCCAGAGGATCCATGTCCACAGGCGTGGTGCTTACCACATAGGTGCCGGACCCCCTGCGCACCTCCAGGATTCCCCTGGAAACAAGAAGCTTCACAGCCTCCCTGACCGTGCTTCTGCCTACCCCGAACTTTTCTCCCAGTTCAAATTCATTGGGCAGCCGGTCCCCTAAGGCAACCGGTGTGTTTAATATATACTGGAATATCTGTTCCTGAACCTGCTCTGCAAGCAGTTTTCCCTTTAAATTAACTGAATCATCCATGTCCTTACCCCCGCGGTGCAGGATCGGCAGCTGCTGCTTCCTGCATTTTTCTGTGATAATTGTATCAAAAATCACAGCTGTATACAAGTGCGGCATCCATTTCAAGAAATTCTTCCTATTTACCCCATGCCGATGTATAATAAACGTGAAATATCTCTTTAACCGTTAATACTTTGAAAGCCATTGAATGTAGGAACGAGGAGAAACAGCCATGACTGCTGATAATTTAATCAACCTGCTGGATGCGCTGACCGAAACCAGCATTTATGTGATAGAAGAAGATTCCCACCGTCTCCTTTACTTTAATAAGCGCTGTCAGGAAACCGGGCGGCAGAAGGCAGGACTTGGCAGCCCATGCCACCAGGTGTGGCCTGAGCACTGTGACAATTGCCCATTAAGCGCGTTGGGCGATGGACTGTCCAGCCATATATTATCCTATGATCCCCTTCTTAAAACAACGGTTGATGTCACTGCCAACCGGATTATCTGGGATGGCCATATCAACGCAGTTGTCATAACAGCCACCCCCCACCGGATGAGCTTAAAAGAGGAACAGGGGCTTTGGAGGTTCAGCCGGATATATGCCCAGAGCCTTGTAACTGTTTTTGGGGAATGTATTATTGTCAATCTAACCGCGGACTATTATGTCAACTGTCAGAAGGATGCAATGTGGACCGATATTCCGGAACACGGTAATTTTGATTCAGAAAACCGCAGATATTCCAGTCAGGTCCTGCACCCGGATGACCTGGAGCAGTTTGAGCAGTATTTTACGCGGGCATCCATGCTGCGTATATTCGGGACCGGAAAAAAACAGATTACCAGGCGCCTGCGCCGTCTGACCAAGGACGGCACCTATCATATCGTGGAGTTTACCGCCGCCAAGGTGGAGCCTCCGGCTGAAACAGGCTGCTGGTGTGTCCTGGTTTACCGGGATATCCAGGACGAATACATGCTGGAGCAGCGGCGCAATGTCGAAATCAGCCAGCTGGCAACAGCGGCCCGCACAGCCTACCAGATGCTGATTGCGGTCAATCTGACCCGCAACACCTATGATATGCTGGAATATAACCGTTATCCTGTCAGTAAACCGGCTGAATCCGGTTATTTTACCGACCTGATAGCTGCCGAATATGAAACAGTGCACCCTGATTATCAGAAGGAATTCATGGACAAATTCTCCCGCCAGTCATTGATGGACGCATACAGGGGCGGCCAGCATATCGTATCCATGAAAATACCCCACAGAGGCACGGACGGCCTCTACCACTGGAGCCATACCGAGGTAGTCCACGTGGAAAGCCCTGACACGGATGACCTGATTGAGATTACCCTGTCCCGCAGCATCGACGAGGACCGCAGGATACAGGAGGCTGCCATTGAGAAGGAACGCCAGGCCAAACAGCTTCTTGAGGAAGCGCTGCAGAAGGCGGAAAATGCCAACCATGCCAAGAACGATTTCCTTTCCAAAATGAGCCATGACATCCGGACTCCCATGAACGCAATCATCGGAATGACCCAGCTGGCCCGGCTGCATACAGGGGAGGAGGAGCGGCTGAAGGATTACCTTGAGAAGATAGCCAATGCCAGCACCCATCTCCTAAGCCTGATTAATGAAGTCCTGGATGTGAGCAAGATTGAGAGCGGCACCGTGAAACTGGAAGAGAACGAATTTAACCTGAACCATCTGCTGGAGGATGTGGTGGAGATGGTGCGTATTTCCCTTGACCAGAAATGCCAATCCCTGTCCGTCCATATAGAAGAGGGGCTTCATCCCCAGGTACTGGGCGATGAGCGGCGGCTGAAACAGATACTGGTCAATATCCTGGACAATGCCTCCAAGTACACACCGGAGGATGGCAGGATTTCCATACGGCTGAATGAACTTAACAAAATGACCCAGACCATGGGGACCTACTGCTTTATTATTGAAGATACCGGAATCGGCATGAAGCCGGAGTATATTGAACACATATTTGAACCCTTCAGCCGGGCGGACGACAGCCGGACCAGCAAGACCGTGGGGACCGGGCTTGGCATGACCATTGTGAAAAACCTGGTTTCCATGATGGGCGGTGATATCCAGATAGAAAGCGAATATGGAAATGGCACCCGTTTCCTCATTACACTCACATTGACCAAATGCGGCGCCCCGCCTGTCATTCCTGGTAACAAGCCCAATCTGCCTGAAACATTTCCCGGACTGCGCGTCCTGCTGGCAGAGGACAACGAAATCAACCAGCAGATAGCCGTGGAAATGCTGAGTCTTTTGGGCGCCACGGTGGATACCGCTGAAAACGGCCGGGTGGCGGTTGATATGGTCCTCTCCCATCCGCCTTTATACTATGATATTATTTTCATGGACATACAGATGCCGGTAATGAACGGGTACGATGCAGCCCAGGCAATCCGCAGCAGCCAGATGGAGTACATCCAGGAGCTGCCCATCATTGCCATGACGGCTGACGCCTTTGCCGAGGATGCCAAGCGCGCCCGGCTTTCCGGAATGGACGGACATCTTGCCAAGCCGGTTTCCATGGACCAGCTTAAGAATGCGCTTTCCAGCTGCCTTCTCTGGAAGGAGAAGAACCAGCGCAAGGAGGCTGCGGGGGATGGACGCCAGGAGGATTGATGCGGGGGATGGAGCGGGGTTGGCAATGGTTGGTATGATTGCCTTTAAAATGGTTCTTTCTGAAAAGCAATACACTGCTTTTCAGAATTAAATAGAAGGATGGTTCAATGAATTGTCTTCTAAGCTAACTACTATTCCTATTAGCAAAATTCGGAGTATACTGGGATTTCCAAATAACTGGAAACGCTAAAAAACACTTCGATGATTTCAAAAATCCCTTGACAATGTGACCTTAATTCCTTATTCTTAATCCAAGTGGTTAAAACTATTTTAATCACATATAATATGATTGAACGTACCTTGATGACCTACGTGGCTCAAGGGCATGACTTTTAGGGGAACTGGTTTAGTACCGGTTCCTCTATTATTCTGGCTCTTTGTCAATAGTTGGGGTGGGATTTGTAAAATCCCGCCCCAATTCTATGAAAAGGGCCCTTTTTATGTTTAGTTCCAGGTTTTACTGATTTTGGGCATGCCAAATAAGCCTCCGCATTACCGACCTTTTTATCCTATGATGTACAGTGAAGTATCCGGGTTCGGAACCGTTTGAAATTCCGGATTCCGTAGCTACTCCGTTTTAATACCTTTATCTTGTTGTTAAATCCTTCTGTGGGACCATTTGTCAACCCGTATTTAAAGGCATTCAGGATTTCTTTTCGCCAGGCCCTGTAGGTCTTAGCACAGGCTTCAAATTCCTTGATCCCACAGCTCTGTGCATTCGTAATCCAGTCATCAAATTCCTTCTGCTGCTGACGATACGCTTCCATCTGGCAGATATCATAGAACCACTCTTTCATCCGGTGTGCCAGACGTAGATCCTCGCTATAGTGAAGCATTAAATCACAGGCCTGTTTGTTCTCATCCTTCAGCTTTTTATAGCGGGTCAGAATGAGTTTCCGGCTGCGTTTATAATACTTACGCAGAGAAACCGGCATGGACCGCTGCAGTCGTTTGCGTACATTTTCAATCGCCCATGTCACCTGCCGGATGAAATGATATTTATCCACGATGATTGTAGCGTTTGGAAAGAAGGTCTGTGCAAGTTCGGTGTAGGGGCGCCACATATCGCAGACGAAGAACTTTACCTTCAGGCGTTCTTTCCTGGGAATGTTCCGCCAATAATCAGCCAGATGGCTCTGGGTCCGATCCGGGAGAATGTCGAGGATCCTGCGCTTTTTCGGATCAACCAGAATGCACTGATATTTACCGGTAGAAGCATTGCCTTTGAATTCGTCAATGGAAAGCGCTTGCGGAAGCTGGTCAGGCGGAGAATAGCAAATCGTGTCCAGAAGGCGGCAGACCGTCTGGACGGAAACACCGGTAAGCTCTGCAATCTGTTTTAAGGAAAAGGTCTGCCGGAGCAGGGAGACAATGTAAAATGCCAGCCTGCGGGTCCTGCGGTGGTATCTGGGGAGGAACGAATAGGGTTCCGTGAACCGTTTGCGGCAGTATGGGCAGAGGTAGCGGCGTTTGCGAAGGAGCAGGATAACTTGTTTTCCCAGTAAGGGAATGTCCTGGACCTCTTGTAAACGGTAATCATGAATCCGTTTTGTATTAGCCCCACAGCAGGGGCAAATCTGTTCTACCGGTTGGGACTGGATGAAAATTTTAATGAAAGAGTCTGCCTGAACCACTTTTTTAATAAAAACACCTTCCAAGTTAAGGAAAGCCTTGGTATAATTAGGGTACATCTATAAGGGGTCACCTCCATAACATTAAACTTTGGTCGGAATAATGGGTTTGGGAGGCTTCTTATAGATGTATTTTATTACAATCAAAAGAATGTTGGAAGTGTGCTTTTCAGCACACCCCAACATTCAGTATAGAACCATTATTTTAATCTAATATTGTACTCAAAAAGCAGGATAGGTGTGGGAACCCAGCAATCATGCTGGGTTCCCACGTTATTTTCATTATTCCCACTCAATCGTAGCCGTTGGCTTCGGGCTTATATCATAGCATACCCGGTTCACATTCTTAACTTCCTTCAAAATCCTGTCCGTAATCTTCTGCAGCACGTCATAGTCAATGCGCTCAATGGTGGCTGTCATGGCATCCACCGTATTCACGGCCCTGATAATCACAGGGTAGTCAAAGCAGCGCGCATTGTCCCTTACGCCCACTGACTTAAAGTCCGGCACAATGGTAAAATACTGCCAGACCTTCTTGTCCAATCCGGCATTGGCGAATTCCTCGCGCAGGATGGCATCGGATTCCCGGACTGCTTCCAGACGTTCCCTTGTGATAGCGCCAAGGCAGCGTACTCCCAGGCCAGGGCCGGGGAATGGCTGACGGTATACCATGTCATAAGGAAGCCCCAGTTCCAGGCCGCAGGCCCGCACCTCATCCTTAAACAGCTGTCTCAGCGGCTCAACCAGTGTGAAGTCCAGGTCCTCGGGAAGCCCGCCTACATTGTGGTGGGATTTGACTACCTTGGCTGTCTTGGTTCCGCTCTCAACAATGTCCGGGTAAATGGTTCCCTGTGCCAGGAAGTCGATTCCCTCCAGCTTCCGTGCTTCTTCTTCAAACACGCGGATGAACTCGGCGCCGATGATCTTGCGCTTCTGCTCCGGGTCAGCCACGCCCTCCAGTTTGCCAAGGAAACGCTCCACGGCATCCACATATACCAGGTTGGCATCCATCTGGTTTTTGAATACTTCGATTACGCTCTCAGATTCACCTTTTCTCATAAGGCCGTGATTCACATGGACACAGGTCAGCTGCCTGCCGATTGCCTTAATCAGAAGGGCCGCAACAACGGAACTGTCCACGCCTCCTGACAGGGCCAGAAGCACCTTCCTGTCCCCTACCTGTTCACGAATCAGTTCTACCTGGTCAGATATGAAGTTCTTCATATTCCAGTTGGCCTGGGCGCCGCATGTATCAAAGACAAAGGAACGGAGTACCTGGGCCCCATCCCCATCCCAGCCGCTGATGGAACACTCACATGCCGCAGGTGCATGGTCTGCCGCCATCACAGGAAAACCAGCCTCATAAATCTCAGGCAGCACGTCAATGGCAACGCCATCCACCACATGATTGGGGCCGCCGTTGATGATGACACCCTTTACATTGGGCAGCGCCTTAAGTTCCTCCGCAGTAATATCATGGGGATAAATCTCGCTGTAAACACCCATTTCCCTGATGTCCCTGGCCAGCTTGGTGTTCTCAGAACTTCCCAGGTCCAGAATCACTATCATATCCTGTTTCATCGTTTGCCTCCTAGTTCATTTGTATTATTTTTTTATTTTCTTCATTATACTATGCCCCGGGCCTGGTTACAAGCAGGAATGTCCTGCGTGGGCGTATCCTTTGGCTGTGATGTTAAAATGGACAGGACCCTGCATTCCTGCATGACGGCCTGTTTCCATGGCCTTGGGTTCTGTCCATAATTATTCTGTGGGTTGTGCATGATTTATATGGCTGGTATATTGCTATACCTGCTATTGTGTCTCTTCTCCGAGATAAGCCAGTACCGCCCTCAGGCAGCCTTCTACGCCAACCGGGCCGCTGTCCAGGCACAGGTGGTAGTTCTGGGCCCTTCCCCATGTGTTGCCGGTGTAGTACTGGTAGTATTCTTTCCGCTTGCGGTCTACTTCACGTATACGGCGCTCCATCTCTTTCCCGTCTGACTCAGCTTCTGATTCCAGCTCCAGCATGCGCTTGATCCTGTCTTTCATTTTGGCATAGATGAACAGGTTCAGGCTGTCGGTCAGTATCATATCCGCGCAGCGCCCCACTATGATGCAGGGTCCGTGGGATGCCAGCCTGCGGATTACATTGGACTGGGCTACAAATATCTGATCGGACATGGGTATCTGGTACACTTCTGAAAATGCGTGGTAGAACTGCCTGTCCAGGGGATCGTGCACAACGATATGCTCGTCATAATGCTGGAATGCATCCTCTGCAATATTGATATCGTCTGCTGCCATGGAAATCAGTTCCTTGTCATAAAAGGGAATCCCCAGCTTATCAGCCAGCTTTACTCCCAGTTCACGGCCTCCGCTTCCGAATTCACGGCTTATTGTAATGACCTTATCCATATAGCACCGCCCCTTTCTGTTGGATGGTTGGTTGTTGTGTGGCTTGTAGGTAATGGCGATGGGGTGAGGGGATGGGGCCGGGGTGTGCGGTGAAGCTGGGGCACAGGGGCCGGGATGCACGGTGGAGCTTGGATGCGCGCTATCCTGGGACATCCGGTGGAACTGGGATGCACGGGGGCCTGGACATCCGGTGGAGCTGGGATGCACGCTGGCCGGGACATCCGGTGGAGCTGGGATGCGCGGGGGCCTGGACATCCGGTGGGGCTGGGATGCGCACTGGCCCGGGATGCCGCGGCCGCTGGGTGGGGCGCGGCATCCCGGGTCCGCAGTGCGCGCTCAATTCCGCTGCGCTCCATTTCGCTCACGGGCTTCGCCCTATACAAAAAGCGAATCAGAAAATTCCTTATGTGCAAGCACAACGGGATTTCCTGTTTCTCTTTTTGTGCACTGCTCATTGCCTACGTGGACATTATACCACACTTCCCAGTTAATTCCTATGCCTAAAATCTCTTAAGATTTTGGAGGCTTGGATCAGGATGGTCGGGATTACTGCAAGCAGGCAGACGCTTCCGATCTGGGATGGGGTCAGGGGGGTGACGGAAAATAGTTTCTGTAAAAATGGTACGAACATTACAAGGCCCAGCAGACAGACTCCGGCGGCAAAGGCGCCCAGGCTGTACCAGTTGCTGGAAAAGCCTAACTTGAAGATGTTGTGCCTGCTTCTGCAGTTGAAACCGTGGAACAGCCTTGCAAGGGTCAGGGTGGAGAAGGCCATGGTGCTGGCTATGCCTGCATTTCCACTCCCCAGCCCCATATGGAAGGCAATCATGGTACAGACTGCAATGATGCCGCCCTGGGTGAGGATGGTCAGCATGAAGTCTTTTGTAAGGATTCCTGTCTTTGGATCCCTTGGCTTTTCTGACAGTAAATCCTTTTCAGCCGGCTCCATTCCTATGGCAATGGCTGGCAGGGAATCGGTCAGCAGGTTGATGAACAGCAGATGGACCGGGGCAAACGGCACCGGCAGGGCCGCCACGGAAGTGTACAGCACGGACAGGATTCCCGCCATGTTGCCGGAAAGCAGGAACTTAATCGCGTTCTTGATGTTACGGTATACATTCCGGCCATTGGCGACTGCCTTGATGATGGTTGCAAAGTTGTCATCCGTGAGGATCATGGCCGCCGCGTCCTTGGAAACCTCGGTTCCCGTGATACCCATGGCAACACCGATGTCCGCCTTCTTAAGTGCAGGCGCGTCATTGACGCCGTCACCTGTCATGGCTGTGATGGAACCTCTTCTCTGCCATGCGTCCACGATACGGATCTTATTCTCAGGCGACACCCTGGCGTATACGGATATGCTGGTGATATCCTTATCCAGCTCCTCTTCTGTCATGGCATCCAGCTCACGGCCCGTCATGGCAATATCGCCTTCTTCAAAAATACCGATCTGCTTTGCAATGGCAGTTGCAGTAATCTTATGGTCGCCTGTAATCATCACCGGTTTGATTCCGGCCCTCTTTGCATCGGCTACCGCTGCCTTGGATTCCTCCCTTGGCGGGTCCATCATGGAGATAAGGCCCAGGAACGTGAATCCATTTTCATTGTCCAGTGACAGCGTGTAATCCTCCGCCACTTCCTTGTATCCAAATGCCAGGACGCGAAGCCCTTCCTGGGAAAATTCCAGGTTCTTCTGAAGGATTGCATCCTTATCCGCCTGGGTGATTTCCCTGATTCCATCTTCCAGCCTGATATTCACCGTGCGGTCCAAAAGCACGTCCAGGGCGCCCTTTGTCAGTACGGTGGGCACATCGTGAAGTTCGTATTTTGTACTCATCAGTTTACGGTCTGAATCAAAGGGAATTTCTTCCAGGCGGGGCATCAGTTCCCTGAGGAGGTTTTCATCCACAGTGGCCTTGCGCCCCATTTCCACCAATGCAAACTCTGTCGGGTCGCCGATTCCCTTTCCGTCCACAATGGACGAATCATTGGTCAGGATGGCGTCATAGAGCAGGTAACGGTGAAGCTGGTTGCATAGGTCCAGACGGTCGATGGAAATGGTTTCATTATTAACATAGATATTCTGTACCGTCATCTTATTCTGGGTTAAGGTCCCTGTCTTGTCGGAACAGATGACTGATACACAGCCCAGGCTTTCCACTGCCTTCAGCTCTTTGATGATGGCATGTTCCCTTGCCATTTTCTGCGTTCCCATTGCCTGGACAATGGTTACGATGGAGCTGAGCGCCTCAGGGATTGCCGCAACTGCCAGCGCAACCGCAAACATCAGTGAATCCAGGATTGGCATGTCGCGGTACAGGCTCAGCAGGAACACAAGCGCACAGATTACCATGATGGCCATGGCCAGACGGCTGCCGAACTGGTCCAGGCTAATCTGCAGCGGGGTCTTTTTCTCCTTCGTGGCGTTCATGAGGGCTGCTATCTTACCGATTTCCGTTTCCATTCCAGTGGATGTCACCAGCACCACAGCCCTTCCGTAGGTCACAAGGCCGCTGGAATATACCATATTGGCCCGGTCTGCCAGGGCGCAGTCATCATGAATCAGGCCGTCGCTTTTATCCACATTGGTGGATTCCCCTGTAAGGGAGCTTTCGTTGACCTGCAGGGAATAATTTTCCAGTATCCTTCCGTCAGCAACCACCAGGTCCCCGGCCTCCAGGTACAGGATGTCGCCCGGAACCACCTGCGCCGATGGAACCTCAATCTTATGTCCGTCCCTCATCACCTTGGCGCTGGGCGAAGACAGGGATTTAAGGCTGTCCAGGGATTTCTCCGCTTTTGCATGCTGCACGGTTCCCAGGATTGCATTAAGTACGATAACGGCGATGATCACGATGGTGCTTTCCACATTGCCGCTTACCATGGATATAAGTGCGGCAATGATCAGGATTACCACCAAAAGGTCGCAGAACTGCTCAAAAAACACCTGAAGGGTGCTTTTGCGCTTACCCTCCTTAAGGACATTTTCCCCTTTCTCAGCCAGCCGCTTCCCGGCCTCCTCACCGGACAGCCCATGTTCCGTTACATGAAAATGCTCCAGTAGCTCTTCCTTTGTCTGTTGATACCATTCTTTCATATGCTTTCCTCCTTATTCAGTACATCTCCGGCGCCATCCACGGGTGCTTCAGGATGAGTGGTTCCCAAATACCCTTTGGTCTTCTGCATAAAAAAAGACTTCCATGGATGGCTTGCCAGAATATGTAACATATCTGCAAGCCACGCATAAAAGTCTTGTAACCGTATCGGCATATATTGCCAGGTTCCGTGCAGAACCGAGGTTGTTGACAATATATTTAAACTACTCCCTCTTTAGCTGTGTTGCCTTGCTTATGAAGTTTTAATGAGTTTATCCCTTTTTTGAATAAATGTCAAGGGGAAAGCGGAAAATTTTTGCTATTTCAGTAAATCCAGTACGTCGGCCTGGGCTTTGTCGCAGGCTTCCTGCGCCGTCATCTCGCCTGCCTGTGCACGTGATGCATAGCTTCCCATTATATCCAGCATCTGGTTAATCTGCTCGTGGGGCGGTGTCCACTGAAGGCCCCTCTTAACAAGGCCGTTGGCCTTCTCCAGTGCTGCCAGCTGTGCCGGATAGGACGGATTCTCCTTTATCAGCTCTTCGTTCTCATATACGGAATACCTGGTTGCAGCGCCGCCGTTCTTTACGTATTCCAGACTCTTCTCACGGCTTGTCATATACATCATGAACGCCCATGCCGCATCCGGGTTCTTGGCGCCGTTGGGTATGGAAATGTTCCAGTCTGCCAGGGCTGCCGACTCTCCTGCCGGTCCATCGGGCGGTGCTGCAAATGCTACCTTGTCGTAAACCTTTGACTTCTGCGGATCCGTAATCGCAGAAGCTATTGCGGTTGCATCCAGCCACATGGCTGTCTTGCCTGACATAAATGCCCCAAGGGCTTCCTCATGTGTATAAGTCGAAACATCTGGCGGTGCGCACTCCAGCATGTCAAGATACCATTGCAGGGATTCCACCACTCCCGGGTCGTTAATTTTAGGCTCCAGTGTTTTCTGGTCCATCATGCCGTCACAGAATGCATACATGGTGGTCAGCCATCCGGACGCAAAGTGGATTCCTCTCTGTGCCCTCAGGGCAACCCCATACAGACCATCCTCTTTGCCATTAAAGAATCTTGCCAGTTCCAGGAATTCATCCATGGTTTTAGGCGGCTCCTTGCCGTATTTCTCAAACAGGTCCGTCCGGTAGGCGAGGAACCTGGTTTCGCCTGCTATGGGAATACCGATGGTCTCCCCTTTGTATTGGCCCAGGTCGCAGTAGGCGGGAATCAGGTCGGCTTTGTCATACCATTCCGGTGTTTTCTGAGGGTCATTCATATAATCATCAAGGGGCTGGACCACGTTCTTAGCTCCATATTCCGCATTCCAGAAACTGTCAACCATGAAGACATCATAGCTGTGCGCACCCTGGAAGTCCAGAAGCTGTTTGTTCTTAAGATAGGTCTGCTCCACCACATCCCACTCCACCTGAATACCTGTTAAATCAGTAAATTCCCCAGCCATTGTCTGGAAGGCTTCGGTTGATGGATGGGATGCCATGGATACAACAATCCTGGTACCATCATACTGTTCCTTCATCAGCTTGCCCCAGCCCTCCATGGTTGAAGCATCCGCGGCGGCTTCCGTGCTCTCTTGAGCGGCAGTATCCTGGGCCTCGGTCCCTGATTTCGAGGTATCTGCAGGCGCGGATGAAGCAGGCGCCCCCTTGCCGGCAGAGCAGGCTGTCATTGACAATACAAGCATCAATGCTGTTGCCGTCGAATACAACTTTCTTTTCATAGCATTTCCTCCTTATTTTAAAAATTACATTTGTTAACCCTTCACTGCTCCGAATGTTAAGCCGCGTATCATATATTTCTGGACAATTATCCCAAAAAGGATTACCGGAAGACTGGAAAGCACTCCGGTTGCTGCCATCTCTCCCCATTTTGTCCCTGACACGGACAAGAAAAGCATGACAGAGGTAGGAACTGTCTTGGCATTTACACTGGTAAGGAAGTTTGCAAAGACAAATTCGTTCCAGGAATTAATAAGGCAGAATATTGCCGTTGCTGTCAGTCCGGGAAGGGACAGCGGCAGTATCAGCTCTTTGAAAACCTGAAGTCCATTGCACCCGTCAATCTTACCGGCCTCCTCAATCTCCATTGGTATGTCTTCAAAGAAACCACGCATCATAAGGATTGTGAACGGTATGTTAAACAGCAGGTAACAGATTATCAGTATCACCCGGGTATCAAGAAGCCTGGCCGCCATTGCCATCAGGAAGTATGGGATCACAATGGCCATGGCCGGCAGCATCCTCTGGCTTAAGACCAGAAAAGCAGTGTTCTCCCTTTTCTTCCAGTTAAATCTTGCGAATCCATATGCTGCAAAGGAACCGATTACCAGGGATACAATGGTAGAAACCACAGATACCACAGCGCTGTTGGCAAAATAATCCAGTATATGGGCATTCTTTATGATACTGGCATAGTTCTCCAGGGTTGGCTGGAATATAAACTTTCCCGGGTCAAAAATATCCACACGCGGTTTCAGGCTGATTAATACCATCCACAGATAGGGAGCTATAAAAAACAGGCATACAATGAAAAAGATGATTCCTTTTCCGATTCCAAGAAAAGCCCTTTTGTTTTTTCTGCTCATCTTCACGGCTTAGTCCCCCTTTCTCTGGTAATGGATCAGGAGCTTGCTGACCATGGTGGAGATAACCATCAGTATGATGGCATTGGCAGCCGCCCTTCCAATCAATCCGTTCTGTGCATTTGCCAGCCTGTAAATATGCAGGCTGAGGAATTCCGTAGAATTTCCCGGACCGCCCTGGGTCAGGACAAACGGCATGTCATATATCTTCAGCGAGTCTATGGTCCTGAATATCAAGGTCAGGAAAATCAATGGCCGGAGTGACGGAAGCGTTATATAGCGGAACAGCTGGAATGCGTTGCCGCCGTCAATCCTGGCCGCCTCATACTGATCCGCAGGCAATGAGCACAGTCCTGCATAGCTGAT
The DNA here is from genome assembly GCF_022440595.1 of Enterocloster sp. OA13. Lineage (NCBI taxonomy): Bacteria > Bacillati > Bacillota > Clostridia > Lachnospirales > Lachnospiraceae > Enterocloster > Enterocloster sp. OA13. The sequence continues at coordinate 6,198,262 of NZ_JAKNTF010000001.1, read as the reverse complement.
TAAAGATACAAACGGTGTCCATTGCCAGACATCCGCCAGGACGACAGATGTAAATGACAGATTGGCGTCCAGCCACGTTACATTTGATATGCCCACCAGATTCAGGAAATAATTTACAATTCCATATTCTGAATTCAGCATTAGTTTCCATATATTTCCAGCAATGCTGGGCGTCATCACAATTGGTATGATTAATATGGCAAATATGACCGGCTTCAGCTTGAACTCCGAATCGCACAGCAGTTTACCAATCATAAACCCAAGCACCATCTCAATTCCTGTTGTAATGACCATGAATTTAAGGCTGATATAGACAGCATTCCAGAAGTCAGGGTCCCTGCCGGAGAACAGGCGGATGTAATTATCAAACCAGACCAGACGGACACGCCCCAGATCCCACCCCAGCTGATAATCCGTAATACTGATAAGGTACAGGAAAACCGTCGGAAATACCGTCAGTACCGTCATGATGGCCATGGCTGGTGCAATATACGGTATATATGGCTTTTTCTTAATATAACGTTTCATCATATTGCCCAATCCCTCTTTCTATTGCTTACACAGCTGACTGGCATCGATTGAAATAAACTGCCTCGAATCCGCAGCCTCTTTCGCAGCCCATAATATTTTCATGGTACCTTCAACAGAGACCAGGTTTGACTGTTCTGGCTCCTTATGGCATTTTACACATTCCACGAAATATTTAAGCTCTTCTTCATACCCATCCTCATGTTCCAGATTGATGCACTGCTTTTCATTTCCGCGGATCAATTCCAGACAATCGCCTCCGGAATATGTAATCATCCCGGTGTCCCCCACAATCTCCAGCAGGGACTCCAGGCCCCCGTCATGGAATCCTTCGGGCATTCCCCAGGAACCCACCACATTGGCGCAGCAGCAGCCATATACTATGTTGAGGATTCCATGAAGGGTTGTCTCCTCCCTCTCCACGATTTTACAGGACACCTGTTCCGGTGTTCCCAGCAGCCAGTATAGATAGTCTATATCATGTATGCACAGATCCATCAGCAGCCCGCCGCTCTGTCTGTTGTCCATAAGCCAGTTTCCCTTTGACCAGGAAGGCATCTTCTGTCTCCTGAAACATGTAATCAGCCTTGGTTTGCCAATCTCGCCGTCAAGTACCATTTCCCTGGCCTTCACATACCCATTCCAGAACCTAAGGACCTGGCCCACCATCAGATGGCATGTCTTTGTATCTGCAATGCGGCAGAGTTCATAATAATCATCCATTGTAAGGCATACCGGCTTTTCGCAGAATATATAGTCACATATGTCCATGGCCTGCTCAATGGCTTCCCTGTGCAGATACGTTGGAAGGCATATGTCAATCACATCTACCTGTTTTCCCTCCAGCCCGCTCAGGCTGTCTACGGCCCTGCATCGGAACCTCTCAGAAAATTCAGCCGCCTTTCCCACATCCCGTTCAACTATATATGCTATCTCAACATCGTTTCCCATCCCTTTATAGGCCTGGCCATGAACCTGTCCCATCTTCCCGGCACCCCATATAGCCACCTTCATAAATAACCTCCACAATCATGTCCGTTGGAATATGCTGTCAAAATCCTTACAATATGCTCTCTAAATATTCCTTCCCATCGATAATCTCCTGCTTTTGTCTCTCATTGCCGGCTTCTATCTCATATTCCACGGAAATAGGACCGTTATATCCAATCTCCTTCAGCTTCCTTATGAACCTGGGGAAATCCACCTTACCTTTTCCAATGGGATATTCACATCCTAACTCATATCCATTTTCAGGATAGCTTCCATCCTTTGCATGTACACTGCGCACATATTGTCCCAATACGTCCAGGCCATCCACCGGATTGGCATTGCCATACATCATGAGGTTGGCGGGGTCATAATTAACAAACAGATTGTCGCTTCCCACATCCTCAATCAGGCGCCGGAGCACGATTGGCGGTTCCTGTCCTGTTTCCATTAAGAAATTCTGCCCATGCTTTTTCAGTTCCGATGTAATATATCTCAGCGCACTTACCACACCTGTGTAATTCACGTCCCTGCAGTTAGTAGGAACAAAACCAAGGTGGGTAATGATATCCCTGATTCCGAGTATCCTGGCATATTCTGCCCCATCCAATAGGTTCTTCACACGGGATGACCTGTATTCCGGCGGAACAATTCCCAGAATGGAAGGGCCTTCGGCAAAGTCCCATTTAACCGGACCGTGCCAGCCGCACCACAGTCCGGTTGCCTCCATATCTAATTGTTCCAGAAGTTCCTTAACATCCCCTGCATGTTCCCTGCACAGATGGGACATATCCCAAAGCTGCAGCTGGCAGTTATGAAAGCCGCTGTCCTTTGCCCAGCGGAGGGTCTCCTTAAGGTCTTCCCCCATAATGACTGCAATTCCCAATGGTTTCATAGGCTTCCTCCTTTACCTGTCAATCCACATCATTATCCGCAAAACAGCTGCGAAGGTTCCATGTCATTGAATTTAAAATAACGGTTAATATAGTATTTGGCAGCTCCCCTGACAACCGATGCCTCCCCCAGCTTTGTGTAAACCACATCCACATCCGATACGAACTGGCGGAAACCAAACTGCTGCATCTTTCCCTTCAGCAATTCCAAAAAACGGTCTCCCAGCTTGCGTCCTATTCCTCCAATAATGACCAGCTCCGGATGGAACAAGGTAATAGCATTGCAAAGGGCATATGCAAAATCCTCTGCCATATAAGACATGAGTTTTAACGCGTCCTCATCCTCTGCCCGCACCAGGGCCGCCAGGTCTTTGAACAGCAGCTTCTCCCCGGATGATTTTGGCACATCAAGACCAAATTCCTCAAACAGCCTTGGAAGCGCCAGTTCTCCAATCTGGTTCTCAAGACATCCCCGATTGCCGCAGGCGCAGGGGTATCCATTCCGGTCCACTGAAAAATGCCCAAACTGTGTTGCCATCCCGCTGGCCCCGCTAAGGAGATGGCCGTCGTGGATAATGGCCGCACCAACCCCGTCATTGATGTTAATATAAATGTAGTTCTCCCCATCCAGCTTCCCAAAGGCCGTTTCCGCGTAGGCAAAACATGCCGTGTCGTTTAAAATGGCCAGGGGATACCCGTCCAGCATACTCCTCAACCGGCTGATCTTATAATTTCCCTGGCTTTCCGTGGGCAGTACCACGGATATGATCTCATCATGTTTTTCATCAATCATCCCGGGTACAATCACGCAGACGCCCATTACATGGATATCTACACATTGCGCTTCCCTGAATTCCTCAAAATATCCTTTTAATTCTGCCAGGGCATCTCCTGTGTTCTTCATGTCGTATTCCCTGCACAGCACAATATTCATGGCCGAATCCACCAGGGCAATCTCAAGGTTATCTTTATGCCAGTTTAAAACAATCACATAATTGGTACTGTTATTGACAGTAAGGCTGTTCGGCTTTCTTCCCTGACGGTTGCTTTCTGATGCGCCTTCATCTATTACAAACATTTCCTGCATCATCTCATCCACCAGGGCCGAAACCGTTGTCTTGCTGAGTTTGAGCTGTTCCGCAATCTGTGTCCTGCTGATTCCGGGAAAATCCTCTATGAGCTGGTATATCTGTTTTTTATTGTTATCTTTGATTAGAAGCTGGTTATATTTTTTCACCAAATCTCCCCCTCCATTAATTTGTTCAGTGACCTTACTAATTATCTTGAGTATAGCATACAGTTGTTTATTTCGCAATACCCAAATGCAAAAGAACATGATGCAAACGAATTTGAAAAAGGACCGCTTCCCTGCATCCCGCAAAGCCGTGGTCCTCAATCATCCCTATGTCATCATGTCATCCTCCAGGTCCCACCCTCCGATATGACCATATCCACCGCCTGGTCATGTTCTTCCACCGGTATGTCATCCCGCATGATCCTTTCCCTGCATATGACCGCCTTCATTCCTGCCACACGTCCCAGATAACGGTCATAATACCCGCCTCCGTACCCCAGGCGTTTGCCCGTATGGCTGCATGTACAGCATGGGATGACCGCCAGGTCAATCTCCTCCGGCTGCACCCTCACCGCATCATTCCCCGGCTCTTGAATGCCGTAACTGCCCGCCTCCAGATTGTCCAATGAATCAATCAGGCACGCTTCCATCACGCCCTTTGATATACATTTCGGAACAGCAACCCGCTTTCCCTGCTTTAATGCATCGGTAATTATGGGCCTGGTATTAATTTCCTCCTTGGTTCCCACAAAGATGAACACCGTCCGCGCCTCATGATATTCATCCAGCCCAGTCACTGTCTGGCAGATGGCCCGGTCTGCCTGTATACAGTATTCTTGGCTCAGGCCGGAAACCTGGAGCCGTATGAGTTTCCTCAATTCCTGCTTCCTGTTTTCCTGACTTTTCCTACTATCTTCCTGTTTCCTGCCCAGTCCTTTTTTACTAGTCAGTTCTTTTTTCCTATCCTCTTCCTTTTCCCTATTCCCATCCATTCCCAGCACTCACTCCCACGTCTTCCACACATCCGGCTGATACCCCACCGTTGCCTTGGCTCCATTCCTCACAATCGGTGTCTTTAGCACTTTCTGATTCTCCAAAACCTTCCCGTCCCTGTCCTCCGCCGCGATATACTGAATTAATGCCAGAAGGTCCTTATCCTTACACTCCTTGTCAATCATAGCGTCCAGACCCCCAACCGCCTGTTTTACCCGGTTGAATTCACCCTTGCTCATGCCCTTTTCATTTAGGTTGATGGACTGGAACCGGATTCCCCGTTCCTTAAAATACCGCTCTGCTTTCTTTGTATCAAAGCACTTGGACTTTCCAAATATCTGTATGTTCATATCCGCTCTCCTGTGGTCATATCCTGTTTGGGCATTTCACCATTTTACCATGTAAATGGCGCAATGCCTGTATTTTATACCACATTATAACAGACGGGACGGTATCCATCAATTGATTTCATTGATAATGCCATCATGCCTGATAATCCTTGCCTGACAGCCCATATCTAGCATCCCTTGCCTAGTAACCCACTCCTAGCAGTCCTTGCCTAGTAACCCACACCTGACAGCCCTTGCCTAGTAACCCACTTCTGGCAGCCCTTGCCTAGTAACCCACTCCTAACAGTCCTTGCCCAGTAGCCCACACCTAGCAGCCCTTGCCTAGTAACCCACTCCTAACAGCCCTTGCCTAGTAACCCACTCCTGGTAGCCCTTACCTAATAGCCCTTGCCTAATATCCCATACCCAATAGAATCCCTGAAACCGCAAAAATCCTGTCCCGGCCATCAAACGGCACCGGGGCAGGAGCTTTCCTTCGTCAGGACATTATGGCCTGTTTAAACATTCATTCCCGCCATCTGTATATCCCACTTCGCGGCATATCTGGTCTCAATTCGGTCAACGCAGCCCGCGCCTCCCTCATCGGAACGGATTTCCTACAAAACAGGGCGCACATCTGACAGAACGCACGTTTCAAACACGCCCTAATTAACTACAGCTTCAGGAACGCTTTTTTTTAAATGGTTGAAAATCCAGGTATGCATTTTTATGAACTGACCGCAGATAATGGCATTAATCAAGGTGCCTTCACGTATGAACATTATCTTTCCTAAGAATACCAGGCCGATGACAGCGGATATGACAAGCAGGCCGCAGTCCACCATGGATTTTACATTTCCCCACTTCATGCGGGTCCTCTTCACCACCACACTGTTGAATGCATCGGCGGGCATCAGGATTAAATCAGCCTCAATCATAAGGTACAGGCCAAGGGCCAGGACTGCGCATCCCAGTACCAGGAGGCAGAGCCTTAATACATAATTCTCCACTGTCAGGAAGCTGAACAGATACAGGTTGGCGTCCAGGAATATGCCGGAAATCATGGCCGGAATCAGCTGTGTGAAGTTCTTCAGCCGGAAATCTTTTGGCAGTACCACAAATTCCCCAAAGAACATGACAAAGTTCAGGAGGAAGGAATATGTGCCCTGGGTAAGCGGAGGATACACCACGGTCATGACCCTTGTAAGGCTGCTGATGGGAGAGAGGCCCACTCCCGCCCGTATGGTAAGGGCGATACCGGTGTTCATGATGAAAATGCCTGCCAGATAGCTGAGCCAGCGGCTCAAAGGGATATTTTTCTTTTCCATAAAGATTCCTCTCCTCCTGATTATTCCATGAAACGGAAACGGTGCAGGGAAATGAACAGGCTTAACAGCTTATTGACAACCGGCTCTCCCTCGTTGTGATTGCCCAGCTTCTCAAGTTCAGCATCAATCTCATCTGCATGTGAGGTCAGCTCGTCAATGGTCATATTGGCCATCATCCCGTAAATCTCAATGGGCATTACGGATTTGATTTCCTGATTATCGGTCACAATGCATGCGCCGGAGTATTTATCTACTTCCTTTGCGCAGAAGCACATTTCCTCACTGTCATTTCCAACAATGACAAGATAGGGGACAGGAGCCGGGAAGGAGGTGCACACAGCCCCGCTGTCAACGGTCACGCCCTTGAACAGGCCATTGACAATATGGCGGCTGCCGTCCGCGTAACGGCGTACCACGGACAGGCGGCTCAGCCTTTGTCCCTCATACTCGGGAATGATTTTACCATCCTTCATGGGTACCCAGATTTCCTGATAGAATTTGGCATGGCCCCTGCCGTACACATCAAACAGGTATACCTTTGCCTGGGTCTTATCTTCGGATACCTCCATGGGCACAAGGTCAAGCTGCTGTGGGGTCAGGTCATCCAGCCCGGCAACGCCCTTGGTCACCATGCAGGAGTAATCATTGTCAGCATTTTTCAGAAGCTTCTTATCCTTGGCAATCAGCTCGCCATCCTTGAATACGAACAGGGGATTGATTTTGGATAAGCTGTCTGTCAGCACGATATCTGCAAAACGGCCGGGAGTAAGGGAACCAATCTGGTCATCCATGTGGTAATATCTGGCTGCGTTAAGGGATGCCATCTTGATGGCCTTGATTGGATTCAGGCCCATCTCGGCGCACAGGGACACAATCCAGTCCATATGGCCCATTTTCAGCAGACGCTCAATGGAAATGTTATCGCAGCACAGCGTGAAGTTCTCAGTGGGGAACTTGCGGTCCACAATGGCGCGGATTAATGTCTTTATTACCTCATTGCTGCCCACGCCGAATTTAATCTGGGTGCAGAAGCCGTAGCGGATGCTCTTTGCAATATCATCCCCGTTCCACACATCATGGTTGTTGGTAACGCCGATTGCAGGAAGATAATTAAGGGTCATCTGCGGGAGCGCGGTCAGGCCCCAGTGTCCATTGATGAATCCGCCTTTTTCCCTTACCCATGCAGCCTTCTGGAAATCATCCTCATCCCCTGCGCTGTATGTAAAATGTTCAAATTCACCCAGCCCGATGACTGGTTCCATATCAAGGACCGCTTTTGTCACAGCCGCATCCGTTTTCTTTCCCGGTGCAAATGCAAAGAGGCGGTATGGAAGCTTGTCATAATCATGGAACAGATCCTTTGCTGCCTGGATGCCGTCTTTGCCCGCTGAACTGAGGATATCAAGACATTCCGCGAAAATCGTGGTTGTGCCGCAGGGCACCATGGCCTCTGCAAGGGCCACCGGATTTGCCAGCTGTGATTCAAAGTGGAAATGGCAGTCAATCAGTCCCGGGATTGCATACAGCCCTTGTCCGTCAAACACCTCTTTTGCCTTGACAATGCTCTCATCCGGATTTAACGCCACAATCCTTTTGTGGTAAATTAAAAGGGAACCGCTGTAAACCGTCTCACCGTGGACATCCAGTATGTTCAGGTTCTTCATCAGTAAATCTGCTTCTTTCCTGCCGTGCAGCACATCAAAGATTGCGTGTACTTCCTCCAAATGGTTCATTGTTGCTTTCATCATAATTCCTGTCTCCTTTTATCATTTTATTCTATATAAGCAGGGCCCCCACCCTGGTCTTATCCTGATTTTGTTTTCATATTTTATGTAAAGTGAAACGTTTAACTAAATGAGAAAATATTCAATCCTTAAAATCAGGTTACATGGTAATTTTAAGGATTGCATTATAATTGCGGCTGTGCCACCCGGTCACGTTGATTCCCGCTCCACCAATCTCACAGGCAGCACGGTTACCGGTTCAACTTTTTTCTTATGTATCTGGCTTAGGATCAGCTCTGCGCCTTTACGCCCCATCTCCTTATCCCCAAAATCCAGACAGGTCAGTTCCGGTGTGGAAATCTCAGATATAAGGGAATAACCAAAGCCAATGGCTGCAATATCCTCTGGTACACGGACGCCTCTTTGTATCAGGCGCTTTGTCAGGTTCGCTGTCAGAAGCTCACTGAGGACAAACACACTGTCCGCCTTTTCCTCCAGGAGCCGGTCAACACACCGGTCCATATCCATATACCCGTCCAGATCAATCATGATCAGTTCATCTGATTCCGGGTATGCATCTTTGTACGCATTAATATTGGATTGTATGAACTCGCTGCTTTTATTCTTATAGACAAATGCCGTCCTCTTCCTTCCCTTCCCGCGAAGATGCTCCGCTGCCAGGCCTCCTGCCTTCATGAAGTCCGGGTAGATGAGGGGATACCCGTTATACGGAATCTGGCGGTTCATGTACACCACAGGGATGTTCCAGTCCAGCAATATCTGTATGCTGTCCTTAAAGGACATGTCATAAGAAAGGCCGATGAATATGACGCCTGCCACCATGTTCTCCCGCATCAGCTGCAGCACCTCCCGCTCATCCAGGTTCAGGTGGTTCACCTCATAGATGAACAGATTGTAATGGTGGTTTCCTAATATCTCGCCAATACCCGCTGTCATGGCTGCATAATATAGATTATCAATCTTTGGCAGGATGACGGCCACGTTGGTGGTCTCATTGCGCTTCAGGGACTTGGCAACCACGTTTGGGACATATCCCAGTTCCTTAATGGCCTGGCGGATACGTTCTTCTGTCTCCTTCTTGATAACGATATCGCTGTTAAGATATCTGGACACAGTGCATACACTGACATCTGCCAGCTTCGCTATATCTTTCAGAGTTGCTATGACTTTCGCCCCTTTCTTTCCTATTCAGTTAAACGTTTAACTGATTGTTTAAATTAACAAGTTGAAAACCCGCTTTCAACTATGGTCATACTATAGCATAAACAATTAGAGCTGACAAGTGGTTTTATTATTTTTGTATATCATGATAAATTTTATATGCTTTTGTTGTGCATCATGCACAAAATTCTTGAGCCAGAATGAATTTGAAGGAAATGTGTTTGAAAAATTCTCTCCGTCAGCTGTTCATCCCACTTTGTGGGAAATCCGATTCTGACGCGGGAAGCGTTGCAGGTTTCATTGACCGGATCAAGGCTAAATCCAGGTCAGGCTATAAAAAAGAAAACGGGGCCTCATATGCCAGAAGCATGGAAGGCCCCCAATCATCCAATCCTCTTACTAAGAGATTATCCCGGTCCGCCACCCGGACATGGTATCCTCCCTGAGAAGGAACTGGTTCCCATCCATATCCTCGAACTGGAACATATTTCCATAAGGCATCCTCTTAATCTCACCCACGCTGACGCCCTTTTCCAACAGTTCTTTATAGGCCTCCTCAATATTATCCGTACTCATCATGACAGAGGGGTGGCCTACATTGACCTTTGGGTTCTGGGCCTCCATCAGCTTCTTATCGTACAGTACAAATACGGTTCCGTCCCCCTGGGCAGGCCCCACTTCAATCCACTTCATATCCGGCCCCATCTGCTCCTCAGCCCGTACCTCAAATCCGGCCTTTTCAGTCCAGAAAGCCTTGGCTTCTTCCTGATTGTTAACATAAAGTGTGATTTTAGATATTGTATGAATCATCGCCATTTCTCCATTTCTGCCTTTCATTCTCAATCTGTTATTCAGAATGCCCTGGAAATAGGATTTTCATGCAATGTTATCACGACTTAATGGCCCAGCGCATCTTGGTGGACCTGGCGCGGCTGTTCATGCTGCACTCTTCTGCGGACGGGCGGATCACATCCCCGGCAATCTCACTGTAAATACCCTGCCGGTACAGATCCTTAAATGATTTTTTGACAATCCTGTCTTCCCCGGAGTGGAAGGTCAGGACAGCCACACGTCCGCCCTTTGCAAGCACGCCCGGAAGCTTTTCCAGGAACTGGTACAGAACCTCAAATTCACTGTTAATATCAATGCGCAGGGCCTGGAATGTCCTCTGGCAGGATTTCTTAACCGCCTCCTTCCGGTCTGATTCCGGAATAAATGAAAGCGTCTGTTCGATTGTTTCCCTGAGCTGGGTCGTGGTGTCAATCCCGTCCCCCCGCTTAATCCGGTTCACAACCGCCCTGGAAATCTCCTCTGCATATGGCTCGTCTGAATTCTCGATTAGCATTCCCGTCAGTTCTTCCCTGGAAATATGTCTCAGCCGCTCCGATGCAGGTATGCCACGGCTGGAATCCAGACGCAGATCCAAGGGACCATCCTTCTTAAAAGAAAATCCCCGCTCCGGGTTATCTATCTGCATGGAGGATACCCCCAGGTCGGCCAGCACAAAGTCAAAGGGACCTGTTTCAGCCGCCAGCTGGTCAATATCCGCAAAGTTCAGCTGCCTGATGGTCAGTATCTCCGGGCCGTATCCCAGTTTCCCAAGACGCTCCCTGGTCTTGGCCATCTCTATGGTGTCCACGTCCAGGGCATGAAGATGCCCCTGGCCTTGCAGGCATTTGAGCATTTCCTGGGTATGGCCCGGCTGGATCTGCAGGAAATCCAGGATTTCCTTTACCATGATGGAAATGTGCATGCCCACCGGGGTGCTTCCCTTGCTGATTACCTTTGCAACGGTTTCCGGATATTTCTCCGGCTGTAATTCTTTATATTTTTCATTGTATTTCCTGGGGTGTGTGCCCTTGTAGCGGACACGCCTCCTGTGCTCCTGGGCCTGATGGCCCTGGCTTTCCTGGGTCTGGTTCTCCTGTCCTCTATTTTCCACGTTTTCCTCCCGATGAATTATCATTTCTTTTATTACACGTATTTATCACTGTTCCTCTGCCGCCTGCTTCATCAGACGCCCAATCCCCTCTTCGGGATAAGACAGCAGCCGTCCAAATTCCACTGCAAGGTCATGGCGCGCCTGCTGTGTGTAGGCATCATCCTGTATCAGGCGCTTCTGCCTCTCCTTTAACCCCAGGTATTGTTCCAGCACATCCTCCGTACGGTAAAAGAGGTAGTTAAATTTATCCTGATTCGCCTTTGCAGGGAACAGGTCCGTGATAAATGCCTGGTCTTCCGGGTAATAGGATATCCCATACTGGCCGCAAAGTCTCTTTACTTCGCCCAGATAGCTGTCCCGCTCCTCCCTGGTGTCACACGGATGGCTCATGGCCAGCTTCTTAAGGCCAGAAGAGACCATCTCGCAAAAGCAGTCCATTACACCGGCCTGGTATGAATATGGGTCAATGGGACGGGTATCCTTCCCATCATCCTTTACTTCCTCATACTCATCCCGGTCCAAGGACAGAGGGATTCCCGACGCGCTGGTCACATTCACCCCTCCGTACCAGGTACTGTCCACTGTAAAGATGTCTCCGGCCTGATATTCCATTGAAAATTCATCATTCTTTTTGATTATGCGGATTCTCTGTTTATCCATGGCGTATGCTCCTGATTACTCATGATTTTATGATTCATGGCCCAAAGCCACGATTACGTTTAAAAGTATAACACAGGGAGATGGAAATGATAAGCAGGTAAACATATTTCTCTCACAAACCTATTGCCACAGTGCATTTTCTCATGTAGAATGGGGAGTGACGCCGCAAAACGGCAAAGAATAAGGAGTTTTTGAGACAGATGAGTATCTTAAACGTAGAACATTTAAGCCACGGTTTCGGCGACCGTGCAATTTTCCAGGACGTGTCCTTCCGTCTGCTGAAAGGCGAACACATCGGCCTCATTGGGGCGAACGGCGAGGGTAAGTCCACCTTCATGAATATCATTACCGACAAACTGATGCCCGACGAAGGCAAGGTGGAGTGGGCCAGGAATGTCCGGGTGGGGTATCTGGACCAGCACACGGTGCTTGAAAAGGGTATGACCATCCGGGACGTGTTGAAGAGCGCCTTCAGCTTCCTTTTTGAGATGGAAGAACAGATGAATCAGATATGTGAGAAGATGGGCGAGGCAGACGAGGACGGGATGAATGCCATGATGGAGGAACTTGGTACCATCCAGGACCTGCTCATGGCCCATGATTTCTATATCATTGATGCCAAGGTGGATGAGGTGGGACGCGCCCTTGGACTGAACGAGATTGGGATGGATAAGGACGTGACCGAGCTTTCCGGCGGCCAGAGGACCAAGGTGCTTCTTGGCAAGCTGCTTTTGCAGAAGCCTGATATCCTTCTTCTGGATGAGCCTACCAACTACCTGGATACACAGCACATTGAATGGCTGAAACGGTATCTCCAGGAATATGAGAACGCATTTATCCTGATTTCCCATGACATACCCTTCCTGAACAGCGTCATCAACCTGATTTACCATATGGAAAACCAGCGCCTGGACCGCTATGTGGGGGATTACGACAAATTCCAGGAAGTATATGCTGCCAAGAAATCCCAGCTGGAGGCAGCCTATAAGCGCCAGCAGCAGGAAATCGCCGAGCTGGAAGACTTCGTAGCCCGCAACAAGGCCAGGGTTGCCACCAGGAACATGGCCATGTCACGGCAGAAAAAGCTGGATAAGATGGATGTGATTGAACTTGCCAGGGAAAAACCAAAGCCTGAGTTCCATTTTCTGGAAGCCCGCACTGCCGGCAAATGTATCTTTGAGACAAAGGACATGGTCATCGGCTATGACGAGCCCCTGTCCCGTCCCCTGAACCTTCTGATGGAGCGCGGTCAGAAAATCGTGCTGGTGGGCGCCAACGGTATCGGCAAGACCACCCTGTTAAAAAGCATACTGGGCCTGACCCCTGCCATGAGCGGCACCGTGGAACTGGGTGATTACCTGTCTATCGGATACTTTGAGCAGGAAATGGCTCCCGGCAACACCACCACGTGCCTGGAGGAGATATGGAAGGAATTCCCTTCCTATACCCAGTATCAGGTGCGGTCTGCCCTTGCCAAATGCGGCCTTACCACCAAGCACATCGAAAGCCAGGTCCGTGTCTTAAGCGGCGGTGAACAGGCAAAGGTACGGTTATGTAAGCTGATTAACCGTGAATCCAATGTACTCCTTCTGGATGAGCCTACCAACCACCTGGACGTGGATGCAAAGGACGAACTGAAACGCGCCCTGAAGGCGTATAAAGGAAGCATCCTTCTCATCTGCCATGAGCCGGAGTTCTACGAGGGGCTGGCTACGGATGTGTGGGATTGTAAGGAATGGGCTTTGAGGCTGTCATAGGAACGGAGATAATCCCATGTCAAAGAAGGCATATTCCTAATACTATTCTCCCGATACCATTCTCCTGACACCATATTCCTGATACCATATTCCTGCGCCCGCACAGCATCATGCCGTGCGGGCGCTGTTTTTATTCCCGTTTTTCCATGTCTTATCATCCCGCCGGAAACCGTACCGGACATCACCGGCCAGGGCGCGGACATGGTCCGGGTGATTCCGGATCATCTCATTCACGGACCAATTCCTTCCATTTAAGGACAGTTCTTTCCTCCTGGCTTCCCACCTGCTATAATAGGCCCATAAAGATTAACTCCCGGCTGCAGCAGGGGAATCACAGGCAGGGGCGGATTTCCAATCACGCCTCAGGACAATCGAAAGGGGAGTTTTACCATGAATCCATCCATAAAATCCATATTGAAAAAAGCAGGCATCATCTGTCTTTCCACCATACTGTTTGCCATGTGCTCCGTACTTATCTATATTACAAAGATAACCGGGAACATGCACCGCCTGGACGGCAGTCCGGAAATCCCGGTCATGGAGGACAATCCCTACATTCCCGCAGGACCTGTGAAATTAGAAAGCAGCTACTGGACCATTGCGGTATTTGGCATGGACAGCCGTAATGGGGATGTGGGAAAGGGCAATAATGCGGATGTGCAGCTTCTGTGCTCCATCAACAATCATACAGGTGATATCCGCCTTGTGTCCGTATACAGGGATACATTCCTTATGAACAGCCCGTCCACGGACGCCTACGGCAAATTAGGCCAATCCTATATGATTTCAGGGCCTAACGGCAATGTGCAGGCCCTGACCGCCAACCTGGATATCGCCATCGATGATTATATATCCTTTAACTGGAAATCCGTGGCGGATGTAATCAATCTTCTGGGAGGAGTGGACATCGAACTGACCAAGGCTGAATTTCATTATATCAATGCCTTTATCACGGAAACCGCGGACAGCACCGGAATTCCCTCCGCCCATCTGGCGGATTACGGGATGCAGCATCTGGACGGGGTACAGGCAGTTGCTTATATGAGGTTAAGGCAGATGGATACCGACTTTGCCCGTACGGAGCGCCAGAGGAAGGTAATCAGCCAGGTATTTGAGAAGGCAAAGGACGCGGATCCCGGCACGCTGCTTCAGGCGGCTGACACAGCATTTTCCCAGTCCCTCTCATCCTTAACCGCCAAGGACCTGGTTGATGTGTTACGCAATATAAAGAAATACAATTTAAGCAGCACGGCCGGATTCCCATTTACCCATGAGGACGCGCCCCTTGGTAAGAACGGGAACTGTGTGATCCCCAACACCCTTGAATCCAACGTGGAACAGCTTCATCAGTTCCTCTATGATGACAGGGATTATACCTGCCCTGACAGGATCCGGTCCATCAGCAGGGAGATTATCAAGCAGGCAGTTAAGAATTAAGGAGCGGCATACCATGATACGGATTGCGGTTTGTGATGATGAACAATGTTTTGTGGAACAGATCCACACCATTCTTTCAGAGCAGGCAAAGGAAATATCCTCTGCCCTGCACATTTCCACCTATACGGACAGCGGCCAGCTGCTCTATGATGTGGAGGAAGGCGCCCATTTTGACCTGCTGTTCCTGGACATAGAGATGCCAGGGACAGACGGCATGAGCCTGGCCGGAGCCATCCGGCGCTTCCTGCCCCTGGCCTTGATTGTCTTTATTACATCCCATACAAAATACGCGGTTAAGGCATTTGAGCTTTCCGTGTTCCGATACATCCCCAAGCCGGAACTGGCAGCCTGCCTGCCCCTGGCCCTTAAGGACGCATGCCGGCTTCTGGAGCGCAATTCCAATGACACCTATGTCATTGAGTCCCCCCGCAGGGTCCGTAAGATTGCCGTGGATGATATCCTCTACATCTATAAGGACCAGAAGTACGCTGTCTTTGTACTGGAAAATGAAGAATTGCCCGTGCGCAGGCCCCTGGAGCAGGTGCTGGCAGAGCTGTGCGGGGAGGAACGCGACGGCGGTTTCCTGATGGTGGAGCGGGGCTATATCGTCAACCTGTTCCATGTGGATAAGATGGAGGGAAATGAACTGTTCCTGGATGACGGGACCACGATTCCGGTCAGCCGCAGGCATCAGAGGGAAGTGCGGGAATCCATCACATCCTATTGGAGGGCCAGATTATGAACAACTGGTATGAGGCGCTGGAAATCTTCTCTGACTTTATAGAGGCATGGCTGTGTTACCATTTTATAGGAATATTCCTACCGGACAGGGTCAGGGGACGGCTGCCCTTCTTTTTGCTGTCCCTGACCCTGGTCTGTTCCGTAAAAGCCATGGATGCATACGGGATTGACCCCTTGATATCCACCCTGTGGTTTGTTTTCTTTATCTGTATGACCACGGTGGTCCTGTTCCAGGTGGACCTGTTTTACGCAGTCTCGCTGGTAAGCTTTTACTTTCTCTGTCTTTATATCATCAACTTCTTCTGCATGTCCGTCATGGGCGTGATAGCAGGGAACCGGCAGTTTGCAGGCTTCATATTAAACCAGCTGTCCCTGTGGCGGTGCGCTTATATCGCGGTGGATAAGGCAATGCTGTTCTGCTTCAGCTTCCTGGCGGGAAGGGCCTTTCGCAAGACCACGTTTTACAATCCGAAAATGATATTTACCGTTTCCCTGTTCGGCATACTGGGTGTCGGCTTCCTCTCCCTGTTCACCCTTCAGGAAATCTCGGTGCTTACCTTGTTCAGCTGGGGTCTGTGCCTGGTCATCCTGCTGTGCCTCTGCCTGCTCATGCTCATCTACGCCAACTATGTGAAGGAACGGGAACTCCGGGGTATCCTGGAATTCAAAGACCAGCTGGTACGCCAGGAGTATGAGATGGTAAAGCAGATGCAGAAGGAACAGGAGACCCTTTCCCACAACATGAAGAACCATCTCCTGGTCCTGGACGGCATGCTGGCGGAAGACAATGCAAAAGGCGCCCGGGCCTATATCGGCCAGCTGAGCGCCCCTCTGGAACATCTTACTCCTTCTGTCTGGACAGGAACCCCCACCCTGGATGTACTGCTGAACCATGCCAGGAACCGATGCGCCCAGGCAGATATCCGCTTCACCGTACAGGCAGATGCCATGGACCTCCATCCCATGGAGGACCAGGACATCTGCAGCCTGTTCGCCAACCTGCTCGATAATGCATATGAGGCCGCCTCCCATGTGGGGGCGGCGGCATATGCAGGAAGCGGACAGCCGCCATGGATCCATGTCAAGATCAGGAAGATGAAGGAAATGCTTTTCATCGACATATCCAATTCAGCTGCCCATGCCCCCTGTAAAAAGGACGGCAGGTTAATCTCCGTGAAACGTGACAGCGCCCTTCACGGCATCGGCCTTAACAGCGCCTCCATGTCTGCCGCCAGATACGGCGGACACCTGGAATATGAATATAAGGACCACGTATTCTCCGTGCGGGTCAGCTTCCTTGGAGGTATCCGGCTGCATTCATCCAATGACTGAAAACCAGTTAAAGGCCCCGCCGGAAGGCCTGATTTCAAATACAAGCTTTTCCCCTGTCACTGGATGCAAAAATGCCAGATGGTAGGCACACAGGGCCAGCGGACGGCGGACGGCTGCAGGCTCTTTTTTTATGTCAACAATTGTGGATATGTCCCCTCCATACCGTCCATCCCCATAGAGGGGGGTGCCATGTCCGGCAAACTGCACCCTTATCTGGTGGTGCCTTCCTGTGAGCAGCTCAATATCTATTAAAGAAAGCATTTTTTCCTTATCCTCAAGGCTGTGGATAACTTCCATTTCCCTGTATTTGAGGGCTGCTTTTTTTGCATCTTTCACAGACTTATCCACAATTTCGGATGTGTTGTTTTTCCTGTCCTGCCGTAGATAATCCACATATACACCTTGTTTATCCACAAGTTGTCCACATATCACCGCCATATAAAATTTTTCCATTTTTCCAGCCTGGAGCGCGGCGCTTAAGGCTGCTGCCGACTTCTGGTTTTTCGCGTATACCATGACTCCTTCCACCGGCTTATCCAGCCTGTGGATAACTCCCACATATGGAGGCTGGGACCCGGAAATGCCCGCGGCAGGCTTGTGGATATCCTGTGGATTGTGTAGATAACGCCGTATCTCACTGACCATATCCGGCGCAAAACCGCGGGATGACTGGGATTCCAGCCCCGCAGGTTTGTGCACTACAATTATATCTTTATCTTCATATAGAATGGGAACCATGACATTTACCTCTCCTGATATTTCAATCCTTCAGACTCAGCATGATTATAACATAGTTTTCCAGATAAATACTTTCGATTTAAAGTATTTATTAAAAAGTATTGCATAATTTATTCATGCGGTGTATAGTATATAATACAAACAGATGTAGTATTTAAAACTACATATCAGGGTAACCATTAAAAACCAATCAGTTTTAATTAAGAGGAGGCTGGTATATATGACAGCAAAACTGAAACAAAACCTTACAAAAGTAAAAGATCCGGGCAGTGCCCTTACACACTTCATCGCCATGATACTGGCTATTATAGCAGCTATGCCCCTGCTTATGAAAGCAGTACGTGATTCCGGACAATTTCATGTAAGCGCCCTTACCATCTTCATACTGAGTATGATTGGCCTTTACGCTGCCAGTACCATCTATCACACGCTGGACATTTCCCCAAAGATAAACCAGATGCTCAGGAAGATTGACCACATGATGATTTTTATCCTGATAGCCGGAACCTATACCCCGGTGTGCATGGTTGTCCTGGGGGATAAGACAGGCTGGTCCCTTCTGACACTGGTCTGGGGAATCGCCATTGTGGGAATCCTTATCAATGCCCTGTGGATTACCTGCCCCAAGTGGTTCTCTTCATTGATTTATATCGCCATGGGCTGGGTATGCGTCCTGGCCATCACAAAGATACTGGACTCCATGCCAAAAGCCGGATTCATGTGGCTGCTGACCGGCGGCATCATATACACGGTGGGAGGCATCATATACGCCCTGAAACTCCCCTTCTTCAATTCCCGCCACAAGTACTTCGGCTCCCATGAGATTTTCCATCTGTTCGTCATGGGCGGAAGCATCTGCCATTATGTTATGATGTACCGTTTTGTGGCATAACCGGGATTTTTAATCTGTTTCCGGAAGCAACGTAAAATATATTGGAGAAATAATTTACAAGGGATGAATCCTATATTGCACAGGATTCATCCCTTGTTGTTCTGTCTGTATTTCCAATCCGGCCAATCTTAATTCACCATCCGGATGACTGACATCTTAAATTCAGATTATTATCAAATCCACCAATCAACATCTCTTTCTGTTTCCTGGTCATATGCTTGATTGCATATTCCCGTTTCATGGCTTCACTCTTTGTCTCAAACGCCTCATAATAGGACAGCACCACCGGACGTCTGGGCCTGGTGTACTTGGCTCCGCGGCCAGCGTTATGGGCCTTCAGACGCTTGTCCAGGTCGTTGGTCCAGCCGCAGTACAGCGTACCATCCGCACAGGTAAGGATATAGGTATAGTTCATCTTGGTGATTTCCTCTGCATTCCAGAATCGCCGGCTATGTAAACGGCAACAACGCTTACAGTGCGTCATCACCGCCCAGGTCGCCCTGTGATCTATTATAAAGCACCAGCTGGATGCGCGGCACATTGGTACTTCCTGGCGTGAATGAGCGGATATATGGTACCGGATATCCGCTCATTTACGCCAGTCAGTATCAGCTAGGATAGATAGGATTGAATCATATCTATACCCTATTATATCGCGCATACCTTTAAAGTGTGCATAAAACCTGATTTATATTCAGAATCTTCTGCCCCCGCCGCCATGGCTGCGCCCGCTGCTGGAACGGTGGGTGGAGCTGCGGCCAGAAGAACCGGAACCGCCGGAACCGCTGCCGCCCCTTGGAATTGGGGCTGAAGTCACGAATTTATTCAGCAGTATGTCATTTACATCCCCAAACCGGTACTTTGCGTCTGCCCGGTAGGCCAGAAGGCTGTTGGCACGCTCCCGGTCAGACTGCTTCATGGAATACCGGCTCTTAATCCCCAGGCACACGCTTCCCGCTATCATGGCAGGCGCGATGACGGCAAATGCAGCCTCATACCAGCGTATGCTTCTGTAGATGCTGATTTCCCCTGTCTCCGTATCATAATTATACTGTCCGGCCTGGATTCCTTTGTCCACATAGTACTCGATGTCCCTGGTAAATGCCAGGACGGCCCCATAGTAATCCTGGATTCCCAGATAATCGTACATGTCATCCAGTATCAGGTCAATGCGCTTGTCCGTAAGGATACGTATCATGTTGCCGGAAGTGGATATCCAGCATTCACCGCCCCGGCGTCCCGGAGCATCCATATAAATCAGGACCAGGACCCCGCTCTTATCCTTGCCGGTGCCAAAATCATTGTAATCATAATAGTCATCCGCATATTCCATGGCAGAACGGGCGCCGTCATTATAGGCAGTCACTGCCGACACATCCATTCCGGTCTTCTTCCGGCAGTCTGCAAGGGCATCCTCCAGCCGTTCCTGCTCCGCCCCGGATAAAAGCCCGGCCTCGTCAAAGAGCCTTTGATTGGCCTGGGTATTGTTTTTGGCATTGTCTTTGGTATCGGCCTGGGCATCAACCTGGATGCTGGCCCCGGCCTGGGCGCCCATGCTGGTAACCATCCCCAGATTCCCCCAGAGAACCACCAATGCAACGGTCAGCGCCGCCATGCGGATCCATGGGGCAGTAACCGGATGTCTCCTGTTGGGAAAGCATTTTCCCATATCAAACCCTGTCATCACAGCAGATACCCTCCTATCAGAAACAGTATGCATAGCGGCAGGAAGATGGACAGGAACAGCAGCGCCAGCTTCTTATTGTCCACCGGAAGCTGTCCGCACACCTTCCCGGTCTGTCCGTTCAGGGCAAAATAATATATCTTCCCCCTGGCTTTGTCATTATAGGTCAGGGTCCACACAGGAAGAAGGGCATAGCTCCACTCCTCGTCCAAAAGCTTTGCTTCCCTCTGCCTGATATTCATGGAGTCATAGCTCCCGGCCTGGGACTGAAGGCTTTGGAGGGCAAACTCCCTTACCTCGGTCTGCACGTCCACCACGAACTGCTCCTTTTCCATGTCCCGGTTCTCCGCCAGGAACCCTGACAGGAATCCCATGGAGAATTTCTTCTTCTCATCCATCTTAAAGGGCAGGACGCCGTCCACCAGCTGGCGGTTTGCCTTCCTGAGTCCGTTTCTGGCCACATGGTCCACGTCCATGGTCCCCTGGCGCCTGACATCATAAACCTGTGTTTCCGTATAACGCATATTACCAGTGGTCCATGTCCTCAGCTTTTTTCCCTGGGCGTCCAGCATCCCGTCCACCCGGCATCCGTAAAGCCAGTAGGGGAAATACACGCCTGTCATGGTCTCTATCTGTTTGCCGGAGTAAAATGCATCCGGCACATACTTCTTCTTTGCAATCCACTGGGCAAATATCTCCTTTGCCTTGTCCCGGTCAATCTGGAAGGGAATCACATAGTCCGGGGCAAACTGTCCTGTCAGCCTGCCCGACAGCACCACCGGGTTGTGGCAGTAGTAGCAGAAGGTTGCTGCGGTTGTCTCATCCGTGACGATCTGTGCGCCGCAGCTGGGACAGGTGTACAGCACGGCCTGGCTGTCATCCGGCTTCAGTGCGTCTAATTCTTCCTGTGTAAAATCAGACAGGCAGAATTCACAATGGTATTTCTGTGACGACGGGTCAAACATCAGGCCTCCGTCACAGTTGGGGCATTTATATGTTATTGCTGCCATTTGTCATCTCCTGTATCATGTGCTGGGTACTGCTTGGGCGTGTTTGAAAATCGCGTTCCGGCAGATGGCGGGAATGAATATTCAAACAGGCTTTAGAACCTTGGTTTGCCGCACTCGCTGCAGAACTTTCCTGAGTTGACCGTACCGCAGCTGCAGGTCCAGTCGGCCGCCGGCCTTGGGGTTCCGCACTCGCCGCAGAATTTACCGGAATTGGGCGTGCCGCAGTTCGGGCAGTTCCATCCTGCGGTTCCTGCACCCGGATACATTCCGGCCTGCGCCGCTCCTCCAGCTGCTCCAGCGCCCAGGTTCATCCCGGCCTGCGCCGCTCCTCCAGCTGCTCCAGCCCCCAGATTCATCCCGGCCTGCTGCGCACCGCCAGCTGCTCCCACGCCAGGGTTCATCCCGGCCTGCGCCGCTCCTCCAGCTGCTCCAGCGCCCAGGTTCATCCCGGCCTGCGCCGCTCCTCCAGCTGCTCCAGCCCCAGGATTCATCCCAGCCTGCTGTGCACCTCCCGGCGCTGCCCAGTTCCCCTGGTTCTGCATCTGCTGCATGTTCGTATTGGAGGCAGCGCCCATGAAGCCTCCTCCTGTCTGCATGCCAAAGCCCATGCCCATGAAGCCTGCCATGGATCCCGCGGAATTGGAGCCTGCGTTCTTTAACCCCTCGGCGATGGTGCTCTGCACATATCCTTCGCGGATATTGGGGTCACCCATCATGGCCCCCTTGTTCCTCAGGTTAATCAGGTTCTGGGATTCCTCATCATAGGTAATGCTGGCAATGCCCACGGACTGGATTTCCATTCCGCGCAGCTTGTTCCACTCTTCATCCAGGGTGTCCGCCATATACCGGCCTAACTCCCTGCTCTTGGAGGTGACAAAGGATATCCTCATACCGTCGGCAGACATCTGGTTCACCGATGTCTGGAACGCTTCCAGGAATTCAGAGAGATACTGCTCGTTCACAGAGTCGATATCCACCCTGTCCGCATTCTTCGGGATGACTTCCCCATAGAACTTCAGGGGGTCGGTTACCTTGATGGAGTAGGTTCCATGCGCCCGCAGGAACAGCTCCGCATTATAGAAGTTGTCAAAATAATTCACAGGGTTCCTGGTGCCGAATTTGATTCCCTTGATTTCCTGCAGGTTCACATAATAGACCTTCTGCGCCGTGGGCGTAATCCCGCCAAAACGGATACGGTTAAAGGATTCCTTTAGCGCGTCCCCGAACTGGCCGTTAAACATGGACGGCATGGATGAATGGTCAATGGTGTAATAACCTTCCTCCGCCGTATAATCCACTACCTTTCCCCCGTCAACCAGCATCATGAACTGGTTGGGATACACGTGGATTACCGAACCGTTGGACACGATATCCGATGAGCCTTTTGTATTGGACCCCTTTCCCCTGCGCACCTGTACGCCCCGGGCAAAGACAGTCCTGTCCCCCATGTCATCCGGCTCAATGGCCTCCAGCCACTGGTCTGCCAGCGCGCCTCCCACTGCCGATGTAACCGCCTTAATAATTCCCATGATTTACCCCTTTCCTGAAATCCAATCATTCAATCTTATTATTTATGCTTATTGCCCCTGCGCCTGCGCTTCACAGGCTCCACGCATCTGACCGCGATATAGATCAGAAGCGCTGCCAGCGCCAGCTGGATCAGGATACTCACAATAACCCAGTTCTCCGTAACAAAATTAGTGGCCGTCATGCCAAAGGAACTCTTAAGCTTGCTTAAGGGCGTATTCCCTCCTGCCTGTCCGTTGAGGATGGCAAGGAACGTGGACGCCGGGTTCAAAAGCAGCAGATAGAAGAAACCGCCGGACGTGGGCTTAACCGCATTTTCCCCGAACCCATAGGCTGCCGCCGTATTGTTTATATTCATGGCTGACAGGGACAGGGTGAACTTATTGATGAAATACGTCCCGGCCACCACGGCCACCAGCACGCCATAAGTCACCACCGTGGAAATGGTGGAGCGCTTGAACAGGGCTGAAAAGCAGATTCCCAGGCTGCCCGCAAAAAACGCCACCGTTATATAGCAGAGAAGCAGCGATACTGCATCTGTCCAGGTAATCCCGCCATAGACAAATACCATGGCAACGGACGGAAAGCTGGACACAATCAGCAGAAGCAGTGTGCTGAGGGCGCTCATCAGTTTGCCGAACACCACCTGGGAAGCCGTCATCTGGGTGGTAAGCATCAGCTCCAGGGTCTGCCTTTCCCTCTCCCCGCTGATACTGGCCGCTGTCACGGCCGGCACGATGAACATCAGCAGGATGAATTCAATGGTGGTGACAAACTCATACATATTCATGAAACTGCTGTACTGTATGGCGGCCGTGGTCCTGACCTGGGCCACGGCGGAATACATGTTGAGAAGCGTTACCAGTGACAGGATACCGTTAAAAAGGAGAATGATCAAAGGCAGCCTCACGCTTCTTGAGCCAACCTTCATCTCACGGCTAAAAACCGGATTCCGCATCATAGGACAACACCACCCTTTCTTCTTCATGTTCCGTCAGCTGCATGAACACGGATTCCAGGCTTCCCTTTTCCCTGGTAAACCCGTTGACCAGCACGTCGCTGTCAATCAATTGCTGCAGCAGCAGCGCCTCATCCTGGGCATCCCCTGAAAAACGCACGCAGATGTCCTGTTCCCTCAGGGAGATGGTCTGCACGCAGGGGTGGCTCTTCAAGATAGCCAGGGCCTTCTCCACATTGCTGAACACGGATATGACAAGGGGATTGGAGGTATTGACCCTGGACAGGATATCGTCGATATTCCCCTCCAGCACCATCCTGCCCTGGTCGATGATGCCGATATCCGTACACAGCTCGGACAGTTCGGACAGCACGTGGGAACTGATTACAATGGTCTTGCCGCTTTCCTGCAGTTCGGACAGTATTTCCTTAAACTCAAACCTGGTCCTTGGGTCCAGGCCCGAGGTGGGTTCATCCAGTATCAGTATGGACGGGTCATGGATCAATGCCCTGGCAAGGCAGAGCCTTTGTTTCATCCCCCTGGAAAGGCCGTCCACATAAAAGTCCAGCTTGTCTTCCAGGCCCACCTGCTCCAACAGGGCGGTGTAGCGTTTCCTTGCCACCAGTCCGTCCATATGATGGCAGGATGCGAAAAATTCCATGTACTCCGACACGGTCAGGTTATCATATACGCCGAAAAAGTCAGGCACATATCCAATCCTGGCCTTCAGGGCCTTCAGGTTTGAGAGGGCGTCTATGCCGTCTATGGTAATCTTTCCCTCTTCCGCCGGAAGAAGGCCTGTCATTATCTTGATGGTGGTTGTCTTTCCCGCGCCGTTAGGTCCCACGAACCCGTACAGCGCCCCTGTTGCCACGTTCATGTCCAGGCCGCTCAATGCGTGGTATTTGCCGTATATCTTGTGTAATCCTTTAATCTCCAGCATTATTTACTCCTCCCTGTGACAGCCAGGACAGGCAGCATGATATTCCAGGTATAGTCGCCTGAGGAATCATACACATACTTGACCGTCAGCGTATTGCCGGGCGACAGGTACGGCTCCAGCATGTCCCTGTCAAATTCCGTAACGCCCGTGTCCATGGAATCGTAATTTCCCGTATTATAGTTATAGAAATACATCTTGCCGCTGAACGGAACCGTGTAATAGTAGCGCATGCTCTCCGCCACCTCGTCGCTTAAGTGGTAGAAATCCAGCTTATCCACCTCTATATTGTTGCCCAGGTAATATTCCAGCATCACAGGCGTCAGGCCGTACATGGTATTGTTCTGCGCATAGTATTCGCCGGACAGCACGTTGGGCTGCTTCTGCATGGCTGACTGGTATACCATGCCGTCCTTTTCATAATTCACATCAACGGAAGACGTCAGGAGGGTGGTCCCGTAAGTCTCATAGCCGGAGGACCGCAGGAACCCTGTCTCTTCCTTGTCCTTGCTGAACGCCACGATCCTGGCCTCCGAATGGTAGCCGGTCAGGTAGTTGCCCATATAAAAGGACAGCAGGTTGGTCCTCTCCAGCGCCTCCACGTAGGCTGTATCCTCGATATCCTTATCTTCCTTATACCGTGAAGCCCCTGTAATCTGTTCCGCCATGGCATACCCGAAGTTGGTGGCCCCGTAGAGAGTCTTGAGGTCATCCAGTTCCACGGTCTCGCCCGGGTCCATGTGCCCCACGAATATCATCTGGTTGTAAAGGAGCACCGCCACATCCTCAACCGCCTGGCCGTAGTGGTTGGTCAGGGTCCCTGTCACCTTACCGTCAAAGGAATTTATATTGCCGGTGAAGCCTTCCTTCTTATCATTCTCCATATGGCGTTCCAGCATGAAGAACTTGGAGTTGAACGCCCCCACGTTATCAGACCGGATCCCGGTATCCTCATCGCCGTAATGGATGGTAATGGAAGGCTCCTCCTCGCCCGTGAACTTCGGTATGGGTGACATACTGTAGTATGTATTGCCTGTCAGGGGGTAAAGCGTATACTCCGGGTTCAGCTTCACGGAATAGGACTTGTTATAGGGCGCCCTCATGTTGATGAAGGTGGTCTCAGACACATTGTCCGTGTCCGTATCTTTAATGGATGCGTAGGTAAAGAATGGCCCTGTGAACCTGGTGGTCATTCCCATGAGAAGCACCATTCCGGTACAGCACAGGGAAAGGACTGCCACGGAGGGCTGGTAGTACCGGAGCATCCCCCGGTGCTTCATGAAGAAATACAGTCCCGGCCCTGCCAGCACCACATAGGCAATGGCCAGGGTCACATACAGCCCCACCTTTGGGATCTTGCTCAGATTCCCCGTGTTAATCAGGGACTGGACGGACCAATACAGGCTGGATGTGCTTCCGTCCATGCCGCTGCTCAGGGAATTGATCCGGTTCTCCCCCAGCAGGCTGGTAAAAAGATGGTCAATATAGGAAATGTTGTCCTGGCAGAACCCCTCTATGTCCACAAAATCATACATGGACACGGCCACCATTCCCTTACCCACGGACACGGATGAAATCACGGACAGTTCGTCGCTGGCCAGCACCTCGCTCCCGCCTTTGAGCCACACCTCGGTACAGGTCAGGGGAATGGACGCGCCCTCCGGCCCGTCTACCGCATATTCCACTCCCATGTTAATCACATACTGGTCCGGCTGCGGCACCGGCTGTTCCAGGATCTCGCCGGCAAATGCGCGGAGTGTCTCCTCCCCGCGTCCACCCGTCCCAATGAGCAGGACGCCGCCCTTCTGGACCCATTCCCACACAGCCGTAACCTGCTGCCCTGACAGGCTTCCCGTATCAA
Organism: Enterocloster sp. OA13; assembly: GCF_022440595.1. NCBI lineage: Bacteria > Bacillati > Bacillota > Clostridia > Lachnospirales > Lachnospiraceae > Enterocloster > Enterocloster sp. OA13. The sequence continues at coordinate 6,171,744 of NZ_JAKNTF010000001.1, read as the reverse complement.
AGTCCGTAATCAGGAGCACGTCCAGCTGGTCCAGCCCCAGTTCACTGGAGGGAAGGGATGCCGCGGTCATCTCTATGGACCTGGTGCGCAGTGTGCTGTAATTAATGCCTGCGCCTCCCATGTACAGAAGCTTCTCCGGGTTGTCACTGAGCACGCCGATAAAAAGCTCGGCAGTGTCCTTATTCAGGTTCAGCTTCAGGCGCTTGCGCGTCACTTCTTTTCCGGATTCATCCAGAAGACGGATATACATCTGGTCCACCCGGTTGCCCAAGGACACGCTGCGCATCTGCGTGAGGCTGCCCATGGCCGGGATTTCCACCGGATACTCGTAACGGTAAACATCGTAGTCCATGTCCATGGAATAGCCCTGCATGTCGCTCTCCATGGCCAGCACGCACAGCGTCCCCTTAAATACCTGGTCCGTCCGATTGCCCAGTTCCATGTGCAGCGGAAGGAAACGTCCGCTCTTGGCAATATTCTTATACCCGTAAACCACATCAAGGGTGACAGGGGCGTCCGTCAGTTCCCCGGTTCCATCTGTACCCTGCCCCGGCTCCCCGTACTGCCCTGCCCCTGTGCCGTCTGCCGTCATATCCGTCATCCCATCCATTGCCTGGATGTCCGCCCCAAAGGCCTGGACCGTCATGGCGGCAGCCAGCAGTAAGCCAAAAAGGGAGCCTTTCAGCGCCCTTTTCATATTCCTGGGAAATATCCTCATATTACAAGTCCTCATTGTATTCTCCATTAATGTCAGCTGATTGTTCCGAAATTCTCTTTGTTGATATCAAAATGCACCTGCAGCTTCACGGTGAACACGGTTCCGTTTAAATCACTGGCCACCTGGATGGTGCCTCCATGCATATCCACAATCTCTTTTGCAATCGCCAGTCCCAGTCCGGTGCCTCCCGTGCTGCTGGAGCGCGACTGCTCCACACGGTAAAACTTATTAAAAATCAGCGGAAGCTCGTCCGGCGGGATCACATATCCATAGTTGGTCACGGAAACCGTCACCACATCATCATCCCCATGGATCTTCACCAGCACCCGCTTTCCGTCCGCCCCGTACTTGATGGCATTGCCGATCAGGTTATCGAACAGCCGGGCCAGGAGGTTGCCGTCCGCCGTGATGATCTTGGCCGGGATATTGCTCTGAAGGTCGTAGGACAGGTTCTTTTCCACAAAATTCGGATAGGCCTCTTCCAGAAGCTGGCCCAGGAGCTTCACCACGTCCACCTGCGCCACATGCATGGAAATCTTGCCGTAATTAAGCTTTGTAAACCCAAACAGGTCTTCTATCAGTTTTTCCAGGCGCCTTGCCTTGCCGTAGGCAATCTCTATGTACTTGTGCTGCATGTCCGCAGGTATCTTGGTATTGCCTGCCAGCAGCTCCAGATATCCGATGATGGAGGTCAGCGGCGTCCTCAGGTCATGGGCCACATTGGTTATCAGCTCATTCTTGGTGCGCTCGGATTCCCGCTCCTTGTCCATCAGCACCTGGATATCCTCCACCATCTTATTCAGGTTAGCTGCCATGCTGGAAAACTCATCATCGCCAATCACATCAATGGTGGTGTTCAGGTTCCCTTCGGAAATGCTCTGGACCGCATCGGAAATCTTACTGATATAGCGGATATACGGTTCCTGAAGGATCATGAACGTCACCGCAAACAGCACCAGGCCGGATATGACATAGACCAGCACCACCGCCACATGGTAGCCGAGCACCGCCTGGATCAGGCCGTTCATCCTTCCCGACTCCTCCATGTACCTGGCAATCATGGAAACATTGGTCACCAGGAATATCTCCACCAGACAGGAAATAATGGCGCTGTATATGATATTGGTTATGACCCGCGTATGGTAACGCCTGTTCATATCACTTTTCAATTTTGTATCCTACTCCCCACACCGTGGTGATGATTTTATTCTGTCTGGTGTCTTCCTTCATCTTGCCCCTCAGGCGTCTGATATGTACCATGACCGTGTTGTTGGCCTCATAAACCTTCTCATTCCATACACGTTCAAAAATCTCATCCGTGCTGAATACCTTGCCCGGATTGGATGCCAGAAGATACAGGATATCAAATTCAATGGGGGTAAGCTTAATCTCCTCATCGTCCACAATCACCTTGTGGTTATCCTTATTGATGATCATTCCCTTGATGGTGATTTCATTGTTGGCCTTGTCCTGGGAGGCGCTGTTGGGGTTGAGCTGGGTATAGCGGCGCAGGTGGGACTTGACCCTGGCCGTCAGTTCCAGCGGGTTGAACGGCTTCACCACATAGTCATCTGCCCCGGTTCCCAGCCCCAGTATCTTGTCCAGGTCCGTGGACTTGGCGCTGAGCATGATGATGGGGATGTTATTGTTCTCCCTGATCTTCTTGCACATCTCCAGTCCGTTCATTCCAGGCATCATGATATCCAGGAGCACCAGATGGATATCCTCCTTGGCAAGGATCTCCAGCCCCCTTGCAGCGTTCTCCGCCTTAAACACTTTATAACCATCGCTGACAAGATATATTTCAATCAGATCCGCAATCTCTTTTTCATCATCTACAACCAGAATATTAATATCGGGCATGACGTCCCCTCCTCTTACGTTAACTTATATGTATGCCGGACGGCACCTGTTTTATGCCGCACCGTGGCTTAATACCTATTCTAACATAATATATCAAGGTTTTCCTTACTTTTTTCTTGAAATATTGTGGGAATTTCTGTTACAATGCCAGTCTCCTTCCTCATATGCCAAAAGAAGGATGGGGCATATATGCTTGCCAGACGCGGATGCCATGATATAATCATATCAGGATCATTATAAGCACATTAGCTTTAGGAGGATAAAAAGATGGGGAACATCCGGATTGTGGCACTGATGGATAACCAGAATGGTGAGAGGAAAGACCTGACAGCCGAGCACGGGCTTTCCCTGTACATAGAAACAGGATACACCAGCATACTCTTTGACTTTGGGCAGGGGAAACACACCTATGAAAATGCAGTCCGTCTGAACATCCGTCCGGAGCGGATTGACTACGGGGTGTGCAGCCACGGACACTATGACCATGGAGGCGGATACCGGGAATTTGTAAAGAACGGCCTGTCATGCCCGCTGGCAACAGGAAAAGGATTCTTTTCCGAAAAATATTCCCTCGGCAAAACCAAGGCCGCCTGCCTGGGAACCGGTTTTGACGCGGCATTTTTAAAAGAAAACAAAATCCGCCACATGGAATGTGACGGTCTGGTTCCCCTGGCCCAGGGCTGCTGGGTCATGGGCGGGATCGGCAGGCGGCGCGCCTTTGAGACAATCCCAAAACGGTTTGTCCTGCGGGAGCAGGGCACATGGGTACAGGATTATTTTCAGGATGAGATATGCCTTATTCTGGAAGAAAATGGGGAATTGATTGTGATTGTGGGATGCAGCCATCCCGGAATCCTTAATATACTGGACACGGTCAGGGAACGGTTCAGCCAGCCCATCCGGGCCGTAATCGGCGGCACCCACCTGGTAAAGGCCGGCCCGGAGCGGATTGCTAAGACCATTGCTGAGATAAAAGGGATGGGTATCCGGCTGCTGGGGTTCAACCATTGCTCAGGAGAGGGGTTCTGCAGGGCCATGGAAGAGGACGGGGAGCTGGAAACGGTTTACATGGGGGTGGGGGACTGTCTGTTCCTGTAGGACAGACGGCTTACGGTCCGTAATCCGCCTCCCCGCCCTGCGCGGGCGGTTTTTAATACAACTCTTCCAGAAGCTTATGGTCGTTCAGTTCCGCAGGCGGCAGGATGGCCTTCCTGTCAATCTTTGAATTCATGTTCCTTGGAAATGCCTCAAGCTGTATCAGACAGGTGGGAATCATGTAATACGGTATCTTATCCGCCAGCTTTCCCTTCAGTTCCTTTACATCCACCTTATGGTCCGCCGTAAAATATCCGCAGAGGATATTGCAGCCGCCGTCGTCCATAAACGCCCTGACCACTGCTTCCTTCACATCCCCGCATTCCAGGATGGCTGTCTCCACAGCCCCGGACTCCACCCGGAACCCACGGATCTTAAACATATTATCCTTGCGGCACACATACTGGAGGTTCCCGTCCGGAAGCTCCCTCAGGATATCGTTGGTCTTGAATACCCGCTCATGGCCCGTTTCCTGTGAAAATGGATTCGGAACATAATGGGCATGCGTCATTTCAGGCAGGCCGTAATAGCCCCGGCTCACCTGATGGCCGGACAGCCACAGTTCACCGGGTTCACCGGGACGGACCGGATTCCCCTCTTCATCCGTAATATATCCCCTTAGTCCATGATTCAGCATCCCCACCGGATACACGGACTTCCCTCCTGCATCCCTTATCTCATAGTGGGATATCATGGAACACATCTCAGAAGCCCCATACACGTTAAAGATGCAAAATGGAGCCTTGCTTATATCCAGATTGCGCACAGGCTCGCTGCCCACCAGCAGCAGCCTGAGCGGGATTCCCTCCAGATCCATGGCCAGAAGCTTCCTGGCCATGTGCGGTGGAAGGAATGTGATACATATCCCATGCATTCTGTAAAATTTTTCTAATTCAACTATATTCTTCCGTATGGTTCCCGGAATGATATAATTAGCTGCCCCGACCGCTAAGGTTGAAAATATATCGCTTACCGCGGCCACGAACCCGAATCCGGGGAATACCCCGAACCGTTCATGGGGCCTTGTTTCAAACACAGTGAAGTTATAGGCGGAGGCCATCACGTTCCGGTGTTCCAGCATGACACCCTTGGGCTTTGCGGTGGAACCTGAAGTATAGATAAGCAGGGCCAGGCAGTTCCTCTCAGATAAGTTAATATCCGGCAGGATCATTTCCCTGTCCATCTCCTCCCACCACCGGCTGTCCAGGATGAAGCGGCACCGGCACTCCTTTATGATGTTCTCACTCCTTTCCTTTGGATAGGCCCTGTCCAGATACACATATGCACAGCCTGCCTTCCAAATACCCAGGATACCGGCAATGGTTTCCGCGGTCCTTCCTGTGTTCACGGCAATGATTTCTTCCTTAACAGCGCCGTCTTCCAGAAGACGGCCGGCAGCCGCATTAGACCACCTTAAGAGTTCCCCGTAGGTCACGGACCTGCCGTCCGCATGGACGGCGGTCCTGTCAGGGTATTGTGCTGCTGTCTCTGCGAACACATCACAGAACGTCTGATGTTCCATGATGTCATCCCAGTGTTTTTTTAAATATTCAGCTCTGCTTCCATCATCATATGTTTTTTTCATTTGCAAACGCTTCCGCCATCATAGGGACAATTTCATACAGGTCCCCTACCAGGCCGTAATCAGCCACCTCAAAGATAGGAGCCCTTGGGTTCTTGTTTATTGCTATAATGATATCAGATGACTGCATTCCTGCCAAGTGCTGGATTGCGCCGGATATGCCGCACGCAACATAAATCTTCGGTTTTACCGTGGTGCCGGTCTGTCCCACCTGATGGGAATGGTCAATCCAGCCAGCATCCACAGCCGCCCTGGAAGCCCCTACAACGCCGCCCATCACGTCGGCCAGCTTCTTAATGACCGCAAAACCCTCGGGACTTCCCAGGCCGCGTCCCCCGGATACAATGACGTCCGCGTCCGTAAGGGATACGATTTCCTTGGCGCTCTTCACGATTTCAAGTACCTTTGTCCTGATATCGGCTTCTGACAGCTCCACATCCACATCCACCACCTGGCCCTGGCGGCTGTCGTCCGGCTCCAGCTTCTGCATGACGCCGGGGCGCACCGTTGACATCTGGGGACGGTGTTCCGGGCAGACGATGGTGGCCATCAGGTTGCCGCCAAAGGCGGGACGGGTCTGCATGATTTTTTTGTCCTCAGGGTCAATGTCCAGCCTGGTACAATCCGCGGTCAGCCCCGTATTCACCCTGGCCGCAATCCTTGGCGCCAGGTCACGGCCGATATGGGTTGCGCCGTAAAGCACGATTTCCGGTTTATATTCATGGATGGCATCCGTGATTACCTTGGTGTATGCGTCCGTTGTATAATTTTCCAGCAGGGGATGGTCAGCCACATATACCTTATCCGCGCCAAAGCGGATCAGCTCCTTTGCCAGATATCCGATGTCCTTACCCAGAAGGACGGCGCATACGTCTGTTCCTATCTCCCCGGCCAGCTTCCGGCCTTCTCCTAAAAGTTCCTTTACCACAGGGGTAATCACTCCCTGTCTCTGCTCTGCGAATACCCAAACATTCCTGTATTGACTTAAGTCCATGTCTTACCTCCTACTTAGATAATGTGTTTTTCTTTCAGGCAGCCCATCAATGCAGCGACCTGTTCCTTAGGGGTCCCGCCAAGCACGGTCCCTGCGCCCTTGGGTGCCGGGGTAAATGAACGGAACACCCTGGTAGGCGAGGACTTAAGCCCTACTTTCTCCTGTGGGACATCCACATCCCCGAATCCCCATACCGTGATTTCCTTGTCGTATGCCTCATAGATGCCCTTCATGGTCATGTATCTGGGCTTGTTCAGTTCCTTTACAGCGGTAAGGAAACATGGGGTCTGCACCCGGATGACCTCGTATCCGTCTTCCAGCTGCCTCTGGACCACCACTGCCCCGTCTTCCAGTTTAAAGTCCTGCACATATGTGACCTGGGGTATCCCAAGCTTTTCTGAAATCTGGGGGCCGACCTGGGCCGTATCCCCGTCAATGGCCTGGCGTCCTCCGAATATGATATCGTAATCCCCTATTTTTTCTATGGCCGCGGAGATGGCATTGGAGGTGGCCCATGTATCGGAACCACCGAATTCCCTTCCGCTTAAAAGGATGGCTTCATCCGCTCCCATGGCCAGGCATTCCCTTAACATGACCTCCGCCTGGGGCGGGCCCATGGAAATGACGGTAACGGTCACATCCTCATATTCATCCTTCAGTTTCAGGGCTTCCTCCAGCGCATTGGCATCATCCGGATTCAGGATGCTTTCCACGCCGTCCCTGATTAATGTTCCTTTTACAGGGTCAATCTTTACTTCGTTTGTATTGGGAACCTGCTTTGCGCAAACTACTACCTTCATTATGTGTCCTCCTTCTTATGCTTCTCTTACTTTCCCAGTATATGGTTGGCAATTACCACCCTCTGAATCTCCGATGTGCCCTCGTAGATTGCCACGAGCCTGGCATCCCTGAACATCCGCTCAATAGGATAATCTTTCATGTAGCCATAGCCGCCGTGAAGCTGTAAGGAACGGTATGCAATGTTGTTGCACAGGTCGCCGCAGTAGTACTTGGCCATGGCCGCATTCTTGGAATAGGGCTGCCCTGCGTCCTTAAGACGGGCCGCATTGTAAACCAGCTGTCTTCCGCATTCCACCCTGGTTGCCATGTCTGCAATCTCAAACTGGGTGTTCTGAAGCTTGGCAATGGGCTTTCCGAACTGTAACCTTTCCTTTACGTATTTAACTGCCTCGTCCAGTGCGCCCTGGGCAATTCCCAGTCCCTGGGTAGCCACGGTGATACGGCCTGAGTCCAGGGTGGCCATACAGATTTTAAAGCCCTGCCCTTCCCCGCCTAACAGGTTTTCCTTCGGCACACGTACATTTTCAAATATCAGGTCACAGGTGGGCGAACCGTGCATGCCCATCTTGTTCTCAACCGCTCCCGTGGAAAAGCCTTCCCAGGCCGACTCCACGATAAATGCGCTGATTCCCTTCACGCCCCTGGCGTTCACGTCCGTCTTGGCAAATACGGTGACAAAGTCACAGCAGGGGCCGTTGGTGATGAAGCACTTGCGGCCGTTTAAGATGTAGTAATCCCCATCCTTTTCCGCGGTCGTGGTGATGGCCGCTGTGTCAGAACCCGCGCCAGGCTCCGTGATGGCAAATGCGCCGATTAGTTTTCCCTCTGCCATTCCTCTGAGGTATTTCTGCTTCTGGGCCTCATTGCCGAACATCATCAGGGCGCCCCCTGACAGGGAGTTGGGCATGAGCTGGGTGGAGGCGCTGGCGTCCACCCTTGTAAATTCCTCCGTCACGATGGTAGCTGCCACGGTATCCCCTCCGCAGCCTCCATATTCCCTGGGAATCACGATTGCATGGAATCCGCAGTCAATGATCTTCCTGCGCAGTTCCTCCGGATACTCCCCTGTCTCGTCAATCTGTGCTGCCAGGGGTGCGATTTCATTTTCTGCAAACTCTCTTGCCAGTTTCCGAATCATTTCATGTTTTTTGCTGAACATTCCCTTTCCTCCTGTATCCTTTCATTTTATGCTTTCTTACTCTTTGTCCATCAGATCCTTAAGGCCGCCCCAGGTTTCATTGAATATCTTTGCAGGCATCTGTTCCAGGTTCTCGCTTATCATGGGTGCAAAATCCATCTGGTCCAGTATATCCTTCTGAAGGTCCACGCCGGGCGCGATTTCGGTAAGAAGGAGTCCGTCCTTCACCAGCTCGAACACGCACCGCTCCGTCACATAGATGATTTTCTTGCCCTGTTCAAGGGACGCTTCCCCGTTAAAGGAGATCTGCTCTATCTCGTTGACGAACTTCCTGGAATTCCCTTCTTTCGTCACCTTGATGTGGCCGTTGCCGATTTCATAGGCAGGGCCTTCCCCTTTATGAAGGCCGCCGGTAAAGGTTGCCGCGAACACCACCTTGCTGGCGCCTCCCGCCACATTCAGGAAACCGCCCACACCCAGGCCTTCCCCGTTGCGCTTGCTTACATTCACATTGCCGTTTGGCCCTACCTGGAGCACTCCCAGCACGCCCAGGTCCAGGGCGCCGCCGTCATACATGTCGAATTCGTCCGCCATCTCAATGGTGGCCTCCGCATTCCAGCAGCACCCGAAGTCATGGCTGCTGGCAGGAACCCCGCCAATGCCGCCCGCCTCGGTGGTAAGGGTGATGTAATCCCCGCAGCCCTCTTCCGCCGCAACCGAGGAAACTGCCTCCGGTATGCCCACACCCAGGTTCACGATGGCGCCCTTGGTCAGTTCCATGGCAGCCCTTCTGGCAATTACCTTCCTGGCGCTGAGCTTTTCAAATGGGATGGCATCCAGTGGAACCCTTATCTCACCTGAAAATACAGGATTATAATAGGTCTTGGAGGTCTGCCAGTGATATTCGGGCTTGGATACGAACACATAGTCAATCAGAATCCCGGGGACAATCACATCCCTTGGTTTAATGCTTCCCGCCTCAACAATATTCTCCACCTGGCAGATGACGATGCCGCCGCATGCCCTGGCAGCCTCTGCCGCGGATAACTGCCCCAGCTTATATCCTTCCTTGTAGCAGGAGATATTTCCCTTTGTATCCGCAACCGTGCCCCTGATCAAGGTCACGTCCAGTTTGGGAAGCTTGTACCAGAGCCACTCCTCTCCCTGAAGTTCAATCAGCTCTACCAGCGGTTCGGCGTTCTTTGCCTTCTCATTCATGCAACCGCCGTCCACCCTTGGGTCCATCATGCTCTTTAAACCGATCTTGGTAATCACGCCCGGTGTGTGGGCGGCTATGTGACGGCACATGACCGACATCACGCCCTGTGGGAAATTGTAAATCTCGCCTTTATTATCGCGGCTGAATTCCGTCATGGCCGGACCGCATCCGTTCAGGTGTCCGCCCACCCCGCGTTTTAAGAACCCTTCGTGGGCTGCATGGGCAAGCCCCCTGTCCCCCCTGTTTCCGGTCGCTGACTGCCAGTACATGGTCAGGTCCCTTGGATGTCCTGTTTCCAAAAAGCTCTTTTCCAGTTCCACCAGGGCTTCCTCTGCAAACCCGCCCAGGGTAATACCCGTATACATGATGGTGTCCCCGTCTTTTATCAGCCTGCTTACTTCTTCTGCACGAATAACCTTCATAGCTCTGCATCCTTTCTTGAATAAGTGAATATTAATAGTCTAATATTTATCATTCTTTTACCCCTTTTAATGAGCAAATTCTGTGCCAACCGCGGTCCACGGATCAATATATAAAAAAGAGACAGAAATCAGGCCAAAATCACCATGCCTCATTCCTGCCTCTTTGATTTTCCGCAAAAACTATACATTCCGCTTTTAAATATGTATATTTTTTATACAATTATTTCAAGCCGTATTTCTCCAGCTTTTCATAAAATGACCTTCGGGAAAGGCCAAGTTCATTGATGGCCATGCTTTTGTTCCCATTGTTCCTTTTCAGCGCGCGCTTTATCATGCTTTTTTCCAGCTGTTCCACTGCGTCCTTCAGCCTGCAGGGGCCATCCTCCGCCGGGCTGTCCTCTGCCCCGTCCCCTCTCAGATACTGGGGGAAATCCTTTATCTCCAGGATATCGCCTGTTTTGACGATCATCGCATATTCTATCACATTCTGAAGTTCCCTTACATTGCCCGGCCAGCCGTATTCTTCCAGCATCCTGGCAGCGCCCGGCGTCAGGTCCGTGCCCTCGTCCCCGCCGTTCCTTTCTATGAAATAGCGCACCAGGGGCATGATATCCTCCCTGCGGCAGCGCAGGGCAGGGATGTGGATTGGAACCACATGGAGCCTGTAATAAAGGTCGCTGCGGAATTCATTTTTCTCAACCATCTCCTCCAGGTTTTGGTTGGTTGCAGCGATGACCCGCACATCCAGCTTGATTGTCTTGGTCCCGCCCACCCGTTCCAGTTCCTTTTCCTGGAGCACGCGCAGAAGCTTGGACTGCATGGTCAGGCTCATATCGCCGATTTCATCCAGAAGGATGGTGCCCTTGTTGGCAAGCTCGAACTTGCCCAGCTTCCCGCCTTTCCTGGCCCCGGTAAAGGCGCCTTCCTCGTAGCCGAACAGTTCGCTTTCCAGCAGGTTTTCCGGGATGGAGGCGCAGTTGACCTTGATCATGGGCCGCTCCTTCCGGTTGCTGGCATTGTGGATGCACTTGGCCATGACCTCCTTGCCCACCCCGCTTTCCCCCTGTATCAAAATGGTACAGTTGGTATTGGCCACCTTGGCGGCCAGGCTCAGGGTTTTCTGCAGGTCCTTATTCTGGCTGATATAGGACTGGAAGGATATGGGCAGCTCCGATGCTTCCAGCTGGGAGGCAAGATACTGGACCATCTCCTTGGACTTCTGGAGCTTCCTGGTCAGCTCCACCACCTGGGTCACATCCTTAAAGATGGCGCAGGCCCCCACCTTCTCCTTGCGGCTGTCATACAGGGGAAATGCAAGTCCCACTGAATCTATGTTCAACGACTTTATATATTCCACCTCATCGTTGTCCCGGCCTCCCCCATCTTCCATGACCCTTAAAAGCTTGGCCTGGGGTTCAATGTCATAGAGGTTCCTTCCCATCAGTTTTTCCAGCTTTATGTTCATATGTTCCGCATAAAACCGGTTGATATAGACCACGGTGCCCTTGCAGTCAATGACAATCACTGCATTATCCGCATTCTCCAGGATTTCCAGCAGTATCTGCGCATCCCATTCCTTAAAATACTCCGTGGTGATCAGCCTAGATTCCAGTGACATAGTCTTTTCTCCCCAATGTGATTTCATTCCATCTTATTGTTAATTTTTTACCAACTAAAGTATAGTATACCTACTTTTTTATGCATTTTCAACACATTTTAAAAACTAAAAGTGGATTTTCGCCGATATCGTCCCCCTCCTGTGGGATGGCCCTCATACAACAGGAGGGACGGAAACCTGTCTTACCAGACTTCCGCCCCTATTGCCTTTACAGATGTTCATCGAAACCTTTTTCAATAATTGTATCAAAAACCAATACACCCCAAACTACACAATCCCAAATTGTGCAATAATCGAAAGACAGATAGCCACAATCAACGGAATGACAACCGAACAAACCCCCATTGGGCGGTATCCCACACGGTGGGGCAGCCTTGCCTGGGTCAGCTCGTTAATAATGGTTCCATTACTTGGAAGGGAATCCAGGCCGCCGGAGCAGATGGTTGCAATCCTGTGCACTACCTGTGGGTTCATGGCAAGCCCGCCTTCTGAAAGCGGTCCTATGAACCGGTCTGCCAGTGCATTGAGCGCGATGGTCAGTCCGCCTGCAGAAGACCCGGCCACACCGGCTGCAATGTTAACGGCAACCACTACCTGGAACTCTCCCGGTCCGGGAATCCTGCCCAGGGCGCTGCATATGAGGGCGAACCCGCTGGTAACGCCTACAACGGAACCAAAAGCAATTACCATGGATGCGGTACAGACAGAGTTGATGGACTGCATGGCCCCACGCTTAAAAGTCTCAATCCTAGCGGACATCCGTTTCCAGTAAACAACGTATCCCACAATGATTCCAAAGGTTGCCGCAATATAAACCGGCTGTTTAAACACGTTCAGCGTAACAATCAGTACAATGGAAGGAATCAGACAGGTGATGATGTTCATCTCCTGGAAATCATCATCCGCCACTTTTAACTGCACCTTGGCAATCTCTGCTCCTGTGGGCAGGAATCCTTCATGGTTTTTCTCAACCTGCCTGATTTCCCACTTAAAGTAGATGCTGGCCAGGAAAATCGCAATCAGGCAGCCTATGATGCCAAGCATGGGAGCTGCCATTGCATTGGTGCCAAGGGCTTCCCCTGCAATTACATTGTTAACCGAAGGCGAGCCGGGCGCCATGGTAAGGGCAAGTACTCCGGCGCCTAAGATGTTGACTCCGTAAAGCCTCCACGGCACGTCCAGTTCCTCGAACATTTCCTTGGCAACTGCAATTACGGTAAAGAATGCCACGAATACGCTGACGCCGCCATAACCAAGGATAAAGGATAACGCTGCCAGGGACCATAAGGCCATAAGCTTTTCTTTCCCCGGGAACTTCCTGGCAATCCGGCCGAACTTAAGGCCGATGGATTTGGCTGCGCCGCTGTCCCCCATCATGGCCCCGAATATGGCGCCTGTAAACATGGTCAGGAAATACTTCTGGATGAATCCCGCCATCCCTTCCATGTACGCGCCGCTCATGCCCGAAGCAATATCCAGGCCGCTTGTAATCAGGACCAGGATGGATACCATGGGCGCCACAATGACAGCGGGAATGCCTTTGTAGCAGGTGTAAATCAATAATGCCACTGCCAGAAGAATACCTAAAATACTTACCATCTAATAACCCCCTTGTCTTTTGAAGGTATGCAAATATCTTCCTGTGTGTTTCCCGTGCGATAGAAACACTGCATGATTCTATTCTTTCATACCATCGTTAATTATTCAACAATATTAAGAGCAAGAATACTGCCAAATTCCAATTATTTTAAAAATCCCCTAAAACCGCTGGGTTTTACCCTGTTTTTCCCTTCCCTCAGGCCAGGGCGTGTATACTTTATAAACACCGGGCCGGATAACTGTTACCTTTTTTATACACTGCATGCCAGCTCATAGGCCCCCCGTATGGCTGTCTCAATATCCGCGGTCACGGCAGCATCCCCAACCACATAAAATTCTTTCTGCATTTCCTCCAGGATGCTGGCCAGGGCCTGTTCCGGTTCCTCCCCCATGGCTTCTATGATAAAATCTGCACAGAGCCGTTCCCGGCTGTCTCCTTTCTGCACAATGACATATCCATTTCCCGCCTCCACCACCCGGGTCCCTGTCATGACCTTTATATGGTTCTGTTTCAGTTCATTCATGATGATGAAGCGGGTTCCGCCCAGGCTGCGCCCGGCCCGTTCTTCCTTTTCAATCAGCGTGATGGTCCCGGAGGGCAGGAACCGTTCCTTCACCTCGTCCGGCACATACCGTTCCATGAATCCCTGATGGCTGTCCTCAAGCCACCTTTTGCCTGCCAGAAACAGCGCTGTCTCCATGGCGGTCGCATCCCCTCCTATGATGACCGTCTGACCGCAGTTCATCCGGTTCCACAGCCTGTAATTCCCCTGGATTACTTCCTGGGCAAGATAGATTTTGGCATCCGTTCCACCCTTCATGCGCCGCGGCTTTCCTCCTGCGGCCAGCACTACGAAGCTGTACTGGTCCGCCTCCGCTTTAAGTCCTTCAGCCGTCACCATTGCATCAGTGACAATATGTGTGCCCAGCGCCTTTAAATCCCATTCCAAGGCAGCTGCAATACCCAGGAAACCTTCCTTTCCCGGGCTGGCAGCCACCTGATCCAGGACTCCGCCCAGACGGCCCTTTTTCTCCTTAAGCGTAACCTGATAACCCCGTTCTCCCAGGAACCTGGCAGCCGCCATGCCTGCCACTCCCCCGCCGATTACCAGCACCCGGCCTTCCCTGGCCGGGAGGGAGGACAGCTTTTGATACTCACTTCCCAGTTCCGGGTTCTGGATACAGCGCACTTCCTGGTTCCGGATGATGCGGTCCATGCATCCGCGGTTGCATCCCACACAGGGATGATAGGGACGTCCGTCCCGGATTTTCGCTGCAAAGCCTGCATCCGCCAGGAAGGGCCGCCCGCAGGCCACCAGGTCCGCCTTTTCCTCCTCAAGTATCCGCTCCGCCGTTTCCCTGTCATTGATGCGGTTGTAGCAGATGACAGGCAGACCGCTATGCTCCTTTATACAGGAACTGAGGCAGGAATAGAATCCCCTGGGCACCTGATAGGTAATCTGAGGCACCGGAGCTTCGTGCCAGCCGCCCGTGACGCCAATGGCATCCGCCAGTCCTGATAATTTGAAGGAAAATGCCTCCATGTCCTTCAGTCCGTATCCCCTGGCCCGCATGCTGCTGCCGGATATCTTTACCAGCACGGGAAAGTCCCTTCCAACCGCTTCCCTGACCCGGGCAAGCACTTCCAGGGGGAAACGGAACCTGTTTTCCTGGCTTCCTCCATACTCATCGGTGCGCTGGTTTGTTTCTCCGGACAGGAACAGGGACAGCAGATAGCCTGCGCTGCAGTTCACGGTTACCCCATCCGCGCCCCAGGCCCTGCACCTGGCGGCTGCATCTGCAAAATCCTCCTTTACCCTTTTTATATCTTCTGCCGTCATCTCCTTTGGCATGTGGCGGTAAATGGGGGACGGGACCGCGGACGGCGCCAGGAGGGGCCTGCCCAGAATATCATTTCCATGGTTCCTGCCAATGTGGAACAGGTGTATGAAAAGCCTGCAGTCATGCTGGTGGAGCCGTTCTGCCAGACAGCGCACGCCAGCCTCAAAGGTATTGTCATATACCCCTGCCATGGACTCCGGTCCTCCTTCCGGGCTTACCCTGGCAACCACGCCGATGGCCGCTGCGCCGCCCTTGGCCCGTTCCTCATAATAGGCCAGCTCCCGCTCCGTCAGGTATCCGTCCCTGCCAAATTCCGTGTGCATGCCGGCCATGATGATCCTGTTTTTTAATGTAAGGTTCCCCAATACAAAGGGTTCGAATAATTTTGCCATAATCCCTCCTGACAAAAAGGCTGCCGTAACCTGTTTGACGGCAGCCTGAACTTTAACTTGAGACTATTTCCAACATTAATTACATGTGGTTCCCATATCAGCGGCAATATAAGCGCCCGTGACAATGCTGGAGGCATCCGACGCAAGGAAAAGGGCCACTGCCGCCACTTCCCAGATTTCACCCAGACGTTTTAACGCTGTCTTGGCCAGGATCTGCTCCCGTACCCTTGGTATTGCCAGAGGCGCCGCGTTAATGGCTGTGGGGACATATCCCGGGCAGATAGCATTGGCCGTTATGCCGTAGCGTCCCCACTCCATGGCCTCTGTCTTGGAAAGGCTTATGACGCCGGACTTGGAAGCACAGTATGCCGCGATATTCTTGGTTCCAACCAGGCCGCCTGCGGAAGAAATGTTGATGACCCTTCCCCTGATTTCCTTTTCAATCATGACCTTGGCAGCTTCCGCGCCGCAGATGAACACGCCCTTTAAGTCCGTGTCCACTACCTCATCCCACTCTTCATCACTCATTTCCACAATCCGCTTCGTGATTCCGATTCCGGCGTTGCAGACCATGATATCCAGCCTGCCAAAGGTTTCCACCGTCTTACCGACCATGGCCTGGACCTCTGCGCGGTTCCTTACGTCTGCTTTAAATGGGATGGTGGTTCCCCCCATCTCATTAATCTCATCTGAAACACGTTTGCAGTCCTCTTCCTCCAGACCGTTAATCACCACCTTGGCGCCATATGCGCAGAAGGCAACCGCCATGCCATATCCCAGCCCGGTGGTGCTTCCCGTGATTATGGCAACCTTCCCGGTCAAATCAAATGTGGGGATTTCAAATGGCGTATTTTTCATTTCAATCATATCTTATTCTCCTTTTCTCCTTTTTTTGTATTACTTTTTTTACTCCGTCGGCTTTATCATGGTTTTGTTTCCGCTTTCATTTCCGCTTTATTGCGCTTTCATTTCCGCTTTATTGCGCTTTCATTTCCGCTTCCTTCACACTTCCATCACGCTTCCATTTCCGCTTCCTTCACACTTCCATCACATTTCCATTTCCGCTTCCATCACTGTTTTCTCATCCACCTTCGGGTTGAGCACCAGGGCCAGCCTTGGCCCCAGGAAGCGTCCGACATACCTGGCAAACCAGCCTATCATGACCGCTGATATCAGGGTTCCTTCCCTGACTCCCTCTATCCGTCCTAAAAAGACAAGGGAAATGACCAGGGCCAGGGCCACCATGGAACAGTCAAAAATAATCTTGCATATCCCAAAATCCAGTTTTGTAACCCGCTGTATACAAACAGCCACGCCTTCTCCGGGAAGCATGCCAAAATTAGACATGACCACGCCGCAGACCCCCACTGCCAGCACAAAACAGCCAAACACCAGATATATGAGCCTGAACCCATAAGACTGGGGCACGAATCCGCCAAACATGATTCCCGTAAGGTCAATCAGCACTGCAAATACCGCGCTGAGTATGAACTGGGTCAAAAACTTGCGCAGCGTGTACTCTTTTTTCAGCACCAGCTTCTGGATGATATAAAGGATTGCATTCAGATACATGGTGCAGGTCCCCAGGGTCTGGCCCACTACAAAGGAAAATGCATAAGGCGCGCTTGTAATGGGCGATATCCCCAGATTGCATACTTTCACCACGGTTATCCCGGCCGCATATATAAATGAGCCTACAAGACATACCGCCAATTTCCTAATCAGATATTTATCCATCTGACACCCCCTCGTTTCATTCGATTCGCACGTAGAGGCCAAGCGCTTTTATTGGAGCCTGCGCCTCATGCCAATTTTAAACAGCAATTTTGATGCCAACCTGTGTATATCCGACCGGATGGAGCGCTGTCCCTACATCCAGGTAAAACCAGCTTTTTCCTGAAATCGCTGTCCTCACATCCAGGTTAAATCCAGCTTCTTCCTAAGAGCGCTACCCTCACATCCAGGTTAAATCCAGCTTTTCCTAAGAGCGCCGTCCTCACATCCAGGTTAAATCCAGCTTTTTCCTGGGCGCACTGCGCATATACGAAATAAGCGGATAGCCCATGGCAATGGCCATTACCATGGATTCATCCTCTGTTATCCCCAACATTTCCTTTAACTTACTGCTGTTATCCACAGCGTCTCCAAAAAAGCCGTTGATACAGGAGCCAATCCCCATGGTTTCAGCCATCAGCTGGATGTATGCAGACGCCAGCCCTCCGTCCTTTTTCACATTGAATCCTTTTTTCTTATTCCCGATTACTAATATAAGGAGGGGCGCCCCATAGAACAGTATGTCATTTCCCTTCAGGCTCTCCTTATAAATCCTCCCATAGGCAGGCGCATAGAATCCCGGTTTCTCTGCCAGGCCGCCCAGGACGCGGGCCGCCTCCCCGGTCACCTCATCCATATGTCCGCACACCGCGATGTAGCGCAGGGCCTGCCTGTTACCTCCCGTGCCCGCATATCTGGCCCCATCCAGAATGGCTTCAATCTCCTGCCTGGAGGGTACCTTCTGCCTGTAAGCGCGGATACTCCTGCGAAGCACCATCCTGTTTTTCATTTCCTCCGGCGATGCCAGAGGGATATCCGGTGTCATTTCCACGGACTCGCTGTTGTCATATCGGTCCGTGCACACAGCTTTCTGCGGGCACACAGCCATGCAGTGGGCGCAGGTCATACACCTCTTTTCTCCTTTAAATACCGCCTTTTCCTCCTCCAGGACAATACATGCCATGGAACATACCTTAACGCATACCCCGCACCCGGTGCACAAATCCCTGTTAATATGTATCATTTACCTGTCTCCTTTCCCATTGCCGTTCAATTAATCATTATATTTTTTATACACGCAAATCACATGCCAACCTTATATCACACTGCACCATCATTTTTTGTATACTTTTTATACATGTTTTCAGATGACCATGCCCTTTTTATACAGTCCAACGCCCCAAATCCACTGATTTCCGCCTCTTGCTATCTGGCACAATTCTTGCTCTTTAAATCATGGTGTAAGGGCGCAAGACCATGGCGCCCCATAAATGGCAAAAATTTAACAAGTATAAAATATGAAGGAGGAATATAGGAATGGGAATTGGAACTTATGAACAATACAAGGAACGGCTTCTCAAAATGAAACCCAATGTTTATTTAAACGGCAGATGTGTTGACCGCTCCAACGGAAAAGAAGGCGCTGAAAGGGACCTGGCTGACTGGATCAAAGGCGGGACCTATGTAATGAAACAGTGCTATGACGTTGCCAATGACCCCAGATATGAGGATGTATGTGTGACCACTTCCCATATTACCGGAGAAAAGATTAACCGCTGTACCCATATCCACCACAGCATGGATGACCTGCTGAAGAAACAGCTGATGACGCGCCTGATCTGCCAGCACGTGGGCGGATGTATGCAGCGATGCATGGGCACGGATGCCATGAACGCCCTGTTCTCCGTTACTTATGACTGTGACGAGGCCTGCGGCACAGAGTACCACAAGCGTCTGGTCAAATACATTGAATACTGTCAGAAGGACGATTTAATCTGCAACTGCGCACAGACCGACGTAAAGGGATCCCGCAACCCCAAGTACAAACGCGCCCATATGCAGCCGGACCCGGATTCCTTTGTACACGTGGTAGAGACAGATGTGGACGGCATCGGCGTGGACGGAAAACCATGTAAGGGCATCATCGTGCGCGGTGCCAAGATCTGTAACTCCTGCGCTCCGTATGTGGATGAAATCATTGTAAACCCAACCAAGTTCATGAGCCAGGATGACAGCGATTACGCGGTGGCCTTCGCCCTTCCCGCTGACTGGGACGGAGTCAAGCTGATGGCCCTTCCGGGACTGCATCACAAACGTACCCATCTGGACGCGCCTTATGCGCAGATTGGGGACGTGGAAAGCCTTACCATCTTCGACGACTGCTTCGTGCCCTATGACCGCGTATTCATGTGCGGCCGCGACCACGAAGGCGTTGCGCGTTACGCCGGTTATCTGGCCCTGATGTTTGCACATTACCACCGCCATTCCTACACCGGATGTAAGACCGCTGTCTCCGAGGTCATCGCATCCCAGGCAGCCCTGGTAGCCGATGTCAATGACATTGCCAGGGAGTCCCATGTCCGGGAAAAAATCTGTGACATCATCCAGACAGCGGAACTGGTATTCGCAGCAGGCGAGGCGGCCGCCCACCATGCAATGGAATTTCCATCCGGCCAATGGGTTCCGGATGAGGTGCTGACCAACGCTGGACGCCGTCTGGCAGGACACAACATGTACCATGAGTACGAAACCCTGGCCGACCTGACCGGCGGTGTCTGTGCTTCCCTTCCAACGGAAGAGAGCTTCTTTGCGCCGGAAACAGCAGAACTGTGCAATAAGTATATACTCCGCAACCCGGCCTACAGCGCAGAGGACACCCACCGTGTCATGCGCATGATGGAAAACAAGCTGTGCGACTCCTACGAAGCAGCCCAGGCAGTGGCAGGCGTACACGGCGGCGGTTCCCCTCTCATGGAAACCATCACCCTCATGAGCCGTTATGACCTGGAAGAATTGAAAAAAATCGCAAAATACCTGGCAGGGCTTCCCGGATACGAGAAATGCCCGCGCTACGAGCGCAGCGCCCACACAGCAACCCCAAGGGCCATGCTGGCCAAATTCGATGCGGTTTCAGCAACTAAAAAACAATAAAATAAAACATAAAGGAAGGTATTAACTATGGCAATCGGTACATACGAACAGTATAAAGAGCGTCTTTTAAAAATGAAACCCAACGTATACATGAACGGAAAATGCGTGGACCGTTCCAACGGCAAGGAAGGCCCGGAAAGGGACCTGGCCGACTGGATTAAGGGCGGCACCTATGTAATGAAGCAGTGCTACGACGTTGCCAACGACCCGGACTATGCAGACGTCTGCGTGACCACGTCCCACATTACAGGAGAAACCATCAACCGCTGCACCCATATCCACCACAGCCAGGAGGACCTGCTGAAGAAACAGCTGATGACCCGTTTGATCTGCCACCGCGTGGGCGGATGCATGCAGCGCTGCATGGGTACGGATGCCATGAACGCCCTGTTCTCCGTTACCTATGACTGTGACGAGGCCTGCGGCACAGAATACCACCAGCGCCTGTTAAAGTACATTGAGTACTGCCAGAAATACGACCTGGTCTGCAACTGTGCCCAGACAGACGTAAAAGGCTCCCGTAATCCAAAATACAAACGCGCCCACATGCAGCCCGACCCCGACTCCTTTGTCCATGTAGTAGAAACAGACGTGGACGGCATCGGCATTGACGGAAAACCATGTAAAGGCATCATTGTCCGAGGCGCCAAGATATGCAACTCCAATGCACCTTATGTAGATGAGATCATTGTAAACCCGACCAAATTCATGGGACCGGATGATGCTGATTACGCGGTTGCATTTGCCCTTCCCGGGGACTGGGACGGCGTAAAGCTGATGGCCCTTCCCGGACTGCACCACAAACGCACCCATATCGAGGCCCCCTTTGCAAACATCGGCGATGTAGAGAGCCTTACCATCTTCGACGACTGCTTCGTGCCATATGACCGCGTATTCATGTGCGGCCGCGACCATGAAGGCGTTGCGCGCTACGCAGGCTACCTTGCCCTGATGTTCGCACACTATCACCGTCATTCCTACACCGGATGTAAAACAGCGGTCTCCGAGGTAATCGCATCCCAGGCAGCCCTTGTAGCCGATGTAAACGACATTGCACGTGAATCCCATGTACGTGAAAAAATCTGTGATATCATCCAGACCGCAGAGCTTGTCTTTGCAGCCGGGGAGGCATCCGCCTATCACTCAACCAAGTTCCCCTCCGGGCAGCAGGTTCCGGACGAAGTGCTGACCAATGCGGGACGCCGCCTGGCAGGACACAACATTTACCATGAATATGAGACACTGGCCGACCTGACCGGAGGCGTATGCGCATCCCTTCCCACCGAGGAAAGCTTCTACGCACCTGAAACAGCAGAACTGTGCAATAAGTATATACTCCGCAACCCGGCCTACAGCGCAGAAGACACCCACCGTGTCATGCGCATGATGGAAAACAAACTCTGCGACTCCTACGAAGCAGCCCAGGCAGTGGCAGGCGTACACGGCGGCGGTTCCCCGCTCATGGAGACCATCACCATGATGGGCCGCTACGACCTGGAAGAACTTAAGAAAATCGCAAAATACCTGGCCGGCCTGAAAGGCTACGACGAGTGCCCAAGATACGAGCGCAGCGCCCACACAGCAACCCCAAGGGCCATGCTCGCCAAATTCGACGCAATGGCCGCCGCAAAAAAGGAAGCCAAATAAGAGGTAATCCATGAACGAAGAATTAAGAAAAGACATAGAAGCAGTCCTGAACCTCTTCGTCCGCCCCCAGTTATCCAGCCACGGGGGCGGGCTGGAGGTAGTGGACTTAGATGAAAACGGTATCCTCTGGATTGAAATGCAGGGCGGATGCGCCGGCTGCCCCTCCGCCGATGAAACCGTCAAAAACCTGGTCCAAAAAGAACTGGTCACCCGCATCCCCCAGATAAAAGGGGTGGAAATCGATTCCGGGATCAGCGATGAGATACTTGCAGAAGCCATGAAGCTGTTTACGCATGGGTGATTTAGGTGGGGTGGGTGGGGAATTTAGGTGCATCCGTCCGTGAGTGGAATGGGGATGGGGGCGGGGGATACGGCTTCGGTGCTAGCTGCTCTAAGGCTGTGGCAATCGGCGCTGGACAAGAGTCTGGCCGCCTAACTCGCGCCTGTTCTTATCCGTCAATCTTGTTACTGAGCTCAGACAAAGGCGCCAGCCTCTTAGCGCCGCTTGCCACAGCCTAAGACCAGCACGCACCTGCAGATGCATCCCCCGCCCCCATCCCCATTCCACTCACCCACTACGTATCGTTTTCTCCACACCACATAAATCAGGAAAAAAATAAAAAACCCAGCCAGGGGTTTTTTCACCCATCAATATTAACCCAGGCCAGGGAATTTATTTTATTTCCGGATGGATGATTGAGGTATGTGGGGGTTGGAGGACACAGCACGGGGAGGGGGACAGGACGGATGGCGGCGGGGTGGACGCATAGTGTAGGAGGGCGCAGCTTCTTAGGTCCTGGCAGCATAAAAGACGGGGGTGGACGAATGCATCAAAGCATGAGTCCAAGGTGCTCTGAACGTAGAAAGTCCTTCAGGATTTCTACGTGAATAGCACCGATCCCCCGTCTTTTATGTTGTCAGGGCCTTAGAAGCTGCGCCCTCCGGAACTGGGCGTCCAGTCCGCTGCCGTCCGTCCTGTCCCCCTTCACGGGCGTAGCCTCCCAAAATCCCCCTCTTACACCAACCATCCATCAAACCCCACTACTCTCAATCGGCGTAAACACCCTCACCCTGGCCGGGTCATCCACCCTGAATTCCTTTGCCATCATAATGGCCTCCCGGCAGAACTGTTCCTGGGAGTTTACCAGGACTTTACCCCGTTTATCTTCTTTTTCGTAGGTTCCGTCCGGCTGGAGGATGTGGGCTTTCACATTGTCTTCCAATTCAATCTCAAGGATGCGGATGACCTGCTCCTTCAGCGTTTCGTTCTCTACCGGGAACATGATTTCCACACGGCGGTCCAGGTTACGCGGCATCCAGTCCGCACTGCCCATGTAGACCTCAGGGCTTGCGTCATTAAGGAAGTAGAAAATCCGGCTGTGCTCCAGGAAGTTGCCTACAATGGAACGCACCGATATATTCTCACTTAAACCGGGAACGCCTGCCTTCAGACAGCAGATGCCCCGGATTATCATTTCTATCTTGACTCCTGCACAGGATGCTTCATACAGGGCGGTTATGATTTCCTTGTCACACAGGGAGTTCATCTTGGCCATGATGTGGGCAGGCTTGCCGTTCCTGGCATGCTCTGCTTCCCTGCGTATCATCCGCAGGAACCTTCCCCTAAGCCATAGGGGGGCCACGGAAAGCTTATTCCATGCAAGGGGCTCTGAATATCCGGACAGCATGTTGAATACAGCGGTCGCGTCCTCTCCTATCTGAGGGTCGCAGGTCAGGATTCCGCAGTCCGTATAGAGCTTTGCGGTTGAATCATTGTAATTGCCGGTCCCAAGATGGACGTAACGCCTGATTCCGTCCTCTTCCATGCGCACCACCAGGGTAATCTTGCTGTGGGTCTTAAGGCCCACCAGGCCGTAGATGACATGGCAGCCGGCTTTCTCAAGCATCTTGGCCCAGTTGATGTTGTTTTCCTCGTCAAACCTTGCCTTCAGTTCCACCAGCACGGATACCTGCTTGCCGTTGTCAGCTGCTTCAGCCAGCGCTGCAATGATTGGAGAGTTGCCGCTGACACGGTAAAGGGTCTGCTTGATTGCCAGCACCTCCGGGTCCCTGGCCGCGCTGCGCACAAAGTTTACCACCGGGTCAAAACTCTGGTATGGGTGATGGAGCAGGATATCCCCTTTCCGGATATTGGTGAAGATGTCATCCTCGTTCATCAGGGCCGGTACCGGCTGGGGCACGTATCTGGATGTCTTAAACAGATCGAAACCTTCCAGTCCATACATCTTCATAAGGAAGGTCAGATCCAGGGGACCGTTGATTCCAAATATATCCTGGCTGTTGATGGATAGCTCTTTTCTGAGGATTTTCAGCAGCCGCTTATCTACGTTATCCTCAATCTCCAGACGGATGGCCTCGCCCCACTGGCGTTTCTTCAGCTGCTTCTGGATTTCTTCCAGCAGGTCCACTGCCTCTTCCTCATCAATGGTGAGGTCCGCGTTCCTCATGATACGGAATGGATGGGATGCCACAATATCATAGTTCAGGAACAGGGACGGCATGTTCCGCTCAATTATCTCTTCCAGAAGTATGACCACGCGCTGTTCCTTTCCATCCTCCACCACTTCCCTTGGAAGTTCCACAATCCTGGGGATGACGGACGGCACCTGCACCATGGCAAACTCCAGCTCATCGTCTGTCTCGTCCGCTTTTTTCTTCCTCAGAAGCGCAGCTATGTTCAGCGTCTTGTTGCGGATTAAAGGAAATGGCCTGGAGGAATCAAACGCCATGGGCGTCAGTACGGGATATACATTTTTCTTAAAATATTCATCTGCAAATGCAGCTTCCTTTTCTGTCAGGTCCTCATGCTCCGTAATGACCCTAAGCCCGTTGGCCTTAAGGGCAGGCAGGAGGGACCTGTTATAGGTGGAATACTGCATTTCAACCAGCTGGTGTGTCTTCTCACTTATTTTATCCAGCTGCTCCTGAGGTGTCAGGCCTGCTATGTCGGGCTTGGTGTATTTTGCATGCACCATATCCTTTAAGGAGGCAACGCGCACCATGTAGAATTCATCCAGGTTAGAAGCCGTGATACTTAGGAATTTGAGGCGCTCAAAAAGCGGAAGGCTTTTGTCCCTTGCCTCGCTCAGCACCCGGTAGTTGAACTCAAGCCAGCTCAGTTCTCGGTTAACATAATTGTTCGGGTCAGCCGCAAAATCCACAGTGGTTTCTGCAGGCTTTTCCATTTTTAACTTTACGTCCTTCGTGCTTTCTGCCTTGGCTTTATCGGTCTTTGAGACTTCCGCCTTGGCCTTCTCAGCCTTCGAAGCTTCCGCCCTGGCCTTCTCAACCTTCGAAGCTTCCGCCTTAACCTTCTCAGCCTTAGAGGTTTCGGCCCTGGCCTTCTCAGCCTGCTTAGACGCCTCTTTGGCTGTCTCTTTTACAGTCTGTTTTGCAGACTGCTGCTTTCCTACTGAATCTGCCATGATTACACCCTCCTCTTCTGCTTTAACACAGGTCTTACGCCAAATATCTCCTCAAAGAAATCCGCCTTCTGTTCAAAGGAGGCTGTCTCCAATGCCATGTTGCCCTGATATCCTGTTGTGATAATCAGTTCATTGTCCCTGACCGCCATGCGGCAGTCCGCCAGTTTTCCGCGGTGGCTTCTGTCCATGGAATTGGCCAGGCGCAGGATGGCTGTCAGTTTTGCGATAAGGATGGTGATTGCGTTGCGGCTGTAACCCGGCATATCCTCCTGGTGGATCTGTGTCTCCAGCTGGACTTTGTCATAGTCGAAATCCCTTATGTTGTAGCGGACCACGTTGGCAATGATTTCCCTCTCCAGATGGCTGAGGCCAATGATTTCCGTGGACATGATGATGTTATAGGAGCATTCGTTGGAGTTCTTGATGCTGATGAACTTGCCGCAGGCATGGAGCAGTACGGATATCTGCAGAAGCAGTCTTTCCCTGGCCCCAAGCCCATGGTACTTTTTCATGCTGTCAAAGATTCCCAGGGCATATTGTTCCAGCACCTGGTTGTGGCTGGTGTGGCACTTATAGCGCTTGGCCATGTTCCTGGACGCTGCCAGGATATCGTTCTCAAAGTTATGGCTGAACCGGACCAGCTTGTTATCCTGGGCATATTCAGCGGCAATGCCGTCGCACAGACGGATTCCCGGAACCCAGAACATGTCTGCCCCGGTCAGTTCCAGAATGCGTTTATACACCACCACGCTTGGAAGGAGCAGGGAGGCGTATTCACTGTTCACTCCAAACTTCTCCTCAATCTGGTCCGTGGTCAGCTGGCACAGACGCTCATAAAAACGGTTCATGGTGGCTGCATCAATCCGGTCCCCGTATGCCTTCAGGTCCATGCGGTTAATGATATAGAGGATATTCTCCCCGATTCCGATAAGGTTGTTGATTTCCCGGTCCTTCAGGTACATCTTGCGGAAGGTGAACAGCTCATTGTCCACAATCTCCTCAATGTGCTCCCGGTGTTCCGCCACGGTTGCCGGGATGTTGGCCAGAAGGCCGCGCACACGCAGGGTACCGAGAGGGAGGTTCTGGGTGGTCACCAGGGAATCCTTGTCAAAGAGGGACAGCTGGGCGCTGCCGAATCCAACATCCACAATGGCCGTCCCTTTTTGTATGATCTTATTAAATTCACTGGCCTTGGCAGCAATGGCCTTATAGCTGATAAAACGCTGCTCTGAGTTGCTGATGATGCGCACGTTAAGCCCTGTCCTCACCCGGATCTGGTCCAGTATGATCTGATTGTTGTGGGCTTCCCTCATGGCGCTGGTCGCATAGGCCCTGTAGTCCTTGACCCTGTATGCCTTCATTATCTGGGCGAACTCCCCCAGGACCTGGCACATCTCCTCCACCAGGCCATAGCTGATTTTGCCCTGGCTGTACGTATCCTTGCCAAGGGCAATCACATGGCGGACATGGTCCACACGCCGGATTCCCGTCTTATATGACATCTCATAGATGCCCATTTCCAGCTCGAATGAGCCAACGTCAATTGCCGCAAATGTCCGAATAGCCACCTTTATCACTCCTTTTGACCGCTATTATAAACGGGTCATTAAACTTTTACATGTAAACCATGTAAAACCCCTGTAAAATTCATGTAAACCCCACCCTGGCATGCATGAAAGCCCTGCCCGTTTCCCAGGCATACGTAAAAGCCCCGCCTGTTTCCTAGGCATGCATGAAATCCCCGCCTGTTCCCAGGGAGCACATCTGCTATTTCCGGCCAAGAAGATGGGTGATGAACTGGGCCGCCGTACGGCCTGACAGGCCGCCGTGGCTCAGTTCCCACTTATTGGCCTCCGCGTAAAGCTCCTGTTCCGGCATATCCAGGTGGTAACGGTCCGCCAATGCCTTCACGATTGTCTCAAATTCCCTCTTGTCCGGGGAGCCAAAGTATATGGTCACGCCAAAACGGGAAGCCAGGGACAGCTTCTCCTGTACCGTATCATTGTTATGAAGCTCGTCGTCCAGTTCCCTCTTGTCACTGAACTTCTCACGTATCAGATGGCGTCTGTTGGATGTGGCGTAAATCAGCACATTGTCCGGGCGCTTGCCAAGCCCGCCCTCCAGGATTGCCTTCAGATACTTGTACTCCAGTTCGTAATCCTCAAAGGAAAGGTCGTCCATGTAAATGATGAATTTGTAATTCCTGTCCTTAATCTGCTCCAGCACATCGGAGAGCGCGCGGAACTGGTGCTTATATACCTCAATGATACGCAGTCCCCTGCTGTAATATTCATTGAGCACAGCCTTGACACTGGAGGACTTACCGGTTCCCGCATCGCCGAACAGCAGCACATTGTTGGCCTCCCGGCCTTCCACGAATGCTTCGGTGTTCTCAATCAGCTTCTGTTTCTGCAGCTGATACCCCACGATATTATCAAAATATACGTGCTCCACATTGATAATCGGGTCAATGACAACGGTCTGTCCCTCATCCTTTTCCACAATCCGGAATGCCTTATTAAGGCCGAATTTGCCAACTCCGAATTCCCGGTAAAATTCCTCCACGTGATCCTGGAATTCCTCCACATCCGCGGATTCCTTCAGCTTGACAGCCAGGCTCACGATGCGGTCCCTGATCCTCTTATTGAACACGCGGCTGCCTTTTCCGCTGGACTCATAACTGGCCAGCTGGTTCCACATCCCGGCAGGCGCAAGGTCATGGATGTCGTAATCAAATAATGCCTTAAAGATCTTAAAGTCCTCCCTGGCCAGCCGGTCCAGGGAGCCGCCTGCCGCCCCTGTGATTTCACAGGTGGTTGTATAGGCATTTTCGTTGTTGGCCAGACAGAAGGCCAGGAAACAGTGCCAGAGATTCCCCTCGAATCCATAATTCACAGCCAGTTCAACCAACTGTCCTGCGCAGTGGAATGCATCCGGCCGGCCATCGCAGTCCGCATATCCCATAAGGCAGGCCATGTCCTTAAACAGCTCCTGGTATTCCAGATTCCTGTATATAATCAGTTCATTAATATTCATACCCGTCATACCTCCCTAATAATTGCCCAGGATCCGCATGCTTACGGCTTCCTCTGAAATTCCCTTTAACGCATTCTGTATGGCCGCATCCCCCAGGGAACCTTCCACATCCACAAAGAACCTGTATTCCCAGCTGCGTCCCACAATGGGACGGGATTCAATCATCAGCATGTTGACATTGTTATAAATCAGGTTCCCCAGCATGTTATACAGGGAACCGCTTTTATGTAAACCTTCAAAGCAGATGCTCACCTTGCCTGCACCCTGCCTGTAAACAGGCGATTTAGACAGAATGATGAACCGGGTGGTGTTGTCCTTGTCATGGTTGATGCCATGCTCAAGGACCTGAAGCCCGTATAGCTTTCCCGCTGTCTCGCTGGCCACTGCTGCCTGGGCAATGTCCTGGTCCTCCAGTATCTTCTTGGCAGCGCCCGCCGTGTTCTCCACGCTGAACTGGGTCCACTGCCTGTTGGCATTCAGGTACCGGGAACACTGCATTAGGGCCTGGGGATGGGAATAAACCCTCCTGATATCCGAAATGGACGCCCCCTTAAGCCCCAGAAGGGCATGGTTTACGGAAACCTGGGTCTCGGCCACGATATAGAGGTTGTGCATGACCAGATTGTCATAGTTGCCGCTGACAGCCCCTGCGGAGGAATTCTCAATGGGAAGGACCGCGTAATCCGCCCGGCCTTCCTCCACTTCCACCATGGCATCCTCAAAGCTGGGCACATGATATACATCTGCGTCATCCCCAAAGTACTGAAGGGCCGCTGCATGGCTGTAAGCCCCTTCCACGCCCTGGTACACAATCCGGGCATTGTCCCGCTTCAGCTCCTCCACCATGGTAAACCCGGTATCCAGGCGCTGCCCATGCCCTGCCAGGAGGCCATACTGGAGCCTGCGGCTGATGGTCATGATCTGCGAAAACAGTTCGTAAACTCCCTGCCTGTTAAAATCCCCATGGGCCATACCGGTCACGGTTTCTAATTTTTCCTTTTCCCTTGCCCCGTCATACACAGGCTTGCCTGTTCCAATCTTATACTCCGCTACGTCCCCGCACAGCTTCATCCTTCTCTCAAATAACTCAACCAGCTGTGAATCAATGCCATCCAGCTGTCCCCTGATTTCCTGTAAATCCAGATTCTCCATGGTATCTAATACGCTCCTGTTCCAGGGCGCGCGTCCGGCGCGCCTTATTGTTCCTTATTCCTGTCCTTCAGCCATATCCTTAAGCATGCCTGATATCACATCCCTTGTATATGCCCCCGGGAACTTCTTTGCCTCCTGGGGCAGTTCCTTTAAATCAATGGGTTCACCGTACCGGATGACCACATGGCTGGGCTTTATGAACGGAAGATGGTCCTCGAATATCCGGGAAGTCCCTGTGATGGCCACCGGTATCACAGGGCATCCGCTTTTCTGGGCAATCTTAAGGCTGCCCTCATGGAATGGGAGAAGTTCCGTCATATCCTCATTCTCATTGCGTGTGCCCTCCGGGAATATCCAGATGGATATACCGGATTTTACCTTCTCAATGCCTTCCAGGATGGCCTTTAACCCTTCTTTGATATTCACCCTGTCAAGGAACAGGCAGTTAACCCTGTGCATCCAGTCCCTGAGAAGGGGTATCTTAAGCATCTCCTTTTTGGCAACAAACCCGGTCAGCCCTGGCACGGTCACATATCCCACAAGAATGTCAAAATAGCTCCTGTGGTTTCCCACATACAGGACCGCCCGGTCCATGGGTATGTTCTCCAGGCCCTGCACCTCATATGTAACCCCTGCCAGTTTAAGTATGAACCGGAATACTCCCTGTACGATATGCAGGCTCTTAAACTGCGCGCCCTCCGGGTCTTTCTTGTCCCGCATTCCCAGGATGCCAAGCAGCGGCACACTGAAAATCAGGAACAGCACCACGGTCAGTGCCACCATAATTATCCGTATCATTCCCTGTCTCCTTTAATTCCTGTATATATTTTGGCGTCCGGGCGCCAAACCCGGACTGTTTCATTTTATTATATAAAAAGAGCGGATTAAATACAATACCTTCCATCCAGGTTTGATATTTAATAACCGCTCATCTGTCCGGCGCTTCAGGGTGTGTCTGAAAATCCACTCCCGCCATCTGCACTGGTCAAATATTCAAATAACAGCCCGGTCCCAAACCACAGGGGGGCGAACTTAAGCCGGATGACACCGCCCACATTGTCCGGCCATGCCGAGTAGTCCCATGGGCAGATTCCAAGGCCTGTAAGCCAGGTCCCCGCCACATATTCCGCAATGAATATCAGCACCATGTAGATAAGCCCGTGCCGTATGATCCGCCCCGCGCGGGACATCCTGTCCCCATCCCCGTCTGCAAAGCCCGGCAGGCCCGTAAGCCAGCTGTCTATGAAATGGCTGATGGGTAACAGCAGGGCGCCCATCCCATAGATGGGAAACATAAGTAAGGAAGTCTGGCCCATCAGGGTCCAGTCCCCTGCCATGATGGAGTCCACGGATGTGAACATTACCTCCAGGCACCACCCTGCAATGCCGCACCGGCAGAAATTCATCAGCAGTCCCGTCATTTTATTGTACCGTTTTTCCTTACGGCTATTTGTGTGATTGATTCCTTCTGTCTGCACTCTCATAGCCATTAGTATGAAAGCCGGTCCGTGCTTTTATTCGCCCGGAACCATTTTTCCAGAACTTTCCCAATGCCCGTCTTATCTGTTTTCCCTTTGCCGGCAGGGTCTGTCACAAAAGCGGGGAGAGCAGGCGGCTGGATTGTTCCTTTATGCGCATCCACATGCTTCTCTCCTTGTAATCCTCCCTTGTAATCTCCCGGCAGTGGGGAAGGTCGCCCATGAACGCCTCCTCCAGTTCACCCGTGACTTCCTCATCATAAATCGTGGCATTGACCTCAAAGTTCAGTTCAAAGCTGCGTATATCCATGTTGGCGGTCCCATAACAGCTGACCCTGCCGTCCACCATGATTCCCTTGGAATGAAGGAAGCCATTTTCATATATATATACCCTGGCCCCATAGTCCAGAAGCTCCCCGGCATAGGAACAGGTGGCCCAGTACACAAAGGGGTGGTCCGGCTTACACGGAATCATGAGCCGGACATCCACGCCTGAGAGCGCTGCAATCTTCAGCGCTGAAAGGATTGCGTCGTCCGGGATGAAGTACGGGGTGTGGATATAGATATGGTGCTTGGCCTTGTGGAACAGTTCCAGGTAATTATTCCTTATGTGCGGCTCATTGGTATCAGGGCCGCTGGTAATGATCTGCATGGACACCAGTTCATTGACCCGCTCCGGATCAGGCCACACAGGGGTCCACTCGCCCTTAAGACGCCGGGTGATGTACTCTGCCTCATCCCCAAAATACCTTGCCTCCTTAAAAAGGTTCTCGCCGGTGGCATAGTTCCAGTCCAGGGCAAACCGGATCTGCAGGCTGATGGCAGCCTCCCCGTCAATACGCAGATGGGTGTCCCGCCAGTAACCGAATTTGGGATCCTTGGAAATGTACTCCCGCCCAATATTAAAGCCTCCCACAAAGCCTGTATGACCGTCAATCACAACGATTTTCCTATGGTTCCGGTAATTCACGCGCAGGTTGAGCCATCCCAGGAAGGGCGGGAAGAACACGCCCACCTTAATCCCTGCTTTTTCCATTTTCTCCCAAAGCTTTTTCGGCATGAACCTGCCGCCCATTCCGTCGCAGAGGATACGGACCTCCACGCCCTCCTTTACCTTTTCCAGCAGGATTGGCACAATGGAATCAAACAGCTCGTCATTTTTAATGATATAGTACTGGATGTGGATGAACCGCCTGGCCTGGCGGAGCTCATTCCTCAGGGACTCGAACTTCTCCTGCCCGTCCGTGAATATCTGCACCTTATTGTTTACCGTCAGCACGGAACCGGAGGTCTCCAGGTTATAGAGGATCAGGCTTTT
The DNA here is from genome assembly GCF_022440595.1 of Enterocloster sp. OA13. Classification (NCBI taxonomy): domain Bacteria; kingdom Bacillati; phylum Bacillota; class Clostridia; order Lachnospirales; family Lachnospiraceae; genus Enterocloster; species Enterocloster sp. OA13. The sequence continues at coordinate 6,139,680 of NZ_JAKNTF010000001.1, read as the reverse complement.
GAAATCCCTGGTCATGGGATCCATCATCTCCTCGGGCATGTCATCCGAGCGTATGATTTCCTCCTGGCTCTTAATCGGGACATTGAGCCTGTCGCTGATTTCCTTTACTTTGAACATCCTGCTTTTCTTTAAATCCTGCCCGAACAGAAGATAGAAGATGATTCCGAACACAGGAATAAAATACAGGGCCAGAAGCCAGGTCCACACGCTTCTCGGGTCCCGCCGCTGAAAAAATATGATAATGATTGAAAATACAAGGTTGATGTACAAAAGATGCTCCAGCAGCCATCCCCATATCATCAGCGCCGTGTCCAAGATTAATTCCATAGGATATCCTCTCTTACCGCTTCTGCCTTACTGTTTCTGTGTCACCGCTTCTGTCCTTACTACTTCTACCAGCCAAAATCCTTGCCGACATTCTCATATGTGACGTTTCCGTCTTTATCATATGTTACCAGGATTGCCGTCTCACTGTTCTCTGAATCATATATTATGGAAATCAGGCGCCCTTCGGTGACATCTGCATTAACATGTGCAATTCTTGCGCCTTTCTGTCCTCCAGAGATATAATCCTTAATCAGGCTGTAGGGACTGTCCAGCTCCACTCCCATAAGGTTATGTACGATTTTGCCGTTCAGTGTTCCTTTTTCATACTCGTCGGTAATATAACGCTGTACCGCATCCGCAGCCATTTGTGCTTCTGTATAGGCCGTCATATTGTGGGCGGCCTGGATATACCCCGCCATGTGGGGAACAGCAAATGCCAGCAGTATGGCCAGGATTGCAACCACCACAATCAGTTCCACCATCGTGAACCCACGGCATCCCCGGCGTTTTTTCATATGTTTCATCCTCCTACTTCCTTCCCGTCCTTCATCCAGCCGATAATGGCCAATTGTACCACAAATACGGACTATTTTCCAGTTCCCGACACAATCTCGCCGTCCCCGGTGCTGCCTGGATAAACAGCCTTGTACGTCCTGCCGTTTATCTCGCCTTCCCAGAACGCGGAGTCCTTTCCATCCGCATCCCTGGTATAGTTATATTCCTGTTTCTCATTCTGCTTCATGGCGCCGGCATCAATCATGTCCTGCTGGGCCTTTCCCAGGGTATAGTTGGACCTGGCATTGGATATGGCTACCTGGCTGGCTGATTTGTCCTGAAGCCCGCGGTAGGACGGCACTGCAAGCGCCACCAGGATACCGAGTATGGCAATGACACAGATCAGCTCTATGAGGGTAAATCCTCCCCTGCTGCCTTTTCCCTTCTTGTCTGCTTTTTTCATTCTTATGTTTCCTCTTTTCTTTTGTAGTATATCAGTATTATTCCGCGGAATAAATTATTTTTTCAGCCTCTTCCATGCTGGTTTCACCCTGGATTGCCATCTGTACCACATTCTCCTTCAGGGACCTGAATCCTCTTTTCTTCTGGTACGTCCTGATTTCCTTTGGCAGCACATTATCCATTATCATGAACTTCACCTCCTCGTCCACCTCCATCAGCTCATAAACTGCTTTCCTCCGGCTGTATCCGGTCCCATTACAGCAGGGGCAGCCCGAAGCCTTCCACAGCTTATCCACTTTTCCGGCGCCCAGTCCCTCCAGCAGGCCGCGCTCCCTCTCATCCGGTTCATATTCCCTGCGGCACAATGGACACAGCACCTTCACCAGCCGCTGTGCCACAATCCCGGATAATGCCGCTGCCACCATATAGGGCGCCACGCCCATGTTGCGCAGCCTGTTTATGGTGGAAGCGCAGTCATTGGTGTGAAGGGTGGAAAACACCAGATGCCCGGTTATGGCGGCCCTTACACCGATGGATACGGTTTCCTCGTCCCTCATCTCGCCGACCATGATTACATCCGGGTCCTGTCTCAGTATGGAGCGGAGGGCAGTGGCAAAGGTCAGGCCTGACTTTGGATTGACCTGTACCTGGGTCATCCCCTCAATCACCTTCTCCACCGGGTCCTCCACGGTAACCACGTTGATTTTCTTTTTAATGATGCGGCTGAGCACAGCGTACAGGGTTGTTGTCTTGCCGCTTCCCGTTGGCCCGGTCACCAGCACGATTCCATGAGGGACCTTGAGGATCCGCTCAAATATCCCGCGCTGTATCTCCGTCATCCCAAGGCGGCTCACATCCATCAGTGAATTATCCCGGTCATTGCCCAACAGCCTCAAAACAACCTTCTCCCCGAAAACAGAGGGCAGGGTGGAAATCCTCAGGTCCGTGGACACATCTGCCCGTTCATAATGGTACTTGCCGTCCTGAGGCAGCCTCTTTTCCGCAATATCCATGCCAGCCATCAGCTTCAGCCTGGTTATCATGGGGCGGTGGTACTCCATCTCCAAAGTAGTATGGACAATCAAATCCCCGTTGATTCTCATCCGTATCACAAGTTCATGATTTCCCGGCTCCACATGGATGTCGCTGGCATTTCTGTTATAGGCATTCTCAATAATGGCATTGACCATGCGCACCACGGGAGCGCCTTCCACCCGTTCCTTAAGGACCAGTTCCATCTGACGGTTACGGGTATCCATGATACCTGCCCCGGGCGTGCCGGAAGCAGGGTTCATGAGCCCGGTATTCCCGCCTGCGGTATTTTCATAGGTCCTGTCAATGGCGCGTCCCACTGCCGCGGATGTCCCAAGGACCACTTTGACCTCCATGCCGGTAAGGGTTGCAGTCTCATCAATGACATCCATATCAATGGGATAGGAAGCAGCCACCACCAGCCTGCCTTCCTCAAAATCAATGGGTATGATCCGGTTATGCCCTGCAAATGCAGGGGAAACCATGTCCGCTGCCTTCAAATCGATTTTATAGGAATCCAGGTCCGTCACCTGCAGATTGTCCCGGGTTGCAGCGCATTCCATAACAGCGTCCTCGGTCACATAGCCCAGGTCCATAAGGATCTGCTCAGCAGTTTTCCCCGGTTCCTGTTCCTTAAAGTACATGGCCCGTTCCAACTGGCTCCTTGTCAGGTATCTGTGCTCTACCAGCAATTCTTCTATGTTCATTTTATATGGCACTGGTTGTCTCCTTCTCTCTGAAATGGTATACTGACTGAAATGAACCGCAATCCGGGATCATATTGTATCCGGGATAATCTACATTATCGGGGGACTGTCATGGATTTTTTCTACCCAATATTATATGGAATGTTTGGCGCTGTAACCGGAAGCTTCCTGAATGTCTGCATCCTGCGGATACCTGAGGGCGAAAACTTTGTCACAGGGCGTTCACACTGCCCGGCCTGCAAACGGCAGCTCAATCCGCTGGACATGGTACCCATCCTGTCCTTCCTGTTCCTGGGAGGGAAATGCCGGTCCTGCGGGGAACGCATATCCATCCAGTATCCTTTGGTGGAAGCAGGCACCGCCCTGCTGTTCTTCCTGTGCTGTCAGGCCAAGGGTCCGGGAGCAGAAGCCGTCATCATGTGTCTCTTTGGCTCACTGCTTACTGTGGGCGCCTTAATTGATGCCCGGCATATGTACATCCCGGATGGCATCAGCCTTTCCATCCTGGTTCTGGCGGCAGGTTCCCTGATGATTGCTCCCCGTCCCGGCCTGGCAGGCCGGATTGCCGGCGCAGTCATATGCGGCGGTTTCCTGGCGCTCCTGCGTGTGCTCACAAAGGGCGGCATCGGTCTGGGCGATGCAAAGCTCATGGCCTCCAGCGGCCTGCTTCTGGGCGTGGGAGCAGGAATGGCGGCCCTCCTTGCAGCCTACATCCTGGCCGGACTCTGGTGTCTTATCCCCTTAATAAGGGGACGGGTAAACGGCAGGACCAGGATTCCAATGGCTCCGTTCTTTGCCCTGTCCCTTATTGCCTTCGGACTGTGGTACAGGGAAATCATGGTCTGGTACATGGGCCTGTTCCTTTCATAGGACATGGCCTGATTCCCGTAAGGACATGGCCTAATCCTCGTAATACCGGCAGACCCCATTCCCGTTGAGATAGAGTTTCACATCCTCTCCGGAGTTCCCGGATATGTCCTGCCCAATGGTCATGACGGCGCCGTCGCTATTATCAAACACAATATCCGCGCCCAGGGAAAATGTATATCCATTACAGACCACTTCCGTATGTACATTGGCCTTTCCGTCCAGCGGCTTTACCGTTAATGTAATATCCACTGCAAGGCTGTCATCCGGCAGGGACTGGCAACCCTTCATCACATATTCCTTGTCTCCCAGGGCATGATGAAGATACCGTTCCCACCGGCTTTTCGGCTCTGTATCCCTGACATAACCATTGAAGCCGTATCCTGTCCCGTCCCCTTCCATGGCCTCCACAGGGATTTCTTCTTCCCCTTCTTCCCCGTCTTCCCCTGCCTCTTCATCGTCCATCATTTCATCATATTCTTCGCGGACCATCTGGCAATCCTCCTCAAAACACCGCCAGATACTGTTGGCTGCTTCCGATTTCCCGCTGGCAACCGCCCCGCAGAAGGTGCTGTGTATGGTCTTGGCCGTTATCTGCGCCTCCATATACGATTTTCCTGTCAGGGCAGACTTCATCTGGTATCTGGAAACCGCCATATAACCGCAGGAAAACACGGACAGCAGGGTAATGGAAAGAATCACATATATAAGGCTGCTGCCCTGTTCACCGCGTCTTCCCGACCATCCTCTCCTATTGCCGACCATGCCGTCTCCCCCTCCTCAACCTGGTAATCATACATGGAGTGTATGACCGCCTCCTGCTCATAAACCGTTTCCTCATCCTTCATGATACGGATCAGCACCCTGGCCTGCCCGGTTTCCGTTCCGTCAAAATCAAGTTCCAATGTCATCCCGTCAAACGCATCCACCTCCAGGTCATCCGCGGATATATGGGGCCAATCAGAAACTGGAGGCAGCTTCTCATAGGTAATCCCGTTTACTTCGCAGGAAGGCCTGGAAATCCCCGGTTCCCGCACATAATACGACAGCGTTTCCGGATGGCCGGGTTCCACGTAATACACATAGCCGTATCTCAGCAATTCCTCCAGTTTGGTATATGCCTGGCTGCACATTCCCTCTGCCTTGGCCAGTCTGTCAAAGCCATAATAAAGCTTAGCCTGGGGATGCAGGAAGCCCGCTGCAAATACCCCGATCACGGCTGCGATCGAGAGGGCTGCCACCAATTCTAAAAGCGTAAATCCCTGACAGCCATCCCTTATATTTCTTTCAGTCAATTTTCTTACCGCCCTTTATCTGTGCCTGTAAAATGTCATGGAGCTATCAAAATCCTCCGGTGCCGCGCTTACCCTGAATTCATCAAAGGATTCTTCCGCTGCATAATCCCCGAAGGCTGATTCATTTTCCATGTAAAACTCCACCACCAGGGTATTGCCGGTTGCCTCTCCCGCCCCTGCCCCAGACATGGAACTAAGCTCGTAATTCATTCTCCCCATCCTGTGTTCCTTTGCCAGAAGTCCCGCATTGGCGCCGGACATCATCAGGAAGCCGGAAACAGTTACTGCCAGAAGGGCTGTGGCCGTGATTACCTCAATCATGGTAAAACCCTCCTGGCGGGAATGGATTTCCATATATGTCCTGCCCCTATTTTGTCTTTTCATAATAATACCTGACCTCCACAATCCCTCTTAAACCGCCGTTCCCGGCCATGCCGCTTTCTTCCCTTTCTTCCGATGCCGCCAAATCAATATAGGTTATCACAAGGCTTTTATCATTCCGGTATATCCCGTCCGCAAATTCCATGATATTCCCCACATCCATGCATTTTACTTCCAGCGTAACAGTGGATGCCATATATTGTTTCCCTGATTCGGCTGTATCCTCCGTCCCGCCTGTATCCGTTCCGCCTGTATCCGTACCAGTTGTACCCGTACCAGTTGTATCCATACCAGCTGTATCCTTCCCAGCTGTATCCTTCCCAGCTGTATCCTTCCCAGCTGTATCCTTCCCAGCTGTATCCTTCCCGCCGTCCGTTTCCCGCGCACCTGCCATATTGTCCACAACACCGGAAACCGGGGTGCCCACGCCTGATACATGGCTTTTGGTCTTCATTTCCCCGTGCCCCTCCATCGTCCCCACCGGCTCAGGTGTTCCGATACTCAGGCGCACAATCCCCACACCGGCACGTCCTGCCAATTCCTGAAGGTTCCGGTCCATGAACACATCGTCAATATCCCGGTAGAAAAACTCCCCGTCATCTTCTTTCTTCAGCCCCTCAAGCCGCTCCCTTAAATCCGGGTAATATTTCAGGTACAGTTCGGCCTTTGCCTGTTCTTCCTTAACTTCCCTCAGTCGTTCCCTGGCTTCAGCCAGGCGTCCCTTTTCGGGGATGATAAAAAACCTGAACGCCAGGGCCCATATGCACACGAACATCAGAAGCCTGATGAGGAAGCGTTCCCTTTTACTTATTTTCATCCTGTTCTCCCTCTTTGAGGACTGCGCGGACTGATGTATGGATGCGCACCGTGCCATTGTCCTCTTCCTGCTCCCAGTTACTGTGGCTGACAGAATGGAATACCCCTGAATCCCTGATCCGCTCCACAAGGCCCGGAACCTGTTCAGGACTATTTTGGGATATGGTCATTTCCATGGTTCCCGGCTCCTTTTCATAGACAACGGCCTCCACATCCATATCAGCTTCCATGGCTGACGCAAATGCCTCAAAGTCAGTCCTGTCCAGGAAGCCGGACGAAGCGCTCCTTAAGGATTCCTCCGCAGCCATCCGTGCAGCCATTGCCGAAACCTCATTTTCCAGTTTACAGGACGCCCGATATTGTTCCCTGAAACCAGCATCTGACATGACTGACCGGAGCCGTTTCAACTCCCCTGTAACCTGGGCGCGCTGAAATCCCACATACCCGGATATTCCTGCTGCCAATATAAGGTTGGCAAGCAAAAACAACATGTTTCTTCCTGATACAATCCCATATATCCCGGAAAGCATCCCGCTGTCCTCACCGTCCGGCCCAGAGGAAAGCCTTACGGGGCCCTTGCCCGACAGACTTACCCCTGACAAGCTTACGCCTGACAGGCTTCCGCCAAACAGGCTTTTACCAGACAGGCTTTTACCAAACAGGCTTTTACCAGACAGGCTTCCGGCAGCAACCGCAGCCAATGCGCCGGGCGTCACCGCCACATCCTTCCCGGATACGCTCACCGCCGCACCTTCACAGGGCATGTCCAGACGCTCCTTCAGACATGCCGCCGCATCTTCCATGTCGGAAAAGCAGTTTCCCACCAGTACTGCGTACTCCGGACTGAACATTCTTTTGTCATCTTCCAGCTGTTGGCGTATACGGGCCGCCTGTTCCGCGATTTCATCATACAGAACCTCCTTAGCGCCCTTCCCGCAGAAATATCCGGCTTTCAGCGGACTGCTTACCCATGACAGGCAATGTCCTCCGGCAACCGCATACAGCCCAATTCCCTCCTTTTCCACATCGATGATAAGGCTGGAACGGCGCCTGCACATCATCCGGCTGGCCACAGCCGTGCAGTCCGGCATCAGAAGGGTTCCGCCATATATCATACCTGCCCGCTCCATGGCTTTGACATATGGTTCCAGTTGTCCCCTTTCCATATAATATACCGTGGCGCCAATATGCGGTTCTCCGGAAATCTTCTGGATATCCACTGCTGACAGACAGTCCGCACCGCATCTTTTGCTGGCCATCAGTTCATTATAAGCCATGCGTCTGAGCGCCCGCTTTCCAGCCTTTGGGAGCTTTGTGTACAGGAAGGAGAGCCTGCGCCCCATAACCAGTACGATCCTCTTTCCCTCCAGTCCGTACTGGGCTGCCCATTCTGCCAATACCCCTTCAGGACTCCTGCCGGAAGAATCGCTTTGCGCCTCCTGTACGACAATCGTTCCCCGGCCGCCTGCACGTCCGGGTGCCTTATATGTCCCGCATATATATGTAATCCCGTGTTCTTCCACACATATGTAATGTTTCATCCTGGTTCTCCGTTCCGCCGTCCCCAACGGCATTTGTTTCCTCTTACAGCATGGACGAGTACATACGAAAAACAGGTATCATGACTGCCATGACAATGGAGCCCACTATCAATGCCATCAAAAGGATCATGGCAGGCTCCAGAAGTGCGACCATCTGGCCCAGCGCCCTGCCTGCTTCCCTTTGGTAATAACCGCCTGCATCGCCAAGCACCTTGTCAAGGGCGCCTGATTCCTCACCAGCCACCACCATGGAGATGAGCACCGGATGGAATATATCCAGTCCCGCCAAGACCTGTGAGAGCATTTCCCCTCGTTTTAAGCCATCTGCCGCCTGTTCCAGGCATTGCTCCACATAGGTATTGCCCATGACCCGTCCCGTGGCATGAATGGCTTCCAGTATCCCTACGCCACTTCCATAAAGCACTGCAAAGGTAGATGCGAAACGCGATGTCTCAACTGTTTTTAATAATGTTCCGATTATTGGGATACAGAGGACAGCCCGGTCAGCTTTTAACCGGACCCGAGGAATCATAAGAACTCCCATGGACAGGGCAATTAAAACCAATAGCAGTAACAGACACAGCATCCCGTGATTTCTCAGGCCAAGGCTTGCGCTCATCAGTACACGTGTCAGCAGAGGGAGTTCCTGTTCCTTCATCATGGACGCAAACTGGGGCAGGACCGTGGTCAGCATGAAAACCGATGACATGATTGTAACGCCCAACAGAATGACCGGATATGTCATGGCCGCGCGTACCTTACCATTCATTTCCTCTTCACGGTCATAATACTCAGCCATTGTTCCCAGCATTACGTCCAGTTTCCCGCTGGACTCGCCAGTCTGTATCATATAGACCAGAAGGTTGGGAAATACACCCGGCATCTCCTCCATGGCCTCAAACAAAGTACTCCCTTTATGTATGCTTTCCCTCAGCCTCATCAGGTTATCCCTGAGCGGACCATCCTGTGCGGATTCATAGCTGACCGCCAGGGCATGGGACAGCGGTACGCCCGCCGCCAGCATGGCTGACAGCTGTCTGCAGAGCGGAGGAAGAAGCTTATGTTTTATCTTGGCCGGACGCAGGGCCATGCCTGAATCCAGGCTGCGGCATTCATAGCAATAAAGATTCTTATCGCGCAGGTCCCTAAGAAGAATACGTTCATCCGCTGTCTCCATGACACCTTTATAAACATTTCCTTCCATGTCCTTTGCCTTATATCTGTAACGCGGCATGAGAAACCCTCCCTTATCCATATGCCAATGAAGCAAAACCGGCTTCATCTGAACCCATCAGACAAAGCCGGCTTCTTACCCGATATATAATTGATTAACGGAAACAATTCTGAGCCGGCTCATAGCGGTAACCAATGCCTGACAACACAGATATGATATTCGATTGATCCGTATCCAGCGCCTGGCACATCTCTTCCAGAGAATTATAGTTGTCACGGAGCTGTGTATTTACATAACTTAATAAAATATTAGGATCTTTGGGAAGGGTATTCACATTTCTTACCTGCCTTTTTAATCTATTAAATTCCCTGTAACTAAACTGTAATTTTTCTCAGCCGAAACGATTATATCACCTGCAAGTAACGTTTTCAACATTAATTTAGGGTATTTTCTCGTTTTTTTCACCTGCGTTTCAATATTTTCCGAATTAAATTTCATTATTAGAAATATTCTGACTTTATACCAAAAATATACCCCCGCTGCCCAAAAGGCGGCGGGGGTAAGGATCATTCCACATATGCAATCAACCTGCTTCCATCCTCAGCCACATCAATCACGATGGTATTGCCTTCCCTCACGCCGTCGCCAAGTATAAGCTTGGCCGCAAGGGTCTCCACATGTTTCTGAAGATACCGTTTGAGAGGACGGGCGCCGTACACCGGGTCATATCCCCTCTCCGTGATAAATGACTTGGCGCTGTCAGTCAGTTCGATGGAAAGCTCCCTGTCGGAAAGACGCTTATTCAGATCAGCCACACAAAGGTCCACAATCCGGCTGATATTGTCTTTGGTCAGCGGTTTAAAGAGGATGACCTCATCCAGCCTGTTAAGGAACTCAGGACGGAAATGTACCCGCAGGTCATTCATCACCGCTGTCTCTGCCTCCGGACGGATCTGCCCGCTGCCGTCAATCCCTTCCAGCAGGTACTGGGACCCTATATTGGAGGTCAGGATGATGATTGTGTTCTTAAAGTCCACGGTCCTGCCCTGGGAATCCGTGATACGTCCGTCATCCAGGACCTGGAGCAGTACGTTGAATACATCCGGGTGGGCTTTCTCCACCTCGTCAAACAGTACCACGCTGTATGGCTTGCGCCGCACTGCCTCTGTCAGCTGTCCGCCCTCATCATATCCCACATATCCAGGAGGCGCACCAATCAGACGTGCCACGGAGTGCTTCTCCATGTACTCACTCATATCGATACGCACCATGTTGGATTCATCATCAAACAATGCCTCTGCCAGCGCCTTTGCCAGTTCCGTCTTACCAACACCGGTGGGTCCTAAGAACAGGAAGGAGCCGATTGGCTTTGATGGGTCTTTGATTCCGGCCTTGGAACGGATGATGGATTCCGTCACCTTTTCCACGCCTTCATCCTGGCCGACCACACGCTCATGAAGGACCTCATCCATGTGCAGGGTCTTGCTTCTCTCGCTTTCCGTCAGTTTGGACACCGGGACCCCGGTCCATCTGGAGACAATCTTGGCAATCTCGTCCTCGGTCACGCTTTCATGCACAAGGCTCAGGTCCTCGTTCTTAACCCGCTCCTCCTCTGCTTCCAGTTCCTTCTGAAGCTGGGGCAGCCTGCCGTACTGCAGTTCCGCGGCCTTGTTAAGGTCATAGCGCTGCTTGGCGTCCTGGATGTCCCGGTTAACCGCCTCAATCTCTTCCCTCAGGCTGCTGAGACGGTCCACGCTGGCCTTCTCATTCTCCCACTGCGCCTTCCTTGCTGCAAAATCATCGTGCAGTTCAGCCAGCTCCTTCTGCAGATCAGCCAGACGGTCCTGGCTCAAACGGTCCGTCTCTTTCTTAAGGGCAGCTTCCTCAATCTCCATCTGCATGATCTTCCTGGACATCTCATCCAGTTCAGCGGGCATGGTGTCCAGCTCTGTCTTAATCATGGCACAGGCCTCATCCACAAGGTCAATGGCCTTATCCGGCAGGAAGCGGTCGGATATATAACGGTCCGACAAGGTTGCCGCGCTGACCAGCGCTGAGTCTGTTATCTTAACGCCATGGAATACTTCATAGCGCTCCTTAAGCCCCCTAAGGATGGAAATGGTATCCTCCACCGTAGGTTCATCCACCAGCACCGGCTGGAACCGGCGTTCCAGGGCAGCATCCTTTTCAATATACTGCCTGTATTCATTGAGGGTGGTGGCTCCGATGCAGTGCAGCTCGCCCCTGGCCAGCATGGGCTTTAGCATATTGCCTGCATCCATGGAGCCTTCTGTCTTGCCGGCTCCTACAATGGTATGGAGTTCATCAATGAACAGGATGATCTGTCCGTCGCTCTTCTTCACTTCCTCCAGCACTGCCTTCAGACGTTCCTCAAACTCGCCCCTGTACTTGGCACCGGCCACCAGGGCGCCCATATCAAGGGCAAACAGTTTCTTATCCTTAAGGCCGTCCGGCACGTCGCCGCCCACAATACGCTGGGCCAGGCCCTCCACCACAGCGGTCTTGCCCACGCCGGGTTCACCGATTAATACCGGGTTGTTCTTAGTCTTACGGGACAGGATACGTACCACGTTCCTTATCTCGCTGTCGCGGCCGATGACAGGATCCAGCTTCTGGTCCCTGGCCCGTTCCACCAGGTCATACCCATACTTCTGAAGGGTATCATACGTTGCTTCCGGGTTATCCGAAACCACCCTCTGGTTGCCCCTTACTGTTGAAAGGGCCTGTAAAAATGTCTCCCTGGTTATATTATAGAGCTTCATCAGCTCCTTGATTTCCTTATTCGGATGTTTCAGCAGGGCCAGGAACAGATGCTCCACGGACACATATTCATCGCCCATGGCCTTTGCCTCATCCTCGCCGTTAATCAGTACCTTATTCAGGTCATTGCTGATATACAGCTGGCCGCCTCCGCTTACCTTGGTAAGACGTTCCACTGCCTGCTTGGCCTCATTGGTAAACATGTCGCCCTGAATCCCCATCTTGGTAATCAGCTTCAGAATCAGGCTGTCATCCAGGGTCAGGAGGCTGTAGAGCAGATGCTGCTGGTCTATCTGCTGGTTTCCATATTCATATGCCAGCTTCTCACAGTTCTGGACTGCTTCCATTGATTTTTGTGTGAATTTATTAATATTCATCGCCCATTCCCCTTTCTTCGTATCCCCGTCCCCAGAACCAACAGGTAATCAGAAATCACTTTCTGCTGTCCTCTGCGCGGATGGATATCGGAATTGTGCTGCGGTTTTCTTTGTTCTAGTCGTACTATAACACATGTTGTTAGCACTGTCAAGGGGTGAGTGCTAATTTTTTTGATTAAAAAATGCTGTCCCGGAAAAAATTCCCAGGGCAGCATTTTCAATCATCATAAAGCCTTTTTAACCTACTTCAGGCCAGTAGCCATAATGGACTTGTCAGTCAAGGTTCCTTCGTAGGCAACCGTGGCCGTATCGCCAACCTTCAGCTTATCAAACATACCATCCGTGCCAACAAAGGTAAACAGGGTATTATCGGGGTCTGCAGTCTCTAATACCACATAATTTGTCTTAACCTCAACCACCTTGCCTGTAAGGGCGTTCACCTTTGCCTCCGGCGTATCCATGGCATCCTCTGTCACAATCTTAGTCGCAACCGGCTTATCTTCCTCATCCTCTAAATCTCCGTAGAATGTCACATCAGCCTCTGCACCGGCCTTGATACCATCTTTGGTCACCTTCTGGGCAATGATGGTGTTGAAGGTATATGTACCATCTTCTGTCTTCAATGTCAGGGTCTTGTCATCTGCCTTCTCAATGGTGCCGCTTATAGTCTCGTCAATCTCCGCGGCAGCCTCTGCAGCTGCTTCTGCAGCAGCGGAGGTAATGATATCCACTGATTTTGCCTTTGTAACGTCTTCTGACAGCTGGCCGCTGTAAGCCACCTCTACCTCGTCACCTGTTCCAATGGCATCTGCTCCCTCTACCTTGGCCGCTGACACGTCAAACCTGACTTCCTTGCCTTCGTCATCCGCAACGGTTATGACCTTGTCATTCACTTCCCCGACAAAACCATAGTAGTAGTCTTCCTCCTCATCCTCAGCGGATGCATCGGTTTCTGCTGTTGTCTCAACCGCCGTGGTAGCTGCGGTGGTATCTGCTGTTGTCTCACTTGTCTTTGATGAACACGCTGTCATACCAAGGGCCATAGCCAGGACAGCGATTGCTAAATAGTGTTTTTTCATAATGAATCTCCTCTTTTCTGTTGCTGACACATGATGCGTTTTCTTTGAGGCGCAGCCGCTTAATGCCCCCGCCGCGCTCACGATACATATTACTACGAAAAACACTATTTTACTATGTCTTTTTCTTTAATTTTTCCTAAAATATTAGAGAATTCCCATTCTTCCAATGGATTCTGACACTAATTTCTTAAACAGGGGAGCCACCCTGTCTGAGGTTTCCTGAACCTCTTCGTGGGAAAGGGGCGTGTCCGTCATGCCGCATGCCAGGTTGGTAATACAGGATATCCCGCATACCCTCATCCCCATATGGTTGGCCGCCACGGCTTCGCAGGCAGTGCTCATGCCCACTGCATCACCGCCCAGGATCCTGCACATCCTTACCTCCTGGGGCGTTTCATAGGCAGGTCCTGTCAGCTGTACATAGACTCCCTCCTGAATCCGGATATCCAGCTCCCTGGCGGCTGTCCTGATTACATCGCACAGCTTGTTATCATATATCTGGCTCATATCAGCAAATCTCGGCCCCAGCTCATCCAGGTTCTGCCCAATCAGCGGAGACGGTACAAAGCAGGCGATCTGGTCCCTGATCAGCATGAAGTCCCCTGCTGCATAGTCATGATTGACCCCGCCCGCGGCATTGGTCAGGAACAGGATTTCCGCTCCCATCAGCTTCATGAGCCTGACCGGAAGCACCACATCCGTCATGGGATACCCCTCATAATAATGGACACGGCCCTGCATCATGACCACCGGCACGCCATTAATATGTGCAAATACAAACCTCCCCTTGTGTCCGGCTACCGTTGATACCGGAAAACCTTCTATATCATGATAATCAATCACGCCTTCCACCTCGGCCTGGTCCGCATAATCACCCAGGCCGGAACCCAGAATAAGGGCTGCCTTGGGCCTGAAAGGAAGCCTGTCCTTTACACTGGCATAGCAGTTCATTAATTTTTCATATACCGGATTTGTCATATCTGTTCTCCTTTTCATTTATTCACTCCCTAAAGTATAACACATGTCTGCCCTGGGCCTCAACCGCTTATGTTGTCCGGAAGATATTTCCGGTCCTGCTCCTTCTTTCTCTGCCTGAGCCAGGATACTGCCAGGGCCAGGACTCCTGCACAGATACCAATAAGCCCTGCGCCCACCGTAATCACAAAACCGCTGCGGACCCAGTACCACAACGGACCTCCCTCCCCTGTGGTTGAAGGTTCCTGCGCCACCTCCCCCGCCACGGTATCCGTCCCTTCCTCATCCAGCCATACCCGGGAGGGCAGCACCGGACGGTAGGCCATCTCCATCTCATAAGATACCGGCTCCATATACGCCACCTCCCCCTCATATGTAATCTCATAATCACGTACCAGCTTCTGCCCCTCAGCCATTGCCCTGCGGCACAGCTGCCCATCTTCATCCTCAAACGCCTCACCGTCCCATGCCATGGAATGGATGCGGTATTGCTGCGGCGAAAGGCCCATGACCTCCAGAATGCCTTCCTGCGACTCCACTGCCGAAGCCAGCACATCCTCACCGCTTATGACCAGGGAGCCTGTCTGGTATTCATCCGCGCCATAGGAATGAAACAGTACCGGCGCCTGGAAACCGTCCCGCCATTCCTCCCTTACAATCCGGCTGTCCCGTATATACAATTCCCCTTCTGCCGGTATCCCCGACACTTCCTCCGTGACGGAAATGGATTCCGGAAGTCCCTCCGCGCCTTCTACATCTGAATAAACCACCTGCTTTTCCAACTCCCTGCCCACCATATGGCCAGGAATCTCCTTCACCTCATAGTGATCCAGCACATATTCGCGTCCATTCCTGTCCCAATAAGACTCAGGTGGAATATCCGGGACTGCCTGGGCATCTGCTGTCTGGGTATCTGCTGCCTGGGCATCTGCTATCTGGCCCGCCGCTGTCTGGGCATCTGCTGTCTGGCCCGCCGCTGTCCCGGCTTTAGCACCTGCTGCCTGTCCCGCCTTCATCCCGGCGCCTGCTGCTTCCGGCCCGGCTTCCATTTTCCTTGTGATATAAAGCATGTCTCCTTCCAGAACCGGATCTTTGTCCGGCATCTGTGTCTGGGCGTATACAAAGTCCATCCTGCTGTCCAACTGTATCATCCATGTCAAAATAACCAGCAGCGCTGTCAGCAGCCGTACCGCTTTCCAGTCCTGCCTTTTAACCCTTCTTTTAGCTCTTCTTTTCCCTGTCATGACCATCCCTCCCGGTACTATATCAACCTGTAAGGATAACAGACTGCAAATCCTATGAAATTGTCAATGTACGGCGTCCTTATTCTGATGCTGTTAATGGGAAATCACGGGTTTCAGAAAGAATCCCCGTCTCTGTGCCACTGCACAGGCAGATGTCGGAATGAAATCATCTGTGGTCATATTATACATAATATCCGCGGAATAATCAAGGGTAAAATAAGCCCTGATATCAAGTCCTAAAACCCAGGTGATAAATTACAATTCAATCAGACGGAAAAGACCGGGGCATCTGATTTACCGCCTGCCCCGGCCCCTTCGTGGATACGTCCTCCCGAACGGAACGCATCCGCTAAACATTTATTTTTGTAAAATACTCCTTCGTAGCCTTCCTCACCTGCGGCGCAAGCACCACCATGGCAATCAGGTTTGGAATCGTAAGCAGTCCCAGGGCAATATCCTGGATTACCCATACCAGCTCGATTTCCGCCAATGCCCCAACAATACAGAAGCACGGGAAAACGTATTTAAACTTTCCCGCCACCTTGCTCCCGAATATATAATTCAGGCCCACAAAGCCAAAGTACCACTGGCTCATCAGGGTTGTGGAAGAGAAAAGCAGCAGGCAGAGGGCCACCACATACCGCAGCGGTTCCCACACGCTTGCAAATGCATTGATTGCCAGCACATTCCCCGGCGCCCCGGAATCCAGCACCCCGGTCACCCCTAAAATCAATCCTGTAATGGTGCAGATGACAAATGTATCCAGAAATACTTCGGCCACGCCTGTGATTCCCTGCTCAACTGGGTGGTTCACCTGTGCGGCTGAGTGGATGACAGGAGCCGAGCCTTCACCTGCTTCATTGGAATAGAGGCCGCGGGCCACCCCTTTCTGCATTGCAATCAGCATGGAGCCCATGGCGCCCCCCGCCATGGCCCTCAGGCCGAATGCTCCTGCAAAAATGTCTGCAAATACCCCCGGCACCTTGGTAATGTTGGCAAGGATGATCACAAGACCGCCCACCACATATATCAGGGCCATGGACGGAACCAGGGTCTGGGCCACATGGGCCAGCCGCTTAAGTCCGCCCAGGGTTATGACGAAGATAAGAAGGACAAGCACAATACCGGTCGTCAGATAAGGAACGCCGAAGTTTTCCTTCATCACTCCGCTTATGGTATTGGACTGGATGAAGTTACCTCCTATAATCTGGGTCACCATGAAAAAGGCGCAGAGCGTGGCCAGCCAGGGAGTGTGCAGCCCCTTCTTTATATAATACATGGGGCCGCCCACATAGTTGCCCTCTTCGTTCTTTTCCCGGTACAGCATGCCCAGGATAATCTCCCCGTACTTGGTTGCCATGCCCACGAAGGCAGCAACCCACATCCAGAATATGGCACCCATGCCTCCGGCCAGCACGGCAGTGGATACACCCACGATATTGCCGCTTCCCACACAGGACGCCACCGCGGTACACAGGGCCTGAAAGGAAGAAATGGTTCCAGACTCTTTGGATTCCTTATTCTTGGAACGGATTGGCTCCCACACGGTCTTCCTGATTATGTATCCAAAACGCCGTACCTGGATTCCCCCTGTAATGACTGTATACAAAATACCGACACCCAGAAGCACGAACAGCAGCCAGTTGCCCCAAAGCCAGTCATCAAAGGCCGTAAGAATCGCCTGAAATTCTTTCATTCTTCCTTTCCTCCTTTACGTACCATCTACCATTACGTACTGTCTACCATTACGTACCATCTACCATTCCAGATAAATGGGATTTGTCCACGCAGTACGTCCGTACCGGTCCACTGCCTCCACACGCACATAGGTTTCATGACCTTTCAGTGGATATTCCGCGTGGCTGAGCGTATCCTTAAACCGCTCCCCCAGGACTGTGGTCCCGTCATTGATGATATTCCCACATACAAAGTTTACATGGTTCACAGCGGATGTGTCAATCCACACCTTCCCATCCCTTACACCCCAGTCATGGATTTCCGGTCCGGAAGAGGAATAGTAATTGCCGTCAATAAAGTTCTGTACAATGCTGTCATGGCTCAGGTCCGGTGCCTGGACACAGATCCAGCCGCCGCATGAATCTTCGAAAAGGCCCTCGTTATGATTGTCGTCGCTGGCAAAGCCATTAATCCGCCTGCCCATGCGCAGCATCCTGTCCCAGTAGGTCACATCATATCCTGTGTTGGATTCCTGGACCGTATTAAAGTTATAGATTTCCAGGGAGCTGACGCCCTCCGTATATATGAACTCTTCCTCTGTCACCCTGCTCCAGATAGGATGGTTATATGTTGTCACGCATCCATGGTCCCTGAGCATATCCGCCACCTCCTGGGCAGCCTTTGGCCCGGTCCACTCCCCAAAGAACTTCATGGGCGGGATATACTGCATATGCTTATAGGTCCCAAGAGGCGCCGCGTCCTGCATGGCCTGGGTCCCAAGGATGCCGTGGAGATGGTGTATCTTATAACGCTCATTGGTTCCTTTGGCCCGATACAGCACAACGCTGCTTTCCACGGCAGGCACTATGATGAAGTTTTCCGTGTTAAACTGCTCCCTGTAATCCGTGAATATGTCATGTTCTGAAAAACAAAGGAAATGATATCCGTTTTCCTTATACAGCTTTACAGACTGCTCCGGGGTAAGCATGCCGTCCGATACCGTGGTATGGCTGTGGATATTTCCCTTATACCAGCTGCCGCAGTTCTTAAAACCATTATATTCTTTCATACTATCATACCGTCCTTCTAATTCTTACTTTGCATTGTCCGCTGCCTGGCACTTCTTGATGCGGTGGATTAAGAATGTGGATACGCCCACGCCCACAACAGCCCAGGCAATCATGACACCAAATACAATCCTGAAACCAGCCATACCCGGATACCTGTCAAGGAAGCTGCCGTACATTACATAGGCAAATGCATTCGGCAGATAGATGACCAGGGAGGCAAGGCTCATGGCAGCTCCGGTGATTTCCTTTGGGACCCTGACCTCATCCATAGGTGCAAAGAACACGGCGCGCATGGTAAATACAATGGCGCCAAAGCCAAGTGTACATGCTGCTCCCAGAATCCAGTTTCCGTTCTGTCCCAGTGTCTCATGAGGTACCATGAGGAATGCCGCCATCGCAATAATACATACCACAAATCCGGCCCTGATATGCTTGGCAGATGATTTGTGGACTTTATCGGACATGAAGCCGCCGATTGGGCCGCCTACCATCTTAAGGCCATACTGGTTGACGATTCCATACATACCGACCGCGGTTGCAGGCAGGAAATATATCTGGTTCAGGAATGGTATGAAATAAGTAAGTCCACAGTATATACAGTATACCGTAAATCCGTTCAATGAAACAGCCCAAATATCCACACTCTTAACAGCCTGCATCATGCCGCCGAATGCAGCCTGTGCCTTGTTGACTTCCTTGCCTGTCTCATCCACACGCTTTTCATCGTTGGGAACAAATATCAGGCAGAGCACGCCTGCTGCAGCGGTGACGGCGGATAAGAACAGGAGGCCGCCCCTTAATGCGCCTGCGCCCTCTCCCATTGCCTTAAAGATGGCAAGGGCCGTGGATGCTATGATTACATCTACGATACCGCGCCCCATTTCAAGAAAACCGAACATACGGCCCTGGGTCTTCTCATCGCCCAGCAGACGGATTGCTTTTAATAATACGGGCCAGTATGTAACCTCTCCCAAGATGGCCATGACGCCGAATGCCACCAGGAAGCCCCAGTATCCGGGGAAAGTAGACAGGTATACACCCACGGCGCCAAGTCCGATTAGTGATCCGCCTATCATGTATTTCTTACTGAACATATCGCAGATGTAGATACCGGCTATCAGGCCGATGGTCTGTACAATTCCGTACGCGCTCAGGGCGCCGCCTATCTGGGTATTGGAAAGACCCATGAACTGCTGCATAGGTACATAGAACATATCCTTCATGGATGAAAGCTTAAATGCAATTCCTCCTGAAAGTGTGAGGATACAGAACACCAGCCAGCGGTTTGGGGCTGCCTTCACAATCTTTGCCCTTGTCTCATTACTCATATCATTAAATCTCCTTTCGTCATATATACCTGATTCTGCGCAGCATGGACATTCCTGCCATAAGCGCCAACGGTACACTCGTTCCCAGCGAGGTCATGTAATTTTGCTACAGACTTAGTATATCTGCTTTTTATTGGGTTTTCAAGTATTTTCGCAATAATATCAAATTTTTTCGCAATTATAACAAAATTTTTGTTGGTTTTTTGTGCATTTAGCATCTATAAAATTGGGTTTTCCTCCGTTATAATGAATATATTCTCAATAATTCACAAGTTTTCACAACATCTTTTATGGGCGTCCGCAAGGTCCCGGCTGGGTTTTTATTGGGAATCATTGTATATTCTCTTTTCTAAATTGGGAAATTGGGGTATAATATAAGAACTGTGCATCAACGCAAAACATGGCATCAGAAGGATGACACCGGAAGGGAGGGCAATCATTCATGCTGGCGAAGCAGCGCTATAACAAGATTCTGGAACTTTTAGATAAAGATGGGATTGTACATACAGCCGAACTGGTAAAACTAATGGGGGTATCATCTGAGACAGTACGCAAAGACCTTGAATACCTGGACAACCAGGGACGTCTGTCCAGGGTGCACGGGGGCGCCGTGCCCGTTGATATAGGAACAACGCCGGATATGCCCGGAGGATACATTTCCCTGCAGATCCGTAATTCCCAGCACCTGGAGCAGAAATCAGCCATCACGGCAAAGGCGGCGTCCATGGTGGAGGAGGGACAGATCATTGCATTGGATTATGGAAGCACCAGCCAGATGATGGCGCTGACCCTCAAGGAACGTTTCCACAGACTGACCGTGGTTACCAATTCCATCCAGAACGCCCTGATTCTGGCTGAGAATCCAGGAATTACCATCATCCTTACGGGCGGGGTCTTAAACCGGGATGAATATACACTGGTCAATGACTTTTCCGCCACGCTGGAAAGCATACACATAGATATCATGTTTATGACGGTCACGGGCATTGACCCGGTGGTGGGCTGTACGGACCAGCGGCTCAGTGAGATACGGATCCAAAACCAGCTGCATCAGTCTGCCAGCCGGACCATTGTCCTGGCGGATTCCTCCAAGTTCGGCAAAGCCAGCCTGATTAAAATATGCCCATTTGAGGAGATTGACACCATCATCACCGATGGGGGCATCACCCCGCTGATGGAGGAGAAAATCCGTAAGACAGGTACAAGGCTTATAATTTCATGAAAAAAGTCATAAAGAAAGGCGAAAAACCATGAACGTTTTTGATATCCTCGGGCCTGTGATGATAGGCCCGTCCAGCTCCCACACCGCAGGGGCCGCCAGGATTGGCCGTATCACGCTGGCGCTTTTGGGAGCGCCCGCCGTGAAGGCAGACATTTTCCTCCACGGATCATTTGCCAAGACATATAAAGGGCATGGAACCGATAAGGCGCTGATTGCAGGCATCATGGGCATGTCCACGGATGACAGCCGCATACGCAGGGCGCCTGAGCTTGCAAGGGAACAGGGGCTTGAGGTAACCATAACCACGGGCGACATTGACGGCGCCCATCCCAACACGGCCAGGGTGGCCCTGACGGATGCCAATGGCAACAGGGTATCCCTTTTAGGCAGCAGCATAGGCGGCGGCAACATCCTGGTGACAGAGGTCAACGGCATGGAGGTATCCATCACGGGCCAGCATACCACCCTGATTGTGCTCCACCGCGATGCGCCGGGCACCATTGCAGCCGTAACCGAGGTCATGGCGGAAGCAGGGGTCAACATCTGTAATTTCCGTCTGTCCAGGCAGCAAAAAGGCGGGGATGCAGTGATGACCATTGAAATCGACGGCAGCTTTGGCCCGGAACTGAACCAGAAAATCAAGGTACTGCCCAATGTCTTCTCCAGTACCATGCTGCAGCCCATCTAACAATAAGGAGGAATCTTACGATGGAACTAGATTTTAATTACTCTTCCGTGGCCGGGGTCGTGGCTGCCGCAGAACTGGGCGGGATTCCCATCTCCCGGCTTGTGTTGAACCAACAGGCCCTGCAGATGGAACAGAGTGAGGAATCCATATATGAACACATGAGAAGCAATTACCGGGTCATGGCTGAATGCATTGAACCAGGATCTAATAAAGACCTGCGCAGTACCAGCGGGCTTACAGGCGGCAGCGCCTATAAGATGCGCCAGGTTGCAGAAAGCGGCACAAGCCTTACCGGCTCCTTTCTTTCAGGCGCACTGTACCGCGCACTGGCTGTTTCAGAGCTGAATGCCTCCATGGGCCGTATTGTGGCGGCTCCCACTGCAGGCAGCTGCGGCATCCTTCCGGCAGCCCTCCTCACCATGCAGGCGGAAAAGAATATTCCTGAAAGGGACTGCGTCATGTCCCTGTTTACAGCCTCTGCCGTGGGCATGGTCATTGCCAACAACGCATCCCTGGCAGGCGCCCAGGGCGGATGTCAGGCCGAGTGCGGTTCTGCCGCCGCCATGGCTGCCGCTGCCATTGTGGAACTGGCCGGAGGCACTCCACACATGGTGGAACATGCCATCGCCATTGCCATCAAGAATATTCTTGGACTGGTATGCGACCCGGTGGCCGGATTAGTGGAAATACCATGCATCAAGCGCAATGCCTCCGGCGTGGCCGGGGCCTTTGTGGCAGCTGAACTGGCGCTGGCAGGCATTGAAAGCGCCATCCCGGCGGACGAGGTCATCTGGACCATGAAGAAGGTTGGGGACGCCATGTCCTCCTCACTTAAGGAAACAGCGGAAGGCGGACTTGCCGCCACTCCCACCGGAAGACGCCTCCATGAACAGGTCTTTGGAACTGCCAGGGAGCCTGGAAGCGGATGCAGCGGGTGCGGTGGATGCGCTTCTTAGGTTGATAGTCCATATTAATATGAAGGCATAAAAGGGCCGCTGCCCTACAGTCTGTGAATCCATTCCTGACTGTAGGGCAGCGGTCCCTGATTGTGTCCGTATATGCTCTGTCAAATGTTCATATCCCATTCAATATGCTTCTACCTGAACTGGCTGTACTTGTGTCCCGGAGCAGCCCCGCCCCTGTAGGCAGCCAGTTCACTGACCGTCACAAGCTGGTAGCCCCTTGCGGTCAGTTCAGGAATCAGTACCACTGCCGCGTCTGCCGTGGTGCTGTAAATATCATGCATCAGGATAATATCCCCGTCCCTTACCTGACTCAGTACCGTATCAATGGTCCTCTGCGCATTCCTGTGCTGCCAGTCCCTTGTATCAATGGACCACATAATGGCCGACATCCCCATATTGCCCACCACGGACAGGGACCTGGCATCGATATAACCGCCCGGAGGACGCATCAGCACCGGCGAGACACCGCATATGGCTTCAATCTTCTGGTTGGTGGAACCTATCTGGCTGATGATACCCTCTGCATTCAGCTTAGAAATGTATTTGTGGTCATGTGTATGGTTTGCCACCTCACTGCCCTGTGCCACCATACGTTTGATTACGCCTGCATTGGCATTCACATTGGAACCCACCATGAAGAAGGTGGCCCTTCCCCCATTGGCCTCCAGGCTGTCCAAAATCCTGCTGGTAACCGATGTCTTAGGCCCATCGTCAAAGGTAAGCGCTATCATGGGCCTTGAGGGGTCAATGGAAGACGATATTCCGGGCGTCAGTACAGGTTCTGCCGGAAGACCTGCCCCTTTGGCTGTGATGGAGGCGCGGATACCATCTACCCTGAGTCCCGCCCCTTCCACACCCGAGGCACTGCCGTTGGCAGCCCAGTCCGTCCATGACCCGTTCTGAAGCACCCGGTAATATAAGTCATAATCAGATGCCGCGCTCCCGGTCAGTTCCATGCGGATGGATTCAAGGGGCATGACGCTTTCTGCTCCCCCTGCCTCTGCCCCGTCTTCGGACCAGGACAGCCAGCCGGAACCGCTCAGGTTAACCTGATACCGGATTCCTACCTGCGCACCCTGGGGTATATTAATCAGATTGGCTCTCATGGCAGTTACCCAGGAGCCTGCCCCGGCCGCACAGGGATGGTTGTCCGCCGTAGCCGCGCTCCAGCCCTGCTGTACTATAAAGGCACTGTAATTGACCTGCAGCGGGTTTTCCGGCTGCGCGGGCGGCGCCTGTTCCTGGCCTGCCTGGGCCTGGCCTTCCACTTGCCCTGCCTGGCCCTGGCCTTCTGTCTGCCCTGCCGTGGCCTGGCCCTCCGTCTGCCCTGCCGTGGCCTGGCCCTCCGTCTGCCCTGCCGTGGCCTGGCCCTCCGTCTGCCCTGCCGTGGCCTGGCCTTCCGCCTGCCCTGCCTGGTTCTGGCCTCCTGTCTGCCCTGCCTGGTTCTGGCCTCCTGTCTGTCCTGCCACGCCGGGACCTGTCTGTTCCGACCTGGCGGACCCGATGCCCGTGGTGCCTGCGATTGCGGTCAGCCCCTGCGTGCTGAAAATAATTCCGGCTGTCAGTATGGCAGCCGTTAATCTACAAAACCTTCCAATTCTTTTCATGGATAATCTCCTTACCAATTCAAATTACCGGGAATCTTTTATTCCTGCACGTATACATCTTCACCGAATACATTCCTGCACAGCATGATATATTCCTGATAATATACGTGACTCTCCAGTTCCTTCAATGCATGGGCAATTCCCCAGTAATACCACGCATGCTTTCTCTTATCCTTCTCGTTAAAACGCTGCCATATGTCATCGCCCAAAACCAGGTAATCCCTGGCAGTGCTGCGCATATTGCTGAGCTTGTCCCCCAAAGCCAGTATCTTAATCTCCCTGGAGGCAGTCATGAGATGGCGGACCGTATAGCTCTTCCTCTCCTGCCAGGTCTTTCTCTTATCTTCGCTTTCATCCATCACCAGCCAGGCAACCCTGGGACCAAAAGCCTGCTCCAGCTCTCCCCGCGTAACCCCGGCATCCTCCATCACATCATGCAGCAATGCAGCTGCAATCATCTCTTCATCATCCGTAAATGCGGATACAATCACTGCTGCTTCCATGGGATGTGTTATGTAGGGAATGTCCGTCCCCTTCCTGAATACCCCCCTGTGTGCCCTTTCGGCAAATACAGCTGCTTCTCCTATCATGGGTTCTGCTCCTTTTGTGACGGCATATTTTATTTTGTGGATACTGTGTCCTGAACCGGCAGGACTACACCTATCATACCATAATCAGCCGTTATTTTGAAGAGCGTTGTGCAATCTTTGGCATTTTCCAACTTCACCTTGTAAGAAAAGACATTTTCTGATATGCTATAAAAGTATTTTTCGGTGCTTATACTTTAAGGAGGATTTTCCATGAATCGTCATTCATCATATTCGGCTCCCCGCAGCGAGCGTTCATCCGGCTCCTACGGCGGACAAAGAAACCGCAGCAACAAACGCAACACTTACAATAAACGTTCCTGGAAGGACAACCGGACCCTGTTCAACCTGGTTTGCTTCGTTCTTCCCTTCATTGTCCTGAACCTGATCATCCTTTTCCTGGCTGTCTCAACGCCAAAGATTGAATATACGGTATCCGATACCCAGGATTATAAGACAGTCGACCTGACCGTCAAGGTCCGTTCCCTGCTTCCCATAAAGGAGATGACCGTAAGCCTGGAGACAAAACCCCTGGAAATGGTCAAGGAAAAAGGAGTATATAAGGCCACCCTGGAAGACAACGGCACCCTGGAAATATATGTGACCGGCTGGAACGGGATGTCTAACCGTATATACGACCATGTTGCAACCCTGGACGATGCACCGCCCACCATCAATGAAGAAGATTATGTAATGGAAGGCGGCCGGCTGACCATCAATGTAAGTGACAGCCAGTCCGGCGTCAACTTTGATACAGCCTATGCAACAGATGAAAATGACCAGACGGTAAAGCCAGTGAACGTCACCAAGGACACTGGCAGCACCGGGGCCACAGGTACAAGCGGGACCATCACGTTCCCCATGGATACCTCCTCACTGACCGTCTACATAGAAGATTACGCCGGCAATACATTCAAAGCCTCCTTCACCAGCCACACCGAGGGCATTGATACCAGCAGCCGCGACAATGATTTTTCATCCGAAACAGGCGGTTCCGGCAGCGGTTCTTCCGGCAGCACCTCCAAGGCAGGCAGTTCCGCCAAGGAAACCACCAAGGCTGCCAAAGAAACCACTAAGGCCGCCAAGGAAACTACAAAAGCCGCCAAGGAAACCACTAAGGCTGCCAAGGAAACCACCAAGGCCGCCAAGGAAACCACTAAGGCTGCCAAGGAAACCACAAAAGCCGCCAAGGAAACCACTAAGGCCCCGGAAACCACCAAAGCCCCGGAAACCACAAAAGCTCCGGAAACCACTGCGGCCAACACATTGTCGCCGTCACCCACCCAGGCCACCAATGCGCCCGCCGGACCAGGAGGGGATACCGCACCGACACAATCCCCAAGCCCGTCGCCCACCCAAGGTACACAGCCGGCATCACCAACCAGCGAGTCCAGCGATGTCCTTGTGGTGCCTGTCAGCTAAAGTATCATATGGACGAATCATCAGGCCATGGCTTCCGTATAAGGAATGCCGTGGCCTGAAGCTGTCATATCCCCTATAGACTGCCATACCGCAAGGAAAGGAGACATAATGGATACCATTATAAAAATGCCTGCCAAAAACCGATAATCCTCTGTGCAGCCCTAAAACCAAGTATTTGCGCAGAGGAGAATATAAAATGAACCGATTAAACACACCACTGGTTACACAGGAAACAATAAGGGCCATGGAAGACATGTCCTTTTTCACCCACGCCATGATTTTTGATGACCTTCTGATTGTTTCCCAGAGGGAAACCAGCTGTTTTGTACTATGGACCACGGACGGACTGATTATAATAGATGCAATCTGGCCGTCAAAACAGGCATTTGATGCAATTGTCAATGCCATCAGGGATGCGGGATGGGGCGGATGCCCGGTAAGGAAACTACTGCTGACCCACGGACACGTGGACCACACGGGCTGCGGCCGGTGGCTGGCGGACAGGTACCATCTCAAAACATATCTGTCAGAAACAGATGATATCTTCTGGCAGGAGCACCCGGCCAAACCAGACCGCCCGGAAACCTGGAAAGATTACAGGATTGATTACTACATTCAGGACAAGGATACCGTCACCCTGGGAAACAAGACCATATATGTCTGCGGCACACCAGGGCATACCCCGGGATGCCTGAGCTATCTTTTTCCCGTAACGGAAGACAGCCAGCCCCATATGGCGGCCTTATGGGGAGGCGCCACACCGCCATGGACAAGGGAGGGGGTAGGACAATACCTTAAATCCCTGGATTATTTTATGGAAACAGCAAGGACAGTGAAGGCAGATGTGGCATTAAGTAACCACACTTCCATTGACAACGGACTGGAACGGATTGCATATGCCAGGAAAAGGATGTCCTACATGCCTAATATCTATATCATCGGACAGGACGGCTTCCGGCGATACTGTCAGGTGTTCAGGACACTGGGCAGTGAAATGCTGCAGCGCATGGAATAATTCCAATACATTACAAAAAAAAACCATGTCTCCCATCTGAAATCATTCAATGGGCAGACATGGCTTTTCCTGCTTCCATGATAGCGTTTATGATATCTACATAATCCGAACAGTACTTTTCATACATGGGGGCAACCGCTTCCTGGAACCTCGCCTTTTCCCCGGGTGTCAGCTCTGTCACCACACAGCCGGCATTCCTCACGAAGTTCTCTGAAATCTTCTCCCTGGCAGCCCACAGCTGTCTCTCATACTTCGCCGACTCCAGCGCGCACTCTTTGATGATGCTTCTGTACTCCGGGGAAAGCTTATCCCATGTGGGCTGGGCCGCCAGCTGCAGTTCGGGTACGCGCGTATGCTCATCCAGGGTATAATATTTAGCCACCTCGTAGTGCCTGGTGGATTCATAGGAAGGCCAGTTATTCTCAGCCCCGTCTATCTTACCGGTCTGAAGCCCGGAATATACTTCCCCAAATGCAGTGGGCACAGGGGTGGCCCCCAGCGCCTCAATGGTATCCATCATCAGTTCAGATTCCTGGACACGGATGTTCAGCCCCTTCATATCCTCCAGGGATTCAATGGGCTTTGCCGCGCTGTAAAAGTTCCTGGCGCCCGCATCATACCAGGACAGGGCCACCAGATGGGAGCCGCCAAAGGAATTCATGAAATCATCCCCGATACTTCCCTCCAGGACCTTCCACATATGTTCCCTGCTTGTATACAGATACGGCATCTGAAGCACATTCAGCTTAGGCACGAATTCAGCCAGCGGTGAAAGGGATACCCTGGCAAAATCAACGCCACCAAACTGCAGCTGTTCAATTACCGTCTTTTCATCCCCAAGGACACCGCCTGCATTGACCTGAATCTCAATCTTGCCCCCGGTCCGCTCATACACCAGTTCCGCAAACTTGTACGCGCCCTGGGTGGTAGGGTAATCCTCAGCCTGGTTTTCCGCATAGGTCAGGACAAATTCCGGCACATTGGCCTGGGCCTTCTCCCGCTCTGTCCTGCTGTGGCAGGCAGTGGCAATACACATCAAAAACGCCAGCCCGCATACTACCACTGCCCTTGTTTTCTTTTTCACGCTGCACACTTCTCCTTTTCCCAATCTGTTTTCCCAGGGCCGTGTCTGAAAATCCATTCCCGCCGTCCGCACATCTGACGGAAAGCAATTTACAAATGCACCCCGGGCCGCAGCAAAATCCTCAGCCCTTATTTACCTTTGAGGCAACATATTCATAAAATGCTTCCCGTCCGCTTCCAAGAACCCTGTTTGTCAGCACGAAGCCATGGGTCGTATCCGAAAAAACAATAATCATGGTAGGCTTCTTAGACACCCTCTTTATTGTCTCCCATTTCATATCAGAACTCTCGTCCCCATATGTCACATGGATGCCGCTGTCATCAAAGCAGACCTTGGTATCCCTTGTGACTGCATTAGCCCGCCTCACTGCCCTTCCATAGACCATGACCGGCTGGATTACGGTAAATAAAAGACATCCCAGCACCATCATACACCGCATCATGATGCCTGCATCGTTCCATCTGGAAACAGCCAGCGCCATTACTGCCACTGTAAATATAATATTACATACCCCCACCATGGAGCCATATGTGTAATACATGGAAAGCTGCCACAGCTCCGGGCCATTATTCCTGTAGGTATATTCGTAGCGCATCTTATGTTCTCCCCGCATCGTATTTTTTTACTGACCGAAATCTTATTAACAGCAATCTTATTAAAGGCAATCTTATTAACAGCAATCTTGTCTTTCTGCCCGTCTCTTATCATACCATATTTAAAATCATAATTCCAGGGGAAGGATTGCAAGTGTGCAGACCCATGTGCAGGATTTCAGGATTGCAAGGGTGCAAAAAAGAAGGGATTCATGTGTGGAAATGGATTCTTACCGTAAAGCAAAAAAACAAGGGGATATCCGCCGGGAAAATCCATTCAGATTCCCCGTAAGATATCCCCATTTCCTGAATCCTGCCAGTACAGGGGACAGGATTCAGGAAAACAATTTTCAAACGCGCCTTAACATCCTATTTATTTCCGGGCTTTCCGCCCGCTTCAGCCGTCCAGCCCTCACAAACCGTTCCCATCCGCCAGACACCCTTTCACCACCGGCGCCAGTGCCTCCGCCAGTTTTCCATGCTCCGCCGCCGTCATATGAAGCCTGTCCTCATCGCTGGCCTGGGCCACGGAGGCGGCATCAAAGAAGTGACAGCCCTTTTCACTGCACACCTGTCTGTATTCCCTGGCAAATACGTGGGACATTTCCGCTGCTTCTTTGGTAAAGCAGCCATACATACTGTCCTCAATCCCCTCCTTAATGAATACAGGCGAGACTACCAGGATCTGCGGTCTTGGGTAGACAGGTTCAAAGGGAAATGTCCTGATTCCATCGATAACCTGCCCCATTGCCCTTCCCAAATCCCAGGCCGTGGCCTGGAACCGGTGTTTCAAATCATTAGTTCCAAGGGAAAGGATGATTAAATCCAGGGGATTATGGCTGGCGATACAGGGAACCAGCATCTTAAGCCCGTTTCTTCCATAGGAAAGTTCATCGTCAAAGACAGTGGTCCTTCCTCCGCATCCCTCTTCTATGATATTGTATCCCGGCCCCAGCAGCTGCCCAAGCACTCCCGTCCACCGTACATCCCAGGGATGACGGCCGCCGTGCACGGGATCCGTGCCGAATGTATTGCTGTCGCCATAACATAATATATTCTTCATCATAATAACCCCAACAGCCGCGGCAGCCCCAGTGAAAGCGCGGGAATGAACGTGAGCAGGAGCAGCATGATCACCATGGACAGGTAGAAGGGCATGAATCCCTTTACCACCTTTTCCACCGGGGTCTTGGCAATGGAACAGCCGATGAACAGCGATGTCCCCACCGGAGGCGTACACAGCCCGATTCCATAGGCAAGCACCAGTACAACCCCGAAGTGATACGGATTAAACCCTAAAACCCCGGTTGCAATGGGATAAAGGATCGGCGTCGTAAGAAGGATCAGGATTCCCATGTCCATGAAACAGCCCAGTATCAGCATCATGACCAGCAGAAGCAGGGTCAGCAGTATCTTGTCGGAAGTCAGGGAAAGCAGCCATGTGGTAAGGTTCTGCGGAACCTTCAGATAAGACATCACATAACTGAATGCGCCTGAGGCCGATATGATTGCCATTGCCATGGTCATGGTAGGAAGACATTTCTTAAGACCCTCAATGTACTTTTTCACGGTCATGTTCCTGTATGCCACCACGGTGATGACCAGGGCATAGACCGCCGCCACTGCCGCTGCCTCCGTGGCTGAACACACGCCAAAGGACGTTCCTGCGATTACGATTACGATTGCCCCAAGACCCAGGACTGCCTCCGTGACTATCTTCACATTCTCTTTCAGGGAATGCTTCTCGCCCAGAGGATACTTCTTCTGCATGGCAATGGCATAGGCCGGAATCATCAATCCCAGTGTCAGAAGGATGCCCGGGACATAACCGCAGATCAGCAGCGTGCTGATGGAAATGCCGCTGGCCGATGCAAGGGCATAGAACAGCATGTTCTGGCTGGGAGGGATGATGACTCCCTCGACAGAGGATGTGACGGTAACAGCAACGCTGTAATCCACATCATACCCCTCATCTATCATGGCCGGGATCAGCATGGCCCCGATGGAGGATACGTCTGCTGCCGAGGAGCCGGATATGCCTCCAAACAGCATGCTCACCAGGATGTTCACGATTGCCGTGCCGCCCCTGACCCTTCCCACAATGATATTACAGAAAGCCATCAGCTTTTTGGTAATCTCCCCGTCGGTCATTACCTGGGCCATCATGATGAAGAAGGGCACGGCGATGAAGGTAAAGCTGATTAGGCTCACCGACATTTTCTGGAACAGGTTAAAGTAGGGGATTCCCAGATAAGTTGCCGTAATCATGGCTGAAATAGCCAGGGAAAAGGCAATGGGAATACGGATGATCATAAGGATGGCCAATGCCGCAAATAACATGATTGTGCCGATTGCAACTTCACTCATTCTACCGTTTCCTCCTTCTTATATGGAATCAGGGTTTCTATCAGGTTCACAATGCTGTAGACAGTCATGAGGACGCCGCTGAACACCATGGGAAAATACTGCAGCCCCTGGGACCAGTGTGTTGCAGGAAGGCGTTTTTGCAGATTAATCTTGAAAATCTTCCATCCATAGTAGGTCATGAACATGCAGAATACCATCAATAGAACATGCCTGAAAACAGTCAATGCCTTCCTGACCGAAGGCGGAAGCTTGTTAAAGACGCCTTCTATGGCGATATGGTCATCCCTGTAAATGCCGATGGAAATGCACATGAATCCAAACCATATCAGACAGGTCAGAATCACTTCCTCCGACCATACAATGGGGCTGTTGAATGCATAACGCATGACAACCGCCACAAAACAGATGGCCAGCATCACAACCAGCAGCGCGCAGCAGACATACTGTTCCACGGCCACAACATAGCCCAGGCCCTTCTTTATCTTACCCATAGGGTCGTTTCCTCCTCAATGATTGATAAAATACGGGGCAGACATAAGGCTGCCCCATGTTATTCTTCCTCTGTTATTGCTGTGGTTACTGTGCAGCACGGACCATATCCACAACCTCTTTATACTGTGGATACTCATCGTAAACGGAAGCCACTGCATCCTGGAACTCTTTTACGTCAACCTCGATGATCTCACATCCGGCCTCCTCACACTTGGCCCTGGATTCCTCCTGGAAATCCTGCATGGCCTGGCGCTGCCACTTGGCTGCTTCCTTCGAAGCCTTGATGACGCCTTCCCTCTGCGGTTCTGACATCTTATCCCATGCAGCCTGGCTGCAGATTAACAGGGCCGGCGGAGCCATATGTCCGTCCAGGCTGTAATACTTTGCCACTTCGTAATGTCCGGAGGTAAAGTAGCTTACAAAGTCATTCTCAGCTCCGTCCACAATACCGGTCTGAAGTCCCTGGAACACCTCGCCGTATTCCATCGGGGTCGCCTCTGCGCCCAGGGCCTGCACCATGGAAATCGCCACTTCCGTGGGCTGTACGCGGAACTTCATGCCCTTTAAGTCAGCCACGGACCGTACGGGCTTACTAACCGTGTAAAAGCATCTGGAACCAGCCTCGTAATAGTCAAGGCCAACCATGTTATAATCGCTCAATGTTGACAGTACCGCCTCACCGGCTTCACCGTCCAGGGCCTTATACTTCTGTTCCGTGCTGGAGAACAGATAAGGCATTGCAAATACGCCGAATATATCAATGACAGGAGCCATTGTATTTGTATTCACGCGGGAGAAATCCAGTGTCCCCATCTGTACCTGGTCAATGGAGGAAGCCTCATCGCACAGGGCGGCGTTGGGATACACGTCAATATTAACGGTACCGCCTGTATATTCCTTGGCCAGCTCGGCAAACATTTTCATGCCCTCCGTGACCGGGTTGCCATCGGGCTGGTTCTCTGCCAGTTTAAAATGCAGCTCTTTCCCCATGTCCTGTCCGGCTGCCTCTGAACCCTCTTCCTTTTCACTGGCAGCTTCCTCTTTTTCACCGGATGTTTCAGGTGCAGCGGCCTGGGCCGTGGTGGCAGCTGTCTCTGCCGGTTTGGCCGCGCCTCCTCCACACGCTGTCATGGACATCACCATTGCACATGATAGTATTACGGATATCGCTTTCTTCATCTACCTTTTCCTCCTCATTAGATAAATTCTTCATAAAATTTTATATTGTTCTGTAAAATGATGGATATGGGTACGCTGATGGCTTCGCCCTTGGGAGGTATTCCTTTAATCAGGTATTCAAACAAGGTTTTATATCCCTGATACCCCTTCTGATACGGTCCCTTATAGACAATGGCTTTCAGGATCCCGTCACTGAGCATCTGCGCGCTTTCCGGGAATAAGTCGCTTCCCACCAGGAACAGCTCCTGGATCCTTCCTGACGCAATCGCCGCCTCACACAGCGGGATGGTGTTCCTGGCCCTTACGGAGTATGCGCCGATAATGCTTTCATCTTCCCTGAAGCATGCCAGCATCTGCTGCTTGTTGGCTTCTGCCCGGTATAAATCCTGTATGCATCTCACCGTGATGTCCGCGTTATTCTTCCTGAAATAATCCTCAAAACCAGCCGCATTCATCTTATGGGACAGGGAACCTTCGTCTCCCGCCGCAACAAGGATGGTGCCCTTCTGTCCTTTGAGTACCATGTTCATAAG
Organism: Enterocloster sp. OA13; assembly: GCF_022440595.1. Lineage (NCBI taxonomy): Bacteria > Bacillati > Bacillota > Clostridia > Lachnospirales > Lachnospiraceae > Enterocloster > Enterocloster sp. OA13. The sequence goes on along the minus strand of NZ_JAKNTF010000001.1, from coordinate 6,106,298 downwards.
TTCTGCTGCCAGCTGTCCGGTATAGGTGTCGTTGGGCGCCACACAGCAGAGCCTTCCGCAGTCTTTAAAATCATTGTCAATAAGGACCACGGCCACTCCCTTTGCCGTGAACTGGCTTAACAGGCATTCCATCCTGGAGCTGTTGATATTAGGCGCTGTCAGAAGACCGTCCAGCTGGCCTCCCCACTCCTCATACAGGTTCCTTAAGATTTCCACCTGTTCCCTGTCCCCGGAGTCTCCGTCAACACTGAATGTGTAGTTCATCACATTCATGTTGTATCCTTCCTCTTCTGCCTCGTATACCCTGCAGCCCTTCCATATGTAACGGAAATAGTATTTTCCGCCTTCCTCCGGCTCCGGGAGCACCACTGCCAGGTTCACCTGACGCCGCTTCAGCGCTGAAGCCACGTAATTGGCAGTATATCCCATCTCATTGGCAACATTCAGGATCTCCTGCTTAACTGCCTTGCTGACCCCTTCCTTGTTATTCAGGGCCCTGTGGACAGATACCAGGGAATATCCGCTGGCCTGGGCTATGTCCTTTAAGGTTATCTTTTTTACTTCCATCAGCATAATTCCACATTCCTTCCCACTTTCTCCCCAGCAATTGGTCACATGTTGTGAAATTAACTAAGTTAAATTGTTTTCGAAAACGTTTCCGTTGTCCATATTATAGTCCACTGCAATATGCAATGTCAATACGGAAAAAATTTTCGCTATTTTTATCTCATGAATCTTTAACTTTATTGTATATTTTACCCAAAACCTATTGACTTTTAATTGCTTTTCTTCTATTCTGGAATCAATTCGACTAAAGGAGCGAAACACATATGGAGCATTTTATATTTACAAACGCCCGGATTGTCCTTCCTGATACCGTACTTGACAACCACTATGTATCCGTGAAAGACGGGGTGATTGAATCCATCGGCAAGGGAACACCTGACCGGGAGCAGCTTAACTCCTGTACCATGGTGGACTGCGGCGGCCAGTATCTGTCACCGGGATTTATCGATATCCACTGTCATGGCGGGGGCGGCGCCGATTTCATGGACGGGCACATGGAAGATATACTGACCGCAGCCAGGGCGCATCTTAACCATGGTACCACCGGGATCTGTCCCACCACGCTGACCTGTTCCGATGAAGAACTGTTTGCCTTTTTTGAATCCTATGGACAGGCCAGGGCCGTAACGGAGCAGATGCCCCATCTTTTGGGCATCCATCTGGAAGGACCTTATTTTTCCCCGGCCCAGGCTGGAGCACAGCCTCCAAAGTATCTGGTGCATCCCAATCCGGAGCACTATCATGAGATCCTAAGACGCGGCCAGGGCAACATCGTAAGGTGGTCTGTTGCACCGGAACTTCCCGGCGCACTGGAACTTGGGGACGAGCTTGCCAAAAGGGGAATCAAGGCCTCCATGGGGCACAGCGATGCGGGATTTGACGATATTGTCAAAGCAGTGGAACACGGCTATGGCCAGATTACGCATTTCTACTCAGCCATGTCCACCATTACCAGGAAGCGGGGGCGCCGCATACTGGGCCTGATTGAATGCGGATACCTGTTTGACCAGCTGAAAGTGGAGATCATCTCCGATGGAATCCATCTTCCGCCTGAGCTGTTACGGTTAATCCTTAAGTGCAAGAACCATGGGGATATCTGCCTTGTAACGGACAGCATGCGGGGAGCAGGCATGCCGGACGGCCCATCCTTACTGGGTTCCAGGAAGAACGGAGTGCCCGTCATCATTGAAGGCGGGATTGCCAATATGCCTGACTTTACAAGCTTTGCAGGCAGCGTGGCGACCACGGACCGCCTGGTCCGCGTGATGGTGCAGGAGGCCGGCCTTCCCGTCTGGGAGGCGGTTAAGATGGCTTCCCTGAACCCGGCCTCCTTCCTGGGAATCCAGGAAACATACGGAAGCATTGAACCGGGCAAGTCAGCGGACCTGCTTATTTTTGATGACGATATCCGTATATCTTCCGTCTATGTATCCGGTATCAGACAATAAAACACAAAACATTTTTTATAAAGGAGAACTATATTATGAGCATGATGATCCATGTATCTTCTACCCCCAAAGAACTGGGGGCACAGGCAGCCAATGCAATTGCCGATCTTTTAAATGAGGCCGTCAGACGCCAGGGCCATGCCCGGCTGGTGCTGTCCACCGGGGCCTCCCAATTTGAGACCCTGGAGGCACTTATCGGCCTTGACGTTCCCTGGGAGCAGGTAGAGATGTTCCATCTGGACGAGTACGTGGCCCTTCCCGAAAGCCATCCTGCCAGCTTCCGCAAATACTTAAAGGAGCGCTTTGTCAGCAGGGTTCCCCTGAAAGCAGCCTATTTTGTTGACGGCGAAGGAGATGTAGCCGGGAATATTGCCGCCCTGTCCCGTGAGCTTATGAAGGAGCCGGTGGACGTGGGCGTCATCGGGATCGGCGAAAACGGGCACATTGCATTCAATGACCCGCCCGCTGATTTTGATACGGACGAAGCCTACAAGATAGTCGATCTGGATGAGAGATGCAAGAAACAGCAGGTAGGCGAAGGATGGTTCCCAGATGTCGATTCCGTACCCAGGCAGGCCATAACCATGTGCGTGAAACAGATCATGTCATGCCGCCATATCATCTCAGCCGTCCCCCACGATGTGAAGGCCGAAGCCATCCTGCACACCGTGACGGAACCGGTAAGCCCTGAAGTACCGGCCACCATCCTAAAAACACATCCGGATTGGAGACTGTTCCTGGACAGCCAGTCAGCAGCACGCCTGCTTTCCCTGTGATAAGCAGAGCCGGGGGCATGCACCACTAACAAGAAGGAGGACTTATGGAAACCATACAATATTTTACAAAAGACGCTTTGCAATGCTTTATCTACGAAGACCGCGGGAAGATGGGAAAGGCAGCTGCCAGGGATATCATTGCCATGATTCATGTGATGCTTTCCCAGAAGCCTGTAATCAACATGATGTTCGGGGCGGCGCCGTCCCAGAATGAAGTCCTGGCCGGACTGCTGGAAGCGGAGGATGTGGACTGGACACGGATTAACTGCTTCCACATGGACGAATACATCGGGTTATCACCGGACGCGCCCCAGGGCTTCGGGAACTTCCTGCGGGAACATCTCTTCGGCCGCAAGCCCTTTGCCCAGGTGAATTATATTTCCCCCGAAACAACAGAGCCTGAGAAGGAAGCGGCGCGCTACGAAGCCCTGTTAAAAGAACATCCCATCGATATCTGCGTCCTGGGCGTGGGTGAAAATGGCCATGTGGCATTCAACGACCCACCCGTGGCTGATTTTAACGACACGCGTCTGGTAAAACCGGTAAAGCTGGATCCGGTCTGCCGCCAGCAGCAGGTCAATGACGGCTGTTTCGCATCCATGGACCAGGTTCCGGAATATGCCATGACGGTCACGGTTCCCGGGCTGATGTCGGCTAAGGCTTTGTTCTGCGTGGTTCCGGCGCCCACCAAGGCCCAGGCCATATCCCGCCTTATAAACGGCCAGATATCGGAAAGCTGCCCTGCCAGCATCCTCAGGCTTCAAAAGTCAGCCAGGCTGTACCTGGATCCTGACTCCGCCAGCCAATTGGAACCATGAACATGTTCCAATCACAACAGGACTCCTGTCTCTAGGATTACGCCCATTCCGGGCGCACAAAAAATCTCCGCCCATATTCACATGGACGGAGATTTGTCGTTTGAATCATATGGAAACACCGCTGTTTATTTCGCCATACCACCCAGTACGGTCGGCAGCCACATGCTGACAGCCGGGATAAAGGTAATCAGCAGCAGTGTAACAATCATGCACAGATAGAATGGAAGCGTAGCCTTGACCACACGCTCCATGGGCACCTTGGCAACGGCAGAGCCAATGAAAAGCACTGCGCCGACCGGAGGTGTCAGGAGGCCGATACCGCAGTTAAGGACAACCATGATACCGAACTGGATTGGATCCAGGCCGATGGAGGTTGCGATTGGAAGCAGGATTGGCGTTGCAATCAGGATAATGGGCGCCATGTCCATGATACATCCAAGAATCAGCAGGATCAGGTTCAGCAGCAGGGCCAGCAGGATCGGGTTATTGGTCATGCCTGTAATGGTACTGGCTGCCAGGTCCGGCACATGGAGCTGGGTCAGGCAGAATCCGAAGATACTGGATGTTGCAATCAATATCATGACAATGGACAGGGTGTCCACACAGTCCCCAAGCACCCTCCATACGCCCTTCCAGTCAAGTCCCCTGTAGATGAATACGCTGACAATCAGACTGTAGATAACCGCTACGGCCGCGGACTCAGTCGCAGTGAACACGCCGCCAACCACGCCGAATACAACAATCAGCACAGCCGCCAGGGCCCAGAAGGAAATACTCAGCTGTTTAATCAGGTTGATGATGCTGAACTTCTCACCCTTGGGATAATTGCGCTTAACAGAGATGATATAGGAACCGATCATCAGCGTGACAGCCAGAAGCGCACCCGGTATATATCCTGCCAGGAAAAGGCTTCCCACGGAAATGCCTCCTGCCGTGGTTGCATAGATAACCATGTTATGGCTGGGAGGAACCAGAAGCCCCTCACAGGAAGATGTGATGGTTACAGCGGTTGAAAAATCGTCATCATATCCCTGGTCCACCATCATCGGTATAAGGATGGAACCAAGGGAAGCCGTGTCCGCGGAAGCGGAACCGGAAATACCACCGAAGAAATAGGAAGCAACGATATTAACCATTGCCATGCCGCCGCGCATCCAGCCGACACATGCATTGGCCAGGGCTATCAGCTTTTCGGAGATACCGCCGGACCCCATCAGGCATCCCATGGTGATGAAGAAAGGAACGGCCATCAGGCTGAAGGAACTGATGCCTTTTACCATCTGCTGGCAGATGGTGGTCAGGTTATGCCCCTGATACAGAAGGCAGAACACAGAAGAAAGCGCTACCGCATAGGCGATGGGGAAACGCAGGAATACCATCAGGAAGAAACTTCCCAGTAAAACCAGAATTGCCATGCTATTTGCATCCATTACTCCATCTCCTCCTTTACAAAGAAGCCTTTTACATGATTATACAAAGCTTCTATTTCGAAAACAAACATAGCCGCGCCTGCCAGAGGAACCGGGAAGTACATCCAGAACCTGGAAACCTTCGGCATGCTTACATAGGTACCCTTGGAACCGATTCCGGTGGCATATTTCCAGCCAACCGTAATCATGATGATTGCAAGGGCAAACACTGCCAGATCGGCAATGATATCCAGGCTCTTCACCAGTTTAGATGGCAGATAGCGGTCAAATGCCGTCATGCGGATATGGGCGCCCCTTCTGATTGCAAGGGCAGCAGAAAGCACCGCCATATAGGACATACAGGTCAGTACCACTTCCTCACTCCATGCCGGGTCAGGAATGAACGGTATGTATCTGCCTGCCACTGCCATGCTTGTGATAAGGATATCCACTACCAGAAGTACCTTGCAGAGAAACAGGACAAACTTATATGTCATATCATATGCGGGTTTGATTTTATCAATCTTTTCAAACATTGCTGGCATATCAATTCCCCTTTCATTAATACAGGCACAGAGTAAATTTCATTTCCCTGTGCCTGTTCTGATTGCCGTTTATTAATTGTTCATATCAAGAATCTGCTGATACAGCTCAGCCTGATCCTTTGTGGAAGACTCGATGATATCCTTACAAGCATCCTGCCATGGTTTGATATCAGGAACTTCAACTACATTAATTCCATCAGCCTTCAGCTCATCCAGCACCTTGTTCTCAGCTTCCTCAGAGATGGTCCTGTTGAATTCAGAAGCAACCTTACCAGCTTCCATCAGGATGTTCTGCTGCTCTTCGGTCAGCTTATCCCAAGCCTCGTCCGTGATGATGACCTGGATGGCGCCCAGTGTGTGGCCGTCCAGAATCAGGTTTGGAGCAACCTCCGGGAATGCATTGGATTTGTAGTTGGCAATTGGCTGCTCAGCACCGTCAACAACACCGGTCTGAAGTGCGGAGTACAGTTCGTTGAAGGAAACAACCGTTGGGCTTGCGCCAAGTCCGTTAACCATACCGTTCATGATCGGGTCGTTGGACACACGTAATTTCATGCCCTTCAGGTCCTCTAAGCCTTTTACTTCCTTAACAGTAAAGAAATGACGGAAACCTTCCTCGCCGTAGAACAGGCCTCTTACACCAAGTCCGTTGTCGTGCGGTTCCATGAGGAATTCAGGAGCCAGTTCGCTGTCAGCAAACTTCCAGAAATGGTCACGGTTTGCAAATGTGTAAGGAATGGAGAGAAGTACGGACTTCTCAGCGCCATAGCTTGTCAGTGCAAATGCGGAAATACGGGAAATATCAATGGTTCCGCCGCCGCCCAGCATGGTATCCAGGACATCGTTCTCAGAACCCAGGACACCGCTGGCCTGCAGGTCAATCTTAATCTTGCCGCCGGACATTTCCTCAACCGTCTCTTTGAACTTGGAATCGGTCTGTCCAACAATCGTGTCTAAGGGGTTAACTTCAGCCATGACCAGGGTAATCTCCGGCATGTCGCTTGTGTCGGCAGCTGCCTCGGTCTGAGCCTCTTCCTTGCTCTCCCCGGCTGCCTCACTTGCAGGTGCCTCGGTTGCTGCCGGAGCAGCTGTTGTTGTCGGTGCATCCGGTGTCTTCAGGCCGCAGCCTGCCAGGGAACCAGCTACCATTACTGCGCACAGTGCTGCACTCATCCATCTTTTTTTCATGTAACATATCCTCCTCTTTATACATTTTTTATGCTTTCGCATATTTTGTTTACGTTTTCTTTACGCTAATTAAATTATAAGAGGAAAATCTTAATCTGAACATAGTAAATTTTTGTGAATCATAGTACGATTTTAACCTGTCTTAACATTATCTTTATGCATATATCACACAATACGTCTTAACGCTGCCTTTATCCTCTCTGGAATATGCACAACCGGTACTCTGTTGGGCTTTGTCCTGTGATCCGCTTAAATACCTTTGCGAAATAATTGGAATCCGAATACCCCACCGCCCTACCGATGTCCTTGACATTCACCGTAGGCTCCGCCAGCATCCTCTTGGCTTCCTCCACCCGGTATTCCGTCAGGTAGGACGTGAAATTCTTATTAAAGCACTGCTTAAACAGCTTGCAGAAATAGGCTTCCGAGTAATTCATATGCCGTGCCAGGTCCTGCATGGATATGTCGTACATGTAATTGGTTTCTATATAATGGCTGATGATTTCCGTCACCTTGGACAGACGGACCTGGCCGCCGTCCTCCATATCATCCCCCGCAGAAAGGGCTGTCTCCGGCAGTTCATACTTCTGGCCCCGTCCGGCCTGGGACTCAGCCGCCTGCCGGTTGGCCTGGTACTCAGCAGCCAGCCGCATGGCTTCCTCCACCACCAGCATCAGCTCCTGCTCATCATAGGGCTTAAGAAGATAATCCAGGGCCCGCACCGTAATTGCCTTTTTTGCATAGGAAAACTCATCAAAGGCAGTCAGGAAAATGATACAGCATTCCTTATCCTTTTCCCGGATTTTCTGTGCGGCCTCAATCCCGTTAATACCAGGCATTTCAATATCCAGGATTGCAATCTGGATTTTCTCTTCCTCATAGACCCTCAGCGCCTGACGGCCATTTTCAGCCTGGAAGATCACGCATTGATCCCCTATATTCTTCTGTAGGGTTTTATAAAGGACCTTTCTCTCAATCACCTCATCGTCAGCTATCAATAAACGCAGCATGTAATCCCCCCTATGTTGTTTCCTGATTCCCGCTTCCCATTTCCGCATGCTCATCCTGCGGTACGATGACCTGTACCACCGTGCCATTTCCCTCGCTGCTGTATATCCTGAAGTCACCGTTCCTGTACATGGCGTGGATCCGGTGGCAGATGTTCCCAAGCCCAATCCCGACCCGTGCGGTCCCGCCTGCATTGAGGGCAGTGCGCAGTTCCATAAGCCGTTCCTGGCTCATCCCCACTCCGGTATCCGCAACCGATATGATGACCTTATCCTCTTTTTTCCATACCCTTAGAAGGATTTTTCCGCCCTGCTCCTTCTTTGACAGGCCATGGATGATTGCATTTTCCACAATCGGCTGAAGGGTGAAGGCCGGTATGATGGTTTCCTCCTCATCCACTTCCAGCTGGCAGTCATATGCAATGCGGCTGCCAAACCGCATCTGCTGGATGTACATGTAGTCTTTCACCACCTTAAGTTCCTGGGCCAATGGCACAATCTGCTCCGATGTCTTAAGGTTGTACCGGAACAGGCTGCTCATACTGGATATCATCCTCTCCGTGGTGTCCGCCTCCTCCAGCTTGGCCATACATGCAATCATGTTCAGGGTGTTAAACAGGAAATGAGGGTTTATCTGGCTTTTCAGCAGCTCCAGCCTGGCTGCATCCAGACGTTTCTCCATTTCAATGCGGCCAAGTTCCTCTTTATGGAGACGTTCGGCTATCTCATTTTTCTCCTTCAGCGTATTAATATGCCCTTCAGTGGCATGTTTCATCTTATTAAAGGCCTGGACCAGCTCGCCCATCTCATCCTTATTCTCAACCGTCACATCATTGCCGCTGAAATCATTCCTGGCTATCTTCCTGGAACAGTGGGCCAGCCGGACCATGGGGTTAATCAGGGTATTGGACAGAAGCTTGGTCAGACAGATGACGGTTATGATCATCACAATGGAGTATGCCATGATCATATAGGGAATATAATACAGGACCGGGACTTTCTGCTGATAGCTGCTCTTCCCCTCTTTGATGGTGGCCTGCATCAGCCTTCTGGCATAGGTCTGAAGATATCCCTGCATCCCGTACACCTTATAAAGCTTGTCCACAAATCCCCTGTCCTCCGGGTTCATGTGAAGCACTTCATCCCGGAACACACGGTAGCCCTCATATCCGTTTTTAATATTCCAGGTCCTGGCATAGCGCTCCTGGTTGATGTCCGTATATTGAAAAGGCAGGGCCTTTATGCTCTCCTCCGTCTTAAAGCAGGCCAGCCTGTACTCCTTGGCCCTTTCCCAGGAACGGTCCCTTACATACTCCTCAAAGGCAGCTGCTTCCTGTTCCAGCGCTTCCTGCACATCGTAACAGAGGGAATTATCATTTAATATCACATTGAAGCTGTCCAGGGAAAAATTCATGATTAATATGTTAAAGGCAATGGAAAGCCCCATAACCAGAATGACAATGATGGAAAATGTTCCCAGCTTCTTCTTGAGGGAAATTGTCAGCCATAGGTTTTTTATGTATTTGAACATCCTTTCCCCTCCCCATCCATTGACTCCCGGCAGTGTGATACGTATATCCGTTGTGCCTTCGGGGCGTGTTTGGAAACCAAGCATCCCCGGGGCCGCTTCCCTGCCCTGCTTATTGCCTGCCTGGTCATTATACCATAAACAGGGAAAGAGCGCAAAGCCTGGGGCCTGCGCTCTCCTTGTATTATATGGTTTTTCTGCGTATTATATGGTTTTTCTGCTCTTTATCTGTTATCTTCTGTTTTCCCGGCCTCTGCTTTGGATGTCCCCAGCCGCTTCTGTCCTGTCTTTGATGTGGATATCTGTTTGGGATCAGTCTTTTTTGTGGATATCTGTTTTGTTCTTTCTTTTTTCGTGGATATCCTGCCGGTTTCTTTCTTAGCTGTGGACAGCTTCTTCTGGTCTGTTTTGGCGGTGGATATCTGCTTTTGGTCGGTCTTGGCGGTGGATATCTGCTTCTGATCGGTCTTGGTGGTGGATATCTGCTTCTGGTCGGTCTTGGTGGTGGATATCTGCTTCTGGTCGGTCTTGGTGGTGGATATCTGCTTCTGGTCGGTTTTGGCGGTGGATATCTGCTTCTGGTCGGTCTTGGAAGTGGATATCTGCTTCTGATCGGTCTTGGCAGTGGATATCTGCTTCTGATCGGTCTTGGCGGTGGATATCTGCTTCTGGTCGGTCTTGGCAGTTGTCAGCTTTTTTTGATCCTCTTTTTTAGTGGATAGCCTCTTAGGCGCTGGTTTCTTCTCTGCCTTCTTTTCCGGTTCAGATTTCACTTCTGCCTTCTTCTCAGGCTCCGCTTTCACTTCCACCTTCTTCTCAGGCTCCGCTTTAACTTCCGCCTTCTTCTCAGGTTCCGCTTTAACTTCCGCCTTCTTCTCAGGCTCTGCTTTTACTTCCACCTTCTTCTCAGGCTCCGCTTTCACTTCTACCTTCTTCTCAGGTTCCGCTTTCACTTCTGCCTTCTTCTCAGGCTCCGCTTTCACTTCCACCTTCTTCTCAGGCTCTGCTTTTACTTCCGCCTTCTTCCCCGGCCCAGCCTTCGATTCCGCCTTACTCCCAGCCTTCTTAACCGTCTTAGCAGCCTGCCCTTTCCCGGCCGCTGCCTTGCCAGTCCCAGCCTTTTTTGCCTTTGGTTCAGGCGTGCAGGTATATATGCTGACACTCATGGGAGGGATATTGACTTCAATGGAATCTTCCTTCTCATCCCATTCAATCTTCTTAGATGACTTCACACGGCCATTGACTTTGCCGCTGCCGCCAAATTCCTTTGCATCGGTGTTGAAGATTTCCTTGTATCTGCCCTCGAAGGGAACCCCTACCCGGAACTTCTCATGTTCCATGTTATCAAAATTACAGATGAACAACAGTGTTTCCCCGGCCTTTTTGCTCTTGCGGACAAACATGACCATGCTTTCATTCTGATAGCTGCAGTTAATCCATTCAAAGCCCTCCGGGTCATAATCCATCTCATACAGGGCAGGATGTTCCAGGTACAGCTTATTCAGCGTCCTCACGTAGTCCTGCATATTCTTATGGACAGGCAGTTCCAACAGCCCCCATTCCAGGGACGCGCCCTCATTCCACTCGCTGACCTGGGCATACTCCTGGCCCATGAACAGCAGCTTCTTGCCCGGATGTCCCATCATGAATGCATAGGCCGTCCTCAGGTTCTCTGCCTTTGTCTCTAATGTGGCGCCGGGCATCTTTCCAATCATGGAACCCTTGCCATGGACCACCTCGTCATGTGAAAATACCAGCACAAAGTCCTCGCTGTACGCATACAGCATGGAAAATACCAGTTCGCCGTAATTATTCTTCCTGAAATACGGGTCGCAGCGCATATAGTTGGTGAAATCATTCATCCAGCCCATGTTCCACTTATAGTCAAAGCCCAGACCGCCTTCTTTTGCGTTCCCTGTTACCATGGGCCATGCCGTGGACTCCTCTGCAATGATGACCGCTCCATCCCCGCGCCCTTTGAACACAGAGTTCAGATGCTTCAGGAATTCCACTGCTTCCAGGTTCTCGTTGCCGCCATATATGTTAGGCACCCATTCCCCGTCATTCTTTCCATAATCCAGGTACAGCATGGAGGCCACCGCATCCATACGGATAGCATCCGCATGGTACTTCTCAGCCCAGAAAAGCGCATTGGCAATCAGGAAATTGGAAACCCCGGGGCGGCCGTAATTGTAAATCAGCGTTCCCCAATGTGGGTGCGAACCCTTGCGGGGGTCCATGTGTTCATAAACGCATGTGCCGTCAAAATTAGCCATGCCGTAAGCATCACGCGGGAAATGGGCGGGCACCCAGTCCAGGATAACCCCGATTCCCCTGCCATGCATGTAGTCCATAAAGTACATGAAGTCATCGGGCGTGCCATATCTGCTGGTTGGCGCATAATAGCCTGTGACCTGGTATCCCCAGGACTCGTCCAGCGGGTGCTCCATTACCGGCATCAGCTCCACATGGGTATATCCCATGTCCTGCACATAATCAGCCAGCCTGACTGCTATTTCCCTGTAATTATAGAATTCCGAGCCCACTATATCCTCTCCGGACTCATCCTTTGCGGCTTCTTTTCTCATCCAGGAACCAAGATGGACCTCATAGATATTGAACGGCCTGTCCTTTGTACCGGTCTTGGCCCGCTTGTCCATCCAGGCCCTGTCGTTCCACTGGTACTGGTTGATATCCCACACAACCGAAGCGTTGTTGGGACGCAGCTCCGCATAATTGCCGTAGGGGTCGGCCTTTAACATGGGCAGTCCTGCCTTTGTCTTGACCTCATACTTATAAATCACGCCTGTTGTCAGACCGGGGATAAACAGTTCGAACACACTGCCGTCGCCTTCCCCAATCCGGCGCATCTGATGGCGTCTTCCATCCCAGAGGTTAAAGTCCCCCACCACGCTGACGCGCATGGCGCAGGGCGCCCATACGGAAAAATACACGCCTGAAACACCGTTTATGGTCATTGGATGCGCGCCCATCTTATCATAGATGGAATAATGTATGCCTGCTGCAAATTTCTTAAGGTCCTCTGAAGCGAACTGCGGCGCATAGGCGTATGGGTCATGGATTTCATCCGTCACACCATTGTCATAGGTCACAAGCAGGGTATATGCCGCCATGCTCTTCCTGGGAATGAGGACTGCAAAGAATCCAGCCTCGTCAGCCAGCTCCATGGGATACTTCCTGCCAGTGGATGCAATCTTCACAACAACCTCCGCTGCCGTGGGAATCAGGGCCTGAATCAAAAGGCCGGATTCCGTCAGATGAGGTCCCAGCATGGCGTGGGGATTGGATGCCTCTGAATACACCAGTTCCTCAATTCCCGCCCAATCCATCAAATCATATAAATTCTGTTCCATATTATGTGCCCCCTTATCTGCTTCATTCTTCATCCTAACATTCAGTGATGCGGCAAATACATCAGAGCGTATTCGCCCTCTCAGTTATATTCTGCTTAAAATTCACCACATCATGCTCATATTCTTCATCCATAAGAGGAGATGTAATCATGAAATCCGCACTGGCCTTGTTGTTGGCAATGGGAATATCATAAACCTGGGCAATCCTTAAAAGCGCCTTCACATCCGGATCATGGGGCTGCGCCGTCAGCGGGTCGGAGAAAAAGATCACAAAGTCAATCTTCCCTTCCACAATCTTTGCGCCTATCTGCTGGTCGCCTCCCAGCGGGCCGCTGTTATACCCCTTCACAGGAAGGTCGGTTGCGTCCGTAATCATGCGGGCCGTGGTCCCTGTCCCGCACAGGAAGTGCTTGGACAGTATATCCTTGTGTTCATCACACCACTGGATCAGCTCACGCTTTTTCTGGTCGTGGGCAATCAGGGCAATGTTCTTTTGTTTACGTATGGTCATAGGTAAATAGTCCATTTTTATCCTCCTCTCAGTCCATTACCTTATTGGCAATGGTTCCAATTCCTTCAATGGTACACTCCACCACATCGCCTGGCTTCAGGAATCTGGGCGGGTCAAATCCCATGCCCACCCCGGCCGGTGTCCCGGTGGCAATAATGGTTCCTGCCTTCAGTGTCATGCCTTGGGACAGTTCACTGACAATATGGTCAATATCAAATATAAGCAGACGGGTGTTGCTGTCCTGGCGCAGTTCCCCGTTTACCCTGGACTGTATCTGCACATGGGGCGGATACTGCAGTTCATCCACCGTGGCAATACATGGGCCCATGGGAAGGAAACCGTCCAGGCCCTTGCCGAAATACCACTGCTTATGCTGTGTCTGCAGGGTACGGGCGCTCACATCGTTGATGATGGTGTACCCGAAAATGTAATCCTTTACCTGGGACGCAGGCACATGGGAGGCCTCCCTGCCGATGATGACTGCCAGTTCGGCCTCATAATCCAGGTCTTTTACAATATCCTGATGGCTGGGAATGCCTTCCCCCGGCGCAGTGGCCTGGTTCACCCTCTTTGAAAAGTAGATGGCAAAGGGCCTTTCCCCGCTGAATTCTTCCTTCTTATAGCGGGCGGATTCCTCTGCATGGGCCATGTAATTGACCCCCAGACAGATCACATCCTGCCTTGGATTGGGAATCGGGGCTTTAAGGCATACCTCTTCCATGGGGGCCGCCCCTTTTATCTTATATGGGTCCTGGCCGGACGCATAGTCCAGCAGCTGTTTTTCCGAATCACTGATGTTCTCAATCAGTTCCTGCATGGTTTTGTAATCCATATCCAGCGATGTCAGGGGATATATCCATCTGCCGTCTTTGCTGATTACCCCAAGTCCGGATTTGTGTTCGATTTCATATGTTACAAGTCTCATGATACCCTCCTGATTCTTCCGGCCCGCGCCATATCAGTTACGGCGGCTGCGCCGAAATCATTTCTAAGGTTTACTCTACCACATTTTTCCGAACTTTTCTACGATTTTGCCATTATTTCAGAAATCAGACACTATTTAGACAATGGATTCCTTTATTATTTTATGTATCTGGATCACCAGGGTGGGCAGGAATGCAGCTGAAACAATGGTGGACAGCTGGCTCAGGCTCAGATCCGCCGCCGCAAACATGATCTGCAGCCCCGGAACGAATAATACGGCTGCCAGAAGCAGGGCGCCCAGCTGGAATGCCATGACGCTGTACAGGTTGCTTCCCAGTCCCAGCCGGATGATGGAATGGCTGCTGCGGCAGTTAAATCCATGGAACAGACGGGCCAGGGTCAGGGTGGAGAATGCCATGGTACACGCCCTTCCCGGCCCTCCCTCATGAAGCCCCGTGGTATAGGCCCACATGGTGGCTGCCGCTATGAGGCCGCCCTGGACCAGGATGTCGCGTATGAAGGAGGCGGTCAGTATCCCCTCCCTGGGATTCCTGGGCGGTTCCTTTAACAGTCCGTCCTCCGGCGGCTCCATGCCGATTGCAATGGCGGGAAGGGAATCCGTAATCAGGTTGATGAACAGCAGGTGCACCGGTGCAAAGGGCAGCGGCAGCGCCAGCAGGGAGGTATACAGTACACATAGGATTCCCGCCATGTTACCGGACAGCAGGAACTGGATGGCATTCTTTATGTTCCGGTAAACGTTCCTGCCATTGGCCACCGCCTTTATGATGGTGGCAAAATTATCATCCGCCAGGATCATGGATGCGGCGTCCTTGGACACCTCGGTCCCGGTAATGCCCATGGCCACGCCGATATCCGCCTTTTTAAGGGCCGGGGCATCGTTGACGCCGTCCCCTGTCATGGCTACGATATGGCCCCTTCTCTGCCATGCGCTGACAATCCGTATCTTATGCTCCGGCGAAACGCGGGCGTACACGGATATGTGCTCCAGCCTCCGGTCTAACTCTTCTTCCTCCATCAGGTCCAGCTCCGCCCCGGTGGCTGCCATGTCCCCCGGCGTCAATATGCCGATCCTCTCCGCGATTGCCATGGCCGTTACCTTGTGGTCTCCGGTTATCATCACCGGGCGGATTCCGGCCTGCCTGGCGCTGGCAACCGCTGAACGTGATTCCGGCCTGGGGGGATCCATCATCGCCATAAGGCCAAGGAAGATAAGGTCCTCCTCCTCGCCGTTCTTGCCTGCCTCCGCATAAGGACGGCAGGCCAATGCCAGCACGCGCAGTCCCCTGGACGACCAGAGGGTGTTCTGGTTCAGGATTCTCTGTCTGTCCGAGGAGGACAGGCTGCGGGAGGGAACGTCCCCGGTCCCGGTTCCGGTTCCGCTCCTGTATCCGGCTCCGCCCCCGTATCCGGTTCCACTCCTGTATCCGGTTTTGCTCCC
Organism: Enterocloster sp. OA13; assembly: GCF_022440595.1. Lineage (NCBI taxonomy): Bacteria > Bacillati > Bacillota > Clostridia > Lachnospirales > Lachnospiraceae > Enterocloster > Enterocloster sp. OA13. Next base: position 6,090,741 of record NZ_JAKNTF010000001.1, on the reverse strand, counting down.
GTATCCGGTTCCGCCTTCAGGTCCATCCGGGAATCTGTCTCCTGCTTCGGCGGCAGACAGCTTGACGCTGGTTTTCCCCTCTGCCTGGCTGGCGGCCGGGTTTGCAAGGCGGCTGCATTTTTTCAGAAGCACATCCACGGCGCCTTTGACAAAAATCAGCTCCTGTCCCTCCACCTCGTTAACCGTGGTCATCAGCTTCCTGGCTGAGTCAAAGGGGATTTCCCGTTTCCTGTGGTTCATCATCCGCACCTGCTCCGGAATCATCCCCGCCTCCCGCGCCATGTGGAGCAGGGCAATCTCCATGGGGTCCCCCTCATCCTGTCCCCCGCCCGAGGAGGCATTGTTGTTGAGCACGGCGCCGTACAGGAACAGTTTTACATCCATCCTGTTCCTGCTGCGGCCCAGCCACATCACATCCTGTTCCGTGTGGTTGATATAGACCCGTTCCACGTCCATCCGGTTCTGTGTCAGGGTGCCTGTTTTATCGGAACAGATTACAGACACACAGCCCAGGCTTTCCACTGCCTTTAAATCCTTGATGATGGCCTGTTCCTTTGCCATCTTCTGGGTTCCCATGGCCTGGACGATGGTGACAATGGAACTGAGGGCCTCGGGAATCGCCGCCACCGCCAGGGCCACTGCAAACATCAGGGCGTCCAGTACCGGCTCCCTGCGGTACAGGCTCAGAAGGAATACCAGGCCGCATATGGCTATGATGGCCATGGCCAGGCGGCCGGAAAAACGGTCCAGGCTGACCTGGAGCGGCGTTTTCTTCTCCTTTGTCTCATTCATCAGGGACGCGATCCTGCCAATCTCCGTGTCCATGCCCGTGGCAGTGACAACGGCCATGGCCCGGCCCGAGGTCACCAGGGAACCGGAAAACACCATATTGGTCCTGTCCGCCAGCGCCACTGCGGATTCCCTGCCTTTTATGGCCTTTATATGTTTTTCCACACTGAGTGATTCCCCGGTCAGGGAGCTTTCATTGACAGTAAACCCGTGAACCTCTAAAAGCCGCCCGTCCGCAGCCACCAGGTCCCCTGTTTCCATCATCAGGATATCCCCGGGGACCACCATTGAGGAGGGAATCACTTCCAGCGCTCCCGCCCGGATGACCCTGGCTTCCGGGGAGGACAGCTGCTTTAAGCTGTCCAGGGATTTCTCTGCCTTCTGGTGCTGGACCGTGCCAAGCACCGCGTTAAGCAGAAGGACTGCGAAAATGACCATGGCGCTCTCCGGGTCACCTGTCAGCATGGAGACAGCTGCCGCCGCAATCAGGATGATGACCAGCAAATCCTTAAACTGGGACAGGAACACCTGCCACCACTGAAGCCTGCCGTTGTCCTCCAGTACATTTTCCCCATATTTTTCAAGCCTTGCCTCGGCGTCCCTATCATCGATTCCCTGCCGTCCGGTTTCAAGGCTGCTCAATACATCCGTTCCTGACAGTTCATGCCATTCTGCCATCTGTCTCTCCCCTCTTCCCAAACACATCATCTTTTTCAGGGTACAAAAATGCCCCCAAAGACATACACGCCTTTGGGAGCACTCCATATCTTCCCACGCTTCCTGCTATCGTGGACATTCCTTAAGAGTACCCACTCTAAATCTATGTAGGGGAAATTATCATTATGACCCGGGAGCAATTTTCAGTCATGTCCCAATATCATCTCAAACGCCACCCGGTATCCCTGTTCCAGGGACGCGGTTTCCACGTATTCATCCCTTGTATGGGCGCCGTTGCCCGTGAAGCTTCCCACGCACACACTGGGGATTCCAAGGGAAAGGGGGATATTGCAGTCGGTGGAGCCGGAATGGCGTTTAGGTTCAGCACCCGTGACGCCGCTTACCGCCCGGATAGCACGTTCCACCAGCGCACGTTCCTTTTCCGGATCCACATCACCGCCGCAGGGCCGCAGGCCGATTACCTCCAGGTCCACGTCCGCGCCCTCTGATTTTACCTGTTCAATGACATCCAGGAACATTTTCTCCATATAGTCCATGTTTTCCCTTGATTCGGAACGGAACTCATAGAGCATCTGAGCCTGCTGGGCAATGGTGTTGACCGATGTACCTCCGGTTATCATGCCTACGTTGTAGGTGGTCCTGCCGCCTTTTTCCGGCACACGGAGCGCATACAGCCTGCTGATTATGTCCGCCAGCCTGGCAATGGCATTGTCGCGGCCAAAGTCATTATAGGAATGGCCGCCCTGGGTCTTTACACATACCCGGAACCGTTTGGAGCCGACGGCGCTGTCCACAATGCTGTCCAGGCCGCTGTCAAAGGTGCAGAAGGACACCATCCTGCTGCCGTAGACCTGACAGATTTTCCTTACCCCCTTCAGATTGCCCAACCCCTCCTCGCCTGAATTACATACCAGAACCAGTCCGGTGTCCTTCTGCCCCCTCAGCTCCTTCCAGCCAGGGGTTCCCACATGCCCTGCAATGTACTTTGCAGCCAGCAGGAGACTGACCAGGCATGCCGTGTCATCCCCCACGCCGGGACAGTAAATCCGTCCATCTTCCACCCGGAGAGGAAGTTCCTCCTCATCCGGGAACACCACATCCGTGTGGGCCATATACACCTCTACCGGAACATCATTCCCTGCATCCACGGGATAGACCACGTTCAGGGCCTCATCCACATAGACCCCCTCCGCGCCCTGGGCCTTCAGCCACTCACTGCAGAACCTGGCCCGCTTCTCCTCATGGTTGGACGGTGCCGGAATCCTGGCCAGGGTCAGGAGCAGTTCGTAGGCTTCTTCCCTGTGGTTTTGTATATATTGGAGTATTTCTTCATTCAACATGGGTATCTGATTCCTTCCGGTTATTTTTTGTCGCCTTGGTTTTATAGGGGGATGCTGCTTTTTTCACAGCAGGCTCATCCGCCGTCCCGCCTGCCGCCTCCTTCCCAATCAGCACCACAATGCTTCTGGCCTTCACCATTATCTTCTTCTGGTCCATCACCAGGCATTCCGCGCCGGGCGCATATATGGCGTCCTCCTCTTCCGTGTTCACGGCAACATGCCAGCTAAGCTTCTTTGGAAGGTTTGGCAGTGCAAACACGCACGGCTCCCAGTACATATTATAGGCAACATAGAAATAGTCATCGTCCCCGCCATCCTTTTCCCCATACTTCCCGCAGTACAGGATTCCCAGCTGGCGGCAGTAATTCTCAAACATGGGGCACCAGGTCTTAAGGCCGTGATAGGACACGTCCGGCATGCCCACGGACTTATAATCCAGAAGCGCTGGTTCCTTGGACATATGGAAAACAGGATGTTCCCTGCGCAGGGCTATGAGTTGTTTCACAAATCCGAATAAGTCCCGGTTCGTATCCAGAAGCCGCCAGTTAATCCAGGAGATTTCATTGTCCTGGCAGTAGGCATTGTTATTGCCTTTCCGGGTCCTGCCGAACTCATCCCCGGCCATGATTAACGGCGTTCCCTGGCTCAGGAACAGAAGCACCATGGCGTTGCGCAGCTGCTGCTTCCTCATCCGGACAATCCGTTTCTTCCTGCTCGGCCCCTCTTCCCCGCAGTTCCAGGACAGGTTATAGTCCGTACCGTCCCGGTTGTCCTCCCCGTTGGCCTCGTTGTGCTTCCGGTCATAGGACACCAGGTCCATCATGGTAAATCCATTGGTGTTGGCCATGTAATTAATGGCCCCCACCTTCTCCGGGTTATGGCGGGTATGGAAGGCCAGATGGTCCATGTGCCCCTCATCCCCTTTTAGCAGCCCCCGCATATCCATCATGAAACCGTCATTATACCTGGCCAGGTGCCTGCACGTCCCAGGCTCAACGCCTTCCCAGTCAGGGGCAAACAGTTTCAGCCTGCTGAGATACGGATCCTCCCCCAGCAGCTTGACCGGCGCATAACCAATCAGATGGATTCCGTCCACATGGTACTCATGGGCCCAGAAGCGCACCGCATCCAGCACATAGGCCGGGGCTTCCTTTCCGTCAAAGAACAGCTCAATCACAATCTCAAGCCCTTCCCGGTGAAACGCCTTTACCATGTCCTTAAATTCCCTCACCGGCTCCTTCCCGCCGCCGCTGGAGTAAGCGCTTTTGGGCGCAAAGGAATGTCCCCGGGTGTATCCCCAGTAATTCAGCTTCCCATCCGGTTTTTCCGGTTCAAACGGACTGTCATTGTGGACAGGCATGATGATTTCGTCAAATTCAACCGGAGGCATCATTTCCACGGTCGTGACCCCCAGCTCCTTGAGATAGGGTATCTTTTCAGCAATGCCTTTAAACGTACCCCGGTCCGCCTGCTTTACCCCCGATGAGGCGTGCTTTGTAAATCCCCTTGGATGTATATGGTAAATCACGCATTGTTCATATGGTATCCGGGGCAGCATGTCCCCTTCCCAGTCATATACCTCCCCTGCGCTGATTACCGGGCACCGCACCGGTCTGCCAACCCGTTCCAGGCTTCCCCAATGCTCCATGCCGGTAAACTGCCTGCCATAAGGATCCGGCGTCTCCTTCCCATCCACCTCATAGGTATAGAAAAGCCCTTCAAAGTCCCCCAGCACAGTAACATTCCACACATCCCCGGTCCTTAGGGCATCCGGGAACCAGATCCGGTCCAGGGGCGCCGTGCCTCCCTTCTTATATAGAAGCAGGGCGCAGCTTTTTCCTTTTGACGCATATGAAAAATGCATTCCTCCGGCAACAGCGGTTACACCCATTGCATATATCCTTCCATCGGTCCTGCCTATCTGAAAACCCTTTTTCATCTCTAGTTACCGCCTTTCCTCAAACCGCCTGTGTCCAATCAGACACGATACAAAAAGTATATAATCACTTTGTCCCTTTGTCAACAAAATAGCCCCTTCCCTATAATATCGTCATCCATTTTCCATTTATGTATTTCAGTTTCAGATAATATTCCCCATTTATGCGGAAAAAACAACCGCAGTGAATCCCAATCCACTGCGGCCGTAGTATTAATATATAATAATCCCATTCCCAATTATTTCTGCGCTTCAATCTGCTCCATCAGCTCATTCAGATACATCCAGCGCTCCATTTTCTCTTCCAGTTCTTTTTCCTTTGCATCCTTTTCAGCCATCAGTTCATTGAGCCTGGTGTAATTGCTGGAGGACCGGACGATTTCCTTTTCCAGTTCTTCCACCGCTGCCTCCAGGGCTGCGATATCCTCCTCAATGGTCTCCCAGTCCCTTTGCTCCTTAAACGAAAGCTTCAGCTTCCTGGTGACGTTCTGGCCATCTTTCCAGTTATTGCGCTTAGCGGCCTGGTTACCATCCTGGGCCTCCTGCGCATTCCCGGCGTTTCCGGCTCCGGTTCCCGGGGCTTCCCCGGAAGCCGTACGGTTTCCGGCCTGATCCGCCTCGGCCCTGACCGACCTCTGGTAGTCCGTGAAGCCGCCCTCATACTGGGTCACCCGGCCCTGTCCCTCAAAGGCAAAGATGCGGTTTACCACACGGTCCAGGAAATACCTGTCATGGGAAACCGTTATCACAATCCCGGGAAATGTATCCAGATAATCCTCCAGGATTGTCAGCGTCTGGATATCCAGGTCATTGGTAGGCTCGTCCAGAAGGATTACATTGGGCGCTTCCATAAGGATGCGCAGCAGGTAAAGCCTGCGCTTCTCACCGCCGGACAGCCTGCTTATGGCCGTATACTGGATACTGGACGGGAATAAGAACCGCTCCAGCATCTGGCTTGCGCTGATGCTCCCGTCCTTTGTCTTCACATACTCCGCTGCATTTTTTATATAATCAATGACCTTCAGGCTTTCGTCCATGGCTTCATTTTCCTGTGAAAAATAACCTATTTTCACGGTCTGCCCTATCTCCACCGTGCCGGAGTCCGGCTGTACCCAGCCCACTATGATTTTCATCAGGGTGGATTTGCCGCTTCCGTTGGGGCCTATGATGCCCACCCGGTCGCTCTTTAGGAAAATGTAGGTAAAGTCCTTCATCAGCACCTTGTCCCCATAGGATTTGCAAAGGTCCTTTACCTCCACCGTGGTGCGTCCCAGTCGGCTGGCAATGGATTCCAGCTCCACATTCCGGTCATACTCAGGCCCTGTCTGGTCCCGCAGTTCCTCATAGCGCTGTATGTGGGCCTTCTGCTTGGTGGAACGAGCCCTGGCGCCCCTCTGGATCCACGCAATCTCCCTGCGAAGGATGGACTGGCGCTTGCGCTCCGTGGCCTCCGCCATCTCCAGCCGTTCCGCCTTAAGCCTGAGGAACGCCTCATACCCTCCCTGATAACCGTAGAGCTTCCCCTGGTCCAGCTCCACAATCCGGTTCACCACGCTGTCCAGGAAATACCTGTCATGGGTAATCATGAGAAGGGCGCCCCGGAAGTTCTTTAAGTAATCCTCCAGCCAGTCGGCCATGGCGCTGTCCAAATGGTTGGTAGGCTCGTCCAGGATCAGTAGCTCCGCCCGGCTCATGAGCACGCCTGCCAGGGCCACACGCTTGCGCTGGCCCCCTGAGAGGGTCTCCACCTTGGCGTCATGGTCCCTGATTCCCAGCTCATTGAGCATGCTTTTCGCAGTGGCGGACATCTCTTCCCTGGAGCTGTAGTGGGTTTCATTTTCATTGTCCCGCATGATGCTCTCCAGCACCGTGTCCCCCTGGGTAAACTCCGGTATCTGGGGCAGATAGCGGATATAGAGGTTCCTTGTGCGGACCACGGTGCCGTCATCCGGCTCCTCCAGTCCTGCCACGATTTTCAGGAGGGTGGACTTGCCTGTGCCGTTGATGCCGATCAGGCCCACCTTCTCACCCTCATTGATGGAAAATGCAGTGTCGTCAAACAGCCGCCTTTCCGTGTATGATTTTGTCAAATGTTCAATTGTTACTAGATTCATCTATCTATCATCCCTCTGCCTTTTTACAGGCTCCTTTGCACAAAACATCCCCTACTCCATCACCAGCTCCACCGGACAATGGTCAGAGCCCATGACTTCCGTATGGATGGAAGCGCTGACCAGCCTGTCCTTCAGGCTTTCAGACACGCAGAAATAGTCGATGCGCCACCCTGCGTTCTTGGCCCTGGCGCTGAAACGGTAGGACCACCAGGAATAAATCCCCTCCGCATCCGGATAAAAATACCGGAAGGTATCGATAAACCCAGCTGCCAGCAAATCCGTGAATTTCCCGCGCTCTTCATCCGTAAATCCGGCATTCTTCCGGTTGGTCTTGGGATTCTTAAGGTCAATCTCCTTGTGGGCCACATTCAGGTCCCCGCAGAAAACCACTGGTTTCTTCTTCTCAAGCCCCTTTAGGTAAGCCAGGAAATCATCCTCCCACTTCATCCTGTAGTCCAGCCTTGCAAGGCCGTCCTGGGAATTGGGGGTATAGCAGGTAACCACATAATAATCCGGGAACTCAGCGGTAATCACCCGGCCTTCCGTGTCATGTTCCTCCATCCCAATCCCATAGGACACGGATAAAGGCTCTTCCCTTGTAAACATGGCTGTACCGGAATATCCCTTTTTCAGGGCATAGTTCCAGTACTGGTGATATCCGGGAAGGTCCAGGTCAATCTGTCCCTCCTGCAGCTTGCTTTCCTGTATACAGAATACATCCGCGTCAATTTCCTTGAAGAAATCCAGGAATCCCTTTCCGACGCAGGCCCTGAGTCCGTTTACATTCCATGAAATAAATTTTGCCATCTGTCCTACCTCCTACTGTTGGGGATACACAAGTCTGGATTCCGGGAACCCGTCAATATGGTACAGCACTTCCAGATACCGCCTTGACACGTACTTTGCCATGTCCAGGTTGTGGTCCAGATAGTTTCCGCAGTCCTTTGGCTCCGTTCCCGGAATCACGCCCTCAAAATCACGCACATATTCGAATGTGTGGATGATCATGTCAAGGATGTCCCTGGATTCATAATCCCCTGCCATCAGGAAATAGCATCCCGTCCTGCAGCCCATCGGCCCGAAATAAATCACCTTGTCCCCCTGTCCGCTGTATATCCTGAGATAGGTTGCCGCCAGGTGCTCCAGGGTGTGAAGCTCCGCGGTGTTCATGACCGGCTCCTCATTGGGGCTTGTCATGCGGAGGTCAAAGGTGGTTATCACCTGCTCCCCTACCTTATCCTTGCGGGATACATAGATTCCCGGCTGTAATTTCACGTGGTCAATACTGAAGCTTGCTATTTTCTCCATCATCATTTCCTCCTGATCCATTCATGATACTGTCACTGTCCATATTGTTAATCGTTACCATAATATCCATACAGGAACTTTGCGCACAGCTCATCCTGATAATTATAAAAATACAGGTAATTGCCATTGCTCCTGGTATAAAAATGTGTTTCTATATCTGATACGTCCCCGCCTTCATCCGTCAACGTCCTCATCAGGCGGCCGTCCTTGTAGATATGGTACTGCACGCTTCCCGGATTGTTGCCGTCCCCGTAATCTACAATTTCCACGTAGGCCATATGGTCATCTATGCCATACACATATCTGGAGGGCAGTTCCTCCTCACCCTTCCCTCCTGTCTCATAATCCAGAAGGAACGTCCCGTCAAGGCCGTAATAATGTTCCGCATGCCGGTCCGTAATGACAAAAACTCCCGCATATTCCCCGTAAAAGCGGACCTTCACATCCTCTGCCGTGACCCCGTACTTTTGAAGCAGCTCAGGATGGGATTCTGCAAAAGCCTCCTCATCCCAATAGGAGTAGGTATCATCTTCCTCCGGTTCCCGGTCCGCCCACTGGTTTTTCCCAATGGAGTAATGTCCGTATCCGCCTGTTATTGTATCCATCATGGGAAGCACGGCGTCCCGGCTGCACTCCAAAAACCGGTTCACATCATCACAGTCCACATGGCCGATGAACTGAAGGAGGTTCATATGGGAATCAAATACCCCAACCCCCTGCTCACCAAACAGATATCTTCCGTCTGCCAGGATCACATGACCCTCCGGCAGGGGAATGGCTGCGGTAAAATCCTCATCCGGCGCCAGCAGGTTACCGGGCAGCTCCTTGGCCCCATCCCCGATTCCCACATATCCAAGTCCATTGATTAAGGACTGTCCGTCCTCCCCCGTAAGCCACTCAAACAGCTCATATGCCTTGGAATCCTTTGGCGTATCCGCCCTGATGCCTGCATAAAAATCATTGACAAAGGGGTAGCTTTTGCTGCGGATTGTCTCACTGGAAGGCATGACGCCATCCACGGCCATGAAGGCCAGCTCCGGCTTCCGGTACATGTTCCTGGCATAATAATAGACAGAATATCCAAGGGCATCGCCTGTGCCGTCATAGGCGGAAACCTCCTCCAGCAGCCCCTCCATGTCGCTTATGATCAGGTCCACAGGGGCCTCTGCCATCTTCTTTCCCTTCATCACCAGCTTATCCATCAGGTTCTGGCTTCCCGATTCCGCAGGCCGCTGGAAGGCCTGGATTTTCCGGTCCTTCCCGCCAACCACCTTCCAGTTGGTGATTTTTCCTGAATAAATGTCCGCAATCTGGCTGCCGGTCAGTGAATGGACCGGATTGGACTGGTTGGCAAGGAACACAAGGGCGTCCCTGCCGATGGGCTTCATGATGACTTCATTTCCCGGTTCTTTAAAGGCCTCAAGCACCTGTTCACCCGGCTCATAGGCAATCACCAGTTCAGGACGTCTCTCCGGCGATACATATTCCGCAACCATGGACATCCATGCCTGGGTTGTCTTTCCATGGGTAATGGCCGACTCTGCCTCCATCCCGGAAGCCCCCGTGGCCATCCGGTACATGGCCTGGGAAATGGGCAGGGTTGCGGTGGAACCGTCTATCCTTGGGAACTCCTCTGTCCCGATTTTGGGGATTTCGCATACAGTCTTCCCTGTCTCCATATCCTGTATGGCCTTCAGGTTATCCCTTTCATTCTGCCCCAGCACGCTGTCATCAAACCGGTCCGGAGAAATGGTTCCCTGATACCAGGGCCGTTGTGAAAAGTACTGGTTCAGGTCATCGCTGTTAAACTGCCGTCCATGCCTTGCATATATCTCATTCCTGGCCAGACGCAGCTCCTCCCGGGTCAGGCCTGCAAGCTCACTTTGGGTATAGACATGGGTCAATGCATCCGGCAGGATATAATCATCCCCCTGCTTTCCCACCTTATGAACCGTCTTATCATCCGTTTGGGTCCCGTCATCCTTTTTGCTCCCATCCCCCAGGTCCGGTCCATCCTCCGCGCCCTGATCCGGCTGTGCCGGACTTCCCTGGTCCGTCCCCGTTCCCTGCACAGTGGTTTCATCCGGGTGGATCCTGGATTCCTGTGTGTGACAGCCTGCCAGGGACAGCACAAGCGCCGCAGCCAATGTCACAGCATACCGTTTTTTCATACACATCCCTTTCCGGCGCCCGGAAAACCAGCGCCAGCCAATCAATGCAAAAGGGGCAGGATAACCATCCTGCCTCCCTTTCATCTCTATTAATCGTCTTCCTCTTCGCTCTCTGTAATGGTAAATGTAAATCTCTTACGGGCCATTTCATCGCTGTCAAGGTATTCATCATATGTGGTAATCTTATCAATGAGCTTTCCGTTGATGATCTCCATGATACGGTTGGCCGTGGTCTGCACGATCTGGTGGTCACGTGAGGAGAAAATCAATACGCCGGAGAACTTAATCATACCTCTGTTGAGGGCGTCAATGGATTCCATGTCCAGATGGTCCGTAGGCTCATCCAGCATCAGCACATTGGCCCCGGAAATCATCAGTTTGGACAACATGCAGCGCACCTTCTCGCCGCCGGAAAGCACCTTCACCTTCTTGACCCCGTCCTCGCCTGCAAACAGCATGCGTCCCAGGAATCCGCGGACATAGGTGGCATCCTTTTCAGGAGAATACTGGGTCAGCCATTCCGCAATGGTGTCGTCATTGGAAAACTCGGCGCTGTTGTCCTTGGGGAAATACGCCTGTGACGTGGTCAGTCCCCACTTATAGCTCCCCTCATCCGGCTCCATCTCACCTGACAGGATTTTGAACAGGATGGTCTTGGCCCTCTCGTTAGGTCCTACCAGTGCCACCTTGTCCTCACGTCCCAGGATAAAGGAGATATCGTCCAGTACCTTCTCGCCGTCAATGGTCTTGGAAAGGTGTTCCACGGTCAGGACCTCGTTGCCGATTTCGCGGAAAGGACGGAAATCGATGTATGGATACTTACGGCTGGAGGGACGGATGTCGTCCAGTTCAATCTTCTCCAGGGCGCGCTTACGGGAGGTTGCCTGCTTGGACTTGGAAGCGTTGGCTGAGAAACGCTGGATGAATTCCTGCAGTTCCTTAATCTTCTCTTCCTTCTTGCGGTTGGCCTCCTTCATCTGCTTGACAATCAGCTGGCTGGACTCCACCCAGAAATCATAGTTTCCTGCGAACAGCTGGATCTTGCCATAATCAATATCCGCAATCTGTGTGCAGACCTTGTTCAGGAAATAACGGTCATGGGACACCACGATTACCGTATTCTCAAAATTAATCAGGAATTCCTCCAGCCATGCAATGGCATCCAGGTCCAGATGGTTGGTAGGCTCATCCAAAAGCAATATATCCGGATTGCCGAACAAGGCCTGGGCCAGCAGCACCTTTACCTTCTGGGCGCCCAGCAGGCTGCCCATCTGGGCGTAGTGGAGGTCAGTCTCAATACCAAGGCCGTTTAACAGGCTCTCTGCGTCAGATTCAGCCTCCCAGCCGTTCATGGTGGCAAATTCGCCCTCCAGTTCAGCCGCCTTGATGCCGTCCTCGTCCGTGAAGTCCTCCTTCATATAGATGGCTTCTTTTTCCTTCATTATCTCATACAGTCTTTTGTTGCCCATGATGACCGTATCGAGAACCGTATATTCATCATATTTAAAATGGTCCTGCTGCAGGAAGGAAAGCCTCTGTCCCGGTGTGATGATGACATCCCCGCTGGTCGGCTCCAGCTGCCCGGACAGGATTCTGAGGAACGTGGACTTTCCCGCTCCATTGGCGCCGATAAGCCCATAACAGTTGCCCTCCGTAAATTTAATGTTCACATCCTCAAACAATGCCTTTTTGCCCACACGAAGGGATATGTTGCTTGCACTAATCATGTTCGTACCCTTTCTTTTATCTGCTTTTATAATGCTATCCATTAAAAGAGGGGTCATATACGGCCCCTCTTCCACGCTGTTTACCCATTATCAGATTGTACAAGGAAAATGCTTATTTTGCAAGGGTTTTTCATAAAATCCCGGAGATTTGCCATTACTTTGCAGACTTAATCTCCACCGGGTAGTTCACCCCCTGGGAATTTACATAAGTCACGCTCACCTCATCCCCGCTGTCCCCGGCCAGGGACCCGTCCTCTATGGGGCAGTTATCCTTTAAAAAGCTGAGTTCCTGTCCGTCGTCCGTCTTCATGGTAAAGCTGCTCATGGCATTGGCCGTGGTGGTCCCCTTCTCCGTAAGGATGCTCCACTCCTCCTGCTCCGGCAGCGCCACCACCAGGGTCACGTCCTTAAGCTCCCCCAGCGGCCCTCCGATATAGGCAATGGCAATCTGTACATCCTCTGCAATCTCAACCTCCACGTCCCTTATGTCAGCCGGCCTGATATCATAATCCCTGCCGTCATCCGCCCGGAGCGTGAACACATCCCCGTCGCCCGTGACCTTGGTGACGGTGCCCTGAAGCATATGGTACATCTCCTTGGACTCCGGCGCTTCGGCCGTGGTCTCCTCCGGCTGTGTCCCTGTGGGCTGCGGCTTTGTGGTTTCCTCCGTGGGGGCCGCGCTGGTAACTGTCTCCATGGTCTCCACCGCCGGCTTCTTGGCACACGCGGTCCCAAGGGCAATGGTTGCCGCTATGGCAGCGGCCGCTATGATGAATGAATGTTTCTTCATGATACGTTTCCTCCTGTGCTGTATGATACATGGTGTAATCCGGAATCATCCGGGCGGGCCTGTGAATCCGCCTCCGCCTGGATATACCCTACTGAAGCTTAACACCTGGAGAAAGAAATATCAATGAAAATTCCCTTAAGCCTTTATTATTTTTCATTTTCATATACAACTATATCCATATACATATTCCTTCAAATTCAAAACACCGACAGACGCTAAACATTACGATTCTTTGCGAATACTAATGACAAAAACTGGTGCCATAAAATTCCAGGCAGATATCTTATATACAAAAGCGTCAAAAGACGCTTAAATTCAGGCGATAAATCCATATGGGCACATCCTGTTCCTTCCTGTGTATTTTCGTGTATATTCCAAATACATCCTGATAAAGTATGCCCATATATTAAACAATTCCTGCCAGATATTCCGGATTTTTAGGGGGTAAAATATTCTGAAAAGAAATAAACCGTTTACAGGCCACTATAAATATAAAGCCTTCAGGCTGACACAAACATAAAACCCATGACCTGCCACAGGCGTAAACCCTACAACCTGCTGCAAACACAAAACCCACGACCTACCACAAACACAAAGCCCACGACCTGCCACAAACATAAAGCCTATGACCTGCCACAAACACAAAGCCCACGGACTGTCATAAACCCAGACATCCCGCAGGCTTCATATGATATGGATATACGGACCTCAATCAACGGTCAGGCAGATACCGGCAGCCCTTTATCAATCCTCTTTTTCCTCCTTAAAAAACGTAATCTTGCAGGTTGGACATCCCTCTGCAATGGTATCGCCCAGATGGAAGCCATAGCCCATTGCCTTGGCAATATTCCTGTCGCCGTCCATTGCCATGTCGCACAGCTTTGCACAGGTTGCGTCGTCAAATCCCAGGTCCTGCCATGCCTTCAATAACGGGCAATGATGGAATTCAATATCCAGACGGTCGTCGGTCTGTTCCTTGAACTCTACCTCGAAGGTCTTACGCAGGGTAGGTGTGAGGAAGGTATCGGCAAAGCTGGAAATACTATCCGGGTTGGGGCATTTTGCCTTGATTTCCTTGCCCTGGATCTGTCCTGTCTCAGTGATTGCCTGGCGGATGATTTTTTCTGCGGCCTCTTCCATGCCTGCCTCCCTTGCCTTTGTGTATGTAAGGCCGGTCCAGGTTGCGCGGTGTCCGATGGCTCCTCTCTGTACGTTCACCATTTCATCGTCTTTAATTGTAATCTTGTTGTCAATCATTGTTTTTCCTCCTTGGATTTTTTATATTATATAGTTGCGCTGTTGATTGATATCTCCCGTATGTCCCTTTTATTTCCCATTCCCCAGCTTATCATAGGCATAGGTGGGGTTCAGCGTCATGCTGCGCCCGCCGGACACTTCTATGGTGGTGGCCGTCATATAGCTGGCCCAGTCACTGGCCAGAAATACAATGGGCCTTGCTATCTCCTCCGGGTCAGCCATGCGCCTGAGCAGGGTTGCCCCCGCATTGCGGTCCAATTCCTCCTGACTGATATTAGCTTTTGCCAACGGGGTAGCTGTAAATCCCGGCATCACGCAGGTAACCCTGACATTATGGGCGCAGTACTCGCCCGCAAATGTATTGGTCAGGTTATTGATTGCTGATTTAAGAGGCCCGTACAGCGTACTCCTGCCCGCGGAAGGGCACCTTGCCGCCAGGGAGCTGACATTCACGATTGCGCCGCCCTTTTCTTTCATATACCGGAACGCTGCCTGGCATCCAAATATCACTGACTTGAAACAGACACCTGTCATGAAATCAATTTCCCCGTCATCATATTCCTCACCTTTTTTGCTGCCGGTGGCCCCTACATTATTCACCCACACATCAAGGCTGCCGAAATGCCGGTACACACGTTCCGCAAAATCATAATTGGCCTGGGCATCCGTCACATCCATGGCCTCCCAGTAAACAGGTCCCAGCTGTTCCAGTTCCCCTGCCGCCTGCCGCAGTTCCTCCTCATGGCGGGCACAGATTGCCACTTTAGCCCCTTCCTCCAGGAACACCTTGGCCGCGGCATATCCAATGCCCTTGCTGCCTCCGGTCACAACCGCAACCTTTCCTCTTAAGCCTAAATCCATATTAACCGCTCCTTTTCCCTGTCCAAACACTATTTAAAGAACATGGCCATGACAATGCCTGCCACAAACACAGAACCTGAGGTGGCGCTGACGAATCCTGCCACCAATGTCTTGGGAAGCATATGCTCCTCCAGGATCCGGTATTCCTCCTCGCTGGAGGAAAGGACCTTGGCAGCCTCCACGCTCAGTGTATAGCTGGCCGGGAATCCGCCTGCCAGGGAACCAAGTCCCAGTGCAAAGGACATCGGAAGGCTCATGCCAAGCAGCTTTCCAACCGGGATTGAGAACACAGCAATACCAACCGTTGCCAGCACGATCAGGACCGCGAAATCCTTTAACAGCTGCACCAGGGTATCCGGTGTGACCGTATTCAGCTGTGAGAAAACAAACATCATGATAACCGTATAGATAAAGCCCATGCTTCTGGAGCGCACCAGTGTGTTCTTCTCAATAAAGCCGAAGGCAGTGCCGAACACGCCCAGAATCAGCGCCCATACGAACTTCGAAATATACCCATGGCTTAAAGTATCCAGATATCCTGACATGACCGTAAGGATTACCATGGTAAACAGGTAAGTGAAATCGCTCTTATATTTTGCAGGTATCTGCGGAAAGATAAATGCGCTGGTATCATCAGCTGCTGCTGCATTGGCCTGGGCGGCAGCCTTGGCAACCGTATATTTGCCGCTGCGGTAATCCTTTAAGAGCTTACGTCCCTCTGCCTTAAGACAGATGCTTGTAAGCGGATATCCGATAAATCCCTGAAGCACATACACTGCCATGGCCAGTATGGCCAGCTGCTCCGTAGGCGCCACGGACTGCATCATCATGGCTGCCACAAAGCCGCCTGTAAGCGGAGGCGCCGCAATAGCCGCCGTGGTCTTATCCAGAACCACGGTCCCCAATGTCAGGATGACCACCAGGATACCCAGCATTCCAGCCAGGGTAATCACAACTGTCTTCCACTGCTCAATCAGTTCCTTAATATCAAGCATGGTGCCAAGATGTACAACCATCATCATGACCAGGAACGTGGGAAGATTGGCGGCTATACCGCCCACCTGCAGGATGTCCTTGGGAAAATATGCCCAGAACCCCAGCACGAACAATACCGCGCTGATAAACATGGACGGCACGAAGGCCTTGGTTGCTGTCGATATCACCTCACCGATGATCAGCAGTACCAGCATGGTAAGAAACGCCGTCTGCACATCCATCTGCGCCTGCCCCGTGGCAACCTTGTACACCCCAAAATACAGGAACGAAACAGCCATGACGGCCAGAAGCACGTAACCTATTACTTTGTTGCCGGACTTTGCTTGCTCTTTCATAGTATGATTTCCTTTCTCATTTGCGTTCAACTCGAGTATGCTCTGATAATATCACGATATCCTGTTATTGGCAAGCATTTTTGTGTATAACCGTTATAATGCACGATAATATTTAAAATAATTATGCAATTTGTACACCTATTCTTATTTTTCTAAGGTCACCCTTTATTTTCATCGTTTTTTCTGATATTATCACAGTTCCCATCCTTGTCCTTTAGTACTCATTTCTGTTGGCTTCTTTCTATTGACTTCTACTATTCATAAGGTTATGATTAAACCAAAAGACCAAACAGGAGGTTCCCAAAATGTCTTCCAATCAGGAAAATTCCCTGAAGCTTCAGGTATACCACGCGCTCTTCTCTGATATCATCAAGGGTATGTACCCTTTCGACTATATCTTCACAGAAAAATTTTTAATCGACAAATATAAAGTCAGCCGGGCCCCGGTGCGGGAAGCCCTTACCATGATGACGGAGAACAAAATCCTTGTAAGCATACCACGCCAGGGCTATAAGTTCATGCAGCCCAGCGAGGGAAAGCTTTTTGAAATCGTAAAGTTCCGTTCCGCCCTGGAGTGTTCCTTTCTTGAGAACAACCACTGCTATATCAAGAAAGCAGATATAGACTCCTTATGGGAACTATGCGACCGTTATGACGCCATCCCCCCCAGTGAGTCCATCACGCGCTGGTCCACCAACTGTGAATTCCATCTCAAGCTGTTCACCCTGTATGGAAATGAATACGCCAGGACCGTCCTGGAAAATGCCATGAACATCCAGACCATCTTCTATGCCCTGAAAATGAAATCCCACATTTTCACGGTAGACCTTCACCGGGCCATGATGGACTATCTGGAAAAGGGGCAGATTTCCACTGCCAGCCAATTGCTGAAAGCCGACATAGAGAGTATCCTGTGCGTCAGCCCATGGATTACAAAACCAGACTCAGACAGGGAGTAACCGCATGAAATCATCCAGACAAGATATGAACAGCCAGCTGGCCGGTGCCAAAATCCTGCCCCTTTTAATCAGGCTTACCATCCCCATCACCATTGCCCAGCTGGTCAACGCCCTTTACAGCATTGTGGACCGGATGTATATCGGCCATATGCCCGGGGTAGGGACCATGGCCCTTGGGGGCATTGGCATCACATTTCCCATCATCATGATAACAGCGGCATTCAGCTGCATCCCAGGCATGGGCGGTGCCCCTCTTGCATCCATCGCCATGGGCAGCGGCGATATGGAAAAGGGCCGCCGCTACCTCTCCAATGCCTTTGTACTGCTGGTCGGTATCGGAATCCTTCTCATGGCAGTGTGTACCGCATTTTTGACTCCCATGTTAAAGGCATTCGGAGCTGACAGCGCCACCCTGCCCTATGCAAGGGATTACCTCAGGATTTACATGATGGGCACCGTATTCGTGGAACTATCCATGGGAATGAATCCATTCATCAATGCCCAGGGATTCACAGGCATAGGCACCTTTACCATTGTCATAGGAGCATTTTTAAACATAATCCTGGACCCCATATTCATCTATGTACTGGACATGGGGATTGGAGGAGCAGCCATTGCCACCGTACTGTCACAGCTGGTATCCGCCCTGTGGGTCCTGTGTTTCCTCTGCTCCAAAAGGGCTACCCTGCGCCTTACATTCAGCGGCATGAAGCTTAAAGGCCATATCGTCCGCCCCATGTGCGCACTGGGCCTGTCCCCATTTACCTTCCGTGTAAATGAAAGCATTGTGGTCATTGTCCTGAACTGGCTGTTAATCCGTTACGGCGGGGACAAAAGCAACCTGCACATTGCCTCCATGGCCCTCCTGACCAGCATCAGCCAGGTATTCTTCATGCCCCTGATCGGCATCATCACAGGCGCCCAGCCAATCCTCAGCTACAACCTGGGAGCCGGGAACTATGGCAGGATCAAGGAAACCATACACTACGCCAGAATCCTGAGCATTGGCTGTGCCGCACTTATGTGGTTCTGCCTGGTAGCCTTCCCGGCCCAGATCTGCCGCATGTTCACCAGCGACGCAGAGCTGATCCGCCTCACCACCATCACCATGCGCATCATGTTCTGCACGGTCATCGTACTTGGACTGCAGATGGTGAACCAAAATGCCTTCGTAGCCCTTGGGAACACCTGGTATTCCTTCATATTCGGAATCATGCGCAAGCTCCTCCTCCTGCTCCCCCTGGCCCTCATCCTCCCCCACCTCATAGGAGTCTGGGGAATCTACATGGCAGAAGCCATATCCAACGTGCTGACAACAATCATTACACATATTTATTTTGTCAGGTATATGAGGCGGCTTGGCAAGGGGATGGGTTGTAAGGAAGTGATATTGTAGAAAAATGATTGGAGTAATAAAATATAGTTATTTTACCAGGTATTGACCAAACAAATGCACCTATATGAATAGGTTGATTTGCCACCCAGATTTTCTAAAGGAATATAAGAACTCATAAGAATGTGTATTGGGTCTCAGCTATGCTATCAAAAAATTGATTTTTATACAATTTGGCTTTAGACTATGGCTAAATGCCTTAGGCGGGAAAGGTGAATCAGTTGTGGATTTTATGCGCAGGTATTTACCCAATGCTATACTAGCGATAGAATTGTTTGAGGAAGTGTTTTTCATGCGGGTCTAATATTTCATATCCCTTATTTTCAACTCATAGCAGAAACCTATCATATATGATATACTATACTTGTTGTCGCACCCATTCTGGTAGCAGAAAGGGGGTGCTACGAATGCAAGGTATAATCTCTTTTATCATTTCTGTCATGGTAAATGTAATTGCCTATTACATATGCAGGTGGTTAGACAGAAAGAATGACGACAACTAGCCCAAATGAAACCCCTAGGAATTGCGGTCCTAGGGGTTTCGTCTTGTGCTACAAATAGATATAATCTCTTTTGCCTATAAATATAATATCATATACAATCAACAATTTCAAGCATGTTTTTATCAAACAAACGGTCGTCTACCCTTGGCTCAATACCGCCTGTGCTGAAGCCAATAATATGACAATGTCTATTTTTATTCTCTAAAAGTGTTTTTAGAGTTAATATTTTATAGGTCTAAAAAGCAGCGACATCCTACAAAAAAGACCTTGGAAACGGCGGGATCATGAACATCTATGGCGGAAACTCCAAGGCCGGAGCAGATATTTATGTTGCGGATACGGATGCCGAAGCCGCCGCCGAAATATTAGAAGGCATGGGGCTATTAGAAAGTTAATCCATCCACAAAGCCATCCAGTCCACCCTCCCATCGGTAGTTCATATCCCTTACGGCCGGAAATCCCCAGTCCGTGAAGCGGGCCAGGGCAGACGGCGGCGGATGGAACGCATAGTGGAGGAGGGTGCAGCTTCTTGGGTTCCGGCGGCAGGAAAGACGGGGCCCTAGAAGCTGCCACTCCAAAACCCAGCGTTCCATCCGCCGCCGTCTGCCCTGGCCCGCTTCACGGACGTACCTACTCTACTGCAACATAGCCCCATACCTCCCCAAAAAGTTCTGCGTCCTCTCATTATCCGACGCAAACACCTGCTCCGGCGTTCCCTGTTCCACAATCACGCCTCCGGCCATGAAGATGACCCGGTCCGATATGTCCTTTGCAAACGCCATCTCATGGGTGACGATTACCATGGCAATGTGCAGGTCGGCCAGCGACTTAATGACCTTCAGGACCTCGCCTGTCAGTTCCGGATCCAGCGCCGAAGTAGGCTCGTCAAAGAACAGGATCTGGGGGTTGAGGGCCAATGCCCTTGCGATGGCCACGCGCTGGCACTGGCCGCCTGAAAGCTGGCAGGGGTAGGCATTTTCCTTGTCCTCCAGCCCCATCTTCTTAAGGAGTTCCCTGGCTTCCCGGATAACCTGGTCCTTGTCGCGCTTCTGTACATGGATGGGCGCATCTATGATATTCTTCAGCACGCTGTAATGGGGAAACAGGTTAAAATTCTGGAATACCAGGCCGTACTGTCCCTGGATCTCCTTCAGTTCCTTCTTAGGCGCATAAACCGCTTTCCCGTCAGGGCCGGTAAAGGCCGCTTTCTTCCCAAGATATACCACCTCGCCGCTGTCCATGGTTTCCAACATGGTGGCACAGCGCAGCAGGGTGGATTTACCGGATCCGGAGGGACCGATGATTGATACGATTTCCCCTTCCTCCACGCTCATTGAAATATCCTTGATAACAGATAAGTCACCGAATGACTTTTCCACATGATTTAACTCTAACAGCTTCATAATCCACATTCCTCCTGCCTTACTGGTAATAATTCAGCTTCTTCTCCACCCATTCCATTCCCACGGCAACCACCAGGTTGAAAATGTAGTAGAACAGTCCTGCTGCCACAAATGGAATCATATTGGTCTGGGAAGCAGCCAGTCCCTTGGCAATGGAGAACATTTCCGCCACACTGAGGGTAAATGCCAGGGAGGTGTCCTTCACCAGCGTAATCACCTCATTGGTGACCGATGGGAGGATCCGTTTGATGACCTGGGGCAGGATGATTTTGAAAAAGGTCTGGAACCTGCTGTAGCCGAGGATCTGGGCCGCCTCGTACTGGCCCACGGGCATGGACTGGATCCCGCTTCTGTAGATTTCCGCAAAGTACGCTGCATAATTGATGACAAATCCGATAAATGCCGCCCACAGGCGGTATCCGCTGCCCATCTTGAGTCCGAACAGATAATACGGGCCAAAATACACCACCATCAGCTGCAGCATCAGGGGCGTGCCTCTCATGATTGATATGTAAACCTTCACAATGGCCTGGAGGTACTTATTCTTTGACATACGTCCAAAGGCCACCACAAGCCCGAGAGGCAGGGAAAATACAAGGGTGACCATGAATATCTGTATGCTGGTCCCCATGCCGCCTGCTAACTGTATAATCATCTGCTGGATTGTCATTTTACCCATAACCGTTACCCGCCTTCAACATTTATCATCTTACATCTGTTCTTAAACCATGCAAAGCCGCTGTGGCAAATAGGCTGCTGCCCGGGCCTTATGAAGCCCGGACAGTGCGCCTGCGCAGCGGCTTTATGTCATATCCATTCTTTCTGTCTGCCATCCATGTACCGGCTGTTTACTTGCCGATGGTGGTAACGTCCTCGCCAAACCATTTCTCGGAAATGCTCTTAAGCGTTCCGTCAGCAGCCATTTCCTCCAGCGTCTTCTGGACTTTATCCCTTAACTCCGTATTGTCTTTCTTAAAGCCCACGCCGTATTCCTCTGCTGAGAGTGAATCATCCAGGATGACGAAATCAGCATTCCTCTGCTGGATCTGGTATCCGGCCACAATCACATCCATGGCAATGGCATCCACCGCGCCCTGCTCCAGATCCATGAAAGCCGTATTGTAATCCGCGGTTGTCAGAAGGTCCTTAAATGTAGCCGTCAGGTCAGGTACTTCCTTCAGCGCCGCCTCGGCGGAGGAATCCACCTGGCACTCCACTACCTTGCCTGCCAGGTCTGCCTGGCTTGCAATGCCGGAATCCTTGGCAACTACGAATACCTGCGTATTAGCCATATATGCATCGGTCCATGCGTAATCATCCTCACGTCCGGTCATGGTGAAACCATTCCAGATACAGTCAATGTTGCCTGCCTCTAATTCCATGTCCTTGGCATCCCATGCAATCGGCTGCGGCTTGTATTCAAGTCCCAGACGCTTTGCAACTTCCTGTGCCAGTTCCAGGTCAAATCCGGTAAATTCACCGTCATCCCCAATAAAGCCCATGGGCGGGAAATCCTGGTCAAATCCAACAATCAGTGTTCCTCCGGCACTCTCTGTGGCTTCTGCAGCCTCTGCGGATGTATTGTCTGCCGCCGTGGTATCTTCTGAAGACGCCTCGGCTGTTGTATCAGCAGGCGCTGCCGCAGTTGTGTCAGCCGCCGTGGTTGTCCCGCCAGCGGAACCGCCGCAGCCTGCAAGGGATAATGCCATTACGGATGCAAGTGCTATGCTCATAAATTTCTTTTTCATAATAATCTCCTCCTTAATACCGTGTTTTTTACACGCTATCATATTAGCACACTAAAGTGAATATGTAAAGGAGATTTTTATGGACTCCCAGACATATCCCATTTCCGTAAGATATGCCGGGGAGCCCATCATCAATCCACTATAAAAAATCCTTCAGTTCTTCCAGGTTCCTGATTTCATAATCTGCCTTGATGTCCGGACTGCCCGCCTTGCCTTGCGGATTATACCAGCAGGTGGCTGTTCCGGCTGCATTGCCGCCCATGATATCAGAGTGCAGGGAATCCCCCACCAGAAGCATGCGCTCCGGCCTTGCCCCCGGTATCCTGGAAAAGCAGTAATCAAAATATTCCTTCTGGGGCTTCTGGCTTCCCGCGTCCTCGGATACGAAGATGTCCTTCATGAAACCATCCAGGCCCGAAGCCGCCAGACGTTTATACTGGGTGGATGAGGTGCCGTTTGTCACCACATACAGCTCATAGCGCTCCTTCAGGTATCTGCATATGTCCATGGCCCCGGGGATAAGATAGGCTGACCGGTCCAGATGACCGCGGTATAATTCCTCCACCTCATGGCCATCCACTTCTTTTCCAAGCCTGCCAAAGAAAATCTGGAACCTCTCCCACACCAGCCTGTCCTTTGTCACCTCGCCGCGTTCAAAGGCAGACCATAAGCCCTCATTGATATCATGATACAGCGCAAGGCGCTCCCCGGTAGGTTCAAGCCCGTATGCCCTCAGGACCGCCGCCATACCAAGTTTCTCCGCAAGCCCAAAGTCCAGAAGGGTTCCGTCCACATCCAGGAGTATGATGTCATATTTCCTTTCAGCATTGCCCATTCCGGCTTTCCCACGGCTGTCCTGCGCTTTACTCCCCATCTCCGCCATCTCCATAAACAACCTTTCCTCCGCATATTGTATACATGACCTTACCTGTAAGCGTTTCCCCAAGGAACGGGCTGTTGGAGGATTTAGACTCAAATCCTTCCACCTTCCACTGCCTTCCGGCATCAAATATCACAAGGTCCGCTGGTGCGCCCGGCTCCATGCGGCCGCAGTCCAGCTTGTACAGCCTGGCGGGGTTAAGGCTCATCTTTTCCATCAGCTGTGACATCGTCAGGTGGCCGGGCTTTACCAGGTTGGTAATGCCAAGGGCAAGGGCTGTCTCCAGTCCCAGGATTCCGCTGGGCGCCTCTGTCAGCGGACGTTCCTTCTCCTCTTTGCTGTGAGGGGCATGGTCGGTTGCAATCATGTCAATGGTCCCGTCCTTCAGGCCCTCTATGAGCATCTGCCTGTCCTGTTCCGTCCTCAGGGGCGGATTCATTTTTGCCAATGTCCCATGTACCTCCACCGCATCCTCTGTCAGTGTGAAATGATGGGGCGTTACCTCCGCCCATACCTTAGCCCCCAGCTTCTTGGCCAGACGGACCATTTCCACGGAATGGCCGGAACTGATATGCTGGATATCCACGGTTGCCCCGGTATCCAGGGCAATCATGCAGTCCCTGGCAACCAGGGAGTCCTCTGCCAGCGCCGGGGAACCATAGATGCCCAGCCTGTCCGATACCCTGCCATGGTTGATTCCATTTTCCCTGATAAATGCCTTGTCCTCCTCATGGAAGCTGAGTACGGTATCTAACCGCGCTGCTTCTTCCATGGCGGCGCGCACAAATGCCCCGTCCATCAGCGGTATCCCGTCATCCGTGAACCCGGCCGCGCCGGCCGCCAGCAGCCCTTCCATATCCGTCAGTTCCTGCCCCTTAAAGCCCATGGACACGGCGGCGCAGCTGAGTACATGGATTCCGGTTTTCTTCCCCTCCTCCAGCACATAACCCAGTGTCTCCTTATTGTCAACAATGGGCTTTGTGTTGGCCATGCAGACCACTGTGGTAAAACCGCCTTTTGCAGCCGCCTTTGCCCCTGTGTGTATGTCCTCCTTATAGGTAAGCCCGGGGTCCCGGAAATGTACATGCACATCCACCAGGCCAGGCGCTACAATCATACCTTCGGCGTCTATGACCTGCGTGTAGCGGCGGCTGTCTGCGGCTGCATGGTCCACGGTTGCGCTGTCTGCAGTTGCAATGGCTACGGCTGCATGGTCCGCGGCTGTGTTATCTGCGGCTGCACTGCCAGTAATCACATTCCCGTCCTTCCCAAGACCTGCCGCCGGGACGATACAAGCAATCTTTCCTCCATCCAGCACCACATCCGCCTTTATGTCCAGTCCTTCTGCAGGCCCTATGACGCGCCCGTTCCGAATCAATATCATAGTCCAATTCCTTTCTTATACGATAAAGCTCTCGCCCTTTTTGTGTATTTCCCGTATCCTGTCCTGATAGTCCCTGGCACATGGCAGGGCCTTGAACCTGGACGCCGCTTCAAAGTCTCCCCAGAAATGCATGGGGAATACCACATCCGCACCCACCGTGCGCATGAAATCATCCATGCCCAGATAAAAATCCTTTTCCTGTCTGGGGTCAATCAGCATGAACGCCACATCGATATGGCGTCCGGCCAGCTTGGCAAGCTCCGTATGATACCGCTCGCTCATCCTCTGGTTATCCTTCTCCGGTTCGCCTTCCCACACCCAGTTATTCAAATCCCCTGCATGGTAAATGACTTTCCCCTCCGCCTTAACCAGGAATGCCACCCCTTCGTCCGTGGACTTAAATGCCTCGATGTCCAGAGGCTCCCCAGCCCCGTCCAACAGCCTTGTGTCCTCGCCCGGCCCCAGGAAGGTGGTCCTTCCCAAAAGCTCTTCCGGCACCTGCCTTGTCCAGATATCATCCGACAGGACATAGGTTACATTCCTTCTTTTGTCAGCCAATTCAAAGATAGAGCGGGAGAAATGGTCCCCATGCCTGTGGCTGGCGAACACGAAAAGCGGCTTGTCCCCCTCCACCGCAGGAACCTCCCCCTCAAAATAATCAAACAGAAGCGCTGCATGTTCCAGTTCCGCCATAAAACTGCTGTGATGGATATATGTTACCTTCATGATTTGTCATCTCCCATCCATTTATATATGTCTTATAGTAACATAATCCGGAAAATACGTATAGTTATTTTATCCCCTTTCACCCAAAGTTTATGCCGGACCTCCGATATTTATCATGATGGAGCACTAGCCCCGGACATAAAACGTCTTCCACTTCCCGCCAAAAAACCTCCAGGCAAAGAAAGAAGACCGCACAACCCAGTCGGCAATCATGGCCCACCACACGCCCACCGCGCCCATGCCCAGTCCGGCCGCCAGCAGGAAGCTGAATCCGATGCGGAACACCACCATGGATACAATGGACACACACATGGGGAATTTCACGTCATTGGCAGCCCTCAGGACATTCGCCAGGCAGAAGGAGGCCGGCCAGATCAGGATGGCGCATCCATTGTGGATCAGCACCAGGATGCCTCCCAGCCGCCGCGCCTCCTGGGACAGCCCATACAGTTTCAGTGTGAACGGCATGGTCAGGATGACGGCAATACAGCAAAGGCCGCTGATAAGGTAGGTTGCCTTCATCATTTTCCTTGCATAATAATCCGCCTGTTTAAAATCCCCCGCTCCCACACAGCGTCCGACCACGGTTATGATTGCCAGGCTCATGGCCTGCCCCGGAAGGACGCCCATGCCGTCCAGATTGTTGGCAATGGCATTGGCGGCAATCTGGGTGGTGCCGAACATGGCGATGATCCCCACCACCAGGACGCGGCCCAGTTGGAAGATGCTGTTTTCAATCCCATTGGGGATCCCGATATGAAGGATCTGCCTGACCATGCGCCGGTTCATCTTAAGGCCGGTCCCGATATAGATATCCAGGTTTCTGTTCCTCAGGCGCAGCAGCAGGATAAAGCAGGCGGTCATCCGGGATATCAGGGATGCAAGGGCGGCTCCCGCCACTCCCCAGTGGAAGATGAATATGAAAACAGAATCCCCTATGACATTTATCATATTCATGACAATGGACGCCTGCATGGAAATCTTTGAATTGCCCATGGAGCGGAACAGGGCCGCGCAGGAATTATAAACCGACAGGAACGGATAGGATATGGCTGATATTACCAGATAAGTCCTGGCATTCCTCATCACATCCTCTGCCACGCCGCTGTAGAGCAGTGACAGGAAGCCTCTGCGGAACACGATGCAAACCGTCATGATGACCAGTGAAAGTATCCCGGTTATGATTAACAGCTGGTCCGCGGACTGGCAGGCCCTGTCCTGCCGCTTCTGTCCCAGGTACTGGGAGGACACCACGGCGCCTCCGGTGGCCACCGCTGCAAATATATTGATGAACAGGGTATTGACCATATCCACCAGGGACACGCCCGAGGTAGCCGCTTCCCCCACGCTTGATACCATCATGGTATCCACCATCCCCACTGACACAGCCAGGATCTGCTCCACAATCAGCGGAAATATCAATCTCCTCAAGTCTGCATTGGAAAACATGTATCCCCCCGGATTCCTCTTTTCCATGTACCTTTTACCGTCCTCTTCCCACTGCGCACCCATATTACCACAAAAAAATGACGCAGAATGTTATCTATAAAAGCCTACCCCAACCAACATTCTGCGTCAATCTTCAATTTATCCAAAATTCCCTGTTAATTCACATCTTATTTTGCATTTACTTCCATACCGCATTCCGTGCACATGGTCATGGCGGCTGCCATGGACTGTTCATCCTTTGCCATCATCTCATAGAACCGGTATCCGCCGCTTAAGTTCCATGTCCTGGCCCCTGCCTGGTCAAGGATCCTCTGGGCAAGATAACCCCTCAGCCCAATCTGGCATGTAATATATATGTCCTTAGTCAGATCCAGTTCACCCATGCGCTCCCTTAAGCTGTCCAGAGGAATATTGATAAAGCCCGGGATGGTCCCCCCGGCATATTCCTCCTCGGTGCGCACATCCAGCCGGACCGCATCTTCAGGAATGCTGTCCAGGTCTTCCAGATAGAAAGGCTTCATAAGGCCTTCCATCACATTGCCGATAACATACCCCGCCATGTTCACAGGGTCCTTGGCCGATGAAAATGGAGGCGCATAGGCCAGTTCCATTTCCTGTAAATCATATCCGGTCAGCTGAAAGCGCACCGCGTTGGCCAGGTCGTCAATCCTCTTGTCCACGCCTTTCCCGCCCACAATCTGCGCGCCCAGGATAACGGCTGTCCCAGGGTCAAACAGGGTCTTGATGGTCATCATGTCCCCGCCCGGATAATAGCCTGCCTGGGACGCGGAGGTGGTGATTACCTTGCGGTAGGGCCTTCCCTGGGCAATGAGGGATTCTTCCTTTTCCCCGGTCACTGCAACGGTCATATCAAAAAACTTCATCACCGAAGTGCCCTGGCTTCCCTTATAGGCGGTCTTTCTGCCGCAGAGGTTGTCGCCCACGATGCGCCCCTGCTTATTGGCCGGGGATGCCAGGGGAATCAGCACCTTCTGTCCGCTGACCACATGCTCCACGGACACTGCGTCCCCAAGGGCGTAAACATCTTCCGCCGAGGTTTCCATGTACTGGTTCACGAGGATTTCCCCTCTGGCTCCCAGTTCAATGCCGCTGTCCTTTAAGAATCCGGTATCCGGGCGCACCCCGATGCTCATGATTACCATGTCTGCCGGCACCCTGGCGCCGTTATCCAGGATGACCCCGTCCTTATCCATGGACGCGCAGGTATGTCCCAGATAGAGTCCAATCCCCTGCGCCCGGATATAATTATGTACTGCATGGGCCATATCCATGTCCATAGGAGGCATTACATGACCAGCCCCCTCCACCACCGATACCCTGATGCCCTGTTCAGCCAGGTTCTCAGCCATCTCAAGTCCGATGAAGCCGGCTCCGATGACAGCGCAGGAGGCAGGCTTATGTTCCTTCACAAAGTCATATACCGCATAGGTGTCAGGTATGTTCCTCAGGGTGAATACATGGTTCTCCCCCATCCCCGGAATACCCGGACGGACAGGTCCGGCTCCCGGCGAAAGCACCAGCTTGTCGTAGCTTTCCTCATAGGTTTCTTCCCCATGCCTTACAACCACGCACTTTTTCTCCGTGTCCACGGATACCACCTGGCTGTCCACACGCACATCCACGTTAAAGCGTGCATGGAAACGCCCCGGGGTCTGAAGCTGCAGGGCATCCTTGTCCGTAATCACGCCGCCGATATAATAGGGCAGCCCGCAGTTGGCATAGGAAATATATGCCCCTCTTTCCAGCATGATGATTTCCGCCGTCTCATCGTTCCTGCGAAGCCTTGCGGCGGTTCCTGCGCCTCCGGCCACACCTCCTACAATCACAACCTTCATCAATGATCCATCTCCCTTACAAATAATGTGGGGTGCAGGGTGTCAGTACCTCGCATCCGTTTTCAGTAATCAGTACCATGTCCTCGATGTTGAATCCGTTCACGCCGTCAATATAGCAGGGCACCTCCATTGCAAGCACCATGCCCGCTTCAAGGGGCCTTGTCTCTGAGGCATTGATGTAGGGCGCCTCTGCCGTTGCCGGACCCATACTGATGGAATGGCCCTGGTGTCCCCTTCTGTAGCAGGGGAACATTTCCTTCACATAGTCATAAGCCGCGTGGTACAGCTCATTCATCGGAAGGCCTGGCCTGGCAGCCGCAATCATCCTGCGCTGTCCCTCATACAGCCTGTCCTTCAGCCTCATCAGGGCCGGGTCCCCGTTGCCGATGATCCATGCCCTGGAGGTATCCGTGGTATAAAAATCAAACTCCGCGTTTACCCCTGCGTCAAACTTGACCACATCCCCGTCCTTGACAATCCCATCGCCCGGAAGGGTCAGACGTGCGCCCGAAGGGCCTGTGGAAAACATGGACCAGGCGCTTGGCACGCAGGATCCGGACTTAATGACATCCTCCCGGAAGCAGTCGGACATCTCCTTTTCCGATACCCCGATTCCCGCCATCCTGCTGACCTGGGTAAATCCATGGTCTGCAATGCGGCAGAGCTTCCGGAACATCTGTATTTCTTCTTCTGTCTTGATGCTCCTGGCATACACGAACAGGTCTGAGATATCCACCAGCTGCGCTTCGGGGAACTTCTCACAAATCATATTATAGTACGGAACCGTGAGATAGTCCATCTCAACGCCGATCCGTTTATCCGCCAGGTCGCATTCCTTTACAAACTGCTCCAGTCTGTCTGCCGAACTTTCCATCCTGGCCTTGTCGGGAAGCACTGCTCCCTGGGCGATTTCCGGCCAGGTCTTTAATCCGACCCAGGTGTCGTAAGGGTCGACCACAAAGCCAAGACCCGCGGACTTAATGCGGAACGTGGCAGCCTCAAAATCCATGGTTGTTATATGGGTGGGCGCCTTATCGTCCGAGCGCATGACTGCCAGCGTAAAACCCGGCTGCCTTGAGACCGTGTGCTGGTGCCCCCCAAATCCTGTGACATAATGGAAATTCTCCGGCGAGGAGACGATTGCCCCGTCCAGTCCCCTTTCCCGAAGCAGTTCTTTTATTCTACCTTCCTTTGGTTTCATAACGCATATCCCTCTCTTTATCTTAAACCGCCTGTATCGGCTGTTTATTATATGTGGAATGCTTCCGTGGGCCAACAGGCGGCCTCCGGAAGCATTCCGTGTTTATGGAATTGCCGCATGACGGGCGGCGCATCAATTCATACGATTCAATTAATAGAACATAGGTGAACCAGGTCCTAAGGGCAGGCCCAGCAGATACCATACGGAGAACATGATGATCCATCCAATCAGGAACGCCAGGGAATATGGCAGCATGGTGGAGATAACGCTTCCGATCCCGGCCTTCTTATCATACTTCTGGAAGAATGCAACGGTCAGTACGAAGAAAGGCATCAGCGGCGCGATGATATTGGTGCTGGAATCGCCGATACGGTAAGCAACCTGTGTCAGCTCCGGGGACAGGCCCAGACGCATGAACATGGGAACGAAAATCGGAGCCATGATAGCCCATTTTGCAGAGTCAACCGCAATGAAAATATTGATGAACGCCGTCAGTACAATGAAGCAGATGATTAGCGGAAGCCCTACAAATCCAACTGACTGCAGGAAGTTGGCACCTGATACGGAGATAATGGTTCCCAGGTTTGAATAGTTAAAGCATGCCGTAAACTGTGCCGCGAAGAAAATCAGTACCATGAAGCTTGCAAGCCCTGCAATGGTCTTGTTCATCAGCGCAACTACGTCCTTGTCATTCTTAACCGTCCCGGCGCCGATACCGTAGGCAAGACCGGGAAGCAGGAACAGAAGCATCATGAAGAAAATGATTCCGCTCATGAATGGGGATGTAAGGAATGCGTGGGTTTCAGGATTTCTTAAAAGTCCGTTGGAAGGAACTACCAGCACAGCCATGAAAATCACATATGCCAGGGCGGTAATCCCGGCCCAGCGCATGCCGCGCTTCTCATTCTCAGCAATATCCTGTACAACCTCAGACGCATCCGGCACATAAGGCGCAAGGCGCGGTTCAACCAGCTTATCCGTGACAATGGTTCCGATAACGGTAATCAGTAATGTGGAAGCCATCATGAAATACCAGTTACAGACAGGAAGGACCGTGTACCCCGGATCAATCATCTGTGCGGCCTGGGTGGACATGCCTGCAAACATGGGGTCGTTGGTACCGATTAACAGGTTTGCGCTCCAGCCGCCGGAAACGCCTGCAAACGCAGCCGCAAGACCGGCAATGGGGTGGCGTCCAAATGCCATGAACAGGATGGCCCCAAGGGGAACCAGTACGACATAGCCGGTGGAGGAAGCGATATTGGACATGATGCCCAGGAATACAACCACGGCTGTCACAAATGCCTTTGGCGTGGAAGCAGCCACCTTGCGCAGCAATGCGGACATAAATCCGGTCCCGTCAGCAACGCCCACACCAATCATGATGGTGAACACGGTACCCAGAGCAAAGAAACCGGTGAAATTGGACACAACCGTGGTTACCATGTGGCGGATGCTGTCAGGAGCCAGAAGGTTTACTGCCTGTACTGTCTTCTGTGAGATCTCACCGCTGGCGCTGTCCAGGAAATCATATGTTACGGATACGCCGAGAGCGGCGCAGATGGCTGACAGCACAATCACGATGCCGGTCAGTATCAGGAAGATGGTGGCTGGATTAGGCAGACCGTTTCCCACACGTTCCACTGTGTCCAATGCCCGGACGATGAACCCTTTTTTAGACTTTTCTTTTGTCATAACTATACCTCCATTGTTTTATGCATTACTTTTATGCATTTCTTGCGTCTACTGCCTGCTTCAGCTGTTCCATGGCTTTTTCAAGCACAGGACGCGGGCAGGCCGCGTTGAGACGCATGAAGCCTGATAAACTGCGGCCAAAGGACCACCCCTCATTCAGTCCGAGGCCGGCTTTGTGGATCATGAAACTCCTTAACTCCTCATTGCCCATGCCAAGGCCCCGGCAGTCCAGCCATACCAGATAGGTTGCATCCGGCACATTGGGCTTAACCTCTGGGATATTGGCAGCGCAGTAATCCTTTATGAATTCAAAATTCCCTCCGATATACTCCAACAGCTGCTCCAGCCACTCTTCCCCTTCATTGAACGCCACTTCCATGGCAATGGTGCTGAATGCATTGTTACGGTGTATATCCAGATTAAACCAGAACTTATCGAACCGTGCCTTTAACTCCTGATTGGGGAAAATGGTGGCCGATGCCTGAAGCCCTGCCAGGTTAAAGGTCTTGGTGCCGGAAATGCAGCTGATTACATGGGCTACTATCCCAGGCGATAAGGTGGCGGTGGGAATATGCTTCTTACCATGGAAAATCAGGTCTGAATGGATCTCATCCGAAACAATCAGCACATCATTGGCAATACAGATATTGCACATCCTCTCAAGCTCTTCCCTTGTCCACACAATGCCCAGGGGGTTGTGTGGGCTGCACAGGAAGAAAATCCTTGCCTGCTTTGCCTTTTCCTCAAAGTCCTTAAAATCAATGGTCCAGCGTCCGTCCTGCTCTGTCAGCGGGCTTTCCACCACTTCACGTCCCCAGCT
Organism: Enterocloster sp. OA13; assembly: GCF_022440595.1. Taxonomy (NCBI): domain Bacteria; kingdom Bacillati; phylum Bacillota; class Clostridia; order Lachnospirales; family Lachnospiraceae; genus Enterocloster; species Enterocloster sp. OA13. The sequence goes on along the minus strand of NZ_JAKNTF010000001.1, from coordinate 6,058,422 downwards.
CTCAGTCACATCGTAGAATTCCGAGTACACAGGCGTCTGAATCAGCACCTTGTCCCCTGGCTCCGTGAACACATGAACCATGGAGGACAGCGCAGGAACCACTCCCAGGTTAAAACTGATCATGCTCTTGTCAATATCCCATCCGTTATGGCGCTTCTGCCATCCGCATACAGCCTCATAGTAAGAATCCGGACGGGATGTATAACCCCAGATTCCTTCCTCTGCCCTGGCCTTTAAGGCGTCAATCACGGGCTGGGCCGTCCTGAAGTCCATGTCCGCAATCCACAGCGGAATCACATCCTGGGAGCCGAATTTCTTACCTGCTTCGTCATACTTGGCGGACCTGTTGTGGCTGCGGTCAATGATTTCGTCAAAATTGTATTTCATTTTCACCCTTCCAATCCCTGCTATATCGCAGTAAATTTATATTATTATATATGAGCAAAATTCATGCCAACTTTTATGACGGGATTTTTCCTTTATTTCCGTTCCACTGTCCGCTAACAAATGGTCTATTTGTATTAATTGGTCAATCTTTTATATTCCTCCCACTTATTTCGACCAATTAATGTAATCCTGCTGCCTCCCCGTCCCCTGCTTACCTTGGCTATCCCATTGCGCGCCATGTAATTCAGTATGTCCCGTATTTCTTTTTGGGATAAGGGGATGTGGCTGGATTTTGCGGTTTTCAGGATGCGCTCCCTTCCAATCAGTTCATCCTGTTCCGATGCAAGGTAAAGCTGTTCCAACACGAACCAGAAGCCGTCCGGGATATGGGTATCCGGGTGTTGTGTATCTGGGTGTTGTGTATCTGGGTGTTGTGCATCTGGGTATTGCGCGTCTGGGTGTTGTGTATCTGGGTGTTGTGCATCTGGGTATTGCGCGTCTGGGTGTTGTGCGTCTGGGTGCCGGGTGCCTGCGTATTGGGTATCCGGGGAATCGCTGGCCGGGTATTGCTGAACTGGATTCCCACCAGCCGGACTTCCTGCGCCAGCCACATTCCTTCCCCACTTAGTCCCATTCTCCGCCAGCCGTCCCCCCAGCAGTCCTCCTACGCCATGGCGTCCGTCCGTTTCCTTAATCTTTATGAAAGTGGGCGGCAGGTCCTCCACCCCAATCTCATCCTGTCCCGTAAAGCTCAGATATTCCACCACGTTCTGAAGTTCCCTTATATTTCCGGGCCAACTGTAATGGAGCAGCAGGTCCCTCACTTCGTCCGACAGTATGAAGCGGCCCCCGCTCCTTTGCCGGAAGGTTTCAATCAGCAGGAGGATATCATTTCCCCGCTCCCGCAGGGGTGGAATCAGGGCCGGCAACGCATTCAGCCTGTAATACAGATCCCGGCGGAAGCTTCCGTCCTCCACCTTCTCCTCCAGGGATTCATTGGTCGCCGCCACGATGCGCACATCCACATTGATGATCTGGTTGCCGCCCACGCGCATGATTTCCCTTTCCTGGAGGACGCGGAGCAGCTTGACCTGCATGGCCTGGCTCATTCCCTCCACCTCATCCAGGAACAAGGTTCCCTTGTGGGCAAATTCGAACAATCCCGGCCGGCCGCCCTTGCGCGCGCCGGTGAATGCGCCCTCCTCATATCCGAACAGTTCGCTTTCCAGCAGGTTCTCAGGCATGGCAGCCACATTGATTGCCACAAAGGGGCCGTCGCAGCGCCTGGATGCCAGATGGACCGCATGGGCAAACAGTTCCTTTCCTGTCCCAGTCTCCCCAATCAGAAGCACCGGGGATTCTGTTACCGCCATCTTCTGCAGTATCTGTTTTGTCTTGCCGATGGACGGGGATGCCCCAATCACATCGTCAAACCGGTACTTGGCCCTGTATCCCTTGTGGAGCAGCTGGCTGCGCAGTTCATTCTGCCGTTTTTCCAGCTCATTAAATGGCTGCAGGGTGGCAAAAGCCCCGATACATTCCCCGTGCCGCAGCACAGGAACCAGGGACATGTTGATATTCACGGAACCGATGCGGATAAGCCTTGGTTCCAGAGGCGCCCTGGCCTTCATGCATTTATCAAAGGGAATATAAGGAAATACCTCCCTTCCCATCCTGCCCATGATCAGGCTGCGGTTAACCCCTGTAATCTCCTTGGCCTTCTGATTGCAGGCATATACCTCACCTTTTTCATTGACCCCGACCATCCCCTCATCCAGTATCTCAAGGAGGATATCAAAACGGCTCTCCATTTTCCTGGACCTGGCAAACATTTCATCAAAGCTGTAGTTGCCGGACGCCATGGTCTTCATATAATTCTGGAACTGTTTTTCCTCCAGCAGGCCTTCCAGGCCCAGGCGGATGGCTGCCTCTATCATGGTGCCGGGTGTGCACGGCCTGTGCCCGATATTGATTATCTCCTTCATGCCCTGCGGCACAAATCCAACCTCATCCGGCGTCACGGCAATGTCCAGGCCTTCCGGAACAGGAGAATCAGGGCCATATGGCTCGAATCCGATCTGGTTCACCCCCAGCTGCTCCAGCTGGGTGATTGCCTCCCTGGCCATCTGCCGGGTGGCATTCACAAACAGGACCCTGGTCCCCCTTGGAATCCGTTTCAGATCCTGTATTACTTCCTTGGGATACGTAAGCTGGATTTCCACCACCTGCCCGTCCGGCGGGACATACCGCCTGGCCTCGTCAGCATCCTCAAAGGCATCCGTGGACAGGAGATACAGATCCGATTCCACGATTCCCTCCACGGACCTGTCCCCTGTACTGTATGAATGGACCTGCGCCCATTCCCCAAACAGGGCCTGGACCTGCTCCGCATAAAACCGGCTGGATCTCGGAATTAATGTTATGACTGATATCGTCTTCTTCATATGTCAGCATTCCCCTCCATATTCACTTTCTATAACCAATTAAACCATTATCTTTGACCATCATTAAAACCATATTAACAAAATGCGGCTGAATGTGCAATTTGGTTTTATTGGTAATCTGCATCCGGCAAAGAGGGAGGGAGGAAGGGAGGGGGCGATAATGAAGCGGAAATGATATAGTACGCATTTGGTATTCAAATGTTCATTGAGCGCTTACCACACTACAAAGTTTTAGACCAAAAAGAACTTGGGAAATATAAAGAAATATAGGGGAAACTGGTTCAAGAAAATAGCAAACTCAGAATATCCGGGAATGGGATAATTACTTGTGAGGCTTAGGTCAGTTTACAGGGAACTACACGCCGATCACGAAACAGACATAAAAGGAGCAGCTGACAAAATTGAAAAAGAGGACTTGAAAAATTCAAGTCCTCCGTGTATAATTTACTTAGAAGTAATCAAAAGACATTGAGCCGTCTGATGATTGCGCTTCGGATAACTGAGTAATTTATAGTTACAAGCTATCCTCTATTGGTCGTAGAGGATAGCTATTTTCTATTCTGATGATTATCTATGTAAGCAAGCGCCGTAAAAATTACCAGCACTAGAGCGTGTTTGAAAATTGCTTTCCGTCGGCTGTGCGTCCCACTTTGTGGGAGATTTGGTCCCGATGATGGAGGCGTAGCGGGCTACGCTGACTGAATCGGGGCCAAATATACCGCGAAGTGGGGCGTGCTTTGTCCTAAGGGGGTACCTATGGTGGATTCCTTAGGGCAGACGGCGGGAATGAATTTTCAAACACGCTCTAATGTCAACACTTCAAGTGTATTCATGCTACATTTCCTCCTTCGATTATTTCCGAAGGAAACCACCAGACTATCCTCTGACTTGTGTTCGACTATACACAAATATTCCATCATGGTGAAGAAGCAAATACAATGATAATTATGGTATATTTTAATTGCTGCATGACTATGCTTTACAACAGACTACATTACCTTTTAAGGTTGATTTATTAATATGAAATGAAGTCTACAGATTCCCTCCCATAAAATCAATCATATGGGATGTCTGAACCCGGAGTACCATCTGTTTTATTTAGATGATACTCCGGTTGTCTATTCAGCGTCTGCTGATTAATAATAAAACCGGACATTAACTTTTGACTATAGCATCATTATCTGTATTTGTGACAAATCTTTGCAAATTTGTTCTTACCCTTCCTTCTCACCCGCCGACCACAATCTCCCCGAGAACCTCGGGTATAAAACTTTCCCCAAACACAAGCTTCGCTTCACGAAGGATCTGGGACTTGGCTTCCTCTCCCCTGGGAAGATGACAGAGGTACAGCTTATCCACACCCAGCTCCCGGGCCATCTTCCCTGCGTCCGCACCGCTGGAATGTCCCTTCCTCACCAATGTCCCCTCGTCCTTAGAAAGCCCGGAGGCTTCATGGATAAGCACCTGGGCGCCTTCCATAAATGAGGGGATATCCCTAAGCGGCCTTGTATCGCAGGTATAGACCAGCTTACCCCTGACATCTTTCATGACATCTTCTATAGTATCCTCCATGTCATCTCCCATACTGCCTTCCATGCCATCTTCCATACCGCTTTCCATGCCATCCTCTATGACAACCCCAATGGACATCTCCGTATGGTCCGTCGGAAACGTAGTAACCTTCATGGTCCCCACACAAAACACAGGTTCCGTGCGCAGCCTGATTTCAAACATGTTCTTTTTTTCCCTTAAGCCGAACAGATGAATCAGCCCGTCCGCCAGCTGCTCCAGCCCCTGGGGCACATGGATGTCAAGGGCCTTCCCCCTCCCGGCAATCCACATCTGATGCAGCAGGGACGGAAGTCCGTACACATGGTCAATATGCTCATGGGTGAGGATTACCGCGTCCACACCGGCATTGACCACAGCCGCGAGGTTACATGACAGGTCCACGGCCAGGCTTCCCTCCTTTCCCGTGACGAGAAGGGAGGTATTGCCGCTGTCCGTATCCTGGAGGGAACCATTTACACCTAAAAATATCAGTTTAAGCATTGTTCACCCTGCTCTTTCTGTTCTTAAGCACCACAGACGTTACAATACACACAACCAGTATGATGAAGAACCAGCAGATAGGCGACGTATAAAATCTGGAAAATGTCCCTCCGCCCAGCTTTACGGCCCTCCTGAACTGCTCTTCAAACATTTTCCCGAGAATAAGCCCAAGCACCACCGGGGCAATCGGATACTTATTCTTTTTCATGACATATCCCGCCAGTCCCATGACCAGGGCGGTTCCAAGGAAATAAACGCCTTTTGAGACAGAAGAACCCGCCAGGGCATACGGCCCTAAAAATGAAAGTATCAGGACCACCGGCATCAGCACACGCTGTGAGATAAGGAGGATTTTTGGATAAAACCTGACCCCTGCCAGCTGGAACACCCCCATGAATATGTTTGAGATTAAAAGCGTCAGGAAAATGGAATAAACCAGGGGCATGTTCTGGGAGAACAGGGCAAATCCCGGCGTAATCCCGTTTATCATAAGGGCGCCGATAAGCACTGCCGTGGCAGAGTCCCCGGGGATGCCAAGGCTTAATGCAGGAATCAGCGCGCCTCCGGTAACCGCGTTATTGGCCACCTCCGGGGCAAACACGCCTTCCAGGCACCCGGTTCCGGGCATGTCCAGCTTTCCCTTGCTGTGTTCACATATATTGGATGCCGCATTGCGGCTCATGAACACCGCGATGCTGGCCCCGGTTCCCGGTATGGCGCCGATCAGGGTGCCGATTCCAAGGGATGAGAAAATAATCTTCCACATGGACAGGATTTTTTTCATTGGCGGGAATATCTTCCCTATATTGGTACATATCTCCTTGTTCTGCGGTTTCCTGAAATTGTCCAGCTCTGAGAACACCTGGCTGACGCCATAAAGTCCAATCAGCGTGGAGGTCATGTCCAGGCCGTTTGCAAAGGGCGTCTTTCCAAGGACGGAAACAAAGGGTATCCGCAGCGCCCCCGACATGGGATCCGGCCCAAGGAAGGCGAACACAAAGCCCAGGGCGCCCATGAGCAGGCCCTTTAATATGTCATCGCCGGACACCGCGGCAATGATCACGATGCCCACCAGGGCCAGGGTGCATTTCTCAGCAGGTCCGAAGGCCAGGGTCATCTTCGCCACAAGGGGGCTGAAGAAAATCAGGAATATCTCCGAACCCAGACCGCCGATCATGGAGGCAATGACCGCGGCCCCCAGCGCCTGTCCGGCCATCCCCTTCTTAGTCATAAGCTGTCCGTCTTCCGTGGTGGCTATGGCATTGGGGTTGCCCGGGATGCCTAACAGTATGGCGGGGATGGATGCTCCGCACACAGCGCCGCAGTACACGGCCAGAAGCAGCCCGATGCCGGTCGCGGTATCTAACTGGTAGGAAATGGGGATGACAAGGGCTATCCCCATGGTTGCGGTAAGTCCCGGCAGGGCGCCGAGAACAATGCCAAGGGCGGCTCCGAACGCACACCACAGGAACGTTGAAAGGTGGGCAACCAGCCCTACCCCAGCAATAAATTCACTCATAGTTACCTCCTAAAAGTCCAATATGCCCGGAGCCAGATTCACGCTGAAAAACTGTTTGAATACAACATATAAAAAGAGTACCGTTGCCAAAGTAAGAAGACCCGGGTCCGCAATCTGCTTCATACCCCCTGCCTTCAGCCTCCTGCACAGGGTCCTGCCGGCAGCGAAGGTGAACAGCGCCACATACACCAGGGAAATCATTGCCTGGAAGGTTGATGCGGTAAATATCCCGGGAAGCGTGCCTATCCTTCCAAGGTGCATAAGGCTTTTAGTGATTGTCCTCATGATAAGGTATGCAAGCACCGTGATTCCCATGGTTCCCAGTCCTCCCAGGACGGCCTGCTTCATATCCCTGTCCTGGTCAATGGTCGTATAGATATATTCCAGGCAGTACAGCAGCACGGACGAGAGGAGGATGAAGCCTATATGCCTGATTAACAGCACATACAGGACCGACAGCAGAAGGGTCGTGATGAAAAGCTTTTTTGTTCCCGGATCCATGCCCTGCCCATCCGGGCGTTCCTTGAGTGTGATGTAAAGGAATCCGGCAAACATGAATACCGCCATTGCCAGGGGAAGCACCTTGCCTCCCGGATCCCCGCCGACAGCATCTGCCGACAGGGTCGTGTCCCCGCCTGACAGTACATATATAAAATAAAGGGCTGATAACACTGTCATGAAAGCCGGCATTAATTTTACGTTCAGTTTCATATATCCACCTTCGCAATTCTATCAGACTCGGACACGGTCCGTCTTATTCAGCGTATTCCCCTTTTGCCAGACCGGTTGCCTTGATGATGGGCTTCATGGACTCAACCATTTCCCCGTTATACTTCTCAAACTCCCCAAGCTTTGAATAATCGCCCAGCAGTCCCTGTTCTTTCAGCCAGTTCTGGAAGGAATCGGAATTGTATGCTTTCTCAAGCACGTCGGCAAGATATGTCTTTACCTCGTCCGGAGTCCCCTTCGGCGCGCAGATACCCCTGAAACAGCCGCCCGGCACGGTAAGGTCCCCATAACCCGCATCTGCCAGATTGGGGACATCCGCAAGCTCAGCCAGCACGGAATGGCCTTCCCCAAAGAATACCAGGGGCCTTAACCCGTCAATGTTTGCAAGTACCTCTGACTGTGAGAATATACCTGCGTCGCAGTGTCCGCCCAGTACCGCGGGGATAAGCTCCGCACCGCCGTTAAATGAGACAACGTTAAATGGGGATTCCAGTGCATTGTTCAGTCCATAGGCAACCACGCCTGTGGTGGCGGTGGCGCCTGCATTGCCCAGGGTGACCTTGCCGCTGTCAGCCTTGGCGGCCTGAACCAGGTCCTCCAGGGTCTGGTAAGGTGAATCCGCGTTAACCGCCAGCACGAACGGCTCCATGGAAAGGCCTGTTATGAAGTCCAGTTCCTTAAATCCATCCGTATAGCCTGTCATGGTGCCGCAGATCACATAGGTCCCGTACATAAGCAGCGTGTATCCGTCCGCCTCGGAATCAATGACCTGGTTGGTCCCGGTTCCGGTGGAACCGCCTGTTACATTTTCAACTATGATATTGTTGTTGCCGGAAACCTCCTTCATGGCTTCCACAAGCTGGCGGGCCTGGGTATCCGTGCCGCCGCCCGCTCCTTGGGGAACAATCAGGGTGATGGTCTTTTCCGGGTCGGGAAATGCAGCCTCCTTGGATTTGCCGCAGCCTGTAATGAGTGTTGCCGACATCGCTGCCACAAGCGCAGCCGCTACAATTGCTTTTCTTTTCATAGTATGAACCCTCCTTGGTATTTTGTTTTATGGTGCATCACTTGTATCTGCTAATGTGTAACTTTCCATGGCGGTAAAACAGGCAGGCATTCATCAAACCGTTCTATCAGCCCTGCCTCGCTCCCGGACCTGTACGTCCGGTTCAGGAACATTTCCATATATTTTTCCTTGAACTCCTTCCAGGAGCTTATCTCATCCCCTGGCCTTATGGGGTAAAACAGCACGCCGTTGTCATGGGCCGCCCTCATATCCCCGGGCGCATCCCCTATCATCAGCACACAGTCCGGGCCGTAGTGGTCCTTGACCAGGCCGATGCATTCCTTCTTGCTGCCTTCGTCCTGGGAACAGATCATGGACACATAGGGCAGCAGGCCGTTTTCCTCCCATTCCCTTTGAAGGGCTTCCCGGTCAGTGGCTGAAACCACTATGATGTCCGCATCCCGGCTGAGCCTTACTATGGACTCCTTCACATAGGGAAACGGCGGTATGCCGTAAACCATATCCGATATACGCTCATTGGATTCCAGGGACCAGTCAAGGGTCCTTTTAAGCACAGGGTCATCGGATCCTGCCAGCGCGGCATTGTTGGCGGCAGGCGCCTCCCGGAGCCATCGGCCCAAAGCCTCTGTGTCCGGGAACACAAAGTCATACTCCCTGACCTCATCCCAGTCCTTTAATAACTCAATGGACCTGTACAGCGTGATAAAACGTGACAGTCCCCTGTCCTTTGAGTACAGGTTCTCAAACTCCCAGGCCATCCTTGCATACTTGGATATGGGCTGTAACCCCCAATGCTTTATCATGGCCGGGCAGAAGCACTCTTTATGCTTTATCTCCATGGTGTCAAATGCACAGCCATCCGAGTCAATGCACACCAGCCTTTCATGCCTGGGCCTGAAACTTTCAAATACTTCCCTTCCCATCCTTTACCTCTCCTTTACCTCCATTGCAGCCAGCTGCCCACAGCGGTCAGTACACTAGCCTTCATTCAAAATGAACTTCTCAATGGCAATGGCAACCCCGTCTTCGTCAAATGGGGCTGTCACAAAGTCAGCCTCATCCTTCAGCCATTGAGGCGCATTTCCCACTACAACCCCGATACCGGATGCCCTTACAGCCTCTGCGTCCAGCACTGAATCCCCGATGCTCATGACCTGTTCCATGGAAATACCCAGCTTATCCAGAAGCTTCCTGATACCTCTGGTCCGGTCAAGGCCCTGGGGGAAGAACTGCATGTTCTCTCCCACCGGATCGGTTATATGGGCCACGCCTGAGTGCTCCACTTCGTCATATATCTGCTGCTGCAGTCCTGCCGGAATGCCGTACATGTTTACTTTTTCTATGCCAATTCCGTTCTCTGAAAAATACCGGGACGGTTCATCTATCACAATCTGCCTTCCCGCCTCAATGAACCACACATGGTGGGAGGGGACCGGATACCGCTCAAGATGGTCAGCCACAGCCTTTTCCAGGTATATCCTTCCTCCTGCGGCTATTTCCGTATATATATTCCTGCCCTCGAATACCCTGCACATCCTTGCGCTGTCCTCCGGCGTAAGGATTTCCTCATGGATGATTTCCCCGGTGCTGTGGTCCACTACCCTGGCCCCGCCTGATGTGATATAATAGCGGATCCTTTTTTCAGCTTCTATCTGGGGTGGCTGCATGTTCTCAGCCCTTCCGGTCGAAGGAACTATGTATATGCCTTTGTCCAGCGCTTTTCTGATTGCATACATATTTCTGACTGAAATGAACACCTGGTCCCGCTGAAGGGTCGTCCCGTCAAAGTCAAGAAGTATTGCCTTTATATCCATAGTAATCCTCCTGCATCTTTCATTTTTATTTCTTCTTAACTTTATATTATCACTCTGATTATCACGTGTCAATAATTTAGGTGTGTAAAATGTACGCAAAATTATCTCGTTCCAATTTCTTTGTCCCCATTGCTTTCAATTCTTGAAATGGGTATGTGATTATGATATACTTTCTGGTAAAAAGGGAGGACTATTTATGGCAACCATGAACGACATAGCCAAAGCCGCCGGGGTATCACGCGGCACAGTGTCAAACGTCCTGAACGGACGCGGCTGCGTCAGCTACGAAAAAATCCGGATGGTAGAAGACGCGGCCGCCAGGCTTGGCTATAGCCTTGACAAGCGCGCCAGCACCCTGCGCAAAGGGGTATCCGGTTCCATTGCCCTCATTATCCCTGACATTTCCGAAAAAAAATACAGCGATATCTACATGGGTGTCCTGGGGGCGGCAAAGGGATTTGACTGCAAGGTCTGCCTTTATATATCCGGGGACCAGCCCTACAGGGAACGGGAGGTCATCCTTGAGGCCATGAGGGAGAAAGTCATGGGTGTCCTTACCGTATCCTGCCTTGAGGACGGACGGGCTGAATACGCCCCCTTCCTCACCGCGGATATCCCCGTGGTCTTCCTTGAACGGCAGGGAACCCACCAGGCGCTCTGCTCCTACACCTTTGATATGGAGGAAGCGGCCAGGCTGGTTTCATCTGTCATCAGCCAGCCGCTGGAGGTATGTTTTCTATCGGATTCCTTATCCTTCCGGGACCAGCTGGCTTTAAAAACAGGCCTGCAGCGTCTGCTTCACCTGGAAGACGGTTCAATCTATGAAAATAACCACGGTGAGCTCTCCCCATCCTCTTACCAGCTGGCTGCGGACCATCCTCACGCGGATTACTGTATTGCCGGAAGCGGGCTTCTGGCGCGTCTGGCGGAAAATGCCTATACCCGGTTCACCGGCAGCAGTCCCTGCATCATCTGTCTTTCGCCGCTTACCGCGCTGCCGGACAACCACTATATTAACATCCAGCTGAATTACAGGTATCTCGGCATGTCGGCCGCCGAAGCGCTGATGAATACGCTGAACTTTGATAATCCACTGACATCCAGGATATTCATGCCCTCCGGGGTCTGCTATGGTTCCAGGGCAGTCATGCCAAAGGATAAGGACGCCAAAGCAGTATGCGGCATATGTGTAAAGGGCGGGTGTACCCTGCGCATGCTTGCCCACAACACCCCCACCATATCAGCCCTTAAAACCCTGATTCCCCAGTTCACCAGGAGCACGGGAATCGAGGTGGAGATCATCGCTACACCTTTAAGTGAGTTGCTGAACAAGGCAGGATCCGCGGATGATTGCTGGGACATCATAAGGGTGGACCCTTCCAGCCTGTCACACATGGCGCCCGGGATCCTTCTCCCGTTAGAAGAGGCTGACAGGGATGCGGGCAGTCATTTCAGGCATCTCCTGGATTCCATCCCAGGGGACTACTCCCGGTTCAATGGGACCTTATATGCCTATCCCTTTGACGTGAGCATGCAGCTTCTCTTTTACAGGAAATCACTGTTTGAAAGCGTGGCACAGCAGCGTGCCTTTTATGAAGGATCCGGCAATACCCTTAAGGTCCCCACTACCTACGGGGAACTGGAAACCGTGGCCAGGTTCTTTACCAGGGCGTGCAGGAGCGATTCCCCTACGCCTTACGGTTCCAGTATAGCCGCCTACACCAGCCAGACATCCGTAACCAGCGAGTATCTCCCCAGGCTTATTTCTGCCGGGGGACTGGCCTATACCCCCAAGGGAATGATTAACCTCCAGACCGATGCCGCCATCACTGCCCTGAAGGATTATATACGTTTTTCCAGATATGCCGATACCGCGCACACACAGGACTGGAGCGAGGTGGCCACCGGCTTTGTGAACGGTTCCTATGCAACCACCATCCTGTACCTCCACTATGCCTCCCGGTTTGTCAGGGCCGAGGGCGCTGCATTTAATGGGGATATCGGGTTTGCCCCATTGCCCGGCAACAATTCACTGCTGGCAGGCGGTTCCCTGGGCGTGGGCAGATTCTCCGGGCATGCCGCGGAGGCATGCCGGTTCATACAATGGGCCACCGGCCCGGATATTGCCCCGGCCCTTGTGATGCTTGGCGGGATATCCTCCTCGGCCATTGTCTATGAACAACAGGATATCATCGATTTATATCCATGGCTTAAATACCTGGCTGAACACATAAAGGACGGCATAAGCAGGCCGCTCCTGTCCTTCCGTTCCTTCAGCTATGACCAGAAAGAATTCGAATGTCAATTGGGGCAAAGGTTATTAGATGCCCTGAACGGGCGGAAAACGCCTGAACAGGCGCTGGCAGATGCCCAGGAATACCTGCGTTCCCTGAGCAGTTAGGCGGGAATGCAAAGGGGGCTGCCACACCAGGCTGGAATTTCAGCCTGATGGGGCAGTCCTTATTTTAGTATTTGTTTGAGAAAATTGTGGGAAATATGATTAATGCTGGATTGTTAAGGAAAAATACTTTACAATAGAAGAATATCTACTAAATTAGGAATGGGAGCGTGATAAGCTATGGGAGTATACTTAAATCCGGGAAATGATGGATTTAAAATGGCATTAAATTCTAAAATATATGTAGATAAAAGCGGATTGATTTCTTATACAAATTCTGTATTGAAGACGGAACAGCGTTTTGTCTGTGTGAGCCGTCCGAGACGTTTTGGAAAATCCATGGCTGCAAATATGCTGACTGCATATTATGAGAAAGATATTGATTCGTCAGAGATGTTTCAGGGGCTCTCTATTTCACAAGACGATATGTTCAAAAAGCATCTGAACAAGTACAATGTGATTTTTTTGAATATTCAGACGTTTTTAAGCCGGACGCATGATATCATGAAGCTGAGAAGCATGATTGAAAAGTCGTTGCTCCGGGATCTTATGAAAGTGTATCCGGATATTGATTACCTGGATCAGTCGGACTTAATCAGCAGCCTGATGGATATTTATGGAGAAACATCGGACCCGTTTATTTTTATTATAGATGAATGGGACTGTATTTTCCGTGAAAATAGGGAGGATACAAAGGGACAGAAAATTTATCTTGACTTTATACGCAATCTCCTGAAGGATCAGAGTTATGTCGCCCTTGCCTATATGACGGGTATACTGCCAATTAAGAAGTATGGTTCTCATTCCGCCCTGAATATGTTTGATGAATTTTCCATGACAAATCCCGGCCCCTTGGCTGCTTTTACAGGATTTACGGAATGGGAAGTAAGGGTATTGTGCGAACAGTATAAAATGGATTTTTTCGAGATACAGCGCTGGTATGATGGCTATTGCTTCGGAGGCGATACCCATATCTATAGTCCGCGTTCAGTTGTCAGCGCAATGCTGACCGGAAATTATGATAATTTCTGGAATAAAACAGAGACATTTGAAGCACTGCGTAATTATATTGTCATGAATTATAAGGGCCTGAAAGACACTGTGGTGGATCTTCTGGCCGGCGGGAGAAGAACCGTTAATACAAACACCTTTTCCAATGATATGACAACCTTTCAGTCAGCGGATGATGTACTGACCCTATTGGTGCATTTGGGATATCTGGGATATGATTTCATATCCAGAGAGGTGTTTATTCCTAACTCGGAAATATCTTCGGAATTTTGCAATGCGGTAGAGTCAGCCGGATGGGATATGGTGGTGAAATCCATAGAGCAATCAAAAAAGATTCTGGCGGCCACATGGAATATGGACAGTGAAACGGTTGCGATGGGGCTTTCAGAGTCCCATATGGAAACATCCATCCTGGCCTATAATGATGAAAATGCGTTGTCCTGTGTCATTTCCCTTGCCTATTACAGCGCACGGGAATATTATCAGTGTATCCGTGAATTCCCTTCGGGGAAAGGGTATGCGGATATTGTGTTTCTTCCTCGTCAGAATCACCTGGATAAACCGGGTATGATTGTGGAGTTGAAATGGAATCATTCGTCAGAAAGTGCAATCTCACAGATTAAGGAACGACGTTATGCCAAATCTCTGGAAAACTATAGCGGAAAGCTATTGTTGGTGGGAATAAATTATAGTACTAAGACCAAAGCGCATGAGTGCGTTATAGAGGAGTATTATAAAGAACCATAGTATCTGTATTTTGGAGTGCTCAAAGAAAATCAGAATATGTCAATCTTATCCGTACCGGAAAGATGCAATTAACGTATAAGACAAAGCACCGAACCGTTTATGTAGCTCGGTGCTTTGATGTTATGATCCTGCTTCTACATAGTCAATAATCTAATCTGCCTGACCTTCCTGTTGCTCAACTGCGTTTGGGATGATACGGCATAACCGTCAATTGTCAGCTGACGGAAGCCTCTGCACACTTGATTTTTTGCGTTCTCCACAAACATTGTACTTTGTAACCATCCGTGCTCCCTACCGTATCCTCTCCCTGATGGCCTGTTCCTGCTCATCAAATAAGAGTTCCTTATTATATCTGTAATACCTCTCACATTCATACTGTTCCAAAAACCACACACTGGCAGCGCTGGTATTCAGTTCCGTGACAAATATGACCATCTCCTGTCCGTTTCCAAAGGATGCCTCCATGAAGTTGAATGCATGCTCCAGTTGCCGGCCCAGGCTTTCTTTCCACGCTTCATAGTCATCGCTCCGTCCCATGAAACGGCCCCGCACCCACTGCCACGCCCCGTCCTTCCCGGCAGCGGCGCCTTTCACAGCCTCTTCCCGCATCTGCTGTGCATATCCTTCCAGGATGGCGATGCAGCTGCGTCTTATCCTGTCCTCCTGCCTTCCAAGCAGGCCGTTCCTCCTGCCGCCCAGCCGCTCCTTCTCCATGTCCTCTGCCAGCTGCTGCAGGATTTCTGAAGGCTGGGGCCGTCCTTCCTGCGCCGCGGGTCCCTGGCCGCCGGGCTCCCGCCTCATGGGTTCCTGCCCACCGGATTCCTGACTCACGGCCCCCTGTCCGCCATCTTCCGCCTGCTCCAGCTCCTGGCGGTACGCCTTAAGCTGTTCCATCAAAAGCTCCATGACCTGGTTTTCCGCCAACAGTCCCTTAAACCCATCCGCCAGTTTGGAGAGCAGAAGGCCCGTGACGCTGAGCCGCTCATCAAAGGAAGCCTTTGCCACCTTGTCACACAGGGCCTCGTTCATCATCCCGTCCAGGATTCCTTCCACCTGGTACTCATCCTGGTATTTATAGTAAAGCTCAAGGTAATTGGCAAAGTCCTTTGCAATCCTGGGGTGCTGGATATACTGTCCGATTACATTCCTGTCCGCCCGCTTGCCCAGCTTCTCATAGACCAGGATTAACTGTGACAGGTCCTCCCATCCCCTGGGCGTCGCAAACATTTTCCCATCCACCGTTGTCTCAATATGGCAGAAGTACTGGCCCTTGATTCCCAGATAGGAAATGATGGCAGGATGTATATTCTCCTTATAGGCATACTCCTTCCACACCCCAAGGTCCGGCTCCACGTCAATGCGCTTGATACGGTCCAGGGTCACCACGTCAAACTCCCGGACGGATTTGTTATACTCCGGCGGATTGCCGGCGGCCGTGATGATCCAGCCCTCCGGGATCTTGTGGCTTCCAAATGTCTTGCACTGTAGGAACTGAAGCATGGTAGGCGCCAGTGTCTCGGAAACGCAGTTGATCTCATCGATGAACAGTATGCCTTCCTTAAGTCCGCTGTCCTCAATTTTATTATAAATGGACGCCACGATCTCGCTCATGGTATACTCTGTCACCGCGTATTCCCGGCCCCCAAACATTTTCCTGTCTATAAAGGGAAGTCCCACCGCGCTCTGTCTTGTGTGGTGGGTGATGGTATATGCCACCAGCCCGATCCGGCACTCCCTGGATATCTGTTCCATGATCTGGGTCTTCCCCACGCCGGGAGGCCCAATCAGAAGAACCGGCCGCTGACGGATGGAGGGAATCACATACTCCCCATTATCATCCTTCAGAAGATATGCCTCTATGGTGTCCTTAATCTCTTCCTTTGCCCGCTTAATATTCATGAGTCCTGCTCTCCTGCATCCTTTGGTTTTCCGTTATACTCCATGATCTGTTCCTCCTCCAGCACCACCTTCATGGCCCAGGCGGGAACCGATTCATCGGAGAACATGTTTTCAATAAAAACAAATGCCGTGTCATAGGGCGGCGCCTGCACCGGATAGATGCCCTTGCCGTCTGTAAAATAAATCAGGCCCCGAAGGTTTGCCACCTCCCGTCTGGCCCTGAGCCCGTTGACATACTCAAAGGCCGGTCGGAAATCCGTTCCCCCATGCCCTTTTATCTCAAAATGTTCCATGTACTCCCTTAATTCCTCCGGACAGGTCACGACCACGTCGGACTGCACCGCATCATCACACTGTATGATGTGCACATGGACCTTCTTAAAATAGCTTTCCGACTCAGACAGCACATCGTATGTCTCTTCCAGGAACCGCCTTACCAGTTCGCCGGAACAGGACATGGAAGTGTCAATCACAATGGCAAAGTCCTCTATGCGGTAAACCTCCTTTGACTCCAGAGGCTCAATCAAGGGCATGTTCCCGTAGAGGGAAAGCCCGTAGGTATAAAAGGCATAGTCAAAGGAATCCGGGTCCACCTGCATTTCCTCCCTCATCACAGAGAACTTGCGCAGGAACCGACTGTAATCATAGCGTTCCCTGTTTTCCACCTGGACCTGGTCTAAAAGGCTCCTGTTATCCTCGGATTCGTCTTTGGAACCCATTGTCTCCATCTGGGTCTGTATCTTCTCACGGTTGTCGTTCCATTGATTCTGCCGGGGTCTGGCCTGTTTGCGGTCGTCCTCCTGTTCCCACAGATCGTGGCTGTCCACATGGAACTCGGAACGCAGCTGCTCCAGCCTGCGCTCAGGAAGCCCCATCTCCTTAAGGGCATGGTAAACACGCTCCGCGGTCAGGGGAATCCTTCCCGGTTCCCGCCCTGGCACCTGCACGCGTTCCCGCCCTGACGCCTTCACATGTTCCCGTCCTGGCACCTGCCCTTCTTTGCGCCCCTGTCCGGACGCATCCGCATCCTGTTCCCGGGCCAGCTGCTTTTCAAGCCTTAAATACGTTTCCCTGCGAAGGGGACTCTTCGGCACATGGACACACTTCTGATAGAGTCCGTCAATCACGGATTCCATGGCAATATCACATGCCAGGTCCCAGTAATCCTTATCCCTGTCCTTACGCGTATACATATGGCAGAAAAGGCAGTGGAACAGCATGTGCAGATACGCCCTGTTTACCAGACTTCGGCCCTGGCTGAACAGGCCGGTAAGGTACTCCGGCCCATAGTAGATGAGCCAGCCGTCCGTGGCAATCCCGCCGCGGCCCCAGTCAGCCTCGAATCCAAGACTGCTCAGGGACACGTCCAGGAACCTCATGTTCAGATATAGTTCATTCCTGGCCTGATAAAGGATCCTGGTACACAGTTCCACCTGGTCCAGTTCCTCCAGCTGCCTTTTCCTGGTCGGATCTGTCATTGTCCTTTTCCCGCAGTCATTGTCTCATGCTCTTCCTTCAGTTCCTCATACAGATGGTAGAAGGTCCAGGTGCTGTTGTGCTCTGTCAGCACTGCCTTCAGTCCAATCTTCGGCACCCCGGCCTTCCTCAGGTTCATTAAAAGCTCATCCAGGCGCCTGTTGGAAAACTGCTTAAGCACCATCATTTCCACCGGGATTACCGGAAGTCCTGCTTCCTCCTGCCCCTCAGTCTGCCCTTCAGTTTTTTTATCAGATGCCTGGAACCCATCCATTCCGGCCAGGTATCCAACGGTCTCCATCACCTGTTCCGGGCCGATGTTCCGGATCCGTATGCCCATGCGCACCAGCACGCCCTTCATCATCGGCACATGCTTCATGGTCTCTGGCCTGCCCGGATTATAATACAGTACTGTCTCTGTTAATTTTGCCATTTTATCACTCCTCTCCCATAGCGGCGCCCTGCCGCTTATTTAAACAGTTCATCGCTGTCCAGCATCAGGGTAAATGGCCCGTCGTTCAATAGCTCCACCTTCATGTCCGCGCCAAACCGTCCCTTTTCCACCACATCCACGTATTCGCTGCACCGTTCCATGAACCGTTTATACAGGGATTCCGCCATCTGGGGCGCGCCTGCTTTGATGAAACTGGGGCGGTTGCCCTTACGGCAGTCCGCATACAGGGTAAACTGGCTGATAATCAGCAGTTCCCCCTCCACATCTGCCAGTGATAGGTTAGTTTTTCCATTTTCATCCTCAAATATCCTTAAACGGCAGATTTTGTCCGCCATTTTTTCAGCCATCTGCACCGTATCCCCGTCAGCCACTCCCAGAAGTATCATGAAACCCTTTCCAATCCTTCCTAACAGCTCACCGTCCACTGTCACGCTGGCCCGGGTCACCCTCTGCACCACTGCTCTCATATGCATTGTCTCCTTTTCATCGTATCATCATTTTCAGGTATTCCATCAGGGTTTCCGTGGTTTCCTCCCTGTAGAGTATCTCCCGCGCCCGGGCCGGATAATCCGTAATGATATTGTCCACGCCCAGAAGCTTCATCTGGTCCATCTCGGTCTTGCTGTTCACGGTCCACACATGGATTGCCTTACCATCCTCATGGACCGCCTCCACCAGACGGCGGCTTACAAAGCTGGAACGGATGCTGATAAAGTCAAAATCCCCGCTCTCATAATAATTCCCATAGGCCGCGGCCAGTATATATCCGGTCCTCAGGTCCGGGTCCATGGCCTTAATCCGCTCCAGGTACTTAAGCTTGACCGAGGTAATGACGCACTGGTCCTCCATATCATACTCCCTGACCAGGGCAGCCACCTGCTCCGGCAGGCTGGTGTCATTGCCGATATTCTTAAGCTCAATGTTAAGCTTCATCCGCCCCTTGCAGGCTTCTAACACTTCCCTCAGTGTGGGAATCCGCTCCCCTTTAAACGTTGGCGAGAAATGGCTGCCCACATCCAGCTGCTCCAGCTGGGAATAGGTCATGCTGCCCAGGGTCCGGTCCACCCCTGCCACCCGCTTCAGGTTCAGGTCATGGCACACAACCACGATTCCGTCCGCCGTTGTCTGCACGTCAATCTCACTGTAATCAGCCATTTCCTCCATGGCCGCCTCCAGGGCTGCCATGGTATTCTCAGGCGCCATTTTAGAACTTCCCCTGTGGGCAGTTATCTCGGTCTGGCCAAGGACCGACCAGTCCGGGGATACGCCGTTGTACACCATGTCAAAAATCATGAACAGGCTGGCTCCGGCCAGGGCGCCTGTGATGGTAAGCATCCATTTCCGTTTGATATGCATCCCGCCCAGGTGCATATCCTCCGATATCCCAAAATCCCACGGCTGTCCATGGACATGCCCTCGTTCAAACTGGTAATAGACCACGGTAAGCGCTCCAAAATCCACTACCGATACCAGGATGGTCCCGATAAACAGCACCACCAGTTCAAGCCTTGCGCACACAGCCGCCAGTACGGCCATTGCAGCATAGCTTTCCACAAACAGCGTCACCACCACCGCGGACACCACCACGATCACGGAGTGAAGCAGGACCAGGAACAGGATAAGTACCAGGTTCAGCGCCAGCAGAAGGCCCACGGCCCTGGGCCATTTCCGTCCAAGGATCTCCATACTGCGCCTGAAACCATCCTGAAAATTCTTCTGTTCTATCATACAGGTAAAAAACACCAGCATGGTGGGAATGCCGATGAGGATCAGGAACACCACCACCAGCACCAGGCCCATCCTGGTAACAGGGCCGTGAACAATCTCCGCCATGACAAAATTGACGGGTTTTATCCTGGTAAGCAGACGGAGCAGCAGAAAACTGTTCATCATCAGGAAATCAGCAAAGGCCAGGGGCAGCAGCTTCCAGTTCCTTTTCTTACACTCATCCACTGCCTTATCCACCGCGCCCTTTAATATGGACAGGGAATCAATCCGTCTTGAATAGGCGGATGCCTGGTAAGCCGTTATAAGGCCCGCGATTTCAACCACCATGAGGACCATGCCCACGGCTATGGCGGCGGCCACGCAGGCAATGGTAAACGGACGCCAAAGAAAGGCCCCCATATTACTCATGGTAAGGTAACTGTACCCTGCCATGCGCAAAGAGAACCTGAGCAGCTGGTTTGCCAGCCTGATATAGAATGTACCTGCAACCAGCCGGAACAGTACTTCAAATACTGCCAGCTGGCGCAGGTTCAGTTTAATCACCTGATCTGTTTCCCTGATCAATCTGTTCACTTATATTCTTCTTCCGTCTGTCCTTTAAGTTCATCCTGGCGCTGTTCTTTTGCAAATGCCGTGATGGCCTCATTGAGGGAGAACATCTTGGCATCCAGCATATCCACCATATCCGCACAGGCCTTCAGCTCTTTTAGCAGGTTCTCAGGCGCATTGCCCTCGAACTTGTAAGCAATCTTGTGTTCCAGGCTGGCCCAGAAGTCCATGGCAACCGAACGTATCTGTATCTCCACCTTGGTCTCCACAGGGCCGTCCGTCAGATACACAGGGACCGTCACAACCATGTGATAGCTCTTATATCCGTTGGGCTTGGGATTCTTGATATAATCCTTTACATGAAGGACCGTCACGTCCCCCTGGGATGATATCATATCCGCAATCTGGTAAATATCCGATGTAAAGGAACAGATGATCCGTATTCCGGCAATATCGCTGAGCCGTTCCATCATATTCTCGATGGATACCTCATATCCGTCCTTCTTCAGTTTCTTCACAATGCTCTCAGCCGTCTTAAGCCGGGATTTGATATGTTCAATCGGGTTGTAGTCATAACGGCTTACAAACTCGTTATTCAATATCTCGATTTTAGTATTAACTTTCTTCAGTGCTGAATCATATAAAAACATGACTGAACGCCATTGGTCAACCTGATCATCCGTTTTGGGGATATTAGACATTCCTATCCCTCCTTATCTAGTTAATACCGGATCAGAGCTTCAGCCCCTTTAACAGGTCACCCAGCCCGGTGGACACCGATCCGGTCTCCTTGTAGTCAAATGTCTCATGTGCTTCCTGGTCAGCGGTCTGCTCAGCCAGCGCCCTCATGCTCAGGCTCAGCTTGCCGTTATCCGTGCTCAGGATCTTAACCTTAACGGTCTGTCCTTCCGTAAGCACTGCTCCCGGATGCTTAATCCTCTGTGTGCTGATCTGGGAGATGTGCAGCAGTCCGTCCACACCCTCGTCCAGCTTGATGAATGCGCCGTAAGGCTTGATGCTGTCCACGGTTCCTTCCACAACATCACCGGCCTTGAACTGTGCCATGCGTGCCTGCTTCTCAGCTTCCTTCTTGCCGCGCTCAACCTCGCGTCCGGAGAGCACCAGCCTCTTCTTCTCAGGGTCAACGGTGATGATCACACACTCCACATACTTGCCCTGCCAGTCTTCCAGTTTCTCCACATACTCAGTGGACAGCTGGGATGCCGGGATGAATGCGCGCACTTCCTCCAGTGATGTGACCACGCCGCCCTTGACAGCCTCGTTGATTTTCACCTTCACCACGGTCTTGTCTTCCATCATCTGTGCAAACTGGGCCCACTTGGCGCCTTCGCCGCTTTCTTCCTCAGCCAGCTCAATATGCCTCTTGTTCAGTGTCTGGTAGGATGCCTCCAGCTCTGCCGCAAAATCCTCCATGGTTTCCACAGGCTCTTCTGCGGTCACTGGGGCAGTTACCTCTGTTTCTAATTCCTTGTTCATTTCTTCACTCATAATAGTCTCCTCGCCTTCTGTATATGTAGCAAAATATTTTCCTCTCCATTATAACAACAACCCACCTAATATTTCTATAGTTTTCTTATAAAAATATACCAAAATTTAGTTTTTTATTCTTTTTTTATAACTTTTCACTGATAGGAAAATGTGATATGATTCAGACAGCAGCTGATATACGCAATTTCAGCAAGAAAGGACCTTTGTTCTATGATAGATTTATTGGACCTGCACACCCACACCACGGCCAGTGGGCATGCCTATAACTCCCTTTATGAGATGGCCGCATCCGCCTCCGGACGGGGCATCCGGCTTTTCGGCAGTTCCGACCATGCCCCTGCCATGCCCGGAAGCTCCCACTATTACCATTTCATTAATTTTAAAGTCCTCCCCCGCACCCTGTACGGCATGAAGCTTATGATGGGGGTGGAGCTGAACATCATGGATTTTGAGGGCAACGTGGACTTGGACCAGGACCTTCTGGAGAAGCTGGATTATTCCATTGCCAGCCTCCACCAGCCCTGCATAAAAAGCGGCACGGTTTCCCAGAACACCAACGCCTGCCTGGGAGCCATGAAGAATCCGGCCATCCACATCATCGGCCACCCGGATGACAGCCGTTTCCCCATTGATTACGATACGCTCACAGCCGCTGCCAGGGAACACCACAAGCTGTTAGAAGTCAACAACAGTTCCCTGACCCCCTTAAGCTACCGCCAGGGCGCACGGGAAAATTATGTGAAAATGCTGGAACTGTGCAGGCATTACCATACGCCTGTGATTGTCAACAGCGACGCCCACTGTGAGGCTGATTCCGGAAACCATGCAGCCGCCTGCGCCCTTCTTGAGGAACTGGACTTCCCCCAGGAACTGGTGGTCAATACATCCCTTGAACTTCTGTGCGGCTACATCCCCCGCCTGTCCGCCATCCTGGCCCAGCCTGAGGATGCAAGATGCGGCCAGCTTCCCAGGGATACGGCCGATACAGCGCCCGCATCTGTCACAGGAGGAACCAAGTGATGATTAACTTCCTGAATCTGGAGTATTTCCTGGTGGCGGCGGAGGAACTGAATTTTACCAGGGCAGCCAAAAAACTGTTCATCTCTCAGCAGTCCTTAAGCAACCATATCTCCAACCTGGAAAAGGAATTTGACGTGGTGCTGTTCAACCGGACTTCCCCCCTCACCCTGACCTATGCGGGCCAGTCCTTAAAGGCCAGGGCCAGGGAGCTATTGAACCTGAGGGACGAGACATATAAGGAGATTGCCGATATCAAGGATTTCTCCACGGGCCAGCTCTCCATCGGTGTGTCCCATACCCGCGGACGTGTGATCCTGCCGGAAATCCTCCCAACCTATCAGGCCCGGTTTCCCGGTATTGAGCTTAACCTGGTGGAGGGCAATTCAAGCCAGCTGGCCTCAAGCCTGCTTCACGGCAACATCGACCTTATGATAGACCTGCTTCCGTTTACAGTGGAGAATGTGGAAACCGTCCCCATCTGCGGCGAGGAAATCCTCATGGTCGTGCCGGATGAGGTAATAGAAAAGGCTTACCCAGGCCGGTTGGAGGAAATCAAGCATTCCCTTTCCGCCTCCACGGACATCCGCCTCCTGGAGCAGTGTCCCTTTGTCCTGTTAAAAAAGGGCAACCGGGTCCGCACCATTGCGGACGAAATATTCGAGGATGCCCAGATGAGCCCCAGGGTGGTGCTGGAGACAGAGAACATCGAAACCGTCCTCGCCTTATGCCGCAAGGGCATGGGCGTCACATTCTACCCCAAGATGTTCATGGCCACGGACCAGTCCGCCAGTTCCCCGCGCCACGCCCTGTTAGACCACTCCCGCCTGAACCTTTACTCCCTCAACTACTCCAGGGCACACGGTGTCCTCGGTATCGGCTACCACAAAGGACGTTATATGTCCAGGGCCACCCGGGAGTTCATACGGATTGCACGGGAGCATATCGCTTATCCGGCGGCGGAGGACTCACAGAGGGAGGCCTGAACAGATGCCCCCAAACATATGGCCCTGAACAGATAATCCGCAAAGCGCCTTGACATAGGGTATGATATCTGATAGAATACAAATAGTAACTGTTATCATTATTATATTCTATAGAAGGAGATGCTATGAAAACTTTAAAGTATAGCCGTCAGAGGGAATCCATCAAAGCCAGTCTGATGAACCGACATGACCATCCTACGGCAGACGCCCTATACGCCAGCATCCGTGAAGAATTTCCCAACATCAGCCTGGGAACAGTCTATCGTAACCTGAACCTATTGGTTGAAACCGGAGAGATAAGGAAGCTGACCTGTGGGGACGGCGCCGATCATTTTGATGGTGATACCCGGCAGCATTATCATTTTGTGTGCACTGAATGCAACCAGGTTTACGACATGGACCTGGGAGCCCTTGAGGAACTGAACCAGGATGCCCAAAGCTGCGCCCCAGGTATCATTGACAGCCACTATGTACTGTTCTACGGCCGCTGCAAGAATTGTTTGGGAAAAAAAGTTGATAAAAGTATTGACAAACCGGCTTAAATGATTTATATTATCAATATCAGTAATAATTACTATTATTGATAACAAGCAAACACTTCGTTCCGGGCATCTGATGTCCGGAACATAAAATGAAAACCATAAAAGGAAAAGGAGAATATTGATTATGAAGAAATGGGTATGTACAGTATGCGGTTATGTTTATGAAGGCGAAAATGCACCTGAGAAATGTCCACAGTGCGGTGTTCCGGCATCCAAGTTCAAAGAGCAGGAAGCTGACAAGATGGCATGGGCATGTGAGCATGAGGTTGGCGTTGCACAGGGTTCCCCTGAAGATATCATGATGGATTTAAGGGCTAACTTCGAAGGCGAATGTTCAGAAGTCGGTATGTACCTGGCTATGTCCAGGGTTGCCCACAGGGAAGGCTATCCTGAGATTGGTCTGTACTGGGAGAAGGCAGCATTTGAGGAAGCTGAGCACGCAGCTAAGTTTGCAGAGCTGTTAGGCGAGGTTGTCACAAGTTCCACCAAGAAGAACCTGGAGATGAGGGTTGCTGCTGAGAACGGCGCAACTGCCGGTAAGTTCGACCTGGCTAAGAGAGCCAAGGCCCTGAACCTGGATGCAATCCATGACACCGTTCATGAGATGGCTAAGGATGAGGCACGCCACGGAAAGGCATTTGCAGGCCTGCTGGAGAGATACTTCGGCTAATCATCAATCATAAGAATTGTCAGTCATTTTTAGGGATGCGGCAGGACCAATGCAGGTTGGTCTGCGGCATCCCTTTTTATGTCCTTAAGCAATGCGGCTTCCTCATTACCGCCGGGTCACCACAGACCCATCCCAAACCAACCGTCATAGAATCTTCAGAAATAATTCCCTTGAATCTGCTCTCCTTCTGTGCTAGACTAAGCACAAAAATCCATACGGACCGGAGGTCTTATCATTGATACAAAATATTCTGTGCTATCTTGAGGAATCAGAAAAAGCATATCCTGATAAACCGGCTTTTTCCGATGAACATACAGGACTGACTTACAAAGGGCTTCTGTCCCTGTCCAGACGGATTGGAAGCTTTCTCGGCAGGAAGACCGGCCCCAGACGGCCCATTCCCGTCATGACAGAAAAGAATGCCTATACATTGGGAGCCTTTATGGGGATTGTCCATGCGGGCTGTTTTTATATTTATCTGGATGCCGGGCAGCCGTCCGAACGGCTGAACCGCATCCTTAACACCTTACAGGCCGATATCATGATTGCCGACAGCCCAAGCCTGAAGGCGGCAGGCGCAATCTCCTTTGCAGGGGAAATCCTTGATATGGGAATGCTTCTGTCCCTTGGAAGCGATGCGGAGGACCCCCTGCTCCTTGCCTCCATACGCGGACAGGCCATGGATACGGACCCGCTGTACGGAATCTTTACCTCCGGCTCCACCGGAACCCCCAAGGGCGTGGTGGTGGGACACCGTTCTGTCATCGACTTTATGGAGCATTTTACGGAAATGTTCCATATAACCTCTGGGGATGTGATTGGCAACCAGGCGCCATTTGATTTTGATGTTTCCGTGAAGGATATTTATTCAACCCTGAAGACAGGGGCTTCCATGGAAATCATCCCAAAGCGTCTGTTTTCCATTCCCACAGGACTTCTGGACTACCTCTGCGATAAGAAGATAACCACAGCCATATGGGCCGTCTCTGCCCTGTGCATCATCACCACCCTGAACGGCTTCACCTACCGCGTGCCTGAACACCTGGACAAGGTCCTGTTCAGCGGCGAGGTCATGCCCGTGAAACATCTGAACACCTGGCGCAGTTACCTTCCGGATGCCATGTTTGTAAACCTGTACGGCCCCACGGAAATCACATGTAACTGCACATACCATGTGGTGGACCGGGACTTTGAACCGGGAAGCCATATCCCCATCGGGCTTCCATTTCCCAATGAAAAGGTGTTCCTCCTGGACGGGGATGACCGCCTGATCACAGAGCCGGGCATCTGCGGGGAACTGTGCGTGTCAGGAACCGCGCTGGCCCTTGGATATTACAGAGACAGGGAGAAGACAGCGGCTGCATTTGTCCAGAATCCCCTGAACCAGGATTATCCTGAAACCATCTACCGCACCGGGGACATGGCGTACTACGGTGAGGACGGATTACTATATTATCATGCGCGCAGGGATTTCCAGATTAAGCACATGGGCCACAGGATTGAACTGGGTGAGATTGAAGCCGCGCTCGAGACTGTCAGCGGGGTTGGACGGGCTGTCTGCATTTTCCTGGAAGAGAAAAATAAAATTGCGGCCTTCTACGAAGGGGAGGCGGATAAGAAAATGATTGCCGCCGGGCTGGAACATCTCCTTCCACGGTACATGTTCCCTAACCGTTATGTGAACCTGCCCGCCCTTCCCCTTACAAAAAACGGCAAGGTGGACCGGCAGGCATTAAGGAGGCTTTATGGGTGAGATGGATGAGATGAGTGGGATGAATGATAGGAAGCATCTGGATATACAGATCCTACGGCAGGCCGCCGGCTGGGGAACGCCTGCCTATGTGTTTGACCTGGATGCATTCGCCCTGCGCATCCGCCATATGAAGGAGATTCTTGGACAGGATATTAAAATCATATATGCCATGAAGGCCAATCCCTTCTTTACCCGGACAGCCGCTCAGGAAGCGGACGGCCTGGAGGTGTGCTCTCCCGGCGAATATGCCATATGCCAGAGGGCCGGTGTGCCCCCGGAGAAGATTGTACTCTCCGGCGTTAATAAGGAGGCGGCTCATATCAGGGAGGTTGTGGGCGGTGTCGGAAGTTGTGGCGCGGCTGTCGGAAACCCCGGCCCTGCCGCCGGAAGCCCCGGCCCTGACACCTATACTGCCGAATCCCTAAGCCAGCTGGCGCTGTTAGAGTCCTGCGCCGCCCAGGCGCAGGGGAGTCCTTTGCGTGTGCTGCTGCGCCTGACCAGCGGGAACCAGTTTGGCATGGATGAGGAGACAATCCTTTCCGTAATCCAAAGGCGGAACGCATATCCCCATCTGCATTTTACCGGACTCCAGTACTACTCAGGAACCCAGAAAAAGCAATCCGGCAAGATCCATAAGGAACTGGAACGGCTGGACGCCCTTCTGGCACGGATACAGGACGAACTGCAGTACGAAATCCGTGAACTGGAATATGGACCGGGTTTCCATATACCTTACTTTGAGGGGGAGTCCCCGGTGGACGAGGACGCCATGCTGGCAGATTTCAGGGCGGCACTTGACGCCATGGCGTTTAAGGGAAGCATTTCCCTGGAAGCAGGCCGTTTCCTGGCCGCGCCCTGCGGCAGTTATGTGACCCGGGTAGTGGATACCAAGCAGAACCAGGGGCAGGATTACTGTATCGTGGATGGCGGTATTAATCATGTGAATTATTACGGACAGGCCATGGCCATGAAAATCCCGGCCATCCGCCACCTTCCCCAAAGCATTTCCCAGGGTATGCCTGCGGACCATATCCCCGGTGAAAACACACAGTGGACGGTATGCGGTTCCCTCTGCACCTCAGGGGACATGCTGGTCAAGAACCTGCCCCTGTCCGGCTTAAGGACCGGGGATATGCTGGTATTTGACCGAATCGGGGCCTATGCAGTGACGGAGGGGATTTATCTGTTCTTAAGCCGCGGACTTCCGGCCGTCCTGACCTATGAAAGGGAGGCAGGACTGAAGCTGGTCCGGGGTGCGCTTCCCACCAGCCCGATAAACGACGGCAGCATCCAATATTTTGAAGATTGTATAAAAAAGGAGAATTCATAATGGACGAATTATTAGAAATTTTAGAGGACATCAAACCAAACATTGACTTTAAGACCTGCACCGGGCTGATTGATGAGGGATATCTGGATTCCTTCGACATCCTCTCTATTGTCAGCGAACTAAATGATGCATTTGAGATTGAAATATCACCTGTGGATATTGTGCCGGATAATTTTAATTCCGCCCAGGCCCTCTGGAACATGGTTGAACGTCTCAGGGATAATTAACAAGGGAGGGCATGATGTCTTTTCTTTCAATGAACTTCCTGTTGTTCCTGGCCGTTGCCATCCTGGGATATTATGTAATCCCTAAACGGCTGCAATGGGTATGGCTCCTTCTTTTCAGCTACATTTTTTATCTGGCTTCGGGGACAACGGCCGTTGTATTCATCCTGGCCACCACAGTCACCACATTCCTGGGCGGCCTGATTTTGGAATATCTGGACGGGAAGATGGACAGGGAACTTAACGGGCAGACACCCCCGTTAACGCCGGAACAGAAAAAAGCAGTGAAGGCACGTTACAAACGAAATAAGAAGCGGATTGCAGCTGCCGTCCTCCTCATAAACTTCGGTATTCTGGCCGTGCTCAAATACAGGAACTTTGCAGTGGGGAACGTCAACCAGCTGTTTGGGACTGATTTTGCCTTGGGGAAACTGATACTGCCCCTTGGCATTTCCTTTTATACCTTCCAGTCCATGGGTTATCTGATTGATGTATACAGGGGAAAATATGCTCCTGACCACAACCTGTTCCGTTTTGCCCTGTTCGTCTCATTTTTTCCGCAGATCCTGCAGGGGCCAATCGGGCGTTATGACCGGCTGGCATCCCAGCTGTTCAGCCAGAGGAAATTCAGCCTGGAACGTGTTGAACGGGGCCTGCAGCTAATGCTTTGGGGATATTTTAAGAAAATCGTCATAGCGGACCGGGCCGCGGTTGTGGTGAATGAGGTGTTTGGCAATTATGAAGCCTATACAGGAATTGCGGTCATTATGGGGGTCCTGTGCTATTCCATCCAGCTGTACGGCGACTTTTCCGGCGGCATGGACGTGGTGATGGGGGCGGCTGAATGCTTCGGCATTTCCCTGGACCAGAACTTCAAACGTCCTTATTTCGCCCGTTCCATCTCTGACTTCTGGCACCGCTGGCATATTACCCTGGGCACCTGGATGAAGGACTATGTATTCTATCCATTTTCCCTGTCCAAGGGGATGAACCGTTTTAGTAAATACTGCAAGAAGAATCTCGGCAGGCATGCCGGGCGGGTGCTCCCGGTGTGTATCGCTAACCTGCTGGTGTTTTTCCTGGTCGGCGTATGGCACGGGCCGGCCTGGAAATATATTGTTTACGGCCTGTATAACGGAATCATCATTGCCGCGGGCAACCTGGCCGCCCCCCTGTACCAGAAGGCGGCCCTGGCGCTCCACATCCCAACGGAATCCAAAGCCTGGGGCCTGGTCCAGATTGCAAGGACCTTCCTTCTGGTCAATATAAGCTGGTACTTTGACATGGCCCAGGACCTTAAGGCGGCCTTTATCATGATGAAGAACACGGTAACAGGCTTTTCCTTCTCCGCCCTTACGGACGGAACCCTGATGAGGCTGGGTCTGGATAAAAAAGATTATCTGGCCCTGATACTGGCATGCGGGGTATTATTCACGGTCAGCCTCCTTCAGGAAAATCAGGTGGAAATCCGCTGTTCCCTCGCCAAAAAGCCCCTGGCCGCCAGATGGGGCATATATCTGATGCTGCTTTTTGCAATCCCGCTTCTGGGACAGATCAATCTGACGAGAGGAGGTTTTATTTATGCACAGTTCTAAAGATCCCGCCCCCCGCTCCGGTACGCTCCGGGCAATACTCCGGGCATTTTTGTTCCTTGCCCTTTGCGTGTGCATCACCATGCTGCTTAATTATGCCTTTATCCCTCCCAGTTCCGTGAGGATTAACCTTCACAATCTGAGGAACGGGCAGCAGTATGATACCATTTTCATCGGCACCTCCCATGGACAGTACGGGATTGACCCTGCCGCAGTTGACCAGGCCGCCGGAACCAGCTCCGTAAGCCTGTGCATGGCGGACGCCTATCCGGATGATATGTATCATCTTTTAAAGCTGGCCTGCGAAACCCAGTCCCCTTCCCAGGTGGTATACGAACTGGACCCATCCTATTGGATGAATGAACAGCGAAACGGCTCCACACAGATATTCTTCTATCAGGACTTCCCGGTATCAAAGGCAAGATCCTCCTATTTCATGGATAAGATAACCGGCCTGGATTTCCGGTCTGCCCTGGCCCCCTGGAGTTATTACAGGAACCTGTACGCACAGATACCGGAAAATATAAGGAAAAAGCAAAGCGCAGCCTATAAAGATTATGACCCGTCCATCCTGGATATCCCGGTGGGTCATTACGGCGGACGGGGATTTATCTACCGGGACCGTGTGGCCGGGGAGGACAAAGGCACCTATAACAACATCCCCTGGGATGAAACCATGGTAAAAGAAAAGGCAGCCCGGTATTTTGGCAGGATTGCGCGGTACTGCCGTGAAAATGGAATCCGGCTCACTGTAATCACCACCCCGGTTCCCCAGGACACCTTAAACCAGTTCAGCCAGTCCTATCTTCAGTCCCATGAATATTTTACTAAGCTCATGAACGGCTGGGGGCTTGCATATTATAATTTCAATTACTTGAAACCGGAGCTGACGGACCGCTCCATGGAAGGGTATTGGGACTATGACGGACATATGGACGGGATAAAAGCCGGGGAATTCAGCACACTGCTGGGACAGTTCCTGACGGATCTGGAATCAGGGAACATGGATGAGGGAACGTATTTTTTGTACCAGTAAATGTTCCCCGCATCCAGGGACCGCAAAGGCGCGCGGCCGCTCCACAGCTGGAGCGGCCAAACAATTTACATCTATATATGGATTTGAAATTCCCCAAAATCAAATATGCCATTCCCTTGCGCCAGCTTTCCCTCATTTGATAGTCCTTCGAATCCCTTTTCAATCGTTTCAATCATCGTGACAGGGACATATAACTGATGGTGTCCCGGCAGAATCCGGCTAACACTTAAGGCCCGGACTTTTCTTACAGACTGAAAGAACTGCTGTGGATCAGTGGTGGGATAGAATGCATCAAGACATCCGCGATATATCAAATCGCCGGAGTATAAATACTTTCTGTCCGGTTCATAAAAGCAGCAATGCCCCGGCGAATGTCCGGGAGTATGGATGACCTTCAGCGTCCTGTCTCCTAAATCCATGCAATTCCCCTCACGAAAAACTTTCTTAGGTGTCCCATGGAAAATCTGATAATCATCAATGGAAAAATCCTCCGGTAACTCACAAGGTCTGCACGTCAGATTATTCTTCACCATTTGCAGAGGTATGGGGAATCTGACTGACAGCCAGTCCTTCTCCGTTTCATGGACTGCAATATTTTCAAAGTATCCATGACCGCCTATATGGTCCCAATGGACATGGGTCGTCATCACCATGACAGGTAACGAAGTCAGGCTGTCAACAGCTTCCCTTATATTGCCAATCCCTAAACCTGTATCAATTAAAACAGCTTTCTCTTTCCCGCATAACAGATAGCAATGTGTTTCTTCCCAATGCTTATATTCACTTATAGCAAAGGTATCGCTATCAATCCTTTCAATGGTAAACCAATTTTTCATATTCATGACTGCCTCTAAATGATGGTTTGTGAAACGCGCCTTCCCCCGCCAAAGATAAAGGGACATGGCTTAACATGTTCCATTCTAATATCAGCGCACAGATATGTCAAACAACTCCCTTCGTGTCATAACTTCATATTAGTAATCATAACTCTTTTTATAGCGATTTTTCTTCCCGCTTTTTTATAAAAAATTTTAAAAATGTTCTTGACATTTTCGCCCCCTTGTATTATATTAATATCAGTAACAATTACTATTATTAATTAAATAAAATATAGATAAAGGAAAAGGAGAATATTGATTATGAAGAAATGGGTATGTACAGTATGCGGTTATGTTTATGAAGGCGAGAATGCACCTGAGAAATGTCCACAGTGCGGTGTTCCGGCATCCAAGTTCAAAGAGCAGGAAGCTGACAAGATGGCATGGGCATGTGAGCATGAGGTTGGTGTTGCACAGGGTTCCCCTGAAGATATCATGATGGATTTAAGGGCTAACTTCGAGGGCGAGTGTTCAGAGGTCGGTATGTACCTGGCCATGTCCAGGGTTGCACACAGGGAAGGTTATCCTGAGATCGGCATGTACTGGGCCAAGGCCGCATATGAGGAAGCTGAACACGCAGCTAAGTTTGCTGAACTGTTAGGCGAGGTTGTCACAAACTCCACCAAGAAGAACCTGGAGATGAGGGTTGCTGCCGAGAACGGCGCTACTGCCGGTAAGTTCGACCTGGCTAAGAGAGCCAAGGCCCTGAACCTGGATGCAATCCATGACACGGTCCATGAGATGGCCAAGGACGAGGCCCGTCACGGCAAGGCATTCGCAGGCCTGTTAGAGAGATACTTCGGTTAATTTCAGCATTCAAATTAAATTGTAACAGGAATCATCCGGTGTCCGGGGCATGATATGATGCTCCCGGCACCGGATTTTTTTCCGCTTTTTTCCGTTTTTTACCGTTAAAACGCATCAGGCCTAAGGATATGTCTGAAAATTTCTTTCCGCCAGCTATGCATCCCACCACCCCCCGCAGATAACCTGCAAATCAGACCTGTAAATCAGGGCAATTTCTATTAAGACGCCTTCTGCAATCCATGTTATACTAAAAACATATGCAGAAATAATGGGGATGTCTGAAAATCCATACCCGCCATCTGCGCAGAAAGGAATGTCCCATATGACGA
The DNA here is from genome assembly GCF_022440595.1 of Enterocloster sp. OA13. Taxonomy (NCBI): domain Bacteria; kingdom Bacillati; phylum Bacillota; class Clostridia; order Lachnospirales; family Lachnospiraceae; genus Enterocloster; species Enterocloster sp. OA13. Next base: position 6,025,515 of record NZ_JAKNTF010000001.1, on the reverse strand, counting down.
ATCAGACCGTTGTTGAAAAGATAGCAGACTACATCGAAAATCATCTGGAAGAAGATATACCCCTTGATAAGATTGCAAAGGAACTCAATTACTCTAAATTCTATATTGCCCGGGTATTTGCAGATAACACAGGATATACGATATACAAATATATACAGGGCCGGAGACTGACGCTGGCGGCCAGGAAGCTGGCAGAAACTGATAAACCCATTGTAGAAATAGCTTACGAGGCACGCTACGGTTCCCAACAGGCATTTACCCTTGCATTCAGCCAGTTTTATCTGTGCACGCCCCAGACATATAGAAAGAATGGCGTATTTGTCCCCAGGCTTCCCAGAATCAGACTTGGCAGTCCGGCTGCTACTGCCGCCTTGCGTTCCATGCATTGCATCTCACGGCGCGGCGGCATATGTGGAGGTAAAATGGCGGCATGAGTACAATACCATATGTTATTGAACAGACCAGCCGCGGGGAGCGGAGCTATGATATCTTCTCAAGACTGCTGTCAGACCGTATCATATTCCTCGGCGAGGAAGTCAGCGATGTCTCAGCCAGTCTGATTACGGCCCAGATGCTGTTCCTTGAGGCCCAGGATTCGGAAAAGGACATCCAGCTCTATATCAACAGCCCCGGCGGCTCGGTCACGGCAGGGTTTGCCATCTATGATACCATGCAGTTCATCCGGTGTGATGTGTCCACCATATGCATCGGACTTGCCGCCAGCTTCGGCGCATTCCTGCTGGCGGGCGGTACAAAAGGAAAACGTCTGGCCCTGCCCAATGCTGAAATCATGATTCACCAGCCGGCCATCCATGGCAGCGGCATACAGGGCCAGGCCAGCGATATCAAAATCGTGTCAGACCATATGCTTAAAAGCAGACAGCGCCTGAACCGCATCCTGGCAGACAATACAGGAAAAAGCATTGAGCAGGTTGCCGCTGATACGGAGCGGGATTATTATATGTCTGCAGGGGAAGCCGTGGAGTATGGCCTGATTGACAAAATAATCGACAAGCGGTAATTGACATCCCCTGTGTTCAACATGATAATCCATAAGACGGCAGAATGGGGCTGCCGGGAAATAGGGAAACGGAAGCACTGGCAAAATCAAAACAAGGGATTTTTGCATCCTAAAATAAATCAATCCTGAAAAAGAGATACCTCTGTAGAGGTTCAAGGCTTAACAAAAGCCTGAATTCTACAGAGGTATCTCTCCCTTAAATGTCAAGGGCTAAAAATCGGTATTAACCCACAGCCCCTTTGTTGTATGTGGTGAACGGATTGGATTGAATTTATTTGGAATGCAGCGTCCGGATTGCCATTTGGCTGCTTCTCCTTGGAAGCGGGGCGGGAGCATGGGAGCGCTTGCCGGAAGGCCTTGTCTTCTGTGGGGATGACTGGCTCTGGGTGAGGGCCGGTTTTCCAGCGCTTGTCTGTTTTCTGGAGGCGGTGGCGCGTCTGGAATCCGTGGCCGTTCTGGAGTCCGTGGCCGTTCTGGAGTCCGTGGCCGTTCTGGAGGCCTTGGCCCGTCTGGAATCCGCGGCCGTTCTGGAGTCCGTGGCCTGTCTGGAATCCGCGGCCCATCTGGAGTCCTTGGCCCGTTTAGAATCCGTGTCCCGCCTGGAGTCCTTGGCCCGTCTGGAATCCTTGGCCCGTCTGGAGTCCGTGGCCCGTTTAGAATCCGTGTCCCGCCTGGAATCCGTGGCCCGCCTGGAACCCGCGCCCTTCCCCGCCCCCTTCGCCTGCCTGGGATTTCTCTCCTCCTTAGGCGCAATCTCAAAGACTTCCATGGGATAGGGGTGATCCCCGATTACCTGAATGGTCTTGCCGGTCAGCTTCTCAATATCCTTCACATATGCCTTTTCCTCAATGTCACTGAAGGAAATCGCCCGTCCTCCCAGCCCGGCGCGCCCTGTACGGCCGATTCTGTGGACATAGGTCTCAGGGACATTGGGCAGGTCGAAATTGATGACGCAGGACAGTTCCTCGATATCAATGCCCCTGGCGGCGATATCCGTGGCAACAAGGACACGGAGACGGCCCGATTTAAAATTGCTGAGGGCGGTCTGCCTGGCGCCCTGGGATTTGTCCCCGTGGATGGCGGCGGCAGTTATGCCGGATTTATTCAGATATTTGGCCCCCCGGTCCGCGCCGTGCTTGGTGCGGGTGAATACCAGGGTGGAGGACACATCCTCGTGTTTCAGCAGATGCACAAGCAGGGGCCATTTGTTGGCCTTATCCACATAGTAAAGGGAGGTTTCAATCAGATCCACTGTGGAGGAGACCGGGGTTACCTCCACCTTGACCGGGTTGTGCAGCAGCTTCGCGGCCAGGGCCTGAATCTCGTCCGGCATGGTGGCGGAGAACAGCAGGGTCTGGCGCTTCTTAGGCAACAGGGTGATTACACGCTTTACATCGTGGATGAACCCCATGTCCAGCATGCGGTCGGCCTCGTCCAGCACAAAGATTTCCACAAAGGACAGATCTATCTCATGCTGGCCGATTAAGTCCAGCAGCCTTCCGGGGGTGGCCACCAGGATATCAATGCCGCGGCGCAGGGACTGGATCTGGGGTTTGGCGGAAACACCTCCGAAGATGACTGCGCTGTTGATGGGGGTGCCGGCTCCATACTCCTCTATATTTTCATGGATCTGCAGCGCCAGCTCCCTTGTTGGCGTCAGAATCAGGGCGCGGACGGGCTTCTTCTTCTGCCTGTTTTTGGGACGCTCCATCAGGTTTTGTATGATTGGCAGGGCAAATGCCGCTGTCTTCCCGGTTCCTGTCTGGGCGCAGCCCAGAAGATCCTGGCCATTCAGTACATATGGGATTGCCTGCTCCTGGATAGGGGATGGTTTGATATATCCTTTTTGATCCAGGGCTTTTAAGAGTAGCGGAGATAACTGTAATTCATCAAAATTCATCTTGTATTTTCTTCTTTCTTTTTATTGTACGCGGTGAATCGGCCCAAAGGCATGCGGTTCATCGTTGTCGTTATCCTGTGCGGAACATGTGAATTTTAATCTTATCACAGTTTCCCGGTTAATGAAATAGAAATTTAAATTCTCTTTAGCGTAAAAAAATCCTAAAATACTATTGACATTTCCCCTCTAATGTATTATATTAATATCAGTAACAATTACTATTATTAATTAAAGCACATAAATCAAAAAGGAAAAAGGAGAATATAAATTATGAAGAAATGGGTATGTACAGTATGCGGTTATGTTTACGAAGGCGAGAATGCACCTGAGAAGTGTCCACAGTGCGGTGTCCCGGCATCCAAGTTCAAAGAGCAGGAATCCGATAAGATGGCATGGGCATGTGAGCACGAGGTTGGCGTTGCCCAGGGTTCTCCTGAAGATATCATGATGGATTTAAGGGCTAACTTCGAGGGCGAGTGCTCTGAGGTCGGCATGTACCTGGCCATGTCCAGGGTTGCCCACAGGGAAGGTTATCCTGAGATTGGCATGTACTGGGCCAAGGCCGCATATGAGGAAGCTGAGCATGCAGCTAAGTTCGCAGAGCTGTTAGGCGAGGTTGTCACAAGCTCCACCAAGAAGAACCTGGAGATGAGGGTTGCTGCCGAGAACGGCGCTACCGCTGGTAAGTTCGACCTGGCTAAGAGGGCCAAGGCCCTGAACCTGGATGCAATCCATGACACGGTCCATGAGATGGCCAAGGATGAGGCCCGTCACGGCAAGGCATTTGCAGGTCTGTTAGAAAGATATTTCGGCTAATCATTTAGCATAATCAATAGAACCCTCCTTTAAACACGCAGGCAGTCTCCCCAAGGCTGCCTGCCCCCTTCCGAAGGGTTACAAACAAAGTATTGTTAAAATATGGATTGAAATATTTGAAATTAAACGTTACAATAAGAATTAGAAATAAGAAACGGCAATATACTATTCTAATGAGAAAGGTGAGGTACATTTATGGCATCAAAATATGCAGGAACTAAAACCGAACAGAACTTAAAGGACGCATTTTCAGGAGAATCACAGGCACGCAACAAGTATACATATTATGCATCTGCAGCCAAGAAGGCAGGCTACGAGCAGATGTCAGCTTTATATCTGGAAACCGCTGACCAGGAGAAAGAGCATGCTAAGATGTGGTTCAAGGAACTTCACGGAATCGGAACCCCGGAAGAGAACCTGGCTGATGCTGCTGCCGGTGAGAATTATGAGTGGACCGACATGTATGCACGTATGGCACGGGAGGCACGGGAGGAAGGCTTTGAAGAGCTTGCTGTTAAGTTTGAACTGGTTGCAAAGGTTGAGGCTGCCCATGAGAGAAGATACAATCTGCTGTTAGAGAGCCTTAAGAATGACAAGACCTTCAAGGGCGATGCTCCTTTAGGCTGGAAGTGCAGGAACTGCGGTTACATCCATGAAGGCGACGAGGCTCCTGAGGTATGTCCGTGCTGTGCCCATCCAAAGGCTTATTTTGAGAGGAAAGTTGAGAATTATTAATTCATATCCATTCAGCTAAAAGTGCTGCCGGACCAGATTAAAAATCAGGTGCGGCAGCACTTTATTTAATTCGGTACATAATAGAGGCATTTTCCTGCCCCCACTTCACACTTCCCCAAAACAAATCCTATGAATTCTCAATATCCATAATCATATTCACCCTGCGCTCATGTCTTCCGCCCTCAAATTCAGCGTCCAGCCATGCCTCGGTAATCATCTTGGCAAGTTCGCTTCCCACCACCCTGGCGCCAAAGGCCAGCACATTGGAATTGTTGTGCATCCTGGAAAGCTTGGCCGTATACGGTTCACTGCACACACATGCGCGGATTCCTTTTACCTTGTTGGCTGCCAGCGAGATCCCCACACCGGTTCCGCAGATAGCGATTCCCAGGTCAGCTTCCCCACTTGCAACCGCGCGTCCTACCTTCTCGCCGTATACAGGATAGTCACAGCTCTCGGTGGAGTTGGTTCCCAGGTCAATGACCTCATATCCCTTACCCTCCACGAATTCCTTGATGATTTCCTTCATTTCAATTGCTGTATGGTCGTTGCCAATTGCGATTTTCATAATTCTCTCCTATCTTTAATCCAATATCATTTTATATATCTTATACACCCAGGGCGTGTTCATAAATCCATTCCCTTTGCAGGCCGTCTATCTTCCAAAGAACTCCTGGATCCGGTCCAGCCTGGATGTCATGGACTGCAGCAGCAGGTCCGCCGCCGTCAGTGCAGCCATGGCCTCCACCACCACCACTGCCCTCGGCACGATGATGGGATCATGGCGTCCCTTAATCTCTATGTCCGTCTCCTGGCCATTCCTGGTGACTGTGTGCTGGCCCTGTGCAATGGACGGGGTGGGTTTAAATGCCGCCCGCATCACTATATCGCTTCCATCGCTGATTCCGCCCAGGGTCCCGCCTGAATGGTTGCTGGATTTGACTATCCTGTCCGTAAAAAGCAGGCCCTTGTCTTCCGTTTCCCCGCTCATCCTGAATCCGTCATTGTTGACAGAGCCAAGGGACCTGGACGCCTCAAAGCCATCCCCAATCTCAAAGCCCTTCACCGCGCCGATGGACAGCATGGCTTTTGCCAGACAGGCATCCAGCTTATCGAACACAGGCTCCCCGACGCCCACAGGCATGCCGTGGATCACACACTCCACCACGCCGCCGCAGGAATCCTTCCTTGCCATCATTTCCTCCAGATAAGCCTCCGCCTTACGGGCCGCCTCCGCATCCGGCATGTAGAGACGGTTATTCCACATTTCCTCCATCCGGAAGGAACCGTAATCAATCTCAATACTGCCGACAGATTTTGTATACGCCCTCACCGTGATTCCCAGAGTCCTGAGGAATTTACAGGCAATGGCGCCCGCGGCCACCCGCGCCGTGGTCTCGCGGCCCGATGAACGGCCGCCTCCCCGGTAATCCCGGAACCCATACTTCCCATCAAAAGTATAATCCGCATGGCCCGGACGGTATACATCCATGATATTCCCATAGTCATGGGAACGCTGGTCCGTGTTGCGCACCTCCAGGGCGATGGGCGTACCGGTGGTCCTGCCCTCAAATACCCCTGAAAGGATTTCCACCACGTCCCCTTCCTGCCGGGCCGTGGTGAATTTGCTCTGTCCTGGTTTTCTTCTGTTTAAATATGCCTGGATATCCGCCTCATCAAGGGGAAGGCCGGCCGGACATCCGTCCACGACCACGCCGATTCCCTTGCCATGGGATTCCCCCCAGGCCGATGCCCTTAATATTGTCCCAAATGTCGAACCCGCCATATGCGCCTACCTTCCAATCCTGGCAATGGCACAGCAGTTGGGCTGGTTCACATGAAGGCTGCGCCCGCACATCACAAGAAGCCCTTTCTCATAATCCACCTTGAAGAAGCTGATGCTTCCGCTGTCATGGTTGATGGAGGCAATATGCCTGTTGTCCGGGAAAATGGCCACATCCTTGGGATACTCACCGCTTACAGGCAGGCAGGAAATCATGGTGAGAAGCCCTGACTCTCCGTCCCTGCTGTAGATGCTTACCGTGTTCTCGCCCGCGTTGGTGCAATAGACATACTTCTCATCCGGCGACAGCCTCATGGCACATGCGGCCGTCAGGTTGCCCGGGTTCCTGGTTGCGGTGGTGGAGATGGTCTGGATTTTTTCAATGACCGGCGCCCGGTCCCCGGTTTCATAGGAATATACATTAATCACATTCTGAAGTTCGTGCATCAGATAGATGAAACGGCCGTCCGAGCTGTAGCGGAAATGTCTTGGCGCAGACTCCAGGTCGCAGTGGATTGCATCCACCTGGACCAGGTTCTTATCCTTCTCATTGAACCGGTATACCTTTACCTGGTCCGTTCCATTGTCAACGGAAAGCACATATCTGCCGTCAGGCATCCTTCTGGTACAGGTTATATGGGAACGGAAATTACGCTCTGCCACACTGCCATAGCCCTTGTGGTATACCTCGTCCACGATCTCGCCCACGGAGCCGTCCGGATTCAGGCTCAGGACAGTGGTCTTGCCGTCATGGTAGCCGGACACGAACACGTACTTGTCCTCCATGTCCGTACACAGATGACAGCCCCTCATGCCGCGTATGGGTGAACTGTTTAACCTGGCCAGGCTTCCGTTCTGCAGGATGCGGAAAGATACCACGCCCTCATCCGCAATGGAATACAGGGTTTTGCCGTCGCTGGAAGCAATCACATAGGAGGAGTTGTCCACTTCCATCTCGCAACGCTCCTTAAATACACCATTTTCCACATCTACATCATATACCGTGATTCCCTTTGCTTTTCCGGTATAGGAATAGGATCCAACATATGCCATATATTTGCCGTTCATACCTGTCTGTACCTCCCTGTTTCGCGTCCATTTTCAAACTAAAATTATCATAACATAATTTTGTGAATTTGTTAACCAGATATTTGTGAATTTGTTGCCCATAACTTTGCGAAAAGGTATTGACATACCATTAATTTAATGTATAATGAAATTCGCGCTTGTTTATTATTACTAAACTTTTTGCTTATTTTTATAGTCAGTTAGTATTTGTAAACTTTTTGTTCATATATTTAAAGGATGCCCACAGGCGGCAATTTACGGGCATACTTCTTTAAGACAGGGAGGTTTTCCATGGATATCGGAAATAAATTAAAGGAATTGAGGGTGCTCAAGGGCCTGACCCAGGAGGAACTGGCGGACCGGGCAGAGCTTTCCAAGGGCTTCATCTCGCAGCTGGAACGTGACCTGACCTCCCCATCCATCGCCACCCTGATGGATATCCTGCAGTGCCTGGGCACCACCATCGGCGATTTCTTCACTGAAACCCCGGATGAACAGATTGTGTTCGGAAAACAGGATTATTTTGAGAAAATCGACACAGACTTGAATAATGAAATCAAATGGATCATACCCAATGCACAGAAAAACATGATGGAACCCATCCTGCTGACGCTGAAGCCAGGCGGCTCCACCTACCCGGACAATCCCCATGAAGGCGAGGAGTTCGGTTATGTGCTCCAGGGAAGTATTTCCATCCACATCGGCACCAAGACATATAAGGCCAAAAAAGGTGAATCTTTTTATTTCACCTCGGATAAAAAGCACTATCTTACAAGCAAGAACGGCGCGCTGCTGCTGTGGGTAAGCTCACCGCCAAGTTTCTGATTACTATTACGATAAAAGGAGAACGAATTCATCATGAGCCAGCCATTGATTGATTTACAGCATATATCCAAAAGTTTTGACGGTGAGTTGGTACTGGACGACTTAAATCTTTCCATCCGGGAGAACAGCTTCGTCACCCTGCTTGGCCCCAGCGGCTGCGGCAAGACCACTACCCTGCGTATCCTCGGCGGCTTTACTACACAGGACACGGGAAAAGTCATGTTTGAAGGACAGGACATCACAAAAATCCCCCCCAACAAACGCCAGCTTAACACTGTATTCCAGAAATATGCATTGTTTCCCCATATGAATATCGCGGAAAACATTGCCTTCGGCCTGAAGATCAAGAACAAGTCCAAGGCCTATATTGACGACAAGATTAAATACGCCCTGAAGCTGGTGAATCTGTCCGGCTACGAAAAGCGTACCGTGGACTCCCTGTCCGGCGGCCAGCAGCAGCGGATTGCCATTGCAAGGGCCATCGTGAACGAGCCAAGGGTGCTTTTGCTCGATGAACCCCTGGGCGCCCTGGACCTAAAGCTGCGCCAGGATATGCAGTACGAGTTAATCCGTCTTAAGAACGAACTGGGCATCACATTTGTTTACGTGACCCATGACCAGGAGGAGGCCCTGACCATGTCGGATACCATCGTGGTCATGAACCAGGGTTATATCCAGCAGATGGGTTCCCCTGAACAGATTTATAATGAGCCGGAAAATGCCTTTGTAGCCGACTTCATCGGCGAAAGCAACATCGTGCACGGCACCATGGTCAGGGATGAGCTGGTAGAAATTTTTGGCGCCAGGTTCGTATGCGTTGACAAGGGCTTTGGCAATAATAAACCTGTGGACGTTGTCATCCGACCCGAGGACATTGACCTTGTAAAGCCCGAGGACGGCACGCTTCAGGGCGTGGTGACCCACTTAATCTTCAAGGGTGTCCACTATGAGATGGAAGTGACCACGCCGGACGGCTTTGAGTGGCTGGTCCATTCCACCGACATGTTCCCGGTAGGCCAGCAGGTTGGCATCCATGTGGAGCCATTTGAGATCCAGATCATGAATAAGCCTGCTTCTGAAGATGAGGAGGCGCTGGGAGTCAATGAATAGTGAGAAAAAAGGCGCCGCCATCGGCAAGGCGCTGTTATCCGGACCATACCTGCTCTGGATGGCGGGTTTCACCCTGATCCCGCTGGCCATGATTGTATGGTACGGCCTTACGGACAAGGGCGGTTCCCTGACCATATCCAATGTCATTGCCATTGCATCGGCAGACCACGCCAAGGCGCTGTGGCTGTCCCTGGGCCTGTCCTTAATCAGCACGGTGCTCTGTCTATTACTGGCCTATCCCCTGGCCATGATACTCCGGGGACGCGGGGCTGCGGCGGGAGGTTTCATTGTGTTCATATTCATCCTTCCCATGTGGATGAATTTCCTCCTCAGGACCCTGGCCTGGCAGACATTATTAGAGAAAAACGGGGTCATCAACGGGATACTTGGCTGGCTGCATCTGCCCTCCCAGTCCCTTATCAATACCCCTGCCGCCATTGTGCTGGGCATGGTTTATAACTTCCTGCCCTTTATGGTACTGCCCATCTACAATGTGCTGTCCAAGATAGACGACAACATCATAAACGCTGCCATGGACCTGGGGGCCAACAGCTTCCAGCGCTTCCTCCGGATATGGTTCCCCTTAAGCATTCCCGGGATCATAAGCGGCATTACCATGGTCTTTGTCCCTTCCTTAACCACCTTCGTCATCTCCGACCTGCTGGGAGGAAGCAAGATACTGCTGATAGGCAATGTCATTGAGCAGGAGTTCACAAGGGGCAGCAACTGGCACCTGGGCAGCGGCCTTTCACTGGTCCTCATGGTCTTCATCCTTATCAGCATGGCCATGATTGCCAAATACGATAAAAACGGAGAGGGGACTGCATTCTGATGACAAAAGGTTCAAAAGCATTGCGCAAAATCGTATCTGATTTTTATATGGTGCTGATACTTATCTTCCTGTACGCCCCCATCCTGACCATGATGGTGCTTTCCTTTAACAAGTCCAAGTCAAGGACACAGTGGGGCGGGTTTACCTTACAGTGGTACACCCAGATGTTCGACAGCCGCTCCATCATGAGCGCGCTGACAACCACCCTGGTCATTGCCTTTGTATCCGCGCTCATTGCCACCGTCATCGGTACGGCTGCCGCCATTTCCATTAACTCCATGAGGGCGGTACCCAAAACCGTTGTGATGGGCATTACCAATATACCCATGCTGAACGCTGATATCGTAACGGGCATTTCCCTGATGCTGGCATTCATCGCCTTTGGCATTTCCCTGGGATTTAAGACCGTACTGATATCCCACATTACATTCAACATACCATATGTCATATTAAGCGTCATGCCAAAGCTTAAGCAGACCGACAAATACACGTATGAAGCGGCCCTGGACCTGGGCGCTTCACCCATATACGCTTTCTTCAAGGTGGTGTTCCCGGATATCATGCCGGGCGTGCTCTCCGGTTTCCTGCTTGCATTTACCATGTCCTTAGATGACTTCATCATCACCCACTTCACCAAGGGCGCGGGCATCAACACCCTGTCCACCCTGATATACAGCGAGGTGCGGCGCGGCATCCGGCCGTCCATGTATGCACTGTCCTCCATCATTTTCCTGACAGTGCTGATTCTTCTGATTTTTGTCAACTTCCGGTCCATCAAGAAGCCGGAACAAGCATAACTTCATTCAGATTTAAAAGGAGAACAATTATGAAAAAGAAAATGACAATGACCCTTGCCGCTGTATCCCTGGCAGCCCTCAGCGCCGCCCTGATCACGGGCTGCGGCAAATCCGGCTCCTCTGAGTCAGGCGGCAAAGAAGACAACAAGCTTAATGTTTACAACTGGGGCGAATACATTGACGAGGACGTCATCTCCCAGTTCGAGGACGAGACAGGCATCAAGGTTGTCTATGATGTGTTTGAGACCAACGAGGAAATGTACCCTGTCATCGAGGCAGGCGCGGTCAAATACGATGTGGTATGTCCCTCCGACTACATGATCCAGCGCATGGCCCAGAACAACCTGCTGGCTGAGATTAATTTTGACAATGTACCCAATTACAAAGAAATCGGCCAGGAATACCTGGACATCTCCAAGGGCTTTGACCCTGAGAACAAGTACTCCGTGCCTTACTGCTGGGGCACCATGGGAATCCTCTACAACACCAAACGCCTGGAGGAATTAGGCGTACCCGCCCCCACCAAATGGTCCGATCTGTGGGATGAGCGCCTGAGCGGCGAGATCCTCATGCAGAACAGCGTAAGGGATGCATTCACCGTTGCCCTTAAGATGGAGGGATATTCCTTAAACTCCACCAATCCGGATGAACTGGCCAAGGCCCGTGACCTTCTGATTGAGCAGAAACCCCTGGTCCAGGCCTATGTCATTGACCAGGTAAGGGATAAGATGATTGGCGGCGAGGCCGCTGTGGGCGTTATCTATTCCGGGGAAATGCTCTATATCCAGGAAGCAGTTGCCGACCAGGGTCTGGATTATGACCTGGAATATGTGATTCCCGAGGAAGGCACCAACTACTGGATTGACTCCTGGGTCATCCCCGCCAACGCCGAGCACAAGGAAAATGCTGAAAAGTGGATTGACTTCCTGTGCCGCCCCGACATTGCCAAGAAAAACTTCGAGTACATCACCTACGCAACCCCCAACAAGGGCGCTTATGACCTTCTGGATGATGAACTGAAGAACAACAAGGCCCTGTTCCCTGATATAAACAGTCTGCCTAATTGTGAGATCATCAAGTATCTTGGGGATGATGTGGATATGATTTATAATGATATGTGGAAGGAAATTAAGTCTGAATAAATGATGTCTGATGGACGGTCGGACCGTAAGGACTCCGTCCGTGAAACAGACCACGGCAGATAAAAGCTGCAGGTTCAGGATGGTAAGTTCCTGGACCTGTAACTTTTAAGGCCCTGGTAAATAAAGAAATATGTAGTAAGAACGGGATTGGATCGGTCAAGCATACGTATGCCTGACCGATCCAATCCCGTCATCTGTTCATACCCTATCTGCATTGGGGCCTATTCGGCTTATTTCCCATCTGCTTCTGTCCATTCCCTATCTGCATCTTATCCAAACTGCCTATTTACGCTCCATATGCATATCCTGGTGCCCGCCACAGCATCCACCGCTGCAGCCGGAACAGCCGGAGCAGCCCTTGCCGGCCTTCTTATCCTTTATCATCTTGCGCACCACCGCGCCTACAGCCACGGCCAATATAAGTAATATTACAAAGGTTGGGAGATTCATATCCATCCTCCTTTCTGTCTGATCTGTCATCCATCCCAGCCGCCCGGAAAAACATCCGTGCAACCGTTAAAACGCCCGTGGTTAGTTATTTCTAACTTCATACTCAGATTAACACTTTCTAACTCTCTTGTCAATCGTTTTTTTATATGTTACACTTAAGGATGACCAGCCGGTACCGCCTTGCGGTATCAGACAAAACTACGGGGGTGTTTACGCATTGAAGATACAGGAGTCAGCAGAAAATTATCTAGAAACCATATTAATGCTTGGCAGGGAAAAGCCCTGTGTACGTTCCATCGATATTGCCAATGAATTGAATTTCTCCAAGCCAAGCGTCAGTGTGGCCATGAAAAACCTGCGTGAAAACGGATATATCCTGGTTGATGAGCATGGGTATATTACCCTTACTGCCGCGGGCCAGTCCATTGCAGATACCATGTACGAACGGCATACCATGCTTTCCAGCTGGCTTATCTATCTGGGTGTGGATGCCAGGACAGCGGCCGAGGACGCATGCCGTATGGAACATGTACTGAGCGCAGACACGTTCGAGGCCATCAAACGCCATATTACCCAGGGGCACGAACTGCCGGAGAATATGTAGCGGATAACACAGCATGCCATGCAAGGAGGACAATGCCATGATAAAAGATCTTGTTGCCAGCTGTCGTTCCTACCGGAGGTTTTATGAGGAGGAGCGCATACCTTATGAGGAACTTAAGGATATGGTGGATACTGCCAGGATTACGGGCAGCGCCGCCAATTCCCAGGCATTAAAGTATAAGATTATATGTGACAGGGAAGAATGCGCCCGGATTTTCCCAACCATCGGATGGGCCGCTGCCTTAAAGGACTGGGACGGCCCGGCGCCGGACGAACGGCCCAGCGCATACATCATCATGGTCTGCGACCTGTCCATCGGTAAGAACAGACAGTGGGATGAAGGCATCACGGCCCAGACCATCATGCTCAGCGCCGTGGAAAAGGGATACGGAGGCTGTATCATCGGAAACTGCCGCCGCGCCGAACTTGTAAAGCTTCTGGACCTGAACCCGGAACAGTATTCCGTCAGCCTGGTCCTGGCCCTTGGAAAGCCAAAGGAGGAGGTTGTGCTGGTCCCGCTGAATGAGGATGGAAGCACGACCTATTACAGGGACGAAAATCAGATCCACTATGTACCAAAACGGAGCCTGGATGATATCCTGATTTAGTAGTCGTACAGCCTTGTGTACCCATCCTCAGATAGAAGTATTATACACCCATCCTATCCAACCAACAATAAATTTAACTCCCGCAGGCAGACCCTGTCCCCTAAAAAGCGGTTAATCCCCCATCCCATCTTCCATCTTAACCATCTCACAAAAAAAGTGCGTGCAATGCAAAGCCCTGATTCCCGCTTCACAATACACGCACTTCCCTACACATTATTTTAATGACAAAGCCCTCATTGCATTCAGGATTGCTATCACAGACACGCCCACATCCGCAAACACGGCTTCCCACATATTTGCCATTCCAAAGGCTCCCATCAAAAGTACGATGGCCTTGACTCCCAGTGCAAATATAATGTTCTGTTTGACGATTGACATGGTCTTGCGGGATATGCGCACCACATCCGATATCTTGGACGGGTCATCGTCCATAAGGACGATGTCCGCTGCTTCAATAGCCGCATCGGAACCCATGCTTCCCATGGCGATTCCTATATCGGCCCTGGAGAGCACCGGCGCATCATTGATGCCGTCCCCCACGAATGCCAGCTTATCTTTGCCGTGAAGGCCTGCCAGAAGCTCTTCCACCTTGGCTACCTTCCCATCGGGCAGAAGTTCTGCATGGACCTCATCCAGCCCCAGGCGGGAGGCAACAGCCTCGCCCACTTCCTTCTTGTCACCGGTAAGCATGACGGTCCTTCTGACGCCTACCTTCTTAAGGTCATGGATGGCTTTATATGCCTCTTCCTTGATTGTATCTGAAATCACGATGGAACCTTTAAACACACCGTCCTCCGCTACATAAACCACGGTGCCGATGCTGGGGCACTCCCTGTAGCCCACCTGCATTTCATTCATCAGCTTGCTGTTGCCTGCAAGGACCACATGACCGTCTATGACTGCTTTTACCCCATGACCGGAAATCTCCTCCGTGTCAGATACACGGTTCATGTCAATGGCACTGCCCCAGGCATCCTTGATTGAGCGGGATATGGGGTGGTCGGAATAGCTTTCCGCCAGGGCAGCCAGTTCCAGAAGGCCAGGCTTTTCCCCGGACAGGTCTGCGTCCGCTGTATTTACACCAATTGCATTCCCAGCAGGAACACTCCCATCCGCCAAATGAATCTCCGTCACCTTAAACTCACCCTTAGTCAGCGTTCCTGTCTTATCAAATACAATGGTATCCATCTGGGACAATGCTTCCAGATAATTGCTTCCCTTAACCAGCACGCCTCTTCTGGACGCTGCGCCGATTCCTGAGAAAAAGCTCATGGGCACTGATATGACAAGGGCACAGGGGCAGGAGATTACAAGAAAGGTACATGCCCTTCTTACGCCCTCGGACCATGACTGCCCCAAAAGCAGGGGCGGGAGGACCGCCAGTACCACGGCGGCAATCACAACTATGGGCGTATAATACCTGGCAAAACGCGTGATGAAGTTCTCCACCTGCGCTTTCTTGCTGCTGGCATTCTCCACCAGCTCCAGGATCTTGGCAACCGTGGAATCATCAAATTCCTTTGTAACCTGCACCCTGAGCAGCCCGCTTCCATTGACACAGCCGCTGATGACATCATCACCCACTCCGGCCTTCCTTGGAACCGATTCACCGGTAAGGGCCGAGGTGTCCACCATGGAATCACCGAATACCACCTTGCCGTCCAGGGGAATCCTCTCCCCGGCTTTAACCACGATGATATCGCCCACCTGTACGTCATCCGGGTCCACCTGCTTAAGCTGTCCGTCCTCCTCAATGTTGGCGTATTCAGGACAGATATCCATAAGCTCCGTGATGGACTGCCTGGAACGGTTTACTGCATAACTCTGGAACAGTTCGCCTACCTGGTAAAACAGCATGACTGCAACTGCCTCTGAATACTCTCCTATCCCAAATGCGCCAAAGGTGGCTACTGACATAAGAAAGTTCTCGTCGAAAACCTGGCCGTTCTTAATGTTTCGGAATGCTTTGTATACAATATCCCATCCAATGAGCACATAGGGAACCAGGTAGACCGCCAGCTTCCCCCAGGTACCCAGTCCCTCCGGCAGCGCCTCCATATGGTCCGCCACCGCCAAAGGGATATATACGATGAACGTGGCTATGATCCGCAATAGCATTGCCTTCTGTTTCTTTGTCATAATGATTTCCTTTCCTGAACAGGCAGGGCCTGCTCCATTTTATTAGGCCAGTGCTCCATCCAGTCAGGAACCGCACTGCCAGTGCTGAATATTTTGTCAGTCTGCAAGGCGGAGGAGGGAAGCGGAGTGGTTCCTCCGCTGACTGACGACAACGCGGCAGATGGCAAAATAGGCAGTGCTGGCAGTGCGGTTCCTGGCTGGATGAAGCACTAGGCGCCACCTGACAGATCTTACATCTGAATGATGCAGTCCGGTTCAACCTTCCTGCATACAGCCACGACTTCCTTCATGATTTCATCGAACCTGCTTTCCTCTGCGTCGATTGTCATCTTCTGGGTCATGAAGCTTACGTTGGCGTCTGCCACGCCCTCAATCTTCTTGATGGCTTCCTCCATCTTAGCTGCACAGTTTGCGCAATCCAGGTCCTGTAATTTGAATTTCTTTTTCATTATCATATCCTCCATTTATCATATTATTATAAAAATACTACCTATTCCTCAATGTGTTCCAGACCCTGGTTGATAATGGTCCTTACATGTCCGTCCGCCAGGGAATAAAACACGGCTTTGCCTTCCCTGCGGCTCTTCACCAGGCGGTTCTGCTTCAGGATCTTCAGCTGATGGGAAATAGCTGACTGGTTCATGTTGAGAAGCTGTGCAATGTCGCATACACACATCTCCGACTCGAAAAGCACATACAGGATCTTAATCCTGGTAGAATCGCCGAATACCTTGAATATCTCAGCCAGGTCATAAAGTTCATCTTCATCCGGCATCTTAGCCGTGACCGACTTCACCACATCCTCATGGACCTGGTAAAAGTCACAGCACTCCACGTCATTCATTGCCATGCGGTTAACCCCCTTCTTTTTAAACGTCTGTTCATATGAATGATTGTTCATATGTTTATATCTACATTATATGCTGAATCTTAAAAATGTCAACCCTTTTTTATGAAACCGCAAAAAAATTAATATGGATTAATTTTCACGATTTTAGATAGCATCAATATGGTTAACATGTATAAAAAACAAATATTTTATTACGCTTTTATGAGTATTTATGTATACATATTGCACTTTATATTTTACTTTGTTACAATTTAGCTAATCTTACAGGAAGCAGTACATTGTTCCCATTTTGTGCGGGGCAGATTATGAACGGGGGCTATTGATGATAATTTATGTGTTGTTTTTAGTATCTTCCATAATTTATTTTGCAAAAGTAATATATAAAAATTATCAAAATGGTCTTTCTTTCCAGTATGGTCAAAATAAAATAGTTTATTTTGCCACCATATTGTGCATGGTAATAGGGCAGTTTTTGATTCCATCCATTGAAAAACGAATCCTGATATTTTTAGTATTCTTGTCATTCATTCTATTGTTATATACGATTTTGGGCCGTCATAATCAAGCCAACCATTCGGGAGACCTGCTTCTTTTCTTTCAAAAAGAAATCAGGAAGGAGAAACTATGTATATGTATAGGCATAGGGCTGCATCCATGTCTGAATGCTGATATATGAAGAAGGACACATCAAAAAGGCACATTCCATACGGAAATGCGCCCTTTACTGATAAACATATTATTTGCTGCGTTTTAAGAAAAATGACTTCAGGACCATCCACAAGGGTACCATATACAGATACACTGCAAATATCAAGCTTTCTTTTGGCGCCTCCACCACTGACAGGGGAAACGCGCATGCAATGCTCCAGGGAAGGAGGCCGGCAATCACGATGACCGACATCTCCAGGTTCACTGCCAGTGTCTCCTTTTTTTCCGTCAGTGTCTTGGTCATCTCGCAGGTAAGCATGGTTGCCAGGGTCTGGTTGCAGCTGATGGCACAGGTAATGAAGGAAACCACCACTGTCACGAAGAAAACATTGCTGCGGCATGCCAGGTCAAGCACCCACCGTTTCAGGTTGGACAGCAGGTTGGTGGCGCTGAAAATCCCAAAATAGGCGGATGAAATTGCCACAATGGCCCCGATGCTTACCATGGATTTAAGCCCTCCCCCGTCAATCAGCGCCGCCAGCTTTATATCCCCGGCATGATACCCCCGCACCATGATGTCCATGACCTGGACGATTCCCATATCCTGGTAAACCACACAGATTACGGCCGCCGCCACAATACTGACCAGCATGGTCAGCTCCACCCTGACCCGGAACAGGGAGAACAGGATGATGATTCCTGCCGGCAGCAGCGTAACCGGAGCCAGATAAAAAGCGGAGGTAAATATCCTGGTGCTTTCCACCTCTGCGGCCCCGTTCCCCCACCCCCTGCCGAGATAGAGGTATAATGCGGCCGTAATAAGCAGCGGTACCAGCACCTGCCGTAAGACCTTTACGATAATCACGTATATGTCCGTATCCGTCAGTTCACAGACCAGCAATGCGCTGGAAGACATGGGGGAACATTGTTCACCGAAATAAATACCGGACATGACCGCGCCGCCGATGTACACGGACGGTATATCAAGGGCCCTGCCAATACTTGCACAGATTACCCCCATGGTGGACGCGGTCCCAAAGGATGTGCCGGTCAGCGCCGACATCCCGCAGCAGAGCAGGAATGTCAGCACCAGATAATACCTGGGCGCCATGGAGGACGCTGAATAATAGACAATACACGGTATGGTGCCGGACGCCCTCCAGACAGCGGTCAGAAAGCCGATGAGTATGAATACAATGAGTATGGTCCTGGAATCCTTCACCCCTTTCCACAGCATTTTCCCAAGCTGGGAAACCGGATATTTATTGTATAAGGTATAGATGCTAAAACAGGCCAGCCCTCCTATCAATGCATATATCACGGAAATATCTGTCAAGACACATCCTAGAAGCATAAGCACAAAAACCAGCAATGTTACTGCTTCCGCCATAATTGTTTCTCCTTGTTTTCCTGCTTTTTAATGCACTGCACAGTGGCATGCAACCAGATGGCCCCCTCCGGCCTCCCTAAGCCTTGGCACTTCCTTCCTGCACTGTTCAGTGGCGTATGCACATCTCGGGTGGAAGGGACAGCCTTTTGGCATGTTCATGGGGCTTGGGACCTCTCCCTGGAGGATGATCCTTTCCCTCTTCTGCTCTTCATAGTAATCCGTAATCGGCACTGCCGACAGAAGGGCCTGGGTATACGGATGTATGGGATTGGCATACAGGTCGGAGGATTTTGTGACCTCCACCAGATGCCCCAGGTACATCACACCGATATTATCACTTATGTGGCGGACCACCGCCAGGTCGTGGGCCACGAAGAGGTAGGTGATTCCCAGTTCCCTCTGGATTTTCTTGAACAGGTTAATGATCTGGGCCTGAATGGACACATCCAGGGCCGATACAGGCTCATCGCATACGATGACTTCCGGGTTGCAGGCCAGCGCCCTTGCAATGCCCAGCCTCTGCCTCTGCCCCCCGCTCATCTCATGGGGAAATCTCTGGCTCATGCCCGGATCCAGGTCCACAATCCGCAGCAGTTCATGGATGCGGTCCGATATCTCCTTCTGGGTCTTGCTGACTCCGTCACAGATAATGGCCTCCCTTAAAATGGAATAGACCGAATTACGGGGATCCAGGGAACTGTAAGGATCCTGGAAAATCAGCTGTATCTCCCTTCTGTACGGGGCAAACTCACGGGCAGATATGCCCGCTATCCGCCTGCCCTTGTAGTAGATACTGCCGTCCGTGGGTTGATTGATTCCCAGGATACATTTGCCTGTGGTGGTCTTTCCGCATCCGCTCTCCCCTACCAGTCCGAAGGTTTCCCCTTTCCTGATTGTAAATGATATGTCATCCACAGCCTTCACGGTTCCCGCATGTACCCCGAACACACCTTTTGTTACAGGGAAATGCATCTTAAGCCCTTCTATCTTCAGAAGGATCTCTCCCTTTTCCCCCGCATCCTCCCTGACAGTCCCGGACGCCTTGGGGGTGCCTGCCGCGCCGGTTCCATTTTCCCTCACGTTTATATGGCAGGCCACAAAGTGTCCATCCCCTACCTGCCTTAATTCCGGGCATTTTTCCTTCCTGCATGTATCACAGGCATATACACACCTTGGCAGAAAGGCGCACTCCTGGGGCAGCTTTGATAGCACGGGCGGCGCTCCCATGATCGGCACCAGTTCCTCATCCTTATCATCCTGAAGCCTTGGGACGGATTTGAGAAGTCCCAGGGTGTATGGGTGTTCCGGGTGGGTCAGTATCTTTTCCGTTGTACCGGATTCCACAATCTTCCCGGCATACATCACATAAACCCTCTGGGCGTACCGGGTCACCAGCCCCAGGTTATGGGTGATGATGATCAGGGATTTATTATACTTATGGACCATGTCAATCAGAAGGTCCATGACCTGCGCCTGGGTGGTCACATCCAGGGCAGTGGTGGGCTCATCCGCAATGATCAGCTTGGAGTCGCAGGCCACGCTGATGGCAATCATTACCCTCTGGCGCATGCCGCCGCTCATCTCAAAGGGATAGCACCTCATCCTGGCCTCAGGCTCCGGTATGCCGACTGCGGCCAGGGCCTCTATCCCCTTTTTCCATGCTTCTTTTTTGCTCAGATGGGAATGGGTGCATATGACATCCGACAGCTGTTCACCAACCGTCAGCACAGGATTTAAGGAGGTCATGGGTTCCTGGAATATCATGGATATCCCGGCGCCCCGGATAGCCCTCATTTCTTTTGATTTTGCATCGTACTCCAGAAGGCTTTTCCCGTCAAACATCACCTCCCCGCCGATGATCCTTCCCGGCGGTGTCTGTACCAGCTGCATCACCGACATCTGCGTCACTGATTTGCCGCAGCCGCTTTCACCCACAATGGCAATGACTTCCCCACGGTTCACATAATAGGATACGTCACTGACCGACTTGACCTCTCCCTCAGCCGTAAAAAAAGAGGTCCTTAAATGATTTACTTCCAATAATTTTTCAGGCATTTACAACTTCCCCCTTAACCGAGGATCCAGCGCATCACGGAGGCCATCTCCTACAACATTAAATGAAATAATCAGTATGATAATACAGATTCCCGGAATCATTGCCAGCCACGGCGCCTGTAAAAGGTACGCATAGGCATCGGATACCATATTGCCCCAGGTGGCTGTGGGAGGGTTGATGCCGACCCCCAGATAACTCAGGGACGATTCCGTCATGATGGCATTGCCCAGGTTGATTGTATACAGTACAATCAGGGACGGGAATGCATTGGGAAGCAGATGCTTCAGCAATATCTTGCTTTCCGGCCTTCCCACCAGCTTGGATGCCACAATATAATCATTTTCCTTCAGGGAAAGCACCAGCCCGTTCACCATGCGGATATAGGTGGGTATCATGCCGATCCCGATTGCCAGCGTAAGGCTCATGACGCCGGTTCCCATGATTGCCGCTATGATCAGGGTGAACACCATTCCGGGTATGCTCAGTATGATATCCGTCATCCCCATGATTACCCTGCGCACCATACCGGTTACATATCCGGCCACCAGCCCCAGGCCGATGCCGATGACAGCGGCAAAGGAGCCGGACAGAAGGCTTACATACATGGACACCCTGCCGCCGTATATGACGCGGCTCAGCACGTCCCTTCCAAGGAAATCCGTCCCCAGCCAGTGGGCGGCCGACGGAGTCTGCAGTTTTTCCACCAGGTTCTGGGCAGCAGGGTCATAGGGCGTTATCCAGTCAGCGAATACAGCCATGAAAATAAAGCCCACCACAACCACCGTGCACAGTTTCACGATGATACCGCGTCCGAAAAAGATGCCCAGGGCCTGCTTCCTGTTTCTCTTGCGTGTCTCCCGCTGCAGTTTTGCGAAATCATTATCCATTTTCATCACCCCATTGACTTTCTTACCCGCGGGTCAATAAACCCATATGCGATATCCACAAACAGGTTGCAGAATACAGTAACCATAGATATGATCAGCACACAGCCCTGGACAATAAAATAGTCCCTTTGCTGGATGCCTGATACAAGCATCTGTCCGATTCCTGGTATATTGAAAACATTTTCGATAATAACCGCGCCTGCAACAATATTGCGCATCTGAAGTCCTATAATGGTGATTACAGGTATCAGCGCATTCTTAAGGGTATACTTGAAAATAATCTTATGTTCCGACAGTCCGTTGGCCCTCGCCGTCCTCACATAATCCTGGTTAATCACTTCCAGCATGTTGGAGCGGGTCTGCCTTGCCAGGATGGCGGTGGTATAGATGGCATTGACCACAACCGGCCAGAACGCCTTATGTACATATTCCCCAAAATCCACCCAGGGCGCCGTATATCCCTGGAGAGGTATCAGGTGCATCTGCAGCCCCAGGATGATGACGCCGAATATGGCAACCAGAAACCGCGGCGCGCCCAGGAAAAAGTTAACAATCAGGGTCAGCCCCTGGTCAATCCAGGTCCCCCTCTTTACAGCGGAGATGATACCCACTATAATCCCGGCCAGCACGCCAAACACAAGACCCGGAAGCCCGATGGAGATTGTATTGGGAAGCCGTTCATTGATATAAGTCGTCACATCCCTTGCATTCAGTATGGATTTGCCGAAGTTCCACCTTAAGAATATATTCGTTATCCAGTTCCAGTACTGGACTAAAACCGGGTCATTAAGCCCGTAGGAGTTCCTGTAATCCTGAATCGCCTCAGCACTGGCCGCATCCCCCAACGCAATGGTTGCCGGATCTCCCGGCAGTCTCTGCATGAGGATGAAAACCAGGAATGAAACCAGCAGGATCAGCACTGCCGCTGTGGCGATTTTCTTCCCAACATATTTTATCATGTTACGCCCTCATCAAATACCTTTCTTATTATTCAACTGCCGGTCTGGATTGCTCCCGGCCGGCAGTATTTACATCATATCCTGTTTACTTATCCAGCCAGGCATTTCCCAGGTCCGCAACTGAATAGAACACCTCGCCGATTCCTGAATCCTTCACATAATCGTTGACGGCAAAGAGGGTCGCAACCTCTGCCAGATTATATACGATACAGTATTCATCTGTTAACAGGCGGTTGGCTTCGCCCACCGTTTTCACTGCCTCGTCCTCGTCCGCCGCCATGACAGAGGTTGCCAGGGCCGCCTCCACGTCATCCGGACGGAGCAGGTTGTTGATGCCAAGGACATGTCCGGTCAGGTTCTGGCGGAACATGGAGGCCATCTGCATGGGAACGCTGACATACACGCTGGAGCCGTGGAGCCACATTCCCTCACCCCAGCCTGCCTCAGCCGTATTGGCGTCCGCGCCGGATAAAATGCTGAGGTTCACCTTAATCCCCACCTCCGCAAGATAGGACTGGATAATGGTTGCTGCATTCTTAAGCGCGGAGGTTTCCTCTGTTTTCAGGGAAATCTCAAAGCCGTCCGGGTATCCTGCCTCAGCCAGCAGTTCCTTTGCCTTTTCAGGATCATAGTCATATCCCTTCACGTCCTCACTATAATAGTGGGTCCCAACGCCGAACTGGTTCCTCACATCCCCGTAATCTCCCCAGACCGCCTGGACCAGCGCATCCGTATCAATTGCATGGCAGATGGCCTGGCGTACCTTCAGGTCCCCTGTGGGGTCATCCCCGGTCTTATTCAGGGAGTTAAAGCACAGGAGATAGGAATGTGATTTTACGGAACAGGTCTTGATATCATAGCCGTAAGCCTTCAGCGCGTCCGCGCTCTCCGCGTTCAGGGCAAGGATTGCGTCTATCTCCCCGGACTGGAGGGCAGCGCTGGATACAAGGGCATCCTTATAGATGATATACTCCACACTGTCCAACTTCACGTCCCCGCCCCAGTAATCGTCCCTCTTGGTAAAGGTCTTGGAAACATCGTAATCCCAACTTGTCAGTTCAAACGGGCCTGTGCCGCAGGGATGTTCCTTACAATACTCTTCCCCGTTCTTCTCAAAGAAGTCCGGCGAGAACATATAACCGCATTCCCTTGAAAATGCATATGGCAGGATGGAACTCCACTTGTTCAGGTTCAACTGGACCGTATACTCGTCCATCACCTCAACGGATTCAATGGATGACAGAAGCGCCTCTACCTTAGCGCCCACCTCCAGGTAATGGTCCAGGTTCCACTTGACCGCCTCCGCGTCCAGGACAGTGCCGTCCGAGAAGGTAACCCCCTTCCTCACATGGAACGTATAGGTCAATGCCTCGGGGTCGTATGAGTAATCCTCTAACAGCCACGGGTCCACGGTTCCCTCTGCATTGGGCTTAAACAGGGATTCGTACACGGGCCAGGAATAATAATAGTCCACCCCGGCGCCGGTCAGGTCAAAGCTCAGCATGGTATGTACGCATTCCGTGTTGACACCGATTTTCAATGTTCCTCCTGCCTTTGCATCAGAAGCTGCTTCCATCTGCCCTGCCGCGCTTTCTGCTGATTCACCGCTTACGGCCGCTGCCGTGCCTTCCTGTCCTTTGGAGCCGGAACCGCTGCCCCCGCAGCCCGCCAGCAAACCGGCGGCCAATGCTGCCGCTACTACCAACGAAATACACTTTCTCATCCTAATCCTCCCTTTCTCTACCTTTGAGTTAACTCATTATCCGGTACCAGCTTGTCAGTGGGTCCGCAGAACCCCTTCTGCTTGCGCACTGCCAATGCGTCTTCCGGTTTATCCACATACCTGGTCTCCAGGTCCGCCCATTTCCCATCACTGAGGAAACAGGTCATGGGTGAATAGTAAAAATGATATCCGGTATAGTCATAGTGTTCCATTACATAATCATTGGTACGGGTTTCAAACACATGGCGCCCCGTATCCAGCATGGCGTACATGGCTGAGCGGAAGGAATAGTGGATTCCTGTAAAATGATATCCCCATTTCAGAAGGTCCTCTGCGTCCTCCGCCTTATCGCCCGGATCCAGGTCCGGGTACCAGAACGGTATCTTAACATGCTCCGCCACCTTTTTGGCAGCGCCCAGCTTGCCTCCGTACTTCTTGGAACGGTTGATCTCCAGGGGGCATATGATATCCGCACCCGCTTCAATATACCGCTCACACCGCTCCACAAAACCGTCAAAGTCCTCGTCCACCTCATGCTTGCAGCTGGCCATCAGAAGACAGTCGGTCCCCTCCATTCCGTCCTTTGCAGCCCGCAGCCGCCTGCATGCGTCCTGGATGGTGGCAAGACCGGGGCGGCTCAGGTCGTTGCCGTCCGTAATCAGGATACAGTCAGCGCCTGCCCTGGCCATGCGTTTACATCCGTGATAGGTCTGCAGCGGACGCCCAAAGCCTTCATCCGCATCCACAAACAGGGGCATGTCCGTCATGTAGGTAATCCGCTCTATCATATGACAGTACTCATCTACGGACAACAGGTTCAAATCCGGTATGCCGGTCTGGGAACATGCGAAATCACTGCTGGAAATCATAACCATCTGAAACCCATTCATTTCCGCTGCTCTTGTGGAGATACAATCATAAATTTCCGGGACATAAAAGAATTCGTTCTGATCCATATATTCCCTTAGGGTTTTCTTAGCCATTTTGTTACATACCGCCTTTCGTTTTCGTTTTTTTTATAATACCATATAGTCACTTTGGCGAGAATGGAACACTGTTCTATAAATATGTGTGTATTATTATCCTAGTTGGATATTCTTTTCTCACTATTAATTTAGTATCATAATAATAGTATGTAAAATAACCGGCCGCAGCCGCGGTCCTTCCAATTGACTTACCATTGATAACGACCCACAGGATACAGGGCCGCCCGGCATGGCCGGATGGCCGGACATAAAGGAGAGCTTTCGTTGAATTTTTCCATTATCCCTCACACAGCCCAAATGCTATTGGCAGAATTTACCATAGATTCATCCATATATCCGTTAACCGCATCAGAGAAGACATTCCATCATATCTGCATATTGAGAAAACCCGTCCAGCTCCCTGAGGATATGGCAGAGCCGGACCTTTGCCTGTTCATTCTCTATGATTATGCGGAAGGTCCTTCCATGCGCAAAACCTGCCCGGTTCCAGATGATTTTAATATGTTATCCTATGTGGATGTAGGTGTAAGCTCCTTATGCCATATTCTTACCCTGCTTACAAGGTCCTGCCCGGACCTGTATCCGATTCTTGAGTCCCAGTACCAGCTTGTCTTAACCCAGCGTTTCCTGGAAACGCTTCAGAACGGCTACCATATCAGGATGAGGGACCTGCTCCAGGCAATCACCTCCAACCTGGAGAAAAAGGTGATGGTGATTGAACCCACCATGAATCCCACCGATATGATGTCGTCATCGGATTTCTTTGACCAGCTTCCGGAGCATTCCCAGGTAATCGGACATCTGGACCAAAGCCCCGTGTACATGGGGAAAATCCTGAGAAAGGACATGGGGACCTGCCTTATCATACCCCTGTACCGGTTTGGGGAGATAATCGAATTCCTGATTGTGGGAAACTGCAAGGAACCGCCGGACCCCCTGTTTTATTCCGCGCTTAAAACAGTCATCTCCGCGCTGGCCATTGAATACGAGATGCGCCAGTCTGTCTTCACGGTTGTGAACCGGAGCCGCAACGGGCTGATGGACGCCATCACCAACTCAGGCCGCCTGAATCCCGCAACCATAACAGAATGGGCCGGCCTCCTTGGCTTTAAGGACAAACGCCTGTATATCGTGATTTATCTGGATTTTGCTGCATGGGGCAGCCAGAAAAAGATAGGGACAGCTGTTTACTATGAGATACTGGAATTCATGATCCATTATTATCATCCTGATGATTACTACTTTTTGCGCGCTTCCTCAGACAGCCTTTATATGATAGGGCAGTTTCCTCCTGAATCCCCGGATGCAGCGCAGAAGAAATCCATTGCCACCTGCCAGCAGATAGAACATCTGCTGAAGACAAAATCAATCGTCAAGAAAATGTATTCAGGAATCGGGACCACGCAGCAGCAGATTTCCGATATCAGCCAAAGCTATGAGGACGCATTAAAAGCGCTGAAAATCGCCCACACCACAGATGAATCCATCATATGCTATGAAACATTGGGGATACTCCGCCTGCTGGGCAACATACCGGCCAGGGAAGCCGCTGAAAACTATATACCGGCCTGCCTGAAACACCTGCAGGGCCATGACCGGAAATACAACACCAACCTGGTGGACACCCTTACCGCCTACTATTCAGCCAACTGCAACGCGGCCAAGGCAGCCAAGTCGCTGTTCATCCACTATAAGACCATGCTGAACAGGCTGGACCGCATTGCCCAGATATTGGACTGCGATTATAATGACAGCCATATACGGCTGGAGATTGAGATGGGACTTCAGATTGTCCACATGCATCACCGCGAATATGAATAAGTGCCCTGTATGGCCTTTCCAGCCATACAGGGCACTTATATTGACTTTCTTCATCATTCCAGGATATCCCTGTGCATCAGCAGCCCAATCCTGCGGCTGTCAAGGCCGCGGATGACCTCCACAGCCATCCTGACCGCGGCTTCGATATCCTCCACTGCGCAGAAGTTATAGTGGCTGTGCACATAGCGGCTGGGAATCCCCAGCACCAGCGTGGGGACCGCGCGTCCTGCCAGGCTGATCTTACCGGCATTGGTGCTGCCTCCCCTCCTCACCGTATCCTGGCAGGGGATGCCCTTTTCCTCACCCAGTTCATGGGCATATGCCAGGAATGCGGGATTGGTTATATAGCTCTTATCCATGCACCGTATCTGCACCCCCGCCCTCATGACGCCCTGGGCCTTCTCCCTTCCATAGTAAAAATCATCTGCAGGGGAGCCCTCGAAGACAATGGCTAAATCCGGCTGGATCCTGGCCGCAGTCACGCAGGCCCCTCTCATCCCCACTTCTTCCTGGGCAGCAAAGGCCCCCACCACGTCCACCGCCAGTTCCTGGTCCATCCCCTGCAGTTCACGCATGGTATGGATGATACAGGCGCAGCCCATGCGGTTATCAAAAGCCTTGCCAAAACAAAGCCCATGGTCCCCGTCATAATCAAAGGCCACCTCAGGGGCAGCCGGATCCCCAATACGGATGCCGTATGTTTCCTCTGCCTCCTCCCTGCTGGATGCCCCCACATCAATATAGATGCCTTTTATGTCCAGAGGCGCGTTCCTTTCTTTTTCCGTCATGAAGTGTACGGGGCGGGACGTGATGATTCCCCTTACCTTTTTTCCGCTCCTTGTGCGGACAAGGACCGTGTGGGCCGGAAGGCTGGACAGGTCCATCCCCCCGAGCATGACCATGGACAGCAGGCCGTTGTCCATGATTCCCTGCACCATGAAACCGCACTCATCCGTGTGGGCATCCAGCATGATGACCGGCTTTCTCCCGGAACATGCATCTCTGGCGCACCCATCCACGGAATACCCATCCCCGGAGCATGCATCCCCGGGAACCCCGCTCCCGGTCCCATGCCCGACGTCCGTGGAACCGGGCTTCCTGAACCATGCATAGACATTGTTCATGGCGTCATTGTCCACTTCCATCCCCTTTAAGTATCTCCCGATCACCTTTACGACCTCTTCCTCAAATCCACTGGGGCCAAAGGCGTTGGACAGGTCCCTGATCATGTCAATATCAATCATGTTCATATGTCCCCCTCTTCAGTACATTCCCATCACGCATCATGATGGCGCCCCTGGCAATCACCGTATCCAGGGCCAGGTCCGGACGGAGCAGCAGCACATCCGCGTCCGCGCCCCTGGCAATACATCCCTTTTTCGGATAAATCTCCAGCGCCTTTGCCACATTTGAGGTAAAGAAGGAAAGGGCCTGTGTCAGGTCCACTGCGCCCTCCAATACCAGATGCCTGAACTGGCGGAACAGGTTCCCCACATCCGTGACACCGATTTCCTTTAAATGTCCGTATTCATCATAGCTGGACCAGCTTCCCTGTCCATCTGAGCTGAATGTCAGACGGTCCATGGGCACGCCTTCCTGCCTGGCCTTATCCAGGAGCCGGAGCATGGCCCCCGTGCCCAGCTTTCCTTCGGGGATGCGCTGTATATCCTCGCAGGTGATATCCACATACCCGCCCATTTTGGCAAACCGGAACCCATCCTCTAAAAGCTCCTCTGTCCGTGACATGTGGGTGGGATGGAACGTCTTTACAGGTATGTCCGACCGCCTGAGCGCGTCAAAGATCTGTTCCAGGCGCCGGAAGCCGCTGCCCATATGCGCCACGATGATTCCAGGTTTACCGCTGACCATTCCGGCCGTGCGCACGTCACTTGCCAGCCGGATCAATTCCTCCGTGGATATGTTGGGCGCCCGGTGGTCTGAAAGCGCCAGTTTCACGCCTATGATCTCATCCACAAAAACAATATCTTTCTTCACGCTTCCTGTGATGGTGGGGGAGGGGTATCCGTAGGCCCCGCACAGGGCATATGCGCTGATTCCTTCTTCCTTCAGGGCCTTGGCCTTGGCCACCAGGTTCTCCACGCTCCTCGTCATGTCATCGGTTCCAAGCAGTCCCAGAACCGTGGTAATCCCTGCTTCAATCAGGGAGGACAGCTGTATCTCCGGCGACCTGGTACGAAAGCTTCCCTCTCCCCCGCCGCCAATAATATGCTCATGCTGGTCAATCAATCCCGGGACAAGCAGACACCCCCTGCCATCTATCTCCTGACAGCCACATCCAATCTCCAGATGGTCACCCACCGCTTCTATTGATTCCCCACATATGAGTACGTCCTTCTTCCCCAGGTATTCGGGATTGTACACATCGGCCTGTCTTATTATTATCATGATTCCTCTCCTTAATCGTAATTCCCTTTCTCTATTTTACCATAAAAGGAGGGGACTGTCTCTTTATGGTATGTAATGCTTTTCTCCCTCAGGCCTTTATCCTTCAGCAGGTCCAGCCCTGTCATGGCCAGCCCCTTGGCCCCCAGGATACAGATCCTATCCGCCTCAGGCCCGGCTGCCGCCCTGGCGTATCCAGATGAATGGGCTTCGATGGAAGCATCATCCGTGATGGACAGGTAGTCATGGATGGCCGGGATCCGGATGGACACATTGCCTATATCCGAGGAACCAAAAAGCTCCCCTGGCTTTGGGCTGCACATGCTGATTCCTAAACGCCCCATATTGTCCCTGAACGCCTCGCACATGGGAAGACATGGATACCGTTCAGCGTAGACGGGTTCTGTCTCTGTCTCAGCCCATGCGCCTGTCAGCTCCTCTGCCCGCTTCACGCACCCTTTAATCAGATTAATCAATTCTTCTGCCCGTTTCATGGTTTCCGCGCGTATACAGAACTCACATCTGGAAAACTCCGGTATGATGTTCCCCGCCGTCCCCCCATCCAGTATGACCCCGTTGATATTATCCTGGATCTGGAATGTGGGGCGCATCATGTCAATCTGGTTAAAGACACTGATGGCCGCGCTCAGCGCATTGATGCCGGAAGCAGGAGTGGATGAATGGGCTGCTTTTCCATGGAAGGAAACCGTTACACAACCGCTTGCCCTCCCGCCCCGGTTGATATAGTTATACGCCTCCCCGCCGCCTGTGGGATGCATCATAAGGGCGAAATCCACGCCGTCAAAGCCTCCCCGCTCCAGCATCAGCACCTTTCCGGCCCCGCCTTCCTCTGCCGGGGTCCCAATCAGCCATATCTCCCCGTCACAGGACTCCATAAGGGAAGCCAAGCCTGTAAACGCCCCCACGGCGCAGGCGGCAATTACATTGTGGCCGCAGCCATGCCCTATCCCCCTGAGGGCATCGTATTCAGCAAGGAATGCCACCACCGGGCCATTTCCCCTGCCCTTTTTCACAACACGGAATGCAGTGGGAAGCTGACAGTAATCCCTCTCCATCACCATTCCCTGCCCCTTTAAAAATGCCTCCACCGCTTCCACTGCGTGATATTCCTGAAATCCTGTTTCCGGATGCGCGTGGATGTCGTGGGACAGGCTGACCAGCCCCTCCCGTATACTGTCTATCTTATCAGCTATGGCCTTTTTGTCCCCGCTCAGCTGTCCTGGTTCCATCTCATTGTCCTCTTTTCTTAATTACATGTCTTTTCAAAGCAGGTTTCCGTACTCCATCCAGCTTACAATATATGGCAGGCCGCCTGATGTCCGGGTTCGATTTCCCTGAGTGCCGGGCGTTCCCTTCTGCACCTGTCCACGGCGTACGGACAGCGGTCGCAGAAAAAGCAGCCCTCCGGAAGGTTTACCGGGCTGGGAATCTCCCCCATTGCGTCAATGTGCTCCACCAGCGGTTTCTCCCCCACGGTGGGCACGGCTGAAAACAGCACCTTGGTGTACGGGTGCAGGGGGTTCCCAAACAAGGTATGCTTATCCCCCACCTCCACAATGGCCCCCAGGTACATCACCCCCAGACGGTCGCTGATATGGCGTACCACAGAAAGGTCGTGGGCAATGAACAGGCATGAGAAATGGAACTCATCCTTCAAATCCATCAGCAGGTTCAGGATCTGGGCCTGTATGGATACATCCAGGGCAGACACCGGCTCATCCGCGATAATGAACTCCGGTCTTACCGCCAGCGCCCTGGCAATGCCGATACGCTGCCTCTGTCCGCCTGAAAACTGATGGGGATACCGTCCGGCCTGTTCCGGCCGCAGTCCAACACGGTTCAATATATCCATGCACTGTTCCCTTGCATCCTTCTTATCCTTTGCAATCCCATGGAACAGCATGGGCTCCATGATGATTTCCTCCACACGCTGTCTTGGGTTTAAGGAGGCATAGGGGTCCTGGAAAATCATCTGCATGTTTTTGCGGTAAGGCAAAAGCTCATGGGCGCTTAAATGGCTGATGTCCGCGCCCTTATACAGCACCTGTCCGCCCGATGGCTCCAGAAGCCGTATGATGGTCCTGGCCGTGGTGGATTTCCCGCAGCCGGATTCCCCCACCAGGCTGAACACCTCGCCTTTTTCAATCCGGAAGCTCACCTGGTTGACCGCGTGGACCACCTTGTCCTGTTTCACGATCTTGCCCTTTTCCAGACGCAGTGACTGGAGAAGGCCCTTGGTCAGATGAAATTCCTGGCTTAAATCTTTGACTTCAATCAATGGTTCCATCATTTACCCTCCTCCGTTCTGGCCGCAGCCGGGCTGACAGCTGCATCCCTGTTCCCGTCATCCTTCTTTTTTAATGGGAAATGACAGGCAGCCAGGTGTCCCGGCCCCACCTCCCGCATCGCGGGCTGCTGATGCCTGCATATTTCCTGGCAGTACCTGCACCGCGGCGCAAAGTAACAGCCCTCCGGCAGTTCGAACATATTGGGCACCATGCCCGGTATGTAATCTAAACGGTCCCTGTCCTCATACAGCTTCGGGATGGAATTTAACAGCCCTTCCGTGTAGGGATGTGCGTTAAAGGACACGATGTCCTCTGTGCTGCCTGTCTCCACCAGCTTGCCGCAGTACATGACATTGATGCGGTCCACCATCTGCGACACCACGGCCAGGTCATGGGTGATCAGGATCAGGGCCGTATTATGCTCCTTCACAAGTTTCCTCATAAGTTCCAGTATCTGCTCCTGGATGGTCACATCCAGCGCAGTGGTAGGCTCATCTGCAATCAGAAGCCTGGGATTGGTTGCCAGTGCAATGGCAATGATTACCCTCTGCCTCATGCCGCCGGAAAACTGGTTGGGATATTCCTTTAACCGCTCCTGGGGATTGGGAATGCCCACGGCAGATAAAAGCTCCAGGCACCTGGCCTTTCTCTGGACCGCGTTCATCTGAGGCTCATGGAGGATCAGAACCTCCTCCATCTGCCTCTGTATGGTATACAGCGGGTTCAGGGATGTCATGGGGTCCTGGAACACCATGGAAATGTCCTTGCCCCTTATCTTTATCATATCCTTTTCGCTGGCCCGGCTCAAATCCCTGCCGTCAAACAGGATCTGCTCCGCTTCCACCACGCCGGGATCCTCCACCAGCTTCAGGATGGAGAAGCTGGTCACGGATTTCCCGCTTCCTGATTCCCCCACAATCCCCAGTATCTCCCCTTCCTTCAGGGTAAAGCTTACGTCATCCACAGCCTTTACCACTCCCTTAAATGTATGGAAATAGGTCTTCAGGCCCTTGACATCCAGTAAAATATTATTTTCCATCAAAGCCACCTCGCTTATTTCAGATTGGGGTTCAGCTCATCCCTGAGGAAATCCCCCAAAAGGTTTATGCCGAACACAATGAGCATGATATACAGGCCCGGGAATACGGAAGCCCACCACAGCCCGGAAAACAGCACGTCAAATCCGGTCTTTACCAGCAGTCCCAGGGACGGTTCCGTAATGGGCACCCCGACTCCCAGGAAGCTTAAGGTAGCCTCTGTCAGGATAAAGTTGCCAATCTGTATGGTTGCAAGCACAATGATGGAATTAACTACATTGGGCAGCACATGTTTCAGTATGATGATCCGGTTGGGCAGTCCGATGGTCCTGGCCGCCTCCACGTACTCCATCTTCTTAACAGACAGTGTCTCGCCCCTTACCGTCCTGGCATAGGTGACCCACCCCACCATGGTTAGGGCAATCAAAAGCTTTCCCACGCCCCTGCCGAACACGGACATGATAAAAAGCGCAATGAGCATGGACGGGAAGGACAGCTGGATATCCGCAATCCTCATGATCACCGCATCCACCTTCCCGCCAAAATATCCGGCAATCAGCCCCAGGGTGGTGCCGATGCAGCAGGAGGCTGCCATGCCCACCAGGCCAATCATGATGGAACTGGCGCTTCCGTAGATGATCGCGCTTAAAATATCCCTTCCCTGTTCATCCGTGCCCAGCAGGAATGACAGTTTACCGCCGTCCAGCCAGGCCGGAGGGAGATAGGAATCCATCAGGCTTATCTGGGTCAGGTCATATGGATTCTGAGGCGCCAGGAAACGGCCTGCAACCGCTGTCAGTATGGCAAACAGGACCAGGATACTGCCGATGATGGCAGGAAGATTATTTTTATAATGGTAGAAAAACTCGGATTTCAGGAAATGCTTCCACCAGCTTGTTTTTTCTGCACGTACTTCATGTTCCATGTCATCACCTCAATTCTATTCTCGGATCAACCAACGTATAGAGAAGATCCACCACAAAGTTCAGCACCACGAACATACAGGCAGCCGTCATGAGATACGCCACGATTATGGGACGGTCTGATTTGTTGATGGCGTCAATCAGCAGTTTACCCATGCCGGGCCAGGCAAAGATGGTCTCAGTGATGGTGGTGAAAGCAATCATATTGCCCAGATCCATGCCAAAGATGGTGATGACCGGAATCAGGGCATTCTTTAAGGCATGCCCGAAAAGCAGGCTTCTGGAGGACACCCCCTTGGCTCTTGCAAACTTAATATAATCCTGGCGCATGTTTTCCATGATTCCGGACCTGGTAAGACGCAGGGTCGTGGCCACATTGGTAAGGGCCAGCGTCACGGCCGGGAGGATGAGGAAACGCAGCCCTCCCGGTGCAAACACGCTTAAATTAACCCCCAGCACATTTACCGTGTTCCCGCGCCCCGATGCCGGCAGCGCCCTCAGCATGACCGCAAAGATATAAATCATCATCATGCCCACCCAGAAGGAGGGAAGGGAAATCCCCAATATGGAACCCGACATGATGATCCTGCTGCTCCTGCGTTTGGGATAAGCCCCCGCATAAACACCCAGGGGTATGGCAATGAACAGCACCAGAAGGGCTGCTATGGCAACCAGTTCAAGGGTTGCGGGCATACGCTCCATGATCAGGCCCATGGCTGGTTTTCCATAGGTGTAGGACTTGCCGAAATTACCGTGCAGCACATCCTTTAAGAAAATGCCATACTGTACGGGAAGGGGCTTATTAAGGCCCAGCCTTGCCCGCGCTGATTCCACCTGCTCCACTGTTGCATTTTCCGGCACCAGCATGTCCACCGGGTCCCCGATGAAATTCGTCAGCATGAATACCAGTATGGAGACCACAAACAGAACCACTATCATCTGCACAAACCGCTTAACAATATATTTTAACACTCTGATTCACCTCGTCTTTATCATGGGCCGGATTACAAAAAGGGAACCGCTGCAAAAAATAGGTTTCCTGTTTTGCAGCAGTCCCTCTTACCGTCTTAATCCAGGGCCTGTTTGGAAATCCAGACACGCCCCGGTGCCAGGTCCCTTATTTGTAGGAAAATTCCCAGGCCAGCACATACTTGTTCATTCTTGGAGTATAGTTAAGGGTATCCTTGATTGCATATGTATCCTGCTCAAAGTGCAGCGGGATGTACGCATAATCATCCCTTGCAATCTTTTCTGCCTTTGCTACCAGTTCGCCTCTCCTGGCATCGTCAAATTCATTAAATGCCTCGCTGATAAGGGCATCCACCTCCGCATTGGAGTAGTGTCCCCTGTTAACAGTGCCCTGCCCGGATTCCCTGTCATATGTGCGGAGCATGTCGTGCAGCAGGGACAGGCCGTCGCCGGAAGCATCCGCCCATCCGGTCTGAAGCAGCATGGATTTATTCTCCGCAGGTTTGATGTAGGTAAAGAAATTGGATTTCGGCATCAGGTTCAGGTTGACTTTAATTCCCACCTTCTCCAGGAATCCTGCAACCGCCTGGGCAATCTGCTCATCGTTCATATAACGGTCATTGGACGCATCCAGGGTCACTTCAAAGCCATCCGGGTATCCGGCCTCGGCCAGCAGCTGCTTTGCCTTTTCAGGGTCATATTTCTCACGCTCCACCGGGGTATATCCCACATAGTTTTCCGGGATGATGGAATTCATTTCAAATGCGCACCCGTTCATGATATTCTTGATGATGGTGTCCTCATCAATGGCAAGGTACATGGCCTGTCTGACCTTAGGGTCTGACATGGGGTTCTTCTGTCCTGGGAACAGGGGTGAATCCTCACGGCTGTCCAGGTTCAGGTAAATCTCCCTCAGGCCCTGCTGCCTTAACACGCTGATGCCGTCCGTACCATCCAGCCTGTCGATATCACGCACGGAGATATCAATGGTGAAATCCACTTCCCCGGTCAGCATGGTGGCTGTCCTGGTCGCCTCATTGGTGATGGGACGGAACCGTACATTCTTAATCTCCGGCACCTCGCCCCAGTAATCCTCGTTCGCCGTTAAGTCCAGATGGTCCTCCTTAACCTGCTCCACAAATTTATAACGTCCTGTGCCCACTACCACATCAGAGATTTCTTCCTCTGTTTTTCCTTCTACATTTTCCTGTTTCAGCACGTAAATCTGAGCCACATGGAACAGCATCAGGGGGTTGGGTGTGTCGGTGGTAATGGTGACTGTATGTGCATCCGGCGCCTCAACCTTTGAAAAGGTACTGGTGTAGCCGCTGAAGGCTGATGGGGAGTCCGGGTTCATAGCTGTTTTTATGGAGGCCAGCACGTCAGCGGAGTCCATCTCCTCGCCGTCATGGAACTTAACGCCTTCCCTCAGGTGGAAGGTCCAGGTCAGGCCATCGTCGGAAGTCTCCCAGCTCTCAGCCAGACATGGCTGGAACTTCATATCCGCGTCCTGCATCAACATCGCCTCATATATATGAAGCATCACCTGGTTGGTGGGTCCCTCGTCATATTTATAAGGATCCATGGACAGGATATCCGAGGCCATGGCGATTACCAGGCTGTCCTTTCCTGAGGCGCTGTCCTGTGAGGCGCCTGCATCTGCCTGTGCTCCGTTTGTCCCCCCTGTTCCTGCTGCTGTGGTGGTGCCGGTGGTTCCCCCGCCGCAGCCTGCAAGACATCCTGCAGTGATTGCTGCAGCAACCAATAAAGATAATGTTCTTTTTTTCATTCTAATACTCCTCCTTTTCTTAAAATCAACTGCCCTTTCTTCCTATCCCCATCACTTCCTGATGATAAAGAAAAAGCAAGGGCGCACCTGCATCGTACGAAAAAGCGCCTTGCTTTCCTTAAATTTTAATGAATTAACGTACCGCTGTCAAATCCTATGGGATAAAAACCTTATTACTTTCCTGTATTTCTTATTTTATTAACGTATTAGGTTGTTTAAATTATTTTTATAGGATATAATCAACCTAATATACAGGAGGCATTTGCATGAAAAAGAAATTACTGATATTAACCAACAATCCGGTGGCAAAAATAGGAATCTCGTCCTATCTGTCCTCTATTTTTAACCAGTACCTGACCATCCAGTCCGCCAGGGGCGCTGATATCACCCCCGAGATCCTGGACCATGCGGACTGTATCCTGCTTTCCACGGAAAACATAAAGGATAATCTGCCTTATCCGATTCCTGAACATGTATACCAGCTGGTCTGCATGCGCACGTTCAACCATACCTATCTTCACAAGATCCTCCAGATTCCTCCCGGCTCCTCCGTCTATCTGATCAATGATACGGAAAACAACGCGGACGAGGTCATATTACAGCTCCAGGAATTCGGTTTCTCCCAATACCATTTCCTTCCCTGGTATCCTGGCTGCACCAACCCGGATGAGAGTATCCATTACGGGGTTACCCCCGGGGAACTGCACCTGGTCCCTTCCACCCTCACCACGGTCATCGACATCGGCAACCGGGTCGTGGATATCTCCACCATCAATGAAATCATTGCCTGCTTCCATCTGCCCACCAGCCTGGCCGACGAGGTGACCAGGAATTATATGAGCCACATCGTACAGGTATTAAAGCTCTCCAACCAGCAGCTGAGCCACGCCCTGGATATGAAACAGATTACCCAGATGATCCTTGACAATGTATCCGAAGGTTTCTGCCTTCTGGATGAAAGCGGGATGATCAAGATGGTGAACCAGCCCTTCCGCAAGCTGACAGGATTTAAGGAGAAGAACCTGTCCGGCTGTGATTTCTGTGCGCTTTTGCGTTCCTACGGGATTGATTACGATTTCCCCAACACAAGGGAAACCATCATCAGCCAGCCGGGGCACGGGCGCATACGCCTGTGGTTCCAGAAGTTCAGCCTGAATCCCAAGGCCGAGTTATACCTGATGCATGCCTCCGTCTGTGAGGAGCAGGCGTCCGGGTCCTCGGGAACCGCCTTCCCGTTCCGCGCCAGGCCTTTGTATGACTTCAACAACATGATTACCAGGAACCCTACCCAGTCCCATCTTCTTGACACGGCCCGCAGGATATCCCTCAATGATTTCCCGGTCATCATCCAGGGGGAAAGCGGCACGGAAAAGGAAATGCTGGCCCAGGCCATCCACCGCAATTCAAGACGGCATGACGGACCTTTCATTTCCCTGAACTTCTCATCCCTGAATCCATCCGGAATTGAGGCGGAGCTTCTGGGGACTGAGGAAAATGCATCCCTTGGGACCAGGCGGCATATTGGGGCCTTCCAGGCCGCATGCCGTGGGACACTGCTTATTAACGGAATCCAGCACACAGCCCTGCAGACGCAGCAGCTGCTGCTGAACGTGCTTCAGAACGGATATTATATGCCGATCGGCAGTTCCGGGCCGTTGTCATTGGATGTGCGGATGATAGCAACCACTACCACGGATTTATACAGCCTGGTGCTGGAGGGGCGTTTCTTAGATGACCTGTTCTTCCTTCTGAACACATTTTCCCTGAACACGGTGCCGATCCGGCAGCGAAGGGACGATATCCCCCTCCTGCTCAATAACTTCCTAAGGGACGCCTTCAAGGACCCGTCCCTTGTCATGGAGGACGTGCTGACCGGCAACCTGACAGCCTTCCTGAAGCAGTACGACTGGCCGGGCAACGCACAGGAGATACACAACCTGAGCAATTACTTCTCATGCATCTACCAGCGGGAACCCATCCCCCTGGGCGACCTGCCCGGCTACATATTGAACCAGATACTGAGCCGCCAGACCTCCCTTGACGTGACAGAAAAACACATCCTCTCCCTGATCATCTCCCATCCCCGCATCGGCCGCAGCACGGTCATGGAGCAGCTGAAGAAACAGGGCGTCAGCCTGACGGAGGGAAAGATCCGCACGGTCTTAAGGAAGCTGGCGGATGCAGGATATATCAAGGTCCACCGCACCAGGGGCGGATGTGAGGCCACGGAACTGGGAATCCTCATAAGCCGTGGGTAGCAGCGCCATGTATGCAGACCGGCAGACGCCGGACGGCTATTATGTGGATGGCGGCGGCAGGCTGAGGTAGCATATAGCAATCCGGACAACAGGATATTTAAAAGTAAAATGAGAATGTCCACAGGCGCGTTGCCTGTCCCTGTGGACATTCTCATCTTCATTTCATTGTCTGTGCTGCTGATTTAACCATACCTCTGTTCATATATATCGTCTGGTATTGGAATCATGCAAAAGGGATGGCCTGAAATATCCGTCATTACTTTCCAGCTATCTGAAAATTGACATTCCATCATGTTTGCCCCGCACTTAACTGCATGTTCTATTTTACTTTCATATTCATCCATGCGGACATAAAAATCCAAATGTATCATCTGCTGCTGCTCTTCTTTGGTTGACGGCCATTTTGGTTTTTTATATTCAGGGTTTTCTTGAAATAATAAGGGCGTTTCACTGTAATCCTCTTTTGTTACAGTAATCCACTTTTCTCCATCTTGAATCTGGCTGCTTTTTGTCCACCCTAACATTGCTGCGTAAAAATCAGACAACTCTTCAATATTATCACTATCTAATACGATTGCCCCTAATCTCATTTTGGTTCCACCCCGACAGCTTCCTCAGCCGCAATCTCAATCCCCAGCTCCTGAAGCTGCTTCTCATCCACCTCGCCCGGCGCTTCCGTCATAAGGCAGGATGCGTCCTTAACCTTAGGGAATGCGATAACGTCACGGATACTGTCAGCGCCCACCATCAGCATGACAACGCGGTCCAGGCCGTAAGCCAGGCCGGCGTGGGGCGGCACACCGTACTTAAATGCGCTTAACAGGAAACCGAACTGCTCATTGGCGCGCTCCGGCGTAAAGCCCAGCACCTCAAACATCTTGGACTGGATATCCGCCTGATGGATACGGACAGAACCTCCGCCCATCTCAACACCGTTCAGCACGATATCATAAGCCTTGGCGCGCACACGTCCCGGATCCGTATCAATATACTGTATATCCTCATCCATGGGCATGGTAAATGGATGGTGCATGGCTACATAGCGGTCTTCCTCTTCTGAATATTCAAGTAACGGGAACTCCGTTACCCAAAGGAACTTAAAGTCATCCTTCTTTAACAGGTCCAGCTGTCTTGCCAGCTCCAGACGCAGGTTGCCCAGCACATCAAATACAACCTTATCCCTGTCAGCCGCAAACAGCAGCAGGTCGCCTGGCTTTCCGTCCATGGCGGCAATCAGGGCCTTCATCTCCTCATCCTTCATGAACTTGGCAAAGGAGGACTTAAAGGAACCGTCCTCTGCAATCGCCACATAGGCAAGGCCCCTGGCACCGAATCCCTTGGCATACTCCACCAGGGCGTCAATCTTCTTCCTTGGCATATGGCCCTGTCCCTCTGCGTTAATGCCGCGGACGGAACCGCCGTTCTCCAGAGCGCCCTTAAACACTACAAATTCACAGTCCTTCACAACCTGGGACACATTCTTAAGCTCCATGCCAAAACGCAGGTCCGGCTTATCAGAGCCATAGCGGTCCATGGCCTCCCTCCAGGTCATGCGCTGAATGGGCAGCTGTACGTCAAAGTTACAGATTTCCTTGAACAGCTTCTGTAAAAGACGCTCGTTCACATCCAGCACATCATCCACATCCACAAAGGAAAGCTCCATGTCAATCTGTGTAAACTCAGGCTGGCGGTCCGCCCTCAGATCCTCATCCCTGTAGCACCGTGCCAGCTGGAAATAACGGTCATAGCCGGAACACATCAACAGCTGCTTAAACAGCTGGGGTGACTGGGGGAGCGCATAAAAGGAACCCGGATGCACGCGGCTTGGCACCAGATAGTCGCGGGCGCCCTCAGGCGTGCTCTTAATCAGGGTCGGTGTCTCAATCTCAAGAAATCCTTCCTCTGCCAGGAACGCCCTGGTAAGGGTTGCCACCCTGCTTCTGGTAATCAGGTTTCTCTGGAGATCCGGTCTTCTAAGATCCAGGAAACGGTACTTAAGGCGAAGCTCCTCCTTGGTCTTAGAATTTTCCTCAATGGGGAAAGGTGGTGTCTCAGACTCTGCCAGCACCCTCATGGAGTGCGCCCTTACTTCAATGGCGCCTGTGGCCAGGTTTTCATTAACAGCGCCGGAACGCGCTTCCACACGGCCAGTAACGGCAACCACGAACTCGCTTCTCAGCTTCTCTGCCTTTGCAAAGTTTTCTGCACCGCAGTCACTCTCTTCGAATATGATCTGCAGGATACCGGAACGGTCGCGTAAATCCACGAATATGATCCCGCCCTTATTCCTGCTCTTCTGAATCCATCCCATAACGGTCACTTCCCGGCCGATATCAGCGGTTGTTACTTCTGTACATCTGTGGGTCCGCTTTAAACCCATCATTGATTCTGCCATGATATTATCTCCTTTTTATTTCTTCAGGCTTTCCTTGTAGAATTCCTTAAAGTCAGTGTATCCCTCTTTACTAAGCTGTTCCTTCTGGAACTTCTTATTCTTATTCATCTGGGCAACCAGGACCTGGACACCCTTTCTCCGCTCTGCCATGGCTTCACGGATCACACCGGCCAATGCAGCGCTGTCCACACCCTTTTCAAAGAGGAATGCTTTCTTATCCGATGCGCCCGGCACTTCAAACCCATTATCCAGAAGAATGGTTACAATACGCTCGAATCCAATGGAAAACCCGCAGGCCGGTGTCTCCATGCCCGTGAACTTGCCAATCATCTTATCATACCGTCCCCCTCCGGCAACAGAGCCGCCAAAGCCTTCCATGGATACCTCGAAAATGGTTCCTGTATAGTAGGACATCCCGCGTACCAGGGTGGGGTCGAATTCCAGTCCGAACTCAGCTTCCGCCACCTCCGTGACCGTGTCCATGATGTGAGCCAGGTTCTCACTTACCTCCAACGGCATGATTTCCTTAAGCCTGTCGCCCAGCGCCCGCACACCTGCTGCGTCCTTTGTGACATTCTTAAGCATGTCCAGATATGTGTCAACACTTTCCTTCCGGTATCCCGATTCCAGAAGTTCCTTTTCCACGCCCTCAAAGCCAATCTTATCCATCTTGTCCAGGATAATGAATACCTGGTCCATGGATTCCTCCGGGAACCCGCAAAACAGCGCCATGCCGCGCAGGATTTCCCTGTCGTTGATCCTCACCGTGAATCCATTGTCCGGGCAGATCTTACCCAGGGCCGTGGTGGTGGCCAGGATCAGTTCTATCTCAGCAAGGCTGGTGGCATCGCCCAGGATATCGATATCGCACTGGACAAACTGGCGGAAACGCCCTCTCTGGGGCTTGTCGGCGCGCCATACGCTGCCCATCTGCAATGCCTTAAAGGGCTTTGGCAGGTTCGCCGCATTGTTCGCATAATAGCGCGAAAGAGGAAGGGTCAGGTCATAGCGCAGCCCGCTGTCCGTCAGGTCATTCTCGCCCCCGGCGGCTTCCAGGTTCAGCTTGTCCCCCCTTTTCAGGATCTTGAAGATAAGCTTCTCATTATCCCCGCCCTGCTTGCTGGTCAGGTTCTCTATATGTTCCACGCAGGGAGTCTCTATCTGTGAAAACCCAAATCCCCTGTATGTCTCCTTAATCTGATTCATCACATATTCGCGGATCTGCATTTCCGCAGGAGTGATATCCTTCATTCCGGTAACCGGTTTCTTCGCCAATGCCATATGCATTCTCCCATTCTATCGTTCTGATTTTAGTCAATACATATATTTTAATTAACTTTCACGATTTTGCAAGTGTTTTGAGGAAATAAGATGTATTTCACACAAATTAACCATGGAATCGAAGAATTTTGGCATGTCTATCCCTTATTTGGGGTATTCATGGTATTTGGGGCATCCATAGTATTTGGGGCACCCATATCATTTGGGGCATCCATATCATTTAAGGCGCTCATATTCATACGCGTCCAGAATCAGGGCTGTCAGCCGTTCCTTCGCCGTTTTGCCAAGCACCAGGACCGGAAGCCTTTTCTTTCCATTTACCAGGTATGGATAAACCACACTCAGTCTCTCCCTGCAGTAATAAATCCTGATGCCGCAGATGGTAATCCCGTCACATATCCTGACAGAGGCAATCCCGCACAGGCTGTCCTCCTCATTTGTTTTGAGCCGGACGCACACCTGGATTCTATCAGTCCCTGTTTCCATACCAGTCCTCCCGGCTCCCGTACATCCCGTCGTCAGCCTTTTTCCTTGAAAATGCCACAAGGGCTTCCCTCGCCGCCCCGCCGTCCGGATAGGCGCAGGCCGTTCCCATGATATATCCGGCCGCCTGGTTCCATTCCCCGGTACTGTACTTCCCCGGATCCATGTGGGGCAGCACGAAACGCAAGACAGACTGGCTATACCCGTACCTGAGGTCTGACAGGTACATGCACTCAAGACCCGCAGCCAGTTCTTCCAGCAGACCGGTGGTGCCACGCTGCGGACTGGCGGTGCCACTCTGCGTATTGATGGTTCCACACTGCAGATTGGCAGTTCCACACTGCGGATTGGCGGTTCCACACTGCTGAGTGGCAGTTCCACACTGCGGATTGGCAGTTCCACACTGTGGACTGTCCTGTCCGCCTGTCTCTTTTTTCATTCCATTACCATTCATTATCTCCCTATCCTCCATATAATCCTTCCTTTCCTTCAGAGCGTGGCTGAGTATTACTTTACATCAGCCGGACAGCCTGCTTTACGACATAATACATATTATGTCGTTCCTGGATTTAGGGACAAAAGTACGATACGCATGATAATTAAGATATATAGAAGCATATCCGTTAACGGATACGAAATAAATATTGTCTGACATTCATTTTGTGGTATAATGTATTTATGAATTTTAGTTCACAGCATAGGATTTAAGCTGGTTTTCTCTGTTTTAAAACATAATATGTATTATGTCGTTCCTGTTTTTCATATAATCATTTCCATTTTCTGCATGGCCTCCTGCTGCTCTTCCCCTGTGGAAATAGTATAAATCCTGGTAGTCTCAACACTTGAGTGCCCCAGTATATCTGCCAGA
Source organism: Enterocloster sp. OA13 (assembly GCF_022440595.1). Lineage (NCBI taxonomy): Bacteria > Bacillati > Bacillota > Clostridia > Lachnospirales > Lachnospiraceae > Enterocloster > Enterocloster sp. OA13. The sequence continues at coordinate 5,981,651 of NZ_JAKNTF010000001.1, read as the reverse complement.
TGGACCAGGTCCTTATCAACCCCATAATAGGTATAGGCAAACAGATGCCTGAGATTGTGGGGAAATACCTTCTGTTCCGGGATACCGGCCTTTATGCACAGCCGCTTCATCTCCGCCCATATATTGCTGCGGTTTACGGCCATACCTCCCGACGTGACAAACACGGGGCCGGAAGTCAGGCCGTTCTCACGGCAATATCCGCGCAGGCGGCACCGCAGTTTCTCTATCAGGAAGATGGTTCTGAATTTTCCTTTATTATATATTTCCACCCGCCCCGCATCCAGGGCTTCTACCGTGATGAAAGGCAGTTCACTTATGCGTATCCCCGTATTTCCTATGGTTTCCATAATCATGGCCAGTCTTTGATTATCCAGATACAGGGCTGTTGTCACCAGCCTGGCATACTCTTCCTTGGTAAGCCTGCGCTCCTCACCTCCCATCAGATGCCGCTGTACCTTGAACTGGCTTACCCTGTACCTGTCCCAGTTCTTATAATGAAAAAAGCAGTTCAGCGCAGCCAGCATGGAGTTGGCGCTTGATACCTTGTAAGACCCCTGCAGATAGCTTTTATACTCTATGACTTTTTCCCTGGTCACCATTTCCCCAGGAGAAAGATATTGTATAAAAGCCGCAACATCCCTGCAATACTTGTCAATGGTCCGTGCAGAGCGTTCCATGTTAATCAGATACTTTTTAAAATCAAGTATATCATTCTTGACTATTTTGTTTTCCTGCATATAAATCCTCCTTTTTGCATTATCGTAATAATCCATTTTATACTTATATTGCCCAAAATAAAATGATTATACGAATGGCTGGAGGAAAACCGGATGCGGACTCCAGGAGGGGGAGGTATGGAAAAGACAGGTGTGAAAAATAAAAGACACCGGATGATTTTTAGTATCCGGTGTGCTGATGTGACTGCTTTTTAACTATGGATTAAGGGCCGCCTATTTTCATGGCAGCCCTCTATATGGTGATTCATCTAATTATGTAACTATCTGTTATACGAATCTGTCTGCTACATGTACCTCTACATGTCACTGTTTATTAATCCGCTTAAACTGGTCTATATGTTCTTTCATGCATTCAACTGCCCTTGCCTCCGACTGGTCTACGATGCACTGGAGTATCTCCATATGGCACTGAATCAGGATATCCTGCTCCTTCTTATAATTATCCGGCCCCATACGCATGATACTATGTGCAATCGTATTCTGCATGGGGTTCCTCAATGCCCTGACCAGGATTTCAAATATACTGTTCTTAGACGCCTTTGCAATCAGCTCATGAAAATCCCGGTCCAGGGATGTGAACAGTTCTATATTATCCACACAGGCCTTCTCCCGTTCAATCAGTTCCTTCAGCTCCTCGATATCCTCTTGCGTACGTTTACTGGCTGCAAAACGGATTGTGGTCAGCTCCAGCATGTTCCTTGCATCATATATCTCCTCCGGGGTAATATCATGCATGGCCAGCATAATCTTAAGTGTCTCCTCCAGCTGTGAGGTTTCCGGCTTGCATATAAGCGTGCCTCCGCCTCCGGTCACGGAAATCAGCCCCTTCATCTCAAGGACCCTGAGGGCCTCCCTGACCGTTGGCCTGCTCCTGGCAAACATCTTAATCAACTCACGTTCCGGCGGCAATGAATCCCCCGGTTTCAGTTTTCCTGCTAAAATCGAATCCTGAATCTGATTCACAATTTCCTCTGAAGCTTTCTGTACTACTGCGGGTTCAAACCCTAATGTATTGGAAGTCTGCATCTATAACCTCAAATCCTTCAAATTTTAATTATCCCCTTCCCTATAAAGTACCACAATTTAGGGGATAAAACAAGATTAGCCCTTAGATTTCTTCTGCTATCACGCTGCACGGTGCCCCTCTGGCGCCTTTTAATTTCATGGGGATAACGGAAAGTTTTACCCTCATCTTGGATATCTGGTTCAGATTCACCATTGCACCGATGAAGCTTACATTGTTGGTTGTCATCACATTGGGGGATTCCCAATCCTCTATGGCTTTCTCAGCCGTATACTGGGCCAGGAAACGTCTTGCCTCGATGGACGGGAAGGGATTTCTTTCCCAGGCCGGCCTGTCGGCCCAAAGCGGTCCCTGATACTTGTCTCCCCTGCCCCAGTATGCAACATCGGAACCTGCCAGGCTGGATTCATTTTCATGCATGATCCTGCAAAGCTCCTCTGCCCCCTCCTTGGAAATACAGGGTCCTCTCCTGGCATATGCATCGCCCAGCTCCAGATAACGTTCATCATCGCCCCACCCTGTCCTAAGGATGAAAATATCACCTTTTCTGATATCCGCGTCCTCCGCCGCGCTGCGGATCTGCCCTGCTGTCACAGCGCCGTCCATGCCGCATGGCACATCCAGGATTACCGCATCACGGTTCAGGAATTCATTCAGCGGAAGCCTGTCCACGGTGGGTGCGTTGGGATCCTGCATGGCCTTAATCATAAGCCGGGTCCCTGTCTCGGAATGCATGGTAATCATCCATAGTTCATAAGAATTCTTTTCGTGGGTGGTAATCGGTTCCGTGCGGAAGGGTACATCCCATGCCCACACATTTCCCACGGGCATGTAATCATAAAACGGCATGGTACAATCAATATACTTTGACATAAAATTTCTTCTCCATTTCTTTTTATTATAATTGTTTCATTCTTACATAATGACTGACGGCAGCCAGGTAACAAGAGATGGTATGAATATAATCATAAGCAGCACCACCAGAAGGACGGGAATGAATGGAAGTATTGCCTTAACCGTCTTCTCTACCGGCAATTTAGCCACCTGGCTTACGGTAAACAATCCCATTCCAAAAGGCGGGGTGGCAAGTCCAATCATCAGGTTCAGCACCATCATCACCCCGAAATACACAAGGTCAATCCCCATGGCCTGTGCAACCGGCACCAACACAGGGGTTATGACAATCAGGATTGCTGTGGACTCCATAAACATGCCAAGGATTAAAAGCAGTATGTTTACAACGATTATGAATGTAATGGCATTGGGCATGGCTGCCGCCATGTCTGTCAGTACATTCCCCAGCTTGCATATGGTAAGCACATAGGAAAATGCATTTGCCGCCGCTACAATGAACATTACAATTCCGGTAGTCATCATGGTTTCCTTAAATATCCTCGGAAGATAGGACAGTTTCAGCTCCTTGTATACAAAGAAACCCAGGATGAATGCATAGAGGACAATGACTGCGGCTGCCTCCGTGGGGGTAAACCATCCGAAGGTTATTCCAAAGAGGATGATTGCAGGGGACAGGATGGGAAGAAATGATTCCCTGAAACAGTCCCATATCTGTCTGAGCGTCATCCGCTCATCTCTTGGATATTTATTTTTAACGGACAGGATATGGTTCAGCGCCATAAGTGCCAAGGCAATAATCAGCCCTGGAACCACCCCTCCCATAAACAGCTTCCCAACCGAAACACTGGCTATTCCTGCGTAAATGACCAGCGGTATGCTGGGTGGAAAGATTGGGCCAATGGTAGCGGATGCCACGGTAATGGCTGCCGCGTATTCCGTGGGATATCCCTGGTCCTCCATGGACTTGATTTCGATATTTCCCAAGGATGCGCTATCCGCAATGGCGGAGCCTGAGATACCGGCAAAAACCACGCTGGCGACTACGTTGGCATGCCCCAATGCTCCCGGCATGCTCCCTACCAGCGCCCTGGCAAAGCGGAAGATGCGCTCAGTCACACCTGAATAATTCATGATATTGGCTGCCAGGATAAATAGCGGGACCGCCATCATCAGGTAAGAATCCGCTCCCAGCTGGACCTTCTGTGCAATGACAACCAACAGCATATCCGTTGTCAGGGCCAGTGAAACAAAGGTTGACAGCCCAAGGGCCAGAGCCAGGGGCACCCCGATGATTGCCAGGACAGCAAACAGCACGATAAGCAATACAAGCGTTACATTCACGTCCCTGCCTCCTTTCCCAAAGCCTCCTCAGATATGAATCTGACAGAATGGACAATCAGAACAAACATGCTCAGCGAAAAGAATATATACAGCCAGAAATTAGATATACCGGAGGAGGCCAGTCTGGTTTCCCACAGGCTGATACTTAATTTTAATCCTTCCCCCCCTAATACCCCGAAGAATACAATCCCGGCTGCGTTGAGCAGTATCTGGAACATCCGCTTAAACATGGGAGGATAATGGTCGTAAAGCACCACGAACCTTACATGCTCCTGCTCGTGGTAAACCATGCATGCGCAGAAGAAGACCAGCGCAATCATCAGGACCCTCAGGACATCATATGCCCATATGATACTCGTGTTAAACACATACCGCATCACTGCATTGACGATTATGACTGCAAACATTCCTGTAAGGCAGATAATCCCAAGCACCTTTGTCACGGTATTTAAAAAATCGCTAATCCGTTGCAACACTTTCATCATTTTATGTACTCCTATTTACAAAGCCAGGTTACCATCCCATGTCCTTTACGCCCTGGATCAGGTCAGCATCCAGCTCCTTCTCCCATTTTTCATAGACAGGTTTTACCGCCTCAATCCAAGGTGTATAGTCTTCAATGGGAGTTATCTGCACACCGCCCTCTTCTAACAGACCACGGTACTTATCATCTGATTCAGCCACCAGGTCAGCGTACATATCACAGCCTTCGGCAACCACCTCGTCAATCAGCTTCTGGTCTTCGGCAGACAGGGAATCCCAAAACTTCTGGTTAAATGCAACCACATCAAAGTTCATCATATGATGGGTCTCTGTTTTGTATTTCTCAATTTCAAAAAAGCTCATGGTATAGGTATTCAGGAACGGATTCTCTTCCCCGTCCAATGCACCGGTCTGAAGCGCCACATACACCTCGCTCACATTCATCACAGTGGTATTAGCTCCCAGGGCCTTAAGGGTGTCAATCAGTATTTCATTATCAAACGCCCGGATTAAAAGTCCTTTTAAGTCGGCTGGCGTTTTGACCTCACGTTTATTATTCCCTATGTTCCTCCATCCTACGGGCCACCATCCATTTGCATGGACCCCCTTTGCATCAAGCAGGGACAGAAGCTGTGTGGATTCCTCACTATGCATGAATTTCTTGACATGGTCAAAGCTGGAAAACAGATAGGGAAGCTCCACGGTATAAATGTTCTTCTCAATGGTCCCGAATGTAGAGGTGACACAGCTTTCTATGGTTCCGTTGGTAACGCTGTTCATCAGTTCATTGGATGTTCCCAGCTGCCCCGACGGATAGGTCTCCAGTACAATCCTGCCTCCTGATTTCCCTGCCAGCTGGCTGCTCATCCACTGCCCTACAATTTCTGCCGGATGATCCACGGAATAGTTGTGTCCAAACTTGATTACAATGGTCTCACCGGATGGAGCCGGGGCCTCTGTCCCCGTTGTCTCCCCGGCCTTCCCTTCTTCCTGCGCTTTGGAATCCGTCTCCTTGGTGTTTTCCGACACTGCCTGGGTACCAGCTGTCCCGGCCGGCGCCTTACTGGTACACCCGGTAAACATGGATGCAATGACTGCTGCCCCTAATAACATGGCAATTCTGCTTTTCCTCATAATCCCTCTCCTTTACTTGTTTGAAATCATAGTGTTTCACTGCTTGCTTTTAACAATTGTATCGCCTGCATCAGGTACCTGTTCCTCTTTTGCGTAATTTCCTCCATATCCTTGCCTGACCAGTCATAGAACCCCTGTCCGTCCTTATAGCCGCGCTTGCCCGACTCAATCAGTCCTGTCAGATATGGGGAAGCCGACCTGGCTGCCGATATCTCAGGCAGCACCGTGTCCTGGACCGAAGCGGTCAATTCCAGTCCAATGGTATCCATATGTTCCAGCGGCCCCATGATAGGGAACCTCAGGCCCATGCCCATCTTGATGGCCGTATCAACATCCTCTGCGTCCGCCAGCCCCATGGAAACAATCTGTATGGCTTCCCTTATGATTGCCTGATAAATCCTGTTGGCAAGCTGGCCCGGCAGATCCTTCTTCACAAGGACAGGGGACTTTCCCCAGGTTTTCAGCCTTTCCTTAACCTGAACCGCCACCTGGATGTCAGTATGTTCCCCCACCACCACCTCAACCAGGGGAATCAGGTGTCCGGGAAACCAGAAGTGGGTAGAAACCGTGCGTTCCGGGAACCTTGTATATCTTGCAATATCAGATATCCTAAGACCTGACGTATTGGAGGTTATGGGGATTTCCCTTGGAAGCAGTCCATCCACCTGTTTAAAAACCATCTGCTTCAATTCAAGATTTTCAGATACGGCTTCAATTACCATACCGGCTTTCTTTAATGCCTCTGCCAGATCCGCCTCTGGTTCAAGCAGTCCCTCTGCCCGTTTTGCCGGCTGGTCAGCAGCCAGCCCGTTGGAACAAAGCTCCCTCACACATTTTAAGGCATGGATCACACCCCCCTCTGCCTTATCCCTGTCCACATCCACAATAATAGTAGGATTTCCAGCCAGGGCACTGACCGCCGCAATCCCGCTGCCCATAAGGCCGCCACCGATAATCACTATACTCTCTCTCATAGACATCTCCTTTAACAGTTCAATACCTTCTTCAGGAAATAACAGGACTGGATACACAGACAGGCATCCGGCGGGCAGTCCACCTCCAGGCTGACGGTCCCGTCATATCCAGCCTCCACCAGACTGTGAAGCCGTCCCTCATGGCAGGCATATCTGTCAGTTCTCAGGAAACCGCGTCTGTCCGGGCTTCCCTCATCATCCGATATATGTACATGTGCGGCAAAGGGTACATATTGCTTCAGGTCCATATCAGCCTCCCCGCTCTGCTCCATATTATAAAAGTCCAGAACCATGCGCAGAAACGGATGCCGCACTGAATCCAGGATATCCTTTGCCTCCTCCAGACGGTTGATATAATTGCAGTAGCATTCCCCCACTGCCTCCAGTGAAACATATATATCATAGGCCGCAAACTCATCCGCAGTATACCGCAGGAATTCCTTCAGCTGCTCATTGGCAATGGTTCTGTCATATCCCACCGGAAGGCATCTGGACCTGGGTGCCCCGACTCCCACCTGGACCACAGACAGTTCCGAGGCATAGGCAGCTATCTTCCTGGCATAGGCCCTCGCCTCCCCCAGGTTCTGCCCAGGCCCGGCTATGATGATATTTTCCGGACAATATGCATTAAGGCTCTTACACCTTAAGTTCCGTTTATCCAGCCTGCGCCGTAATGCAGTGATTTGGCCCGGCTCCATCCGGAACAGTTCCTTTCCCGGCAGCTCCACAAAATCAAAACCACATTCAGGAAGCTTCCCAATATTCCCTGATGAAATACAACAACCGATTTCCATTTACCCAATCCCCTTTTGCTCCGTTTGGCTGACAGACGCCGTATCCGGTTTCTCATGTATATTATCCAAGGCCCAGAACCCTGCTTATATTTTTGTGGAATATCATCTCCTTTTCCTCCTCGCTCACAACACCCTGCAGAAGCGCCTTATACTTGGCAACCTCCGCCCTCATTACCTCAAATGGGGTGTCGCTTCCAAAACATACACGGTCCGGCCCGACTTCACGGATTCCTTTCAGAAGGGACCTGGCCCTTATATCGCTGCCTATGATTGTCACGTTGGGGCACTCTTTGGCCACTTCAATGGCTGATGCACTGAGATCCGACAGCGCGGCGCCTCCCATGTGGACCATAAGGATCTTCAATTCCGGATACCGCTTTGCTATGTTCCTTACCCGGTGCGGATGGGTACCCTCATATGCATCCGCCCCCGTATGCAGTGCCAGCACCGCATTGCATCTTGCTATCTCTTCTACTAAGGGAAGTACCATCTCAGGATCATCATTCATATGTTCATTCTGCGCCCCATTAAATTTGACACCATAAAAACCATATTCATACAGGCACCGGTGAAGCTCATCCCTGGCATTGTCTTTTCCCAGCCTTGGATCAACCCAGCCAAACCCCAGGATCTTCCCGGGATAACGTTTGGATGATTCATACAGGTAGCGCTGTACTTCCGGCAGCATGGAGCGTATGTAGGGTCTGTGTACCCAGCAAAGGGCCTTGTCAACCCCTGCTTCTTCCATGGATTCCATGAGCATCTCAGCATTCATGTTGGTTTCGTACTCATGAAGCGGCGAAAGATGCACATCTGCGTCAATAATCACAATATTTCCTCCTTTTCCAGTCAGATATCCTGACCTTAAGACTATAATTAATGAGTCATCTTATATAACCTATCTAACTTGGTTATATTATATACACGTTCTGTATTGAATTTCAAGGGCATTTTAAATTTTTGTCTAAACTATTCAAATATAGCAGCACAACTTGCAGCATATTGCACAACACTTTTTAACCAAAATTAAAAAGCACCTCCCGCAGGAAGTGCTTTTCCTCTGAAAATTATAATATCCATTGTATTCTGTCTATCGAATCCAACCCCATCCTCAACCATATGGGTCACTAAATCCAGGCCGCACCAGGCACACCTACCCTTTCACCGCCCCCAAAGTCAGCCCATCCTTCATGAACGCCTGCAGCACAATGAAAATAACAATGACCGGCAGGGTTGCCAGGGCGGTTCCGGCCATGGTGACAGGCCACGGCGTGGACATGCCCTCGCTGAAGGGGAGCATGGTGATTGCCACCATCAGGGTGTATTTCTCGCTCTTGCGAAGGAAAATCAGGGGCCAGAAGAAGTCATTCCATCTGGCTATGACGGTCAGGATGCCCCAGGAAGCCAGCGCGGGCTTGATAATGGGCATGACGATGCTGGTATAAATCTTAAAATCATGGCAGCCGTCTATGCGGGCCGATTCGATGATCTCATCCGGCACATCCATGATGTACTGTCTCATGTAGAAGATACCGATTGCAGTTGCCATCCTTGGGATGACCAGGGACCACAGGCTGTTAATCAGCTCCATCTTCCTCATGACCAGGAACATGGGGATTGAACCAACCTCAGGCGGGATCAGCATGGTTGCCACGCAGAAATAAAACAACGTCTTATTGCCCGGGAACTTATATTTTGCAAATGCAAAACCAGCCAGGGAGCAGAAAAACAGGGACGTGACCGTGCCGAAAAATGTAGTGAACACACTGTTATAAAAGTTCTTCCAGAAATTAGGAAGCAGTTCAAAAAGACGTTTCAGGTTCCCAAGGGAAGGATTCCTGAGAATCAGGGAGTTGAATCCGCTGACGCTCTCCCCCGCCCCTTTGAGCGCAATCAAGCACATCCATATGATTGGGAACATGGAAAATATGACTATGATGATAAGCAGCGTATGTACCAGTATATCCACCAGCTGCCTTCTTGTTCTGTAACCCATACACCCACCTCCTTATACTTCGCCCTGTTTCATGCGTATGATGAACTGGATAATGGAAACAATCAGCAGGATAAGCGTCAGCATACAGCCGATTGCACTTGCATATCCCAGCTTAAACACATTGAAACCAGACTCATACATGTACTGGAACAAGGATACGTTGGACGTGCCAGGTCCCTGCAGCATGAATGGCTCGTTGAATATCTTCCAGCTGTCAGCAGTCAGTGTGATGAAACAGAAAAACATGACGTTGGACAGGGAGGGCAGCGTAATCTTGAAAAAACGCTGGAACGCATTGGCCCCATCCACTTTTGCCGCCTCATAATACTCAGGCGATATATTGAGCAGTCCGGAGAGCAGTATCATGGTAAACCACGGGGTATTCCTCCACACGTTCAGCGCAATGACCGGAAGCTTGGAAAATCTGGTGCCTGTAAGCCAGTCCACCTTGCTTCCGCCCATGGAAAAGATGACCTCGTTAATAAGGCCCGTATTCTTCTCAAACAGCATGCTGAAAATAATACCCATGGCAATAACGGCACAGATATTAGGCAGATAGGTAGCGCTTTTGAAAAACGCCTTGCCCCTGAGCCTGTTATAGTTAAGCAGCCCCGATATCAGAAGCCCCAGGGCCAGAATCAGTATGACGCCTGTAATCCAGTAAATCACCGTGTTCGTAAGCGCATCCCAGAACATATAATCCTTAAAAAGCATGTTGTAGTTCTGCACGCCGGTGAACCGCGGCTCCCCGATTCCGTTCCACTCTGTCAGGCTGATATACACGGTCCAGATATTGGGAACCAGCTGAAACACCAGGAACAGAATAAAAAAGGGCATGATGAACAGATAAGGATACCGGTACCGTTTTAGAAATTTAGCCATGATTAGCCACCCCTTCTTCTCATATAAATATAACAGGCGCGGCACGGATTGATTCAGTGCCTTGCTCCGTGCCGCGCCATCCAACTCTCCTCAGGTCAAATCTCCTGGGGCGTGTCTGAACATACATTCCAGCTGTCTGCCCTAAGGTAAAGCATTATTCGATTGTTGCCTTTCCAATCTTCGCTTCCAGATTCTTCTGCATATTTGCAATCGCATCGTCCATGCTCTGATCGCCTGCAACATATTTTTCCAGCTCAGCGCTTATAACGGTGTCTGCTTCCGCATCCTGTGGCGTCACAACCAGGTTCTTGGAACTGTTCTCAAGTCCCTTTCCTTCCATTTCCCTGAAGGACTGTCCGCCGTAGAAATCAGATGGTTCTTTCCAGAATGGGTCTTCCAGCATGGAAAGGGCTACCGGGTTGGCATACGGTCCGTTCTGGGACTCAACCTCATTGACCCATTCCTTACGGGCGTCATTGTCAAACTGGAAATCATACCACAGCTTCTGGAACAGGGATGTATACGGATCATCCGGATTGTTGATGACTGCCCAGTACTGGGAAACAGGCGCTCCGCCTGTACCGATTTCCTTGAACACAGGGGCTTTCATCACACGCCAGTCACCGGCTGTCTCAGGTACGTTCAGGCGCAGGAACTCATCCCAGAATGCGCCGATATAGAAGGTTGCAATCTTATCTTCCCGGATGGAATCATACATCGGCGGTTCCAGGATGGCTGACTTAAACAGCAGGTCTTCCTGGCAAAGGGTATCCAGCGTGGTAAATGCCAGCTTGGCCCCCGGGTCGCTTCCAATGACCACATTGCCCTGGTCATCCCAGATATGGGCGTCCGCCTGAGGCATGAGGCCGCGGCGTCCGTAATAACGCCAGGTACGGCTTGTTGGGTCAATGTAGGAAAGGTATGTACTGCCATTGCTCTTTTCCTTTAACTGGCGTCCGGCTTCAATCCAGCCCTCGATGGTTTCCATCTGTGCAGGGTCAACACCGTACTTGTCAAAAATCCTCTGGTTATAGAACAGCAGCTGCGGGCGCACGGAATCAGGATAGCCGTAAATCTTCCCGCCAAGGGTTGCGTCATTGCATGCGCCGTCAACCATATTCGGCACCTGCGGCGAGATGTCGTCCGTGACATCCATCACAATGCCGCCCTTTGCCAGGTCAATGAGGCTGACAGGGTCTATCATGGTTGCGGTAGGCAGGTCGTCCATGGCTCCGGACAGGTATGTCATGCTGATTTTCTCACGGGCATCATTGACATCCTTGGTCTGGACAATCTCAATCTTCACGCCTGGCGCGATGTCGCGGTTGCGCTCCAGCCAGTTGTCAAAATAAATCTGCAGGTACTGGGGCTGCCCATAGGCGTAAATGGTCATGGTTCCGTCCGGATAAGCCTTCTTGTCCTCTCCTGCCGCCTCGCTGCTTCCTTCGGCTGCCGGAGCCTGGGTTTCCTTTGGCGCCGCTGTATCCGCGGGCTTGTCTGAACCGGAACCGCCGCCGCAGGCCGTTGCCGACAGCACCATTGAGCCAATCAGGATTGCTGATAAAAATCGTTTCTTCATATTAAAATCTCCCTCCCACCATGGTCTTCCATGGCTTTTATATTAACATCATATTGCTTACATGAATCCGGCTGCCACATAGTGTTTAGAGCCCTTCCAGGGCATCCACCGCGGTCCTCAGGCGGTCATAGGATGTCCCTGTGGGAATGGTGCAGTCCGTGCCCAGGATAAACCCGGTCCTTCCGGCCTCAGCCACCACTCGCCTTACCTCTTCCCTTATCTCATCCGCAGTGCCCTCAATCAGCGGACCCATATGGTTGGAAAGCCCGCCCATGATGGCACAGTCCGTGAATATCCGGCGTCCCTCCGACAGGCTCAGGCCCGCCTCATACACGCCCCAGTTGGCAATGGTATAAAGGCCCTTATAGCTCTTATAGCGGTCAAAATTCACATCGGTCTTGCACATATGCAGGATGTTGTTCCCTCCCGCCTCCAGACATGCATTCATGATCTGCTTATCAAACGGCATTATGTACTCTTCAAACTCCTGGTCCGTAAACAGGAAACGCTCCCCGCCAAGGCCCGCATACAGGATTCCGTCCAGTCCCAGCTCCACGAACTTCCCTGCCAGCTGGCACAGTCCGTCGGCAATCCGCTTCATGGCATCCAGCACCGGGGCCTTATTCTGGCGCAGGTGGCTTACCAGCAGCTGCCTTACGGGCATATAACCGTAATCCGGTTCAATGGGGTGGATGGTGGAGGCCACGATGCCGTGGAGTGTGCCGATGTTATAGGCATCCATGTCACACCGGTCCAGCACACGTTTCACCAGTTCAATCTCATCCTGCATGAACCTGTCATCCAGGGAAATGCTCCTGATGCACTTCCAGTCATCCGGCGTCTTAATGGACCCCATATTGGGAACCAGGTTCTCATTCATGATTTTCTGGATGTCCGGATTTACCTCCTTAAAAAACTTGAGGTGTTCCTCCACAGCTGCTTCGCCGAACGCAACTTCCCTTGGAAAATGCATGGTAAAATAACTGGGGATCTTATCCACGGGCTGATTCTTCATTGCCGCAAAAACTCGTTCTCTCTTCTTCACGTCCCTTTACTCCTTTATATTTATTTTACCGAATATATTTTTTTCATTTTTAAATAATATCACAGATTTGTGAATTTTTCAATATATTCGGAATTATTCATATGCATTTCGACCATTTGTGACACATTTCCCAACTTATACCTTGTTGTTTTTCACAATACAGGCAAAATCCTTTCACTTATATAAACCACGATGCAGCAGGCCGCAGACACCTTCAGAAGCCCGCCTCCGCCCAGCGCGGCAAGGATTCCTGTAACCAGGGCCGCCAGGGCCGCCACAGGGCTTCTGGTGGCCCCCAGGATGGATGGAAATGTCATCACCGCCAGCGTCACATACGGCACATAATATAAAAATGACCGGATCAGCGTATTCTTTAACTCATGCCGGATGAAAATCAGCGGAACCGCCCTCACCAGGTAAGTGGCCGCGCCCATGACCAATATGTAGATATATACGTTATGCTCCATTTTCCCTCTCCTCCTTGATGGGGAACAGTATGGCTGCAGCCCCTGCTATGATGATGGTCAGCATCATGATACGCGTCCCCGGGGAGATACCGCTGCACAGTATGGACATGGCATAGCTGGCAGCCATGGAAATGGCAATCAGCACGCCCAAAACCCGTTCCTTGGCAGCCGGAGGTATGATTACCGCCAGGAACATTCCGTAAAGCCCCACACCCAGGGCGCTTACAATCCCCTCTGAAAGGGCGTTCCCCGCAACCACGCCAAGACATGTCCCCGCTGCCCAGCCGGGCATGGATATGAGCATCATCCCATAATAATAGCGCGGATTCAGCTTTCCCGGGACCATGATGGATGCGCCGAATATCTCATCCGTGACATCATATCCCATAAGCATGCGGTGAAGCACGGACGCACCGCTGCCCAGCTTCTGGCTCAGGGCACATGACATCAGGAGATACCGGGCGTTGATGATCAGCATCATGATTGCGGCCTCCACATATCCGGCCTTCTCAGAAATCATGGTAAAGCCTGCAAATTCCCCTGCCGAGGCATTCATGAACAGGCTGGTAATGGTTGCCTGGAAGGGCGTAAGCCCTGCGTGCCGGGCCGTGATGCCAAGGGTAAAGCCCACGGACAGATACCCCAGGGCAATGGGTATCCCGTCATGTATTCCCTTTTTCAGCCAAAACATATTCTTTGTGTCCATTGTTTTTCCCACTCAAATTTTGTGATGGCTTTATTATAACTCCGGTATTGAAATAAGAAAAACGAAAGTTTATAATGGATACATTAGGTTGTCTTATGTTTAAGGAACGATTAAAGGAGAAGCCCATGAACCGATACGATGTGTTTATAAGAATTGTGGAAACAGGCAGCTTTACACAGGCAGCGGCCGAGTCAGGCTATACCCAGTCTGCCGTGAGCCAGATGATACGCACGCTGGAACACGAGCTGAATACCACCCTGTTCCTCCGCTCCAAGACCGGCGCAGAGCTGACGCCGGACGGCAGGGAATATCTGCCTTACATACAGTCCGTCAGCAATGCCAGACGTGAATTGGATGTGAAATGCCAGGAGATGCAGGGCCTTGAACGTGGCCTGATACGCGTCGGGACATTTACCAGCGTCAGCCGTACCTGGCTCCCCAGGTTCATAAAGGATTTTAAGAAAATGTACCCCTCCGTGCAGTTCATCCTGCGCCAGGGGGATTACACCAGCATCTGCCAGTGGGTGGCTGAGGGAAGCGTTGACTTTGGCTTCACCAACCCGGACGTCACCTCCAGGCTTACCATCATCCCCCTGTGTACGGACCGCATGCAGGCCGTCCTTCCCCCGGACCACTATCTGGCAGGGGAGGAATCCATCTCACTGAAGACCCTGGCATCCCTGCCCTACATCCTGCTGGATGAAGGGGTGGAGTTAAGCGTCCCCCTGTCCGCCTTCTACCGGCACGGGCTGAACCCCAACATACAGTACACGGTGGTGGATGACTACACCATCATGTCCATGGTGGAACAGGGCCTGGGCGTCTCCAGCCTCTATGACCTGGTGTTAGAAGGATATCACCAGAACATAGTGACAAAACCCATCTATCCCGAAGTCACCCGCACCCTGGCCCTTGTGTACAAGAACAAGAAGGTGCTTCCCATAGCCAGCCGATATTTCATCGATTATATATTGGACTACTTTAAGATATAGGGATTACAGGAGGATTTTCTCCTTGCGCCCTATCATCTCGTCAATCCGGCTGATATACTGTTCCACTTCCTTCACGTTCTCGCACCGCTCCCGCCTGTTTTCAGACGGGAATACCACCTTGGTGGTGGTTCCGGCGCCGCAGGCGGCAATGGTCTGCATTTCCTCCATGATAAGGATGTTATAGATGCAGGCCTTGCCAGGAAGGGAATATCCCACATTCTCAAAATTACCGGCCATGTTCTTCTGGCGGTAGAGATAGTATGGCTCCATCCCCATCTCCCTGGCGCAGGCAGCGCTCAGGTCAATCATCTCAGGCGTATTGCTGATTTTCAGGTCCCCGTACTGTTCCCTGAACATGTTAAGGCGGGCAGCCCGCTTAATGGCCAGGGAATGGACGGTAAGGGAGTCCGGCGCCAGCTCCTTTACCTCATGAAGTGTATGGCGCACATCGTCCATGTCCTCCTCAGGCAGTCCCATGATCAGGTCCATATTAATGTTGTCAAAGCCCAGCTCCCTTGCCATCCAAAACCGCTCCTTAACCATTTCCACGGAATGGCGGCGTCCAATCAGGTCCAGGGTCTTCTGGTTCATGGTCTGGGGATTAATGGAAATGCGGGTGATGCCATGGTTCCTCAGCACCTTCAGCTTTTCCTCCGTTATGCTGTCCGGCCGCCCGGCCTCCACGGTAAATTCCAGGGCATGTCCCGTATCAAAAAGGTCTTCCAGTTTACATAAGATAGCATGGATATCCTCCGCCGGAAGGGATGTAGGTGTGCCGCCTCCAAAATAAATGGTATCCAGAGGCCGTCCCTTCATTTTCCCTGCGGTGTATTCCAGTTCCTTAAACAATGCCTCCAGGTAAAGCCCTGTGCGCCCCGTCCATTTGCTGATGGGATAGGAGGTGAAGGAACAGTACAGGCAGGTGGTGGGACAGAAGGGAATCCCCACATAAAGGCTGTAACCCCGCTCATAATCCAGGGGTTCAAGCAGCTTCTTTTCCCTGGCAGCAATCTCGATGCTCAGGTTAATCTTCTCGTCACTGGCCATGTAGGTTTCTTTCATGAAGGAACGGATAGCATCCTCATCCCAGCCCTCCTCCAGCCTGGTAAGGGCAATCTTGGTGGGACGGATTCCTGTGAGGGACCCCCAGGGGAGCCCTGTTCCCGTGCGCTCCATAAGCATCTGGTAGAACATTTTCTTAACCACGTTCTTGGTGGCTGAGTGGTCGGACAGGTCGGATGTCCCGGTACGGCTCACTGACAGCTTCCATGATACCGGATTCCCTTCCTCAGGGCCTTGTCCGGCCGGAAGGGCCGCGGCCCCGCCCTGGTCCATCCCGTCCCGGCCTCCGTCCCTGTCCCATATGAGGACCGAGATTTCCCCCTGCCCCAGCTTTGTCTCCACATAAAATCCCAGTTCATCCTTAACCTCATGGGCATAGGTTTCACCCGGATAAAAGGACATCAGAAGTTCTCTGATGTCCTGTTCATATGCATTATCCTGTATTAATAATCCAATCATATAAGTCCTGCTTTCATTATCTGTAAAATGCAATGGGGTTGCTCTGCTTCTCATGGCCAATGGTGGTTGTCTCCCCATGTCCCGGATATACCATGGTATCGTCCGGCAGATGGAATACCTTGTTTACGATGGAATCCACAATCTGGCTGCTGCTTCCCGTTGGAAGGTCCGTCCTTCCATAGGATTCGCAGAACAGGGTGTCCCCTGCAAAGACCACCTCTTCCCCGGGAACATAGTAGCAGACCGACCCGGATGTGTGACCCGGCGTTTCTATCACCTTCCAGCAAAATCCGATTAAATCCAGCTCATCCCCGTCCTTTAACAGCACATCCGCGTGGAAGCTGGTCTGCATGCCGCCCCAGCTGCCCGACATGTTAAGTCCCCCATCCGCCAGCATGGCGTCCTCTGTCTCAGAAGCATATATCTTAATGTGGAATGCGCGCCGTAAATCCTCTGCCGCCATGATATGGTCAAAATGACCGTGGGTCAGAAGCACTGCCCTGGGTGAAATCCCCAGCTCACTGCATTTATTCAGGATATAATGTGCATTATCGGCCGGGTCTATGATTACGGCCTCCTTTGTAGTATCATGATAGACCAGGAAGCAATTGGTGCTTACCGCTCCCAGCACACATGTCTTAACACGCATATCACTCATATCGATTCCCCTTTCCATATGGCAGCCGTCTTTGCCGGGTACGTTTCATCAGATGCCTGCCGCCGGACATATCCGGCATCACCTGGCTGTATCAGGCATCGCCGGACATATCCCCATCACCCGGCAGTACGCTCAATATCCAGCACCCCTTCAATCTGGCGTATCTTATCCGTAAGACGGTTCAGTTCCTCCGTGCCGTGGATATCAAACGTCATGATGATGGTTGCCTTGCCCTGTTTGCTGGTCCTCACATTCATGGAGGTGATGTCAATCTGTTTTTCCGTGAACACCTTGGATATATCGGCAAACATGCCAATCCTGTTATTGGCAAATATCTTAATCTCCGTGGAATACTGCTCGTTGTTGGTGGCTCCCTCGGCCATCTGCCACTCCGCGTCAATGAGCCTGCCCCGCTCATCCTCAGGCAGGTTAATCATGTTGATGCAGTCCGTGCGGTGGATGGATACGCCTCTGCCCCTGGTTACGAATCCCACGATTTCATCTCCCGGGACAGGGTTGCAGCACTTGGAAAAACGCACTGCCAGGTCATGGATGCCCTTAACCACGATGCCGCTCTTGGACTTGCGCACCGTTGCCTCGCCTGAACGTCCGGCCGTGTCCGCAATGCCGTTGAGCACATCCTCATCCGTGATCTCGCGCTTTAATTTCTTCTCGCGCTCCTCCAGCATCTTGTTAATGACCTGGCCTTCCTTCAGGCCGCCGTGCCCAATGGACGCCAGGACGGAATCCCAGTCCTTAAACGCGTAACGGTTCATGACCTTTTCCATGAACTCGGGCTTGCTTATCTCAGACCAGTTAATCCCCTTGGCCTTGCAGTAGCGCTCAATGGAATCACGGCCCCGGACGATATTGTCATCCTTCATCTGGTTCTTGAACCACTGGTTAATCTTATTCTTAGCCTGGGTGCTCTTGACAATATTCAGCCAGTCCCTGCTGGGCCCCTTGGAATTCTGGGACGTGATGATCTCCAGCTGGTCGCCGTTCTGGATTACATATTCTATGGGCACCAGCTTGCCGTTGACCCTGGCCCCCACCATCTTATTGCCCACTGCACTATGTATACAGTATGCAAAATCAATAGGAGTAGAACCGCTGGGAAGCGTCTTCACATCGCCGGATGGGGTAAAACAGTATACGCTGTCCGAAAACAGGTCCAGGTCACCCTTGACCATGCTCAGGAATTCCTTGGAATCATCCGTATCCCTCTGCCATTCCAGTATCTGGCGCAGCCAGCTGAGTTTTGCCTCCTCACTGCCTGCCGCTACCTGGCCGCTGCCGCTCTCCTTGTACTTCCAGTGGGCCGCGATACCATATTCCGCTGTCCGGTGCATCTCATAGGTGCGGATCTGGATCTCAAAGGGCTGCCCATTGCTGCCGATCAGGGTTGTGTGCAGCGACTGGTACATATTCTGCTTGGGCATGGCAATATAGTCCTTAAAACGCCCGGGGATAGGTTTATACATCTCATGGATCACGCCCAGGGCCGCATAACAGTCCTTCACGTTATCCACCATGATCCTTACCGCAAATAAATCATATATCTGATCCAGTGTCTTATTCTGGTTCACCATCTTCTTATAGATACTGAAGAAATGCTTCACCCTTCCGCCAACCGTGGCGTCCACGCCAGCTTCCTTCATATGGTTCTTAACTTCATCCACGATTTCCTGGACAAAGGCCTCCCTGGCATCCTTGCGCAGGTCTACCTTTTCCACCAGGTCATAATAAACATCCGGTTTGAGGAATTTAAGCGACAGGTCATCCAGTTCAATCTTAATCTTGGAAATACCCAGCCTGTCGGCAATGGGCGCATATATCTCCATGGTCTCCCTGGCTTTTTCCTTCTGCTTCTCCGGCTTCCAGTACTGTCCGGTGCGCATGTTGTGCAGGCGGTCAGCCAGTTTGATGATGATGACGCGGATATCCTTTGCCATGGCAAGGAACATCTTGCGCAGGTTATCTGCCTGGATTTCCACCTTATCCTTGTCCCAGTTCAGCTGGGTCAGCTTCGTAACCCCGTCCACCAAAAATGAGACCTCGGAGCCGAACTCCTTGGTCAGCTGGTCCAGGGTCATGATTGTGTCCTCAACCACATCGTGGAGCAGCCCAGCGGCAATGGTCTCCTTATCCATCTCAAGGTCGGCCAGTACAATGGCCACACAGAGCGGATGGATGATGTACGGTTCGCCTGACTTGCGCTTCTGTTCCTTGTGCGCCTCATTGGCAATCCTGTACGCTTTTTCAATCATGGTAATATCATCGGACGGATGGTATTTACGGATGGTATTAATCAGGTCCTGATACAGTTCTTCAGGGCTTGTAAAGTCCGCCGGAGCTTCCAGTTCAATATCCAGTTTTTCTTTTGTTCCCTTTTCTGCCATATCTGCGGTCACCTTTTCCTATGGATAGTCAAGATACATTATAATTTTTTTTATGTAAAAAAGCAAGGGTAGGATGGAAAAAACCTAAGCGGGACCCTATACCGGCCCCGCTTCATCTGACTTATCATACACTGCTATCCCGTTTTTACTGCCATGCTTCACACGGTACATGGCCCTGTCCGCACGGTTAATCAGATCGTCCATGCGCTCTGTCTCCCTCTGGGCAAATGCAAGTCCCACCGATGCGTTGATCCTATGCCTTGTCCCGTCAGGCAGCTGTATGAAGGGACGCTGTTCATATCCCTCCTTTACCTTATTAAGGATGGTTTCCCGGTCGCCGTATCCGTAGAAGAAAAGTACGAATTCATCCCCTGACAGGCGCACCGCAACGCACTGTTCCGGGGCCGCCATATCAGCAAGCATGTCTGCCATGGCCTTTAAGTACCGGTCCCCCATCTCATGGCCGAAGTTATCATTGATATACTTAAGGTTATCCAAGTCACAGAACACCAGGGCATTGACCAGGTTCCTGTTATCATCCAGTATCTTCTGGCCTTCCTTTTTCAGATAAGCCGCATTATACAGCCCTGTCAGCTGGTCATGCTGGGAAATGTTCCGGAGACGCACAATCTCCTTATACGCATCCGTCTTATCTATCACCATACCGAACACGCCATTTTCCTCGGTCCTCTGACGGATGGAGACGGCGCGCCTGTTCCCGCCCTGGTCCAGGAAGGAATAGCCATCCTCCAGTTCTTCAATGCGTTCCATGCTCCCAAGGATATCCTGCCACTGCTTATAATCCATCTCTCCCACCGGTTTCCTCCGGTCCGGCCGGATATCCAGAAGGTGCCAGATGGACGGGCTAAGTTTGACCTTTCCGGCTTTGTCCTGGTATTCAAAGCTTCCCACATTATCCCCTGCGGACTCCATGGCAAAGGAATATCTGGAATAACTCTGTTCCAGCTTTGCAGCCATGTCATTTAACGCCTGGTGTATCCTGTCAATCTCCACAATGCCGCTTTCCTTAAAATGAACCTCCTCCGGCTTCTGGTCCGTTATATCCTCCTGAAGCTTCTGGATTGGCTTTAACACCATCCAGATGGCGATATAGGAAAAAATCATTGCGATTATAATGGAAAACAGATATACCCCCGCCACCATGATGACCGTGGAATAAGACAGGGCCGCCAGCTCCGAATGATGGCATACGGCCGCCACATACACTGCCCCTCCGTCCATGTAGCCATAGGTCTGGAGCACGCTCCGCACCCCGTCATAGGCCGTTCCTTTATAGTTCAGGGAGATGTGGCCGGTCTTTTCATCATATGCATACCCAGTGCCCTCCATCTCCGGGTCAACGCTGTATCTGATATTCCCGTCTGAAAGCAGCAGGACAGACATACCTTTATAAGGGGGATTGTCCAGTTTGAGATATGTGTCCAGCATATTCCTGCTGATTTCCAGTCCCATAATCAGGCGGCTCCCTTTCTTTTCCTGGGTCAGTACATAATATATGCATTCATCGGTAAAGAACCAGGTTCCGCCATTACTTCTGTTATCCCAGTAATATTCTGCATCAGCCCAGTTCCCGTCCGAAAGCTTGGGCCTCCAGTTCCTGGCCAGGGCAATGGAATAGCTGCTTTTGGGGTGTCCAATCACACAGCTGATATCGCCATAAGTGGAAGAATAGATATCTGGTTCGCCATCGTGAAATACCAGCGCCTCCCGGCTGTCCAGATTAATATAAAATATCCCATCTGCCGAAGAAGCATGGTTCAGGTTATCAATCAGCCGGTTCTGGATTTCCTCCTCATCTGACATCCGTCCCAGTTCTTTCTCCATGGTATTGGACAGCAGAAGCACATTGTTCATATAACCTGACAGCAGGGAGTTCTTTTCAGACACCTGGGACTCCATTACTTTATACGGACGGTTGGCTGTCCCGGAAAATGTGCCGGTTACCACCAGGCCAATACCAAATATGACACTCTGCAGCAGGATGGCAAGTAAGATTGCATTCCGCACCCTATTGCTTAACAAATATTTCTTCATAGGACGAATCTCCATTCCAGCAGGAAAACGGGGCAGTCACTACTGTCCAAATATAGCTTCTACCTGCTCATAAAACGCCTCAGCCTTCTTGTCATATTCCATGGCTTTCGCGGCTTCCTCCATGGACATTCCCTGATCCAGATATCCAAGGAATTCTGCACGGCCCTCCTTAAGCGAACTGCTGAAACAATCATTCAGGTCATTCCTGACATCATAAGAATTCTCAAAATCAAATCCGTATACCATCTGATAGGTACTGCTCTGCTCCAGTCCAACCTCAATGCCCTTTAAGACCTTTGGGCTTTCAATGAGTTTTTCCTGGTCCTGTGTCATGGGCTCATGGTCCACCGGCATATAGGACATGGAGGAAGCCAGTTCAAATCCCCTGTCAACCGTCAGCCAGCGGATAAAGTCCATGCTGGCCTGGTTCTCTTCCTGGCTGCGGTTGAATACCACCACGCCCGCTCCCTGCTGGATGGCTGTCTCCCGGCTTCCAGCCAGCACCGGATACTTATAAACCCCGATTTCCACAGGGACCATGTTCCCGTCCCGGTCCGCAACCTCATCCGGAAAATACAGTACGCTGGAGGACGAACCCACATATCCCGCCAGTACGGACTGCTTGATATCATCACTTCTGTACTTGCCGCTGGCCCCATAATACCCCTTGGTAAAGGGAATATAATAATTCAGGAATAACCGCCTGATATAGTCTTCATTTAAATCCGCCACAAAAGCGCCGTCCTGATCGTAATGATAGATATCAGAACCCATGGCATGGTTCATGGCTATAAAATAATTAGCCAGGTTATCCAGACCGATAAAAGGGCTTCCGTCCCCGTCAACATCAGGTGTGGCGTTGTCCGTCCATTCAAAATACCCCTGGGCCATCTGCTCCAGGCCGTCCCAGTCAGACATGTCATCAATTGAATACTGCGGATTCTCGTCCAGGAACTTATCCAGGCGGGTCTGGTTCATCAATAGCAGTTCCGTGGACTTGACCAAGGGCAGTATATAAAGCTTGCCGCCGATATATCCTTCCTCCAGATATGCCTGGTTGTACCACGAAAGTTCATCCTCTGACAGGTAACCGCCGGCATCCACCAGTCTCTCCCCGTGTTTATTTACCACGCCCACAATCATATCCCTGTAGGCCAGGGACATGTTGGCCATCTCCACGTCATTGGTGGATCCATTAAGGGTCAGGTCTATCTTGTTGGTAAGGTCCCCGATGGAACCCTGGCTGGAAGCCTCCACCACAACATGCTTCTTCGCGCCCTCAGTCTCATTATATTCCTTAATCAGCTGGTCCAGATACTGCTTCTGCGCATCGTTATAATAATGCCAGAATACCAGCTTTAATTCCCCCTGCCCTGTTTCTGCCGTTTTCGGAGCATTGTCCGCCGGCACACCGCTTTTACATGCCCCCAGCATAAGGGAAATGGACATCATACATACTACCGCTGCAATTCCTGCTTTCTTTTGTCCCATTTGGCCTACTCCTTTACTTTTTAAAAAATATTATTCTTATTGTACTACGACAGGGGGCTTTGTTCAAGGAATTATCCGTCCTTTTTTCCTGTATACAATTAAAAAAAGCCTCCCCTTTCACAGGAATAAGGCTTTTCTGTTACCAGCTGGCCGTCCGGTTAGCGGACCGGTTATCCAGTCATCCGTCTATTCATCCGGTCATCCGTCTATCTTCTATTTGCCCTCATAGATGATGGAAGATTCCACATCATACCCCTTAAGGTGCTCCCTGCCCTTGAGTCCTGCCAGTTCCATGACAAAACAGATTTTCACTACTTTGCCGCCCAGCTCCTCAATCAGCTTGATGATTGCCTCTGTTGTGCCGCCTGTGGCAATCAGGTCATCCACAATCACCACCTTCTGGCCGGGCTTGATGGAATCCTTATGCATCTCAATGGTGGCCTGGCCGTATTCCAGGTCATAATCCATGGAAATGGTCTCACACGGAAGCTTGCCCTTCTTGCGCACAGGTACAAAGCCCTTATGCTGCGCATAGGCAACCGGTACACCAAAAATAAAGCCGCGGGATTCAGGCCCCACCACCAGGTCATAATCCAGATCCTTTACCATATCAATCAGGCTGTCCACTGCCAGGCACAGTCCGTCTGCGTCCTGCAGGATGCTGGTCACATCCCGGAAAATGATTCCCGGCTCCGGGAAATCCGGTATGCTTCTTACATACTCTTCCAACTTCTTCATTTTTGTTACCTCTCTTCCGAATTCAGTTTCTTCCATAACCATTATACTTGGTTCCCGTCAGGCTGTAAAGCCCATACTTGGGTGCCGCGGGGCGGGGCGGCCCGCCATATTATCTCCCAATTGAAACGCAAATACGATTGTCTATTGAAGGGTGCGCCTGTTTTCAGTATAATGGTACTGGAAGCTGCTTTTTTCTGCGTATTTGTGCGGGACTTTCCAGAAAGGTACGGTTAAGATCATTATGGATATAAAACATTATAAAATCACGGTCACATCAGAGGAATGCGGATACCGGCGGTCCACAGAGGACGCCGCGGACCTGACCGCCTATCTTCTCTCCCCCATGCCCCAGGCCCCGGGGCGTCTCCGTCCGGCAATCGTCATCTGCCCCGGCGGAGGGTATGGCTTCGTATCCCCCAGGGAAGACCAGCCCGTAGCCATGGAATTCCTGGCAGCCGGATACCAGGTATTCGTGCTCCACTACCATGTGGCTCCTGAAATATTTCCCCTTGCCCTCATGGAACTGGCCCGTTCCGTGGCACTCATAAAGGCCCACAGCAGGGAATGGTGCATTGACAGTTCCCAAATCATCGTCTGCGGATTTTCAGCAGGAGGCCATCTGGCGGGGTGCATGGGAACCATGTGGAACCGTGAATTCCTCTATAAGCCCCTTGGCCTTACCGCTGAAGGGATACAGCCGGGAGGCATGATACTCTGTTACCCGGTGATTACATCCGGGGAATACGGACACCAGCGCTCCTTTTCCCAGCTTTTAGGCGCCGGGGCAGACCAGGATCCGGCCATGCGCAGGCTGGTGTCCCTGGAGCATCAGGCAGGTCCCCACGTGCCCAGGACGTTCCTGTGGCACACCTGGACGGACCAGACCGTGCCGGTGGAAAATTCCCTGCTCTTCGCGTCCGCCCTGAGGAAAGCCGGGGTGAGTCTGGAGATGCACATTTATCCGGAAGGATGCCACGGGCTGTCCCTTGCAACGGAGGAGGTATCCGACCATACAGGAGACTGCCTGGTCCCCCACTGCCAGGGCTGGATAAACCTGGCCAGGGAATGGGTGGCACACGGTCCAAATACCGGGGAAAGGACGGAATGATATGTTAAAAGAAGAACGTCAGGCATTGATACTGAACAAACTCCACACCTCAGGCAAGGTGGTGGTCAGCCGGCTGGCAGTGGAACTCAATGTATCGGAGGACACCATCCGGCGCGACCTGTTGGATCTGGACCAGAAGGGCCAGGTAAAGCGGGTCTTCGGCGGCGCCATCCCCATGGAACGGCCGGTCATCAACTTCTTTGACCGGGAAACCACGGATGTGGAATTGAAGCAGCGCCTGTCCTCCAAGGCGCTGGACTTCCTTGAAAAGGACCAGCTGGTAGCCATTGACGGCAGCAGCACCAACCTTCAGTTTGCAAAAAGCATTCCTAATAACCTGAAGCTGACCGTGCTGACCAACAGCTACTCCATTGCCCACGCCTGTTCCATGAAAGAGCAGGTGGATGTAATCGTGCTGGGCGGCACCCTGTTAAAGGAATCCATGACCAATGTGGGCGAGATTGCCGCCAGCCAGGCAGCCCTCTACCACCCGGACCTGTGCTTCATGGGCGTTTACGCCATCCATCCCGAGTACGGGATGACCATCCCCTACCCGGATGAGGTAAGCATCAAGCGCCAGCTGATCCAGACCTCCAGAAGGGTCATCGCCCTTGTCAACCCGCTTAAGCTGAATACTGTATCCAGATACCATGTGTGCGGGATTGAGGCATTTACCACCCTGATCACGGACAGCGATGTGTCCGGGGAGATGGCGGTGGACTATCGGAATAAGGGGTTGGATTTCATATAAGGGATGGGAAATGCCATCATGCCGAAGTTTGCGTTACTTATGCGGTATTTTCTTTTCCTTTTAC
Source organism: Enterocloster sp. OA13 (assembly GCF_022440595.1). Taxonomy (NCBI): domain Bacteria; kingdom Bacillati; phylum Bacillota; class Clostridia; order Lachnospirales; family Lachnospiraceae; genus Enterocloster; species Enterocloster sp. OA13. The sequence continues at coordinate 5,955,854 of NZ_JAKNTF010000001.1, read as the reverse complement.
GTGTTCATTCAGTGCAAATATATAAAAATCGCATACTAACGCATTTTTTTGCATTATTTTGCTTGACATCATATATATATGCGCTATAATACACTTAGAAAACAATTGGAGAAGGGCAGGGACACTGTCCGGGATATTTTAGGAGGGTAATTACTATGAAATTTTTTGTTGACACAGCCAATGTAGAAGACATCAGGAAAGCAAACGACATGGGCGTCATCTGCGGCGTAACCACCAACCCATCCCTGATTGCCAAAGAAGGCAGGGATTTTGCAGAAGTGATTAAGGAAATCACCTCCATCGTGGACGGACCAATCAGCGGCGAGGTTAAGGCAACCACCGTTGATGCCGAGGGCATGATTAAGGAAGGCCGTGAGATTGCCGCCATCCATCCCAACATGGTTGTTAAGATTCCTATGACCGTTGAAGGCTTAAAGGCTTGCAAGGTGCTGACAGCAGAAGGCATCAAGACCAATGTGACACTGGTATTTACCGCTGCCCAGGCCCTCTTAGCCGCACGTGCAGGCGCTTCCTACGTATCCCCGTTCCTGGGCCGTCTGGATGACATCTCCATGCCGGGAATCGACTTAATCTACGACATAACCGAGATTTTCCAGATGCACAACATCGAGACTGAAATCATCGCAGCCAGCGTGCGCAACCCAATCCACGTAATTGACTGTGCCAAGGCAGGCGCCGACATTGCCACTGTTCCTTATAAGGTAATTGAGCAGATGACAAAGCATCCTTTAACCGACCAGGGAATCGAGAAGTTCCAGGCTGATTACAGGGCTGTGTTTGGGGAATAATTGAAATCAGGCAGAAACACAACGAAGGAATGTGACGCAGGAGATACCTGCGCCCCATTCCTTCTTTTAATATAATCCATATATCCCATACGGTCCTATACCGTATTCCTACACTGCAGCCCTATACCGCAATCCCAAGCACCCCAACATAGTATCCTATAATACCCACCAGCATGAGTATCAGCACAACCAGGACAGGAGATACCTTTTTCTTAAGCAGCATCCAGGTGCCGATTATCAGGCCGAAGGGAAGCATATTGGGCAGAAGGCCGTTAAGTACATCCTGGAAGATAACCGTTGTCTGGCCCACGGTAATCTGAAGAGGCACATACACCAGTACCTTCTGGGCGCCCATTGCGCCGATTACCATCAGGCCAAGGATTCCGAACGCGTCCGTAAGGCGTGTGATGGAGCCAGAGCCTTCTCCCAGAATATTCATGACGGACACGCTTCCCTGCTTATAACCCATCTGATACAGGTTGTAGCCCAGCACCAGCATGATTCCGGTAAAGATTACGAAAAACAGGATTGGGCCTGAGAAGTTGCCCTTCAGGGCCAGGGCGCATCCAAGGGATACCGCGATTGGATAGATGATGCCGCCTGCAAGGCTGTCCCCGACCCCGGCCAGCGGTCCCATGAGGCCCGTCCTCAGCCCGTTGATCATCTCATCCGATATATCAGCGCCATTGGCCCGCTCTTCCTCAAGGGAAGCACAGATGCCGGGAATCACGTTGCCGATAAAGGACGGCTCCGTGTTAAAGAATACCAGATAGCGTTTTAATGCGGCCTTGATGTCCTCAGGATCCGTGTAAAGCCGTTTAATCACAGGAAGCATGGCCAGCACATTGCCGGATGCCTGCATTCTTTCATAGTTATATCCAACTTCTGCGCCAAGGCCGATGAGCCAGTGCTTCACCAAATCTGATTTGCGCAGCCTGATTTTCAATTCCTGTTTTGGTGCTTCCTCCACAGCCTCCACATATTCCTCTGCCGCTTTTTCCGTAGACGCATAGTAGACAATCACTGCCACACACGCCCCAAGGATGGCCACAGCCATGATTCCAAGGTCCAGGAAGGTGGTAAGGAAAAATCCGATTACGAAGTAGGGAATCATTTTTTTCTTGCCCAGATAGTTAAGCAGCATGGCAACGCCAAGTGCGGGAAGCAGGTTGCCGGTCACGCTCAGCGCATTGACAAATCCCTGGGGAATCTGGCCCAGCAGACGGTTGAAGAAATCCCCGCCTAAAAACATAAGGATGAAAGCAGGGGTTCCATTGACCACAAGGGACGTAAGCTGGGGGAACAGCCATGCATTAAAGAATATCTTGTTCAGTTCACCCTTTTCAGCATTTGCATCCAGACGGTGTACCCAGAACACATTCAGTGTCATCTGAAGGTTCCACAGCAGCACGCCTAAAAGCCCGATGGGGATGGCCAGCGTGATGGCCAGCTCCGGCGTTGCCTTGGCCAGTATGGTAATGGCGGTCCCGTACACGCCTGCGATACCGATGTTGGACGGCATGGTGCCGCCTGCGGAAATCCAGCCTATGTAAGCCAGGTTAATGGTTGCCCCTGCCATAAGGCCCAGGAGCGGGTCCCCCAGTATCAGTCCCACCACGGTACCGTTAATAAGCGGATAACAGAAAGGCCAGGTGATGGGGCTCCAGACCCTGCCGCTGGCCAGGTTGGCCGCAATTGCAATTAATAAAGCTTGGATAATGATCATACTCGTAACCTCCTTCTTTTGTCATGTCAACAAAAATCTCCCAATGTATACAGTGCTTTGCCCGGTCCGGACAGCCACTCTGCTCCCTGCCCCGTTACCAGCGCCTCATCCTCCATACGGAAGGATATCCATATCGTTCCCGCCCCCTTTTCCAAATCATATGGATAAACCCCGTTCTCCAGGGCAAAGACCATTCCCGGCCGCACGATCTCGCAGCAGTCGTCGCTGATATTGGGATACTCCGTCACGTTCAACCCGGTGGAATGTCCGCTGGAATGTACCACCTGGCTTCCATACCTGGATTTTCTCAGATACCCCTCTATTTCCTTATTAATATCCGATACTGGAATTCCCGGCTTTAATATGCGGAAGCCGGCATGCACACATTCCCTGGCTGTTTCCGCCATCTCCACATACTGCTCCGGGGCCGTATGTCCCAGATACATTACCCGGGTCAGGTCAGAAGCATATCCGTCAATATGGCCGCTGATATCCACAAGCACGATATCCCCGTGGTCAACAATCCGGTCCGTGGCATAGCTGTTGAAGGTATGGTACTTATCCCTGCCTGAATTCACGGTGAGATATGAAATCTTATCCACTCCCCCCGCTGTCATGCGGCTGGCTATGCCTCTTGCAATCTCCTTTTCCGTTGTAATACCGGGACGGATCTGGCTGAAGGTATCCCGGATTGCCTGTTCCGTCACGTATCCGGCTGTCCGTATCCGGTCAATCTCCCATCCTGTTTTTACCATGCGGGCTTTCTGGATTGCCCCGGTCCCATCCACAAAGCGCAGGCCGTCAAATGCATCCACCAGTTCCTTTAAAATATTGAGGGACCAGAAATAATGCTGCCCGTCCCCGGCTTCCAGCCCAACCGTCTTAACCGGGTAATCCAGGCTGGATATGAACTGTCTCATGGCATCAACCGGTCCTTCGGAATTAAGGGGTCCCAGGTCCCTGGATTTTGTACCAGCCGCATAAATGGCGGGACACCATGCCACATTCCTGACCGTTGACTTTTCCAGTACCCGTAAGGAAATAGCCGGCTCCCCTTTCTTAGGGACAAATACCAACACGGGCCGGAACAGGCTGGAGGTATACCACGAACGGTACGCCGTGGAATAAAATATATTTTCAGGGGATGACAGCAGAAGCATATCTAGCCCCTCTGCCTCCATCTCCTTTTGAAGCTTTTTTACATGGGCTTCATATTCCTCTTTGGGAAAGGATTTTAAATAATCCGGAAATTCATTCATAATCTGCTCCTTCCATCTTTCTTATATGGTTGACTCCTCTTACCGGACTCTGTTTCAGGCATACTGTTTCAGGCCCCCTGTTTCAGACACCCTGTTTCAGGATAAGAGTTTCCTTATGTTGACCTCCTTCTCACTTGGCACCAGCTGGTAATAAATCTCCACCCCGCTGTCAATGATCCTCCTGAAGCACTCCGTCTCATCCTCATTGGCGGAAACATTTTTATTAAATGTCTTCCTGCCGGGCTTTGCCCCCATCCCTCCAAGGATGATCTTGTCAAATCCCACGCCTGACTGAAGCAGACGTTCCAGTACCTGCGGCACCTTTACAAGTACCATGATATGTTCCTTGGCCAGGGGCGCCTCCTTCAGAAAGCCTTTTGCATGCTCCTGATCCATGATCATGACCTCCACGCCCACGGGTGCAGCTGCCTTGTAAATCCGCTCCATCAGTTTGTTCCTGGACAGCTCGTCATCAATAATAAGGATTTTATTGATGGGATATTGTTTAATCCATGCAGTCACCACCTGCCCGTGGATTAAACGGTCGTCAATCCTGGTTACTAAAATATTCTTCATAAAAACCTTCTCCTTTCACATATATACCTTTGGTCATCAAAGCGCAATCTGCTGCAAAAATGCATCACAGTCATAGATACTGCCCTTTGCCACATCCTCCAGTCCCTTTACCGCGCCTGCCATATCCTGGGACATCCTCCGGTTAAGGACCTCCAGCAGAAGCGGGAAGTTCACGCCTGTAAAGTGGCTGAACCCGCACTCCCCCTGCAGCTGCATCATAGTGTTAAAGGGGGTTCCGTTCATCAGGTCGGTCAGCACAAGGACTTCCTGTCCCCGGCTTTCCGACTGCAGGATGGACTCTTTAATACGGTACCTTAACCCGTCCACATCGCAGCCAAGTTCCAGGCTGTAAGCCTCCATCTCCTTCTGTTCACCAAATACCAGCGCAGATGCCCTTATGAATTCTTCTGCAAGTCTTCCATGCATGAAAAGTATGATTTTAAACATTTGCCTCTCCTCCCGTTAAATAATTGATAAAACCTGGTATGACATCATCCGGACAATTGTCCAGCAGATATACGATTTTTGAAGAAAACAGCATGAAATCCAGATTGCACATATCTATGTGTACCTCCCTTATGCGTGTCCCCGGGCTGTCCAGGACAAATATGCAATGATTCTTTTTCAGGCCATTAACTGAATATATATATTGGATTCCTTTTAAAGCGGATATCCGGATTAACTCACTGCCCGCCCTGTCATCGGGGCTGTCCGAAGCCCTGATATCACACCCGATATCATGCAGGTCATTGATGATCCTTATGAGTTCCAGGTGATACACGGATGTACTCTCGCTGGTCTTCCAGAACAGTTCCTGGATGTTCTTAAAGTCCCTGTTTTCCAGTATGGGGGAGACAAACACATACGGTATGGAATGCTCATCCGTATCCAGCATGGCCGTGGATATGCAGAAGTCATAGGACTCCCTTTTGGCCGTACGGTACCCGTCGCTGGCGCAGGTATCAAAATTCCACTGCGGGAACCTCTGCTGCAGCCTCAGTTTGGTCAGGTTGGCAATGCTTTTGGTCATATCCGTCACAAACAGCACCCTGGCATGCTCGGACTGCCTCACGGTTTCCCCCAGGATATAGAGCATTAAAAAGCTGATTTCGTCCACGCTCAGTTCAGGCAGGCCGAACTTCCTGGCCAGTATGCAGCAGATGATCCTGCACACATTAAGCGTGCTCTGATAATCCTTAATCAGAAGCTCCATAAGCGGATTGCTGGCAGGCGTGCGGCCCAGCAGACGCTTCAGCATAAGGTTGATGTGGGAAATCACATTTTCGCAAAAGCTAGGGTTTTCCCTTAAGTTTATATTGGTGATGGTGGTAAATGCGTCGATGAAATCTTCACAGAACAGCCGGAACACCTCATCCCCGTTTCCGTTTTCCCCGGTTGTCTCAAACATATGTGTCAGCAGGAATATATTCTTCAGCCAGACACGCTCCGGCAGAGGAAGCTCCATGTGATAATGCCCCCATATCCTGTTACAGACCTCTTCCACTTCATTCTCCAGCGGCCCAGCCAATCCTCCCTGGAATCCTGAGGTCCCTGCCTCCGGTTCCATGACGCAGCTGTTTTTCAGGCGGTATACCATCACCAGAAGATTTAGGGATACATTCACAAACTCACTGTCATCAAACCTGTAATCATGCGTCTCCTCCATCCGTCCAAGAAGCTGGTTCACAAAACAGATGTCGTCCTCCCTGAATATGTCCAGGACCGTGCTCAGCGTATCCGGGTGGGGCAGGCTTGCGTCATCTGCCATTTCCCCGTTCCTTACCAGGGCCGCATTGGGATTTAATATCCGGGAAAGGATATACACCACTGCCTGGCGTATGTCCCGCTCTTCACCGGCAATGATGGTCCCGTCCATTGTCTTCCTTATATGCAGTGAGAAACGTCCGAACAGTTTTTCCAAATGCATGAAATCACTGTGGATTGTACTCTTGCTGACATAATACTTATAGGCCAGGGATGCCAGCGATGTATATTCATCTGAATACAGAAGCAGGTTCAGGGCAATATCCATCCTTCTGGAATCCTTTTCCCAGGTCTGCCCGCCTGCGCTCTGTCCTGCATAGGCCAGGTAAGACAGGTGGTTATTCAGCTTTCCCTTCTGCTCCCCTCCTATCCTGAGACGGATTCCCACACCGCTTTTCTTATCTATCACTGCCCCGAACTCATCCAGGAACTTCTGCACCTGTTCCAGATCCCTTCGCAGTGTCTTCGACGAGGTATCCAGCTCACCAGCGTAAAAGTCAATGGGCTGGAACTCCTGGTCATGGCTTAAAAGCATATTCATAAATGATATCTGCCTTTTATTCATTCATCATCCTCCTAGCTAGAATTATAGCAATGCACCTGAGAAAAATTAAGGCGGGGGCCTTTTGTAATTATGTCCACATTATTATGGACACGGCTATACACCTGTTTTCCCCATTGCATTTGAAAACAAATGAAAAAATAAGAAAAAACTTTAAAATAGTTGACAAATTTTAAAAATAATTATATATTTATACTAACAATATGAAAGAAGGTGACAGAAATTGAAATTTGCTGGAAGAATGAATTCCTTTATGTTTAAAGGGAACTATGATTTGTTCCAGACCATTGATGCTTACCGTGACCTGCCGGGCATCACCCACCTGGAATTCAACTATCCTGAGCATCTGCAGGGGTATGACCTTGAAGAAATCAGACAGCATATGGGCAGCCTGGGGGTGAACGGCGTTGCGCTGAGATTCCGTGGAAATGAGTTCATGGAAGGGGAATTTACCGGAACAGACCGTGAGGTAAGCCGGCAGTCCGTAGAGCTGTGCAAGGAAGCCGCAGATGCATGCCAGGCACTGGGGGGACAGGTCATAACCATATGGCTGGGTTTTGACGGATTCGACTATCCGTTCCAGGTTGATTATGAAAAAAACTGGAATATAATAGTCAGGTCTTTTCAGGAAATAGCAGATTATGCCGGGGAAAAGGGGTTAAAGGTAAGCATTGAATATAAACCATGTGAACCCAGGGCATTTTCCATGATTGACGGCATCGGACTTACGCTCCAGATGATTGATGAGGTTGACCGTCCCAATATCGGGGTGACCCTGGACTTCTGCCATATGCTCATGAAGCGTGAGAATCCTGCTTATTCACTGGCGCTGGCCGCGCGCAAGAACAAGCTGTATGGCCTGCACATGAACGATGGTTACGGGGAACTGGACAATGGACTGATCTTCGCGTCCGTCAGCCTGCCCCAGGCCCTGGAATTCGTATATTACCTTAAAAAGTACAGATACGATGGGGTCGTATTCTTTGATTCATTCCCTGTCCGCGAGGCAGCGGATCAGGAAGTAAGCGCTAACATTGAAGCATTCATGGCTTTATCCGATGCCATTGACAAATACGGCATGGACAGGATTGAGGATGTCATGAAAGGACAGGACGGTATCAAGGCCCAAAAGCTGGTACTGGACATGTTCTCAAAATAATAAACATCAACTAAAAAGGAGGAGTTACACATGAAAAAAAAGGTATTGGGGATTTTGGTCACATCAGCAATTGTAGGTACCATGTTAATGGGATGCGGTTCCGGCAGCGGCGGGACCACAACAGCCGCTCCCGCAGCTGCTGTTGAAAATGATACGAAGGCCCAGGATTCCAAACCTGAGGAAAGCGCCCAGGAAACCCCTGCCGCTGAAACCGAAGCAGTCAGCAGCGAAGGCTTTAACCCGGACAAGGAAGCCGGGGTCAGCATTGAGGATGTACGTGAACAGTTCGGCAGCGCGGTTCCCTATGGAAGCCAGGAAATCGTTGCAGGCGCGGTTGCAAAGCAGTTCCAGAATGAATACTGGCGTACCTTAAAGGAAGGTTATGAAGAGGGCGCCAGGCTGGCGTCAGAAGCCGGAATCAACATCAAAATCGATGTCCAGGCAGCGCTGGATGAAAATGACGAACAGGGACAGCTTGCAATCCTTAACAACATGATTAACAAGAAATATTCCGTCTTACTTTTATCCCCTATCTCCGACGGCAACCTGGTTCCCGGTGTGGAGAGCGCGGTGGAGAAAAACATTCCTGTGCTTAATGTAAACGACGGCCTGATTGCCAATGCACCTAACTTTGTAGGACCAAAGGCAGACCAGAACGGCGAACTGGCCGCAGAGTGGATTTCAAAGCAGCTGGACGGCAAGGGACAGGTAGCAATCGTAATCGGGATGCCAAAGGCATTTGCGGCAAGGCAGAGAACCGAAGGCTTTGAAAACTGGATGGCGGCCAACTCACCTGATATTGAAATTGTTGCCAAACAGAATGCGGACTGGGACAGGAACAAGGCAAAAGAGCTGACAGAAACATGGATTAAGAATTATCCTGACTTAAAAGCCATCTTCTGTAACAACGATGGCATGGCGCTGGGCGTTGTGGAGGCAGTAAAGGAATCAGGAAAGGATATCCTGATTGTAGGCGTGGACGGAATCGGCGAAGCATATGACTCCATCCGTAAGGGTGAATTAAGCGCCACCATTGATTCCTTCCCATTCTATAAAGCACAGATAGCGCTGGAATGCGCACTGCGTGAACTGGCTGGCCAGGAACTTCCAAGAGTCATCTGGACACCGCAGGCATTGATTGATTCCACCAACGTGGATATGGATGCAAAAGAAATCATCAACTGGGTTCCAACAGAATATAAGGCACAGTAATATAAGGGATTCAAACATGGGGCCGATGCAAAACGCTTACTACGGTTTTGCAAAGGCCCCATGGCCGAAGGAGGAATGCAAATGGAAAATTCCATAGAATTCAAACAGATAGGCAAACAATTTTCCGGTGTGCGGGTTTTAAAAGATATCAGTTTCTGTGTGGCAAAAGGTGAGGTACATGCGCTCCTGGGGGAAAACGGGGCCGGTAAATCCACCCTGCTGAATATCCTTCACGGTGTCTATCAGGAATATGAAGGCGGAATATGGCTGGAGGGGAATAAGATATCCTTTAAGAATCCCAACGAGGCCATCCGGAAAGGCCATATCGTAAAAGTCCACCAGGAAGTGAATGTGGTGCGTGACCTGACAGTGGGGCAGAATATCACCCTGGGATATGAACCCCATCATGGCATCATGGTTGACTACCGCACCCTCAATCAGTCCGTGAATCAAATCCTGGACAGGCTGAAATGCGGCTTCAGGGCCGAGGACATGGCCAGCCGCCTTACGGCAGGGGAAATGCAGATGCTGGCAATCGCCAAGGCGCTCTTCCACAACGCCCAGGTCATCTCCCTGGACGAGCCGACGGCTTCCCTGACAACAGGTGAAACCGCATCCCTGTTTAAAATCATCCGGGAGCTTAAGGATTCCGGCATCACAATCATCTATGTAAGCCACCGGCTGGAAGAAATATTCCAGATATGTGACAGGGCCACCATCCTAAGGGACGGAGCCTATATCACCACGCTGGAAGTCGGGAAGATCAACAGGGAAACCCTTATCCGGCACATGGTCGGCCGTGATGTGAATGCAGTCGCATCCAGGATGAGGGAAAGCTGTGTACAGGATGAGGTGGTGCTCAAGGTAGAAGGCCTGAGCCGTAAAGGAGTATTTGAAGATATCAGCTTTGAGCTGAAAAAAGGCGAGATATTAGGTTTTGCCGGACTGGTAGGTGCGGGCAGGACCGAGGTCATGAGGGCCATCTTTGGGGCCGATGCCAAACATGCCGGGAACATTTACCTGAAGGGCAAGGAAGTAAACATACGCAACACCCAGGATGCCCTGCGCCTGGGAATCGGGCTTCTGCCCGAGGAACGCAAGACCCAGGGCTTCGTGAACATGATGACCAACATCGACAACACTGCCCTGTCTTCCATTGAAAAATACCTTACCAACCGGTTTGTGGACGACAGGAAAAAGCGCAGGAATTATCTTAAGTATGAAAATGAACTGAACATCAACCCTAAGAAGCCGGACTACCTGACCCAGAACATGTCCGGCGGTAACCAGCAGAAAATCATACTGGCCCGCTGGATGTCCACCGATGTGGATATCCTTATATTCGACGAACCCACCAAAGGCGTGGATGTGGCTGCAAAGGCAGAGATATACAGACTGATGGAAGACATTGTCCACAGCGGCAAATCCATCATCGTTGTCTCATCTGAGCTTCCTGAGGTCATGGGAATCAGTGACCGCATGGTCATAATGTGCGAAGGCAGAAAAACCGGCGAACTGCTGAAAGAAGAATTTGCAGAACAGGTAATCTTAAACTATGCGATGGGAGGAAAAGACAATGGGGAAAGGAAATAATAATCAGCAAAGAACACTGCCGCATATAAATCTTGGCGGTGCTGTCCGCGAAATAGGGGTTTTCGTTGCATTGATCATCATGGTTATCATATTTGCCTTGATTGATTCCTCCTATGTGACGGTCGGGAACTTTGTGGACATAGTCAAACAGGCAACCATCAACGGCATCCTGGCCATTGGGATTACATTCGCAATCATATCCGGCGGTATTGACCTGTCCCTGGGCAGCACCTTTGCAATCGTCATCGTGGCGGTGGGCCAGCTTACGGTCATGGGAGTCCCGCCCCTGGCGGCCATTGCCGCAGGCGCCGTGCTCGGTACCTTCATGGGTTCCATCAACGGCCTGCTGGTAACCAAGATGAGGCTTCAGCCATTCATAGCAACACTTGGCACCATGAGCGTTTTCCGTGGGATTGCCTATGTGGTCACAGGCGGGTGGCCGGTCCTTAACATACCGGATGCCTACAGGAAATCACTTGGCGCAAAGGTAATCGGCGATGTCCCCATCTCCATATTCGTACTGTTTGCAATTGCCGTCATCGCCCATATCCTCTTAAAGAAAACCAGGTTTGGAAACTACTTATTTGCAGTGGGCGGCAATGAGGAGGCTGCGAAATTATCCGGCGTCAACGTGGACCGGACAAAAATCCTGGCCTACTCCATGTGCGGGTTCTGCGTTGCCTTTGCAGGAATGATCATGCTGGCAAACCTGGGAACCGGCGAACCGGCAACCGGGCAGGGCTATGAGCTGGACGCCATTGCCGCTTCCGCCATCGGAGGAACCAGGATGGCCGGAGGAAAAGGCAGTATCCTGGGAACCTTTTTAGGGGCGCTGTTACTTGCCGCACTGAAAATCGGATTAATCATCACTGGTGTAAGTACGTTCTGGCAGTATATCGTGACAGGCATCATCATCGTCATCGCTGCTTATTTTGAGGAAATCCAGAGCAAGCTGTCCTCAAGATTTTCCAAGGCACAAGCATAATAATGGAGATGGGATAAATGGATGGAAAGGTTGTTGTTATAGGAAGCCTGAACTATGATATAATCCTGAAAACAGACAGGATGCCCCTTAAAGGGGAGACACACAGCGCTGAAAGCGCGGATTGCTGCTGCGGCGGAAAAGGCGGGAACCAGGCAGTTCAATGCGCCAAATTAGGCATCCCCACTTATATGTCCGGCCATGTGGGAAATGACTGCAACGGGGATATCTTGATACAGGGCCTTAAGGCATACGGGGTGGACACCACCTATGTCAAACGCGCATCAGCGGCCAGCGGCATGGGAATCGTACATACCTTACAGGACGGAAGCGTCTTTGCCACCATAACCAGGGGCGCCAACCATACAATCGAAACGAAAGATGTCGATGAAATAGCCCATCTTCTGGATGGACAGACGGTTCTGGTCCTGCAGATGGAAATCCCGAAGCAGGTCCTTGAATATGCGATTAAAACCGCCGCCAAAGCGCGGTGCACCATACTGTTTAACATGGCTCCGGCCATGGAGTTTGATGAAACATACATGAAAATGTGCCACTATCTGATCATGAATGAGGTGGAAGCACAGTTTTATACCGGAAAAGAATTAACCTCTGTCCCCGTGGCAAAATCCGAACTGATTGCATTTGCCCGGGAAATGGGAAATACATGCATTTTCACCCTGGGAAAGCAGGGCGCCATGGCATGCCGGGACCATGAATTCCATTATAAGGAATCATTTTCCGTAAAAGCAGTTGAAACCACGGGCGCCGGTGACTCCTTTGTGGGCGGGCTTGCATACGGGATACTGAATCATATGGACTTAGGCAGTATGCTGGACTTTGCCACCTGCTGCAGCGCCCTGACCGTCCAGAATACAGGCGCCCAGGGCTCCATGCCTGATATCCGCGCCGTCCTGGAATTTTGCAGCAGATACTCAAAATGAGATACAAAAAGTGAAACAATGGTAAATTTGACAATCTTGGCATTTCATGTATACTTTATAGTGAAGATTTATGTGAATGATACAGGGGAGGGGTCTGATGATTCCATACGAAAGACGGCAGATATTGCTGACTGAATTAGAAAAACAGGATATGGTAACCCTTAGTGACTTTGCCAAGGCACTACATGGTGTATCTGAGTCTACAATAAGAAGGGATTTGAAAATTCTGGAGGGCGAAGGCCAGATTGTCCTTCTGAGGGGCGGCGCGGCCAAAATCAAAACCGGTTCCTACGACACCCCGATTCATTCCAGAGGCTTATATAAGATTAAGGAAAAGGAAGCAATCGCAAGGACAGCCGCCCAACTGGTACATGACGGCGAGGTCATATACATTGATTCCGGGACTACCTGCCTGAAAATGATTTCTTACCTTAAGAATAAAAGGATCACCGTTGTTACGACCAATGCCATGGTTGTCCCCAGCATCTTAGAAACAGATATTAATGTGATAATGATTGGCGGGGATGTATTAAAATCCACAGCATCCATTGTTGGCAGCATAACGGATAACAGTTTAAAGGATATGTTCTTTGACAAGGCTTTTATCGGCGCAACCGGATATGATTTACAGTCCGGCATCAACACCCCTGACAGCAGGGAAGCCAATAAGAAAAGGATTGTCAAGGGAAACTCCTCTGAAGTATACGTACTGGCTGACAGCTCCAAATCAGGCAAACGCACCATGTGCAAGGCCATGGAACTGTCTGAATGCACGATCATAACCGAACAGGAGACAGAACTGTTAAAAGAGCATGCCAATTACATTCTCGCTAAGGATTAGGAGCGATTATGGTAAATAAGAAGATACTTGGTATGGACATCGGCGGGACCAACCTGCGCATGGGCCTTGTGGATGAAACCCTGTCCGTGTCCTGTCTGGAGGTGATTCCCGCCAGACAGGTATACCAGTCGGATAACACACCGGAAGCCTTAAGCGCAGTGATAAAGGACTACATCAACCGCCATCAGGACGGCGGACGTCCCCTCATGATAGCTGCCGGTTTCCCGTCCGTTGTTGACAAAAGCAGAAGGCGGCTGTATTCATCTACCAATTTCCCCGGTCTGGACGGCGTGGACATCGTAGGCACGCTGGAAGACAGCCTGGGCATCCCAGCCATCATTGACCACGATGCCTACTACCTCCTGGCCTACGACATCCGCCAGTTCCACCTTCCTTCCAGCGGGGCCGTGACCGGGTTTTATTTCGGCACAGGGATGGGCAATGCAATCTACATAAACGGAATGCCTTTTACAGGTAAAAACGGGGCTGCCGCAGAGGTGGGCCACATCCAGACAGGCTTAAGCAGCCGTCCCTGCAGCTGCGGCAATAAGGGGTGTATTGAGATGTATTGCTGCGGAAAGGCCCTGGAACAGCTGCAGGGAACATGCTTTGCAGATACGGATATTTCTGAGCTGTTTACAAAGTGGGGGGATACCCGGGAATTAGACGAATTCGTCCGGTACATGTCCGTGCCGGTGGTTGCGGAAATAAATATCCTGGACCCGGAGGCAGTTGTCATCGGAGGCGGGATTGTCCAGATGAAGGATTTCCCCAAGGAAAAGCTGGTTCAGTATATATTGGAGCATGCACGGAAACCTTACCCCGCAGACAATCTGGAAATCTACTTTTCAGCGCCTTCGCCGAAGAATGGGATTATAGGCGCCGGAATCGTGGGATTTGACAGATTGCAGTCTTTATGAACTTACAGGGGATTGCGTATACACGGACACCCTCAGTCCTTTCCTTATATCGTGTATAAGGAGGGCTGAGGGTGTTTTTATCTGTTACATGATCCTGACATTCTTAAGCGTCCCGGTCTTGGAAAACTGCGTCCATTCGCACACATTCACCGCATGGTCGCCAATCCGCTCCAGGTATTTTGCAACCATCAGAAGGTCAATTCCCTGGTCCGCCTGGCCGGGAGCTGATTTAAGCAGCTCGATGACATCTGTCTTTACCTGATTGAAAAGCATATCCACCTCGTCATCCCGGTCAATGATTTCCAGGGCTGACGTAAGGTCCTGGGCGATGAATGCCTCGATTGCGTCGTGGACCATTTTCTGGGCCGAGGCCGCCATCACCGGCAGATGCTTTACAATGTGGTATGCGTGTTCGCTTTTTATGCGCAGGATAAGTTCCGCGATATCCGACGCGTGGTCGCCGATGCGCTCTAAGTCCGTTACCACCTTAAGGGCGGTGGATACCTGGCGCAGGTCGCTGGCAACCGGCTGCTGCCTGAGGATCAGGGACAGGCATCTGGACTCAATGGCCCGCTCCATGTCATTCACCGTGCGGTCGCCCTTAATCACATCCTCTGCCATCATATAATCCTGGTCCTCAAATGCCGTAAATGTCTGTTCAATGGCGCTTTCCACCATGTGGGCCATTTCCTTTAAATCCTGCTTAAGCTCTCCCAGCTCATGCTCATAAGTTACCCTTACACTCATCTGTGATTCCTTTCTTTCTATGCACGCTTACAACCCTGCACTGCACATATCCATGCAATGGCTGTCCTGCCCCATCATCCAAAACGTCCTGTGATATAATCCTCTGTCCTCTTATCCTTTGGCATGGTGAACAGTTCGTCGGTTGCAGCGTATTCCACCACTTCCCCAACCAGGAAGAATGCCGTGTAATCCGCAATCCTGGTGGCCTGCTGCATGTTATGGGTAACAATGGCAACCGTATATTTGCTCTTAAGGTCATCCATCAGGTCTTCTATCTTCAGGGTGGAAATGGGATCCAGGGCCGAGGTCGGCTCATCCATCAAAAGTACCTCCGGCTCCACTGCCAGCGCCCTTGCGATGCACAGACGCTGCTGCTGCCCGCCGGACAGGCCCAGGGCCGACTTCTTCAATCGGTCCGACACCTCATCCCACAGCGCGGCGCCCTTAAGGCTCTGTTCCACAATGGCATCCAGCTGGGCCTTGTTCTTAATGCCGTGGATCCGTGGACCGTATGCCACATTGTCGTATATGCTCATGGGGAATGGATTGGGTTGCTGGAATACCATGCCGATCTTCTTCCTGAGCAATGTGGTGTCCACCTGGGGATCATAGATATCCTCGTCATCCAGACGCACGCTTCCCTCTATCTTCACACCGGGCACCAGGTCATTCATGCGGTTCAGGGTCTTCAGGTAGGTTGACTTGCCGCATCCTGAAGGGCCTATAAAGGCAGTTATCTTATTTTCATATAAATCCAGGCTGACATCCTTCAAGGCGTGGTTCTCGCCATAATACAGGTTCAGGTCCTGGGTTGATATCTTGGTCTTTGTTTCCATCTTCTCTCTCCTTGTCTGACTTCAGGCGTCCGGCCCTGCATGTCTCTTGTGACATTCCATATCAGATACGGTTTTCCGCATTAAACTTATGGGACAGGTATTTGGCCAGCCCGTTGATTCCCAGCACGATCACCAGCAGGACCACGGCCACTCCGAATGCTTCATTGTATTTCGCCTTCTGCATGAACAGGTACAGCTGGATGGTCAGGGTTCCTCCTGATTCCAGTATCTTCCCAAGCAGGTTCTTTGGAAGGTAGTAGCCGCTTCCCGCGGTAAACAGAAGGGCTGCGGATTCCCCCACGATGCGCCCGATTGCCAGGATGACCCCGGTAAGGATCCCGGGCATGGCGCTTGGCAGGAGGATGGTGCGTATCATGTACCATTTGGTGGCCCCGATTCCAAGGGCGCCGTGGCGGTAGCTGTCCGGCACGGTCTTAAGGGCCTCCTGGGTGGTCCTGGTAATCAGCGGAAGGATCATCAGGGTAAGGGTGAGGGCGCCGGTAAGGATGGAATATCCCAGGCCTAAGGTATTTCCAAAGAACACCATTCCAAAAAGGCCGAAGATAATGGAGGGGATGCCTGACAATGTCTCTGTTGTAAATTCAATCAGGCGCACCACTTTTCCAGGTCTGGCGTATTCGTTTAAGTATACGGCTGAACCGATTCCGATGGGTGTTGCAATCAGCAGGGTTATGGCCACGATATAGAGGGTATTGATGATATTGCCCAGGATACCGAAGGTCCCTTTGGTGGCGCTGGAGGCAGTGCTTAAAAACGACCAGGTCACATGGGGTATCCCGCGCACAAATACATATCCCATGATTCCTGCCAGCAGCAGGATGGAAAAGGCCGCGCATCCGTAGATGACGCCGGTGAGGATTACATCCGAGCTTCTCACACGCCTGCCGTATATGCTTTCGTGAAGCGTGGATCTGCGGTTGGCCCGGACCGCCATATCAGATGCCGCATTTCCTGTCATGTTTCCGGTCATATCACCTGTCATTTTTCCTGTCTCCTTTCTTTAAGATCCTGGTCAGGCTTACATTGATGAACATGATGAACCCGAACAGGACCAGGCCGATGGTGAACAGCACCTGCCTGTGAAGTCCGGCCGCGTATCCCATCTCCGACACAATGGCGGTTGTAAGGAAACGCACGGAGTTAAATGGAAGAGGAAGGTTTACCGAGCTTCCCGACACCAGGCTGATGGCCATGGCCTCGCCGATGGCCCTTCCGGTCCCCAGTACAATTGCTGTGATGATACCGGATTTTGCCGCCGGGACAATGACCTGGAATATGGTCTGTATCTTCGTTGCCCCAAGGGCCAGGGACGCGCTCCTCAGATGGCCCGGCACAGCCCGCAGGGAGGATTCGCTTATATTGATTACAGTGGGAAGGATCATCAGGGCCAGCACCAGCACCGCGGATATCAGGTTGGCGCCCCCGGTAAACTGGTGGCTTTCGGAACCTTTGAAGATAATCAGTTCCAGTTTATACATAAGTGGATTCAGTATCAGTATGCCCAGCAGTCCGTAGATGACCGACGGGATGCCTGCTAACAGTTCCACGGCGGGACGGACAACATCCGCCACCTTCCTTGGCGCCACCTCCGCCAGGAAGATGGCTGTCATGACGCCGATGGGAACGCCAATCAGGATGGCCAGGAATGTTCCTGCAATAGAGGTCAGTATGACATACAGGATACCGAAGCTGGGGGAAGCCGCCGCGGGCTGCCATAATGTCCCGAACAGGATTTCCAGTATACCCACCTTAAACAGCGCAGGCGTACCGCTGATGACCATATATAATGTTATGGAAGCAACAGCCAGCACAGCGAAAAAGCCGCAGGCGGTGAAGATTGCCTGTGCAGCTTTCTCGACTGCGGACTTGCTGCCATGATGGGAACGTATGGAAAATGTGTCCGCTCTCATGCAGGTAAGTCTCCTTTCATATCCGGATTATTTGTCAACTGCAATCAGTCCGACGGACTTTACGATTTCCGCTCCTTCGTCTGAGTAGATGTAGTCAAACAATGCCTTTACAAGGTCGCTCTGCTCACTGATCTCACCCTTGGTTGCCATTACGAAGGGACGGCTTAAGAAATAGCTGCCTGCCTTGATGTTTTCTTCTGTCGGTTCTGCGCCTTCCAGTTTAAGGGCTTTTACGGAATCATCCAGGACATCCAGGGACACGTATCCAATGGCGCCTGGTGTGGAGGCAACCTTTGCCATGACAGCGCCTGTGCTGTCCAGTTCATTGCTGTATCTGCAGATGTCTTCCAGCTTTAACAGTTCTTCAAATGCGCTTCTTGTGCCGGAACCTGATTCACGTCCAACCACTACGATTGGTGCATCGCTGCCGCCAACATCCTTCCAGTTTGTCACTTTTCCTTCATATATATCGGATAACTGCTGTTTGGTCAGGTCCTCTACCGTATTGGCCGGGTCAATCACAACTGCGATTCCGTCGATTGCAACGATATTTTCAGCAACGCCGTTGGCCTTTTCCTCGTCCTTTAAGTTTCTGGAGGAATTACCGATATCCGCCGTGCCGTTGGAAACCGCCTCAACACCTGCGCCGGAACCAACAAACTCTGCTGTAACCGTTACATTGGGATATTTCTCCATAAAGGACTCGCTCAGCGCATTGGCGAATTTCTCCATGGAGGTGGAACCTACCATACTGATGGAACCGCTTAAGTCTGCTGCTGCTTCAGAACCGGCTGCTTCGGATGTCCCTGCCGCTTCACTGGTATCGGCCTGTGCCCCGGTTGTTGTTACTGACCCTGCCGTGGTGGTCGGAGCCGCCGTGGTTGTCTCTCCTGCAGAACTCCCGCATCCTGCCAGCATTCCCATTGCAAGCATTGCAGAACCCATAAGTGCCATTATCTTTTTGCTGTTCATTTTCATAATACTCTGCCTCCGATTTTTCTGCGAAATTCAAATACGTTTTCATCTTCGTCTTTTCTTTTTGTACTTCCGATTACATTTTGGAGTATACAAAAGTTTTACATTTGCTGAAAGCAAGGTATGGTATAGATTTTGTAAAATCTGCGTAAAGCCGCAATACCCATGTGTATTTAGCTAAAGTGCACAATTTTTTTTATTTTCCTTATACACATTAGACATTTACATCCCTATGAGATTATGATAAATTTATATCAGAAAATAGATATGAGGTAATACCTCTTATCTTTAAAAGAATAATATGGAGGATACGATGGACAAATCAATTGATATCAGGAACTTAAAACGCTGCGCTGAGATTTCCAGGGAGTCACGGGCAGGAGGAAACACTCCTTTTGGCGCGCTTCTTGCTGATAAGGAAGGCAATATCCTGCTGGAACAGCCCAATGTGGAGATTACGGAGAATAAATGCACGGGACACGCAGAGACACAGGTGGCAGAAAAGGCGTCCCAGCAGTATTCCAAGGAATTCTTAAAAGACTGTACCCTTTACACCACGGCAGAACCTTGCGCCATGTGCGCCGGGGCCATTTACTGGGCCGGCATCGGCCGGGTGGTGTACGGCATGTCTGAGAAGGACCTGCTGGCGCACACAGGGGCCGACCCCCAGAACCCAACCTTTGACCTGCCCTGCCGTGAGGTATTTGCAAGGGGACAGAAGGAGATTGAGGTTGTGGGTCCGTTCCCGGAGCTGGTGGAAGAGATTGCCGGTGTGCATGAGGGATATTGGAATAACTAAGACGTGTTCAGGAACTGAATCATGTATTGGAATGGAGGATATGAGATGGAACAGCAGAACCAGAACCAGGCCGCGGACACGGAATTTTCCCGCTGCGCCGTACCTGCGGATCAGAGAAAAACCTATTTCAGCCTTACCATTGTATGGACTGGCTTTGTATTTGTAATAACCAGCATGATGGCTGGCGGCGGTCTTGCAGCCGGCATGGATTTTAAACATATCATACTGGCCACACTGGGAGGCAACGTTTTCCTAAGCATCATTGCGGTATTAATCAGTATCATCGCCTGTAAGACAGGGCTTACCTTTGCACTGCTGACCAGGTACAGCTTTGGATCCACCGGCTCCAAGGCAGCTTCCATCTTCGTGCCTGTGGTGAACTTGGGCTGGTACACCATCCAGGCCGCCACCTACGGACATTTCGTGGCCCAGGTGTTCCATATGGGGCAGGTAGGAGAAGGTATCTGTATGGCTGTCAGCGCCATTGTCATGGGAATCTTTGCCATGTGCGGCATAGGCGCAATTACCATTCTTGGCTATATTGCAATCCCGGCCATTGTATTCCTGTCCATTGCAACAGCCATCCGCTCCTTAGGCGTCATCGGCGGCATGGATGCCCTGTTTGCCTACGTTCCATCCTCTGACATGCCTCTGTTCACAGGCATCACGGCTGTCATCGGCACATGGGTCCTGTCCACAGCCACCTGTATTGCGGATATCATGCGGTATGCCAAGGACACAAAGGCAGCTGTCTCCGCCACCCTTACCGGGCTTCTGGGCGGCAACATCCTGATGATTGTCTGCGGCGCCATTGCAGCCATTGCCATGCAGAACAGCGACCTGACGGTCATCCTTCTGGGATTCGGCCTGGTCATCCCAAGCCTGATCCTGATGACAACCAATATCTTCACCACCAACGCGGCAAACCTGTACTCCACATCCCTGAACCTTTCCAATGCATTCAAGATGGAGCGCAAGAAAATGCTGGCAATCCTGCTGGTGCTGTCCGCGCTGGCAACCCTGACCAGACCATACGAAATCGGCTTCCTGTTCACATTCCTGAACATACTGGGAACCGTTGTCCCGCCCTTATCAGGAATCATCCTTTCCGATTACTTCCTGGTACATAAAGGCCGCTATGCTGCCTATGATAAAGCCAGCTTCTGCAAATGGAATCCTGTTCCATGGATTACCTGGGCCATCTCCATTGCGCTGGTGTACATGATTCCCTTCGGACTTCCATCCTTAAACGGAATCATACTTGGGGCAGTCCTCTATACCGCACTCATGGCTGTAAGCAAGCAGCGGGTAACCACCAACCTGGCAGAAGAAGCATAGAAAGAGGGGTATATCAGATGGACAGATATAAATTCAGCGCGTTGATCGGCACCGTGATTATGGGCATTGGCTCCTTTATGGGATGCCTGGCTGAGAATCCTGTATTCATCCATACGGGAAATGCTCTTTTGGTTGTAAGCATCCTGATTATGATATATGGGTATTCCAGGTGGCAGCCATAAGTATGGACTGAATGGGAACATGAAGGCAGCCAGATGGGGAATCCGGTTGCCTTGACAGATAGACACTTATGGGGGCATCCTCCCGGACGGTTTCTGGTCCGGGAGGGTGCCCCCTGAAACATTACGAATCTTTTTTTGCATTATTGTTTTCGTAGGATAAATATTAAAACCATGCTTTGGTTGATGTCTGCCGTTTCAGCCACATATTACATAGCTAAAACGAAGGCGCATCATCCCGCCTATAAACCTGTATTCAGCATTTCTTCCATGCAAATCTTGGCCCTTCCTCCCCCATCACCTCAGTTGGTACGAACCCTGCCTTCAGAAGGACCCTTTGTGAAGCAATGTTGTTGGAATCGGTTTCTGATTCAATACAGGATACGCCCTCTTGAGTGATTGCCCATTTAGCCATGGCGGTAACAGCCTCTGTCATCAACCCCCTGCCTTCATAACCTTCTTTCATTCCGTAACCGATTTCTACGCTCCCATTATCATTTAATCCCTTAAAGCACAGGTCCCCAACGATTTGTCCGCTGCCATCGTTAAGCTGCATGAACCATATGGTGTGCCAAATACGCTGTTCAGGTGATTTTTTACAGCCGGCAAGCATTTCCATGTATGCCCTTTTCAATTCCCCGTTGGTTTCCTGATTAATTTTTATTATCATTTCATCGTCAGAAATTGGGAATATGGACATTCTTTCGGTTGTTACCATTATCATTGCAATCACTTCCTCCCAAAATATAACATTTCAACCTGACCTGTATGATAAATCCTATCCTGATATAGCCGCCTGACTATTCATTCCCCCGGAAATAACTCCTTCATCCTGTTTTCTACTTTTTCATCCAGCCCCTTCAAAACATCCTGATTATTCCCATCTGCCCTCTTAAGGTATTCCTGCGCCTTTTCTTCCGAGATGCCTTTGATATCAGTAAGCCGGCCATCTGAATTCCTTATGGCTGATAAACTGACGGTTCCTGCTTCGTCATACCAGAATGATTCAAAAGAACCATCAGGCAGTTCATCTGCAAGAAGTTTTACACGCTGGTCATTATAATATAGTATCTGACCGTCTGATGAAACAGTGATTCCATAGGATGAATATTGATTAAATTTATTTTGGCCTGCCATATCCACCGTTGTTTCTGCTGCTGTATCCTTTGCTATATCCTTTGCTAAATTTTTTGTTTCATTCTCTTTTATATCTTGGGCTGCTCTGCCTTCCATATCCTGCGCTGCTTTTTCAGAATGGTCCTGAGAGTTGGGGGCTTGGTTGTTACGGGCTTGAGTATTACGGTCATCGGCAAAGAAAGCAGAACAGTATTCCTGCGCTTTTTCCCTTGAGATACGTTCAATCCCGGTAATATTGCCGGATGCATTCCTGCTGACAGACAGATTAACTGTACCTGCTTCGTCCAAAAAGAAGGCTTCCGCATCCGAATGTCCATCCATAAAAAGCCGTACCCTCTCCCCGTTATACAGCAGCATTTCCCCATCATCTGAAACAGTAATCCCATAGGATGAATATACGGCATAGGTTTCAGGGTTGGGGTGGAACTTGTAACCATAAGAAAACTCTGGGGAAACCACGATATCTTCTTTTATAGGTCCGGGCGTTCCCTTTGTCTCCGCCTTTGCCGTAAAAGCAGAACCCGTACCCAGGGTGAGTACCAAAGCGGCACAGAGAACCGCAATCCCTGATTTCTTTTTACTCATATCCATAATTGAAACAATCCTTTCCTTCAGGCTTTGCCTGGATCCATAAAAATTAGTTGACAGCGCGGTCCTCTGTCCCGATTGGTACCTGACCACACCGATAATTGTTTCACTGTAATACTGCCGTACATCCGGATCCGCACTGCGTATGACTTCCTTGTCGCAGGATAATTCACATTGGATATCAATGGCCTTTGCCATCATGTAAACAATGGGATTGAACCAATGGACGGCGGTTGCAGCCAGTACCAGACACTTATACCATAAGTCCCCGCGCCTGTAGTGTATCAGTTCATGCTTCAGGATGAAACAGAGTTCATCTTCTGAAAAATCCGCTTTGGGCAGCAGTATACGCGGGCTTATAAAGCCTACCATCATAGGGGTCCCAATACTGCCGCAAACCTTCAGTCCCATGGGCCTTGATAATCCCATCCCCGCTTTCAGGTTTTGAAATATCGTCAGGGTCCGGTTGTCCGTGACGTCTTCACTCCACCTGGCCGCTAATTTCAAAAAACGGTAATGCCGAATCATATGATACATAAGAAATGCAATCACTCCCACCATCCATATTACCGCCGTAATCTGCCACCCAGTCATGTGCGGCAGGGTGGAGGGCAGATAATCAACAGGCATGGCCTCCGGTATCCCTGTCCCGGTACGGATAACAGGCGCCGCCGGATGGACCGGCACATGGACCCTGACCACTGCGTTGCCAGTCTGGGGGCGGAACGGGATAATCAGCCCAAGCACAATCACAAGCCATGTATAATAACGGCCTGTTACAGAATAGTGCTTTGCCAGAAGCGGTGTTACAGCCATGTAAAAAAGTGCAAGCGCCGACATGGTAACGGAGCATACCGCCAGCGTAATCAGAAAGCCCTGCATATTAATTCCTCCGTTCTTTGGCCCATGTCAACAGCTCGTCAATATCCTTGTCCGTAAGGGCCTCATCATCATACAAGGTGTTAATCAGGTTAAAAAGAGAGCTGTTGTGATACTGCTTCATGAAGTTGCCAGTTTCAAACTTCAGGTAATCTTCTTTACTTACAAGCGGGAAATAGGTACGCTCTTTTCCATGTTTTTCAGAACGCAGGAACCCCCGCTCAACCAGACGGAGCATAAGGGTAACAACGGTCTGTATCTTCCACTCTTTTTCTTTTCCCAACTGCTCCCTGACAGATGTGGTGGTCACGGGCGGCTCATTGTCCCATATTACCTTCATCACGTCAAACTCTGCGTCCGGCAGTTTTTTTAACTTTTCCATAGAATCAGCTCCTTTAAGACAATTGTCTTTCTTTTATACTACGCCTGTCTTAAATCGATGTCAAGGTATTTATGAAAATGATTCTGAGATTTTTGATAATACTTCCGAAATTTTTGAAAATGCTTTCGAAATCTTTGATAATACTTCCGCCATCCGCCCCTATGCCAGCTATCATGCAGCAACGCCGCCCATGATGTCATGTTGGGCGGCGTTGTCTGTTGGTTGAGCTTTCACAATCACTTGTTTCCTGCTATAAAACTCAGGTAATTTAGGAAAAAATCAATTTATTAATATATTCCTGTTAATAGTCCAATAAAATATATTGAAAACGATAAAATCACACAGGAAATCATGGTCATAACCACACCTGCCCTAGCCATATCCCCTATACTAAAATAACCTGCAGAATACGATATGACGCTAGTCGGAGTCGAGGTCACCAGAATAAAAGCAAGGGATAAAGTGAGACAGGCAGGAATCACAATTCCCAAAACCGGAAGTTTGTAAGTAAACGCCAGAACAATCATGATTGGGATAATGATGGACGCCGTTACTGTATTGCTGGACAATCCAACTTTCAAGATACTGATAATAAAGATTATCATGAATATCCTCACCAGTACAGGCATATGGACGATTCCCTTTAACAAAAGAAGGGCCAGCCACTCAGCTGCTCCAGCATTATATACGGCCAGCCCCAAGGATATTCCACAAGCAATCAAAAGTATTCCATCCCAGGAAATCTCCTTTTGTATTTCTTTCCAGGAAATAGAAATCACGCCTGGAAAATTAAACAGACAAAGGCAAAGAACCGCTGGAACTGAGGTACCTATTTTGATTCCCAGGATTCTGCTCAGCCACCCAGAAGTAATCCAAAGAAATGCCGTTATCAGAAAAATGATGATTGCATGCCGTTCATCTCTGCTGATTGGTGGCAGCTGCTTAAAATCATGCTCCATATCCTCCTTAGACTTATTTAAATACTTCTTTTCAGGCCTGAAAAACAAAAGCAATATAATCCAAGAAGGAATTATAAGAAGGGCAACTGATGGAATTCCATAAATCATCCATTGTGTAAAAGAAATATCTATACCAGCTATGTCACTGATAAATCCTATGGCCAGGGGATTAGGGCCAGCTCCTGCCGGTGTACCTATTCCGCCAATGAGAGGTCCCCATGCACACGCAATCATAAGAGCCTTGCCAAAATTACTCTCCATTGGTTTCATTTTCTCTTCCTGAAGAACGGTAACTGCCAATGGCATTAAAATAGCTGCTGCTGCCATTGCTGTCATCCACATGGAGAGTAATGGGCCCACAATCAGAAATCCCAACAGGATTCTGGAAGTACTATTTCCTGTTTTTGATAAAATGTAAACAGAAATTCTTTTTCCAATTCCCGTTCTTGTCACCACGGAAGATAGTGTTAATACTCCAATAAAAAACACAACAGTATCATTTCCAAACCCCTGTTTAATTAGATTGGCAAAGGTGTCAATCTTAGCAAAACACATAAAGAGAATCCCAATGAATCCCGTTACATGGAAAGGAACCGGTTCTCTTATCCATAAAACCAGACAAAATGCAAGAATCCCCAATGACCTTCTCCCGGTCATATCCAGTACCGCTCCGTCTATTTTTAAAACACTATCGCCCAAAGGCATATATGATATAAAAAGATATACCGCAATTGCAGCCAGAAACGAAATATATCTGCTTCTGAGGTTTCTTATCCCATTTCTTTTTCCCTTCACTCATCTTCCCTCCTCACCCAGTATTGCATTCTATAAAATTTGCTTAGCAGATTTATATGTTGAAACCCATATCTGCTAAGCAACCCAGTTTACTTTAATTTAATTGACAGATAATCCTTACATACCTGTTTTACAGCAATCTCTGTTGGTATGCGTTCTATAGATGATGCACCTACAAAGCCCACTGCAGCTGAATGGTTCATCACATACTCAGCATCTTCCGGACTTGTAATGGAACCTCCATGACACATAGTAATAATGCGTGGATTGATATCCTTGGCTGCGCGCAGAATCTGGTCAGACCTTTCTGCTGCTACATCCAAAGGACTTTGTTCTATAGTACCAACATCCCCGCCTTTTGTAAGTCCCATATGTGAAACAATAATATCAATTCCTGCATCTGCAATCATTTTTGCTTCTTCAACATTGTAACAATATGACATGGTAACCATCCCCATATCGTGAGCCATCTGTAATGTAGAAAGTTCTTTTTTAAATCCCAGTCCCACCTGTTCCAGCTCCGCCCTAAGCTGACCGCCAATCTTCCCAATTGTGGGAAATCCCTGAACACCAGAAAAGCCCAGCTCCTGCAGTTTATGTAAAAATCGTTTCATATCTCTTGTAGGGTCAACACCGAATATTCCTGCTATGACTGGAGTATTCTTCACCTGAGGAAGGATATCTTTTTCTCCCATTTCTAAAACAACTCCATTAGCATCTGTCACCGGAAGGTTTCCTGCTATTGCGGCAATACCATTCATCCTCAACCGTCCGGAATTATATACGCCAATCAAATCCACACCACTGCTGTCACATATTCTGGCAATTAACCCGGTTCCAACTCCACAGAATAACAGAGACTGTCTTTTGGAGATTTTTTTATAGTACCTGCTAAGTACTTCATCTCTTGTATAAACCTCAGCCATTATTTCTCCCCCTAAAATATTCTTTTAATCTTATTTCCAGTTTCATATTTACCCTTAAGCCAGTTTCCCTTAAGCATATCCCTTAAGTCACAGTACATAAGTTCATTAAAGTCCGGATCATTAATATGAAAGTCTGCCTGATATACCTGTATATTCTGATTGTCCTTTTTCAAATTATTAAGAAATCCATCAATAAAGCGTTCCGCCCTGAATGACCATCTGGGATTTTTTTCTGATGCAATCCACGATGGCCCGGTGCCTGGTCCTGCCCATCCTTTATTGATATCCGGCTTTTCAATATCATAAGCACTCCAGCCTCTCATAGGGATAAAAAAAGACACCGGAGCCGTTGCGCAATTTAATTTCTTTGCAAAGCTCATACCAAGTCCATATGCCTCATCTGGTGTGACTGTACATATTGTGCAATATGTATTATGAAAATGGGCCTTTCTCCCTTTTACTCCGCCATCTATTTCTCCATTCAATCTGTCCCCCATCTCACCCCGGTTCCGGAAACTGGAGAAATCAACGCTTCCTGGAGACATGATTTGAGGAATTCCATTAGAGGCAGCTGAACTCATCCTTCCCGGACCAGCATTATTAATACCACCGAGAAGATGGGCGCTGCATTCACCCAGTGTTGTATCTGCCACAGCAGAAAAATATCCCTCACTTATCATTGCTTCCATGGTTTTTCCACCCTCACCATTTGCATGAAAAATCATACCGTCCACTTCCCCATCTTCATCCAGGCGTTTCATTATATATTGGGCACAGGGAGTCGTAACCCCCTGCATGGATACAGCCACCAATGGTTTAGATTGTTCATCCGTATATGAAAAATATGCTTTTGCACCGCCTGCAACAATCCCTGCAGCAGTATTTAATATCTGACGGGATACACGGTTCAAGCCAGATTCCGTCACCGGATACATCATGGCAATATCTTTTTCTCCTATGTATTCAGCAGAATTATGTAGCATTGTGGATAAAAGTATTTTGGGGAACCCCAATGGCAGTATTTGCATCACCTTTGATGAAATAGAACTTCCCATCCCTCCACAATATGATATGAATCCTTGTATTCTTCCCTCTTTATACAGATTACTAACCAGTTTTACAGCTGCATTCGTCACAACAAGAGCCGCTTCCCCTCTGCTTAAAGAAAAAATATCTTCCGGTTTCTTTCCAATTTCCCCAAGAAGCCGTGAAAGACTTATATCCACCCATGGTTCGTCTATCTGTTTCCCCAAGCTAAATTCCATGACCAATGTATCACAGCCATATAGACGGATTTTTTCAGCCATATATTGGATTTCTTTTCCTTTTGTGTCTAAAATACCTGAAACGACCACAACTGGTTTCATCTTTTCTCCTTTCGGCTAATATCAGCCAAATACTCCAAAATCATATCATTAACAGAATTAAAATCAGTACAATCCCAAAATCGGCTCAGACAATTATAAATTTCCTGTGTTTCCTTTTTATTAAACAGATGGGACAGACAGTCTGAAAATTTTTCATATTGTTCTGATTGCATAAGCGTCTTTGTCCTCTCACCTTTTGCATTCTCCCCCATGTAATCCAGATATGTACCATCCTTGAAGTATACTTTCAGATAGCTTGCAAAATTTGAACTGGAACAAAAATCATTTTTCTCATATATATAAATTCTGTTTATAAAATTCTTGGCTGTTTCATCTATCCCTGCCTCATCCAGGAAATACTCCGTTTTCATATCTCCATATATCAATGACAGCGCAATGCAGTAAGCTGTACTGAATTTGGCCTGTTCGGTATTTTCAGGAATCCTGTAAGTGTCTAATCTCAATGCTGCCGAATCCATATAGCATTCCACATAGTCCACTTTGTCAAAGGAAAATCCCGGAGTGTCATGCATCCATATAGCGCCATCAATCGCATTATGATTGCTTCTGCATGTAGGATATGGTTTTTGAATAATGCCCGGGGTAAAGAGAAAACTTTCTTTACAGTCAAATGCACCTAAAACCATATCCATATCAAATTTCTTCGTAAAACAGCTGACAAATCCATTAATGGATTCAAAAACATCATAAGAGGACAAAATTCCTTCTTTGGCCAGACCTGCGCATCTTATTCCTTTCATACACAAGTGTCCGACTGTAATGTTTTTTGCGCCTGTCCCATAATTTCCCTTTGTCCCGCCAGCTTCACAGCTTGCAATACCAAGTGCCGAACATGTATGCTCCATGTCCAGGTCTAATAGTCTTGCAGCGGCAGCCGTGGCTCCGAATATACCAAACACAGTAGTCGGATTCCAGGCAGGATTCAGATTTTCCACACCTAGTCCGTATCCCATCCTCATAGAAACCTCCATGCCTGTAATATATGCGTCAAGCATCTCAACACCTGATTTGTGCATAGCTTCTCCCATTGATAATATAACCGGGAATACCGGTATACTGGGATGTCCGCAACCCGCTATCGTCATATCATCATAATCACAGTCATGAGCTGATATAGCATTCACAAATGCAGCATTTTCCATGTCTGTCTTAAATGGTTTCCGGCAATATACCGTAGACTGGCTTTTGCCTGATAGCTTTCTTACATAATTTATTGCAGAGAGGGGTGTACGCTGCGTACATCCCAGAAGCATACAGCCAAAAGAATCCAGGAAACACCGTATTGCAACATTGTTTATATCTTCTCCATAATGCCTGTCACGGCAGATAAATCCGGCTACCTTTTCTGATATGCGCATAAGCCACCCCTGACTTTCTACAATGGTTCAATATCACGATGCGTATAGATAACAAATACTTTAAGCAGTTCATTGGAATAATTGCCTGTGGAATGTAACTGTCCCCGGTTCATCCACAACACATCCCCTGGTTTCACTTCAAAGCTTTTTTCCGTCCCATCTTCCAGTATATATCTATGAATCCCACTCCCCTCCAATATCAAGATGATTTCTTCTGAATCCCGATGGATGTGAGGTTCATGCCCCTGTCCAGGATATATTTTTAAAATACCACTGGTAAGATACGGACTATCTGTCACAGCAGGAAAAGTCAGCCAATGTATCTCCCCTCCCCATGGTGTATGCCTCATTGGAACATTCTTCTCTGATACTACTTTTGCCCATTCACCCATAATCTACCTTCTCTCAATATTATTTATACCCCAGCATTGATGGCAGCCACGTAGACAGACCCGGGATGAATATAATCATCAACAAAACAACCATGCTTGTAATCACAAAGGGGATTATTGGTTTTATGACCCTTGACATTGGGCAATTTGCTATCTGACATCCCACAAACAGATTTAATGCCATAGGCGGGGTAATAAGACCAATCGCCAGACAAAAGATAACAATCATTCCAAAATGGGTTTCCCCGAATCCAAGCGCAGTTGCAATAGGAAGCATGATTGGAACCATCAGTATAATAGATACGGACATATCCATCAGCATTCCCATTATAAGAAGCAGTACTACTATTAACATCAGGACTATCCACTTATTATCTGAAACCCCCAAGATAGCCGCTGATATCTGTCCTGGTATCTGCAGTAATGTGAGCAGTTTTCCAAAGTAACTTGCAAAAGCGACAATTACCAGTATTTTTCCTGCCGTCATGGCAGACCCTACCGCAATCCTTGGAAGATCAGAAAACTTTATCTCATGGTAAATAAATATGCTTACAAATGCCCCATAGATAATAGCAACTGCCGCTGCCTCCGTAGGAGTAAATACACCCGAATAGGTTCCCCCCAGGATGATAAATGGCATAATGAGACCAGGAATCACACTAATTACAGTCTGGACCGGAGATTTTGTATTTTCCTGGGCAGGTTTTATTCCTTCCTTTTCAATTTCTTCTGCTGTATTCAACCATTTCTTCACCTGCATTTTATTTAATATGACAAATGCTACCGTTGCCAGCAATCCTGGAACAACACCAGATATAAACATTTTACCTATAGATGCATTAGCCGTGACACAGTACAGTACAATCGGTACACTGGGTGGTATCAAAATACCCAGATATCCTGCTGCAGATGATAATGCTGTGGCATATTCCCGTTTATATCCGTTTCTAATCATCTCAGGAACCATCAGGCCTCCTATTGCAGCAACTGCTGCTGCCGCTGACCCGGATATCGCCCCAAAGAATGCGCAGGCAACAATACAGATTGTACCAAATGCGCTGACTGAATCTTTAAAAAACAGCTTTGCAAAGTCCACCAGGCGTTTGGATACACCACCTTTAAGCATGATATCTCCGGCAAAGATAAAAAAGGGGATTGCTAAAAGCGAAAACGAATCAATACCTCCATAAGTTGTGGAAGCAATCAGGTTGGGGTTAACCCCTGTAAAAAAACTCTGATAGAATAATCCTCCCACAACAAAGGAAAATGCTACAGGAAGCCCCAGTAACACCAAGGCCAGGAATATACCAAATAGTACCATTACTCATCTCCCCCTCTCCTGCAAAGCTGAACCTTAACCGCTATATTTTTTAAACAGAACAGTACTGAACTGATTGCGCAGACAATAGTAGAACAATACATCATCCACATCGGTATCTGCAATACCGGTGATACCATTCCACTCTTAATAGATGCCTTTATCTGAAAAAAGTTATAATATGCAAAACATGCCATTCCTGCCAAAATAAAAACATTCAAGATGATATTTGCATCAAAATTTTTAAACCTCTTATTTAAATAGTTTGGAACAAAATCAATATTAATATGGGACTCATCATTGACAGCCAGTGCCCCTACAATAAACGTCATCCACACCATCAGATAACGTGTCACTTCTTCCAGCCAAGTGATAGAATAAAAGAGGAAATATCTTGTGAGAACACCAGTAAAAGCCAGAATTGACATGAGTAACAGCATCCAACCTATGCAGAATTTCATGAATCTTTCCAAAATCCTGCACATCATTCGTAATAGCTGCATGTAATCCCCCCTTTCATTACAATGCTATTTACGTTTAGCAATTTCACCCTGAATCCGTTTTAGCAGGTCCGTATCAATCCTATCGTTAAATTTTACCCATAGGGATTCTCCGATATCAACAAATTGCTGCCTTTCTTCATCTGTCAGACGATGCAGTTCCATACTATCCGATGCTTCCATTTCATCTAAAATACTGGCTTCCAAATCCCAGCAGCCTTTATCCGCTTCACGGCACATAGTATATATCTCTTCTGCAAGATAATCCTTATCAGCTGTATCAAGGCCATCCCACCAGGCCTGGTTTGCAAAAACAGCATTTAATTTTAACAAATGATTATCATCCGTATAATATTTAGTTACCTCATCATATCCTCCTGTCATTGTAATAATTGCACCAAAATCATGACCATCCACCACGCCGGTCTGCAGAGCCGTATAAACCTCATTGGATGCCATTGTAGTAGGTGATGCACCGCAGGCTTCAACGAGCGCCAGGTCACACTGGTTCTCCGGTACCCTCATTGTCAGCCCTTTCATATCATCCGGACATGTAATCGGCCTGGTGCTGTTTGCGAATGAGTTGTAACCATTATCCTGCCATCCCAGACATATCGTTCCTTTTGCAGAAAGATTTGCTACCAGGTCCTTTGCTATACCATTTGATTCATCCAGCAGCACATCAATGGCTATTTGGGCAGATGGCCATAAAAAAGGCAGATCACTGACAAGCAGCCCCTCATCAAATGAACCTAAGGTAGATGTTGGCACAATGCACATCTGGATTGTACCGTCAATTGTCTGCTGGAACAGTTCCAGTATATTTCCCATCTGGGCATTATCATAAACAGTTATGGTAATATTACCATCTGTCTCTGTTTTAACTTTATCTGCAAATGCCCTATATGCTATATTCTGCGGATGGCTGGATGGGGCCACATTACAGAATGCTATATCTATCTTTGTACCGCTTCCTCTTATATTACCCGTATTATCCACAGATACATCCCCATCCTTCTCCTGATTTTCCGTATCTGTCTGAACCTGTTTTTCTGTCTGTGGCGGCTGGCCCGTTGTCTTACTGCCAGAAGAACATGCTGTCATTGCTGCTGCCATTGCTGCGCTTACCAACACTAATAACATTTTTTTCATACCCTCACCTATCATCCTTTCAAATCAAATTACTGGATTCGTTATGCCACGTTACAATATTCACAAAGGTCCTTAAGTTTTTCAATCCCCCCTCTTCTAATATTTTTGTACATCTGCACAAGTGTCTATAAAAAGCATAGATTATTAGTTGTTATTTTTCCATAAAGAAATTTATTTCAATAGTCGTTTTATTGATAATATGTATAGAAATTATTTTCACTAATTCTTTTTAGGCGCGGGTTTTTTATACTTTTCAGTAGGTCCTGATATGCAGCTTATATAAAATATCAACATGGATAACATAGCATTAGACAATTTCAATTTGTCCTTATATCTACGGAGGAGTTATTATGATAGGAGAAACATATATGCCATCCACCTGGCTGGCACTAAAAACAGCCGAACTATATTATTTGGAGAACATGTCACAGAAAGAAATCGCATCTATACTTAACATCTCAAACGTAACAGTTTCACGTATGCTTCAGCGTGCAAAGGACCTGGGAATCATCCAGTTTTCCATTGCAGATGCATACCAATCCGCTTTATCTCTTGGGAATAAAATCAAGAACCAATATTCCCTTAGTGATGTCATTGTGGTATCTCTTGATTTCAGGAATATAATCAATAAAAGCATGTCCATAAAGCAGCTTACCGCATTGGAAGGAGCCCGTTATCTGCAACGAATCATAAAAGATAATGATATCCTTGGATTGGCATGGGGACGGACCATGTATTATTTAATCCATTACTTAAACCCATGCCAAAAAGCTGGTACGTCTTTTGTTACTTTGCATGGAAACCTTGGAAATTATTTAGAAGAACTCGAAGCCCAAAACCTGGTCCACCGCGCTTCAATGGCATTTGGCGGAGCTCAGACAGCCGGACTATATTATGACGGCCTCCAGGCCTCAGAAGAAATATTAAATATCATTCATAAAAAACCGGATATCGTTAAAATATCCCAGCTTCTTGACCGTACCACGATAACCGTAAGTGGGATAGGTTCCTTTTATCCAGAGGCAACATCCCCATTAGCCAATTCATCTTATCTTTCAGGCTACGAACTTCAGGAACTAAAGGATGAAAATGTTTACGGTGACCTTCTTCTGCGTTTCTTTAATGAAAAAGGCGAAGAATGCGATACTAGTTTAAAAAACAGGACTCTATCCATATCCTTTGAGGATTACAAAAAAATCCCCTGTAAAATCATTGTTGCAAGCGGTGAATACAAAGCCTATACCCTAAACGCCGCCTTAAAGGGCGGGCTTGTCAATGTCCTGGTAATCAGCGAAGACCTTGCATTACGTCTGACCGAATTGTTCTAAATATGTTATAGGTATTTTTTTCAATATGGTTTTCCAGTAAAATACCATATTGAAAAACCTTTCTTTATTGTACTCTAACCGCATCAAGTATATGATGATGTCAAAATCACTCACTCATTTATCTTCATAAACGTTGAAAGGAGCTTAAAAGTATGTATATTGATCCGATTTTAGTGCAGGCACCAGAAGGACTGGAAAAAGAGAGGTTCATTATTGCAACCTATTATTGTGCTGCAAAACGCAACACCAATATGTTGAAGTTTGCTGCCGCCCTAGCAGTGGAGCAGACCTGCGGTACCTGGATTAAGGTTCCTGGAGAAACTCCGGAAGTCAGAGAACTCACCATGGGACGCGTAGTCGGGGTATATGAGGCACCATCCTATCAGGGAACCATGCCAGATGATATACATGAACGTCACTTCATCATCCGCATTGCTTATCCATGGAAAAATTTCGGGCCTCAGTTTTCTATGATGCTGAGCACTGTTATTGGAAATATTTCCAGTTCAGGCAAGGTTAAACTGCTGGATCTGGAATTCCCACAGGAGTTCCTGAACTTCTTCCCCGGACCTAAATTCGGAATCCAGGGAATCCGTGATATTCTTGGTGTTCATGACAGACCACTCCTTAATAACATGATTAAACCATGTACGGGCCTCAGTCCGGAAAAAACAGCCGAACTTGCCTATCAGGCCGCTGTTGGTGGTGTAGATATCATCAAGGATGACGAATTAGTTGCGAATCCTCCCCATTGCCCATTAATAGAACGTGTAAAAACTGTCATGCCAGCAATCCAGGATGCAGACAAGATAAAGGGAGAAAAAACCTTATTTGCATTTAATATCACAGACCGCGCTGACCGTATTAAGGAAAATGCACTTAAAGCACTTGAAGCAGGTGCTAACTGCCTTATGCTGAATTATGCTACAGTTGGGCTGGATGTTGCCAGAATGATTACGGAAGACCCTGAAATCAATGTTCCGATTCTGGGGCACTCTGATTATGTAGGGGCCAGTACTGCATGTGAATGGTGCGGTACATCCACCAAACTGATGAACGCTAAGCTTCCAAGACTTGCCGGGCTGGATATGATAATTGCCTTAAGCCCATATGGAAAATTCCCAATGCTTATGGATACCTTCATAGACTGTGGGTATGCCATGACAATTCCTATGGGTAATATCAAACCAATCTTTGCAATGCCTGGCGGCGGAACCACCCAGGGTCATATAGAAGATATTATGAATAAATTCGGAAATGATGTAATAATTGCGGCCGGTGGCGCCATCCACGGTCATCCAATGGGACCAGCCGCAGGTGCCCGGGCATTCCGACAGGGCATCGATGCAGTCCTGGCAGGACAGAGCCTTGAAAAAGCCGGAAAGCAATACGAAGAGCTGGGAGCCGCATTAAATGCCTGGGGAATATATAAAGAAAATCCGAGTGGTAATTATGACTTGAAAGGCTAACTTAATTATTTATACTGTGTTTTTCATCCAAAATATCCGGCGCCGATAATTAGGAAAATCGGCATCAGGCACTTGACAAAACAGGTGCCTGATTTAAAAGGAAATAGAAGGGTCATCAGATACAAAATCTGATGACCTCCGTAAAATGGCATCAATGATAGATGCTATTTTCTATTATACCTATTGTCTACACGCGAAAACGCCACAGCAATAACGGATAAGCATATCAAAGCTCAAATGCCCCCGCTACACATCCTCATAATGCAGAATCCTCTTACGGATCTGGCTATATTTAAGTATCTCCGTATCCACATACTCCCATGTATACACAGCCGGGGTGCCTTCCTCGTCAAAGTTTACCCCTTTAAGCAGCAGGAACGCCTTAGGCCCGATTCCGGCCGCCTTTAAGAGCCGGTCAAGCAGCGCGTCGTCCCGGCTGTACACCGCGTTCAGTTCCACCTTATCCCACTCCAGCTTCTTGCCGCTGGCCTTATACATAAAATAGAATACAGAATTAACATAGCGGTCCAGCTCCGCCATATCCACCCCGTTCAGGTATGAAAGGGGGATATAGTCCCTGGTAACAGCGCATATCTGCTTGTCCGCATAGAATATCTTATCGCACACCAGCGCGTCGCTGCCCTCTTCTATCTCCAGACGTCCGGCCACATCCCGGTCCGCCTTCACAATCTGATGGTCAATCATCTCCACCCTTGGCTCATAGCCGCTGTTCCTTATCATATCCGCAAAATGCATGACCGGGTTAAAGCTGGCCTTCATCTCAAAGAAGCTGCTGTTGACAAACGTGCCCTTCCCGTGCTTGCGGAATATCATGCCCTTGGCAGACAGATCATCCAGAACGCTGCGCAGGGTAATGCGGCTGACGCCTAACATCCTGGCCAGTTCTTCCTCCCTTGGCAGCTTCCTGTTGACAGCCAGGTCCATGTGTTTTATAAAGCGGACAAGTTCTTCTTCCACCTGTGATTTTAAATCGGTTTTCCTGACCCTTCTGGGCACGGAATCCACCATATTATCCTCCGTCATCTGTCCCCTCCTGCAAATATACTGTCTTTCCCCATTATACCCCCTAACAAATCATTTGGCTACCAAAATAAGCCGCACCCTGTCCATACAGAACAGGGTGCGGCCCATGACGGCATGCACGAATACCGCCCGGCATAAATAGGCCGGGCGGCAGCTAATCCTTCAGTATCAAATCATCCAATCATACCAGCTGTCTCTTAATCCTCTCTTCCTCCGCCTTCTTATCTTCCAGCGGATACCACATGGGGTCGGCGATATCGATGCAGCAGGCCTCGCCCGGGGAGAATACCACCCGGTGGGGCGTCTCCACCTTCACCAGCTGTTCCCCCACCGGCACCAGATACTCGGTCCTGTCTGTCAGGAATATCCTCTTCTCCACATGGGTCCTGAATCCACGGTCCGATGTGAGCCGGATGGCGTTAGGTCTTGTGGCCACCACCATCTCGCTGGCCGCATCAGCCGGAACCGCCAGGTTTAAGGACTGGCCCATATCCCCCTTGGGATATGCCTTATTGTCCTTGATGACCACATCCATGAAGGTGGATTCGCCCAGGAAACTGTGGACGAACCTGGAGTTAGGTTTCCTGTAGAGGTTCTCCGGTGTGTCAATCTGCATGATCCTGCCCATGTCGCAGACCATCATCCGGTCCGATATGGCCATGGCCTCGGACTGGTCATGGGTGACGAAGATAATGGTAAAATTAAACTTCCTCTGAAGCTCCTTAATCTCAAACCGCATGGATTCCCGAAGCTTAGGATCCAGATTGGAAAGGGGTTCATCCAGAAGCATGACCCTGGGATTGGTGACAATTGCCCTGGCCAGGGCAATCCGCTGCTGCTGGCCGCCGGAAAGGTCGGATGGGTAAACTTCCTCCAGCCCATCCAGGCTGCAGTGGTGCAGGGCTTCCTTTACCCGCTTTGTCATATCCGTTTTATTGACCTTCTGGATTTTTAAGGGAAATGCCACATTGTCAAATATATTCATATGGGGCCATACCGCAAATGCCTGGAACACCATCCCAAGCCCTCTCTCCTCCGGCGGCACATACAGATTCTTTGACTTGACCGACACCGGTTTCCCGCAGAGATGGATTTCCCCCTCTGACAAATCCTCAAACCCGGCTATCATACGCAGCGTGGTGGTCTTGCCGCAGCCCGAAGGCCCCAGGAAGGAGAAGCACTCCCCTTCCTTTATGCTGAGGTTAAAATCATCCACCGCCGTAACCGTGCCCATGGTTCTGGTTGTGAAGCGCTTTGTAACATGCTGTAATATTACCTGTTCCTGTGCCATAATCTTACGCTCCCTTCCTGTCCTTGGTGATTTGCGTAACAATTGTATTACATATAATAATGATCAGGATTGCCAGTGATGCCAGGGCGGACGCCTGGGGTATCATGCCCGCATCGCGCAGGGAGTAGATCTGCACGCCCAATGTCCTTGTATACGGCCCATACAGAAGGATGGATGTGGTCAGCTCCCTCATGGCCGGAAGGAATATCAGGAAGAAGCCCGATACCATGGCCGGCCGGATTAAGGGCAGGGTGATATCCTTTAAGGATTCTGTATGGGATGCGCCGCAGGCCCTGGACGCTTCCTCCAGGGACGAGTTCACCTGCTGCAGGGATGCGGACGCGCTCTTCATGGAGAAGGACAGATACCTTGCCATGTATGCCACCAGGATGATCCAGATGGTATTATAAAGCTTAATTCCGAAAATGGAACCGGACCAGGAAAGGATGACGCCGATTGCCAGCACCGTGCCCGGTATTGAATACGGAAGCACGGAAAGGATTTCCAGGACGCCTTTCCCCTTTGGCTTAATCCGGTTGATAACGTATGCGACCATGACGCCTAAGAACATACACACGATTCCGGCCGTGACGGACAGGAACAGCGAGTTCTTGATGGAATCCAGGGTGGCCGGGGAGGTCAGCACCTTCTGATAATTCTTCAGTGAGAAGTTCTCCGGCGTAAGCGGCAGTCCGTATGCATTTACAAGGGCTACCAGGAATATCATCACCAGCGGGACCACGACAATGACAACCAGTGTCAGGCAGGCAAATGCCAGCAGGGGGTACTTTGCCCCTCTAAGCTTAATCAGCGTGGGCCGCATGGATTTGCCCTTGATGATATCATAGCTGCCTGAACTTAACACCCGCTTCTGGATTACCAGGGCCACCGACACCACCGCCACCAAAAGGATGGAAAGGGCCGCGCCCTGCCGGATTCCCTCAAAGCTTCCCGAGGATTTATAAATCAGTGCATATATCATGGTTGGCAGTGTATAAATATTCTTGGAAAAACCAAGGATGGAAGGCACGCCGAAATGTGCCAGCGAGGAAATCAGTATCAGCAGCGCGCCTGCGGATATGGCGGGCTTTACAAGCGGAATCGTGATTTTTGCAATGACCTGGCCCTGCTTCGCGCCTGCAATCCTGGCCGATTCCTCCAGCGTGGGGTCCATGCGCTCCAGCGCGCTTACCACCTGCATGAATACAAATGGGAAGTAATAAGAACACTCCACGAATATGATGCCGCCGATGCTGTTGATGTTGATGGGCGCATTGGCCAGATGGAAGGTGGCCATCAGCCATTTGTTCACGTAACCGGCCCTGCCGGAAAAGAGCAGATCCCACGCCATGGCCCCGAAGAACGGAGGGAACATATAAGGGATGGTGAACATGGCCCGCATGAAGCCTTTGGCCGGAATATCGCTCCGTCCCAGAAGCCATGCATAGAACAGGCCCATTATGGTGCCGAATAAAGTAACTGCCAGGGCAATCACGATTGTATTCCACATTGCCTTCAGGTTATCTACATTTCCTATGACTGATATGAAAAGGCTGATATCAAACTTATTCTCATAGAAAAATGCATTGTACACAATCATGAAAATAGGAATTGCCACAATGATGAGCAGCAGTACAAAGCTTAAACCTGTCATGGCCTGGTCCAGGCCGAACCTCCTGCCCTCCATGGCGGCCAGCTCCGAGCCGCTGGTCATGGCGCGTTTTCTCCTGAATGTCATACGGCTTCCTCCTTTCCGGCAGCGGGATAAAACTCCGGGCTTACGAACCTAAGTCCAACCGTATCCCCTTCCTGTTCCACTGCGCCTGTATGCATGGCGTCAAAAGCATTTTTCTGGACACGGACCTCCCTGCCGTCAAACTCCACAAAATAATCGTATTCACTCCCCAGGAATACGGAGCGCTTTACCTTTGCCTTTACAGGCGAAGCCGGGTCGAAGGTGATATTGTTGGGCCTGACCCCCATATCCACAACCCCCTGCCTGTCAAATCCCGCAGGAACCTCCCCGTCAAATACCAGCTTCCTGTTTCCTGCAAAGCACCAGTCACTTCCCAGTTTGCTCAGTGTAAAGAAATTGGACACGCCGATGAACTCAAACACAAACCGGTTGGCCGGCCTGAGGATGATGTCCTCGTCCGCTCCAAGCTGGCACAGCTCCCCATCCTGGTTCATGATTGCCATCTTGTCACACAGCTGCAGGGACGCCTCCTGGTCATGGGTAATATAAAAAATCGTGGTGCCTATGTTCTTCTGGATCTGCCGTATCTCGATGAGCATTTCCTCACGGAGCTTGGCGTCCAGATTGGTAATCGGTTCATCCATGACAATGACCGCATCCGAGCTGACCAATGCCCTGGCAATGGCTACACGCTGCTGCTGCCCTCCAGAAAGCTGGCTGGGCAGATAATTGGCATATTCCGTCATGCGGACCTGCTTTAAGGCATTTTCCGCCTTCTGCTTAATCTCTGCCTTGGACATCCTGCGTTTCTTCATGGGGTAGCAGACATTTTCCAGGACCGTCATATGGGGCCACACGGCGTAATCCTGGAACACCACGCCCACGCCGCGGCGCTCCGGCGGGATGTTAATGCGCTTTGCCTGGGAGAACACACACCGGTCCCCAATCCATATCTCCCCTGAACTTGGCTTGTTGAATCCCAGCAGGCAGCGGATTAATGTGGTTTTTCCGCATCCCGACGGGCCTACCAGGCACATGATCTGGCTGTCATCCACGTCCAGGGAAAAGTTCTTTAAAATCTGATTGTCCCCATAGGCAAAGGATACGTTGTCAAACTTGATACTGGCCATTCTAGTTCCTCCTGTCCCTTATATTCCAATCCATTTAATCCAATCCATCTAATCTAATCCATTACATTTAACAGGGCCGGAACTTCTTCCGGCCCCGCATCCATACACTTACGTTCCTTACCCGGATTCCTGTCTGGAATCCATACCCATATCCTTACTTAAAAATCTTGTCAAATGTGTCGATGATCTGGTCTGAATTATCAGACAGGGACTGGAGGTCAACTGTCATGGCTGCCTTGGCAATATCTTCCACGCTTGCGCCCTTCTGGTCAACGTCATCCCTTACGGAGAGCAGGTTGTTCTCAACCAGGATTTCCTGGCCTTCCTTGGAAAGGATGAAATCATACAGCAGCTTTCCGTTTGTCTCGTTGGCACATCCTTCCACCAGACCGATTGGGGAGAAGATGGATACCAGGTCGGAATCAATATACGTAAAGCCCAAAGGTGAGCCTTCATCCATCAGGTTCTGTGTCACATAATCCAGCATGATGCCGACCTTATAAGCCCCGGCCGCTACCTGGTTATGGGTTGCGGTCGTGCCGGACTCCAGCTCGCATCCGTTATCTTTTAATTTCTGGAAATACTCCTCGCCGTAGTCAGGGCTGGAAAGCAGCGCCCCTACAAAGTACTTGGTTGTTCCGGCGGAAGACGGGTCTGTCATGACAATCTGGTTGTTCCACTTGGCATCCAGCAGGTCATTCCATGACTTGGGGGCCTCTTCCTCCGTGACCAGGGATGAGTTATATCCGATGGACATGTTCATCATACGCGCCCCGGTGTAATATCCTTCTGAATCAATGAACTTATCCGCAATGGCGCCTGCTTCCGGAGAGGAGTATTTTGCAAGAATGCCTTCCTTCTTAAATCCTATGTAGTCAGACGGGTCTCCTACCCATATAACGTCTGCCGCCACCTGCCCGGACTGGTGCTCGGTTGCGATTTTTGTGATGACCTTGCCGGTTCCTGCAAAGTAATAATCCATCTTAATGTTAGGATACTTCTTTTCAAACCCTTCCTTGATGGCCATAAGCTGGTCTTCCTGCATGGAGGAGTAGAGCATGACATTGCCGGATGCGTCAGAAGCCGCCTGGGCATCGCCGCCGGCTGCCTGGGTGTCCTCTGCCTTATCTTCCATTTTGGAGTCTTCTGCTTTGGAATCTGCTGCAGGGGCCTCGGTCTTTGCCGCCGTTGTCTCCGGCGCCTTGGAACCGCCGCAGGCTGTCAGTGACACTGCCATTGCTGATGCCAGGATAACTGCTAATGTTTTCTTCATAGATAATACCTCCCTCAATACGTTTAATTTTTGCATCTGGGATAATTTTCACATTCCCTTGTGCAATTTGTTTGTTTTGCAGTTGATTTGATTGTAAATTTTATGCTAAACTATGTAAAGTATGAAAAATGCGGAAGTAAACCGATGTACAATTTTTAAACCTTACAAAAATTAAACGATACTGTGGAAGGTAAAAATATGAATAAACCGGTATATGAATCGAAAAAAATCAGACAGGCAATCCGCATCCTGGCCTTTGGCACAGGATTTATCGTGATGCTTTCCGCTGTCTTTTTCACCTTGTTCCGCATATTTGAGCGCATCACCTACGACTCCATCTCAGACCTGAACCGGGATTTTGCCATCCAGATTGATACCCTGACCGAAACCATCAATTCATCCATTGTGAACTATGGGATGCAGCTTTTCTATTCCAATGCAGTTAAAACCATGATGGGCGCTGCTTCGTTTTCCAATACGGACCGCGTATACATGACCAGGGATTTGAACACGTCCTTAAGTTCCACGGAATTTGCCGAGTCCATCATCATCCATAACGGATATACCAACCGGGTATACTCCACAGACCCGTCCTTCCCGGACCAGTCCATCGATACCTACAGGAACACGCAGATCCGGGAACTGCTGATGAACCGCACCAACGAAAACCGGTTTAAGCCCATTTACAGCCATGAGGAGGGACCTGAGGGCCGGGAATTTTATACCTTCATGTTTTATGAGATTAATCCCAATGGTTCCCCCAAACCCAGCACCCTGATCATCACCGTCAAAAGCGAATGGTACAAGCGGGCCCTGCTGGCTTCCAATCCGTCCTCGGACCTGATTGTCATCAATAAAAAAGGAGACGTGCTGGTATCGGCCAGCGATTCGCTCCTTGAAAAGTATGCGGACTACTATCCGCTTATTACAATTGAAAAAAACAGCGGGTATTTTATCAACAAAAAGAAAAAGGAGATCTGCATGTATTATGAATCCCTGACCACCGGGCACACCTATATGAAGATTTCCTCCCTGTCCAAAGCCCTGCCCCGCCTTTTATACTTCCGGCAGATTGTCGTGTATTTTATGGTCACATTAATCTCTGTCTTTGGCTGCGCCCTGCTTATCCTGCTGATTTACGCCCTGATGCCCATGCTGAAAATGAAGGACGCCATCACCACCATCAACAAGTTCCTGGAAGGGGATGAGGCAGATGTCCAGGATACCCCGCCCCTTCCGCTGAAGGAGCAGATTGATGCCGTGGTGTCCAGGTCCGAGCGCACCAGCCTGGAACAGATTTTTTACGATATGCTGGCAGGTAAGCTTTCCCTCTCATCTGCACGGCTGTTTAAGAATATGGAAGGTCCCTTTGGGCTTATGCTGATACATGCCCTTCACAGAAAGGACATCTATGGGCTGGTGGAGAAGCAGCATCCCGAGCTGGTGGTCACCAAATCCTCCCATATTTATGCCTGCATCGGCGTCTACCAATCGGAGGAAGACTATCACAGCCTGGCCCTGTACCTGTCAGGAACACTGGACTGCCGCCTGTTCCAAAGCGTCCTGTTCACGGACTTTGACAGTCTGCTGGTGCATTCCTCCAATCTCCATGAGCTGCGCAGGTTAAGCCTGGTGCTGAAGCAGGAGGACCGGCTGGTTCCGGAGGAAGCGCTTTTCACAAAGGCTTCCGCTAACACCGTGACCACCCGGGATTTTACGGACCTGATTGTGCGCCTCAAGTCCGGCAGTCTGGACCTGA
This sequence comes from Enterocloster sp. OA13, assembly GCF_022440595.1. Classification (NCBI taxonomy): domain Bacteria; kingdom Bacillati; phylum Bacillota; class Clostridia; order Lachnospirales; family Lachnospiraceae; genus Enterocloster; species Enterocloster sp. OA13. The sequence goes on along the minus strand of NZ_JAKNTF010000001.1, from coordinate 5,911,938 downwards.
GCAGGGCCAAATGGCAGGAAATCCGCGACACCATTGCCAACTACAGGTATGATGACTTCCAGTACATCCTTAACCGGGCCGAGGATACCATCTGCAATATATTGAATGAATTTTCATCTGAACTGCTAAAGGACAGCCAGAAACTGCTGCCGGAATCCCTGGAGCAGATTAAGGACCTGGACGAGATAGACCAGGCATTTGACCGCGCATTTGTGGCCATCTGTGAGAATTACAGCGAGAAAAAGGCGGAAAAATACTCCGAACTGGCAAAACAGATCAAGGGCATCGTCCAAGAGCACTACCACGACAGCAGCCTCAATTCCCAGCGCATTGCGGATATGATCCAGATGAACAATGCCTATCTGGGTCGGCTGTTCAAGAATTCCTACGGCCGTTCCATCAACGACTATATCAATACCTGCCGGCTGGAGGAAAGCATGCGCCTGCTGCGCCAGACCGACCTGTCAGTGGAGGAGATTGCCCAGAGCGTGGGGTTCTCGAATATTAAGTACTTTTATGTGCTGTTTAAGAAGCTTACGGGGATTACCCCGGCAACGTACCGGGCGGGGTGAAGGGGTATGAAATGAGAAAGCAGTCAATGGACAGAAAGAGAACCCACCGCCCATTAACTGCTTTTGTTTTATCGTTTTACTTTTTTCAGATTTAACTGCGACAGCAGCATATTACATGCCTTTTTTTCATTATTTTCCATATACTCATCCTCAGGCACACAGGTTAAAGCGCCAAAAGAGCAGGCACGGACACATGCAGGCTGTAGGCCATACTTTACCCTCGTATTGCATCCGTCACATTTAATCATCTTCCCATCTGATGGACGGTAACGGGGAGCTCCGAAAGGACAGGCCAGGGCGCAGCTTTTGCAGCCGATGCAGTTGGTGTTGTCATAAATTGTAAATCCGGTTTCCTGATCCTTAATCAGGCATCCAACCGGACAGGCAGCAATACATGGTGCATCCACACAATGCATGCAGGCAGCAGAAAGATAAGCGCAGTAGGTGCTGCCATCCGCCATTTCTACCTCATTATCGTATGTTTTCCTAAAGCAGGATTCTCCTGCCGCCAAATCAATATCATTCTGATCCATACACCCCATCATACAGGCAGAGCAGGCACAGCAGCGATTCTCGTCAAATACAAAAACATGTTTCATTCTTCCGTCTCCTCACTTTTACTGATATTGCAACGCATTCCTTTATATCCAGGAAAACCGGTATATGGATCCAGATGGTTACGTCCGATGAGGTTGTTTACATTGGCCTCTGTATAGCCATGCAGGGCAAGGATTACACCTGGTTTAATTTTACCTGTGACTTTGACCATCATGTGTATTTCACCATATGGACTGGACAATGTCACATCATCCCCATCCATAAGCCCCAATCTGTCGGCATCCTGACAGTTGATTTCACAGGTAGGATGTGGCCGCAGGCTGCGAAGCCATGGGGTCTCATGGACACGTGAGTGGATTGCATAAGGCATGCGGGCGCCCGTGCAAAGATAGAAGGGATACTTTTCCTTCATTTCAGGACTGTTCTGATCATCCAGGGGATCCCGGTAGCTGGGCAGCGGGTCCAGGCCAAATCGGGAATCTACTGCTGCTATTGTCATGGAATAAAATTCGAATTTTCCTGTCGGGGTATTAAAACCATTTTTTAAACATCCACCTGGCTGTACCGGCCATACGGCTGTCGGCACTTTAACAGGTAAATCACTTTTCTTCAAATCCCCAATCGTCAGGCCACAGCCGTCAATCATCCAGTCCAGACAGGCCTCATAGCCTTTTTTTAACAGTTCATCGTCCAGCTTCATGACACTGGCAAGTTCACAGAGAATGTCCACATCAGACTTGGATTCATACAATGGCTGTATCGCCGGTTTAGTATAAAAAAGATATCCGCCTGCATAGCATTTCAGTTCACTGCGCTCTACAGAGGTACAGGCCGGCAGTACGATATCAGCATAATTTGCCGATGTAGTCATAAAAAGGTCCACATCCACGATAAAATCCAGTTTTCGCTTCATGACCTCCAAAAGCCTGTCTGTCTCCGGAAACATTTTGGCATTCAGGCCCAGGGCAAATATGGCCTTAACAGGATAAGGTGTTTCCTCCTCCATCTGTCTGATCAGGTCCATGGCCTGGAATTCATTAAACTTAGTATCCCACAGCGGAAAACGCCCGGCACCGATACGTGCAGGCCCATCTGGTTCGCGGCAGGTCCTGAATTCTTCATCCCTGGTTTTAAATCCCGCGGATTGGCGAAGGAAAGAGGCCGGTTCCGGGTAATTGCCGCCAGCTCTGTCAAAGTTCCCTGTCAAGGCAGCCAGACACAGGACTGCCCTGTGTGCGTTAAAGCCATTGATATGGTGAACAAGTGCAGAAGCTGAATAATTAGTACTGGCCGGACCATTGGTGGCAAAAAGTTTTGTCGCTTCGTAGATGTCCTCTGGTTTAATACCCGTAATCCCGCTGACCTTGTCCAATGGGTACTCCTGGACCAATGTCTTGTACGCTTCAAAGCCATATGTATATTTTTCTACATAATCCATATCGGCCCAGCCATTTTCTATAATCAGCCTGGCCATACCTAAGGCCAAGGCGCCATCCGTACCCGGATTAATATGTAAGAATATATCAGCCAGATTTTTTGCTGCAGGTGTATCACGGATATCAATGATAATGACCTTTCCTCCACGTTCTTTAAACCTGCGCACCCCTTCCACCGACAGATGGTGGGAATAGTAGCCGTCATAATTCCAGCCCAGGAATGTATTAGCATGCGCTAAATCTGCCGAACCCTCGCATCCTGCCGTCACCTTGTCAGCAATCTTTTTAGAGACAGCACAGACACTGTCATCCGTGCCGAAATTCACACTGCCGAACACATGGGCGAACCGATGGAAAATTGGACGGTACCACTTAGAGTATCCGCTGTAAAAGGCCACGGAATGAGGCGAGTATTCTTCCTTCACCTTATTCAGCCCCTCTGCAATGAGATGGTATGCTTCATCCCAGCTGATTGGTTCAAACTTACCCTCTCCACGCTCTCCTACACGGCGCAGCGGCGTTCTGATACGGTCCTCCCGGTAAATATAATTACGCTGGGAAGAACCCTTGGTGCAGAGTTTACCATGGCTGTAAGGATGTTCCGGCGTTCCTTCCACCCGGATTATCTTTCCGTCCTTTACATAGCAGTCCAGGCCACAGTGATGGCTGGGGCTGCAGATTGCGCAGAGGGAATGCCGGATTTCTATGCCAGTGTCATCACCGGGTATTTTTGCTTTCAGTTTCTTTTCCAATTCAGTCAAGGCATCTTCCTCCTAAGAAGTTAATAAAGTCATTGGGAAATCCTTTATCTTTCAGATAACAGATGGTCTGTATACTTAACCCTGCTTCTGGATTTTCGATGGATTTTATAAACGCGTTCTTTACAATACCGTTACTATCTGATGAACCGATTATATTCATACACTTAATGGACTTCCCATTACGGATGGCACGGATATAATAGCGGCAGTCCTCATATTCATAAACCTCATCCTGCCTGCAGCAGGAGCTGACGTCCCCAATACTGATGAAATCATAATCCAGATAGTGGGCCAGATTAACCAGGACATTGGCGCCAAACTCCATATGTCCACCCGCCATATTTGCACCAGCCACCTTGCCCTGTTCAACCGCATTAAACCAAAGGCCAATACTTCGCTGTGTGTTGCTTTGGATATCATATGCTTCGCAGCAGTCACCCGCTGCATAGATTCCTTCATAGTTGGTTTCCATCCGCCGGTCTACCAGAACCCCCCGGTTCAAAGCCAGACCGCTTTCCCGCAGAAAACCGACATTCATACGCACACCAATGCATACAGCCACGATGTCCGCGGTGAAACGCCGGCCACTCTGCATAACGGCGGTAAGCTGTCCGTCTTCTCCTTCCTCAATGTGTGAAAGCATCTGCCCACAATGCACCCCTACCCCTTTAGCCTCCAAATCCCTTTGGGTGCGCTTTGCAGTTTCCTCAAACGCCGCCGTATAGAACATCCAGTCTGCGCCGTCCACCAATGTACAGTGAATATTGCGTTCCACCATATTTTCCACAATCTTGATACCGACCCAGGAGGCACCTATCACAATACCACGTTTGACTGTTCCGCTTTCTAACTTCTCCTTCAAACAGACGGCATCCTGGACAGTACGCATTTTGAATACTCCGAACAGATTTAATCCTGGGATAGGAGGCATGACGGCAGATGCCCCCGTACTGATTAAAATCCGGTCATACCGCACATGGCTGTCATCAGCAAAACACAGGATTTTCTCTTCCGGTATCATTCCTGTAACCGGCTGATTCATATGATAATTCAAATTCAGATCCCTGCAGATTCCTTCCAGGGTACCGAACGGAAAAAGCGCATCATAAGGAATGGCATTTTTTACATAGTAGGTGGTCAGCATCGGATTATACGGCCCAAGGCCAGTGTCGGAATAAATATCAATCACTGCCTCCGGAGACCGTTTCCTCACTTCCTTCGCTCCGTTGTATCCGGCAGAACCAAAGCCAATAATGGCTACTTTGTCCATATATTTTTCAATTCCTCCAATCAGACTTAATTAGTTATGAGAAAAGCCGTAGTAAACACGATACAGGAGACAATCATGTGCAGTACAATGCCCAGCATGGTAGCTTTACTGCGAAGCCTTGCATTTGGGATTTCACTGCGGCCATGGAATATGGAGGCCGGAGCAGAGGAACCCGGCAGGAATATGCCTATGTTGGCAGCGTAAACCAGCGCACAGCCAAAAAACATGGGATTTACTCCTGAAGCAAGTATAAATGGACTGATTACTGGAATCATGGCATTTCCAAGAGCAATATTTGAGCCAACATTTGTCAGGAATATCATGAAAATAATCGTAAAAATCATGATGAATACAGGGCTGCGTCCTGCAAATACCGGTGTAAAAACACTGGTCAGCCAGGGAACAATCCCGGTAGCCTCCGATGTCAATGAACCGGCCAATGGGATTGTAACCGCACACATGAATATGACAGGCCAGCTGACCGCCGCATCACTATTCTTTATATCATTGAATATGATAGCAGGCTTTCCATCATTTTCGCCTCCGGGTATAATCATCAACAGCACCGTACAAAGACAGAACAGGCCGGGGACCGTCAGTATGTTCTCTATAAAGTTTGTAATAACAGTACCCGGAAATGTACCTGTATAAAGTGACAAAAGAACCGTAACAAGGTAAACTGCCATAATACGTTTAGCCCTGGGGCGCAGATACCTGCTTTCCTCCCCCAGCTTATCTACATCAAAGGTTCCCATTCTGGAAAAATCCACCTTGAAAAGTTTTGCGCCCAAGATGACATACCCCGAAATTACAGTTGTACCAATGACTGATGTACAGAGAAACATCTGTCCCAAATTAATTTTTGAACCTGTCATATTAGCCCAGCTTGTAGCCAGACCCAGCTGCCAGCCCTGGTATGGCATCATGGAAACCCCCAAAAGCAGCGACACCAGGATCCCGCCAAACCCATAGTACCGGAACGTGCTGTCCTTATCATAACCGCAGGAATCAGCAATGTCATTCCAAACGCTGTAAAGCAGCAGAAACATTGGAATCGTATCCAAAACAATACAGGACCACATGAACACAAACATGAAGCACCATGTGTAAAAAAGAGGTCTTCCGATAAAAACCTTTCTTGACAGGGTTTTTCGGACAAACCATCTGCCTACGCCATATATGACTATGGCTCCGATTGTAAAGTACTGTGTGATGATTTGAAACACAAGGGAGCTGCCCATCATGGATGTGATACCAGCCGCCATGCTCTCAGGATAACCGGTCAGTCCGAACGCAATGATTGCCATCAAGGAGGGCCAGATGATTTCGCATGTAGAATAAGCGTAGACCGCCCCCAGAAACACTCCTAAAAGCTTCATCCCGACCCTTGTTACTGTTGAGAATGTAGGAAGATAACCAAAACCAAACATTAATAAGATAGAGACTATAATATGAAAATACTGTATATATGAAATGTTCTTTTTCACAGCTATTTTTTCCGCCACTCCACTTTTCCCCTTTCATTTTTCCGTGCATCGGCACGGTCCTGCCAGAATCAGTCCGCCTGCTGGAAATACTGTGGAATCTGGATTCCGCGAAGATGTCCAATTCCCAGATTTTCCGTTGTCCGTCCCTGTTCATAGTAATTTGTCTGATTGATGGCTTCTGCCACCTTCACCATCGATGCATATAGCGGGGTCTCCACTCCCACTGCCCTTGCGACAGACAAAAACAGGCAGCCCAAAATAGGGATATCCTCCGTAATATGCCTTACAGTCAGGCTATCCGGCCCCTCAAGATCCTTAAAATGGTCAAACTCATGAATATCCTGATTGGCATACTTCCGGAATGAATTGGATGGAGATGGAGCACAGTGGAAACCCAGGGCATCCATAACCGCCTTTTTCTCCTTCCAAAGTCCGTCTGCCAGATTGATGGTACTCCGGCATATCCCCTGCTTAAAAATGTAATAAGGTTCCCTGCTATTTTCAATCGCACCTGCATTTACCAGGGTTAGCGAAATATGGCTTAATAGATTGGGCGCACTAAATGCAGCCTCTAATATACAGCTGGATGGAGTTAACTCATACACATCCTTAAATGCCTCAATCAGACACGGCGTATTCCGGGCCGGGAATGCAGCAGCATCTTTAGGGCCATAGGCATTGCCGATTAAAACTGTATTTTCATCCGGTCGCCTGCAGGAAAACAGATTACCCGATGTCTCTCCAACAATGATATTTTCTGCGGCACATTCCTTAAAAACCCTGTAATAAATAAGCGAACCCAGGTTTCCGGCGCTTAAAAGCACCTTACTGCCCGGCATGATGTATGGAGCAATAATACGCGCCACGTCCTCATCCCAGTTGGAAACCGTACAGCAGATGACTAATTCAACATCAGCCAGCGCTGTCTGTATATCATTGGTAACCGCATGGATTACAGCACTCCCCTGCACTGCACCGGTAAGTTCCATTGTCTTTGAATATTCCGTGGACTTTATTGGATTTTCCTCCATCCCTGTGCTGCACAGCCAGACCTTATGGCCTCGCATGGAAAGATCTGCAGCTACCGTATATCCTGTGCCGCCTGTGCCTATAACTGCAATTTTCTTCACTTCATATTCCCCCAATGTATTATTTTTTAACGGTTACAGAGACAGACATTCTGCCAATTGGGACATATCATCCAGCTGGTCTATCTTCTTGCATAAATCGATGAAGCGTTGAATCTTATCCTCCGGCAGATTAACTGCCCGCGCTCCTGACCGGAATGTCTGTTCAACATCTTCCCAATCAAATGGATTCTGAGGATGTCCTTTAGGGAATGGCAGCGTCACTTCGAACTGCTGTCCGTCCTTCAATGTAACACGCATGCCGGTAGTGGGGAATAAGCCTTCCGTGAACATTTTAAATGCTTCAGGCAGCGTCTGCAGCCGATCCGGGTCCAGCTTCACCCGGGAAGCCATCTCCAGCAGTTCCTTGTCAGCCAGACCATCCGCCCTGTACCAATTCGCCCCTGGTTCACCGCGCAGCAGATAAGCCGCCAGGCAGTAAGGGACGCTGAACTGCGCATCACGGCAGCTGGCATAACCATCCCAACTAAACTTATCACGCTCCTCGTAGGTAGGAGTCATGAAAATTTCCTCAATATCCTCTGCATTAAAACCATGTTCTGTCTTCAAGTGGTCAAGACAGTCCAGGGGAGTCTGAATCCACATATTGGCAGGCCAATGCTTAAGCAGGAGCTGTCCAAACAGATACTCTGTCCCAAGATTGCGGTCTATCCATCCCTCGTTGGCAAATCCACGCATCATCATGGGATATCCGGATTCCCCATCCATGATATTATAAATATTATCTAACTCATTCCGCTTTGCCATTCCTGCCAGCATGGTTCCAGTCAGGCCGGTAATCGCATACTGGAGATGATAAAAGTCAGAGCCTTGAAGGGCGAGTATTGCATTGACCACGGGGGTAGAACATCCAGTTGCGCCAAGAAGCAGGTTAAACTGGTCCGCATTACAATTTAACAGCTTTCCTGCCGGAGCTGCGCTGGCAAAAATCTGCCAGGATCCAAGCCCCCATCCATACTTAGTCGTATCATAATCCAACGTAGGCTGAATATAACAGGCTACCCGCTGATAAATCTCAAAACCACCAATTACCGCAGTGATATAATCCTTCCCCGTAAGATGCATTGCCTCCGTCATTGCCATTGAGACAGAAATCAGATGGGCGCTGGGATGGCCCGTGAAACTACAGTCTTCCCAGTCCAGTGTATCGGCGGCAGTAGCATTGGCCATGACTGCTCCGTGCATAGGGACTTTTCCTGATTCCCCCCACATAGTAGACATCAGATCCGCTTGCGTTCCGACAACAGCTCTTGCCGCAGTCCTTGCACTGACTGCCGTGGGAAGGGTTCTTCCAGACAGCGCGGCACCTACAACATGCAAAGTGAGTTTCTTGGCCTTGTCCGTTAATTCCGGAGCTAAATGTTCAAATTTCAGATTTGTAATAAAATCACATAATCCCTTTGTGTACTCTGTCATACTATACCTCCTCATGATTTTAAATTGTCCGCCGGCTTAATCATTATATTCATAATATCAGTTTATATCTGCAAAATCATTGTGCAATAGGATACCATATACAGCAAAAAAGCCACAAAAGCATTATCCATTTGAACAATACCTTTGCGGACTTTTTAAGAAAAATATACTTTTTATATAATTTTCAGTTCATTCGTTCTCAGAGTACGGAAAATGTATTCCACCGGCCTCCAGATAGTTGTGGCAAAGAAATGCCAGACGGAGGGTAAGAAGTCCATCCGCATTGTGAATCGAGAATCCTGTAAGTTTCTCAATTTTATCAAACCGTTTCTGTAATGTATTCCTATGCGTATAGAGTTTCTGTGCTGTCAATGTTAAGTTAAGCTCACATTCAAAGAACATTCCAAGAGTATCCATCAGTATCCTGCTCATTTTAGAGACAAGTAACCGCCCATACACATAGGTAACTATATTCTGAAGCACCTTCTTAGAGCTGTGTGCAATAAAATTACCAAGTACAATAGAATTACCCAAAAACACACTTCTTTCCGGAAAAAGCAGCCGGCCTGAAGAAAGCCGTAATATCAACTGTTCATATTGCCTCTCATAATCAGAAAACTTGTTACATTGAATTCCAATGACTGCATGCAGCGCCAGGCAATATTCCCTTTTTGCGATTTCCGTCAGCCTGGTACATAATTCAAAAAGATATAGGGCATTAACTTCTGGATTCTCTTTCCTGTTTACAGATAAGATAACCGCATTTTGTTCCTGTAAATCTGATAACACCAAATCCTGCTTGAGATAGAAATAACTTGGCAGCTGATTCAAAAATTGTTTTACAGAATATTGATACTGCTTTTGGTCAAGAACCAGCTTCCGGCTCTCAAGGGGCTGTTCCAGTATATCGAATTTAGAAAGCTGGATAAATAAACTGGTACGGGGAATTGACAGTTCAACTCCATGCTGCTGTAAATCAGCAATGAGTTGAGAACTATCTAACGGATGGACCCCAACCAGTATTGCCAGAATATCATTAAGAGACGAGGTGTTCCCTTTCTGTTCATCCATCAAATACTCCTGTTCCAGCATTAATTCTGCAACAGTTTTGGCCAGGACTAAATAGGTATTATCAGCGGCGGGCAGCTTTTCCAGTTCAATTGCACCTATCATGTGGCCCCGAACAATCATATGGCACATGGATGTCACCATGTCCGTATCTCCTAAAGGCTGTAACGGATTAGGGACACGTGTCTGCTCCATATACTTACACGCAGCAGTATTCACTTTTCCTATATGCTCCGCAACAGAAGAATTGACAATCATCCCTTCACAATTCATGATATTGATAGGATATGGAATCAGTGGTTCTAATTTTTTGAGAATGCTGGTGGTGGTAGTTGTATTTAGTAGCATGATTATCCTCCGCATATCAGGTATCCGGTTGATTGTACATAGTAAAAAAAATATATCACAATTTCATGAACCACACAACAGGGGGGATATTAATACGGATATCAAACCTTGCACAAAGCATCACTTTCTTATTATGACACTGCCACATTAAAAAGGACGGCCCCGCCGGGATGATACTACACATCCCCAGGCAGCCGTCCTTATCCTTCATATCCTGCTAATCCGCAGAGTCTACTTTAACCGCAGGATCATGCTTCATCCGCACATTCCACTTTATCTACAAAACCCGCTTTATCCACAAAATCCGCTTCATCCGCAGAAGGAATCCACAATCCGCTCCATTTCCATCCACTTCTTCTCCATATCCTCCACCAGACCGAACTGGGTACGGCAGCGGTCCAGGTTGTGCTGCTCCCTGGCAATCTTAAAGTAGGTGTCGCCTTCCAGGTAATCCGTCAGGAAACGCATCCCGCATTCCAGCGTCATGAGCCGCGCGCCCTGTGGGAGCATCCTGATTTCCTTCCCGGTAAGGCTTCCGGCGCATCCCTCAAGGAATCCCTTTGTATAAATTTCAAACAGCGGCAGGGACAGGGATACCTTGCTTAAATCCGTCTCGTCCTCCTCTGCCGTATTGGCGCCGAACCGGATGGAATCGCCAAAATCAAAGATGGAAAGACCGGGCATCACCGTATCCAGGTCAATGATGCAGATTGCCTCGCCTGACTGATTGTCAATCATGATATTGTTAAGCTTCGTGTCATTGTGGGTTACCCTTAAGGGCAGCTCCCCCTTCTCCAGCATATCCATGGCCAGCCCCATGTCGGCTCCCCTGTCCATGACAAACCGGATTTCTTCCTGCACCCCGGCAGCCCTGTGGCAGATATCCTGCCCCACCACTTCCTTAAACCGTTCAAACCGTTTTGGCGTGTCATGGAAGCCAGGTATGGTTTCGGTCAGTTCCCTGGCCGGATACTTAGACAGCAGGCGCTGGAAATGGCCAAATGCCTTGCCGCTCTGATAAAAGTCTTCCGGTTTCTCCACCAGGTTATAGCAGGTTGCGCCTCCGATAAACAGGTACATCCTCCAGTAATTCCCCGCACTGTCGATATAGAATGTACCGCCGTCCCTGGTCTTTACCAGGTTCAGGGTCTCCCGGTCAGGGTCCCCGCCATGTTTAATGACCTCCTGCCTTAAGAAGGTGGTAACCCCTTCGATGTTCTTCATCAGGGACACCGGGTCCTTAAAAATGTCATCGTTCATCCTCTGAAGGATATAGGGACGGCCGCACACCAGTTTAAATGTATCATTGATATGCCCGCTTCCATAGCGCTCACAGCTTACTATTCCACCGTCCGTGGCAAACGCCCCTGCTGCTTCCTCCAGTATACATGTCTCCAGTTCTGCACTCATCACCTAATCCTCCCACAGTTTTTGTGGATACAGCCCGCTGTCCTTCAGTCCTTTTATGGCCTTTACCACCATTTCCTTGTCTTCCTTGTAAGTAACGCCGTACCAGCGGTCCACGCTTTTTAACACAGTGACCTCTGCCCGGCCTGATTTAAGCAGTTCATCCACCACAAATGGAAGGAAATACTCACATTTCAGCGGATTAACAGGCAGGTTCTGTTCCAGGAACGCCCCAAACCGTCCATCCAGTTCGCCCAGGATACTTTTCGTAAATCCCCACATGTTCATGGATACAATGGTGGATTCCGGCAGTCCAACCCATGTGGCCCCGTCATCCTCCGTATATTCCGCCAGGCTGCCATGCTTCTCAATCCTTGTGCGCTCATGGATATCCGCCAGGTGGTTCTCCCCGTCCACCGAGCACACGCCCCTTGCCACATGTCCATTTTCTGTCAGGGTGTTGTAGAGCTGGTAGCCGACCATGGTATACTGGTACCTGTCATCATCCTCCACCGATGCCAGCTGGTCATAAATCATGTGAAATGCTTCCTTCCCATAGTAGTCATCCGCATTGATGACTGCAAACGGGCCGTCAATCAGATCCTTACAGCACAGCACTGCATGGGCGGTGCCCCATGGTTTCACGCGGCCCTCCGGCACCTCAAACCCTTCCGGGATCTTATCCACCTCCTGGTACACATAGGCCACGTCCATATACCTGCTGATACGGTTGCCGATATGAATCTTAAATTCCGTTTCAATGGCCTTCTTGATAATGAAGATAACCTTCTCAAATCCAGCCTGTTTTGCATCAAAAATGGAGAAATCAATGATGATATTGCCATATTCATCCACCGGGTCAATCTGCTTTAACCCGCCGTAACGGCTTCCCATACCAGCCGCCATAATCACCAGTACCGGTTTTTTTCCCATGTCTTCGTCCTTCTTTCACTCGATTCATTTTGTGGTTAACCCTTAACACCGCCGCCCGTGACACCTGCAATGATTTTCTCAGACAGGAAAATATACAGGATGAAGGTAGGCAGGAATACGATGACCACGGCCGAGAACATACCGGCCCAGTCTCCTGTGTATTTCATGGAGTTAATCATGGAGTACAATCCCACCGCAACAGGACGCACCTTATCCGAGTTACCAAATATCAGGGAAATGAAGTATTCATTCCAGATATTGATAAAGTTGAAAATGGTCACGGTCACAATACCCGGCTGGGCCATAGGAAGCATGATCAGCCAGAAGGTCTTTACCGGCGGGCAGCCGTCTATGGCAGCCGCCTCCTCAAATGCCCTGGAAAGGTTGGCAAAAAAGGTGGTAAGGAATATGGTGGTATATGGCACATTGATGCCGATATACAGGAAAATCAGCGTACCCCTGTTGGCAGCCACATTATTAAGGATGTTAAGACCTGCCACCATTGCAAACAGCGGAAGCACGATCATTACCACAGGAACACCCATGGATGCCACCAGCCCCGTCTGTATCAGCTTATTGCACACAAAGTCAAAACGTGACAGTGCATAAGCGGCAGGCGCGCATATGACAATCAGCATGGTGCAGGACACAATGGAGTAAAACAGCGAATTAAAGAATATGGTGGACACATCGGAGTTCACCCATGCCTTCACATAATTCTCAAAATGAAGCCCGCTCTCCAGCAGTTTGTTGGAGAAGATCTCCTTGGTGGTGGAAAAGCTGGCGCAGAGCACCCAGCCCAAAAGCACCAGGGTAAAGAAAATCCACAGAGTCAGAAGCAGATAACCAGGCGCCAGTTTCAGCTCCTTCTTCCAACGGATGGGTTCACTGTATCTCTTTTCTTTCTTACCGAACATTCCTGACATATACATTTCCCCCTCCCTTAGAATTCCAGATCATCATCTTTCAGAAGATGATTACACAGCCAGAACACGGCAACCACGCACACGCTCAGCATGACGCCCACCGCCGCACCGATACCCGAGTTCCTCTCTGTCACACTGTTTCCCGCGCCGAAAATCTGCATATAGAGATAAACCATGGGCGTGATGGTCTGCGTATCAGCCGTAACCGTTGAAAACAGCTGTGACCACACGAAGAATCCAACGCTTGTAACGCTCCACATGGTAATATTCGTCCTGAACACGCCCTTGAGCAAGGGCAGTGTGATGTAGCGGAACTGGTTGAACTTATTGGCGCCGTCCAGGGTTGCCGCTTCAAAATACTCGTCGCTGATCCGCTCGATACCGCTGGAGAATATCAGCATATGGTAACCTACCATGCCAAAGCAGTACGCAAGCAGCAGCGCCATGAACTTATGGTCGTTGTCCAGCCATTGTATCTTGGCAATGGAATCCAGCCCGATGGCTGTGAAAAATGACTTTAAAAGTCCGAACTTGGGGCTGTATACATACTGCAGCCACATGGTTGCCAGGGCAACCGCACTGACAATATTGGGCAGGTAAATCATGGCCCTGAAAAAGCTCTTGAACCGGATGCCGCTGGTGATGATGACTGCAAACAGAAGCGCCAGCGACATGACGATAATGCCTCCGATAAACCATATGCGGACCAGGTTCCACATGGACATGCGGAACAATGTGGTGTTGGCCAATTTAACGTAGTTGTCAATTCCGGTGAAGGTCCATTTTGACATGGAATCCGTGATTCCCTCTATCTTGAAAAAGCTCATCAGAACCGTCCTGATGATAGGATAAAGGAACACCAGGATAAACATCACCACCGCCGGTGTCATAAACGCGAATATCATTCCTTTGTTTCTTTTCACACCAGTGCCTCCTTATTTTACTTGATGAAACGTGTAAAAGAGGTGGCAGCGTTAGACGATGCCACCTCAATGATGCTGTTACCGTGATATTCTGTTATTTGCCTGCTGCCTGGAGATTGGCTACGAACTCATCCGCTGTAATGGAACCGCCGCAGAGCTTCATCATGTTCTCTTTGATGATTGGGGTCATATCCACGTTGTCCTCTGCGCCTGCTGCCCATGGATAACGTGTGCTCAGGCTTTCCATGACCGGCTGCACGCATGCAATCTGTGCAGGCCACTCGGTATTGGTTGAATCGGAAGGGATACCTACTGACTCAACGGAAAGCTTCTTGTCAAATTCGCCCTTGGTTAAGTATGTAATCAGCTGGAATGCAGCCTCTGCGTTCTTGGAATCCTTGTTGATTGCCAGTACCTGTGCGCCGAAGTTAGCTGCTTCCGTGCCGTCCGTGCCGCCCTCAACCGCCGGGTAGCTGAAGCAACCCCACTGGAAATCATCCCCGGCCATATCCTTAACCTCGTTGGGAAGCCAGGAGCCGTTCAGGTACATGGCCGCGGTACCCATGGCCAGTTCCTGGTTCTGTCCTGCCGGCCATACGTTGGAGGCAATGCCCTCTGAGAAATATCCCTTGTTGGCAAAATCCTCATATGCCTTAGCCATCTCAAGGACGGATGGATCATCCCACTTGTTGTTCTTTACAATATCGGAGGTTTTATCATATCCGTTAATCCTGGACATATGATATCCGAACATGCAGAGGATATAAGCATCGTCACATGTAATCGGTGTATAGCCTGCATCCTTAATCTTCTGGCATGCGGCGTCCAGTTCTGCCCATGTGGTGGGTACTGCGGTCACACCGGCCTCATCAAAGATGGACTGGTTGTAGAAAAATGCAAATACATTAGGCTGGTAAGGAATGGACTTTAAGGTTCCATCTCCTACTTCCCGGCAGGCCCCCATCAGGCTTGCGCTTGCCGTGGCTTCATAATCATTGGCCTTGGCCAGTTCTTCCAGGTCCATGATGTAGGCGCCCCATGTCTTGTTCACGCGGTCAATGTCCTCGTCAAACAGATCAATATTGGTTCCTGCGTCCAGTGCGGGCTGAAGGCCTTCACGGATACCGGTACGTCCCTTAAACTGCAGGTCAACCGCGATTCCCGTATCTGCTGAGAACTGGTCAACTGCTTCCTTGATGACCTTGCCCTGAGGCTCGGTGGCTTCCCACATGGACCAGTATACAAGGCTTCCTCCGTCGCCGGACGGCGCCTGGGTATCGGCTGCTGCAGAATTATCTGCTGCCGTGGTTGCGGCTGCCGGTGCCGCGGTTGTCTCCGCTGGTTTGGACCCGCCTCCACAGGCTGTCAGTGAGCCGACCATTGCTGCTGTCAGTGCCAGTGCCCATAATTTCCTTCTTTTCATATAATACTTCCTCCTTGAATATATTTGTGTTTTTGTCCCTTCAAATACATTTCTGATACCCTTAGTATAGTAAAATTGCACATTATATTCTTTGGACTATTGATTATTAAATTTGTACGATAAGACTATTTTTATATATATTATACAAATATATGACTCCCCCTGCCATCACATGTATCATTTCTCACAGTCATCTGTAGATTGCAGGCAGACTGACCGTATGGTAAAATAACAGTAAGGAAAGCTAACGCGGAGGGCCATATGACGAGAGAAGAATTTATGGAAAAATTAAAAGATGATTCTGAATGGGCGCCGGGCTGGGAAGCCATTGACCAGGAATTTGAACGGCTTTATCCGGGACAGGATCCCAGGCATTATGCAACAAACATGGCCGCCCGGGCAATGCTTGGCGGCAGGGAGTATCTGGACGGGTATTCCATTTATGATTCGCCAAAGGGGTATAAACATATTGTCACCTATGGCATGACGGAACTCTATGCGGATGAAAAGGCATTTGGGGGCGAATGGAACAGATGGGGCTACGAAATGACAATCAAGCTGAAGGCGCAGACGCCGGAAGACTGCCTCTGGGCCATCAGCATGCTGTCAAACCTGGCACGGTATACCTATACACAAAAGAAATTCTTTGAACCATACCAGTACATTGCCGGCAACGGCGAATCCCTCCATATCGGGACAGAATCCGCCATTACCGCGCTGGTGACCGTATCTGATACCGAGGCATTGACACAGGATACGGTTTATGGGAAAACAGGGTTCATACAGCTGGTCGGCATAACGGAACAGGAGTTCCAGGCCATTCATGGACGCACGGATAAAATCCGGCTTCTGCTTCAGCGTATGAAAGAGGAGAATCCGGATCTGATAACGGATATGGACAGGACAAAATCATATCTGTAGGCATCTGTCCTGTTTGGATTTTAAAACAAACCCTGGATATCCAAAGAAGAGGGATACCTAAAGGGACGCGGCCCACTATCAGCAGCCGCGTCCCCTTTTTTCTTTTGTCATTTACATGGAAAACCAGTGTATCTCACAGGGCTTCATTTCCATTCCGGCTGCATTTCCCCGGCCGTCATAGACCGTGGTTACCTGGGGTCTGCTGGAGTTATTCACCACCGCATACTTCCCGGTTTCCGGATAGGCATGGACTTCACAGTAGATATTATCCGCATACCATTTCTTCATATCCCCTTCCCTGCCAGCGGCATAATACATGCTGCGCAGCAGGATACGCGTATTCCCATAACTGTATGGAAGGCCCGCAATGTATACGCCGCGGCCTTTTCCGTATCCATGGGCGCTGAGGTGGACCTCATGGTCTGAATATTCCACAATCTCGGTATCCCCGTCAAGGGCATAGACATTTTTCATGCTCTCCCCAAAATCAATGGGTGGTACGCCGTCATCCCCATCCACCTTACTGTTTTTCATATCCTCTGTTATGAAGTGGCCCTGGGCCTGTTTTGTATAATACTTGTCCGTGGACAAAGTATACCCCAGTTCCTTATCCACCCCCAGCACATCGGCCAGCTGGAAGAACCGTCCATTGTGATGCACGGCGCAGGGTTCGCCTACGCCCACAAAGCCCCCGCCGTTGTACACCCATCTGCGGATGGCGGTCACCAGTGTTCCATCCAGCCACTCATCCCCGCCGGACCAGGCCGTGCCCGCGTCACCCGCATTGATGATGACATCCAAATCTTCCGGGATACCGCCCTGCCTGATATCCTCAAAGCTTATGAAGGACACATCCACTCCTGCACCGCTGAGGGCCTCCAGTATGCCGAAATACGTGTAGGTCTGCTTGTACCACAATGCATGCGCCACCATATAAGGCTGCCAGGAGCGCAGCCGTCCCCAGCAGTTGAGCACAGCCACCTTAAGGCCGCAGTACGGCCTGCTGCCTGCAATGTTATCATACAGTTCCCGGAATTCATCGGTCACTTTTTCTATGTAATCCACAAACCCGGGGAACTTATAAGCCAGGCTTAAATATCCTCCGTATCCAATGCGGTCAACGGGCCTGCGCATCAGCGCGCGGCGGGCGCAGAGCCAGTTTTCCACCGCCTCCGGCACGGGGTCATTTCCCTGGTAAAAGGTGTCAGGGAAAAAGTAGGGCAGGAAACGGCCTTCCGTATACTTCACCCCCGGGATATCGGATATCAGGCGCAGGGTGGCTCCGCCGCCCACGCTTCCCACCACTGCGTCCAGACCGATTTCAGGGAAATACCTGCCGTACGGCTCGGTGCCGATCCAGTTGTCCCCCAAAAACATCATTGCCTCACGCCCGGCCTCATGTACCAGTCCCACCAGTTCCCTGGCCTTTCCCGCCACAAAACGCTGGATGAAGTCCATATAGTCCCTGTACTGCCTGGTGGGCACGCGGAATGTGGAATTATAATATCCATTGTCAACAATGTCCTCCGGTCTGAGGGAGTAGCCGTATTCCTTCTCAAACTCCTCCAGCGCCTTCACGGATACGGTCGCCCCATAGCCAAACCAGTCCACGAACTTTTCCTTTGCGTCACTTCCGAATACCAGGGTGAAATGATAGAAAAATGTGGTAAACCGCACCACATCCGTGTCCGGGTTATCCTTCAGCCACTGTACCAGATATTCCCTGGCAAATGCGCCGGACGCATCCTGTCTCACATCAAAAGGTATCTCATGGGGCTTATCGCCCCAGTTATTGGTAATATGGTTATACATCTGGGTGGGATCCCAGATGGCGTATACGAGAAACGACACCGTATACTCATGGAACGGTTCTGCATGGGGAATCACCACTGTCAGTTTTCCGCCTTCCCCGGGCTGTCCGCCGGACGCAGACGGGTTCCCCTCCACGGACAGATTCCCCCCCATGGACAGGTCCTCCTCCATGGACAGGTCCTCCTCCATGGACAGGTCCTCCTCCATGGACAGGTCCTCCTCCATGGACAGGTCCTCCTCCATGGACAGGTCCTCCTCCATGGACAGGTCCCATTCCTCAGGAGGCAGCGCCTGCCCGGCAGTCCTGTCCATGACTTCCCACCACTTCTTAGGGTCATGGTCCAGATCCGGCACCACCTGCTGGTTGAAATATCCGTCCATGAAGTCAATCCTCAACCGCGTCCCTGCAGCCGTATGCCGTTTAGACATAAGATAGAGCTGCTGGCATTCATCCATGTGTTCCCTGGCAAATTCATTATGGCCTCTTGCCACAAAATACGTCGTATAAATCTTTGCATCCAGTGATTTGATATCCCGGTCCAGCTTTGTCCCGTCACTGTCGCGGATGGCATCCGCCCCCCACCGCTCCAGAAGTTCTTTTGTCTCATCCAGAAAATCAGATTCACTGGGCAGTGTCACCCTTCCCTTTGTCTTAGACATATGGCCTCTTCCTCCTGCATCTTCCTGCATCTTCCTGTATATCCCTGCATATCCCTGCATATCCCTGCATTTTCCTGTATCCTCAGTATAAACAAATTGCCCTTTGCAGGCAAGACGGGCAGGCCAATTATATTTGTACATTCTATTGTTTTATTTGTATAATCGTATTTTATCCAGGAGAAATGTGTGATATACTCAGATTAAATCATGAATGAAAAGAGGAGTGTGCCATGGCCTATGAAAGCGTACATCTGGAGAACAGCATCACCATTGAAAATATCATCTCGGTCCATTACTTCCAGTATATGAGCGACTTTTCCTTTCCGGGGGAAAGCCATGACTTCTGGGAACTGGTGTGTGTGGACCGGGGCGAGATCATGGCGGTTGCCGGGGACCGGCAGCTGGCGCTTAAAAAGGGGAATATCCTGTTCCACAAGCCCAACGAGTTTCACAACGTGCTAACCAATGGGCGTATTTCCCCCAGCCTTGTGGTCATTGGCTTTGACTGCCATTCGCCCTGCATGAAAGCATTTGAAAACCAGCTGATGACCGTACAGGATACGGAGAAGGAACTGCTGGCAAAGGTCATTGTGGAAGCCCGCAACACCTTTGACGGACGGCTGGATGACCCGTATCAGGAAAAGCTGGTTTTCCTGGAAAAGCCGGCCTCCTTTGGAGCGCCCCAGCTCATCAGCCATTATCTGGAACAGCTGATGATCCACCTGTACCGGAGGTACTTCTCCTATCCCCTGCCGGTGCGCACAAACCATCTGCTTCCGGCCAAGCCCGGCACGGGCAATGACACCTACAACCGGATTGTCCAGTACATGGAAGAGCATATCAACGAGCAGCTTACCATTGATAAGATCTGCAAGGATAACCTGGTGGGACGTTCCCAGCTCCAGAAGCTGTTCCGGGATGCCCAGGGCTGCGGGGTGATTGAGTTCTTCTCCACCATGAAGATTGACACCGCCAAGCAGATGATACGGGACCAGCAGCTGAACTTTACGCAGATTTCGGATAAGCTGGGGTATACCTCCATCCATTATTTTTCCAGACAGTTTAAAAAGCTGACTGCCATGACACCGTCGGAGTATGCCACTTCTATCCGTCTGTTGTCGGAAAAGCCGTAGGTATGATACCTGCGGCTTCCTAAAATGGCATGATTTTTTCCAGCGGCTAATATGGATGCCGCCCACACATCATGCTTTATCTATAATATCATCTAATATCCTTCTCACATTGAGGAGATGTCCCAGGCCGACTGAAGGTTCCTTCCCCTCCAGCCATTCCCGTATGGATTCTACCGCAAAAATCCGGTAATATGAATCTGAATCCGTATCCATGCGCACCATCACCGGGGCTTCCCCATGACGCCTGAATTCAAAGTATCCGTCCCCCATGGTATAATAGCCTTTCCTGGTTACAATATTCCACCGGTTATCACGCTTACTCTTTTCATCCATTGGGTATGCATAGCCGGTTTCTATCTCCAGCGAGCTGCCGCCAGGCATTTTCAAAAGTGCTGCTGCATACGTTTCTATATCGTACTCTGAACCATATTGGAAAATGCTCCCCAACACCTGTGCCGATGTACTCTCGGTCAGCATTAATGCAAGGTCGATAAAATGCACTCCCAGATTGGTCATACAGCCTGAACCGGTTTCTTTCCGGTCAAGCATCCAGGGGGATGTTGCCAGATATCTGCCGGTCGGACCTGCTATGAACCTGAATGATATGTGCAGTATATCTTCCGGCTGTATTTCCGCCTTTAACTGCTTTGCTATATCACTGTACCGCCATGTAAGCGGAATGGCGCAGAACACATCCTTTTCCCTGGCCAGTCCCATTACCCGTCCTACATCCCCGGCACATAGGCCCAAGGGTTTTTCGATGGTAAACGGAATGCCCCTGGAAATTATCTCTCCAGCCAGTTCCGGCATATTGCAGTGTTTCTCAAAGGCAAAGACAAAGTCTGGTTTTTCCCTGTCCAGCAGTTCCCTGTAATCCCTATAGACCCTGCATCCCAGCTTTTCCCCATAACCGGCTGCCATGTCCTGGTTCTCATCCGAAACAGCCACTACCTGGAGCCCGTCCTGTTCCACAGCCCTCATGTATAAGGGCACATGCCAGTGGCTGACCCCAAGAAACGCTGTCCTTATGTCATGTATATCCTTCATTTTCTTCATCCTCCCAAATATTGATGGTAGAAATCCAGCCATCGTCCCACGGCAGTCTTACAATCCGGTCTTGGAATACATTCCATAACAACAGGACCATCATACCTGTATTCCCGGATCCAATCCAAGAATGGTTCAAACCGGAACATCCCCGCTCCCGGGAAACACCTGTTTTCATCCATCAGCTGTACAATCCGGGTCCATTTCCCATACTGTCTCAAGGTTTCCATCATGTCAGTCTCTTCCATACGCATATGATATAAATCCAGGGACATCCCCAGATTTGAAAAGGGAATCCGTTCCAATACCTTCACGGTTTCCTCCCATGTATTGAGCATGTTTCCGTCACGATGGCTGAGAGGTTCCACGGCAATCACTTCCCGGTATTTCTGCGCATATTCCGCAAGTTCAGACAGGCCTTCTTCAAAATATCCCATATACTGCCCTATATTCTGCCCATCTTCCCTTTTTCCTCTTATAAGCCCAATATGTATGATGATACCAATGCCCAGCTCCGCTGCCAGATCCACATATCCCTTCAGTCTGTCCATTGTTTTCCGCCTGATTGCAATATCGGCAGAAGACATGGACAGGCCTTTCCTGCAGGACAGGCCTGTTGCTATGGATGTCACCATCATATGGGCATGGTCCAGGGCATCTTTCAGGATACCCTTGTAATCACCTGGATTTTCTATCTGGAGCTCTACTCCCTGAAAGCCATATCCTGATGCTTTTTGGATGTTTTCCATTATATTTCCTGTCAATGGGAATGGACTGTCCTTTTCTCCACGTTCCGCAATCACAACACTGCTTATCATTCATATCCTCCCGGAGGAAAGGGCGGAAATACACCGCCCATCCATCTGTCAATATTTTGCCTTAACAGTATTAACGGTTTCATATAATGCTACAGAAGCCTCATCCGCCGTTTTAAGGAATTCATCAACAACCGGCTGTACCGCAGCCTTAAATGATTCTTTGTCAACCTCATTGATCTCCACTCCTGCGTCCATCAGTACCGTAACCTCTGTTTCCATGGCTGCCGGCCAGATTTTTTCGTTCCATTCAATATCCATCTGTTTACCGGCTTCATCAATAGCCTGCTGCTGTTCCGGCGTCAGGCTGTCGTATACGGCCTTGCTCATCAGGATGGGGTCAGGAATGATAAACTGTTCTGTTTTGGAAAAATATTTTGCGACTTCATACAGCTTATTGGATGTAATGACCGGAATGGAATTCTCCAGACCATCAATGGTCTTCTGCTGTACAGCCGTGTATACCTCACTCCATGCCATAGGAACACCGGTTGCTCCCATGGCGTTAATGGTACCGGCCAGAACGGCATTCTCCATGCACCGGATATTCAGCCCTTTAAGGTCAGACGGATTGGTCACCGGTTTTTTTGCGTTAAGGATGCTTCTCTCACCAAAGTTCCACCATGAAATAATCTTAAACCCTGAATCCTCTGCGGACTTTTCAAGTATGGCTGCTACCTCCGGGTCGCTCAGGACCTTAACCGCCTGCTCGCCACTGTCAAACATATATGGGAGTGAGAACACAGACCATATATCATCATAGGAAGATAAATCCGTAGCTGCCAGCTCCGTAAATTCTATGGTGCCGTTCTGAAGCCCTGCCAGGGTCTCCACTTTATCTCCCAGCTGGGAACTTGGATAAAATTCCACCACCAGTTCACCGCCGGAATACTCTTTTATCAGTTCCCCCAATTTCAGCGCCCCATCGGCCTGTGTGCCAACCGGCGGGCAGGTTGCTGAATATTTTAATATTACCGCATCTTTAGCTGGTTTTGACGCCGCCTCGGATTCTCCCCCGGATGTTTCCGCTTTTGCATCCGTCTCTTCAGCCTTCGCTGTTGTCTGGGCAGCCGTGGCTTTTTCCGGTTTAGCGGAAGAGCCAAGACATCCCGTCAGTGATATTGCTGCCATACCTGCTGCCATTAATATTGCTGCTGTTTTTTTCATAAGTACCTTCTCCTTTTCATTTTTATTGTAAACATTTCCTCAAATGTTCGGCACTGTTTTTCATTCCTACATCAGCTATCGGAAGGTCCTGAGGATGCCATCTCCGCTCATATTCCAGGGAATACCATCCCTCATACCCCGATTTCCTCAGCTTTTCTACGATTGCCTTCCAATCCATGATTCCTTCACCCACAACCCTGGAGCTTACAATTCTTTCGTCCTCATTGACATGGGAAACGCTGGATGCTTTAAATTCCCTTGCATCCCCCTTAAAGATCAGGTCCTTCACATGGACATACCGTATGTAATCCTTCTGAAGCTCAATGGCCTCCTCATATTCCTCCCCACCCACGAAGGCAAGGTTAACCTGGTCATACAATATGCCTACATTCGGGTGGTTTATCCTGCCAACAATCTCTGCCGCGCGCCTGGCCGTCACAGTCATGGTATTGAAATGGTCCTCCAATACAAGTGTGATATTCTTTGCGGCAGCCACATCCCCCAAAATCCTCATGGCCTCCACCAAACGGCGTTCCTTCCCTCCGTCCCCATCCTGTTCTTCCTGCGCAAAGCTGCCTCCATATATCCTGACATACTCAGCTCCCAAAAAAACGGCATAATCAATAACCTTCTTCACACCCTCAATATCGGATTCGCGTACAGCATCATCCAGGTCATTAAACCTGCAATAATACGGTGTAAGGCATATGATCCTTATATTACTGTGTTTTGCCGCATCTTTAATTTTCTGTAAATACACTTCATCAACGTGATTGGGGATTCCGCATCTGTAATCATCCTGAACCACTATCTCGATTCCATCCAGACCGATTCCGGCAAACAGCTCCATAGCCTCCTCCACCGTGTATTCCGGAGTCCCCATTGTATGTCCTGCAATTAATTCCATATGCTTCCCCCTATGACAGATCCGGCAGACCCGCACTCTTTAATATGCGGTCCATCAGTTCATGTGTCCTGTATGCATCTTCTCCATTGGTAAGGGGTGATTGTCCAGTCTTCAGGCATTCAAAGAAATGATCAATCTCCCCTCTGAACCCTAGTTTATCCTCTACCCTTGCCCAGCCCATGGCCAATGGTGTCATGGTTGTCTTATGGGCCTGTTCCCCGTCCACTACAGTAATATCATCCGGTGAGTTCACATAGACACTCTTATTACCACCATGTATCTCCATTGTTTCAACCCATTGCCCGGATGCCCGGTCGGCTACCAGTATTCCCACTGAACCATTTTCAAACTTGAGCTGCGCCGTGGCAAGCGTTTCATAATAAGGGTCTGTATATTTGGCAAGGGCCTGAACATCCGTACACTCCCCGCAGAGATACCGCATCAGGTCCACCATGTGGATGGCATTTTCCAGCGTGGCCCTATACTCGGAGGCAGGCCTGTTCTTCTGGGCTATTACCACATCCGGCGCGGTGTCCCCATATGCTTCCTTGGCTTTTCTGTATACCGGGGCAAACCGCCGGTTAAATCCAGCCATCAGCATATTGCCTGTCCTGCGTGCGGTATCAGCCATCCATTCCGCCTCTTTTAAAGTCATGGCAAGCGGCTTTTCACACAGCACGGAAATACCGTTTTCCAATAACTTAACAACCTGCTCAGGATGGTTTGCTTTAGGCGAAAGCACAAATGCACAGTCCGGCCTCAATTCCATTAACGCTTCCATGGTTTCCACTGCATGGACTGCCCCATACTGGCGTTTCGCATCCAGGGCATGTTCGGGATGCTTAGCCAATACTGCAGTAATCTCCACATCATCCCTGGATGCCAGCACCGGAAGATGGGCAATCTGCGCGATTGCGCCCACCCCTATCACTGCAACCTTAATCTTTTCTTCCATTTGATTTCTCCTTCTCAATTATTTATATATAGCCGAACATTCCCGGAAGCGCCGTCACAAAAAACGGGAAATATGTAATGAGGAATAGCACGATTACTTCTGCCAGGACATAGGGTAATATTGCCTTCCCGCCTTTCTCTACCGGACACTTTGCAATATTGCAGGCCAGGAACAGACACACGCCTAGCGGCGGGGTCCCGCAGCCTATTATCAGGTTCAATACCATCACAACGCCGAAATGCACATCGTTGATACCGAACTGTGCTGCGATAGGGGCGAGAATCGGGGCAAGCACGATTACGCTGGCGCCTCCGTCCATGAACATCCCAAGGATTAGGATCAGCACGTTGACCATCAGCATGAATACATACGGAGAGGATGTAACTGAAGCCATGAATGCCCCCATCATGGCGGGAATCTGCAACGCAGTCAGGACATAGCTCACGATTTTTGCCGCAGATATAATCATCAGGGTAGTAGAAGTCTGAAGGATGGTTTTGTAAAGCATAGGTACAATATCCTTCACCGTAACTGTTTTCAGCACAAACATGCTCACAAGCATGGAGTACACCACCGCCACAGCACCGGCTTCCGTGGGTGTACATACCCCGCCCAGGATACCGCCCACAATTATGATTGGCATTCCTAACGGCCAAATGGCATCTGCAAATGTCTGCCTCTTTTCTTCCCATGTCATCTTCTCAGTGCGTCTCGGAAAATGCATGGTCCTGTCCTGGAGCGCCACCACTGTCATAAGCCCAAGTCCCACCATAAGTCCAGGTATGAATCCGCCCAGGAACATGGCTCCAACGGAAGTTCCCACGCATACGCCATAGATGACCATCATGATACTCGGCGGAATGATAGGGCCGACTGTTGATGAACTGGCTGTGACTGCCACGGCTGTCTCTTTTGAATAGCCCTCTTTAATCATGGCAGGTATCAGCATTCCGCCTATTGCAGATGTATCCGCCTGGGCAGATCCTGTTACCCCTCCAAAAAACATACTCGCCACGATATTGGCCTGGGCCAGGCTGGCGGGCATCCTTCCAATCAGCATCAGCGCGAATTTAATCAGCTTTTCCGTAATTTTTCCCCTGTTCATGATTTCCCCGGCAAATATGAAAAACGGGATTGCAAGAAGGGGAAAGGAAGCAATCCCACTGTATATGGACTGGGGAATGGTAATCCAGGATATCCCCCCGAGGGCAGAACGGCTTTGGAGGAATATGAGTCCCATTGTCCCGGTTGCCCCAAGGGCCGCAAATATAGGAACCCCCAATAAAATAAGCGCAAATATCATAACTATTAAAGTAACACCAATCATGTAACCTTTACCTCCCAACCATATGACCGTACTATTCCTCTGCAGGTTCTTCTAAAATGCGTTCCTTCATGACTTTCAAAAACTCATAAATCATCAATACGGCTCCCAGGGTTATGGCCAGATAGCAGATACTCCATGGAATTTTGAGAACTGCCGTTTTGGCCGCCCCAAGCCCCTTTACATGTACGATGGAACTGAAGAGGATGACTGCCAGGAATGCAAGGGTTATCAGATTCGTCATGATCCTTACCGTAATCCTCAGAGGTTTTGGCGCCCTGTTTACAAATCCCTGGATATCCGTATGGCACTTCTCCCTGAACGCCAGGGCCGAACCCAGCATGACCACCAATACCAAAAGTATTGTAACCAGTTCATTGGCCCACAAAATCCCTCTCTGAAGGACATATCGGAAAAACACCTGGACAGGTACAATGACGGCTATGATGCCAAGGCAGGACACACTTACATACTTTTCAAATCCCCCTATCACCTTGTCTATTGCTGAGAAAACTCCTCTTTTGTTTTCATTCATTGTTCTTCTCCTCACAAGCTCATAAATACGTTTACATTTTACATCCAAAACCAAATATCCAAGCTGTTATTTTTGATGGATTTCCACATATTTATTGTTATTTTCTCATTATTATGCTTTATCCACCCCCTTCCGGTTCATTTTCCCACAAGAGTATTGATATTTTTATGAATACGTTTACATTTCATATTTTACTATATCATACCGCTATTGCAAAATCAATAGTAAGTATTATGTCACTTTTATCTATATTTTGTTATTTGTTTTTGTGTATTATTGACAATTTTCATTTCTTTTTCAAAATACATACCTTAATTTAATGCCATGTATTTATTATGCCCCCACTCTTTTTCTTTACATATTGACATTTTCCTTTGGGTCTGCTATGCTCTCCTTAAAGGGTTTATGGATATTGATAACGTTTACATTTCAATTCGTTCATTACTGACCATACTCCAATATACTAAGGGGGGATACATTTTGGTTACTGTAAAAGATGTTGCTAAGGCTGCAGGAGTCTCCATTGCCACCGTATCAAGAGTGGTAAGGGACGAGGCTAATGTAAAAAAAGACACGAAGGATTTGGTTTTAAAGGTAATCAGGGAGTTAAACTATCAGCCAAACGCCCTTGCACGTCAGATGCGCCAGCAGTCCACAAAGACTGTAATCGTTATCGTACCTGACATCGGCAACTCCTTTTTCCACGAAATCCTCTTTGGGATTCAGGACACTGCCACGAAGTACGGTTATCAGATACTGATTGCCAACATGAATAACAGGCCCGACGTGGAAACCTATTACTTTAATGCCCTTTTACAGAAGCAGGTGGATGGCGTCATTTCACTGTCAGCCAATATTGCGAAAAGCCTGATGGACAAAGTTGCCAATGCATACCCCATTGTCGTCGCGTGCCAATACCTGGACAATTCCGACATGCCCAATGTCACCATTGACAATATCAGCGCGGCTAAGAAGATTGTTGAATACCTGATTGAACAGGGCCATACCCATATCGCCCATTTGACAAGCCACCCCACAGCACTGCTGTACAGGGACCGGTTTAATGGTTATATATCCGCTCTGGCAGAACATGGCCTGCCCATTGATTTGGAGCTGGTCTGTTATGATGAGCCAAGTATAGAAGGCGGATACAGGCAGATGAATAATCTCCTGGAATTAGGGAAACCAATCTCAGCTGTATTTGCCGCGGGCGATACCATGGCCATTGGAGCCCTGAAAGCCTTAAAGAATGCAGGATTAAAGGTACCGGACGATTTTTCAGTGGTCGGATTTGACGATATAGAATTCTCCTCAATATTTGAACCCGCTCTTACCACGATCCGCCAGCCTAAATTCCTTATAGGACAGACAGCCTTTGAAAAGTTATTTAAGCTCATGAATGGGGCTCCCTTAGATTCCCTTAAGGATATTTTGGACTATGAGCTGGTAATCCGTGAAAGCAGCGGCGTAAACCGCCACAAATAATCTTACTTATGCATATGGTGCCGATGTACTGCCATACAGGCACATCCGGTATCATCCAGGAGGTATTTTCCATGAAATGTAAAGGTATTGTTGCCGTATCAAAGGGCGAAGTCCGCATGATGGATGTAGATATAACAGACCCGAAAAGTGATGAGGTACAGGTCCGCATGGCTGCTACCATGATCAGTCCAGGGACAGAGCGCGCCCATATTCTTGCGCTTCCTAACTCAAACCAGGAATTTCCTTATGTGCCCGGCTATTGCTGTGCCGGTATCATTGAAAAGACCGGAAGTAATGTGACCGGATTCTCAGTTGGGGACCGGGTTGCATGTTTTGCAGTGGATGTCGGACACAGGGAAATCGGAAATGTAACGGCCAGCAGGGTTGCCCGGATTCCCGATGGCGTCCCCTTTGAATATGCTGCGTTCTCAGGCCTTGGCCAGACTTCCATGCAGGGTGTGAGAAAAGCCCGGATTGAATTGGGTGAGAGCGTACTGGTCATCGGACTGGGGATTGTGGGACAGCTTGCCCTCCAATTTGCCAAAGCCTCCGGCGCCCTTCCGGCCATTGGCGTTGACCGGATTGAGAAAAGGCTGGACATCGCCAAAGCCTGCGGCGCAGATTATGCATTTAATAATTCCGGCACCTCCCTGAACGGACTTTTAGCCCCTGTACTCGGTTCAAAAGGACCTGATGTGGTACTGGAAAGTACAGGATTTCCGGAAGTCATGAGCGAGGCATGTGCATCCGCCGCTGATTATGCCCGTGTTTCCATCATCGGCTGTCCCCGTGGAATAACTGATTTTAATTTTTATACCCATATCCAGAAAAAGTCCATTACCTTGATTGGCGCCCATGCTGTTTTCTCTGTACCTGAAAAGCAGTCCTATCCCCACTTCTGGACCTATGAGGATGATACCACCTGTTTCCTGAACCTGATTAAACGGGGAACCGTAACGGTTGAACCCCTGATTACGGACATGGTTCCCTGGACGGATGCCGAGAAGATGTATGAACGCCTTCTCAGCTGGGATAAGGATTCACTGGGCATCATACTAAGGTGGCCAGCTTACCTGTAAGGGGGATGACCATGAGATTCGGGTGTTTCGGCTTCATACGCCATATACCACTAATTGAACAGGCTGGTTTTGATACCGCAGAACTGGATATATGTGAAATAAATGCCTTGCCTGATGACGCATTCAAGCGCCTTCTGGAGAAGGCCGACGCATCCACATTAAGCTTTGAAGTATTTTCCGGCCTGATACCTCTGACAGAACGTTTCCATTCAGAAGATTTTTCCAGGTCATACTGGCTTGAACATGTGGAAAAGGCGGCCAGCCGTATCTCTCTTTTAGGGGCCCAGCTGGTACCGTTTGGCGCGGGCAGGTGCAGAAGTATCCCGGAGCATTGTAATGACAGGGAAGGTGCCTGCGGGACGGTAATCAGCCTGGTGCGGGAGATATGTCTGATTCTGGATAAATATGATATCGTCCTTGCCGTGGAACCCTTGGGGCCTGCCAATTCCAACTACATGAACACGATAGAAGAAGCCGTGACATTTGCCCAAAAGACAGGTGTGGAAAATTGCCACGTTATGTGTGACCTGCGCCATATGCTGGCTTCCGGTGATGATTTGGATGCCATCGGAAGATATGCCTCCTCCATACGGCATGCCCATATTGACTATCCCTTGGGAAAACGGAGGAAGTTTCCCCTGAATGGCGATGGTTTTAACTATAAGCCATATTTTAGGGCGCTGCATAAAGCGGGCTATCAGGGCATCATGGCCGTCGAAGCAACCGATTATGATGATTATTTGACAGAGGCAGCAAAAAGCCTTAGATTTTTAAAAGACTGCGGTTCCTGATGCGGAACCGTCACAGTCCACACATTAAGAAAGGGAATTAATCATGAATAAATTATTTGGTACTGTTGTTCCCATCATCACACCGTTTGATAATCAGGACCATGTGGACCTGGAATCCCTGGAAAACCTTACAGAACATGTAATACAGGGCGGACTTCAATGTATCTACCCTTGCGGTACCACAGGCGAAATGCTTCTTCTTTCCGTAGATGAACGTAAGGCCATCCTGGAAACAGTCATCCGCAAAACAGCAGGGCGTATTCCTGTATTCGCCCATGCCGGGGCCATGACGTTGAAGGATACTTTGAATCTGGCCGGACACGCCGTCAAGGCGGGCGCAGACGGCATCGGTGTAGTGACCCCCTCCTACTTTAAGCTGTCAGACCAGGGATTGGTGGATTTCTACACTACAGTCGCCCACAGCGTCCCTGATGATTTTCCAGTATATCTGTACGGGATACCTCAGAATTCCGTGAATGACATCAATGAAAATGTGGCGCAGGAAATTGCATCCCGCTGTAAGAATGTAATCGGCATTAAATATAGTTTTCCTGATATGACCTTAATCCAAAAGTTCATGCTGGTTAACAAAGGGACGTTCTCCGTCCTGGTAGGTCCCGACCACCTCTTCCATGCCGTATGTGCCGTAGGGGGTGACGGAACCGTTTCCGGCAATTCCATGGTAATCCCCGAGCATTACGCCGCCCTTTGGAAGGCAATACAGGCCAATGACAAAGACCTTTGCATCCGTCTCCAACGAAGGACCAATATACTGAACGGCATCCTGTGCGCAAAAAACAATATATCTGCTTATAAAGTTGTACTGCGCGAGGAAGGAATCATACGGACTTCTAAGATGCGTGCCCCGATGGAGGCATTGTCTGCCAGCGATGAAGCAATACTGATGGCTGCTTTGAAAGAAAACCATTATAGGGAAATTGTAGGGATCTAAGGGATGCGGATGATAAGGTGATTATGGGTGGAATCCGGGCGGGGAGGCTATATCCTGCTGCGGTATGGGAAAGAAATAAGGCAGGGACCGCGTACCTGCGGCGGTACGCTTCCCTGCCCATAAGATTCCGATGTCATTTCATGTCTTCTTAACAAAATCCGTCCCGCACTTAGGACAATGTATGCTCACCTTCCCATGCCCTCTTGGAATACGGATTTTCTGACTGCACTTAGGGCACTTGAATATACGGTACCTGCGTCCCTTACTGAACCGGAACTTCAGTTTGCGCCAATATTCCGTAATATAAAAACGCATCCCCATATACGCCTGGTTTTCCTGATAACGTTTTCCGATGTTCTTTGAAAACATACGCAAGTACATCCCAATAAGAAGAGCCAATTCCAAAGCATCAAGTATCATGGACGGCAGAGCTGCCCTAATCAATAGATTGATGACTATCAGCACCAGCGCCGCTGTCACCATGAACTGCCCCAACTGATCCATTCCATACCTGCCAATCATAAAGCGCTGAAATCTTTCCCTAAAACGGTTCATCCTCATCCATTTCCTTTCACGTCTTCCTGTTCCATGCCTTCTTGTGTATACCATGGACAGTTCTACATGACTGTAACTATAACCCAAATCAGTACATAAATCAATGTAAGGACGTGATTCTTAATGGTAATTTTAGAAAACAGGCACCGGCTTTTAAGACAGCTGTCCCCTACATCCGCTTGACCGCATCCATGGCCAGCAGGGAACGCTCGCATTCATCTGCGGTCAGGGTAATCTGCCAGCACAGCGTGCTGCCCTTCATATGTTCAGCCGCATAACTAAGCCCGTTGGTGCGCTCATCCAGGAAATTCCGGTCAATCTGGTTGGGGTCGCCTAACAGGATGATCTTAGTGCCTTTGCCTGCGCGGGTAATGATGCCTTTGACCTGGGCAGGGGTCATGTTCTGGGCCTCATCGATGATCAGATAGGTCCGGACAATGGAACGCCCCCTTATGAAGTTAAGGGCCTCTGCCTGGATTAATCCCCTGTCAAAGATTTCATCCACCTTGCCCTTTAGCTCGGTTTCATTCTCATACCTTTTTTCCTCGCAGGAATCAATCAGCTGCTCCAAATTGTCAATGACGGGCCGCATCAGCGGTGATATCTTCTCCTGCTCATCCCCCGGCAGGAAACCGATATCCGTATCGAACTGGGCATTGGGACGGCTGATGATGATTCTCCGGTATTCGCCCGTTGGGTTGTTAAGAAGTTTTTCAAGGCCCACCGCCAAGGTATAAAATGTCTTGGCCGTGCCAGCCATCCCCTTTACAATGACAAGCGGCGCCTGTTCCGCAGGCTGCATCAGGGCTTCCTGGAGGAAATACTGGCCGGAATTCCTGGGAGCAACGCCATAAGGCTTGCTTTTCTTATAATCCAGGGCCACAATCCGCTCCCCCTGCACACGTCCCAGAACCGTTTTCCTGGAGGACTGGTCTGCCTTTATCATGATGAACTGGTTTTCCCATAGACTGGGCGTGCTGCAGTGGCCGTCCTGGTCCGCCATATAAACGGCGCTGACCGGGATTCCCCTTTTCTTGAAATCCTTAAAACTTTCCTCGGGCGCATACACCTCTGTCCGCCCTGTGTATTGCCCGTCCCTGTCCGATACCTGTTCCGTAATAAAATCTTCTGCCCGTATCCCGATTATCTGTGCCTTAATCCGAAGCAGGATATCCTTGGTCACAAGAATCACCTGCCGGGCCTGATGTATGTCATCAGCCCGATTATCCGCCCCCAGCTGCCCCGCAAGCCCCCTGCACACCTTCAGTATCCGGTTATCCATCTTGTCATCCGGCAGATCCGGCGGGAGCGTCACATCCACAAAGTTCTTCTCCACCCGCAGGCTCCCGCCGCTTTCCAGTCCTACCCCGGCCAGCAGATTCCCGTTCCGGCGAAGTTCCTCCAGGATCCTTATGGCCTTGCGCGCATTGGCGCCTCTTTCCCCATCGGCTTTTTTCAGATTATCCAGTTCCTCCAGCACTGCCACAGGCAGTACAATCTGGTTATCCTCAAAGCAGTTGACCGCATAGGGGGCCTGTATCAGCACATTGGTGTCTATTACATAGGTTTTAATCATTGACAGGACTCCTTCCCGTTATTTATAAGGCACATGGGCCTGCATCCGCAGGATATGACGTCTTATGGACCAATTGTAACGGATATCAGGAATCCATGTCACCACTGCCCTGTAAAAGGACTGTAAAATATCTGCGCATCACGGCGCAGCATTTGAACTTCCCGCGGCGCAGCATTTAAAATTCCCCTCTTGACATCCATCCTTACTTCCCCTATAATCGGAATTGCCGCGGTGCTGTGTGCATGCGGCGATTCCAACAGCAGAAAGGTGGCTAACTGAAATATGATTATTAAATGATTGAACAGCAGCAAATGACAGCATGGATATGATTCTGTGCTTCCATGGCAAGACAGGCCGTGGTAAGACAGGCATTTATTCTTATGCATTTTCATCATTTCGTTCAGTCATTGGGAATCATTGTTTCAGAGGGCCATATTTTATACAGGACCGTAATCCGGACACCCTATATATATTTAACCTGGTACATTTACTTTTTGCAGCGTTTCCATACTGCGGTACCGGTATGTCGCGGCGTTGTCCCGGGTTTCACCCACGGTATTGCCCAGAATCTGGATTCCTTCTGAACGAAGTGCGTTTAGGAGGGATTTTTTTGTTATTAAATGCACAGGACATTAAGAAGGAGTACGGCATCCAGACCGTACTGGATATTGAAAAACTGGAAATTGAGGACGGGGAAAGGATTGGCCTTATCGGCCGCAACGGCGCAGGCAAATCCACCCTGTTCGGGGTATTGACAGGCAGGATTGCCTGCGATGAAGGGACTATCAGGCGAAACTGTGAAATTGCGGAAATCCTGCAGTCAGGGGATCCGGACGGTGAGCCGGACGGACGCTTCATCAGCCAGATGAAGCTTCGGGAAAGCGCGGTTAAGAGCGGGGGCGAGCGGACGCGCCTTGCCATTGCATCTGCATTTTCCAGACATGCTCCCCTGCTCTTTGCAGATGAACCCACTACGAACCTGGACGTGGACGGTGTGGAAATGCTGGAAAAGATGATGGCCGGTTACCGGGGCGCCATTCTTATGATATCCCATGACCGTACACTGCTGGACCGGGTATGCAACAAGATCTGGGAACTGGAGGACGGAAAAATACGGGTATTTGACGGCAATTATTCAGACTGGAGCCAGCAGAAAAACAGGGAACGGAATTTCCAGCAGTTTGAGTATGAACAG
Source organism: Enterocloster sp. OA13 (assembly GCF_022440595.1). NCBI lineage: Bacteria > Bacillati > Bacillota > Clostridia > Lachnospirales > Lachnospiraceae > Enterocloster > Enterocloster sp. OA13. The sequence continues at coordinate 5,877,353 of NZ_JAKNTF010000001.1, read as the reverse complement.
TACCAGAAAGAAAAACGGCACCTGGAAAAAGCCGCGGATGCCCTACAGCGGAAAGGCCAGACAATGGCAAAGCCGCCAAAGCGCATGGGCAGCAGCGAATGGATGCTCTACAAAGGCATTGCTTCCGTACAGCAGGGTCACGTCCAAAGCAACAAGGCAGCCGTCATCAGCAGGCTGGAACATCTGGAGAAAAAGGAAAAACCGGCCGAGCTTCCCCATGTATCCATGAAGCTGCCGGATGCAGGACGCATCCGCGCCAGATATGCGGCCACGGTCAGGGAACTGACTGTGAACTACGGTGACAACTATGTCCTGGATCATGCCACCCTCTACGTGGAATCCGGGAAGCGGACCTTCCTTACAGGAACCAACGGGGCAGGCAAGTCCACCCTGATCAAGGCCCTCCTTGAACATGCCCCGGGCACATTCATCACCTCAGAAGCCCGGGTCAGCTACTTTTCCCAGGACCAGGACACCCTGGACCCACGAAAGACCGTACTGGAAAATATAACCGCGGACGCGGTCTATCCCCAGCATATATGCAGGGCCGTGTTATCCAACCTTTACATGAGCAGGGATGACATGTTTAAAGCCGTCAGCGTGCTTTCGGGCGGGGAGCGGGTGAAGACAGCCCTGGCCAAGGTACTGGTGTCGGGCTGTAATTTCATAATCCTGGATGAACCCACCAACCATATGGACGTGTATACCATGGAGGGACTGGAGCGTCTGCTGGAAAGCTATGACGGCACGCTTCTGGCTGTCAGCCATGACAGGACCCTGGTGGAACACCTGGCCGATGCGGTATTCCGGGTGGAGGATGGGACAGTGGCGCCTGTCCACAGATAGGGCCGCCCTCATCCGGCCCGCCGGGTGACCGGGCATGGATTCAGTATGTCATCATTGTCTGCGGCGTACTCCTGGCGTCATGGGAGCTGTGGTTTAAAAAATCAGCTTGTACAAAAGATCATGACATGTTATGATAATCTGAGATTTTTGAAAAAGAAGGTCACAATCATGATTAACCATAATTCAAGTGTTCCAATGTACCTCCAGATATCAAGGCAGCTGTCAGAGGCCATTCAGCAGGGCGAATACAATCCTGGAGACAAGCTGCCTTCCGAGAGTACCTTGTGCCAGCAGTATGATGTAAGCCGTATCACGGTACGCCAGGCCCTGAACCTGCTGATACAGCAGGACATGGCATTTTCCGTCCACGGGAAAGGCACCTTTGTAAAGCCGCCTGCCATTAACCACGAACTGAACAAAATCATCAGCTTCAGCCGGGTACTGCAGCAGAAAGGACTGAAGGGCCATACGTGCATCCAGTCATTTTCCCCTGAGTTCCAGGATGAAGCAGCCCAAAGCCGTCTGGGCGGGACTGTATCCAACCTGAACCTGATTGGATACGCCACCCACACGCCGGTTGTATATTACCGTTCCTTCTTCCCCCCGGACATAGGGCAGCGTATGTGGCAGGCCGCCAAGGATGCAGAACAATCCGGCAACGCATTTTCAACCTATGACCTGTATGCCAGGATTGGCGTGGATATGTTCCGGGTGGAACAGAGCATCGGCGCTGTTAATGCTGATTCCGGGCTGGCACAAGTGCTGGAGCTGCCCAAGGATAAGGCACTGATTGTATTGGAATCCGTTTATTATGCCGCGGACGGCTCTGCCATGGAGTATAAACTGGGATATTACCGGTCCGATATATATTCCTTCCATCTGCAGCGGCAGCTATAGGACGGGGTCATAATTGAAAATTACATATCCTGTATGAAACAATCAGCCGTATCCAAAATCGTGGATACGGCCCTTTTTCTATGAATATAGCATAATCATATACAACTACCTGCAATAATGCCCCTTTTTAATTTCCCCATAACCTTGCGCAACCCTTCAAGCCCTGTTTTCGATATTACAAGTTGGATATAAAACACCAGACTTGTCATATCATTTGTGCATATATCACAATTTTATACTTGAAAAATTGGCACTCCCAAGTATTTAAATACAAATATCCATCTTGACATCACCATTTTTGTGTGCTATTCTTGGTATATCTTGTAATAACAAGTTATATCAACAACACATCTTAAAGGAGGATTACCATGGGAAAGGACACTCTGAGAATTATTTCCCCAAATGGACATTTGGGCTTTGCCCCCACAAAGGAAGGAAGTTTTTACATCGGTGCAGAAACAAAACCAGACTATTACTGCTGTGATTCCGGCAGTGACGATATCGGCCCGGTGCCTCTGGGCATGGACAAATGCGCCAGCCATCCGGACTGGCAGTATCATGACCTGGAATTAATGCTGCTGGCTTCACGCGAACAGGGTGTGCCCATGATCATCGGCTCCGCAGGCGATACCGGAACCAACAGCCGTGTGGATATGTATGTTGAGATGATCCGCGACATGGCGAAGAAGCATAATTTAAAGAAGTTCAAACTGGCTTATTTTTATTCTGAAGTGGATAAGGAATATCTCCGCAGGAAGATGCTGGCCGGTGAGACAATCGAAGGCCTGAACAGCCGTACCGACCTGACCATGGAGGAGCTGGACGCCACCACCAGGATTGTGGCCGTATCCGGGGTGCATCCATTCATCAAAGCCCTGGAGATGGGGGCGGATGTCATCATCGGCGGACGTACCAGTGATGCCTGCGTCTTTGCATCAGCCGCTATCTATGAAGGCTTCCCGGAGAACATCGCATATTACACAGGCAAGGTCCTGGAGTGCGCATCCTTCTGCTGCGAGCCTTACGGCGCCAAGGAATCCGTTATCGGAACCATCACGAAGGATGATGTGAAGGTTACCGCCATGGCACCGTTCCAGCGCTGTACCGTTGCTTCCGTGGCAGGACATGCGATGTATGAGCGGACCAACCCGTATTATGAATATGTGGCCGGAGGCTGCCTGGATATGAGCGAATGCGCATATGAACAGTTTGACGAAAAGACCTGCCGTATCACCAATCCGAAGTTCATACCAATTGAAGGAAGGGTTAAGGTAAAACTGGAAGGTTCCGGCTACATAGGAAAGCGCTACATGGGACTTGCAGGCGTGCGCGACCCATATACAATCAAGAACATTGACAAGGTAATCGACTGGGCCAAATCCCAGGTTGCAGAGCGCCATCCCGATGATAAATATGAGCTCAGCTACCGGATTTTCGGTAAGAACGGCGTCATGGGCGACATGGAACCAATTAAGGAAACCAAGTCCCATGAACTGTTAATCGTAGTGGAAGGCGTTGCGGATGACGATGCCCTGGCACAGGAAGTCACCCTGATCGGCATGCGCCAGATTTTCTACGCAAGGCTGCCTGAGGTTAAGGGAACCGCGGGAACTGCTGCATTTATCCTGGATGAAGTTACCAAGATTTCCGATGCCTATACCTGGACCATGGACCATACCGTGGAAGTGGATGACCCGTTGGAGCTGTTCCCTGTTTCCATGATTGAAATCGGTGAATAAAAGGAGGACGAAACTATGAAGACAATGAAACTTGTTGATTTGGCAAAAACAATCCGCAGCAAGAATGCCGGTACGGACCGAATCACCTTTGATATTATTTTCCGCGACCCGGAAAACTATGAACTGGTTAAAAAAAGCGGTGTGCTCAACCGTGCATTCGTGGCGGAACTGTTCGGTATACCGGACAGCCGTATTGCTGATTTCGTGGAATTTGACCCGGGTTACGCAATCAAATTCACCATCAACCGTCTGCGTCCCTCCGGTTCCTTTGGGGAGGGTGACATATTTGGCTGCCAACAGTATCCGCCTCTGCTGGACGTAGAAATCCCCGTGGAGTAAAGGCTGCATAAATTCTGAGTAGTTGCCGGCTGTACCAGGTTCTGTATTGTATAAATAACTGGTGACAACCGGCAATTTTTAAAATAAGAGAGGAGGAAAGCAATGCCAATCGAGCTTGTCTACCTGGCCGCGCTGCTAATCACCATCTGCATCTTCTTTATCGTCCTGAAACGTCCGATTTATGAAGGGATGCTGGCCGGCTTCATTGTCATGCTGGCCATGACCAACCAGTGGAGCCATGCATGGGAATTTGTATACAAGACATCCACCAACACCCTGTTTTACGCCATTGTAGCCTTCATGGTCGTGGCACAGATATTTACAGGGACCAAAGTAATCGATGCCTGTGTGGAAGTAGTCCTGTCCATCTTTGGACGCATTAAAGGCGGCACCGGTTATGTGGCGCTTCTTGTGTCCAGTTTCATGGGCGCCCTGTCCGGCAGCGCTGCGGGCAATGTAGCTGCCACCGGGGTCTTCACCATCCCTTCCATGAAACAAAGCGGCTTTCCCGATTACCTGGCCTCCAATATCTGTATGGCGTCCAGCACCATGGGAAACATGATTCCGCCTTCCGGCATCATCGTGGCTTCCTTTGGCATCCTGACAACCCTGTACGGGGATGAGAAGTACGCAATGTCCCAGTTCTGGCTGCTTATGTGGGGCATATCCCTCTGGTTCATCATCCAGCGCGCGCTGACCATCTTTTTCTTCTGTAAATACCACAAGATCCAGGCCCTGCCTGCCAGCCAGGTGCCAAAATTCGGTGACGCCATGCGAAGAGGATGGCGCTCCATGATGATACCCGTGGTCATCCTCCTCCCCTTCCTTCTGGATGCCCTGTTAAAAGATAATTTCTTTACCAGCCGTCTCACCTCTGCCGGGGCATCCGCCCTGTCCGGCTGCGTACTGCTCTTTACCCCCGGCATCGCGGCAGTGTATGCCCTGTTCATCATCCGAAGGAACATGAAGGTGGGGCCAAAACAGATTGCAGCCCTTCTCCAGAAGGGAACCAAGTCCATTGTTCCGGTTGCAGCCACCATCTTTTTCGCCTACTGTATCAGCAACCTGTTTGAATCCCTTAACGTGGGGGCCAACATCGGCGCCATGATATCCGGATGGGGACTGGGACTGGTGCCCCTGGCCCTGATTATCCCGCTGTTTACCGCAGTCCTGGGCATGATACTTCCGGGCTCCTCCCAGGTAGCCATCTTCGGTACTGCCATTGTCTCTGTCATGGCAGGCGCAGGCGCCAACCCGTTCCTGATTGCAGGCCTGCTTCCCGTTATCTGCGGCGCAATGGAAGGCATGACCCCTCCCCTGGCCCTGTGTATGTATACCGCCATGGGGATCTCAGGCTCGGCCATGAAGGAAACCACCCAGAACTGCATTATCTGGTGTGTCCTGCATTATCTGCTCAGTGTTCTTTTCCTCATCGGAATCATCCCCACGCTGTGGGTTGTATAGGAGGTATCGGTATGAAAAAAGGTTCCCAAATACTTTACCAGCTCTTTGGCTGGGGCGCTTACATATCCATCTTTGCCGGAGCCGCCTGCTTTTTCGGTTTCGTCATTGCCCTTATCATTGGCGGCGGGACCGGCGCTGCCCTGGCTGTTATGATTAAAGGCACCTTCTTCCCGATGATCATTAAGCTGACCAGCATATCCGTGGCCCTTGGACTGATTGGCATGTACTTTGGAAAGGAACAGGCCCTGTCCATGACAGCGGACAAAAAGGAAGCAGAAGAAGACTTAAAGCGCAATCTGGACCAGGCCAATAAGAAAGATAAGAAAGAAAAATAATACCAGGGAGCGGATATAAATGATTACTTTAGGACTACCCCATTTATCAGGCGCGCTGCTGACCTTATTCATCATGGCCGGGGTGGGAATCCACTCCGGCCGCCAGGTGAAGAATGCCAGCGATTTTGCAATCGGAGGCGGCAGGTCCTCCTCTGTCATGGTTGCAGGCGCCATTATCGGTACCCTGGTAGGAGGTTCCTCCACCGTGGCCACCTCGCAGCTGGCCTTCGAATATGGTTTCTCCTCCTTATGGTTCTGTCTTGGCGGCGGTATCGGCTGCCTGTTCCTGGCCCTGTTTTTTGCCAGGCCCATGCGCAAAAGCGGATACCTGACCTTACAGCAGATGATACAGCATGAATACGGCCATAAGGCCGGGCTTCTCACCTCTGTCCTGGGCGCGCTGGGCATATTTTTGAACATCATCGCACAGCTTCTGTCAGCCATGGCGCTGTTAGGAGCGCTTCTGCCCCTGCCTCCCTTCCTGTGCGCGCTGCTGGTGGCGGGCCTCATGGTATGCTATGTGGTGTTCGGCGGGATGCGGGGCGCGGGAACCATCGGCCTTATCAAGACCGTCCTGCTCTATGCCTGCGCCATCCTGTGCGTGGCCATTGTATTCAGGAAAACCAGCGGCTTTAACGACCTGTATGAAAGCCTTCCGGCGGCACGTTACTTCAGCCTGTTTGCACGCGGCGCCGGGGTGGACGGCGGTGCAGCCCTGTCCCTGATGATCGGGGTCCTGTCCACACAGACCTATGCCCAAAGCGTTTTGTCAGCCAAGAGCAGCCGGGCGGCTGTTGAGGGTGCCCTGGCCAGCGCACTGTTAATCCCTCCCATCGGGCTGGGCGGGGTATATATTGGGATTTACATGAAAATGCTCTTCCCGGCCATGGACGCCGCCAGGACATTTCCCCAGTTCATCATGCTCTACATGCCTGGCTTCCTGGCAGGTATTTTCCTGGCAGTGCTTCTCATCGCCATCATCGGATGCGGGGCAGGCCTGACCCTGGGAATCAGCAGCATCATTACCAGCAACCTGGAATCCCCTCTGGGCCTTGACCGGAACGAGAGGAAAAAACTGGCCTGTACCCGGATTTCCATTGTGGCCGTGCTGCTTGCGGCCGTGGTCTTCACCATGGGGGACCTGCAGTCTGTCATCCTCCAGTGGAGCTTCATGTCCATGGGACTGCGGGGCGCGGTCCTGTTCCTGCCCATGTCCGGCGCCCTGTTCCTGCCCGGACGGATTCCCGCCAGATACGCGGTCCTGTCCATCATCGCAGGTCCCCTGTGTGTGCTGGCCGGGTCGGTGTTCATCCGCCTTCCCTTTGACCCTCTGTTTTTGGGGATGGGTGTTGGTCTGGTGATTATGGCGGCCGGGTATGTGGACGGGAGGAAAAACAGCGGTAATACCTGTTCCTGTGCCAGATAGCGGATAAATGCGGACGGGTGTTGCAGAACCAGCATATCGCGGTCCTGCAACACCCTTTTATCCGGCGTATTTATACATGGTCATCCTGTCTGTCCATTCCATTCAGAAGCAGCCTGCAGTTGTTGTGGGACTTATCCAGGGCCAATGTCCTTTCAAAGGATTCCCTGGCCTTTTCCATGTTGCCAAGGCCAAGATTGCCAAGTCCGATTACATAATGGCAGTGGGCCATGTTCTTCCTGGTGAAGTCCTCATTATAAATCATAAGCTCAGGGTAGGACACTGCAAAATAATCAATCCTTACCTCGTCCCTCACATGCTGCTCGCCAAAATCAATCAGCTTATAGAACCTGGCATTTCCCTCTGCCTTTTTTTCAAGCCTGTACTTTGCCAGCCCCTGGTACAGTATCATATCGGCCGGCTGGTCGTAGTAGTACATCATACCAGCCACCTCGTCAGAGCCGACGGACGCTGCCTCGTAGTACTCAATGGCAGCCTTTTTATCCCCCATGACCTCTGCCGTCACACCCAGGTAGTAATTGATATTATTATCCTTACTCCCTTCCAGCTTCCCTTCGCCCAGGTTTTCCGGATATACCAGCGCCTTCTTAAGCAGTTCATGGGCTTTGGCATAGTTATCCCTGGAAATCTCCCGTTTTGCCATTTCCACCAATGCGCTGACATACTGTGCCGCTGCCTTTCCTTCCCCGCCTTCCCAAGGGTGGAACTTCCGCTCCGTTAAAATCTTATATGCTTCCTCATGGTGTCCCACAAAATTCTTAAGGGTTATGTATTCAATACATGCATCGTCCCGCTCCAGGGCTGTTTCCTTATATTTTTCGAAATATTCCAGGCGCTGTCCAGGCGTATATTGAAGCTTTTTATGCAGCTGGTCCATTTCCAGGAACACACGGCTGTCTGAGGGGTCAAGGGTAAATGCTTTCTCAATCGCAGCCAGGGCCTTGTCAGGCTCATCCATATGATTATAATAAACCAGTGAAAGGTTCCGCCAGACCGTGGGGAAATCCGGATTCTTCCCTGCGCTCCGTTCCCATAATCCTGCTGCTTCCTCATACTGCCTTTTATCATAATACAGGTTTCCCAGATAATATGGGGCATAGGACGCATCCGGCAGGACCTCCATACAATCCCTGAGGACTTCGATATCCTCCAGTTTGTTCGGAAAACAGCAATAGGAATCGCGCGCTTCCGCCTTTTGATACAGCGCCCTGACATCCTCTATGGGCATACCGCCCTTTTTCTCATAACAGGCAAGATAATAGCCGGACAGAGCATCCTCCCTGCAGGCATCGCAGTTCCTCAGCACATGGGCTGCTTCCTCATAAAATCCTGCCTCAGCGTAATCCCTGGCAAGCTGGAGGTAATTGCCGGGAAATCCGCGCATCCGGCCATTCAGGACAGCTGCCGCCTCTTCCCGTCCCTCTTCCCTCAAACCGTAAACCATCTCTGACAATGAGACATAGTCAAACGGGTCAATGGCCAGGTTATCCCTGATCCACTCCCCTGCCTCCCGGGTCCTGCCAAGCTTCCTGAGGATGACCGCCTTAAGCCCCCTTGCCTTTATATTGTGCCAGTTCTTCACCAGACCCTTATCAACCAGCTCCAGCGCCTGCGCATACTGCTTTCTGATACACCCGATAACCCCAAGATAATAATAGCTCATCTCCTGCTGTTCATTGGACCAGGCAGCCTTATAAAAGGCATCATATGCCTGGTCATACTGCTTCTGGCAGAAAAGTCCCAGCCCCAGCTTATAATAGGCTTCACTGTCATAAGGATTGGGATTTTTCCATGTGAGCCGTTTGACCGCCTTCCTGAAGTATCCGCAGCTTTCTGCAAAAAGGCCCCTGGATAACAGCAGGCTGCCGTACGCCGTGTTAATCCTTATGTCGCCCGGGTCGCGTTTTAACCCTTCCAGATAATAATCATCCGGCAGATACGTGGCATGGCGGTACTGTTCAATATGCAGGCCTGTGAGGTAGAGTTCCTCATTGGTCATGATTTCCTCTGGGTCCTTGGCTGCTTCTGCGGGCGATGGAAGTTCCGGTATTTTTTCTTCAAGAGGCGTGTATGCCACAAGTATGTTTCCCTGTTCATCCAGCAGCCGTACCGTGTAATCCGTATCCTTCCCGCCCTTTAAGGCTGCTGAGGTTGTATATGCCTTTTCCGGGCTGACCGCAATAGTCTCCTTAAATATCCTCTCCCCCTTAAAAAGCACCTCCAGTCCGGCCGCCGGATGTTCTGAGGTTGTATAAACCGTGATCCTGCCCCGGCCATCCGAAACCTCAAAATTAACCGCCCCATGTATGGTAGCGTTCTTAACCGCCCCGACTCCCTTATAGGGCATGAAATACTGTCTGAATACCTTTTCCTCAAAAGGCTTCAGCCATGTGAAATCCGGCTGGTTGTCCGTGAACACGCCTGTCATCAGTTCAATGTACGGTCCGTCCTCATCTGTCAGGTTCCGGTCCCATGCCTTTCCGAAATCCCCGCATCCCCAGGTCCACTGCTTCTTTCCCGGCGATACATGATGGTCCGCCACATGAAGGACGCCAGCCCCCACGCCGTAGTCATACCCTCCCACAAAGTCAAATCCTGACTTCTCAGCCATATAGGAGGTGGGAACAGGGATGTTCTTATACCTGGAAATGTCAACGCCCTCACTGTAGTCATGCTTGTAATAGACCCCGGTAGCTATGGGGAACCTGGACACATCCCTTTTTCCATGGTCCATGACCGCATGGACATCCGGCGGAAAAATGGACTGGGTGTTGTCATTTACCGGAACAGCGGGATTGGCCCACCAGAGAAATGTCTGGGGCATATTGGTGCGGTTGTATAACTGGCCCGTTATCTCTATATACGCCTTATCCGGGTACAGGGTGAACCTGACAATCCCTTTTGTCCCATACATCTGGTCCACGTCATTGCAGAGCACGGATTTGGAACCGTCCGGGTTGTCTGAAAGCATACGGTCCACCTCCATGAAGGTGGTGGGCCTGTGATGCTGGGGCCAGTTGAATTCAATGCCTCCGCTGATCCACGGTCCCAAAAGTCCCACCAAAGCGGGCTTAATCACGTGATTGTAGTAAACAAAATCATACCCATTGGTTTTATCATAGGCCCGCTGGATACGGCCCCCAAGTTCCGGCAGTATCATGACCTTCAGGTATTTATTTTCCAAATAGACTGCCCTGTATGTCACGTCTTCTTTCTCATCATATATTTTTTCTATTACAGGATAAGGGTATACCTTGCCGCAGCTTCCCTGGTAAACCCTTTTTTCCAGAAACATGGGATTCTTATTGGGTTTCCCCACCTTGTAAGTGGGAATCACCACGGATTCCTCCCATACCTTGACTTCTCCACTCCCAATCATGTATACACTCCTCCATGTGGTCATTAATCATATTCCATAAACATCAAATATCAAAAAACTTCCAGACCAAATATCTCAGCAACCGCCTTCATCTGGCAGGTTCTCTTACCCGTTGTCACAACCATGTGATGGGAACAGATATCCTCCATCAGTTTATATCCGTCCGGTACGCGTATCAGGCCGCCGTTGCGGCAATCAGAGCCAGGATACTGAACATACTCCTCCAGCACTGCTTTTTCCACAAACAGGCCGTTAAAATCAGAACGGAGTTTGCACAGGGTAATGTCCCCTGTTTCCACCTCAGCATCAACCACAATGGAGTTTTCCCCCACTATGTTCCAGGAATGCCACCCCAAAACCGGCGGGCGCAGGGTCCATTTCTTTGCCATTGCCTGGGCCACACAGCCAAGATAACCGCAGTGTACCAGAAGGGCATGGTCATCCGGATCCGCCACATCAGGGAACTCCTGGATTTTTTCATGGGAAAGGGCGGGCATGCCTGACAGGAAGGGATAGATGTTTGTGGTGAACAGGGAACAGTCAATGGTGCTTCCTATGAGATATTCCGTCATAAGGGAGGATGTATCGCTTTCGCATACCCAGAAAATCCCCCGGTCCTGATACAGGAGGCTCCAGGCAAGGCAGGGTGTTGTCTCGCTGAAGAATCCCTCATTCAGGCAGTTGGCGCCGCAGCCCACCACGTCCCCCTCCGCATCCACCTCGTCGCGGATTGCCATGAACAGCTTGATTGCGGACAGGACCGGGCGCTCATAGGGGACCTCCTCATGGAAATCCCAGCGTTCCATCTCCTCCCTGGCCGCATCGTCAGGAATAAGCCTGGCCTTTTCCCCAAGGGCCTTATATGATTTATGTACAATGGTGATACCGAATTTCTCTTTCATGTCGCGGATACACTCATCGTTCCACCAATAAAATATCTTAAACTGTTCCGGGATCAGTCCCTCTCCCTTTGAATCGTGGAATACCAGGAACTTCTGGTGTTTCATATCACGCTTAAGGGCCAGGGCCTTAAATACGGTTTTCGCCAGCTCCACACTGTGGGGGTTGAATACCTGAAGGCCCTTCTGCTTCATATACGCCACTGCTTCCCAGTCAAACATCAGCGATACCCCCACCGTGGTGGTAAGCACGATGGACGGCACATGGATGGTCCTTAACAGCTTGTCCATTTCCGTATATACATTGGTCCACATAACCGGGAACAGCACAGCATCCGCATCCTCAGGCAGTTCATCGCCAGCCGTCCGCGGCTCCAGAAAGCTCACTTCCTCCTGATATATTTCTTTTAAAGCATCCAATATCCTGTAAAATTCCTTTTCGTCCGCATCCTGGAAACGCAGCGGCACGATATTCGCCTTCATCTTCCTCATTACGGTTTCCTCCTTGCTATGATGATTACTTATAGAACCTTGCAATACTCAACTTTTTCCCCGCCAGGGGAGTACACCATGAAATATGCAAATCCATTTTCCCAAAATTCCGGCACCTGTTCGATTCCTTCTATGATTTCCATACCGCATGCCTTTGCCTCTTCAAATTCCGTTTCCAGGTCCTCCACCTCATAGGCAATGTGGTCAATCCTGCCTCCGTTTTGTTCTATCTCTTCTGCTTCACCGCTTCCCTTGGGACGCTCTATCAGCTCACAGAGTACCCCGCTTTCCGGGGAATATACAAAAATCACACGGCTTCCCGACGCCATGAACTCAGCCTTTTTACGGAAACCGGATTTCCCTGTGTACCATCCGGCTGCCGCATCTACATCCGGCACCAGGATTCCTATATGCTGCAAACCCTTTATCTTAACCATAAAATCCTCCTTGTTTAACCTTCTTATCCTTTGACTGCTCCGGCCACGGCGCCGCCCTCAATCTTTTCCTGGAACAGCAGGTAAATGATGAGTATGGGCACGATGGACATGACGATAGCTGCGAACATGGGACCGTAGCTGGTAAAGCGCTCCCCCTGAAGGCCCAGAAGGCGGACGGAGATTGTCTTCATGGCCTTGCTGGTCAGCAGCGTGTTGGCAAACACCAGCTCATTGTATACTGCCAGAAACGCCATGATCGCGCCTGTGAATATACCCGGCTTGGCTATGGGGAATATGATCCTGAACACAATGCCGAACGTGCTGCATCCATCCATGATGGCCGCCTCATCCAGCTCCCTGCTGATACTGGTGATAAAACCAGTTATCAGATAAAAACTCATGGGGAAATTAATTGCCGCATACAGGAAAATCATGGGCAGGTATCTGTCCCTTAAGTGAAACGTGGTAAACATGGTCACAATGGGGATCAGCATGGCATAGGGCGGGATCATCAGGCCCAGCAGATAATACAGCCGCAGGAACCCTGTACATTTTAAAAGCTTCCTTGCCACCACATAAGCCGCCATGGTCACCAACAGTATGACTACCACACAGGCGCCGATGGAAAACAAAAATGAGTTGGCTACCGCCCTGATGATCTGCACATCAAAGACAGCCGAGATATAGTTCCCCCATTCCACGGCAGACGGCATGGCAAACATGGTGTTCCATATCTCATTATTATTCTTAAATGAAGATATCACCGTAAAATAAACAGGATAAATAAAAACAGCGCTGAACAATACCGCCAATATCCAGTAGATAACCTTACCAATGGAACATTTCTTCATGGCCTTACCTCCTAATCATCCTGATTGGCTTTTGCAAACAATCCGGTCAGCAGCACGCTGGCAAGGAATGACGCCACAATCAGGAATGAACCCATGGCATTGGAATAACCGTAGTTATTGTATGTAAAAGCATTCTTGTACAGCAGGGTCCCGAATACCTCAGAAGCATTTCCAGGGCCGCCTCCCGTGGTGACATAGACCATTTCAAAAGTGGTGATGGAACCGATGATGCAGTTTAAGGTAAATATCTGGAAACTGTTCTTCAGCATGGGGAATGTTATATACCGGAACTTCTGCCAGGGCGTAACCCCGTCCACCACGGCTACTTCATAAATATCCTTCGGGATACCGGTCAGGCCCGCTGAAAATATCAGCATATTAAAACCGGCATAGGTCCATGCGTTAATAAATGTAATGGCGTAGATGGCGTATGTCTTACTGCCCAGCAGGTTTACATTGATGTCATGAAATCCCAGGGATTCCATAAGGGTTGCCACGGGGCCGCCCTCAGGATACAGCAGGAAATACCACATAAGCGCTATGGCTGTACGGCTGATGACCTGGGGCATGAAATAACTTGTCTTTAAAAAACGCTTTCCCCTGCCTTCTGACTGGATTACCGATGCCAGGAACAGTGAAACAGGAAGGATCAGGATAAAACCGGACAGTACAAAAATCCCAACATTGGTCAGGGCCGTAAAGAACTTCGGGTCCTTAAACAAAGCCGTATAATTCCGCAGCCCGATATACTGAAGCGGTGAATTCGGTATTCCGTTCCATTTAAAAAACGACAGGCGGAACACGGAAATCATCGGATATATGAATACACAAGAATAAAGCAGGAACGCCGGCAGGCTGAGAAGCACACACTCCATCCTGCGCCGCCTGTTTGTCACGCCATTCAAATGCGGACACCCCCTTTTGTAATTTTGACGGGAGGAAAACCTCCCGTCATACTGTATGCCTGATATAGCTTTGCGCAGATTTTAGTACTCCGGCTACTGCATTGCATCGTAGGCCTCAACCTCGGCCTGGATACGGTCCGCAATATCGCCTGCGGAATCACCTGCAAATATGGTCGTGACCTCCGTCCTGACCGTATCCAAAAGGGAGGTCATGGGCGAGAACTGCTCAATTTCACCTATCATATTGGCCGCCCTGGAATAATACTCATTAAATTCCGTTGTCAATGGATCTGCTTCTATTGTCTCGTCAAATTTCACAGGGAATGTTCCGCCGCCCTGCTGTACCTCGTACAGTCCCTGCCAGTACTCCTGGGAAGTAAAGAACTTAAGCACCCTCACGGAAGCCTCATAATTGTCATCCCCTGGTTTGGCTGTCATGGACATGAAATCATCCGGTCCGCCCATCCACTCATCCTTAAATTCCGGCTTGGACTCAAAGTACGGGAATCCTTTGCATACGATGTCAGATGCATTCTCAAACTCATTTACAGTGGCAATGTTCCATGAACCTGAGAAAATGATGGCAGCCTCCCCGCTCTCCAGTTTCGCCAGTTCCCCATTGGCATCATATGCTAGGTTGTTGCTTCCAAAAATCCCTTCATCGTACCATTTTTTCATCATATCAATTAATACAACCGTTTCCGGGCTGTTCCATGCCGTATCCCCGTTGATTAAATCTGTCTTCAGCTGGTCCCCATAATACTTCATGGAAAGCGCTGTCAGGAAATGTCCTGCCCTGTAGTTATCCTTTGCGCCAAACGCCATCGGGATATATCCATTATCAATCAGGATTGGCGCAGCCTTCTCAATTGCCTCCCAGTTTTCCGGAAGCTCCATATTCAGCTTGTCAAACACCGCCTTGTTGTAGAAACAGCAGACCCCATAAGGTGCATTGGGGATTCCATAAATACCTTCCACACCATAATCACTGTAGTCCACCGGTGCAAACAGGGCATCGATATAGTCCTCAGTCCATGCCGGATCCTCATCCATTAATCCGGAAAGGTCCGCCAGCACCCCGTTCTTCACATAGTCCAGGTTTGCCGCGTATCCAAGGAAGTTAAATACCTCGATGGGGTCGCCCGCTGCAACAGATGTCTTAAATAATGTATCATGGGATTCCTCATCTGAAATAGAAACATCCTCTAAAAGAATGTCAGGATTCTCTTCCTGGAATTTTGCGACCATATCCATAAAATATTTTTCACGTACACTGTCAGGATTGCTGAACCGTGTCAGGATCCTTACCTTAACCGCGTCCTTATCCGTGGCTGACGTCTGGGCCTCTGTCCCCGCAGCAGTGGTCCCGCCCGCCTGTGTGCCGGTATTGCCTGATGGATCCGCCTTTTGGCATCCTGCTAAAAGTGAGCATGCAAGCGCTGATGCAATGAGCATTCCTGTAATTTTTCTTTTCATATCCCCTTCTCCTTCATCATTGTATACATTGTATTTAACCCTTCTAAATCGCCATGGCTTTTTGTGATAAATTAATGATATACAATTATACATCAAACTTCCATGGAGTATTTTTGTACATTTTGGTAAATTTTTTATAGCAGCCCTTGCGTACAGTTATCTGATTGGTTATACTATATCCATGAATTCTTTACGGCTTCTGCCGATGTTCATAATCTTCCAGCTGTCCCGGAGGTTTTAACAGGACAGTCTTTGGTACCGCATCCGGTACTGTTTGGGCCTCTTCGGCCAGAATATCAGTGTGTTACAAATCCAGCGTGTCAGGGAATGCCTCAGAATACCTATTGAAGATGAGGGGCGTTTTTATTATAATGGAAGGAGAAGAGAATGGATAAAAGGAAGCTTCAATGGCATCCGGCGTTCTTTGCCGTGCTGCAGATTGAACTTGGAAAGGACAGGAACTACCTGAGGTTCTATGCGGAGTATAATCTGACCCGCAAACCGCTGCAGATTGATGTCCTGGTGGTTAAGGAAGAATCCTGCAGGGAAATACAAAAGAACATCGGCCGTATATTCCGCCGGTATAACGTGGTTGAATATAAAGCCATGAAGGATTACGTCAATGTTAATGACTTCTACAAAGTAATGGGGTATGCATGTATCTTCCAATCCAACACGGAACGGGTTATGGAAATCCTGCCGTCAGACGTGACGGTAACGCTGGCTGGTGAGCATTTTCCCCGAAAGCTATCAATGTATCTGAGGAATGCCTATGGTGTGGATATGGAGATGGAGTATCCGGGAATCTACTATATCCGTGGCCTTTTGTTCCCAGTGCAGGTCCTGGTCATAAGGGAACTGTCAAAGGAAGATAATATGTGGCTGAGCCGGCTGAGAAGCGGACTTTCGCTGCATGAGGATATCGAGATACTGGCAAGTGAATACAAAGGAATGGAACGTAATCCGTTATATGAAACAGCCATGGATTTAATCATCCGGGCAAATTGGGAAACATATCAGGAGGTGCGGGAAATGTGTGACGCTTTAATGGAATTGTTTGCAGATAAACTGGAGGAACGGGAAATACTTGGAATTGAAAAAGGCATCCAGAACGGGCTGCGCCAAGGTGTCATGAAGGGGGAGTATACAAAGCTGATAACGCAGGTAATGCGGAAAGTAGAAAAAGGACAGGCAGCAGTCAAAATCGCAGAGGACCTTATGGAACCGCTGCCCGTGATTGAGGGGATATATAATCTGATACTCCATAATCCTGGAATCAGTGCAGAACAGATATATAACAAGCTTTCCAATCCGGCGGATAATGGCTGATTCCCTAAGTCCGTATCCTCCTGGAATCCGAAAACTTCCTGATCTGCATAGGGGACAGCCCATACTGGCGTTTAAAGCACCGGCTGAAATAATATTCGTCATGATACCCAACCATCTCGGCAATATCCTTTACATCATATTCAGATTCCAGCAGCAGTTCCCTGGCGCCCTCCATCCTGACCATGGTAAGATACTGGACCATGGTCACGCCCATGGTCTTTTTAAATATTCCGCTCAGGTAGGAAGGCGAAACACACATGGACTCCGCAATCTGGGTCTGGGTCATCCCGGGGTCCCTGTAATTGTCCCTGATATATCCGCAGGTTTTCTCCACAACCGGCAGGCTCCTGCTTTCCAGGGAAAGCCTTATCTCCCCTTCCAGAAGAGTATAGATCACATTCCCGCACCATTCCTCCATCTCTTCCATATCCGCCATATTATCAAGCACCTGTTCCGCCCCATGACGTCCATTGAGAAGGCGCCTGATATCCAGTTCAGAAACCACACCCGCATCCACCATCTCCATGAAAAGCCGGTTCACGTTCATGACCACACATTCAAAGTTCACACAGCGGTCCGTCATTTCCTTAAAGATTCTCCGTATGATTTCCTGACAGCCCTTAAAATTGTTTTTCGTTATGTGATACTGAAGGTCCTTCAGCTCCTGATTGGGGATTTTATAATATATATTCTTCCTATCCTTTACCGCCTGGTAGGAAAGGGTGTTTTCCTTCAGGATCTTCGCGTTGTTTAAAGCTGAAAAAGCTTCTGCATACGCATTCCCCATCTGTGCGGTGCCACTATGCAGGAGGCTGATGCCGCACTGTACATTGCCTCCGGTATTTTTACATAAAACATCTGTCAGCTTTTCGATTTCCTGTTTCCATATGGGTGTCCTCCCGTCATGGTTTGAGGAAAGGATTAAAATCATATAATCCTCATATATATCGCAGACAGCCAGGCAGGGCTGATTCCCAATCACACCCCTGCAGCCTTCCTGCACGATTTCTACCTGTTTTGAAGGTTCCACATGTTCCTTCAGGAACAGATCCATGCGCAGCAGTATGATCCTGTATGCATCTTCATCACATATGCCCGCCTCCCCCAAGGACTCCCTTATAAGTTCCTCCAAATCCTGTCTGGAGGCGTCATGGAGATAATCGCTGAAGATCTTGGCCTGCAGTACCGCATCCATATAATCCTTCTTTTTCTCCAGTTCGTTAAACAGGACTGCCCGGCTGTTTTCCTTTTCGATTTTTATGTGAAGTTTCTTCAGGACCGCTATGAACTCTTCTTCATGGATGGGCTTCAGGATATAATCATAAACCCCGTATTGGATTGCCTGCTGCGCGTATTTAAAATCGCTGTGTCCTGTAAGAAAGATAATATGGGTCTGATACTGCAGTTCCCGGATTTTTTTAACCAGGTCAATCCCATTCATGCCAGGCATGGCAATATCCACAATGGCCAGGTCATATTGCTTCTGTGCAAAAAGCTCCAGGGCACCTGCCCCGTCCCCTGCCTCGTCTTCAATTTCATACCCCATGGCTTCCCAGTCAAATCCCAGAATAATTCGCTTCCGGATCAGCATTTCATCATCCACAACCATTACCTTGAGCATTCCCATTCCCCCTGATTTTACTATTTACCTAAAAGCGTGTTTGTAAATTCATTCCATTGCGGGAAGTTCAATCCTGATTCTGGTTCCCCGCTGCTGCCCCACGATGGATATCCCATATTCCCTGCCAAAATAAAGTTTAATCCGTTCATCCGTATTGGCCAGTCCGAAGCTCTCCATATGGAACCCCTTCTCCCTGTCCCTGTCATTTAAACAATCCATCCCAATCCCTTTTCCGTTATCGCTGATTTCCAGTATCACCTTATGATCCTCCAGCCTTCCTGCAATACAGATCATTCCTCCTGACGGCATCTGGTCAAAGCCATGATGGATGGCATTTTCCAAAATCGGCTGCAGCGTCAGCTTATTGATGCTCTGCTTTTTAACTGGTTTAGGACAGTCAATCACATACTTAAATTTATCCGGATGGCAGATTTTCATGATTTCCAGGTAATTGACCGCAATATCCAATTCCTTTTCGATGGAAATAATCTCCTTGCCTTTATTCAGCACCCCTCTGTAAAAACCGGACAGAAGGCTGATGGTATGGATTGCAGTCCGTTTATCATCCATCACGATAAGGCCGCAGATACTTTCCAGGATATTATAGAAAAAGTGGGGGGTCATCTGCATCTGGATCAATGATAGCTCTGATTCCCTCTTTTCCTCCTCCTTTTCAATGATTTTTTCCATGAGCAATTCGGTTTTGTCAACCATCCGGTTGAACTCGTTGGCCAGCGTGCCAATCTCCCCGCCATCCTTAACATGGACACGCTGGTTATAATCGCCTTTTCCGATATCGACGATTGTGTTGGTGATTTTACTAAGGGGCTTTGTGATGGATGCAATCAATATCCTGGATATGTACAGATTGCCAAACAGCAGCAGTATGCCTATCATTATATCGATGAATGCGTACAGCTGTACATCGCGCATGTATGTGTATGTCGGCACCTCGTCCACTATCCTCCAGCCAAATTCAGCATACTGTTTCTGAAAGAAAATATTCTTCCTGGTCTTTAATATCTGCATCCCATCCTCCGGCTGTTCCTGATTCAGACGTGCATACCAGTTCTCTGTGGCCAGGTTCCTGTAAAGCATGTGAGGCTCCCCTGCGGACAGGACGCAGTCCCCGCTTACAAGATAAATACTGCTTCCGTTTTCCATGATGGGCCTGTAAAGCTCCTTAATGGCTTCGTTGGGTATCTCCAGTTCCGCCACGCCAATCAGCTGTCCCTTGTTCTTATTGTAAACCTTGCGCAGGTAGCTGATACAGTCTTTAAAATCGTTTTCCTTTTTCTTCCTCCATGGGCTTTTATGGATAAACGCAACAGATTCATTCTTATCTGAATCCAGGAAATCCCTGACCCGTTCCTGCTGCTGCAGAAGGTATCCCTGGGATTCTATCAGACGGTCATCCGCATAGCAGTTTCCATTCAGGTCGTAAAATGCAATGGTATTGTATTCCGGCCTCTGCCCTATGGTGCTCATGATGGTGCCCTGCATCAGTTTGTATTTGCGGTATTGGACCGCGGTGTCTGATGACAGGAATTCTTCGGAATCGGACAGGAGGGTCTGGCAGCTGTCACTGACCAGAACGGACACCGCATCATTGCGGATTCCATTAAAGAACATCTCCAGTTCCTTTTCAAGCATGGTAATGTCCTTTTCATGATCCAGCTTTGTCTTGTTGAACAGCTGGTTCTTCATGATTACGAATACGCTTCCAACAAACACCGCATTGGACAGGATGCTGAGCATGGTAATCACAATGATGATCCTCTTCGTAATGCTTTGACGGTAAAACCTGTACTTTAGCTGTTTAATCAATCCCTTCATACGCTTTCCCCCGCCTTAAATGCTGTATGTGCAGACCCCGATATTAAATCTTACTATACGGTATTTCCTGGATTTTTACAAGTCCGGGGATATTTAGTAAAATGGAATCCTGCATTAACTAAGGGTAATGCCATATTGGTCCCACATTCCGTTATTCTTTCTTGACAATAACGCTTTTCCATTATAATATGGTAAATATTACTATATTTGCTAATTGGAGGGTATTACAATGAAAAAAAGAACAGTCGCATTTTTTTTAGCTGCATCACTGATTGCATCCGTATTAGGTGGATGCGCAAAAGGCAATGAGGCCGGTTCCCCGGCAGCCGCCACGCCCCAGGTCCAGGATCAGGAGACTTCTGAACCGGCACAAACCACTGCTCCCGGAGAAAGCAGCGCATCCGGCACCAGCCAGTCTGGGGCGGATATATCCAAAGACACTTCCAAGCCCGCAAAACTCCCCAACCTGCCCGACCTCACAGGCCACACCCTGATGATATACTGCGGCGCCGGGATGACAAAGCCGTTCCAGGAAATCGCCGATGCATTCAAAAACGCCACGGGGTGCGAGGTAAATGCCACCTATGCCAACGCGGGCCAGATTCAGTCACAGATAACCACTTCCGAGGAAGGAGACATGTTTGTTGCCGGCTCCGGGGATGAACTGAAGCCGGTGGAATCCTATGTGGAGAACAAAAAAGATTTGGTTAAACATATCCCCGTCCTGGCAGTGCAGAGCGGCAATCCCAAGAATATCATGGGATTATCAGACCTGGCCGGGGATGGCGTAAGTCTTATCATGGGGGATGTGGACTCCACTCCCATCGGCAAGATTGCCAAAAAGGCCATGACCGATGCCGGCATCTTTGACCAGGTGCAGATTGAGGCAACCACGGCCACCGCGCCCCAGATGTCCACTGCCCTGGCAGCGGGCGAGGCCGATGCAGCCATTGTCTGGAAGGAGAACTGCGACGCGCAGGGCGTGGAAATCGTGGACACAAAAGACCTGGAACCATACATCAAGACCATCCCTGCCGCTTCCTTAAGCTGCGCTTCGGATAAGGACGCCCTTAATGCATTCAACCAGTACTTAAACACTGACGCCGCCAAAGAAATATGGATGAAATACGGATATGAGATCGTGGAATAGGAAACGCCGTAAACGGTTTGATTTATTCTCAGCCATAACCATCGGGACCGCGCTGCTGGTGATACTCTTCATCGGCAGCGCAATCAGCGCTGTCATGGTCAGCGGGCTTCCCTGCTTTGCCGAAACCATACGTTCAGAGGAAATCTTATCCGCTTTCCGTCTCAGCGTTGTCACTGCCAGTATATCCACTGTCATCGTAATGGCCCTGGCGCTCCCCACTGCCTACGCCCTTACACGGACAGACATGCCATTTAAACGTCTGTCCGGCCTGATGATTGAGCTTACCCTCTCCCTTCCCTATATCCTTCTGGGACTCAGCCTTCTCATCATCTTTTCTTCACCTGCCGGTAAATGGCTGAAGGAGCAGGGATTCAAAGTGGTTTTCTCCCCTGCGGGAATCGTGATGGCCCATATCCTGGTAAACCTTCCTTATGCGGTCCGTTTAATACGGACTGCCTTTGAGGCGTCGGACCAAAGGCTTGAATTCATCGCACAGACCCTGGGCGCTTCCCCTTGGAAATGCTTTCTTACCATCCTCCTTCCCCTGTGCCGGGGCAGCCTGACCAGCGCCTTCATCCTGACCTGGTCCAGGGCTTTAGGGGAATTTGGGGCAACCCTTATGCTGGTGGGCGTGACCCGTTTTAAAACCGAGACATTGCCAGGCAGCATCTATCTGAGCATCTCAACCGGGAATAATTCAACGGCCATGGCAACAGCCATGCTCATGCTGATGATTTCCGGCTGTACCCTGGCGCTGGCCCAGGTTCTTGGGAAATCCCCCTATGGACGTGAAAGGCAGGTGGGACATTAAGTGAAAGAAATCCTTATCCACAATTTTACCGTGAAGAGGGGAAGTTTTACACTAAATCCCCTGTCCCTTACCATTGAAAAAGGGGAAATCTTTGCTATACTGGGACGTACAGGGTCCGGTAAGACCGTTCTGCTGGAGGCCATAGGGGGCATGTTCCCGGGAAACGGCGGTTCTGTCCTTTATGACGGCGTTGACGTCATGGATATCCCGCCCTTTAACCGCAGGCTCGGCTTTGTGTACCAGGACCACGGACTATTTCCGCATATGAAGGTTTATGACAACATCGTATACGGCCTGAAAATGCACGGCTTCTCCAAGGACGAGCAGGGCAGGAGGGCAGGCACCCTTATGGAAATGCTGTCCATAACCCATATCAGGAACCAGTATCCCGGTACCTTAAGCGGAGGGGAAAGCCAGCGCACCGCGCTGGCCAGGGCGCTGGCCCTTAAACCGGAAATCCTTCTTCTGGACGAACCGTTCTCAGCCCTGGACCCTGCTACCAGACAGCAGCTTTACCTGGAACTTAAGAAGATACATGAACGTTTCCAGTGTACCATTATCTTTGTCACCCATGATTTCACCGAGGCCCGGATGCTGGCCCACAGGGTAGGTATCCTGCTGGACGGACAGCTGAAGGCCGTGGTCTTGGCAGACAGGCTCATGGATGGACATTATAGCGATGAAGTTGAACAATTTCTTGGGAGGAATCAAAGGATATGATAGAAGATGCAATTACAGCGGATACATTTTACAGGGAATTAAAATCCAGATTCTCAGGACTGTTGGAAAAGGAGGGAATCCTTAAGGAAAGGGTGGAAATCAATACACGTTCCCTGACCCCGGAGGAAGCCATCGGGATTACTGAGCGAAGGGATTTTCCAATCATAACAGGCAAGGACGTGATGGTCCAGGCCGAATGCATGGGCGCCCTTGGGCAGGCATTTACAGATGCGCCTTCTGTTTTTAAGGGGACGCTTCAGGATATATGCGCCCTGGATATAGAGAAGGATTCCCATGACCGCGGATTGTTCATTGCCGCCCTCAACGCCGTGATGAAACACCTGGGGAAGGTGGAATGTACGGTCCACTGCCGGTGCGACGGCCCGGAGCAGTGCGCGGCGGATGCGGCGGAGTATATTTCCAGCGTATACGGACAACCCAGGATTGGACTGATTGGCTACCAACCGTCCCTGTTGGAGCGCCTGTCCGGACAATTTCCTGTGCGGGCGGCTGATTTAAGTCCTGTGAACATCGGTCAGACGCGCTACGGCGTCCTGGTAGAGGACGGAGGGATTCCCTGTGTAAGCCGGTCCATCTGCAGCTGGGCGGATTTGGTGCTTTGCACGGGAAGTACGGTCTGTAACGGAAGCATCGTGGACTTCCTTTACCTGAAGGATAAGATATTATTCTATGGGACGACCCTGGCCGGAGCCGCCGCCCTCCTTGGGCTGCCGCGGCTGTGTTTTGCCGACAGGTATCAGTGACGGCAGATGTGAATGCGTTGACTGGGCTCAGTGACGCCCGGCGTGAATGCGCCGACCGGACTCAGTGACGCCCAGCGTAAATGCGCCGACCGGACTCAGTGGCGCCTGGCGTAAATGCGCCGACCGGACTCAGTGACACCGGGCGTAAATGCGTTGACTGGGCTCAGTGACGCCCGGCGTAAATGCGCCGACTGGACTCAGTGATGCCCGGCGTAAATGCGCCGACTGGACTCAGTGGCGCCTGGCGTAAATGCGCCGACCGGGTTCAGTGACGCCCGGCGTAAATGCGTTGACTGGGCTCAGTGACGCCCGGCGTAAATGCGTCGGCTAGACTCAGTGCCACCAAGCGTAAATGCGCCGGCTGAGCCCAGTCGGCGCATATGAAACTCAAAACGATTTAAACACCGTTGTCTCAGTACCATACTTCTCCAGCCGCTCCATCTGTCCGTCCCCTTTCACGGGGAATTTGCGGCCGTCATACTTTTCCAGTGTGTAAGCCTCAAACCATTTCTCAAGCCGTTGGAACAGGTCCGCCTTAATGCCTCTGTACTCCGGGGCATCGAAGCAGTTGTGCTCCTCATCCGGGTCTTTTTCTAAGTCAAACAGCTCATGCGGTCCATAGGGTGTCCTGTATACCAGTTTATAGCGGTCGTCGCGGATCATCCGCACGGGGCCGTATTCCTCATATACCACCACTTCATCCCGTATCTGTTCCTTTTCTCCCCTTAGGATTGGTTTCATGCTGGTCCCGGGAAGGGAATCCATATACTGTTCCACCTGCGGGTTCACGGTATCCGTCACGTCAAGAATGGTGGGGAATAAATCGTACTGGCTTACCAGGGCCTCATTCACCTTACCTCCCCTGACCCCGGCGCCCCAGATAATGCAGGGGACTTTTACGGAACTCTCATACATATTCAGCGGGAAGGTTGCATTTCCCTTTCCCCACACGCCGTGGTGGCCTATATTAAAGCCATTGTCAGCCAGGAAAATCACCATGGTATTCTCATCCAGATGGCTGGCTTTCAGATAATCCATGATCCGGCCGATATTCCTGTCCATGGCCGTCACGCAGGTATAATAACCCTGGATGTACTCCCTGCGCTGCTTCTCATCGTCAGGCTGGGTCCTCCTGGCTTCCTGCCACGGATGGCGGGGCGGGTTGGGGATATAAGAAAACCCACAGTCATTGTAAAGGTCCCATATCTCCCTTGGCTGGTCCTCCTTGAGCCAGGGGTCATGGGGCGCCGTGTAATGGACGCTGAGATAGAAGGGCTTTTCCTTGTTGTCCTCCAAAAACCGCAGGGCATCGTCCGTAATGATGTCCGTCACGTACCGCTCTTCTATGACCGGCTTTCCGTTCCTCATGTATTCCGGAAGCATGTAATTGGTGCCGCCCCTGGCAATGACCTCCCAGAAGGAAAAGCCTTTTTGGGATTCATAGGAATTGCCCAGATGCCATTTGCCTGCAAGGCCGCAGGTATACCCGCCCTGTTCCAGGATTTCCGTGTAACACAGATGGTCCCTCATGTAGGATACTGGCCCCCGTTCAAAATTCATGTACTTTTGGTAGGACAGGGTTTCCTCAAATCCCACTTTTCCATCCACCTGCCTGCCTTTGCTGGCCTCGGGATCTGCCAGGTATGGAACCGCATGGCTGTAGTCAATCTTAAATCCACGGTAGTCTTCTTTGTTGATGGCTCCGCCGCCCAGCCAGTCCAGGACACCGTGCTGGGAGGGCATTTTCCCGGTGAGGATGGATGCCCGGGCCGGAGAACACACCGGACTGGTGCAGAAAAAGTTCTCAAACCGCAGGCCCTCCCCGGCCATCCGGTCCAGCACAGGCGTATGTATTTCCGGATTCCCGTAGCTTCCCAGGCTCCAGCTGCCCTGGTCATCGCTGAGGATCATGATAATGTTCATCTTTTTTGTATCGGCCATAATATCTCTCCTTTTATATAGAAACCTCCCCGGTCAATGCATGTCCGTATATCCATTCCAGCCGTCACACCCTACGCACACACAATCAGCTGATCCATGGCCACCGGGTCGCCTGTCAGCTCCTGCTGTCTGCGGAGCATATCCCGCATCTCTTCCCTCTTAGCCCCATATTCTTTTAAAAGCGCAAGATTCTTAAGTTCATAAGGGTCATTTTCAAGGTCATACAGCTCATCCAGCCCATGGTCCGTGCACACGTATTTCCACCTTCCATCCGTTACCATACGCGCCATGATGGTCACACCGTAGCCGTGACCGTAGGTTTCACACATCAGTTCCTTGCGCCAGGACTTCCTTGCATCCTCTCCCTCCTGTCCCGTGCGGGTCAGGGGAATCAGACTTTTTCCGTCAATGGGATTTGTGAAGGCGCACATGGACACGTCCGCCATGGTGGCCGGGATGTCACAGGTAAATACCAGCTCGCTGCACCGGATTCCCGGTTCTATCACATCCTTCCACTGCATGGCCAGCGGAATCCGCATCACCTCCTGCGCCATATGGGAGTCCTTATCAAAATGCCCGCCCTGGCAGGCAATGGCGTCGCCGTGGTCCGTGCTCCAGATTATCAGGGTGTCCTCATCCAGCCCCAGCTCCTTAATCTTATCCACCACCAGGCCGCCTGCCGCGTCCAGAAGGGATCCGTGGGCATAGCAGTGTGCAAGGATCTGCTGCCAGTCCTCCCATGGCAGGGGGTTGGGATAAATGATGTTCTCACCATCGCCCAGGGGACGGTTGGCTTCCATTTTCAGCGTATATGGCTTGTCGTGAAGGTCGTTCCTGAAGCTGGGATATTCCTTTATATCCTCCGGCTTATACCAGTCTAAAAATTCCTGGGTGGGGAAGAAGGGCTGGTGCGGCCCCCAGAAATCCACCCTCAGGGTAAATGGCCGGTCATCCTCCCCGCCCTTCTGCCCTGCCAGCTTCTCTAGCTGTTCACAGGCCAGATTGGCCAGGAAAAACGCCTCATGTGTCTCCTTAGGCGTCACCGTCACGCCCACGGCATGTTCGCCGCACCAGAAATCCTCGCACTGATAAAGCTTTCCCTCCTCGAGCTTGGGGAAATAATGCTTCTTATCATAGTCGTCCTGGGTAAACACCCGCTCTATCCTGTGCTGGGCCCTTGGAAGTCCGCGGCGTTTCAGGTAATCATCATATTCCTGGGTGTTGTAGGGGTTGCCGTATCCGGTTTCGGATAAGCCCTCGCAGTGATGGTCATAAGCACAGCCCGGGCCTGCGTGCCATTTTCCAAAATAGTAGTTCTTATAGCCCCCGGCCGCCAGGTTATCCAGGTATACCTCATGTTTGTACTCCGGGTCATTTTCATTATGCACCTGGCCATGGGTATGGGGATATAGCCCGGTCAGCATGCTGCGCCTGGCCGGTCCGCACATGGGCGATACACAGTAGGTGTTGGTGAACTCAGCGCCTTCGGCCGCAAACTTCTCAAAACAGGGACGTTTTGGTCCTTGGCTTCCATTTTGGCCATGGCCGTAAAAAGCCTGATGGTCATTTAAAATATATACAATATTAGGTCTTCTGCTCACAATTATCTGCTCCTTAGAATTTATATTTATTCTTTAAAAATGGTTTGGCCAGCGCCTGGGGATTGGTAGCCGTTACAGAGTCCATGGCCAGTATCAGGATGCCCACCACAAAGGGGATGGTCTGGATTAACTCCGGCGGGAAATGGAAGGCATTGTTCATCTGAAGCTGGAGCTGCAGCGCGTCAAAGAACCCGAACAGCAGGGCGATGAGCACGATGCGCTTTGGCTCCCACCTTCCCATCTTCACGGCAATGACAGCCAGCATACCTTTTCCATTAGTCATATCCTCCATGAAAATGTTCAGCTGTCCGATTGACATATAGGCTCCTGCCAGTCCTGCCAGGGCGCCGCAGAGCATCACGCAGCCCATGCGTATCTTCCATATATCGATGCCGGCCGTCACCGCTGTCTGGGGGTCATCCCCAATGGCGGTCATGCGGAGTCCGGCCGTTGTATATTTCACCACATACCAGGAAACAGCCACCAGGGCAATGGTGATATATGCGATTGGGGAAAACTGCTGTAAGAAACCGCCGATTCCCGGTATTCCCTTTAAAACAGGCGTTGTCTGGATGGATGCCACGGCGGGGGACAGGCCGGTCCCAAAAAGGCTCCTGCAGCAAAAGGAGGTAAGCCCTGCCGCCAGCATGTTAAGCCCCAGGCCGCTGATGTTCTGGTATCCGCCAAACTCCACGCAGATAAGCCCATGGGCAAATCCCACCGCCAGGCCGCCAAGCAGGCCGCACAGGACCCCCAGCCAGGGACTTCCGGTGAGATAGGTCCCTGCTACCGCGCCAAAGGCGCCGGATATCATCATTCCTTCCGCGCCCAGGTTCATGACGCCGGATTTTTCACAGTACATGTTTCCGATTCCGCAGATGACAATGGGGATTGCCAGGCGCAGAAGGGATATCAGCATTACGGTTACTATGGAGTTCATGCTTTTTCCTCCTTTCTCCTGCCGGCCCTGGACAGTCGGAAACGGATCAGGGACTCACATGCAATCAGGACCACCAAGGTTCCCTGGATAACGGTTATGATTTCAGTGGAAACGCCTACCTGGGTCTGCATTTTCATGGCCCCCACACGCAGTGCGCCAAAGAGCAGCGCTCCCGCAATCACCCCAATGGGGTTTCCGCCCGTCAAAAGGGCGATGGGGATGCCGTCAAAGCCATAGCCGGGCGAAAAGCTGTCATACATCCTGTGATAATTCCCCAGGATTTCCACTCCCCCTGCCAGGCCGCCCAGGGCGCCGCTCAGTAAAAGGGCCGCCGTCATATAGAATGTCACCTTAATCCCGGAATAACGCGCGGCCTGACGGTTGGCGCCGCACATCTTAAGCTCGTAGCCAATGCTGGTCTTGTTGATGAACAGCCACATAAGGAACGCCACTGCGAACACAATCAGGATTCCAATGGAAAGCTTGTTGGGTTTTGTGATGATATAGGGCAGGAATGCGCTTTCTTCCACCATCTCGGTGGAACTGACCGTTGCATTCTTTCCTGCAAATGGTCCCACGATCAGATATGTAATCACAAGGCTGGCTATGTTGTTCATCATGATTCCCATCACCATCAGGTTGGTGCCGCGCTTTACGAAAAGCAGGGTGGGGAGCAGGGCGTAGGCGGCCCCGAACAGCATCCCCGATAAAAGACAGACCGGTATATGGATGACCGCCGGAAGTCCCTTTAAGAAAATGCCCGGCAGCACGCTGCCAAATGCCCCGAATATCAGCTGCCCCTCGATACCGATATTGAAAATGCCTGCTTTCTTGGAAAGGGCCACTGCAAATCCTGCAAATGCAATGGGAACCGCTTTATTAATTGTGTTGATTAAGCTGGCTTTCGTCCCAAAGGCGCCTGCAAAAAGGTGGTAGAACGCCGCCACGGGGTTAAAGCCCGCCGACAATATCAGCACCGAGGCAAACAGAAAGGCCATGCATATAATGACCAATGGCGTCAGTACATTTGCCATCATTTCCTTTTTTCCTTTATTCATCTTCTGCCATCCTTCCTCCTGCCATTAAGAGGCCGATTTCCTCCCTGGTGGCCTGGTTTCCCGGAAGGATTTTCATGATTTCCCCATCATGCATGACTGCAATCCGGTCAGAAAGCATCATGACCTCGTCCAGTTCCAGGGAAACCAGCAGCACGGCCTTGCCTGCATTCCTGGCATCCACCAGGGTTTTGTGGATCAGTTCAATGGCGCCGATGTCCACGCCTCTGGTGGGCTGGTCCGCAATAATCAGGCTGCCTGCATGGCTGACCTCCCTTGCCACGATGATCTTCTGCTGGTTGCCCCCGGACAGTCCCTGGGCCAGAAGCTGCATGTCCGCGGGCCGGATATCAAATTCCTTTATCTTCTCTTCCACATCGCGGCTGACCGCCTTTTCATTGAAGAAACATCCCTTCTGGTTATATTCCTTCTCCCTCTGATAGCCCAGGATCAGGTTATCCCTTATGTTCTGGCTTAGGGCAAGCCCATGCCTGTGGCGGTCCTGGGGAATGAAGCCCACGCCCTGTTTCCTGATATCGGAGACAGCATGTCCCGTAATCTCCTGCCCTTTCAGCAGGACCTGTCCCGCCGACGGTTTCAGGACGCCTGTTATGACCTCGGTCAGTTCCTTCTGGCCGCTGTTGTCAATGCCTGCGATTCCAAGGATTTCCCCTTTACAGACATTCAGGTTAATATCCTTCAGCTTTTCCTTCTGTCCATTGTGGTAAGAAACGCCTCTCAGTTCCAGGATATCCTCCCTGGACACAACCTCTTTCTTACCGCCGCCCAGACTGACGCTTCTGCCCACCATCATTTCCGTAATCTCTTCCGCGGTGGTCTCCTGTGTTTTCACGGTGCCAATCCATTTTCCCTGTCTTAACACGGTTACCCGGTCGCTGAAATCAATGACTTCCTGAAGCTTGTGGGTAATGATGATGATTGTCTTCCCCATGGCCTTCAGCTTCTGAAGCATCCGTCCCAGCTCGTCAATCTCCTGGGGCGTGAGGACTGCCGTCGGCT
The DNA here is from genome assembly GCF_022440595.1 of Enterocloster sp. OA13. Taxonomy (NCBI): domain Bacteria; kingdom Bacillati; phylum Bacillota; class Clostridia; order Lachnospirales; family Lachnospiraceae; genus Enterocloster; species Enterocloster sp. OA13. The sequence continues at coordinate 5,847,062 of NZ_JAKNTF010000001.1, read as the reverse complement.
CATCCAGGATCAATATGTCCGCCCTTCGGTACAGGGCCTTTATGATTTCCACCCGCTGCTGCATTCCCAGGGAAATGTCCGCCACCCGGCTGTCCACATCCAGCTTCATGTCGTACTGCCTGCACAGTTCCAGGACCTCCTCCCTGGCCTTTCCATGGCTGTAACGGATTCCTTTGTGAGGCTCCTGGCCCAGTACAATATTGTCCGTAACCGTAAGCCTTGGGATCAGCATAAAATGCTGGTGTACCATCCCCACCCCGGCCGCCATTGCGTCGATGGCTGAGTGGAATACCTTCTTCTCCCCATTGATGTGGATGGTACCCTCCGTGGGGATGTAAAGACCGTAAAGAATATTCATTAATGTGGATTTTCCTGCCCCATTTTCCCCTACCAGGGCAAGGATTTCTCCTTTTTCCACTGAAAAATCCACCTTGTCATTGGCAACCACCTTGCCAAAGCGCATGGTGATTCCCTTCATATCAACTGCAGGATCCATGTATGTTCCCCCTTGCTATGAGCGTTAAATGTCCTTACTTCCCAAATGCATGAAAGCTGTCCTCGTTGGATGGAGGAACGATTTCCCCGCTTACAATCTTTCCCTGTATCTCTTCCAGCTGTGTTTTGATGTCCCCTGGCACTTCCTCTTCATGGAGCGGGTTATACTTGATACCCACAGCGCCTTCCTTCAGCCCAAACTGCCGGATACCGCCCTCAAGGCCGCCCTCGTAAAATTCCATGCATACATCGTAGATTGGGTTGCCGGTAAGCTTTACCTGGGATGCAATGATGGAATCTGACAGGTTAAACTGGCCTGCCGCACCCCCGATTGCGTAGACGCCTTCCCCAACCGACTCCGCTGCCTGGTAAACGCCCATCCCGGCCCCGCCAGCAAATGCCTGCACCAGCTTCATCCCATTGTTGTAAAGCTGGAGCGCGATTTCCTTGCCCTTTGCAACATCGGTAAAATTGCCCACATATACAACGGTTGCTTCTCCCCCAACATATTCAGCCCCTGCCGTAAAACCGTATTGGGAACGCTCCAGGTCCGGGTTCCTCATGCCCCCGATGAAGGCCGCCTTGTTACCGCCGCCCAGCTCCTGGTTCATCAGGACATTAAATGCGCCTGTCAGGAATGCGGCTTCCTCAGGACGGCAGCGGAGGCTGGTGACATTGTCCTGGCCGTCCACAGTGCCGTCCACGATTACAAAGTGGCTGTCCGGGAACTCAGGCGCCAGTGCCTCGTAAATCTCCGACGTAAAGGAGGTCGCATCTATGATCAGGTCATACCCCTCCTGTGCAAAGGTACGGGCGTTGATCTCGTGGTCCTGCAGCTCCGGCGCTTCCACGGTGGTAACCTTTATGCCGGTCTTTGCCTCGAACTCCTGGATACCCCGGTAGCTCTCATCATTGGCGGCATTGTCCCCCAGCCGGTCCACGATGAACGCGGCCTGGATGTCCGTTCCGCCTGCGCCGGATGTTTCCTGCGCCTTTACCTCGCCGTTCCCGCTGCCGGAACAGGCGGTCATCATGACCATGGCGGCGGCTGTAAGTAACCCCATTGTAAGTAAACCTATTACGTTTCTATGTAAATGTCCCTTCATCATATGGCTTCTCCTTCTCTGTGTGCTATAGCTACTTCTTCATACTGAATTTTTCTTTAGCTGTATCTTCTTCAATCCCATCATCTGCAAATTACATATTCTCTGTTTATCCGGTTTCCAATTCCCCGCGCCAGGATTACTCCATATTAAACTTCGACAGCAATAAAATCATTTCAAACTCCAGTTCCGCCGCTTCCTTCCTGCCCGCCAGGTTCTCCTGAGCATCCTGTTTCAGGTCGTAAAGCTCCAGCATGTTCCCGCTTTCGTCAAACACTGCCTTGGCATCCCCGGAAAGAATCAGGATGTTGCCCTCATACCTGCACTGAAGATACCTGCCTTCTTCCAGTAGTGAGGTGAGCAGGGATTTAAAATGCCCCTCATCATACCATTTATCCTGTTTTTCTTCGGCCACGGCCAGCGATATTTCCATTATCTTCACTCCAGGTCACCACCTTCCATAAAACTTTCGCATCTTCTGCGTATCATCTGGATCTGTGCAGAAGTCACCACAATATTTCCCCTGACCACATTTAAAAGCCCCTGGTCCTTCATCTCATTCAGCGCCCGGTACAATGTCCTGGTGCTGACGCCAATGTCATCTGCAATATACATGTTCTTTACGTCCACCGTGCACTCATTTCCCCCAGTGTGATATTCCTCCCAGTACCGGATGATATACAGCATCAGCTTTTCCCCGGTGGTGTGGAACAGGATATGGTCTGAGCGGTAGGAGGCCCTGGACAGCTTTGCACAGATATTTTTAATGATTTCCAGCCCCAGCTCTCCGTTTTCCTTCAGGCTTTTAACAAAATAATTGGTGTCTATCTCCAATACGATACAGGGTTCAAGGGCCAGGTTGGTGGAAAGGCTTGCCTTCCTTGGATTCACTGCCCGGTCAACGCCCAGGAACTCCGGCGCCTTCTTCCTGGACAGGAGATTTGTCTTGCCCTGTTCAGAGGAACGAAGTTCATAAAAGGAACCTGTGATGATGTAATAAACCCGCTTAATGATGACATCCTCCGTGGTTATATATCCTCCCTTTGGCACAAACCTTGCGCGGATGAACTCATTCAGATACGGCTTTATCATTTCCAGGTCCAGGGTTCCCCTGCTGCTCTCCTGGTTTACCAGCTGTATCACGTTTAATAAAGTACTATCTGTCTTTTCACGCATCGTATTCTCTCCTTAGACTTCCATATGGCCATATATTCAAGTTCTTAAGTTCAAATCATTACGTTGTCTTAAGCATAGCGGACTTTATGCCATTTTGCTATGACACGTGTCATAGTAAATGATTTTTATGCAAATTATTGAATTTATCTGGTATTCTTTGTGCATATTGCACTTTACGTGCCTGCTTCCCGTGGCTGGTTTGCTATGACACATGTCACATAAACCTTTATCAGATTCAAACCTGTTCCTGAAAAGGTCCTTTGTTGAATCAGCCTTACGATATTTTTGGTACTTTTTCATTGGCAAACTGATTACACCAATCCATACTTTTATATATGGATATTTCTTATATTAAACTGCTTTTATTACTGGAACAATTATCGGCATTGGGATTTATTGGAGTATATAGAGGAAATGATTCCACAAAGATTGAATGAGACAGGCCCCGGAACTTAATTCGGTCAGCATCATGACAATATAATATATTTACCAGGGGAACCGATGGGGCGATATGTCCAGCCGCCTACTCATACAAATAAAGGGGCTGGTGCTCATGTATGTTACATATGGCGATTTATTTACCTTTGTAATCATGCTATGTGCAGTAATAACTCTTGTTTACATGCATAAAATAGCGTCCTTCACTTCGGTTCTTGTTTTTGTGGATAGGTACTCCTTGCAAAACCCCCGGGCAAAATGCTATAGTATAGTGAGGTTTGCATGTGAAAGGAGACATATCATGGTATCTTTGCCAGGAACCGGGGAAACCGTATCAGGATTCACCGTGACTGAACTTGGATTCATACACATGCTGGGTGCCCGGACCGTGGAGTTTTACCACGCCCGCAGCGGCGCCCGGCTTTTATTTATACAGAACGATGACCCGGAACTGGGGTTTAACCTGATTTATAGGACGCCCCAGTTTGACGAGACCGACACCAACCACATACTGGAACACCTCCTTTTATCCTCCTGCCGCAAGTATCCCAGCCGGGATATTTTCTTTGACATGGACAGCAAGAGCTATTCCACCTTCATGAACGGGCTTACGGATAATACATATACCTGTTACCCCATATGTACGCTGAGCCAGGAACAGCTCATAAAACTGATGGATGTGTATCTGTGCTGCATGGAGGAACCGGATGCGCTGAAGGAGAGGAATTTCTATCTGCGGGAGGCGCTGCGTCTGGAGCTGGAGGACCCGGAGGGCCCCCTGTCCATACAGGGCACTGTGCTCAGCGAGGACTGGGGCCATCTCACGGATATCCAGGAAAATGCCGACAGCTTCACGGCAAAAGCCCTCTATCCGGGACTTCCCTCTTCCAATCTCCTTGGAAGACTTCATCTCCATTACAGGGAACTTACATTTGAACTTGTGAAAGAGGCATTTAACCGATGCTATGACTACTCTAACTGCCTGATGGTGCTTTACGGGAAGATGGATTACCGGGCAGTGCTTGAATTCCTTGACCGGGAACACCTGTCCCATTATACAGGTACGCACCGCTCCCTGTTATCTGCCATGGACCAGATGCCCGTCCCAGGCAAACGTTCCCTTACCGCTGAAAGTCCTGCCTACTCGGACAGTCCCAGGGAACAGGCCTCCATCATTGACTATGCCATCGACCTTACAGGCAGCAGCCAGGAGGAATTGATATATTGGGATTTATTTACAGACATTCTGGACAGCGACACCTCTCCTTGGCACCGGTGCGCAAGGGAAGCCGGAATCAACAACGTGATGGAGGTATATCTGGACCTTCTCCTGCCCGGCCCGTCCCTGCGGTTCCGTCTGAGGAATGGGGATGAGGAACAGAAGGAGGCGTTCTGCCGTACCATCCAGTCCGCACTGCAGGAAATCAGCGCCCATGGCGTTGCCCATGAACTGTACCAGGCAGCCATGAAGGAAAACAGGCTAAGTGATGCATTAACCAGGGAAGGTTCACATCTGGGCTTTAACATTTCCGAGGAAATCGGAAGGTATTGGAGCCAGACAGGCAAAACAGACTATTTCCAGCTCTACGAAACGGCCTCCCGCAGATTCGCCGGTGACAACAGCCAGGACATCCTTAAAATGCTGGCTTCCCGGGCGCTTACCCCTGAAACCAGCGCCGTTGTCGTAACGGTTCCCTGCCCCGGAATGGCAGAAGCACTGGAGGAAGAAAAAGAACAATACCTGAAGGAAACACTGGATTCCATGTCCATGGATGAACGGCGCCGCCTGTGTAAGGACACGGAGTCCTTCCGTCAGTGGAATTCCCTGGACTGGGGCAATATGGATTTCCTCATACATCCAAAAGACCTTCCGGCCCCTGGGCCGGGTGCTCCTTTTCAAAAAAGGGAATTTGGGACCATAACCAGCTACACTGCTCCCTCCAGCGTGGATGCGGTCGGAAGCTACCAGATATACTTTGATTTAAGCCTTATCCCCCGGGATGAGCTTAAATTCCTGTCCCTGTATCAGATGCTGCTGACGGAGCTGGATACAAGCCGGTATACAGTGGAGCAGCAAAAGACCCTGGAACAGGAATACCTCCACGACTGCACCTTTGACGAACTCTATCTGGATTCTGCGGCCGGAGCCGACAGCCGTCCCATGATGACCGTGTTCTGGTACGGACTCACCGCGGACTTTGCCGAAAGCCTGGATTTCCTCCTGGATATTATAGGCGGAGGGGAATACGATGACATTCCCACCATACTGCGTATCCTTGAAAAATATCTCCCTGATTACGACCTGTCCCGGGCTGATATGGCATCCTCCCTGTCCTTCAGCCTGGCGGAAGGCTATATCAGGCAGGAGTGCAGGTTCAGGAACCTGCTCAACAGTCAGCACGTTTATTATTTCCTGAAAGATGTGGCCAGCAAACTGAGGGAGGAACCGGAATACGCCGGAAAGGTAACAGACACACTGCGGCATATTTCCACTGCCATATTATCCGGAAGCCGTTTCACATTCATGGCCTCCGCAAACCCGGATGCCTTAGGGGAAGTGGAACAGGAAGCCATAAGACAGCTGGGTATGCTTGGAAGAGATTATGATACCAGACTTGAAAGAGAACATGATACCAAACAGTCAGATACCGCCAGGCCCACGGCAAACAAGGATTCCTGTCTTGCCGCCCAGTCCCGATACACGCCCTTCATCCTACCGCCCCAGAAGCAGAAGCTGGCCATATGTGTGGACGCCCCTGCCCAGGAAACCCGCATGATGGGAGATTTCCGTGGAAATACAGGCTTTAAAGGCAGGTATCTCCCCTTCCTCATGGCATGTGCGGACAAATACCTGAAGCCTGCCATACGCTATCAGGGCGGGGCATATGACAGCGGAATCGATTTCTACATTCCGGCTGGATATTTTACCTTGTGGAGCACCGCTGACCCCGAAGTCAGGTCCACCCTGGAGCTGTTCTCCAATACCGGGAAGGCACTCATGGACATTTCCCTGACACAGCAGGACCTGGACGGCTATATCCTGAGCGCCTACGCCCAGGCCCTGCCGCCTGCCGGAACCCTGAATAACCGCATGCGGTACATGCGCCGGGCCATGGCCGGAATTGACACGGATCAGATTAACCTTATGATTGCGGACATTAAAAATGCCCGGCTGGAGCACCAGGCCGAGGCATCGCGGATCATCCATGACTTACTGGAACAGGGGCCAATCGTGACAGTGGGCAATGAACGGGCAATCCAAAGGAGTGCTGGGTGTTTTGATGAAATCATTGTATACAGGCCATGAGCTACAATCCACAAACGCCGCCTGCCAGGAATTTTTCCCGGACAGGCGGCGTTATACATATCATTCTTTTTTATTATAACTGAACCACAAAATCCTCAGATGCCTCGCCGTTCACCACATAGTAGGCCGCATTCTGCTCTGGTGAAATATAAAGCTCCAGAGTCTTGATTTCAACATCCTTGTGGGCCGCCAGATAGGCCTCCTCGGCTTTCTGAAGGACATCCTTAGCCATTATCTGCTTTCCTGCAAACTCTACAACCACGGTTCTGCCTGCCTCATGGGTGGTGTTCTTCTCTTCAGCCACGCTGGCATCGTTCTTCTCCTCAGCCACACAAGCGGTATTTTTCTGTCCAGCTGCGCTGACAGTGCCCTTTTCCCCAGCAGCACACACGCCGCTTTCTTCCTTAACTGCCTGCACCGTCTCCGCTGTATCCACTTTTGCTGCAGCCGCAGCTGTATTCCTTCTTGGTCTTGCCATTCCATTTCCTCTTTTCGTTTATACATTTTCTATGAAAATTATACGGCTTATCCCCAATATCTGTCAATGACGCGGATATGCAAATTGCGGTGGGTTCTGTGTGGATTTCTGGTAGCATTAACGGTTTACTTTTTGATTCGCATGCTGGTTGTACGGCATTTTAATGAATGAATACTTATTCATGCAGATAAGCTGCCACTGAATGAAGGCAGCGTAATAGATACAAAAATACCGCGGCCCGGATACTTCCCACCCAGGCCACGGCATTCCCGCAATATCCATACAGTAACATCAATCACCCAATTCCGCCATACACAATCCCAAGAATAAACACAATCACGGCCAGCGGCACGTACACATATTTAGACAGCGGGCCAAAGTAGCTTCCAAGCGGCTTTTCCCGGCCTTCCTTCAGTTCCTTGGCTATTTCCCCAAATCCCAGCACATAATAGATGGATACCGCGCCCAGCACGGCGCCAAATGGCACCACTATGATTGTGATGAAATCCATCCAGGAACCTACGTTAGGCTCAGCTTCCAGGAAAATGCCCACCAGCAGCGCAATCCCGCTGCAAAGGGCAACCGCCGTCTTCCTGGACAGGCGGAACCTGGTCTGCCAGGATTCGCTGACCGCCTCAAACATGTTAATCAGGCTTGTGATACCAGCAAAGGCCACGGACAGGAAGAACAGGCCTGCAAACAGACGGCCCATGGGCATCTGCCGGAACACATTGGGCAGGGTGATGAACATAAGGGGCGGACCTGCATTGGGCTTGATCCCAAAGGCAAATACAGCCGGCATGATGGCCAGCGCCGCCATCATGGCCGCAACCGTATCAAAAAAGGCTGTGCGGATGGACGCCTTCGGTATGTCCTCCGACTTAGACAGATATGTTCCATAGACAATCATGCCTGACCCGGTAATGGACAGTGAGAAAAATGCCTGTCCCATGGCCATGACCCAGGTATCCACCTTAAGTAAATCACTCCAGTCCGGTGTGAACAGGAACTTATATCCCTCCACCGCGCCCGGAAGGAATGCCACGCGGATAGCCAGAACGGCAAACAGGACAAAAAAGGAAGGCATAAGAACCTTATTAATCTTCTCAATCCCCTTTGTGGCGCCAAACATCAGGATGGATGCGGCAATGATAATAACCAGCACATGCCAGGGCACGCTTCCGAAATTCCCCGTGGCCTGGCTGAAATAGGCGGCCGCATCCTCGGTCAGGATTGCCCCGGTAACCGAACCAGCCAGTGCACGGACTACCCAGCCAACGATGATTGCATATCCAATGGCGATTCCCAAGGATCCCAGCAGCGGTATCCAGCCCAGGATATAACCGAGCCTGCCTTTTCCTATCCTGTTCCAGCAATATTCATAGGCGCCCAGTGTCCCGGTCTTAGCCCGCCTTCCAATAGCAAATTCCGCAGACAGTCCCACCAGTCCGAACAACACAATAAATAAAATATAGGGTACCAGGAATGCCCCGCCGCCGTACTGTCCCACGCGGTACGGAAACATCCAGATGTTACCCATTCCAACAGCAGAACCCACGCAGGCCAGCACAAATCCAAAACTGCTGCCAAAGCCGCCGTTCTGGTGCACGTTTCCCGTTGCAGGTTCCTTACTCCTCTGCTTACTCATAACTTCTCCTTTAGATGTAAATTTTCATGGTCCATATCCGCTTTGGTCCCAGGGATGACAGACACTTTATTATACTACCCCATTTACACCAATTAGTCAAAGTTTTAAAGTAAAAAAGTCCAAAATACCGTTAACCAAAAAACGGTCAACGGTATCCAGGTATTCAAGCTTCCAATTCAAATAACCCGCTTATATCCCCCTCTCCATCTGCAGCCTTACCACTCCCCTTTCACCTTTCCATCACAACCTGCCTGTCAAGTATCCCCCTCATCATACCCGCTGCCTGCTTTAAGTCCTCCTCCCACTCTCCTCTGCCCACATCCCAGAATTCAGTCACATACCTGCGTATCCCGCATTCCCAAGCGGTCCTGATTCCATTTTCAAAATCCACATGGCCCCTTCCAAAAGGAACTTCCCTGAATACCCCAGGTTTTGTCTCCTTTAAATGCATGGCGCACAGATGGCCTTTGCCGCTGCGTATATCTTCCTCCACGCCCGTTCCATGTGTTTTCGCGGCATTGGTGATGTTACCCAAATCAGGGTAAACCGTAAGGAAACTGCTGTCAGCCATCCTGACATATTTCATGGCCTTCTCCACTGTGTTCATGAATTCGGTTTCCATTGTCTCAAATCCCAGGACGATTCCATACGCAGCAGCCATCTCCACGGATTTACATATATTTTCTGCAAACCTCTGTCTGGTATCTTCATTCCCGGCTTCATAATACACATCATATCCCGCAAGCTGGATAATCCTTATTCCCAAATCATCGGCCAGCCCGATTGCCTCTTTCATGATCTGCATTCCCCTGGCCTCTGTCTCCTTGTTGCTGCTTCCCAACGGATACTTCCTGTGCCCGCTGAGACACATGCTGCGAAATGCAATTCCCGTGTCATGCATATCCCGTATCACACCCATACGCTCACTGTTTCCCAGTTCCAGCCTGGCCAGCTTCTGGGGCGTCTCATCGATACTCAATTCCACAAAATCATATCCTGCCATCCTGGCGGCTTTCAGCTTATCCCGGAAGGGAAGCCCCATAGGTATGGCCTTTTCATAAAGCCCCAATGAATAATGTCCTAATCTGCACATCTGCCTTACACCTCTGTCACGCCACTGTTCCCTGCAACATCACATCCTGCCCCGGATTTTTGCACAGTATCCCGCCATCTATCCATGGATTGCCTCATATATCATCTTAGCCGTCCCCCGTTTATCCTCAGCCAGCATGATACCGCTTCCCACAATCACCACATCCGGTCCAAAGGATACGATATCGTCAATGAACTCCGCCTTAATCCCTCCTGATATGGACGTCCTGGCCCGCTTTATCACTGCCTTAATCCGGCTTAAATCCTTGGTGGGCGCCTGGTTCCCGCCAGCAATGGTATCATGTGAGGTATGTACGCCGATACAGTCTGCCCCCAGGGCGTCCACCTCTGCTGCACGCTGCACAATATCGTCCACGGAAATCAGGTCCACAAAACACTCTTTTCCAAATTCCCTGGCGGCCTCCACTGCCCTGGCAATCACAGAATCATTGGTGACCCCGGCTACCGTGACAATATCCGCTCCCTCCTCATATGCAATCTTGGCAATGTCATATCCTCCGTCCAGAAGTTTCATATCAGCCAGCACTTTCACGTCCGGAAATGCTTTCTTCATCTCCCTGACAGCCCTGGTTCCCTCGTTATACATAAGCGGCGTTCCCAATTCGGCGATATCCACGTATGGATAGATTTCCTCCATTACCGCCAGTGCCTCTGATAAATCCCTGCAATCAAGTGCAACCTGTAATTCCATGTCCCTTTTCTCCTTTTCATTTTAGAATATGTCTTCCCACAGACCATGAAGCGCGTTCATGGTCTTTATAAAATTGCCATATTTCCCATCATATACAGCCTTCCTGCCCTGGTTGGGCATGACCGCCTTCTTTATCTTCACGGTCCCCCCGGATGCCTCCATGAAATCGCGGTAAAAACCAGCTCCGATGGCAGCCGCAATGGCCGCTCCCTTTGCCCCCAGTTCAGCCCCGTCCACAATCTCTATGGGCAGCTGCAGGATGTCCGCGAACATCTGGAGCCATACATCGGATTTGGTGACACCGCCTGACAGCCGGATGGCCCTTGGTGTTTCCCGTGTCCTTAAAAGCCGTTCCACATGATACCGGTGAGAGAATACAACTCCCTCATAAGCTGCCCTCACCATGTGCTCCCTGGTATCCAGAGGCGACATACCAAGCCATACCCCGCGGCTTCTGCTGCTGTCCATGGAACCGTTTAAGAATGGCAGGAACACCACTTTACCATCCTCCGGCCCTATGCCCTCCACGGCCTGGTTTAACAGATCATATACACGTTTCCCATTCCGGCTGCATTCCTCTGCTTCATCCTGGTACAGCGCCTTTATGACCCACTCCAGATTCCCTGCGGAAGTGTTGGATCCCTCCTCAATAAAGTAATATCCCGGTATACAGTATAAGGAATTAAGGCCTATGTTTTTGTCTGTAACCGGCTTCCTGCCAAGATATGCGTTAACACTGCATGTCCCTGCCATCATACACAGCTGGTCACCGGACACCATGCCCATGGCCGCAGAACACGCGTCAACGTCAAACATGCCTGCCACCACCCGTGTTCCTGCTTTAAGGCCTGTCTGTACGGCCGCCTCCTTTGTGACAGTGCCGCAGACATCGGCCGGCTGGTACAGGGGCGGCAGTTTTTCATAAACCTCGGATATTCCCAGATACTCCAGGATGCTTTTTTCATACTGTCCGGTAAACAGGTTCATGAAACTGCCTCCGGACTGGTTGCAGCAGTCCGACACAGCCTGCCCGGTCATGCGGTATACCAGGAAATCCTTCATGGAGAATACCCACCGGATTTTTTGGTAATTCCAAGGCTCATGGTCCTTCATCCAGGCCAGGATGGAAACAGGATGGGACGTATAAAGCCCCTGGCAGGTCATGGGCCGTACCTTATCCACTGTCCCATCCTCCGCCCACTGTTTTGTATACTCCCAGCTCCGGTTGTCTGAGGATGTAATGGCATTCCTGAATGCATTACCGCTGGAATCCACTGCATATACGCCTTTACCCTGTCCTGCAAAACCCACACATTCCACTTCCCCGGCAGGAACCCCGCTTTCTGCCAGCACCCGGGCAATACATCTGCAGTTAATGGCCCATAGTTCATTGAGGTCAATCTCCACACGCCCAGGCTCCGGAATCATGGTCCGGCTGGCTTCCCTTGCCAGGGATACCATGCTGCCATGTTCATCATACATGGCAGCCTTTATAAAGGTTCCTCCGTTATCCACTCCGATTACATATCTTCCCATCCTTGTCCCTCCCTATCTCACACAGATACACGGGATGTGCTTTTCTTTATATTTTTGAAAATCTGTTTTGCATTCGCTGACTGGGAGAAAACCACGATAATCAGCAGCAGCCCTGTTACAACCTGTTCCCACAACGGATTCACATAGGACTGCATGTTGAAAATGTTGTTCAGGAAGCCCAGGATCCATGCCCCGGCAAATGCTCCCATGATCTTCCCCCTGCCTCCCGTAAGGTAGATACCTCCCAGGGCGCAGGCCGCTATGGCATACATCTCATAACTGGTGCCCGCCAGGGGGTACGCCGCCTCTGTCCTGGATACCAGAAGGATTCCGGCCAGACAGGCCAGCATGCTGCACAGCATATGTGCCAGAAGCCTTGTCTTATATACATTAATACCCATCATGGTCGCAGCCTCCTCGTTCCCCCCAACTGCATAGATATTCCTGAAGGCAGACCTTTTCTTTAACAGGACCGCAAAAACAACAAAGGTCAGGATGAAAATCACCAGATAGATGCTGATATAGCGGAAAAAAATAATTTTGCCGAATGTGGCAAACCCTGGACTTATATGGACTGCCTTGTAGGTATCCCCCCGCGTCATCATCAGAAGGATTCCCTGTATGCCAAGCTGGGAGGCAATGGTCACAATCCAAGGATGAAAGCCGGCCTTTACAATCAGGGTGGCATTGATGAACCCAACGCCTGCCGCCGCTGCCATGGGTATCACGAATGCCAGCGCTGCCGAATAATTGCTGAAATACAGGGACAGGAATCCGCTGAATGCAAACAAAGTGCTGACGCTTAAGTCAATGGAGCCTGACATGATGACCAGCGCCATGCCGCATGCCAGAAGGCCCCGTATGGTTGCCTGCCTCCCCACGTTGCTGATATTGTTGATGGTCAGAAAGGATTCCCCGTTCAGCAGTGTTCCTACCATCATGACAATGACAACGCCCACGATGACTCCATAACCATTGAATCTCTGTCTTATCTTTTTTAGAATACCGTTCATAGCCGCCACCTCTATTTCTTTGTTGCAACACGCTGCAGATAAACCGCCCCGAAAATCAGCAGCGCTTTGATAACAAGGGAAATTGCATAATATATGTTATTCATGTTGACCATGATCACTATCAGCTGCAGCAGCAAGGCGCCGCACAGGGTTCCTATGATATTGGGCTTTCCTCCCCTCATGGGCGTTCCCCCCACGACCGTGGATGCGATTGCGTCAAACTCATAGCTCAGCCCCAGGCTGGAACCGTCCGCGCTGGAAACCATGATGCACTGTTCAATACCCGCAAGGGTCGCCAGCATGCCGCTGACCACATATGTAATCAAAATAACCGCAACCACATTGATTCCCGATATCCTGGCAGCTGTCCGGTTATCCCCCGTGGCCTCCAGATACACGCCAAAGGAAGTCTTCTCTATGACGAACAGGATGACAGCTAGGAGCACGGCCACGCAAACCACATGGATTGGCACCACACCGCCTACCCGGTAATAAGATAGGGCTGAGACCGATGAATTGTTATAGCTGATAGGAGTGCCGCCGGATGCCACCTTGGCAATCCCCCTTAAAATATACATCATGGCCATGGTTGTTATCATGGACTCCACCCCAAACCTGGCAACCATGACGCCGCAGAAGGCCCCTGCAGCCATTCCCACCACAGCAGCCCCGGCCAGGGCAGCCACCGGATTTCCTCCTGACTTCACGATAAAGGAAAAGATAACAGAACCAAGGGCCATGCCGGAACCAACGGAAATATCAATATTACCCGTGGCAATGACAAGGGTAAGTCCCATGGCAATCAGTATGACCGGCATGGACTGGATAAACAGGTTCCAGACTGTCTGTATACTAAAAAAGTTATTGGTATAAAAGCAGTTGAAGCCAAACAGCAGGAAGAAGAATATGACCGCCCCATACTTCTGGAGTACCTCCCCCAGGGAAAGCTTGTTGTTTTTTACCGCCATGTTTAACCCTCCTCACTTTCAGCCGCTATCATTGCCATGATGCTCTGCTCCTTAATCTCATCCCCCGAAAGCTCACCCACATTCCGTCCGTCCCTGAGGACGATGATCCGGTCGCAGTTGCGCACCAGCTCGGACAGTTCGGAGGAAATATAAATCACGCTGATTCCCTGTGCCGCAAAGTCCAGCACCAGCTTCTCAACCTCCTGCTTGGCCCCCACATCAATTCCCCTTGTCGGTTCGTCCAGTATGATCAGTTTCGGATCCGTGGCCATCCACCTGGCAAGTATTACCTTCTGCTGGTTCCCTCCTGACAGGAAGCGTATCCTCTGCCTGTCATTGGGCGTCTTAATCTTCAATGCACTGATATAACTGCCCACCACCTTGTTCTGCAGCTTCCTATTTATCACAATCCCTCGGGATATTTTTTTCATGGATGATACTACGATATTGTTCTTCACAGACATGTAGGGAATGATTCCCTCTTCCCTTCTGTTTTCCGTACAGAATGCCATCCCCTTACTTATGGCATCCTTGGGCGATGCGATTACTGTGTCTTTTCCATTTATCTTGATGGTTCCTGCATCCATCCGGCTAAAGCCGAACAGAAGCTGGGCTGTCTCGGTCCTTCCCGAACCTAATAAACCTGCTATCCCCAGGATTTCCCCAGGTTTGATGCCAAAGGATACGTCCCTGACCTTGGGGAATTTGGCAAGATGTGAAGCCTCAATAAAATAGTCCCCTTTCATCTCCCGGACCGCCCTGGTCCTGCTTCCTTCCACAACCTTCCTGCCCACCATCCTGGTGACAAGCTCTTCCTTTGTCATGTCTGCGGTAGGAAATGTGCCCACATATTCCCCGTCCTTTAAGATGGTAATGCTCTCAGTCAGTTCAAAGACCTCGTCCAGCCGGTGGGTAATGAAAATAACGGATACCCCCTTCTCCTTCAGCTTGTTCACAATCTTAAACAGCTGGGACACCTCATTGCCATCCAGGGAAGAAGTCGGCTCGTCCAGCACCAGAAGCCTGCATTCCCTGCTTGCCGCCCTGGCAATGGAAATCATCTGCTGGGTCGCTGTGCCGAATCCATTTAACTGTTCCCTTACATCAATATCCAGGTCCAGATCCCCCAGTATCTTTTCAGCCGCGGCATACATCTTATCCCATTCAATATTTCCGGATTTATTCCTCGGATACTGCCCTAAGAAAATATTCTCAGCCACGCTCAGGTACGGAATCATGTTTAGCTCCTGATAGACCGGGCTGATACCGGCCTTCTGCGCCTTCTGCACATCCGTTATATGTACCTGCTGTCCATCCATACGGATTTCGCCTTCGTCCGCCTGATAGACACCGGTCAGTATCTTAATCAGCGTGGACTTCCCTGCCCCGTTTTCTCCCATCAGCGCATGGATTTCGCCCTTCCTTACGTTAAAGTTAACCCCCTTCAGCGCATTCACGCCTGCAAAGGACTTTTTTATATTCTTCATTTCCAAAAGAAATTCCTTTTCCACAAATCCACCTCTTCCTTTTAGACAGAATAAGGGAACTACCTTCACAATCCCTGTTGTCAAAACTGTTTCCGGCAGTTCCCATATGAATCAGACCATACTGTTTTTAGAATCCTTCTACTTCATACAACTCGTCCACATTTTCGGTGGTGATTGTAGACTGATGGACAAAGTATTCTTCCTCCAGCTCATCGCCTGCAAAGTACTTGTTGATACAGTCAAAGAGGACGTCCCCGCCCTTAGGGGTACATGTGATGATGGCGCCGATTTCATCTGCCTTAATGGCGTCCAGAGCCTCTTTCTGTCCGTCAACCGCCACAATCCATACATCCTCGTTGGGTTTAAGTCCTGCCTGCTTTAATCCCAGAAGCGCTCCCAGCGCCATCTCATCTGAATGACAATAAATCACATCGAATTTCTGTCCTGACTGGGCAACATTCTGTACAACCTCCTGGGCTGTTGCCCTGGACCACTCCCCGTTCTGCTGGATTACCTTAATGTTGCTGTGGTCAGCCACATATTCATTAAAGCCCCTGGAACGGTTCTGTGCATCGGACTGTCCCGGATTACCTGTGATTTCCAATACCGTGGTGTCCTTGTCCCCCACATGGTCCACCGTCCACTCGGCGCAGCCCTGTCCCTGCTGGTACTGGTCGGAACGGATGGTTGTGATGAAGTCCTCTTTCCACTTTCCGTCCAGATACTGGGTATCCATATCAATTACCGGGATGCCGGCGCTCTTACATGCCTCAAAGGCAGGCGCCACCGCATTGGCATCCACGGGAACGATTACAATCAGGTCACATTTTTGTGCAATCAGGTCCTCCACGTCCCCAATCTGCTTCTCAATGTTGGAATCCGCATTGGTCATGATTAACTCATATCCGTTCATTTCCGCATATTTTGTAACATCCTCAACCTCTGCAACCCTCCATGCCCCCGAGTAGGTGGATTCAGAAAAACCGATTTTCAGCTTCTTTTCCCCTCCGTCCTCCGATGCCTTTGCCCCGGTCTCCCCAGCCGGTGTTTCAGCTGCCGGTGCAGCCGTCTTCTCCTCAGACGCCTGGGCTGCTGCTTCTGTTGCCGCAGGTTTTGCGGTTTCAGTGGAGCATCCCATCAGGGATGTGGACACCAGTGTCACTGCAAGCATTGTACCCCATAACTTTTTTAACATAACTTACCTTACCTCCTGTTGTTTTTTACTGTGTTGCTTGTTTTGCTTGATAACCATATATTACAGGAGTTTTTGATTATAATAAATAAAGTTTTTTTGGCAATTATGTATTATTTTTTAGATTATATGGAAATTTTATTGACATTTGGTATAATAGCCCTGAACTCGTATTATATATTTCTACATTTAAAAGAGGAAATATCTACATGAAAATAAAAAATGCGCATTCCATCAACCAAACCCTGTTCCGCTATCTGATAATCATATTCATGGTGTATGTCCTGTTCATCACAACATTTTTAAGCTACATATACAAGACCCAGATAGACTACCTCAATGACATGGAAGTAACCCGGATGTCCCTGTACTACCGCGAATCACTGGATAACCTGCTGCTGTCCTGTGAATCCCTTTGCACTTCCATTGCGAAAAATTATGACATCCAGACCATGCTGAGGACTGATATTGAACGGGAGACTACGGAATTCTACAAAGAGAAAGTGGATATCAACTGTAAAACATCTTTTTTAGTACAGTCTTATGCCGAGGAGGAGCTTCCCCTGGCCATCCTGTTAGATGACGGCAGGAAGTTTAAGTCCGGTAATTTTACATTATTGGAACATGATATCGTAGATAATCCATTTTACCAGACAGCACGCAAAGGCCCCGTCACATGGTGGCACCTTCCTAAATCAAACATATTCCGGCGGCTGGAAACAGACCTCTATGTGGTAACCATGCCCCTGGTCAACATCAGCACCAACCAGGTAAACGGGATCATTGCAATTGAACTGAACCAGACCGCCCTTAACAATGCCCTGAATTACGTATCCTCACAGCCCGCCTATTTCAGGATCACCCAGGACGGAACCCCCATCTGGCGCCTGGGAGACGAGGCACTGGCAGGGACAGGCAGTTACAGCCAGCCCTTAAGCAACGGATGGCAGCTGGAGGTTTACACACGGCCATCCAACCTGAACCTGTCATTCCCGCCTGAGCTGGTATGTATATTCATTGCGATGCTTCTCATCATCATTGTCACATTCGTATTGACTTCCCGGGGAATCTATAACAAAATTTCCTACCCCATATCAATACTTGCCACCAATATGGCCCACATTAAAATGAATACCCTTGATAAACCCATGGAGACCAACACCGAGATATCCGATATCCTTACCCTTTACTCCGGTTATAACACCATGCTCCAGCGTATCAATATGCTCATAGAGAATTCCAAGCAGGAGGAAAAGGAGATACGCAAGGCGCAGTACGCCGCCCTCCAGGCCCAGATCAATCCCCATTTTTTATACAATACCCTGGATATCATTGCATGGCAGATACGGATGAAGGATTCTGAATCCGCCCTTAATACTTTAATGGATTTCTCCACATTTTTCCGTCTGTCCCTAAACCGAGGTAAGACGCTTATCAGCCTTAAGGATGAATTTGAACATATGAGGATTTATCTGGAAATCATGAGGGTGCGCTATGACCAGGGTATTAACTATTCCATAGAAATCGATGACCCCGGGATATTGTCTTATTACTGCTCTAAACTGATACTTCAGCCGGTTGTGGAGAATTCCATCCAGCACGGTATCCTGCAGACGCCTTCACAGAGCGGGAATATCTTTGTAACTGCGGTCAGGGACGGGAATCATGTCACTATACGCATAAAGGATGACGGGATTGGGATCCCAAAAGAAAAAGTAGATGAACTGAATGCTTTCCTGTGTGATATTAATAAGCATCCGGAAAAGGACCAGGGCCTGGGATACGGCATCTTCAACATAAACAGAAGGATAAAGCTCTCCAACGGAAATGAATACGGAATCACCATAGAAAGCTGCTGCCGCCAATACACCCTGGTTACAATAAAAATACCACTGCTTGACAAGGAGGGAACTGTCATTGTTTAAAATACTCATTGCTGACGACGAGCCATTTACACGGCGCTGTATCATAAATGCACTTCCATGGGAAGAAAACGGCTTTTCCGTGGTAGCCAGCTGCAAAAACGGAAAGGAGGCATTCGAGGCCCTGGAACAATACCTGCCGGATATTGTCATCACGGATGTGCGGATGCCCATTATGGACGGCCTGGATTTATTAAAGAAAATCCAGGAATCCTATCCCCATATATGCGTGATTGTCATTAGCGGATTCGAAGAATTTGACTATGTGAAGACAGCCATGGATTATGGAGCCTATGGCTATGTGCTGAAACCCCTGAACCCGGATGAACTTCTGACCGTGGTAAAAAAGGCGGCTGCCAGCATTACGGATAAACGGAAGCTGAAGGAACTGATCATCACGGAAAAATCCATCCTCAACAGTGTCCTCAGGGGTGAATATCCGTCGGACCGTTTTCTCGGTCATACGGACCTGATTGACAGTTTGGAGAATCAATACTATACCGCCGCGCTTATGTCCCTGAACGGTTCCCAATACATGCTGGATGCGGAAATTTATTTCCAGGCAATCAAAAAACATCCCGGAGAGTTCTTTTTCCCTAATGTGAACTTCCAGCATGTCTTCCTTTTATGTCATGAGGACATTGAAAAACTATCCAATTATACGGAACGCCTGCATAAAGACCTTGAACACTACCTGTCCGGGTACACCGGATACTGCGTGGCGGTAAGCACACCACACCATGGACTGATGGGAATCCTGGAAGGCCTGAACGAGGCATCTGACACCATGAACCTGCGCTATATTGTTTCTGACAACAGGATATATTATGCCGGTCAGGAATATAATGCCAATTATGCGCTGTTTGACGACCAGATTAAGGAAATGACTTCCGCAGTCCTTTACAAAGACATCCATGGCTCCACCGCGCTTTTGGACGCCTTCCTGGCAAAAGGACAGATGAATATGTACAGTATCAAGGATTTTGCCAATCATCTGATTTACAAACTGTCAAACCACATACACACCGATGAATTCAAGGTCCAGGCCGCCTCCTATGCGGTGAAGATTTATATGAGCCATGAGATTCCCGAGATTAAGGACTTGCTGTGCGGCTTCCTTGAAAACTGTATTAAGCATCTGAATAAGGAATCCCAGTCCAACACCTCCGTCATCCTGCACGCTGCCATGGAATATATAGAAGCCAACCTGTCCAACCCCAACCTGTCCGTGGCGGATATTGCAAAGCATGTACACTTAAACGCAGCTTATTTCTCTACCCTTTTTTCCAATAACTGCAAGACAACCGTCATCAACCATATCATCCGGAAACGGATGGAACTTGCCAAGGTGAACCTGGTTGGTACGAACCTGAAGATCGCCCAGATAGCAGAACAGTCCGGATACCTGAATTCCACCTACTTCTGCCAGCTGTTCAGGAAGAACACGGGGATGTCGCCCCTGGAATACAGGAACCTGAACAAGGTCCCGCCTACGCCAGATACGTCACCAACGGAATCGTCACCACCGACAGCACCGAGGTAAGCGCAATGCTCTTCGCGGAAATGCTCCCGTCCGTTGTCCCATACTCCTTTTCCACCATCATCACCACGCTGCCCACGGGCATGGCCATGAGAAGGATGAATATGCCGTAGGACACCGGGTCCACGGGAATCATCTTCATCAGGGGGATACAGAGGGCAGGAATGACCAGCAGGCGGATGGCGGAAAGCACCAGCTGCTTTTTATCCGTCACCAGTTCCCGAAGATCGGACTGGGCCACCATGATTCCCACGGTCATCATGGACAGCGGTACTGCGGCATTGCCCACGCTGTCCACGAATGTTCCCATCACCTCCGGCACACGGATATGGAATGCAAAGATAAGGATGGCGATGGCACAGGCACCTGTCCCTATGTTAAACACCTTTTTCCATGGCAGCTCCCGCTTCTGACCGTCAGCTGCCGGGGCATTCCCCATGGCCAGGAGGATGCCGTAGGAATAGACCAGCAGGTTATATCCCACAATATAGAATGCCACAAAGATGACTGCCTCCTCACCGTAAAGGCTGCGTACCAGCGGAATCCCCATGAATCCCAGGTTGGGGAATATCATCATCAGGCGGTAGCAGTTGACCTCAGCTGCGGAAAGCCCCATAATCCTGGCAAATACTTTGCTGAGCAGTATCAGCACAACAAAAAAGACAGCCACCAGAACCAGATTCTCCGTAACCATGGCCGTACTGTATGTAATTGTCTTGTTCAGGACCCCTGAGATGATCAGGCATGGATTAAAAATGTTGATAATTGCAGATGAAAGGCTCTTGGCGCCTTCCCTGGATACAATCCCTCTCTTATATGCGGCATAGCCGGTCAGCATCATAAGGAACAGGATCAGCATCTGCTTTGCAATAATTCCTGCATTCATTCTTATACCTTCTTCATTTACATTGATTCATCCATTGTATCTGATTCCTTACGTATTTTCAATGCATTTTCAACGGTTCGCCCAAAAACCCCCTGAAAATAGGTTGAGCCGGTAGAAAAGGCCTCCTGCCAATCCCACCGGCTTATATATATGTGCATCTATATGAAAAGCTCTGACTGCTTGTTTATGGTTAAAGTATACCTGGGATTTGTGACCTAAGTTTGACCAGTTACTAAATAGTTTATAAAGAGACTTAAGAAAATATGACATTATCTTTTGAATATCTTTTATTTTCTTTTATTGACATATAATATTATATGCTGTATAGTATAAATATATTATACGACATATAATATGACGAGACAAATAATATTCAACCAACAGAACAGAGGGGTGCTTATGATATTCAACACAGGATCTGCACTTTTGGACGCAATCGTACTTGCTGTGGTCTCAAAGGATGCGGATGGAACATACGGATACAAGATTACCCAGGATGTGAGGTGCGCCATTGACATATCCGAATCCACCCTATATCCCGTGCTCCGGCGCCTTCAGAAGGAGGACTGCCTGGAGGTTTACGACATGGCCATTGACGGCAGGAACCGCAGATATTATAAGATTACGGAAAAAGGGAGGGTACAGCTGAATTTGTACCGGGGTGAATGGGTAACTTATTCACAGAAGATATCCCAGATATTTAAGGAGGCTAACCTATGACCAGGGATGAGTTTATGAAGGAGCTTGCGTATCTCTTACAGGATATTCAGGACGAAGACAAGGAAGACGCGCTTCAGTATTACATGGATTACTTTGATGAAGCCGGGACGGACCGTGAAGCCGATGTGGTACGGGAGCTTGGAAGTCCTGAACGGATTGCCTCCATCATCCGCTCCGATATCGCAGGAAATCTGGAGGACGGAGGTGAATTTACGGAAAGCGGCTATAAGGATGAGCGCTTCAGGGATCCCAATTATCAGGTTGTCAAGCGGTATGACCTGCCTGAGGGCAGGGAACCGGAGTGGCAGGAATCACGCCGGGATGGCAGGGAACGCCAGGATGGCTGGCAGGATAGTGTCCACGGCGCACAGGGCAACAGCTGGCGGGATAACGTCCACGGCTCACAGGGCAGCAGCTGGCAGGATAATCCCCACGGCACACAGGACAGCCACGGCAGCTGGCAGGATAATCCCCACGGCGCACAGGGAAGCCACGGCAGCTCCCGTCCCAGGACCAGCGGTCCCCTTAAGGTAATCCTGTGGATCATCCTTATCATCGTAGCCGTACCCGCACTGCTGGGCATCGGCGGAGGCGCACTGGGGATTGTGGCCGGACTGATTGGCATCCTGGTGGGTGCGCTGGTACTCATCGGGGTCCTGACCATCGCCATGCTCATAAGCGGTGTTGCCATGGTGCCCTATGGAATCGTGCATATATTCATGCACCCGTTAAACGGATTCCTCATATCAGGAACCGGCCTTATGTTCCTGGGCGTGGGAGTGCTTTTACTGGCCCTTGCGGTGTTGTTTTACGGAAGGTTCATCCCTTTCCTCATACGCAGCATTGTCAATAGCCTGAACCGTCTGCTTCACGGAAGGAGGAAACCATGAAAAGATTTATCAAGATCTGCGCGCTGACCGGACTTATACTCCTGCTGGCAGGAATCGGCATCACCTCTGTATCCGCGGCCCTGGGAGGCAGGTACTCAAGCTATCTGCCCCGGCGCATCTGGTCCATGGTATGGGATGATGACGATTATATGGATCATGGATGGAATGATGATTTTTCCGATACCTGGAATTCCGGTAAAGGCTGGGTCAGCTGGACCGAGGACACCCTGCGGCCGGACGGGAATCATGACCAGGATCCCGGTGCATTTTCCTCCACAAGGAAACTGGATATAGACGTGGATAAATGCATCCTGCGCGTATATGAAAAGGAAGACATTTCCCAGATAGAAGTCAATGTAAATGATAAGTACAACGCCACCCAGTGCTACATGGATAAGGACACCCTGAAAATCAAGCGGGAACAGAAACACCGCCGGGGCGAGGATATCCGCATAGAGGTCCTGGTTCCCACGGACTATGAGTTTGATAAGATTTCCGTGGACATAGGCGCTGCCGAATGCCAGTTCAGCCAGATACACACCAACAAGCTGGATATTGACACAGGTGTGGGCGCTGTTACCTTTACCGGAACAGTGGCCGGGGATGTGGAACTGGAAACCGGGGTCGGGGATGTGACCCTGAACCTGGCCAATCCTGAACAGGATTATAATTACAGGATTGAATGCGGCGTTGGCACCATTCGGGTGGGCGGTTCCAGCTATACCATGCTGTCCCACGAAACCCATATCAACAACAACGCACCCTACAACATGGAACTGGAGTGCGGCGTTGGCTCAATAACCGTTAACTTTAGCGATAGCGTATAGATAAAGGAGAATTACCATGGAGAAAAAATTATACCGTTCCAATACGAACAAAATGCTGTGCGGGGTATGCGGCGGAATCGGGGAGTATTTTAACATTGACCCCACCATCGTGCGCCTGATATGGGCCATCTTCATCTGCTCCGGCCCCGGTATCCTGGCCTATTTCATCGCGGCCCTTATCATACCCTTGGACGAGGGTTAAGACGCTGCCTTATCCAGTCCAGTATATACTGGAACACAAGGGGCAGGGTGATTGCCCACAGCAAATAAAATACCCTGAACTGAGGCAGGTCTTTTGGGAAATAACAATACCAAAGGTCTGCCTTATATTGTTCGAAGCTGAACCCGGAAAACAGCGGCGTATATTTGGCAAATGCCGCAAACACGGTCTTCAGGGCCATCAGCGCCATGATGTGGTGCATCATCACCGCGTATGTATGGCTTCCGAAATAGCGGACTGCCGGGCTGTCCTTCAGTGCAGCAGCCGCTGTGCGGGATACCCTGAGCCAGAATGCGGTTCCGGTGGCAGCTGTTATGTAAGGGAGGATATATCCTGTAAAACCGTTACAGAAAGCAACGGAGTAAATCAGGGGACGCCCCCATACGGCCAGCCCCAGCTGGATGATCATGAGGACCCCGAAGTACCATATGCCGGGCACCCGGTCCTTTTCCTCCAGCTTCTGCCTGTACAGTGTGCCCCACTGGTAACAGGGAAGCAGGAACATCATCCGTACCAGGGTCAGCCAGCCCTGCCCATACCTGCCGCTTAAGGCCAGGCTGATGCCTCCTATTCCAATCCCCATATACACAGCCGTAACCGCATATTCATTCCCCGCCGCCTTCCCAAGGATACGCCGCAGGAACACATTGGCCATCTCCACCAGGAACAGGGCCGGAACAAACCAGGCAGCCAGGTTATATTCAAACTGGTGTCCTGTCATGAACGGTTCTATGAACAGGTTATGCAGGTTCAGGCTTCCCCCAAAAGCAAACCCGGCCCCGTGAAGGAACTGGGTGATGATTCCATATACCAGGTTATAGACCATGTAAGGCCCCAGAAGGCGGACCGCCTTCCTCTTCGCATACGCCCTAAGACCGGCCTCACTGCCCGGCCGGAAAAAGTAGCCTGATATGAAGGCGAACAACGGCATGTGGAAGGAATAGTAGGGGAACAGGCCTCCGATATCCAGGTAGCTGTTATTTAAATGCCCGTCCACCACGAAAAACATGCCCAGGGCGGACAGGACGGCAAACTGCATGTTGATGGTATTCCCTTTTATCTGTTTCCCGGAAGCGGGAGCTGTATTTTTCATGTCCGGCATAGGTTCCTCCACTGGTATTACGGTTCCATATCATTCTTTGTAGGATAGTATAATTCATATATTACGTGAATGCAACCTGTCATGGTAACCGTGGCCCACCTCGTAATCACCGTAACTCATCCTCTCCCCTTTATCCCCTCCATGAACCGCCCGAAATCCGGGCACCGTATACTCTCCTCAATCTTCTCCTTATGGCGGTACCATTTCCCCAGAAAACTGTATATCCCATTCCTGAACTCATAGCTGCCGTCCGACACATTCATGAATATGATGACCTTCACATACTGCCGTTCCCACAAAAACGGTTCCTTTGTGAAGGTCACGTGCACGAACGGGGTGAGGAAGGGGTTCTCCGCCCTTATAAGCGCAACCTGGTTCCCCAGTTCCTGACCGAACCGCTCCACATTTTCATATAATATCCTTGCCTCCCCAAAGTCCATCATCTGCATCTCGCAAAGGGTGTCAAACAGATATTCAAAGTACGTATCCGGCGTGTCCGCCTCTGCCCCTGTCACCCACAGGCTGCGGTCCATGAACTCGTCAATATTAAAGGACTCCAGGGGCAGGGATGTAAGGGCCTCCATGATATCGGAAAAGCTTTCCACGATGTTGCAGCCCGTATGGATCCATCTGACATAGCCGGGAAGGAAATGCAGGGGTACGGTTGAGACAATCACCTCATTGCCGGTAAACTTCATGGACTTCAGTTCATCCACCCTGCATGTCAGGAGCGTGTTCACATAGTTTCCAAACAATGCCTGCAGTTCTGTAAAATACATCACCGACTCCGCCCTGCTGCCGGGACATACCAGTATCAGCGTCTTGTTCTGCCGTTCCCCGTACGTGACGATACACATGTTAAAATAAACAGCCAGATATCCGAACTCATTGGAATTCACCTTAATGTCAAGTTCCTGTTCCAGCACCTGGACAGCCACATTTGCCACATCCACTGCCAGCGGGTAGTTGCAGAAGGTATCATTGAGCACCGGATTCTCAATCAGGATACGGTTCCTGCATCGCTGCGCCATACGCGGCAGGTGAAGCTTTAAGTAATGGGCCAGCTGCTCCTGCCCTGAGAAACGCAGTCCGAACTTCTCCTCTATCCTCTGAAACATCCTGCGGATCACGCCGTCAAACCGGTCATCCTCCGGCCCTGTCTCTTCCTTAAGGCTTCGGAACTGGAGCATGCAGGCCATGTTATGGATTTCTATATCAGGCATGGAAATGCCCATTGTCTCCCGCAGACCGTCGCCTATACTGACCGCCATGTCCATGAACTGGCGGGATACCTGAAGGGAGCTGTCAAATTCCACCTCCTTCCTGAACCGGCACCTCTGGGCCGCTATGTAAATCTGGAGGGCCAGCTCCCTTACCACGGCTTCGGGATAACTGACGCACAATGCGTCCGCCCTGGACTTAAGGATGTGCTGTATCTGGCTGATCCGCTCTTCACCGGGGCCTGTACCCGGGGTCTTCTCCCATTTCCCCTCATTCCGGAAAAACAGCTCTGCCATACAGCGCCTGAGCGCTGTCTCAGTCCCCTGCAGGCGTATCCCCTTATGGGATGCGTGGACCACCTTCAGCCCATAAAGCTCCAGCAGCCTGCGGACCTGCCTCATGTCCTGGTTTAAGGTGGAACGGCTTACATAGAGTATCTGCCTCAGTTCTTCCATGGTGATATAATAATCCAGCGCCAGCAGCTTCCCCGCAATATACTCCACCCGTTCCGGCCCGGTGTCCGGTATACGGTCAGACCGCTCATACTGCATCTGTTCCATCAGCAGGCTGAGGGGCTTTAACCCTTCCCCGTCATTGAAGGCAAGGCGGTAGCCCGCGCCCGGCTTTGACATAATGCGCATATCATAATCTTTTAAAAGTTCATTCAGCTTGGCCATATCCGTTTTAACGGTCCTCAGGCTGACACCTGTCTCCAGGGCCATTTCCCTGCTGGTAACAGGTCCTTCCCTGTCCATCAGCAGGTGCAGATACTGCTTCTGACGCTTCATCAAATACATAGCCTGTTACCTTTCCGCTATTCCAGCCGGACCGGGACATCCTCCGGCAGATCGCGTATCTCAAATTCCATGTCCTGTTCCCTCAGTTTTTTTAACGCCTGCAGTTCATCCGAGGAACTCTCCCTCACGCTCCCCACGTTCACACGGACCAGCCCCTCCAGACTGGGCGCCAGCTTAAGAAGCTGGGAAAATGTCCCAGCCACCATGATGACCGGTTCCCGGGAGTTCCTGTACTGCACAGCCGCAGCCCTGGCCTCCTCCACATCCAGGAACACCAGCTCTGCCTGGGAAGGGCAGGCCATGTTAAGTAGGCTCTGGGCAAAATAATCGAATCTAAGGCCATTGTCAATTAAGACAATGACCTTAGCACGTGTTGCATTTATCCACAGTAACGCTTTTTTTCCATAAAGGAAGCTGTCATCCACACGAAGAAGTCTTATCATCCGTCATACATACCTCAGGGTCTGTTTGAACCTTCATCCGCATCCAAGTAACCCGTTCACCCACACCATCTGTTCCCTTGAACGTTCCAGCATATCCTCCATGCCCTCCCTGGATGGCATGGAACCGCTTAGGATTGTCTCTATCACAAAAGGAAGGTTAACTCCTGCAAATACCTGGAACTGTTCCCTTCCGGCCCATAGCTCCATAATCTTCTGGGTCACGCTCCCTCCCAGAAGATCCGTAAATACGATGACCGGTTCCCCAGGCGCAAAGGAGTTTAAAAGCCGCTCCATGTCCTCTGGAAATTCTGAATCTTCCATGTAGGCGCACACTGCATGAAGTCCCTCCACCTGGGTTACCAGGCGTATGGTGTCCACATATCCCAGCGCCAGCCTGCCATGGGTTGCTATTATATACTGCATATTCCGTCCCCCATGTTAAGATTCAAACCGCACATTCAGCTCTTTGCCCGCATCGTCATGATTGGCTACCACGGAACTTAACCCCATATCCCTGGCAGCAACATGGCTTAAGACCTGGAACGGGATCAGATACTCAATGGCTGTCAGGAATTCACATTCCACAAAATCACTGACAATGGAATGCCCGTCCGTCACCGGGTCATCCGGGGACGCCACCATGAAGCAGTTACGGGTATGCCTCCTGCACCACAGGACAAGCTCATCCATCCGATTCCTCTCCGGTTCCCTGGGACACAGGAAGAACAGCACGGTCCCTTCTTTTACAGGCTGGTTCTGACCATGCATGAACTCCTCGCACTCATAACTCATACAAGGCTTTAATGTGGTTTCCAAAAGTTTAAGCCCGCCTTCCACCGCAGTGGCATAGTTGGCCCCATATCCCAGGAAGGTGAAGCTGTCAGCTTCCAGTAAGACCTGTTTATGGGCTTCATACCATGAAAGCGTGCGCTCTGCTGCCAGCGCCACACTTTGGGGCAGGGCTGCAAATGCTTCCAAATACCCGTCGTACTCACTCTTCACGATCCGTCCAAGGGCATATGCCGCTTCCACCACACAGAGCATCAGGATAGCCATGGAAGCCACATGTCCCTTTGTCTCCGGAAAGCTCTCCTCATCCCCGCTCCGTTTCTCTATTACTATATCACACTCCCTGGCCAGTACGCCATCCCTTAAAAGCGTTGTACATATAACCGGTATTCCCATTTCCCTGGCCTTCCTTGCAACATACACCGGACCTCTGGTGCGGCCTGACTGGGCCGGGCATATGACCAGCATTTCTTCCGGCTTATACATGCCGTTAACATTAAATCCGCTGTGGTTCATGAACAGGGTGGGGTAGCTTGTGGCTGCCTCCACCTTAAGAAGCTTTTCCATCATGAAGCCCACAACAACACCTGCATTATATGGGGAACCGTGGCCGCTTAAATACACCCGCTTCACCGGGTGGGTCATGAAATGCTTCACAAAATCCCCGCAGTAATACTCCCTGTTGTCCAGGATTTCCTTTATCACATCCGGCTCTGCCTTAATACAATCCATCATCGCGTTTTCATTCATATCCATATTACCTTTCTTATCACACAATCAGGAATCCTGCCGCGCCAAGGACCAGCCCCACAACAACCGTCACCAGGATGACAATGGCGGGTTTTACGTTCCTGCTTCTCATGAGCCAGGCCATGAACAGGGTAACGCCCAGGGGAAGCAGCCTTGGGAAGATGCCATCCAGGATTTCCTGTATATTGATGACCGATTCACCGATACTGAATTCCACACCGCAGGTAACCCCCACATAGGAAGCGGTCATGGCTCCGATTACCGTCAGTCCCACAATATAGGCCGCCTCTGTCAGTTTCTGCAGCAGCCCTCCTTCCTGCATGAAGCTGATGAAATTCTCGCCCAGCTTATACCCCAGTGTCAGGCCATACCAGCGCACCAGAAGATGCGGGATATTAAACATCAGCACAAACAGCACAGGACCCAGCAGATTCCCTTTCAGGGCCAGGGTGGCGCCCACGGACGCTGCCACGATACGGAAACAGCCCCAGAAAAAGGTATCCCCGATTGGCGCCAGCGGTCCCATCAGGGCCGACTTAACCGCGCTGATGGTCGGTCCCATGTTCTTATCCTGGCTTCTGGCATTCTTCTCCTCAAGGGCGGTCACGATGCCTACCACAAAGTTGGTAATCTGCACGGTCAGGTTAAAAAACTCGGTGTGCCGTTTACAGGCTTCCACATACGCCTCTTTATCGTCCTTATACAGTTTCTTTAGCAATTTGGTCAAGGTAAATGCAAATCCAAGGGCCTGTTGGCGCTCCGCGTTATAGGATGCCTCATGGCAGAAGGAACGCCAGAATATGGTTCTAAGGTCACTTTTCGTTACAGATATCTCTTCTACTGCCTGGTTCATCTTCTGCTCTGCCATCAAAAATCATCCTCCTCACTTACTTCATCTTTGGTTGTCATGAAACGGAATGCCGCAAATGCCACTGCCAGCACGGTAACTGCCATGATATCGACACCGAAATACACTGCCAGCGCAAAACCTATGAAATAAAACGGAAGGAACCTCCTGTCCCACATGATATTAAGCAGCATTGCAAAACCAAGTGCGGGAAGCGCTGCCGCCACTACATCCAGGCCGCTGAGCACAGCCTGAGGCAATGCATCGACCACTGCCCCGATTGTATCTGTCCCAAGGGCCACTGCCAGGAACACGATCCCGCTGGTGATGACCGCCTTAATAATACCTGCCCCTATATGGATTGCATTAATGCCCTCAATATTACCCTCTGCCGCAAACTCGTCCACCTTATGCATTGCAAAACTGATGGCAACCTCGCAGGCCGTAGCCACATATGCACAGAGGATACCGGTAGGAATGGACACGGTCAGGGCCACCGACACATCCGCGCTGCTGAGCACGGCATAGGCGGTGCCTATGATTGCGCCTGCCGCAACATCCGACGGCATGCTAAGCCCCAGATACATGATCCCCATCCATGTCAGTTCCAGCGTACCCGCCATAATAAGGCCTGTCTGCAAATCCCCAAGCACAAGGCCCGTCAGTGTGGCAGTAACCAAAGGCCTGTTTACCATTGCATCACCCAGGAACTTATTGCTGGAGTATGCAAAAAATGCTACCAATGCTACCAAAAAAGCTTGAAATACCATATATTTCCCCCTCCTTCATCTATCTGAACCATCCCCTACAGATACTTTGTAATATTAACAGATTTCTCAGTCGGCACCGTATAACAGCCAATCTCAACCCCCATGTCCAGCATTTTCTTAAAGTTCTCAATATCCTGGTCGCTGACAGCCAGATATTTGGTCAGAAGCTTCTTACCCGGCTCAGTCTTCATAAGCGCTGCGTTGAGGCTGCGCAGATACGGGACCTGTTCCGCCAGCGCAAGGGCATCGTCCGTTGTCTCCACCAGCAGTTCAATGCTGTACTTTTTAACATTCTCACTGTTTAAAAATGCAGCCGCCTCAGCAATCGGCACAATCCGTGTCTTCACAGACTTAGGCGCCGCCAGCTTAATCAGGTTCTTGCGCATATCATCCGCCGCCACCTTATCCCCGGCCACCAGAATCATGTTCGCCTTCAGCTTCTGTACCCACAACACCCCTGTCTGCCAGTGGAGCAGACGATAGTCAATGCGGAACAGCTTTACATTGTCCATAAACCTACCTTCCTTTCGATAAATTGCATAACAAATCCTGTTTACACAAGAAATTATACAGCAGTTTGTACAGTGTTTGAATTGATATTTTTTCACTAGGGATGGTGCAAATGGGTGGGATTTAAGGGCGGGATTTAGGGGCGGGGATGGGAGGGGTGCATCCGTTCGTGAGTAGAATGGGGCTGGGGGGAGGGAGGCGGCTGCGGGGCTAGCAGCTCTAGAGCTCTGGGAACCGGCTAAATACAAGAGGCTTCTGCCCAAACTCACGCTTAGATACTTCCTGCCGTCAGTTATCGGGTTCAGACAAAGGGCGCCAGCCTCTTAACGCCGGTTCCCACAGCTCAAGACCTGCACGCCCCTGTAGATGCCTCCCTCCCCCCAGCCCCATTCTACTCACCCGCTACGTTTTTATCGCCTCCACTCCACCTAAACCAAAAGTAAAAAAATAATCTCCTGCACAGTCTATTCCATACTTATGAGTCCGTACTTATAGATTCCATGCTTATGGTTTCCGTATTTATGGTTTCCGTACTTATTGGCTTCCGTACTTACGGTTTCCGTACTTATGGCTTCCGTACTTATGGTTTCCGTACTTGTAGGTTCCGTATAATAGCCGCACCTAGCTCTTGACTGGTTAAATCAAATAGCCACGCCTCTCCCCCCTCCTGCATCTCCCCTTACGCCAGCGCCCAATCCTCAAGTGCCGGGTATTTGGCGCATGTAATGGTTGGAGTATGCAGTCCGGGGAGGGGGACAGGGCGGGGTTGGGCTTTAGGGGGAGCGGACGGTGGCGGGGGGATTCCTTAGGGCGGCAGGGGTGCGGACGCTTAGTGGAGGAGGGTGCAGCTTCTTAGGTTCTGGCAATATAGAAGACGGGGGTGGACGAATGCATCAAAGCATAAGTCCAAGGTGCTCTGAGCTGAGAAAGTCCTTCAGGATTTCTCAGCGAATAGCACCGGTCCCCCGTCTTCTATATTGTCAGGGCCTTAGAAGCTGCCCCTCCGGAACTCAGCGTCCGCGCCCCTGCCGCCCTAAGGAATCCCCCCGTCACCGTCTGGTCCTCCTAAAGGCAAAGCCCGGTCTGTCCCCCTTCGCGGACGTAGCCCTCACGACCTACCCACATCCGCCAAACACCCCAACCATCCCACAACCGTCCCCATCCGTGCAATCCGCTCCGTCATGCTGTCCAGGCACAGATATTCCTCCGGGGAACACATCATGCCGCCCACCGGGCCAAGGCCGTCGATGGTGGGCGTGCCGATGTCGGCCACGAAGTTTCCGTCGCTGACCCCTCCGGTGACAGCGGTGAGATATGGGATTCCAAGCTCCTGGCTGGCTTCCTTCACCAGTCCCTGAAGCATCGCGCTTCCCTCCACCTGCACAAGGGGCGGACGGTTCCTGGTAAATGTGTACTCTGTATGTACCCCATCGATTTCCACCTGTTCCAGGATATCCCTGACACGGCGGATAAGCATTTCCCCGTCCTCCTTGGTCCTGTAGCGCAGGTCGATGTCCATCTCTGCTGATTCAGCCACCACGATGCGGTTCTCCCCGCCTTTTATGGTACCGATGGTCACGGTGCTTCCTTTGTCAAAATCATTGAGCGCCCTCAGCTTTACTATTTTCAGGGCCAGTTCCTCTATGGCATTGCGGCCCTTCTCCGGTTCGATGCCTGCATGGGCCGCGCGGCCCGATGCATGGACGTGGAAATAACAGTTGCCTTTGCGCTCAATCACAATGGCTCCATTTTCCCGGGCTCCCTCTGTTACAATGCACCAGTCCGCCTTCCTGCCCTCTTCGATGATCCGCTCCTGAACCGCATGGCTTCCTGCTTCCTCGTCCCCGCTCATGAGCACTGTCACCTCCGGCACATGGTCCACGCCCAGGGCATAGAGCGCCTTAAACGCATACAGACAGCCAACCAGACAGGCCTTCATGTCCACGACTCCCGGGCCTGTGGCTATGTTTCCTTTTATTGTAAATGGATTGGCCTTGGCGGACCCTTCCGGAAACGCGGTATCCAGATGGCAGATCATAAGTACTTTGCCGTGATTCCTGCTGTCTCCGGTCTGGGGGCTTTGGCTACCGCCATTTTTCAGGCCTGTGCCGGATTTCCTGGCGATTACGGCGTTTCCGCAGTTTTCGTGTTCCAGGATTTCCACCTGGAATCCTTCTTTTATGTATTCCTGGGCCATGATGGATGCAACCCTGTCAATCCCTTCCTTACAGGCGGAACCGCTGTCTATGTTCACCAGGCGTTCCAGCAGTTTAAGCATTTCATCATAGTTTGTATCCAGATATGATTTAATATCCTTACTCAGCATGACCTAGTCTGCCCCTTTCTTTTTCTTTTCTTCCTGCTCCAGCGTCATGATTCCAAACCCAGTGCCCGCGCATACCAGGGCCATGATTACGCTGAAGAAGCAGAAAAATGCATATGGCAGGTAATCAATGGTGGCAATCCCCAGTGCGCCGGACGCATATGCGCCTGCCGCTGACCATGGAATCAGTGCCACCACACATGTGCCTGAATCCTCCAGGGTACGGGACAGGTTCCTGGCGGCCAGGCCCATTTTCTTATAAACCGGCGCGTACAGCTCGCCCGGGATCAGTATGGTAAGGAAATCACTTCCCGTTGCAAGGGCCATGGTGATGGTGGACACGACCGTGGCCGCAATCAGCGTGAACCGTGTCTTTACAACATGCATCAGGTGTTCCAGTATCACATCCAGACAGCCCGCCCTGGCAATGATCCCTGCAAAGGAAAATGCGCACAGGATTAAAAGGATGGTCTCCTGCATGGAGTTCATGCCTCCTCGGCACAGAAGCTTCTCAATCTCCGGCAGGATAAGGGATGTATCCGTGCTTTTCACCATTTCCATGCTGAACCCGCTTACGGACGAGGCAAATACATCCGTAAATGTAAATCCCTGATAGAACACGCCTATAAGACAGGCAACCGCGCTGGATATGAGCATGACCGGGATGGTCGGTTTCTTGGTAATGGACCCGTAAAGAATGATGATGATGGGAACCAACAGCAGGATATTCCAGTGATAGATGGAGCTTAAATTAGCCATCATCATATCCACCTTTTCAGAGTTGGCAAGCCCGGCCGCGCTGGTGTTAAGCCCCAGCACCGTATACAGTATGATGGCTCCGATGGCGGCCGGGACCGTTGTGTAGAACATGTGCTGGATATGCTCATACAGGGTGGAACCAGCTGCCAGGGGCGCCAGGTTGGTGGTGTCTGACAGAGGGGACATCTTGTCGCCAAAGTACGAACCGCCAACCACTGCGCCTGCTGTGATGGGAAGGGAAAGCCCCAGCCCCTGGGCAATGATGACAAGGACCACGCCAATGGTTCCCATGGATCCCCAGGATGTTCCTGTACAGGTTGATATGACTGCGCAGATAATAAAGGATGTGACATAGAAAAACTTGGGATTCACAATCTGGATCCCATAATAAATCATCATGGGAATGGTTCCCGAAAGCATCCATGATGATACGATGATACCCACTGCCAGCAGAATCAGTATGGTGGGCATGGCCTTGGCAATCTTTTCAGAGACACCTTCAATCATATCGTCCCAGGTCACACCCAGATGGAATGCGACCATTGCCGTGAAAGCCGCCGACATGACAAGCATGGCCTCCTTGGGAAAGCCGAAGATCCCGTATCCCACGGTAAGGATGAGCAGCATGGCAATCAACGGAAGCAGGGCTTCTGCAAATGTAGGTTTCCTTTGTTCTCTCTTCTTCATACTCTTGGCTCCTTTTCTATTTTCCCATCCAGGTCCTTATTCCAAAAAAGGGCATATTCCAGCCGCCAAAACTGAATTATGCACCTTTGCAATAACCACCTGATTGAGTTTCTTATGGTTCAATGTTATACTATAACAGACACCAATACAATTGATAATTTGCCAATCTGTTATAGTACAGACAGAAGAAATGAATAAGAGGACCGTGTCCATGCTGAAATACGAAGAGATTGTCTCCTACATTGAAGAACATATTGAAGACCAGACATTCAAACCTAACATGAAGCTTCCTTCCCTCCGGGAAATGGCGGAACATTTCTCCACCAGCGTGGGCACCGTCCTGTCAGCCTACAAGTACCTGGAGCAGCGGCACAAAATCTATTCCATACCCAAAAGCGGCTACTATATCGTGGGAATCACGGACAGCCGCGGTTACAAGAAAAACTCCATGATTGACTTTTATTCCGGCGCGCCGGACAGCCGGTATATCCCATTCCATGACTTCCAGCACTGTATTGATAAGTCCCTGGACCTGTGCAGGGAAGTCATCTTTACCTATGCCGATGTGCAGGGCCTCCCCCTGCTCCTTGACACCCTGGAAAAACAGTTCAAGCAATACCAGATTTACACCAGGGCTTCCAATATCGTGGTCACCTCAGGTTCACAGCAGGCGCTTGATATCCTGTGCCGTATGCCTTTCCCTAACGGCAAAAAGACGGTCCTGATTGAACAGCCTATTTACTATGGCATGATTAAGAGCATTTACCTGTGCAATACGCCTGCCATTGGAATCAGCCGTGGTTTTAACGGGGTGGATTTTGAGGAACTGGAGCGCCTGTTCTATTATGGTGACATCAAGTTTTTCTACACCATACCAAGATACCATAATCCCACGGGCCATTCCTACACCAAAGGGGAAAAGCAGGAGCTGCTGCGCCTGGCCGGCAAATATAATGTCTACATCGTGGAGGATGACATCGCTGCTGATTTTGACACCAATTCCAGGAATGACCCCCTGTTTTACTATGATTCCTCAGACAAGGTAATCTACATCAAAAGCTTTTCCAAGGTCCTGATGCCGGGCCTGCGCGTATGCGCCCTCATCCTTCCTGACCTGATTAAGAACACGTTCCTGGAATATAAGGAGTGGACCGACACCTATACCTCCATCCTGTCCCAAGGCTCCCTGGCCGTGTATCTGGGAAGCGGCATGTT
Source organism: Enterocloster sp. OA13 (assembly GCF_022440595.1). Taxonomy (NCBI): domain Bacteria; kingdom Bacillati; phylum Bacillota; class Clostridia; order Lachnospirales; family Lachnospiraceae; genus Enterocloster; species Enterocloster sp. OA13. Next base: position 5,811,199 of record NZ_JAKNTF010000001.1, on the reverse strand, counting down.
TGATAAGTATCAGGACAGCATCCGCCGCCTTTACATGAACCGCATGGGCATACTGAAGGAAACCGTCCGTGAGAACCCGGCACCTGGCCTGGAATGGAACATACCGGATTCCGGCTTCTTTGCATGTGTCAAACTAAAAAAGGACACGCCCTTTGACAAAATACAGCCCATGCTGTTCAAAAATAATATACGCCTCATGGACACCAGCAAATTCTTCCTGAAGGAATTCCGCAACAACCACTATTACCGGGTCAGCGTCAGCAAGGCCAATGAAGATGAAATACGGGCCGGGATACCTAAGTTAATCCGTATACTGGGGCGGTATAACTGAGGGGCGGTGAATGGTGGCTACGGACCGTGGAGGACGGCTTTGGTATCCGCATAAAGAATCATCCCTAAACCGCCCCTCACGCCGCCCCCTTCAAAACAACGTCTGCTGCTCATACTCACAGGACTTTGAAAGCCTGGCTGGCACCTGCTCCAGCATTCCCTGGAAACCGTCCTCATCCATTATCCAGTCCCGCACCTGGTCCCGCTCCAACACCAGAGGCATACGGCTATGGACCGGGGCCATGGACTGGTTAGCCTGTGTGGTCAGAATCACAAAATGGTCCCCATCCTCGTATTTACTGTAAAACCCGGCTAAAAACAGCACCTGTCCGTCTTCCCTGGTAAAGGTGTACTTTTCCTTACTCTGATTCCACTCATAGAACCAGGAAACAGGCACAGCCACACGCCTGTGGCTCACGCTGTCCCGGAACATACGCTTTTCAAGCACGGACTCCGACCTGGCATTGAACACCAGCCCCTTGCCGCCCGGCGCCTTAAAACCCCAGCGCATTTTTTGGATTCCAAGAAATACCGGGGCCGGGGAGACATTTCCCCGTTCAACATTTCCCCGTTCCGCACTTCCCCATTCCACACTTCCCCGTTCCGCATATCCCTGCGCCGTATGATCCCGTATTGTGATGACAGGCGCCACATCCCCCGGATGCATGTCCTTCTCCAAAAGCCCCAGTTCCAGCTTCCAATCCCCAGGTTCTACCAATTCCCTGATTTCATCGAGTAAATCAACGCTGAAATAATATCTTCCGCACATCCTGCCGCCTCCTGTCCTGAATCGGATACCGATATATGATGCTTCTCTGTAGTATTATATATCCAAATCCGTCAAAATCAATGCACTTCCATAAACCCCCTGCCCCAACCCTGCCCCAACTGTTACGGTCCCCTGCGGTTACACACCGGAACATACCATACCCAATACAACGAAACATAAGCAGTACAAAAAAGGAAGGCCGTCACGCATATCCGTGGCAGCCTTCTCTTTTCTACTACAAATTCCCTGATACGATTTCCTTAATACAATTTCCTAAATACAATTCCCTTAGTGCGGCTTTCTTAATACAATTCCCTTAACCAAAATCCTTAAATCAGAACCCTTTAATCAATTCGCTATTCTTCGGCTCAAACCTTCCGGTAAAGAAGCGGAGTACTTCCGGCTCATACACCCATTTAAGTCCGCTGATATCATGTCTGTTCTGATACAGCTGGATGATTGCGTCAGCCACATAGTCCAAATGTGCATATGTATAAACCCTTCTCGGAATGGTCAGGCGGATGGTTTCCAGCTTCGGGACATGGTTCTCCCCGGTCTTTGGGTCACGGCCTGCGGAAATGATTCCGCGTTCCATGGTCCTTACGCCGGAATACTCATAAACAGCTGCTGCCAGGGCCTGGGCCGGGAAGTCCTCTTCCTGGTTCAGATGGTCAAGGAATGCGCGTGCATCCACGAAGATTGCATGACCGCCGTAAGGCTTAACCATTGGCACGCCCGCTGCATCCAGTTTCTCTCCCAGATAGCGGATCTGGTTGACACGGTGGCTGATATAATTGAATTCCATGGATTCCCTGAGGCCGATTGCCATGGCCTCCATATCCCTTCCGGCCATTCCGCCGTAGGTAGGCATACCTTCAAACTGTACAACTGTGCCGCAGGCTTTGACATATAAATCCTTGTCATTCATGCACAGGAAGCCGCCGATGTTGGTTAAGCAGTCCTTCTTACCGGACATGGTGCAGCCGTCGCCGTAGGAGAACATCTCATGGACGATTTCCTTAATGGTCTTGTTCTCGTAGCCCTTTTCCCTTGTCTTGATGAAATACGCGTTCTCAACACACCTTGTGGCATCGAACATCACCTTGATGCCATACTTGTGGGCCAGCTCGGAAACAGCTTTGATATTAGCCATGGCAACCGGCTGTCCGCCCGCCAGGTTAACGGTCACTGCGAGACAGATATATGGAATCTTATCAGCGCCCACTTCGTCAATCAGGGCCTGGAACTTATTCAGGTCAATATTGCCCTTGAAATCAAGGATTGCGCTGGGGTCATGGGCCTCGTCGATAATCACATCGCGGAAGGTTGCGCCGTTACGCTCCTGATGGAAACGTGTGGTGGTGAAATACATGTTGCCTGGTACATAATCCCCCGGCTTGATGGTAAGCGTGGAAAGGATATTCTCTGCGCCGCGTCCTTGGTGGGTAGGCACCACATACTTAAATCCGAACAGCTCCTGTACCGTTGCCTCAAGGTGATAGAAGTTCTTGGATCCGCCGTAGGCTTCATCACCTAACATCAGCCCTGCCCACTGTCTGTCGCTCATTGCATTGGTTCCGGAATCAGTCAGAAGGTCGATGAAGCATTCCTCTGACCTGAGTAAAAAGGTGTTATATCCTGCTTCCTTTATGGCTGCCTTCCTCTCTTCCTTGTTCAGGTTGCCCATGTGCTCTACCATTTTGATTTTAAAAGGCTCCGGTGCAAAATTCATCATATCCATATTTAAATCCTCCTAATAATATTATAATATTGGTTTATTTAACTGCCGGACAGCCAGAGGCTTCCCCAGCACGTTTTTTAATGTAATTTTCTTCATAATCCTTTAAAGCCGCGATTGCCTGCCCTGACAGCGGGATAATGGCAATCATGTTGAATATGGTCATCAGGCCTACCCCCAGGTCTCCCAGGTCCCATACAAAGGAATAGGCTGCAACCCCGCCTGCAAAAAGCATAAGCAGTGCAAATATCTTATAGCAGGTCTGGACCGCCCAGGTATCCCCAAACAGATATGCCACATTGGACCTGGCATAGAACAGGATACCCACGAAGTTGGAAAGGCTGAACATAAACAGGATGACCGCTATGAAGATAACCCCGACTTTCCCCAGGTGGTAGTTCATGGCCGCCTGAAGCAGATCCATGCCCACCAGTCCCTGTGTCACCTCACCTGGCGCCAGCAGCATGATGAATGCAGAGCAGCTGCAGATGACCAGCGTGTCAATAAATACGCCCAATGACTGAATCAATCCCTGTTTCGCCGGATGGTTTACCTCTGCCGCCGCGGCCGCACATGGCGCTGATCCGCTTCCAGCTTCATTGGAAAACAATCCCCGCTTCACCCCGTTCATGACCACTGCCCCAAGTCCGCCGCCCATAATGGGCTTAAGACCAAAAGCCTGTGAGAAAATGCCGCCAAACACGGTCGGCATATATGTAATGTTCTTAAGGATGATGAACATTGCAATGATAAAATAACTGCATGCCACAACGGGGACAATCCTGTCTAAAACCTTCACCGTTGCATTTCTCCTAAGGACAATCAGGGCTGATATGGCCACCAGTACCACAGTGGTGGTAACCTGTGGGATGTTAAATGCGTTCTTAAACGCAGAGGTTACGGAATTAGCAACCACCTGGCTGATCCCGGCCCAGCACAAAAGGCCTGACAGGGCAAATGCAATACCCAGAAAAGACAGCCTGCATCCTTTTGTATAATAGGTCTGTTCATCACTGGCAATGTATTCCGCTTCCCTGTGCACATCCTGTACAAAGGCGTCTTCCCGTTTTATTTTTGTGATGATCCGGATACGGTCCATGAAGTATGCGGGGCCGCCCCGGTATCCACCATAGAGGGGATCCTTTTCCTTGTAAATCTGCGCCAGCGTCGATTCAATGAAAGCGCTGGATGAACCAATCAAAGCTGTAATCCACATCCAGAACACGGCTCCCGAGCCCCCGAAGGAAATCGCTGCCACCACGCCTGCCAGGTTCCCCATACCTACCCGTGTGGCAGTGGCTATAATCAGCGCCTGTACTCCGGAAATAGTGTCCTTATCCTTACTGCTGTCCTTCTCCAGCGTGGCCCGTATCATCTCGGGAAACAGCCGGAATGGTAAAAATCTTGTTTTAAATGTGAAGTAAAGGCCTGCCGGTATCAGCAGAAGTACCAGAAGTGAAATACCAAACTGGGTTTCACCGTTTGAAAACTGTAATATGAATAAGTCACCCCACAACAGTTCATTTAACGATGTCACTACCTTTACAAACACCTGTGTGATCCGGTCAACTATAACCATCCCCCCTACCCTCTTTTATATTAGTTTTTGCTGCTGCATCCTGCATCTGGTCCCCGGTCCTTCTTTGATGTATGATGCGATGTGTGATGCATCACTTGTGATTCTTATTATACAGCATTTTAAACAATAGTCAAGGGGGATTTTAAAATAATTTTGAAATTATGCACATTCCCATAGTTTTATTGCATTTGACCCAAATGTGTAGTAGAATAAGCATAATTATGAAGGGAAGTTGGTGGATACTGAAAATCTATGGCTGAGAACATTATAAAACTCACATTAAGTGAACAGATTTACAACATCTTAAAAGAGGATATCCTTGCAGGGACCATACCGCTTGGCGCCAAACTCACGAACCGGGAGCTGCAGGAACGTTTTCAGGTTTCCTCCACCCCCATAAGGGATGCCATCAATAAGCTGAACCAGGATGGCCTCATTGGCGAAGTGACCAAAACCGGCGCCCAGCTGATTAGTTTTGATTTTGAATACTCCGGTGAACTGAATGAATTCATCCTCGCCCTGTCCTGCGAGGCCGTGGCCCTTTCATCGCGCAGCAACCACACCCGCCAGGTAACGGAAGAGCTTTACCGCAACTTAGAGGCCATGACTAAGGCCCAGGATGACGAGGCATATTTTGACGCGGACTACCGCTTCCACAAGGCGTTCTTCGATTACTGCGGCAACCGTTTCTTAAAAGAAACCTACAAGAGGTACAACCTGATACGGTTCCTGCTGATGCGGCACGCAGTCCGCACCCTGGAGCACAGGACTTCCGCTATCCAGCAGCACAGGCTGATTACGGAAGCATATGAGGATGGGGATTATAAGCTGGCGGAGAAGCTGACGGAAGAGCATTACCGGTATGGTGTGCATCTGATTGATGAGAACAAAGGAGAATGATGTTCTTGCCTTACCATTGACCCAATCGTGCACACAGTGTTCTGTCCGGAACATGGAAACGTTCCAGGCCAATTGAATTGCATATGAAAATGTCCCGGCACAGGATGAAACATCTCATCTTATACCGGGACATTTATGTTTACATTCAAAAGAATGGCTGCAAAAACCATCTTCCATCCTGCTTATTACAATCTCACAGCCTCCAGTATCCCTTCACTAAATGTGGGATGCGGGAATATGACCTTTGCCATATCCTCCAGCGTCAGTCCATTGACAATGGCGGCCGCAAACTGGCTGATCATATCCGTGGCCCTGGCGCACATCATCTGGGCGCCCAGGATGCACTGGGTTTCACTGTCCGCAACCACCTTAATGAAGCCGCGCTCCTGTTGGGAGAGAAGGGACTTTCCATTGGCTGACATCAGGTATTTCCTGGTGATGACAGATATGCCCTTTTCCTTTGCCTCATCCGCGGTAATCCCCACACAGCCGATTTCCGGGCTGGTGTACACGCAGGAAGGGACGATATCCAGACGGATGGACACCTCCTCCCCCGCCATATGGGCCACAGCGCTGCGCCCCTGGGCCGTGGCCGCGTGGGCCAGCTGGACGCCTCCGGTAACATCCCCTATGGCATATATGCCGGGAACGCTGGTTTCCTGATTTCCATCCGTCACGATACGGCCGCGTTCCATTGCCATATCCCTTATCTCCTGGCTGCTCTCCTCTGATATAAGCCCGCCCGTATAGGCCCTGCGGCCCGTGGCAATCAGGATGCCGTCGGCCCTGGCTTCACATACCTTGTCCTTTTCCACGAACCGGCAGATCAGGCCTTTGCCGTCCTCATCCCTTAAGATTTCCTCCACCCTGGCGCCTGTGTGGATGTCCGTGTCCCGCTTTTTCAGAATCATCTTAAGGTTCTGGGCTATTTCCTTATCCATGCCGGGCAGGATGCGGTCCAGGGCCTCGATTATGGTAACCGGATGCCCAAGGGAACTGTAAATCGAGGCAAATTCCATTCCAATCACACCGCCCCCTATGATGATTAAATGCCCGAACATGTCTTTCTTATCCAGCAGTCCGTCGCTGGTCACCACCCCCGGCAGGTCTGCCCCGGGAATCGGAGGGCAGGCCGGCACCGAGCCGGTGGCAATCAGTATGTGGTCTGTCTCCAAAAGGACCGGTCCGCCGCTTTCCGGCCGGACTGATACGTGACAGCGGTCCACTATGGTTCCTGTTCCATCATACACCGTAATTTTATTCGTCTTCATCAGGGCGGCGATTCCGGCACGCAGCTGCTTAAGGACCTCCTCCTTGCGCTTCTGCACCAGGTCCATATCAACGGCCGCCTGTTCTGTCCTGAGGCCGATGGACGGGCCTGCCTGAAGTTCATGATACAGTTCCGCCGTATGAAGGATGGTCTTCGTGGGGATGCATCCCCGGTTCAGGCAGGTCCCGCCAAGTTCACGGTTCTCCACCAGCGCCACCTTCATCCCCTTTTTGGCCCCTTCAACCGCGGCCTCATATCCGCCCGGCCCTGCGCCTATAACCACCAGATTCCATCTGTCTGCCATATAATTACCCCCGCTTCCAACTATTTACTTCCTGTTACTTCCTGTTACATGGATTCCTTTATAAGGGACAGGATGTCCTGCCTCATGCTCTCTTTGGTTCCCACCTTTTCAACCGCCGCGCACATGGCATTTTCTTCATACAGGCAGTCCCTTAATTTCTCCGCCAGATTCCCAATCAGCTCCTGGTCCATGGCATCGGAAAACACATTAACATCCTTTATCCTGCCCTCATCCACATGAAACTGCATCTGGATCCCGCCCCAGGCATACCGATGCTCCATCTCATGTTCAAAGGGGATCTTCCTGCCGTATTTCCACTGCCAGGATTCAAACTTTTCCGTCAGCGGGCCTATGGCTTCCTCTGGAAGCTCCTTCTCCTCCATCTTCCCAGCCCTCTGACCATATACTTGGGAAAATGCCTCCACCAGGGCGGCCTTCATCCTGCCCACCGTCAGTCCCGGACAGAACTCATCCAGGTTTGCCACCCGTGATTTCACAGAGGAAACGCCTTTGGACGCCAGCTTTTCCCGCGGCACATTCAGATATCTTGACATATTATCCTTGTCGGCATGTATCAGCAGGGTCCCGTGATGGTAACAGCAGTCTCCTGACTGGTAAAATGCATTGCCGGAAAATTTTCTTCCTTCAACCGTAATATCATTGCGCCCTGTTTTCTCAGCCTGGATTCCCAGCATCCTGACTGCCTCCAGTATGACCTGCAGCTGCCGGTCCACGTCATAATCCGGCTTTCTTATAATAAATGTAAAATTCAGGTTGCCCAGATCATGGAACACTGCCCCGCCGCCAGAAAGCCTGCGCACCAGGTATCCTCCTTCTTCCTCCAGGAAATTCACCCTGCATTCCTTCCAGCAGTTCTGGTTCTTGCCAATCACCACCGTATGACGGTTCTGCCACAGGAAAAGGATACAGGTCCCATCGGGCACATGGGCTGTCATGTATTCCTCCATGGCCAGGTTCCTGTAAGGGTATGTATTATCTGTTTCCAGCCAGATCAGCCTGTTAATCATTCTGCCTCCTTCTGCGGAAATACTTCGTACGCCGTATTCCCCCATGACCTTCTTCTGCCGGTGACGCTTCTTCCGGTGATGCTTCTTCCGATGACGCTTCTTCCAGTGATGCTTCTTCCGGTGATGCTTCTTCCGGTGACAAGCGTTACCCCAGATTCCAGAAAACCTGCCCGGACAGCTTTCCCGGCTGCCCAGGCAGGTTCTCTATATCGTGCCTTTAGCTTTCCCGGCTATCCAGGCAGATCCTTTATATCGTGCCTTTAGCCTTCCCGGCTATCCAGGCAGATCCTCTATATCGTGCCTTTAGCTTTTCCGGCTATCCAGGCAGGTTCTCTATATCATGCCTTTAGCTTTCCCATGTATACCGCAATACCGGCTTACGTGCAGCCGTTACCTCATCTGGTCTTCCGATGGGCGTGGTGTGGGGGGCGCTGTGAAGCTCTTCCGGCGATGCCATGGCTGTCTCATATATCTTGTGGAACACTTCGATTGCCTCGTCCAGTGTTTCCTTAGACTCTGTCTCCGTGGGTTCCACCATCAGGGCCTCGTGGACAATCAGCGGGAAGTACATGGTAGGCGGATGGATGCCGTAATCCAGCAAAGCCTTGGCTATATCCATGGCCGTGACACCATTTTTATGCTTCATATCCTCCAGGCTCATGACAAACTCATGCATACAGGTCTCATTGTAGGCCATGTCATATACATCAGAAAGCTTTACCTTCATGTAATTTGCATTTAATACCGCATTGGAGGACGCCTCCGGTATCCCCTCCCTGCCAAGGCTCATGATATAGGTCAGGGCCTTTACCACCACCAGGAAATTGCCGTAGAACTGCTTCACATCCCCGATGGATTCAGGCGCCCGCTCAAAAACATAACGGGCCGGGGCCATATCCCCTGTCATATCTCCTGAACCTTCTCCTGCCACATCTATATCCGTATCCCCTGCCGGATTCATTACTACCCTGACCCCCGGCAGATACGGCATCAGGAATCCCTTACATCCAACCGGCCCGCTGCCCGGTCCGCCGCCGCCATGAGGCGTGGAAAATGTCTTGTGCAGGTTCAGGTGCACCACGTCAAAGCCCATATCTCCCGGGCGCACGATTCCCATGACCGCATTCAGGTTTGCGCCGTCATAGTAGCACAATCCGCCTGCCTCATGGACAATCCTTGTTATCTCCAGGATATTCTTATCAAACAATCCCACTGTATTGGGGTTGGTCAGCATAAGTCCCGCCGTGTCCTCCCCCACCGCTGCCCTCAGCTGTTCCAGGTCCACACATCCGTCCTCCCTGGACGGTATGCTGATTACTTCATAGCCGCACATGGAAGCGCTGGCCGGATTGGTGCCGTGGGCTGAATCCGGGACAATGATCTTGGTCCGTTTATCATCTTTCCTATGTACATGGTATGCCTTGATTAACAGCAGCCCGGTAAACTCCCCATGGGCGCCTGCCGCGGGCTGGAAGGTCATGGCGTCCATGCCCGTGATTTCGCAGAGATACTTCTCCGCCAGGTAAAGGACTTCCATGGAACCCTGAAGTGTATGCTCCGGCTGCAGGGGATGGACGCTTCTGAATCCTTTCAGGGCAGCCGCTTCCTCATTGACCTTGGGGTTGTACTTCATGGTACAGGAACCCAGGGGATAGAACCCGTCGTTGACGCCGTGGGAACGCTTTGCCAGCTGTGTGTAATGGCGGCTGATTTCATTTTCCGACATTTGGGGCAGACGGGGAGCCGCCGCCCTTTTATGTGACCCATCCAGGGATACCCTGGGGACGTCACATTCACGGATGAGGTTTAAGCCTCTTCCGGCCGAGCCTTTTTCAAATACAAGTTTCATGCGCCGCACACCTCCTTATGCCTGCATTCACCGTGGAGCACATTTCGGACAATGGATGCGGTTTCATCCATTTCTTCCCTGGTATTGACTTCCGTTGCGCACCAGAGTATCTCCCTGTCAGACAGCTTAAGGCCCCCAAGGATTCCGTGTTTTTCAAGCGCACGGAGGATATGCCCGCTGTCCGTGCATTTACCCTCGGGGCTGACTGTCACGAACTCATGGAAAAATTCCCCGGCATACTTCGGTTCAAGTCCGGCTTCCTTTAACACGTCCCTGAGATAATGTGCCTTGGACATACACTGTGCGGCTGCCTCCGCCATGCCGTCCGCGCCCATGGCTGTCATATACACCGAAGCAGTCAGGGCGCACCATGCCTGGTTGGAGCAGACATTGGAACTGGCCTTCTCCCTGCGTATATGCTGTTCACGGGCCTGAAGGGTCAGTACAAATGCCCTCTCTCCCTTGTCATCCTTTGTCTCTCCCACAATACGTCCCGGCAGCTTTCTTGCCATGGCCGCGGTAGCTGCCATGAATCCCAGGTAGGGACCGCCAAATGCCAGGGGCATCCCCAGCGGCTGTCCGTCGCCCACCGCGATGTCGGCGCCGTACCCAGCAGGTGTTTTCATGACCGCCAATGCCATGGGATTGCATCCCATGATATATTTGGCCCCTGCATCATGTACGATACGGCCCAGTCCATCCCCATCCTCCATATTGCCGAAGTAGTTGGGCTGCTGCACATAGAAGCAGGCTGCATGGGCATCCGCCTTCATCATACCGGCCAGGGCCTCTGTATCCGTGACCCCGCATTTCTCCGGCACAATGACCATCTTGGCATTGCTGCCGAAGCAGTATGTCTTAATCACCTCAATGACTCCGGGATTGGCTGCCCCGGAAACATAGACCGTGCTCCGCTTCCTGTCCCTGCACATGGCGGCTGCCTCGGCCGCTGCCGTTGCGCCGTCATAGATGGATGCATTGGATGCGTCCATGCCCGTCAGCTCGCATATCATGGTCTGGTACTCAAATATGGACTGGAGGATGCCCTGGCTGATTTCCGCCTGGTAAGGCGTATAGGCCGTGACAAATTCCTCCTTGGATATCACACTGGACACAATAGCGGGTATATAATGGTTATAAGCCCCTGCTCCCCGGAAAATGTGGCGGAACACCACATTCTTCCCGGCTATGTCCTCCATCTTCCCGATTACAGCCTGCTCACTGAGCCCCGGCATGAGGTTCAGGCCGTCCTTCAGCTTTACCTCCTCCGGGATATGGGAAAACATTTCATCAAAACTGTTGAATCCTATCTCACGAAGCATTTCCTGCTGCTCCTGCTTCGTATCAGGCACATAAGTCCCCATAAGCTACACCTCATTTCTGGCGGAATGGATTGTTTTATTCAAGCGTCTTAACATATGCCTCATAGCCCTGGGCATCCATCAGCTCTTCCGTGTCCGTAATATGCTCCACCTTGACGAACCATGCCTCATAAGGCGCCTCATTGATGGACTCAGGCGCATCCAGCAGTCCTTCATTGACCTCTGCCACGGTGCCTGTTACAGGTGAAAATACATCCGACACAGCCTTGACGGATTCCACATCCGCAAATGTTTCCCCGGCAGCCACCTCGTCCCCTGCCTCCGGCAGGTTCACAAACACCAGGTCCCCCAGGGCGTCCTGGGCATAATCGGTCAGGCCGATCAGGGCAGTCTCCTCATCCAGCATCTTTACCCACTCATGTGACTTTGCATACTTTAAATCTTCCGGAATATTCATCTTTAATACCTCCTCATCTTATATGGTCCTACTTTTTATTTTCTGGTTTGACATTCTCAAATGCCTGGTATGACATCCTCAATTACCTGATTTGCATGATTCAAATTATAGTTCCTGTCAGCGCTTATAAAATGGCAGCTTCACTACCTCCGCGGCCACCCGCCGTCCGCGCACTTCCACCTCCACGGCAGTCCCCGGCTCCTTATACCCGATATCCACAAGGGCCATGGCCGCCGGATACCCAAGATAAGGACAGTGTGTGCCGGAGGTGGTCATCCCAATCTGCCGGTCCCCGATATAAACCGGCTGGTGCTCCCTGATAATGCCTCTGCCAGTCACCTTAAGGCCCACACGCTTCCTGGTCAGGGGCCCCTTTTCCTCCAGGGCCTTTTTCCCGATGAAATCTTCTTTATCCATCTTTACAAATATTCCCAGTCCTGCTTCCTTTGGCGAAATGCTGTCGTCCATCTCGTGTCCGTACAGCGGCATGGATGCCTCCAGCCTCAGGGTATCCCTGGCACCCAGTCCGCATGGAATCAGTCCTTCCTCACGTCCGTTGTCCATGAGCAGCTCCCACATCCCCGGGGCGTCCTCAGGAGCCATGTAAATCTCCACCCCGTCTTCTCCTGTATATCCCGTCTTGGAGATAATACACCGCACATCCCCAATCATGCAGTCGAACCGGCAGGTATAATACTTATCCGGGATTTCTTCCTCTTTCGCCACCTTTTTAAGGACATCCATGGCCTTCGGCCCCTGGAGCGCCAGCTGGGCCACTCTGTCGGAGATGTCCTCGAATACCACATCCCCGGACTGGTGGGCCTTCATCCAGGCATAGTCCTTATCCTTATTGGAAGCGTTCACAACAATGAAGTAGCAGTCATCCCTTACCTTATAGACAATCAGGTCGTCCACCACGCCCCCTTCTTCGTTGCACATGGGACTGTAGCGCGCCTGCCCCTCTGCCATGACCGTATAATCATTGGTCAGCAGCATATTCAGGTTCTTGAGCGCATCCTTGCCCTTACAGATGATTTCCCCCATGTGTGAGACATCGAACAGGCCGCACCTGGTACGTACTGCCATATGTTCCCCGATTACCCCGGTATCATACTGCACCGGCAGCAGATAACCTGCAAACGGAACTATCTTTCCCTTGTATTTCACATGTGTGTCATAGAGCGGCGTCTTGCGTTCAACAACCTCCGTCACTTCTGTGTCCATAAATGATTCCCCTCCTTTTTCTGATTCCCTGGCGTAATTTCCTGGCACATTTTCCAGAATGACTTCCCGGTATCATTACCCGGTACATTGTTCTGGTATAACTTCCCAGCATCATTCCCCGGCACAATTTTCTGAAATAACTTCCCAGCATCATTTCCCGGCACATTTTTTCGGAATAACTTCCTAACAACATTCCCCGGCACAATTTTTCGGAATAACTTCCCAACAACATTCCCCGGCACATTTTTCCGAAATAATTTCTCCTGCAACATTTCCCAGCATCATTCCCCGGACTCCCCCATCCTTTGCCGAAAATCGATTTTAATCCACTCCCTCATTGCCCTTCTCCCATTAAATAAAAACAGGCCCTTGGCTTAACAAAAAAAGCGCACAAACAAAAACCTTGTTCATGCGCTCTGTCTTTGGACCTGAAAGATTGGGCTTCGTCGGTGCTTCATCGCTTTCCAGAGTATCGTCCGGTATCCGGTCCTTTTGCCTGAGAGTTCTCCGCTTCCCCTTCGGCGCTGTCCAAAAACTATAGGAAATTCATTCCCAGCCCCGGACAGTCTCTCCCGAATCCATCAACCGATGGTATGCAGTTGTCTGCAAAAGCTGATGCTGCGCTGCCGCGGCGCCCTTGCTAAGTTCATACTAACACAGGTGGCATTGTCAGTCAATAGATAAAAGATGTTTAAAATTTAACGATAATTCCTGGCCATACCCATGCTTTTCCGGTCCCGGTCCGGCATTTATACACAATGACCACCGCTGCGGCACCTATTACTGCATTACATAAATTCCTGTGAATAGAGCACCCGCCATCTACGCCATGTGCACGCCCCTTCCATAGGACGCACATCCGGCGAAAGAACAATCATCGGACACGTGTCAGGAGAATGGTCTTTATCTCATAAGGTTTAATCGTGAACCTCACCTGTCCCTTTCCTACCGCCAGCGGATGTTCTGTCTGCTCCAGCATGCTGCACTCATACGCGTTTGCAATCTCCATGCCGGACCTCAGGGTTACCTCAGACCTCCGGTTAAAGCATTCATACAGCCTGAGGATGACTCCCTCCCCCTCCTCCTGCTTCTTAACCGCCTCAATCACGACATTGGGGCAGTCGGTTGAAAAGAAGGAAAAGACCGGGTCCAGGAACCCGCCGCCCCGCTCCTTCACCACAACAGCCGGAGGGTTGTTAACCTGATACGCCATATCAACGCTGCCCGCTTCCTTCCAGCTCCCCTTATGCGGGTAGATGGAATACGTAAATTCATGGTATTCCTGGTCAGCCTGAGGATTGGGGAAGGTCCCTGACTTCAACATGGACAGCCCCACCACCGAATCCCTGACGCCGCACCCGTACTTGCAGTCATTGATGAAACTGACCCCGTAATCATCTTCTCCCAGGTCCAGCCACTTGTGGACACATACCTCAAACCTGGCAAAATCCCAGGAAGTGTTGGCATGGGTGGGCCTTTTGACATTTCCGTACTGGATGTCGAATACGGCTTCACTGGTATGGATATCCAGGGGGAATAAGGTCTTAAGGAAAATCTGGTGTTCCCTCCACTCTATCTGGTTCCTGATGTCTATCCTGGGTATATCATGATACAGGTATATGGACTGCCTGATTGTGGAATCGAGATACCTGCGTTCTACGGTGACACAGGCCCGCACAGGCCCATTTTCAGTTACCTCAATGCATTCGACCTGATCCACTTCCCAGGATTTCTCTTCATAGTAATTGTTAATATCCCACGCATCATACTTATGGGGCCGGTCTTCATAGCTCATGATTACATTGCCTGCTTTTCCCGGCATAAGAAGTTCCCGCCCGGCCGTCTTATCATAGATGCCTGCAAACTGCCCCTTGGCGTTAAGCCTGATGGAAAAATATCTGTTTTCCATATGGTGTTCCGATACGGAGGACACAGGCTCCCCTCCGTTCCCGGCCCCTTCCTCTGCTTCCCTGACGCCATACGTCTTATACCCGCGCTCCGGGAGGCCGGATGCCGTGAATATATAGGTATGTTCCCCTGTCTTCTGGACACGGACCTGCCTTTCCCCGTCACGGACCTGGGGACAGCCCCCGTCATAGTAAAATTCCACTGTCTCAGCCTTGATTTCCGGCCCAAAGTTAAATACGGCCAGCGCGCCCTCCGGCGCGTCTATGACCGATGTCAGACGCTTTAGGGAGGCGTCCGTAAGCTGTCTGTCCACTGCAAGGAGTTTATCGTATTCCTCCTTTGAGTCATCATATACTTCCTTGATGGAGGAGCCTGGAAGGATGTCATGGAACTGGTTCCTTAACACAGCTTCCCAGACAGAATCAAGTTCTGCCCCGGGATAGGCGGCTCCGGACGTAAGTCCATCACACACAGCCAGGAATTCCGTGTTCTGGGTGGCAAATTCAGCTTTCCTGTTATACCGCTTATTCCTTGCCATGGAAGTATAGGTACCCCTATGGTATTCCAAATACAGTTCCCCTGTCCATTTGGGAAGATAGGGACTGCCTGACACACGTTCCTCCAATGTCTCAAAGAAGTTCCTGGCCGTGCTCATGACCGTGGCGTGACAGCCTGGTATTCCCTCTGAAAGCCGCCTCTGGTTCTCCAGCATCTGGCTGGTTGCCCCGCCGCCGCCATCCCCGTACCCAAAACACATCAGTACTTCCTTGTTCAGGTATTTGGGATTATACCGCTCCCATCCCCCTTTTACCTGGGAAGGGGACAGGAACCCGTTATAGGTGGTATAGTGGCTGTTCTCATTCCCGTCTTCCTTCCCCCCTGTATGATAATCCCTGGTTGGGGAAAAATGGGTGAGTATGGCCGTACCGTCAATTCCCTCCCACATGAACGTGTCATAGGGCATCTTGTTAAATTCATTCCAGCTAAGCTTCGTTGTCATGAAGTAGCGGATCCCGCATTTCTTCATGATCTGGGGAAGGGCGGCGGAGTATCCGAACACATCGGGCAGCCACAAAATCACATTATCTGTTCCGAATTCCCTCTTAAAGAAACGGGTTCCGTACAGGAACTGGCGGATCAGGGACTCGCCGGACGCCAGGTTGCAGTCCGCTTCCACAAACATCCCGCCTTCTGTCTCCCACCGTCCTTCCCGCACCCGTTCTTTTATCTCCTCATAGATGACCGGGGCTTCCTCTTTTACATACTGATATAACTGGGGCTGGCTGGACATGAATATGAATTCCGGGTACCTGCGCATCAGTTCCAGTGCCGTGGAAAAACTGCGCACCGCCTTATCCCTGGTCACCTTAAGGGTCCACTGCCAGGCGCAGTCAATATGCGTATGCCCCACGCAGTACGTATGCACCTCTGTTTCACCACACTGTTTTTCATATAAATCCTTCCTCAGGAAGTCGTGGGCTTTGGCAAGGCTGGCATAAAATGCATCCGAGCCTTCCTTCCTCAGATCCAGCAGGTTAAGGGAGTCATTCAGGCTCTTTATCACCGCCATGTATTCAGGGTCTGACCCATCCAGCATCAGGGCCGTGTCATAGGGCACCTTCAGGTCATAATAATATGCTTCCACTTCCCGGTCCAGGACCTTCAGCCTTGAATCCAGCTTCAGGTAAAAGTTCCGGTCCCCGGTAAATGCAGACAGCACAATGTGGTACCGCGCCCCGCCCCTTGCATGCTCTGAAAGGACGGTCTCCCTGTGGTTCACATCAAACCCCTGTTTTAAGCGTCCATCCACAAAGACGGAAAACTGGGGATTCACCGCGTCCCATTGGCCTTCCCTGCCTGTCATCACCTCATAGACAACACATCTGCCGTCCCACCCATCCGGCACCGTGATAAAGGTCTCAAACCAGAAATATTCCTGGTTCCCTCCCCATATTTCTTCCCTGTGCAGTTCCTCCCAGTCCGATGTATCTATCCTGCTGATATCACGAAACCGCTCCCGGGTCTTTTTTATTTTATAGGAATCTATTTTGATTTCGTCCGGATAGACCAGTGCTTCCACATCCTTTATGAGCCTGCCAATCCTCTCCTTAATAAAAATCATACGCTTCTCCTTATTCTGATGGATTCCTGCTTTTATGCTTAAAGTATATTTTACGGAAATACTCATAGTTTGAATATCCCACCATCTGCGCCACCTGGTATAATTTGAATTTGCCGCTGGCAATCAGCGCCTCCGCCTGTTCCAGGCGTATGGCTGTCTGATATTCCTTAATCCCCATGCCCATATTTTTCTTGAATAACGTGCCCAGGTAGTTCGGCGATATATAGAACTGCTCCGCTAGTTCATTGAGCGTGATTTCTTCCGTATAATTCCGGCTGATATATTTGGCCGCCGCCTTACATAGATGGGCATTCCTGCTGTTTGCGTTGTTCGATGCCAGAAGTTCAGACTTGACAAAGGAGATGACTGCTTCCTTTACGGATTCACAGTCCCCTTCCCTGACAGACTGGTACAGGTTGCGGATTTCCTGGGAAGGGATGCTGTTTTGCAGGAAAACAAGGCTGAGGTTATAGAGAAGACGCTTCATCATACGCCACCTGTGTTCCGGCTCCGTGTCATCCACCTTTACCATCCAGTTTTTCAGGCTCCACAGCACAATCTGCTGGTCCCTGTCCTCTATGGCCGCCTTCAGCACGGCGTCATTGCCCAGCTTAAAGTAAAGCATCTGCACGGAATCCGGCATATCCAGCCGGAACAGCCGGTCAAGGGAGGAATCATACGCCTTTTTAATCATCTGGAAATCCCTGTAAACATTACTTTTCGCGCTGATCAGATGCTCCCCTGTGTCCCGCCTCAGTTTGCGCTTCATACTTTCCGTCAGGTTGTCCGCCACCTCCTCGTCGTACCCGGAAAATACAAAGGAGTAGGAGAAAAGGTTCTTAATCAGATATATCCCCTTATTATGGTGTTCCCGGAATTCCACCGCCATCTGCCTCAGATATTCAATGGTCCGTACGTCCTCCTCTGTGGGCATCTGCTCGGATATGGTGGATTCCAGGGCAACCGAGACAACCATGAACGGATTCCCATTTTCCCGCTCCACAAATTCAGAATACAGGGTCATCAGCCTTTCATACCCGGCTTCATTCCCGCTCATTATATGGTTATATACCGCGTCCTTAAACACCTGCACCCCGGCCTGTACCAGCCCGGTAGCCGCCTGTTTTTCCTTTTCCCTCTCCCGGCGCTCGTCCAGCCGGTTCTTTATCCTGGTAAATACCTCTATGATCTGTTCCGGCGCAGAAGGCTTTAGCACATAATCCACTGCCCCCAGCCTCAGGGACGACTGGGCCAGTTCAAAATCATCGTATCCGCTTAAAAATACAACCTCCAGTTCCTTAAGTCCCGCTTCCCTCAGCTCCCTTACAAGGGATATCCCATCCTGTATCGGCATCTTAATATCGGTAAGGATGGCATCCGGAGGATTTTCAAGCAATGCTTTTTGCGCATCTCGTCCATTCATAAACGCTCCGGTTACCTGAAAACCGATTTTATCCCATTCAATGGCATTCTGCAGGCCATCCAGAATCCAATCTTCATCATCCACCAATGCAAGCTTATAAAGCATGTCCATCCTCCTTCTTTTTTTCTATATCTGCTGTCCAGGTACATTGTTCAGTATCTTCACCTCTATGGTGGTGCCCACCTTCTCCTTCGACTGTATGGTAAGCCCACACCCGTCGCCGTAATACAGGGAAATCCGTTTCATCACATTTTTTATGCCATGCCCCACATCGGACTGCATGTCACATATGCGGCCCACTAATTCCTCCGGCATACCACACCCGTCATCCGTGACCGTAAAATAAATGTATTCCTCCTCCATATAGACCTTGAGCCATATCTGTCCCGCCCCGCCCCTGAAATCAAAGCCATGCAGAATGGAATTTTCCACCAATGGCTGGAGCAGGAGTTTTATCATGCGGTAATCCAACGCCGCCTCGTCGATATCGGACGAGAACAGGATTTTTCCTTTGCAGCGTATGTTCTGGATATCCAGATAGCATTTCAGGTGGTTCAGTTCATCCCTGACCATGTATACGTTCTTTCCTTTGTTCAGGCTGAGCCTGAGGAAGCTTCCAAGAAGGACCACCATGTTGCTGATTTCCTTCTGTTTCATGCTCAGTGCCATCCAGTTGATTGCTTCCAGCGTGTTATACAGGAAATGCGGGTTGATCTGAGCCTGAAGGATTTCCAGTTCCTTTTTCTGTTTCAGCTTCTCCTGCTTCAGGACGCTTCCGATGAGCTTGTCTATCTCCTCAGTCATATGGTTGAACTGGGTACAGAGCACATCAATCTCATATATCCGGCTGGTAATATGAATCCTGCGGAATTGCCCTCCTTTACAATTCATCACCTCACGGGACAGGCTCAGTATGGGCTTTGATATCTTATAAGCCAGCAGTCCGCTGATGACGCTAAACAACGCCATGAACAGAAGGGAGCAGATAAGGACCACGTTCTGGGTCTGCCTGATGGGGGCCACAACCCTGTCATAATCCGTAATTGCAAGCACGTAAAGGTCCCTTCCCTGCAGTTTACGTTTACTTACAATCTTGTGTCCGTCTTTAACCGTAAGCTCTGTATGGCCGGATGACAGTTCCCCATAAGCACCGTATTCTGTCCCACTTAGGTCCATCCCAAGGATATCCCTCACGGTCCCGCTGAGTACCGTGCCGTTCCCATCCACAAGAAGGATATCGGAACCTTCCTCCTGGCGATACTTCTCCATCTGTTTGTAAAACATATCCTCGTTCAGGTTAATGACCAGATGTCCGATTGCGTCCCCATAATACATGCCGGAATAAATGCGCTGTACATAGGACGTGATGTATGGGATATACGGCTGGATTGGCAGATCGTTCTTCCTGGTGGGGATCCATCCCTCGGACAGATTGCGTATGCCTTCCAGCCCGCTTCCGGTCACATAGTGCCCATAATCGTAGACCCCGTTTATCTTGGTTGTCTTAAGCCCCTCATCCTCCAGCAGGATGTTAACGGATATGATGTCACCCAGGGAATACGCAACGGAAGACAGGTTCTGGTTCATATTATTCTGGAACACCATCTGCTCGTAGGAATTCCTATTCTTTTTGTAGTTAAGGATATTATTGATGATGCTGTAATTGTTCACCGTTGACCTGGACAAAAGTTCAATGGACTGCATGGACTGCTCCAGCGTATCGCTGATATAGACCAGCATCTGGTACTGTTTTACCTCAAACTGCTGTTCCAGCACCTTTTTATAACTGCTCTGGCTGAAAAAGGAATTCAAAGAAAAAAAAGCAGCCATGATCAGACAGTTGCTTATCACCCATAACCTGTTGATAGAAATTTTAAATGGCTGTCCCTTCACGGCGTGTCCCTTCATGGCATACTCCCCTTTAGGCAGCGCGGCGTATCTGCCCGCGGCGCGCTGTCTCTTTGTATTAGAAGGTGCTGCAGCACGGACCTGCAACACCTTCCAAAAGTATATCATATTATAGAATTCCCAACTACCTGCCGGATTTTATTTCGCGTTATTGACGGATTCCAGTATTGTCTTATAGGCGGCAGCCCCTGCTTCCTGAGGCGTTTTCTGCCCATATCCGGTTGCATACTGTTCGTCCATTATGGTATTCTCAATCACCGCGCTTCCCGGGACAAGCCATTCATAATCAATCCTCTGCGTATTTTCAATCAGGAGGTTCACACCATCCACCACAAGGAGCGCATCCCCTTCCAGTAATGGCGCGATTGTCTCACGGACAGAATCCGGTGCCGGAACGCCGCGTACCGTCATAAGTATCTTGGCCGCATCCTTGTCGTTGATAAGGAAATTAATTAATGTGGCTGCTTCTTCGGGATGCTTGGAGCTTTTGCCAAGGGTCCATGGCATGGATGCCAGCATATAGGCCCCTCCATTCTGTTTAGTTCCGGGAACCAGTGATATTCCCAGTTCCGACTGTTCAGCCATTGCCGCATGGTCCTGTGGCATTGTTGCAATATGGTTTACCTCGCATGCAGCGTCACAGCTTAAGAACAGGTTATCCTGCTGGGACTCCTGCCCCACCGTCATGTCCAGGGGCGGGAATACGCCTGTTTCCCTCCACTTGTTGTACTGCTCATACACGCCCCCAAGTGCGGCTGAGAAATCCTCCAGGTCACCTTCCTCGGTTGCAAACCACTGCCCGGCCTGGCGCACCATTGTCATCGTAAGGAAGTAGGACGGCTCTTTCATGCCATACTTGCCTGTCTTATCGTAAATCTCCTGGCATGCCTTCTCAAAGTCTTCCCATGACCAGTCATTGGTGGGATATTCTACCCCTGCCTCATCAAATATCTGCTTATTCCAGATAAAGAGCGGTCCGTTCAACCCGCTTGGCACACCGTACTGCACGCCGTTGTACTGGGCCCATGTCAATGCGCTTTCCGGGTAGTCGTCCAGCTTCAGCTGGTTCCCGATATAGGGCGTCAGGTCACCCAGCTTATCATTGGCTGCCAGGCTCGCAAAATATACGTTGTTGTCCAGCTGGTACACATCCGGCTCCGTGCTGGAAGAAATCTGGGTCATCAGTTTGTCGTGATAACCGTCAAATCCCTGGTATTCCGCAGTCACCTTGATGTTCGGATATTTTTCCATGAACAGGTCCAGCGCCTTTAACGTGGCCTCATGTCTTGCATCGCTACCCCACCAGGATATCCTCAGTTCCACCTGTTCCCCTGAAGCTTCCTTCGTGTCCGCGGCTGCTTTTCCTTCTGTTGCCGCCGTGTCCGCGGTGGTGGCCTGTGTGGATGGACCACACGCTGATAATACCATTGCCGCTCCGGCTGCCATTGCTGCTGCCTGCAGTTTCGACCATTTCTTCATAACCCCAACCTCCATTTTATTTATGTTTGCATGTTACTTTATAGGTTTTTATTTCATACGGATGAATGGTAAACCGTATCTGCCCGTCCGTTACGGGAACATCCTCCAGATGCCGCTCCAGCAGGTCCGTCTCCTCACATGACGCCACAGGGAATCCCATCGTGAGAACCACGTCATTGACCGTATTGTATGTCTCGAATATCCTGAGCACGATTTCCTCCCCGTCCTCTGATTTCTTAACGGTATCAATGACAATATTATCACAGTTGGTGCGGATATAGGAATATTCATCCCTGGCGGCTTTTCCGGCCTGGACTAGAAGAGGGACATTGGCCTCATATCCGGCCTGGGCCACCCTGCCTTCTTTTATCCCGCCGTCATGGGGATAGAACCAGTAGGAGAATGTATGGACTCCCTTATCACATGAATCCGATGGGAAATCCGCACTCCTTAAAAGGCTCAGCACCATATCGGAATCCTGGATGGTATAACCGTATTTACAGTCATTCATCAGGGCCGCGCCGTGGCTTCCATCCGAGATATCGCCCCATTTATGTCCGCACACCTCGAACCGCGCCTCATCATAGCTGGTGGTGGAATGGTTTGGATGTTCCACATTGCCGAAGGCAATATCATATCTGGCTGTCAGCGTATGTATATCCGCAGGGAATTCCACCCTGAGCATCTTCTGCCTTTCATCCCAGTCCACCCTGGTCCTGAATTCCATAAGCGGGGCATGATGGTACATGATGATATCCTGCTCCACCGAAGAATGATGGACCGACTTCCTGACGGAAAGGACCGTATATAAGTCATTGTGTTCTTTTATGCACTGGCTGGTTCCGGTAAATGGGAACGGGGCCTTGTCCTCCCTCTTTGTGGTTACCTCCCATGCAGATCCCCACTCCACCGGGATGTCTTCCTGAAGTTTAAGACGGTTGCCCTTCCTTCCATCCTTTAGTATCTGGCGTCCCGTTGTCTTATCAAATACAGAGACAAGTTCACCGTCCCCGTCAATCCCTACCTGAAGCCAGTCATTGCTTATCTGCGTGATTCCATTTTCCTGTGTTAACGCGGCCTTTGACTGTGCGGCCAGGCCGTCTGTCCTGTGGGTGAGGTAATATACCTTGTACCCCAGGGCCGGCACATCCTCCGCCAGGAAGTCAATGGTACCGTCCTCTTTCAGGGTCTGTACCGGGTATGCGCCCTTTCCATCCACCACAGCCTCATATCCCCTGCCGTCAATGGATACCACCTGCCTGCGGTTCCAGGACAGGGTATTATATACGGTTACCGCCGCTTCATCCGGCTGGGCCATACATCTGAGGTTCTGCCGGATGCTCTCCTGCCCGATTCCTGCAATCTCCCCATACTCCCGGTCGCACTCCTCATAGACTTCGCGTATACAGGTTCCCGGCAGGATATCATGGAACTGATTCAACAGTATCTTTTTCCATCCTGCCTCCAGGTCCGCGCCCTGATAGGCACCATTTTCCAGATACTGGAATACAGACACGATTTCCGCATCGCGGAATAAAAGCTCGCTCTTACGGTTGTTCTTTTTATTGTTGGCGGCAGTGGTATAGGTACCCCTGTGTTTTTCAAAGTATAGTTCCCCTGCCCATACAGGATAATCCTTTTCCTTGTCCAGCCCGTCAAAATACTGTTTTACGGTCCCAACCGTAACTTCAGGCATCATGGGAACCCTGTTAAGCCTTGTCACGGACTCCAGCATTTCCTTTGTGACGCCTCCGCCTCCGTCCCCATGTCCATAAAGGTAGAGAAGGGGGTCTCCATTTTCCTTGTTCTTAAAATAATCCATGGACTGCCTTACGCCGTCCGCGGATAAGTCACCGTTGTACAGTCCCAGTCCCCTCTGCGTGCACATGGACATCATCCCGGATAAGACCTCCGTGCCGTCCAGCCCCCTCCATTTGAAGACGCTGTATGGGAATTCATTGGTCTCGTTCCAGGTCAGCTTCGTGGTAAAGAAATAATCCGTGCCAGCCTTCTTGAGGATCTGGGGCATTGCAGATGAATATCCGAATACATCGGGCAGGAAGCAGATATTGGAATCGCTCCCCAGTTCCTTCTGGTAGAACCGCTTTCCATACATGATCTGCCGGACAAATGATTCGCCGCTTATAAGATTGCAGTCCGGCTCCAGATACATGCTTCCCAGCGTTTCCCAGCGCCCCTCCTTTACCCGCTCCTTTATCTGTTCAAACAGCTCCGGGTAGTATTTCTGGGCCATCTCATAGAGGACCGGCATGCTCTGGCAGAACTTGAAGCTTTCATATTGCTCCATCAGGCGCAGCATGCTGGAAAATGTCCTGCTCACCTTTCGGACTGTCTCCTTTAAGGGCCAGTGCCATGCCACGTCAATGTGGGAATGCCCTGCAAAATACATCCTTACCGGTATCTTAATCTGCCCATACCTGGCAATGGACTCCACATATTCACTAAGGGCCTGTTTCACGCTCTCATCAAAGGTATCCTGTTCTGAATAATCCAGTTTCAGCAGGGATTGGTAAATCACATGCAGGACACGCTGTTTTGTATACTCCTCGCCGCAGCCCACGATAAAGTCAAATCCAGTCTTAACCTCAAAGTAAAAATCCCATGCCGGCCTGTTAATGGCGGCAACCTCTGACTGGGTTATCACAACATCTGTCTTAAACGCATTATCGCTGTCTAAGATCAGGTCCTTACAGTATGTCTCAATCTCAACCTCATATTCCTCCCCGCCCTGGGCGCAATCGGACAGCAGGATCATATTCCGGTTAAAATCCAGTCCGTTATAATGGTTCCCGTTGACGGAAACACAGCCCTCGCCCCCGACCTTAAGCAGCAGGACAGCTGTTTCGCCTTTATAGCCGTCATCCAGTACGATCCGGTTCCTGAGGAATACGGTCAGGTCCGGCTTACCCACATGGATTCCCTCCGGCAGTTCCTCCCATTCCCCATCCATCATCTCATATTCTTCGGGATGGCGGTAATAACCTTCCTTTGCCATCCATCCTTTCACAGGCGTTTTGTGCCTGTACAGCATCTGTTCCAGACGGTTAAGCTCTGACTGGATTTTCTTTTCAACCTTTAACATATATGCCTCCTCTTTTATCCTTTTAGTCCTGATGTACTGACCCCGTCCACAAAGTACTTCTGAAGGCAGAAGAACATCACGATTGCCGGAAGCACGGAACACAGTGCCATGGCCATGACCGCCCCCCAGTTATCGGCCCCGGTTGCGTCAATGGTGGTGCGCATTGCCAGGGCAACCGTATACAGGTCAACCTTTGTCAGGTATATCAGCTGGTTCTGGAAATCATCCCAATTCCACATGAATGCAAAGATGGCAACTGAGAACAGCGATGGTTTGCACAGCGGGAATATGATTCTTACAATGATACTGAAGGTGGAGCATCCGTCTATCTTGGCAGCCTCATCCAGTTCCTTTGGTATCCCTTTGATGAACTGGGCCACCAGATAGATGAAGAAACCGCCTCCGTTCCCAACCCCCAGGGCCGCCGGTATGATAAAGGGAAGATATGTATTAAGCCAGCCTATCTTACTGAACACCACGTACCGGGACACAAGGGTGGTGGTGGCCGGAAGCATGATTGTCAGGAATAAGACGCTGAACCAGAATGACTTAAACCTAAAGTTCACCCTTGCAAAGGCATAGCCCACAAACAGGCTGATCACAAGGCTGCACACCACACAGCTGATGACCACAAAGAACGTATTCATAAAAAATTTCCCAAAGGTATATGGCCTGACTAATTTCCATCCTGCTGCAAAGTTGTCAAACCGGAACTGGCTTGGAAGCAGGTCCGGGCTTGACAGCACCTCCGGGGAGGGCTTGAGCGCCGCAAATATCATCCATATCAGTGGATACAGCATGATCAGGCCCAGAAGGCTGATCAGGACATATATAATAATTTTTGTAAACGTACTCCGTTTCATTGCGATTCCCCCTCCTCCCCTAATCATCATAATTCAGGAACTTCTTCTCCAGCAGGTGCAGGATAAGCGCGGTGCCTGCAATCATGACCAGCAATGCCCAGGATAAGGCAGATGCATAGCCCACATTGAAATATTTGAATGCATGCTGATACAGGTAAATCACGTAAAGCATGGTGGAATTTAAAGGACCGCCTCTTCCGTTGAAGATGGTATACGGTGCCGCGAACATCTGGAACGCGTTGATGGTCTGCATCAGGATGTTAAATGACATCATCGGCATGATGCCCGGCAGCGTTATATGAATGAATTTGGCCATCCTGCCCGCGCCGTCCACACTTGCCGCCTCATACAGCGAAGATGGAATCTGTTTCAGTCCGGCCAGGAAAACCACCATGGACGAACCGAACTGCCATACCGTTAACAGGGAAATGGTAAACAGCGTGTATTTGGGATTCCCCAGCCACGATACCCCCTCAATCCCAATCTGTGCCAGCAATGCATTGATTACGCCGTCCTTTACAAACAGGGCCTTCCACAGGATTGCAACCGCAATACTGGATCCAAGGATGGACGGGATATAGTAAACCGTCCGGAAGATTCCAATCCCCTTAATCTTCATGTTCAGTATCAGGGCAATACAGAGGGCAAAGATTATCTTGGCCGGCACCGCTATGAACACATACTTGAAGGTAACCTTGACCGACTGGTAAAACACGTCATCCTTAAACATTTTCCCATAATTGTCCAGGGCTATGAAGGACGGCTCGTTCAGCAGGTTATAATTCGTAAATGACATTAGGAAACTATGTACAATGGGCCAGAGCTGGAAACAGATAATCCCTATGATCCATGGTAAAATCAGGATATAACCTATCAGGTTGGCCCTGGTCTGAATTTTTTTCTGACTCATCAGTCGCTTTACCCCCTTGTCAATTCTCTTGCTGTTATTTTAGTTTTTTTATGGCAGTATCACAACGGTACAAAACCTCACTTTCTCTTCTATTTCTACAAAGTTTATATATTTGTTTTTATTTTGTTTAATTATTGTGCAATTTATACAATTGCAGGTCATCATCGTGATTATCCTCCATTTGGGGCCACGCATCGTGGATATCCTCCTATTCCGGGCCTCGCATCGTGGATATCTACCTATTCTGGGCCTCGCATCATCAACAGGGAAACCGGCTCATTGCCAATACTGGTTATGGTGTATTCCCCGGAGGCAGCCGGTATGAAGAACTGGTCGTTCCTCCCAACTGTATATTCATGGGTGCTGCTCTTTAATATGCCTTTACCCGAAAGTACATAAAGGCACCCATATACCCCGTCCCCTTTAAAGCTGCATGTGCCATCCGCCTCCATCCTCTCTATCCGGAAACATGGCGTATCCTTATATCCGATGATGCTGCGTTTAATCCCCTGGCTCCATTCCACGTCCTCCGCACGGATGCAGAACTGTTCCCTTACCTCCTCCTCACTCATGCCGCAATAGGAAAAGCAGTCAAACATCGTCTCAAAGCCCAGACCCTGATGGCACATCCTGTCATCTATCCGGAACCCGGACGGCGTTACCTTCTCAACCCTTATGGTGTAATCCGTGGGTTCCTGGATTTCAATTATCATACAGCCGCTTCCGATTGCATGGGGAACCCCTCCCTTTACAAGATACGTTTCCCCGGGCTTTACCTGGATTCTGTTCAGCAGGCTTAACATTTTATCATAGTCCTGCCGCTCAAAGCACCTGACCCATTCCTCCCTGGTGATTCCTTCCTTAAACCCCAGATAGATACAGGCCGGTTCCCGCCCGTCACTTCTGGCCCCCAGTATGTACCAGCATTCCGTCTTGCCAAACCGGCTGTTGAAAAGACGTCCGGCCGTCACGTTGTCCGGATGGACCTGTATGGTCAGCCGCTCCTCACTGTCTATCATCTTAATCAGGACTCCCGTTGACGCGCCCCATCTGTCCACGTGGTCCTTTCCCAGCATTTCCTCCGGATTGGACAGGATGAGCTGTTTCAAGGAAATTTCCCTGTCTTCATCCAGACAGCAGATTCCTTCCTCAATGTCCTCCCTCCCCACATTCAGCGCCCTTGTTGTGGAAAACATCCATTCCTCCGGGAAATGGTCATCCTCCGCGCCTTCCCCGCCGTGAAGGCGCCCGATTTCCCTGCCCCCGGTATAGGTCCTCCACACCCGCTCGCCCCTGAGTTTCAATGGCTCATATGAATTTGACATTTTCTGCTTCCCCTTCCTCTTACATTGATTATTTTGCCGCCAGGGCATATGGGGACCTCTGTTTTGGCCCGTAATCCCCCGGTTTATTTCCAGCATAAAAGATTCTGCTTTTTATGCAACGGTGCAATCCATCAAAAAATCCTCCATTCTTTTAATTCCGCGGATAATTTGGCCTGTCCAAAGAAAAAATACTGGTAATCTGCTATAAAGTAGTATATAATGGGCAAAGATGATGAGGCGAAGGTGTTCCTTTTGCCTCTTTGTTGTCTGATAAACAATTTTGCTTATGATAATAGATTCAGGAAAGAAGGTGACAACATGCATAAGTTTATGCGGACCATTGGATTCAGTATGTACCAGAAGAAACAGGATATGGAAAAGCTGCTGCGGCGCCTGGCAAAAGAGGCTGAGCGCATAGGACAGTTATCCGAACGGGAAGGCAGTACGTTCTGCGAACTGCGGGCAGAGACAGCCCCTGGCATGGGTGTTGCCATGGCCGGTGAGATGAGCCCCAAGGGAACCTTCAGCCGGGAATACTACTATCCTTACGTTACCGGAACAGATATAAGCTCTGATGCGGAATGTTCCATCCAGCGCCATACGGAACGGGAGACATACGCCGGGCTGCTGGATGAATACAGGGTGGGGATTTCCCTGATTTTCTATATAGAAAATTCCATGGAGTACCGTATGCGGCATGCTGGGCGCCAGGCAGTCCTTCCCCACGGCGCAGCCCTCACAGGTCTGTGTGTCCAGGGCAGGGTCCTGCTTCCCATCCAGAAAACCGAACAGCAGGCCGAGGATTCCAGACAGGCTGCCCGCAAGCGCAGCAATCTCCTGGAAGCAGCCAAGCGCGGGGACGAGGACGCCATCGAGACGCTGACCATTGAAGACATTGACCTTTATTCCATGGTGTCCAGGCGCATTGCGCACGAGGATGTGTATTCCATCATAGAAACCTGCTTCATGCCCTGCGGCGTTGAGTGCGACCAGTATTCGGTCATTGGGGAGATTACAGCGGTTGCCCTGAACAAAAACAGGATTACAGGTGAGGAGATTTACAACCTGACCCTGGACTGCAACGACATGGTTTTCCACGTGATAATCAACAAACAGGACCTTTTAGGAGAGCCTAAAACAGGCCGCCGTTTCAAAGGACAGGTGTGGATGCAGGGAACTGTGAAATTTGAGGCTTGATTTTTTTTCAAATATAGGTTATTATATATTGCGGACCGTATGAATTACGGCCCGCAGTAAAATGCATGTGATGCATATGTTTCTGTAGCTCAGCAGGATAGAGCGTCCGCCTCCTAAGCGGAAGGCCAGCGGTTCGAATCCGCTCAGGAACAGGAAAAAAGCCGGAAACCTTGTTTTTATCAGGTTTCCGGTATTTTTGTTTTGTAGTTTTTTCGCAATCTACGAATTTCCCGCAATCTTCGGACAACATTGTCCCAATTAAAACTTATGGCGGGGAATGATACAGTCATTCATTTATCCTATGGATTGATGTGAGGTAAAAATAATATGGAGTTTAGAAGATTAACCACCAGTAAGCATGATATGTATCATAAGGCGATTGCTTTATACAAAGATAGTTTCCCAATTCATGAGCAAAGAGAAAGCGGTTTACAAATCGGTATCATGGACTTTCTGCAATTCTTATGTTGTCTGCATGCATAAAACCTTGAAAATCCCCGGCATCAGATTCTAGGGTGTGCTTTGCCCTAAGGGGGGACTTTGGGTGGATTCCTTAGGGCATCTGGCGGGAATGAATTTTCAAACACGCTCTAGGATATTATGACGGTCTTATCACAGGTGTATGCAAAATAAAACAGCACATAAAAAGCCGGGAACCTTGAAATATCAGTGTCCCCGGCTTTACTGTGTTATCCAGAACCCTTCTTGCCAATCAGTCATCCAAATCACTGCAGAACGGATTCAGCCAATCCCAAACAGGCCAGCTATGAATTTCAGCACCCAGGAATAGAACAGGCTCATGGAAACGCAGTCCACATCCGTCATTGTATAGGCCGCCAGGGACGGCAATCCCTCAATAAAAATCTGGCCCAGATACGGTGCAACCAGTGCAGGCAATAAAGATATAAATAAACCGTGTACAATACACGCAATAATCGTGCCGCGCCGGCCGCCTGTTGCATTGGCAAAAATACCGGCCGTGCCTCCGGCAAAGAAATTGGACATAATTCCCGGAATAACCATGGGTAATCCAAATACAGGCCATAGGAACATCCCCACTACGGTGCCTATTGTCGTGAATACAAAGCCGTACACAATGGCATTAGGTGCAAAGGTAAAAAGTACCGGGCAATCCAATGCGGGACGTGCACCAGGTACCACCTTCTCAGCAATTCCTGCGAATGCGGGAACCAGCTCCGCAATAAGCAGGCGGACTCCAGTAAGGAGGACAAAGAGACCTGCACAGAACGTAATACCTTGTATGATGGCAAATACAATGTAATTTTTATCTCCAGCTGCTTCAGCAACCACTTCTGGTCCGGCCAAAGCCGCCATGATGACATATAATGGAATCATCACGGATCCCACTGCAAGATATGTATCCTGTAAAAAAGAAAGTCTGGCTGGGAATTTTATATCCTCAGTCGATTTTGAAACATCACCTGTCAGCTTTGAAACACCTGCACTTAGCAGATAGCCTAATGTACAAAAATGCCCAAGGGCAATATCATCGCTGCCTGTAATCTTACGGACAATGGGCTGTGCAAGCGCCGGAAATAGAATACAGCATATCCCGCCAAGTACAGCGCCAATAAGAACGGCACTCATATGGCTAAATCCACACAGACCAACACCAAACAATATACTGGCCATAGCCATATAGATTGGGGCCTCTCCATTAAGGAATACATACTTCCATCTGGTCACGCGCGCAATAACCAGATTAACAACAAATATGCCTGCATATGCCAAGGCAATATCACGGCCTATCATATCATTCTGCATTGCAACGGCCAGCACCGCTTCAATGGATGCCACCGAACCCTGGATTCCAAGTCCCGCCGCAAACCATGTGCCAAAAGGTTCCAGCGCCCCCACGATAACGCCTGAACCAGCAGACAGGATCATAAATCCCATCATTGTCTTAAATGTGCCGCTAAAGCAGGCGCCAGCGGATTTTTTTTGTAAAATCAGCCCCAGCAGGGCAACAAGCCCCAATACCATTGCTGCATTTATCAGGATGTTATCAATGATAAATGTTAATATACCCATACTTACCTCCTTTTGTCCATACAGGATACCTTCTAAACTACTGCATATTTATAACCAGTCATTCTCTTGCAAAACCATCTGCAGCTTTTCCCGAATCTCCTGTCTGTTAACCAGACTTTTTAGATAGATTTTATTGGGGAACAATTTAAATGTATCGAATTGGGTTTTAAAGTTGATTCCAGCTATCAGGATATCCGCCTGCTTAGAAGCAGCGGACAGCATGTCACTATGATCCACATGTGCCTGCACCCCCAACTCTTTTAAAACTGCCTCTACCGCCATCTGGCACACTAAGCTGCTGCCGCAGCCATTGCCACAAACCATCAGTATATTAATCATTGTATCTTCACACCCCCTTTCCATATAAAATCAAATTGCATATCTTGCTTGAAATTGCAAAATATTTGTTTCTTTTAACAAATATACGATTTTTTATTTCAAAACCAATCATTTCCTTTCTTTTATCATAAACCTTTATTCGAAAATGTCAATATATTTTTAGAACAAAAGAGCATTTTTTTCAACACTATGAACAAAACTTCACAAAAATCCCCCTGGCTGCCAGCAAAAAAGCAAATTACAAAAAATATTTCTTGCAATATCTTGCAATTATTCACAAAAAAGTTTATAATGGCCTCATCAAATGTTAAAACTTGAGTGAAAGGAGAAAAGTACCATGCTTTTTAAAGATATTGTAGATGCTAAACGCTACGCTTTTTTTAACAGTGCCGATGACTGGCGTGATGCCATTCACAAAAGCTGCCGCCCTCTTGTAAAGACAGGCTGTGCAACAACGGATTATGAAGAGCGCATCATCCAATGCGTAGAGGAATTTGGTCCCTATATTGTAATCGTACCCGGATTGGCTATTCCGCACTCAACAAAAGGCTCTCCGGGTGTCACCCGGACTGCCATTGCTTTTACAAAATTTGAACAGCCGGTATCCTTCGACCCGGCAGACAGGGAAAAAGATGCCACGCTTTTCTTCACGCTCGCAGCTGTGGATGATGAAAAACATCTGGAAAATATGCGTCAGTTGTTTACCATCCTTTCAAACGATCAGATACTGGAACAGCTATCACATGTAAAAAGCGAAGACGACCTGCTGGAATTAGATAAAGCCCTTAGCCAGATGCCGTTCGTATAATAACGCAAAAATTAATTTAAAAGGAGGATTATTTATGATTGACACAAGCGGTTCCATTTTCTGGAGGGAAATCTTCCAGCAGCCAGAGGCTGTCGCTGACTGTATTGCGGCAAACCGTGATTTTTGCCGGCAGATTGGCGAGGAGGTGAAAACCCGCGGTATTAAAACAGCGGTATTGGTAGGACGCGGTTCCAGCGACCATGCAAACCTGGTCGGGCGCTATCTGCTGGAAACAAAATGCGGCATGATAGCAAGCATCAGTGCCCCCAGCGTTGTCACAGCTTATAAGGCATCCCCGGATTACTCCAACGTCTTGATGATAGCCGTATCCCAATCCGGCGCGGCTCAGGATATCTTTGAAGTAATGAAAGCATGCGACAGCCAGGGCGGTGTCTGTGTGAGCATTACAAATGTGGAGGATTCCCTGATGACACAGGCCGGCAGCTACAGACTCAATAACCATTGCGGCCCGGAACAAAGCATCACTGCGGGAAAGTCATATATGACGCAGGTGACCATACTCACCATGATTGCCGCATACATATCCGGCGATGAAGAATTGCTGGACACCTTGGACAAAGCCCCGGAAATCGTAACCGCCGCCCTTACGGGATTGGAAGCACAGGTACGCGATGTTGTACGTTTTTACAGGGAAACCGAACATCTCCTGCTGGTGGGACGCGGGTTAATGGATGCCGTGGCCAATGAAGCCGAATTAAAGATACAGGAAACAAGTTACCTGGATGCACGCTGTTATGGTTCGGCCGATTACCGGCACGGCCCCATTGCCACTGCCCAGCGGTTCACCCCATATATGTTTTTCCTGGCAGACGAAAAAACAAATTACTGCGGCGAGGCATTACTTAAACGCCTGAAGGAAGAAACAGGTATCTGGTGTACGGTGATAACAAATAAGCCAGAACTTACCGTCCTTGGCGATACAAGCGTGCTGCTTCCGCCGGAATACGATGGCATAAAGGCTGTATTTACGGCCGCCGTATTCGCACAGATGTTCTCCTGCCTGTGCAGCCTAAGCCGCGGCTTTGACCCGGACGCTCCCAAGGGAGTAAGCAAGAAGACCGTTACCATTTAGTTTCCCTCCGCAGAAAACAGAAAGGATTGAAAATCATGAGCACAACAGAGATTTCCATGCTGCGCTATATCCAGGAAACCCCCGCCCAGGTACGTGCCAATATTGAGGACAGCAGGCATCTGACCGGACGCATGGTGGACCTCTACCTAAGCCGCCCGTACCGGACCATATGGTTAGTCGCCTGCGGTTCAAGCTGTAATGCCTGTCATTGTGCACGCTACTATATGAAGAGCCGGCTTGGCGCAGAAGTAAAAATTGTCACTCCCTTCACATTCAACCACTATGAACATGACATGACACCAGAGGATTTCGTGGTATGCATTTCCCAAAGCGGATGCAGCACAAACACAATCGAATCACTGCGCCTGTGCCGGAAAC
This sequence comes from Enterocloster sp. OA13, assembly GCF_022440595.1. Lineage (NCBI taxonomy): Bacteria > Bacillati > Bacillota > Clostridia > Lachnospirales > Lachnospiraceae > Enterocloster > Enterocloster sp. OA13. The sequence continues at coordinate 5,777,521 of NZ_JAKNTF010000001.1, read as the reverse complement.
TGGGCGTTCCGGCCATAGGGCTTACAGGCAATATCCACTCTGATTTCAAGAATGAGGCGGATGAAGTCATTGATTTCGGCCTGGGCGGTGAAAAACTGGATTTTGTCACAAAAGGAGTCGTAACCCTGACAGCCTTTTTAATGCTGTTTGCCCTTCATGCGGCCCACGCACAAAACATACTCAGCGATGAGGACGTAATGGCGGACAAAAATCAAATGATGGCCTGCATGGACAGCTACGATGCTCTGATTGCAGCATATCCCGCCTATTTTGAGGCAAACAAACAAAAGCTCCTTTCCATGGAACGTGTATATCTCATCGGCGCCGGAGCAAATTATGGCACCGCTTTGGAAGGTGCAGTAAAAATTGGTGAAACCGTACATATCCTGGCTGTGGGATACGAGATAGATGAATCCATCCACGGCCCCCAGATCCAGTTGACGCCCAATTATAATCTTTTCTTTTTAGACCCGGGCGACGAAACAAGCGCACGCATCCGGCAGGAATGGCAGGCCGCGCAAAAAATAACAGACCGCGTATTTGCCCTTTCCAACAATCCCGCCCTCAAAGGGGCAGGAGTAATGCGTGTACCTGCAGTGGAAGACGAGTTGTTCAGCCCGCTGTACAGCCTTGCATTCGTACAGCTGACCGCCTATTATGTTGCCGAGACAAACTACACCTGGCATCAGCATCCGTTAATGCAGGATTTTAAAACGATGCTGTCAGGCAAGTCCGACACATATAAGGCCTATGACTGCACTTAATAATCCTTATCCCACGGCCTTGGCCGCACTGCATTCAAAAAATCCACTTTAAGGAGGTATGATTCATGGAAGCAACAGAGCGTAAGATACTAAAAAAATTCTCGGCACAGCTCAGGATTGATCAATTGGAAATGTTTAAACAGCGGGGTATGGGACATATTGGCGGATGCCTGTCCGTTACGGAACTTATCAGTGTACTATATGGGAAGCAAATGAAATATGATCCAGACAATCCTGATTGGGAGGGCCGCGATTACCTGGTCATGAGCAAAGCCCACGCAGCTCCCGCGGTGGAGGCTACATTGGCTGAAAAAGGATTTTTTGATAAACAGCTTTTACTCACAATGGATAATATCGGCACCCATATCCCAAGCCATGTCGACCGTCTGTTAACACCCGGCATTGATGTTACCGGAGGTTCCCTGGGGCAGGGCGCCAGTATTGCCGCAGGAATTGCCTACGGACTGAAACATGATGGTATTAATGACCAGTATGTGTATGTATGCATTGGTGACGGCGAGCTTAATGAAGGGCAGAACTGGGAGGCCTTCCAGTTCATGGCCCACAATGGTTTAAATAACTGTATCGTATTTATTGACAATAACAAACGCCAGCATGACGGATACTGTAACGATGTACTTAAGCCTTTCAGCTATGAAGAAAAAATGAAGGCATTCGGATTTTGGTGCAAAACAGTAGACGGAGCCAGTGAGGAAGCCATAGACAATGCAATCGAAGAAGCTAAACAGATAAACGGCAAAGCTATCTGCATCGTTCTGGATACAATCAAAGGCCAGGGCGTAAAATACTATGAAGACATGCCGGACAACCATTCCCCTAAGGTATTTGAAGAAGGACGCGCCATGATTGACGCAGCCATTGCAGAACTAAAAAAAATCACAGAGGAGGAGTAAGGGCTATGCTGAAACAAAATAGAACAAAAGAACTGGGCGGCGAACTGCGCAACCAGTTTGGGGCCACCCTGAAAGAACTGGTCGAAAAGGATGACCGGATCATGATACTGGATGCAGACCTTGGCGGCGCATCATTTTTCCTCAGATTTAAGGAAAGCCATCCCGACCGCTTTGTAGATACAGGCATCTGTGAGGCGAATATGTTTGGTGTGGCTGCCGGACTTTCATTGCGGGGATTCACACCGTTTGTACATACAATGGCCGCATTTGTAACGCGGCGCGCCCTTGACCAGCTTTATATCTCATGCGCCTATCAGAAGAACACCATAAATATCTTCGGGTCTGATCCCGGTTTCTGTTCCGGATTTGACGGGGGAAGCCACTCCTGCTTCGAAGATCTTGCCGTCATGCGTACCATCCCCAATGCCATTGTATGCGACCCCTGCGACCAGGTACAGCTGGACTGGATGGTCCGTGAATGCGCATCCCGCCGGGACGGCGCCATACACTACATCCGCGCATACCGCAAAAACGTGCGCGAGGTATACGGGCCTGATACAAGATTCGAGGTAGGAAAAGGCCAGATACTGGTACCTGGTTCTGATGTATTGTTAATAGGCAGCGGATATCTGATGAGCGATGCCCTGGATGCAGCCGAATCCCTGAAGGAAAAAGGCATCAGCGTGGAAGTCGTGGACCCGGTTACCGTAAAGCCCTTTGATGAAGATCTTATCCTTAGGGAAGCCCAGGGCAAAAAGCTGGTAGTAACTTATGAAAACCACAGTATAATAAACGGAATCGGCAGCGCTGTGGCTGACGTGCTGGCAAAGCATGGTGCAGGCGTACCACTGTTAAAGCTTGGCATAAATGATGTATTCGGACAGGTCGGCATAGTGGATTTACTGAAAATAGAATTCAAACTCACAAGCAATGATGCGGTAAACGCCATCTTAACCGCGCTATCCAACTAAAGATACATGATTGTACTACAGTAAAAACCGTCAGGACAAGGTATTGAGATTCTTGGTCCTGACGGTTTCCTGTTTTAAGCCTCATAAAAATTCCATACTAATCATTCTGAACCACGATAAAATTGGGTGGAAGCAGTATATCCTGCTCCTGAGGAGGACTGACTATTATGCTGTCAAATGCACTCAGGTTCGAAAAACGGCAGAAGCTTGTTTTCCCAAGTTTGCTCGAATCAGCCAGAAGGTAGTTCTTATTCGAATACTTCATTGCAACTTCCTTAACAGGGACAGTGTCAATATCATCATTGTAAACCATCTGGTGTACAAGTTCAATTCCCGAACACCCAAAAAAGGCATGGTCGAAATGAAATTGCGACACCATCTTCTCAGTGTATACCCCCATTGTACTCTCATGAAATTGTGTATAATGACCGCCAAGGAGGAAAATATCTACATTCATCTTCTTTAGCCTTCGCGGTATAAGAAGATTATGCGTGACAATCTTAATCTTCTTATCCTGGATAAAATCAATCATGGGAGCAATTGTAGTACCTCCGTCAAGAAACACGCAGTCCCCATCATGGACAAAACTGGCTGCAAATTTTGCAATGGCGTTCTTTTCCTCTGTGTATTCAGCAAGCTTTTCACTGGTCACAAGCGGCGTAACATGATCTGGCACAATCGGTTCCACGCGCTTGGCACCAGAGCGGACACGTACAACAAATCCCTCTTTATCAAGCCGTTCGAAATCACGGCGGACCGTTGCTTCTGAAACATCCAGTTCGGATGCTATTTCCTTAAGTGAAACAGTATTTTTATCCCGCAGCTTATTTAAAATATAGCTGGCGCGTTCTGTTGCAATCATATTATGCACCCCTCACAGTTTAATACTTGCAAATTATTACAAAAAATTGCAAACTCTGTTTGCATTTGTCATATATAGAATAACCTATTCCGCAACAAATTACAAGATGTTTTCTATAAAGAAGTATGCCTGACAGCAAAAGAAAGGAAAACCGCCAACCAGCTATCAATCCCTTAACGCATCCCCTCCTCCCCACCCTCATAATCCTCAACCCGCCCCGACGGCAGCATCAGCACCCGGTTAATCCCAATCTGCTCAACAAACCTCATATTGTGGCTGACTACCAGGATAGTCCCTTCAAACAGCCTGAAGTTCCTTCCGATAACCTCCTGTGTTTCAGGGTCAAGATGATTGGTGGGTTCATCGAGAATAAGGAAATTCGCCTTTTGCAGCAAAATCTTACATAGTGCAATACGGGCCTTTTCGCCTGGTGACAGGACCTCAGCTTTTTTATAGATATCGTCCTCAAAAAACAGAAAATTGCTCAATACGGAACGCAGCTGTTTCACCGGACATCCCTGGGTGCTGACATTTTCCAGGACCGTTTTTTGCAGATCCAGCTGTTCAAGTTCCTGGGCATAATAGGCCACATCTGTTTTGGGATGGAACCGGATTTTTCCTCTGTCCGGGGTATGGATACCCATCATCAGCTTAAGCAGCGTGGACTTTCCAACCCCGTTTTCGCCAACCACCAGGAAACGTTCCTTTCCATTGATATGAAAACTCAGGTCTTTATACAGATAGGGCTGGTTTGGATAATGAAACCACAGGCTGTCCACCTCCAGAGGGATACCGGCGCCCTCCCGCAGGGGGTGGATATCCATTTTCACACGCCTGCAGGCCCCTTCGCGTCTGTGCAGCGCATCCTGTTTCTTCTCCAGGCGCAGCGCCCGCTCCTGGCCCATGCGCTTTATGGCATGATTGGTGCGGCTTGCCTGTCTTGCCCGCTGTACAAACCCTGCCAGTTCCTTTATCTCCTTTTCCTCCCTGGCAATCACAAGTTCCCTCAGACGCTTTTCCTGTTCGTATTTCTTTTTGTAAGTATCATAATTTCCATCATATACGGATATCTTGTGCGTGGATTTATTAATGAACAGGACTTTATTTATAATTTGGTTCAGAAAAGCTATGTCATGGCTGATAACCAGGACCATGCCTTTGTAATTCCTTAAAAAATCGGTCACAAATCCCCTTGTCCCAGCGTCCAAATGATTGGTGGGTTCGTCCAGAAGCAGGATTTCCGGCTTCGAGTACAGGAGGCGGGCAAAGGCTATCTTGGATTTCTGGCCCCCGGACAGCCGGTTAAGCGGCATATCCAGTAAATCAATATCAATCTCCATACGTTCAATAATCGTAAGCAGGATACTTTCCGCCTCATAACAATCATAATACTCTAAGCGCGACTGCAGCCGTTCCATCCGTTTTAACAGGCTGGTCTGCTCTGAAGCCTCCGCGGTCTCCAGTTTCTGGTAAACCAAGTTCAATTCATCTTCCAGCCTGCCTACCGGACGCCCTTCCTGCAGATAATCCAGGACCGTACGTGTTTCCTCCTCAATTACGATTTCCTGGGGCAGGTAGCCCATCCGTAAATTTCCTGCCATGATACTGCCGCTGTCTAATTCCTGCTCACCCAGCAGGATACGGAACAGGGTTGTCTTTCCTGCTCCGTTGATGCCAACGATGCCTGCTTTATCGTATTGATTAATGCTAAAATCCGCATCATCGTATATTATTTTATTTCCAAAGGCCAGGTTCATTTTACTGCCTTTCATCATTTTACTGCCTTTCATCATTCTATCCTTTAACCTCCTCAATCTATATCCGGCCCGTCCTCTGCGCCATACGCCGCATCCTTCTTCTGCCCTATTTCCTCTTCCATTACCCGCCCTATTGCCTGTTCCATTTTCTTCCTCATTTTCCGCCCTATTGCCTGTTCCACTTCCTGCCCCATTACCTGTTCCATTTTCTGCCCCATTTTTTGCCCTATTTCCCGTTCTATATCCTGCCCTATTTCCTGCCCTATTCCCTGCCCATTTTCCTGCTCCATCTCCAGCTCCACCTGTCCATAAATCAGTCCTCTGCCCTCCCATCCCCTGCTCTTAAAATAAACCCATCCAACCACAGCAGGTATCAAAGGCGAAAGCGCCTGTCCGATATACACACCGGGAAATCCAATCCCGGCAGTAAATGCCAGCAGCCAGCTTACAGGAAGCCTGACAATGACCGCGTCCAACAGGGCATTGATCATGGCAATATTGGCTGAACCGATGCCGATGGCAAAGGAATCAAATGTATACATGACTGCGTATATCAAGCTGTTTACCCCACAGCATATCCTCAAATAAAGGATTCCGTCTTCAATCACATCCGTACTGACCGGGTCAAATAACATGATGATTGGCTTTGCAAAAATCTGTACCAGGATGGCTGCAATGAGGGTAATTGACAGGTTCAGCCCCAGTCCTGCCCTCGTTGTTTCCTTTACCCTTCCTATCTTTTTGGCTCCCATATTCTGGCCCGCCATGGCTGTCACAGCCTGCCCGACTGCCCAGCAGGGCATGCCGGCCAGTGTATTGACCTTTAACCCAACGCCGGAGGCCGCGGCAACCGAGACACCAAAATTGTTAAGCATGCCCGTAATCAACAGATAGGAAATATTGACAACAGCCATCTGAATGGCGGCGGGCAGTCCAACCTTCAAGATAGCAGCCGCCTTATCTCCCTTAATGGTAAAATGATTGGGCCTGAAATCAAAAATAAAGTCTTTTCCCTTTAAATGTACGACAGATATCACAAGGGAAATGCCTTGCGAAAAAACAGTGGCATAGGCAGCGCCTTTTGTCCCTAACCCCAGCGGCCCCACCAGGATGATGTCCAGCACAATATTAACCACGGCGGCAGCCGCAACAAAATAAAGAGGGCTTTTAGAATCCCCTAACCCTTTCATGATGGAACACACAGCATTATAACCAAACACAAATACAGTTCCCCAGCAGATGATCCTCATATATCCGCAGGCGTCCTCCATTGCCTCCAAAGGAACATTCAGCACCCGGAATAGCGGTTCATATACATGAAGCCCCATGACAGTAACAAGAATCGAGGCAATAAAAGCAATTGAGAACAATGTCCCCACGGTCTCCCTCTGTCCCTTTTCATCACCCGCACCTTTATATTGGGCAGCCACCACCGTGCCTCCCATGGTAATACCGATACACACAGAGTTGATGATAAAGCCAATCATGGATGCATTGCTTACCGCGGCAAGTCCGTTTTTGCCCACTACCCTGCCCACCACCAGCATATCAACAATGCTGTAAAATGATTGCAGTAAGTTAGCCAGCAGTAAGGGAAGCGCAAAGGCAATCAGCTTGCGGGGCACGCTTCCTGTTGTTAAATCCTGTTTATCTTTCATTATTAATCCTTCCTCTCAAAACAAAAAAACAGAGGGACTGCACCAATCCAGTGCGCCCTCTGCTTTCCGGCTAAATAATCTTATCCATAACAGAAGGCGGCAGACCAAACATTGTCTGCCGCCCAAATAACCAAATAGATAGTGATGAATCTCTATTGGAAAACACGAAAATGAAATCCCAAAACTATTGTTTTGGAACAATATCCCTGCCAAACATCATTTTCGTATTTTCAGGCTCCGTACAATGTTTCATACTGTTAAATTGTGCGGAGCTATAATCAATGCAGAACTTTCCGAATAACATTGCACTCACCCTTTCCTTACATATTACATCATATTATAGCCACTCCCCGGAGCGCTGTCAAGCTGCCTGAATGACGGGACATGCCTGCTCTTGGATAATGGGATATGACCGCATCAGCGGGACAGGTATCGGTCACTGCCGGGAATCCTCATTCTTTCCCATCAGGAAATTCCTCTCATACTCCTCTACCTCCATGGGTTTCCCATACAGGTATCCCTGTCCGATCATGCATCTGCATTTCTTCAGATACGCTTCCTGCAGTTCCTCTTCTATGCCCTCAGCAATGGTCTGTATCTTCATATCATGGCACATGGATATGATATGCTTGACAATCTGGCCGCTGACCTTATCCCGGTCAATCTTATCCACCAGGCTCTTATCCAGCTTCAGCACGTCAAATTCCACATCGGAGAGGATATCCATGTTGCTGTATTTGGTGCCGAAATCATCCAGGGATATCCGGTAGCCAAGCTTCTTAAACTCCGCCAGGGCCTTATATACCATGTCCCGTCCCAGCTCCCCTATGCTCTCTGTCACCTCTATCTCCAATTTATTGGGATGCACGTCATATTTTTTCGCAATGGATGCCACGCTGGATACAATATCTGCATTGAGCAGGGTCATCCTGGAGAAATTAAATGACAGGACCTGCTCCCTGTACCCTATCTGGTCCCACTGCTCCAACAGACGGCAGCACTCCTCAAACACGAACAGGTCCACATAGCTTATCAGGTTCTCCCTCTCCAGTAAGCCGATGAACCTGGAGGGCATGATGATTCCCTTCTCTGGATGGTAATACCGTATCAACGCCTCCGCCCCCGCACAGGTGCCGGTCTTCAGATACAGCTTTGGCTGCAGCACCACCCTGAACTCCCTGCTTTCAATGCTGTGAAGCAGGCGTTTGATTAAATCCAGGCGCCCGGAACCGGTAAGGCTGGGTTTTGTCTCATAATACCGCTGCTTGTCAATCCGCATCAGTTCCCCTGCCTGCTTCATGGCCCAGTCCAGATTCTTCTGCCTGTCATCCCACACCCTTCCCGCGGAAACAGACAGATTCTGCCTGCTGTTCATTTCCCGGATAAGGGCGCCAAACCTGTGCTCGAACTCAGAGTAGGATATATTTTCCATTATGATATCAAACTCATTGCTGTTCAGGCGGAACACCGCACAGTCGCCAAACTGCTTCTCTATGATGCCGGCTGCCTGGCGGATCAGCGCATCCCCTGCCTCGGTCCCCCTTGTATCGTTAACCGACTTCAGGTCATTGATATCAATTATGATGACGCCGATGGAAACAACATTGTCCGCCTTAAAGGACCTGCGGAACCGGTCATAGCTGCTCCTGTTGAGAAGCCCGGTCAGGGAATCATTATAAATGCTGTATTCCAGCTTCTTTGCATCCTGCCGTTTACTGATTTCCTGTGCTATAAAATACAGAAGCATATCAACCAGATCCAGGGAATCCTGAACCTTGCGCTCCAGCATCACTATATAGCCCAGTTCCCCCTTTTTACAGACTATGGGGAATACAGCCATATTGGAAACCTGTTCCCGCTCCATATCCTGATAAAGCTCAAAGGACTCGGGCAGGATATCCTGTGGTTCCTCAATATCCCTGACACCGCCCTGATGGTTCTGGTCCAGCCACGCCTGTATATGGCTTTCCATGTCCCCGCTGACAGGAGGACAGTTACTTTCGTCCCTGCAGCAGGCGCACTCATAACCGAATTCATTTTCCTTCTGAAGGTATATAAGGATATGTCCGGCCTTATAATGGTCCGCCAGCACATCCATCAGGCGCCTCATGGACTCCTCCAGGGTCCTGGCCTCTATCATGGCATAGATACAGCTTATCACCTTATTAGCCACCTCTGCCCTGGCATCCGGCCCGCTCTTTAAGGGTTCTGCCTCCCCGCCATCATAGGCAGCCTCAACCCCAATGGTGAGGACAGCAGGCATTCCTTTCCACTCCACCATGCGTGTCTTCATCAGACGCTTTATGCCCTGCCTGGCATCTGTGTTTTCCCACAGCGAGAAACGGTCCCATTCCCAGTTAAAGCCATTGCAGAACATACATGGCCTGTTGTTTCCATAAAACAGTTCATAACATTTATGGCCGCGGCAGTCTTCCTCTGCCCTGCCGATCATCCTGTAATATGCCTGGTTGGCTTCTATCAGTTCATATGTATCAGGGTCAATAAGACAGGCTGCATCGCCTACTGCTGATAAAAGCTGGGCAAATTCATCCTCCTGGGGTTCCTGTCCCTCCCTGTCCCGCGCTTTATCACTGTCTTTCCTTCCCTCTTTATCCAACAGGCAGAATACGCCGAATATGTGATTACTTGCAGGTTCCTGATACATATATACAGCCAGCTGGACACGGCGCAGCCTGTCTCCTTCAAAGAGCCGCCTGTAATTCATGGAGACCCTGTGTCTGCCTGCCTCAAACCTTGCCAGAAGGCTTTCCCTGTCAAAGTACAGTTTAAAGTCCTTCCTGTCCTCAGGCTTGACGCTTTTATTCTCCAGCAGGTTCAGCAGCTTGCTGTAACTGTGCTCCTCCAGATGCCCCAGGTAGCGCTTCCAGGTCCCGTAAAGCCGCATCACCCGGTCCCCAGTCAGGTCCACCTCGGCATGGGCCAGGGAATCTTCTAAAAGCAGCTGGTTGACCCGGGCCTGTCTGATATAGGCGTTCTCCAGTTCCTTGAGCCTGGTGATGTCCTCAAACCGCCCCAGTACAATCTCCGGGCAGCCCTCCTCATATGACAGGACCTCCAGCTCCATGGCAAACCAGCTGTATTCCCCATTCCGGTTCTTAAGCTTTACCTCACAACGCGCGTGGTCCCCTCCTGTGCGCAGGACGCGGAATGCCTGCAGGAATGTCTCCTTGAACCCGGGATGGACCATATCGGAGTCCGCCCATACCTCGGGAAATCCTTGTATCTGCTTCTCCGTACCGTATGTGACCTTGCGGTCCGTATAGATAAGGGCCGTCCCGCTGGTCATATTATACTCAAAAACTTCTTCCCAGCTTACATTCATGGACCATCGCTTCATCTGCTCCAGGTTAGCCATATTCTGGTGATATCCGGTTATCAGGATTCTCCCGTCCCGAAGCTGGCGGGACCTGCCTGCGCACCGCACGGGAATATCCCCCCACTCAGGGTGGTTCCATGTATACTGGACCTCACACAGCTTGCCCGTATGGACAATCCGGTTCATGACATCATTTACATAGGCATGATTCCCCCTGTTGATCCGCTTGTACCAAAACTCAAAGCACGCCTCAGGGGACAGGTCCTCCTTCAGTCCCAGAAGCCTGGCCATGGTTCCATCAATATAAAATTTTATATTCCGCATATCCCTGTCTGTCACCATGTTCCACAGCCCCAGATCCGACATATGCAGGATATCCTGTACCCAATCCATATCGTGAAATACAAAGCATTTGGTGAAATCCCTATGTTCCATTCTTTTTTCCTCGTCTGTCTGCAATATTCCGGCAACTGTTTACTGTCTTTTATTATACCATCACTTTAAAAGCTTACCATCCGTTTTTTATGTTTTTTCCGTCTGTAATCAGAAATCCCTGCTTTTATCCATCTCAGGCAGTCCGGCTCCTCCTTTGTCCGTGGGCGCGCATCCGAACATCTTCTTATATGCGCGGAAAAAGCTGGAGTAATCCCCGAAACCCGCATTGGAGGCCGCTTCCGCCGCCGGTATCCCTGCCGAAAGTTCCCCCCGCACCACCGCCATGCGCTTGTATAGTATATAACGCGCCACCGTTGTTCCGGTTGCCCGCTTGAAGATGGAGGTCAGATGGTTCTTACTCATGTAAAATGTCCCGGCAAGCCCTTCCAGGGTCAGCGGCTCCTTCAGGTGTTCATTGATATAGCGGATTATCTCCCTGGCCTGGCCTTCCTTTCCCCTTAATGTCCCGGATGCGTCCTGGCAGATTGCAAAAATCTTAGTCAAAATGGACAGCAACCGTGCGCTAATTGCAATATCCTGTAAATCTTTCCCATAGGAACCGCACTCCTCAAGGGCATGGAAATACCACTCCATCTGGAACTGTTCCTCATAGCAGCACCAGCCCGGGGCAAACGGCTTCAGCAGCATCTCCTGCTCCCGTTCCCCCAGAAGCTCCCTTACAAAATGCACGCGTATGCGGTGGTACTCTTCCCCGTCCAGCACCTTTAAGCCGTGGAAACATCCGGGAGGGATGACGATAAGGCTTCCGGGCCTTGGAATATAGGACCTCCCTTCCAGAAGATACTCCACATTACCCGTTATCATATAGTAGATCTCATAGCTGTCATGGCAGTGCATCTTATACTCCATATCCGCCTCATCACTGCGTGTATGGGCATACATCACCCCGCTGGTCCTAAAGCTTTCCTCCTGGTACAATGCGCGTCCTTTCCGCCGTTTACACACGGCTCCTTCACTGTTAGGTCCATTGTACCAGATAATGTGCGGATTGCAATATTTTTTTGGCGTATGACAATGGTTTTTGCAATATAAATATCCTATAATATGTCCTGTAAGCAAGAGGACATACAGCAAATGAATTGTTGCGAAAACCGAAAGGGCCCTCCCCCTTTCACACATTTTATCCCCCTTTATACACAATACAATACAATTACAAAAATGCCAGACATCCCCAGTGTCTGGCATTTTTGTGCTGTATGGGCCTTTTCTTTATCAGTTCCAGCAATCTTTAGCTCTTTTGCCCATCTAATCCAATTCCTCCGCACGGTCCTTCCCGCCGCCGGCATTTCCCCCCATCTTATGATACTCCACCAGATGTCCCGGCTGTGTCATATCCTTAAGATTAAGGCACTGGTCCAGCTGGGCTTCGGTCATCAGCTTCTCATCCAGCACAATCCGCCTTACAGGGACTCCCGTTTCCATGGAGCGCTTGGCGATATCCGCCGACTTTCTGTATCCCAGGGCCGGGCACAGGGCGGTTGCAAGGGCGGCGCTGGACTCCACCAACCTGCGGCAGTGCTCCCTGTTGGCGGTAATCCCCAGGATACAGTTGTCAATCAGTGTCTCCACCGCCCCCTTGAGGGTGTCGATGGACTCAAATATCTTATAGAATATCACAGGCTCAAATGCATTTAATTCCATCTGTCCTGCCTCGGCCGCCATGGTCACGGTAACATCATTGCCAATGATGTTAAATGCCACCTGGGATACAACTTCGGGAATCACAGGATTAATCTTTCCCGGCATGATGGACGAGCCATTCTGCCTGGGCGGAAGGTTAATCTCCCCCAGCCCTGCCTTTGGCCCGCTGGACAGAAGGCGCAGGTCGTTGCATATCTTGCTAAGGTTCACGGCGCAGATGCGCAGGGTGGACGAAGTATGTACGAAGCAGTCCAGGTTCTGGGTGGCGTCAAACAGGTCGTCTGCCTGGACACACTCGGTCTGGCACACCAGATTGATGTTGCGGATGATATGGAACAGGTAGACAGGGTTCACATTAATGGCCGTGCCCACTGCGGTGGCGCCGATGTTCAGGTATTTAAGCTCATCCATCTGTTCCCTGATCCTTCTGATGTCCCTTCCAATCACTGCCGCATATGCCTCAAAGGACTGCCCCAGGCGGATGGGGACCGCATCCTGAAGCTGTGTCCTCCCCATCTTCACCACATCATCAAATTCAATGGATTTCTGGTGAAGGGCTTTCTGCAGCCGTTCCAGTTCATCCAGAAGGCCGGGCAGCAGGCCCAGGATGGTCAGCTTGCCGGCGCAGGGTATCACGTCATTGGTGGACTGGGCCATGTTCACATGGTCATTGGGATGGACAATGGAATAGTCCCCCTTTGTCCCGCCCAGGATCTCAATTGCCCGGTTGGCAATCACCTCGTTGGCATTCATATTGGCAGAGGTCCCGGCCCCGCCCTGGATGGCGTCCACGATGAACTGCCCGTGAAGCTTCCCGCCTATGATTTCATCACATGCCGCCACGATGGCATTCCCCACACGCTCATCCAGCACATGGGCTGTCATATTGGTAAATGCAGCCGCCTTCTTGATCCTGGCCAGGTTCCTGATAAACTCCCCGTGGAGCGGTCTTCCCGTAATATGGAAATTATTCTTTGCCCGCAGCGTCTGCACCCCGTAATACGCCTTTACCGGCACCTCCATCGTGCCGATGGAATCAGATTCCTTCCTGGTAACCATTTGATACCTTCCTTCCGCAATCTTGTATTGACAGGCGCCCGGCCCATGCCTCCCCTTGACGCCCATCTGTATACCTGGATCATAGCACGTTCCGGTTCAAAAGAAAATACTTTGGGAAACTATTTGTTTTGTTAACTATATTAAGTTAAAAATTAATTTTAATAATATATTTGTCTCGTTTCCTTAATTTAATAAGGTATTCAAATTTCCATACCGCTTATTTATGGTTATACTGTCATATTTTAATGGCTCTAAAAATCCGTTTCATGCCCATACTAATCATGAAGCCAGAAAGTGGCTGAACCATGTCCTCATTTTTTTTAACAGAAAGGAGTGTTATTCATGAATTTATGCAGCTGTGGATCAAACGTACCTGCATCCGAATGCGGATGCGGCAAGGAACTTCCTGCTCCCGGCCCTGGTGTCCAGTTAGCAATCGCCACCGTTCCCATGCAGCCCTGGGAAACACCGTATGAGCCGGCAAAAGCCTTGAAACAGGGAACCATCTTCCCATGTCTGGACCTGCCATTCTTCTTAGTAGGAGGTGAAAAACATGTCTGACCGCTGTACCCTGCTTCAGCAGATTAATGAAATCAGTTTTGTTGTCAATGACTTAAACCTTTATCTGGATACCCATCCGACAGACGCCAGCGCCCTGGAGGAATTCAGCCAGGCAATGGCAAAGAGAAGGCAGCTTTTGGACACATTTGCAAAGGAATATGAACCCCTGACCTTAAACTGTGTCTGCCCTGATACCAACAACAAATCCGAATCCCACACAAAATACCCCGGACAGAAACATTTCACCTGGTCTGACGGACCTCTGCCCTGGGACATCCAAAACAATTAAGGAGGTGCCATGCCATGTGGACTTATGAAAAACGGTTACAGTTTCCCGTAAAAATCACCCAGACCTGCCCTAAGACAGCGTCTTTAATCATCAGCCAGTTCGGCGGCCCTGACGGAGAGCTTGCCGCATCCATGCGTTATCTTTCCCAGCGCTACACCATGCCATGCAAGGAGGTAGGCGGACTGCTGACAGATATTGGTACAGAGGAGCTTGCCCATCTGGAAATGATCTGCGCCATTATCTATCAGCTGACCAAGAACCTGACCGCTGAACAGGCAAAAACCGCTGGTTTTGACGCCTACTATATTGACCATACCACGGCCCTGTGGCCAACCGCCGCAGCCGGCGTGCCGTTCAATGCCTGCGAATTCCAGTCCAAGGGCGACGCTATCACGGACCTCCACGAGGACCTGGCCGCGGAACAGAAGGCAAGGACCACCTATGATAACCTGATCCGTGTCATCGAAAACCCGGAAGTACGCGAACCCCTTAAATTCCTGCGCGCCAGGGAAGTGGTTCATTTCCAGCGTTTCGGGGAGGCGCTGGAAAAAATCAAGTCCAAACTGGACGAAAAGAACTTCTATTATTTTAACGCTGAGTTTGACAAGCAGTTTGTAAAAGAATAAAAGATACCGTTTCAGATAAAAGAAAACCAGGCTGGCCGGCAGATAATATAATTACCTGCCGGACTTCCCGGTTTATCAGGGGTTCAGGATGATTTCACAGTCAAATTCCGGATGGAATATGGAGGTGGCCTGCTCCTTCATATAAGTGACGAAGGTCTGCACCGCAAAGGACAGGTACTGGTTCTTCTTGGTAATCATCACGACCCTCCAAAGGGAGGAGGAGTGTTCGATATCCACCTGCGCTATACTTGGCTCCGGGTACATATCTAAAATACGCCGCGGGATGATGGAGATGCCCATGTTAATCTTAACCAGCTGGACGATAAAGTCCCACTGGGATGCCTCTACCAGGACGCGTGGCTCGAATCCCGCCTCCCTGCATCCGTTGATGATGTTACTGTTCAGCATATACTCCTCACCCAGCAGCACAAATTTTTCGTTGCGCAGCTGCTCGTATCTGACACTGTCACATCCGGCCAGCTGGTGCTGTGTGCTCACCACCAGGACATTCTTATCCTCCACAACCGGCACCACGTCAAATGCGCCGGTGATGACCGGACAGATGGTAAAACCCACATCCAGTTCGCCCTTATCCACCAGTAACTGGATATGCTTTGCACCGTGCTGGTCAATCTGGAAATCAATGCCCGGATACAGTCCTATGAATCCTGCAATCAGGCTTGGGAATACGCAGGTTCCTATAATAGGCGGGATACCCACACGGATCACGCCCTTCTGCAGGCTTGTCAGGTCATGCATGGCACGGAAAATAGAATCATGCTGTTCTATCACGCCCTTCGCCATGGCATAAAGCTGTCTGCCGCAGTCAGTAATCTGCACTTTTTTTCCTGACATGTAAATCAACTGCACTCCCAGGTTTTCTTCTAAGTGCTTCATGGCCTTACTGAGAGTAGGCTGGGAAACATACAGTTTTTTCGCTGCTTCGGAAAACCCGTTCGCCTCTACAATACCAACAAAATACCGGAGTTGTTTGATATCCAAATGGCCCACCATCCTTATCTTGCATCCATCCTAACATCTGACCTTTCATTTGTCAATGAATGGCTTCAGAAAATCCCCCTCCCGCCAGTCAGGCCATCCGGCTGGGCAGCCATAAGCTGATTGCCGGAACCAGATTAACCAGTACCAATATGAAAAGCATCATGAATATATACGGCCACAGAGGTCTTACCACACGTTCAAATGGACGGTTAAAGGTTCCCACCGACACGAAAATATTCAGTCCGAACGGCGGCGTCAGCATGCCGATTGCGCAGTTTAATACAATGATCATGCCCAGGTGAAGCGTATCAAGCCCAATGACCTGTGCCATGGGAAGCACCAGGGGCGTCAGCACGATGACAATGGAATTGGGATCCATGAACATGCCGGCTACCAGGAACAGCAGGTTGATGATAAGGAGGATAACGTAACTGGATGTCCCTGAGGTCAATGCCACAATCTTCTGAGGCACCTGGGCCGCGGTCAAGATCCAGGATAAGAGGGAACCTGCTCCAATCAGGATGAATATCATGGCAACCATCCGCCCGGATGTGATGCCGATTTCAAATACATCCTTAAGTGTGATGGAGCGGTAAATGAATAGTTCCACTACCAGCACATATGCAACCGCCACCGCGGCCGCTTCCGTAGGCGTCATGACCCCTGCATAGATTCCTACCAGGATGATGACCGGAAGCCCCAATGCCCAGAACGCTTTCCCGGTTGCCTGTAAGACTTCCTTGAAGGTAGCCGGCTTTTGACGTGGTATTTTGTTACGGATTGCATCGATACAGACATAGACGCTGAAAACAATGGCAATCAAGACGCCCACCGAAAGCCCTGACATGAACAGCTTTCCTACCGAAGCGCCTGCCGAGACACCATAAAGGATCATTGCAATCCCGGGAGGGACCAGCATTGCCAGCGTACTGCTTGCAGTAATGCATCCAATGGCGGAATCAGGGTCATATCCGTCCTTGCAGAGCGCCGGATAAAGGATTAAGCCGATTGCCACGATAGCTGCCGGTCCTGCGCCTGAAATAGCGCCGAAAATCGTACATGTGACAACCGTGGTAATCGCAAGCCCACCTGGCAGATGTCCAACCAGCTTATTTGCAAAGTTGACCAGCTTATGTCCGATATCCCCCTTGGACATGATATCAGCCGCATACATGAAGAACGGGATGGACAGCAGGGAAAATGTATCAATCCCGCCCACCATACGCTGTATGGTAAGGCCCATGTCCATACCCGGGAAATTCATATGCAGGGCCGCCAGACATGGGATTATCATGGACATGAATATAGGTACCCCAAGAATCAGAAGCCCCAAAAAAAGCACACCGCAGACCGCTAACATTCCGTTTCCTCCTTTCCTGCCCTGAAGCCGCTGCATAATTTCATGAAATTACGCAGGTATACATACGACATCAGGCCAAATCCAATATTCGTGGACAGATAGATCAGCCAGATTGGAATCGCAATGGCAATACTGGTATTGCCGCCTTTATACTGCATGATGGTAAACCCAATGCTGATATACGTCATATAAACAGACAGGCCCACACTGATCAGGCAGATAAGGGCCTGATAAGCCAGCTTTGCCCTGCCCTTCAAAAAATTAGACAACAGGTCCACGCCCACATGTGTATGATACCTGGCGCAGGAACTGATTCCAAAGAAGGTTACCCAGACCACCACATACCGGGCCAGCTCCTCAGACCATGCGAATGCGGTCTGAAAAAAATAACGCGCAATCACATTAGCAAACACAATCCCGGAAATAGTAAGCAGACCCAGACTCATAACTACATTTTCTATTTGTTCTGTAGCACAGTCAATACGCTCCAGAACACTTTTTTTCTCCAGAGTGTCCATTCCTAATTCTCCCTTATTTTAAAAAACCGGGCAGCATTTTCAGATGCCCGGTCATATCATGTTTACTGTTCCCCGGTAATTTCTTTTCTGGCAGCCACTATGGCGTCATAAATCTTCTCGCCTTCCGCGCCCTGGCTGGTGCGGGCATATTCCTGTACCGGAACCATGGCTGTGCGCCATGCTGCTTTCTGCTCATCGTTCAGCTCATGGATTGCTGTTTTCCCGGTATCCGCAATCAGCTTTTCATCCTTTTCAGCCAGTGCAAGGGTTTCCTCAAGACAGACGCGTCCGCCCTCCCTGACGCCTTCCGTGATTGCTTCCTGTATATCCGCATCCAGTCCATCAAACCATGCCTTATTAATCAGCACAACCTGGTCCAGACCTGAATGGTTGGTCTTTGTAATATCCGTCTGCACTTCATGGAACTTCATATCATAAATGGTATCGATAGGATTCTCCTGTCCATCCAGCGCCTTATTCTGAAGGGCACCGTAAGTCTCCCCGAAATCCATTGTGATGCCGGTAGCGCCCAGCACTTCCGCCTGTTTAAAAAGAATCGGCGAGTTCATCACGCGGACCTTAAGCCCCTTCATCTCAGCCGGGTCGAGCAATGGCTTGTTGGCGGACCACACCTTATAACCGGTCTGCCAGATTGCCATGGTCAGGATGCCCTTTTCCGTGGTGGTGTCCCTAAGGGATTTGATTGCATCGGACTGATAAAGCTCATAGAGCTGTTCCGGGTCATCCGGCAGAAGATACGGCGTATCCAATAAGGTCATCATGGGGCAGGTACCGCCCAGATAAGCGGTGGGAACAACCACACACTCAATTGTGCCGAACTGCGCGCCCTCTACCTGGTCCCTCTGTCCTCCCAGCTGGGAGGATGGGTAAATCTGCGCCTCCACCCTGCCGCCTGTCTTCTCTTCCACCACCTCTGCCAGCTTCTGGCATCCCAGGTCGCGGGCGCTGCCTGGTGAGGATACGTGGCTGATTTTCATGACAATCTTATCTCCGGACGGAGCCTTTGTCTCAGCGCCGCCCTCAGCAGCCGTTCCCTGGGATGCCGGTGCTTCTGTCTGCGGTTTGGCGCTGCCGCCGCATGCGCCCAGGAAGAATGTCATTGCTAAAGAAACTGATAAAACTGCCAAAACCCTTTTTTTCATTGTAACCCTCCTCATGTTATATTAATATTTATATGTGACTACTTCATACAGGATTGAATGCGCCTTACAAACCTTCCATAACCCTTCTGTCCTACAAAGGTCCCGTTATCCCCAACCAGTCTGCCGCGCACAAATACCAGCTCCGGGAACCCCTTAAGTACCTTCCCGTCAAATGGTGACCATCCGCACTTTGAGACAATCTTATCATTGCTGACCATTTCCGCCCTGTCCATGTCGAGGACCACCATATCGGCATCAGCCCCCACTGCAATCTGTCCTTTCTGCGGAAAGAGTCCATAGACTTTTGCAGGGTTCTCACACATGCATTCCACGACCCGGTTAATGCTCGTCCTGCCCTCACTGACTCCGTTAAGCATCAGGCGCAGGGATGTCTCAATCCCGGGAATCCCATTGGGCGCATCCCATATATCCGTTTCTCCCGGCACCTTCTGTTCCTTGGGATAAGGACAGTGGTCAGAACCGATGGTGGTCACAAAGCCCTGGTCAAACTTCTTCCATAGAAGCGCCTGATTCTCTGCCGTATTCATAGGCGGGGTAAACTTTGCCCACGGCCCCTTTTTCTCCAGATCCTCAACCGTAAGGTTGAAATAATGGGGGCAGCTTTCCGCATAAATCTCATATCCCTGCTCACGGGCCTCCCGAAGCTGGGTCAGAAGGTCCGGCTGGCTTACATGGGCGATGATGACCCTGCAGCGGGTCTCCTTTGCAATGGAAATAACGGTCTGGACCGCTACATATTCCGCCAGTTTGGAACGCCATTCCCATTGGGAATGATAGTCTGTCCGGCCTGCCGCCTTTAAGACCTCCTCATTATACTGGCAAATGCCGTCATCCTCACAGTGGATCAATACCGTGCCGCCCATGCGTGCAACCTCGGTAAAGCTGCGCATGAGGAACGCCGTGTGCATGGCCTTTACCCCATGGAGATTGCAGGTAAATGTCTTAAATCCTGTGATTCCCGCATCCCACATGGCCTGCAGCTCTTCCACATTGTCCGGGGAAATGCCGCCCTTCAGGCCAAAATCCACACATGCCCTTTCGTTCAGATAATCAATCTTCTCAAGCAGGGGACCCACGGAATACACGGCTGGAAGCGTCCGGTGATGGTCCACGATGGTCGTGATGCCCCCTACCGCGGCAGCCATGGTGCCTGTCTCAAATTCTTCACGGTCCGTATAGCCGGGATCCATCATGTGCGTATGTCCGTCCACACAGCCAGGCATCACATGGTGCCCTTTTACATCAATTACCTTTTCCGCCTCACAGCCGCTGCCAGGCGCCAGCAGGGCCGCTATTTTCCCATCTGAAACCAGGATGTCTGCCGGAGTGCAGCTTTTTGATGAAACCACCAGTGCATTTGCAATTAATAATTCTCTGTTCATATTGTTAACTCCTTATAATAGTTTGGATTTCTTCCATAAACAATATTGGTGCCGGGTACCACTTCCTTGGATTTACTGAGGGACGTATGGAGCATGCCGGAAGCAGTCTGTTCCACGGTGCAGAAGGTGGTAAACAGCTTACCTCCGTCCGGGTTCACACCAAGGCTTACGTCCATGCTTCCAGCCGGGGTGGTCCGCAGGACAAAGACCTTATTCTCAGCTGCCCTTGTCTGCATCATCTTCATGGTATCCGCAGTGTTCTTCCTGTCAAACCAAATCAGTATATCTGCTCCTTTTAACATGGCAACGCGGGCAATCTCCGGGATTTCCATTTCCTCCCCGAATACGGCGGCCACACAGCAGCCCGGGAATAATTCCAGCACACGGATTTCATCCACATCCTCACTTCCATTTATATGGGAAGCAGGAAGCTCCCCCTTGATGCCATCCGCGCCAAACACCACTGCCTTCCGTCCCCCTTCATCCGTGCCATACGCTGTTACGGCGCAGATATCATCCGGCATGTGGCTGCAAAGATACTTCAGCAACCCGGCGTTAAACCTCATGCCTTCCTTCAGTTCCGGCAATACCGCCAGTCTGGAATCCAGGATGGCGGCGCGCCTGATCCCATCCACGGCCCTCTCCGCGTAATCGGCTTCATCCGTACAGTCAAACCGGATGACGGCCGTAAAACACTCCAGGTCCGAAAGCCTGTAAGGACGCTCAATCACAGCCGTGACCGGCAGTGTGCGGACCGGTTCCGCCAATATAGGGTAAAGCTCCGGCCTGCGTCCTCTAAGGGGCGGCACTTCCTCCAGCTCCAGTTCATACGTCAGCATTTCTTCCTTATCCGGTGAACACTCAGCCGCGATATCACCGTCTGGGGTGACAATCATGCTGCGGCCCAGGCAGGTGACGGTGCTGCTTTCGATTCCTGCTTTATCACAGACCGCTATGTATACCCCGTTTTCCTTTGCCCTGGCCTGCAGCATGAACTGGTACTGCTGGTTCGTGAGCTGGTCCGGGGTACTGGCAGATGCAACCAGGTTCACCGCGTCAAGGATCAGCCCGGCGCCTTTTAACCTCAGTATCCGGGCAATCTCCGGGATGCGTCCGTCCGCGCAGACCATGACTCCGATTTTCCCAAACTCCGTCTCAAATACACAGCCTGGTTCCCCTTGGGAAAACCACTTTCCATCAAAATGCCAGAGGTTGGATTTATAAGCTTTTGCAATCATTTCCCCGCTTCTGTTAAATACGGCAACCCCGTTATAAAGAGAACCGCCTTCAGACATGGCCGTCCCAACCGCAAGGTACACCCGGTTCTTTGCTGCAAGTTCCGACATCCTTGTTAAAAACCCGGGTATATTCCTCAGGGACTCCGGCTCTTCCTCCATGCCTATCATGTAAGCCGGATATGCACATTCCGGCAAGAGGATCAAATCCGTGCCGCTCTGGCATGCCTCCCTGATTTTCTGCTGAATCCTGTCAGATGTGTTATGAAAACGGTTGATATCATCTGCCAGAAGTTGTATGATTGTTAGTTTCATATCCCCCTCCTTTTTTACAATTAATAACTTTTTTCTATGGTTTAGTTATTATTTAATTAAAATTATAGCTATATAGAATAGTATTGTCAATATAGATAAATGAATATAACAATTCAATTATTTTATCGTTATAATTACCAAAATTCATAGTCTGAAGCCCATGTCTTTTTTCTCTTCCATGCATCCAACGTACATTTACATGAAAATGGGTTATTATAACATGGACAAGGCATCTATTTTGTTCTACAATAAATATCCGACTATATTTAAGGGAGGTAACAGGTGAACAGCATACAAAGAAACTCAGACCCTGGACGGGATTCCTGGAAATCCAGATGGGGCTTCATCCTGGCCTGTATCGGCTCAGCCGTGGGCATGGGCAATATATGGATGTTTCCCACCAGGGTTTCCAGATATGGAGGCGGGACGTTCCTTCTCCCCTATTTCTTTTTTGTCATCATCATCGGACTATCAGGGGTAATCGGGGAAATGGCCTTTGGAAGGGCGGCCCGTTCCGGGCCTATAGGCGCGTTTGGGGATGCAACGGCCAGACGCTGGAATAACAGGCGGTTAGGGGAAGCCATTGGTTACATCCCTGTGATCGGCTCCCTGGCGCTGGCCATCGGCTATTCTGTGATTGTGGGCTGGATACTCAGATACTGCGCCGGCGCATTTACCGGGGCCACCCTGGCGCCCGGCAGCGTAGATGGCTTCAGTCTTGCATTCGGGACAATGGCCTCTGCCTTCAGCAATAATATGTGGCAGACAGCAGGGCTTGCCATAACGTTCATCATCATGGTCCTGGGCATCTCTAATGGAATTGAACGGATTAATAAAATCATCATGCCGCTGTTCTTCTTCATGTTTTTCGGGCTGGCCGTGTACATGGCCTTCCAGCCCCATGCAGCGGAGGGGTACCGGTATATCTTCCGGATTGACATGAACGGGCTTTTGGACCCCATGACCTGGGTGTTTGCCCTTGGACAGGCTTTCTTTTCCCTTTCCCTTGCAGGCAACGGCACGCTGATATACGGCTCTTATCTGGAAGATACCGAGGATGTTATGGGCGCTGCCTGGAAAGTGGCATTATTTGATACCCTGGCGGCGCTCCTGGCGGCCTTTGTCATCATCCCGGCCATGGCAACCGCAGGCTCCCAGCTGGACCAGGGCGGTCCCGGTCTGATATTCATCTTCCTGCCCAACCTGTTCCAGTCCATGCCAGGAAGCAATATCCTGATTACCGTATTTTTCGTGGCTGTGCTTTTTGCAGGGATTTCATCCCTGATTAACCTGTTTGAAGCGCCTATCGCAACCATGGAACAGCAGTTTGGCATGAGCCGGAGGACCGCCGTAACAGTCATGACAGCAACTGCGTTCGTCATAGGGATCTGCATCCAGGGCATGGTGGCTGGATGGATGGATTTTGTGTCCATCTATATCTGTCCCCTTGGCGCGGGTCTGGCCGGCATCATGTTTTTCTGGGTATGCGGATGGGATCATGTCCGGGATGAGGTGAAAAAAGGGCGGAAAAAGGAGCCGGGGAAATGGTTTTCCTTCATGGCCAGATATGTGTTCTGCGGATTAACCGTACTTGTATTCATTCTTGGTATTGTATTTGGCGGGATTGGATGAGGTTTTTAGAGCCTCCTCCAATCCGTATCTTTTCCTTCCATAACATCTTGACTCTATCTCAAAAAAAGTAGTATACTTCTTATTATACATGTGACTCCCTGTCACCTGCTTTCTGACAGGGGGTCTTTTATTCCTATGGGGATACCGGCATGATGCCGATTCATTTTCCTGCCAATATCCCCGACGAAAGATGAGGTAACAAGAATGACATCTGCACCAACAGAAAAAACAAACAATAATCCCCTGGGTTCCGTGCCCATCAACACCCTTCTGGCCCGCTTCGCCATTCCCAGCATCATCGCCATGCTGGTCAGCGCGCTGTACAACATCGTGGACCAGTTCTTTATCGGAAGAAGCGTGGGCATGCTGGGCAATGCGGCCACCAATGTGGCATTTCCCCTGACCATCACCTGCACCGCGGTTTCCCTTATGTGCGGAATCGGCGGTTCCGCCAACTTCAACCTCGCCATGGGACGCGGTGAAAAGGAGGAGGCCCGGCGGTACGCGGGCAATTCCATCTTCATGCTGTTTGCCATCGGCCTGATCCTCTGCCTGGTGGTACGGCTCTTCTTAAAACCCATGATGGTCCTCTTCGGCGCCACCCCGGAGGTGCTTGACTACTCCCTTACCTATACGGGTATCACAAGCCTTGGATTCCCCTTCCTGATCCTTGCCACCGGAGGCTCCAACCTGGTGCGCGCGGACGGAAGCCCCAGGTACTCCATGATATGCACCCTTGCAGGCGCTGTCATCAATACGGTTCTGGACCCCCTGTTCATATTCGGTTTCCATATGGGAATGGCCGGGGCCGCGCTGGCAACCATCATCGGGCAGATTGTATCCGGCCTTATGGTCATCGGGTATCTGACCCGTTTTAAGACCGTGCACCTGTCCCTTGGCTCCCTCAGGCCCCTGCCGTCCCATATAAAGGCCATTGCCGCACTGGGCATGGCTCCCTTCTTTAACCAGATGGCCATGATGGTGATACAGATCGTGATGAACAATACCCTTCGCTATTACGGGGCACAGTCCCATTATGGCAGCGAGATCCCCCTGGCCTGTGCAGGTATCATTACCAAGGTAAACATGATATTCTTTTCCCTGGTCATCGGCCTTTCCCAGGGACTTCAGCCCATTGTCAGCTATAACTACGGGGCCAGGAACTATGGGCGTGTGCGCGAGGCTTACCTGAAGGCGGTGTGCATTGCCACGGTCATATCAACTTTTTCATTTTTATGTTTCCAGCTGATACCGCGCCAGATCATCGGTATTTTCGGTTCAGGAAGCGAGGAATACTTCCACTTTGCGGAGCAGTACTTCCGTATTTTCCTGTTCTTCACATTTTTAAACGGGCTTCAGCCCATTACAGCCAATTTCTTTACCTCCATCGGTAAGGCAGCCAAGGGTATCTTCATCTCCCTTACCCGGCAGATCATCTTCCTTCTGCCCCTGATCATAATCCTGCCCCTGATTTTCGGTATTGAGGGCGTCATGTACTCTGCGCCGGTGGCTGACCTGATGGCCGCTGCCCTGGCTCTCCTATTCGTGGTCAGGGAACTGTCCCAGATGAAGCTGCTGCAGCAGAAGGAAGGATGACATTTACCTGTAATTAAATGTGCCGGTCATCACCAGGATAACCAGCAGCATAAAAAAGAAAGGACGTGTGCAGCCCCCACCAGGCCATTCCCGGCCATGGGACTGCACACGTCCTTTTTCTATATCATCTGTCCATCAAAAAGCTGATACTGCACTTTGTTTACACAATCCCCTGTCCAAGCATGGCCTCAACCACCTTCTCAAATCCGGCGATGTTGGCGCCTGCAACATAATTGCCTGCAACCCCGTATCTTTCAGCGGCATCCGCTGCCTTTGCAAAGATGTTGACCATGATGGTGTGAAGCTTTTCATCCACTTCCTCAAAGGACCAGGACATCCTGAGGGCGTTCTGGCTCTGCTCAAGGCCTGAGGTGGCTACGCCGCCTGCGTTGGCCGCCTTGCCTGGCATGAACAGGATTTTCTTCTCCACGAACAGTTCGGTTGCTTCCAGGGTGGAAGGCATGTTGGCGCCCTCTGCCACTGCAAAACATCCGTTAGCCAGAAGTGTCTTGGCATCCTCCAGGTTCAGCTCGTTCTGGGTTGCACATGGAAGGGCGATGTCACATGGAATGGTCCAGATACCCTTGCCCTCTGTATAGACAGCAGTCGGGACAGCATCCACATAATCCTTGATACGTCCTCTGCGCACTTCCTTAATCTCCTTAACAACATCCAGCTGAATGCCGTCCTTATCATAGATATAACCGTTGGAATCACTTAAAGCAACTACCTTGGCGCCTAACTGCTGTGCCTTCTCCGTTGCGTAGATTGCCACGTTGCCGGAACCGGATACAAGCACGGTCTTGCCTGCCAGTTCCTTGCCGTTGTGCTTTAACATCTCATCCAGGATATATACCAGGCCGTAACCCGTTGCCTGTGTCCTGGCCAGGGAACCGCCAAAGGTCAGGCCCTTTCCGGTCAGCACGCCTTCGTATAATCCGGTAATCCTCTTATACTGTCCGAACAGGTATCCCACTTCTCTTCCGCCTACGCCGATATCGCCTGCAGGGATGTCGGTATCCTTGCCGATATGGCGGTACAGCTCTGTCATGAAGCTCTGGCAGAATGCCATTACCTCACGTTCAGATTTACCCTTGGGGTCAAAATTGGAACCGCCCTTGCCGCCGCCCATGGGAAGGCCGGTCAGGGAGTTCTTAAGGGTCTGCTCAAATCCCAGGAACTTAAGGATGCTCTGGTTTACAGATGGATGGAAACGTAATCCGCCCTTGTAGGAACCGATGGCGCTGTTGAACTGTACCCTGTAGCCCTTGTTCACCTGTACCTTGCCGTTATCGTCCACCCACGGTACCCTGAAGGAAATGATTCTCTCCGGTTCAACGAAGCGCTCCAGGATACCGGCCTTGCGGTACTTTTCCTCGTTGGCGTCAATAACCAGCCTCAGGGAATCCAGAACTTCTTTGACTGCCTGATGGAACTCGGGCTCGCCCGGGTTCTGCGATACTACTCTCTCGTAAATCTCATCAACATATGACATTAATTCGCCCTCCTAGGTTTATGTATGAAGTGTTGGGGATGCCTTTATTTTCCAGACAAACACTTTAACAAAAAGTATAACAAGTTAACTTGTTAAAGTCAATGTTTTTCTGTTCCAGCCAGCTCTGCAAGCTGTTCCAGCACCCCTTTCCCTCCATTCAGGGAAATATTCCCAACCTTATCGCAGATGCGCTCCAGATATTCCATCTCCTTGAGTTTGAACAATGTCCTGTTCTCATCCATGAGTTTTGCCGTGTTCAAAAGGCTTCTGGTGGAAGCCACCTCCTCCCTTCTCATGATGACATTGGCCTGGGCCTTTTTCTCAGCAATCAGCACCGTGTTCATGATTTCCCGTATTTCCCCGGGAAGGATGATATCCTTGATACCTGCGCCTGTAATCTCCACACAGTACTCCTCCTGATACTCCTTCAGACGCTCCAGCACATAGGCGCCGATTTCCTCTTTCTGGGCCAGAAGCTCATCCAGACGGTATCTTCCCACATACTCCCGCAGCTTCAGCTGTACGCAGGTATAAATCTGGGACGCCGCTCCCTCCACCTGGCGCACCAGCTTTTCCGGGTTCACAATCCTGTAATTGCAGATGACATTCAGGCGCACCGCCACCTTATCCGCCGTAAGGATTTCCTGGCCGGATATATCCAGCTGCTGGATCTTCATATTGAATATCTTACAGGTCACCTCTTTCCCATAATTCCAGAAATAATAAGTTCCCGTCTCCAGACGTTTCTCATACCTGTTATCATAATAGAGCAGTCCGGTCTCACCATCCTTGATGGTGATTTTCTTATAGTATCTGGCAGGCATCAGGTCCATATAGAACCTGGGCAGGCTTTCCTCCATGCACGGCCTGGTGATGTCTATGTTCCGGAATTCATTTTCCTCAAATACATTCCAGAACAAGGATTCAGGCTTTGTCAGGACCTCCCTGTACGCCTTATTCACGAACCGCAGGGCAATGCACTCATCCGGCAGCACGTTCTTCACCACCCGGTCCGCAAACTCCCTATCGCCCATCAGTATTTCCTCGGGAATACCACAGGTCCTGACCTCTCCGGTCATGGGGACGATATCCACCTCATACCCCAGGGCTTTTACAAAGGAATATTTACCTGCGGTCAGAAGCTTTATGAACTTACCGTTTTTTGTAAGGTAACCGCATTCCTGGTCCTTAATTATATATTGTCTGATAATACCCATCTTACTTTATCCTCCCTTCAGACGCTGATTATCACGGATGACATGTGATTTAACATGACAGTTATTGAATTAGTAAAAGAAAAGGCCGTGCCTGGTCCCATATCCATGTGCAGCGGGTCCGTCCTTGAGCAGGCAGCCGGATAAGGGCAGGCAGGGATGGGACTTACCTCCCTGTCCTGGTCCTTAAGGGGCTGCCTCCGGTATCCGGACAGACACTGGCCGGACATGGACTGCCTTGCCCGGCGCTTACATGTGCATCCACATGCAGCCCCCGGGTGCGGCAAGGCCCAGGCATTCCTTTTCCCTTTGGGTGAGAAACACGTTTTTTGTGTTTTCCTAATGATTGCTATACCACTTAGCTATGCAGCGGAACAGTCCTGCCCCGGTGCAGCGGGATTTGAACCCGCGTCACATCATTTTATAATGAACAAAAGCAGATTGACGGCATACCCTGCGCCAGGGGCGCGGGCACCGGCGGACGCCAGGGCAGGTTCGCTGCCCAACGGAATGCCCTGCCTGATATCAGCCTGCCTACCCTTTAACAACTCCAATGGTCTTAAGCCGTTTGACCGGAACCACCAGATCCTGCTGGCAGTCCATGACCTCTTCTATATCCTTGTAGGCAAAGCGGCTCTCTTCCGCCACGTCCGCCTTACCTTTCTTCCCCAGGATGACGCCCTGTTTCTGCAGATCCAGTATGACCTCCTCACAGGAAAATGCCGCCATGGCGCCCTTTCTGGAATAGCGGCGTCCGGCTCCATGGGAGGAAGAGCAGAAGCTCTCAGGATTCCCTTTTCCCATGACCACATAGCTGTAGGAACCCATGGCGCCCGGAATCACAGCCATTTCCCCGTTCCCTGCCCGGACAGCCCCTTTCCTGTGCACCCATACGTCCTTATCGTAATGGTGTTCAAGGGCGGCATAGTTGTGATGGCAGTTGATATCCCCGGAAAACTCCAGATTGAAATCCGTATACTTGCCAATGTATTTCTCCAGCACCGCCTTTACGGCCAGCATCATCTTTTCCCGGTTCTCCCTTGCAAAATCCATGGACAGCTGCATCCAGTTCAGGTACTGCTTTCCCTCATGGCTGTCCGTGGGCAGGAAGGCCAGGCGGTATTCATCCGGCACATCGCTGTACCATCTCCGGTTCAGTTCCCTTGCCTTATTATGGAAATAATCGCATACGGACTTTCCTATATGGCGGCTTCCCGAATGGATCATCACACAGAGGTATCCCTCGTTGTCCTCCTGAAGCTCAATGAAGTGGTTTCCGCCTCCTAACGTCCCAATCTGGTAAAATCCTGCTTCCAGCTGTCCAAGTAACTCCTCGTCCTCCTCATAGCGTTCCAGCTCATTGTATGCATTTTCCATGGTATAACAGGGCATCTCCGTCTTATGGTGGGCAAATCCCACCGGAACATTTCTCATGATATCCCCTATCATGGCCTGGATTAAGGAACCGTTTCCGGTCATGATCTCCTTTATATCAGCCACCCTTATGTTGGTCTGCGTATAGGCCATGCCGCAGCCGATATCCACGCCCACCGCATTGGGTATCACCACGCCCTCGGTGGCAATGACGCCTCCTATGGGCATTCCCATGCCCGCGTGGGTGTCCGGCATCAGGCTGACCCACTTATGAAGGAACGGAAGCCTTGACAGATGATATGCCTGTTCCATGCAGCTCTTTTCCAGCGAATCGCGTTCCTTTAACCACACCCTTACCGGAAACCTCATATTTTCTTTCTCATACATCACAAACATATATCTCACTTCCTTCCAATTTATATTTGTAATCCTCATATATTTGCGTATGTATTCTGCTTACACCCATATGATATCCAATCCAGGCCCGGAAATCATTTAAAAAAAGTTGCGAACTTCCAGTTTTACCATTTATAATCATATTAGGGTGTGTTTGAAAATTGCTTTCCGTCAGCTGTGCGTCCCACTTTGTGGGAGATTTGGTCCCGATGAGGGAGGCGTAGCGGGCTACGTTGACCGAATTGGGACCAAATATACCGCGAAGTGGGGCGTGCAGATGGCGGTAATGAATTTTCAAACACGCCCTGGTAAAATGTTTCAGGCCCTCGGCGCAGGGGGCATTTCCCCGCGCATACCGGGCA
This sequence comes from Enterocloster sp. OA13, assembly GCF_022440595.1. Lineage (NCBI taxonomy): Bacteria > Bacillati > Bacillota > Clostridia > Lachnospirales > Lachnospiraceae > Enterocloster > Enterocloster sp. OA13. The sequence continues at coordinate 5,747,561 of NZ_JAKNTF010000001.1, read as the reverse complement.
GAAGGGGCGCTATGGCTGAATTTCAGGAATTAATCAAGAATTTTGACAGGATACGTGATTATATGCGCCAGTTCTATGTATATGGCTTTAAGGTCAGGAATGATTTCCAGGACAAAAGCCCCAGGACATATGACAATGAACGGCGCAGGATTGAAAGCTGGCTGGCAGATTACACCCGGTCGGACTACACCTCAAAAGGCAAGCATGTGTATATCAATGTGGACAGCAAGACCATTTCCCAGAATCCCCTTTACGCTGCGTGGAAGTCCAAAAGCTTTACGGACAATGACCTGATGCTGCATTCCTTCATCCTGGACCTGCTGCACGATGTCCCTGAGGGCATGACGGCAGCCGCGCTCTGTGATGAGATATCCAGATCCTACGGCGTGGTGTTTGACAGCCAGACCGTCCGTCTTAAATTAAAGGAATATGAAAACCTGGGAATCCTGCGCTCCGTGAAATCAGGCAGGAACCTGGTTTACACCCTGTTCCCCCAGCTTCCCATGGATGATACGGCATGGTCCCATCTCATGGACGCCATGGAATTCTTCCAGGAAGCCGCGCCCTTTGGCTTTATCGGGAGCACCATCCTGGACCGGGAAGACCGCCGCAACAGCCTGTTCCAGTTCAAGCACCACTTCATCGTCCACACCCTGGAAGACGGCGTCCTGGCCGATATCCTTGCCGCCATCCACAGCCAGCGCATGATTACATATGAAAATAAAAGCAGCCGCAGCAACGCAGTAAGCATCCACACCTGCGTCCCCCTTAAAATCCTTGTCAGCACCCAGACCGGCCGCAGGTACCTGTGCCTCTACCACCCTGAACTGCGCAGGTTCAGCAACGCCCGCCTGGATTCCATACAGAAGGTGGTCCCAGGGGAACCATATGAAGCTTACAGCAAGGTACTGAGGGACCTGGAGCAGAATCAGGAAAAATGCTGGGGCGTATCCTTTGGCAGCGGCCGCAGCCGCCTGCAGGAAGTCTGCATCAAACTCTCCATTGACGAGGAAAAGGAACCTTATATCCTGAACCGCCTCTACCGCGAGGGCCGGGGCGGCCAGGTCATGAAAATACGGGAGAATGAATACATGTACAGCGGTATGTTCTTTGATACCAATGAAATGCTGTCCTGGATCAAGACATTTACAGGAAGGATCCTGGACATACAGGGAACGGATGAGTTCTCCATCGCTAAGATAACCCATGACTGGGAAAAGATGTACCAGATGTACTGTGGGGAAGATGTCCGGGAGTGAGGATGTCCGGGAGTGAGGATGTCCAAAAGTAAAAATGTCCAGGAATGAGGATGTCCAGCAGTGAAAATGTCCAGGAATGAGGATGTCCAGCAGTAACGATATCCTAGCAGGCCCCACTCCATCAGAAGGAAGGTGAAAGACTTGGAACTATTTGATAAAATATACGGCTGTTATTACCATATCATCCGCCAAATGCTGAGCCAGGCCGCGGACCATCCCCTTACCAGGCAGGATATGGAGGACATATGCAGGACCCTGGGATTTCAGGAAAGCGCCCTTGCCATCCTCCCCAAGATAAAGGACGGCACATGGCCCTTATTCCAGGAAAATGACCTCCGCACCTACACGTCCCGGCTCCACACCCCGCCCTGCCCCCTGCCCCTGACCAGTCTCCAGAAAGCCTGGCTGCGTTCCCTTCTGTCAGACCCCAGGATCCATCTGTTTTTAAGCGACGCGGAATCAGCCGTCCTGGAACAGCTCCTCGCAGACACCCAGCCCCTATATAATGAAGGGGATTTCTATTACTTTGACAGGTATAAGGACGGGGACCCTTACGGTTCACCGGAATACAGGGAACATTTCCGCATAATCCTGACCGCACTGAGGGAACACCGGATCCTGTTAACTGCCTATGAGGGCAAAAAAGGGCGCACCCACACCTTCGAGGTACTCCCTTACCAGCTTCAGTATTCTTCCAAGGATGACAAGTTCCGCCTATGCTGTCTCCAGCACAGCCACGGCCGTTTCTGCCGCAACACCCTGTTGAATCTGAGCCGCATCAAACAGTGCCGCCTGTCCCCCGAACCGCCTGTCACTGTCCCTGACGGCGTACATGCGCTTGAATCATTCCGTTTTAAGCCCGTGCAGAAAGCCCCGGAACCAGTCCTTCTTAAAATCAGCGGCGAGCGCAACTCCCTGGAGCGGTGCATGCTCCACTTTGCCAACTATGAAAAGCACACAGAATACGATGAGGACTGCAAATGCTGGCTCTGCTCCATTTACTATGACCTGGCGGATGAAACAGAGCTTCTTATCGATATCCTCTCCTTCGGCCCGGTGGTACAGGTGATGGGACCGGAATCCTTTGTGAGACAGGTGCGGGAGAGGGTGGGGAGACAGCATGAGTTGTTTTATGGGGTGATTGGGATTGAAGGTTGCGGAGAGTGAGGTGCATCCGTCCGTGAGTGGAATGGGGATGGGTCGCGGGCTTGGGTGTGTCTGGATCTTTTACTGGTGTACTTGATTTTTTGGAATTGTTTTTTAGACTTATCTGCATGCGCTTTTAATAAAGAATCTTCCTTTTTGCACATAAACCAAGGACTTATAATAAAACCGAAATTATATGAAATGTACTGTATTTTTTAAAAATTCAATCAGCTCAATTTCTTGTTTAGTAAGTGTAGTATCAGAAAGAAAAATCGCACATATATTCATTTTGAACTCATTATCTATTATCGGAATATAATAAAATTCTGGATTTTTTGAATTAGGTGTAAGGGTTAAAAGAGAAAAATGTTTGTTATTTTTCAGTACTAAAAATAATTCATCTCTATTCTGTACTTTTAGAGAACGCTTAGAGTCATATATAGTTCTAAGTACGGATTTTTCAGGTACTGCTGTATAATAAGTTAAAGGATATTCAAGGGTTTCACTGATAGAAATACTTTTTTTGTCAGCAAGGGGATGAGTCTTACTAACAATAGCGTATATTTGTATGGCTTCAAAAAGCATAAGATACTGCAAATTATACTGCTTTATTTCCTCTGCAAATCCGTTTAAATCTGCTTGATATACTGGCATCATCCCTATACGGACTTTTTGATATATGACATCATTTATTGTTTCAAATGGCACTGTCCTGCGAAGCATATCAGAAAGTAAAAATCCCTGGTCTTGAAATTTAAGAAGTGCTTCAAGAATATATGATAAAAAAATAAATGAAATAGAAACCGCTTTATTAGTGGAGGACAATGCTTCTATTTTTTTATATTCTTCAATAATATTTTGAGCTATTTCAATAAACTTCTCCCCCTTTTCTGTTAATTTAACTCCTTTTGGTGTCCTAATGAAAACGATAAATCCTAATTCTTGCTCACATCGTTTTACGATATTGTTTAGTGAGGGTTGAGAAATGTACAGTCTTTGTGAAGCACTGTTAATTGAACCGCATTGAGAAATAGTAATAAGTTGTTTAAAATGATGTATTTCCATATTTTGATTCCCTTTCAGTTATAATGTATATGTTATAACAGATATAAAACTATACTACAAGACAAACATATGAAAATGGGATAAAATAATTATCGTAAGAATTTCAAGAAAGAGAGTGAAAATATGTATTCTTCAATTTATGCTGAAAGCAAAGAAATGTGTGATGAACTTATAGAATGGCGCAGAGAACTTCACAAAGTACCTGAATTGGGACTTGAACTTCCTAAAACAGTTTCTCTTGTGAAAAAAAAATTGACAGAATGGGATATTCCATTTGAAACAAAAGTCAACGGAAATTGTGTTATTGGTCATCTAGGTACTGGGGATAAATGTTTACTTCTTAGAGCAGATATGGACGGACTTCCTATGCGTGAAGAAAGCCAACTGTCTTTTGCTTCGCAAAATGGTAATATGCACGCTTGCGGACATGATATACATACGACCGCATTGTTAGGAGCTGCCAAAATATTAAAAAAGCACGAAAAAGATTTAAAAGGAAGAATAAAACTATTATTTCAGCCTGGAGAAGAAACGTTCGAGGGAGCCAATGCGGTTATTGCTGAAGGGGCATTGGAAAATCCTAAAGTAGACGCAGCTTTTGCAACTCATGTAGCGTCCGTTATTCCCGTAGGAACAATCGCTTATGGAACTATGACAGGAACATCTGTCTTTGGCTTCAAGATAACAATAACAGGAAAAGGTACACATGGTGCTATGCCCCAGAATGGAATAGACCCTATCAATGTTGGGGTTCATATTTATCAGGCCTTGCAGGAGCTCATTGCACGCGAATGTCCCCCTAGTAAAGAAGTAACTTTGACAATAGGACAATTTAGCTCTGGAACAGTAAATAATATTATTCCGGAAACAGCGGTTTTACAAGGAACACTCCGCACATTTGACAGTGAAATAAAACAACATTTAATTACGAGAATTGAGGAAATTGTAAATAATATTTCCAATGCTTTTCATGCAGAAAGTAAGGTAGATGTCTTAACAGATATACCCGTACTCTGCTGTGATGAAAAAAGAAATATGAAAATTGCTACGGCGTTAAGTTCTATGAATACCGAATTTAACATGGTATCTGGGTTACACACAACTGGTTCTGATGATTTTGCAGTGTTTGCAAATAAAGTACCATCTTCTTATTTTATGATAGGAGCTAAAGTCGATTCGGACAATATCTATGCACATCATAATCCTAAAGTATGTTTCAATGAACAAGTTTTACCAATCGATACTGCGGTATACGCGTGTGCAGCTATGGACTGGAAATAGCTTAGAAAATAATAATCATGATAAAATAGTTGTTTTTTTGGTTCCTTCATGATTTACCATAAATCACCGTCGAAACCTCATCCTCGGTGATTGTGTATCGTTCAGGTTCAGTCTTACTGTTCCATATTTCTTCATATTCGGACTTGGCCGCCTCGTTAACAATCACCTTGCTTCCATCAGCTCCCCTGAACCCTTCTGTACAATTCCATCACTATCATAATTGGCATATTTACCTGAATCAATAGAAGATCCTCTGATTAGCAGTTCAGGAATCCCATCATCCAGATAGGAAGATTCTATCTGTACCAACTTCTCCTTCTGCGGATTGCCCCATCCGGTTATTATTCCTTCTGAATAGAAGCTAGTGTACTGACACGATGACATTCAGGCAAACCTCCTTGTCTATTTTCCTGATAGCACAGGTCAAAAATACTCAGCGTAGCCCGCTACGCCTCCGTTTTTTGACCTGCACTCTCAGAAAAATATCCTGCGGAGTTTTACCAGAAGTCATCGTGTCAGTACACTAGTTATCTGCCCCTGATTATTATCTTCCCATACCCCCGGTTGCCAGCTATCAATATCAAACTGCCACTTATCTTATCCCGCAGAATCCCATTTTGCTCATAAGAACCAAGCCATCCTCCAAGTAAATCCGGTTCAGGTAAATCAAAATTTCCTATTTCCGGTTTAATCTTATTACTCTGCCGGGCGCAGTTACAGCAGGTCATGGAAAAAAGCCAGCAATAAAACAATGTATATCTTCTTCAATTCCCCTCCAGTTCCTATATATTCTTACATATATTTAGTCCATCTCCTAGATATAGCCACCGTATAGCTTAAAGAAGCTAACAATAGCAACTGCTTCCTCTAAAGAATAAATACCATGTTATGAGATATTTTGTAACCGTCAAATAAGATAGTGGTTATGAAAACAGCCAGTCCCAGGCTATTATAGATGGGGATGCATAGGAATGCTGGATGACAGGATAAGGCATTGGGGATGTCTGCTTTTCTGTATACATGACCTGTCATAACCTTTGCTTTTTCCTGTTCCCAGTATAATACACAAGTGCCAGAGCCTCCAGTGAATATGGGAGATTCTGACACTTACAGGACACTTTATGGTCTTAGTTTCTTTACTGCTTTTGGCTGGTCGATGGATAGCCCTTCCAGAAGCCAGCGGAATTCTCACTCAGAAATCCGCCGGACTTTTTCCTGTAATCGGAGCCATTGAAACAGACATTTTATTTATCCACAGGGTTATTCCGCTCATCTAGCGGTTGGGATACGCAGGGCGGGGAGCGGGGCAGGGCGGGCGGCGGCGGATAGGACGCTGAGTTCCGGAGGATGTAGCTTCTTAGGGGGTGGCAGGCAAAAAGGCGGGGGTGAGTTAGTGTTGTCTGGCTCAAAAGGTCCTGCAGCCAGTGTCTGATATCTGCATCAGGAGTGCGTCTGTAATGTGACGGCGTAGTGGTTCTACGGCTAGCTTTACAGACGTGCTCCTGGTGTAGATAGCAGGTACTGGCTGTAGGACCTTTTGAGCCAGGCAGCACTAGCATCAAAGCCAGAACTCAAGGTGGTCTGAGCTGAGAAAGCTCTTCAGAGTTTCTCAGCGAATAGCACCGATCCCCCGTCTTTTTGCCTGTCAGCCCCTTAGAAGCTGCATCCTCCGGAACTCAGCGTCCTATCCGCCGCCGCCCGTCCTGCCCCGCTCCCCGGACGTCCCCCTCACCAAAAAACAATCTAAACATCCCTCAACTTCTTAATCAACACCTCCACTGCCTCCCCCCCAGACCTGCATTCCAAATCCTCCCCCAGGATATACCGGATGGCTTCCCTCCACTCATCCAGGGAATAAGAAGCTATATTAATCCTACGGAGTGCATACAGCACATCTTCTATGTAAAAACTATTATGGAGGTCCGATAAATACTGGCAGCCCGCTAATTCCTGCAGTCTGATTAACAAACCCCCCTGGTTTTTCTCCGGCTTCATTCATAACTCCTATTCCGCATTTCAGCATCTATATTTTCAATTTCTCCTGTGCAACCTATACATTGCAATTATATACGACATTTATCGTAAAATCAAGGAAGTGCAACCTATTTCTTGCATATTATGGAGGGTGCCATGGAACAAAAAATAAAGCAGGATTTCAGGATCGGACCAAACATCCGCAAATACCGCCTGCAGTCCCACATGACCCAGGAGCAGGTAACAGCCAAGATGCAGCTCATGGGCATCAATATTTCACGCAGCATATACTCGCAGATTGAGGGCGGTACTTATAATATCCGAGTTTCCGAGCTGGCCGCCATGAAGGAAATATTTAACATCAATTATGAATCTTTTTTCGAAGGAATTTCCGTGAATACAAAGGAATTATAGAGACTTGAATAAAAGCATGAACAGGCCGCCTGTCATATGACAGACGGCCTGTTCCAAACACAAAGGATAAAGGTATTTACCCATGATGGGTACGAATTATTTACCGTAGTAAGCTTTTAAGTACATTTCTTTAATCTCGCTCATAAGAGGATATCTTGGGTTGGCACCAGTACACTGGTCATCGAATGCCTGCTCAACCATGTCATCCAGCCTGTCTAAGAAGTCTTTCTCATCAATGCCGTAATCCTTAATGCAGGACTTGATTCCAACGGCTTTCTTAAGTTCCTCAGTCTTCTCAATCAGCTTCTTAACTGCCTCAGCATCATCCTTGGCCTGGATTCCGCAGAATCTTGCGCACTCTGCATACCTTGCCTGTGTATGTGGATACTGGTACTGTGAGAAGGTGCCCATCTTGCGTGGGTTCTCAGCAGCGTTGAAGTCGATGACCAGGGAGATTAACAGTGCGTTTGCAACACCGTGTGGCAGGTGGTGGAAAGCGCCCAGCTTATGTGCCATGGAGTGGCACACTCCCAGGAATGCGTTGGCAAATGCCATACCAGCCATGCAGGAAGCATCAGCCATCTTCTGACGTGCCTCTACGTTAGTCGGCTCATTGTAAGCAGTCGGCAGGTAGTCAAATACATTCTTCATGGCCTTAAGTGCAAGGCCGTCCGTGTAATCGGTAGCCATGACGGAAGCGTATGCCTCAAGTGCATGGGTCAGGACGTCAACGCCGGATGCGCTTGTCAGTCCTCTTGGCTGGCTCATCATATTGTCTGTGTCCACAATTGCCATGTTGGGCAGGAGGGCATAGTCAGCCAGCGGATATTTGATGCCGGTCTCCTGGTCTGTGATAACTGCGAAAGGTGTAACCTCGGAGCCAGTACCGGAGGAAGTCGGAACAGCGATGAAGTATGCCTTCTCGCCCATCTTCGGGAATGTGTATACACGTTTCCTGATATCGATGAAACGCATTGCCATGTCCATGAAGTCCACTTCCGGATGCTCATACAGAACCCACATGATCTTAGCAGCATCCATTGCGGAACCGCCGCCCATTGCAATGATTACGTCCGGCTCAAAGTCCCTCATAAGCTTTGCACCAGCCTGTGCATTGGCCAGGGTTGGGTCTGGCTGTACATCGGAGAATACGGTATAGGTAAGTCCCATATCATTGAGACGGTCTGTGATAACATGGGTGTATCCATTCTTATACAGGAAGGAGTCGGTTACGATGAATGCCCTCTTCTTGCCCATTACATCCTTTAACTCATTTAATGCTACAGGCAGACAGCCCTTCTTAAAGTATACTTTCTCAGGTGCACGGAACCACAGCATGTTCTCTCTCCTTTCAGCAACGGTCTTGATATTCAGTAAATGCTTCACTCCAACGTTCTCAGATACGGAGTTTCCGCCCCAGGAACCGCAGCCCAGTGTTAAGGATGGAGCCAGCTTGAAGTTGTACAGGTCGCCGATGCCGCCGTGGGAGGAAGGTGTATTGATGACAATACGGCAGGTCTTCATCCTTAAAGCATGCTTCATGATTTTCTCTTCTTCGTTGACATTCACATACAGGGAAGCAGTGTGGCCGTAGCCGCCGTCTGCCACCAGACGCTCTGCCTTATCCAGGGCCTCGTCGAATGTCTTGGCCTTGTACATGGCCAGTACGGGAGACAGCTTCTCATGTGCGAACTCTTCGCTGATATCCACGGACTCAACCTCGCCAATCAGGATCTTGGTGTCTTCCGGAACTTCCACACCGGCAAGCTTGGCAATGGTAACAGCCTTCTGTCCAACAATCTTGGCATTCAGCGCGCCGTTCACCAGGATGGTCTTGCGGACCTTCTCAATCTCGCCTGGCTTTAAGAAATAGCAGCCTCTGTATTCAAATTCTTTCCTGACTTCATTGTAAATGGATTCCAGGACAGTCACGGACTGCTCGGAAGCACAGATCATACCATTGTCAAATGTCTTGGAATGGATGATGGAGTTAACTGCCATCTTGATTTCGGCTGTCTCGTCAATGATGACCGGTGTGTTGCCGGCGCCAACGCCCAGTGCCGGTTTTCCTGAAGAGTAAGCAGCCTTAACCATTCCAGGTCCGCCTGTTGCCAGGATTAAGTCGGCATCCCTCATGACCTCGTTGGTCAGTTCCAGTGAAGGTACGTCAATCCAGCCGATGATTCCTTCCGGCGCCCCGGCCTTTACTGCTGCGTCCAGGACAATCTTAGCAGCCGCAATGGTGCATCCCTTTGCACGCGGATGTGGGGAAATGATGATTGCGTTACGTGTCTTCAATGCAATCAGTGTCTTGAAGATAGCGGTTGAAGTCGGGTTGGTGGTGGGGATGACAGCTGCAATCAGGCCGATTGGCTCTGCAATCTTCTTGATTCCGTATTCCTTATCTTCCTCAATCACGCCAACAGTCTTTGTATCTTTATATGCATTGTAAATGTACTCAGCCGCGTAGTTGTTCTTGATGACCTTGTCTTCCACAATACCCATGCCGGTCTCTTCCACTGCCATCTTTGCAAGAGGAAGACGCATCTTATCAGCCGCGCTGGCAGCTGCGAAGAATATTTTGTCTACCTGCTCCTGTGTGTAAGTAGCAAAAATTTTCTGTGCTTCGCGCATTGCATTCATTTTTGCATTCAGTCCGTCCACGCTGTCGATGATTTCCGGAACAACCTGCTCGATTTTCTTTGCCATTTCCTTTTCCTCCATTTTTCCTTCATTTTTCCTTGTGTTTGTGATGCATTGGGGCTGCATCAGCCTGTTTGGGTTGGGGTATTTTTTCTTATTGATAATTAATTAACAATCTCACTGTTTGCATTATAACCCTTCGTTAAAAATATGTCAATATATATTTTAAATTTTTTTCTTTTTTAATATTTGATTGTTAAAGATAAGACAGAGACAGGTCTGCAAGCAAAAAGAAACGGCCCCGGAACTTCCCGTTCCAAAACCGCTTCCTTCTATATAATAATACCCTGCTTTATTTCACAGGATAAAATCCTGTTGGGGCTTCACTAAGATTAATCATGATATTCTTCATCTGTGTATAATGGTCCAGCATGACCTTATGGGTTTCACGTCCAATACCGGATGCCTTGTATCCGCCGAAGGGCGCTCCCTCCGGGATGGCATTATAGGTATTCACCCACATGCGTCCTGTCTCAATGGCCCGCGACACCCGCAGGGCCCTGTTGATGTCCCTGGTCCATACGGCTCCTCCCAGGCCGTATTCGCTGTCATTGGCCATGTCAACCACCTCATCCTCGGTCCTGAACTTGAGGATGCAGGCAACCGGCCCGAAGATTTCCTCCTGGGCAACCCTCATGTGGTTTGTGACATTTCCAAGGAGGGTGGGCTTAAGGAAGCAGCCATTTTCCAGTCCCTCGGATTTGAGCTGTTCACCTCCGCAGAGAACCGTTGCGCCTTCCGCCTTTCCGACTTCTATGTACTGAAGGATTTTTTCCATCTGGGCCTTGTTGATCTGGCTTCCCATCTGGGTGTCTGCTTCCCACGGAAGGCCCACCTTGACCTGGTTAAACCGCTCCACTGCCTCTTTGACGAATCTGTCATAGATGCTTTCCTGGACAAATACCCTGGAGCCTGCGCAGCACACCTGGCCCTGGTTAAAGAGGATGCCCATCTGCAGGCCGTCCATGGCCATCTCCCAGTCACAGTCCTCAAAGAAGATATTGGCTGATTTTCCCCCCAGTTCCAGGGTGGACGGTATCAGCTTCTGCGCAGCCGCCAGGGCAACATTCCTGCCCACTTCCGTGGATCCGGTAAATGCCAGTTTCCTGAAGCCCTTATGCTCCAGCATATATTGTCCGGACCTGGAGCCGGAACCGGTCAGTACGTTAAACACGCCCGCCGGAAGCACATCCTGGATCAGCCTTGCAAGTTCCAGCACGCTTAACGGGGTGGCGCTGGAGGACTTAAATACAGTACAGCAGCCGCTTGCCAGCACCGGGGCCAGCTTCCAGGCAGCCATGAGGAACGGGAAGTTCCAGGGCACGATCTGCCCAACCACGCCGATTGGTTCCCTGAGAATCAGGCTTAAAGTGCTTTCCCCAAGCATATTGGCGCTTCCCTCATCCGCCATGATGCAGCCTGCGAAATAACGGAAATGCTGTGCGGACATAGGTATATCCACGGCCATGGTCTCCCTGATCGGTTTGCCGTTATCCAGGGATTCCACCATTGCCAGGTGTTCCCGGTTGGCGTCAATGATATCTGCAATCCTGTTTAAAATAACAGCTCTTTCATTGACCGTCACGTGCTTCCAGGACTCAAATGCCTTCCAGGCCGCCTTCACAGCCTCATCCACATCCTCCTTTGCTGCCTCCGCACACTCTGCCAGCACGCTCCCGTCTGCCGGGCAGTATGTCTTAAAGGTCCTGCCGTCAGAAGCATCCTTCCACTGTCCTCCGATGAACAACTGGTATCTGGCCTTAAGCTCTACATTATGCATTGTAAACTCTCCTCTCAACACTTGGTACAGCATCGGGACAGGCTTATAAAACACACTTTAGGGCACAAAAAAAACATGTATTTTAAAGCCAGCCCATCACTGTCCTAAAACACCATGTTTCCAGAAAAACCCTCCTTGGCGGAAGATTAATACGGTTGTGTTACCCCTCTGGCCACTATGATATATCATAAGACAGGCAATAGTCAACAAAAATCTTTTATTTAACAAACTCTTTTTGTTAATATTGCATTAACATTTGTCCCCTCTACTCCCCAACATACGCCTGGCGGTAAATCTCAATGACCTGTTCCCTGGTTGCGGTCCTTGGGTTTGTCAGCTGGCAGACATCCTTCTTGGCATTATCAGCCATGACTGCGAAGTCCTCCTCCTTTACTCCCAGCTGCTTTAAATCCGATGGGATTTCCAGCTGCCTGCTCAGCTTCTTAATGGCCTCGATTGCCTTTTCAGCCGCACAGGTTACGGAAATGCCTTCCACCTGGACACCCATTGCCTGGGCCACATCCCTGAACCGGTTCATATTGCCGATCAGGTTATAACTCTCAACATAGGGCAGAAGGATTGCATTGCACACACCGTGGGGCAGATTATAAAAACCGCCCAGCTGGTGCGCCATGGCATGGACATACCCCAGGGACGCGTTGTTAAATGCAATTCCCGCCAGGTACTGGGCATAGGCCATCTTATCCCTGGCCTTCATGTAATTGCCGTTGGCAACTGCCTTTGGTAGGTAATGGGCAATCATCTTGATTGCCATGATGGCCGCTGCGTCTGTCAGCGGATTGGCATCCGTGGATACGTAAGCCTCGATGGCATGGGTCAGCGCATCCATCCCCGTGGATGCGGTCAGTGACGGCGGCATACCCTTCATAAGCTCCGGATCATTGATGGCAATCTGGGGCGTGACCCGCCAGTCCACGATGGCCATCTTTACCTTGCGGGAAGTGTCCGTGATGATACAGAACCTGGTTATCTCTGACGCGGTTCCGGCAGTGGTGTTGATGGCCATAAGCGGAACCATTGGTTTTGAAGACTTATCGACCCCCTCAAAATCAGCAATCCTTCCGCCGTTGGCAGCAACCAGCCCAATCCCCTTTGCACAGTCATGGGAGGAACCGCCGCCCAGTGAAATGATGGAATTGCATTCATTTTCCTGATAAAACCTGGCTCCGGCTTCCACGTTCCTATCCGTTGGGTTCGGCTCTGCCCCCGCAAAAATACATGCCTCAATCCCTGCCTTTTCCAGGATTTCCCGTACCCTGTCCGCCATGCCAATCTGTCCCAGATACCGGTCCGTTACAATCAGGCATCTCTTTGCGCCTAAACTCTTAACCAGGTCCCCGGCCTCCTGAACCGCGCCTTCACCAAAAACATTGCGTGTAGGTAAAAAATAATATGTAGACATACTGCTACCCCCTTATATTCTTGCATCCCGCCCCAGCCGTCCAGGCCAGGACCGGTGCCTAAACCTGATTATATCCGGGCATTTTAATCTGTCAATTAAAATAATATTTTAACATTTATTTGATAATATTTTGATTAGTATCGATTTTTTATTAACATTATCTTTATAGTTCTGCTTGTTAAGTTTTTTTGGCTATTTTTCTGTGATTATGGAGCCTGAAAAATAGCAGCTACATTAGATGGATGAAATTTACTTGTGTATTATTTGGTATAATATGGGGAAATAGAGGGTGATAGTTAAAGAACTGGAGAAATTATAAGAATATAGCAAAATATGGCTAACACCAGATTGGTTTTGAAGATAACACGTTGGATATCTAAACAGATACCTAAATAAATACCTAAATAAATATACAAACAGACATTAGAAAAATTGCATAACTGACAATAAAATTCAATTTAATAAATGATATATTTTTAACAATTTTTGTGATAACTTATTCATTATTCACTCATGAAGCATTGAAAGAGCGGCAGGATTTTGTATATTATTTAACAATAATACAAAATCCTATCGCTTGATTTCAAAAAAACCCTTTTGTTATTTTGTGATACCGTCAATAAAAATATCATAAAATTCATAAAAACCAGTTATACGTGAATCTATTAACAATCGTTCCGGCCTGTGATATCTGCCTGAATCCGTGTTTTTTTCCTTTTATGTAAATCTCCATCGTAATCCGTATGCTGTAATCCATGTTCCTGCATAGGACATATCCGGTTTTTCCAGATAACTGTCACTGAAGAACACGGATGCGTCACGTACAAAAAGCGATGCATCGTATATATCCGCCATGTAATTGTCGCCAGGCGGACGCAGGTTAAGGGCAGTCACCCCCTCAAATATCATCTCAAAATCCTGACACTGCTGGCTCTGGATCTGGATGGATACACACCTTACGTCAGCAAGGGGTTTCATGCATTTATCCGCAGTTACATAAGCCCCGCTGACATAACCCAGTCCACGGATGACCGCATCATGGAAACCGCACACACTTCTTTGAAATGCATCTGCGTCCTCCTGGGTCTTAACATAGTTCCACCCTTTAAGGGCTGTATCCGAATACAATCGATCTTCGAACATGCTGTCCTTTATCAAGACAGATTCCCCGCGCAGAAGCGCGCCCAGGGTATCTGTATCCTCCCACAGCCAGGGGAATCCTCTGTATTCAAAGAACAGGATACCATGTTCCAGCACATGCCTGTATTCCTTAAACTGCCGTCCTGCATCTTCTGTCTTCTTATAAATCCATCCTTCCGGCCCTTGGGGAGTAACCATGTTCACAAGGACCGGAAGCTTCTTATCCGATTTGTCCAGATAGTCGTATAGCTTCATATACCCGCCATTTTCAGAGGGGACCGATACCAGATATTTTTCATAGTATCCTGTGTTGATTATGGCATACACTTCTGACTGGAAGTAGCTTCCCAGATGTTTATCATATACACGTATCCTCATACTATCACCTTTATATCCTCCCTAAAACCCAATCATGGCCCCGCCATCCACCACCAGGCTTGTCCCCGTAACAAACCTGGATGCATCTGAAGCAAGGTATAAGGCGGCCCATCCAATATCCTCGGGCTGCCCGAACGTTCCCATGGGGGTCCTGCTGATGATCCGTTCCGCCCGTCCGGGGTCGTCTGCATTGGAATACCTGAGCATGGGCGTATCGGTCCATCCCGGGACAATCGCATTGAACCTGATGCCTGTGCCTGACAGTTCTGAGGCAAAGGAACGCATCATGCCCAGCGTACCGGACTTGGCCATGGAGTATCCCAGTACGCCGGTTACGCCGATGAATCCTGTCTCTGAGGAAAGGAATATGACGCTGCCCCCCTTCATGTGGGGTACGGATTCCTTTGTCAGAAGGTAGCCTGCCTTTAAGTGCACGTCGAACAGCCTGTCAAGGTCTTGAGCCTCAAAGGAAAGCGCAGGCTTTTTTATCTGTATTCCTGCATTGTTAATAAGGACATCCATCCGTCCAAACCTGTGCATAATGGACTCCACCAGTGCGGGAATCCCCTCAAAATCAGTAATATCACAGCGGATATAATGGGCGCGCTCCCCGATTTCCCGGCACGCATGTTCCAGCTCCTCCTCCCGCCTCCCAATCAGGACCACCGTGGCATTGGCCCCGGCCAGGCACTGGGCCATGGAAAAACCAAGGCCGGTTGCCCCGCCTGTGATGACAGCAACCTTCCCCTCCAGGTTGAATATGTCGATGTATGAGTTCATGGCGCCTCCTGTAAATAGAATTTAATCAGTGGATGAAACATTCCGTCATTACCACTGGCAAACATATTTTCAAATTGTATATTGACACAATTATACAAAAGACCGCCTGCCAATGCAAGCGGCCTTCTGCGGTTATACGCGTATATTGCTGTTATCCTATACCAGTCACTGATCCGTATTCCATAAGGATAGTCTGAAGTTTTAAGCACATCCTAACCAGCCATCTCCCTGACGGCTTCTGCAACAGCTTCCCTTGTCAGTCCGTGGTAAGCCAGGACTTCCTGGTAATTATGGCCGCTGCAGCCAAATGTATCTTTAATCCCCACCATCTTCATGGGTATTGGGTTTTCACATAAGGCCTCTGCCACAGCGCTTCCCAGCCCTCCTGCCACATTGTGTTCCTCTGCCGTGACAACGGCCCTGCACCCCTCTGCCATTTTCCTTATCATCTCTTTATCCATGGGCTTGATTGTGGATACATTAATCACCCTTACAGAGATACTGCCTTCCAGCTCCCTGGCTGCCTCAAGGGCCACCCCCGTCATATATCCCACTGCAAACAGTGCAATGTCGGTTCCATCCTTCAGCAGCTTCGGCACCCCAATCTCAAACGGCGCTCCTTCTTCAGTCACATTGGGATAATCATTCCGGTTCAGGCGCAGATAGCAGGGGCCATCCATTCCCGCGATTGCTTTCACTGCTTCCCTTGTTTCATTCGCATCAGCCGGGCAGATGACCGTCATGTTGGGCACGGCCCGGAAAATAGCCATGTCCTCCACGCACTGGTGAGTGGCTCCGTCCCCAAAATCAGACAGTCCTGACGATGAGCCGCATATCTTCACATTCAGTTTTCCAATTGCAATGGTCTGGCGTATCTGGTCATAGGCACGGCCGCCTGCAAATACGGCAAATGAATTCGTAAACGGGATCTTACCGGTCTGGGCCAGTCCCGCGGCAACGCTTGTCATATTGGCTTCTGCAATTCCCATTTCAAAGTGGCGCTCCGGAAACTCTGCCTCAAACAGTTTGCCCATGGTAGATCCGCCCAGGTCTGCGTCCAGAACCACAATCCGCTCATCCTGTCTTCCCAGTTCCACCAATGTTTTGCCGTAAACCATCCTCTGATTCGTATCGCTCATCTGTGCGCCTCCTGCCTCTCTTCCCCTGCCCCGTCCTGTGCCGCGGCCTCATCCTGCACCGTCAACTCCTCCAGGGCCTGTCTGTAGGTTTCTTCTGTCAGCATACCATTGTGGTAGCCCACCACATTCTCTGCAAAGCTGACCCCTTTTCCCTTAACCGTATTGGCAACAATCACCGTGGGCACGCCTTTGACATGGTCGGCCTGGTTAAGGGCGTCAAGGATCTGTTTCATATCATGTCCGTCTATTTCTATCACATGCCAGCCAAAGCTTAAAAACTTTGCGATGATATCCCCTGTATCAAAACGGTCCTTTGTCCTTCCATTGGCCTGGAGTCCGTTCCTGTCCACGATAGCCACCAGATTATCTGCCCGGAACGCCCGGGCCGCCATTGCTGCCTCCCATATCTGCCCTTCCGCAATCTCCCCGTCACCTACCAGCACATATGTCTTACTGTTGATTTTATCCAGCCTCTGCCCCAGGGCCATACCCAATCCGATGGAAAGCCCCTGCCCCAGTGAACCTGTCCCGGCCTCAATCCCCGGTGTCTTCAGCACATCCGGATGTCCCTGGAGATATGAGCCGATTTCCTTTGTGTGCTTCAGATCCCCTACCGGGAAATATCCGCATTCCGCCAACGCCGCATACTGGAGGATTCCCACATGCCCCTTGCTCAATAGGAACCTGTCCCTTTCCCTCCATCCGGGATTTTCCGGCTTATGCTTCATTTTGTAAAAATAGAGGGCCGCCACAATATCTGCCGATGAATTGGATCCCCCTATATGCCCGGCCACCCCAACGCCCATGCTGATGACCACATCCCTTCTCAGCCTTTGGGCCTGGCATTTTAACCCTTCTATTAATTTATCATCATATTCCATCTTCCTATCCCCTCCTTCTGCTCAATTGACAACAACGACCTTTATCATATCGCCGGGCGCCTTTGCCAGTTTTTCAAAATAGGCGGGCGCCTCTTTAAGGCTGATTGTTTTACTGATTAATGGCTCTGGGTGGATTTCTCCCCTGTTGACCATTCCTGACACAACCTTAAACTCATCATAACCATATAGGAATGACCCCTGCACGGACAGCTCCCTTGTGACGATTTCCTGCATGTTAACCTCTATCGTCGGTCTGTTATTGCCTATCCACACAGCCCTGCCTCCAAATCGCAGTGCGGTCATGGCCTGCTGTACCGTTGGACCTGCCCCCACTGCCTCAATGGCAGCATCCACACCCTTTCCGCCTGTCTCTTCCAGGATTCTAGCTTTAAAATCTTCGCAGCCCGGATTTATGACTGCATCCGCGCCCATTTCCCCGGCAACCGTTAGGCGGTGGCTGCTTAAATCAGAGAGAATGATCCTGCCGGCCTTCTTCCTTTTCACACATGCCAGCGCCAGCAGCCCGATGGTCCCAGCACCCACGATCAATACGGTTTTTCCTTCCAGTTCCCCTGCATGCTGCACGCTCCTGTACGCAACCGCCAACGGTTCAAACAGGGAACCCACGGAAAAGGAAACCGTATCTGATATGGAAAAACAGCACTTTGCCGGAACACAGATATATTCTGCAAATGCCCCATCCACATCCAGCACACCGAATGCACGCTTATTCAGGCACAGGTGGACCTGTCCCTTTTTACACATCTCACAGTCCCCACAGAAGTCCACCGGGTAAACAGAAACCCTGTCCCCAGGCTTCCATCCTTCTACATCCTCCCCCAGCTCTGCGATTTCCCCTGCAAATTCATGGCCCATTACCATGGGTGCCGTCCTTCTTCCAGTTATTCCCAGATAGCCGTGGACATCGCTGCCGCATATCCCGCAGGCCCTTACCCTGATCTTCACTTCTCCCCTCTGGGGCCGCACATCCGGGACCTCCCGGTAAATAAGGGTACCCGGTCCCTCATAAACAATTCCCTTCAATTTACATTCCCCCTGTCCGCCTTGTCCTCATACTTACCATCCACTTTCCCGTGGTCCATACCGGGAATATGGTTCATCCATACGGTCATCGCCCCGGTTCCCCGGTTGGCCCAGGTATAGTATGGGACAGCCTTCAGCTTTACCGGTTCAAAATAACTCCTGGACGCGGGCTGGTATAATCTGCCCTTCCACTGTTCGCGGTTCCTTCTTATGCCCTGTGCCTGGATGGTACAGATTCCTCCCAGGAGACTTTCTTCAAACCCTGCCTCCAACCGGCTGTCTCCAGTCAGGATACAGTCAAATAAATCCGCATCATTGTCTGCTTCCTCCACACAGTAAACCAATGGGCCATATTGAATGGCTGCTTTTCCGCAATCCATCCTGACCCCGGGGTGTGCCTCCATTAACACTGGCTGCATGGGCAGGCTTAAATGCAGATGCCCATTCTTACTCCAGTCCTTCCTCACATAGAGGTATCCCCGGTCTTCCCAGACTTCTGCATCCTCTGTCTCCAGTACGGGCTGTCCGCTCCATTCCGGTATCCGCAGGGCCAGGGTCCACGCCCCGTCCAGGTCCGTGCCTACCGTAACCAGGATATCCCCCTGCCATGGATAGTCTGTCTCCTGCCGGATGACAACCTTTTTATCCCTGACCCTGATATCCGCCGTACCCTCCTGATAGAGATGCACGTATACCGCCTGGCCCCCATCCTCCAGTTTTCCCTGGGTGTATTGATACCCGCCAAGGGATTCCAGCAGCCTGGCCAGATTCATGGGGCAGCAGGACACTGCAAACCAGCGCTGGCGCTCCGGGAACATGCGTGGATTGCGTATGATCCTGTCCCGGAACATTTCCGGATGGGCAGCCAGATGATTCGCATAAAAGAAACGGTCCCCGCTAAGGGATACCCCGCTGAGCACCCCGTTGTACAGCGCCCGCTCCATCACATCCCCGTATCTTCGGTCCGGCGCCACCTGAAGCATCCTGAATCCCCACATTACCATGGCAACCGATGCGCAGGTCTCATGATAGGACTCCTCGTTGGGAAGCTGATAATCAAAGTTGAACCTCTCACACCCATCCTGGGAGCCGATACCTCCAGTGATATACATCCTCTTTGATGTAACATTGTCCCAAAGCCGGACACATGCCTGCCAAAGGCTCTTATCCCCGGTCTCTGAGGCCACATCAGCCATGCCTGCCCCCATGTAGGCCAGCCGGACCGCATGGCCTTCTGCCGTCATCTGTTCCCTGACAGGCAGATGGGCCTGGAACAGGGCATATGGGCCCTGGGCTAAAAAGCTTTTTCCTAAAATCCCCTTCGGGCCGCCGTCTTCCGGGTCCCTTCCCTGCTGTCTCGCTTCTTCTTCAAAGAAATACGGCTGTTTCCCCCTCTCATTGAGGAAATAAGCTGCCAGCTCCAGATACTTCTTTTTACCTGTGAGACGGTACAGCTTCACCAGGGCCAGCTCTATCTCCTGATGGCCCGGATATCCATGGATCTGATGATCCGCCGGACCGAATACACGGTCAATATGGTCGGCATAGCGCTCCACGATATCCAGTAATTTTGCCTTTCCCGTGGCTTCATAATATGCTGCCGCGGCCTCAATCAGGTGTCCTGCGCAGTACAGTTCATGCATACGGTGGACATTGGTCCATCGTTTTCCGGGTTCAACCACCGTATAGTAGGTATTCACATACCCATCCGGCATCTGCAGTTTCCCGAAATCATCTATGATCCCGTCAATCACTGCTTCTGTTTCCGGATTCCTTTCATACCAGAGGGCGTAGGATGCCCCTTCAATCCACTTTGCCAGGTCGGAATCCCAGTAATGATGGGGTCTGGGGATGGTCTCCCCATCCGCCATATTCTCCTCCAGCACACCGTCTATGGTAAACACACCCTTTTCGGGTCCGCTGTTTTCCCGCGGCTTATAAATACATTTTACTGAATCCACCCTGCCGGAGCTTCTGCACTGCTCATACTCGGCGGGAAGGGTTACCTGTTCGTTGATTTCCTGTCTCTTCTTCCAGAACCCGCCTGTAAACCTTACATTTTTCCAGCTTACAGGAAGGGATTTCTGCCATCTCTCATCCATAGTTCCATCCTTTCAAACGCCATTCCTGACATCAGCCTTTTACTGCGCCGGCCGTGATACCGGTAATCAGATACTTCTGAAGACATATGAATATCAAAAGCACGGGTATGGTCAGGATAACGGCAAATGCCATCAGGCTGTTCCATTCAATCCCATATTCCCCGATTGCCTTATACATATTAACCGTCAGGGGATACAGACGGTCCGTCTTAATGAAGGTCAGGGCTCCCATCAGGTCCCCCCATCCCCAGAGAAAGGTAAATGCAGCAGAAACCACGATGCCGGGGTAGGTGATGGGTACCATTACCCGCCAGAACACCTGGAACCGCCCGCACCCGTCAATAATGGCAGCATCCTCCAGCTCTTTGGGGATATCCAGGAAATATGGCCGGAGTGTAATGATACAAAAAGGAATGCTGTGCAGGCAGGTGAAAATAACAGGAGCTGCCAGGGTATCTAAAATCGCAATTTTCTTAAATGTCATGAACAGCGGTGAGAGGAACAGTACGGTGGGCAGCATCTGTGTTATCAGGATTGCCAATAGTACTGCCCGGTTGATGCTCAATTTAAACCGGGCCAGTCCATATGCGGACAGGGTGGCCAGCAGGGTGGATATGATTGTGGTGGCTGCCGCTATGATGAAACTGTTCCTGAAGCTGACCCAGATGGGCACGCTTCCCCTGACAAACAGCTGTGATATATACCCCTCCAGTTCAATCTTCTCAGGAAAAAAGGTGGGGACCTCAGCAAATATTTCTTTTGAGGATTTAAGGGAGGTAATCACCATCCAGTAGATGGGAAATAAGAACAGTATGAGAACAGCAACAGCAATCAGGTTAAACAGTATCTGTTCCCTTTTTTTCCGTTTATCCATCTCACATCACCTCCTCTTTCTCCATTAATTTAAGATTAAATATGGCAACTACCAGCAAAAGCACCAGCATGATATTAGCCACCGCAGCCCCCTGTCCAAATTCAAAATTGGAGAACGTCAGTTTATATGAGGTGGTTGCCAGTATCTGCGTGGAATCCAAGGGACCTCCGTTTGTCATTATATATATCAGGTCAAATGCCTTAAACGTATAGATGAACCCAAGTGTCACCACACTGAGGATGGTTGGTTTAAGCAGCGGGAGCGTAATGTGGCGGAACCGCTGAATACGGCTGGCCCCGTCAATGGCGGCCGCCTCAAACAGCTCCTCAGGCAGCGTGGTCAGCCCCGTGGCCAGTAACAGCATGTTAAAGGGAACGCCTCTCCAGATATTCGTAATGATAAGGGCGGTCATGGCCCCCCGCTCCGTGGTCAGCCAGGAAACCGGAGCCTTGACAAGATGCAGCTGGGTCAGGAAATAATTCAGTATGCCGGAACCATCCCCTGCAAAAATCCATTTCCATACAGAGGCAAATACAATAACAGGGACCAGCCAGCACACCATCAGCAGTCCCCTGGATATCTTGCTGAGCCTGAATGCCTTGGAAAACAGGAGGGCCAGGGCAAACCCTATGATGAACTGGAACAGGATGGACATTACCGTAAAATAAACCGTATTCCATATGGCTTTCCTGACCATGGGCATGGCCAGGACCTCCCTGTAATTACCCAGCCCGATAAAGGGCTGCTCCCCCCGGAAGGTTTCCAGCGTCACTTCATGGAAACTCATACTCAGGTTGTATATCAACGGATATATTACAATCAGCGCCAGAAACACTGCCGCAGGAAGGATAAAACAATATCCGGCTATGATTTCCCGCTTTGTATACCGGTTGTGCATGGGACTTTTCTTCTTAATTTTCATCAACAATCACCGCTTTCCAACTCATTTCACCTGATTTTGGGCATAAAAAGTGCTGCAAAGCACAATTGCCATGTGTTTGCAGCGCTTTGTCCTATATCCTGTCTGGTTATAATCCTGCTATGGATGCTCCTGTATCCCTGGCCGCCTGTTCCGGATCCTTGGCTCCAAGAATAACCGACTGCCACATTTCAATCAGGATATCACTGATTTTATTATAATTCTCCACCGGCATCGCCACTGCATACTCCTGCATTTCCACAAATGTGCTTATGGGCTCCTGGCCGAAATACTCAGATCCTGCAGCCACGTCTTTTCTGGATGGAATATAGTTTTCTGCCTCGCTGTACCTGACCATGACTTCAGGCCTGTTCATATATTTTACAAATTCCCAGCTTAAATCCACATTGCCCGTATTGGAAATCGCAAAATTATGGCCTCCCAGCACTGTCTTAAATCCAGCGCTTCCCTCAGGAACCTTGGCCACGCCGAATTCAAAGCCCGCATCAGCCTGGATGGAACTAAGACGCCATGGACCGTCTATGATCATTGCTGTCTTGCCGGCAATAAACTGGTTGGCATTGTCGCCGGAATTGTAGTTTACCACCTCCGTACTCATATACTGGTTTTCCACCATTTCCTGATAGAATTTAAGCATCTCCACTGTCTCAGGCGAATCAATACGGTCTACATCAGAACCTGCTCCCCATATAAATGGCCACATCTGAAACGTGGTATCGGTTGTCTGGCTTCCCGCCACCCCGAAGCCATTGACCCCGATTGACTTCAGTTTGCCACATGCCTCAAGAAGCCCGTCCCAGGTTGCCGGAACCTCTGTCACACCTGCTTTATCAAGTAACTCCTTATTGTAGTAAAGGCACAGGTTATTCGATGTGAACGGGAGTCCATAATATTTTCCCTCATACTGGTTCTGTCCAAGGATACTGCCATAATACCGGTCCAGTTCCAGCTCTGAATTAACGCGGTCCGTGATATCCGCCAGGATTCCCATCTTTGCATAAGTGGCTGTGTCCGTATTGTCCACATCCATCACATCCGGAAGGCTGTCGCTAGCCACCATGATATTAATCTGTTTTCTGGAATCCGCCAGGGGCATGTACTGAATCTCCACCTGTATTCCGGTTTCAGCCGTAAAATCCTCAATGCATTGATAGAGCACTGCTTTTTCCTTGGGATAAGTTAAAAGTAACGTAATCTTCTGGTCTCCTTCGGCCTGGGATGCAGCTGTCTGTCCTGTGCTTTCCTCCTTGGCATCCGCCTGCTCTGCAGTGGTCTGTGCTGTCCCCCCGCCAGACCCTGCGCCGCACCCCATGCAGATTCCCGCCGCCATTGCGATTGCTGCTGCTGACCATAACCACTTGTGTTCCTTTCTCATTGAAATCCCTCCCTGTTTGTTTTCTGCTTAAAGGATACCACCTCCTTATCTCTTTTCCCATTCCACATTTCTAAGAAAGGTGTCCAAAACAAACGTTACATCTGGATATATTCCTTAGGGCTTTTTCCCGTATACTTCTTAAACACCTTACAAAAATATTTTACATCCATGTACCCGCTCTGTTCAGCTACTTCATAAATCTTCATGTTACTGTTTCTGAGAAGCTTTTTTGCATGCTCGATTTTGACCTGGGTACAGTATGCAGTGTACTTAATCCCTAACTCCCGCACAAACAGCGTACTTAAATACTCAGGGGTAATGTTAAATCGGCGCGCCATTTCCTCCACAAGGATATTTTCTTTATATTCCTTCTCAATGATATTCAATATCTCATTAATGACCGGATTATTACAGTGGTGTACATTATCTTTATAACGTTTGAATTCACCCAGGATATTCAGCATCATGGTTGCATAGGCATCCGTGGAAATTCTTGTCTTTACCCACTCCAGGACGTTCAGATGGCTGATTTCCTCATATATCCCATAACTTGTCTTACGGATTTCATACAGGATGGCAACCGTCATACACAGCATTGCCTCACGGATATCCGCATAATGGTAAACCTGTTTTTTCAGATATGCCTCAAATTCCCGCAGATCCTCCCGGACCGCCGCCATATCCAGTTCCCCGATATGGCGGATCATATTTCTTTCAGTCTCCATGGGATAGATGAATTTATTACATTCTACTGCCTTAAGTTTTTCCTCGTTTATTATATCCATCTGTATGACAGACAGCCCCCAATTGCTGTTATCCTCCATCACCTTAAGCGCCCTGTAAAATTCTTTTAACCCTTCAAGGAAATAGGATACCGCCACAACAGGTTTGTGGAACAGGCTTTTCCCACGTTTCAGCCCTTCCCTTATCTGTCCTTCCAGGCGTGTCAGCTCCTCTGATTCAACTGCAAAAAACAGTTTATGCCTGCCGCCGGAAAAAAAGTGGAATGTCATGCCTGACAGATAGTATTTCATGATTTCCTTCCACTTCGTTTCTTCTGAAACCGTAAAACCCGCATCCCCTTTAAGCATCAGCAGATATACCCCTCTGCCCGCCATCCTGGATTCCAGCTCCTTCAGGTAGCTTTCAGCCGCATCCTCAGGCACCGAATACAGCCGTTCCCATAATTCCTGTTCCGAAAAGGTGGATGGCCTTATCTGATGCTTTTCTTCCCTGATTTTCTGTTCCACCCGTTCCAGGACTTCCCTTAATGTCTTTTTTGTCACGGGTTTCAAAAGATAATCCACGCTCCCCAGCTGAATTGCTTTCTGGGCAAATTTAAAGTCGGCAAACCCGCTTAAAACAATGAATTTGCACTCGTTCCCTTGGTTTAGTACTGCCTCCATCATTTCCAGGCCGTCCATCTGCTCCATCATCACATCTGTTATGACCACATCCGGCTGTTCCCTGGCAATGAGCCGCACACCCTCTTCTCCATTCCCAGCCGTCCCCACGATGTCCCATCTCTCTTCCAGCTGGCCAATCAGGGCAGTCAGTCCCATTAATGACTTTCTTTCATCCTCCACAATTATGATTTTCATCTTCTCGCCCTCTTTTACATCACATCTTCGGTATGGTAATCTTAATGGAGGTTCCCCTGTTTTCCTCCGAATGTACCTCCATCCTGTAGCTGTCCCCATAATAAAGCTTCAGCCTGGCTAATACATTCGACACGCCGATAGACGGCGTACTCCCGCCTTCACCAAAAACTTCCCCCACTTTCTCCGGTGACATCCCCCGTCCGTTATCCGTTATGGAAAAACAGATTCCGCTTTCATTTATATGATAAATCTTGATTCGCAGGAATCCTCCGTGGCGGATATTCGCATATCCATGGATGATTGCATTTTCAATCAACGGCTGGAATATCATCTTATGGATATGGCAGTCCAGGATTCCCTCCTCACAGTCAATGGCATATTCAAAGTTATCCATGAAACGGATTTTCTGAAGAAACAGATACTTTTTCAGGTACTCCATCTCCTCCTTTATCTTAACGACGTCATTGCTTCCGCTGATCTGATACCTGAGGATCTGGGCAAATTCACTGAGCATTTCACTGATTTCATCTTCCCCGTTTTCGATGGCAAGCCAATGGATGGAATCCAGGGTGTTGTAGATGAAATGAGGGTTGATCTGGGCTTCAAGCGCCCTGATTTCCGCATCCTTCTTCATTTCGCTGACCTGCTTGATCTCATCCATCTGGTTGTTGATCTGTTTCATCATCTTATTAAACTGGCTGGCTATGATGGATATCTCATTCTTGCCTTCCATCTCCATGTGGGCGGACATTTCCCCGGCCCTTACTTCCTTCATGGTGTTTACCACCTGCTTAACGGACGCGGACAGCCTGCGGGACAGGATCCATATGAAGAAACCGCCCAGCACCATCAGGCAGATGGTTATCATCCATATTATCCTTTGGAAATTCCGTATCTCCTTCAGTATATAATCATTATCCAGAACACCGGCCAGACGCCAGGATGTCTTTGGGATATCCACCAGCACAACTGTCTTGTCCTCATGGTTCTCCTTCACCAGATGCACATCCTGGCTGCCGCCCATAGTCAGCTGTTCCCATCCGTCCATGTCAGAAATGTCCATGCCTATCCTGGATTTGTCATAATGCGAAACAATCCGGTTGTCCTGGTCCACAATGAAGTTATAATTCGTGTTCCTGTCCGGTGTAATCTGTGCCTCCTGACAGATATCGGAAAGTACCAGCTCATTCACGCCCATGAGGAAGGTCCCCACATACCTGGCTGTATAGAAATCCATCAGCCGCTTCCGGTACGTGAAAAGATAATAATCCGAGGTTCCCTGCCTGTCGTAATACTCAGCCGGTATCCATTCCCCCTTAAGGATTTCCTGTTTTTCCACCTGTGAAAAATACAGGTCATATAACTCCGGGCTTTTCTGGTATAAAGAATCAATCTGAAGCCTGTCCGAGCTAAATACCTTCCCGTTTTCAGTCTCCACGGCCATACACCACACCTGGGGACGGTAGGACATGAAGGTCCGCATCTGCTTCCTCAGCTCCTGCTTCACACCCAGTTCCTCCTGTCCCCGGGCTTCTTCAAATTGCTGCATGTAGTCAAGGAATTTTTCATCTATGGTCATCTGATTAACGGCTTCCTCATACCCATTCAGGGTTGCTGCAATATTGGATGCTGCCTGTTCCACCGCTATCCGGAAAAACCCGATGATCTTCTTTTCAATGATGTCCGTTAAATATGTATTGCTTATACCTGCCAGAAGCACGATCTGGGCCGTAAACAGCAATATAAACACAACGGATATCTGTTTTGTAAAGGATTGTCTGCTCCAGTATTTCCGTATTCCTTTCATATGTCCCCCACCTTTTCCCAACTGTATATGACGTGTGCCTTGCTGAATGATTCACGTCCTGATATATCCCCAGAATAACATTTATACGCATAAGATAAAAGAGTGTGGGGAGGATTTATGAAAATTGGGGTCATTGGCAGACCATGGATAATGTTAAAAGCCCAGTGCGTGGGCACTGGGCTTTCATCTGGAATCATATCTGAAATTGTATCTGCTGTGTAATAAAAATGCCTCCCCAGCGTCTTCCTATATCCCTGCCAATGACTTCAGCAGCTCCACCTTATCCAGCTTCTCCCATGGAAGGTCCAGATCATTGCGGCCAAAATGTCCATAAGCAGCTGTCTGCTTATAAATCGGACGGCGGAGTCCCAGCATCTTGATGATGCCGGCCGGGCGGAGGTCAAAATTGGAGCGGATGATTTCCACCAGCTTTTCATTGCTCAGCTTTCCTGTACCATAGGTATCTACCATGATAGAGGTCGGGTGGGCCACGCCGATTGCATAGGACAGCTGGATTTCACACTTGTCGGCCAGTCCGGCTGCCACGATATTCTTAGCCACATAACGGGCTGCATAGGCAGCGGAACGGTCCACCTTGGTGCAGTCCTTGCCGGAAAATGCGCCGCCGCCGTGACGTGCATAGCCGCCGTAGGTATCTACGATGATCTTACGTCCGGTCAGGCCGCTGTCTCCTTGCGGTCCGCCGATTACAAAACGTCCGGTGGGATTAATGAAGAACTTGGTGTTCCCATCCACCATATCCTGAGGAAGGATTTCGTCAAAGATGTATTTCTTAACGTCCGCATGGATCTGCTCCTGGGACACGCTCTCATCATGCTGGGTGGAAAGCACCACTGCATCCAGGCGCACCGGCCTGTCATCCTCATCGTACTCCACCGTAACCTGGGACTTGCCGTCCGGGCGGAGATATTTTAATGTGCCGTCCTTGCGCACCTCTGTCAGGCGCCTGACCAGCTTGTGGGCCAGGGAAATAGCGTATGGCATGTACTCTTCTGTCTCATTGGTGGCAAAACCGAACATCATTCCCTGGTCGCCGGCGCCGATGGCGTCCAGTTCCTGGTCGGACATCCTGTTTTCTTTTGCTTCCAGGGCCTTGTTCACGCCCAAGGCAATATCCTGGGACTGCTCGTCAATGGCGGTTATCACGCCGCAGGTGTCGCAGTCAAATCCGTATTTTGCACGGTCATATCCAATCTCGCGTATTGTCTCCCGCACAATCTTCTGGATATCCACATATGCATTGGTTGTAATCTCACCCATTACAAGTACCAAGCCTGTTGTGGCAGCTGTCTCACAAGCCACGCGGCTCATGGGGTCCTGGGCCATAAGCGCGTCCAGGATGGCATCGGAAATGGCATCGCACATTTTATCCGGATGTCCCTCGGTTACGGATTCAGATGTAAAAAGTCTTCTCTCCATTTAGTTCACGTTCTCCTTTTCTCTGAAATAAATCATTCTGTTACCTGGTTCCTGCAACATATATCCTTTACAAAAAATAAAGTCCGCAGCAATTGCGGACTTGAAAATAACGAAAGATCTTCAAATCCTCTTATTGCTCGATCAAGCATGCATGAAACAGTGCACACTCCTCGCTCAGGCTGGCACCTTCCGGCCCTTTTGCACGTCAATTCTGACATACTCAACCGGGGTTGCCGTGACTTCACAGGTCCTTTGTACCTCCATCACTCTGAATAAGGGATATATACGAACTATATAATTGTAAATAATGTTACCTTCCATATATTAATCCATTTATACATGCATGTCAACACCTATTTGTGATAAAATAAATCAATTTAAATAAGGTGGAAAAATATAGGAAACTGCACTAAAATATACATATATCAAAAATAATCCAAGCAGGAGAAATCATATGGCAATTATCGGTATTGACCTTGGAACCACCAACAGCCTGGTATCAATCTGGAGACACGGACGGGCGGAGCTGATTCCCAATTCCCTGGGAACATTCCTGACCCCCAGCGTGGTCAGCATGGACAAGGACGGCACCCTGTGGACAGGCACGGTTGCCAGGGAAAAAATGCATACCCAGCCGGAACGCAGCGCTGCCTCCTTCAAGAGGCAGATGGGCACTGCCCATGATTTCCGGCTTGGGAACCATATATTTAAGGCGGCAGAACTCTCTTCCCTCATATTGAAACAGCTTAAACTGGATGCAGAAGCGTATCTGGGTGAACCGGTGGAGGAAGCTGTCATCAGTGTGCCTGCTTATTTTAATGATGAGCAGCGCTTTGCAACCAAACAGGCCGGGCAGCTGGCCGGACTTAAGGTGGAACGGCTGGTCAATGAACCATCCGCAGCAGCCTTGGCCTGCCGGAACCAGACCGGGGAAGATGACTCCCAGTTTCTGGTGATTGATTTTGGCGGCGGCACCCTGGATGTATCCGTGGTGGAGTGCTTTGAGCAGATTATCGAGATACAGGCCGTGGCTGGCGACAACCATCTGGGCGGCAATGATTTTGATAGGTTGATTGCAGAATATTTCTGCGGACAGCACGCGCTGGATTTTGAATCCATGACCATGTCTGAACAGAACCTGCTGCTTAAAAAGGCGGAGCAATGCAAACGGGAACTTACGGCCAGCCAGGCAGCCATGATGAATTACCTCTACAGGGAGGATGAGCTTGGGCTGTTCCTGACAACAGCGGACCTGGTGCGGATCTGCGCGCCCCTCTTTAAACGTCTGGAACAGGTGGTCTTCCACGCCCTGTCCGATGCGGGGAAGACCATGGAGGATATTGACCAGATTGTCCTTGTGGGCGGGACCTGTAAAATGCCCGCGGTCCAGCAGTATATCGGACATTTCCTTCACAGGGAACCATTCCTTGCCGGACAGCCGGATGAAATCATTGCCCTGGGCGCCGGAATCTATGGTGGCATTAAGGAGCGCCAGTCCGATATAAAAGATATCATCCTCACGGATATCTGCCCCTTTACCCTGGGAATCGGAATCATTGACAGGAATAACACCAGGGACCATATCATGTCACCCATCATTGAGCGGAACTCACCCCTGCCCACCAGTAAAAGCGGTTTTTATGTCACCACAAGGGACCTGCAGACAGACATCGGCATCCTTGTGTTCCAGGGCGAATCCATGCATTGCAGTGAAAACCTGTTTTTAGGCGAATTGAACCTGACGGTCCCGCCTGCCCCCAATGGGCAGGAAGGCGTGGTTGTCCGTTTCACGTATGACATCAACGGTATCCTGGATGTGGAGGCTGAAAACAGGCACGGGGATGTGGTGAAAAAACTGATCATGAATGAACATATCCGGATGGACAGCCAGGAACTGGAACAGAAAATGCAGGAGCTGGAACAGCTGAAACGCCCCGCCAGGGAACAGGCCGCCAACCAGCTTGTATTCTCCAGGGGAGAACGGCTCTACATGGAGCTGCTGGGTGATGACCGCCAGGTAATCCTGAACCTGTTGAACTGGTTCTCAGGCGTCCTGGAGGCAGGCAGTCCCGCAGCCATAGCCGCCGCCCGCAAAAAGACAGACGACACATTCAACTACCTGGAAAGCAAACTATACGGAGGCGTATGATGGCAGAAACCATATGGGACATACTCGGTATTCCCCCCACATCCGATAAACGGGCAATTAAAAAAGCGTACGCTGCCAAATGCTCCGCCTGCCACCCAGAGGAACATCCGGAAGAATTTGACCAGCTTCACAAGGCTTATACGGCGGCGGTTAAGATAGCGGCACGGATTACTGCGGGCGCGGAAGCGGCGGTTCCTGCGGATGAACAGGGGGCGGCTCCCGCCAGCAAGCAGGCAACAATCCTCCCCAGCAATCACCCTGCGGCTCCTGCCATCCCAGATATCTCCCATCTGGTGGAACAGGGCATGGAGCAGGAGTTAAACGCCTCGTGCAGCAAGCTTTTAGAGAGCCTTAAGAAACTCCATGACTCCTTTCCCAAATCTGTTGACACCAATGGGGAGGATTTCACAAGGGCGCTCCAGCGTCTGGAAGAATGGTATGAATCCCCACGGTTCAAACTGGCTGGATGGGAACCTGATTTCCTAAAACAGCTGGACCAGTGGCTGAGTGCCAACAGGGGAGGGATTAACCGGGCGGAGGCGGTTGCCCTGTACAGGGCTTACCGGTTCAGGCAATACAAATCCCCCTCCTATCCAGTCATCCCCTATATGGATAATATCCATTGGGAAATCATGCAGCATGCATACCGCTATGAGAAGGATATGGTTGCCATGGCAGACATGCCTCCTCTTCCCAAATCCGGGGAGAAGGGAACCAGGTCCCGCAGGAAGCCCTGGACCCGTTCCCAGCGGATACTGTCCAGCCTGATACTTCTGTTCGTGGCCGTCATGATAAGGGGTATTTCCATGGCCCCCAGCCGCACCAGCAATCCTTCTGATGTGCAGAAAATCATAAATGAAATGAAGAAAAATCCACCCCAGACCCTGCCAGCCCATGATTCATCAGAACTGGTCAGGGAGATTGACAAGATGCTGATGGAAACAAAAGCCTCCGACATGCGCCCTTCCATTAATATCCTTTCGGACAGCGGTGAAACTTCCCAAAGCATGTCCCAGTCCTCATCTCCCCAAAAATGGATATACGATGGCTTCGGTCCCATTACGCGCCCGGAAAATCTCCCTGTAAGTCCTGAGGAATACGAATTTTACGGTAAGAACACCCTCACGACGCTTTATAAGGGAACCTCGGCCAGTATCCATATCTTCCCACCCGCATCCCCACTGACTGCAGTCATGACCGGGATGGTGGACATTCATGTGGACAGCTCTTACTTCGATCAGGAGGATGAGACTGACGGGGTATATTTCTACAATATGAAGTCCTTAGGAGAGGCTGAGATACCATTTCCGGTATGGGTAGTTCCCGTCCAATCATCCTCTGATGATGCCACCCGCTATACCGTCGGAGGGTGCGGATATTGGGCGGAAGCCCTTTTATACGCCGCATCAGGGCAGGGAATTTCAGGGCGCACCTGGTACGACCAGGACTACGCGTCCCACCTGGTCCTCAAATGGGACTCTATAGATACCCTTCCCGAACTTGCGGAACGCCTTCTGAAGACATGTGACAGTTTCTATGGATACGTAGGCGGACATTCCCCGGACATGGACCTTACCATCATCATCGGACCAGACGCGGACACAGCCGTAGGACAGCTGCAGGCAGTCACAGCGCCTTTAGAGGAAGGGCTTACCTCTGTAACAATCACAGAAGAAGAACAGCTTACCCGGTGCGGGGCGGGTCCGGTTCCCATGACAGGGGACGGCAGCATTTCCCATGACCTTTCCCTTTATGACAGTTCCGCGCGCTGGGTGGTGCGGATGCACATGGAAAAGGATGGAACCAATGAAGGATTCCATCCCGGACTGACCAGCCAGGAAGCACTGGACCAGATATTCAATCATATCAACGGCCTGGACTGGGTGCTGTCCCGGTATGAAATTAAGGATACCTAAACCATATGGCTATTTGCTGTGGGTCATGCCAGATTGCCCATTTTGCCAAAAGCAGTCTGATTCATTTTCTGCCGCAGGTCTTCCCTGATCTGCCGGAAATCCTGGGACACCAATTGCCTGTCCTTTACCAGACACCGGCCTGCCACGAACACATCCCTTACATTATCTGCGCGCGCACTGTACACAAGGGCCGAATAGGGGTCGTACACGGGAAACATGTTGGGTGAATCCGTTTCCACCACCACCAGGTCGGCCTCTTTTCCCGGTTCCAGGGATCCGGTTACATGATCCAGGCCCAAAGCCCCGGCTCCCCATATGGTTGCCATTGAGACTATGTCCTTAGCAGGAAATACACTCCTGTTCCCAGTCTCATTTTTGTGGAAATTAGCGCAGAACCTCATCTGTGTAAATATGTCCAGCGTGTTGCCGCTGGCCGGCCCATCCGTGCCAAGCCCCACTGCCAGCCCCTGTTCCAGCATGGAGCTTACAGGCGCCACTCCCTTGGCCGCCTTGGTATTGGAGCCGATGCAGTGGGCCACGCTGACGCCGGACTTTGCCATCAGGCTTATATCCTGTTCCGTAAGGCGTATGCTGTGGGCGGACAAGGTATGACTGTCAAGAATCCCCAGCCTGTCCAGATATTCTATGGGTGTACATCCATACTGTTCCTTCAGGTACGACATTTCATAATCCATCTCAGCCACATGAAGGGTAAACGGCACGCCATATCTGTCATTCACCTGATGGATTGCCTGAAGCGTACTGCTGCTGCACGTTGTTGTTCCGTGAGGCGCAATACAGCCCTGAATCCGCGGGTGGTTCCTGTAACGCTTAATCAGTTCCTCCCCCAGCGCAATGGCCTCCCGGGGCGTCCCCGCGTCACAGGAGGCTTCCTCCATCACGGTCTCTCCGGCAATCCCTCTGATTCCCATCTGATCCATGACCTCTGCCACCACATCCTCAAAGTAATACATATCCATGACCGTGGTGACGCCGCTTAAAAGCAGTTCGCATATGGCATATCTGCTGGAAAGGCCGGCCAGTTCCCTGTCCATTGCCCTGGACTCCATGGGCAGAAGGAAAACCCGAAGCCTGTCCTTACAGTCATCCCCCAATCCCCGGAAGGGAACCATGCCCATGTGACAGTGTGTATTCACCATGCCAGGCATGACAATGCCATGTCCTGCGTCCATGATGGAAATGCCCTCCTGCCTGCTGCTTTCCCACTCTGTGATCCGGTGCGCCAGCGCCTCCATGGGGCCGACCTCCGATATCCTGTTATCCTCCACGATTACATATCCCTCCGGATACATATCCATATCCCGGTTCATGGTAACTATGATGCCATTCGTGATGACTGTCTTCATCTGATAACAACTCCCTTATTCAATATACTCCTCAATAAGAGGACGCGGTTCCTGGCTCCTTACATCCAGAAGCCCATAATCAGTCAGCTTCAGTTCCGGTGATACCGGAAGCCCAAGGGTGGACATGGACATGATTTCATTATTGTTTTCATATCCCAGTTCCCTCATGGCCTGCCTGACCCTGCCCAGATCGGACGCCAGCTCTTCCACCGGGCCGTCATACAGGATGCCGCCCACCGGAAGCCGGGCCTCAGCCATCACGCGCCCATGTTCAGCCGCCACATAACCGCCCTGCAGTTCTATGACCCGGTTCTGGGCCGCCGCCATATCCTGCTCACAGGTTCCCAGTACCAGCAGGTTGTGGCTGTCATGGGACCAGGTGGTTGCAATGGCTCCCGGCTTCCTTAACGCGCCCTCCACCAGTCCAAAGGAAATATTCCCGTTCTTCCCATACCGCTCAAACATCACTGCCAGGGAAAGGCCTGCCTCCTTCCAGCATATGGCGCCACCCTTCACATCCAGCTCCCTGATAACCCTGGAGGTGAAGGTGCCGTGGGCCTGGATTTTCATCACATTTACTTTGACCCTGGAACATGGCTTATCCGTTTTCAAGCGGAAGTCTTCTTCCATGGCCCTGTTACAGTTTACGGAATGGTAAAATGCTTCAGGTATGGATGCATAGTCCGTTCCCAAACGCTCCCCATACACCAATTCCCCCCGCTTAAACACCGCCGCCGGCTGAAAGTGTTCCAAATCCCGAAGCAGCACAAAGTCCGCCAGCTTTCCAGGCCCGATCATCCCCCGGTCATCCAGGTGCATCCGCCTTGCCGGTGTAAATGTTGCGCAGTAGATTGCCTTTTCCACAGGCATTCCATTCTTGACCGCATGAGCCACTATCCGGTTTAACTGTCCCTTTAAAAGCTGGTCCGGCATGGTATCATCCGTGATGAGGGCCACATTTTCATAAAGGCCATAGCGGCATACCGTATCCACCACCTCCGGCGTCAGGGACTTGTGCTGCAGTTCCAGGAACATGCCCATATCTGTTTTTTCCAGCACGGACCCCGGCGTCTGCTGGGTATGATCCGCGTCCACCCCTTCATAGATGAAACGGCAAAGATCCTCCCCGCTGATTTTGGGACAATGGCCCTCAATCCGCATGCTGCCCCGGATGTCTTTCCCCTTGCAGATACCCACCAGCCTTTTGATTAACGCATCCCCATCCGATGTCAGGTCCTTAAAATTCATGACTTCCCCAAGGCACAGCACCCTGCTGTCACGCGCCAGTTCCCTGACCTGCGCCTCCCCAATCCCTGCGCCCGATGTCTCCAGGCTGTCATTGGTGGCCGGCACGCTGGAAGGGATGGCATAGAATATATCCAGCTTTGTCTCCTGCCCCATGAACCACCGGATGCCGTCCATCCCGAACACATTGGCAATCTCATGGGCATCCGCCACCACGGTTGTAACGCCGTAAGGCAGGGTGATACGGGAAAATTCTGCCGGGTAAGTCATGGAACTCTCAATATGCATATGGATATCAACCAGCCCCGGAATCATATACATTCCGCTACCGTCAATCGTTGTCACGTCCGGATAGCAGATTGCAGGGGAAACCGCGTAAATCTTTTCCCCTGCAACCGCAACATCCCTTTTCTCAAAGCACTGCCTGTATGTCATGAAGACCCAGGCGCCCTTTACCACGAAATCAACCTTCATAGCCACTCTCCAGGGATTTTTATTCTTTTAGCAAAATTAATTATTAATGATACGGTTCCACTGGTCAATCCAGCTGTTTAACTGCGGGTTCACAAAGGAGTAATCCAGCACCTTTGCATTGGCAGCCTTGTCGCCGTATGTCATGTTCTTAGACTCTTCATCCGTGAATTCAACCTTGCTGTTGGTGGGCGCCTCGTTCAGGGCCTTGCCTGTCTTGGTCTGAAGCTCAGGACTTAAACGGTAGTTGAGATATTCGTAAGCCAGATCCTTATTCTTACAGTTCTTGGTAATGCTGATGGTATTAAAGTTGGCATACGTAATGTCCGGTGTCACATAAACAAGGTCAGGGTTGGCTGCCTGGATGGTAGGAACACCAAAATCGCCCACAATGGCAACCGCCACTTCACCGGAAGTAAACATGTTAATCAGGTCTGCGGACTTGGCGTATGTCTTAACCAGATTCGGCTTTAACTCTTCCAACGCCTTAAACGCAGCCTCTGCGTTGTCGCTCTTAATATCCACACCTGCATGGTCGCTTGCCATATATACCATGGCCGGCCCAAAGGTGGTGGTGATTTCCGGGATGGATACCATACCTTCCAATCTGGAATCCCACAGGTCATCAAAACCCTTTATCTCAAAATCAACCGCCTCAGGATTGTACATGATGCCGATGCTGTTAATGGTGTATGCCACGCCCTGGCCTGCATCCGCCATGGTTTTCGCAGCTGCAATCATGTCAGATGCGTTCTCAATCTTACTTAAATCAATATCCTCGAACAGCCCTTCCTCAATTCCCTTTGCGGTCATGGCCTGTGACAGTTCAATCACATCAATGCTGGATTCACTGTCAGCAGCCAGCTTGGTATAACGGTCATTGGTGCCGCCTGTCTCTGTCACGATTTCACAGTTAAATTCCTGCTCAAAGGGAGCATAGACCTCTTCCGCGGAAATATCCTCGCTCAGTCCATAGGTGGAAAGTACCAGCTTCTGCTTTCCGTCCGAAGCCGCCTTCGTATCCCCTGTGGCTGCGCCGCCT
This sequence comes from Enterocloster sp. OA13, assembly GCF_022440595.1. NCBI lineage: Bacteria > Bacillati > Bacillota > Clostridia > Lachnospirales > Lachnospiraceae > Enterocloster > Enterocloster sp. OA13. Next base: position 5,710,825 of record NZ_JAKNTF010000001.1, on the reverse strand, counting down.
CCGCAGGCAGTCAGTGTCATTGCTGCACAAAGTACCATTGCAATTGTCTTTTTCATAATAATCTCCTTTTCTTCCTTATTCCGTTCGCCACGGCATTCCCTATCTGCGTACCAGCACCAGCTTATCCTTTGGCAGATACAGCCTGATTTCCTGACCTTCCTTAAACAGGTTGGAAGTATCCATATTGACCTTCAGCACCCCGGCTGCCGTGTTCACCTCATACTGGTAACTCTTCCCCAGGAAGGTGCGCACGCCCACTGTCCCTGTGAGGACATTTTCCTGCTGTCCCTGCCCTGCCAGACGTATATCGTCGGGCCGGATGGTGCCTGCAAATGCTTCCTCCCCGCAGTCCATGTCCACCTCGAACTGGCTGCCGTCCGGCACCCGGTAGATGTGTACGCCGTCCCGTTCCATCTCAAGGAAATTCTCAAACCCGATGAACCTTGCCACGAACTCGGTTGCAGGCCTTCTGTAAATATTCTCAGGCGTGTCAAACTGCTCTATGACGCCGTTGTTCATGACCGCCACCTTATCGGATATGGAGAAACATTCCTCCTGGTCATGGGTGACGAACAGGGTTGTGATACCAAGCTTTTTCTGAAGGCGTTTAATCTCCACCCTCATGCTGAGCCTCAGCTTAGCATCCAGGTTGCTTAAAGGCTCATCCAGCAGCAGGAGCTTCGGCTCAATCACAAGCGCCCTGGCCAGGGCCACCCTCTGCCTCTGTCCGCCTGACATCTGCTTTGGAAATCTCTGTGCAAACTCAGTCAGCCCGCAGACCTCCAGAATGTCCTTTACCTTTTTATCAATGGTCTCCCTGTCCATTTTCCTGGTGCGCAGCCCGAAGGCCACATTATCGTACACGCTCAGATGGGGAAACAGGGCATAGCTCTGGAATACCAGGCCAAAATTCCTCTTGTGCACAGCCACCCTGGTCATATCTTCCCCGTCCAGGGTAAAGGTCCCGCCCTGAGGGTCAATGAATCCGGCCACCACCCTGAGGGTCGTGGACTTGCCGCAGCCGCTTGGCCCCAGGAGGGATACCAGCTCCCCCTTTTCCACTTTAAGGTCAAGGCCTTTTAAAATCTGCTTCTTTTTATCGTAGCTGACATCAATCTGATTAAGGGTCATAAATGCCATTTTCGTCATCCTCCTATTTAGCCAGGGCTGCAATGCCCAGTGTCCTGTCAATAATTACCATGATGATTACGGTTGCTGCCATGAGAAGCACGGATACGGCAGAAACAGTAGGGTCATAATTATATTCGATATAGTTCATGAGGGTGGAAGGGAAGGTGCTGACCCCCGGCCCTGACAGGAACATGGATACAGGTATGTTATTGAAGGAATTGATGAATGCAAGCATGAAGGCGGATGAGATTCCCGAAGTCACATTGGGAAGCACTACCTTGAAAAATGCCGCCTTCTTGGGGCATCCCAGGCTCCAGGCCGCCTCCTCAATGGAGAAATCAAACTGTTCCATGGAAGACCCCACCACGCGGATGACATAGGGAAGCGTCACCATGAAATGTCCAGCCAGAAGGCTTACAAACACCGGAATCCTCAGTGTAAGGATCAAAAACTGGTACAGGATGAAACCAATGACGATTCCCGGCACAATGGTCGGGGACAGGAAAATGGACTTAAGCATCTGTTTCCCCCTTACATTGGAACGGGCCAGCGCATAGGCTGCCGGGATTCCCACCAGCAGTGCAATGAGGGTTGCCAAAAGCGCCACCTCCAGGCTTGTCAGGAAGGAACGGCGGAAGGATTTCAGCGCGAACACATTGGCAAACCATTTAAAGGAAAATGATTCAATGGGAAAGGTAATGGCGCTGCCGCCGCCAAAAGCCGTAATGGTAATGATTACAAGCGGAATCACCAGGAATGCAAATACCAGGACTGCATATGCAGTGAGCAGTTTATTCTTACGCATAGTTCTCTCCCCTCCGGTCTAGCCGTGACGCCAGGGCATTAAAGCCCTTGATGACGCCCAGTGTCAGTATGATCATTATGAATGCAATCACGGATGCCCCGGTCCAGTCTCCCACGGACATGGCCCTCTGGTATATCAGGGTAGCCATTACCATGTTGCTGTTGCCTCCCAGAAGCTGGGGCGTGGTGTAGGCTGTCAGCGTCCCTGTGAATACCAGGATGCCGCCCACAATGATTCCCGGAAGGCTCATGGGGAAAACCACCTTCATGAACGCTTCCATCCGGGCCGCGCCCAGGCTCTGCGCGGCTTCCATCATATCATCGTCAATATTTTCCATGACGCCTGTAACCGTCACGATCATCAGCGGCAGGAACAGATAGATGGAGCCAATGATGATTGCGAAATCCGTGTACAGAAGCTTGGCAGGTTTATCCACAAAACCAGCTGCCAGAAGAAACTTATTCACAATTCCATTGCTTCCCAGTATGTTTATCCACGCAAAACTCCTGATTACAGAGTTGGTCATCATGGGAAAGATGGACAACGCCAGCAGCAGTCCCCTGTACTTCTTAGGACAGCGGCTGATGAAGTACGCTGTGGGGATTCCGCCCGCCATGCAGAAAGCAGTGGTAATCACGGCAATCTTAACCGTGCGCAGGAATATTTTCAGATAATACCCGTCCCGGAAAAACTCCGCGTAGAAACTGAACGGATAATCTCCCGAGAAAATACTTGGCGCCAGTACCCGCAGTAATGGGATGGCAAGGCACACCAGCAGGATGACAAGGCCGGGTACCAGCATGATTAATGCACTGCTCTTTTTCATGATTTTCACGCTCCATGCTGAATCAAAAGATTTATTAAGGTTGCTTATTTTAGGCTTTACGTTTATTATAAAAAGTAATATAATATACGTCAAATATATAAATTCTATATTCTTTATGCAGTAAAGCTATATTCACCTGTTTTTTTACAAATCATTTCCGTATATTTACAGAAATGACCTGTCAGGAGGAATTTTATGGAATTAAAAGAAGCACGCTACATCCTGGCCATTGCCAGATATGGGAGCATCGGCAAGGCAGCCGAATCCCTGTTCATTTCCCAGCCATCCTTAAGCAAATATCTTAAGAACCTGGAAAACCAGCTGGGAGGGCCGCTCTTTTACCGCAGGGACAACTGCTACACCCCGACCTATATGGGGGAACGCTATCTCCACTACGCGGAGCAGATTGCTGCTTACGGGGAGCAGTGGGACCGGGAGTACGAGGATATCAGCCACAGGAAATACGGCCGCCTGAATATCGCCATACCCATCATGATGGGAAGCACCATCATCCAGCCCACCCTGATGGAATTCCACAGCCGGTACCCCCATGTGACCATCAATGTGATGGAAGCCGTTAACTTCATAGCCGAGACAAGCTTAAAAGACCATTCCATTGACCTCACCTTTTATAATGTCCATGTATTCCCCAAATTATTGGACTATGAGGTCATGCAACGGGAAGAAATTGTATTAATCTTATCTGCAGGACATCCGCTTGCGTCCAGGGCAGTGGATAAACCGGGCTTCAGGCATCCCTGGATTGACTTAAGCCTGTTTTCCAGGGAGAACTTCATCCTCCTTTATCCGGACCAGAACACGGGAGGCATTGCCCTTAAACTGTTTGAGGATTACAATATGAACCCGCCCGTGCTCCTGCACACACGCAACAGCGAGATGTCCATCAAACTGGCCATGGAAGGGCTTGGGATTGCATTTGCACCGGAAAGCTATTATCACATGGCCGCGTCCCATGGCCGCCATCCCTCCCTCTGCCTGTCCATCGGAAAAAGCCCCATTGTCACAACCACCATTGCGGCCTATCCGAAGGGGCGGTATCTGCCGCAGCATGCACGGGATTATATGGAAATCATACGGGAGTATTGTGCGGGGAAGTTGTAGACTATAGGCGGACTAGCTTTCATCATCTCTGTCGCGGCTGGTGTGATATGCTATTACATCAGTAAATGGCTGGACAGAAAATAAACATCAACAGTCAGCCTGGGTATTCTACCCCAAAAAGAAAAAGAACCCCCGGAGAGTTGCCGCTCTCCGGGGGTTCCTTATGTGACATAATGCACATACTATCTTCTTTTCACTTTCATGATAAATCAACCATCAGGTTTTGTCAAGGTCAATCCACCAAAACAGGTAAAGGGAATCCCCGGTGAATAGCGGCTCTCCGGGGATTCCTCTTATGTGGCGCATTGCACATAATTTCCTTTTTCTGCTACTCTTATGATATTTCTGCCGCCAGTTTTTGTCAAGGCCGTTTTCCTATGATTGAAAAATTCACGTCTTCCATATACTTTCCTTGTAATTTAAACTGGAAAAAGATATAAATATCATGGTTCCGGAAGAAAATCAAAGAAATAAATTTAACGGCTATGTATCAGGCCATGCAGACCGGGGATTTGATTGTGTTTCAGCATGAATTATCCAACTGCTTCAGATGAGCATCCATTATATGGATACAAAGGAAGCATTTTACCATGGATTTTTACCGGGAATACGGAGGAACGTGAAGGGTTTACGATACTGTCCGGGACTTGGACCCCCAACAAAGACTGTGCTATATATTAAGCCTGATTGGAAGCATAACCCAATCAGGCTATTCATATTCACCCTTTCAACAGCATGGTATAATAGCCCAGGACTTTATAAAAGGCTGTCAGTTCCTCCTCCGTGCAATACTGCGTGAAGAAGTCCAGTGTATTCTTTAAGTTCCTGGCATCATACATCTTATGGGCCAGGCTGAGTTCTACCCCCTTGCTGGTAGGATACAGATGGACATTCTTATTATTATTGCCTTCTTTTTTCTTAATGATATAACCATTCTCATCCAGGTTCTTAATCACCTGGGATATGGATCCCTTGGTCCTGACCCACTCTTCTGCCAGTTCCGTAACCGTGATTCCAGGATGCTCCTCTATGTCCGACATGATATGTACGCTCAGCATATTGACCTTTTCACCTGTACCGTAATCCCTGGGCGCATTGGCATAGTCATTATATATCTTGACAAACTTGTATACCTGATTGGTATGCTCTGTCATTTTATGAAAAAGTTCTTCCGACAATGCTGGATTAATATTGCCGGATTGATTGTCATTCTTCATTACATTACCTAAACCTTTCTGTCATTAGTATTATTATAACTAAAAGATAAGTCTTTTGTCTATGACATTATTTTTCCTATATAATTAATTGTTTAAACTATAATTCTATACAAAATATTATTAATATTTTATACTAAATACACAAATTTATTATTTTTTAATATTATATATTGAACTTTTATCTAAATAGTTATATAATCCACCCATAAGATAAATAGTTTAATGTTTAAACTATATAGGAGGAATAAACATGAACAAAGAAGAATTTATTAGGGAAAACTGCCCGGACAGGCACGGCACGAACTGTTCCAAATGGGATATCCTTCCAACCAAGTATGGGGATCCCGACCTGATATCCATGTGGGTCGCCGACATGGATTTCAAAGCACCCAGGGAAGTAACTGAAGCCTTACGCAAAAAAGTTGATTTCGGCATCTATGGATACTCCCTTACACCAGACAGTTACTACCAGTCTTTCATTCAGTGGGAAAAAGAGCAGCATGGATGGGAGATTCAGCGCGACTGGATCCGTTTTGCACCTGGGGTTGTCACAGGTATCTTCTGGTGCATGCATATGCTTACAAAGCCAGGCGACGCGGCCATCATCAATATGCCCGTATACTATCCCTTCCATCATGCAATTGAGGATATTGACCGCAGGCTTATTTACAGTGAACTGGTTAACACAGGTGGAATCTATACAATAGATTTTGAGGACTTTGAGAAGAAGGTTGTTGACAACGATGTGAAAGTCTTTATCCTGTGCAGCCCCCACAACCCGGTGGGCCGTGTCTGGACTGAGGATGAACTGCGAAGACTTCTTGAGATATGCAAAAAACATCATGTGACTGTTATCAGCGATGAGATACACCACGATTTAATCATTGGAAAACATCCTCATATCCCCACTGCTTCCATTGATGGAGGTAAGTATTCAGATATCATCATTACACTGACCGCTGCATCCAAAACATTTAACCTGGCCGGAATGAAGAATTCATTTGTCATCATACCAGGGGAGGACCTTAGGAACCAATTCGACAGACTGGCTGTAAGCCTGCATGAGGATACCGGCAATATGCTGGGGTACTATGCAATTGAAGCAGCCTATACATATGGACGTGAATGGCTGGATACTGTAATATCCATCATCCGGGACAACTATGAATACGCATTAAACCGCATTCAGGCGGAACTGCCAAAAGCCATCCTCTCCCCTTTGGAAGGCACCTATCTTGCATGGCTTGATTTAAGCGGGTATCTGGGAAAAGCAGAAGAAAGCGGTATGAAAGACTTTGTCCAGGAAAAGGCACGTCTGGCAGTGGATTATGGCCAGTGGTTCGGAGCCGGAGGGAACGGTTTCATCCGCCTGAACCTGGCCACCTCGCCTGAGTGGGTGGAAAAAGCAATTGATGGGCTGGTAAAAGCTTCCCAGTCATAACAATAATACATAGGAGGGTCATTATGAGTGAATCAAAAACATTAACAAGTACCAAAGATCTTGACCGCGTTCTGGGAAAGAAGGATTTCTTTGCCATTGCTGTCGGACAGATCATAGGCGCAGGTATCTTCTCTCTTCTTCCGCAGGCCATCGGACTGACAGGACGTTCTGCAAGTATTGCATTTGCAATTGCCGCCATCATCACACTGCTGAAACTGGCCCCCAGATTATTTGTCCTGGGAACCGTCCGCATGAGAGGCGGCAGCTACACATACATTGCCCTTCTCTCCACCAAGATGCTGGCCGGGGCTTACCTCATCATACACATCTTAAGTAATATATCCCTCTCCATGTATGCACTGTCCATCGGTGAATATTTTGGCCAGGCCGTGCAGGGAATCAATGTCCGCGTGGTAGCAGTCATCATCCTTACCCTTGTGATGATGGTCAACATAATCGGTGTTAAAAACGCATCCATTGTCCAGCAGGTACTTGTTGTATGCCTCATGATTGCCCTGGCCGTATTTACTGCATTTGGTATATTCCGCGTTGACTTTACGGCCTATGTACAGCCACAGGGATTTCTCACGGACGGCCCCTTAGGCTTCTGCAGCGCGGCAGCCATCCTGACCTTTGCCTGCGGCGGCGCACAGAATATCATCAATTTCTCTGCCGAGGCAAAGGATCCCACTAAGGACATGCCATTTGTAATCATACTCTCAACTGTTGTTGTGGCTATCTTCTATGCATTCATGGCAGTGGTTGCCACCGGTGTGCTTCCCATTGATGTAGTACAGGGACAGCCCCTTTCATTGGTAGCTGCCGAGATACTTCCAGGGCCTCTCTATGTGTTCTTCCTGATTGGCGGCGCCATGTTTGCCCTTATGACCACCTTAAACGCCCAGATGGGCTGGTGCACAAAGCCATTGCTTCAGGGCTGTGTGGACGGATGGCTGCCGAAAAAATTCGGCGCAATCAACTCCCGTTTCAAGACCCCCCACAACCTTATCCTGTTCTTCTACCTGGTTGGACTGCTGCCATTGATTTTCGGTTTTAACATGAACACCATCTCAGGTACCGCTGTCTTTGCATCCAATATCATGGACGTACTGCTGGCAATTTTCGTGTTCCGCCTTCCTCAGGTCATTCCCACGGAGTGGAACCGTTCACGCTGGCACACTTCCACCAGTGTGCTTTGGTTCTGGACCATTGCGGGTACCCTGGCAAGTATCTTCGGGGCATACATGAGCCTTCGTACCATGACATGGCCCAAGATGGCTGTGAATCTCTGTGTATGCGTGGCTGCCCTCCTGTTTGGATATTTCCGTGAGAAGAGCGGAAAAGTAGATATGGAAGTAAGTTACGAAGCCCAGTAACCCTCCAAAGACATATAAGACAAATGGAGCATGACTCAGATGAGTTTATGCTCCATTCCTATGGTAAAATTATAATCTAACGAATTGAGGAATAAACGTGCTATATACTTTAACCGCTATCCTGTCAGGTGCCTTCATCGCTTCCCAAAGCAGCTGCAACGGCCTGTTATTCCCTGCCTTGGGAATCATCGGCGTGGGCTTCATAAGCCAGTCACTTAATGCCCTTACCATCTTTCTGTATCAGCTTATGGCAAAAGGCAGATTCCCCTCCTTTAAGGGAATCCCGCCCTATGCCACCTTAGGCGGCATCACCGGTGTCTTTGTCATCGGATTTACCGGATTATGCGTCAACATACTGGGTACTGCGGTCACTGTCTGCCTTTCAGTCGCAGGCCAGCTTATCATGTCTGCGGTCACTGACCATTACGGATGGCTTGGCGCAAAAAAGGTGCCATTTAACCGTCTTCGGCTTTTGGGGTTTGCACTTATCATTGCAGGCATATTCATCATCAACAGCGCGGGGCTGGCAGATATACGGCTGACAGGCAGCTATCTGGCCCTGACCGTATTACTTCTGCTGGCCGTTATCCTGGGATGTTTTACCGTAATCACACGCATGCTCAGTTTTCTGGCCTGCCAGTATGCAGGCCTTCTGAATGGCTCTCTTGCCAATGTTGCTGTGGGCGGAGCCGCTTCCTTCATCCTTTACCTTGCCATATCCGGCTTCCGTCTGGATTTGGCTGCATTTACCATGTCCAATCCGGCCGGATACCTGACCGGACCCCTGGGCGCGCTTGCCTGTGTACTCAACACGGTTGTATATGATAAGCTGAAGATATTTAAGGCAACCATCCTTATCATCATCGGACAGATAGGAACAGGAATCCTTACCGACCTGTTCCTGATAGGCAGCCTGCCCCCGGGCAAGCTTGCCGGAATTGCTGTCGTATGTATGGGAATTGCCGTTGACAAACGCCTGACCCGTCAATAGTCCCCATACTACTGAATCTGAATCCTCCCCTGCCCCAGCGGATCCGCATAATCCGCGGTCACTGCACCGCCCAGGCTCCTTATGTAGGAGGAAAGGACATCCACGTCCACCATTACATCATCCTTAATCACATTGCATCCGCTGAACATGGTCATGCCGTCGCCGCCAGACTTTAACATATAGTTGTGGGAAGCAACCGTATAGGTCCGGTTCAAATCAATGGGTCCGCCGTTTACCATGATATCCTTTACCCTGTAAGGTCCGTCCACACTTATGAAATTCCCCTTGTCATCCAGCCTTACACTGGACTTAACCGAAGTATCAATGGTGTAGGTAAGCCCGGACACCTGAAGGAATCCGCCGCACTCCTCCGGATAATCCCTGGAGGCCATCTCCAGCGCATCCTTTATCTTCTGGCCTGTTGCCTCAATGACACAGCCCATGTTGCCGAACGGGAATACTGCCAGGGTATCGTTATAGGTGATATTGCCAGGCTTTATGTCGGTCCTGATACCGCCTCCGTTACTCAGGCCGATGTCAGCCCCAAGCTGTACCCGGTAAGCATCCGCCGTCAAATCCCCCAGGTTTGTCTCCCCGCTTCTAATCCTGCGCTTTCCGTCAGCCGGATCATTCACTGTCAAGAGATACGGGGTAGTGCCAAGAACCACCTTAAGTGTCTCGTTGTACTGGTCCTGGATTCCCTTGATGAACCGGTCCGTATTGTAATCCATTGCCCTGCCGTCCTCATTTATCAGACTGCTTCCCGGAATCAGAAGACGCATGCCTGGCTTAAGCACATTGGCATCCCTTATCTTATCCAGATTATTGTTGTAGATATCAATCCATCTGTCATAAGAGCCCAGCTCCCGCTTGGCAATCCGGCTGAGGCTGTCATTTTTCTGTACCACATATTCCCTTGCGGTGCCCATGGCCGGAACCTCTGATACCAGCTCTGATACGATGGTCCCATCGGTCCTGATGGTCAGCTTGCCGATATTATTTAGCTTTGTACCTGTCTGGGTAATGATTACATCCCTTCCGTCCCTGCTCTTAACTGTCATGGATGGGGTTGTCTCATGGGAGTGGCCGTCAATGCACACATCAATCCCGGTTGTGTTCTTAATGATATTGACGGAACTCCATCTGTCCGTAACGCCTGTCTCCCCCAGATGGCCCACCAGTATCACATACCCGGCCCCCTCATTCCTGGCCGCATCCACGCTTGCCTGAATCTGGTTGTAAAGCCCCTGTCCGCTTTCATCTTCGCAGAAGGAATAGATATAATTACCCGCACTGTCCTGGAAATACGCAGGTGTGGACTTGGTAAAGCTCTCCGGAGTGGAAACGCCTACATAGGCAATCTTCGTATCGCCGTATGTCATCATCTTATAAGGTGCAAATACGGTTGTGCCTGTTACCTTGTCCATGAAGTTACATGCATAGTAGCCGCAGTTAAGCCTGCCTGCCAGGTCTAAGAACCGGGCCATTCCATAGTCAAATTCATGGTTGCCCGGAACAGCCACATCGTATCCCACGTAGTTCATGATATCAATCAGATACCCACCCTCTGACAGCGTACCGATGGGCGCGCCCTGTATGGCATCCCCGGCATCCACAAGGGTGACATACGGTGTCTGCTGCTGCATCTGCTTCTTGTACAGGGCAAGTCCGGCATAGCCGATGTTGTCATCCACCCCGCAGTGGACATCATTGGTATAAAGCACCACAATGTCCTGGTCCGCGCCAAAGGCAGTGACCGGCATACCTGCGGTCAGCGAACATATCATTGCCATGGCAAGCAGAAGTGACAGCAGCCTTTGTTTCATTCTTTCTTTCATGGGTTTCCTCCTCTCATACTTGAACCTTTAACAGTTAATTTTACTATAACATAAACCTTTGGTACATGCCACTGGTTACAGGAAATATTTTCCTGCCATATTTTCATGTACTTACAGATGTTAACGGGCACACTCCCTCTTTTTTTATCTTTCATTTAAAAAACGGCCCGGGAAATCTTCCCGGGCCGGCTATGTGTTCAGCCTGCTGACATAATTAATATATTCCTCACATCTTCACGGTCCAGCGCAGTGATTCCTCCAATGGTCTGGTTCCCATTGCGGAAGTTAATGTGGTCCAGCATTGTCTCAAAATCACAGTCATTGATACCTGCTTCCTTTATGCTGACAGGAAGCCCCAAGGAGCGGAAGAAATCCTCGGTGGCGGCAATCCCCGTAAGGGCTGCCTGCTCCGGTTCCATTTCCCTTGATACTCCAAATACTTCATATGCATATCTGGCAAACCGATTCATATGGTTTTTGTATACATACCTCATCCAGGAACCCATGACCGCGCTCAGAGTCACGCCATGGGGCGTATCATAAAGCGCGCTTAACTCATTGCCGATTTCATGGGTGGCCCAGTCCTGAATCCTGCCGATTCCCACGGTTTCATTGTGGGCAATGGAGGCAATCCACATGACCTGCGCCCTGTTTCCGTAATTATACCCAAAACCGATTCCCCATCCAGTACCTGACTTGCCTGTCTTTTAACCGTCCTGTTAATCATCCTCCACATCCCAGTCCACAATCTCCCCTGTCCCGGCATCAATCTTAAACTCATACTCCAGGCCGCCTGATACGAACTCGCCCTTATATATCAGCCTGCCGTCATCCCAGTCCTGTTTTGCTTTGGTGAAGGTTGCCTGGGAAGCCTTGACCCCGGCCCGCTTCAATGCTATTTCCTTTGCCTTCCCCAACGTTATTTTCTTAGTATCCCCGCCTGACCCGGCATCCTTGTCATAGTGCCTGGCATCTTGTTCATAACTTAATATTTTTCCTGAAACAGGATTAATTTCATAATCGAATTCCCTGTTATCATCCGTGACAAACTCCACCTCGTAAACCTGACGCCCATCCTCATAATCCAGTTTGGTTTTGACAAATGTTACCTCTGATACAGAGAATCCGGCGTGTTCCGCTGCAATTTTCTTCGCCCGCTCCGGCTTAATGTAAGAATCCTTCTGTCCATCCCTGCCATTGGAACTGACGTTTGCATCATACTCCGCCTTTATGATCCTTCCGGATGACACATCAATCTCATATTCATACTCTTCCCTGTCCCTGGTGTGGAATTTCACCTCATAAATCGTTTTCCCATCCTCATCATCCAGCTCTGCCTTGATAAATGGGATTTTCTTTTCAGATACCCCTGCATGTTCCATGGCAATCTCCCTGGCCCTGGCCTCCGTGATATCCGCTGCCAGTACATCCATGGTTGTGGGTATGAATAATACCCCGATTGCAAACGCGGTTCCCATTACTGCTGCTATCTTCTTCATATCATATCCTCCTGTTCATATTTTGATATGGATTTTGTTCTGTTAATGATATTTTAAAATTTAAATATTAAAATATCATTAGAAGATATGAATCATACATTTTTTTATGTATAATGTCAGCAACAGACATGATACGGCTAAAGGCAATGGACTAAAGGAGGGACGTATGAGGATATTAGTTGCTGAGGACGAACGCGATATGAACCGTCTGATAACCAGGACCCTGGAAAAAGAAGGTTACGGGGTGGATTCCTGCCATGATGGGGACGAGGCCCTTACTTATCTTGAAAGCGCGGATTACGACGCCGCAATCCTTGATATCATGATGCCCCGGCGGAACGGATACGAGGTTTTAAAACGCCTGCGCAGCCTGGGCAAAGAAACCCCGGTCCTGTTCCTCACTGCCCGCGACAGCATTGCGGACCGGGTCGCCGGACTGGATCTGGGGGCGGATGATTATCTTATCAAGCCCTTTGATTTTGATGAACTGCTTGCGCGGATCCGGGTGCTGACAAGAAAGCGCAGCACACACAGGACCAGTGTCATTGCAATCGGTGACCTGAGAATCGACACGGGCAGCCACTCCGTTGTCAGGGGCGCGCGCGCCATCGAACTGTCCTCCAGGGAATATGCAATCCTTGAATATCTGGCCCTGAACCAGGGCAAGGTGCTGTCCAGGGAACAGATTGAGAACCATGTGTGGAACTTTGACTACAGCGGCGGCACCAACGTGGTGGATGTCTATATCAGCTACCTGCGCAAAAAGATTGACAGCGGGGAAGGAAAGAAGCTGATCCGCACGGTATGGGGCACAGGCTGGATGCTGAAGGAGGACGCATGAACAGGATATCCGGAAGGCGGAGGAAGGTCAGGCCAGGCATGTCGGTCAAGCTTAAGATAACCCTATGGTTTACCGCCTTCATGACCATCATCTCCGGTATCTGCCTGATTCTTATACTGACCATTGACAGCCAGGTTGCCAGGAACCAGGCATACAGCCTCCTCTCTGACACGGTCAGGGAAAATGTTGGCAAGGTGCGTCTGACCGGCAACCGCCAGCTTGACCTGGATCAAGATTTCAGTTTTTATAAAAATGGCGTCTACATTTTACTGTACAATAAGAACAAGGCCCTTCTGTCCGGCCAGACCCCGCCCTATTTCCCCGTGGACGCAGAACTGGAAAATGGCGTCACTAAGGCGGTTTCCGGCTCAGAGGACGGCTTCTATGTGTTTGACCTGTGGGTTCCCTCCGGTTGGGAGGACGGGGTGTGGATCCGCGGCACGATCCAGCGCCATAACAGCAGCCAGGAAGCCGGAAGCATACTGTCCATGTTTTTCCTCATACTTCCCTTTATCATCCTCTCAGCCTCCCTTGGGGGATATCTTATCGTCAGAAGGGCCTTAGAGCCAATAGAACAGATTACAAAGGCAGCAGGCAGTATTACCGAGGGGCGGGACCTGACGCGCCGTATCGGTCTTACCAGAGGCTCAGACGAGGCCCTGCGCCTGGCCAACAGCTTTGACCATATGTTTGAACGCCTGGAACACTCCTTTGAAACAGAAAAACAATTTGCCTCTGATGCATCCCATGAGCTGAGGACCCCAACCGCCGTCATCCTGGCCCAGTGCAGTTATATCAGGAAATACGCAGGAAGCGAGGAAGAGTACCTGGAAGGTGTTGCTGTCATTGAACGGCAGGCGCAGAAAATGTCCCTGCTCATAAACCGGCTCCTGGACATGACACGGCTGGAATTCGGCACCAGAAAGCTGGCAAAGGAAGATACGGACGTCAGCCTGATGGTGGAAACCCTGTGTGAGGAGCTGGATACCGGCGCCAGAGGCATTTCCCTGGAACGGGACATAAAGGAACATCTTCACGCCCAGGCAGATGCCCATCTCCTCTCCAGGGCCATCATGAACCTGCTGGAGAATGCCCGCAAATACGGTAAGGATAATGGCCGCATCCGAGTAAAACTCCATGACAGCGGGGATAATCTCATACTGGAAGTGGAGGACGACGGCATCGGGATTGCCCCGGAACACCAGGAGAAAATCTGGCAGCGTTTTTACCAGGTAAACAGCTCCAGACAGGCTGGTTCCGGTCTTGGCCTGGGCCTGTCCATGGTCAGGCAGATTGTACGGCTCCATGACGGGGATATCAGCGTAAACAGCAGGCCCGGGGTGGGAAGCTGTTTTACCGTAGTCCTTCCAAAAGGCGAAAAACCTGTTGTATAACCGAAAGGAGATCATATGAAGCATGAACATTTACTGGCCTGCCTGATTCTCTCCATTACTTTGGCCATATCCGCCTGCGGCTCAGATGACCGGGAGTCGGCTGATTATATAGGAATTGAATCCGCAAAAGGGATTGCCCTCAGGTCCGCGGGCCTGTCATCGGACCAGGCTGAATTCACCACTGCCGGATTGGATAAAAAGGATGATATCTTTTATTACCAGATTTGCTTTTCCTCCGATGGCAACGAGTACGAATACGCCATTGACGCCCTTACCGGAGTTGTGATACAGGGGCCTTTGGATTCCGGGATTCCTGTTTTGGCTGATGGGGGAGGGAATCCATCTGATTCATCCATGATTTCAGGGGCCAATTTGGACAACCTCAATCTTGAATCAGGTTCCGGTTCCAGTCCCGGCTCCGATCCCGATGAGGCATATGGCACCTCCCAGGCATATGGCTCCAACCAGTCACAGGTTCCTGGCAGTCCGCCCGGCTCCAACCAGTCACAGACAACTGGGAATCCGTCCGAATCCAATCACGCACAAGTACCTGGCAGTCCGTCCGGCTCCGCCCAGACGCAAACTCCCGGCAGCAATTCCGGTTCCAGCCAGCCCCAATCCCCCGCCCCCAATCCCGGTTTTGCGCAGCCCCCCGCCAATACCGGCACCGGCACAATAGACGAACAGCAGGCCCGCGATATTGCCATAACCCACTCCGGCATTTCCAGCCAGGACATCTCAAAAATTGAGGTAAAGCAAGATGACGATGACGGGGTTACACTGTACAAGGTAAAATTTAAAACCAACAGCAACAACGAATATGAGTACAAAATCGACCGTTCCAGCGGCCGGATCATCAGCTTTGACCACGACCTGGATGACCACAACCTCCAGGCCCCGCCGGAAGGCGCGGCCAGGATAGACCAGTCCCAGGCAATGGCTGCTGTCCTAGCCAGGGTGCCCGGCGCCAGTAACAGCGATATCTCAATCAAGCTGGAGGAAGACGACGGCAGGATGGAATATAAGGGCAGGATTAAATATGACGGCATGGAATATAAATTCAAACTGGACGCATACAGCGGCGCCCTGACCGAATGGGAGGCCGAACCAGAAGATTAATGTTGGAACATCCACTCCCGCCAGCCGCTCCGGTAATCCCAATCCAACGCATCCATCCAACACAAAAACGCAGGCTCCACACATAGAAATCCCTATGTGCAAAGCCTGCGTCCTTCACCTATCCTTCTATCCAACCGTCTCAGCCAACCCTCAGTTTAAACTTCTGAAGGTCCCTGTCCGAATCCACCTTTTCAATCATGGCGCCCAGTCCCTGGAGCTTTTCCTCAAAACATTCATAGCCCCTCTGGATATAACCGATCTCATCCACAACCGTATATCCGTCCGCTGCCAGTCCTGCAATCACCAGCGCTGCTCCCGCCCTCAGGTCAGGCGCATTGACCTGTGCTCCTGTCAGGCGTTTCACGCCGTCTATGACAGCCACATTGCCCTCAACCTTGATGTTGCTGCCCATACGGGCCAGTTCATCCACATACTTAAAGCGGTTCTCGAAAATGCTCTCCGTCACCATGCTTGTTCCGTTGGCAAGCACAAGGGCAACTGCCATCTGGGGCTGCATGTCTGTTGGAAAACCGGGATACGGAAGGGTCTTGATGTCCGTATGCCTCTGGGAAGGCTTGCCCACAACGCGCACCGCGTCGTCAAACTCAGCCACCTCGCAGCCAATCTCCATAAGCTTTGCGGAAATGGCTTCCAGATGCTTTGGTATCACATTCTTAATCATGATATCCCCTCTGGTTGCCGCAGCCGCACACATGAACGTACCTGCCTCAATCTGGTCAGGAATGATGGAATACTCTGTCCCGTGAAGCCTGTCCACACCCTTGATGCGGATGGTATCGGTTCCGGCTCCCTTGATATTGGCGCCCATACTGTTGAGGAAGTTGGCAACGTCAACAATATGCGGTTCCTTGGCAGCGTTCTCCAATATGGTCTGCCCCTCTGCAAGGGCTGCCGCCATCATGATATTAATGGTTGCGCCAACAGAAACCACATCCAGATAAATGTGGCTTGCCACCAAATCAATGGCATGTGCAATCACAGCGCCCCTCTCGATGATAACCTCGGCTCCCAAAGCCCTGAATCCCTTGATATGCTGGTCAATGGGCCTGCTGCCGATATTACAGCCGCCCGGAAGGGGCACCTGGGCGCTCTTATACTTGCCTAACAGTGCACCGATGAAATAATAGGATGCACGGATTTTGCGGATGTATTCATCATCCACAGATACTTCCTTTATGTTGCTTCCGTTAATCTTTACAGTGTGTCGGTCAATGCGTTCAACCCTTGCACCGATTTCCTCTATGGCCTCTAACAGTACATTAATATCCCGTACATCCGGCAGATTATCAATCAAAACGTCATCATCTGTCATGATAGAAGCGGCCAGAATACCCAGTGCGGCATTCTTGGCACCGCTTATGGTCACATCGCCCACCAGCGGGTTGCCGCCTTTGATTATATATTGTTCCATTCCACACCTCTGATATTTATTTAAACAAATCCCATATCCAAGGACAACATTCCTAAACAATTACGTAAAAATTTGTTCATATTTTATTTACATCTTTCTTAGATTATACCATAAGAATCAGATTTGTAAAGTAAAACGCAAATCCGGCGTACAGACCATGGTCTGTAAATCCCTTTTTTCCATCTGCCGTTCCAAAAGAAAACCCGGGATTCCCATCCGATTTCAAAATCCTCGGATGGGAATCCCGGGCACTGGTTCCTTTGCCGTATATTACTGGATAAACAACGTATTTACGTCCAATGGCGCCTCAATCATATCTGACTCCAGCATGAAATCAGCTGTCTTCTGGAACCCTTCCTTATCCTCCTCACTGATATCCATGGAGAAGTCATAATATCCATACATTTCCTGTACCGCTTCCTCATCCAGGTCCAGTTCCTCTGCCACGATTTTCAGGGTTTCCTCCTGGTTATCCTTCATGAAGGCAGCAATCTCATCCTGGGCTTCCATGAACCGCCCTATCACATCCTGGTTCTTCTCATAGAAGTCCTCCCTTACAGCTACCGCAATGATGGCCTTGATAAGTCCCTCACCGTCGGCAACCATATGATACCCCTGCTGCCTGGCCTGGTAAGCAGTTGCTCCTGCAATCAGGGCCACATCCACGCTGCCTCCGTCCAGGCCCGCCTTTGCATCAGGAATCCCCATATTCACATAATTCACATCCTCAATGGTCAGCCCTCCCGTGGCCAGATAGGCCACCAGAAGCTCATGGAGATTGGTTCCCGCAGGCCCGGCAATGGTCTTGCCCTTCAGGCTCTCAGGCGTGGTCAGGCTGTCATCCTTTGAATACATACAGAATGCCTTAGGCGACCTGCTGTACATGTTCAGAACCTTGATGTCCGCCCCATTGGCGGCCGACAGGATGACCGAGGTTGCCCCAACCGCGTAAAGGATCTGCACATCGCCGGATGCCAGGGCCTGGGTCTGGTCCGCGCCGGAATTGATTTCCGCATATTCCACGGAAATGCCCATAGCCTCAAAGTCCTTCTCAAAAATCTTCTGGTTCTTCTCAATGATACTGGGGACATTTAACGGCGATACCACATAGGTCAGCACCAGCTTGTCAATGCCGCTTGCGACCTTCTGACCCTCTTTCCCGGCTTCCCCGGCGGTTTCAGGCATATCTGCCCCGGTGCCCTCTTCCTGCGCCTTATCCTCTGCCTTATTCCCTGCCTGTCCTGTCTGTGCCTCAGTTACTGCCGCGGTGGTTGCCGCGGTGCCGTCCGCGCATCCCGTAAGGGCCGTAACCCCCATGCACAGTGCCAGTCCAAATGCCATGAATCGTTTCATAATACATATCCTCCTCATTCAGTTGTATTTAAGTTATTTATAATATCCCTTTTCAGGGAAATAAACAGATCATCCAGCAGGTTCCGTTCCCCCGCTGTCTCAGGGACCTGATACTGGGCCTTGACCAGCCCGTTCTCAATCACCACGATACGGTGTCCCAGAAGCAGGGCCTCGTCAATGCTGTGGGTCACGAACAGGATACTGCTGCCCTGTCCCCCCTGAACCCGCAAAAGCTCCTTCTGCATCTGTTCCCTTGTAAAATAATCCAGGGCAGCAAATGGCTCGTCCATCATGATGAAGGACGGCTCATAGGCCAGCGCCCTGGCAATGGCGGCCCTTTGCTGCATTCCACCGGAAAGCTGGGACGGATATGCCTTCTCAAAACCGCAAAGCCCCACGGCAGCGATGATAGATTCAATCTTCTCCTGATCCTGGTCCTTTTTTTCCAGACCGAAGGTGACATTGTTCCACACATTCAGCCATGGCATAAGCCGCGGCTCCTGGAACACGAATGCGGTCTTATGGGACAGTCCATACCGTATTTCCCCTTCATCCACCTGTTCCAGACCGCCTGTCAGGCGCAGGAGCGTGGTCTTGCCGCATCCGCTGCGTCCCAGGATTACCGTGATGTGCTTCTCCGGTATCTGAAGGCTGATTCCATTCAGGACCTTGACAGGCCGTTCATCCACCACATATTGTTTGTGTACGTTAATAAGCTCAATTCCAGCCATTGTCACAGGATCCTTTCAATAATTTGCTGATTACCAGTCCAAAGATGCGGTCCGTTGCATATCCCACTGCCCCGATGACCAGGATACCCACGATAACCTTATCCGTCCTGGACATCTGCTGGGCAAATAATATCATATGCCCCAGTCCGGTGGACGCCGCAACCATTTCCGCACCGATGATTGCCCTCCAGCTGTATCCCAGGCCGATGCGCATGCCCACCAGGATGTCCGCCGATGCATACGGCAGCACGATCCGCAGGAATTTCCTTCCTCTGGAGTATCCGAACATGTCCCCCACCTCCAGAAGCTTTTTGTCACACCCGGTAAATCCCTTCACAATATTCAGATACATCGGGAAAAAGGACGCCAGCACGATAATGACTGTCTTCGTCGTCTCCCCAATCCCGCACCACAGGATCAATAAAGGAATCATGCTCAATGGCGGCACGTTGCGGAAGAACTGGACCACATATTCATAGTACCTGCCCGAAGCAGGCAGCAGCGCCCGCAGCATCCCCAGACAGAACGCCAGCACGAATGCAATGGCAAATCCCTTCATGACCCGGATGAAGCTGATATAGATATCCTTCCAGAGCTCGCCGGATACCAGCATCCTTAAAAAGCCCTGCAGTACCTTGGACGGAGGAGGAAGCACATAGGCGCTGAATATCCCCCATCTGCACACCATGTACCACACGAGAAGGACAGCGCCTATGCCGATGACCGGCGCCGCCGCATCCTTCCATCTATGTTTCATCCATTACCACCCCGTCCCCGTTATGGCAGCCCTTATGGCAGTACAGCATTTCCATAAGCCGCACTTCCTTCCATCTGCCGCTTTTCATATACGCTTCAATCTCCTCTTTCCCGGTCAGGCTCTGTACCCGCTCCTCCATCCCTGCAAAGAACCCGGGCGGGATGGGGCTTGCATGAAGCTGCTTTCCCTCCGGTCTCTGCCCCAGCTCCTTTAACAGGGCGTTCCACGTGATGAACCGTGTATTGGGAAGCCTTAGGGAATTTCCCATATCTGCCAGGGAAACACATGGCGTGGTTATGATCTTCTCCCCATTCCTTAAATCTTCCCTGCTGCTGATTTCCCTTGCACAGTGAATCAGGATTGGTTCAATCCCAGCCTCCCTCACGCCGTCCTCTGCCATGGATTTCACTAATTCACAGGCCATGGGGCACCGTGCATCCGCCACCGTATCCCTGCATCCGTCCAGCATTTTCCTGTACTTCTCCTTCACTTCCCGTCCCCAGTCCGTCCTGCACCAGACACGGGTAAACCCATGTTTCTGTAAGAACCCATCCAGGACCGGCTTCCCATACATGCTTTCCGTCACTGGATTTATCCAAATATATTTCAATCCTCTTTCTCCTTATTTGCAAGTTAGGTTATTCTAACCATCGCAGACAGCATATCAAAATTTAATAAAAAAGTCAACTCCTTCCAGACCATCACACAAAATCCGGAAGGAATTGACTTATTATTAATTTACAGTAAGCGCACACAGAAAATCATTCTGAAGTACCTTAAAATATTCCGTGGCATCATTCAGTCCCATCTTGGTGGTTTCCTGGGTCTGTGGATCATAAAGGGTTACATTATACTGGTCATATCCGGACAACAGCACATATCTCCCTGCATCCACATAGGCAATGACCGGGATTCCCTTATCAATATAATACAGGATCTGGTTCAGGCTGCATCCGCCCGCATCAATGAGGATCAGCCCCTCCTCGTACATCCTGCTTCCATCAAAGGATTCCAGGTACTTGGTCATCTTCCTCGCCTCTTCCACCGGCGACTTGATATTGCGGATGGGGCCTCTGTTAATCCTGTCCCATACAATATGCTGGTTCCCGTCCGTCACGAATCCCATCTGCCCATAAGCCATGTCCACGGCCGTACTGAAGCTTCTGGAGGACCCCAGATAATGACCCCCGCCGTAAGCATGGAACACCATGCCTGTATCTGCCTGGGCCGTTGATGCATAACTGATATCAAGGGTACTTGAGAATTCATAGGAAAATGCCTTTGGCGCTGATATATCTACCTTGTCCCCGTTTAAATCCGAGTCAGCCTGTACATAATAGACCCGGCCCCGGTCCTGGGAGGCAAAGTACCCAATGCCCTTTAATTCCCCGTCATCCACCTTCTGGTTACAGACAATGGTGTCCTGGTCCTGATACATATACTGGTTTTCACTGAGACGCACCAGGCGTTTCAGATGGATACGCCCATCCTCCGCCACCACGTCCGAGATATAGATGCCGTCCTTCCTGTACTCACTTTCCACCTGCATCTCATTGTCCACAATATACATGGCGTACATGGGCATGCCCTTCGTCCGTCCATTAACAATCCATTTATCACCAGAACTGCTGAAACCATAAATCAGGTCATTGCCCACAAATCCCAATACCCTGACAAAATCCCCCTCAGCTCCCGCTATCTCCTGTTTCTGGGCCGTATTAAAATCCATGACATGGACCTTCTCCGACTCGTAGAGGCTGGCTCCGTCCTGCCATGCAATCCTGCTTCCGTCCCCGCTTACCGCAAAACTGCCTTTGGTAAGCCCCTGCGCAACCACAAGGGATTCATTACTCTTTAAATCAATACCGTATACGCTGCCCTCCAGCATCAGGTACATCATGCTGTTCTGGCTGAGATAGGACAGGTTGTTGACATCCTCCCTGACCTTCTCAAAAGATTCCGATGAAGCCAGATAGAACTTTTCATTGACCGTGTCCTTCTCCGCGTCGTAGCTGTAATATATGACGCCCATGCGGCCCTCGTATTTCCCACGGTTCATATAGCCGTATACAAGGAAATCCACGGTGCCATCCTCCTGGACGGACAGTATTTTCACATCATGTCTGTCATACCTGCTCCGTACCCCGTCATCCTTGCTGCTGTCAAATGTAAAGATGCGCACCAGCTCATTATCAGTCTGGTCATAGCACCACAGGTCCCCTCCCGTCTTAAATGCAAGATAGCGGGATTTGGGGCTTTTAACAGACTTAATCATATTGTCATTGGTAATGCCCAGAAGAATCCGTTTACCGGAAAATGCCTCCCTTTCCCCTGTAAACATCTCATTGGCATTGCGCTCATAATTCATCAGGTAAATCCGCTTCTCATTCCACTTCATGGTGAAATTATCTTCCGTATCAACCAATGTCCTGGTATTATCACTCTCAGTGATTGCCACCGTATACCTGACCTTTACCTGGCCCATGATACCGTCAAATTCCTGCAGTGTCACCTGCGGCTCCCCCGCCATTTCCACGTCAAGTCCGTCCCAGGTCAGATGGCTGAAGCTGGCCCTGATTGTCACATGTCCAAGACTGCTGTTGTCTTCTGTATCATTTGTCTCCAGATAAGACACCAGCTCCCTTGCCTGCTCATAATCCAGGCTCTTTCTGGAAAATTCCTCTGCCAGGCTAACCATGTCGTAAGCATAGTTGTTATCCGGCCACACAATCCTGGTATAATAGCGAATCTGGCTTTCGCTGGTGCTTACATTAAGAGTAAGATAATACGGCTCATTCCTCATCAAAAGGTTCTGGATGGGGAGGACCGCCGTAGTAATCCCTTCGGAACTGTCCCACTCCGTTATATCCGTGCGCTCAATCAGCCTGTCCAATGACAGGTTTCTCACCTCATAGCTGATTCCTGTTATGGTATTGCCATATTCCGTTATCTTAATCCCCAGTTCACGGTTTTCAGGCAGCACAGAGATACTGTCCCTGGCCGCCTGATTGCCCATGTCCTGCATATAACCGTGCAGGCAGTTGATTTCTTTTCCATTTAACTTGGTATACACAACAGGAAGGGAAGGTTCCTCCATGGAAGTGTAGACCGTGTTTTCCTTTTCCATTGTGTTCCTGGCACTGACAAAATATATTACAAGGGCCGCTATAAATATCAGGAATAAGATTCCTGCTTTCTGTAATGTTCTTTTCATATGTGTATCTGTTCCTCATAGACAGGTTATTTTGGTTATCTCTTATTTTATATAATAACCAGTAAAACTACAACTTAATCTTTTCGAAATTTTGTGTAAACCCTTTGCCAGATTGAAAACGGAACATCAAAACAATGGTTTATCGGTTCCTATATAAAACAAATCCCCCTGGCACACCGTCTGTTATGCATCTCATTCAGCAACAGGACTTTAATCAGATCCCTAAGCCATGAAGGCCTATAAACCGGTTTTGGCGGCGGCACTGGTCTCGGTGGTCTGGGCGGCGGCACTGGCCTGGGTGGCGGTGGCACCGGTCTCGGTGGTCTGGGTGGTGGCGGCACTGGCCTGGGCGGTCTGGGTGGCGGTGGCACTGGCCTGGGTGGTGGCGGCACCGGTCTGGGCGGTCTTACCGGTCCCGGCCCCTGGGGTGGCCTGGGTGGTGGCGGCACTGGTCTGGGCGGCCTTACCGGCCCTGGCCCCTGGGGTGGCCTGGGTGGCGGTGGTACTGGTCTAGGCGGCCTTACCGGCCCTGGTCCCTGGGGTGGCCTGCCTGGCCCCGGCCCCATCGGCGGTCTGCCTGGCCCTGGCCCCATCGGCGGTCTCTCCGGTCCCGGCCCCATCGGCGGTCTGCCTGGTCCTGGTCCCATCGGCGGTCTCTCTGGTCCTGGCCCCATCGGCGGCCTGCCTGCCCCCGGTCCCATCGGTGGCCTGCCTGGTCCTGGTCCCATCGGCGGTCTGCCTGGTCCTGGTCCCATCGGCGGTCTCTCTGGTCCTGGCCCCATCGGCGGCCTGCCTGCCCCCGGTCCCATCGGTGGCCTGCCTGGTCCTGGTCCCATCGGCGGTCTCTCTGGTCCTGGTCCCATCGGCGGCCTGCCTGCCCCCGGTCCCATCGGTGGCCTGCCTGGTCCTGGTCCGATCGGTGGTCTCTCCGGTCCTGGCCCCATCGGCGGTCTCTCCGGCCCTGGTCCCATCGGCGGTCTGCCTGGCCCTGGTCCCATCGGCGGTCTCTCCGGCCCCGGTCCCATCGGCGGCCTGCCTGGTCCTGGCCCCATCGGCGGTCTCTCCGGCCCCGGTCCCATCGGTGGCCTGCCTGGTCCCGGTCCCATCGGATTTCTTCCTCTCATTTCCTGAGTCTCCATCCGCTCTTCCATAGAACGGATATCGGATTTGCCACATCCATGTACATGATTCGAAGCATCTGCATCAGGTTCCTCTTGATTCACATTCCGCAATCCCTGATTCTCCCTGACTGACTCTGTCTCTATCCTATAACATTCTTCAGGCAGCGTTTCATCTTGAACCACATCCGGATCATCATCCGAGGAATCTATATCCAGACGTTTCATATCATTATGCAGTTCCTCCATCTCCAGAGAACTTCTGTCAGCCTCTGTTATGTTCCACATACCGCTGACCCGCTCCGCGCCTTCTGATGACATGACTGTATCACAGATAGTATCACACAGTCTGTTAACCATCAGTTGGTCCGGATATTCGTCATACATGGGGCTGTTCTTATAGTCCAGCCTGTCGCACGCCTCTGATACATATCCCTGAAGTATCTTTATCCCAGACGGATACATACTCTTCAGATATTCAATATCCTGCATCTGATCTCCCTTTTCCAATTTACTCTTACCAATATCATATGCAGGAATTTCCCAGACTGCCCCTTTCTTTTTTAAAAAAACAAAAACCTCAATCATTCAGCCAATACCGGAAAGAAAGATGATATCTGGCTCCCCAGAATACCAGCCTGATAAAAATGGAAAAAATAGTAAAAATTTTCCGTCTTCCATACTGTATGGCAGTTGTCAAATCATAACCTTCTTACAGATTACAATCACTCCATAACCGTATAAAGACTAACGGCATGGCATGGCAGGCGTACAGCACGATGTCAATCCCGGACAACACGGAGGCAATGGCGGACAACAGGGCGGCAATCCCGGATAACACGGCGGCAATAGCGGACAACAGGGTGGCAATCCCGGACAACATGAAATTTCCCAAACCGCATAAAGTATGATATCGCCAGATAATGAATCAATGATTTCTCCTGGACTATAGCCAATTCCGCTCCCATCCGGACGGGTATTCCAACCGGCAAATACATAGCATGGACGTACAGGCAGGGAATCATTGATGATGATTTCCTGTCCTTCCTGGAATGATTCAGGAAGGGGAATCCCACAGGCAGCAGGACCGTTATCATCATTGGCATCATACGTGATGATAAGATAAACCTTTTCCCATCTGGCATACAGGGTTATATCCCCCATGGTTCCCTGTACAATGCGTGTAACCTGGTTCCCACCTTCCATAGCATCAAACCAGCCAGTGAAACGGTATCCGCTAACAGGGCCAGGAGTCGACAATATGATATCCGGATCCGTCACCTGGTAGGTATCCGGGTTTGAGTTAGAAGCGCCCATAAGATTCCCATACCGGATTGTATACTGTATTGGAGCAAGCAGTATCTGGGAAGAATCATCGCTGAGACGTATTTCCCAGCCCTCAAAGTCAGAAGGCGGCTTTAAAAAAGCGTCCCGGTCATCATCAGTCAGTTCTGCATAAGGCGGTGACGCCTCCCCGATTACAATAGCAGTTCCTGCTTCATTTGGACTCACGTATCCTGAATTATCAATTTGAATTTTGAATCCGGATATAAGAGGTCCCTCAATCCGGACTACAGCGCTTCGCGAAGATATATAAACCCCGTTTGTGACATCCCGCAATCCTTCCGTGTAAAAGTCTCCCTGGTTGTAAATCCCAGGTGCATACAAAGCAGCGGTATTTGCTCCTTCACCGCCAAAAGACACCGAAGCGGAAAGCGTTGCCGAAGATTGGACTGCGTTATAGATACCGCCTCCCACATCGGCGCTGTTCCGGCTGACCGTACCCCCGTTAATCAGCAATTGCCCGTCCGTATTGTTATAAAAACCGCCGCCGTAAACAGCCTGATTCTCAAGGATACTGCCGCCGCCCATGGTAAAAATGCTGCCGCCATGATTATAGACCGCACCACCATAACGTAAAGAGCGGTTATCATGAATGGAACCGCTTATAAAGTCAATCCGCGACTGTTCAGCCGCACTGATTCCCCCTCCATATAAAAGAGCGCTGTTATCAGCAATCTCTGCCTGACCGGAGATAGTCACATTGCCCGGGACCACACAGATGCCGCCGCCATGGTTACCAAAGCTGCTAGCGCGCCCATCTGCATGATTACCGGTAATCTTTACCTGATCCATAAGAATAAGCGTTCCCACATCACTGTTAAAATAAATCCCTCCTCCATTGCCTTCATAGGATGAATTTCCACTAACAGACGTAGTACCATGAAGTGTCAGCTTATCACTGGTTCCGCCATGCCAGATGCCTCCTCCGCTGTTGCTGTCTGCGATATTGCCGGACACCACGCTGTCCGTAATATCCGTAATGACCGCTCCCAAAGACGAAGAAAACCGGAGTCCTCCGCCTTCCCTGCCGGCCATATTTCCAGTAATTGTATCATTTGTTATAAAGATCTGCGAAGAAGTCCCCTTAAGGCTGTTAGCATAATAAAAACCTCCGCCGGATCCCCCTGCAGTATTTCCTGTAATCGTAGTTTCCAGTATATCGGTAATACCGCCAGCGCTGCTCATCAGCAGACCGCCCCCGTTTTTCACTGCGCTGTTGTCTGAGACCGAACATTTACTCATGCGGAAAGAAAAAGAGCCGGGACCGCCGAACAAACGGATTCCTCCTCCCTCTTCCGTGGCAGTATTCCGTATGATCCTGGTCTCATTTAGGGAAATGATGACAGGACGGTCCATACTATCGTTCTGGAACCATATACCGCCACCAGACCCGGAGGCCCCATTCTGCGCCGTATTATCTGATATGACGGTCTCAAGTAAAGCCATGCTTCCCCCGGAATCACTGAGCAGATAGATGCCTCCGCCCGTTCCACCTGTATTATGTGTTATGGATGAATTATCAATCACAAGATCCGCACTGCCGGAGGGCGCCCTGTAACAGATTCCGCCACCATTGTTAACCGCAGTATTTTCAGTAATGGAGACTCCCCCCTTCACACTCATGCGGTCCCCATCATTTACCCCATAGAAATAAACTGCCGCCCCATGGACCGCCGTATTGCCTGAAATGATAAGTGTCCCATCCAATGAGAGAAAGGAAGGGGCGCTATTGCCGTCCTGGTAACCGGAAAAGTAGATACCGCCGCCAGTGGAAGATGCGGTATTATCCGTAACCTGTACATTTCCCGAAACAGAAAGCGTACCTCCAAGTCCCACGATTGCAGGATAAAAGTAGACACCGCCCCCATGATTGGCCGAATTATGGTCAATCATGGCCTTATCAGAAATGGAAACTATATCATCCTGACTGCTTAAGGAAATGGACACGCCTCCGCCATTGGTCCGGGAGGAACAGCCTGTGATCCGTGCATTGCCCGTCATATGGAACTGGTTCGTGTAGCTCCCGCCATTATATAGCAAGACCCCTCCCCCTGCCCCATATGAAATGTTATTTTTAAGGACCACTCCCTCATCCAGATAAAGGGCGCCGCCCGTTACATAGATAAGGGAACGTGCCGCAGCGCTGGTTTGATCATGGTATTGGGACTGCCCATCAATGATAGTATGAGCCAGCCTCAGAATGCCTCCGTTCTGAATCCTGAATAAATAGCTGTTGTATTCCGGGGCCTTGTAAATCGTATGGGTTTCATCCATAAGGCTTTCTATTGTAACATCATACAGAATATTAATCTGGGAAGTAAGCGGGAAATCGTCAGTTATCTGTATGAAAGGTTCCTGATTACGCAATGCTGCTGCCAGCTGCGCCTGACTTGATACCTGTGCCATATGTTTTCACCTGCTTTTTTATTGATATATTATTTTATGCGCCCATTGGACAACATGTACCACCGCCAAGTCCATCCCTGCTTCTATCCCACAAAAAAAGGACATCACGGAATGCAGAACAGATCCATCGCATTCCATGTGTCCTTTATATTCATTCATCAGTACTAACTTTTCTTCACATATCCCAAGGCCTGTTCCAACGCCTCCTGTTCCTCGTTGCCAAGGACAATATCCGTCTGTCCCATATCCACTTCTTTGATATACAGATAGCATCCCTCCCTGCTGTGTACGCAGTTCATGACAAATCCGCTGTTGGTATAATCCAGGACCGCCAGGGCAAAACTCAGGTTTCCTCCCATGCCTTTGAACGCATTATATTTCACAACACCATATTTCTGAAAGGACGCCCTGAAATTACGGTTCAGGGTACGGATTGAATCCTTATTACTCCTGTCTTCAGCCCTCAGGTCCCGAAGCTCATCAATCTCATCCATGATTATATCTTCCAGGGTTTCCGCATCTTTTCCCCGCATGAAATAATCATATTTGCGGTCCAGCCTTCTAAGCTTAGTCATTGTTACAATTACCAATATCAGCAGCAAAACCACTAATATCACAAGTCCCATAATAATGTATGCGGGGTCAAATGGACATAGATTTAAAATGCTGTTCTCCATTGTATATCTTCACTCCTTTGTGTCTAACGAATAGATTCAATCATCTCCACAATCCGCTCTAGTTCTGCTTCTGAATAATATTCAATTTCTATCCGGCCTTTGTTTTTATCCTTGTTATGGATACTGACCTTGGTACCCATAATGCTCTTCATTCTATCTTCCAAATTTTGGTATATGATAGCTAACGCTTCGTCTTTCTTCTTATCTTTCTTCTCACTGCCATCATCATTGGCTTCCCTGGCCAGCTTCTTTACCAGACGTTCTGTCTCCCTTACACTCATACCTCCGTCCAGAATCATTTTAGCTGCCTTAAGCTGAAGCCCTTTATCATCCAGGGAAAGTAACGCCCTTGCATGTCCGCTGGAAATCATATTCTGAATCAGCATTTCCTGAATCTGTTCATCCAGCTTTAAAAGCCGCATGGAGTTTGTTATGGTTGCCCTGTTCTTAGCAACCCTTTCAGCTATCTCTTCCTGGGTCAGATGAAACTCTTTTACAAGCTGCTGGTATGCCAAAGCTTCCTCAATAGGGTTTAAATCCTCTCTCTGTACATTCTCAATCAGGGCAATTTCCATGCTTTCCTGTTTCGTATATTCCCTCAGTACAACAGGAATTTCCTTTAAACCAGCCATCTTTGCCGCACGCCATCTGCGCTCACCGGCTATAATCTCATAGAAAGTTCCCTTTTTCTGAACCAGAAGCGGCTGAAGAACACCATACCGTTTAATGGACTCAGCCAATTCCCCAAGCTGTTCCTCATTAAAGTCCTTTCTTGGCTGTTCCTTGTTAGGCTCAATCAATGCCAGCTTAACCATTCGTTCACTGGTATTCTCTTCCCCTTTATCAGCTGCCGCTGCTTTTGCCTTCGCAATATCCTCTTCGCTTTCCTTAATCACATCTTCGCCAAATATAGCGCCAAGGCCTTTTCCCAATCCCTTTTTAGCCATTACAACTCTTCTCCTCTGCTCATTACTTCTGCTGCAAGCAACCGGTAGCTTTCAGCACCTGTTGATCTGGAATCATAAAGGTTAATGGACATTCCATGGCTTGGTGCCTCTGCCAGACGGACATTTCTTGGAATAATGGTTTTGTATATGGTACGGTTCAGGCTGCTTTTAACACTTTCCACCACTTCCAGGGAAAGGTTTGTCCTGGCATCATACATGGTAAATACAACACCTTCCAACTCTAAATCCGGATTTAACTTTCTCTTTACAAGATCTACTGTCTTTAAAACCTGGCTTAATCCTTCCAGGGCATAATATTCACACTGTATTGGGACCAACACTGTATCTGCTGCTGTTAATGCATTGATTGTCAATATATTCAAAGATGGGGGACAGTCAATCAGAATAAAATCGTATGTATCACGAACTTGATTTAGATAGATGCTGAGCAGTTTTTCCTTTTCTTCCACTTCCTGAAACTCGATTTCAGCTCCAGCCAGGTTCATATCAGAAGGAAGGACATCCAGGTTAGGCTGTATTTCCTTTACAATACATTCATCAGCAGGCGCTTCCTCAATCAGCATATCATACACTGTCTTATCAAAATCTTCCCGTTCCAGTCCCAATCCGCTGCTGGCATTACCCTGGGGATCAAAGTCCACCAACAAAACCTTTTGACCTGCTTCAGCCAAACAGGCAGAAAGATTGATGGCTGTTGTAGTTTTACCAACCCCGCCTTTCTGGTTGGTTATTGTTATAATTCGTCCCATTTGTATTGATTCCTTTCTCGAAAAAACAAATCTTTCTTCGATTACTTTTACGATTATATCACAACTCCAATTCTTTTCCTATGACAAAATAGAATAAACCCGTATTTTTCTCATTTTATACAAAAAATGTTTCACGTGAAACATTTTTCTGTCTGAAAACTCTTAAGAATAATTTAATTCTCTAAACGTTGTAATAGCCCCCAGCTTGTATTATAATAGATAAAGCAAAACTACTTTTATTCAAATGGTATGAGATGACCAAGTTCAGGAGATTATAATTGAATGAAAACAAGGAATAAATTACTCACCTTACTTATACTATCAGCAGGAGCAGCTACTACTACTGCTCTTATTAATAAAGCAATTAAATTGTCCACAACCTCAAAGAATGTTTTAGGAGAACCAGAAGCCTTGTGCTATAAGTGGCGCCTTGGCAATATCCATTACACAAAATCAGGTTCCGGCAAACCAATTTTACTTATACATGATTTAACTCCTGCTTCCAGCGGCTATGAATGGAAGAACCTGGCAGGAAAGCTGTCTGAGTCATATACTGTATACACAATTGATTTATTAGGATTTGGACGTTCGGAGAAACCAAACCTCACCTATACAAATTACCTATATGTACAGTTATTATGTGATTTTATCAAATCAGAAATCGGTCATAGGACAGATATGGTTGCAACCGGTTCATCTTCTGCTTTAGGGATTATGGCCTGCTGCAACTCACCTGAACTATTTAATCAACTTATGTTTGTTAATCCTGAGAGTATTCTTTCCTGCTGTCAGGTTCCGGGCAAGAATGCCAAGTTATATAAGTTCATGTTAGACCTTCCAATTGTAGGAACCCTGATTTACCATATATCATGCAGTAAACAGGCCATTACTAAGGATTTTATGACTAACTACTACTATAATCCATATTCAGTTAAATCAGGATTGATTGATGCATATCACGAAGCGGCCCATCTGGGTGAATCGCCTAAGTCTGTCTATGCAAGCATTGAGTGTAACTATATAAAGTGTAATATTGTTAACGCATTAAAGAAAATAGATAACAGTATTTATCTGATTGGCGGAGGTGCTCTGGAAGATATTGATGAACGTATGAATGAATATAAAGAGTATAATCCAGCAGTGGAGACAGCAACTGTTCCAAATACAAAGCATCTTCCTCATATGGAAAAGCCTGCTGAGATTTACGAACTGATTCAAACTTTCTTATCTTAAAAGCAGTTAATGTTTCACGTGAAACATTCCGGTTCGGATAATTACTGTCCGAACCTTTTTTATTATATATAACAATCTATTTACTAACCATTATTTAATATGAAAGGAATAACTTATGATACGAATAGGATGCCATTTATCCTCATCAAAAGGATATGAATCCATGGCAAAGGACGCCATTTCAATTGACGCTAATACATTTCAATTTTTCACACGCAATCCAAGAGGCGGCAATGCAAAAGCAATTAACGAGAAAGATGTAGAACGCTTCTTAGCAACAGCAAAAGATAAGGATATCACTCCTCTCCTGGCCCATGCCCCTTACACATTAAATGCATGTTCCGCAGACCCAAAACTCCGGGATTTTGCAAAAAGAACCATGGCTGATGATTTGGTCCGAATGGAATATACCCCAGGTAATATGTATAACTTTCACCCTGGATGCCATGTAAAACAGGGCGTGGAAACAGGTATTACATACATCGCCCAAATGCTTAACGAAATACTTTCTCCAGACCAGACCACTACTGTCCTTTTGGAAACCATGGCAGGAAAAGGCAGCGAAATCGGAGGACGTTTCGAGGAGTTAAAACAGATATTGGATTTAGTTGATTTATCCGACCATATGGGTGTGTGCCTTGATACATGTCATGTGTGGGATGGAGGGTATGATATTGTCAATCATTTAGACGAGGTGCTGAATGAATTTGACCAGATTATCGGATTAAACCGTTTAAAAGCAATTCATCTTAATGACAGTCAGAATCCTCTGGGTGCTCATAAAGATAGACATGCAAAACTCGGAGAAGGATATATAGGTCTTGATACATTTAAAAGAATCGTCACACACCCAATATTAGGCAAACTCCCCTTCTATATGGAAACCCCTAATGATTTAGACGGATATGCGAGAGAAATCCACATGATGAGGGAGGCTGCTGGCTGATATTATCTGATAATAGAAATGATTATTTTTCAAGTTAAATGTATTAAAGAATACAAATATATGTTAAGAAAAGATAGATACATTTGAGAAGAGATATTTATAACAGATTTTTATAACAGATATCTATAACAAATATCTATTTATAACAGATATCTATCTATAACAAATATATTTATAGCTATTACAAAAATATAGTAAAAAAAGATAACGCATATACTTATCAAAATATGTATAACCTTAAAAAAGTAAGAAGATGGGCCGGAATGTTTCACGTGAAACATTCCGGCCCATCTTCTACTAAAATCTTCTACTAAAATCAAACCCTACCAACCAACCTCCCCCACTACTTCAACGGCTCCTTAGTAGGCAGTCCCGCCTTTCTAGGAAACTTCTTCGATACAGGCTTAACCTTCTCAATCATCACAAGGGATCTGGCTGCATCCGTGCCAGGCAGCACAAACTTCTCCACTGACTTTAACTTACCGCCCAAAAGCCCAATCGCCTTCTTTGCCTGATTCAATTCCTCATCAATCTCCCCTGATTTATAAGGAATAAAATATCCTCCCACCTTAACAAAAGGCATACAATATTCTGACAGACTGGCCAGGTTAGCCACTGCCCTGGATACACACAGATCATACACTTCCCTGTGTCCTGCCTGGCGTCCTATATCCTCCGCCCGTCCATGGACACAACACACACCTTCCAGGTGCAGTTCCGTACACACTTCCTCCAGCCACTTAACCCTTTTATTTAAAGAATCCAACAATGTTACCTTCAGCTCAGGAAACACAATTTTCAAAGGAATCCCGGGAAATCCAGCTCCTGTGCCGACATCAATCACATTACATGTCTTATACCATGCGTCACCGCCAACCTGCATTTCCTTCAACAGCCCAAATAGTGACAAGCTGTCACTAAAGTGTTTTGTCACAACCTCATTTTCTTCCGTGATGGCTGTAAGATTCATCACCTTATTTTTTTCCACCAGCATTTCATAATAAGAATAAAACTGTTCCATCTGGACATCGCTGAGCGTGATACCCAATTGCGCCGATTCCTGATTCATCTGGATGCGAAATGTCTCTGTCATATCATATAATCCTCTCACTGCTGTTTTCTCGCAAAGTGTACCAGCAGCACGGATATATCTGCCGGGGAAACGCCTGATATGCGGGAAGCCTGTCCAATGGTTGCGGGCTGAACCTTATTCAGCTTCTGTACAGCCTCCCTGCGCAGGCTTTTTACCTGGGTATAATCAAAATCCTCAGGAAGCAGCTTCCCTTCCAGCTTCTTATACTGCTCAACCTGCTGGTATTGGCGCTTGATGTACCCTTCATACTTAATT
Source organism: Enterocloster sp. OA13 (assembly GCF_022440595.1). Classification (NCBI taxonomy): domain Bacteria; kingdom Bacillati; phylum Bacillota; class Clostridia; order Lachnospirales; family Lachnospiraceae; genus Enterocloster; species Enterocloster sp. OA13. The sequence goes on along the minus strand of NZ_JAKNTF010000001.1, from coordinate 5,676,949 downwards.
TCAATATTAACCTGTTCCCTAACCTCAGGTGACAGTTCCGGCCGCCTCTCATCCAACTCCCATAACTTCTCATAATCCAGCTCCGGCCGTTTAACCAGTTCCGCCAGGGTTACGCCTGATTTCAGCGGGGTACTTCCATATTTTTCCAAAAACTTCTGCACCATGGAATTCACCCCAATTGCCGTTCCCTGAAGCCGTTTTATCTCATGTTCAATCTCATCCATTTTAATAAGAAGCTTCTCATACTCCCCATCGCTGACAAGTCCAATCTCATGCCCAATCTTCCTCAGGCGGATATCCGCATTATCCTGCCTTAAAAGCAGCCTGTACTCTGCCCTGGAAGTCATCATCCTGTACGGCTCATGATTCTCTTTGGTCACCAGATCGTCAATCAGCACGCCGATGTACGCCTGGGACCGGTCCAGGACCACCTGGTCCCTTCCCATGATTTTCATTGCAGCATTCACACCAGCCATAAAGCCCTGCACCGCCGCTTCCTCATATCCGGAACTGCCGTTAAACTGTCCTCCTGCAAACAGACCTGATATCTTCTTAAATTCCAGGGTCGGCTTTAACTGCAGTGAATTGATGCAGTCATATTCAATTGCATATGCATTCCTCACAATCTTAACCTTCTCAAGTCCCGGCACGGTACGGTACATTGCATACTGTACATCTTCAGGAAGGGAACTGCTCATACCGCCCAGATACATTTCATTGGTATAAAGTCCCTCGGGTTCCACGAATACCTGGTGGCGCTCCTTGTCCGGGAACTTCACCACCTTATCCTCAATGGATGGGCAGTACCTTGGACCCGTACCCTCGATGGCCCCTGAGAACAGCGGGGAACGGTCCAGGTTACGTCGTATGATGTCATGGGTACCCTCATTGGTATAAGTCAGCCAGCAGGACACCTGGTCCTTCTGAACGCTTTCCGGGTCCGTTGAAAAAGAAAAGGGAACCACGCGCTCATCACCCAGCTGCTCTTCCATCTTAGTAAAATCAATGCTTCTCTTATCTACCCTGGCCGGGGTGCCTGTCTTAAACCGGAACATCTCAATCCCGTTCGCCTTAAGGGAATCCGTCAGATGGTTGGCTGCCTGCAGTCCGTTCGGCCCTGTGGGATTGCTGACATCCCCGTAGATACACCTTGCCTTCAGATAAGTACCTGTGCAGAGTATGACACATTTCCCCCTATAAACGGCCCCTGAAAATGTCTTAACGCCCCTGATTTCCCCTTCCTGGACAACAAGCTCCGACACCTCGGCCTGTCGTATGGTAAGATGATCCGTGTTCTCCAGCGTCCTTCTCATCTGCCTGCTGTAATCCTGCTTATCTGCCTGGGCCCTCAGGGAGTGCACGGCAGGTCCCTTGGATTCATTGAGCATCTTGGACTGGATAAATGTCTTATCAATATTCTTCCCCATTTCCCCGCCAAGGGCATCCAGCTCCCTTACAAGGTGGCCTTTTGAGCTGCCGCCCACATTGGGATTACAGGGCATCAGGGCAATGCTGTCCACACTGACCGTAAACATGATGGTTTCAAGACCCAGCCTTGCGCCGGCAAGGGCTGCCTCGCATCCTGCATGTCCGGCGCCAACAACAATCATATCATATGTTTCTTCCAAATACGGCATACGTTTTCATTCCTCTTTCATTTCAATCATTTTCCCATACAGAACCTGGCAAATATCTCATTCACCAAATCATCGTCCACTGCTTCCCCTGTAATCAGCCCCAGCTGCTCATATGCGTTCATAAGGTCAATGGAATAAAAATCCTCCGGCATGCGGTCCTCAATACTGCCCTTTACCATCAAAAGACTCCTGAGGGCCTGTTCCAATGCCTCTTTATGCCTTACATTTGTTATATAAACCTGGTCGTTAAACTTTAGCTCCCCGTGATAAAAGAGCCGTTTAATCTCCTGCTCCAGCTCTTCAATCCCCTGTTCCTCCTTGGCGGACACTGGAATCACCTTCTGTCCTGACATCCCTTCCAGCTCCTCCTTGCCGACCACAAGCTCAAGATCCGACTTATTGAGAAGGATGATGGACTTCCTGCCCCGGATGAACTCCATGATTTCCCTGTCGCTTTCATCCAGTGGCCTCGAACCGTCCACCACGAATATGATAAGGTCCGCGTCCCCGGCGGCGCGCCTGGCCCTGTCCACTCCAATCTTCTCCACCACATCCTCAGTGTCCCTGATTCCGGCCGTGTCCACCACGTTAAGGCTGATTCCCTGAAGATAGATATGTTCCTCCAGCGTGTCCCTGGTGGTTCCGGCTATTTCGGTTACAATGGCCCTCTCCTCCCCCAGAAGCACATTCATTAAGGAAGATTTACCTGCATTGGGCTTACCAAGTATGACTGTCTTGACCCCTTCCGTCATGACCCTCCCGTCATCCGCTGAAGCCAGCAGCCTCTTCACCTCCTCCACCATGGGATCAAGGCGCGCCAAAAGTTCTTCATCATACCCATCCAGGGAAATATGTTCCGGGTCGTCCAGTGCGGATTCTATAAATGCAATCTGATAAAGGATCTGGCTTCTCAGTTCCTTTATGCGCTTTGACACAGAACCGCTTAACTGGCTCACCGAGCTTTTAAGCGCATACTCATTGGTGGCATTAATCACATCCGCCACGGCCTCGGCCTGTGACAGGTCAATCCTGCCATTGAGGAATGCCCTCTTAGTAAACTCCCCCGGCTCCGCTGTCCTGGCCCCTGCGTGGATGACTGCCTCCAGTATCTTCCTCACCATAAGAATCCCGCCATGGCAGTCAATCTCCACCGTATCCTCAGCCGTATAACTGTGCGGCCCCTTCATGATCAGTACAAGGGCCTCATCCACCTTCTCATCCCCATCATAGATAAACCCATAGTGGACCGTGTGGGATCTGGCCTGGCTTATAGGAACCTGCCTGCCGTCCTTATTCCTGTATAACTTATCAATCACAGTAAATGCCTCATCGCCACTGATCCTTACAATCCCGATTCCTGAATTTCCCATTCCCGTGGCAATGGCTGCAATTGTATCTGTCCTCATCTTATATCCTTTCAATTCCCGCCTGACACGGACCATCCCATGCCAGCCAAATAGCGCAAAAGGCCGTCGCACTCTGCAACAGCCTCTTAAGCTTAAAATCTGTCAGTTATTCCTCATCTCCAGCAGCTGTCTCTTCGGACGCGCCTGATGAAGCTGTTGAAGAATAATGGCTGCGGCGGTTATTACCCTTATATCCGCCGGAAGACCTGTCATAGCGCCCGCCCTTACTCCTGTCGTAACGTCCTTTGCGTTCACCGCCGGACGCTTCCTTCTTAAGTGCAATCACCACATGGCGGAAAGGCTCCTCGCCCTCACTTCTGGTGGTAACATACTTGTCATTCTGAAGGGCCGCGTGGATGATCCTTCTCTCATAAGGATTCATGGGTTCCAATGAGACAGGCCTCTTGGTCCGCTTAACCTTATAGGCAATGTTCTTTGCCAGGGTCTCAAGGGTTTCCTTCCTTCTCTCACGGTAATTCTCAGTATCCAGCTTAACCCTCAGATACCCTTCGGTACCCTTATTCACGATCAGGCTAACAAGGTACTGGAGGGAATCCAGGGTCTGCCCCCTCTTCCCAATCAGGATACCCATGTCATCGCCTTCCAGGTTCAGGGAAAGCTCCTGCTCTTCCTCATTGTATGCAGCTATGATGGATACCTCCATATTCATGGCCCCAAAAATCTGGGATAAGAAATCCATGGCCTTATCCTCAATGGATTCCTTTTTCTTTGCACGAATAATAGCAGGTTTTGAACCGATTCCCAGGAATCCGGTGCTTCCCTTGTCAACCACTTCATATTCCAGCTTATCGCTGGTTGTCTGAAGTTCGATTAACGCTTTTGTAACTGCTTCGTCCACTGTCTTGGCAGTAACTGTAATCATATCCATACAAAACCCCTCCTATTTTTTACTTCCCTTATCGTGCTTTTCATTGTACTTAGCAACCATGTTTGCTTTGGATGCCAGGCTGCCCGGTTTGGCATTGTCATTATAATACTTGTTAGACTCCTCCACGATTGCCTTGGTCTTTGCAATCTTGGCCATCTGCGCAGTCTCAGCCTTTACTTCCTTTTCCTCAATCTTCTTAAGCATCTCGTCCACATTGCCAACCTTCGTTGGAGGAAGTCCCTTTTTAGCACGTTTCTTATTGGTCTTGTCAATATTCTTCTGAACCAGGTCGTCAATATTAACCTTATTCAGATAAGAGTTAATACCAACCTGCTGGATGATTGTAAACACACTCTGCGCAACCCAGTAAAGTCCGATACCGGATGCAAATGAGAAACAGAAGAAGACAGACATGAGGGGCATGGTCACGTTCATGCTCTTCATCATTCCGGCTGCCGGATTCTCATCGCTGTTGGTCTGGGGCTGGTTTGCAGTCATAAGCTTGGTGCTGTACCACTGGCTCAGACCAGCGAACAGAGGGATACAAAGAGCTGCAATTGCAGTCAGCAGGGTTGTCCCTTCCACCTTGTTAAAATAGTTCATGATGACCTGGAATGGTGTATATGCAATGTTCAGGCCGAAAAAGGTCTGCATGTTCTCAATGGCATCCACCACCCTGACACCTGTATCTGTCACGGCCTGTCCCACGGAAGCAAAGGAAGTCACCAGGGTATCCCACTGCTGTCCGGTGAACTTATATAATAAATCAATTACAGTATTAACATTGGTATAATCAAACTTATCAATAGGCATTTTCTGCGCCGCCGCCAGATCTGTAAAAGCCTGTGCTGTCTGGTAGCCGCTTGGAAGCTTGCTTATGATTGTCTCATAATATCCCCTTACCGACTGTACATAAGCAGGAATATTATAGATGACACGGTACAAAGCAAAGATGATAGGCATCTGTATCAACAACGGGAGGCAGCCGCCTGTCATGGAAGTCCCGTACTTCTCATAAACAGCCTTAATCTCTGTCTGCATCATCATTGCATACTTCTGGTCATTTTCCTTGCCCTTATACTTTTTCTGGATAGCAGAAATCTCCGGCTGCATTACTGCCATCAGCTTGGAGGACTGCTGCTGCTTAATGGTAAGAGGTATCATGAGAACCTTTGTTACCAGGGTAAACAGGATAATACACAGACCAATATTCTCAATACCGAAGAAACTTGTAAACTTAAACAGCCAATCCATGATCCAACCAAGGATATCAGCAATCGGCCCCAGAATACCGCCTGTTTTTGTCAATAGTACTGCGCCAGCTAAACCATTCAATACATTATACCTCCTAATCTCTACGGAACTGGATCATAACCGCCTTCTGCAAAGGGGTGACACCTGAGTATCCTTTTGCAGGCCAACCATGTACCCTTTAACGCACCATACTTTTTAAGTGCTTCAATGGCGTATTGAGAACACGTAGGTGTGTAAATACAGTGAGTTCTTAATTTAAGAGGAGACAGGAACCTCTGGTATCCTCTTACCAACAAAATCAAAAACCTTGTCATAATCACTTCACTTCGATTCTTTTAAAATGTGATGCAGTCCGCATAGGTGCAGATACGCACCTTCCAAATCTTTGTAGTCTGATTTTTTTGCAGCCACCCTGGCCACAACAATGATGTTTAATCCAGTCCTGATCCTACTATTATTTAAACGGAATATTTCTCTCAAAAGTCTTGTGATATGATGGCGGACAATGCTGTTGCCCACTTTCCTGCTGACAGAAATGCCAATCCGGTTCCCATCTTCCCCGCTTTCCATCACATACATCACAAGCAGTCTGTTTGCATACGAAGTCCCATGCTTATATATATCCTGGAACTCCCTGTTTTTCCTTACGGAAGGAAATCGTTTCATACGATTCTCCATTTCAATCTTCATACTGACAATCATTGTCTGAATAATTAAGAAAAGGCCACATGTTCCTGTGGCCCGCAGTTCTTTTGCTTCAAACAATTAAGCAGATAATCTAGCTCTACCTTTTGCTCTTCTGGCAGCAATAACTTTTCTACCGCCTACAGTTTTCATTCTGGCTCTGAAGCCATGAACTCTCGCTCTATGCTTCTTCTTCGGCTGAAATGTCATCTTCATAATCGGGCACCTCCTATCAAAATTATCTGGTAATGTGAAAACACACATTTAGACTAGTATAATTAAACATCTTCTCAATTATATAGAAGAAATCGGCCTTCGTCAAGCGGATTTTCGCAAAAAAACCACAAAAAAGGACAGCTTGAAAGCCGTCCCAATAAAATGTATGCATTGCCATTTTATATTACTATATTTAGTGCCGTAATCAGCTGTGGCTTGTGAAACGGAGCATTACTTTTCCAATAACTGCCACTAAAACCGCCGCGACGATTGCCTCAGGTATGCCGGAAGCGGTAACTGTCACCATGATCAGTCCCCAAACCGCATCAATTGCAACGTTCTTAGCCTCTGCGTACTGGGATGCAAACAGCAGGTAAATACTCCCCATGACAAAGACCGTATTCACCATGGATCCGATAAAACCAACCATGGGAAGCGCTGCCAGGACATTAAGCTTCACCTTCTTAAACAGGATCCAGAGCCATCCTGCAGCCACGCCAATCAGTATCCTGCAGCCGACGGAAACCCATAAAGCCTTAAACATACCGGGAATCCCGGTCATGCTCATGAACGGCGAAAATGCAAAGGACAGCAGTGTGGGCACCATGGTATTGCTTATCATGGAACAGATACCAAAGGTGGCTCCCAGAACCGCCCCTGCCAGGGGCCCCAGTAAAATTGCTCCCAATATGACGGGAATATGCACAGTTGTCGCCTTGATGACCGGAAGCTGTATCATCCCAAACGGCGTATTCGCCAACAGGATGACCACCGCCATCATAAGTGCAACACTTGCAAGCCAACGGGTGTCTCTCTTCTTGTTATTCAATTTTTCATCCTCCTGCTACTGTTCTTATTAAAAGATACAATGCAATGCTACTGTCTCATTATAATCCGCACAGGCAGGAGGAGTCAACGAAAATAATTGTATTAATTTAAGAACCACTGGGCGCCCAGTCCTGTAATGGTAAGGGCCGTAAGGATATACAGGCAGATGGACGTCAGGTATGCAAATGGGATGGAAAGTTTTAAATACTCCCTTGATTCCACCTTTGTATAGGCAAGGCCCCATGCAATCCAGGACTGTGTGATACAGGAACCCACGTTAACCGTTGTTGCCGGTATGGTGAAAACACAGTACAGGAAGGGAACAGAGAAATGTCCCACATTGGATAAAACCCCCAGGGTAGCCGCGCCGCAGCCAAACAGTGTGAACGGTCCCCTGAAAAAGCCCAGGATTGCCAGCGCCGCGAACAGGATACACACAACATACTCGCTGGTCGGCATGATGCCGCCGATTACTTCCTTGAAAAACGGGGAAGCATATGTAGCACACGTGTTGAACATGGGAAGTGTGAGCAGGAAACCGATCAGGGGAGCCGTGTCCACCACACCGTCATAATAAAGCTTATTAACCAGCTGGCAGTTCTCCTTAAAGGACCCCTTCATCCTGCCGCACAGGAACAGGGCCGCGAATCCCGCAATGATGAACCCGCCAATGACCGAAAAGTCAAGGGCGATTTTAAGCACCACCGGGACAACCGGAAGTAAAAGCGCTATCATGGGGGCATCCTTTACGGGCTGGGATCCGGGCGTACGGGACGCCCAGGCATGTCTTTTCTTCCCAAATTTCAGGTATACCGCTGTCAGGAGCGAAACCGTAACCACTGAAATAGCAAGCGCATAATATCCCCAATGGCCTGCATACCATGAAAATGAGAACTCCGGCATCTGGTCTGCCGGCAGGATGAATGCGCGGATCTGGGAGAACTGAAGCACGGGATTCAGATACATGCCCGCGGAAACAGATCCCATGAACGTGAACATGGCGATTGCTTTAGGGATACCAAGGCTCATCAGGATCGGCAGCACGATGACGCCGATGGCAATGACAGGGCCCGCTCCCATCATGGCCGTAAAAATAAAAGCAGTCACAACATTAAGAAGGACAATGGTAATGATCGGGCGGTCACCGCCCAGCTCCACTGTCTTGCGGATCAGCGTGGAGGCAATGCCTGTTTCCATAAGGACCCTTCCGAACCATGCGCCCCAGCAGACATTCACCAGGGTGGTTCCCCATCCTTCCGGGGCAGCCTGATAAATCTTATTCAGGATGGCCACCAGTCCCTTGCCTCCATCCCCGCCAAACTGAAGCACAGGATTATCCGCAATGAACTGCGGGGAGGAAATCCCCGCCCCAAAAAGGGAAAGGATGGTCCATAAAACAGAGATGACCAAAAAGCCGATCATCAGGTTATAGCCCTTGACACAATAATAGGCCAGTGCGAAAAACGTCAGGATCAGCAGAATACCAATTACAAATTCCATATAAATCCCCCTTTTTGTTGATAACTTTTATTAGTTGCATTAAAATATTAAAAATTTGTTATGTATCTTAACCTATTATAAACAATTATCTGATATTGAGCAATCAAACTCATGCATTTCTAACGTTATTATAACATATTCAATTGAGTATGGATTACTCTCCTTTGTGGATTTACATAAACTTATCCACAAAGTGTTGATAAGTTGTGGATAAGTATGTGTAATTGTCAATTTTTTCCCCAATGCGATCCGAGAATTCCATAATTTCCAATTATTTTCGGGTTGTGCACAACTCAAGATGGCTTTTCCGGCGGTTTTGTGGAAAAGCCGTCTATCCACACTGCTTTCACACTGCTTCCACAGCCTGTAAACAAAGTTATCCACATTTATTCACACTTGTCATTGAAAAAAAATTTACTTTAGTATACAATGTATTTAGATTGGGCAATTCTGCAATACAGTTTCAGGAGACAAGAAATGATCGATAAAATCAAAGAAAATTGGGAGCAGATCCTGCTTACCCTAAAAGAAGAACATGAAATATCCAATATCTCCTACAGTACCTGGCTGGAACCGCTTAAGCCATATTCTTTTAAGGATAACACAGTAATAATCATTGTTCCCGAACAGACCTTTTTACAATATGTAAATAAAAAATACGGATTTTTATTAAAGGTGACCATCTCGGAATTCCTTGAAAAGGAATGCGAGGTGGATTTCAAAGTCAAGGAACAAATCATAGAAAAAGAGGAACCGTCGGGGCCGCAGCTGATTCAGAAGAACACTGTAACCATAAGCCCGGACGTTATTCAGAGCGCCAACTTAAACTCAAAGTACACCTTTGATACCTTTGTGGTAGGCTCCAACAATAACCTGGCCCATGCAGCCGCCCTGGCCGTGGCGGAATCGCCGGGTGAGATTTACAACCCTCTTTTCATCTACGGAGGCGTGGGACTTGGCAAAACCCACCTGATGCATGCGATTGCTCACTTCATATTAAAGAACAATCCAAGCTCCAAGATACTTTACGTCACATCAGAAACCTTTACCAACGAGCTGATTGACGCCATCCGTAACAAAAACAACATAACAACAACGGAATTCCGTGAAAAGTACCGCAACAACGACGTACTCCTCATTGATGATATCCAGTTCATCATCGGCAAGGAAAGCACCCAGGAAGAATTTTTCCACACCTTCAACACATTATATGAATCCAAGAAGCAGATTATAATCTCCTCCGATAAACCTCCAAAAGAAATTGAAACACTGGAGGAACGCCTGCGCTCCCGTTTTGAGTGGGGACTTACCGTGGACATCCAGTCTCCTGATTATGAGACAAGAATGGCAATCCTGCGCAAAAAAGAAGAGATGGAAGGATATAATATTGATAACGAGGTAATCAAGTACATTGCCACCAACATCAAATCCAATATCCGTGAACTGGAAGGCGCGCTGACCAAAATCGTTGCCCTCTCCCGCCTTAACAAGTGTGACATAACCCTGGAACTGGCGGAGGAAGCCCTTAAGGACATCATATCGCCCAATGCCCAGCGGGAGGTCACCCCGGACCTGATCATCCAGATCGTATCAGACCATTATGGCCTGACCCCCCTTGATATCTCTTCCCAGAAGAGGAACAAGGAGATTGTATATCCGAGGCAGATTGTCATGTACCTTTGCAGGAATATGACGGATACCCCTCTCCAGACCATCGGACGCTACCTTGGAGGAAGGGACCATACTACCATCATACACGGTTCCGAGAAGATTGCAGGAGACATTAAGAAGGACGATACGCTTAAGAATACCATTGAGATACTGAAGAAGAAGATCAATCCACAATAGGCAGTGGGATCCTTGTGGACAGGCTGTTGATAACCGATCCATCCTGAAGGACTTGTGAACGGTTTTTAAGTACCTGTGGATAAACATTAAGTTTTACCATGGATCGGTGGATGATTTCCACAGATCATTCCACATGGACCTGGCCTTTATTCTCAAGGACTTTTAAGGGTTTTACACAAACCCACAGCCCCTACTACGGTTTCTACGAAAAGTATTTATATCTTCAACTACAGATGGTTTTTTCCGACCTAAATAAACTGAAAGGAAGTTATCAACATTATGAAGCTGATATTTCAAAAAGACGCCATTGTAAACGGCATTAATATTGTAATGAAAGCAGTCCCCTCCAAAACCACCATGTCCATCCTTGAATGTATCCTGATTGACGCCAGTACAGGTGAGATTAAACTGACCGGCAATGACATGGAACTGGGAATTGAGACAAAAGTAGAAGGGGAGATACTGGAACATGGAAAGATAGCCCTGGATGCCAAGTTATTCTCCGAAATCACCCGCCGTCTTTCCAGTGAAAATGCCTCTGTTACCATTGAATCTGATGATAAATTCAACACCACCATCAGCTGTGAGAATTCTGTATTCAATATCCAGGGACGTGACGGGGAGGAATTTGCATACCTTCCCTATATTGAGAAGGATAAATATATCTGTCTTTCCCAGTTCACCCTGAAGGAAGTAATCCAGCAGACCATATTTTCCATCTCACCTAATGACAGCAACAAGATGATGGCCGGTGAACTGTTCGAGGTAAATGAGAACCAGTTAAAGGTAGTGTCCCTTGACGGACACCGTATCTCCATCCGCAAGGTACGTCTGAAAGACCATTATGATGACACCAAGGTAATCGTTCCAGGTAAGACACTCAGTGAAATCAGCAAGATCCTGGGAGGTGACAATGAGAAGGAAGTCCTTATATACTTCAGCGCCAACCATATCCTGTTCGAATTTGACAGTACGGTTGTTGTCTCACGGCTGATTGAAGGCGAATACTTCAGGATCAACCAGATGCTTTCCAGTGATTACGAGACAAAGGTATCCGTGAATAAAAAGGAATTCTTAAACTGTATTGAACGTGCAACCATCCTTATCAGGGAAAATGACAAAAAGCCCCTGATCATCAATATTGGCGATAATTCCATGGAAATGAAGCTGAATTCCAGTTTTGGCTCCATGAACGCGGACCTGATGATCCACAAGACAGGTAAGGATATCATGATTGGCTTTAATCCCAAGTTCCTGATTGACGCGCTGAGGGTGATTGACGATGAGGAAATCAATATCTATATGATGAATCCCAAGTCCCCATGCTTCATCAAGGACGATGAGGAGAATTATATATACCTGATCCTTCCGGTTAATTTCAATGCAGCCACTGTTTAGTACATCTTTCGTAAATTACTGTACTAAGAAAGGAAAACAATGGAAATAATCAAATTAAGGGAAGATTACATCAAACTGGGCCAGGCGTTAAAAGCCGCCGGCCTGGTCCAGTCCGGTGTAGACGCTAAATATGCCATAGAGGACGGCCTGGTGACTGTGAACGGGGAAACTGCGTTCCAGCGCGGAAAGAAACTGGTGGATGGAGATGTGGTATCCTATGACGGACAGACCATCAAAATCACCAAATAAAGGGGCCGCAGAAAGAGAATATCCATGATTATAGAATCCATAGAACTGAAAAATTACCGGAACTACCAAGAATTACATATGGAATTTAATCAGGGAACCAATATACTCTACGGTGATAATGCCCAGGGAAAGACGAATATTCTGGAAGCCGTCTACGTCTGCTGCACATCTAAATCACATAAAAGCGCTAAGGACAGGGATATCATCCGTTTTGACCAGGATGAATCCCATATTAAATTACAGATCAGGAAGAACAATGTGCCTTACCGCATTGACATGCACCTGAAAAAAAACAAACCCAAGGGAATTGCCATAAACGGTGTGCCCATAAGAAAGGCCAGCGAGCTGTTTGGAATCGCCAACGTGGTTTTCTTTTCCCCCGAGGACCTGAACATCATCAAGAATGGGCCTTCCGAGAGAAGAAGATTCATAGATATGGAACTGTGCCAGTTAAATAAGCTGTATGTCCATTCACTCGTACAGTACAACAAAGTGCTGCTTCAGCGTAACAAACTGCTAAAGGAGCTGTTTTTCAAGCCTGAATATGAGGAAACCCTGGATGTATGGGATATGCAGCTGGTAAATTATGGAAAAGAAGTAATCCGGTTCCGCAGGGAGTTCATTGACCGGTTAAATGAAATCATACAGGACATTCATCTGAGCCTTTCAGGTAACAAGGAGGCAATAAGGATTTCCTATGAACCATATACCCTTGAGGACCAGTTTGAACAGACACTGAAGAAGAACCGCCCTCAGGATATGAAACAGAAGACCACGCTGTCAGGTCCCCACCGGGATGATATCAGCTTTATTGTGAACGGCATTGATATCCGCAGGTTTGGCTCACAGGGCCAGCAGCGAACCGCCGCCCTGTCCCTGAAGCTGTCAGAACTGGAACTGGTCAAGGCAGTCAGCAGGGATAATCCCATCCTTCTGCTGGATGATGTCTTATCAGAGCTGGACAGCAGCAGGCAGAACCATCTTTTATCAGCCATACAGGACATCCAGACCATGATTACCTGTACCGGGCTGGATGATTTTGTCAATAATAGGTTCCATATAGACAAGATATTCAAAGTTATCGACGGAACCGTTGAAAATGAGAACTAGTACCGCCAGGCGCTGGTTACCCGAAAAGAAAGGAAGATATAGAACATGGGAGAGCAATACGGAGCAGATCAGATTCAGATTTTGGAAGGACTTGAGGCAGTCAGGAAAAGGCCTGGCATGTATATTGGCAGCACATCGGCCAGAGGTCTCCACCATCTGGTTTATGAGATTGTAGATAATGCGGTTGATGAGGCATTGGCAGGATATTGTGATTCCATTGAGGTTACGATCAATGAGGACAATTCCATAACCGTTGTGGACGATGGCCGCGGCATTCCGGTTGGCATCCAGAAGAAGGCAGGCCTTCCGGCCGTGGAAGTCGTATTCACCATCCTCCATGCAGGCGGTAAATTCGGCAACGGGGGATACAAGGTATCCGGCGGCCTTCACGGCGTTGGCGCATCGGTTGTTAACGCACTTTCCGAGTGGCTGGAGGTACAGGTATATAAGGATGGCGACATTTACCAGCAGCGCTATGAACGCGGAAAAGTAACGTATCCTTTGAAAATCGTAGGCAAATGCAGTCCTGACCAGCATGGGACCAAGGTTACCTTCCTGCCCGACAAAGAGATATTTGAAGAAACAATCTACGATTATGATACCTTGAAGATAAGGCTTCGCGAGACTGCGTTCCTTACAAAGAACCTTAGGATTACCCTGAAGGATGACAGGGATGAGAAGAAGGAAAAGACCTTCCACTATGAGGGCGGTATCAAGGAATTTGTCACCTATCTGAACAAGGGCAAGACGCCTTTATACGACCAGGTCATTTACTGTGAAGGATCCAAGGAAGGCGTGTACGTGGAAGTATCCATGCAGCACAATGATTCCTATACCGAGAATATATATACATTTGTCAACAATATCAATACCCCGGAAGGCGGAACCCACCTGACCGGCTTTAAGAACGCGCTCACCAAGACGTTTAATGACTATGCCAGGAAGAATAAGCTGCTTAAGGATAACGAGGACAGCCTATCCGGCGAGGATATCCGGGAGGGCCTGACCGCCATCATCAGCATCAAGGTGGAAGAACCACAGTTCGAGGGCCAGACCAAGCAGAAGCTGGGCAACAGTGAGGCCCGCAGCGCAGTGGATAATATTGTCAGCGAACAGCTGACCTATTTCCTTGAGCAGAACCCTGCAATCGCCAAGGCCATGTGTGAGAAGTCCATCATGGCACAGAGGGCCAGGGCCGCGGCCAGGAAGGCCAGGGACCTGACACGCCGTAAGTCCGCACTGGACGGAATGGCGCTTCCCGGCAAGCTGGCTGACTGTTCAGATAAGAATCCTGAAAACTGTGAAATCTATATTGTTGAGGGAGATTCCGCAGGCGGTTCGGCCAAGACAGCCCGTTCCCGTGCAACCCAGGCCATCCTGCCCCTCAGAGGCAAGATACTGAACGTGGAAAAAGCCAGGATGGACCGGATTTACGGCAATGCGGAAATCAAGGCCATGATTACGGCATTTGGAACAGGAATCCACGAAGACTTTGACATATCCAAGCTGCGTTACCACAAGATCATCATCATGACGGATGCTGATGTGGACGGCGCCCATATCAGCACCCTGCTTCTGACCTTCCTTTACAGGTTCATGCCGGAGCTAATCAAACAGGGCTACGTATATCTGGCCCAGCCGCCTTTATACAAGGTGGAAAAGAGCAAAAAGGTATGGTACGCATACAGCGACGACGAGCTTAATTCCATCCTCACGGACATTGGCCGTGACACCAACAATAAAATCCAGCGTTATAAAGGACTGGGTGAGATGGATGCGGAACAGCTGTGGGAGACAACCATGGATCCTGAGCGCAGGGTGCTGCTGCGCGTAACCCTGGACGAGGAGACCACATCCGAGATTGACCTGACCTTTACCACACTGATGGGCGACCAGGTAGAACCAAGAAGGGAATTCATTGAGGCCAATGCAAAGCGTGTACAGAACCTTGATATCTGATTGCGCTTATGGCTGAACTAAGAGGATTTCAAACATAAAGGAGATTGAATATGGAACCAAATGTATTTGACAAGGTTCATGATGTAGACCTGAAAAAGACCATGGAACAGTCCTATATTGACTATGCCATGAGTGTAATCAGCGCCAGGGCGCTCCCCGATGTAAGGGATGGTTTAAAGCCGGTCCAAAGACGTGTGCTTTACTCCATGATAGAGCTGAACAATGGTCCTGATAAACCACATCGTAAGTGCGCCCGTATCGTAGGTGATACCATGGGTAAATACCATCCCCACGGAGACAGCTCCATCTACGGCGCCCTGGTTAACATGGCCCAGGAGTGGTCCACCAGATATCCGCTGGTAGACGGTCATGGCAACTTCGGTTCCGTGGACGGTGACGGCGCTGCGGCCATGCGTTATACGGAAGCCCGTTTAAGTAAGATTTCCATGGAAATGCTGGCTGATATCGGCAAGGATACGGTTGACTTCGTACCCAACTTTGATGAAACAGAGAAGGAGCCGGTGGTGCTCCCCTCCAGGTATCCCAACCTTCTGGTCAACGGCACATCCGGTATCGCCGTCGGCATGGCCACCAACATACCTCCCCACAACCTGCGGGAAATCATCAGTGCCGTGGTAAAGATGATTGACAACCAGGTGGAAGAGGACAGGGAGACTTCCCTGGAAGAAATCATGGAGATTGTCAAAGGTCCTGATTTCCCCACAGGGGCAACCATACTGGGAAGAAGAAGCATAGAAGAGGCATACCGCACCGGACGCGCCAAGATAAAGGTGCGCGCGGTCACCAACATAGAGACCATGGCCAACGGAAAGTCAAGAATCATAGTGACCGAACTTCCGTACATGGTCAACAAGGCCCGTCTGATTGAGAAAATCGCGGACCTGGTTAAGGAAAAGAAGATTGACGGAATCACATACATCGGGGATGAATCCAACCGTGAGGGCATGCGCATCAACATAGAGCTGCGCAGGGATGTGAATGCCAACGTCATCCTGAACCAGCTGTTAAAGCACACACAGCTCCAGGACACCTTCGGCGTCATCATGCTGGCCCTGATTGATAACCAGCCAAAGGTCTTAAACCTTCACCAGATGTTGGATGAATATCTGAAGCATCAGGAAGAAGTCGTAAGAAGAAGGACACAGTATGACCTGAATAAGGCTGAGGAGCGCGCCCACATCTTAAAAGGCCTGCTCATTGCCCTGGATCATATTGACGAGGTCATTCGTATCATCCGCGGTTCATCCAATGTGGCGGATGCCAAGAACCAGTTGATGGAGCGCTTCGGTTTATCCGATGCACAGTCCCAGGCCATTGTGGACATGAGACTGCGCGCGCTGACCGGTTTGGAGCGCGAGAAGCTTGAGAACGAATACAAGGAACTTCTGGCCAAGATTGAGGAATTACAGGCAATCCTGGCAGATGTGAAAAAGCTCCTGACCGTAATCAAGGAGGAAATCCAGATCATCGCGGATAAATACGGGGATGACAGGCGTACTGCCATTGGATACGATGACGATGTATCCATGGAAGATCTGATTCCGGATGAGGATACGGTGATTGCCATGACCCATCTTGGATACATCAAGAGGATGGATGTGGACAATTTCAGAAGCCAGAACCGCGGCGGCAAGGGCATCAAGGGAATGCAGACCATTGAGGAAGACTATATCGAGGATCTGCTCATGACCACCAACCATCACTTCATGATGTTCTTTACCAATAAGGGACGCGTATACAGGCTTAAGGCATATGAGATTCCCGAGGCAGGACGTACTGCAAGAGGCACGGCCATCATCAACCTCCTTCAGCTGCAGCCAGATGAGAAGATTACAGCCATCATCCCAATGCGCGAATATAACGAGGACAAATATCTGTTCATGGCAACCAGGAACGGTATGGTCAAGAAGACGCCTATGGTGGAATATGAACATGTGCGCAAGAACGGGCTTCAGGCCATTGTACTGCGTGAGGATGATGAACTCATAGAGGTAAAGGCAACGGATAATAACCAGGATATTTTCCTTGTAACGCGCAAGGGAATGTGTATCCGGTTCAATGAGACAGATGTAAGGGTGACCGGACGTGTATCCATGGGTGTCATCGGTATGCGGTTTGAAGAAGATGACGAAGTCATTGGCATGCAGATGGAAAGCCAGGGAGAAAGCCTTCTCATTGTTTCTGAAAATGGTATGGGCAAACGTACCGTCATATCAGAATTCAGCGCCCAGAACAGAGGCGGAAAGGGTGTCATCTGTTACAAGTGCACGGAAAAGACCGGCAATATCGTAGGGGCAAAGCTGGTAAATGACGGCCGCGAAATCATGCTGATCACAACAGAAGGCATCGTTATCCGTATGAGCGTGGACGATATATCCATCATCGGGCGCAACACATCCGGAGTCAAGCTGATGAACATTGACCAGGAATCTGACATAAAGGTTGCAAGCATTGCCAAGGTGCGCGAGAGCGTTACGAAGGAAAGCAATGTTTTTGATGAAGAATTCTATGATGAGGAAACTGCTGAGGCAGAAGATGTGGAAGCAGGGAATGCCGATTCAGAAGACGTGGAAGCGGAAGAGAAAGAATAAAGAGCAGCACAGCTGATGTGTAGGCAAATAAGGTTGAATATACTGAAAAGGCTGTCCTGAAAGACAGCCTTTTCATGTATAATTTCACTTACAAAGGAGAAATAGATGATCAGATGGTCATTGGCAGCTGAGTTGCTGGCATTAATTATCATCATATTTTTAATGCTGCACTACTATGAAAGGAAATTGGCAGCTAATTACAGGAGAAAGATGTACAGGCTCTGTCTATGGATGTCCGTACTGACCATCCTCCTTAATATTTTATGTGTACATACCATTTCGATTGCGTCCAGGATACCCCTGTGGATTAATATGGCCCTCAACAGCGCCTACTTCATGCTGGCCGTATTCCTATGCACGGTGGTGTCCGTGTATCTGGCAACCCTGATACTGGAACATGTATACAGCCGGATATGTATCAGGCGTTTCCTCATGATGGCAGCAGCCCTTAATGTGCTGTACCTTCTCCTTGTGCTGTGGAATTTAAAAAGCGGTGTTCTCTTTTACTTTGACGGGCACATGTCATACCAGAGAGGTCCTCTTAACAGCGCGGGCTATGTGGTGATGGGCATAGAAGTACTGATGCTGTCCACGTGTTATCTGCGCAACCGTCCCAGTGTGGGGAAATCCGTGGTAAGGCTGATACGCACCATGCCGATCCTTGCCGCGGCCCTGATTTACTTTCAGCATGAATATCCGTATCTTCTGATAAACGGCATGTTCGCAGCCATAACCGACATGATCATATATATAAGCTTCCAAAGCAGCTGGAATGAAAGGGACAGCCTTACCGGAATCGGCAACAGGAACAGCTTTTTCCAGGAAATCGCGCTGCGCATAGCAGGGCACCAGCAGTTCCAGGTAATACTTGTGGCCCTGAAGAATTTTTCCTCCATCAACCAGAAGTTCAGCTATAAGCAGGGGGATGAATTCCTCTATGTCATTGCGGACAGACTGGACCATATCCTTCCCCAGTCAAGGGCATTCCGGTTTGCCAATGTTGAATTTGCCATCCTCCTTCCCTATGATTCAGAGGAAAATGCATATGATAATATAGGGAAAATCAGGGACCGGTTCAATCATCCGTGGAATCAGGGAAAGGTTTCATGCAACATCAATGCGCTTTTTACTGATTTTGTATACACGGGACAGGAGTGGAACCCGGCCCAGGTCATTGAATTCCTGGAATATGGTATAGAGTCAGCCGGGGAGTCACCGGAAGGCCTTAAAAGATTTGATTCGTCCATGCTCCATCATCTGATGAGGCGGAAACAACTGATTGAAATCATGCAGTATTCCATTGAGCACAAGCGTTTTAAGGTATGGTACCAGCCTGTATACAGTCTGGAGGATAACTGTTTTTCGTCAGCCGAGGCCCTGCTGCGCCTGAAGGATTATGACGGTAATCCTGTTTCACCCGGGGAATTTATTCCCATAGCAGAAGAAAAGGGAATGATTGACGATCTGTTCTGGATTGTGCTGGAGGAGGTGTGCTTATTATTGCAACGGACGCCTGGCCAGATCAAATCCATATCCATCAATCTTTCCATGCAGCAGTTTGAAGACAGGACACTTCTGGAACGGATGAAGCAGTGCCTGGATAAGTACCACCTGACGCCGGAGCGGCTGAAGATTGAGATTACGGAAAGGGTACTTCTCCAGGACATGGACTATATGAAAATGATGATGGAAGAACTGACTAAAAGCGGAATCTGTTTTTATCTGGATGATTTCGGGACAGGTTATTCTAATATTTCATGTGTACTCTCGCTGCCTTTTGAGTATATTAAGCTGGATAAAAGCCTGTTAAAAGGCATTCCGGGGGATAGAAAGGCAGAACTTTTAGTAAAGAGCATGGTTAAGACCTTCCGCTCCATGGGACTTAAGATTGTAGCTGAAGGGGTGGAAGAAAAGGAACAGGCGGAAATGCTTAAGGAATTCGGGGTCAGCAGCATACAGGGTTATTACTATGGGAAGCCGATGCCCGAGGAGGAATTCCTGGAATACATATTACCAATTAAAGGAGGAGTATAGGCCATGAGGGAGATACACACAGGGCTGATTACAGAAGCAGTTAAGGAAATGTGCATTGAGGCAAACCATATGCTTGCGCCGGATATGAAGCAGGTATTCAACCTGGCAGTTAAGGAGGAGGAGTCTCCTTTGGGACGCCAGGTCCTTGGACAGCTGAAAGAAAACCTGAAAATCGCTGCTGAGGATATGATACCCATCTGTCAGGATACAGGGATGGCAGTAGTATTCCTTAAGGTGGGACAGGACGTGCATATAACAGGAGGCAGTCTGGCCCATGCTGTCAATGAAGGTGTGAGAAAGGGGTATGAAGAAGGATATCTCCGTAAGTCCGTGGTTGGAGACCCAATTGAGCGGGTCAACACAAAGGATAACACGCCTGCCGTAATCCATTATGAAATCGTGGAAGGTGATACCCTCTATATCACGGTAGCACCCAAGGGATTTGGCAGTGAGAACATGAGCCGCGTATTCATGTTAAAACCAGCCGACGGACTGGAAGGCGTGAAGAACGCCATCATCACAGCTGTCAGGGATGCCGGCCCAAATGCCTGTCCTCCCATGGTAATCGGTGTGGGCATCGGCGGAACCTTTGAAAAATGTGCCCAGATGGCAAAACATGCCCTCACAAGGAATATAGAGGAAAAGCCAACGGTACCGTGGGTAAAGGAACTGGAGCAGGAAATGCTCACAAGAGTCAACCAGCTTGGCATTGGGCCGGGAGGGCTGGGGGGAAGGATAACAGCCCTTGCAGTCAATATTGAGACGTTCGCAACCCATATAGCAGGACTTCCTGTGGCCGTCAATATATGCTGTCATGTAAACCGCCATGCAAACAGGATATTATAAACAGGATTCATAAACAGAATAAGGGATTACCGTGAGAGGGAGTAATGGTTATGGACAGACATATGAATGTACCGATGACAAAGGAAGATGCGGTTTCATTAAAGGCAGGAGATTACGTATATCTAACCGGAACCATCTATACTGCCAGGGATGCAGCCCACAAGCGTATGGATGAAGCCCTGGATAAAGGGGAGATGCTGCCGTTTGATATAAAAAACAATATAATATACTATATGGGTCCGTCACCTGCCAGGGAAGGGCGTCCCATTGGATCGGCAGGTCCCACCACTGCCAGCCGTATGGACAAATACACGCCCAGGCTCTTAGACATGGGTATGGGGGCCATGATAGGAAAAGGTAAAAGGTCCCAGGCAGTCATGGATGGCATCATACGCAACCAGTCCGTGTATTTTGCGGCTGTGGGAGGAGCAGGAGCCATTTTATCAAAATGCATCCTATCTTCGGAAATCGTTGCATACGAGGATTTGGGTCCGGAGGCAATAAGGAAACTTAAGATTAAGGATTTCCCTGTAATCGTGGTAGTGGATTCCCAGGGAAACAACCTGTATGAGACAGCGGTAAAAGAGTACTGCAGACCATAATGCAGGAAACCATCATTAAAATCAGGGGGAAGAAGAGGGGAGCATATGAAACGGATTATATATATGGTATTCATGAATCTGTTCCATGCGCCGGTATGGCTGCTTAAAATCGCCTGTATGGCCAGACCCGGGGATAATCATACCATGCAGCAGCGGTATGACTATATTGCAGAGATGACCAGAAGGATCATAAAAAGGGGGAGGGTTACCATAAAAGTAACCGGGGTGGAACATATTCCTGAGAAGGATGGATTCATGCTGTTTCCGAACCATCAGGGGCTGTTTGACGTGCTGGCGCTTTTTTCAACATGTCCCAAGGCCCTTTCGGTTGTCATAAAAAAAGAAGCATCTGGCTGGATATTGGTGAAACAGGTACTGGGGGCCACGGGAAGCCTGGCCATGGACAGGAAGGACATGAAGGACCAGGTGCGTATTATAGGAGAAGTGACAAGGCTGGTAAAGGAAGGCCGGAACTTTGTGATATTTGCAGAAGGGCACCGAAGCCGAAAAGGAAACGAGATATTGGATTTCAAAAGCGGTACATTCAAAAGTGCGGTAAAAGCCGGCTGCCCTATTGTGCCGGTTGCCCTGATTAATTCCTTCAGGCCCTTTGATATGAGCTCACTGAATCAGGAATATGTGGAAGTCCACTATATGGAACCCATTATGCCGGATCAATATATGGGAATGAAGACCTCAGAAATAGCACATCTTGTACACGACAGGATTCAGGAAGAAATAAATAAAAATGTCGCTGAAAAGCCCTTGACAATGTAAATCCTATCTAGTATAATGGTCAATGCGTCTGAGGACAAACATGTCATAAGAAGCAATCATATGGAAAATATCAATTCGGAGAAATACTCAAGAGGCCGAAGAGGCGCCCCTGCTAAGGGTGTAGGCTGGGAAACCGGCGCGAGGGTTCAAATCCCTCTTTCTCCGCTCCATTTTCCAAATGATTATTTTTTTACTGTTTTGCCCCGGGGGCACAAAATTAATCAAAAAAAGTTGTTGACAAAAAATGACAACTGTGATATGATTAATACCCGCTGGAGAAAATGCAGCGGATGATTTTTGAAAAGACAAAATCAAGTCAAAAACAAAAATCAAAAAAAGTTAAAAAAGTTGTTGACAAACACAAGCAGCTGTGATAAGATATAAAAGTTGCTGCTGAACAAGCCGACAACACAGAGAACCTTGATAATTGAAGATTGAACAGTATGTAAAACCCTGAAAATTCTAAAAACAAAAGGTCTGGTTTGGACCTTTGGATTTGAGAAAATTCAGAACAAAACCAAGTAATGAAGGTTAAAGATAACTAGCCAAGCTAAGTAGTCTGAAACCTGGAATCAGCTTTTAATTTGAGAGTTTGATCCTGGCTCAGGATGAACGCTGGCGGCGTGCCTAACACATGCAAGTCGAACGAAGCATCTTATAGGAAGTTTTCGGATGGAATATGGGATGACTGAGTGGCGGACGGGTGAGTAACGCGTGGATAACCTGCCTCACACTGGGGGATAACAGTTAGAAATGGCTGCTAATACCGCATAAGCGCACAGTACCGCATGGTACGGTGTGAAAAACCCAGGTGGTGTGAGATGGATCCGCGTCTGATTAGCCAGTTGGCGGGGTAACGGCCCACCAAAGCGACGATCAGTAGCCGACCTGAGAGGGTGACCGGCCACATTGGGACTGAGACACGGCCCAAACTCCTACGGGAGGCAGCAGTGGGGAATATTGCACAATGGGCGAAAGCCTGATGCAGCGACGCCGCGTGAGTGAAGAAGTATCTCGGTATGTAAAGCTCTATCAGCAGGGAAGAAAATGACGGTACCTGACTAAGAAGCCCCGGCTAACTACGTGCCAGCAGCCGCGGTAATACGTAGGGGGCAAGCGTTATCCGGATTTACTGGGTGTAAAGGGAGCGTAGACGGCGATGCAAGTCTGAAGTGAAAGCCCGGGGCTCAACCCCGGGACTGCTTTGGAAACTGTGTGGCTGGAGTGCAGGAGAGGTAAGTGGAATTCCTAGTGTAGCGGTGAAATGCGTAGATATTAGGAGGAACACCAGTGGCGAAGGCGGCTTACTGGACTGTAACTGACGTTGAGGCTCGAAAGCGTGGGGAGCAAACAGGATTAGATACCCTGGTAGTCCACGCCGTAAACGATGAATGCTAGGTGTCGGGGGGCAAAGCCCCTCGGTGCCGCCGCTAACGCAATAAGCATTCCACCTGGGGAGTACGTTCGCAAGAATGAAACTCAAAGGAATTGACGGGGACCCGCACAAGCGGTGGAGCATGTGGTTTAATTCGAAGCAACGCGAAGAACCTTACCAAGTCTTGACATCCCCCTGACCGGACAGTAACGTGTCCCTTCCTTCGGGACAGGGGAGACAGGTGGTGCATGGTTGTCGTCAGCTCGTGTCGTGAGATGTTGGGTTAAGTCCCGCAACGAGCGCAACCCTTATCCTTAGTAGCCAGCACCTCGGGTGGGCACTCTAGGGAGACTGCCAGGGATAACCTGGAGGAAGGTGGGGATGACGTCAAATCATCATGCCCCTTATGATTTGGGCTACACACGTGCTACAATGGCGTAAACAAAGGGAAGCGGCCCTGCGAAGGTGAGCAAATCCCAAAAATAACGTCCCAGTTCGGACTGTAGTCTGCAACCCGACTACACGAAGCTGGAATCGCTAGTAATCGCGGATCAGAATGCCGCGGTGAATACGTTCCCGGGTCTTGTACACACCGCCCGTCACACCATGGGAGTCAGCAACGCCCGAAGTCAGTGACCCAACCGAAAGGAGGGAGCTGCCGAAGGCGGGGCAGGTAACTGGGGTGAAGTCGTAACAAGGTAGCCGTATCGGAAGGTGCGGCTGGATCACCTCCTTTCTAAGGAAGAAGAAGTAAGGGTTTTATATACTGTTCAGTTTTCTGATTATCAAAAGTCAAGGAAACAAAAAGATTTCCGGTGGCGATGCGCTTAGGGGACACACCCGTTCCCATCCCGAACAC
This sequence comes from Enterocloster sp. OA13, assembly GCF_022440595.1. Classification (NCBI taxonomy): domain Bacteria; kingdom Bacillati; phylum Bacillota; class Clostridia; order Lachnospirales; family Lachnospiraceae; genus Enterocloster; species Enterocloster sp. OA13. The sequence goes on along the minus strand of NZ_JAKNTF010000001.1, from coordinate 5,652,866 downwards.
GATGGTTAAGACCTAAGCGGCCGATGGTACTATGCTGGAGACGGCATGGGAGAGCAGGTGGCTGCCGGATTCCCTTAAAAAAACCACTCGAAAGAGTGTTTTATATAGAACAGACATATTCCAATGGGTGGAGGTAAAAGCGAAACCTGTGTTATAAAGAATGTGTTAACCTACGTCAGCAGGGAAGTGCTGTTCCATATAACTGGTTTTTACCAGTGATTAGTGGATTCGAAGAATCGAGTTCACTAATGACTGATAAAACATCAGTCACATACGTACCTTGAAAACCGCATATTGAAAAAAATGAATTGAGTATCCTAAGAAATTAGGATAAACAAGACATCCGAGGCCATACAAGAGATTGTATGGAAAGAAACAAACTTGTAAACGCGAAAGCGTTTAAGAAGAACCTAGAACCAAAGAGTCCAACGCTATGGACTTTGACTGACACCCGCACCCGCAGGTGGAGGTCGTTTTGGTTAAGCTAATAAGAGCGCAGGGTGGATGCCTTGGCACTAAGAGCCGATGAAAGACGTGATAAGCTGCGAAAAGCTTCGGGGAGGAGCAAATATCCTTTGATCCGGAGGTATCTGAATGGGGAAACCTACTTGAGCAACCCTCAAGTGTCGTATGGTGAATACATAGCCATACGTCGGGAACCCGGTGAACTGAAACATCTAAGTAACCGGAGGAAGAGAAAGAAACATCGATTCCCAGAGTAGCGGCGAGCGAAATGGGATGAGCCCAAACCAGCGTGCGTGCATGCTGGGGTTATGGACCGCGTAAGTGAGCCGACTTGTTAATGGAACTGCCTGGGAAGGCAGGCCATAGAGGGTGAGAGCCCCGTACATGAAAACAATAGGCAGCGGCGGTATCCAGAGTACCACGAGACACGAGAAACCTTGTGGGAAGTCGGAGGGACCACCCTCCAAGGCTAAATACTACTTAGTGACCGATAGCGCATAGTACTGTGAAGGAAAGGTGAAAAGGACCCCGGGAGGGGAGTGAAAGAGAACCTGAAACCCTGTGTTTACAAGCTGTGGGAGCACGTTAAGGTGCGACCGCGTACTTTTTGTAGAACGGTCCGGCGAGTTGCCGGTACTGGCAAGGTTAAGCACTTAAGGTGCGGAGCCGAAGGGAGACCGAGTCTTAAATGGGCGTCAAGTCAGTACAGGCAGACCCGAAACCGGGTGACCTATCCATGTCCAGGTTGAAGCGGAAGTAAAATTCCGTGGAGGACCGGATCCACATCCGTTGAAAAGGGTGGGAATGAGGTGTGGATAGGGGAGAAATTCCAATCGAACCCGGAGATAGCTGGTTCTCCTCGAAATAGCTTTAGGGCTAGCCTCGTATCAAGTTTAGCGGAGGTAGAGCACTGAATTCCTAAGGGGGCGTCAAAGCTTACCAAGGGATATCAAACTCCGAATGCCGCATAAATGATGTACGGGAGTCAGACTGCACGAGATAAGTTGGGTAGTCAAAAGGGAAAGAGCCCAGACCTACAGCTAAGGTCCCAAAGTGTGTGTTAAGTGGAAAAGGATGTGGGATTTCAAAGACAACTAGGATGTTGGCTCAGAAGCAGCCACACATTCAAAGAGTGCGTAATAGCTCACTAGTCGAGAGGTCCTGCGCCGAAAATGTCCGGGGCTGAAACACAACACCGAAGCTTAGGAATGTATGTGAGTACATTGGTAGAGGAGCATTCTTAGGACGGCGAAGCGGTACCGATGAGGAGCCGTGGAGTGCTAAGAAGAGAGAATGCCGGAATGAGTAGCGAGATGGAGGTGGGAATCCTCCAGGCCGAATATCCAAGGTTTCCAGAGTAAAGCTGATCTGCTCTGGGTAAGTCGGGGCCTAAGGCGAGGCTGGGAGGCGTAGCCGATGGACAACAGGTTGAGATTCCTGTACCATGCATCATCAGAACTGTGGGGACACAGAAGGACAACACATCCCGGGAATGGGAATACCGGGGCAAGCGGGGTAGGGGTACGGCTGGCAAATCCGCCGTGCAACCCGAAGACGTGACGCGGAGCGAACTGAAGTAGCGAAGTGTGTGATTCCGGCTGTCAAGAAAAGCCGCTATCGTGTGATGCATGCCCGTACCGTAAACCGACACAGGTGGATGAGGAGAGAATCCTAAGGCCGGCGGGAGAAGCATTGTTAAGGAACTCGGCAAAATGACCCCGTAACTTCGGGAGAAGGGGTGCCACAGAGATGTGGCCGCAGAGAATAGGCTCAAGCAACTGTTTAGCAAAAACACAGGTCTATGCAAAACCGTAAGGTGAGGTATATGGGCTGACGCCTGCCCGGTGCTGGAAGGTTAAGAGGAGAGGTTAGGGAAACCGAAGCTTTGAATTTAAGCCCCAGTAAACGGCGGCCGTAACTATAACGGTCCTAAGGTAGCGAAATTCCTTGTCGGGTAAGTTCCGACCCGCACGAAAGGCGTAATGATTTGAGCGCTGTCTCAACAATGCACCCGGTGAAATTGAAATACCAGTGAAGATGCTGGTTACCTGCGCCAGGACGGAAAGACCCCATGGAGCTTTACTCCAGCTTGATACTGGGATCCGGTGCTGCATGTACAGGATAGGTGGGAGGCTAAGAGATATGGACGCCAGTCTGTATGGAGCCATTGTTGGGATACCACCCTTGCGGTACTGGGTTTCTAACCTGCGCCCATGACCTGGGCGGGGGACAATGTCAGGTGGGGAGTTTGACTGGGGCGGTCGCCTCCGAAAGGGTATCGGAGGCGCTCAAAGGTTCCCTCAGGATGGTTGGAAACCATCCAAAGAGTGCAAAGGCATAAGGGGGCTTGACTGCGAGACTGACGGGTCGAGCAGGTACGAAAGTAGGACTTAGTGATCCGGTGGTATGAAAGTGGGATTGCCATCGCTCAACGGATAAAAGCTACCCTGGGGATAACAGGCTTATCACTCCCAAGAGTTCACATCGACGGAGTGGTTTGGCACCTCGATGTCGGCTCATCGCATCCTGGGGCTGTAGCAGGTCCCAAGGGTTGGGCTGTTCGCCCATTAAAGCGGTACGCGAGCTGGGTTCAGAACGTCGTGAGACAGTTCGGTCCCTATCCGGCGCGGGCGTAGGAGATCTGAGAGGAGCTGTCCTTAGTACGAGAGGACCGGGATGGACAGACCGCTGGTGTACCTGTTGGCCTACCAGGGCCATGGCAGGGTAGCCAAGTCTGGACGGGATAAACGCTGAAGGCATCTAAGCGTGAAGCCCCCCTCAAGATGAGATCTCCCATGCGTAAGCAGTAAGACCCCTTGAAGACGACGAGGTGGATAGGTTAGAGGTGGAAGTGCAGCAATGTACGGAGCTGACTAATACTAATCGGTCGAGGGCTTAACCAGAAGGTTCAGGGAGAAGCAGGAAGTTTGTCAGTTCGGTTTTCAATATGTGGTTTTGAAGGTATGTATATGCCTTTAATGGCCCGGTGGCTCAGCTGGTTAGAGCGCCGCCCTGTCACGGCGGAGGTCGACGGTTCGAACCCGTTCCGGGTCGTTTTTCTTTCATATACACGCTGAAGAAAATACCTATTGGGGTCTTAGCTCAGCTGGGAGAGCATCTGCCTTACAAGCAGAGGGTCACAGGTTCGAGCCCTGTAGGCCCCACTCAAGTATTTTTCTTAAAAAAGTGTATATACTAATTTAATAAGGGCGAATTCCCGAGTGGCCAAAGGGGACAGACTGTAAATCTGCTGGCAATGCCTTCGGTGGTTCGAATCCACCTTCGCCCATTAAAATGTTTATTGACAAAGCATTTTAAAACATTTATAATTATATATTAGCGCGGGGTGGAGCAGTCTGGAAGCTCGTCGGGCTCATAACCCGAAGGTCGTAGGTTCAAATCCTGCCCCCGCAATTTTTAATGTAAAAACTTAAATCTTGGGTGTGTAGCTCAGTTGGTAGAGCACTTGACTTTTAATCAAGTTGTCCCGGGTTCGAACCCCGGCACGCTCATCAGATGCCCAGATAGCTCAGTTGGTAGAGCAGAGGACTGAAAATCCTCGTGTCGCTGGTTCGATTCCGGCTCTGGGCACTAAGGCACTTATCTGTTATGGATAGGTGCTTTTTTATTGCCAAAAAGTACGTAAATACGTTGTTTTAGGGGGATTTATCCACAAAAAATTTATTTCAGGTAGATGTTATCAAGGTGGGAATTGCAGTTTTGAACGGCGATTATTTCATGTGCAAAGTGCTCATATCTTTTCGTGGTTTCAATGCTTTCATGACCCATTAAAGTGCTCAAATCGTAGACACCAGTATTTCCCGTTCTCCTGTAGTTATCAATGCAGAAACCTGTAGTTATCAATGCAGAAATTGGGATAGATAATCTTCCAGCAACATTTTGGAAATATACCCCAAGGGGACTAAACGGTCTTTGGAAACCTTCCCGGTGACTTGTAACGCACCACGGTCAAAATCCAGCTCCTTTTTTACTAATGTGCATACCTCGTTCTGCCTAATACCAGAGTCCAGCATTAAAGCGATTATAGCCTTATTTCTGGTAGTCAGCCACAGGACGGAGAATTTTGCGGAATCCAATAAATATTGTATCTCAGCAGAAGAAAGCACATGGACATTCTTTTGGGAGTTTTAGGAACCTTTATCTTTACCGGGTCAAAGCTAAGACCATATCAGCATGTACCCATCTAAGGAATATTCGGGTATTTCTGACAGATGTAAAAATAGTTGCCTTGGAAAGATTTAGGATAATTTGTTCTAAATGTCAATAGTACAAATATTATTTTGATAAATAAGCACCAGAGACAGGAACCTAAAGTCTCCGGGTCTGCTGGTGCTTTCTGATGTAAAATCATATGGTAAGAGTAATTAATATTTACTTTTAATCATGTCATAATTAATGCTGTAAGTATATGATCAAATATAGTATAATAGATTTGCTGTCTACCCTATACCGTGCAGCGGAAAGGGTGTGTGCAACATGTCTAATGTATTAAACTTCCTGGTTTCGGTCATGGCAAGTGTAGCTGGTTACTACATATACAAATGGTTAGACCGGAACCGTAAAGACAGCTAGCCAAAAAGAAGCCCCAAAGACTGGTACTCTTTGGGGCTTTGTTTAGTGCAACATATGTACTAAACTTCCTGGTATTATTATATTATACCAATCCTACAAATATGTCAAGTGGCGTTAAATGACTTAAATATACTGCCTTTTAATTTTTAATTATCTGTTATGGATAGGTGCTTTTTTTATTTATTGTAAGATTTCCGCCATTGTAAAAACCAGGGAAGTCTGATACTATAAGTTATTATAGAAAAAGAGGTTCAAAGGAAAAGCAAATGAACAGACGTCGTAAAAAGAAAGAATCGCCCGTAAAGATGGTATTTCTTATCCTGATTGCTGTACTTGTGATGGTTGCAGCTATTTATGTGGTTATTTCCGTGTTTGGGAAAATCAGTTCGGATTATAAGCAGCTGGATTTTTCCAGGGAGGAAGAAACCATGGATATAACCATCGATACAGATGAGGAACCTTCTGTGGGATGGAATGAGACAGACCAGGGATGGATGTATTATCTGGATGCAAAAAGTTTTGTTAAGGATCAGTGGAAGGATATAGATGGATTCCTGTATTATTTTAATGAGGACGGGTTCATGGTTACCGGGCAGTTAAAACAGGATGGGCAGATATATACACTCCACGATACCAAGGGGTATCTGAAAAATATTGAGACTGATTTGGATTATGTTCCTGAGAGTACGGGGGAGAACCTGGACAGCCTGGTAAGGACCAATGCGTTTTGGTGTTTTCTTAAAGATGAGGAAGGGACAGGCCTGTTTAGGACAATCCTATACAGGAAGACCGTGGAGAATAAAATCATGGTCCTTGGAGGGGAAACATCCCCTGAGAAGACTACAAGGTATTCCATGCGGGCTTATGGTGATTATGTATATTATCTGCCTAAGGTGAAGGAAAGTCAGCTGACGCGCCTTTCAGAGGCCGAGAAAGGGCTTTGTGATAAGCTGTTCCGCATGAGGCCGGGAAGTAATGTAAAGGAATTGATTGCTGAGCAGGTAGACGGTTATATGGTGTTCAATGATACCATTTATTATGCTCAGGCAGGACAGATCCATTCTGCTGTATCCGGGGTGGAGATAGCTGCCGGGGAAGGGAAGTATTCAGTTGTAATTAAGGATGACAGCTGCTATCTGGTGGATGAACTGGGGAATCCGGCTGTGGCCGACAGTGGAAATAGTGTTGCTGTGGGTGACCGGATTTATAGGATAGAGGAAGACGGTGAGATTAAATATGTGAAGCATGGACAGCTTACCATTGATGGAAGGACATATTATCTCAGCGGCAGCGGGTCAAAGGCAACTGTTAATTCAAAACAGGATAGCAATGATACCGTCCTTATCAGGGAAACTTATGGTGTACAAAGTTACTGTATTGTGGATAATCAGATTTATTACAGCAGTTATGTGGATAAGGGGAGTGGAGGCGAATGGTACAGTAGGATATTTAGGACGGATTTAGATGGACAGAATAAACAGGCTTTGTCAGAACCCTTTCCCGGTGTTATCCAGAATATGTATTATTATGAAGATGAGGGCGAGATATTTGGGGAATACCATCCCTCTATCTGGAGCGGATCTTATGGAGTTGCGGCGGTTATATCACGGGACGGGACTATTTATAAGATAAATGATGCATCGGCCAGGACCGGTAAGCATGTGGATGGGAATGATATGCTGGAGATTGTAATGGCTAAAGACGGCAAGGTCATCTGCCTGTGGCATGATTGTGATTGGAGTAAAAGCAGCGGAATAACAAGTGTGCTTTGGAGTAAGGCGGTTGAATTAAATGGGGCTGACAGAAGTCTGATTGATATGGCTGCTATAGATGTGTCAAAGGAAGAAGAGAGCAGCCAGGGAGGGGATGAGGTAATCGTACCCATAGAGACATTGCCAGGAGAGATACCTGCACAGACCATGGCGCCAGGCAGCCAAGCTGCGAATCCAGGTAATCAGGTTGGGAATCCGGGCAGTCAGGGTGCGAATCCAGGCAGCCAGGGGACGAATCCAGGCAGCCAGGCGGGGAATCCGGGCAGTCAGGGGACAAATTCAGGTAGCCAGGCTGGAAATCCGGCCATGCCGGGTGGCACTGTGGCAGGAACCGTTAAACCGGGTCAGGAGGTCACGGTTCCGGTGCCTACGATTCCGCCGGCAACAGAATCCACTGATGAGGTCAGGATTGTACCGATTGGTTAGGAGATATATTGATTGATGAACTGGAATACCTTATCCCAGTAGGCTGGGCCGCCCACCATGGCAGATTTTACGTGGGCGGCGCCTTCTACTGCAAGGTATTCCTTTTTGCTGTTACAGGCATCATAGAGTGTCCTGGACATCTCAAAGGGGACGAACCTGTCTTCTGTGCCATGGATGAAGAGAATCGGGACTTTTGCCCTGGAGACACATTTGACGGCATCAGCGTCTTTTAACCTATATCTGTTTTTTATGAAGTTGACCAGACCTGCACTGGTAAGGGCCGGAAATGCCGGCAGGCGGAACTGTACGTTCAGCTGGTATTTCAGTACATCCCATGCAGATGTGTATCCACAGTCTTCCACGACTGCTTTTACATTGGAGGGCAGGTTTTCTCCTGCAGCCATCATGACGGTGGCAGCACCCATGGATACACCGTATAGGATAATTTCTGCCTGGGAATCTTTTTCCATAATCCAGTGGATCCAGCTTATGATATCCAGACGGTCATGCCAGCCCATGCCAACGTAGGCGCCTTGGCTTTGACCATGGCCCCTGGCATCAGGCAGCAGCAGATGGAAGCCCTGACGGTAAAAGGCCAGGGCCTCTTCATGGAACCACAGGCCGGAATCTGCATATCCGTGAACCAGGATTACCCAATGGCTGCCTGTACGGGCCTGGAGGGATGCCTGACTTTGATTGCCTGTTTTAGTGTTCATGCACAAATAAGCATGGAGTTTTAGATTATCAAAGGAATACAGATATCTGTCCTGGTATTGTCGGATTAGATGGCTGCCTGCTTCAGGGGCTTGCCTGTGCCGCTGAGGAATCTGATTGTGCCGCAGGGGAATCTGTCTGTGCCGCTGAGGAACCTGATTGTGCTGCTGGGGAATCTGTCTGTGCCGCTGAGGAACCTGATTGTGCCGTTGGGGAATCTGATTGTGCCGCAGGGGAATCTGTCTGTGCTGCTGGGGCACCTGATTGTCAGGCTGTATGGTGTCTGGTGTAGGTTTCAGCAGGGATGATTTGTCTGTTTTGGCATCCAGGGCAATGTGATACAGATATCCGCCGGTTAAAAGACACGCGGCACTTACAGCAGCTGGGATTCCTATCAGATATGACTTCATTTGACATGCCTCCTTACTCCTTACTGTCTTTTGGCTGGCAGATCCTATCAGGTTGGTTCATCCTCATCAAAATCCACAATCACATAAAATCCTCTGGAATTTTCACGGATTTCCTTTATGATGCCATATTCGGATCTGATGCGGTACCTGGAAGGAAAGCAGCCGGACATGGCTACAGCGGGGTCAATGATATAACTGTAGCTGCTGGTTCCCTCCCGTTCAATGATTTTGACCTTGTCGCCTTCCTGTACAAGGCCCTGGCGTTCCATTTTAAATTCTATGGTCCTCAAATGGATTTCACTTCCTTCCCTACTTCATCGCATACCATGCTTATATAATCGGATAAGGTATTGTTCTGGCATCCCACGATGTAATGGTTACAGCGGTTCACCGGGATAAGTATCTTATATGCCTTGCTGGAACCGATGGAGGCTGCCATGGCTGGAGTGATTTCTCCCAGCAGGGAATTGGCCATGACGATACCGATGGGACCTATGATGATATCCGCATCCTGGGCATTGACAATGGCGGGATTCTCGCCGGTTGCCCCATAGGTTGCCCCTGCCTTCAACATGGCGGAGGTGGCAATACTGTTGGTTCCGATTGCATATGTCTCCAGTTCAGGAAAACGTTTCTTCAGCTGTTCAATTACAGATCTTCCCATCTTGCCGCCCTGGCCGTCAATAATAACGATTTTCATGTATTCACCTTCTTTTGTCTTATCTAGTGCCGCCCGGCACTATCTGTATATGGTCCTGAGGATATATTTTAACAGAAATAAGGCGGAAAGTAAATGTTATCCACAATTTGAAGGCTGATTATGCGGCATGGGTGGATAACTTTTATGGACATCGTGGAAGTTTTTTGTCAGCATTGGGGGATAATCCCTTTTCCTCTGGTCAATACGCCGGCAATCTTACCATATCCGGCGGATACAATGGTTGCAATGATGGGGGAGTTTTATTTTAGGACGGAGCATCATCATTTAAGCCTTGACAAATCATGGCCAAATGCTATAATCAAAACTAGCAGAAATGCAGTTAATGGCGTTGAAGGAATCAGTAGTCAATGGGAAGTATCCAGAGAGCGGCCCCTTTGGTGGAAGGGCTGTATACCGAAGATTGATGAAGACCGGTCCTGAGCCGTGTCAAGGATACCATGCCGGTCATCTGTTGGATGACGGTAACAGGAACCCAAAGCATTAATCGGATTCCCGGGAGGAAATGACACCGTATCCCGCGTTAAGGGACCAATGAGTGAAAATCAAGGTGGAACCGTGTATATGCACCCTTGGACATAGGGATATGTCCAGGGGTTTTTCTTTACCCATTCCGGCGGATGGACATATACTGAGAGAAAACATGATAACCACAAAGGATGCCGGAATTATTTCCTGGGGAATGAATTTTCAAACACGCCCTAGAGAGAATGAAAGGAGTAATAGCATGAAGATTATTTTACCGGACGGAAGCGTACAGGAAGCAGAGGATGAGTTAAGGGCCATCCGCCACACAGCATCCCACGTGCTGGCACAGGCAGTGAAGAGGCTGTACCCGGAGACAAAGCTGGCAATCGGACCGGCCATTGATGACGGGTTTTACTATGATTTTGACAGGGAGGGCGGATTCACACCTGAGGACCTGGAGAAACTGGAAGCTGAGATGACAAAGATTGTAAAGGAAAATCTTCCGGTTAAGCCATTTGTGCTTCCCAGGGATGAGGCAGTCAGGTTCATGGAGGAAAAGGCAGAGCCGTACAAGGTGGAGCTGATCCAGGACCTGCCTGACGAGGAAACCATCAGCTTCTATCAGCAGGGCGAGTTCGTGGACCTGTGCGCAGGACCCCATATCATGTATACAAAGGGTGTGAAGGCGTTTAAACTTACCAGTATTGCAGGCGCTTACTGGAGAGGAAGCGAGAAGAATAAGATGCTTACCAGGATTTACGGTACTGCATTTGCCAATAAGACGGATTTAGAGAATTACCTTACCATGATGGAGGAGGCTAAGAAGCGCGACCACAGGAAGCTGGGCAAGGAACTGGGCCTGTTCATGTTTGCTGAGGAAGGTCCTGGTTTCCCGTTCTTCCTGCCAAAGGGTATGACCCTTAAGAATACGCTGATTGACTACTGGCGTGAAATCCATCAGAGGGAAGGATACCAGGAGGTTTCCACCCCCATTATACTGAGCCGTAAGCTGTGGGAGAATTCCGGTCACTGGGATCACTATAAGGATAATATGTACACAACCGTCATTGATGAGGAGGATTATGCGGTTAAGCCCATGAACTGTCCGGGCGGCATGCTGGTGTATAAGAACCAGCCTCATTCCTACCGCGACCTGCCCCTTCGTGTGGGCGAGCTGGGTCTGGTCCACCGCCATGAGAAGAGCGGCCAGCTTCATGGTCTGATGCGTGTGCGCTGCTTTACACAGGACGATGCCCATATCTTTATGAGGGATGACCAGATAGAGGATGAAATCAAGGGTGTTACCAGGCTGATCAATGAAGTATATACCCAGTTTGGATTTGAGTATTTTGTGGAACTGTCCACAAGGCCGGAGGATTCCATGGGATCTGACGAGGATTGGGAGATGGCTACAAACGGCCTTAAAAAGGCGCTGGATGATATGGGGCTGGAATACATTGTCAATGAGGGCGACGGCGCATTCTACGGGCCTAAGATTGACTTCCACCTGAGGGATTCCCTGGGCAGGACATGGCAGTGCGGCACCATCCAGCTGGATTTCCAGATGCCTCAGAGGTTTGACCTGGAGTACACGGCGGAGGACGGTTCCAAGAAGCGTCCGATTATGATCCACCGCGTATGCTTTGGCTCCATTGAGCGTTTTATCGGTATCCTGATTGAGCATTTTGCTGGTAAGTTCCCGGTATGGCTGGCTCCTGTACAGGTTAAGGTCATTCCTGTTTCTGAGAAGTCCATGGAATATGCAACGGGCGTTTATGAGAAGCTGAAGGCAGCCGGTATCCGCACGGAGTTAGACCATAAGGATGAAAAGGTTGGATATAAGATCCGTCAGGCCCAGCTTGAAAAGGTTCCTTATATGCTGGTGCTGGGTGAGAAGGAAGCGGCAGAGGGCGCTATCACGGTAAGAAGCAGGGATAAAGGTGATTTAGGCGCTGCTGTATTGGAGGATTTCATTGCTGATATCAAGAAGATGGTCGAGGCAAAGGAAAAATAAGGTTTTACAGCAGACGGCTGACAGGCAGCGGTAAAGTTTCATGTTAAAAAGGCTGGGCTTATGTTTTTAGCCCAGCCCTATTAATACTATGATATAAGTGTTAAAATAGGGGTGTATAATTAAATAGGGGACAGAGGATAGTCTGGTGGTTTCCTTCGGAAATAAATCCGGGAGGGAATGTAGTATGGATACACATGAGGTGTTGACATTGGTGCTGGTTATATTAGCAGCATTGACTTACATAGATAATCATCAGAATAGAAAATAGCTATCCTCTATTCGCAGTAGAGGATAGCCTGTAACTTAAAATTACACCATATCCGAAGCGCAATCATCAGACATGCAACCGTCTCTTGATTACTCCTAGGTTAATTATACACAGGGTGCTTGGATTTTTCAAGTACCCTGTTCAAATTCAGCCCTATTAAATTGTTTCTATGAGTGTTATGATAGGATTGTATAATTAAATAGGGGACAGAGGATAGTCTGGTGGTTTCCTTCGGAAATAAATCCGGGAGGGAATGTAATATGGATACACATGAGGTATTGACATTGGTGCTGGTTATATTAGCAGCATTGACTTACATAGATAATCATCAGAATAGAAAATAGCTATCCTCTACCGCAACTAGAGGATAGCCCATAACTAAAAATTATGCAGTTATCCGAAGCGCAATCATCAGACATACGACTGTCTTTTGATTCCCTCTAGGTTAATTATACACAGGGTGCTTGGTTTTTTCAAGTACCCTTTTGAATCCTGATTATGATGATAGCAGCAACGATAGCAGCGGCTGGAGATAAAAGGAGGCGGACAGGTGCCAGGTGATAAGAAAGCATTTCCCAAATTTGTAATCATATATAATGAGATATTAGGACTGATACAGCAGGGGCTTTATCCTGAGGAAAGCAAACTGCCGCCGGAGGAAGAACTGGCGCTGCAGATGAATGTGAGCAGGATGACCCTTCGGAAATCCCTGAACCTGTTAAAGGAGGATGGTATCATTGAAGCCAGGCATGGTATGGGCAATTACGTCAGGAAGCAGACCGTGAAGGCTGAGGTGGGGATGGAGAAGCCGGGCAGTCCGGTCAGGAAGGTATTAAGACGACAGCCGGATCAGATGGAGTTCTCCATGGAATTAAGGCCGGCCAATGAATATATACAGCATATCTTTAAGCGGAAAGGGTCGGTTTCACTGGAGGCCAGGCGCAGGTTCAGGTTCCAGGGAGTGATGATCGGCTATTCCTATTCCGCAATCCTGGCGGATGTGCTGGATGGCTATGAACTGGATTTAAACAAGGAGGAACAGGTTCAGAGATTTCTGGAATGTGATATCTATGAGCATTTCCACCGGGTGAGGATGGAGATGAAGGTGACGGCAGAAGGCCAGAGCATTGAGGAAGAGGAGTTTTACCGCCCGGAACGCCTGTTTCTGATGATTTTTGAGGAAATATATAACCAGAAGGGTGAAATGCTGGTATTCACAAAGCATTTCATCCCATATGAGGAAGTGGATATACTTCTGAATTGGTATCATTAGGATTATAGGAAAAAAGCCCAAAAGACATGGGCTTTTTTTGTTTGTTCTGACGAAAAAGACATGGGGAACAGATATATGGTTGACAAACATTGACGATAGAAGTATATTCTATACAACTAAATATACTATATAGGTAAAAATATAGTAGGAGGTATAGAAAATGAATGATGAAAACAATGTCAAACGGGTGATTCCCATGATTATGCTGGTGTTTATTTCAAGCGCTACCATGATCAGCGTCATCAACATTATTTCCCCGCAGCTTACAGTGGATTTTGGAATCAGCCCTACCACGGTAAGTCTTCTTAGCATGACGGTCATGCTGATAATGGGGGTCGCGTCGGTTGCCTATTCCACGCTGTCGGATTATCTGAGTATCCGCAGATTGATGATATTTGGGGTTTGTCTGCTGGATGTGGGGGCGGTTATGGGATTTCTGGCAGCGGGAAGGAGTTTTTACATGCTGCTGGGGGCGTCTGCCCTGATGATTACGGGAGGGACCTGCGGTTCCGGGCTGATGATCATCCTGGTGAGCAGGTACATAGGGGAACGGGAGCATGCCAGATATTATGGATTTAATACGGCCTGCGTGTCCATCTCACAGGCGTCCGGTATCCTGCTGGGAGGTTTTTTTGCAACTTATATCGGATGGAAGTATGCGTTCCTGATTCCACTGGTCTCGCTGGCAGCCCTTCCGTCCATATGCAGGTATGTGCCGGACGAAAGGCTGAATCAGGAGGGCAGGCTGGATATTGCGGGGCTGGTGCTGTTGGTGGGGTTCACATTCCTCATATCCATGTATTTTAATATGGGGAGCATGGGGTATCTGCTGCTGTCAATGGTGGTGCTGGCGGTATTTTTTATCTATATATCCAAGAGCGGGCGGGCATTCATCAATATGGATTTTTTCAGGAACAGGAATTATGTGACAGCCATACTGCTGGTGGCGCTGACATTTGGAATCCAGAATTCATTTTCATTCCTGTTCCCCTTCATGGCCCAGGGGATATATCAGGTTACCCTGGATAAGGTTTCCCTGATACTGCTGCCAAGCTACGTTTTTGCGGCAGTCATAGCAATGAACAGCGGCAGGATTGTTACCCGGTTTAAAAGCTTCCGTACCTTATGCGGGGCATTGATCCTGGTGGCAGCGGCCCTTGCCTTTGGGGCGTTGGGCACGGACAGGGGCGTGTTGGCGTTAGGAATCTGCGCTTGTCTGTTTGCAGGCGGCTTTGCATTGGTGTATGCGCCATTTATGGAAATCGTGATTTGCACGCTGGCGCCGGAGCAGGTGGGGGTGGGAATCGGGTTCTTTAACCTGATGACCAGTATTGGTCCCTCGCTTCTGATTACGCTTACGGGCAGGATGATGTCTGCCAGGGGGCTGGCGGAGGGTCCTTCACTGGCAAAAGGAAATGCGGGGCTTTACAGCAATATCCTTCTGGTGTTCATGGCTGTGCTGTTGGTTGTATTTATTATTTTGAGAGTGAAAAAGAATGATTATTTAAGGGAGGATCAGAAATGAGCGTAAGGATGTGGAGAAAGAATGGACCGATGATTTCAGTGGAAGGAAGAAGGGGGTATTTTGATGTGGCGTACGGGCAGGATTCACCGTCCCAGAAGCTGGATGTGTTCCTGCCTGAGGGACAGGGGCCTTTCCCGGCCATCATCAGCATCCATGGCGGCGGGTATGTGGCCTGCGACAAGCGCCAGAAGGAGATGATAGAACCGATGCTTGCAGGACTTGAGCGGGGGTTTGCAGTGATTGGGCTGAATTACAGGCTTGCAGGGGAGGTTGGGTTTCCGGAACCGGTCAGGGATATTAAACGGGCCATACGCTTCATAAAGACCAATGCAGAGGAATGGGACATCTGTCCGGACCGGCTGGCTGCATGGGGCGGGAGCGCAGGAGGATATATGACCCTGATGGGATGCCTGTGCGCACAGGACAGGTATTTTGACAGTGAAACAGACCCGTACAGGGAAATGGACGCGGGCCTGGCAGCCGGGGTGGCCTGGTATCCCCAGACCGACTTTTTGACGGCTGACGAGGAGCTGGAAACCAATTGTATCATAGGACGTTTCCTTGTATCTGATCGCACGGACCGGGATGAGAGTGAGTATGAACCTGCGTTTCCGCTGACGGAGGAAAGCATTTTCCCATTCCATAATCAGGAGGATGGGGTGTGCACCCTGTTCCTGGGGGCGAATCCGGGAAGCGGGGAGGAGGTGGTAAGGACGGCCAGCCCTATCCATCATATCCATAGGAATATGCCGCCGCTCTTCATCCAGCATGGAAGCGGGGACCAGATACTGCCCATGCAGCAGTCTGTCCGCTTTGCCATGAAGGCAAATAAGGTCTGCGGGGAGGAGCGGGTGAGGCTTCAGATCCTTCCCGGGGCCATCCACTCTTCCGTGCTTTTTGAGACGGAGGAGAATATTAATACGGTGCTGGATTTCATTGGGGCTGCGGTGGGGGAATAGGAGATAGGCTTTAGGATGAAACTATATATGTTTAAATAGGTTTCCGGGGGTGTGGATGGAGGGAGTGAATATCCAGATAGGCATTGGATTATGAATAAGGCTCCACTCCATGCATCATATCCTCCAGCTGCCCTGGGGTCAGAAGGAGTTTTCCGCCGGACAGGGCCAGCATGTCCTTTTGTGCCATTTCCTTCAGGATACGGTGGATTGTACGAAGGGAACAGCCGGTTTTTGTTGCCAGGAACTCGCGGTTGAGTTTCAGGCAAAAGATTCCGTTTACAGGGGAAACCTTGCCGGCTTCCTGGCAGATGATGTACATGCACCGCTGTCCGTAGGACATTAACAGGTAACGGCGGCTGGAATTGAGCTGCAGGGACAGCTTTTTCATCAGAAGCCTGGTGCGGAAGAAGAGGGCGGTGCTGTCCGCGCTGAGCCACTTAAGATAGAACCTGGGGGGAATGGTAAGGCAGACGGATGGTTCCCAGGCCCTCACCGTCACATAGCTTTCCGTGTCTTCTGAAAAAAGCTCATAGTCGCCTACAATATCAAAGGGGGACAGATCAAAGAAACTGTAGGGAATGTCCCCAGCCTTTTCCTCAATGGCCTGAAGCCTGCCGGACACAAGGATATAGACCGTGTTGCAGGGCGCTCCGGCCTGGATGAGAAGCTGGCCCGCCGGGAAGGTCTGGAGGGTCAGATAGTTGCGGATTAGGGGCGGGCAGGTTGAAAAGAATGACTCGATGGTCGGATAGCAGTCATACTTCCTGCAGTTTTTTAGTATGCGTTCCCAGGTCATGATGGATTCCTCGGTAAAAAAGTGATATAATTGGAAAAAAGGTGACATTTGGCATTTTTAATTACTTACATTGAGTTTAAAATAAAACCAGATGAAATGCAAGAGAAAGAGGAGGTTTATATTATGGGAACACCACACAATAGCGCTGCACCAGGGGAAATCGCAAAAACAGTATTGATGCCGGGAGATCCGCTGAGGGCGGAATTCATTGCCAAGAACTGGCTGACCGATGTGAAGTTAGTGAATCAGGTCCGCAACATCTATGCATTTACAGGCAGATACCAGGGCAAAGAGGTTACTGTCATGGCCAGCGGCATGGGGATGCCGAGTATCGGTATCTATTCTTATGAGCTGTTCACTCAGTATGGGGTGGAGCGGATTATCCGTATCGGTTCCGCAGGCTCATATACGGAAAGGCTTAAACTGTATGATGTTGTCCTGGCAGAGGAATGCTGGAGCGAGTCCAGCTTCGGAAGGACCCAGAACGGTGATGAGGCAGATGTTAAATATCCGGATGCAGACCTTAACAAGGTGATAATGGAAGCCGGGAAGGAATGCGGGATTGAGGTGAAGCCTGCAAAGATACACTCCAGCGATGTTTTCTACAGTGAGCCTGGAATGGATGGTTTTAAGGAAATCCATGAAAAGCATGGCTGTGAATGTGTGGAGATGGAGAGCTTTGCACTGTTCCACAATGCCAGGGTACTGGGAAAGAAGGCGGCCTGCCTGCTTACCATCTCTGATTCCATGGTGACCGGGGAGAAGACAAGCGCAAAGGAGCGTCAGGAGGCATTTGGCAATATGATGGAAGTTGCGCTTAAGGCAGCTGCCATGATGGAGGATTAAGACGGGATGGGAAAATTCAAACGTGTATTTGTGATTGTAGTTGATTCTTTCGGAGCCGGCAATGGAAAGGATGCAAAGGATTACGGGGATCAGGGCGCGGATACCATGGGGCATATCGCTGACAGCGTGGACCATTGGGAGATTCCTAACTTACAGCGCCTGGGGCTTGCCAACCTGCACCCGTTAAAAGGGGTGGAGCCTGTTTCAAAGCCCGCCGGATATTATACTGTCATGAATGAGGAAAGCTGCGGCAAGGATACCATGACAGGGCATTGGGAGCTGATGGGGATTAAGACCGTGAAGCCATTCGTGACATTTACGGAGACAGGATTCCCGCAGGAGCTGATTGAGGAGTTAGAGAAACGCACCGGACATAAGGTAATCGGCAATAAGAGTTCCAGCGGAACCGAGATACTGGATGAGCTGGCAGAGGAAGAGATTGCCACCGGGCATATGATTGTTTATACATCCGCGGACTCCGTACTGCAGATATGCGGCAATGAGGAGACCTTTGGCCTGGATGAGCTGTACCGCTGCTGTGAGATTGCAAGGGAACTGACCATGAGGGATGAGTGGAGGGTGGGACGTATCATCGCCAGGCCCTATGTGGGGAAGAAAAAGGGTGAATTTAAACGGACCAGCAACCGCCATGACTATGCGCTTAAGCCAACCGGAAGGACTGCATTGGATGCGCTGAAGGACAATGGATATGAGGTTATTTCCGTTGGTAAGATAAGGGATATCTTTGACGGGGAAGGCATCACCAAGGCATATAAGTCCAAAAGCTCTGTCCATGGCATGGAGCAGACCGTGGATATCATAAGGGATGAGGAGTTTGAGGGACTTTGCTTCGTGAACCTGGTGGATTTTGACGCGTTGTGGGGACACCGCAGGAATCCGGAAGGGTATGCAAAAGAAGTGGAGATGTTCGATGTGAAGCTGGGGGAGGCGCTGGCTGGTCTTAGGGAGGACGACCTTCTGATGATTACGGCCGACCACGGCAACGACCCAACCTACTCAGGCACGGACCACACCAGGGAGCAGGTGCCCCTTCTGATGTATTCGAAGAAGTTTGAGGGAGCAGGAAGGCTGGAGGAAACAGATACATTCGCAGCCGTTGGAGCTACCATTGCGGAGAACTTTGGCGTGGAAATGCCGGAGGGGACCATTGGGGAGAGTATATTGGGGAAGTTGGTTTGATGGATGGAGGTTTGGCGGGGAGACGTCCGCGAAGGGGGCCAGGGCGTGCTTTGTCCTAAGGGGGTACCTCTGGTGGATTCCTTAGGGCAGACGGCGGGAATGAATTTTCAAACACGCTCTAAGGCCCTGACAACAAAAAAGACGGAGGATCGGTGCTATTCACGTAGAAATCCTGAAGGACTTTCTACGTTCAGAGCACCTTGGATTCTGGCTTTGATGCCAGAATCCACCTCCGCCTTTTTTGTTGCCAGAACCTAAGAAGCTGCGGCCTCCTCCACTATGCGTCCTATGGCCCGCCGCCCGAATGAATCCCCCGGCTGCGCCCGCCCTCCTCAAGATAAGACCCGCCCTGGCCCCCTTCGCGGACTGGGGGATTCCGGGAATGATATGAAAGGATTTCTATTGGTTAATGGATGAGTGGTTCTGGAACTTGTAATCCCGGTTATAAATTAATGGGGAATCGTCTGCAAGTATGGTATAATCGATAGCATAGGCCGGTAATCCTGTCTCATATAAGGAGACTGTCATGACTTCGAAGAATAAGGTAAGTTATATTAAAAGACATTTCCTCATATTGTTCCTGTTGGTGGTTATATTGGTGGGAATCATGGGGACCGCAATCATACGTTTTTCTAAAGGTGTGGTGGGGAATGAGATTATTAAATTACACCAGGCTATATTGAAACAGTCTGCTAACGGTACGGCGGATACGCTGGGCTCCCTGAAGGAGAGCCTTTCTAATATTGCCCAGAATGCCAGGGTGACACAGTGGCTGGCACAGGAGGAAAAAACAGCGTATGCAGAAGCTGGCTGGACACAGGATACCGGTGATTCCATGGACGGATATGTGGACGGGCTTGTGCAGGATGAGATTTATAAGAATTATAAGCGGGGGAATATTTTCAGGATTTATATCTATGACCTGCAGGGACTGCGATACAGCAGTGACCGGCCGGTGGTTACCTGGGAAACTGCCGTGGATTATATTAAAAAGGCAGCGCCGGTGGGGGAGGATATGCCGGATTATGTGCTGTTAGACGGACCTGTCCGCAGCGATGAGGGAGGTCTGTACAGGCATGGTTTTTATCTGATAGAACCAGTCAAGGACCTGCTCAGTGAACAGGTGGAGGGGTATGTGCTGATGCATTTCAGCGAGAAGGTCCTGTATGATTCATACTCGGATATGAGGGGGAAGGACAGGAAGTTCTGTATTGTCAGCAACAGCGGAACCCTTGTTTCAGGGGAGAATAAGAGCGAGATTGGCGGATGGCCGGCTGTTGGGGAACCGATGATGGGTCCTGGACAGGAATCAAAGCAGGCGCTGGACCATGGGCTGTACCAGATGGATCATGGGCTGTACCAGACAACAGGACAGGGGCCAGATCTGGAACCGGGAAAGCTGCCGGCAGGAGGCCTGGCTCTGGATTCGGGCACATCCGGCTTCATCCCCGTGGCCGGATACCGGACCGTGGCGGACCAGGGACAGGATTATATGTATTTTTATGAAAATATCCTGGGAACGGACTGGTATCTGATGGAGCGGATTAATGTACATGAGATATGGGCGACACTTGATAGGACCGGGTATTTCAGCCTCCTTTTGATTGCAGCCTTTGTGCTGTGCCTGTATCCCCTGACTATATTTTCCAGGAAGCGGATCATCAAACCGGTGGATAAGATTAAGGATAAGATGAGCCAGGTGGCAGAGGGACGGTTTGATGTGCGGATCAGCAGCCAGGAACGGGGGAAGGGTGAGTTTGCGGAGATTGCGGATTCTTTTAATTACATGGTGGACCGGCTGGAGAAGCAGGTGGAGGAGATACGGGCCATGGACCGCAAGAAGCACCTGCTGGAACTGGATTTCCTTCAGGCCCAGATTAACCCGCATTTTATATATAATACCTTAAGCTCCATCCGGTTTTATGTGGAGATGGGGAAAAATGAAGAGGCAGAGGACATGCTGATTGATTTCTCCAAAATCCTCAGGAAGACGCTGTCCCGGACCGAACAGTTCATTACACTGCGGGAGGAAATGGAGACGCTGAGACATTATGTTAACCTTCAGAAGGCGAGGTACAGGGAACGGGTCGAGGTGGTGTTTGATGTTGAGGAAAGCACGCTTCCAGCCCTTGTACCGGATTTCATCCTCCAGCCCATTGTGGAGAATGCAATTTTCTACAGCCTGAAGGAGGATAAGGTATGCCATATAAGGATAAAAAGTTATATGGACCAAGGAAACCTTTGTGTCAGCGTGAAGGATGACGGGGTTGGGATGGATGCTGAGAAAATCAGCACGGTCCTGAATAAGGATATGAACATCAACAAGGTAGGGATTAAGAATGTGAATGAGCGTCTGAAACTGAATTTTGGGGATGTTTATGGGCTGAAAATCATAAGCGAGGAAGGCCGGGGAACGGAGGTTATCCTGGTGATGCCTTCCACCACTGAAAGGAAGCGGCTGAGATGAAGATATTGATTGTGGATGATGAAACCCCTATCCGGGAGTGGATTCAGTTCAGTATTGAGCGGGGCGGGAACCCTGAGTTTGAGATTGCGGCGGTGGCTGAAAGCGGGAATGAGGCATTTGATATGGCTCTTAAGCATCAGCCGGATGTGGTGATTACGGATATTAAAATGCCGGGCATGGACGGGATTGAATTGATGAAGAAGGTCCTGGAGGTCAGCCCTTATACGAATTTTGTCATCCTGACCAATTACGCCGAGTTTTCCTATGCCAGGGAGGCTGTGACCTATGGCGCCAAGAAGTATCTGCTTAAGTCGGAGTTGCGTGGACGGGACATCCTCAGCACATTGGAGGAAATATACGGGGAAATACAGGAGAAGGCCGGGAATAAGGAAAAGGACTGTTATTCCAACGGTTATCTGGATATTTTTGACTGTTATTATAATCTGGATAATAAGGAGTTCCTGGAGGATTTCTGGAAAAGGCATGGCTTCAGGCCCGGGGAGCTGTTCCTGGTTACGGCGTTTGAACAGAGGGACGGCGTGAGGCAGAAGGAGGTAATGGACCGGCTTGTGGGGGAGAGGAAAATCCATGCCATTGGCCCGGCCCTGAAAAACAGGAGCATTTACCTGATATTCCAGGCTGGGAGCGGGGAAGAACTGACGGAAGCAGCAGAGTGGTTTTCAGAAGGCTGCCGGAGGGAGGACCTGGGACTTATGGTGTCCGGTCATATGGGGAAGGGACTTGCATCCATCATGGAAGCCATTGAGGAGGCGGAGAAGATGCTGCGCTACACATTCCTTCTGGATACTGGATATCTGAGGATAGAGGATGCAATGGAGCTTTTGCCTCTGGACCGGGCGTCCATTAAGAAGAATTGCCAGAAAATCCTGGCGGGTATCCTGTATGAAGGGGAGGAGGTCATCCAGGAAGCGTTGGTGCAGTGGTTCCAAAGCCTTCACGGCGCGCCGTTTGCGGATATCCAGTGGGTGAAGGAGATGTGCATCCAGCTGGTGATACGTATTGAGGAGATATGTGCGGCCCACATACCGGATTTCTCAGAGGAGCATCATCAGGATATGGACTGGACGCTGAAGGTATGCGGCGGGTTGTGCAGGAATCTGGTAAACAGGATTTACTCTGAGGATAATTTCAGATACTCCCAGAGCGTGCGGGATGCCATACGGTATATCCATAATAATTACAACAGGGACATTTCCCTGAATGAGGTGGCGCAGTATATATACCGTTCCCCGGAATACCTGAGCCGGCTTTTTAAGTCGGAAACAGGGGAGAAGTTCAGCAGTTACCTGATGTCCTACCGGCTTAACAAGGCAAGGGACATGCTGATTAACACGGATATGAAGATATATGAGATTGCCTATGCGGTTGGTTATACCACGCCCAGTTATTTTTCTAAAATGTACAGGGATTTCATGGGAGTGGGACCGGAGGTCACCCGGAGCCAGAGGAATACCGGCGGCGCCCGGGGAACGAAGGCGGACAGATGAGGGACGTGGCAGGACATATGTCAAAATAGTTGCATAAAGTTAAAAAAGTTGCATAGACCAGCGGCTGCTGACCAGAAAAAGTTAAAATACTTTTTAAAATGGTTGGCAGCCTTTCTTTATATATAAACTATTTTGTATTAAAATTCCTAATAGATAAAGACATATTCACAGCGTGATAAAAGGAGGGCACTATGAGGAAGGTCAGATTGACAGCATTATGTTTGGCAATGGTTATGGGAGTTTCACTTGTTGGCTGCGGAGGAAGCCAGGGATCTGGCAACGGAGGAAGCGGCGCAGGAGGCACCACGGCTGA
This sequence comes from Enterocloster sp. OA13, assembly GCF_022440595.1. Lineage (NCBI taxonomy): Bacteria > Bacillati > Bacillota > Clostridia > Lachnospirales > Lachnospiraceae > Enterocloster > Enterocloster sp. OA13. The sequence goes on along the minus strand of NZ_JAKNTF010000001.1, from coordinate 5,630,131 downwards.
GGCTGGGACGGATAAGAAGGAAAATGCCGGGGGCAATACAGACGGTGGGTCCGGTTCAGGCAATACGGCAGAGGGGGCAAAGGACGGTTCCAAAATGAAGGTAGGGCTTGTGCTGAGCACAGGCGGTCTGGGGGATAAGAATTTCAACGATATGGCCTATGCCGGGATTACAAAGGCCCAGGAGGATTTTGGGATTGAATTTGACTATGTGGAGCCCAGTTCGGTCAGTGACCTGCTTCCGCTTGACAGGCAGTTTGCTGAGACTGAGGAATATGACCTGATCATTGCCATTGCAAGTGACCAGGAGGAACCCATTACCGAGATAAGCGAGGAGTTCCCGGACCAGAAGATTTCCCTTCTGGACAGCGCGGCTGAAATCGATGGCGTGAGCACGGTGCAGACCGAGTGGAGTGAACAGACCTTCCTGGCAGGCGTGATTGCGGGCATGGGGACATTAAGCGACATGGAACTGGCCAATGAGGATAATGTGATTGGCGTGATTATGGGAATGGACCTGCCAAACCTGAGGGAAGGCGTTGTGGGATTCACGGCCGGGGCCAAGTATGTGAATCCGGATGTGGAAGTGCTGGAAGGCGTGGTCGGCGCGTTTAACGACCCGGGTAAGGGCAAGGAAATGGGACTTTCCATGTACAGCAAGGGCGCTGATTTCATCCAGTGTATAGCAGGCGCGTCCGGCCTTGGTGTGTTCGGCGCTGCAAAGGAAGCTGACCGCTACGCCTTTGGCGTGGGACCGAACCAGAATGGGGAGGATCCTGACCACATTGTGGCATCCTCTGTGAGAAGCGTGGATGAGATGGTCTACAATGAGGTCAAGAGTATAGTGGAAGGCACATGGGAGCCGGGGCTTCACATGAGCGGCATGAAGGAAAATGCAGTGGGCTGTGATATGGAAGGCTCCAATGTGGCGGTTCCCGATGATATCAAGGCAGCGGTCGAGGATATCAGAGGCAGGATTGCGTCAGGAGAACTGGTGCCCTGTAAGAATGCGGATGAATTAGATGCATGGGTACAGGCAAACCAGTACACAAAATAAAAGGGGTTTAAAGGGTTACAGGAGGAAAGGCAATGTATGCAGTTGAAATGAGGAACATTACAAAGCAGTACCCCTTGGTCCGCGCCCTTGACAATGTGGATTTCCTTCTTGAGGAGGGGGAAATCCTCTCCCTCCTGGGGGAGAATGGGGCAGGCAAATCCACATTGATGAAAATCCTCTACGGCATCTGTAAGCCGGATGAAGGGGAGATTTTCGTGAAAGGTACGCCTACGGCCATCAAATCCCCGAAACAGGCCATAGACCTGGGGATTGGGATGGTGCATCAGCATTTCATGCTGACGCCGGTACTGACAGTGACGGAAAATATCGTTGTGGGGTGTGAACCTGTAAAGGGGATTGTGTTTGACCGGGAAACAGCGGAACGCAAGGTGCAGGAGATGATTGACAGGTACGGGTTTGGAATCCGGGCTTCCCAGAAGGTAAGCGGTCTGTCTGTGGGGGAACAGCAGAAGGTGGAAATCCTGAAAGCGATTTACCGCAATGCTGATATCTTAATATTGGATGAGCCGACAGCAGTTCTTACACCTCAGGAGGTTGAAGAGCTGTTTCATATTTTAAGGGAGCTAAAGGCCCAGAATAAGAGCATTGTAATCATCACCCACAAGCTGAAGGAGACGCTGGCCATTGCGGACAGCATCAGCGTGCTGCGCGATGGGAAAATGATTACCGGCCACGTATCCATCAAAGGGGCCACCGCGGACAGCCTGGCCCAGATGATGGTGGGCCGTGAAGTGACCCTGGGCGTTTCAAGAAAGGCCAGGTCTGTGGGCGGGCCAGCGCTGCGGGTCAGGGATATCACCCTTAAGAAAAAGGACAGATACATACTCAACCACATTTCCCTGGAGCTTAAGAAGGGGGAAATCCTGGGAATCGCGGGCATTGAGGGAAATGGACAGACAGAACTGATTGAATGCCTTACAGGAATCTGCCATCCTGACAGACTGGATATGGAGAAGGATGGGCAGTCCATAAAGGGCGGGCCGGATGAGTTCATAAGGAAAGGCATCGGCCATATCCCGGAGGACCGCATGACCAGGGGACTGGTGCTTGATCTGTCCATTCTGGATAATATGATTCTGGGCTACCAGGGCCGTTTCCAGAAAAACGGAATCCTGGACAGGAAGAAAATGAAACATTTTGCCGACAGTCTTTTACAGGAATTCAGGATTAAGGCGCCTAACCCGCTGGTGAAGGCAAGTTCCCTTTCCGGTGGAAACCAGCAGAAAATCGTAATCGCAAGGGTTTTCAGCGAGGACCCGGACATCATCATTGTGGCCCAGCCCACAAGGGGTGTGGACATCGGAGCCATGGAGTATATACATGAACGCCTCCTGGACCTGCGGGACGAAGGAAAGGCAGTGCTGCTTATCTCGGCTGACCTGGATGAGGTGAAGAGCCTCAGTGACCGTCTCACCGTGATTTATGATGGGGAGCTGGTGGCAGAAGGGCGGCCGGAAGAGTTTGACGATATGGAACTGGGACTTCTGATGACCGGGGCCAAAGGAGAAAGGAGGGCTTCCATATGAGCGGCACAGGAAGTAAGGCGCCCGCCACAGGCGCTGCAAAGCAATCATACGGTGTAAAGGCCGTCCTGGCTAAGAATATGTCTTTTACAGCCCTAATCCTGGCCCTGATCCTGGGCGGGGTAATCATGTTCATCTGCGGGTACAACCCATTTGAGGCATATGGGGCAATCATGAAGGGCGCTTTCGGGGGCAAGAAGGCCATATGCCAGACACTGGTGCAGGCAACGCCGCTGATATTTGCAGGGCTGGCCTATACGGTGGCTAAAAGGGCGAACCTGATTAACCTTGGAATCGAAGGGCAGCTTTATATCGGGGCATTGGGGACATCCATGTTTGCCCTGCTCCCCCTTAACCTTCCTCCGGTTCCCTGGATCATACTTGCCCTGTTATGCGGAATGGTTTTTGGCGGGCTGTATGCGGGACTGGTGGGATTCATGAAGGTACGTTTCGGCTCCAATGAGGTAATCGCAACCATGATGCTTAACACCATTGCGGTGAACTTTGTGGAGTACGCGGTGAACTATCCCCTGAAAGAGGAGGGGAAGAGCATTGCCCAGACAGCCAAGTTTGCTGAAGCCATATGGCTTCCTAAAATCGTGGATAAGACACAGCTCACAATTGCCATCATCATTGCGGCAGCGGCCTGTATCGTCATTAAGCTGCTCTTTGACCGGACCGTGATCGGTTACGAGATTAAATGTGTGGGGCAGAACCTGAAGGCATCGGAAACAGCCGGAATCCGCATTGGAAAAGTAATGATTATCGCCATGCTGATCAGCGGTGCCATTGCGGGACTCCTGGGAGGCACCCATGTAATGGGCGTGGACAGGCGGCTGATTGCAGGATTTTCCTCCGGTTATGGTTTTGACGGCATTGCGGTAGCAGCACTGGCGGCTGACAGGCCGGTGGCCGTCATACTCTCCGGCATTATTTTTGGTGCCCTGAGGGCAGGGTGCATGGTGCTTAACAGGACCACGGGAGTGCCCACGGAATTCATTGATGTGATTCAGGCACTGATCATCCTTCTGGTCGCGGCGCCCCTTCTTGTAAAGGAAATCCTGAGGATGAACCGGAAACATACAGCCATATCCGTGAAAGGAGGCAGGACGGCATGAACCAGATACTATCCATATTCACATCCACCTTCAGCATGTCGGTGCCGCTGATCCTGGCGGCCCTGGGAGGCGTCATATCGGTAAGAAGCGGCATCATGGCCCTGGGACTTGAGAGCATGATGACCATGGGGGCCTTCTGCGGCGTTCTTGGCTCCTATTATACGGGAAATGTGGCTGCGGCCATTCTCTGCGGCGTTGCCGGGGGCGCGCTGTTCGGCCTGTGCCATGGGATTTTAAGCGTACGCTATAAAGTAAACCAGGTCATCAGCGGAATCGGGCTGAATCTTCTGGCAGTGGCTGCCACCACCCTTCTCATGCAGCTGATCTGGAACAACAAAGGATCGTCCCCCCAGGTTGCTTCCATTAAGCAGGGAGTGCTTACATCGCCCATTACATTTATCATGCTGGCAGCGGTTGCGGCGGAGTATTTTGTATTGTTTAGGACGCGGTTTGGCCTGCGCCTGAGAATGGTGGGGGAGAATCCCAAGGCCGCGGCCACGGTGGGACTTCCGGTACACAGGATTAAATACATTGCAGTGGTATGCTGCGGCATGCTGGCCGGTCTGGGCGGCGCCTACCTGTCCATCGACCATCTGGATATGTATGTAAGGGATATGTCGGCTGGCAGGGGATACATTGCCGTGGCAATCATGATACTGGCAAGATACAATCCAATCATGGTTGTACTCTGCGCCCTGATATTCGGCTTCTCTGACGCAGTGCAGATAAGTCTTCAGGGATATGGGGTGCCGTCCCAGATCATGGCAATGATCCCATATATCGTGACCCTTCTGGTGCTGGCATTTGGCGTAAGGCAGATTACACCGCCTGCAGGGGTTGGGGCACATGATGACGAGTAGGGATGCGGCGTAAGACTGCAGGGTGAAGATATAATGTAAAGATATAATGTAAAGATATAATGTAAAGATGTAATGTGAAGATGTAATATACAGATGTAGTCCGGAATCTAAGAATGTATCACATGAAGGTGAAACAGATGTAACAAATAGAATGATAAGGAGAAAATAAGCAGATGAGAGCAATTATGGTAATGTTTGATTCCCTGAACAGGCACATGCTTCCGCCCTATGGCTATAAGGATATCGTGGCACCGAATTTTGAGCGTCTGGCGTCCCGTACAGTGACCTTTGACAACTGTTATGCGGGAAGCCTTCCCTGTATGCCTGCCAGAAGGGAAATACATACGGGGAGGTATAACTTCCTTCACCGGAGCTGGGGCCCCCTGGAACCATACGATGATTCCATGCCGGAAATCCTTAAGAACAACGGCATTTACACCCATCTGACCACGGACCACTGGCATTACTGGGAAGAAGGGGGATGTAATTACCAGACAAAATATAATACCTTTGAGTTTGTGCGGGGACAGGAGGGGGACTGCTGGAAGGGAAGGATTAAATGGGAGGTTCCGCCTCATATTGACGGCCGCAAGGATGCATGCGGGAGACAGGAATATATTAACCGCCATTATATGAGGGAGGAGGAAAACCAGTCCATTGCAGTGAATTTTTCCAATGGCCTGGATTTCATAGAGGATAATCATGAGGAGGATGACTGGTATCTCCAGCTGGAGAACTTCGATCCCCACGAACCATTTTTCACCCCGCAGAAATATAAGGATTTTTATAAGGATGGGTATGACGGCATCATGTTTGACTGGCCGGGCTACCATGAGGTGGCTGAGACGCCGGAGCAGGTGCAGCACTGCATCAATGAGTACAAGGCCCTTGTGACCATGTGTGATACGTACCTTGGCAAGGTGCTGGATATGATGGATAAGTATGACATGTGGAAGGATACCATGCTGATTGTGAATACGGACCATGGGTTCATCCTCAGTGAACATAACTGGTGGGGAAAGGTCATGATGCCGTATTTCAACGAGATTGCCCATACGCCGCTGTTTATCTGGGACCCAAGGGCAGGGGTCAGAGGGGAACGGCGCCAGGCACTGGTGCAGACCATAGACCTTGCGCCTACGCTGCTGGACTTCTTCCATCAGGATATCCCGGAGGACATGCAGGGAAAATCACTGTATCAGACCATGGTGGATGATACCCGGATCAGGGAGTATGCCCTGTTCGGCCAGCACGGTGTCCATGTAAACATCACGGACGGCCGGTATGTGTACATGAGATGCCCGGTGCCGGATAAGGAAAATGAACTGTTTAACTATATCCTGGAACCCTCCAGCTATCCCGGCGCCATCGGCGTGGAGGAAATGCGCACAGCCAAGTTATGTGAGGGATTTGCATTTACAAAAGGCATGCCTGTCCTGCAGATTAAAGGCGGATACGGAATCAGCACCCTTGGCTTCCCGCCCAGGAAGCTGATGGAGTATGGCACAATGCTCTTTGATTTGGAACAGGATCCCAAACAGGAGCATCCCATCCGGGATGACGCAGTGGAGGCGCGGATGAAGATGAATATGGTGCGCCTTATGGAGGAGAATGATGCGCCGGCGGAGCAGTATGTGAGGCTGGGGTTGTGAGGTGGGTACGTCCGCGGAGCGGGCCAGGGCGGGCATTTCCTTGAGGTGAGGAGTGCGCAGCCGGGGAATCCATTTGGACGACGGGCGGTAGGACGCTAAGTTCCGGAGGGGCAGCTTCTAAGGCCCTGACAATATAAAAGACGGAGGATCGGTGCTATTCACGTAGAAATCCTGAAGGACTTTCTACGTTCAGAGCACCTTGGATTCTGGCTTTGAGGCCAGAATCCACCTCCGTCTTTTATATTGCCAGAACCTAAGAAGCTGCGCCCTCCTCCACAATGCGTCCTACCGCCCGTCGCCCAAATGGATTCCCCGGCTGCGCACTCCCCCCTCAAGGAAATGCCCGCCCTGGCCCGCTCCGCGGACTGGGGATTCCGGGCATGACAGGAGAGAAAATATTATTATTCATATTAATATTCTGAGCGTTAGTTTTTCCTGACTGACATGCTCCCTTCTAGTTAGACAAGTAAAAAATAAAAACCTGTTTCTTGGGAGGGAATATACGTTACAGGACTGAGATTATGTAAATGCCGGCGTGACGGATGGGGGTATATTCTCAAAAGAAAATTTCTTTGGTTTTTATCACTAAAAAACTCCGCAAGTTGATTTTTAAGGAAATATGTTTATTGATTATAGCCTATTAATTTCTGTTTATGTTGATAAACGGAAATTTATGGGCTATAATTAATTATGAAATTTCCACTTGGCCGAAGGCCGGAAAAGGAAGGATTGAACTAAGTGAAAAATAGAGCTGGGGAATTCAAAAACAACCTGTCAGGAAAAATGGCATATCAATCGTTTGCACCGTCTCCGCTGCCTCCTGCCCCACCTATTTTGATGGACAGGGACAGCGTGAATCTGCTGGTACAGGCAAATCGCCAGATTGCCCTTTTGGAAGGGCTGGCCTCCAGGATACCCAGTGTAAACCTGTTTATATCTATGTATGTCCGAAAGGAAGCGTTGCTGTCTTCTCAAATCGAAGGAACCCAGGCGACTCTTGATGACGTACTGGACCCTATGCTGGACGTAAATGTTAATCAAAATGTAGCGGATGTCATCAACTATATCCGGGCGACGGAATTCGCCATTAACCGTCTGAGGAGCCTTCCTCTTTGCTGTCGTCTGATAAAGGAAACCCATGCAGTGCTTATGGCAGGGGTTCGGGGCCAGGAAAAAAGCCCAGGAGAGTTCCGCTATTCGCAAAACTGGATTGGCGGGCAGGGCAGTACCTTGAAGAATGCCCGGTATATTCCGCCCAACCCGGAAGACATGAACCAAGCTATGATTGACCTGGAAAAATATATGAATGCAGAAGATGACCTTGATCCACTGATTCGTGCCGGATTGATTCATTACCAATTTGAAACCATACACCCTTTCCTCGATGGAAACGGTCGTGTGGGGCGGCTTTTAATTACACTTTTTCTCATGGAAAAGGGAATACTGACAACACCTACCCTGTATATTTCCTATTTTCTAAAGCGGAACCGGGTGGAATACTATGACCGGATGACAGAAGTCCGTAGCAAAGGAAATTATGAGCAGTGGATCCGATTCTTTTTACAGGCCGTGGCTGAGTCCGCAGAGGATGCTGTGCAGACGATTGACAAACTGTCAAAGCTGCATGAGGAGAATATTGCCCTACTGGATGTTCCCGGCAGGCAGGAGGCCACATTGAAAAAACTATTCCGTTATTTGGAGGCCAATCCCATCATTGAAATCCGAAAAACAGCTGGTGCCCTCTCCCTGTCTTATAATGCGGTAGCAAGAGCTGTGACCGTCCTAATGGAAAAAAACATCCTGGAACAGACGGACAAGAAAGGAAAAACAAGAATTTATACCTACTCTGCATATCTTGACATTTTAAGAAAAGATACTGAATGAAAATTATCTGTTGCGCGGCTTCCGGAATAATAATCCTGAGATATGCCGGTAACTATGATAAATGGAAGCTTTATTTGATACCCGTTCTGATTTTTGGTATATTCTTTTTAGACATAAAGTATAATCCCTCCCAAGTAATAAGTTTTTATTTTTACCTGGGAGGGAGGCATATCGGTTGTTCTTTTTTAAATTTCCTTTTAAAACCTCACATCGTCGTACTATCTTCAATATCCGCCTTCAGGATATTAGACGCCATACTATAGTTTTTCTGCTTCAGGTAATCCACGATTGCCACATGGAGTCCGTCCGCATCGTAGAAGATGGGGGAGTGCCATTGGCGGGAGCGTTTTTGGGCGTAGAAACGTGTCTGGGTGGCCATGGATTCCTGGAGTCTTTTGTAAGCGTAGTCATTCCGGTAATTGGAGAATAAAAGCAGGTGGAAGTAAATGTTGTCCTGCCAATGTTCCAGGGCGGTCAGGCCCTCGCCCTGGCGCTGCTGGTGGTTCAGGTTGTGCTGTTCCAGCTTTTCTATGAGGGCATCGTCTATATAGGAGCCGTATTGCTGCATGAAGCCGCACTCCAGGGAGATGCGGTAGCGTATGATGTTCTGTATCTCTTCGGCGCTGATTTCCGTTACCTCGTAACCGCGTTTGGGAAGGTTGCGAAGTACGCCCTCGCTGCATAGCTGTATCAGGGCTTCGCGGATGGGGGCGCGGCTGACTCCGTATTTTTCCATCAGGTTCTTTTCGTGAAGAATGCTTCCTGGCGTGTAAACGCCGTTGACTATATCCGAAAACAGATGGTGATGTATCTGCTCTTTCAGGTTCATTTCCTGGCTAATCATATTAGATGTATCCTTTCTTGGGGAATGTCATGCTATCATGTTTATGCAATCAGTATAGAATATATTGGAAGCAAAATCAATACCAAACAAAATAAATAAAAAAGCATTAAAAACCATTATAATCCCCCTCGTAAAAAATGTAAATAGTCATATTAGATTTTTGGGCTGTTTTGCGTAATGGTGGGCAATATATATGTTTTTATAAGGAATGATGGAAAAATAATATAAATATTAACTAAAAATGCTTGACATTTAGATAAAAACTGATATGATTAGTTTTGTGAGATACAGCAAATCACAGAAGATAAAGCTGTATATAATGAAAGGAGATAAGAGATATCATGGGAGAAATCAAGAATGTAGCAACACTTACAAACGACGAGCAGGCAAATATTAACAGGGCGGCAATTGAGCACAGGGCAACCTGGATGGGCCTTATCTATGATGAACTGAAAAAGGACGGCATTGATCCGGAGCCTGCATTCAGAAGGGCCATCAAGAGATGCGGTAACATCCACGGCGCCAACTTCAAGGCTGCCTGTTCCAATCCGGATGACTGCAGGGATTTCGCTGAGGTATTCTTAAATGAACTGGGAAGAAAGACATTTGAGCAGGAAGTACATGAAGTGACAGAGACAGAGGTTCCTGTTGATTTCCACTACTGCGCACTGTTGAATGCATGGAAGAAGCTGGGCTTTGATGATGAGACCTGCGCTAAGCTCTGTGACATCGCCATGGACGGGGACCGCGGTATTGCAGAGGCTATGGGACTGACACTGGATCTGACCGATACACTGGCTAAGGGATGCGCTACATGTAAGCTTTGCTTCCACAAATAATCAGGAGAGATACAAGGAGGAGTTTTCTTATGAAAAGGTTTAAGACAATGGCAGCTCTGGCACTTTCAGCTGCAATGGCGGCAGGATTACTGACAGGATGTTCAGGCGGAACCAAGACAGAAGCAGCCCCGGGGGATAAATCAGTCATCAAGCTGGGAGGTCTGGCGCCTCTTACCGGCAACTATGCTGAGTATGGAAAGGGATTCCAGATTGGATTCCAGAAGGCAATTGATGAGATTAATGAAAAGGGCGGCATTAACGGACATAAGTTTGAAATCGAGATTAAGGATACGCAGGGCGACGCAGTGGTGTCCTCCAACATGGCAACCAACTTCGCTGAAGATGAAAGTGTCATGGCTATCCTGGGCGACTTTACCTCCGGCGCATGCAAGGCCAATGCCGAGATTGTGGACCGCTATGGAATCGTACAGTTAAGCCCCACCGCATCCGCACCTGACTATGCCAACATGAGCAAATACTGCTTCAGTATCATGGGCCGCCAGGACGTGGAAGCTCCTTACCTTGCAAAGTACATACTTAAAAAATACCTGGGCGCACAGAAGATTGCCGTTATCCGTGTGGACAGTGACTGGGGTCTTTCCTGTTATGACAACTTCATGATTCAGGCTGAGAAGGAAGGCCTGGATGTGACGGTTGAGAAATACGCCACAGGCGAGAAGGATTTCAGCTCCCTGATTACAAAGATGAGATCCATTGACCCGGACTGCCTGGTAGTCATGGACCAGGGCGATTCCGTGGCAGCTATCTTCAACCAGGCAGATGCGGCGGGATGGGATATCCAGCACGTTGCTTTAGGGCCTGGCACCTCCGAGCAGCTGATTAAGCAGCTGACCACACCGGATAACCTGATTGTTACCTCTCCTTTCTTCTTTGATGAGAACAATGAGGAACTTTCCAGCTGGGCAAAGTGGTTTGAGGGCGAGGCAGGATTTGCACCAACCATCCACCCTGCATGTGCTTATGACTGTGTATATCTGATTGCCAATGCGGTAGAGAAGATTGGCGATGGGGAGATCACACGTGATGCAATCCAGCAGGCGCTGGCTGAAAGCCAGAATACAGGCGTTACAGGCGCACTTAACTTTACACCGGACGGCGATATCGAGCGTCAGTACATGATCTGCGGTGTTAAGGATGCCAAGTGGGTTGTTCTTGAAGGATTTGAATACGGCGCAGAAGGCCTTTAATTCGCCATAGCGTATAGAAAGGCAGCAAGGGGGCGGCATGTCAGGGCGTGTTTGATGATTTATTCCGCCCGGGCACTGCCGCCCCTTAAAAAAACTTCGCGGAGGTATGGAGATGGAATATGTATTAAATCAGCTGGTTAACGGCTTGTGCCAGGGCGCGATTTACGCACTGATGGCAATCGGCTATTCTGTTATAGTCGGTGTAGTAGGAATGGTTACATTCACATATGGCGAGATCATGATGATCGGGGCGTTCTCGTCTTATTATATTTTCCTTTTATTTGGAAATAACCTGCCCCTGGCAATCCTTGCGGCATTTACAGGTTCATTCCTGATCGGTATTGTTGTTTATAAGCTTTGTTATGAGAAATTCTTTAATGCACCAAGGCATATTTCACTGCTGTGTACCATCGGCATCAGTATGCTGATTAAAAACCTGGCTCAGATCGTATTCGGACCTGAGACAAAACCGGTTCTTGATATTGTTGAAAATAAAACATTTACCTTAATGTTAGGTAGTGTTCGACTGGATATTAAGCTTCTCCAGATTGTGGTGATTGTTCTTGTGGTGGTGCTGGCCTCCGCGCTGACCCTGTTCTTTAACAAGACCAAGTGGGGCATTGCCCTCAGGGCCGTAAGCCAGAACAAGGATGCTGCTTATCTGGTGGGCATTAACGTAAAACGTACAGCCATGATCGGTAACTGTATTGGTTCCGGCTTTGGCGGCATTGCGGGCATCCTGCTCTGTATCTATTATTATTCCGTATCAGCTACCATGGGCGGTATCTACAGTATGAAGGCATTTGCGGCCAGCGTGCTGGGCGGTCTGGTGGATATCCGGTTCTCTGCCCTGGGCGGCCTGTGTATCGGTGTCATTGAGAACCTGGGCATTGCGGTATCGGCGGCAACCTTCCGCGACGTATTTGCATTCGGCTTCCTGATTCTTGTACTGTTAATCAGGCCTCAGGGATTTGTCAGCAAGAAAGGAGTGAGGGTATGATGAATAAGGCAAAAGCATTTTATGAAAAACATAAGCTGCCTGTACTGTTAGCTCTTCTTGTTATATCCATCGTGCTTCCGTTTGTGATTAAACAGGCCCTGATACTGAGATATATCTGTACCATCATGATGTATGCCACATTGGCCGGCTCCCTGAACGTAATCAACGGCTACAGCGGCCAGACCTGTCTGGGCCAGGCCGGATTCTTTGCAATCGGCGCTTATACCTGCGCGGCCCTGTCCAAGAATGTGGGCGTTGACTTCTGGATTGCCCTTCCGGTTGCAGGTATCCTTGCAGCCCTTGTGGGGCTGATTGTAAGCCTTCCAACGCTTAAGCTGTCGGGAATCTATCTGTCCATTGTCACGCTGGGCGCATCTGAGATCATAAGGATCATTGCCCAGACCTGGACGCCTGTGACCGGCGGCGCCCTGGGTATCAAGCAGATTCCTTATCCTAATTTCTTTGGCCTGGAAATGTTCAAGCCTAAATATTATTACTTCATATTCCTTATCATCGGCGTGGTGTTCCTGTTCATTACGGACAGGGTCTTAAAATCCAGGGTGGGCCGCGCATGGATGGCAATCCGTGAGGACCAGGTGGCTGCCAAGTCACTGGGCGTTGAGACCAGTAAGTGCAAGTGCATGAACTTCATGTACGGGGCATTCTGGGCAGGAATCATCGGGGCTGCCTATGCTCCCTTTGTCAACTATATTGAGTCTTCACAGTTTACCACGGATACAGGTTTTAACGTGCTGGCTATGGTCGTCATCGGAGGCCAGGGAACCCTGCTTGGACCGATCCTTGGTTCCACAATTGTTACAATCCTGACTGAGGCCCTGCGTTTCCTGGAGAACTGGAGATATGTAATCTATGCAATCATCATCATCCTGATGATGTGGGTGCGTCCTCAGGGACTTATGGGTGCATCTGATTCCATCCTTGCCGGCGGCGAAATCCAGAAAAAGGATGGGGATAAGAAAAAGACTCCGGAGGTGAAGAAGGCATGATTGAGTTCGATAAGATTGACAGAAGCGTACCGATTCTTGAATCAAAAGGCTTATGTAAATACTTTGGCGGTCTGAAGGCAGTTGAAAACGTGGATATGAAGGTAATGGCAGGCGACATTTTCGGCATCATCGGGCCTAACGGGGCCGGGAAGACCACCTTCTTTAATATGTGTACCGGAATGTACACCCCCACCAAGGGCAAGGTATACCTGATGGGAGAGGATGTGACCGGATTCTCATCTGAAAGGGTAGCAAGGAAACGTATGGCAAGGACCTTCCAGAACCTGCAGCTGTTTAAGTTCATGAGCGTCCTGGACAATGTTAAGATCGGATGCCATATCAGGACAAAGAGCAATATGCTGGATGCAATCGTCCACACCAAGACCTACAGGCAGGATGAGGAGTACGCAATCAGCAAGAGCGAGGAGATATTAAAGGCCATCGGCCTGTTCGAATACAGGGATACCATGGCGGGCAACCTGGCATACGGCATGCAGCGTAAGGTTGAGATTGCCAGGGCCCTGGCCCTGGAGCCGTACATCCTTTTGCTGGATGAGCCTGCGGCGGGCATGAACCCCCTGGAGACACAGGAGCTTATGGAGTTTATCAAAATGCTCAACGAAGGCGGATATACCATTGCGGTTATTGAGCATGACATGAAGTTTGTAATGAATTCCTGTAACCGCATCCTGGTCCTGAACTTCGGACAGAAGATATGCGAGGGCACGCCGGATGAGGTGAAGGCCAACAAGGAAGTGCAGGAGGCATATTTCGGCAAGGGTATCATTGCAGGAGAGGCGGTGAAGGTTCATGCTTAATGTGGAACATCTTTCAGTCAATTACGGATATATCACAGCGCTTACGGACATCAGCTTCCACGTGGAGGAAGGCGAGATCATCACACTGATCGGTTCCAACGGCGCGGGTAAGACAACTACCCTGGGCGCCATATCGGGGCTGGTTCCCAAGGTAAGCGGCAAGATTACATTTAAGGGGCATGACATCACAAAGATGCCGCCGGATAAAGTGGTAAAAATGGGTATGTGCCATGTGCCTGAGGGAAGGAAGATATTCCCTGCCCTGACCGTGTACGAGAACCTGATTGCAGGTTCCCTGGGCAACCCCAAGCTTACCAAGGCCAGGATTAATGAACTGGTGGAGGAACAGTACACCCTGTTCCCGCGTCTGAAGGAACGTATCGGCCAGGCAGGAGGAAGCCTGTCAGGCGGCGAGCAGCAGATGCTTGCCATATCAAGGGGCCTTATGATGGACCCGGATATCGTGATGTTGGATGAGCCGTCCCTGGGACTGGCGCCGATTATTGTTGAAGACATATTTGAACTGATATTAAAAATCAGGGACATGGGCAAGACCATCCTTCTGATTGAGCAGAATGCATCCATGGCATTGTCCATTGCGGACAGGGGTTATGTGCTGGAGACAGGTAAGATCATCATGGAAGGCAAGGGCAAGGAACTCCTTGTGGACCCAAGGGTGAAGGCAGCTTATCTGGGTGCGTAGGAAAAATCGGGGAAAGCAGGCAGGATATGGACTTAGGACTGAAAGGAAAGACCGCCGTTGTCACAGGCGGCAGCAAGGGCATCGGATACGCGGTTGCAAAGACCTTCCTGGAAGAGGGGGCCAATGTTTTTATCTGTGCCAGGAATGCGGATGAAGTGGATGCCGCGGTGAGGGCCTTGGGCGGAACAGGGGCATCGGATGGCGCAGCGGCATCGGATGGAATGGCGGAGCCCTCTGGCGCCTCAGGCCATACGGTACATGGAGCGGTATATGGAACAGTATATGGAACCGCCGCAGACATGACGGTGGAGGAAGATGTCTACAGGGTTGCGAAGGAAGCTTATGGGCGGTTCGGTTCCCTGGACTGCTGGATTAACAATGTAGGGGCCAGTTTCCCAAAAGAGGGGGAAGAGTACAGGGAGCATGATATTGAGAAGATTACAAAGGTATGCTTCTTCAGCACCATATACGGCACCCAGGCAGCTTTCCGCTACATGAAAAAAACCGGCGGAAGCATTCTCAATATCAGCTCCCTGGCGGCCAGATGCGGCACCGTGGGCGCCAGCACCCTGTATGGGCCTTTAAAGTCGGCAGTGATTAAGCTGGCGGTTTCCTTTGCAGGGGAATATGCGGCTTATGGGGTCCGGGTTAATTCCGTGCTACCGGGATTTACGGCAACCCCGGCAGTGGCGGCTAATATCAAACCGGATTATCTGAAACGGAATACGGACGACACCCTTTTACGGCGTGTGGCCGTGCCGGAGGAGATAGCTGCCCCGGTGGTATTTCTCTGCAGCAGCCGGGCTTCCTACATAACAGGCACCAGCCTGGAGGTTTCAGGGGGACGCAGTATTGTATTGAATCCGGAATATTCATATGTAAAAAAGGAAGGGGAACAGGCATGAAGAAATTAATCAACAAACCGGAGAATTTTGTAAAAGAGACAATGGAAGGCATTATCTATGCCTATGGGGATAAGGTTAAATTGTTAGACGGGGATGAGAGGATACTTCTCACCAATTACCCGGTTGAAAAGGGCAAGGTTGGAATCGTGACAGCCGGAGGAAGCGGACATCTTCCCGTATTCCTTGGCTATGTGGGCCAGGGCATGCTGGACGGATGCGCGGTGGGCAATGTATTCGCGTCCCCGTCCGCCAAGAAGATGGCCGATATGATTAAGGCCTGTGATTACGGCAGCGGCGTGCTCTGCCTGTACGGGAACTACGGCGGCGATAATATGAACTTTGACATGGCCTGTGAAATGGTGGAAATGGATGATGTGGAAACCAAAACAGTGCGTGTAAAGGACGATGTTGCCAGCAGTCCAAAGGAGGCAATGGAAAAACGCCGCGGTGTTGCCGGAATGGTATATGCCTTTAAGGCCGCAGGCGCTGCCGCGGAGCGCATGATGTCCCTGGAGGAAGTGGCCGGAGTGGCGCAGAAGGCCCTTGACAATATCCGCACCATGGGCGTGGCCCTGTCACCATGTATTGTTCCACAGGTAGGGGAACCCACCTTCCAGATAGAAGACGATGAGATTGAAATCGGAATGGGCATCCATGGGGAGAAGGGAATCGAGGTCAGGAAAATGATGACGGCCGATGAGGTTGCGGAAACCCTGGTTGGCAGGATTACAGAGGATATGCCTCTGGCAGAGGGTGACGAAGTGTCTGTCATGGTCAACGGTCTGGGTGCAACCCCCATGGAAGAGCAGCTGATTGTGTACCGCCGTGTCCACGAGCTGTTAAGTGACATGGGCGTCAAGGTTGTGATGCCTCATGTGGGTGAATATGCAACCTCCATGGAGATGGCAGGACTTTCCGTTACCATCTTCAAGCTGGATGGGCAGTTAAAGGAACTGCTGCTTTCCCCGGCAAAGACACCATTCTATACCAACCTGAACAAATAAGACCCTTTGACGAATAGGAGGATACGACAATGAATGCAGCATCTGTTAAAACGGGTATTAGGAAGATAAGCCGGATCATGGCTGAGAATAAAGATTATCTGATTAAACTGGACCAGCAGAACGGGGACGGTGACCTGGGTGTTTCCATGAGCGAGGGCTTTGAGGCCGCGGCCGTGTTCGTTGAGGGAACGCAGGAGACGGACCTGGGCAAGATACTGATGCAGACAGGCGGCGTGTTCAACGAGGCAGCCCCTTCAAGCCTCGGAACCATTATCTCATTCGCATTTATGGGAATGGCAAAGTCCTTAAAAGGCAGGACCGAGGCAGGCCTTCCTGAATTTGCGGAGGCAGTGATGGCCGGAGTGCAGAAAATCATGGATAAGGCCGGTTCAAAGCCTGGTGAAAAGACAATCCTGGACTCCATCTATCCGGCGGCAGAAAGCCTGCTGGCAGACAAGGACGGGGACTTTAAGGAAGCATTGAAGAATGCGGCCAGGATAGCTGCAGAAGGTTCAGAGTCAACCAAAGCCATGAAGTCGGTCCATGGGCGGGCGGCCTACTATGGCGAGCAATCCATCGGGCTTCTGGACGGGGGTTCTGTTGTGGGAAGGCTGATATTTGAGGCATTGGCTGAATAAAAGGATTTTGGAAAGCGGGCTCTTCGGGGTCCGCTTTCCCTGCGCATTCCGGTGGGTCTTCCTGTGATTGGAATCGTCAAGATGGATTCTGAGGATTGCGGGATTTATATCACCCCAACCATGGAAAAGGTGGATGCATGCGGCCGTCCGGTCATTGCCGAGGGCGGGATGTGGACGCCGGAGCAGCTTAAGGCAGCCCTTGATACGGGCGTCCTGGCAGCGGTGGCCGGGACAGCCATTGCCAGGCCCAGAGAGATAACAAAGCTGTTTTTGGATGTCCTGCTTTGAGGGAAGCAGTTATCCTGTCTTTTTTGTTTAATCCCTGTACGAAAATGGTTATATCTGGTAAGATAAAGGGATAACAATATCTGGAGGTACGGTATGAGAAAGAGATTCATGGGCGCTGCACTGGCAGCGGTATGTATTGCGGTGCTGGCAGTATCGGGATGCGGTGAAAACATTAATGAACTGAAGGAGAATGCCAAGGCAAAGGCACTGAGTGAGCCTGCAAAGACTGTGGAGGAAGAAACAGACGAAGAGGAAACAGGGGCGGAGGAAAGCATTTCCCCGGAGCAGATGGATCTGATAAAGTATAATTATTATGTTGAACTGAATAATGAGATAGTGAAGCTGTTAGACGACATTGATTATTATTATGAGGTGGTGGAATATGGTGAGGAGTTTGCACTGATTCCTGACAGTGGATATACATACGGTTACCGTATCAGGGGATTTGGCAAGGATCTTGCAGATGACTGCATACAGCTTGCAGACATGGAGCCTGCATATGAGACATTGGATCCGCTGGTGAAGGAGATGGCTGAACCCTTAAAGGAGCTTATGGAAGCATTTTCAGAGGTAAGCCGAAGCAATGATTATGCGGCAAACCAGTATCAGAAGGCAAAGGACCTTCATGCTGTCATCTATCCTGCTGCCGATGAATTTGAGCCTTTGGGATACGAATTCATACATGCCGTGAGCGAGGTGGCTGATGAGAGGATTGCAGCGGAAGAAGAGGAGATGAAGGCGGAAGGCAGGCTGATTGCGTATAATGCCAGCCGCGGCATCAGCATTGCAGGGCAGATAATGGACGAATGCACGCTCCAGGGTGTGACGGATGATAATATCACGGACCTGGACCTGACTAAGATTAGGCCATTATACGATGAACTGACTTCGGTCGTGGAAGATTTAAATGCCGCCACCGCTGACAATAACCAGATGATGATGGAATCCATGAGCAATTCAAAACCATTTGACCAGCTGTATGAGAGGATGCTCCAGGCCCTGGAGTGGATGATGGGACAGGTGGAAAGCGGAAAGCCCATTGAGGACCCGGGGCTGGAGCCGCTGGGTTCCATTGCGCATTTTTCCAATACGCTGAGTGATTGTATTGACAGGTATAATACGGTGTTCGTGGATTAAGGAAGGGGCGGATACCCCTTCCCGCCTGCCTTAAATCAGGCTGCCATCCGTCCTGACAGTCACAACCTGCCACGGGATGGATCTGCCGCTGGCCTTAAGCGCGTTTTTTACGGCATTTTCAATGCCGCCGCAGCATGGCACTTCCATGCGGACAACGGTGACATCTTTAATATCGTTGAGACGGATGATTTCTGTCAGCTTTTCGGAATAGTCCACCATATCCAGCTTGGGGCATCCGATTAGGGTGATCCGGCCCGCGATGAAGTCGTTGTGGAAATTGCCATAAGCAAATGCAGTACAGTCGGCTGCTATGAGCAGCCGGGCATCCTGAAAGTAAGGCGCCTGTACGGGAACCAGCTTGATCTGGACCGGCCATTGGGACAGCTGGCTTTCCATGGATGGGATGGGGGCTGCCGGGTGATAAGGCGTGGATTGGGGGCTGGGCTGGGGCCTGGTGATGGACCTGGACTGGGAACCCGGACATCCGCAGGGAGAGGGCTTGCTGCCCTCTTTTTTTGTTGTCCCGGCCATGCGGGCCTTGACAGCGGCTTCGTCATAGGCCGCTGCTTCTCTTTCTTCAAAGGTAATGGCGCCAGTGGGACAGGTTGGAAGGCAGTCCCCCAGCCCATCGCAATAGTCATCCTTTAACAGCACTGCCTTACCGTCCACCATGCCGATGGCGCCTTCGTGGCAGGCAGCTGCACATGCGCCGCATCCATTGCAGAGCCCTTCATTTATTTTAATAATCCTTCTTATCATTTATATATCCTCCTGAGGGTGGGTCTTATTGATGCTGTATTGATGTTTCTGTGATAAGTATACCGCAGGCGGATGGTATTGTATGTTGTTATGACAACGTAATTGTAATTAGTTGCTGCTTCTGATCTTATCTTCAATTTGGGTCCCGTATCACTACAACCCCATATCATTACCCCATATCATTACAAAAATCTTAATATTTATCTATTATCAATATTAAATTATCGAATATCAATAAAAATATATTGAAAAATGGAAAACAATGTGGTATGCTCCGGATAAAGGGATTTTAAGGAATGTGATAAGAGAAAGGTGGATGTGGAATGAATAAACGGCTTGTACGGTTTACGAAATGGCTGCTGGATGCCATGTTTTATGGGGGAATGGTGATTACGCTGGGGATTCCCGTGATATTCCGTTATGTGGGAAGATATATACAATCTTTCAGGGTGCATTATATACCCCAGTGCGTGCTTTATATCGGTTCCGGAATCCTGGCCCTTATGATTGTGCGGGAACTTAGACGGATGTTTGGAACCGTTCTGGCAGATGATGCGTTTGTGATGGAAAATGCAGATTCCTTAAAACGTATAGGGAAATGCAGCTTTTTCCTGGCGTTTATCTCCCTTATCCGTCTCCCGCTTGCACCCACGCCGGCAACCGTGGTTGTCATTATTGTGTTTTCCATTGCAGGTCTGTTCTGCTTTGTATTGTGCCAGGTGTTTGAACAGGCCGTACGGTACAAAGAGGAAAATGACCTGACCATTTAGGAAGGAAGGTATAGCATGGGAATTGTGGTTAATCTGGATGTGATGATGGCCAGACGGAAAAAGGGCCTGAAGGAACTTGCCGCAGAGGTGGATATCACCATGGCGAATCTGTCCATCCTTAAGAATAATAAGGCAAAGGCAATCAGGTTCTCTACCCTGGAGGCAATCTGTGAAGCCCTGGACTGCCAGCCAGGCGATATATTGATTTATGAACCGGATGAGGAAGGAGGGGATACGGATGGATGCAGATATTGAAAAAAACAGTGCAGATAATGTTTCCGGAAGCATTTCCAAAAGGAACCAGAAACTGGAAGCCATAAGCCAGGATTTCGGTTTCCTGGGAACATTAAGCATAGCGTACGGAGCGGCTGCCTGCTTCTGCCTGTATCATAACCCGCTGGGAATAACGGTTCCCCTTTTGGTGGCCGTGACATATGGTGCCATGTTCCTTTTGTTCAGACGTGTGGGGGTGGAGGTTAAGAAGGGATCCATATACCTGGCGGTACTGTCATTTTTCATAGGGCTTTCCACCTGTTTTACAGCCAATATGACGGTTGGTTATAATATGAACAGGCTTGCGCTGGTGCTTCTGTTCTGTATTTTCATCCTGCACCAGTTCCACCAGGACAGCAGATGGAATATCGGGAAATACGTGGCATCCATAGCCATATACCTGGCCCAGGCCATTGGAATGATATACTGTCCGTTTGTCCATGGAAAGGAATATATAAAGTCCATTAAGAGCAGGAAGTACAGGAATGTTTTAAGGCTTATTGCAGGTATGTGTGCGGCGGTTCCGGCCATGGTCATACTCTGTCTTTTATTGGGCAGCGCGGATATGGTATTTCAGAACATGCTGGATGTGGTGTTAAGGGAGATACTGAATCCTGTTACCATTTTCCTGGTATTGCTTCAGACCGCGGCCTGGACACTGATTATGTATTGCCTTATCTGCAGCGCCTGCGCAGGGAATATCAGCGATGAAACAGCTGACCGGCGGGTATGTTCCCCGTTTGCCGCAATCAGTTTCATGTCCATGATTGCCATCATCTATGTGGTATTCTGCGCCATTCAGGTTGTGTATCTGTTTATGGGGAAGGGAAGCCTGCCATGGGGGATGACGTATTCGGATTATGCAAGACAGGGGTTCTTCCAGCTGCTGTCCGTGGCGTTTCTTAACCTTGTCATGGTGCTTCTGTGCCTGAAGTATTGTCAGGAAAATGTCCTGTTAAATGGAGTCCTGCTGGTCATCAGCATGTGCACCTATGTGATGATTGCATCAGCCATATACAGGATGCTTCTGTATGTGGGGCAGTATCATCTTACATTTTTAAGGGTGCTGGTGCTCTGGTTCCTGGCTATGCTGGTAATACTGATGGCTGGTGTGATAGTCCTCATATTTAATCATGGGTTTCCTCTGTTCCGGTATTGTCTGGTGACGGTATCTGTCTTCTATCTGGGATTTGCCTGGATGAGGCCGGATTATGTGATTGCAAAATATAATGTGGAACACATCGCCAATATTGATATGTTTGCATTGGATGATTTTTCCGGGCTTTCAGCGGACGCGGCTCCGGCGGTTTTGGGGATAGAGGATGCAGAAGCGAGAAACTATCTTCTCAAGCTTTATGCCAGGCAGTATAATAGGGTGGACGGTGGTTCCATGAGCATCCGCACCTGTAATTTTTCGGCGCTGAAGGCCAGGAGCCTATTGAATGATGAATGACAGAAAAGGAGAAGGCGGATATGATTGAACTGCATGTGCATCTGGACGGCTCGTTAAGGCCGGAAACAATATGGGAATTGGCGATGATACGGGATGGGAAGGCTCCGGCAGCTGATTTGGAAGGGCTGGTGACCTTGATGCAGGCGCCTGTGCCATGCAGCAGCCTGTCGGAGTATCTGTCGCGTTTTGCACTTCCTCTGAACTATCTTCAGACGGACGTGGCATTGGAACGGGTGGCGTTTGAACTGACGGAGGATTTGGCGCGTGAGGGCGTGGAATATGCGGAAATCCGCTTTGCGCCGCAGCTTTCCACTGAATTGGGATTAAGTCAGATGGAGGTGACAGAGGCAGTAGCCGCAGGCGTGAAGCGCGGGATGGCTGCATATCCGGGAATAAAGGCCGGGCTTCTGCTCTGCTGTATGAGAGGCAGTGATGAAGGCACGGCAAGGAACAATATGGAAACCCTGAAAACAGCGGCTGACTGCATAAAGGACGGGGAAAAGGGCAGGATTGTCTGCGGAGTGGATCTGGCAGGCGCTGAGGAAGTATATGATACCGGACTTTTCAGGAGTCTTTTTGAAGAAGCAGACCGTTATGGGTTAAAGCGGACCATCCATGCAGGCGAGGCCGCCGGCCCGGACAGTATGTGGAAGGCCCTGGAAACGGGGGCGCTCAGGATTGGCCATGGGATTGCGGCAATTCAGGACCAATCCCTTATTAAGGAACTGGTGACACGCAGGACGGCCCTGGAGGTCTGCGTGACCAGCAATGTGCAGACCAAAGGCGTGCGGTCGCTGAAAGAGCATCCAATTAAGAAGCTTTATGATGCGGGCGTCCATGTGACCCTGAACACGGATAACAGGACAGTGTCAGGCACAACACTGTTAAAGGAAATAGACTTGGTGAAAAATGCCTTTGGTTTTACGGATGAAGATATAAAAAGAATGGAAGGATATGCGGCAGAGGCAGCATTTCTGGATGCGGCAATTGTATGAGGTGTAACCGTAAGGGCGCCCTGTGGAATGATATACTGTTTGTGCGGACGGGCATCTTACGCTTTATTTCTGCATAGCTGATGGATTGGTTGAAAATCCCCTTGTTTGTTCAGGGGATTTTTTTTTGTGGTGCCGGACATGCGGATACGGATTTCATGGACTTTTAGCAATCTTTTCTTTCTTTTTTTCTAAGTAAAGGACATGTGTCCTTTACTCTGCACCCAGGTACGTTTATAATTCAAATTACAAGTAAGAAGATAAGTATAAGAATTACTTATAAGTGTATATACAAATTGCTTATTTATTTGTAAATGGTGATAAAAAACTTGTGAAACTTACTAAGAGGGAGAGAAGCAGATGGATAAGGTCAGGGTTCTGATTGACACGGACCTGGGGGATGATGTGGATGACGCAGCGGCATTTATGCTGGCGCTCTCCTGTGACTCCATAGAAATAGCTGGGGTGACAACCGTATTTAAGGATACGGAAAAGCGGGCTTTGATGGTAAGGGACCTGCTGGCGCTGTATGGAAGAGGCAGTATTCCGGTTTGCCCAGGATATGGGGGACCGATTCTGGGAAATGGAGGAGGTGATTTTGAAGCGCCGATACAATATGGATTGGTAAAGGATTACAGGACGGATGGTAAGACTGCAGAGGATAGTCCGGCAGCCGCACACGCGGATGATTTCATCATCCAAAAAGTAAAAGAGGACAAAAACCTGATTATCCTGGCCATGGGAGCCATGACGAATCTGGCCATGGCATTCTTAAAGGAGCCGGAATTGATGAAGGGGGTGCAGATTATCGGAATGGGCGGCACCTTTATGAATTCCAGCCCGGAGTGGAACATCCTCTGTGACCCGGAGGCAGCGTCCATTGTTATGGAACGGTCAGGCCGGTTAATCATGATGGGGCTGGATGTGACCAAATTCCTGAGAATCGATGATAAGCGCCTGAGTGACTGGAAGGGCAGGAACGACAGGAGGATGGATTATTTCCTGGAAGGGGTCAGGTTGTTTCAGGAAGCCACCGGATACCCGGTCACATTTCACGATGTACTGTTGGTGGCATACCTGATTGACAAACAGGTGGTATCCCTGAAAAAGGGGCATTTTGCAGTGGAGCTGTCAGGGAAGCTGACCAGGGGAACCATGGTGGATATGACGAATTACTACGAAATCAATCCGCAGGTGGACACAGGTTTCCAATTTGCACAGTCCGTGGACCTGGAACGGTTCTACCGGATTGTGGATACATATTTTTAGTATGGTTTTATGGGATATTTACAGCCGATATGGCTTGTGATAAAAAATGAATGAACGAATGGAGGATTTTATTTATGAAGAAACTGACATCAGGATTCCTTGCAGTGTGTATGGCGGCCAGTCTGTTAACCGGGTGTGGGGCGCCGGAACCTGAGGATGAAGAGACAACCGTAAAGACAGAGAGCATGGAGGCGGGATCCGGGGACACCGCTAAGGCTGGGGACGGGAAAGCCGCGGACCAGGAAACGGATAACAGCAGCATGGATGAAACCGTATCCCCCCAGGACTTTAAAGTGGGGTTGATGATTCCTGGCAACCTGGGCGATAAATCCTTCTTTGATGCGTCCTTCCGTTCCATCGAACCAATCAAGGAGCAGCTGGGTGTGGATGTGGATTACGTTGAGGCGGGTGTGGATACTTCCAAATATTATCCGGCTCTTGTGGATATGTGTGAAAAAGGATACGACCTGATCCTTACCATCTCCAGCAATAACGACGATGCGCTGGTACAGGTGGCGGAGGAATATCCGGACCAGAAGTTCATCAACCTGGATGACGAGATGGCGGAGCCGCCTGCCAATGTTTATATCATGGGAACAAAGAACAATGAGATGAGTTTCCTGGCCGGGGCAGCCGGAGCACTGAAGGCCGCTGAACTGGGCGAGGACAAGATTGGATTCGTGGGCGGAATGGATATTCCGGGAATCAATGAGTTCCTGGTTGGATATATTGAAGGCGCCCAGGCAGTGAATCCTGATATCAAGGTGGCAACCTCCTATGTGGGCAGCTTTACCGACACTGCCAAGGGGAAGGAAAATGCCCTCCTCCTCTATAACTCCGGTTTATCCGTTATCTTTGCGGCAGCCGGCCAGTCCGGTCTTGGCGTGATTGATGCGGCAGTGTCCCAGGGCAAGTTTGTTATCGGAGTTGACTCTGACCAGGCAGAAGCCTTAAAGGATTCCAAACCGGAGATGGCGAATGTGGTAATCACCTCAGCCATCAAGAACATTCCTGAAAATGCCGTCAAGGCAGTGGACCGGGCCATGAAGGGTGAGATACCTTACGGCACCAGGGAAGTATTTGGTATTGCAGAGGACGCAGTGGGGATTGCGGAAAATGAATTCTATGAAAAGCTTCTTGACGAAAAGGACAGGAAACAGGTTGAGGAGCTGAAGATGAAGGTAGTGGCAGGGGAAGTGGAGATGACCCCCACCACAGGCATCACCACAGACAAGGTAAATGAAATCCGAGAGGCAGTACGCCCATAACAGGCCGGAGGTATACGGATGCAAGACTATATTTTGGAGATGAAGGATATTTCAAAAATCTATGGCAACGGTATTGCTGCCAATAAAGATGTAAACTTCAATCTGAAAAAGGGGGAAATCCATGCGCTGGTTGGAGAAAACGGCGCAGGAAAATCCACCTTAATGAAAG
Organism: Enterocloster sp. OA13; assembly: GCF_022440595.1. NCBI lineage: Bacteria > Bacillati > Bacillota > Clostridia > Lachnospirales > Lachnospiraceae > Enterocloster > Enterocloster sp. OA13. Next base: position 5,604,675 of record NZ_JAKNTF010000001.1, on the reverse strand, counting down.
TTCTGTTCGGTATGGAACCGCCGTCCTCAGGAGAAATCATCCTGCGGGGGGAGAGTGTCAGATTCTCATCCTCCAAAGATGCCATTGCCCATGGAATCGGGATGGTCCACCAGCATTTCATGCTGGTGGAATCTTTTACAGCGGCACAGAACATCATTCTTGGCATGGAGCCAAAGAAAGGGCTGTTTGTAAGCGAGGAAGAGGCGGTCCGTTTTACAAAGGAACTCAGCAGCAGATATAACCTGGAAGTGGAGGCGGAGGCAGTAACCAGGACCCTTCCGGTAGGTGTGAAACAGAAGATTGAGATATTAAAGGCGCTGGCAAGAGGGGCGGAAATCCTGATTCTGGACGAACCCACGGCCGTGCTGGCGCCCCAGGAGACAGACCAGCTTTTTGAGGAGCTGATCCATCTGAAGGAGCAGGGCCATACCATTGTGTTCATTTCCCACAAAATCCCGGAAATCAAGAGGATATCGGACCGTATCACCGTCATGAGGGCGGGCTGCTTCGTGGGCTGCTGTGAGACAAAGGATGTGACGGAAAAGGAAATCTCCAGCATGATCATGGGATGCGAGATGGACACATCCATTGCCAAGAGCCGGCCGAAGGCAGGGGATATTAAGATTGAAGCGGAACATGTCTCCTACACGGACAGGAATAAGATACAGATCCTTAAAGATTTAAACTTCGGGGTCAGGGGCGGCATGATTTTCGGCATAGCCGGTGTCCAGGGCAACGGACAGGTGGAGCTGGTGGACCTGATGACAAAAAAGAGGGCGCTGAAACAGGGGGATATCCGGTTAAACGGGAAATCCGTTGCCGGACTGAGCCTTCAGGAAATCCGCCGTATGCAGTTCGGCTATGTGCCCGAGGACCGCATGGACCAGGGAATCGCAGGCCAGGAATCCATTGCTGAGAACATGGTGTCCAACCGGTACGCCAGCAGGGAATTCTGCAGGGGCGGACTGCTGGATTACAAGAAAATAGATACATTTGCAGATGATAATATCCGTTCCTATGAGATACGCTGTTTTGGCAACAGCCAGAATGTAGGGATGCTTTCCGGCGGAAACATGCAGAAGGTGGTGGTTGCCAGGGAATGCAGCCATGAGCCTGAAGTCCTGATTGCGGAACAGCCCACCAGAGGCGTGGACATCGGGGCAGCCCATATCATCCACAAGAAAATCATGGAATTAAGGGACAATGGGTGTGCGGTCCTTCTCATATCCGCTGATTTAAGTGAGGCCCTGAAACTGTCTGACGTGATTGCGGTCATGTATGAAGGGGAAATCGTGGCTTATTTTGATGATACCGAGGGACTGAATGAGGAAAAGCTGGGGCTTTATATGCTGGGGCTTGAACGGCACAGTGAGGAACAGATAAGGAGGGCCAGGGGATGAGCAGGGAGCAGTCATTTAACATCATAAGAACCGTGGTTTCCATGGGGGTTGCCATAGCTGTGGCATTTATCATCATCCTTCTGGTCAGCGACCAGCCAGTGGAGTCCATCCGCATATTCCTTCTGGCCCCGCTGTCCTCCAAACGTTATCTGGGCAATATTGTGGAAACCGCAGTGCCCCTGATTTTTTCCGGGCTTTCCATGGCCCTGATGTTCAGGGCCAGCTTGTTCAACCTTGGCGGCGAAGGCATTTTCTTCATCTCAGGCATCACCGGTTCCATCCTGGCCATATGGCTTAAGATGCCTCCCGTCATATTCCCGGCTGTCTGTATCGCGGTGGGAGCCGTGACCGGAATGGTCATCATGCTGGTACCCGGCGTCCTGAAGGCAAAGTACGGGGCCAATGAGATGGTAACGTCCCTGATGATGAACAACATCCTGCTGGGGGTCGGCCTTTATCTGCTGAACAATATGATGCGGGACCCCAAGGTCGCGTCCCTGGTATCATATAAATACAGGAAAAATGCACTCCTTGCCAACCTGGTACCCGGCACCAGGATCCATGTGGGATTCCTGATTGCGCTGGCATGTGCGGTGCTTGTATACATATTCATGTTCAAAAGCAAATGGGGATATGAAATCAGGATGACGGGCAACAATGCCAGGTTTGCCAGCTATTCCGGCATCAACGTGACAAGGGTCATCATCATCGTGCATGTGGTGGCGGGGGCTGTGGCAGGCGCCGGAGGCCTGATTGAGTGTATCGGCATGCATAAGAGATTTGAGTGGACCGCGCTGCCCGGATACGGTTTTGACGGCGCCATGATAGCCATGCTGGCGGGTAACCATCCCATAGGCGTAATCGGGGCAGCCTTTTTTGTAAGCTACCTGAGGATTGGCGCAGACCTGGTGAACCGTTCATCGGACATTCCCACGGAAATGATTGCCATATTACAGAGTATCATCATCCTGCTGATTTCTGCGGAGCGTTTCCTGCATAAGTACAGGCAGAACTGGATAGAGAAGGAGGCCAAGGCATGAAGGCATTGACAGATTTGATATTTACCAGTGACTTTTTCTACTCCATCCTCCGGGTGACCACGCCTCTTCTGTTTGCATCCATGGGGGCGGTTGTCTCCGATGTGGCCGGGGTGCCCAATATTGCCCTGGAAGGAATGATGCTGATGGCGGCCTTTGCAGGCATGTTTTTCAGTTACCTCTTTGGGAGCGCATGGGCCGGGCTGGCATTTGCCATCCTGACAGCAGTGCTGGCAGCCAGCGTGCTGGCCTTCTTCACCCTGTATTATAAGACCAACATCATCCTGGGCGGAATTGCCATCAACAGCCTTGCCAGCGGAGGGACCATTTTCTTTTTGTATCTGGCGGCCCATGACAAGGGGACCAGCGTTTCCCTGGACAGCAAGGTGCTTCCAAACATCAATATCCCGTTCATCGAGGATATCCCGGTGCTGGGGCCTGCCGTCTCCGGGCATAACATCCTGACCTACCTGTCCATCCTGGCAGTTGTATTTACCTTCTATCTGTTAAAGAGGACAGCCCTGGGATATCACATCAGGGCGGTTGGTGAGAAAAAGGAAGCGGCTGATTCCGTGGGAATCAGTGTGGCCAGGACCCAGGCCATTGCCCTGATTATCAGCGGCGTCATGAGCGGACTGGGCGGGGCCTTCATGTCCATGGGATATGTGTCCTGGTTCTCCAGGGACATGGTAAGCGGCCGCGGCTGGATTGCACTTGCGGCAGAGGCAATGGGGCAGAGGGGCGCCATCGGGACCGCCGCCACATCCCTGCTGTTCGGTGTGACAGACGCCCTGTCCAACGCAGTTGCAACCCTGGGCTGGCCCTCGGACCTTGTAAAGACAATTCCCTACTGCGCGACCCTGGCCGGACTCGCCATTTTCTCCATCAGGGCCTATAGAAGGGCGAGGAACGCATGATTGGGGGAAATGTGCGGCGGTTGGAGATGTATGATAGATGGAAATTCAGACTAGAAATATGATATAGTAAGTACAGGGAGGTACGCGTATGCCAACAAATGACATGACACAGGATATTATCCATACAATCACAAACCCAAAAGTAACATTTAACCAGCGTCTCAAGGATATGGCGAAGATTGCAGAGAATTCCATTGAGCTGGTCAACTATACGGAATTATCCAGGAAGTATTTCGAAAACGGCGCCATGATGGATATGTTTGAGGGTAAGACCCCTTACCGCACAAGGTATTGCCTGCCGGATTATGAACGGTTCCTGAAGCAGGGAAGCGGGTTCCTGATGCTGGAACCGCCAAAGGATATCTGGGACGCGGTGGGCAACCTGCTCTGCCTGTATCACAATATTCCGGCGGACGGCGGGCTGGCGGTTTACATCGGGTGCCTGGACCGCCTGCTGGAACCCTTCGTGAAGGATGAGGACGAAGCCAGGAAGGCCATCCGGTTCCTCCTGACCCATGTGGACCGCACCATATCCAACGCATTCTGCCATGCCGACCTGGGGCCGGAGGATACCAGGGCGGGCCGTATCATCCTTGAGCTTACAAAGGAAATGCAGCGCCCCTGCCCCAATATGACCCTGATGTACCGGGAAGATACGCCGGATGATTATATGAAGGCGGCTCTTGAGACAGCCATGGTATCATCCAAGCCAAGCTTTGCCAATGACGCGCTTTACAGAAGGGACATGGGGGATTATGCAGTTGTCAGCTGCTACAACACACTGCCAATCGGCGGATGCGGGCTGACCCTGGTGCGCCTGAACATGGATCAGCTGCCCAGGCTTGCCACGGACCCGGAAGACTTATTAAACCGTGTGATACCGGAAGCAGTCACTGCCGTATGTGACGCCATTGACAGCCGTTGTGAATTCATTGTGGATTACTGCCATTATTATGAAAATACATTCCTGTACAGGGAGGGCCTGATTAAAAAGGACCGGGACCACATGGTAGGGATGTTCGGTTTTGTAGGGCTGGCCGAGTGTGTCAACGGGATACTGGGCCTGACAGATGAAAAAGAGCGGTTTGGACATGGTGAAAAAGCCGATGCCTTAGGCGAGGCAATCATGGAACGGATCCGCCAGGAGATAGACAGGAGGCCTGCAAAGTATGGGAAGTACGGTCTTCACGCACAGGTAGGCGTGATGGAGGATACGGTTTCCACACCAGGCGGAAGGATTCCCATTGGCGAAGAGCCTGAACTGCCGGACCAGATCATGAACTTTATCCGTATGCACAAGGGCTGTGATGCCGGCTGCGGGGAGCTGTTCCCCTTTGATGACACGGTTAAGAACAATCCTCAGTATCTCCTGGACATCTTAAAAGGCGCCTTTCATTCAGGCGCAAGATACCTGTCCTTTTACTCCGGCGATTCCGACCTTGTAAGGGTAACAGGATACCTGGTCAAGAAGTCTGATATTGAGAAGTTCGACCGGGATGAAATGACACTGAACGAGGCGACAATCAATGGTTCCGGCGTGGATAAGAACCTCCATCTGCTGGATAGAAAGGTGCGTGGGGATAAATGACGGAAAAGGATTCAGCGGATAATGGGCTGGCAGTGATTCGTGCATCTAAAACTAATGCATCCATAACCAGTACGTCCATGACTGCCCCGGTTAATAAAATCATCCCCTTCAGCTGCGTGGATGGGCCGGGCAACCGCACAGCCGTGTTCCTGCAGGGCTGCAACCAGAATTGCCTGTACTGCCATAATCCGGAGACAATCAACCTTTGCAGGAACTGTGGGGCATGTGTAAAAACATGTCCTGCGGGCGCGCTTTCCATGGAGGACGGCTTGGTGTCTTATGATTATAGGGCATGCTGCAATTGCGATACCTGTCTTAAAACCTGTGCTTTTGACGCTTCCCCTAAAATCAGGAACATGACGCCAGGGCAGCTTTATGATGAAGTGAAGGCATATTTCCCTTTCATCAGCGGTATCACCACTTCCGGCGGGGAATGTTCCCTGTACCTGGATTTCCTGAAAGGATTCTATACCCTGGTCAAAGCGGCAGGAAAGACTACCTATATGGATACCAATGGGCAGGTACCTCTTTGGGACAGGACGGATTTACTGGAAGTTACAGATAAAACCATGATTGACCTGAAGGCCGGAAGTGAGGAAGACCATATGAAACTTACCGGCAGGGAGCTGGGGATACCGGTGGAAAACATCCGCCGGATGGCTGCCATGGGTAAGCTTTATGAAATCCGTACCGTAGTGGTCCCGGATGTTATGGATAACCTGCGGACCATAGAATTGGGAAGCAGCCTGATAGCCCCATATCCCGAGGTCAGGTATAAACTGATTAAATTCCGCCATTATGGGGTAAGGCCTTCTTTCTCCAGCACAAAGGAACCGTCTGACGAGATGATGGAAAAGTTGAAGGAGAGGGTGAAGGAGCTGGGAATAAAAGAAATCGTGGTTACGTAAACAAGAAGCAGCTTGCCAGGTCCTGCCGATATTGGAGGCGGGGGACTGGCAAGCTGCTTTTGGTTTTTTGAAAGGCGGGTATCGCAAGAGCTGATTCTGTTTCATTGAAAGGCGGTAATCACAAGAGCTGCTTTTGGTTTATTCAAAGGCGGGAATCTAAGAAGCCGTTTCTGTCCCGTTATACAGATATGCCCTTACCTCTGAACCAACTGTTCTATTTCCTCTAACATGACCAACTGCTGTTTTTCAGATATATAAATCTTCTTCCTGACAGAGGTTATCTCCCCTAATTCCTTTAATTTCTGGATACTCCTCACAACCGTGCGCACGCTGACCCCGATATTGCTTGCAATGGTCTGGTAATCAGGCTCCACAAGGATTTTCTGTCCTTCGGGGGCGTGAAGCATGTAGTATTGGACCAGATAGAAGCGTACCCGGTCAATGCCCCTTTGATAGTAGAGGATACCATCATTCCCCGAGCGCTGGTACAGGTCATGGGCAACGATATAGGTGCAGTTGTAGAGCATGTCCAGATGGGTCATCAGGTATTCGTAGATAATGGCGGAGCTGATCCGAAGGACAGTGACCCGGGTGCTGGCAACCACGGTTGCGATGGTCTGAGGTTCGTGGGCCAGCACTTCCAAAAGCCCCACGGAACCTGTCTTGCTGGTAATCCGGAAATAATAATAGTTATTGCCGTCCTTATAATCCCTGGTGCCAAGCGCTGTTCCGGATTCAATGAAGTAGATGTATTTGGGAAATTCACCCCGGCTGATGATGACTGAATGAGGCTCATAGGTCAGCCTGACACCCTGGGACTTTATTTCCTCCGGAAGTATGGAGAGGTTGAACTGATTATAGGGGCTGTATTTCTTCCAAAGTTCCTCTAAGCGCACGTATACCTCCTTGCTGACTGATGTGTCGTGTGTCACCGCATACTTTGTTTCAGTATATCATGGGCATATAAAGGATTCAATATTGCTTTTTAACTTCAGGATCCATCAATCGTTCCTGTATACAATGATTGTAATGATCAATATCATGGCTGATATGACCATCTGCCAGAAGGAGTTCACCCCAACGATATTAAGGCCGTTGGTAATCATGACCATCATGATCGTACCCAGCACACTGCCCGTGATGGAGCCGGAACCGCCATTGAGGGAAGTACCGCCAATCACAATTGCAGTAATACTGTCCATATTCCATGTGGCTCCCATGGAAGGCTGTCCGCTTCCCATGCGGCTGGTCATAATCATGCCTGCGATACTGGCACAGATTCCCGAAAGGATATAGTAGATGATTTTGTTTTTACGGACATTGATGCCTGAGAGTTCTGCCACCATTTCATTGCCGCCGATTGCATAAACCCGCCTTCCGAATGCGGTTTTAGACAATACGATGTAACTGACTGCCGCTATTCCCAGCATGATGATTACCTGAAGGGGAATGATTCCGGCAATATATCCCCGTCCCAGCATGATGAAGCTTTCCGGAAGGTTATAGACAGCCGTACCGCCTGTCGTCAGGTTGGCTGCACCGTTGGCCAGGTTCATGATGGCCAGGGTGGCTATCATCGGCGCTATATGGAAATGGGATACCATCATACCGCTGCATAATCCCAGAACCCCTCCAACACCGGCGCCCAGTAAAAGGGCCAGGGCTACGGGCATGCCGATGCTCAGCAGCTTGGCAACAATGATTCCGGTCAGACAGGCAACGCCGCCCACAGACACGTCAATCCCGCCTGCCACCATCACGAAGGTTGCACCGCATGCCACAATGATCATGATGGAGGCCTGTCTTATGATATTGATGATATTTGCAGTGGAGATAAAACCAGGTTCCATGGATGTAAAGATGACGGTGAGGACAATCATTACAAGGATAATGCCGAATTTGCTAAAAAAAGCCTTGGGATCCATTTTGTTCAATTGATTCTTCATATCTGTTTCCTGCCTCCTGTTCCACATCTCATAATGGCCTCTTCTGATAATTCGTCCCTGGAAAATTCCCCGGTTATATGTCCTTCATACATCACAAGGACCCGGTCGCTCATTCCCATCAGTTCAGGAAGTTCAGATGATATAAGTATGATTGCCATACCCTGGGCAGTCAGGTCGTTTATCATCTTATATATCTCTACTTTAGCCCCCACGTCAATGCCTCTGGTAGGTTCATCTAAAATAAGGACCTTGGGTTCCCTGGCCAGCCATTTGGCCAGCACCACCTTTTGCTGGTTTCCACCTGAAAGATATACAACCTTCTGATTCCTGCCCGTGGTCTTGATGTTCAGCCTGCTGATGTAGTCATCTGTTATACTGTTTTCTTTTTTTGTGTCGATGAACATTCCCTTTTTTAAACGGTCCAGTAAAGTGATTGCCGTGTTGCTTTTCACTGAAAACTTCAGTATCAGCCCGGAACCCTTCCTGTCCTCCGTAAGCCAGGCCATGCCCATCTTTATGGCGGTTCCCGGTTCGTGGATTTTTACTTCTTTATGTTCAAAATATACTTTGCCTGTTTTAAGCCTGTCTACGCCGAACAGAAGCTTGATGACTTCTGTCCTTCCGGCCCCTACCAGGCCGGACAGGCCCAGGACCTCGCCTTTATTCAGGGAGAAACTTATATTTTGGGGCGTATACGCGCTGATGATCTGGCCTTCCCTGTGATATCCGGTGACATTTTCAAGCCGCAATATCTCTTCTCCGAAGCATTGTCTGTTCCTGTTATAGTAATTGTTATAGCTTCTCCCGACCATGTTGCGGACGATTTCTTCTTCCGTGGTTTTTTGCGGATCCAACTCTGCTACCAGTCCGCCGTCTTTCATGACCTGTATGACGTCGGATAGTTCCAGGATTTCCTGCAGACGGTGGGAGATGAAGATAAAGGATACTCCTGTTTTCTTTATCTTGTCCACAATGGTAAATAATTTGGCAATCTCTGTTTCTGACAGGGAGGAGGTAGGCTCATCCAATATGATCAGGCTGGCCTTTGTACTGATTGCCCTGGCGATTTCAACCAGCTGCCTGGCGGCAATGTCAATATCCTTAACCAGGGTATGCGGATCCGCATCCAGGCCCACCTGCCCCAAAAGTTCTTTTGCCCGTATATACATCTGCTTTTTGTCTATCAGACCATTTTTAACCAGTTCGTTGCCCACAAAGATATTTTCCATAATGCTTAGTTTGGGAAGGATCAGCAGCTCCTGGTGGACCATTTTTATCCCCAGTTTTTTTGCCTCTTCAATCGTAAGGTTAGGATACCATTTATCCCCAATCCGAATCCTGCCCTGGTCCGGGGTATAGCTTCCGGCAATGATTTTACATAATGTGCTCTTGCCGGCGCCATTTTCCCCAATCAGCGCCAGCACCTGCCCGGGCCTGATGGAAAAACTTATGTTTTCCAGTACTTTTACAGTGGAAAATGACTTGCAGATGCCTTCCACCTGTATGATCGGTTCGTTCATATCATCACCATCCCGTTCAACCGATTCATTATTTATAAGCATTGAGTTCTTCTTTCAGCGCCTGTTTTTCCTTCAGGACCTCTGATACATTCTCCTTTGTATAAAGGGACGCATCAACGGTAATCAATCCTGACCTTTCGCCATTCATGGCTTTGATTGCACATTCAACACTTTTTTTGCCAATGCTGAACGGGTCCTGGCCCACGGTTGCCAGGTATGGATTCGATGGATCCTGCAGCGCGCTTATCTGCCCGTCCTCGTCATCAATACCGAAAATCCCGATTTCATTCCTTCCTGCTGACAGTACAGAGGACAGGACGCCCAGGGAAGAGCCGGAGTTGGTGCAGAAAATATAATCCACGGTTCCGGCTGTTTTTGAAATCAACAGGTCGTCCCACAGGGACTGTACATTTTCAGAGTTGTTTGTGCCGGATGGGAATACCGTCTCAATTTCAACCTTATCCCCTAAAACAGATAGTGCCTCCCGGATTCCCGCCTCCCGGTCCACATCCGACGGGGAAGACGGCATTCCGGATATGATTACCCGGACGGTTTCCGCCTTATCAGCCTCTGTAATCAGCTGGACGGCATAATCCCCAATCATTTTTCCCATCTGCTTATTGCTGCTCATGATCTGTGCATAAAAATCCCCGGCCAGCGCCGAGTCATAGTTGATGAGCGGGATTCCCTTGGCGGCCGCTTCCTTGATGGCTGGTTCGGCAGAATTATCGCCATTGGCCACAACGATGGCATCGTAACCCTGTACGGCCGCCAGGTCCACAAAATCAGCAACCTTTGTAAAATCAAAGGCAGCATCCCAACAGTCTATCTGTACCTTGTTTTCTTCCGCGGTCTTCCTGGCCATTGCCCCAATATATACAAAATAGTCGAAATTGTTTGTTGGAATGATAAATGCAATCTTTTTTTCACTGTCATCCTTAACCTGCGTTGTTTCAGTCTTTACCAATGAAGAATTCATGGTACACCCTGTCAAAGCCCCCGCCGCCATGATTCCTGATAATATTAATACTGCCAGTCTTTTCATAGATTCACCCTCTCCTGTAATTAAATACATTGTATATCCATCTGATACAGCCCTGTATGTCCCATGGTCCATGTTACCTCCGGCAGCCCGGGCATGACTGTCAGGGAACCGGTCTTTGTTGCGCAGGTGGAGCCGCATGCATTGGAAAAACGTATGATATCATCCAGTTCCTGCTGTTTTAAATCCTCAATTGCCTTTTCTTTTCCTGCAATCTGATAAAGCAATGCCCCCATGAAGGAATCACCGGATCCAGTGGTATCCCTTACGGCTACCTGGTAGGACGGCTGATAACCTTCAAACTCCCTTGTCCGGTAATAACATCCCCCGGCCCCCATGGTGATGGCCAGAAGCCTGACCCCCTGGCTGATGATCTGTGCGGCGCCTTCCCTTATATCCATGTCTCCGATGAAGTAGGAATACTCTTCCCTGGATATCTTCAGGATATCAACCTTTTTAAAGGTGTCCGTCATGATTTTTTTCTGCCCCTCATCATATCCGCAGACTTCATTCCAGTTGGGATCATAGGATATCAGCTTATTCTGTTTCCTGGCATATGCCATGAGTTTGGATGACGTTGCCGCAATGGGTTCCCCGAATTGGGAGGTTGATGCAAAGTGCAGGATCCGGCAGTTGTCCGCCTGCCTGTAATACCGTTCGTCCTCCGGAAGGTCACGGTCCGCACGCGGGGACTGATAATTTGAAAAGTAACGGTCATTTCCCTGGTTCAGATAGACGAACGTAATCCTTGTGGCTTCCTTATCGCTTATCCTGAGGCAGGAAACATCAATGCCCAGCTTCTTCATGGTTTCAATCAGATAAAGGCCATGCTCGTCCTGTCCCACGGAACCGATAAAACCGCTGCTTCCGCCCAGTCTTGCCACCTGGGAAGCCACATTGGCCGGAGCACCCCCTGGATTCCGTTCAAAAACCAGCTTCCCGGCTTCATTGGTCCCTAAAGACGTAAAATCAATCATCAGGTCACCGATTGTCAGAACATCCAGCATATGATCACTCCTCACTGTCGTATGTGCATCCTGCCTGAAGGATGATATTTGGTGCGTGGAGTCCATATTGTCCGGTCCGTATGACTCCTTTCACGTCCTTGATTACTTCGTCAAACTCAGAATGAGGTATGTAGCATATTTTTTTCTCAGGGAAACGCTTCCTGTATTCCTCATGAAGCTTTGGGGACATTGACTTTATCTCCTCGGCCAGAACAACCTGTTCAACCGCAATCTCATCCAGGACCCCGTCCAGTATGGGCAGCAGTTCAGGCATGCCGGGGAGGAACGCAATATCTATTTTGGGGATGCCGGAAGGGACGTTATAGCCGGCATCCGTTATGGCAATCCGGTCCCTGTGCCCAAGGCTTGCCAGAAGGTACTTAATATCTGCATTGATAATACCGTGTTTTAACATATCTGTGATTTCCTCCTCTATTCTAAATTCGCGTGGTTATACCGCACAATCTTCATTCCCATATGTCCCTTGACCATCAGGCTGCATACAATGCTGTCCAATAAAATCAACATTGCCGGTTCAAAGACATTGCCGGACGGACGGACATGGATATATGCGTCATCCGGGCGTTCTTCCGCAGTTTCAGCCCCTTCAGGCAGGCTGCCTTTGAATTCAACAATGCAGTCAGACAATCCGGCTATGCTTCCGCTGCGGTTCATGGTGATAAGGGCAACATTGGCTCCCATGCTTTTTGCCTTTTGGGCAATTGCCATCATGCCTTTGGTAGAACCGGATCCGGAACCGATGATCAGCAGGTCGCCTTCATGGATACTTGGCGTACAGACCTCCCCCACCAGATAGGTCTGGTGGTTGGTGTGCATCAGCCTCATGGCAAAGAATTTCATGGACAGCAGGCTTCTTCCCGCGCCCGCTATGAAAATCCTGCCGGCCCTGTTAATCATTTTCTCAAGATTCCCGGTATCTTCCTGGTTGACAGTGGCTATCAATGACTTGATTTCATCACAGGCCGACTGTGCATATAAAACAGCATCCATGTTATTCTGCCTCCTTCATTATGTTCCGCATGGTCCTTGCCATCAAAAGAGGATTTTCAGCGCGGATGATTGCACTGCCCACAATCACAAGGTCCGGTTTAAGGGGGACAATCTCCCTCAAGGTATCCAGGTCGATTCCGCCGGCTATGGCTATCTGGGACTGTGTGACGGTTTCCTTTAATATCTTTAAATTTTCCAGCGGACTGTCCTTAACCCCCAGGCCCCTGTGGATACAGATGTAATCAACCCCCAGGGCCTCAACCTCCCTGGCCCTTGAAGCCATCTCTTCTGAGGGCACGCCCATCATGTCAGCAAGGATTAATCTGCCCCTGTCACGGGCTGCCTTTACTGCGCCCTGGATTGTGATGTCAAGGGTACGCGCTGATACGGTGGTGATATCGGCTCCCGCATCATATGCCAGGCCCGCGCAATATTCCCCGCCATCCATGATCTTGTAATCCGCCAAAATCAGATTATGGGGAAACTCCCTTTTAAACATTCCGATTGTCTCAATGGGATGTGTCCATGTAAACGGGGTTCCTAATTCTACGATATCCAATTCACTGCTTACCTGCTTTACGATGCGGACAGCATCCTCTAACGTAATTGCATCCAATGCTAATTGTAGTTTCATGATTCCACTCCTTTGCTTTGTTTGTGTACTGATTATAGCATTGAAAATCAGGGGGAAACATGACGGTGCATAAAGGTTTGCTTCCTGCCATATTTAATTTCTTGTCATGTTTCTTTTTTATGACATAAAATATTAAACTATGTTGACTATATTTAATTATCTATTATATAATGAATAGAAATGGAGGGTATGAAGAGATGAAATTGTTAATTCTCACAACAACTTATGACCATCATGATAAGATATGGAAACGGATATGCGATATGGGGTTTGTCTTTGACAGCGTTGGGACCGAATATAATCCTGCCCTGGGGTTAGAGCTTTACAGGACCTTTAAGCCGGATCTGGTTATCTTAAACGCCGCCCTGACCAGCATCCCCTTTCCTGAATATATCGACCTTTGTTATTCTTATTATGCCGGCGCAAAATTTCTTATCATCCTCCCTGAAAATGAGATACATAATAAAACATATTCCCCTGCCATACTGGATTACATGACCTTCCACCAGCTGTACACGGATACATTCCCAGCTCTTTTAAGGAAAGCGCGGTTTGTGATAGAAAAGCCGGCTGCCGTCCACGCGTCCGTCGATACCTCCGGGCAATACCGGATCATCATACCAAAGCCGGATATAACGGTCCAATTCATTGACAGCCGGCAGTTCATGGATGAATTGAAGACGATTTTGAACCAATACTGTACAAATGAAATATATCCCAAGGGGAATCACGTGCTTATAAAATCACTAAGCGGATATGCCCCGGACGCATCATTTGACAATATGCTTCAGGAAATCCAGAATTTGTACATACAGAATGCCAATGCCCATGTAACCTTTTTAATCTTAGATGCCGTCTGCGGCCAGGCATCCGATGCCACAAGGCAGGCTGCCCTGATTACGGGCGCTTATGAACTCAGCTACTTTTGTGCTGAGCAGAAGAAGATTGATATCCGCACGTTTACACCTAAGGTCCAGCCGGCCCGGCCGGATTTACCCCATCTGGTGGAAAATACGTATTCTCTTTTTGTGAATCATCCGGACATCCTGTATAGCACCATAGGGAATTATTATAAATTAACTTTAAAAGCCAGTTTCGATACTATTTCCTGCGGGAAAGTACACGCATCCCTGGCATCCTTGTACCTGTCCCTTTCTGCCATATCCGGTATACCGGATGACAGCCTTTTTACGGTATATGAATCCCTGGAGGAGGAGGCCCGCTGTATTTCCATGCAGTTTGTATACCTGAGAAAGAAATGCGGTCCGGCCCTTAAGGATGCCAACCCCATCTTATTAAAATCACTGATATATATTGCTGCCCACTATCATGAAAACATATCGCTTAAAAAGGCAGCTGAGTACTGCAGCACATCGGAGACATATATCAGTTACCTGTTTAAGAACAAATTCATATATCAGTTTTCGGATTATATTAACCATATCCGTATCAAAACAGCTGTGCTGCTATTAAACCTGAAACCTGCGGGTAAGATATCATCCATTGCCTTGGACTCGGGCTTTACGGATTACCACTACTTCAGCCAGCTGTTTAAGAAGAGTACAGGAAAGACCGTATCCGAATATAAAGCCACGGAAATCAGGCAGTGGGGGATAAAAGATTGAAGCAGATTAAATTAACCGAACCAGGGAAACTTATAATTGCAGATGTAAAGGAACCGCAGATATCAAAACCCGACGATGTTAAAATCAAAGTGGCCTACAGCGCCATCAACATGGAGGACATCTCCTTTTTTAAGCAGGATTTAAACCGGCTTTTGTGGTCGTCCCCTGTTGGCACGATTGGACATGAGTTCTCGGGTGTGGTGGTGGATGCCGGCCCGGCTGCCGTGGAAAACGGTTTTTCCCAAGGCACCAGGGTGACCGGGACCATCTACAAATTCTGCGGCACATGTTTTTACTGTATGGATGCAAAGGAAAACCACTGCTATAATATAAAAATGGCGTCGGGAACCATGTCGGAGTACATTGTCTGGAGCGCAAGCCAGCTTATCAAGCTGCCTGACCGGATTTCCTTGCAGTGCGGCTGTCTTTCTGATACAATCGGCAATGCGCTGCACGCAATAGACCGCTCTAACCTCAGGGTGGGTAATAAAACCTTGATACAGGGAGCGTCCGCCCTGGGCCTGATCATATTGCAGCTGGCAAAAATGCGGGGGGCAACCCATATTACCTTATTTGACTACAGTGAAAAGAACCGGGAGCTGGCATTGAAACTGGGAGCGGAGCTGGCGGTGGATCCATTAAATGACATCATTCCGTCGGCTGTTTCCATCATACCGGATATGCTTGGTTATGATATTGTCATAGAGGTATCTTCTGACTACCGTCTTCTGGCATTGGCCCCAAAGATGCTGGCCCGCCAGGGAACGCTGCTTTTCTCAGGTACCTATGGACTGACCAAGCTGCTTCCGGTGACGATTGCTGAACTTTACCTGAAGGAGGCCGCCATCATCCCGTTTTACCGTTCCGCCTACATGCTGCCCAGGATTAAGAATATCATGGACAATCTGATATTGGAGCCGCTGGTCCATGTATGCAGGTTAGATGAGGCGGAAGATGCGTTCCGTCTGGCACAAGAGAACCGGTATCCCAAGATCCTGTTGGAGTTCCCATAGGTCCGAAGGACAGGGAGGAATGTCCAAACAGGCCCTTAACCGTGTATGATGCTTGATTCGGCAAGGTTTCTGTAGTACTATGAAAAACAAAACAACAACGATTCTTCAGGGAAATGCATAAAATCCGCCATTTACCTGCCATGGAACAGGAGCCATATAAAAATGAGACAGCAGGATTTACTGATTCACAAGCTTAAAGAATATGCAAGGTCGGATATGTATCCATTCCACATGCCCGGACATAAGCGGACAGGGGACATGGGATTCCCGGACCCGTTCACGGTGGACATAACGGAGATAGACGGCTTTGACAATCTCCATCACCCGGAAGGCATCCTTCAATCCTCCATGGACTGGGCAGCACAGGTATACGGAGCCGACCAGACATACTACCTTGTCAATGGAAGCAGCAGCGGGATCCTCTCCGCCGTGTGCGGGGCCGTGCCCCGGGGAGGGCGTATCCTGGTCAGCAGGAACTGCCACAAATCCGTGTATCATGGAATCTGCCTGAACCAGCTTAAGGCTTCCTATGTTTATCCACAGGAGATAGACGGATTGGGGATACAGGGCGGAGTCCTGCCGTCGGATGTGGATATGATGCTGAAACGGTACATGGATACCCAGGCAGTGCTTATCGTGTCTCCCACGTATGACGGCGTGGTGTCGGACATTAAGGGGATTGCAGAGGTGGTCCACGGGGCGGGGCTTCCGCTGATTGTGGACGAGGCCCATGGCGCGCATTTCCGTTTTGGGGAAATGTTCCCTGTGTCCGCCCTGGACCTGGGCGCGGATGTGGTCATTCAAAGTGTGCATAAGACCATGCCAAGCCTGACCCAGACAGCCCTTCTGCACATCAGGAACAACCGCCCGGACCAGGGATGCTATGGGGACAGGGAGCGGATTGACCGGTATGTACACATGGTGCAGAGCAGCAGTCCCTCCTATGTGTTCATGGCCAGCATTGAGAACAGCATATACCAGATGGAACATATGGATATGGAGCCGTACCGCAGGGAAATCATGAAGCTGAGGGAACGGCTGCGGGGGATGGGGTGCCTGCGCCTTGTGGATACGGATATCATAGGGCAGTATGGAATCCATGATCTGGATGTATCCAAGATTGTGATTTCAACCAGAGATAGCAGCCTTACCGGGGCGGACCTGGACAGCATCCTCAGACGGGAATACCACCTGGAGATGGAGATGTGCGGGGCGGACTATGTAACCGCCATAACAACCCCTATGGACCGTTCGGAGGGGTTAAGGCGTCTGGGGGATGCTCTGATGGAGATAGACAACAGGACGGGTCCAGCAAAGTCCGGGATAAGCAGTGTATACAGTATGCGGAGCGATACGGCCATGACCATTGCAGATGCCATGGACGGAAAACACAGGAAAGTAAGGCTTGAAGACTGTGCCGGGAGCATTTCCGGGGAATTCGTATATATCTATCCGCCGGGGATTCCCATTGTGGCCCCGGGGGAGTGGATCAGCAGGCGTTCCCTTGATGTGATAATGGAATACATGAAAAAGGGACTTCCGGTCCAGGGGCCGGCTGACCAGTCCCTGGCTTATATAGAGATAGTGCAGAAAGACTGACAGGATGAAAGGGATAGCGGAGTGCGTGATGGGAAAGATATTTTATGTAATGGGTAAAAGTGCGTCTGGGAAGGACACGATTTATAAACAGCTGCACAGCAGGATGCCGGAACTTAAGACCGTGCGCATGTATACAACCCGTCCAATCCGGGACGGGGAGACGGACGGGGTGGAGTATTTTTTTGTGGATGAGGCATATCTGCACAAGTGCAGGGAAAACGGCACCCTGATAGAGTGCCGGACCTATGATACCGTATACGGTCCATGGAATTATTTTACAGTGGATGATGGGCAGATTGATTTGGGACATGGATGCTACCTGGTCATGGGCACCCTTGAGTCCTATGAGAAAATGCGCCTGTTTTACGGTACGGATGCCCTGGTTCCCCTCTATATCCATGTGGAGGACGGACTGCGGTTAAGACGCGCCCTGGAGCGGGAAGAACAGCAGAAGGTTCCCAAGTATAAGGAAATGTGCAGGAGATTCCTGGCGGATGAAGAGGACTTTAAGCAGGAGAACCTGGACCGGTGCGGGATTGTGAAGTGGTATGGGAATGTGGTGCTGGAGGATTGCCTGGAGGAAATCATGAGGGTAATCAAAGGCTGTTAGTGGAAGTAATTAAACGTGGAAGTAATTAAACAGGGAAAGCAGATTGTGGCCATTGATTGTTTGGGATAGAGGCCACAATCTGCTTTTTATAGTTCATCCATAAGGCCCATATAGCCAACGGATACTGCTGCGTAATCACCGATTGCGTCACCCAGGGCACTGGGAAGGATGCCCGACAAAACGTGCTATACCGCCTCCGCTGCAAAAACCTTCTTTACTTTTACGCCCAAACGAATTATAATAAGGGCACGAAAGTAAGGTGATACTATGACCAGCGCAGAAACATTAAATAAGCTGCTACAAGAAAATAATGGATATTTAAAAACGTCGGATGCGGTGGCCGCCGGAGTCTCGAGAACTGTTCTCGGAGATTTTGTATGTAAATATGGGCTTGAACGTGTTGCCCACGGTTTATATATGTCCCAAGACGTTTGGGAAGATGGACTATATGTAATTCAGGTGCGTTATCCAGAAGCGGTATTCTCTCACGAAACAGCTCTTTACCTTCTGAATCTTGCCAACCGTGAACCCTCGCCATTTTCTGTTACTTTTAAAACAGGCAAAAACTCGGCAGGATTATCGAAGCAGGGTATCAAGGTTTATAAAGTAAAAGAGGAGCTTTTCGGGGAAGGTATTGTGGAAGTGCGCTCACCATCGGGTCACACAGTAAGGGCTTATAATGCCGAACGCACAATCTGCGATTTGTTTCGCAGCCGCCGGCATATTGAAATTCAAGATCTGCAAGAGGGAGTTAAAACATATATCCGTTTGAAGGAGAAGAATATCCCATTGCTTCTGCGGTACGCTAAAGCCTTTTCAGTGGAGAAAACCGTTCGTCAGTATTTGGAGGTGCTTTTATAATGATACACACATCGCGCCAATTGAAAGCTCTTGTTCGCAACATCTCTAAAGGAGACAGTGGAAAGGCACAGGTTATCATCCGCAATTATGTAATGGAGCGTTTTCTGGAACGACTTTCCCTTTCACAATACAGAAACATTATGATTTTAAAGGGCGGTACTCTGGTAGCCGCTATGGTTGGGTTGGACAATCGTTCAACTATGGATGTAGACGCCACGCTAAAAAATCTGCCGCTGAACGAAGATAACGCAAGAAAGATTGTCGAGGAAATTACCGCAATACACATTGAGGACGGGATGATTTTTGAAATCAAAAGCGTGACGCCGATTATGGACGAGGCCGATTATCCCGGCATTCGTATTATGCTTGATACAGCTATTGAAACGATGCATACCCCGCTAAAAATCGACTTTTCTACAGGTGACGTAATAACACCGCGTGAAGTGTCTTATTCATTCCGGCTGCTGTTTGAGGAACGTACTATCTCCATTCTTGCGTATAATCTGGAAACGGTTCTGGCGGAAAAGTTAGAAACCCTTCTTGCCCGCGGCACAGCCAATACCAGAATGAGAGATTATTACGATATTTATGTACTTACCAACACTCAGGAGCACAACATTGATAACGCCACACTCAAGGAGGCGTTTGTCAACACCAGTGCGAAGCGCGGCTCAATTGGGTTGTTGTCTGACGTACATTTGATTTTGAAGGAAGTAGCTGAAAGCACCGTACTGATTGACCGTTGGAAAAATTATCAGCGCAAATTTGATTATGCCGCCGATGTATTGTGGGCTGCCGTGATGGAATCGGTCAGCTGCTTAGTTGATATTGTGAAGTAAGGAAATGTATAGGATACCATCAAGTGGAATGCCAGGATTAACCAGATACCGGAGATTGCAATCCTGGCTGAGAACCTGGCGGTCATCCTGAGGAAAAGCATTTCCAGCCGTCCGTTCATAACGCTGAGGGAAGAACTGGAAACCATTGATAGCTATATCCAGATTCAGAAAATCCGGTTTACCGGGCGGTTCCTGTGCGAGACAGAGATACCGGACCAGGTGGGGTATTCGGATACCGCGTATTTCAGTGTGCAGTTTAAGACGCTTCTGGGGGTGTCGCCGTCGGAATATCAGGAGAGGTGCGGGGATTGAGGGGATGTGTTGGCTGGTCTAGCGGTTAAAGGGTAATTTTAAGACATGAAATGGAAACGGCAGCGCCCGGTGTGTAAGACTTTACACAGCCGCGGCGCTGCCGTATTTCTATAATCCGTCATGATTCCTGCATATCCAGGAACTCTATTTCGCTGATCTGGTCGATTGGCGTGATATTAGTAAAATTAGGGATATCGGCCAGTTGACGCGCTCCCTTTTCAGGGGTCCTGCTTTCGTTCAATGTTCCGATTGACTCATAGAAAAAATGGGCGGCACAGACCAGTCCGGGGATATCGCCTCCACGGAATGCGTTACACCCCTTTTCAATGATAATGCCAAGGACGTTGGGGTCGGCTTTATGGATGGCAATATGATGATTGACATAGTAGTCGAAATCAAAGGTGAAATCCTCTTGGTATGGATACATTACGGTTAATTTTACCATTTTTTTACTCCTGTCTCACGGATGTTAATTTTGCTATATTATAGTAGGGAATCTGGCTGACCAGATTAACGGCGGCTATATTGGTGAAATTAACATTGTCTTTTATCTGGCTGGCCACCCGTTCCGGTGATCTGCTCAGGTTCAGGTCCTCCATGGAATCGTAGAAGAAATGGGCGATGCACAGGTATTGGGGCGGATTCTGGAAATCCCGGGAATAGTCCCCGGATTCTACAATGATTCCCTTTACAAGCGGGTCATTGCGGTATGGGGCAATATGGTGTTCACTGTAGTATTTGGAATCAAACCATGCTCCTTTTTTGTATGGATACAGTACAGAAAATTTAATCATAATTGCGTCCTTTCGCTATTTGTTATATAACCCATGGGCCCACTGCGGGTTTTTCAGCACGGCGCGGCATACGCCTGTCAGATCGGCTTTATGATTGTTCAAAAGCTGCTCAGCGTGGGAATATTCTGTTATGCCGCCGGTAACCATGACTGGAATCCGGACAGCCTGCCGTATGACTGCGGCGTCATCCCCGAACCAGCCAGGGGATTGGATGAACGGATGGAAATACCGGTATTTTGGTCCACCGGACAGGTCCAGGAAGGAAGCGCCCCATTCCTGTATCAGACGGGCGGCGCGGACTCCTTCCTCCAGGGAGCTTCCCGCCGGGTCATAATCCTGCACAGGAAAACGGACAGAGACAGGGTAATCCCTGCCGACGGCATCCCGGACAGAACGGAGTACGTCCAGGGTAAGCCGGATGCGGCCTTCGAAGGAGTTGCCGGTATATTTACCCCGTGTCCGGTGGTTGGTCAAGGGGGAGTAGAACTGACTCAGCAGATACACATGGCATGCCTTGATCTGTACCCCGTCAAAGCCTGCTTCCCTTGCGCGCGCGGCGGCCGAAGCAAAGGCCTGTACAATATAATCCAGTTCTTCGTCAGTCAGATAATCGGTTATCTGTTTTCCCTGAGGATTTTTTTCGGGATTCAGGCAGTTTTGAAGGTCCGGTATCGTCCATCCGCCTCCATGGTCCAGTTGTATGTGCATCTGGCAGTCAT
Source organism: Enterocloster sp. OA13 (assembly GCF_022440595.1). NCBI lineage: Bacteria > Bacillati > Bacillota > Clostridia > Lachnospirales > Lachnospiraceae > Enterocloster > Enterocloster sp. OA13. The sequence goes on along the minus strand of NZ_JAKNTF010000001.1, from coordinate 5,583,293 downwards.
TGTCATGGACCAGCCTTACCAGCTTTGCCAGTCCCTCTATGTCAGAATCACTGCTGATGGATAACATGTGCGGTCCGGCCTTGCCCAGACTGCTTACATAGGAGTGTTCCAGAATGGCCAGGCCAAATCCCTTGGTCCGTTCCCGGAAGAAGTTCAGGGTGTCCTCAGTTACTTTTCCGTTCTCATCCGCTGTTGAAGTGGAGACGGAAGGGAACACCAGGCGGTTTTTCAGGTTCAGGCAGCCTGAATGCAGGGGGTCGGTTAATAAGGGCATAGTCAATCCTCCTTGTGGTTATTTCCTTCTTGTAAAATCAGGAAGGGATATCCTCTGTCCGTCCTTCATGGCAGATTCATGGGCGCAGATACCGGCGCAGGTGATATTGGCAGCCCTGACCGCACCGACTGCCGGCTCTCTTCCTTCGGTTATGGCGCTGACGAATTCGTGGACCAGATGGGGGTGGGAACCGCCGTGCCCAGCGCCCTGGATGAAGGAGACGTGATTGGCGTCTATGATCTGTTCCCTCTTTGTAAAGCACTGGATTGATTCCGGAAGACCTGCCAGTACGTCCGGAGCCTGAATCCTGCGCGCCAGTTCGCCGCCCTCAAACAGGCAGCTGCCTTCGTCCTCTATCTGGGCCCATTCGCAGGCCAGCTTATCACCGTAGATATCAAAGCTTTCCCGGTACTGGCGGACCGTGTCGTAGAGGGAACGGGTTGTCTCGGCCCGCACATCGCTGTCCGTGAAGGTCATGGTACATGTCTCAACGGCAAAGGGAGAACCATATCTGCCGGCAAGGGATTCCTGCACCCTTCCGGAGCCGTGGCAGACAACCGTGTCAATATCTTTGTCAAGTATGTAGCTTAAGGGGGCGATGGCGTGGGTCCCATAGTGGAAGGGAGGCAGTCCAAGCCAGTACTGGGGCCAGCCTTCCAGACCCATGTTCTGCATATGTGAACCGCGGACGAACTGGATACGGCCCAGTTTTCCGCTTTTGACCAGTTCCTGTACGTAGAGGTATTCCCGTGTATAGATGGCGGTTTCCATCATCATATAAAAGGTTTTATTGTTCCGGGAGGCCTCGACAATTGCCTGGCACTCTTCAATGGTGGTTGCCATAGGTACGGTACAGGCAACGTGTTTTCCTGCATTTAACGCCTTCAGGGTCTGGGGCGCATGGTCATGGATGGGAGTGACTATGTGGATTGCATCCAGTTCATCGCAGGCAATCATGGCGTCAATGCTGGTGAAGCGCAGCGCTTCTTCAATATGGAACTCGTTTCCTATCCGGGCCAGGGTTTCGGGGGTCCGCGTACAGATTGCCACTTTACCCACATTGGGATGGTTCTGATATATTTGGATGAATTCCTTTCCAAATCCAAGGCCTACGATACCTATATTGATTTTTTCATTCATGGTAACCCTCCGTATTCTAATGATAGTTTTTTTGTTATAAAGCCAAAATGTGTGTAAATGTGTAAAACAGGGTGGTTTCGGTATTTATATTCATTATATGGAAAAACATATCTAAGCAAAATGAAGAAAACAGAGAAAATATATACAAAATAGATAAAAATGGAAAAACATTTGAACAAAACAGATAAAATAATGGATTATTGTGGGATAAAATATAGGAATATAACAAAAAGTCTAGCTTTTTTACATAGAAAGTGCCATAAATGTGATAGTATAATTTATCTATCAAAGCAGCTTTGTAAAAATGGGGATGGGATACGGTATCAAAAACAGGAAACATGATTATTTGGGGATAAGGAGATTATTTATGAAAAACATGAATTGGAAGAAAGCAGTTTCTTTACTGATGGCAGCAGCCCTTGCGGGTTCCCTTACCGCCTGTTCAGGAAGACAGGAGCAGAAGGCAGCATCCACGGAAACTCAGAAGACAGAGGAAAAGGCGCCGGCGCAATCAACACAGGCAAAGGGAAATGAGGAACTTCCGGTCCTCCGGGTATCCCTCCATCCTGCTTACATCTCAACACCGGTTGCATATGCGATTGCCAATGATATGGCAAAGGATTATGGATTCCAGATGGAAGTGCAGGTATATGCCAGCGGGGCACCCCAGAATGAAGCATTGGGTTCCGGGCTGTGGGATGTGGGAGTCATCGGGGGCGCATTCGTGAACAGCGTAAATACATACGGCGCATATGTAATCGGGGATTTCATTGATGGACGTGATGGAAATGCAATTTTTGTGAGAATGGATTCCGACATTGCGAAAGCAACCGGATCCAACCCGACCTACCCTGACATTCTGGGAAGTGCTGAAACGGTAAAGGGTAAGACATTGATTACAAACCTTGGGACCACAGGCCATGTACAGGTGCAGAAATGGCTGGAAGCCCTGGGACTGACCGAGGACGATATTGAAATCGTACAGATGGATTATGCCTCCGGGTATCAGGCATTTGAATCAGGAGAAGGCGACATCCTGGCAACCATAGGGCCTTACAGCACCCGTGCACGTATTGCCCACGAGGGCGACTGGGCCATTGCCGGAGGATTCATATCACTGGATTTACTGCAGTATGAGAACATTGTCTGTTCAGAGAATGCAATGAAGGAAAAACGTGATTTACTGGTATCCTTCATCCGTATGGTAGCTGATGCCAATGATATCCTGGCAAAAGATGAAGGCCTTCTGGTGGATACTTATATGAACTGGATGATTGAAAATGGAAAAGAGGTTGACAAGGAAGAAGCCAGCATGGAGTGCATCCAGAAGCCGGTCATGACAAAAGAACAGATTGGCAGCCTGATCCAGACGGATTTCGGGGCTTACGAGAGGATGGTATGGGAGATGAATATTGAATCCGGGAATATCAGTGCGGATTCCATTTCAAAGCTTGATACCAATATCACGGCGGAGCTGATGCAGGAAGCCCTGAAGCAGTGATTCTTTTAAGGAGTGTCCATATGGAAAATCGTTCGTTAACTGAACAATTTAAGAAGAGGGAAAAGGAACAGCAGAGAAAGTATCTGGCTGTCAGTGTTACCTCCATGCTGCTTTTCCTCATCATATGGGAAGTGTGTTCAGATGGGCTGCGGCTGCTTCCTGTATACTCGCTTCCCAGCCCGGTGGCATCGGCAGAGGCATTTTTCAGGAAATTTTATGACCGTTCACCGGACAGGGCCTATATCTGGCAGCATGCCCTGGCCAGCCTGAAGGTGGTACTCATTGGAGGAGGACTGGGGGTGGCAGTTGGAATACCCCTGGGAATCCTGATGGGCTGGTATACCAGGTTTGATTTGTTTTTCAAGGGGATTTTTGATGTCATCCGTCCAATCCCGCCCATTGCCTGGATTCCCATCATGGTAGTGCTTCTGGGAATCGGCGTGAAGGCAAAGGCCGCTGTTATTTTTCTGGCTTCAGTGGTGCCATGTGTGATTAACACGTATGCCGGTATTAAGCAGGTCAATCCGGTCCATATCTGGGTAGCCCAGATCTTTGGGGCAACGAATCTGCAGATGCTGCGCACCATCGGTATACCTACGGCCATGCCCATGATATTTACAGGGGTAAGGGTGGCCCTTAATGCGGCCTGGATGGCGCTTGTGGCTGCTGAACTTCTGGCGTCCACCCAGGGACTGGGATATATGATACAGATTTCCAGGACATTTGGCCGTCCGGATATCATTATAGCCGGAATGTTTGCAATCGGTGTCCTGAGCATGCTTTTCAACCTGGTGCTGAGTCTTTTGGAAAAAGCATTCGTGAAGGGGGGAATCTAAAACATGAAGGATCAGAAAGCTTCGGTTTTTCTCTACAGTGCCGCGGGTCTGGCCGTGTTCATCCTGTGCTGGCAGCTGCTGGTATCCTTTACCGGAGTTGGACAGATATTCCCCTCCCCGTTTGCTGTGTTAAGGCGGTTTGTGGATGCCTCCGGCCGGAAGATAGGGAAGTGCATGCTTTATTCCCATCTGGGATATAGCCTCCTGCGGGTAACCATAGGATATCTGATTGCGGCTGCAATGGGAATCCTGGTAGGACTGATCATGGCGGGGTCCAGGATGGGAAATGCCATCATCCGGCCTCTGTTCGCCATGATACGGCCCATTCCGGGTATCACATGGATGCCGTTGTTCATTCTCTGGTTCGGCACTGGCTGGGTCACACAGATTGGGATTATCTTTGTGGCAGGTTTTTCACACATGGTTTTAAACACTTACGCAGGGGCGACACGGGTGGACCCAAAACTGGTGGGCGCGGCGCGGATGCTGGGAGCGAACAATACCCAGGTGTTTTATAAGGTAATCCTGCCATCCTCCGTACCCTATATTTTCTCAGGGCTTCAGGTTGCGCTGTCCTCCTGCTGGATGGCTGTGCTGGCGGCGGAAATGATGAGCGCCACCGAGGGAATCGGCTGGATGATAGTCTCCGGACAGGATAACGGGGACATTGAACAGGTCCTTGTAGGGGTTATCATTATTTCGATTATCGGTTTGGTGCTGGCCAATACAATGAGAGGGGTGGAAACAAAATTATGTGCATGGTCGGTTCGGGGAAGATAGATGAAATCATCCGGTGTGAGAATGTGAATAAGACATTCATCAGTGGAAACGGTATATATGAGGTGGTGAAAAACCTGAATCTGAGTATCAGGGAAAATGAATTCGTGGTGTTGTTCGGACCAGGGCAGTGCGGAAAGACCACGGTGCTCAACTTGATTGCGGGTTTGGTGGCTGCTTCCGATGGAGAGGTGGTGGTGGACGGCAAAAAGGTGACGGGACCAGATCCTTCCAGGGGGATGGTATATCAGACCACCGCGCTGTTCCCATGGCTCACCGTGATGGAAAATGTGGAATTCGGTCCCAAGGCACGGGGAGTCAGGAAGGAGGAGCGCAGGAAGATTGCCCGGAAATACATTGAAATGGTGGGCCTTGAGGGATTTGAAAAAAGCTATCCCGTGAAACTGTCCGGAGGTATGCAGCAGCGGGTGGGCATTGCAAGGGCCTACAGTAATGATCCGGTGGTAATCCTGATGGATGAGCCCTTTGGGCATCTGGATGCCCAGACCCGTTATATGATGGAGGAGGAGCTGGAGAAGATTGTATCGGCGGAGAAGCGTACGGTGGTATTTGTCACCAATAACATAGAGGAAGCCGTCTACCTGGCGGACCGGATCCTGCTTCTTAGCAACTGTCCCACCCATGTGGTGAAGGAATACAGCGTGGATCTGCCAAGGCCCCGGGATTATGTGTCGGAAGAATTCCTTGCCTTGAGAGAGAAAATCATGCAGGAAATGGAAGAAACCTTGTAAGGAGGAAACTGGGATGGAACAAAAAGCACCAAAAGTCCGGGTAAGCCATCTGACAAAAAAGTTTGGCAGCCTTCTGGTCCTGGATGATATATCCTTCCAGGTGGACGATGGGGAATTTCTTTGTATTGTAGGCCCCACGGGATGCGGGAAAACAACATTTTTAAACAGCCTGACTAAATTATATGATGTGACGGATGGGGAGATGCTGATTGATAATGAACCCATCAATCTTCAGAAGCATAACGTGGCATATATTTTCCAGGAGTATTCCACCATGCCCTGGCTGGATATAGAGGAAAATATTGCATATGGTCTTAAGATTAAGGGGTTACCCCAGGAAGAGATGCGGTCCAGGGTGGATGAGGTAATCCGCATGGTAGGGCTGGAGGAATTCCGGCATTATTATCCAAGGCAGTTGTCGGCCAGTATGCTTCAGCGTGTGGTGATTGCCAGGGCCTTTGCCACGAAACCGGAGCTGCTTTTAATGGATGAGCCTTATGGACAGCTGGATTTGATGTTAAAATATAAACTGGAAGATGAATTGCTTAAATTGTGGAAGAAAATTCATACAACGGTAATATTTATCACCCATAATATTGAAGAGGCCGTTTATCTGAGTGATAAGATCATGGTGTTGAGCAACAAGCCCACAAAGATTAAAACCGTGATTGAGAATCGCCTGCCCAGGCCAAGAAAGGTAACTGACAGGGAGTTCATTGAACTGCGCAATGAAGTGACGGAGCTGATTAAGTGGTGGTAAGAGATTGAAAGATAATAAAGATAACAAGAAAATCCATATCAGACTGCAGACCATCCTGTTTTTATTGATTACCCTTGTGGTGGTAATATCTGTTTCCACGACGGCATTTTTTTCTTACCGCACCTATAAACAAGGACTTATTGACCGGGTCGCGGCTTCCAGGAATGATGTGCTGATGCAGGTTTCGGCAAAGGTGGATTTGCTTCAGGCGAATATGACATCTTTGTCGAAGCTGTATTTTAATCTGGTAAGCGATTTTGCCCAGAATGACATACAGGCCCTGTTTCATGGGGATAATCCGGAAGGCAGCATTACCGCGGGACAGCTGATGGACGCATACCAGGATGTGATGAACTCCATGGATGTGGAGTATTCGGTGACCATGCTGGATAATGAGGGATTATCCTATACCTCCACAAAAGCGGAGCAGGACCATGACCTTACCGGATTCCAGAATGAACTGTGGTATATCTATATTCCGCATAGCCTGGATAAAGGGGAGGTATACTGGACCCAATCCCATAGGGACCCGTCCATCGGGGATGGCTTTTTCTTTTCCGCTGTGAGAAGGACTAAGAACCATGAGGGGAAGGAGATAACAATCCTGATCAATGTGTCAGAACGCGTACTATATCAGACCTATCAGAATATCATGAGCGACAACACGATTTATATAGTGGACAGAAGCGGAAGGATTATTTCCTCCAACACGGAGCGCATGGTAAGCCTGAATTATTTTAACATGCACCGCCTGGACCAGCTGGTAGTTTCAGGTGGTTATTCGATTGTGGAAAAATCAGGGGTGAAATATCTGCTTTCCAGATATGATAACCCCAAATATGATTTGGTGTATCTGGAGGAAATACCGTTAGAGAACCTTCTGGTGCCGCTCAGGAAAATGCAGCGGGATACCATACTGGCGACGCTTTTCATCATTTTCTTATCCAGTATCGCCATACTGATGGTGGTCCGTACCTTCACTCTGCCTATACTCCGGTTATGCCAGAAACTCAAACGGGTGAGCGACGGGGATTTTAATACAAAGTTTGATATCCAAAGCTGGTCGGAGATATCCCTTATCAACGATGTATCCGGGGAAATGGTCAGGAAGATATCCAGCCTGTTTGAGGACTTAAAGGAAGAAGAAAAACAGAAGCGGCTGGCGGAACTGGAATTTCTCCAGGCCCAGATTAATCCGCATTTTATATACAATACTTTATTTTCCGTAAAATGTCTGGTGAATCTTGGGGAGAATGATACGGCGGAGCGCATGCTGGAGAATTTCACCGCCATGCTGCGCACAATCCTTGGACAGAAGGATGAGATGATTTCCCTGCAGGAGGAATTAGTAATCCTTCACCAATATTTTGTCGTCCTCCAGTGCAAGTATGGGGATGAGATACTGTTGGATGTGGATATCCCTGAGGAACTGCTGAAACAGCGCGTCCTGAAGTTTGTCCTGCAGCCGATTGTGGAGAACAGCATTTTCCATGGACTGGAACCGGCTGGCAGCAAGGGACATGTTGTGGTGAAGGCCTGGGAGCGGGACGGCTGCCTTTACTTATCGGTGGAAGATGACGGGGCGGGAATGGACTGTGACAGGCTTAAGGAGGTACAGGGAACCATTGGGTCGGACAACAGTAAGATGGTGGGTATCAATAACACGGTAAAGCGCATTAAACTGCATTTCGGGGTACAGTATGGGGTGGAAATCAGCAGCGAAAAAGATGTGGGAACGAAAGTGGTACTGATTCTGCCAAGTATAAAGACGGAAGGTCCGGCAGCAAAGGGGGATGGAGCATATTAACACTTTAAAAGTGATGATTGTGGATGATGAATTTCCTATACGTAAATGGTTCAGCCGTGCCATGAAGAACCTTCCTGACATGAAGGTGGATTTTTCCGGGGCTGCATCAAACGGAGAGGAGGCCCTGCGGCTTTTCCGCGAGAAAAAGCCGGATGTGGTCTTTACCGACATCAAGATGCCGATTATGGACGGACTGTCCCTTCTGAGACAGATTAAAAAGGAACGCCCGGAAACGGATGTCATCATCATTACCAGTTATGATGAATTCGCATATGCCAAGGAGGCAATCGCCCAGGACGCATATGACTATATCTTAAAGACCGAAGCCAATCCCAGGATGTTAAGCGACCTGTTGCAGAAAATCCAGGCGGACAGGAAGAATACCATTCATAAAGACCAGCTGGCGCTTAGGTTTGAACAGGAAATCTATTTGAATGGCCTGTTGAAGGAGGAGAACCCGGATTGTACAGGGGAGCAGATGGCAAGCCATGGAATTTATCTCAGCGAGCATGGGATGTTTGCGGCGGCTTTCTGCACCAACAGTTTTGTGCCTGAAAAAATGATGGAGATATTCGTGAATTCCGGCATAGAGAACGTACTGTACTATCCCTACAGGAAAAATGTCCTGATTGCCATAGGCAACACGGCGTGTATTGACCAGCTTGCATACCAGAACCAGGTGATTTACCAGTTTGCGGATAAAATCAGCATGTGCTTTGATTCGGCGGTGGGGGTCAGCGGGCCATATTATAAGTACGGGCATCTGGTCACTATGATCATGAAGAGCATCATGGCATTGGAGCAGTCCTTTTACCGCCGGAATGCAAAACGGATATATTTTGCGCAGGATATCTGTGGGTTTGAGGGTGTGAGGGAACAGCTGGATTTGTGGGAACAAAGAATTGCAGGGGAAGTGAAGAATGGGAATATTGAGTCGGTTCCGGGAATCTTTGAGGAAATATTCGGCTATCTGGAGGAGCAGGCGCCCGGGGATGTGAATGCGGTGAAACGGTTCATTTTCCGTATACTGGCGAATATATACCAGGTGTATACCAGTGACAGGTTTGGGTTTGCGGAAAAGATGGGGGAGATATACAGGGGGATAGAACAGTGCACGGATTTTGACAGGATGAAGGAATGCGTATATGCGGCGCTTGGGGAGGCGGAGGACAGCCGGTCGGGAAACCAGGCCCATTATACCTCTTATGTTGCCAAGGCAGTACGCTATATTGAGAAAAATTACAGGCAGATAGGCTCGGTGTCTGAGGTTGCCGGTGAGGTGGGACTGAACCAGGATTATCTGTTCCATCTGTTTAAGAATGAGACAGGGGTGACGTTCAGCGAATTTTTGAACAGTACGCGCATGAACCGGGCTATATGGCTTCTGAATAATACCCAGCTGAAATCATACGAAATTGCGGAGCAGGTGGGATACTCGAATCAGGCCTATTTTTCAAGGCTCTTTAAACAGAAGTTCCAGATGACCCCCTATGAATTCCGCAATATGAAGAGGAAACAGGAGTAGGAAAATGCGGGGGATGCGACCTTCACATCCTCCGGCAAGAGCCATGGCGCTGGAAAAACTTAAGGGTATACATTGAAAATTTCTTATGATATACTATTTTAGTACATTTGCGCCAAGGGGGACCATCACAATGCTGGGTTTTAACGATATATTAGGTCATGAACAGATAAAGGAGCATTTCCGCAACGCGGTACAGACAGGGAAGATATCCCACGCTTATATTTTAAGCGGGGAAGCTGGAATGGGACGCAAGTCCCTTGCCAATGCATTTGCTCTGGAACTGCTCTGTGAAAAGGGGCTGCCGGATCCGTGCATGGCCTGCCATGCATGCAAGCAGGTGCTCTCGGGCAACCATCCGGACCTGATTTATGTGACCCATGAAAAACCGGCCAGCATAGGCGTGGACGATATAAGGGAACAGATTAACGATACCATCATGGTGCGGCCTTACAGCAGCTATTACAAGATATATATTGTGGACGAGGCTGAGAAGATGACGGTCCAGGCACAGAATGCCCTCTTAAAGACCATTGAGGAACCGCCGTCCTATGCGGTCATCCTTCTGCTGACAACCAACCAGGACGCATTCCTTCCGACCATCCTGTCGCGCTGTGTGCAGCTTAAGCTTAAGCCGTTAAGGGACGAGGTGGTAAGGGAATACCTGGTGCAGTCCCTGGGAGTTGAGGAAAGCCAGGCTGATATCTATGCGGCATTTGCAAGGGGAAACCTGGGCAAGGCCATCCACCTGGCTGAGTCTGAGGAGTTCAGGGTCATGTATGATGCCCTTATCCTCATGCTGAAGCATTTGAAGGATGCGGATATATCTGAACTTCTGGAGTACATCCGTAAGCTGAAGGATGAGAACCTGGATATCCGCGGATGCCTGGATTTCATGCAGATGTGGTACAGGGATGTGCTGATGTATAAGACCACCAAGGATATCAACCTGCTGATTTTCAAAGATGAGTTTTCCACCATCAAGGCCATGAGCACGGTCAGCGGTTATGACGGACTTGAGCGGATACTGCAGGCCATTGAAAAGGCAAGGGTGCGCCTGGATGCCAATGTGAATATGGAACTGGTCATGGAGCTGATGTTCCTGACCATGAAGGAGAACTGAATGACCCGGAAAGCCGGAGGCTTAAGGGGTTAAGTTGTAAATTGAGATGGATAGATGGCCAGGGCATACGGCAATGCCATGCGCGGGCCGGCAGTTAAAGGAGAACAGAATGATTACAGTGATTGGAGTGCGTTTCCGCACAGCAGGCAAGATTTACTATTTTGACCCGGCGGGCCGTAAGGTAAAGACCGGGGACCACGTGATTGTGGAGACGGCCAGGGGAATCGAATACGGATATGTGGTGCTTGGCAACCGTGAAGTGGATGAGTCCAAAGTGGTGCCGCCGTTAAAGCCGGTCATCCGTATGGCCACTGCTGAGGATGAGGCAGTGGAGACAAAGAATAAGAATAAGGAAAAAGAGGCATTCAAAATCTGCCAGGATAAGATTAAGAAGCATAACCTGGAGATGAAGCTGATTGATGCTGAATATACATTTGACAATAATAAAGTACTGTTCTACTTTACCGCGGACGGACGGATTGATTTCCGTGAGCTGGTAAAGGACCTGGCAAGCGTGTTTAAGACCAGGATTGAACTGCGCCAGGTAGGCGTCAGGGATGAGACAAAGATAATGGGGGGAATCGGCATATGCGGCAGGGCCCTGTGCTGCCACTCCTATCTGTCCGAGTTCATACCTGTTTCCATTAAGATGGCAAAGGAACAGAACCTGTCCCTGAATCCCACCAAGATATCCGGTGTCTGCGGAAGGCTGATGTGCTGCCTTAAGAATGAGGAAGAGACATACGAGGTCCTTAACAGCAGGCTTCCTAATACAGGGGATTATGTGACCACCAATGACGGGTTAAAGGGAGAGGTCCAGAGCGTCAATGTCCTGCGCCAGCTGGTGAAGGTGATTGTGACCGTGGATAAGGATGAAAAGGAAATCCGGGAATACAAGGTGGAGAACCTCAAGTTCAAGCCCAGGAAGAAGAAGGGAAAGGGCGGGGACAAGCAGGCCCAGGATGTGCCGGATGCAGAGTTAAAGCATCTGGAGGCCCTGGAGAAAAGAGAAGGCAAGTCAAAGCTGGATGATAATTAAAACGGAGGTTATCCTATGGAACATACCTGGAGCCAGGCAGGCCCTGTGATGCTGCGGGACGACGAGCGCATTGACGACCTGCAGCGGAATCAATATGGTATCATCCAGAGAAAGGGTGCTTTCTGCTTTGGTATGGACGCGGTCCTTCTTTCGGGATTTGCAGTGGTGAAAAAGGGGGAGAGGATGCTGGACCTGGGCACAGGCACAGGCATCATCCCAATCCTTCTCACGGCAAAGACAGAGGGGGAGCATTTTACCGGACTTGAGATTCAGGAAGAGTCCGCGGATATGGCAAGACGCAGCGTCCGATATAACCATCTGGAAGAAAAGGTGGATATTGTCACAGGTGATATCGTGGAGGCCAGCCAGCTGTTTGCCCTGGCCTCTTTTGATGTGGTCACGTCCAACCCGCCCTATATGAATGATGCCCACGGACTTAAGAACCCGGGGGATGCAAAGGCCATTGCCCGCCATGAGGTCAAGTGCACACTGGAGGACGTTGTGCGGGAAGGAACCAGGGTCTTAAGGCCGGGAGGACGTTTCTATATGGTCCACAGGCCAAGGCGGCTCATCGAGATCATCCAGACCATGAAAAAGCATGGACTGGAGCCAAAGCGTATGAAGATGGTCCACCCCTATGTGGACAGGGAAGCCAACATGGTACTGATTGAGGCTGTGCGCGGCGGCGGGGCCCTGCTTAAGATGGAGGCGCCTGTAATCGTGTTTAATGAACAGGGTGAGTATACCCGGCAGATAAGGGTTACGTATGGATATTAGGGCTGCGAAACGCAGTACCGGAAGGGAGGGACCCATGGCAGGCAGATTATATCTTTGTGCAACGCCAATCGGCAACCTGGAGGATATCACCTTCAGGGTCCTCAGGACATTAAAGGAAGTGGATCTGATAGCGGCAGAGGATACCCGCCACAGTATCAAGCTCCTGAACCATTTTGAGATTAAGACGCCCATGACCAGCTATCATGAATATAATAAGGTGGATAAGGCCAGATACCTGGTGGAGCAGTTAAAGGACGGGGTTAACATCGCCCTCATAACGGATGCAGGAACCCCGGGCATCTCAGACCCGGGTGAGGAGCTGGTGCGCCAGTGCTATGAAGCCGGACTTGAGGTGACATCCCTTCCCGGTCCCGCGGCCTGTGTCACAGCCCTTACCATGTCCGGGCTGTCCACGCGGAGGTTTTGCTTTGAGGCGTTCCTGCCTTCTGAGAAAGGCGATAAGAAGGAGCGGGCCAGGATACTGGGGGAGCTTAAGGATGAGACAAGGACCATCATAATATATGAAGCGCCCCATCACCTGGTAAGGACCCTGGAGGATTTATATGAGGTGCTGGGGAACCGCAGGATTACCATATTAAGGGAGCTGACCAAGAAGTTTGAGACAGCCTTCAGGACCACCTTTGAAGACGCGCTGGCCGCCTATGGACAGGAGGAGCCAAAGGGAGAATGTGTGATCGTGATTGAAGGCAGGTCCCCCCGGGAGCTTCGGGAAGAACAGATCCGCACATGGGAGGAGATGGGCCTTGAGGAGCACCTGGAACACTATATGTCCATGGGACAGGACAAGAAGGAAGCCATGAAGTCCGTTGCAAAGGACCGGGGCATCAGCAAGAGGGATGTGTACCAGCAGCTTCTATAAATATAGGAAGGGATAGGTTGGTTTTGAAAGTGTAGGTTTGAAAAGGCGCTTGAAAAAAACAAGCGCCTGGTGTATAATCAAATCAGGAAGGATATCAGACACAAAATCTGATGCCCTCAGTGGTTTTTTATCCAGATAGCATCCACTTTAGGCGGGGAGGATGCTATTTTTTATTGTGTTTATTGTCTATGTATGACAATGCCGCGAAAACAACAAGCAAATATGATACAAGGAAAATGAAGGTACAGATCCAAACCATACACAGCCGTGTACAACCATACATGGCAGTGAGGGTAAGTAAGGGAATTGCAGACCACGTAACCTCATCATAGGCAGACTAACCCAATCATAGAAAGAACCCAGGCATCCAGCCGCCATATCAAAGGCAGCAACCCGGGTTCTTTCTATGTACATGTGCTTTTACTCAGTTACATTCAATCCGGCCAGTTTGGCCAGGGCAATGACAGACTGTTTAGAAACTTTCTTACCTTCAAATTCCAGCAGTTCATCCGTGCTGCCGGTGAAGATATCCGCACACTCTGCTTTCTTGAGGATGATGCAGTCGTCCTGAACCGTAATCTCCAGACCGTCCTTAACGTCCAGGTCAAGACTCCTTCTCAGTTCAATAGGAAGCGTGATCCTTCCAAGCTCATCCAGTTTACGAATAACACCTGTTGTCTTCATGGTTTTCAACCCCCTTATTATAATTTTATCCCCTTTTACAAATTAAACTTACCAAATTTAGGGTGCTAAGTCAATATATGTAAATGATAGAAATGGTAAGAAATGTCAAAAAGCAGTAAACTTGACAAAAAAGCACAAAAACACGCTAAAAATATTTCTTGACAAATACTTATCTTTCCTGTAGTATTACTTTGATGTTCAAAGTATTTCCCTAAAGGATACAAAAATGGAAGGCATGAGTCCTCTTGCAGAACGGATTCGGGACGGGTAAGAAGAATGACAACAAGAATCATAGGAACCGGTTCATATGTGCCGGAGCAGATAGTGACCAACAATGACCTTGCTCAGATTGTGGAGACCAACGACGAATGGATCCGCAGCCGGACGGGAATAGGTGAAAGAAGGATTGCCACAACTGAAAGCACCTCCTACATGGCGGCCAATGCTGCAATGCGGGCACTGGAACAGTCAGGCGTAAAGCCGGAGGAGATTGACCTTATCCTTCTTGGGACTTCCTCACCGGACTATTGTTTCCCCAATGGGGCGTGCGAGGTGCAGGGCATGATCGGTGCGGTCAATGCGGCCTGCTATGACATCAGCGCGGCATGTACAGGATTTGTATATGCGCTGAATACAGCCCATGCATTCATAAGCAGCGGCATATATAAGACGGCTTTGGTAATTGGCTCCGATGTATTAAGTAAACTGATTGACTGGACGGACAGAGGGACCTGCGTGCTCTTTGGGGACGGTGCAGGCGCCGTGGTGGTAAAGGCGGATGAGACAGGAATCCTTGGGATCAACATGCATTCCGACGGCACCAAGGGCAATGTGCTGACCTGCGGTTCCAGGACCAACGGGAATTTCCTTCTGGGCAAGAAGCCGGAGCTGGGATATATGACCATGGATGGACAGGAAGTATTTAAGTTTGCAGTGAGGAAGGTACCTGAATGTATCAAGCAGGTGTTGGACGATGCAGGCGTTGCGGCGGAAGAAGTCAGATACTTTGTCATCCACCAGGCCAATTACAGGATCATAGAGTCCATTGCAAAGCGTTTAAAGGTAAGTGTGGATTGCTTCCCGGTCAACATGGAGCACTATGGCAACACCAGCGGTGCGTCCGTTCCCCTTCTCCTGGATGAGATAAACAGGAAGGGAATGCTTAAATCCGGGGACAAAATCGTGTTCTCAGGTTTTGGCGCAGGCCTTACATGGGGCGCAACCCTGTTAGAATGGTAAAAATAAAATTAAAATATAAAAACTATGAAAATGTAAAAGGAGAACAACAATCATGTTAGAGAAAATGAAAGAAATCATTGCAGAGCAGTTAAGTGTGGAGGCTGACACTGTAACAGAGGCATCTTCCTTCAAGGAAGACCTGGGAGCTGATTCCCTGGACCTGTTTGAACTGGTCATGGCCCTGGAGGATGAGTACTCTGTAGAGATTCCTGCTGAAGACCTGGAGCAGTTAACCACTGTAGGCGATGTTATGAACTACTTAAAGAACAAAGGCGTGGAAGCGTAAAAACTAGAGAGATACAAACAACGACGGCGTGTGGATACTACTGAAACACGCTGTTTGATTAAGGAAATTTCGCTCAGGAATGTACAACTTGGAGGTAGAACAATGAAAACAAGAATTACAGAAATGTTAGGAATTGAATATCCTATTATTCAGGGCGGCATGGCCTGGGTAGCAGAACATAATCTGGCGGCGGCCGTGTCCGAAGCAGGCGGTTTCGGCGTGATTGGCGGAGCCAATGCACCTGGAGAGGTGGTACGCGATGAAATCCGCAAGGCAAGGGAACTGACAAAGAAACCATTCGGTATCAATGTCATGCTTTTAAGCCCCCATGCGGATGATGTTGCAAAGGTAGTGGTGGAGGAAGGCATCAAGGTTGTGATTACCGGAGCCGGCAATCCTGAAAAATATATGGAAATGTGGAAGTCAGCCGGTATCAAGGTGATTCCGGTGGTTGCATCCGTGGCACAGGCGCGCCGCATGGAAAAGTACGGCGCTGACGCGGTTGTGGCAGAGGGAATGGAATCCGGCGGCCATATCGGCGAGGAGACAACCATGACCCTGGTGCCACAGGTCGTGGACGCTGTGTCCATCCCGGTCATCGCGGCAGGCGGTATCGGCGATGGAAGGGGAATCGCAGCAGCCTTCATGCTGGGCGCAGAGGCCGTGCAGATGGGGACCAGGTTTGTGGTGGCGGATGAATGTACGGTACATGAGAACTACAAACAGCGCATCATCAAGGCAAAGGATATTGATTCAACGGTTACAGGCCGCAGCCACGGACATCCTGTCAGAGGCCTCAGGAACCAGATGACAAGGGAGTACATTAAGCTGGAGCAGGAAGGCAAGTCCTTTGAGGAGCTGGAATACCTGACACTGGGCAAGCTGCGTGAGGCTGTCCAGGATGGCGATGTGATGAACGGAACCGTCATGGCGGGCCAGATTGCAGGCATGATATCCAAGAAGCAGTCCTGTAAGGAAATGATTGAAGAGATGATGGCAGAGGCATCCAGCCTTATGCACTGGAATTAAGAGGGGTAAGAGGATGAGCAGGATTGCATTTATTTTCCCGGGACAGGGAGCACAGGTCTGCGGCATGGGCCAGGATTTCTATGAGCAGACGGAGACAGGGAAAAAAATCTTTGACAAGGCCAGTGAGCTTCTGGGATTTTCCATGCCGGAGCTGTGTTTTGAGAAAAACGACAGACTGGATATAACGGAATACACCCAGGCAGCCATGGTCACTGCAGGCATCGCCATGATGAGGGTGCTGGAGGAACAGGGGATTAAGCCGGATATGGCGGCCGGACTGAGCCTGGGAGAATACTGTGCGCTGGCGGCAGCCGGCGTCATGAGTGACGAGGACGCCATCCGCACGGTGCGCCAGAGAGGAATCCTGATGCAGGAAGCGGTTCCTGTGGGGGAAGGCGCCATGGCAGCCATCCTGGCACTGGACGCAGCTGCCATCGAAGCTGTCACCGGATCCATGGAAGGCGTGTGGATTGCCAATTACAACTGCCCGGGACAGATTGTGATTTCCGGCAAAAAGGCGGCAGTGGAAGAGGCCTGTGAAAAGCTAAAGGCTGCAGGGGCAAAGCGTGCCCTGATGCTGAACGTAAGCGGTCCCTTCCATTCAGGCATGCTTACCGGAGCAGGGGAGAAGCTGGCCCAGGTGCTGGCGGATGTGGATATCCACACCCCCCGGATTCCTTATGTGGCAAATGTCAATGCGCAGCCTGTCACAACGGCAGAGCCTGTAAAGGACCTGCTGACCAGGCAGGTATCCTCATCCGTGCGCTGGCAGCAGAGCGTGGAAACCATGATAAATGAAGGGGTGGACACCTTCATCGAGATTGGGCCTGGCAGGACACTGGCAGGATTCATGAAGAAAATCAACAAAGAAGTAAGGACCATGAACGTGGAAAAACTGGAAGATATAGACAAGGTAGTGGAGGCATTGAAGTAGGCGTCCGGGAATGACGTCACGCGTTCAATGCAGCGAAAGGAGATTTTAGTATGCTGGAAGGAAAGATTGCACTGGTAACAGGCGCCAGCCGTGGGATTGGCCGTCAGATAGCCCTGACCCTGGGAGCAAAGGGGGCTGCGGTGATTGTAAACTATAATGGCTCTGCCCAAAAGGCGGAGGAAGTGGTAAAAGAGATAGAGGCCGCAGGAGGCAGGGCAGAGGCGCTGCAGTGCAATGTTTCCGACTTCGAGGCCTGCGGACAGATGCTGGCAGATATCGTTTCCAGATATGGACGCCTGGATATCCTGGTTAACAACGCAGGAATCACCAGGGATAACCTGCTGATGAAGATGTCCGAGGAGGATTTTGACGCGGTCATAAACACCAATTTAAAGGGTGTATTTAACTGTATCAAACATATCTCACGCCAGATGCTAAAGCAGAAGGCGGGAAGGATCATCAATATCTCTTCCGTGTCCGGCGTGCTGGGCAATGCGGGCCAGGCCAACTACTGCGCGGCCAAGGCAGGCGTGATCGGAATCACCAAATCCGCTGCAAGGGAGCTTGCAAGCAGGGGAATCACGGTCAATGCAGTGGCCCCTGGTTTCATTACAACGGAAATGACAGATGTGCTCAGTGACAGCATCAAATCCTCTGTCACGGAGCAGATTCCCATGAAGAAGTTCGGGGAAACCCAGGATATTGCCAATGCAGTGGCATTCCTGGCTTCCGAAGATGCAAAGTATATAACAGGCCAGGTTCTCTGTGTAGACGGCGGCATGGCAATGTAGAGAAGGACAGGAGTGTGAGCGTATGAAAACAAGAGTTGTGATTACCGGTATGGGCGCCATTACCCCCATTGGCAATGACGTGGAAAGTTTCTGGCAGGGACTGAAGGACAAGAAGGTGGGAATCGCCCCCATCACATATTTTGATACAACCGATTATAAGTGTAAGCTGGCAGCCGAGGTAAAGGGCTTTAATGCCAAGGATTACATGGACCCCAAGGCAGCGCGCCGCATGGAGGCATTTTCCCAGTTCGCGGTCGCTGCGTCCAAGGAAGCCCTGGAGCATTCAGGTATTGACATGGAGAAGGAAGACCCCTACCGCGTAGGCGTGTGCGTGGGATCTGGAATCGGTTCCCTCCAGGCCATGGAAAAAGATATCCAGAAGCTTCTGGAAAAGGGACCCAGCCGTGTGAACCCGCTGCTGGTGCCTCTTATGATCAGCAACATGGCGGCAGGCAATGTTGCCATCCAGTTCGGGCTGAAGGGCAAATGCTTTAACGTGGTCACGGCCTGTGCCACAGGCACCCACTCCATCGGCGAGGCATTCCGTTCCATCCAGTACGGAGAAGCGGATGTGATGGTGGCAGGCGGGGCAGAGGCCAGCATTACCCCCATCGGTATTGCAGGATTCACCTCACTGACCGCCCTGAACACCACGGATGACCCTGCACGTGCATCCATCCCATTTGACGAGGACCGCAACGGCTTTGTCATGGGCGAGGGCGCAGGCGTGGTTGTCCTTGAATCCTTAGAGCATGCAAAGGCCCGCGGTGCCAATATCCTGGCTGAGATAGTGGGCTACGGCGCAACCTGCGACGCTTTCCACATCACATCCCCGGCAGAGGACGGAAGCGGTGCTGCCCGCGCCATGGAGAATGCCATTAAGGATGCAGGCCTAAAGCCGGAGGACATTGACTATGTAAATGCACACGGAACCAGCACCCATCACAATGACCTGTTTGAGACAAAGGCCATTAAGCTGGCCCTGGGGGAACATGCAAAGAAGGTGAAGATTAACTCCACCAAGTCCATGATCGGCCATCTTTTAGGCGCTGCAGGCGGTGTGGAATTCATAACCTGCGTCAAGTCCATTGAAGACGGGTACGTACATGCAACCGTCGGCCTTGAGAAACCGGGCGAGGGCTGTGACCTGGACTACACCCAGGGGGACGGCGTTGCCATGGATGTCAATGTTGCCATCAGTAACTCCCTTGGCTTCGGCGGGCACAATGCCAGCCTGATTGTCAGGAAATTCAGCGAATAACAGGAGGAGAATGTGATGAATATAGATGAAATCATTCAGTTGATCCAGGCGGTATCTGAGAACAAGCTGACCAGCTTTGAATTGGAAGAAGGCAACATGAAGCTCTCCTTAAAGTGCAAGAAGGAGCAGCCGCAGATTGTCACGGTTGCAGCTCCGTCCATGGACCAGGCGGCTGTCCAGATGCTTAACACGGCAGCCGGCGCAGGCATCACCGTGTCCCAGGTACAGGAGACGGCGGTCCAGACAGCGGGCGTGGATATCGGTTCGGATAAAGTAGTGACCTCCCCCCTGGTAGGGACCTTCTATGAGTCCTCCTCACCGGATGCGGATGCATTCGTAAAGGTGGGTGACACCGTGAAAAAGGGCCAGGTACTGGGCATCATCGAGGCCATGAAGCTGATGAACGAGATAGAAAGCGAATATGACGGCGTGGTGGAAGCCATCCTTGTGAACAACGAGGAAGTGGTGGAATACGGACAGCCGCTGTTCAGGATTAAATAAACAGGAGGAAAACACCATGTTAATGGGAGTAAAAGAAATCCAGGAAATCATACCTCACAGACATCCCTTCCTCTTGATTGACTGTATCGAAGAGCTGGAACCGGGCCTGCGGGCGGTTGGATATAAATGCGTGACTTATGACGAGTCATTTTTCAAGGGACATTTCCCTCAGGAACCGGTCATGCCGGGCGTCCTTCTGGTGGAAGCACTGGCCCAGACAGGCGCGGTAGCCATCCTGTCCCAGGAAGGTTTTAAGGGAAAGGTTGCCTACTTTGGCGGAATCGACAAGGCCAAATTCAAGCGCAAGGTCGTGCCGGGGGATAAAGTGAAGCTGGAGTGCGAGATCATCAAGCAGAAAGGCCCTGTGGGCGTTGGCAAGGCCACTGCCACGGTGGACGGCAAGCTGGCGGTAAGCGCAGAGCTGACCTTCATGGTTGGATAGTACAGACTAAATAGTTTGGGAATCGAGGGAGAATACCGATGTTTAACAAGATTTTGATTGCCAATAGAGGTGAGATTGCGGTCCGCATCATCCGTGCATGCCGTGAGATGGGCATACAGACCGTGGCCGTGTATTCTGAGGCGGATAAGGACTGCCTTCATACATTGCTGGCTGATGAAGCCATCTGTATCGGGCCTGCTGTCTCTGGCCAGAGCTATCTGAATATGGAGCGCATCCTGGCTGCAACCGTTGCCATGAAGGCCGACGCCATCCATCCGGGATTTGGCTTCCTTTCAGAGAACGCCAAGTTTGCCAAGCTGTGTGCGGAATGTAACATTACCTTTATCGGACCGTCCGCTGAAATCATAAGCAAGATGGGCAACAAGTCAGAAGCCCGCAAAACCATGATGGAGGCAGAAGTGCCCGTGGTGCCGGGCAGCAAGGAACCGGTGCACACCCCGCAGGACGGCCTTGAGATGGCAAAGACAATCGGCTTCCCGGTGATGATTAAGGCGTCTTCGGGCGGCGGCGGAAAAGGCATGCGTATATCCAGGAGCGCCAAGGATTTTACGGAGCTTTTCAATGCGGCCCAGATGGAGTCCGTGAAGGGCTTCTCCGATGACACCATGTATATTGAGAAATACATTGAAAAGCCAAGGCACGTGGAGTTCCAGATCATGGCGGATAAGCACGGCAACGTGGTCCACCTGGGGGAACGTGACTGTTCCATCCAGAGACGCCACCAGAAGGTGCTGGAGGAAGCTCCCTGCGACGTCATTTCCCCTGAACTCAGGCGCAGGATGGGCGATACCGCGGTGCGGGCGGCCAAGGCCGTTGGATACGAGAATGCGGGCACCATTGAATTCCTTTTAGACAAGGATAAGAACTTCTATTTCATGGAAATGAACACCAGGATCCAGGTGGAGCATCCCGTGACCGAGATGGTTACCGGTATGGACCTGATTAAGGAGCAGATCCGTGTGGCTGCAGGGGAACCCTTAAGCGTGACCCAGGAAGACGTGACCATTAAGGGCCATGCCATTGAGTGCCGTATCAACGCCGAGAACCCCTCAAAGAACTTCATGCCGTGTCCGGGCCTTATCACCAATGTCCACATACCCGGGGGCAACGGGGTCAGGGTGGACACCCATATCTACAGCGATTACAAGGTTCCGGCCAATTACGATTCCATGCTGATGAAGCTGATTGTGTATGATAAAGACAGGGAGTCGGCCATTGCCAAGATGCGCAGCGCCCTGGGCGAGGTTGTTATTGAGGGAATTGAAACCAATATTAACTTCCAGTACGAGATTCTGGAAAATGATGCATTCCAGGAAGGTGATACGGATACAAGCTTTATTGAGAAGTACTTCCCGGATTATGTGAAATAGTGAAAGGAAATGCCTATGTTGCGGAATATGTTTAAAAAAACGTATACAAAGATAGATACGAAATACAAACCGCCAAAAGGTGATGCAGAGGAGCCGGGCATCCCGGAAGGGCTGTGGCGCAAATGTAACAAATGCGGCCAGCCCATCTACGTGGAGGACGTGAAGAACAATTACTACGTATGTCCAAAATGCAGCGGCTATTTCCGTGTCCACGCATACCGCAGGATTGAGATGCTTGTAGATGAGGGAACCTTTGAGGAGTGGAATAAGGAAATGCCTTTCTCCAATCCCCTGGATTTCCCGGGCTATGAGAAGAAGGTCCTGGCTGCCAGGGAAAAGAGCCGCCTGAATGAAGCCATTGTCACGGGAAAAGGCATGATTGACGGAAATCCCGCGGTGGTAGGTGTCTGTGACGCGCGTTTTATCATGAGCAGCATGGGCCATGTGGTAGGTGAGAAGATAACAGACGCAGTGGAGCGGGCCACAAAGGAAAAGCTTCCTGTGATCATCTTCGCCTGCTCCGGCGGCGCCAGGATGCAGGAGGGAATCGTATCCCTGATGCAGATGGCCAAGACCTCCGCTGCCTTAAAGCGTCACCATGAGGCCGGGCAGCTGTTTATCAGCGTGCTCACGGATCCAACCACGGGCGGCGTGACCGCAAGCTTTGCCATGCTGGGGGATATCATCATTGCCGAGCCCCATGCCCTTATCGGGTTTGCAGGACCCAGGGTCATTGAACAGACCATCGGACAGAAGCTGCCGGAAGGCTTCCAGCGTGCCGAGTTCCTGTTGGAACACGGTTTTGTTGATAAGATTGTGGAGCGTAAGGACCAGAAAAAGGTTATCGGGCAGATTCTTTACATGCACCGCAGCCACAGGATGAATGTGGACCTGCCGGTGGGTAAGGCAGCGGCCGCTGTGGATGAACTTGGGAAAATGGCGCGGTCCGGTGGGAAAACATCCGGCGGAAAGACATCTGGTGGAAAGACATCCGATGGGAAAACATTGGGCGGCGCGGCAAAGACAGCCTGGGACACGGTCCTTCTCTCAAGGAAATCAGACCGTCCCGTTGCAACGGATTATATCAACGCCATATTTGATGAGTTCATCGAGTTCCACGGGGACCGGTATTTTGGCGACGACGGCGCCATTGTAGGCGGGATTGCCATGTTCCACGGCATGCCCGTGACTGTAATCGGACAGCAGAAGGGCAAGAACACCAAGGATAACCTGAAGCGCAACTTCGGCATGCCCTCGCCGGACGGATACCGCAAGGCCCTGCGTCTCATGAAGCAGGCGGAAAGCTTTGGACGTCCCGTGGTGTGTTTTGTGGATACGCCAGGAGCATTCTGCGGACTGGAGGCAGAAGAACGGGGACAGGGGGAAGCCATTGCGCGGAACCTGTTTGAGATGTCAGACCTGAAGGTTCCTGTGCTTTCCGTGGTGATAGGAGAAGGCGGAAGCGGCGGCGCCCTTGCCATGGCCGTGGCCGATGAGGTGTGGATGCTGGAAAATGCAATCTACTCCATCCTGTCGCCGGAAGGATTTGCATCCATCCTGTATAAGGACAGCAAGAAAGCGCCGGATGCAGCCAAGGTCATGAAAGTAACGGCCCAGGATCTTAAGAAGCTGGGACTGGTGGAACGGATTGTACCGGAAGAAGAACCCGTATGTACGGATAACCTTTACCGTGTTGCTGAATACATGGACAGCGCCATGGCAGGGTTTTTTGAACGCTGCCTTTCCATGACAAAGGAAGAACTGGCAGAACAAAGGTATCTTAGATTTAGGAGAATGTAATGAACGAATTAAAACCATTGGTAATTGGGGATTTAGTAGTTAAAAAACCTATTATTCAGGGAGGCATGGGTGTTGGAATAAGCCTTCATAAGCTTGCGGGCGCGGTTGCGGCTGCCGGCGGGGTGGGGATTATATCGTCGGCCCAGATTGGTTTCAGGGAACCTGATTTTACTACGAATTTTGTGGAGGCCAACCTAAGGGCTATCCGCCGGGAGATGCAGGCCGCCAGGGAGATTTCCCCGGACGGCGCCATTGGTTTTAATATCATGGTTGCCACCAAGCACTATGATATGTGGGTTAAGGAAGCGGTCAAGGCAGGGGCTGACATCATCATCTCCGGCGCAGGGCTTCCGGTTGCCCTTCCGGAACATGTGGAAGCCGCTTACGCGGAAATGAAAGAGAGCGGACAGGAGCTGCCCGCCCGCCGGATTAAGCTGGCCCCCATTGTATCTTCCGCCAAGTCCGCCATGGTCATCTGCAAGATGTGGGACAGGAAATGTCATGTGGCGCCGGACCTGGTGGTGATAGAAGGACCGCTGGCCGGCGGACACCTTGGGTTCTCACTGGACCAGCTCACCTCCTACGGCGCCGACACAGAGGATGTTCCGGCAACCTATGACCAGGCTGCTTATGACGAAGAGGTGAAGGCAATCATAAAGGTAGTAGGGGAATACGGCGCCAAGTATGGCCGCCATATCCCGGTGGTCACGGCCGGAGGGATTTACACCCACGAGGACGTGCTGCACCAGCTGGAGCTGGGGGCGGACGGTGTCCAGGTGGGCACCAGGTTCGTCACCACCGAGGAGTGTGATGCCTCCGAGGCTTATAAGCAGGAATATATCAAGGCAGGGAAAGAGGACATCGTGATTACCAAGAGTCCGGTGGGAATGCCGGGCAGGGCCATCATGAACCCCTTCCTCAGGCAGATTAAGTCAGGGGACCGCCCTGTCATCAAATCCTGCTTCCAGTGTCTGGAGCACTGCGATATAAGGACCATTCCATACTGTATCACCATGGCCCTTGTAAAGGCGGCTGAGGGGGATACGGAGCATGCGCTTCTGTTCTGCGGAAGCAATGCTTACCGGGCCGGGAAGATTGACACGGTAAAGCATGTGATGGATGATCTGATGGGCGAGGCACAGGAGTAATATCTTTCAGGTATCATCGGACTTTTGCTATTATTGGTTTTGAAACGGAATAGAATGATCGGGCAGACAGGAACGGCATTGTTTTTATAGAACGATGTGCGCCTGTCTGCCCGTTTTTTATTCTGGCTCTTTGTCAATAGTTGGGGTGGGATTTGTAAAATCCCGCCCCAATTCTATGAAAAGGGCCCTTTTTATGTTTAGTTCCAGGTTTTACTGATTTTGGGCATGCCAAATAAGCCTCCGCATTACCGACCTTTTTATCCTATGATGTACAGTGAAGTATCCGGGTTCGGAACCGTTTGAAATTCCGGATTCCGTAGCTACTCCGTTTTAATACCTTTATCTTGTTGTTAAATCCTTCTGTGGGACCATTTGTCAACCCGTATTTAAAGGCATTCAGGATTTCTTTTCGCCAGGCCCTGTAGGTCTTAGCACAGGCTTCAAATTCCTTGATCCCACAGCTCTGTGCATTCGTAATCCAGTCATCAAATTCCTTCTGCTGCTGACGATACGCTTCCATCTGGCAGATATCATAGAACCACTCTTTCATCCGGTGTGCCAGACGTAGATCCTCGCTATAGTGAAGCATTAAATCACAGGCCTGTTTGTTCTCATCCTTCAGCTTTTTATAGCGGGTCAGAATGAGTTTCCGGCTGCGTTTATAATACTTACGCAGAGAAACCGGCATGGACCGCTGCAGTCGTTTGCGTACATTTTCAATCGCCCATGTCACCTGCCGGATGAAATGATATTTATCCACGATGATTGTAGCGTTTGGAAAGAAGGTCTGTGCAAGTTCGGTGTAGGGGCGCCACATATCGCAGACGAAGAACTTTACCTTCAGGCGTTCTTTCCTGGGAATGTTCCGCCAATAATCAGCCAGATGGCTCTGGGTCCGATCCGGGAGAATGTCGAGGATCCTGCGCTTTTTCGGATCAACCAGAATGCACTGATATTTACCGGTAGAAGCATTGCCTTTGAATTCGTCAATGGAAAGCGCTTGCGGAAGCTGGTCAGGCGGAGAATAGCAAATCGTGTCCAGAAGGCGGCAGACCGTCTGGACGGAAACACCGGTAAGCTCTGCAATCTGTTTTAAGGAAAAGGTCTGCCGGAGCAGGGAGACAATGTAAAATGCCAGCCTGCGGGTCCTGCGGTGGTATCTGGGGAGGAACGAATAGGGTTCCGTGAACCGTTTGCGGCAGTATGGGCAGAGGTAGCGGCGTTTGCGAAGGAGCAGGATAACTTGTTTTCCCAGTAAGGGAATGTCCTGGACCTCTTGTAAACGGTAATCATGAATCCGTTTTGTATTAGCCCCACAGCAGGGGCAAATCTGTTCTACCGGTTGGGACTGGATGAAAATTTTAATGAAAGAGTCTGCCTGAACCACTTTTTTAATAAAAACACCTTCCAAGTTAAGGAAAGCCTTGGTATAATTAGGGTACATCTATAAGGGGTCACCTCCATAACATTAAACTTTGGTCGGAATAATGGGTTTGGGAGGCTTCTTATAGATGTATTTTATTACAATCAAAAGAATGTTGGAAGTGTGCTTTTCAGCACACCCCAACATTCAGTATAGAACCTTTATTCTTTATGCAATTCCCGGTGGTAAAAATCCTTTTGACTGCATCCGGCCCGTCCGCCGCCCGCACATGCGCATGCACATGCACACCCCGCGCAGGCGCATGCACAGCTGCCGCCGCCTCCGCGGTGGGAGCCATGGCCATAATATCCCCGCCCACGGCTGTAGTTTTCTTCATCGGAGCCCCAGGTGAATTTATAGCCCAGGTATCCGGTTAGCAGTATGATTATCAGGACATTGGATATGTCAGGGCCGCTGTCCCCGGATATGCCGGTGCTGTAGTCCTGATGCTGTACTAAATCAGGATTGATAAATCCGTATAGGCGGCAGTAAACCTTCATCTGCCTGGTGCCCCCTTTCTTCAGGGAACCTTCCCAGACCAGATAACCATCCTCCTCGCGGTCCGCATTATGGCTCACAATGTAATTCCCCTGTTTCCAGGTGAATGTGTAATGTCTGATGGGGATATCATTAAACCATCCCGGGGTAAAATCATAAAATGGTTTCTGGCTGTCATCCCGGTTCATACAGAGCATGTCCTCCTGATGGATGGTAAACCAGAATACGGCTGTCTGGTCCTTATAATAGCTGCGGTC
The DNA here is from genome assembly GCF_022440595.1 of Enterocloster sp. OA13. Taxonomy (NCBI): domain Bacteria; kingdom Bacillati; phylum Bacillota; class Clostridia; order Lachnospirales; family Lachnospiraceae; genus Enterocloster; species Enterocloster sp. OA13. The sequence goes on along the minus strand of NZ_JAKNTF010000001.1, from coordinate 5,556,421 downwards.
CAGATATGCTTTCAACACGGGTTCGGAGAAAAGATAGGAGTTGGACACGTGGTCGATGGCGCCTCCGAAATCAGTGACCTCACAGTGGTTGTTGGGAAGCCCCAGGCGCACCCAGGTAAGAGGGCCTTCCCTGGTATCGTTTAATACCTTCCATTCATACCGGTATGTAATATCCATACTTCCGTCATTTTGCGTTTCCACGTAGACCTGGTAATCCGTTATCTCATCCAGCGGCCTGCTGGTATAGAGTACGTAAATGATAAGGATTAGAAGGCCAATGGCGCAGATGATGGAAAAGTTGCGCAGATGGTGTTTCTTTTCTTCTATTTCAAGCATGGATCCTGGTCCTCCTGGTTGTTTTGGTTTGTGGGAGGACACCCCGGCATGTCACTTTTCCTAAGCGGACAGCGCAAACCCTCTTCTTCCCCCATGGACCGGATCCCGGCACAGGTCCTGCTGTTCCAGATGGTCTTCCAGGCGTCCCTGGTGAGGTTGCCCAGTACAGCCCCATTGCCCAGCCAGCTCTGGCAGGGCACCACGGAACCGTCCGGCGCAATGGCCATGTTGGACAGGCATGCCCCGCACATGGGCACAGACAGCCCCAGCCGCCTTAACAATTCCGGATCTGCCCGTCCAGGGGAGGTGAAACTCAACTCCATCCCGTGATTTTGACAGAATGCAGCCGCATCCTCCAGGATTGCCCCCATCTCCTGAATGGAGAGCTGGCTGGATACAGAAGCGCCCAGGGCGGCATTACCTGTCTCTATCAGCCCGGAACAGGTGACATAACATATCCCCAGACTGTGTAAATACTCCAGGGTTTTTATATAATCCTGGTTTTCGCGGCATAGCGGCGTATTGATACTGACATTCAACCCGGCGGCCAGGGCATGCCGGATGCCTTTTGTGGTTTTACTGAATCCGTCATTACCTCCGTTATCCCCATTACCTTCGTTATCTCCATCGTTATCCACGGTATCATGGCTATCTGCGGTCATGTTCCCCACCAGGCGGTTGTGTATTGACCCATTCCAGGAATAGAGGGTAATCTGTACGCTGTCCAGGCTGGCTTCGTACAGTTCCCGGCACAGCTGGGGCGTCAGGCGGATGCCGTTGGTGTTCAGGCGCGTCACAAACCACTTGGAGTAATCTACCAGCTCCACCAGATCCGGCCTCATGGTCGGCTCCCCGCCTGTAAATGTAAGCTGGGGAACCCCGGCGCTGCGCAGGCGGTCAATGATTTTTTTCCATTGGGCGGTATCCAGTTCCCTGACCACTGCCTGGGGCTGTCCGGCGGCATAGCAGTGAAGGCATTTAAGATTACAGTTCCAGGCCCCGTCCTGCTTTGTCATGGAGCTGACCATCAGGTCCATCCGGTGGGGGGCCGTCATGTGGGCGGCGTACCGGCGCAGGGATAATGGCCCGATGTCACCGTCGGGTTCCCCGCCGCGGGCAACCCCGTACAGCATGGAAAGCATGTCCTGGAGGTCAAGGCGCAGCTGTTTTTCAGGTACATGCCAGGCGTCCCTGGTCTTTTTTACCGCCGCATCAACAATGTGTCCCATATCCGTATCATCCACAGGACGGCCCTCATACCGGTTTACCTCCCGTATGAAATTCCCCAGAAGAATGGACCAGGAGTAGCCAAGGGGAAGGATATAGTACCCGTTCAGTATCATCACATAGGGACTTTTGCTAAAAGGACGCCATCTGGGCGGTATCAGATGGATGCGCACGGCCCCGGGGCCTTTGGGGTTCAGGGTGGTGTGTATCACGCCCTCTTTCCAGGATTTATACTTTGCCGCCTCACTTTTCCACAACATACATGCCCTTTCCCTGCATTGGATGCAGTATACGCTTAAAGCCCCGGTTTACAAGGCTATATGGTAAATATTATCATATGTCCAAAGGAAAATCCACATATGAAAGCCCCTTATCCCCAACATTTTAACAGAGATATCCACAAGTTATCCACATTATCCACTATCGGACTGTCCCGCAGTGTGGATAATGGAGCGGATATTAAGAATCTGTCATTTTTATTACGGTTCTCTTGCACTTTCCCGGAACCCATTGACCAATCAGCCGGAATATTTTAATCTATTGGGAGGGAATATGAAAAAAGCAGAGGGTGAAGAATATGCAGAAAACAGATGTCCAGGAAAAAGCTGAGTATCTCATAGGGGATGTGGCCCGGATGGTGGGGCTTAGCAGGGACGCCCTGCGTTTTTATGAGAAAAAGGGCATTATCAATGCCAGGAAAAAAGATAACGGATACAGATATTATTCGGAAGACGATATATATAAGCTGATGTATATCCTGTACCAGAGAAAGATGAATACCAGCCTGGAGGAGATAGAAGGCCTTATGAGCGGCGGGCGGTCCATGGAATCCAGGAGGAAACGGATCAGGCAGCGGATGGCTGAGGAGGAAGAGACCATACGCATGCACCAGCAGGCCATTGCCAGGCTGAAGCTGGTCCAGAGGGATATGGACCACATTGAGGAGTGCCTGAACCGGTATTCCCTCAGGAAGTTCCCCAAAGCTTATATCATGGGACAGTGCCGGGACCTTCACCATGGCCTGAGGGAGTGGTTCCGTCTGGCCTCCACCATATCAGGTCTGGATATGACGTATTTTTATAATGAGCTTACGTACAATGGAAGGGAACTGACCCAGCATGGCACCCTGCTCCTGTTTTATAAAGAACTGGAAGACCAGCTGGGGGAAGCCTTTGATCCGTCCTGTTATGCGCTGACAGAGGAAAAGATGTGTATCTATACGGTCCTTACATCCAGGGAGACCCTTCCCAGCCCGGATATGATCAACCGTATGGTCCAGTGGGGCCGGAGCCACGGGATTGAGACTGAGGGACGGGTGTATGCCAATGACATGACCTCTTTTTTTGAGGAAGAGGGGGCCACGTTCTGTCTGGAATTATATATGCCGGTCAGGAGGATTGTGTCGCAGATATAATAATAGACTGTTATATATAAGGATTTATTCTAAAAGACTGGGACAGATGTGAAGGATGCGCCGTATATCATGATGATATGCGGCGTCTTTTAATATTATGGATAATTATGTAAATCAGTCTCATATCCGGTACTCCATCCGAAGTCATACTTTGAGTGGATTGTGGGGGATTAGGAAAGTCTTTATTTCCCTTTCTTTTCCATCGTCTCCTGTGCTTCTAATTCCCTATAAAGTAATCCCAAGCCCTTTGATACTTTTTTGCTGATTAACCCTATGTCAAGTACCTGGACAAATCCACTGACTTCCTGACCTTTTGTATAAATTTTATTTGCCTTTTTAAACAGGGATTTCAGCTTTTCATAGCCATTTACTCCGCTGGGCTGCACATCTGGTTTTAGTTTCAGAAACTTCTTCACTCCTTCCATATCGAGCAAAAACCAATCTTCGATGGATTTTTCTGCCTTGATATGAATAACCCTTTCTGCACCATCCTGCAAAAGCATTTTTTCGATATTATCCCAGTTAATCTTTGGTTTCTGGACATATCCAAAGACATCGGTATCGTAACATAGCGCGACTACTACGGAATATCCGTCCAGCTTTGGAAGTATTTCCTTCAAAAATATTCGATTGACTTCTTTCTTAAAACCACCAATGCCATTCACACTTCTGCAAATTATTTTGTGGTTAAGCTTACCGGATGCAGTACATTCTCTTATATACCTTATTAACTCTTTATAAAATTCAACCTCTGTTTTTCCTTCTACAAATAATACTAAACATTTATTCAACTGATCCACTCTCCAAGTATGTTTCAATTTCACTTTCATCATCTGTTAACAGTGAAAAAATATAATCGCCTAGCTTCATATCCACAGAGTCGGCATCATCTAAAAGAGCCTTTTCCTTGCTCTTTTTAATGCCATAAAACTCCGCTAAGCCTCCGCTTTTATGAATACCGACGTAAATGCTGTCTATATCCATGAAACTGATAATATATGGAGAATGACTTGTAATAATGACTTTACAGTCATCCAGTAAATCTGCAATAATTTGAAGATAAGTTTTAAATAGGGATGGATGTATGGAATTTTCAGGCTCCTCAATTGCAATCAGGGAAATATTTTTTTCCTCCAACCCCGCCATGATTATCTTGGTCAAAATCATAAAAACCCTTTTGGCACCATCTGACATAGCCCCGAAATCTATCAGCTTACTTAAATTCCTATCTCTTACGAAAAGCAGGTAAATGCTGTTGGATACAATAAAAGGTATATCATCTGGTACAACAACCTCACCATTTTTATTGATTTGAAGTTCTTTAACAATAATATCCTCTATATCAGGAAAAAGACGTTTATAAGCGTCAAGAAGCAGGTCAAACTTTCCAGGATTTATTTGTCTCAGTTTTGCAATGACCCTGGGCAGATTTTCTGCATTTATGAAATCATCCAGCATTCCCTTTCTGATAATGGGACTCGGCACATAAAATTTCTTGACATCAAAATTATTTTCCATATATAATCTTAAATCGTTTAATTTCTTAATGATTTCTATATAATACAACTGATCAAATGCTTTTAATTTATTTGCAACTAATTCCAAATCTTCAATGGCAGTTACTGTTGTACATCTTCCTGTTTCGGAACTTTTATAAAATGCCTGTTTTCCCTGCCTGTTAATTAATTGAGTATATTTTGTCCCTTTCACATCAACTTTTATTTTTAGATATTCATCGGAAATTTCAGCCTTTTCACCATCCGATTTTACCCATCTAAAGGAAAATCCATAAATAATCCGATATTTTATTTCATTAATTGATGTTACCGTTTCCACCTCGAATCGAAAATCTTTATCTACAGATGACTTATTTATTGGAATAAGGTCGTCTCCCTGCATAAAGCCATTACGTTCATCTTCTTTTGCCCTTATAAAATCAAGGCCGAATTGAATGCCTGCTAATACATTGGATTTACCAAAGTTATTTACTGCTACTAATGCTGTGATTTTGTTGAAAGAGATATCTACCCTATTTAAGTTTTTAAATCCATCCAGGTGAATCCTTTGTATTTTCATAATTACCCGTCCTTTACTTTTATTTACCACAATGATATCACTTGAAAAATTTAAAAGCAATATAATTTATCGTTTTATATATAATTATATTCATTTTACTTCTTATTTATTCAAAAAAAGTTAATATATATTGCTTTTTAAAAATTCAATATATGACATGTACTTTTTAAAAGTTAATTCCGATGTCATGATTCTATAATTAAAAGCAGAATAAATATCCAAATAGTATGGGTGTTCCTGAATCGAAATGTGATACAACATGACTGGTTGGGAGAGTTTGATATAAGTTAAAAATATGGAAACAGGATCAGCAGGAAAAAGCGCCCCCTGGCTTCCCTCATCAATGAGGCAGGCCAGGGGGCGCTTTCATGACATATGATTTATCATCAGGTTACCGTACTGCATTCCCCTCCATCTTCATCGTCATCCTTATCAAGTCCGTCCTTATCAAGTCCATAGTTCTGTATGAAATCAATGAGGAATGATGAAACCGTGACCGTGATGAGCGAATATACGATGCGCCTTGCAGGGATGTAGGACAGGGATAAGACCAGTACCGTGACATCCGTGAGCAGGTAGGCCCTGGAGATACGGCAGCCCGTGATCTTGGAGATGACCAGGGCCAGGGCATCATCGCCCGCGCAGGAGGCGCCCTGACGCACCACAAGCCCGCAGCCTGTTCCGATAAAGCACCCGCCCACCAGGGAGGCTGTAAACGGCGCGTCTGCCAGGCTGGGGAGGAGCGGCGGGAACATTTCCCATAAACGGAAGAATCCGGCCATACATATGGTTGCAAAGATGGATGTCTTAAGGAACTCCCTGCCCAGGTATTTGAACCCCAGGGCATAGCTTAAGGTATCCAGTACGGGTGACAGTATGGAAGATGACATGCCTATCCAGAAATTGAACAAAAGGATCAATCCCAGGATACCTCCCTCCGTGATATCTGCCTGTCGGTGTACATTGTAGATCCCGAAGGTGGTGATGGCTGTGCCAAGGATGATGGATAACACGGTCTTTGGGGGAAATGTCATCCTTAAATCCAGGACAGCCCGGCAAGCCAGCTTCTTCAGCTGCTTCATAATAAAACTTCCTTTCTGAAAAAAATATTGATAAAAACAGGTATGGGCGGCAATGGAAACCGTATTGGTTCCGCTGCCGCCCTGTCTGCTACATTATACCCCATGTACCCGGGGGAAAGTCAAGTTAAATCGGTGTATATCATTCCTGTCAGTCCAGTTTTTCACTTCCAGAATCGACAATAATTCCCTTGCTGTCTGTCTTATAGTAGGTATCGTCGGAATCCTTGATGTTTTTCTTGTTCTTCATCAGCTTGCCTGCGGTGCTGATCAGATAGGTCTCATCCTTGTAGGTGAATGGCTGGTATTTGGTGCCTTCCTCGGCCTCAATCCTTCTGCCCTTGATGTAGATGGAGTCGCTGTCGATACCGTCGATGCCCGCGCCCTTTTTGCTACCGGATTTCTGGAAGCTGTAGGCGTATTTGTCGCCGTCCAGTTCGATGGTAACCGTACCTGTCTTCATGGCGCCTTCCTTTGGTGAATCTGCGAAGTAGTATACGAATACGCCGTCTTCGTCCTCATCCGGCAGGTCGTCAAAGGATTCGATTTCCTCAGCCGTGCGGATGGTCTTGCCGTTTTCCTCAAATTCAATTTTGTAAAGGCCGTGGAGCATTTTGCCGTACTGGTCGAAACCATAGGACTGGCCGTTGATTTTCTTGATTTCAGCCATTGCCAGGTCGCCGCTGGAATCAGCATAGTACCACTGCTCGTCGCCGTCATCATGGCCCTCGGGGTCAATGTCCTCGTTGGGGATGGCCTTGAACCAGCCCGTGGACATCCAGCACTGTTCCTCTGAGCTGTAGAATTTGTTTACTGCATTGGAACCGGAAGCAGTGCCTGGATTATTGTACCATTCAAAATGTGCGGCGCCGTTTTCGTCAAAACGGTATTTGCGCCCGTTGATTTTCTTATTGTCATTGTCCTTGGTCTTTTTGCCGTTGGTGGCAAAGTAGAACCAGTAGCCGTCGCCCTCACGCTCCGTGTCCTCATCGTTTTCAGCGGTAATGTATTTCCAGCCGGTGGCTACACGGCCATCGCCGTTCTCGCCGCAGTAGTACATCCCGCTTTTCCAGGCGTCGTCATCCGTGAGCATTTCCCCGCTCTCGTCAATCCAGCCAAAGAGCATGCGGCCTTCCTCGTCAAAGGTATATCTGCCCTGTCCTGAGGCGTTGGGAAGGGTTACGAACTTGACATTGTCGCTGCTGCCGGATTTCTTCACGGCCTTGCCGTTGGACTGGAGGTAATACCAGTAGGTGTCCGGCTCATCGCCGCCCGCATCCTCATTCTCAACCTCCCTCCATTCGCTGGTTACCATGGCTCCGGCTGAGTTTACATAATAGTAATTGTCGTCCTTCTCAATCAGCTGGCTTTTTGCCATGGTCCCGTCTGAATCAAGGTAGAACCAGTTGTTGCCGGATTTGGCGAACACATCCGTTGCCTTGCTGCCGTCCTTCTGATAATATACCCATTCCCCATTTTCCTCTGCCCATCCGGTTGCTGCAAATGATACAAGGGCGCTTCCAAGGGTAAGTCCTAATGCCGCGCAGGGTATTATAAACCATTTTGTCTGTTTTTTCATGATCCATTCTCTCCTTTCAATTATCGGGGGGTGGTGCACAGGGCCTGCCTCATGGGGCGTACGGCCCTGCTGCACCGGCGTCATATCTGACATGGTTGAGAATATACTATGGAGCCGCTCCAAGGTCAACCGAAGTCAGGGAACCGTAAAGAACCGTAATATTTGGTGCGTTCAGCGTAAGCTTTCTTACGGATTCATTGATTTCGCGGACGCACTGTAACAAGGCGTCTGGATCCATTATGCGGAGCGGGGATATATTACGGAAAATGGTTTAAGGGGACAGAAGGGGAAAATGGATTCCGGGGGCAGCGGTAATGATTTTGTCATGTATCATTTGCTTTTTAGTAATGTTTTTGCAAATAATCCTGTTTTTGAAAAATCCGGGATATAAATCCGGGATACACAGGATGGCAGAAGCCCGGGACCATATGGTATACGGCCTGGCGTCACGGAATACATATAGGATAGAATGAAATAATGCAGACAGGATGGTTTACATATGCTTAATTACCTTTGGGCCGGAATGATGATAACAGGTATTTTGTGGGGGGCTTTGCACGGCCAGCTGTCAGCTGTGACTGAGGGCGCCCTTCAGTCGTCAAAGGAGGCGGTAACCCTGTGTATCACCATGCTGGGCGTCATGTCCTTGTGGACCGGGGTGTTGGAAATCGGCCACCGGTCAGGTCTGGTGGATCAGCTGGCCAGAAGGATGTCCCCTCTCCTGACCTTCCTCTTTCCGCGTCTTGCGCCGGAAGGCGAGGCCAGGAAACAGATTGCGGTAAACATGATTGCCAACATACTGGGACTTGGCTGGGCCGCGACCCCGGCAGGCATCAGGGCCATGGAAGAGCTTAAGGCAGTGGAGGAGGAGCGCAGGTGTGCGCAGGATACAGGGACTGCGCAGGATACAGGAGGCGCACGGGATACAGGGCGCGCGCCGGGAAAAAGGCATGGACCTGTTCCCGAGGGAACGGCCAGCAATGAAATGTGCACCTTCCTGATTATCAATATCTCATCCCTGCAGCTGATTCCCATGAACATGATTGCATACCGCAGCCAGTACGGCAGCGTGAACCCCACGGCCATTGTGGGACCGTCGCTGGTGGCCACCTTCATATCCACGGTGGCTGCGGTGATATTCTGCAGGATTATGGACGGAAGGCGGGGAACATGAAGTCCTCCGCCTTCCGGCGGCCGGAAAAATTATTTACAATTCCTCTTTACTTCGCCGCCAAACATGATATAATACATAATAAGTCAAAATCGTATGAATTACAGCTAAGAATTACAGCTAAGAATTAAAATGGATTAAAATACGGATAAAGGGGATAACAGGACCATGATTGGAACAATTGCCAATACAAGTACCATACTCATAGGAAGCATAGTGGGAAGCACATTAAAAAAAGGAATCGGGGAAAAGTATAAAACAGTCATGATGGATGCCATGGGGCTGGCGGCAACCGGACTGGGAATCAACTCCATTGTCCAGGCCATGCCGGAATCCAGGTATCATGTATTATTTATTGTGAGCCTGGCGCTGGGCGGCCTGATTGGGACAAGGCTGGACCTGGCGTCTGCATTTGACCGGGTGGTTTCTAAGATATCAAAGGGCTCCAACCTTGCGCAGGGGCTGTCAACCGCCATCCTTTTGTTCTGCGCGGGCACACTTTCCATCCTTGGGCCTATGCAGAGCGCTTTGCAGGGAGATAATACCTTCCTGTTTACCAATGCCATCCTGGACGGGATTACCTCCATTGTGCTTAGTTCAACCTTTGGGTTTGGGGTTGCCATCTCTGCGGGCGTCCTGTTCTGCTGGCAGGGAAGCATCTATATGCTTGCCAGGGTAATCGAGCCATTCATCACGGACCCGCTCATGACGGAAATCAGCCTGGTGGGCGGGATACTGATCCTCAGCAGCGGACTGGGTATCCTGAATATCAAGCAGATTAAGACCTTGAACCTGCTTCCGGCCCTTCTGGTGCCGCCCGTGGCAGTTACAATCCTGACGGCTCTTGGAATCGGCTGACGGATGCCGGATGCCGATGCTGGACGCGGATATTGTCGGATATCGGATGCGGATATCGGATGCTGGATATCGATGCCGGATGCCAGGAGCGCCGCCAGTATTATGGAAGCGATGTAAAAGGATTTAACAAATATTAGCAAGGATTCTCCCATTCTCTAAGGTGGTGGGATGAATTGCCAAAAACAAACTTAACGGCAGTGGTGGCGGAGAGTAATCGATATCCCCCACTTCCATGAGGTCAACCACGCATCTACGTAGGGTGCAGTCGCACTTAGACAATATACCGAGCGTGGATTGAAATAAGGAAAACAGCAGCAGTTATTGGAAAATAATAGAAATCAGCCATAAAAGCACCTAATCTTGTCATGTATCAAGATAGGTGCTTTTATATTGTCAAGAACTTAACAACTACACATGTAATGTATAATAACAAGATAAATCCGTAATAGTGCACAAAATAGCCATATAATATTTGTGCAAAAGCGAAAATTAGGCGATATCTTACAAAAGAATAACGGTAAACAGTTGCAAAGCCACATGTAACTTGTTATAATACATGACATGAGTAGACGATAGCGCCATGTAAACTTGTCATAAACATAACAGGAATGGCTGCCGCCAATACCAGTAAAGAAAGGATATGTGGTTATGTACGATTTTGACAAAGCGATTGACCGCAGAGGAACAACCAGCATTAAGTGGAACAAGCAGTATGCATTTGGGCAGAAGGACGGGCTGCTGCCGTTCTGGATAGCAGATACGGATTTTGCGTCCGTGCCGGAAATCCTGGATGCCATCAAGGAACGCTGTGACCATCCGGTCATCGGATACAGCGAGCCGTTGGACAGCGTGTATACGGCAATCCAGGGATGGTGGGAGCGCCGCCATCAGTGGAGGCCGGATACGGACTGGATGCTGCTGAGCTACGGCGTGGTGACAGGTATTTATTTCACCCTGAACGCAGTAGTGCCAAAGGGAGGGAAGGTCCTGGTGTTTACACCGGTATACGACCCGTTCTTTGCAGCTGTTAAGAACAGCGGCCACACATTGGTGGACTGTCCTCTGGACCATAAGGATAATTATTACAGCATTAACTTTCAGGCATTTGAGGAAGAACTGAAGAATGGCGTTCAGGCAGCCGTCATCTGTAACCCCCACAACCCCATCGGCCGCGTATGGACAAGGGAAGAGATGGAGCGCATTGTGGAGCTGTGCGTGCAGTACGGCGTATACCTGTTAAGCGATGAGATCCATGCTGATTTCGGAATGGCACGTCCCTACACCACAGCAGGAAAGTTCGAAACGATTTATGACAGGCTGGTGGTTTACACTGCCATCAGCAAGACCTTTAACATGGCTGGCCTGGGTTCCTCCTGCATGATCATTCCTAACCCGGAATTAAAGCAGAGGATATCAGACAGCTATGATGCGTGCTGGATGTTCGGTCCATGCGACCTTGCGTTCACAGCCATGGAGGCAGCCTACACACACGGGGATGCGTGGGTGGACGAACAGCTGGCCTACCTTAAAGGCAATGTTGAAACCGTCAATTCGTTTGCGGCGGAACACATGCCCAAGGTACAGGTCACAAAACATGAGGGCACCTTCCTTATGTGGCTGGATATGACCTGCTTTGGAAAAAGCAGCGGGGAGCTGACATCAATCCTTGCAAAAGAGTACGGACTGGCCCTGGGGGATGGAAGTCATTACGGAACCCAGGCAGAGGGATTCATGAGGCTCAATATCGGATGTACCAGGGACACGCTTATAAAGGGACTGGAACAGATGGCAATGATGTATGACAAGTATGTAAAGTAAGAAATGCTATCAATGTAAAACTCTACTAATAAGGGGGAAATTTTAGAATGAGTAATACCAAAGAAAACACCCATAAAAAGATAGGCTTCAGCGACTGTATGGGACTGGCTGTCGGACAGATTATCGGTTCAGGGATCATGGTGCTGACCGGCGTTGTAATCGGCCTTACGGGCCACGGCACACCGCTGGCATTCATCCTGGGCGCGCTTTTAGCAATCGTGACATGTGTCCCGTTCATCATCCTGACATCCACCATACCGGCATCCGGCGCAGGCTATACATATGTGAAGCGTCTGATGGGAGACAAGGCAGGTTTCATGTACATCGGCATGTTCGTGCTGAGCCAGGTGCTGATTGCAACATTTGCAAAAGGTTTTGCAAGTTACTTCTGCTCCATTTTCACTGGCTTTAACGAATCACTCATAGCCATGTTTGCACTGGTTGTCTGTACCGGCGTTAATATGATCGGACTCCAGTCCAGTGCCAAGGTCCAGAAATGCATGGTTGCCTTCCTGATGGTCAGCCTGTTTACATTCATCATATTCGGTCTTCCAAAGGTTAACTGGGGAACCTTGAACCTGGCAACTAAGAACATCATGCCCAACGGACCTAAGAACTTCTTTACAGGTGTTGCGCTTTTAAGCTTTGCCTGCGGCGGCGCGAAGTTCGTTGCTGAGAACGGCGACGATATCATCGAACCGTCGAAGACCATACCCAAGGTAATCATCCTGTCCACTTCCATCGTAGCCGTATTCTATGCGCTGATCGGCATCGTGGCAGCCGGGGTGCTGCCCATTGAGGATGTGGCGTTCCAGAACCTTACCCTGGTTGCGCAGGAGATTTTCCCAACCTGGCTGTATCTTTTCTTTGTGTTCGGCGGCGCCATGTTCGCACTGCTGACCACCCTGAACGGAACACTGAGCTGGGTGACCCGCGGACTCCAGGCAGCGGCCAAAGAGGGCTGGCTTCCTGAGAAATGCGCGGAGGAAAATAAAAACGGCGTTCCGGTCATCATCCTGGGTGTGTTCTTTATCATGGGTGCTCTTCCGCTCGTAACGGGAATGGACCTGACACTGATTTCCAACATGGGCGTGGGAACCGATATGATTACAGAATTCATGGTCCTGCTGGCATGCTGGAACCTGCCGAAGCATCTGCCTGAGGAATATAAGAAGTCCGCATTTTATATGAAGGACAGCACCTTACATACAATCCTTCTTTTCATCGGATTCCTGATGCTGGGAACCTCTTACGTGAACCTGTCAGACCTGACGGTACCGGCAGCCATCTGCTGTGTCATCTATATCGTGATCCTGTTTGTATATACACAGGTACGTTACAAATACGTGGCATCCAAGAAGGCAGAGGGCGCCCGGGGCGCGGTCCGCATGGAAGCAGCCGCATCAAAAGAGAAATAATGAAACTGATTTAACTGATATGCATATAAAAGGGTTGCTGTGGCACAGGACCCTGGAGCGTGTTTGGGATTTCAATCCCGCCATGCGTACGCCCTGCAAAGCGGGACGCACGCATGGCAGGATGTAATTTCCAGACACGCTCTGGGCAAAAAAGGGATGCCGTACGCATCCTTTTTTGCCGCTTTATGGATTAGGGAAGAAAGATAACAGAAGAAATATAACAGAAGAAAGTCATAGAAGAAAGACAATACGGAAAGGGGCTGATACGCAGTCATGGAACGTTTTGCAATTATAGGATTCGGGTGCGCGGGCTATCATGGGCTGGCCGCCATCCGGGAAGCTGGCTGTGATGCCGCCATTGATATATACAGTGATACGGCTCTGCCGCCCTACAACCCCATGCTTACCACTTATTATACAGCCGGGCGCCTGCCCTTTGAGGGGATGTTCCCCTTTGGCACCCTGGAAGAAATCGCGGGCCGCTATAAGGCCAGCTTCATCACCCATACAAAGGTTAAGGCTGTGAATGCACGGGAAAAGGCTGTTATAACTGAGGACGGACAAACAAGGCATTACGACAGGATACTGGTTGCAACCGGGGCCTCGGCGTTTGTGCCCGGCTCATTTGCAGGCCTTAAAGGGGCATTCTGCATGAGGACGGTAGAGGATGCGGTCCGTCTCCATGATGCCCTTGCGGCCAGGGATTATAAAGACGCAGTGGTGGTAGGCGCTTCCATGGTGGGAATCAAGGTGGCGGAACTCCTGCATAAGAAGGGCATCCACGTGACCCTGGCCGACATGGCGCCCCACATATTTGCGCTGGCGGCATATCCCCAGGTATCGGAAATCATAGAGGAACGCATCCGGGCCATGGGCATGGATATGGCCTTCGGGCAGGCCATCACATCAGCAGAGGAACATGTGGACGGACAGGGAAATGTCACAGGCTACACGGTCCATCTGGGGGACGGCAGCTGCCTTGAGACGGAAATGCTCATATTAAACATAGGAACCAGGGCATGCACCGGAATACTGGACCCGGATGAGATTGCCATTGACAGGGGAATCGTGGTGGATGAACGCATGCATACCAGCGCCAGGGACATTTTCGCCGCAGGCGACTGCTGTCAGGGCAACAACATGCAGTCCGGCCAGACCCAGATCATCGGGCTGTGGGCCAACGCAGGGGTCCAGGGCCGCGTGGCCGGACGCAACATGGCCGGTGTGGCGGATGGGACGGACGGCAATATACTGCACAATATCACCCATTTCCTGGATATGGATTTCATCGGCCTGGGAGATAACCGCCTGACCGGGGACACCTATACATACACCAACAATAATAAAGGTTTTTACCTTCAGGCCGTCATTCAGGACGGGAAGCCGGTGGGATTCAACATACTGGATAACCACGGTATATCCGGTATCCTGAAAGCACATCTGATTAAACTCCTCAGGGGCGAGCCATGCCGTTTTACCCCGGAGCAGAGGGGGCAGCTGGTGCGTTATGGGCTGGAAGAAAGTTTTATGGATTATTTGGAGGCAGCGATATGACAGAATTGGAACGTAGGATAAAAGCAAAGATACCCGGACCTGACACAGGGATTGAGGTCCGCCACACCATGTGCGACATCTGTTCGCCGGGTATGCACTGCGGTATCAATGCCTACATAAAGGACGGTAAAGTAATTAAAATCGAAGGCATTGACGGCCATCCATCCAATGACGGGCGCCTTTGTACCAAGGGGATGGCCAACCGTGAATACATTTACAGGGAAGACAGGATCAAGACGCCTTTAAAACGGGTTGGGAAACGCGGTGAGGGCAGGTTTGAACCAATCTCATGGGATGAGGCGTATGCGGAAATCGCAAAGGGCTTAAACCGCTGTAAGGAGACATACGGGGCTGAGAGCGTTGCCTTTTATTCCGGTTATTCCAAGTGGTACCGCCAGATGTTAAGGCGTCTGGCCTACGCCTTTGGAAGCCCCAACTACGGCTGTGAGTCCAGCGCCTGTTACACGGCGGCATTCATGGCATGGAAGGTGGCCGCAGGAGAGCAGGGGAATCCTGACATGGGTAATTCAGACCTGTTCCTGGGCTGGGCATTTAACCCGTTCTATTCCAGCTATATGGGCGCCCACAACGCCATGGAACTGAAGGAAAAAGGACTTAAGTTCCTGATCGTGGACACCCGGCGCACGCCGGCCACTGAAAAACTGGCGGATTTATTCCTCCAGCCGAAAACCGGGACCGACGGCGCCCTGGCCCATGCAATCGCCAATGTGCTCATAGAAAATGACTGGATTGACAGACCCTATATAGACCGCTATGTGTACGGGTTTGAAGAGTACGCGGAGTATGTAAGGCAGTTTAATGAAGGAAACATCGAGTCCATCACAGGCGTGCCTTACCCCCAGGTAGTGGCGGCGGCCCGGCTGATTCACGAAAATCCCCGGATGAGCTGCAATGAGTCCTCCGCCCCCTTATGCCATCACCGCAACGGGCTTCAGAATTACCGCTCGGTCATGGCCCTGTTGGCCATCACGGGCAACTTTGACAGGACGGGAGGACAGAAACTGTCCGTGCACAGCTACATGCATGTGCCCTGCGGATTTGAGACAAGGGAGAACCAATACCTGTATGAGACAAGGCCCGGGGATGTGAAGGAGCCGGTGGGGGCTGAGCGCTTCCCGCTGTGGAACTACCTGGAGGGGGAGATGCAGGCCATGGATATGCCGCGTCAGATCCTGGAAGGTAAACCATACCCCTTAAGGGCCGTGTTCGCACTGGGGCTGAATGGGCGTATGTTCCCGGATTCAGGCCGCATGTTTAAGGCGCTGGAAAGCCTGGATTTCTTTGTTGACACAGACCTTTTCATGACAGACACAGCCATGTGGGCGGATATCGTGCTTCCGGCCTGTTCTTCCTTTGAGAGAGGGGAGTTCAAGCCGTATCCGGGCGGCGTTGCCTGGTATACCAGCCCGGTAATTGAGCGCATCGGGGAAGCAAGGAGCGATGTGGAGATCTGTACCGAACTTGCAAGGGTCATGGACCTGCCGGACGAGGTGCTTAAGAACGGATATGAATATTTTATCCAGCACTATATACTGGATGATTTCGGTGTGACAGTGGAGGAACTTAAGAAGGCAGACCTCCCCGTCAGGATTGCAGAGGTAAGCACGCATGGTGATCTGGAACTGCTGGAAAAGGGACTTAACACGCCAACCGGGAAGTTTGAGCTTAAGAGCGCTATTATTGAACAGCATCCTGAGTGGGGGCTGGAGCCGCTGCCTACCTATAAGGAGCCATTAGACGATGCGGATCCGGAAGCATACCCATTTGTATTCACATCCGGTTCACGTATACCAGGAGCCATCCACAGCCGTCTGCACAAGGTTCCCAGAAACCGCTCCCTGCAGCCCGAGCCGACCGCAGATATGAATCAGGCGGACTGTGACCGCCTGGGAGTCAAAGAAGGGGATTGGATTGAGATATCCACGGCCCGGGGCGCCATCAGGGTAAAGGTCCATCCCACCTTGTCCGTACCTGAAAAACTGGTCAACCTGTTCCATGGGTATTCGGAGGCCGATGCCGAGAGTATCATGGATGGGGACCATCTGGACCCGTATTCAGGATTCCCGGCTTACCGCTCCACCAGGTGTGCGGTCAGGAAAGCAGGAGGTAATTAAGAAAATGAAACGGTATTTATATTTTGATTCAGAAAAATGTTCTGCCTGCGGCGCCTGTGCACTGGCCTGCATGGACCAGAATGACATTGATATCCCGGCAGGGGAGCAGCCCTTCCGCCATACCTTCACCCTGGAAGGCAGGACCGGGGACCTGCATTTTTATTCGGTAAGCTGCATGCATTGCGCGGATGCGCCCTGCGTCATGGGCTGTCCCTGCGGCTGCCTTACCAAGGATGCAGAATCAGGGTTCACACTTTACGATACCACCAACTGCATTGGCTGCCATTCCTGTGCAATGGCATGCCCTTACGGTGTTCCGGCCTTTGGCCCTGACGGGAAAATGCGCAAGTGTGACGCGTGTATCGAGCGCCAGAAAGCCGGGATGGTCCCGGCCTGTGTCAAGGTCTGCCCCACAGGCGCCCTGACCCTTCTGACGGAGGATGGATTTAAAGCCAGACAGCTGGCGGAGCAGAAGAAAAAGGCTGTGGAAATGATGAAGAAACAGCTTAAGAGGTGAGAAACAAACGTATGTTAATCGGAATAATTGCTGTGGCAGGAGCAGCCACTTTATTAGGAATCATGCCAAGTATGCAGAAGACGCTGCTGGTGGACGGACTACCCATGAACAGCCTGATGTTTTTTACGAACCTTACAATCAGCCTTGTGTGCCTGTTAATGGCCCGCATAAAGGGACGCAGCTTAAAGGCGTCCAGGATACAGCTTATCCAGGCGCTTATCATGGGAGCCAGCGGGATGATGTTCACGGCGCTGCTGTTAAACACCAGTTACCTGTATCTTCCGGTGGGGACGGCCATCATGCTGAATTTCCTGTATCCCACCGTGGTGTGCATTATCATGGGGACCGTGTTCAGGGAGGGATTTTCCAAACTTCAGGTAGCTGCAATCATCGTGTCCATAACAGGCATGGCCTTCTTAACCGGGGCGGGCGGGAAGATGCCGGTTATCGGGATCGTGACAGCCATTGCATCCTCCCTTACCTATGGGGGATATCTGATTGCCAATGAAAAGGGGCCTGCCAATGACCTGCCAATCGAGGCAAAGCTGTTTTATGTATCCCTTCCAGGAACCGTGATATTTGCAGTGCTGTCAGCAGCCACAGGAACCCTTCAGGCCCCGGCCGGGGGATTAAGCGGCTGGGCCCTTCTGATTGGCGGGTCCGGACTGTTCACGGTGAGCGGTTACTTCCTCATGATGTATGGAATCAGCAGGCTGGGTGCATCCACGGCAGCCTTTGTGTCCATGCTGGAACCGATTGTCAGCGTGGTATTCGGCACCATCTGGTTTGATGACCCGGTGACACTGGGGATTGTGGCGGGCGGCTGTCTTGTGGTTACCAGCATACTGTTCATTACGTTTGACGGGTTCTTAAAGAGCAGGGCGCAGGCGGCAGGACACCCGTGAGACAGGGGCTGGGCATTTTAGCTGCGGTTTGTATCTGAATCCTGCAATGGGGCTTTTATCTGGATCCCTCCAGGGCTTGCACCTTGGGAACCCCCTGTGTTATAATACTTTCACATTATTTTATAGGGGTGGAGGTAACAGCATGTTTCAGGTAGTGGACAGGCCCAAACTGTACGAGCAGGTAGTTGAGCAGATAAAGAACATGATTGTGCAGGGGATATATAAAAAAGGCGACCTGCTGCCAAGTGAAAAGGAACTGATTGAGATGACCGGGGTCAGCAGGATTACGGTGCGTGAAGCCCTGCGCCTTCTCAATGAAGCCGGAGTCATCGAAACCCACAAGGGCAAGGGGAGCTTCGTGGTGGTTGACGGCAGCGAACTTGAAAGCGGGGAAGAGGAGACGGAGGCATATAATGAGCAGTTCATTAACTCCACCAATGCACGTATCCTTCTGGAGCCGTCTGTGGTAAGGGAAATCGCTGTTACTGCCACGGATGAGGAGCTTAAGGCCATTGCAGGATGCATCGGCTCAAAGGGCTATGAGGACGGGGAATTCCACCGTTCCATCATAGCGGCCACCCACAACCCTGTGCTGCTCCAATGGTTTGACCAGATGAACAGTATGGAGACATCCCCTGCCATCCGCAGCCTTGTGCCTCCGGTGCGCCAGAAAAGCGTGGCTGCCAAGATTGCCCAGCAGCATCAGAACATCAGCGATGCATTGATGGCAAGGAACGGGGAGTTTGCTTATTTTTACATGAAGGAACACCTGGTATTTATACGTGATACGTATCAGGAATACTTTAAGGTGTTCTATTAACAGTGAAGACAGACCGATGGGACCTGTGGGAGCACGGGAAAGGACGGTCTGTCTTTTTTGATTTATGCAGCGCTTCCTTGGCCTTTGTTGACTTCATTCTCCTAACTATTTATACTATATCGTAGTGGTGTCACAGATGTTACGCCTTTTGAAGGAGGTATCCATATGATATATGAAAAAGACATTGATTTATCCATATTCGAACCATATAAGATCAACTGCAGAAGCTGCAGCGGATTATGCTGTGTTGCCTTATATTTTTCAAAATCGGATGGGTTTCCTAAAGATAAAAAAGCCGGGATAGCCTGTAAGAATCTTCAGTCTGATTATCAATGCAAGGTATATCCACAATTATCGGAACAGGGGCTGAAAGGCTGTATGGCTTATGATTGTTTTGGTGCGGGGCAGTATGTTACCCGTTATATTAAGGACTTGCCGAATTGGCGTACGATTCCCCAAAAAGAAGCGGAACAGATATTCAACTCGTTTTTAGCTGTCATGAGGGTATATCAGACGCTTTGGTATTTATCACAATGTTTCATATTACAGTTGCCGCAGTCCGAAAAGAAACAGGCCGGATTGTTAATTGACGAGGGAAATAAATTAATAGATATACCGTTGGAAAGGCTGGCTGTTTTAGATGTCCAGCCATTTTGTGGGAAGTCGAATAACTACCTCAGGCATATCTGCACAATATTCCAGTCCTATTTTCCTGATTCAGGTAAAGTATCTTCTAAGAATTATATTGGAAAAAATTTGAAACAAAAAAACCTTAAAGGCAAGGATTTCAGCATGTCCTTACTGATTGCGGCTAATTTAGCACAATCCAACCTATACGGGGCCAATTTTTTAGGCGCTGATACACGTGACACGAATATATGCAATACCGATTTAAGCCAATGCTTATTTTTGACGCAAATACAGATCAATAGCGCAAAAGGGAATAATAAGACCATCCTTCCCCCATACCTGCACAGACCTAAAACGTGGGACTTAACTTAAAAAGCACTTTTATATAACAAGATGGAGCCGTTCCAAGATAATCCGCATTTTGCCATATCCCAACTTGAAAGGAATTATTAATAGAATGATAAAGTCTGGAAGCCGGATACATGGTAAGATTGGGGAAACGGCAATAATAATTATATGAGGTGACAAAAATATGAAAATGAGAGATAAGAAAATGTCAGGCAGAGCAGCCCTCCGGTCCTCCGCCAAAACCCCCATCCGTCCGGTATTCAGGACAGCCGTGCTGGCAGGCATCCTGGGGGCGGCAATGACATTCACATCCATGGGAGCCCAGCCATGGACCATGGAAAACGGACAGTATGTGGATGCGTCAGGCGCCCCCATAGCAGGCGCCCTGGCAAAAGGAATCACGGTAACCAAGTACCAGAACAGGGCCAATGCGGAAAATGGCATTGACTGGGCAAAGGCGGCTGCAGACGGGGTATCTTTTGCAATGATACGTGTTGGCTATTACAGGGATAAGGACCCCTATTTTGACCGGAATGTAATGGAAGCCGATGCCAATGGAATCAAGGCAGGGGTATTTTTCTATACCCAGGCCCTGGATGTACAGACAGCCATTGACGAAGCGGGGTATGTGCTCAAGGTGATAAAGGATTTCCCCATCTCCTACCCCATTGCCTATGATGTGGAGTCCCAGCACCTTCTGGACAACGGCCTGACCAGACAGCAGATTACGGATAATGTAAATGCGTTCTGCAAGACCATAGCAGATGCAGGCTACCGCCCCGTGGTCTATGCCAATAATGAGTGGCTGACTAAGAATATGGACACCAGCCAGATCCCCTATGACATCTGGTATGCCAGGTATGGAACCATAAACAGCTACCCCAACCGTACCATATGGCAGGGCACGGACACCGGAACCGTGGACGGCATCAATGGAAATGTGACCATTGAGCTTGCATTTGCGGATTACGCATCCCTGATACCGGCGGACGGCTGGAAGCATGTGGACGGCAGCTGGTATTACATGAAGGATTACAGGAAACAGACAGGCTGGGTCCAGGTGGACGGATCATGGTATTATCTGGATCCCAATGGCTGTATGATAAGCAATACCACCATGGATATAGACGGTGTATCCTATACCTTTGGAAGCAACGGGGCCATGGTCCAGTAGCGGACAGTTTGCGCTAGATCAGGTAAAATCAATTAAAAATCTCTGTAAATACAGGGGACGCACATAATACATACTTGACAAATGTGTGTCCCCGCCCTATAATCCTACTAAACCTAGTATTTAACTATGAATTATGGAAAGGGAAAGGTGGAGTCTATGGAAAAGATTTACAAAGGCGTGATGGAGCTGGTAGGAAACACCCCTCTGGTAGAGGTGGCCAACATTGAGCGGCAGGAGAATCTGAAAGCACGGATATTGGTTAAGCTGGAATATCTGAATCCCGCGGGCAGCGTGAAGGACCGGGTGGGGAAGGCCATGATTGAGGATGCGGAGCAGACAGGCAGGCTGAAACCAGGTTCCGTCATCATTGAACCCACCTCAGGCAATACCGGTATCGGCCTGGCGTCCATTGCGGCCGCAAAAGGATACAGGATGATACTGACCATGCCCGACACCATGAGCATAGAGCGGCGCAACATACTGAAGGCTTACGGGGCGGAGATCGTGCTGACTCCCGGGGAGCTGGGCATGACAGGTGCCATTGAGAAGGCAGAGGAACTGTCAAAGGAGATTCCGGACAGCTTTATTCCGGGACAGTTTGTGAATCCAGTGAACCCCAAGGCCCATATAGGCACAACCGGGCCGGAAATCTGGAACGACACAGATGGGAAAGTGGACATTTTCGTGGCAAGCGTGGGAACCGGGGGAACCATTACCGGAACCGGTACCTACTTAAAACAGCAGAACCCGGACATCCAGGTAATCGCAGTGGAACCCGCCACCTCGGCCGTGCTGTCGGGAAAGGCCGCCGGCCCCCACAAGATCCAGGGAATCGGCGCTGGTTTTATCCCTGAAGTGCTGGACACGGGCATATATGATGAAATCATTGCGGTGGACAATGATGTGCCCTTTACCACTGCGAAACTGCTGGCAAGGAAAGAAGGCATACTGGTGGGAATATCTTCAGGCGCAGCCCTGTATGCGGCCATCCAGGTGGCAAAACGTCCTGAAAATGAGGGGAAGACCATCGTGGCCCTGCTGCCGGACAGCGGGGACCGGTATTATTCCACGCCTTTGTTTGTGGAGTAGGGGGGAAGGTAATTTTTGAAACGTGTAGCAGTGATTTCTTATGATGAAAGGGCCGGGGCATTCCATGCGGAACAGATGGAGTTCCTGTTTGACAACCGGATAGAGGCATTTTCAATGGATGTGCCGTCCATCAGGAAAAATGGATTGGAAAAAGCAGACCTGTACTGTATTACCACGGATGCCCTTGAAAATCTCCCTGATTTCCATACCCAGGTGGAGGGCGGCATTCCCATTGTCATGCTATGTGTCACATTTTCCCATGATATACTGCAGCGCCTCAGCCTGATTCCCTCAGGGACAGAGGCGCTTCTGGTCAACCTGAATGAGCCTATGGCCCAGGAGGCGGTTACAAAGCTGATCCAGCTGGGGGCCAGCCACATTAATTACATACCTTTTTATCCGGGGGCGTCCCTTAAGCTGGCAGAAGGTATACAGTATGCAATCACACCGGATGAGGCGAGGTACGTGCCGGAAGGGATTCCCCATATCATAGACGTGGGGCAGCGGCAGATGGACAGCGGGACCCTGGTGGAAATCGCATTGAAGCTTAAGATGTATGACTTATGGGAGAACCGTAAGTGGAAGGCCCATCTTGCTTCCATTGCATCCAATAATTATAATTTCGATGAGCTGTTCGGGAGGGCCTTGCGTTTGGAATCCAGTTTCCAGAGCCTGATTGACATCATGGAGATCGGTATCCTCGGCATCAATGAGCAGGGCGCCGTATTCATCTGTAATAAAAAGGCTGAGACAATTGTGGGAAGGAATCTTGCAGATGCCATCGGACAGCAGGCAGAAGAGCTGTTTCCCTACCTTCCCTTTGAGGAGTGCAGGAGGACACACAGGAAAATAGATGCAAAACTGGTTAAAATCAACCAGAACCCGGTGACAGTGGGCATATATCCCATCAGCCATAACCAGAAGAATATGGGGTTTCTTGTCATGCTCCAGCATTTTGGCGAGGAGGAGGAGAAGCAGCATAAGATACGTAATCAGCTGTTGAATAAGGGCCATACGGCAAAATACACATTTGATAATATCATTGGGATCAGCCCGTCCATTGACCGGGTCAGGGAAATCGCAAAAAAGATGGCGGGTACCAGGGCCTCCATCCTGATTACAGGGGAAAGCGGTACGGGAAAGGAACTGTTCGCCCAGGCCATCCACAATGCATCGGACCGCAGGGTTGAGCCGTTCATCGCCCTAAACTGTGCGGCGCTGCCTGAGAACCTTCTGGAAAGTGAACTGTTCGGCTATGTGGACGGCGCGTTTACAGGAGCAAAGAAGGGCGGCAGGCTGGGATTGTTTGAGTTTGCACATAATGGCACCCTGTTTTTGGACGAGGTGGAGGGCATGAGTCCCATGCTCCAGGTGAAGCTTCTGAGGGTGATTCAGGAACATGAGGTGATGCGCCTGGGGGATACCAGGCTGATATCCATAGATGTAAGGATTATAGCAGCCACCAACCGTAACCTGGAACAGCTGGTACAAAAGGGGGAATTCAGGGAAGACCTGTATTACAGGCTTAACACGCTTCCCATCAACCTTCCGCCCCTCAGGGAGCGCACGGAGGACATCATACCGTTAATCCAGATGTTTGCAGAGGAAAATGGTTCCAGGTTCCAGCTTTCCGGGCCGGTTTGCGAGGCGCTTAAGAGCCACTGCTGGAGGGGAAATGTCAGGGAACTGAAGAATTGTGCGGATTATTTTTCTTTTCTGGACAAGAAGGTCATTGAGTATGAGGACCTGCCTCCCGGGTTCTTTCATGGCAGGGCGAAGCCGGAGAAGGAGCCGTCCCTGGAATGCCAGGACAATACAATCCTGGAATTCAGGCAGATGGCGTCCATGAGGCAGGAGGCGTATCTCTTTGTCCTGAATAAGATTCTGGAAAGCAATCAGGGCAGGGTTTCCATCAGCCGGGAAAGACTTTCCGGATGCAGCCGCGAGGAAGGGCTCAATCTATCCGTCTATGAGGTGAGGGAGATTTTATGTGAACTTGATTCCATGGGATATATCATGGTCCGTAAAGGACGGGGCGGGAGCAGGATTACGGATAAGGGGAAGTATGTCCTGCACTATAGCGCTTTGGATCCTCAGGGGAAATGATGGATGGACGGCAGGGTTAATGGCAGTATTAGTAGTATAAGCGGCAGTATTAATAGCAGTATTAACGGCAGTATTAGCAGCATAATTAACGGCATAAAAACGGCATAATTAACGGCAGTAAAACGGCTTAAAAGAAACCGTTTTACTGCCGTTTTATTTCCCCCTTTTTCAGAGATAGAGGGAAGGGGGAGTATTCAGCCAGCCTGTAAAAAAAGTTTTTTATTGATATAGCCTGATAAAATCAACAGATTCACAAAATCCCAATAAAATATCAGATAATTGGCACGATAATTGCGTGATAATATGGTACAAAGCGTTTCATACGTTATCCGGAGAATGTATAAGCAGCGAAAATGAGAGGTATATACAAAGGAGGTTCTACATGACTGAACAGAAAAAGACGCAAAGCGTCTGGAAGAGTTACAGATTTCCTATTTTGCTGATTTCTTCGATTATCATTGGTTCAATTATCGGTCTGGTTATGGGGGAAAAGGCCACGGTTTTAAAGCCATTTGGTGATATCTTCCTGAATCTGATGTTCACGGCCATTGTACCGCTTGTGTTTGCAACCATTGCCAGCGCCATTGGCAATATGCTGAACATGAAGCGCCTGGGAAAAATCCTGGGCAGCTTACTGGCAGTATTTGTGGTCACCGGCCTGATAGCAGGTGTCATCATCATTTTCATCGTCACAATATACCCGCCCGCGGCAGGCGTACATATTACCATGGAAGCGGCTGGTGAGATGGAGGCGGTAAAGCTGTCGGACGCCATTGTCAAAGCGCTGACGGTCAGCGATTTCTCAGCCCTGCTTTCACGCCAGAACATGCTGCCGCTGATTATATTTTCCATTATGTTCGGTTTTTGTATCAGCGCCTGCGGCGGTAAGGAAAGCGCGGTCGGGCAGGTCGTGAATAACCTGGCTGATATCATGATGAAGATTGTCAACATCATCATGATGTATGCCCCCATTGGACTTGGCGCCTACTTTGCAAACCTGGTTGGGGAATTCGGCCCTAACCTGCTGGGGGCTTACGGAAGGGCAATGCTGGTATATTATCCGGTATGTGCTGCTTACTTTGTCGTATTCTTTTCACTGTATTCATACTGGGCAGCCGGAAAGGACGGCTTTAGGAGGATGTGGAAATTCATCCTTCCTCCTGCGGCAACCTCCATCGCCACCCAGAGTTCGGTTGCAACACTGCCTGTAAACCTGGATGCTGCCAGGAACATAGGCGTGCCCAAGGATATAAGGGAAATCGTACTTCCTCTGGGAGCCACCATGCACATGGACGGGACCATTTTTTCCACGTTGCTGAAAATAGCGTTTTTATTTGGTATTTTCGGAAAGCCCTTCACAGGATTCGGGACATTTGCATCGGCCATGCTCATTGCCATCATGTCGGGCGTTGTCATGTCAGGCGTGCCGGGAGGCGGGCTGATTGGGGAGATGCTGATTGTAAGCCTGTATGGATTTCCAGCAGAGGCATTTCCAATCATCGCAACAATCGGTTTCCTGGTTGACCCTCCGGGGACATGCATCAATGCAACCGGGGATACGATTGCAGCCATGATGGTATCCAAACTGGTTGAAGGTAAGGACTGGCTTAAGATGAATCTTACAAAGGATGAGGAGTAACCTTAATTAAAAGGAGATAACATGGATAACAAATTTAATCGTGAAAGATGGCACTATCCGGTACTGGACCGGTATACGTACCTGGATACGGCAACCACCGGACTGATTCCGCAGTATGCCTGCGACGCAATGAACACTTATCTGCAGAACAGGACAGATCTCGCGATGGATATTGACGACTATCATTGGCAGTGGGAGTATGCGGATGATGTCAGGGACGGGATTGCGGAAATGATTGGTGCAGAAAGCGGGGATGAAATTGCATTTGGACAGAACTCGTCCTCGCTGTTCAACATCTTCTGTAATGGGCTGGTCTTTGAGAAGGGGGATAATGTTGTCATATATGAAAATGCATTCCCTGCCATGACCTATGTATGGCTGAACCTCAGGGAACAGCTTGGACTGGAGGTGCGGGTGGCCGGGGCGGTCAACGGGGAGACTGCACCGGAAAGCCTGTTCTCACTGGCCGATGAGCATACGAAGGCAGTCACTGTGTGCCATGTGGACAGCGGGAATGGTTACAGGCACGATTTAAAGACCATTGGAACATGGTGCAGGGAACACCATATTCCCTTTGGGGTGGACGCCACCCAGGCCTGCGGTGCAATGCAGCTGGATGTGAAGGATATGAAGATTGATTTCCTTACCACATCGGCCTATAAATGGCTGCAGGGGATCCAGGGCATAGGCTTCGCCTACATTGATAAAGACTTCATGAAGAAACTGAAACAGTCCGAGATGGGATGGGCCAATGTCCAGGACCGTATTAACGGCGGGCCATTTGACCTGGTAATCAGTGAGAAGGCCAGCCGCTTTGAGAATGGGGGCCTGCCAGCCATTGGACTGTATGGGCTTCATGAAACGGTTAAGACCTATATGAGGCTGGGGGGCAGGGATATTGAGGATTATATCCTGGACCTGACCGATTATCTATACAGTGAGGTTCAGAAATTGGATGGTTTTTCTATTTTCTGTCCCCACCAAAGGGCATACAGGTCGGGTCTGGTATCCCTTAAACTGCCCGCCGGGCTGGGGCTGACCGAAGGACTGATCAGGGAAGCCGGTATAAGGGCAAAGCTTCAGGGGCAGGACAGGATGAGGGTAGCCCTGCACTACTACAATAATACCCGGGACATAGACCGTCTTATGGAATATCTGAAATCATGCATTAAAAAGTAAAGAGGAGGACAGGGAAATGGGCGATACAGGAAAAGAACAATTATGTGGAAAGATCATTGATTTGCCGATGGTGGACGCAGGGATGCACATGCTTGGCGGTGAAAAGAGGATTGTATTTGGGCCGGAGCGGTTCTGGCCCACCCACGTCATGAGGTGTTTTACCCTGAAACCAGGCGGCAAGGCAGCGTCAAACCACCATCCGTGGGTGCACTGGTTTGTGTGCATTGCCGGGGAAGGAAAATTCCAGATTGGGGATGAAATTTATGATATCGGGGCCGGATACTGGGTTTACGTGCCTGAGGAGGTTCCCCATTCGTTCTGGAACACATCGGAGACAGAGGACCTGATTTCCCTCTGTACCGTGACAAAAGAAGGGGATACGGATCCCTTGGCCTTAACCAGGGGATGCTGAAAAAGAGGAGGCAGTCATGGCATTAAAGACATACACGGCAAAATCAGAATTAATTGAGGGATTAAAGGTAAGGGCATCAGCCAGGGATTTTTCCATTATCCTGGATGAACCCCAGGAACAGGGAGGGACCAACGCGGGTATGAACCCAATTGAGCTGGCCCTGTGCAGCGTGTGCGCCTGCCAGACAATAACAGCAGCCATATTTGCGGATTTCTATGGGATTCCCGTGGATGACATTAAGGTGGAAGCAGAAGGCAGGATGGATTCGGATGGTTTCAGCGGAATGGATCCGGACGTAAGGCCGGGCCTTCAGAAAATCCATTTCAGGTTCATCATTAAGAGCAAGGCGCCCAAGGTGCAGGTTGAGGAGCTGGTAAAGGCAGTGGAGAGGATGTGCCCGGTAGGGGATTCCTTCAGGCACGGCGTGGAACTGGAAGCGCCGGAGCTTATACTGTCTGAATGATGGACCGGAAACAGCCAGGGACATGCAGACCACGGGAATGAATTTTCAATCATGCCCTGGGGACGGATATGAAGGGAGGTCAGCAGCGTGGAAATAAGGATGGGCCTGATCATGGGCGGAAAGTCAGCGGTTGCCGGAACCATAGAGGTCAGGGTGGGCGACCGGGTGGAACCGGGGCAGACGCTGTTAAATACAGAGACCGGAAAAGGAAACCGGCCATTCAAGTCCATGGTGGCCGGAAGGATTACAAGGATCTGCGTGGAGGAGGGAAGCCAGGTACGGACCGGGGATGTGCTGTTTGAATATGAAGAAGCGGCTGACGGCAGCGGAGCGGATGGCAGAGAACCCGCCATGGATAAAAATGCAGCACCCTGCCAGGACATAAAGCGCATGGAGACAGATGTGGCTGTCATCGGCGCAGGTCCAGGGGGATACGTAACTGCATTATACGCCGCGGGCCAGGGACTCAGGGTGGTCCTGATTGAAAAGGACCAGCTTGGGGGAACCTGTCTCAACAGGGGCTGCATCCCTACCAAGACATTATTACAGAGCGCGCACCTGTATGATACATTCAGGCGGGCAGGGGAATTCGGTATCAGTTCCGGCAATGTCACGGTTGATATGGACAAGGTATTTGACCGGAAGGACAGGATCTGCGGGGAAAACCGCCGCGGCATAGGTTTCCTGTTAGACAGCAGCCGTGTGACCGTGATAACTGGTACGGCGCAGGTGATGCCGGACAGGGCTGTCATGGTAAAAGGCGGGGACTCCGCTTATGAAATAAAGGCCGGACATGTGGTGCTGGCTGCCGGCTCCAGGCCGGTGATGCCGGACTGGGCCAGGACACCGGTCTGTATGGACAGCCGGGAAGCCCTGGACAGCCGGTCCATCCCGCATTCCTTAATCATCATAGGCGCAGGCGTGATTGGCATGGAATTTGCCTTTTTATACGCCGCGTTTGGATGCCAGGTCCATGTGATTGAATATATGGACCATATGCTGGGGACTACGGATGCCCAGGCAGCGGCTGTAATCGCAAGGACAGCCAAAGAAAAGGGAATCCGTATAGACCTGTCATCCAGGGTCACCAGGGTGCTGGAGACTGACAGCAAGGAAGCGGTTGTATTCTATGAAAAAGACGGGATGGAACATGCGGCTAACGCGGAAAAGGTACTGGTTGCAGTAGGCCGGGCGCCGGAGATTGACAGGGAAGCCATGGAACTGGCAGGAATCCGGTTTGATAAAAAGGGAATCAAGACAGATGAGAACCTTGAGACAAACATGGAAGAAGTTTATGCCATTGGGGATGTGAATGGCAGGATACAGCTTGCCCATGCTGCATCCGCCCAGGGAATACAGGTAATTGACAGGATATTAAAAAGGCCCAAAGGCAGGGAATCCGTGATACCATCCGTCATCTTCACCTCCCCGGAGATTGGGAGTGCCGGAAAGAGTGAGGAGCAGTGCAGGGAAGAAGACATTAAGGTGAAGGTCAGCGTATTTCCTTTTACTGCAAACGGCAAGGCAAAGATCCAGGGTGAATCAGAAGGCTTTGTCAAGCTGATTATGGAAGAACAAAGCCGCAGGATCATAGGAGGCGTGGTTGTAGGGCCGGACGCATCGGCTCTGATTGGCTGCATTGCGGTTGCCATAACCAATAACCTTACGGATGACGGTTTATCGGGAACTGTTTTCGCCCATCCCACCACATCGGAGGCGGTATGGGAGGCTGCAATGGGCCTTTCCACAGGCTGCATACATTATCATGAATAGGATTGTCGTATCAAAAGAAACCAATCCGTGCCATAACCTGGCATTGGAGGAAGAACTGCTGAAGCAGGCAGAAAGCGGAAGTACCCTGCTGTATCTCTGGGTGAACCGTCCCTGCGTGGTGCTGGGAAGGAACCAGAACCCATATCTGGAATGCGATATGGATTACCTCAAATCAGAAGACATACGCCTTGTAAGGCGTAAATCCGGGGGCGGGGCAGTATACCAGGACCTGGGTAACCTGAACTACACCTTTATTAACCGGGAAGGGGAAGGCAGTCAGGCAATGCAGCAGGAAGTACTCCTTGGCATGCTGCGTTCGCTGGGGACGGATGCTGTATTTTCCGGGAGGAACGATATCCTGGCGGCAGGCAGGAAGATTTCCGGTCAGGCCGGATACTGCGAAGGGGGAAATGAATACCTCCATGGCACATTGATGGTCCGGGTCCGTAAGGACCATCTTGAAAAAAGCCTGCGCCCCTCCCCCATGAAGCTGGAGTCCAAAGGCGTGCGTTCCATTGTGGGACGTGTGGCCAACCTGTCAGAATACATACCGGACATTACGGTAAAACAGGCAGCCGGACTTCTGGCCGGGCAGTTCAGACAGGTCTTTGGGCCGTCCCTTCCAGTGGTTTACAGGGATGAAAGCCAGGGAAGGCCCCTGGGGCAGGATATATATGAGTCCCGGGACTGGATTGTGGATAACTGCCCGGAATACACGGTCAGCCAGGAACTGCAATGGAACGGAGGGATATTGAAGCTGAGGTTCCAGGTAAGGGAAGGAACCGTATTCCATATAGAGTGTTCCAGCGACAGCCTTTCCTGCGGGGACATTGCCTGGATAAGGGAACTGGAAGGATGCGGGTATGACAGGGAGCAGGTTGTAAAAATAATAATGGAAAGAGGAAAATAAAATGAACGTATATGACAGACTAGAGGAATTGGGAATCAAGTTGTCGGACCCTACCCCAAAGGGCGGGATTTACAGTCTTGTAAGGCCCTATGGGGACCATCTTCTCTATGTATCGGGCACAGCGCCCCATAATGCGGTGGATGAGAACATGGCAGGAAAGCTGGGCAGTGAATATACAATAGAGGAAGGACAGGAAGCGGCCCGCCGCTGCATGATTAATATTATATCAAACCTGCATCATGAACTGGGGGATTTAAACAGGATCAAGCAGTTTGTGAAGCTTCTGGGATTTGTGGCATCGGCGCCTGATTTCTATGAACATCCGCAGGTCATTAACGGGGCGTCACAGCTTTTAAAAGACGTATTCGGCGATGAAATCGGTCTGCCCGCCAGGTCGGCAATCGGAGTGGCGGCACTTCCCTGGAATATACCGGTTGAGATTGAACTGGTTTTGGAATTAAAGGAATCATAATCTGTAAACACGCTCTAGGATGTGGAATCCCTGCAGGGCCTTCTGTTTTGGGCCGGGCAGGGATTTCCCGGTTTTATTGCCGCGCAAGGCTGTACTGGGTTCAGGATGACTCCCGGGACTGGTTTCAACTGATTTTTATCTGTAGTTTATTTGCAGCCACAGGCTGCGGTATGCTATAATTTATTCTGCCGCCGTTATTTTTACGCCTGATGGGTAACCGGTGGGGCGGCAGGTTATCAATCACATGCCAATATAAATGCAAAAATAAATGCAGATATAAATCAGCAGGGATTCATAAAGGTAAGGAGCTGCCAATGGAACATATATTTATCCTTAATATCAATCAGCTGAAAGATGAGGGTACATTCAGATATTACTTCAATGAAATGTCCCGGGAACGTCAGGACAAGATAACACAGCACAAAATGGAGTCTGACCGCCGCCGTTCCCTGGGCGCCGGAATTGCGCTCAATGCCATCTTAAAACAATACGGCCTTAATCCCCGGGAAACCCGTCTGGAATATGGGACCAACGGAAAGGCATCCGTGGCGGGGCGGCCGGATATCCATTTTAACCTGACGCATTCCGGGGATTATGCGGCCGGGGTCTGCGGCGTCAGCCCGGTGGGAATCGATATAGAAGGAATCGGCGTCATGAAGGAGAAGGTGGCCCGCCGTTTTTTCCATGAGGGAGAATACAGGTATCTGGAACAGATAGAGGACGGACAGCAGAAGCAGGAAGCATTTTTCCGGCTGTGGGTCCTTAAGGAAAGCTTCATGAAGGTAACCGGGCTGGGGATGGGACTGGCGTTAAATGCATTTGAAATCCGTTTTCAGGGGCAGGAGATAGAGGTGGCCCAGGACGTGGATGACATGAAGTACTATTTTAAGGAGTTTTCCCTTGAAAACAGCAGGATGGCGGTATGCAGTGCGGGAAGGCCCGCTAAAGACTGGGAGCCGGTGTGGATCCAGCTAATATAATCCAGGGGGAATGAAACCATCCTCACCGGAATACCATATATAAAGCGGCTTAACCAGGGGATATCCATATGCGGTTCATACTTTTTCTGTCAGAGGCCATGGTTCCTCTGATGATTTTTTATATTGTGGGCTTCGGGCTTCTGTCAGGGCGTCCTGTGCTGGATGATTTTATAGACGGGGCCAAGGATGGCATGAAGACAGTGGCGGGAATCCTTCCCACCCTGGTGGGGCTGATGGTTTCCGTGGGGGTGCTCAGGGCGTCAGGCTTCCTGGAATTTTTTGGGGAAATGCTCAAGGCCCCGGCTGCCCTGATCCACCTGCCGCCTCAGATCGTGCCCGTGGTGCTGGTACGGCTGGTTTCCAATTCAGCGGCTACCGGGCTGGTGCTGGACATTTTCAAGGAATACGGAACCGATTCCAGCATAGGACTCATTGCCTCCGTGCTCATGAGCAGTACCGAGACCGTGCTTTATTGTATGAGTATCTACTTCAGTTCCGTGGGAATAAGAAAAGGCAGATATACCCTGGCAGGCGGACTGTTCGCAACAGCCGTGGGAGTGGCTGCCAGCGTAATCCTGGCAGGCGCCCTGAGGTAAGGCCCTGACAGACAAAAAAACATTGCAAAATAAAGGGTTATTGACTATAATAGCCATAGATAAAAAGGGAATCCGTTGTATATGCGCCCTGTATCGCAGATGGGCAAAGTGTACAGCGGGTTTGTGTTGTAAGGAAAGGGACATATTATGGAACAATATCAGACCCTGCGAAGGCAGTATCCTCAGTTCATATATAAAAGCTATGAGATGGAAGAAGACGGCCGTGAGTGCAGGATCACATACAGGTTTGAGATTCCCGGGCTATCTTCCTTTGCCCCTGTCTGGCGGTTCCCGAAGGCGGCAGGCGATACACGCCTGTGGGCTGAGGAACGGCTGATGCAGGACATGGTATTTTCCCTGGGCATGGTGGAACTGGTCAGCTACTGGAAGATTGCATGTCCTCCCCGGGTAATCGTGGAGGCGGGCTTCCTTGGCCAGGAGCAGATGGAATGGTGGAAGGACCTGTATTATAACGGTCTGGGCGAGTTCTTTTATGTGAATCAGATTTGGGAAGCCAGGCAGGATGATTTTATGGATATTGTATGCAATGTTCAGGGACAGTCATCCGGGTATGATCCGCGGGAGATGCAGGGGTCGCAGAAGATGCCTCCCTCCCAGCCCTTGCAAACTCCTGATTCCCCGGCCCCCCAGGAAAAAGGAGTCCTGGTCCCCATTGGCGGCGGCAAGGATTCCGCAGTCACCCTGGAGCTGCTGCGCAGCGCGGGGGAGACAATCCATGCCTACATCATCAACCCCAGAGGCGCGACCATCCATACCACAGAAGCCGCCGGACTGAAGGAAAGCCAGGTCATAAATGCCAGGCGGACCCTGGACCCCAACATGCTGGAACTGAACAGGCAGGGATACCTGAACGGGCACACGCCGTTCTCGGCCCTGGTGGCATTTTCCAGCATCATCGCAGCCAGAATGCATGGATTATCCTGGGTGGCCCTTTCCAATGAATCCAGCGCCAATGAGAGCACGGTCCAGGGAAGTACGGTCAACCACCAGTATTCCAAGAGCTTTAAATTCGAGAAGGATTTCCATGAATATGAGAACCGTTACCTTCCGGGAAGCGCCGGCTATTTTAGCCTTCTGCGCCCATTAAGCGAGTTCCAGATAGCTGGATACTTTGCAAGGCAGAAACAGTATCATCCCATTTTCCGCAGCTGCAATGCGGGCAGCAGGACGGACAGCTGGTGCGGACACTGCCCCAAGTGCCTGTTTGTATACCTGATACTCTCCCCATTCCTTTCCTCACAGGAAGTGCGGGACATATTCGGACGGGATATGCTTCAGGACTGGACCATGAAGGAAACCCTGGAACAGCTGATCGGCATACGGGAAGAGAAGCCTTTTGAATGCGTTGGCAGTAGGGCTGAAATCAACACGGCAATGGTACTTACCATTAATCGTATGGAAGAGGAAGGGGAAGAGCTTCCAGCCCTTCTTTCCTATTATAAGGGAACCGGCCTTTATAAGCAGTACCAGGCTGCCGGGGACCGGTATTCGTCCTATTATGACAGTGAGAACCTGGTGCCCCCGGCCTGGGCCAGGGTGGTCAGGGAGAACTGTGTGCACACAGATACCCACAGATGACGGAAAGCAATTTTCAGACACACCCTAAAAAAGGAGAATGAACGTGATTGAGAAAATAATTCCCTGGATTAAAGGAAAGCGGGTCCTGCTCCTGGGTTTTGGAAGGGAAGGCCAGTCAACCTATCATGTCATAAAGCAGGCAGGCGGATATGCCAGCCTCGATATAGCGGACCTGGCTTCCCCGGCGCAGCGGCCGGATGAGGAGGCGCGGTGGATAACAGGGCCGGGCTATCAGAACTGCATGGATGACTATGATGTGGTCTTTAAAAGTCCGGGAATCGTGCTGGAAAAACCCATAGAAGAGTACAGGTGCCAGATCCTGTCACAGACAGAAGTATTTTTCCAGTGTTTCCGCGACCAGATCATCGGTATCACGGGCACAAAGGGAAAAAGTACGGTTACGTCCCTTTTATACCATATCCTGAAGAACGCGGGCATGGACACCATGATCCTGGGCAATATCGGCATACCGGCCCTGGACCACATGGAGGAGGTAAGGCCGGACACCAAAATCGTGTTTGAGCTGTCCTGCCACCAACTGGAATACATGACCGTATCCCCCCATATCGGAATCCTGGTCAATATACATGAGGAACATCTGGACCATTACGGAACCATGGAAAAATATGTGGCGGCCAAACAGAATATCTTCAAGAACCAGAAGACGGACGACATACTGATATGCAACGTACAGTGCCTGCCTGAATCCGGGGCCTGCCCATCCATGCTTATAAAGGCCGGGGTAAATGAGCCGGGCACGGATCTGAGCGTGGCAGAGGAACCGGACGGCACATGGATCCGCTTCCGCGGCAGGGCATACCGGATCCCGGTGGATGAAATCCGGCTGCTGGGACAGCACAATTACTTTGATATCGGGGTGGTCTATGGGGTGTGCGCCATCCTTGGCATGGATGACGGGGCGTTCACGGCAGGACTTAAGACCTATGAGCCGCTGCCCCACCGGCTTCAGTATCTGGGAGAACGGGATGGGGTCAGATACTATGATGATTCCATATCAACCATCTGCGACACCACCATACAGGCCCTTAAGACGCTGAAGGACACGGATACCGTGCTGATCGGGGGCATGGACCGGGGGATTGATTACAGGGAGCTGATTGAGTATCTGTCAGAATGCCAGGTAAGCCATATCATCCTCATGGAGGCCACGGGCAAGCGGATTTACCAGGAGATATATAAGTTTTATCCTGAATTTAAAGACAGGCCCAGGCTGATCCTGGCCGAACATCTGGAGGACGGTGTGAGGCGGGCCATGCAGATTACAAGGCCGGGACACAGCTGCGTGCTTTCTCCGGCAGCTGCAAGCTATGGTATCTTTAAAAACTTTGAGGAACGGGGCGAAGTATTTGCCAGGCTTGTATTTCATTCCTGATTTTGGGTAAAACTGTAAAAAACACAAAAAAGTCACAGGCTTTTAAGAATTTTATAAGGATTTAGGGGCTTGTGTTAACAAGTAAAATACTGTACAATCAGTAAGAAGCTTTTGAAGTAGAAAGTGAAAGGGAGAACCGTGGGAACTTACGAGACGCTGAATGAAGTTTTGGTGAGCCTGTTCCGCGATGTCAATGATATAGAGCAGAAGGCAATCATCACCTCGGAATTTGGGGACCTTACCAATAACGATATGCATGTGATAGAGGCCATTGGCATAGATGAGCCTAAGAACATGTCAACCATTGCCAGGGCATTATCCGTTACAGTGGGAACCTTGACCATTTCCATGAACAGCCTTGTGAAAAAGGGCTATGTAGACCGGCAGCGCAGCAGTGAGGACCGAAGGGTTGTTTATATCTCCCTGTCAGAAAAAGGAGTTAAGGCTTATCATCATCATAAGAAGTTCCATGAACAGATGATAGAGAGTGTTGTGAAAGAACTGACGGAAGAAGAACTGGAAGCCCTTGTAAAGGCGCTGACAAAACTAAACTCCTGGTTCAGAAGCTTTGAAGAGGACTAAAGGAGGCATATACAATTATGAAAAGATGGTTAATAGGCGCAATGGCAGTCATGGTGGCCGTATCACTGGCGGCATGTACGCCTACTACTGAGAAACAGAAAAAAGAAACCACGGCAGCAACGGCAAAGTCAGCTGAGAATATGATTCCCCAGAGCACAGGCGGGGCGGCTGATAAGGTTCCGGATCCCAATGTGATGCCGGTGGCGGTTGTTTCCATCTATCATGGCGGTGATTCTGACAGTCTGGTGCAGGATATGGATTCCCTGGACACCGAAGGTCTGGATGCCCAGCTTCTGGTAGATAAACTGATTGAATACGGCGTGCTGACAGATGGTACCAAGGTCCTAAGCTTTGAT
Source organism: Enterocloster sp. OA13 (assembly GCF_022440595.1). Lineage (NCBI taxonomy): Bacteria > Bacillati > Bacillota > Clostridia > Lachnospirales > Lachnospiraceae > Enterocloster > Enterocloster sp. OA13. The sequence continues at coordinate 5,519,813 of NZ_JAKNTF010000001.1, read as the reverse complement.
ATTGAGGGCAAGGAAGATGATTCCGTTGGAACACTGGACCTTAACCAGGCGGAAAGCGCTGAGGGGGCTTCCGACGAGATGTTCCTGACGGAGATTGGCAATACCTTTACCGAGAACTTCGAGTTAGGTAAGCTTAAACTGAAAGTCAATGGAGCTAATTATGCGGGCAATGACATTCAGCAGGGCGACAGCGATTATCTGACATACCGTACGGATTACGATATGGTTGAATAAATATAACAGAACATTCTAATATAGAAGGAAACGTTTGATATAGAAGGAACCGTTTGACGGCACAATCAGCCGTGAAGCGGTTCTTTTGTTTTGTTGGAATACCATAAAGTGACCATATACGGATATATTGGTAAAAAGCAACAAAAGAATATAACTATAATAAGTAAATACTTATCAAGCTAATAAAGAATATATATTTTACGATATCAATATACAATGCTATACTGATTATACAACATAGCAGTATAAACGTATTTTTTAAAAATGATTCAGGGAGGTAGCACAATGAAGAGAAGGTTGGTTGCAATGTTTACGGCGGTGACGCTTGTACTGTCCATGGCAGGGTGCGGGGGCGCCAAGCCGGCAGAGGAGAAAAAGGCGGCGGATACAACGGCTGCGGCAGCAGATAACGCCGGAGGCAGTGCGGATGCATCAGAAGCACCATCAGAAGAAATGGCAAAAGAGGTAAAGAAGATTGTTACCGTCCTGCCCAATGTCCGTGGGGACGGGGGAACCCACGACCTGGCATGCCGGGCGTCGGAAGCAATTGCAGGCAATATCGGGGCCGAGCTGGATATCATAGAGCTGGGCACTGCAGTGACGGATTCCGCCAAATGGGAAGCGGCCATGAGCGACCTCTGTGAAGAGGATTATGACCTTATCATCACCGGCGGTTCCCTGATGAAGGATACCATCCAGACCGTTGCGCCCATGTATCCGGAAATCCCGTTCATCTGTTACGATGTGAACCTGGATTTTGATTCAGTGGACATGCCCAATGTATATGCCATGGACTTCCACCAGAATGAAGCTGCCTATATGGCAGGGGTCATTGCGGCAAGCATGACAAAGTCAGATTATGTGGGCTTTGTGGGCGCCACGAAAATACCTGTCATCTATGACTTCATGGTAGGCTTCATATCCGGCGCCCAGGCAGTCAACCCCGATATAAAGGTAGCGGTTGCCTTCACCAATGATTTTAATGACGCAACCCTTGCAAAGGAACTGGCCCTGGCCCAGATCACGGATGGGGCAGACGTACTTTTCCCGGCCTGCGGCAATGCGGCGGTGGGCGTATATGAAGCTGCCAGGGATAAATCCGTATCAGCCATCGGTAACGACCAGGATGTGGCTGCCAAATACGCCAACAGTGACGAAAGCCTGGAAAAGGTAATCCTTGCATCCGTCATGAAAAAGGTGGACAACGCCGTAAGCACTGCCTATGAAAGATACACAAAGGGAGAGCTTCCGTTTGGGACCCAGGAGACAGTGGGTGTGAAGGAAGACGGAGCCGGCGTGGTTAAGAACGAATATTATGAGGCACAGCTGCCGGATGAGGTGAAGGCGGTTGTGACAGAGTATGAGGGTAAGATTGGAAGCGGGGAAGTGACGGTACCAACTGCCATCGGTATGGATGCAGAAGAGATTGATGGGATTATCAGCTCCGCGCAATAACAATGCACATGCTGACATGGGAGGGCAAGTTTTGAAAAAAGCCTGCCTTCCCATTTTTACCTGAAAAATCAGAGAGGTGGACATGGTATGCAGACGCCTGCAATCGAAATGAAAGGAATCACTAAGATTTATCCCAATGGGGTGGTTGCCAACAAGGATGTGGATTTCAGTGTGGATTACGGTGAAATCCATGCCGTTATGGGGGAAAACGGAGCGGGCAAATCCACACTCATGAAAATGCTGTTCGGATTAGAAAAAATAGATAAGGGTGAGGTGCTGTTTGAAGGGAAACCGATCCGTATCAACAGCCCTGCGGAAGCGATTAAACTGAAAATCGGTATGGTGCATCAGGAATTCATGCTGGTGCCTTCCCTTACCGTGTCCGAGAATATGATGCTGAGGGAAGAACCGAAAAAAGGTATTTTCATCAACCGGGCAAAGGCAGTGGAAGAAACCAGGCGGATCTCCCAGATGTACCAGCTTCCCATTGACCCGGATACACGGGTGGAGGACCTGCCTGTTGGAATGAAGCAGAGGGTGGAAATCCTGAAGGCCCTGTACCGCGGCGCCCGCATACTCATACTGGACGAACCAACGGCCGTTTTGACGCCCCAGGAAACAGAGGAACTGTTCCGGCAGCTTATCCTCTTAAAAGAGCATGGACATACGGTCATATTCATTTCCCATAAAATCCGTGAGGTCAAACAGATATGCGACAGGATTACCATCATGAAGAACGGGCGGTCCATGGGGGTATATGATGTAAAGGATATCACGGAATCCGATATCTCGCGGCTGATGGTGGGCCGTGAAATCAAGATGAACCTGGAAAAGAAGCAGGCCCGGCCCCGGGACGTGGTGTTAAGCGTGGAACACCTGTACCATGGCTATGGAGAAGGCAGGCTTAAGGTGAATGATGTGAGCTTCACCGTAAGGAGCGGGGAAATCCTTGGCATAGCAGGGGTGGAGGGAAACGGGCAGAGGGAACTGCTGGAATGTATCACAGGCCTGCAGCCTATCCAGAGAGGGAAGATCCGGATAAAACACAATGATGTGTCCAGGATGTCCATCCGGAAAATCCGGGATATTGCCAAGACCGCATATATACCCCAGGACAGACTGCTCTTCGGCGTTGCCAGCGAAGCCACAATCAAGGAAAACCTCCTGGCCAACCGTCTCTCGGATCCGGAAATCTCCAAAGCAGGCATTGTTAAAGATAAGAAGCTGGCCCAGAAATCCAGGGAGCTGATTCAGGAATTTACCGTGAAATGTGACAGCGAGAAGCAGACCGTGGACATGCTGTCCGGCGGCAACATCCAGAAGGTGGTGGTTGCAAGGGAACTTTCCATGCCCAGGGACCTGATTGTCATTGACCAGCCTTCCAGGGGCATTGACATAGGTGCCACCAAATTCATACATGAAAAGATATTCGAGCTAAGGGACAGGGATGCGGCCATCCTCATAAGCTCCGCGGACCTGGCAGAAATCATGGAACTCAGCGATTCCCTGATTGTGATGTATGAAGGCGAGATTGCAGCGTATTTTAAAAGCTTACAGGGAATTACCGAGGAAACCCTGGGAGAATACATGCTGGGGATAAAAAAGCAGACTCCGGAGGAAATAAAGGAGGCATTTTATGAACAATAACAAACTGAACCAGACATTTTCCTTTGTAAAGGTCCTGCTTGCAATCCTCATTGCAATGCTGACCGCGTTCGTAATCATCCTGATTGTCAGTGACGAGCCGATGAAGGCGCTCCACGCCTTTTTGCTGGGGCCATTTACTTCCACAAGAAGGATGGGGAACCTGATAGAGAACACCGTGCCGTTAATCTATGTGGGCCTGGGGGTATGCGTGCTTTGGGCCACGGGAAAGCGCACCCTGTCCGGCGAAGGATGCTATTACTTCGGCGGCCTTACGGCGGCAGCCGTATCCCTGAAGCTTACCGTGGTACATGGCCACAGCCTTACCTTGGTTTCCATGCTGGTTGTGCTGGTTGTCTGCGGGCTGATGGCGTTGCTGCCCATGATCGTGAACCTGAAGTACGGTACGGATGCCTTTGTGGTTTCCCTGCTTTTTAACTATGTAATCTTTTATATCGGAAATTACATATTCAGCAATTATCTCATGGATATCACCTCCACCTCCTCAGGGTCCTATCCATTGCCCAAGGACAGCTTCCTCCCCACCCTGATTGACGGGACAAAGGTCAATGCCAATCTGATTGTCGCACTCATCGCCATTGTGCTGACCTGGTTCTTCCTGTACAAGACCAAGTGGGGCTGCAGCATCCGTCTTATTGGGGCCAACCCCAACTATGCCAGGTACATTGGAATCAATGTATTCGCCATGTGCGTGCTGGCCCAGTTCATCGGGGGAGCGCTCAGCGGATTTGGCGGGGGCATGGAAATGTTCGGGCGCAATCCCAGGTTTGCCTGGTTTTCCCTGACCAACCTGGGATGGGACGGAATCATGGTGGCCACCCTTGCCAGGTATAAGCCACAGTACATCCTGTTTTCCGCCCTGTTCCTCGGATATGTAAGGACGGGTGCGGACATCATGAACCGCTCTTCGGATGTGGCAAGTGAGATCGTAATGATCATACAGGCAGTCATGATCCTGTTTATCGGCGCCAATGCATTTCTGGCCAGGACCCAGCAGAAACTCAGGGTTAAATACAATACGCAAAAGGCAAAGGAGGCATAATCAATGGGTATATTGCAGAATTTCCTGACAACCGGTTTTTTCTATACCATTATCCGTGTTTCCACGCCCCTTATCTTTGCCAGCCTGTCCTCCCTGATTGCCAGAAAGGGCGGCGTGACCAACATTACCATAGACAGCACCATGATCATGTCCGCCTTAACAGGAGTGCTGGTCAGCGCGTATACAAAAAACATATGGCTGGCCCTTATCTGCGGGATGGCGGTAGGCGTGGTCATGGGAATCTTCATGGGATATTTCCATATCATGATGAATACCAACATGATACTGACAGGCGTGGCCATCAACACCTTTACCTCAGGCGCCGCCGTGATGATCCTGTATGCCTTTACCGGGGATAAGGGTTCCTCGTCCATGGTCAAGAGCATGGGGATTCCCAGTATAGACATACCCATCATCCGCAGCATACCCGTACTGGGGGATATCCTGTCGGGGCATAATGTATTTACATATGTTGCATTCGTCCTGGTCATCGTGGTCTGGTTCCTGATGTACCGGATGCCCTTGGGACTCAGGATCCGGGCGGTGGGGGAAAACAGCAGCGCCGCCAGGTCCGTGGGGGAGAACCCTACAAAAGTAAAGCTGATTGCCCTGGGACTCAGCGGCCTCTTTGCATCCCTTGGAGGAATGTACCTGTCCATGGGCAACATGCAGGTTTTTATCGTAAATATGACGGCCGGACGTGGCTTCATCGGTGTGGCCGCGGATGCAATGGGGCGCGGCAACCCCATAGGGGCCATGATTGCTTCCCTGTTATTCGGAAGCGCCAACGCAGTCGCCAATGTGCTGCAGATTAATTCATTTTCTTCAGATGTTGTGATGGCCATACCGTATGTTGTATCCATTGCCGGTATCATCATCTACTCAGCCCATGAACAGCAGGTAAAAGAGAAACGGATCAGGAAGGAAATCATGGAAGCGGAAAGAGAGGAAAAGACCTATGGAAAAAGTTCCGGTAATCATAGACTGTGATCCGGGCCACGATGATATGGTGGCATTGGTCCTGGCGCTTGGAAGCCAGCGGCTGGACGTAAAAGCAATCACCAATGTGGCGGGCAATAAGGTGATGGAAAAGGTGGTGAAAAACACCCTTAATATCCTTAATTACTGCGGGGCAGAATGTATCGTGGCCCCGGGGGCCAGCCGCCCTATTGTTCGGGCTTATACAAGAACGGACTCAGAAGGCTGCCATGGGGTCAGCGGCCTGGACGGTTTTGACTTTCCCCGGGATAACCCGTTAAAGCCATCGGACCGTAAGGCGGTGGAGGTGATGGCGGAAATACTCAGGAGCAGCAAGGAAAAGGTGGTGTTGATCGGCACCGGACCCCTTACCAACCTGGGGCTGTTGATCCGCACATTCCCTGAGTTGTGCGAGGAAAAGGTGCGGGGAATCTCCCTTATGGGCGGCACCTGCCATTTCATCCTGACCAGGCCCTTCATGGAATTCAATACATATCTGGACGCCGAGGCAACGAAGATAGTATTTGAGAGCGGCCTGCCCATTACCATGTACGGCTATGACGTTACATACAGGACGCTGTTCGGGCAGGATTTCCTGGATTCCCTGAAGGCCCTTGGCAACAGGACCGGCCTCATGATGTCCAGCCTGCTTCAGGAGTTCTGGAACATGCACAACCGGGTGTGGATTGACCTGGGAGGGTGCCCTGTCCACGATGCATGCGCGGTGGCGGGTATCATCGACCCTTCCGTCGTAACCAAAAGCGAGAGGATGTATGTGGAGATTCCCACGGAACCAGGTCCCTTATCCGGCGCAACCATCTGCGACTACGCCCACCGTTCCGGAAAACCGGAGAATGTGGAAGTGGTATTTGAAATGGACAATGAAAAATTCTTCCGGATGATACTGGACTCGGCAGGGGCGCTGGCATGAGTGACCCGTTTCTTTTCCTCTGTTATGTGTCCATATTATTTGCATCCAATGTGCTGGGGGCAGTGGGGGGATTTGGGGCCGGAATGATAAGCATTCCCTTCCTGACCCAGCTGTTTGACGCAAAGGCAGTCATCATGGCCTCCACCATGACCTGTATCTTAAACCTCTTCATTGCAGTGAAAAATTGGAGATACGTGGACCTTAAGCGGCTTACCCGGATCCTGTTGTACATGTGCATAGGACTTCCCATAGGCGTATACGGCCTGAAGATGATAGATGTGGATGCGTTAAAACGCCTTTTAGGCGGCTTCATGCTGGTCATAGGCGGATATGGGATCCTGAAGCTGAGGATACCCCGGGCTGCCGGGAAACATCTTCCGGCCTGGGCCTTAAGGGGATGCCTGATTGCAGGGGGAATCGTCCAGGGGGCCATATCCTCAGGAGGAAGCCTGGTACTTTTATATGCGCAGCAGGAATTGGAGGAGAAAAATGGATTCCGGGCCACCATGGCCCTCCTATGGACGGTTGTCAGCCTGATTACGGTATTCCAGTATATGCTGATGGGAACCCTGAACCGGGAATCCCTCCGGCTGTTCGCAGCGGGCGTGATTCCTGTGCTGTCCGGGATTTTTGTGGGAGGAAGGCTTTGCAGGCGCCTGAGCCAGCGGTCATTTGCATATATAATTAATATACTGATCCTATCTGCAGGAATGATTTCCCTGTGCAGGTAAAGACATTCCCGGATTCAGCCGGGAAGTGTCACTTCCAGGTCCCGGCATATTTCCTTCAGGTCTAAAAGGGCATTGGTGAAGAACTTATTCTTGTGGTACACCATATAAAACTTCCTTGACAGCGGACCGCCTTCAAGGGCTACCTCCACCAGGGAGCCATCCTTTAGTTCCTGTTCCACAATCCTTCTGGAGATGACGGTTATGCCGTAATTATTAATCACAGCCAGTTTGGTTGTCTCTGAATTATTGCAGAACCATGTGCTTTTTAAAATATGGTTATGGATTTCCATGAAATTAGTAAACAGTTCCGGCGTGCTGCTGGGCTCACGGGCAATGTAATTTTCCGCGCTGATTTCATCCAGGGTGGCATATCCGGTTTTTGCGAATTTATGGTCAGGGCTTACCACGAGGACCATCTCATCGTCAAGAAACGGTTCAAATATCAGGTCCGGGCTGGTGGGGAGACTTTCGACCAGCGCGATATCAAGTTCATTCCTGGCCAGGGAAGGCCCCAGATAGTCCGGCGTGTTGATGGATACCCGCACCTCGGCCTGAGGGTAATAGGATTGGAATTCATGAAGTATATGGTTCATCAGACAGGTGCCGATGGTAATGGTGGCCCCAATCTTGACTTCCGTATACGCGGTCGTATCATTCATCTGCTGTTCCAGTTCGCTGAACAGTGAGAGGATATGCTTTGCATAAAAAAGAAACTGGCTTCCGGCCGGTGTGATATAGATTTTTTTGGACAGCCGCTCAAAAAGCCGCACATTATAATGATTCTCAAGTTCAGAGATGGCCTGGCTTATGGCTGGCTGCGCAATATAAAGCTGCTTTGCCGCGGCGTGCATGTTAAGGGATTCGGCCACGGCAACAAAGATACGGAGATGGCGGAGGGTCATGGTCTGCTCCTTTCCGGTAATTGATAAGTAATGGCATATTATCTATATCAATATAATAATCTTTTTTATTAATTATATCAATGCTAAAACAAGGGGGAGTTTAGGATGGTAATTGATTTTAGGACAAGGCCTCCGTATAAGAGTTTTGTCACAAAGGGAAACTTCTTTCCCAGGCCCATGGAAGATGATTTTGAAAGGCCGGAAGATGTGCCGGGGATTTACAGGGATAGCATAGGAATCGAATCAGCCCGGCATGGGGATTTCCAGTTATACATGGAGGAACTGTCAGGATCCGGGATTGACATGCAGGTGGTGCAGGGGAGGAAGGTGCGCCCGGGCATGGCGACCGTGGACAATGAGGATGTGTGCCGCCTTCAGATGCAGTATCCAAAACAGTTCATATCATTTCCCGCAGTGGACCCCGCGGATGTGGAGGGGGCTGTGGCTGAGATTGAATATTATGTTAAGACATATGGGATTAAGGGGATTGCCATGGAGCCGGGATGGTCCATGCCCCCGGTCTACGTGGATGACCGGAAACTGGATCCGGTTTACGCTGCCTGTGAGGAACACGGCCTGATATGCGCATTTACATTAAGTGTCCTGGCAGGGGAGGATCTGTCATACTGCAATCCCATTGCGGTGCAGCACGCGGCCCTTCGTTTTCCCAGGGTTTCGTTCACGGTATCCCATGGCTGCTGGCCCTTTGTGGAGGAATTCCTCGGAACCGCCCTGCAGTGCATGAACGTATACTGCTATCCGGATTTTTTCTGTAACCTGCCCAACATGCCCTTTGCGGACCAGTTCGTGCGGGCGGCCAATTCATTCATGCGCTACCGGATGATGTTTGCCACCAGTTACCCGGTCAGGCCCTTAAAGCAGAGTCTGGAACAGTTCAGGGCGCTGCCCTTTGAACCGGAGGTACTTGAACTGCTTCTGCATGAAAATGCAGAAAGGCTGTTAGGATTAAAGGAAAGTTAACCATACTGCATATAAAAAGGGGATACTGTATATAAAAGGGGACTGCCTGGCGGCAATCCCCTTTCAGCAATTATAATTTAGCCATAGCAGCTTCGTCCGCAACCACAATCACATCGCTATGTAACTGCAGGATGGAAGCAGGAACCTCTGGTGTAACAGGTCCGCAGAGTACGTCATGAAGGATCTGTGCCTTGTCTGCACCGCTTACCACAAGAAGGATCTTACGGGCCTTCATGATGGTTCCGATACCCATGGTATAAGCCTGCTTCGGCACGTCGTCAATGGAAGCAAAGAAGCGCTTGTTGGCTTCGATGGTGCTCTGGGTCAGGTCTACGCAGTGTGTGGTCTGGGCGAAATCCTTATCCGGTTCATTAAAACCAATGTGGCCGTTGTGTCCAAGGCCCAGCAGCTGAAGGTCAACGCCGCCGTAAGCTTCAATCACTTTCTCATACCGGGAGCACTCTTTATCGCTGTCAGGCTCTGTTCCGTCCGGGACATTGGTATTCTCCATGTTAATATTAATGTGCTTGAAAAGGTTGTTATACATGAAATAGTAGTAACTCTGGTCATTATCCCTTGTCAGGCCCCTGTATTCATCCAGGTTCACGCTCCTTGTCTCAGAAAAATCCAGGTCGCCCTTGTTGTACCATTCAATCAGCTGCTTGTAGGTGCCGATCGGGGTGGAGCCGGTTGCCAGTCCAAGTACGCAGTCAGGTTTTAAAAGGACCTGTGCGGAGATGATGTTGGCTGCCTTGCGGCTCAAGTCGTCATAATCTTTTGCTTTGATGATTCTCATAATAATTGCCACCTTTCCATACATTAATAATAGTTGCGGATGTCCGCCTGCCGCAGGATGTGTCTGAAAATCCGTGTCTGAAAATCCATTCCCTCCATCTGCCCTAAGGATCTGCTAAAGGTATCCCCATAGGACAAAAGTGGGACGTACAGCTGACAGCTGACGGAAAGCAGTTTTCAAACACGTCTCAGGACAAAACATGCCTAAGAAAACGTCCGGACATCAACTTGGAAAAAATTTTTATTTCTGTTTAAATATAGGATAACATTTTCCTAACATACTTTCAAGGGGTAATTGCATAAAATATTTATAAAAGCAGATAGGCCGTTTTCGGGGCAGCTGCAGACTATGGGTGCGAGGAGTGAAAATATGACCAATTATCGGAGATTGATATCTTATATCTATGCCTACGAAGGGGAAGTCAAGGGCAAAAATATCGGGTTTGCCAAGCTGGAGTCCAGGAACGGGCAGTGCAAGCTCAGCGTAAATGTGAAGAAAGTCTACGTGGGAAGCAGCGACCTTGGGGTTTATCTGCTGGCTCCGGGCAAGGAGATACTGCTGGGCAATATATTCATCAGGGGTGGTTCCGGGGAATTCAGGGCAGTGGTTTCCGTGGAAAATGCTGCCGACTCCGGATACAGCATGGACCACTGCTACGGCCTGACCATCCATGAAGCAGACGATTCATGGCGCGCATATACAACTATCTGGGAGGACGCCGTTGCCCATGCGGCAGAGGTGGAATTGGCGGACGTGACCTCAGGCAGGCTGGGGGATGCCGAGCAGCAGATACATAAAAAGGTGGAGGAACTGGCCAGGGAGATTGGCGATAAGAAGATTCCCCTTCTGGAGTCATCCAGAAACATGGAAACGGTTGTCAGCGGAAAAACGGATGTTCCGGGCCCAGGCGGTAAGGAGAAGGCTGGGACTGGGACGGATGAATTGCAGATGGCTGGGGCTGATGATGCGCAGATGGCTGGCGCTGAATCTGTGGACATGGAACTGGCTGAGGGGACGGACGGGATGGAATCCCTGGATGGAGCGGTGTCTGGTGCCGGATTCGCAGGAGAGGAGTTGGCTGGTGCCGGAACCGCAGGAGAGGTACCTTTGTATGGGGAGAGGCCTGGTGTAAAAGCTATGGGAGCAGGGCTGGCGGATGCGGAATCTCTGTATGGGAAGAGGCCTGGTGCGGAATCCTCAGGCGTAGGACTGGCGGATGAGGGATTTGCGGGGCAGGAACTGCGTGATACAGAATCGGCAGGTGAGGAGCCTGCAGACGTGGCGACGGCTGGTGTGGGGTCTGCGGACGTGGCGATGTCGGGTACAAAACCTGAAGATGTGATGATGACTGGGGAATCCACAGATACGGAATCCGCGGATGTGGAACTGACTGGAACGGACATTGCAGATATGGAAGGAACTGATACAGGATTTTGCGGCGCAGAGGCAGATGGAACGCAGATAAGCGGCGGACGTGCAGACATAAACTTTGGAGATAACAAGCAGGTTAGCCAGGAACTGTCGGGTGAAATTCCGAGCGGTACCGCATTATCCGCAGGGACCGGGGCCATATTGGGAGAGGCAGTGCCAATGTCTGGTACCGGGGATTGTGATAGTCAGTCAGACGGACAGCAGTATGACCAGCAGGATAACCAGCTGTACGGTCAGACCACGGGCCAGCAAAACAGCCGTACATATGGCCAGACGGCGAGGTGGCAGAATAATCAGCCATATGGTGGGACTCGGGGTCAGCAGAATGGCTGCGTATATAGCCGTATTCCGGGTCGGCAGGATGACCGCGCATATAGCCCTATTCCGGGTCAGCAGAATAGCCGTATGGATAGTCAAGGACCCGGACGGCAATATGGTAATCCATATATCCAGGAAGGTAATCCACAGCCGGATTGGTCTGGGGAAAATACGGTTCAGGATGATGGACTGCCTGTATGGGGTGAGTCTGCCATGGGGACAGAAGCGGGAGCCGGATGCACGGAGAACCCGGATAATCAATGGTACCCGGATGGGGATACACAATCAGAAAACAATATGGGAAAATATGATGCTGCACAGCCTGAAATGGGAATGCAGCCAGATGTGGATAGGACTCAGATGTCTAATGGACAGACACGGACATGGCCTAGGGCAGGAGAGCGGATGAATATGGATGATTGGCCGGATTCCGGTACTCCGGGACAGCGTGAGGCGCTTCGGAGAGCAGGCCGTTATCCACGGGCCAATATCACTGTAAGGCAGAATGGACAGGGAGCTGCGCAGACACCAACATGGACTCCGGCGCCCTCTGATATGAATGCTCCCAATCAGGCAGCGGTGCCGTCAGACAGGAATGTTCCAGACCGGGCAGCGGTGCCGTCAGACAGGAATGTTCCAAACCGGGCATCGGTGCCGTCAGACAGGAATGTTCCAGACCGGGCAGCGATGCCGTCAGATATGAATGCTCCAAGCCAGACCGGGATGCCGTCTGATTCAAATATTCCAAACCAGTCCGCCATGCGCCCCGATACCAATATATCAGCAGGGAGTCCTGTTGCGGCAGATACCGATGTCCCGGTCCGCCCTGCCGTTCCAAACTGCCCCAACATGCAGAACCGAAGGGGAATGCAGCCCAGACAGAATATGAGATTCCATCGGGGAATGCCGCAAAGAGGTATTGCACAGCCGGAAGCGGAATCCGCTCCCCGGCAGTATAGAGAATCTGCCCCAAATGCAATGGATGGCCAGCCGGAGACACAGAATGCCCCGGCGGTTAACGCCCCGTTGACTAATACCACTGGGAGCAATGTTCCAGAAAGTAATGTCTCAGAGAACAATGTCTCAGAAAGCAATGTTTCAGAAGGCAATGCCTCAGAAGGTAATGCTTCAGGATATAACTCCCCCCAGGGCAATGCTCCCCAGGACAATGCCCTCCAGGAAGACATACTTCTGGGAAATCCCCAGGATCTTCAGCGGCTGGAACAGGAGGAGCAGGAAGACATAGGTCCACATAAGCTTTGGGAAGGATTCCGTAAGCGTTATCCCAAGATACAGGCATTCGACAGCACCAGCGGATGTGAGATACTTACCATCAAACCCCAGGATATCGGCCTTTTGCCAAGGGAAAACTGGAATTATGGAAATAACAGCTTCCTGCTTCACGGTTATTATAATTACCGTTATCTGATACTTGCACGTATCGGGAAGGAAGAACAGGGCAGGGTCCGCTATATTTTAGGAGTTCCGGGCCATTATTACAGCAATGAAAAATACATGGCGTCCATGTTCGGTTTCCCTCATTTTGTACTGTCGAAAAAACAGCCGTCACAGGACGGCCGCTTCGGATATTGGTATGCAGATGTAAGGATGGATAATCAGGATTAAAACACGTCCTAATAATCAATCCCGCGCAGGGACACCTGACCCACATAAGGACGGACCAGGTCCGCGAAAACCAGCATTTCATCTTTGGTAAAATCAGAATACACACCCGGAACCAGTACCTGTCCGGATTCCGTGAAACACTGCAGGTAATACCTGCGGCAGCCTTTGATCCACGGCCCGATATTGCTGAAATCATCAGCAGTATGAAGGCCGCGGACAACGGTTGTCCGGAATTCATAAGGTACGCTGCCGGACAAAAGGAAATCAATGCTCTCATCTATGTATTCCATATGCAGCCCCTGGACGCCGCAGACCTTCCCATAATTATCCCTGGAAGCCTTAATGTCCATGGCCACAAAATCCAGCAGTCCTTTCTGGCACAGATCCTTCAGCAGTCCGGGTCTGTATCCATTGGTATCCAGCTTTACTGCCAGCCCCATGGACCGGATGCGCCGGATGAAATCCTCCAAATCAGGCTGCAGGGTCGGCTCCCCGCCCGTAATACAGACTCCCTCCAGTATTCCCCTGCGCTTATGTAAGAAATCAAATATCTCTTCCTCTGTATAATCTTCCCCGGCCCCGCTGTCCAGCAGTTCGCTGTTATGACAGAACGGACATCGGAAATTGCATCCCCCTGTAAATATTGTACAGGCCACACGCTCCGGGAAATCCAGCAGTGTGGTCTTTTGCAGTCCACATATTTTCATGATATAATAAACCCATCCCTTTTCATTTTAAGACTTGTCTTATATAATGAAAAAGTATAACACAATCAGAGTTGAAAAAAAAGAGGAAGCACTGTCTATGGAAACAGATAAAATAAATCAGGCCCAACAGGACCAGGCATGCACACAGCAGCAGAAAGGGGAGCTGACCAGACGCAGGAACTGGGAAAAGAGGATGGAGCAGAAGCGTCTTGCAGCCATTAAGGCAGAGGAGGAGGAGCGGGAACAGCAGAGGGCGGACGAAGGGTTCATGGGTGAGGCAATCCGTCAGGCCCATAAGGCCGCAGCGCTTGGGGATGTGCCCATAGGATGCGTGATTGTCCGCCAGGGACAGATCATCGCCAGGGGATATAACCGCAGGAATGCAGATAAGAGCGTATTGTCCCACGCAGAAATCATTTCCATAAAAAGGGCATGTAAAAAGCTGGGTGACTGGCGGCTGGAAGACTGCACCATGTATGTTACCCTGGAACCATGTCCCATGTGCTCCGGCGCCATTGTCCAGGCCAGGATCCCGCGGGTGGTGATAGGCTGCATGAATGCCAAGGCAGGATGCGCTGGGTCGGTGCTGGACCTCCTGCATGAACCTGGGTTTAACCATCAGGTGGACACGCGCGCAGGTGTCCTGGGGGAGGAATGTTCCGGGATGATGAAGGAGTTTTTCAGGAAAATCAGGGAAGGCAGATAAAGGCCGGGAGGGAATCAGATGCTGAAGATAGGAATCATGGGTCTTGGTAAGATTGCAGGTAAGATGGTGCGTACCGCACAGGGGATGGAAGATGTATGCATACATGCCGTTGGTTCGCGCTCCCTGGAGCGGGCAGGGAGGTTTGCCGGAGAGCATGGAATCGGCAGGGCATACGGCTCATACGAGGAACTGGCCGCGGACAGCGAGGTTGACCTGATATATGTGGCAACACCCCATTCCCGCCATTATGAAGACATGAAGCTGTGCATTGGACACAGGAAAAATGTCCTGTGCGAAAAGGCATTTACCCTCAACGCCCCTCAGGCCCGGGAAGCGCTGGCCATGGCCCGGCAGGCGGGCGTGCTGTGTACGGAGGGAATCTGGACCAGATACCTGCCGTCCAGGAAGATGATTTCTGATATCATAAGCAGCGGGGCCATTGGAACGCCCGTTTCGCTGACAGCCAATCTGGGGTATGAGCTGACCGGGGTGGAACGGCTGATGAATCCGTCCCTGGGAGGCGGCGCCCTTTTGGATGTGGGTGTTTATGCAATTAATTTTGCCCTGATGGTTTTTGGGGAGGATTATGATTCCATCACCTCCGGGGCAGTATTTAACAGCCAGGGCGCAGATGTGTCGGAGGGAATCACCATTACATGGAGCGACGGCAGGCTTGCAGTACTGCATGCCACGGTCCTGGCTAATACGGACCGCCAGGGCACGGTCTTCGGGGACAAGGGTTTTCTGGTAATACATGATGTGAATAACTGTGCGCAGATTGACATATACGATATGGACCGGAAACTGGTGGAAAGCCATAAGACCCCGGAACAGATTACCGGATTTGAGTATGAGGTGGATGCATGCCGCAGGGCGATTGGGAGCGGAAGCACGGAGTGTCCCCAGATGCCTCATGCCTCTACCGTCCGTGTCATGGAGATGATGGACACAATCAGAGGCCAGTGGGGATACCGGTATCCCTGTGAAATGTGATAGGGGGCCAGGGAATCCTGTGTGATAGGAAGCCGGGCAATTCCCGCCCCTTGACAAAACCCCGCCCACAAGTTATACTTAACAGGCGGTTACACACAATGCATATCATACGCATGTTTTGTGTGGAACACCCAACCAAGTCATAAAGTTTCCACGCAGCCGGGGAGATAGCGGTGCCCTGAACCTGCAATCCGCTCCAGCAGGGGTGATACCTTGCCTCGGGCAACACGTTGCGGAGCTGCCTTATGTAAGTGGCGTTGACGTTTGGGTCTTACGCAACGGGAATCTGTGAACCGTGTCAGGGCAGGAATGCAGCAGCACTAAGCGGAACCTTCCGTGTGCCGTGAGGCAGCCTGGACCGAGTTAACTGCATGAGTAACGTCCGTGGCGATTGCACAAAGCAAGGTGCGTGGAATTTAAAATGGGATATAAATCTGGAGATGACAATTGTTGCCGGCAGATTTATGTCCCATTTCTTAATATTTCTGACAGATTCGTCCCTTAATTTATGCTTGCCCATGGACATCCTTTGCGTTATAATTACAAAATGGGTATAATAGAACCATTGACAAGTAAGCAATAGTTTGATATGGAGGAAGTGCAATATGAGAAG
This sequence comes from Enterocloster sp. OA13, assembly GCF_022440595.1. Classification (NCBI taxonomy): domain Bacteria; kingdom Bacillati; phylum Bacillota; class Clostridia; order Lachnospirales; family Lachnospiraceae; genus Enterocloster; species Enterocloster sp. OA13. The sequence goes on along the minus strand of NZ_JAKNTF010000001.1, from coordinate 5,503,704 downwards.
AATCGGAATGCTGACCAGCGGCGGGGACTGCCAGGCTCTGAATGCAACCATGAGAGGTGTGGCCAAATCCTTATACAACATGTTCGACGATGTGGAAATCATTGGTTTTGAAGACGGTTACAAGGGACTTATGTATGCGGATTACCAGATTATGAAATCATCTGACTTTTCAGGCATTTTGACCCAGGGCGGTACAATCCTCGGCACATCACGTCAGCCATTCAAGCAAATGCGCATTCCCGATGAAAATGGTTTGGATAAAGTAGAATCCATGAAACATACCTATAAAAAGCTGAAGCTGGACTGTCTGGTGGTATTAGGCGGCAACGGAAGCCAGAAGACAGCCAATATGCTCAGCGAAGAGGGACTCAACGTGGTTTCCCTTCCAAAGACAATTGATAATGACCTTTGGGGAACCGATATGACGTTCGGTTTTCAGAGCGCGGTGGATGTGGCTACCAATGCCATTGACTGCATCCACACCACGGCAGCATCCCATGGACGGGTCTTCATCGTGGAAGTCATGGGACACAAGGTGGGCTGGCTTACCCTGTATGCAGGACTGGCCGGAGGCGCTGATATCATACTTCTGCCGGAGATTCCATATGACATCAACATCGTATGTGACGCGCTGACCAAACGTTCCAAGGCTGGAAAACGTTTCTCCATCCTGGCAGTGGCAGAGGGGGCCATATCCAGGGAAGAAGCCGGCATGAGCAAGAAGGAATTGAAGGAAAAAAAGAAAAACAGCATGGTATATCCCTCTGTTGCCTATGAAATCGGGGCCAGGATCCAGGAGGTCACTGGCAGCGAAGTGCGTGTAACGGTGCCGGGACACATGCAGAGGGGCGGGGAGCCCTGCGCATATGACCGGGTCCTTGCCACAAGGCTTGGGGCGGCAGCAGCCAGGCTCATAGCGGACAAGGAATACGGCTATATGGTAGCTGTTAAAAATAATGATATTACAAAAGTGCCGCTTGCAGAAGTGGCAGGGAAGTTAAAGACAGTTGATCCGGACAGCTCCATGATCCGGGAAGCCAAGATGGTGGGAATCAGCTTTGGTGACGAATAAACCATGTAACAAGGAGTAATCAGAATGTCATACACGGCGTTATACCGCAAATGGCGTCCTGTCTCATTTGAGGATGTAAAGGGACAGGATCCAATCGTGCAGACCCTTAAAAACCAGATAACGTCGGAACGAATCGGCCATGCTTACCTGTTCTGCGGAACAAGGGGCACAGGTAAGACCAGTATTGCGAAGATATTTGCCAGGGCGGTCAACTGTGAGCATCCGGTGGACGCAAGCCCATGCAATGAATGTCCTACATGTAAGGCAATCCAGTCAGGTTCATCCATGAACGTGGTGGAGATTGATGCTGCATCCAATAACGGCGTGGAGAATATCCGCGATATCCGTGACCAGGTCCAGTATCCGCCCACGGAAGGAAGGTACAGGGTCTATATTATCGATGAGGTGCATATGCTTTCAATCGGAGCATTTAACGCACTGCTTAAGACACTGGAAGAACCGCCTTCCTATGTGATTTTCATACTTGCCACAACAGAGGTGCATAAGATACCCATAACCATCCTGTCCCGCTGCCAGCGCTATGACTTTAAACGGATTTCCCTGGAAACCATAGGGGACCGGTTACGGGAACTGACCCAGGCAGAGCACATTGAGGTGGAGGACCGGGCGCTGATGTATATTGCAAAGGCAGCCGACGGCTCCCTGCGTGACGGACTCAGCCTTCTGGACCAGTGCGTGGCCTTTCATTTTGGGAAGGTCCTGACCTATGACAATGCCCTGGAGGTGCTGGGCGCAGTGGATTCCAGCGTGTTCAGCCAGATGTTCGGCGCGGTTGTGGAAGGCAGGACCAAGGACTGTATCTGTACCCTGGAGGAAATCGTAATCCAGGGACGGGAACTGGGACAGTTTGTAAATGATTTCATCTGGTACATGAGGAACCTTCTCCTGATTCAGAGCGCGGATGACGCGGAAGGACTTCTGGATATGTCAGAGGAGAACTTAAAGCAGCTGAGGGAAGATGGGAAAAAGGCAGACGGCCCCACGCTGATGCGTTACATCCGGGTGTTTTCCGAACTGTCCAACCAGCTGCGCTACGCATCCCAGAAGCGGGTGCTGGTGGAGGTGGCCCTGATTAAACTGACCCGCCCGTCCATGGAACCCAATCTGGATTCCATCCTTCAGCGCCTGGCTGAACTGGAAGAACAGATGGAAGACCTGGAAGCCGGGCGCATGGCAATCCCCATGACAGCGCCGGCTTATATGGCTGCCGGCACAGGAACCACGGCAGCGGGAAGCCCTCCGGGGCCGGTTCCCCAGGCCCAGTCCGCGCAGGCTCTGGCAGAGCCTGAGATTCCGGCGGAAAAAGTAAGCCTGCCCAAGGCCCAGCTGGAGGATTTAAAACTGGTCCGCAACGAGTGGGCCAAGATTGTCCGCAGCATAGGAGGGGGAGCCAAATCCTATCTCAGGGATACGGTGGTGGAACCCGGAGGCGAGGGATGCCTTACCATCGTGTTCATGGATTCCATGAATTACGATATGGGCAAGCGGCCCACTGTGATTGGGGAACTGGAGCGGTATGTGGAAGCCAATTATGGCAGGTCCATTTACTTTAAGACAAGGCTGGCCGGCAAGGGTGAGAGGCTGAACACCATATATATAACAGAAGAAGAGCTGGAAGATAAGATTCATATGGATATTACATATGAAGATTAATAATAATAAATAACAGATTGTATAGGAGGAATACACCATGGCAAAACGTGGCGGATTTCCAGGCGGAATGCCTGGCAATATGAATAACCTTATGAAGCAGGCGCAGCGCATGCAGCGCCAGATGGAAGAGGCGACCAAGGAACTGGAGGCAAAGGAATACACAGCCACATCCGGCGGAGGCGCTGTAAGCGTGACCGTTTCCGGCAAGAAAGAAGTTGTATCTGTGAAGTTATCCGAGGAAGTAGTGGACCCGGATGATATTGAGATGCTGGAGGATCTGATCATGGCAGCTACCAACGAGGCATTCCGCCAGATGGAAGCAGAGAGCAGCGAGGCCATGTCCAAGCTGACAGGCGGACTGGGCGGGGCATTAGGCGGAGGTCTTCCTTTCTAATGGATTATTACAGCAGTCAGATTACCAAATTAATAGAAGAGCTGTCCAAGCTTCCGGGAGTTGGCGCCAAATCGGCCCAGCGCCTGGCATTTCATATCATCAACATGCCCAAGGAGCAGGTGGAGGAACTGGCCGGAGCCATGACCGGGGCCAGGAATAATGTGCGCTACTGCAAGGAGTGCTTTACCCTTACGGATAAGGAACTGTGCCCAATCTGCAGCAGCGACAGGAGAAACCACAAGACCATCATGGTGGTTGAGAATACCAGGGATCTGGCTGCTTATGAGAAGACCGGCAAGTATGATGGTGTCTACCATGTACTTCACGGAGCCATCTCCCCAATGCTGGGAATTGGCCCAAATGATATTAAACTCAAGGAATTGATGCAGCGGCTTCAGTCCGATGTTGAAGAAGTCATCATTGCAACCAATTCCAGCCTGGAAGGTGAGACAACAGCAATGTATATCAGCAAGCTGATTAAGCCCACCGGGATCAAGGTTACCAGGATTGCCAGCGGGGTTCCCGTTGGGGGGGATTTGGAATACATAGATGAAGTAACGCTTCTTCGGGCATTGGAAGGCAGGACCGAAATCTAGTGCTGGACGGCGCAGACAGGCCAAGATGGCGCCAGTACTTGAGACAGGGATTTCCATACCGGGAACTAGCTATAGGGAGATGCAAAAGATGGATAAATACGAGTTTAACATTAAAGTTGAGCAGATAAAGAAGATGGTAAACAAAGGCGACTATGAGACAGCCATGAAGATTGCGGACACCATTGACTGGCGCAGGGTGCGCAATGTCAATATCCTGTCCATGGTAGCCACCATATACGAGAAAAATGGAGAGTACCAGGAGGCCAAGGATATCCTGCTGCTTGCATTTGAACGTGCCCCTATCGGCAAACGCCTGCTGTTTAAACTGGCGGAGCTGGCCATAAAGGAGGGCAGCACCAGGGAGGCAGAAGATTATTACAGGGAGTTCTGCGACCTGGCCCCGGATGATCCCAGGCAGTATATACTCCGGTATATGATCCTGGGGGCCAAAGGTGCGCCGGTGGAGCAGTTAATCCATACCCTGGAACAGTACTGCGGCATTGAGCTGGATGAGAAGTGGCTTTATGAGCTGGCAGAGCTGTACGCGGAAGCCGGCATGGGCGATTTGTGTATCATGGCCTGTGATAAAATCATGCTCATGTTCGGTCTGGGTAAATATGTGGAAAAGGCCATGGAGCTGAAGATACAGTTTGCCCCGCTTACCACATACCAGATGGATTTAGTGGAAAACCGGGATAAATATGAAGCAAAACTCCGGGCAGTTGAAAAAGAATACCGCATGGGTAAGCCGGTTGGAAGCCATGACGATATTCCTCAGGACGGCCGGCATAGGCATGAAGCGGAGGATGGCTATCCATCCAATGACACAGGCCGCAGGGAAGCCGCGTTTACCAGAGAGCCTGGATATGAAGAAGGATATGAAGAGGAACCTTCCTATAGCAGGGAAGTCGTATATACCAGGGAACCTGGATACGGGGAGGAGCCGGAGTATGACCCGGAGGCAGGCTATGACGAGGAAGACGGATATGCCGGGGAAAACAGTTATGGCGCAGTAGAAGGGCATGCCGGTAACCAAGGGTACGCTGGAGAAGCCGGTTACGCGGAAGATCCGGAATATGAAGGGTACGCCGGGGAAGCAGTGTACGCTGAGGACCAGGAATATACCGGAGGAACCGGATATGCCCCTCACGAGGGGGATACCTCAGAGGCCGGATATGGAGCACATGGAGGTTACGACGCCGAGTCCGGATATGAAGCACATGAAGGTTACGATGCAGAGGCCGGATATGAAGCACATGAAGGTTACGGTGCAGAGGCCGGATATGAAGCACATGAAGGTTACGATGCAGAGGCCGGATATGAAGCACATGGAGATTACGGCGCAGAGGCAGGATACGGAGCACATGAAGGTTACGGCGCAAAGGCAGGATATGGAGTACATGAAGGCCATGGAGCAGAGGCCGGATATGCCCCACATGAAGGGGATGGCGAAGGCGCCGGGTATGCCGGAGATGATGGCGGGGAAGAGTCATATCTGCCTGAAGAAGACGGCGCATATGATGATAATGTGCAGGAATACAATGAGGAGCCCCCTGTCCATGCCCAGGTAACCATTGAGCCGGAGGAAGCCGTGACAGGGCACCAGGAGTGGATGCCGCAGGAGAACCCGGACGCAATGACGGACAAGGCTCTGAAAGCGCGTATACATGAAGCTGAAGTACAGGCCAACCTTGCCATGGAGATGTCCAGGATTTCCGGACAGGGATTTAAAAGGGAAGTGGAAATGGCCCAGACCCGTGTCCTCTCTGACATCCGCGACATCAACAAAAGTCCGGTCAGGCAGGCCCATCATCTTATGATAGAGGCGGACACGCCGCAGCAGGGACTTGACCAGGCTATAGAATCCTTGAAGAAGATACACAAGGAAACAGGGGCAAAAAACCAGGCTGCTAAAATCACAGGAGAGAAAATCAACAGCAAGGGCGTCTTCAATATCTCCGATAAGCTCACAGGCAAGGACCTGATAATTGAGGGCGCAGGCGATATGACGGAATCCATCCTTCAGGAACTTAACCAGCTTATGGCAAGGGATGAAACCGGAATGAATGTGGTCCTGATTGACACGGCAGAGCGTCTGGCAGGCCTGCACAGGATATATCCCGGGCTGGCAAAACGGTTTGAGTATATCGGGACATCCATGCCGCCTAAGGAAAATGAATATGAGGCACCGAAAGAGGACACGCGCCCGGTAAGGCAGGTGCAGGTGAAGCGGCAGGACAAGCCGCAGCCGGCCGTACGTACCACGGAGCGGCCGCATCCGGCGCAGGAGGAGATGAAACCTGCTGAACAGGAACAGCAGCCCCGCCAGCAGCCGGTCCAGGAAATGATTAAGCCTGAAAGAAGACCTGAACAGCAGAAACCGGTTACCAGAATGCCGCAGCCCCAGGCTGATTTGGTACAGAAGGAAAAGGCAGCTGAAACAGGTAAGAAGATGAATCAGACAGTCCCTGCATCTGTTAAGAGGGATGCGGCAATTCCTGTCCCGGTCAAGAAAGTACCGGACCCTGTTATTCCTGAGGAAGAGGAAATTCCTGATGATGAGGAGATGGATATCGATGAATTCGCCAAGTATGCATGCGAATATGCTGGCGACATTGACTGCAGCATTTCCGGAAAGAGCATGCTTGCCCTTTATGAGCGGATTGAAATCATGGAAGAGGACGGAATCCCTCTTACAAGGGTCAATGCAGAAGACCTTATCGAGGAAGCGGCTGACAAAGCAGAAAACCCCTCCTTCTTCAAACGCTTAACAGGGATATTCTCATCCAAGTATGATAAGGATGGACTTCTTATATTGAAAGAGGAGCATTTTATATGAAATCCGTAGGAATAATCGCACTTGATCTGGACGGTACTTTGCTGGACAGCCAGAAGCGCCTGTCAGAGCGTAATAAGGAAGCCCTGCTCAGATGTTCCGGCCTGGGAATCGAAATCGTCCCTACCACTGGAAGGGCGGTAGACGGCATCATGCCTGAAATCCGCAACCTGCCCGGTGTCCATTATGCCATCACGACCAACGGAGGGACGGTTGCCGACCTTGCAGGAGCCAAGTGCCTGACCAGATGCACGCTCTCCAATGAAAAAGCATTGGAAATACTGAATATCGTAAAAAAGTACAATGCCATGTACGATCCCTATATCGATGGAAGAGGTATCTCACAGCCGGAGTTCATTGACCATATGGCTGATTTTGGCCTTTCCGGTGTCATGCAGGACATGGTGCGGGCAACCAGGGATCTGGTGCCGGATGTAATACGCCATGTGGAGCAATGCAAAAGGGATGTTGAGAAGGTAAATATATACCTGGCTGATTTAAAGGACAGGGAGATACTCAGGGAAGAATTATCCTCAGTGGAAGGGATAATCATCAGCTCTTCCCTCTATAATAACCTGGAAATCAATGCCGAAGGCGCCACGAAGGGCAATGCACTTATGTGGCTGGCCAAACACCTTGGAATCAGCAGGGAGGACACCATGGCATTTGGCGATGGGGAGAACGATGTAACCATGCTCAAAGCCGCCGGAATCGGAATCGCTATGGGGAATGGCTTGGAGATAGCCAAAAATGCAGCTGACCAGGTAACCCTGACCAATGATGAGGATGGTGTTGCAGCAGCAATTGAGCGCCTGATATTAAACTGAAAATGAGACTGAAAGAAGCTTAACACATGATGATAGATAATTGGCTGTCCGTTGGGGCAGGTGTATTTCTGGTGGGCATGGTGCTCTACGGACATTACCGGGGGTTCCTGAAGCAGTGCGTATCCCTGGGAGCCCTGATCCTTACTATAGTTATAGTAAAAATGGCAACGCCCTATATGACTGGATTCATAAAAGATAATCCATCCATACGTCAAAGCGCGGCCAATGTCATATTGAACATATCAGGATGGGAGGAACCATCTCAGGAGGAAACCCAGCTTCCCTCATCCCAACGGCTTTTGATTGAGGGACTGAACCTGCCCCAGTCAGTAAAAGACGCATTACTGGAGAACAACAACAGTGAGATTTACAAAATGCTGGGCGTGGACCAGTTTGCAGAATACATCAGTATGTATCTGGCCGACATGCTCATCAATGCCATTGCGTCCATTGTACTGTTCCTGGCGGTCTATATATTGATACATCTGGTTGTCAGATGGCTGGACCTGATTGCCCGCCTTCCTATTTTGTATGGGCTGAACCATATAGCGGGGGCCCTCCTGGGACTGGCCCAGGGACTGCTCTTTCTGTGGGTGGCCGGATTTATCCTGAACCTGTTTTCAGCAACCCCTATGGGAAAAATGCTGGAGGAACAGGTGTATGCCAGTACATGGCTGACATTCCTATACCGATACAATCTGATAAACCTTATATTAGGAGGCATTGTGAAAGGAATCTTCTGATGAGAAATGACTAAGTTGTCCATATATTATGTTTAATTAAGACAAATAGCTGGAAAAAGTTGGGGACAACAGATTCCGGCTATTTTTTTAATAACCACAAAATATAGAAAAAATCAAAGAAAATAGGCATATTTAGTAGTTGTGAAATATCATGTAAAATTGTTTAAAAAAATGGTACAAATTCCCTTGACATATTGATTAAGTAGTGTTATATTATAGTTCCACCGCGAAAAAACGGCGGGGGAGTTTTCAAAAGAAAGCAAAAAAGTTGTTGACAGAATATGGAAACTGTGATATGATATAAAAGTTGCAGTCGAGAAACATGACAACAGCAAAACAAAAAAGTTGAAAAAGTTGTTGACAAAAGCAAATGCTTATGATATACTATCAAAGTTGCTGCTGAGACAGACAACAGACCAAGAACCTTGATAATTGAAGATTGAACAGTATGTAAAACCCTGAAAATTCTAAAAACAGAAGGCCTGGTTTGGGCCTTTGGATTTGAGAAAATTCAGAACAAAACCAAGTAATGAAGGTTAAAGATAACTAGCCAAGCTAAGTAGTCTGAAACCTGGAATCAGCTTTTAATTTGAGAGTTTGATCCTGGCTCAGGATGAACGCTGGCGGCGTGCCTAACACATGCAAGTCGAACGAAGCATCTTATAGGAAGTTTTCGGATGGAATATGGGATGACTGAGTGGCGGACGGGTGAGTAACGCGTGGATAACCTGCCTCACACTGGGGGATAACAGTTAGAAATGGCTGCTAATACCCCATAAGCGCACAGTACCGCATGGTACGGTGTGAAAAACCCAGGTGGTGTGAGATGGATCCGCGTCTGATTAGCCAGTTGGCGGGGTAACGGCCCACCAAAGCGACGATCAGTAGCCGACCTGAGAGGGTGACCGGCCACATTGGGACTGAGACACGGCCCAAACTCCTACGGGAGGCAGCAGTGGGGAATATTGCACAATGGGCGAAAGCCTGATGCAGCGACGCCGCGTGAGTGAAGAAGTATCTCGGTATGTAAAGCTCTATCAGCAGGGAAGAAAATGACGGTACCTGACTAAGAAGCCCCGGCTAACTACGTGCCAGCAGCCGCGGTAATACGTAGGGGGCAAGCGTTATCCGGATTTACTGGGTGTAAAGGGAGCGTAGACGGCGATGCAAGTCTGAAGTGAAAGCCCGGGGCTCAACCCCGGGACTGCTTTGGAAACTGTGTGGCTGGAGTGCAGGAGAGGTAAGTGGAATTCCTAGTGTAGCGGTGAAATGCGTAGATATTAGGAGGAACACCAGTGGCGAAGGCGGCTTACTGGACTGTAACTGACGTTGAGGCTCGAAAGCGTGGGGAGCAAACAGGATTAGATACCCTGGTAGTCCACGCCGTAAACGATGAATGCTAGGTGTCGGGGGGCAAAGCCCCTCGGTGCCGCCGCTAACGCAATAAGCATTCCACCTGGGGAGTACGTTCGCAAGAATGAAACTCAAAGGAATTGACGGGGACCCGCACAAGCGGTGGAGCATGTGGTTTAATTCGAAGCAACGCGAAGAACCTTACCAAGTCTTGACATCCCCCTGACCGGACAGTAACGTGTCCCTTCCTTCGGGACAGGGGAGACAGGTGGTGCATGGTTGTCGTCAGCTCGTGTCGTGAGATGTTGGGTTAAGTCCCGCAACGAGCGCAACCCTTATCCTTAGTAGCCAGCATTTCGGGTGGGCACTCTAGGGAGACTGCCAGGGATAACCTGGAGGAAGGTGGGGATGACGTCAAATCATCATGCCCCTTATGATTTGGGCTACACACGTGCTACAATGGCGTAAACAAAGGGAGGCAGCCCTGCGAAGGTGAGCAAATCCCAAAAATAACGTCCCAGTTCGGACTGTAGTCTGCAACCCGACTACACGAAGCTGGAATCGCTAGTAATCGCGGATCAGAATGCCGCGGTGAATACGTTCCCGGGTCTTGTACACACCGCCCGTCACACCATGGGAGTCAGCAACGCCCGAAGTCAGTGACCCAACCGAAAGGAGGGAGCTGCCGAAGGCGGGGCAGGTAACTGGGGTGAAGTCGTAACAAGGTAGCCGTATCGGAAGGTGCGGCTGGATCACCTCCTTTCTAAGGAAGAAGAAGTAGGGGTTTTATATACTGTCCAGTTTTCTGATTATCAAAAGTCAAGGAAACAAAAAGATTTCCGGTGGCGATGCGCTTAGGGGACACACCCGTTCCCATCCCGAACACGATGGTTAAGACCTAAGCGGCCGATGGTACTATGCTGGAGACGGCATGGGAGAGCAGGTGGCTGCCGGATTTTCAAACCGGGCTTATAGCTCAGCCGGTTAGAGCGCACGCCTGATAAGCGTGAGGTCGGTGGTTCGAGTCCACTTAAGCCCACTAGGGTAACTGCGACCGGAACTCGCAAGAGGAAGCATCGCTTTAGCCCGCTGGTTCTGAAGTTCCTTCAGACATAATAAAATAACGTTTAAGAAGATAGGAATTGCCTCGTAAGAGGGAAGACCAGCATCCATGATATGGGGGTGTAGCTCAGTTGGGAGAGCACCTGCCTTGCAAGCAGGGGGTCAAGAGTTCGAATCTCTCCATCTCCATTCGGGATTGTCCTAACAGGACGGTCCCCATACGTACCTTGAAAACCGCATATTGAAAAAATGAATTGAGTATCCTAAGAAATTAGGATAAACAAGACATCCGAGGCCATACAAGCGATTGTATGGAAAGAAACAAACTTGTAAACGCGAAAGCGTTTAAGAAGAACCTAGAACCAAAGGGCCCAACGCTATGGGCCTTGACGGAAACCCGCACCCGCAGGTGGAAGTCGTTTTGGTTAAGCTAATAAGAGCGCAGGGTGGATGCCTTGGCACTAAGAGCCGATGAAAGACGTGATAAGCTGCGAAAAGCTTCGGGGAGGAGCAAATATCCTTTGATCCGGAGGTATCTGAATGGGGAAACCTGGCTGAGCAACCCTCAGTCGTCGTATGGTGAATACATAGCCATACGTCGGGAACCCGGTGAACTGAAACATCTAAGTAACCGGAGGAAGAGAAAGAAATATCGATTCCCAGAGTAGCGGCGAGCGAAATGGGAAGAGCCCAAACCAGCGTGCGTGCATGCTGGGGTTATGGACCGCATAAGTGAGCCGATCTGTTAATGGAACTGCCTGGGAAGGCAGGCCACAGAGGGTGAGAGCCCCGTACATGAAAACAGTAGGCAGCGGCGGTATCCAGAGTACCACGAGACACGAGAAACCTTGTGGGAAGTCGGAGGGACCACCCTCCAAGGCTAAATACTACTTAGTGACCGATAGCGCATAGTACTGTGAAGGAAAGGTGAAAAGGACCCCGGGAGGGGAGTGAAAGAGAACCTGAAACCCTGTGTTTACAAGCTGTGGGAGCACGTTAAGGTGCGACCGCGTACTTTTTGTAGAACGGTCCGGCGAGTTGCCGGTACTGGCAAGGTTAAGCACTTAAGGTGCGGAGCCGAAGGGAGACCGAGTCTTAAATGGGCGTCAAGTCAGTACAGGCAGACCCGAAACCGGGTGACCTATCCATGTCCAGGTTGAAGCGGAAGTAAAATTCCGTGGAGGACCGGATCCACATCCGTTGAAAAGGGTGGGAATGAGGTGTGGATAGGGGAGAAATTCCAATCGAACCCGGAGATAGCTGGTTCTCCTCGAAATAGCTTTAGGGCTAGCCTCGTATCAAGTTTAGCGGAGGTAGAGCACTGAATTCCTAAGGGGGCGTCAAAGCTTACCAAGGGATATCAAACTCCGAATGCCGCATAAATGATGTACGGGAGTCAGACTGCACGAGATAAGTTGGGTAGTCAAAAGGGAAAGAGCCCAGACCTACAGCTAAGGTCCCAAAGTGTGTGTTAAGTGGAAAAGGATGTGGGATTTCAAAGACAACTAGGATGTTGGCTCAGAAGCAGCCACACATTCAAAGAGTGCGTAATAGCTCACTAGTCGAGAGGTCCTGCGCCGAAAATGTCCGGGGCTGAAACACAACACCGAAGCTTAGGAATGTACGTGAGTACATTGGTAGAGGAGCATTCTTAAAGGGGTGAAGCAGTACCGATGAGGAGCTGTGGACCTTTAAGAAGAGAGAATGCCGGAATGAGTAGCGAGATGGAGGTGGGAATCCTCCAGGCCGAATATCCAAGGTTTCCAGAGTAAAGCTGATCTGCTCTGGGTAAGTCGGGGCCTAAGGCGAGGCTGGGAGGCGTAGCCGATGGACAACAGGTTGAGATTCCTGTACCATGCATCATCAGAACTGTGGGGACACAGAAGGACAACACATCCCGGGAATGGGAATACCGGGGCAAGCGGGGTAGGGGTACGGCTGGCAAATCCGCCGTGCAACCCGAAGACGTGACGCGGAGCGAACTGAAGTAGCGAAGTGTGTGATTCCGGCTGTCAAGAAAAGCCGCTATCGTGTGATGCATGCCCGTACCGTAAACCGACACAGGTGGATGAGGAGAGAATCCTAAGGCCGGCGGGAGAAGCATTGTTAAGGAACTCGGCAAAATGACCCCGTAACTTCGGGAGAAGGGGTGCCACAGAGATGTGGCCGCAGAGAATAGGCTCAAGCAACTGTTTAGCAAAAACACAGGTCTATGCAAAACCGTAAGGTGAGGTATATGGGCTGACGCCTGCCCGGTGCTGGAAGGTTAAGAGGAGAGGTTAGGGAAACCGAAGCTTTGAATTTAAGCCCCAGTAAACGGCGGCCGTAACTATAACGGTCCTAAGGTAGCGAAATTCCTTGTCGGGTAAGTTCCGACCCGCACGAAAGGCGTAATGATTTGAGCGCTGTCTCAACAATGCACCCGGTGAAATTGAAATACCAGTGAAGATGCTGGTTACCTGCGCCAGGACGGAAAGACCCCATGGAGCTTTACTCCAGCTTGATACTGGGATCCGGTGCTGCATGTACAGGATAGGTGGGAGGCTAAGAGATATGGACGCCAGTCTGTATGGAGCCATTGTTGGGATACCACCCTTGCGGTACTGGGTTTCTAACCTGCGCCCATGACCTGGGCGGGGGACAATGTCAGGTGGGGAGTTTGACTGGGGCGGTCGCCTCCGAAAGGGTATCGGAGGCGCTCAAAGGTTCCCTCAGGATGGTTGGAAACCATCCAAAGAGTGCAAAGGCATAAGGGGGCTTGACTGCGAGACTGACGGGTCGAGCAGGTACGAAAGTAGGACTTAGTGATCCGGTGGTATGAAAGTGGGATTGCCATCGCTCAACGGATAAAAGCTACCCTGGGGATAACAGGCTTATCACTCCCAAGAGTTCACATCGACGGAGTGGTTTGGCACCTCGATGTCGGCTCATCGCATCCTGGGGCTGTAGCAGGTCCCAAGGGTTGGGCTGTTCGCCCATTAAAGCGGTACGCGAGCTGGGTTCAGAACGTCGTGAGACAGTTCGGTCCCTATCCGGCGCGGGCGTAGGAGATCTGAGAGGAGCTGTCCTTAGTACGAGAGGACCGGGATGGACAGACCGCTGGTGTACCTGTTGGCCTACCAGGGCCATGGCAGGGTAGCCAAGTCTGGACGGGATAAACGCTGAAGGCATCTAAGCGTGAAGCCCCCCTCAAGATGAGATCTCCCATGCGTAAGCAGTAAGACCCCTTGAAGACGACGAGGTGGATAGGTTAGAGGTGGAAGTGCAGCAATGTACGGAGCTGACTAATACTAATCGGTCGAGGGCTTAACCAGAAGGTTCAGGGAGAAGCAGGAAGTTTGTCAGTTCGGTTTTCAATATGTGGTTTTGAAGGTATGTATTTTTGCATAAAATCAGCAAAAGTTTCATACAATATCTTCAGAAGGTACTTGATGAATCTTTGATTATAAAGTATAATAAAGACTCGGAGAGCACTTTTAATATTCCTCGATAGCTCAGTCGGTAGAGCACGCGGCTGTTAACCGCGCTGTCGTAGGTTCAAGTCCTACTCGGGGAGTTTTTCTATATATATTTATTTGCAAGGCCCCATGGTCAAGCGGTTAAGACATCGCCCTTTCACGGCGGTAACAGGGGTCCGAATCCCCTTGGGGTCATTTAATATAATATGGCGACGTAGCCAAGTGGTAAGGCACGGGTCTGCAACACCCTGCTCACTGGCTTCTAGCCAATATAAAAACTAAATACGGCGACGTAGCCAAGTGGTAAGGCACAGGTCTGCAACACCTCCATCACCGGTCCGAATCCGGTCGTCGCCTCTCTGAAAACCTCGAGAAACATTAATTTTTCGAGGTTTTTAAATTTGCATTGAGTCGGCGTTGAAACATTTAGACCCTTGCCTCCTGTCCTTTTTCTTATTCATTTTGCTGATAATATGATTTTTTGATGTATCGTTTAAAACCGTTTAAAAACGGATAAAAGTGTTTCATAAGGTGGAGATAAGGTGGACACTATTTAGCTTGCCAATAAGTCTACCAGATTAAGTTTTCCATCCTCATCTGTATGAAGATAAGTTTTCACCACAACATTATAATCATCACCCAACAATTCTGCTACAGCTTTTATTTCCTGATGGCTCTTTGTCTGGCGAAGTAGACGGGTGGCAAATGTATGCCGAAGCGCATGTGTCCCATAATGCGGTAGCCCCGCTTTTGTAAGGATTCGGTCAAGGGTGGTCTGAATATTACGGGCAGTAGGCAGAAGCCCGTTTTTTGTTGTGATTATTAGATCCTTACGAACCTTATTGGAAGCATAATGGCTAAGCATTAACTGAAGGCAGTCATCAGCTTCTTTATTTAAGGGAACCGTTCTTATGCTCCGTGGATACTTTGGGGCAGTCAGAATACGCTTTGTTTTTGTTGAGGCATTTTTATCACGATTTTTCACGGTGCTGACTGTTTCTGAAATGTGATAAGCGTGCCTGTCTCCCAAATCTCTTATACCGGCGGTAGATATTGCAAGCAATTCTCCTTCCCGAAAACCTGTATTGAGTCCAAAAACTAATAATGGGCCGTAACGATAAGCCAAGGAACCATCAGGCTTTCTCTCCAACGCAGTTTTGGTGAAAATAGGCAGATACTCATCTGGAATAATCTCAATTTCTTTTGTCTTCACTTCCAAAACAGATTCATCCGGCAGTTCAACAATTGATAACGGATCAAAATTTTTCGGCAAGTCCTTCATCTCCAGACCAAAACCAATCATTGCCTGTAAAAAAAGATATGCTTTCCGTATCGTAGATAAACTGTATTTGCATGCAAGGCTGTCAATAAAAGCCTGAATCTGCAGACCATCCAGATTACACATTAAAATTTTGGCAAGTTCACTCCCTTCTATCTGATTTTGAAATGTTCTTTCAAGACGATCTAGGCTTGTATTTTTAAATTTACCACGTTTGTTTTGCTGTTCTTTATAGTAAAGGAATTTTTCGCCATACTGTTTAACAGTAAGCTTTCTGGTACAGGCTTCACCAGTTTGGACAAGAAGCTTATATTTATCCATTCTGGCTTTGACCTCACTTTTGACATCACCAGTAAATTCTTTGCCTTGATATCTGGCAACCCATTTCCCTTTGCTATTTTTAAAGATAGTTCCATCGCCTTTGCTGCGCCTTGTTTTGGTCTTTTGTTCATTTGGCATTTCCTGCTCTCCTTTCGGAATAAGAAATCACCTTATAGGAAAGCTGCCAACCATTGTGACTCCATTATAGTATAGAGGTATATGGTTGACAACTTCAAAAATAAAGTTCCTTTCCAACATTTTTCTTCAAAAATTCCTGTATGGCTTTGGGAGAGGTAAAATAGTCCCTTCCTACTTTAGTAACAGGAAGCAGTTTGCTCTGTAACATTTCTCTGGTTTTTGTTTTTCCGATTCCGAGCATTTCGGAGATTTCTGCTATACTGTATTTCTTAAAATCATCATATTCAAAGGGGACAGTCTTGTTTTTTGCTATGGGAATCACCTCATTCCTAAAAACATATTGATAGAATATTCGCATACCTTCCCACACCGCTTCCTACGCCCTTTCCGGCCGCGTAAAGGCTGTACAGTGTACATTCAATCCCAGGGTACCAAGTTCGTATCCTATCCTAAAAGGCCAGGATATCCACAGGTATCCAGAGAACCCATATTCATGTGGGTGTATGCTATTAAATTGCCAAGGAACAATTACATTGCCGTTTCAGACCCTGCTGAAGAAGCAATCTGAAAATCAAGTAAAGGGAAGCTGCGATAAACTTGAAAAAAATTTGTAAAAACTATATTTAGATATTTGCGTTGACAATCCACAATATATTGTGATAGGATAAAACCGTAATTGATTTTTGTGCATTCCCTATAGGGAAATATGCAGGGGCATATGATGTGTGAAATGGAATTCCACACGGCACACGTTGTTTAAGTTGGAATGAAGTGTCAGGAAATACCATCAGTTCAGATGGCATTTTTTTGGCACTTTTTTTAGTTGCTGGAAGTGGATAAACTGCTTCCTCTGAAAAAATTTTGTGGATTCACCCACACGTTGTTAGGAAAGATGAGTCGAAATGGACATCTTTCCTTTTTTGTTGCCAGAAAACCCGTTAGGGTTCCCGCAGAGTGCGGCTGGATAGAAGCACCGGTTATTCCGGATAAAAAGAAAGGTGGAATGAATAATGGATGAAACAAGAGTGTATGCAGACAGTTTTCAGATGATGTTTGCGAAGCAGGAAGAATTTCTGGACTTCCTGAAAAGGATGGGAAGGAATTCTTTCTGGGACAGGAAAAAGTCAAAGGAACTGCGCCTGGTGGCATTTGATAAAGACAGCCAGGTAGCAGACAACCTGCGGCAGCAATATGCTGAGGACGGGCTGGATCCGGGAATCCTGGATGATACCCTGGAAAATACCGGGTTGCTTTTAAAAGTTAAAAAGCAGTATTACCCGGTAAGGGACTGTGCAGTTAAGACAATCCTTGACCGCGCGGGAATCTCAGGCCCGACGCTTAGGAAACTGGACAGAACAGTGTATGCCAGGATTTTGAACGACTGCCTAAGAGTGGCGCGGGGAGACGCCTTACTGCGTTTTTCCCAGGGGAAAGTTTCGGCCGTGTTGGGCGGTGATAGCCATGACTATGCGATATTGGATATGGAGCAGATTTTTATGTGTTCTGTTGAGTATCTGCAGAAGACGTTTAAGGGTTGCAGATACATTGGCGGTTTTTATGAACATTCTATGGCATCTGCTGTCTGGGAACTGGACGGAGAGGACGGATTTTTAAAGGCTTATAAAGACGAACTCCTTATGAATGGGGTAAACCCGCAGGACATGGATTTAAAGCCGGTGATCCGCGTTGCGACTTCAAACACAGGAGACAGCGGTGCCAATATCTATCCTATGCTGTTTACAGGAGCAGGTAGTAAAACAATACCGCTGGGGAATCCGTTGCGGTTAAAGCATAAGGGCGGAGCAACCATCCAGAAATTTGAAGAACAGCTGGGAATGATCTATGGGAAATATCAGTTTGCCATTGGCAATCTGACAAAACTTCTGTCGGTAGAGATTAAGAATCCTGTCAACTGCATGATCGGGGTTATGAAAAAGATCAATATCCCTCAGAAATACGGGATGGAGGCGGTTGAGCTTTTTAAAGCCCAATATGGAGAAGATCCATGCAGCGCCCATAATCTGTACTATGGGATATCAGAGGTCCTTTTCATGCTGGAGGTCAATGGCGAGGAGGGAAGCCGGATCTCTGCGATGGAAGAGAAAATCGGACGTGCATTAGGTGTAGAATGGAGCGATTATGATTTTCCAGGAGATGTAAAGTGGTAAAAAGCAGAATATGAGGAGGAATCAAGATGGATGAGTTGATGCTAATGGAGCTTTATTATAATGTCAAAAAAGAACTGGGCCAGGAATATGATGTCCAGGTTCAGTCAGTTGTAAAAAATAACAATAAGGAACTTACTGGTTTTGTGATACGGAAAGGAGAAGAACAGGTTGCGCCGGTGATTTATGTGGACAGCCTTCTCAGCCGTCCGGATTATGATTTAAACCAGGCGGTTGATGAGATAGTGAGCTTAGTCCACCATCACTGTGTCCCACCAATCAGTGCAAACATACTGCTGGATTTTAATGCTATAAAAGAACGGCTTCGTTTAAAACTGATTAACTACGAAGCCAATCAGCCACTTCTTGAGGAGATTCCACATGTAAAATACCTCGACCTGGCAATTGTATTTTATTTGCTTATTGAGGAGAATGACGAAGGCCAATTGACGGCCTTAGTACATAACGGGCATGTGGAAGCCTGGGAAACCAATGTGGAAGAACTGTATAAAATTGCCCTCAGCAATATGAGGGAGAAACAGCGGCCCCGTTTGGAGCCTTTAGAAAACATCATGAAGAAACTTGTGAAGGATTCCCGGATAGACGCACTCGATGATGTAGTGGCGGATTTTCCGGAAGCCAAAATGGACATGTATGTTTTAACCAGTGAGCGTGGTATATCGGGTGCAGCAACTATCCTGTATTCCTCTGCATTGGAAAAATTAGCCGATGCGTTTAACTGTAATATCATCATTTTCCCGTCCAGCATCCATGAGATGATTCTGGTAGGTGAGGAAGAAGGGTTAGAATATGCCCAGTTGAGCCAGTTGGTCCGATTGATTAACTTACAAGAAGTCTTTCCCGAGGACCGGTTATCAAACAGTGTTTATCTTTATGACCGGAGAAAAAAGGAAATCAGGATTGTTTTTCAGGGAAAGGCATTAAGCTAAATAAGCATATAAAACGAAAAAGACGGGTTTCATATCCGTCTTTTTCTTATCAGAAAGAGAGGTATGAATATGAGTTTAGGAACAAATTTAGATTACTCCCCCTCTGTGCTGACAGATACAGAAGGGCTTACAGAGGAAGAATGGTTAAGTTACCGCAGACTTGGAATTGGCGGTTCAGATGCGGCCGCAATCATGGGCCAGTCCCCGTTCTGTACCAAGAGGGACCTTTATTATGACAAATGTGGCATGAAACCGGTCTTAGATGAAGAAGAGTCTAACTGGGTGGCAAAGGAAGTAGGACACCGCTTGGAAGATTTGGTGGCGGAGATATTTTCCCGTAAAACAGGACTGAAGGTATATCCCATCCGTAAGATGTTTAAACATCCACTCTACCCATTCATGTTGGCAGATGTGGACTTCTTTATAGAGTTACCAGATGGGAGCACCGGAATCTTGGAATGCAAAACCACAAACTATAATTGCCAGGATAAATGGGCCAACGATACGGTACCGATAAACTATGAGTACCAGGGACGGCATTATATGGCTGTCATGAACCTGAATGTGGTCTATTTTGCCTGCCTGTATGGAAATAACGAGAATGAGTTCATTATCCGAAAGATGGATCGGGATCTGGAGACAGAGCTAATCCTGATTGAGGAGGAGGAAAACTTCTGGTTAGAAAATGTACAGAAAAAAGTGGAGCCTCCTTATACAGAAAAACCTGACCTGGTACTGGAAAGTATCCGGCGGTTCTGCGGCCCTGCCGAAGTAGATGCGGACGAGGTGAAACTTGGAAGTACCCATGCGAAATCCATAGAAAAATATCTGGAATTGAAGGAAAAGAAAAGCTCTGTGGATGCGGAGTCGAAAAGACTGGAGTCAGAAATGAAAACAGTGTATGCCGGGATTGTGGAAGAAATGGGAATCAGCTGCAAGGCTACATTAAAAACAGGGACAGAAAATTATATTGTGACCTATAATCCTGTTTACCGGACCGGAATCGATAAGAAAAACCTGGAGCGGCTGAAACTGCAGCATTCGGATATCTATGAAGATTATGTTTCGGTTACGGAAAGCAGACGGTTTTCTGTAAAGAAAGGAGCAGCGTAAATGCTGAAAAACAAGACATATTACATTTGTTCTCCGCTGTATGCGCCTACCCATGATGGCATCCGGAAAAATATGCTTATGGCAAGGTACTATATGAAGCGTATCAGTGGCGAATACGGCTGCAGGGCTGTGGCGCCACATGCCTATCTCCCGGAACTCCTGGATGATACAATTCAGCGGGAACGTGAGCTTGGAATCGCTTTCGGTATGGTGCTTTTAGGCTGGTGCGATGGGGTGATTATATGTGGAGATATTATCAGCAGCGGTATGGCGGCAGAAATTAAGGAAGCTGAAAAACTAAACCTTCCCCTCTATCATTTGAAAGAAACACCGGGAGCAGTTTACCTTACCGCATATGGAAAGGAGCAGGATTCATTCTATGAAATGCAGATATAACAGGAGAATATATGAAAAAGAGAGTTCAGGCTATTGCGTATACACCTATCTGACAGATGATGAAGGAGTACCGCAGGCAGCCAGGAACAGATATTTTAAAGGGGATGGGATTGAATTCTCGGCTGTAGGCACTAACCTGCCTTCGGATGAGAATATAGAAGTGGACCTCACTGGAAAATGGGTAAAGAACCCCAAATATGGCTTTCAGCTTTCCGTGGAGGCTTATACGGAGCTTCTCCCGCAGACTGAAGAGGGAATCAAAGGATATCTCGCTTCCGGCATGATAAAAGGAATTGGCCCACAGATGGCGGAACGAATTGTGGGACGCTTCGGAACCAGAACCTTTGAGGTGTTTGAGAACTACCCTGACAGCCTGTTGGAAATCAAAGGCATCAGTCAAAAAAAGCTGGATACGATTCTTGTCTCCTATCACGGCAGCCATGCCATGCGGGATCTGGCAGCCTTTCTATCCCCATTCAATGTTACCCCCAAAAAAATACAGAAAATATATGAAGAATTTGGAAATGAAGCGCTGGAGACTGTAAAAAGTCAGCCGTTTACTCTTTGTCAGATTCATGGTTTTGGATTCCTGACCGTAGATACGATTGCAAAAGCAATCAAGTGCAGGCCCGATGATTCCATGAGGATTGAAGGCTGTATCCGCTACTGTATGGAACAGGAAAATCAGGAAGGCAATCTGTACTGTGAGAAAGAGGTATTCCAGAAAAAAGTGTATGATCAGCTGAACCAAGGTTATACCAGGGAAGTGGTGACACCAGCCATGATTTATCAGGAGCTGTACCGTTTGGTGCAGGAAGCGGAATTCTATTATGAAAAGGGCGCATTTTATTCGGCCCGTTTTTATGAATATGAGTGTGGCGCTGCAAAAGCTCTGGCCGGTTTACTGGTTCAGGAGGAAACAACCCTGGTAAATATTGATTTCCTGATAGCAGAAGCCCAAAGAGAATTAGGAATCAAGCTCTCTGGGAAACAGATGGAAGGGGTAAAGAAAGCCTTTGCCTCTATGGTCAGCATCATCACCGGAGGCCCGGGAACAGGCAAGACTACGGTAGAGCAGATCATTCTGTACATCCGGGAGAAACTGGGCGTGGATATGGTGCTGTTAGTAGCCCCTACGGGGCGGGCAAGCAGACGCATGGCTGAATGTACCGGATTTACGGGTGCCAGCACGATGCACAGTGCCTTGGGCCTGACTAATGAGGAATTGGATGAAGAACGGGAAGAAATGCTGGAGGCACAGCTGATTCTATCAGATGAGTTCTCGATGGTGGATATGCGGCTGGGCTATGAATTTTTCAACCATATCAAAAAAGGAACCCGTCTGATTCTAATTGGCGATATAAACCAGCTTCCGAGTGTCGGTCCTGGAAATGTATTCCGGGAACTTATCCAGTGCGGTGTCATTCCCGTCACGGTTCTCGACATGGTATTCAGGCAGAAAGAAAACAGTCGGATTGCGTTAAATGCATACCGGATGCTGAAAAATGATGTGGCGCTGGAATATGGTGCAGATTTTGTGTTTATTCCGGTAAAAAGCGCAGCGGAAGCAGCAGATACGATTGAAAAACTTTATCTTGATGCTGTAACACGGCTGGATACAGACCAGGTACAGGTACTGACTCCATACCGTAAAAAGGGCGATGCCAGTGTAAATGCCCTGAATGAACGGCTGTGGAACCTTGTTAATCCACCAGCTGTTGATAAACGGGAAATAAAGTCAGGCAGCCAAGTATTTCGGGTTGGTGACAAGATCATCCATAACAAGAATAAAAATGGAATCAGCAATGGAGATACCGGGTTCATCTCGGACATCTATCTGGATGAAGATGGTGTAGAGCTTGCCAGACTTGATTTTTCGGATGGGCGCTCAGTGGAGTATACCAGTGATGAACTGGATATGGTTGAACACGCTTATGCCATAACCGTACATAAAAGCCAGGGAAGTGAATATCCGGTTATCATCCTTCCGTGGATCCCAATGTTCTATAAGATGCTGCGGAGGAACATTCTATACACGGCAATCACCCGGGCAAAAGCTCAGGTTTTCCTTGTTGGGGATAAACGGGCCATTTACAGGGCAATCCATAACACGGAAAGTGATAAGCGTAATACCATGCTGGGTGAACGGATTATCCAGGAATACAACATGCTTTTGGAGGATAGGAATGAAAACAATCCGATAAAAGCAAATCAAAATGAAGATTACGAGCAGCTGGCAATTAACTTCTAAACTGCCACAACAGTCAGGGCGCAGGCTACAGATATTCTCTGGGCCTGTTGCCTTGAAAAGTCTGTGTGGTGTGGAAAGGAATCAATATGTTTATTCAGGAGGATGATTTAAAGCTCAATAGCTGGCAGTTCAGCCAGAGAAAATATCTGCCTTGGGACATGAAAATGAGGCTTACGGCAGTCAGAATCCGGGAATGGTATGACAACTGGGGAGGACAGGTTTATTTAAGCTACTCCGGTGGCTTAGACAGCACGGTCCTATTGGATTTTATACGCAAAGAATTAGGCGACTCAGTGCCGGCCGTGTTTTGCAATACAGGCTTAGAATTCCCAGAGATTGTAAGGTTTGCCAGAGGCGCCAGGGGAGAGTTCGTAGAGATTGCCCCCCGGGACCGGAGCGGCAACAGAGTTACCTATCAACAGGTTATCTCGACCTATGGTTATCCGCTGATTAGCAAGGAAACAGGGGAAAAAGTTTATAAACTGCGTCATGGGAATCTGTCAGAACGTTACAAGAGGTACCTCTTGAACGGTGATGAAAGGGGTAAGTTCGGAAAGCTTGCAGACAAATGGAAGTTCCTGGTGTCAGCACCTTTTGAAACTTCAAGTAAATGCTGTGAGATTATGAAAAAGCGGCCTTTCCACCGTTTTGTTAAGGAGACGGGAAGGGTCCCGTATATTGCCACAACACAGGATGAAGGATTCCGGAGGGCAAATCAATATGCCCATACCGGCTGCAATGTGTATGACGGCAGGACGATTAAGAGCCAGCCAATTGGTTTCTGGACAAGACAGGATATTCTCCGGTATGTGGTTGAGAATGACCTGGAGATATGTTCGGTATATGGCGATATCCTTCAATGTTCCGATGGGACTTATTATACTACAGGCGAGCAGCGTACCGGCTGTATGTACTGTGCCATGGGGGCGCATTTGGAGGAGGAGCCTAACCGGTTCCAGAGGATGTCCTGGACGCATCCCAGGTGTTATGATTTCTGTATGCGTAACACAAAGGTAATTCGGAGGGCGGACGGGGAGGAATTATACCAGCCTGCCGTGTCGAAGATCTGGAACTGGGAGATTGAACGGGATATCCAAAAAAAGATAAAAGAGTGTGGAGCTGTAGAGTTTTACCAGGAATATCAGGTGATACGCGGCCTTGGAATGGCTCAAGTGCTGGATTATGTGGGTATCCCCTGGACAACCTGGGAAGCACAGGGGCAGATGACTTTTGCGGATTTCCCGGAAGTGCTGCCCAAGACTGCATAAAAATTTTCAAGCAAACGGAATCACAGCGGTACTTAATGATTAGGACTGCTTTCCGTAAAAAGAAAGGAGAAATGAAAAATGAGTGAAATGACAATGAACCAGGACTGTATGTATCAGAATGTGAAGGAAATCCAGGAACTGAACCGGGTGGAAGGATTTGACCCCAGAAAATATATGCGCCAGCTGACCGGAGACGGCCAGGCTGCAAAGTATTACCTGGATGTGGTTTACCGCAAACTCTGGTTCCGGCTGAAGTATCCCAATGGAAAGATTGTTAAGACCTTAAAGAAATTAACCGACCAGGTAGCCATTGTGGAAGCAAAAGTATACCTTGACCGGAATGATCCGGAAGAAAGCTTTATTTCTAATGCGCTGGCTCAGAAGTATATGACTGCGGACGACCAGTTTGGCAATAAATATGTGGAGCTGGCGGAAACGGCCGCTGTTGGACGGGCTTTGGCAGATGCCGGCTTTGGCCTGCAGTTTGCCGACCTGGAAGGGGAGGCAGATCCGAATATTGTAGACGCTGGCCTGGAACACATGTCAGGAGCGGCAACAGGGGAAAGCCTTCCGGATGGTACCTATATGGAAGTGGCCGGAGAGACGTATACTGCAACCGAGGAGCAGATTCCCGGTCAGTACGACATAAATACCTACATCGACAGTCAGGCACCCCAGCAGGCGCCTGCTGGAAATATGGCAGGTGCTGAAATGAATCAAATGCCACAGGCGATGCAGAACAATGTACCACAGGCGATACAGAACAATGTACCGCAGGCGATGCAGAACAGTGTGCCACCGACTACGCAGAACAATATGCCGCCGGCCATGCAGCCGTCGCAGACAGGAACAGAATCCAGGCCGGTGCAGAACCGGCAGACAATGCCGCCGACTCAGGCGCCTACCCAGGGTAATCAGCCTTCTATCCAGGATACTTTATCCCGAATTCAGAGAAATCTTCCGGTGGAGCAGATTTATAAGATGTTAAACCGGGATATGGCGGCAGCCCTGGTAATCAGCGCTGGCTATTATAAAGATAAGCTGACGTTGGGACAGCTTGCGATTGAAAAGCCGCAGTCTTTAAACTGGTATGTCAATGACTATAAAGGTCCGGATAACCTGCTTAGAGCGGCTGCGCGCTTCCTGCTGGATGCGGCAAAACGTGCAGCATAACAATGCCATTATGGAGGGAAACAGATGAGTGTATTAACAGAAAATATTGATAGCCAGCCATATACAGGGAAGAGAACGGTAAAAGGCCGGCTCAGGCTCTCAGAGAAGCCATCACTGGATGTATTCTTTGGTGGAAACCCCAACGTGATCCCGATAACGGGAGTAACCAGAGGCAAGATTTATGAGGTAGTCTCTGTCGAAGGTTTTGGTGATGGGGAGGATGTCACATTTATAGATGACAACGGAAATCTGCAGTGCCTTGGCGATTTTTTCTTTGAAGAGGTAAGTTGATATCATATTTTTGATGGCTGTCCGGTCTTATCCGGATAGCCAGTATTAAGGAGAGGAGGCAGCAGAGATGTATGACGACCTGCCCTTTACAATGCGAGATGTGGTTGAACTGCTTCACGTAAAACCAGCCTGTAAAAAAAAGGATGGAACATGGGATTGTGACTGCCTCTTTTGCGGCGCAAAAGAGAAGATGAACATCAATTTTGATAAAAACGTATTTGGATGTTTTGTCTGTGGGGAAGGCGGAGGCATACTTGACTTTTATGGACATTTATTCCATGTGGACCGTGGAACAGCCTGCAAAGAAATCAAGGCCGCGCTTGGAAAGGGTAAGACGGATAAGAAATATGCGCCTCCTAAAAAAGAGCCTGAACTGCCAACACCGCCTCCGGTGGAGCAATCGGAAAGGACTTCCACAGAGAATATCGATCAAACATTCACTATGCTGCTTCA
Organism: Enterocloster sp. OA13; assembly: GCF_022440595.1. NCBI lineage: Bacteria > Bacillati > Bacillota > Clostridia > Lachnospirales > Lachnospiraceae > Enterocloster > Enterocloster sp. OA13. The sequence goes on along the minus strand of NZ_JAKNTF010000001.1, from coordinate 5,477,891 downwards.
AATGCTGCCATTAACGGCAACACATGAGCAGAAGCTGCTGGAAAGAGGTTTTACGAAAGAGCAGATTATAAAGAACGGTTATAAAAGTACACCTGCTTTTGGCCTGAAAAAAATGGCGGAAAAATTAATAAAAGCCGGATGCACCGTGCAGGGAGTACCAGGTTTCTACCTGGATGAAGATGGAAAGTGGACGATAAACTTCCATACAAAAAATTCTGGATTTCTGGTACCGGTCCGCAATATTGATGGGTTGATTACCGGTATGCAGATTCGCGCCGACCGGCCATATAAGGACAGAAAGTATATCTGGCTTTCCAGTTCCAATTATTACATGGGGGTGACTTCAGGAAGTCCGGTCCATTTTGTTGGAAACGAGGGCGAGGAGACAGTCTTTGTAACGGAAGGACCATTAAAAGCAGATCTTTCCCATGCTTTGTCTGGGAGAACATTTGTCGCTGTGGCCGGTGTGAATCTGTATAATAATCTGCCGCCTGTTATCGGACGGCTGAAAAAAAGCGAAACTAACTTGTTTTATGAGGCTTATGATATGGACAAACTCATAAAATTAACCTGTCTCAGGGACTGCCAGGAGAAATGTGAGGTGTGTGAACTAAAGGAAAGTGGATACAAGACCGCATTATGCCCGAAAAAGAGCATCAAGAGGAGGAACATTCAGAATGGCTGCAAGAATCTTTACCGCATCTGCCGGGAAATAAAAGCCGATTGCAAGTCGCTTACCTGGGATCAGGATGAAGAAGGAGAATGGAGGGGAAATATTAAAGGTGTAGATGATTATCTGGTAAGTCTCAATCGAGGTTGAGGACAACATCCAGATATATTGCTTTGAGGGAATACAGGCATCTGTCAATATGGCGGATGCTTTTTTCATATGAAAACAGGTAATTACTCAAAATTGTTGTCTTTTGCGCATTGCAAACGTATAGATAAGAAAAGCAAAGGAGATGTATGATTATGTATGAGGAAAGAACCATTGGAATTGATCATGGGAACCGAAATATGAAGACAGAGAACCTTATTTTTACTTCTGGCCTGCAGGTCAGTGAGAAGCAGCCGCCATTTGGTGATTACATGATATACCGGGATCATTACTATGCGCTAACGGAACAGCGGATTCCTTATCAGAAGGATAAGACGTTGGATGAACGCTTCTTTCATCTTACCCTGTTTTCCATTGTTAAGGAGTTGGATCGGGAGAAAGGGATTCTGCAGAACCAGATTGTGCGTGTCAATCTGCCGGTGGGACTTCCTCCCAAGCATTACGGCAGCCTGTACCAGAAGTTTGAGCAGTATTTGTTCCGGGACGAGATTCAGGAGGTCATTTACCATGGACAGAGCTACTCCATCTGCATAAGCGATGTCATGGCATTTCCCCAGGACTATGCTGCCGCCATGACAATTTACGGAAAGCTGAAGGAGTTCGTAAAGGTCGTTGTGATTGATTTAGGCGGGTTCACGCTGGATTATCTGCTGATGCGAAGCGGACAGCCTGATTTGGGCGTATGTGATTCCCTGGATAATGGCGTCATTAAGTTATATAACAGCATTTCCTCCAGAATCAGTTCGGAATATGATATCCTCCTGGACGAAACAGATATGGACCAGCTGATTCAGGACAAGCCGACGGATTACCCGCAAGAGGTTATCCTGACCGTTCAGGAAATGGCCAGACTGTTCACAGAAGATTTCCTGGGAAGCCTCAGAGAGCGTGGAATCGATTTGAGATCCGGCGGCGTAGTCTTTGTAGGTGGTGGGGCGATTCTTTTAGAGAAACATATCCGGGAATCCGGAAAAGTAGGAAACTGCATTTTCATTCCGGATCTGCAGGCCAATGCGAAAGGATACCGGATACTCTACCAGCTGCAGAAAGGCAGGTAGCCTATATGGGAAAGAAAAATGAGTTTGTGTTCAACATTGGTTTTAATCCGGATTTACCGGAGCATGTCAAAGTGGCTGGCATATTAAACAGGCTTGGGCATACGAAAGCGAGCTATCTCGCAAAGGCGGTGCTATTTTATGAGGAGCATGGAGAAGCTGCATTTGGTGGTGCGGCCACCATTGATTATGAACAGTTGAAGCAGATGGTAAGGCAGATATTGGCAGAGCAGCGGAACGAAGGCAAGAGAAACAGCATGCCGCAGTCGCAGCCAGATAACGATAAAAGAGTGAAAGAAAAAGAGTCACCGGTACCGGAAATTGGAGATGATGATATGGCAGGCATTCTGCAGGCTCTGAACGGTTTTAGAAAATAGTATGGATTAGCCGGCAACAGGCTACCAGCGGAAGCGATAATGAGGCTCACAAATTAAAAAAACATATATGTTCAATATAAACGGCTAACCAGAAAAATTCCTGTCTGGTTAGCCGCTTTTAATCTTCAATATTTTGCAACGCTGCTTCCAGCATGGCAATTACAAGTTGTTGTGTACTTGGAGTTGCTTTCTCCCACAATAGTTCCAGTTCCCTAATTTTACGGCTCTGCTTTGTGTCTACCTCATCTTGTAAAAGATAATCCGGAGAAGCCTCCAGTGTATTGCAAAGTTGAATAAACAACGGAAGGCTTGGTATCTTTGAGCCGCCTTCTATCTGCCGAAGGTATGTTGCATTGATACTGCACCGCTCAGCTAGCTGTTCTGCAGTAATACCATGGTCTTTTCTGGTTATATTGATACGTTTTCCTAAAGTTTTCTTTTCCATATGCACCTTCCTAGTATTAGCTTGTAGCTTTAGTTTTATTCACTTTAAGACTACAATAGTTTGTGTACTTGAAATAGCCGCCTACAGAATATATAATATTAGCTAGTAGCTAATAAAGGAGGGAAATATATATATGAATACGATTTGGAAGAGACTAAAAAACGTATGGTTGCTTTTTTGGGAGGAGGATGAATACGATGTATCAAAGAAACACCTTAGTAAAGCCGATAAACGCTCAATCTGGTATGGGATTTTTATTATAACGACCCTTACTATAGCTGCTTCTGCTCTGGTTTTAAACCTGACCTATGCAAAGGCTGCAAAAGAGAATGAGGAAAATGTGGAAGCAGTCGAGAAAATGATAGCCGCTTACATTGCTTCTGCTACGGAAGACGAATATGAAGAAGTGGCGCGTACCTTGCGGCGGGATTTAGTATTTGGTGATTTCAGCAAAAATAAAAAAGAGTATATTCAATGCATTCCCAACACCGCTGATCCCTGCAGGCTTTATCTGAATACATTTCCTTCCCAGGTGTATCTGCTTTGTAATAATACAGGTATGTTGTATTCCCTGGATATCTTTGAAGACGGAAATAGACAGGACTGTAATGAAAACAGAGGGACTTCTGTAAGCTTTGGTTATGATGAGGTGAGTGAAGGCAGTCTTATCATTACAAAATCATTTGCCGATAAAAGCGGAGAGGCCCGTTTAGAACGGAAACGGGGAATTATCAGCATACAGCGAATGAAGGGGCTGTTTTGCAATGATTGCATTGAGAGTATTTTAGATGTTGTAGATTATGGGCTTATGCCGGAATTTGTGATCATGGATGGAAAAAATAAGACATTTTACCCGATAGAAGAAGGAGCACTGCAAATTGGAGATTACAAATTGGAGATTAATTATAAAAATGATGAGTATTATATTTTGGTGAATTATGTGGAGGAGTAAACGGAACAGGTCCAGCAGTATGCGAAAATAAAAATATAATGTCACGAAAGAGGCCTAAGAGGTGTGTACTATTATAGAGGTGCAGGTGCTGATGGACAGAGAAGAATTATTTTTGAAATATATGGATCAGATATACCGGATGGCCTTTTTTATGCTGTTGAATACTCATGATGCCGAGGATGCGGTACAGGAAACTTATGTGCGTATGCTTGTAAAAAAGCCAAAGTTTGCTGATAAAGAACATGGAAAGGCATGGCTGTAGAGGGTATGTATCAATATTTGTAAGAATCAGATACGTTTTTGGAAGCGACATCCGCAGTATGAGCTTGTGGAGATTCCTATTAAGATTGATTCATTCAAAGAATGGGAACTGTTACATGAGATTTCCCGGCTGCGAGACAAATCAAAGGAAGCTTTGATATTATCTGCTGTCGAGGGATATTACATAAAAGAGATATCAGCAATGCTAAAAATATCGGAGTCAGCAATCAAAAAGAGACTTCAGAGAGGCCGCGAGGAATTAAGCAGGCAGTTAGGGGTGAGACAATGAGGAAACTATCTGATTTACCAGAGGAAATGGTTTTAAATGACCAAGTGAAACAAAGAATTCTTAGAAACGGCAAGACGATTGCACAAAAGAGAAGAAAACAGGCGCGACTGAGGAAAGGAATTCTTGTGGGTGCTGTTGTCATCGCCAGTATTGTCTTCCCATTAAGCAACGATTCCTACATATCCAATGAGAGGGGGCTGCTTCCTTTGACGGTGTATGCGAAAGATGTTTCTGGAAAAGAGGTATTGGACATAGGTTCAGGGAGAGTATTCTCGTTGACCAGAACGGAGACACCATTGGGGGAAGGCTATACTTTGCAGATGGTTGCGAAAGAAGGCTACCATTATGAACTGAATATTGAGGATATGGGAACTGGTCTTGAAACAATTTTCATCAGAGATAATGATGTATATTGGATTCCTGATTACTGGAAGGATAGCAGCGGGAAACTCTACGATACAGATGGCAATGAGCTTATGATAACAAATGTGTTATCATCACCTATTTTGAATTACTGTGTTTATAACCAGGAAAACCGGTTATGTACAGAACTATCGATACAACTGCATGAAGAAGAAACGGGAAGTGCTGAACTGATTCGTCTGGTATGTTATCCAGAGGAGAATGGAGTAAAGCTGCAAAATAGATAAATATCCCTGACAGATAGGGCCAATTTGTTCCATTAAAATATATTTACTGGCGCTCTTTCGATAATATTATTTTTGCCGGATACCTTCTAAAAAGGAGATACCCGGCTTGTTTATTACCTGAACATATTCCATTGTCCAATATAGAAATGAAGCTATAAAATCTGCTGACTCTTTAATGAAAGTATGTGAAAAATTTTTGGAAAATTTCACAAAAATAAAGTATTTGTAAGAAAAAACTTGCTTTTCTAAAAACCCGGTGTTATACTTTGCCCAACATACAAAAAGTGATGCAGGGCATCAGAACAGAATAATCCTGAGAGAACAAAGAGGTCTCAATTGCTGGATAGCAGTTGCGGCCTCTTTTCTGTTATTGAGGAAAACGAGGAGGTTTTCCCTGTCAATGGACGGGAAGCCTCCTTTATTGCATCCTGTATGGAAACAAAGAAAGAGGAGGAACCAAATTATGAAAAAGAGATTGTTATCCTTTGTACTGACCACGGCCATGGCTGCCAGTCTGCTTGCAGGATGTGGGTCATCCGCCCAGCAGGGAGCGGCGGCCGGCAACACTGCCGGGACAGAAGCAGCTTCTTCCGGCGACACGGCTGCCGCCGATGACGGGGCGCAGGCGGCTGATCAGGATACGGCGGCGGATGGAAGCAGCGGTGAGATGACGGGCAGCAGCGGTGAAGTAGGCGACAATGATGGAAAGACCGTAAGGATTGGCGTCATCTGCTCCCTGACAGGCGGTTCCGCCATATATGGGGAAGGCGCACAGAATGCGGTTGACATGGCTGTGGAAGAAATTAATTCCAGTGATTCAGAATATAAGGTGGAAATTATAAACGGAGGAAAGGGCGTGGATGATGCCAGCGATGCAAAACAGGCTATCAATGCGTACAACAGCCTGATGAAGGAAAGCCCCGACGCTGTTGTGGGGTGCTTTTTCTCCTCAGTCACATTACCTATTGCAGAGCAGGCATCCAAGGACAACATGCTTCTCCTTGCCACAGGGGCTACCAATAAGGATGTAACCTTAAAAGGCCCCAGTATCTTCCGGGACTGCTTTATCGATCCATACCAGGGCAAGATGGCTGCCCAGTTTGCAAAAGAAAAAGGATGGGCCAAGGCCGCAGTCATCTATGCCAAGGATGATGACTATTCCAATGGTCTAAAGGATGCTTTTATTGAAAATGCAAAAGCAAATGGTATTGAGGTGGTTTATACAGGAGAGTGCACGACCAAGGACGCGGATTTTTCCTCCCAGGCTTCCCAGGTAGTTGCTAATGGTGCTGATTTCCTGTTCTATCCCTGCTTCCTGGACACGGTTCCCCTATTAGTGGGGGCTGCAAGGGATGCCGGATTTGAGGGCGCAATCATGGGCGGCGATGGCTGGGATGGTTCTGACACAACGGGAATTGAAGACAAATTTGAAAACTGCTACTTCACCAATCACTATTCTTCTGAGGACACGGCGCCTGCAGTTGCCAACTTTGTCACCAAATACACGGAAAAATATGGTACAGAAAGCCTGAATGCATGTGCCGCCCTCTATTATGATGCCATTTACATGCTTGCAGAGGCTGCAAAGAACGGCGGAGGATGTGACACAGCTTCCCTTGTCAAGGGAATGACAGGCATGACATTTACAGGCGTGGGCGGGACCTTTACATTGGACGGGAATGGTGACCCGCAAAAATCAGTTGCAATCAATACATATGAAGGCGGCAAGGTGAAGTGGCTGATGACGCTTTCACCAGAGGGTTCTAAGGAATAAATATAGATAAATGTGCATGAAGGCATGATGAAACTTGCCGGATTGCACATTTTCCATTAGAAGCTGAAATATCTGATATGGGAAAAGAATGGAGAAAGAGGAAAACGCTTATGACATTTTCGCTGTTTATTCAAAGTCTCATAAATGGTCTGAACCAGGGAGCCATCTATGCGCTGATAGCTCTGGGCTATACCATGGTTTATGGAATCATACGCATGATTAATTTCGCACATGGTGATTTTATCATGATTGGTTCCTATACATTGTTTTATACCATCCCACTGATGATTCACACCGGCATGCCAGCATGGATGTCCGTGTTCCTGGCGGTTGTGGTCTGTGCGGCGGTTGGGGTGATTGTGGAGGTGGCTGCCTACAAACCAGTCCGCAGAGCCGGCGCCATGTCGGCGCTGATTACGGCCATGGCCATGAGCCTGCTGCTGGAGAATCTGGCGATGCTGCTTTTTGGCGCCAAACCCCATAATGTGCAGAAGATATTTTCACTTCCGTCCGTGAATTTTATGGGAGTACCGCTGCCCCTCAATGTGATATTGACCATACTCATCGGCATTGTCATGATGACCGGGCTTCAGATATTCATTAAGAAAACCAGGATGGGAAAGGCCATGCGTGCAGTCCCACAGGACAGGGATGCTTCCATCCTGGCTGGCATTAACGTGGACAGGGTCATCACGGTTACGTTTGCCATCGGTTCCGCCCTGGCGGCAGTTGCCGCCCTTATGTATTGTGCCAAATATCCACGAGTCACCAATGACATGGGGTCTATGATGGGGCTTAAGGCGTTTATTGCGGCTGTGCTGGGAGGAATCGGGGTGATTCCTGGCGCCATGTTGGGCGGTGTGCTGGTGGGGCTGGTGGAAATTTTTGTGAAGCTCTTTGCGCCTGGATGGTATGAGGCCATTACATACGCGATTTTGATTGTGATCCTGTTGGTGAAGCCTGCCGGCATTCTGGGTAAGAATGTGGGCGAGAAAGTTTGATGGAGGTAGGGAAATGCAGAAAAATCACAAGGTATCATACTTTATCAATTTTCTTGGGATCCTGGCGGTATTTGGAATATTTGCACTGCTTTTTGAGGGGAAGGCATTTGGTACATCTACCCAATATATTAAGGGAATCTGTACCACGGCCTGCTATACCATCATTATGGTAGCTTCATTGAACCTGGTAGTGGGCTGCATGGGGGAGTTTTCCCTGGGCCATGCCGGATTTGTATCGGTGGGGGCTTATGCGTCGGCAATTGTCTCCCATGCACTTGCTGGCAGGGGACTGCCGGATATTGTGCTGTTTATTGTAGCCCTTTTGGCAGGCGGAATGGCGGCTGGGTTTACCGGAGTGCTGGTGGGTATTCCGGCCTTGAGGCTGCGGGGGGATTATCTGGCTATTGTGACGGTTGCATTTGCGGAAATCATCCGGGTCTGTTTCTGTAATTTTCCTATTACAGGCGGTGGAAAGACCATGAGCGGTATCTTGAAGCTTTCGGGGTTTTACTGGTGTTTCTGGATCATGGTGGTCTGCGTTGCCATTATGTATATGTATGTACGCAGCCGGTACGGCCGGACTGTAAAGGCCATCCGGGAGGACTACATAGCTGCAGCGGCTTCCGGTATTAATGTAACTTATTACAAGGTGCTTACATTTACGGTAGCAGCTTTTTTCGCGGGAATTGGAGGGGGTATCTATGCTCACTATATGACAGCCATGATACCGACAAATTTTAATTTCATGTACTCTGCGGAATTGCTCTCAGAAGTCATCATTGGGGGCACAGGCTCCTTTACCGGATCCATCATCGGCGCAGCCTTCCTGTCCTCCCTTCCGGAAATGATGCGCCAGTTTTCCCAATACCGTATGCTGGCATATTCTGTCATCCTGGTCTTGGTGATGGTATTTAAACCGGGAGGGATTTTCGGGCAGTGGGAATTTTCGTTGTGCCGGGTCTTGGATAAACTGGCAGGCTGCAGAAGGTTTCTTCGCAGGACAGTGAAAGGAGGTGCATGACATGGCGGGAATGGAACAATATCCGGTTTTAAGGGCTAAGAATCTGGGCATCCAGTTTGGCGGCCTTAAGGCGGTGGATAATTTTAACCTGGAGATAGGGGAATCTGAGCTGGTGGGTCTCATTGGCCCCAATGGAGCAGGCAAGACAACGGTCTTTAATCTGCTTACAGGCGTATATAAACCTACGGAGGGCTCCTTCTATCTGAACGGGCAGAGGATGAACGGCAGGCGTACCCACCAGATCGTGGAGGCAGGCATTGCCCGTACCTTCCAAAATATCCGGCTGTTTAAGAAGATGACGGTCATTGACAATGTCAAGGCGGCCATGAACCGGGAACTGATGTATCAGCTTCCCCAGGCGATACTGCGCACCCCATCCTACTGGCGTGAGGAAGCACGGATTACGGAACGGGCCAGGGAGCTGTTAAGGATTGTGCATCTGGAGGGTAAAGAGGAGTATGAGGCGGATAATCTCCCTTACGGGGAACAGCGCCGCCTGGAGATTGCCAGGGCCCTGGCCACGGATATGAAACTCCTGCTGTTAGATGAACCGGCGGCAGGCATGAATCCTACGGAAACAGAGGAGCTGCTGGATATCATCCATTTCATCAGAAACCGGTTTAAGATTTCGGTCCTGTTAATCGAGCATGATATGAGCCTGGTCATGAGGATATGCGGACGGATACAGGTGCTGGATTTCGGCACCACCATTGCTTCGGGCACCCCGGAGGAAATTGCCAATCATCCTAAGGTAATAGAGGCATATCTGGGCAGGGATGAGGATGATGGCGGGGAAGGACAGGAGCACGGCAGAGACGGGAACCAGGAATACAGGGAGGTGGGGAAAGATGCTTGAGATAAAGGATTTGAATGTTTCCTATGGGGCGGTCCACGCCATACACGGCATTTCCCTGGAGATCCATGATGGGGAGATAGTGTCCCTGATCGGGGCCAATGGAGCTGGCAAGACCACTGTCCTGAGAACCATATCAGGGCTTAAGAGGGCGGACTCCGGCGAGATACGGTTTGATGATTGTGACTTAAGGAAAACGGAACCCAGCAGGATCATTAACCTGAAGCTGGCCCATGTACCGGAGGGCAGGCATATTTTCCCCCAGATGACTGTGGAGGAGAACCTGGAAATGGGGGCTTACGCGGACGGAAAAGGAAAAGAGGAAAATATGGCCGATGTGTATGGGCGCTTTCCACGTCTTAAGGAACGCCGCAGGCAGCTGGCAGGTACCCTGTCAGGAGGGGAACAGCAGATGCTGGCAGTGGGCCGGGCGCTGATGGCAAAACCAAAGATGATCCTGATGGATGAGCCGTCCATGGGCCTGTCGCCTCTCCTGGTAAAAGAGATATTTTCCATTATTAAAGAGGTAAATAGGCAGGGAATTACCATACTCTTAGTAGAGCAGAACGCCAAAATGGCCCTTTCCATAGCCGACCGGGCGTATGTGCTGGAGACAGGGAAGGTAATCATCCAGGGGGATGCCAGGGAACTGTTAAATGATGCCAGGGTGAAAAAGGCTTATCTGGGACAATAGGAGGAGAATATCATGGCAAATCAAGTAATACATTTTGCAATTGCGATTACCCGGACCTGTGGTAGCGGAGGCGGCAGCTATATTGGAAAAAAGCTGGCGCAGGATTATGGGATTGATGTATATGACCGCAAGCTCCTGCGCCTGGCTTCAGAGGACAGCGGTATTAACGAATCCGTGTTTGCAGGCGCGGATGAAACTACGAAAAAAACCCTTTTGTATCGTGTATCCCAGCATATCTACAACGGTGAGGTAATTCCTCCGGAAAGTGGGAATTTTGTGTCGGATCAGAATCTGTTCAACTATCAGGCCAAGGTGCTCAGGGAGCTGCTGGAACGGGAATCCTATATCTGCATCGGCAGGGCGGCTGATTTTGTCCTAAGGGATAAGCCCAATGTGGTTTCCGTATATCTGGATGCGCCCTATGAATGCCGTGTGGCCAGGGAAATGGAACGTCAGGGTATCAGAAGGACGGCCGCGGTCCAATATATCAATCATCTGGATAAATATAGAAATGCGTATTATGTATATCACACGGGCCGGCAGTGGAAAAACCCTGCTAACTACGATCTTTGCCTGGATACGTCCAGTCTGGGTCTGGACAACTGTGTGGAACTTATCAAGGAGTATATCAGACTGAAATTCAGTGCGGAGGTCATGCCATGAAAGAACTTGCATACTATGATGGAACAGTAGGGACGCCGGAAGAGGTGATGGTGCCGTTTAATGACAGGGTCCACTTTTTCGGGGACGGTGTTTATGATGCAACAGTGGGGGGAAACCACAAGGTTTACCTTTTGGACGACCATCTGGACCGTTTCTACTCCAGCGCAAAGGCGCTGGGTATCAGGATACCCATGGATAAAAAGGAGCTGGGTACCCTGCTGACGGAATTGCTTTCCAGGGTGGAGGGGGATACACATTTTGTATACTGGCAGGTTACAAGGGGAGCTGCTTCCAGGAATCATGTGTATGACCCGGATATGAAAGGGAAACTGTGGGTCATGATCCGGCCGAACACACTCCGGGACCCGGATTCCCCTATACAGCTGATTACGAAAGAAGATACCAGGTTTTATCACTGTAATATCAAGACACTGAACCTTCTGCCCTCCGTGGTGGCTTCACAGGAGGCCAGCGAAAAGGGAGCAGACGAGACCGTATTCCACCGGGACGGGACAGTAACGGAATGTGCCCACAGCAATGTGTCCATCCTGAAGGACGGGGTATTCATATCACACCCCAATGATAATCTCATACTGAGGGGAATCTCCAAGACCCATATGATAAAGGCCTGTTACCGTCTGGGAATCCAGGTAATGGAACGTGCGTTTACCCTGGGCGAACTGATGGAAGCAGATGAAGTGATTGTTACATCCTCATCTAATTTCTGTCTGCATGCAGAATGTGTGGATGGTGTCAGGGTGGGAGGAAAGGACCGGGATACCCTGCAGATGATTCAGGATGCGGTGATTGAGGAATATCTGGATTATACGGGTAAGGCCGGTATCATGGACTGAATGATCAGGGAGGTGGGAAGATGGATAGGGAAGAACTGGAACAGAGGAATGTGGGCGAAAACCTGGATGCATTGATGAACCTGGATCCCAGGGGATACGGCGTGTGCCGTATCCTCTATGAGGGAAGCAGGAAAAAGACTGGCGGGCCCCTGACCATGAATGCGGCCCAGGCCCTGTGCGGGACGGTCCGGGCAAATGCCCCGGTGTTTATCATAACCGGTTTTGTACTTCTGCCCCACAAGGTACCGGAGATGGACGGCATGGTAAGTTCCATGCTGCTGGCCCGGGCCATGGTCCTGGCGTTTGGGGCAAAACCCATCATCATATGCCCGGAGGACAGTAAAAAAGCAGTCAGGCGGTGTGCCAGTGTGGTTGGCCTGCATATTTATGAAGATATGGAATCCGTATTGGGCCTGCCGCTCAGTATGGGAATCATCACCTTTACCAAAGATACCGCTTCGGCCAGGGCACAGGCAGAGGGAATCCTTAAAAAGGTAACCCCGTCAGCAGTGATATCAGTGGAAGCGCCGGGAGCCAACTTAAATGGTGTATATCACAATGCTGTAGGGGACGATGTATCGGAACTGGAGGCTAAGACGGATGTGCTGTGGGACCTGCTGAGGGAAAGGGGAATCCTGAATATTGCAATCGGAGACCTGGGAAATGAAATAGGGATGGGTACGATTGCAGACCATATAAGGCGTTTTGTCCCTTTTACCGGGCCGGGTGAATGCAGGTGCGGGTGCAAGGGAGGAACCCTGGCAGCCAGCAGCGCTGACCATATTATTACAGCCACCTGCTCTGACTGGGGCTGTTATGGGATGATAGCGGCCTTGTCCTACCTGAAGAGAGATATGGAAATATTACACAGGGAGGATCTGGAAGCAGAGCTGATGCGGGTGGCGTCCCGCAATGGAATGATTGATATGACCGGTTCCCTGATGCCTGGCATTGATGGATTCAATACAAGGATGAACACGGGCATTGTCAGTCTCATGAGGCAGTGTACGGCCTATGCGGTGCGCTATTCCCATAACTCCGACCATTGGTTCGGACCCGTGCTTGAAAAAGGATTCTTTTCAGAAGGATGTGACGGGCAGAAGGCGGGGTGAGGGCATGGCAGAGGGCTTTGTGCTGAAAGCGGTGGGGGACCAGGCAATCCTGGTAGGGTTGGGGGATTCCATCAGTGAGGACACAAGCAGACGGGTCATGTCCCTGAATGCCAAGGTCCGCATGACCGTGTGGGAAGAAAACGGAATCCTGGAAACCGTGCCTGCATTTAATTCACTTCTAATCCGCTATAACCCCCTTGTCATAGGATACAGCAGCCTGTGTCACCTGATCCGGTCATTTATGAAGCAGGAAGGACAGGATACGGGGACCGATGGCAGACTGGTGGAGATTCCGGTCTGTTATGGCGGGGAATATGGTGGGGACCTGGCTTTTGTAGCCAATCATGCCGGACTTTTGGAGCAGGAAGTGGTGGACATCCACTGTGGCAGGGATTACCGGATATATATGCTGGGATTCCTTCCAGGATTCCCATATCTGGGGGGACTGGATGAACGGCTCTTTACACCCCGGCTTCCAACCCCCAGGGTATGTATCCCGGCCGGTTCCGTGGGAATCGGAGGAGAACAGACAGGGATTTATCCCTTGGATTCCCCTGGGGGGTGGAGGCTCATCGGGAGAACCCCACTCAGGCTTTTTGACCCACGAAAGGGCGGAGAACTTCCATATGCGGCCGGGGATTCCATCCATTTTATTCCCATTGGGGAGGAGGAATTCAAAGCTGTGCAGCTGCAGCAGGAAACGAGGTGACACCATATGGCTATGGAAATCATTGAGCCGGGTCTGCTGACCACGGTGCAGGATATGGGAAGGACTGGCTGCGGCGCATTGGGATATTCCACAAATGGCGCCTGCGATAAATATTCCATGAAGCTGGCCAACCTTCTGGCAGGAAATACAGACAGGATGGAACAGGCTGCCGTACTGGAGTTTACCATGAAGGGAGGAGTCATACGATTTACTTCATCTTATGTCCTGGCGCTGGCAGGAGCTGATATGGCGCCGGTTATGAATGGGAACCCGGTTCCTATGTATGCGCCGGTTCCTGTAAAGGCCGGGGACATACTCATCCTGGGAATGGCCTTGTCGGGAATGCGCTGCTATCTGGCTGTCCGGGGAGGCATCGGTGTACCTTTGATTATGGGAAGCCGCTCTACCGATTTAAAATGTCATCTGGGTGGATATGGCGGCCGTGCCTTGAAGAAGGGAGATGTACTGGAGGCAGGCCCGGAACAGGGCGATGCGGTGGGATGGGATTTTTTATCCGGTGAAAATGGGTTAAGATTCCTGGCCGGAGAGGATGAGCCATGGTTCAGGATACCTTCCAGCCATTATAGCTACAGGGGAATGGAGCGGCGCCTGGTGCTGCGCACCGTGCCGGGACCTCAGGAGGAAGCGTTCACGCCGTATGGCATTGAAACATTTACCCATAGCAACTATTGCCTGTCCCATCAATGCGACAGGATGGCATGCAGACTGACAGGACCAGCTGTTGAAACAAAGGGCGGTTCTGATATGATTTCAGATGGGATTGTGGAGGGTTCTGTCCAGATATCTTCGGATGGCATGCCCATGATCATGATGGCGGATCACCAGACGACCGGCGGATATGCAAAGATAGGAACGGTTGTTTCCACGGATATTCCGGCCCTGGCCCAACTGAGGCCGGGAGACGGAGTGGTATTCCGCTTTATTTCAGTGGAGGAAGGGATAGAGGCATGCAGGAAGGAATACAGAAAAATACAATGGCTGAAGGAAAGGATGTGCATGGAATGAGAAGCAGATACGAGGACTGGGAGCCGCGGCGTGTACGGGAACAGATCCGGTCGGGGGCAATCGCCTCCCCTACTGCCGGTATGTGCGCCGGCTATGCCCAGGGTAACCTGGTAGTTCTTGAGAGGGAACTGGCCTGGGATTTTTTGCTGTTTTGCCAGAGGAATCCAAAATCATGTCCGCTTTTAGAGGTGGCTGATGCCGGAAGCCGGACTTTTCCCATATTTGCCCCGGACAGCGACATAGCCACGGATATCCCAAAGTACCGTGTATACGAAAATGGAATATGTACAGGGGAATACGCAGAGGTTGTATCCATGTTTGAATCCCAAGGCAGGGAGCTTGTCAGCTTTCTTATAGGATGCAGTTTCTCTTTTGAAGCAGAGCTTATGGGTGCCGGAATACCGGTGCGTCATATTGAGGAAGGGAGGAACGTACCTATGTATGACACAGGCATACCCTGTATTCCTGCCGGCAGATTTACAGGCAATATGGTAGTCAGCATGAGACCGATACCCCATGAGCTGGTTCCGGCGGCAGCGGCCATCACAGCATCCATGCCAAGGGTGCACGGCGCCCCTGTGCAGATTGGATATCCTGAGGCAATAGGGATTAAGGATATAAGCAGGCCGGACTACGGGGATGCAGTAACCATTATGGAGGGTGAGGTTCCGGTGTTCTGGCCCTGCGGTGTGACCCCACAGGCAGTGGTGATGAACTCCAAGCCTGAATTTGCGATTACACATGCGCCGGGACATATGTTCATTACAGATGTGAAGAATGTCTGCTTAAAGCTGTGAACGGGGGATGGGACTGCGGGCAGGTGACTGAGGATTTGAACGGATGTCTGGATCTGTGGGGAGGTGCCCGGGCCTTTGAGAGAAAGGTGGAGGATATATGGCAGCAATTGATTTAAACTGTGATTTGGGAGAAAGCTTCGGTATATATAAAATCGGGATGGACCAGGAGGTCATACCCTATATAACCTCCGCTAATATCGCCTGCGGTTATCATGCAGGGGATCCTCTTGTAATGGAGAAAACCGTGTCTTTGTGCAGGATGTATGGGGTCCGCGCAGGAGCCCATCCGGGATTTACGGACAGGATGGGATTTGGCAGACGGGATATGAGTATCACACCAGAGGAGGCAAAGGCGTATGTACTCTATCAGGTCGGGGCCCTGAAGGAATTCTGTAAAGCCCAGGGTATTCCCCTTCATCATGTAAAACTCCATGGCGCCCTCTATAACATGGCGGCAAGGGACTATGGACTAGCCAGCGCGGTATGCCGTGCCTTGGCTGACGCAGAGCCTTCCGTAATACTTCTTGCCCTTTGCGGCAGTCAGATGATACGGGCCGCAGAGGAGGCCGGAATCAGATACGCAGGCGAGGTGTTTGCCGACAGGGCATATCAGGCAGACGGTACCCTGGTGCCCAGGAACCGACCGGGAGCAATGATAGAGGACAAGAAGCTGGCGGTTAGGCGGGTTATCCGCATGGTCAGGGAAGGCATGGTGGAGAGTGCGGAGGGGGTGGATATCCCCATCCGGGCGGACTCTGTATGTGTCCATGGAGATGGGGAGCAGGCTTTGGAATTTGTAAGAGAACTGCGCAAGGGATTGGAAAGCGGTGAAATTGACGTGCGTCCCTTTGGGGAATAATCGCAGTTAGCGGAAATACCCATCAAAGCGTATTCATTAAAAGTAGCACTACACAGAGATTGGTTACAGAAATATAAGAATATAGAATGATGTATAATCTAGAATTTATCAGTGGATTCCATACAAATACCAAGTTATTCTAATCCATGCCTTTAATAATCTGGGCATGTACGTGGTGGCAGAGGGCGCAGAGACAGAAGCGCAGAAGCAGATGGTCATTGACCTGGTGTAGAACAGATTCAGGGGTATCACTATTCAAAGCCGCTTCCCGGGGATGAGATGGAGGGATTCTTGGAAGCCAAGCTGCACCGTCCATAATATTTTACAGTTTTTCCGTGGGATTTTCCATGTATGGCGGAGAAAGCCGATGCTATGCTATTGGGAACAGGATGAGAACCAATATGGATACACAGGAGGTAAGGCCAAGAGACACAATACGAAAAGCCAGAAAAGACTTGACATTTTAAAAGAATGCTTTTATAATATGCACCATTAACAAATAGTTGGTAAACAGAAAAGCGAAGGCGCTTAAGAATTTTAATTCTTAAGCGCCTTTTATGCTTTAATCAGAGAGGTGGTAGGACAGATGCCGGATATGTTGAAAGTAGAAAAACTTAAAAAAAATTTCGGGGACCTGGAGGTACTTAAAGATATCAGCCTGACCGTAAAAGAAGGGGAGAAGCTGGTTATTATCGGTCCTTCGGGCTCCGGCAAATCGACATTTATTCGCTGTATCAATTTCCTGGAGGAGCCTACCAGCGGAAAGGTAATCATTGAAGGGACAGAGGTGACCAGGAAGAATCATCTGGACATGGCGAAAAAGTATTCCTCCATGGTATTCCAGCAGTTTAACCTGTATCCGCACCTGACTGTGCTGGATAACCTGACTCTGGCCCCAGTTAAGCTTCAGCATGTTCCAAAGGCAGAGGCTCGGGAAAGTGCCATGAAGTGTCTCGAACGGGTGGGGCTAAAGGAAAAGGCGGGTAACTATCCATCCCAGCTCTCAGGAGGCCAGCAGCAGAGGGTGGCTATCGCCAGGGCATTGTGCACCAAACAGCCATTAATTCTATTTGACGAGCCTACATCAGCCCTGGATCCGGAAATGGTGCAGGAGGTATTGAATGTCATGGTGGAACTGGCCCATGAGAATATCACCATGATTTGTGTGACACATGAGATGGGATTTGCACGCCAGGTGGCCGACAGGGTCATATTCATGGATGGCGGCTATATCCTGGAAGAGGGGACGCCGGAACATTTCTTTGACAACCCGGAACAAGAGAGAACCAAAGCGTTTTTAAGCAAGATACTTCATTAGGATGATGCTTGTTTGGAATAATGATAAAGAGGAGGAAACAATTTATGAAAAAGAAATTATTTGCAACTGTAATGGCAATGGTAATGGCAGCTTCCCTGACGGCCTGTGGGTCATCCTCAGCCGGTACTACTGAGGCAGCGGATACACAGGCGAAGACAGATACTACGGTCAGCATGGATACGGCAACGGCAGATGCAGGCAGTACGACAGACGCCGGAAGCGCGGCAGATGACGGCAGCACTGTGGATACCGGAAGTTTAACAGCAGACAAGATGACGGCGGATGTACAGAAGATTATCGACAGGGGAGTTCTAAAGGTGGGCTGTAAGTCTGATATCCCCAAGTTCAGCCTTCAGAACACGGCTACAGGTGAATATGAAGGATTTGAGGATGACCTGGCCTTTGAAATTGCCGGTGAAATCTTCGGATGCACCATGGATGAGGCAAAGGAGAAGAAGCTGGTGGAATTCCAGGGTGTTACAGCCAAGACCAGGGGTCCGCTTCTGGAAAATGGTGAGATTGACCTGGTCATTGCCACATTTACCATTACAGATGATAGAAAGGAAACCTATAATTTCTCCACCCCATATTATACGGACGCAGTGGGACTTCTGGTAAATAAGGATTCCGGTATTACATCCATTGAGGATTTGGATGGTAAGGTTATCGGAGTGGCTCAGGCTTCCACCAGTAAGGACGGATTCATGGCATATGTGGAGGAAAAGGGCCTGTCCGTGAAGCCTGAATTCCAGGAGTTTGACGGTTATCCCGCCCTGGCCCAGGCTCTGGCTACCAAGCAGATTGACTGCTTCAGCGTGGATCGTGCTATCCTGGCCGGATATGTCAATGACACCAATATGATTCTGGATGACCGTTTTGCAGAGCAGGATTATGGAGTTGCTTCCGCAAAGGAGAATACAGGATTGGCGGAACTGGTGGAGTCCAAGGTTACATCCATGTTGTCAGACGGTTCCATGAAGGCACTTCAGGACCAGTGGGGACTGCAGTAGTTATGAAACAGAGTAGGGGTAGATTTGTATGATAAAAGGTCTTTTAGATGGGAAAAGGTGGAGTGCGCTGTTAAAGGCATTTCCTGAATATTATGTACCAGGATTTTTGATGACCTTAAAAATAGCACTTGTAGGGCTGGCCGTAGCGCTGGCCCTTGGCGTAATATTCGGGACCCTTTCAACATCCAGGTTTAAACCATTCCGGTTTATTTCCAGGATATATGTGGAGTTCATCCAGAATACGCCTCTGGCGCTGCAGGTCATGTTTTATTATTCAGTGCTGCCCATGGTGTTCTCAGGCTCAGGGTTCAGGATTCCTAAGTTCGCACTTGGGGTTATCGGGGTGGGTATCTATCATGGTGCGTACATATCGGAGGTAATAAGGACAGGAATAGAGGCAATCCCCAGGGGACAATCGGAGGCAGCGGCTTCCCAGGGATTCTCCTATATCCAGACCATGTATCATATCATACTTCCGCAGACCATTAAGATCATCATGCCGCCTCTTGCCAACCAGGCCCTTAACCTGGTGAAGAATACTTCCATCCTGGCCATGGTGGCGGGTATGGACCTGATGTATTTTACGGATTCCTGGGGAGCGGAGAGAGGATATTTTGCCCAGGCGTATCTTACAAGCGCTCTGTTATACTTTATCATCTGCTTTCCGCTGGCCCGTCTGGCGCGGTATCTGGAAATACGTGCTCTCAGGCTTCCCACTGCAAAGCATAATAACATAGAGGAGGGCGTATGTTAGGATTATTCAACCAGATTTTTACTCCGGCTAATGTGGTGTTTATGATGAACGGCCTGAAAATGACGGTTATCATTGCTGTATTGTCAACAGCCATCAGCATTGTATTTGGTATCCTTCTGGCACTGATAAGGACCTATGGCCGTGGTGGATGGAAATGGGCCGGAACCCTGGTGGCCGTGTACACCGAATTCTTCCGGTGTACCCCAAACCTGCTGTGGATATTATGGATATATTTTACGGTAAGGGGAAACAAAATCGGCGTGTGTGTATTTGCCATCAGCCTCTTTACCTCGGCCGTAATGGCGGAAATATTCAGGGGCGGCCTGAACGCGGTTCCCAAGGGTCAGTTTGAGGCAGCACGGTCCCAGGGATTCAGTTTCTGCGGTACCTTGTGGTATATTGTGCTTCCTCAGATGTTCAGGAAGGTAATCCCGGCCCTGCTGAGCCAGGTTATTACCGTGATTAAGGATACATCTTTCCTCAAAATGGTGGATGTAGCTGAATTCATGAGAAACTGTGGCGTGGTCCTGGGGAGCATATACGATGTACGCGGGATGCTGATGCTTTTTTGCTTTGAAGCTGCATGTTATTTTTCCATCTGTTTTGCGCTGAGCTGTGTTGTGAGGACATATCAGAAGACCATCGCTGCGGCATAGGAGGGAGGATTTATGGAAACATTCACAGTGACGATTACGAGGCAATTTGGAAGCCTGGGCCGATCCATAGCAAAGGAATTGTCCCGGGAGCTGGGCGTGGAATTTTACGACAGGGATATTGTGGAGGAGGTTGCCAAAAGGCTGGATATGCCTGTATCCGATATAAGCAATCAGGAGGAACAGGCAAAGCACAGTTTTCTGCCCCGGATGTTCCCGCTGGGGACAGATGAGGAATATATACAGGATATAATATTTGATGTGCAGAAGGATATCATACTGGACCTGGCGGCCAGATCGAACTGCATCATGGTGGGCAG
This sequence comes from Enterocloster sp. OA13, assembly GCF_022440595.1. Classification (NCBI taxonomy): domain Bacteria; kingdom Bacillati; phylum Bacillota; class Clostridia; order Lachnospirales; family Lachnospiraceae; genus Enterocloster; species Enterocloster sp. OA13. The sequence continues at coordinate 5,457,606 of NZ_JAKNTF010000001.1, read as the reverse complement.
GTGTTCTGATTACCTATTGGAAAACAGGAAGAACAACATTAACATTTTCATCTACGCACCCTATGCCAGGCGTCTGGAAAACTGTATACACATTCTGGATATGGACAGGGATGAGGCGGAGCATATGATTGTATCCGTGGACAAGGCGCGAAATGCGTATCACAAAAAATATGCCGGCTATATGCCTAATGACCCCAGGCATAAACACTTGATGATTGATTCTTCCCTTTTGGGGGTGGAAGGAACGGCCGGACTGATTGCCGATATGGTCCGCAAATTGTATAACCAGATCATAATATAAAATTGGGTAATGCAGTTCCGGCCCAGAATTCCATAATAGGGCAGATCCTAAGCCCTAATAAAGCCGCTAAACAAAGTTACCCTGCCCTGATTGTTTTATTCTTTTTCTACGCAAAATAAAATGTATAAGCATGAAAATATAGATTTTGAAGAAAGAAGAGGACGTTTTTATTCGTTCCCCGCTTCAGCTCAATATCCGGTTTCGTGTACATATGATTACACATTCCTCATCCTGGATATTAAGTACCCTGTGGTTCCGGTTAGAGAGCACCCGGATGGTATCCCCTTCCTCCAGCGGGATTACCTCGCCATCAAATTCAAAAACTGCGTTCCCTTTTAAGATGAAGGAAGCTTCCTCCTCGGGATGGCGGCTTAGACGGCTGTCAACCTCGCTGTGGGGAGGCAGGACAATTAGGATCATATCAAAATTACCCCGTACAACCTTGTCTGATAAGAGACCATACATGGCGGTCTCTTTCTGCCCTTCATATATTCTCTTGCGTTCCCTATGACGTACCACAAGGTCGCTGTTCTTTACATCCTCGGCTAAAAGGTCGGCAACGCTGCAGTCCATGACATGTGAGACTGCCTCCAGCACACTTATGGTGGGGTTGCCGATGCCCCGCTCCATCTGGCTGAGCAGGGAACTGCTGACACCGGATTGTTCTGCCATTTCCTGGATGGTCATGCCATACCGGTTTCGGAATGTCTTGATTTTTCTGCCTATGTTTTCTATCATTATCCCACCTCTGGCCTGTTTATTGTATCTTTGACCTGCCCGCTACATTCCATGGCCGGTCCTGTTAAGCAACATAAATATGTGTCACTATACATTCTGAAAAACAAGTTTGTCAAGATATTTCCATAATTTTTTTGTTATTAAAGTTAATATAATAAAAATAATTCATTAAAATGAAGAAATGATTTGACAAATATAGAATGAAGATGCTATAACTCAATACATCAAAATCACGGCGCGCAGGTTTGATTAAAATGATGACACAGGAGGAACATATATGGGCGAGATAAAGAACATACCGGTAATATCAGATGAAAAGGTGGATATAAACCGTGCAGCCATCAGCCACAGGGCAACCTGGATGGCCCTTACCTACGAGGCGGCGAAAGAGGAAGGCGCGGACGGTGAGGCATTTGCCAGGAAAGCCATTGCAAAAACAGGGCAGCTTCAGGGGGCATCCATTAAGGCGGGCTGCAATCCGGATGATGTTGCAACTTTCAGGGCTGCATTCCTCTCAGATGTGGTGGAAAAGACATTTGAGATGGAGGTTAAAACAGCAGATGAGGATTGTCTGGAGATTGACTTCCATTACTGCCCGCTGGTGGCCGGATGGCTGAAGGCAGGAGTACCTGCAAAGGATATCCCCGCGTTATGCGATATGGCAATGGACGGGGACAGGAATATCGCGGCGGTCATGGGATATGAGTTCCATCTGGGAAAAACCATTGCAGGCGGTGATGATATCTGTGAGGTCTGTTTTTGTAAAAGGAAGTAAGGATAATCACATAGAGCCGGTTATACAAGGAAAGCGAAGATGCTGAACGAAAAACAGTGTCTGCGCTTTTTTATTATTCCAGTCGTATGAGGAGGAAATGATCATGAGAAAACATATGAAGAAAAAGGCAACGGCAGTCCTGCTGGCCGCAGCCGTGGCATTTGGCCTTGCCGGATGTGGCGCGGCAGCGGCAGGTACATCCGAAGGTTCAGGAAACACACAGGCAGGAAGCGCGGCGCCAGAAGGAAGCGGGAAATCCAAGGGTACCATAAAGCTGGGCCTGGTTGCCCCTGTTACAGGGGTTCACGCGGAATACGGACAAGGTTTTCAGGCTGCCACCCAAATCGCGGTTGATGAACTGAACGGCGCCGGGGGTGTGAACGGTTACCAGCTGGTAATCGAGGTAAAGGATTCTGCTGCGGACCCCAAGACCAGCGCGGATATGGTGACACAGTTCTGTGAGGATGATGATATCAAGGCTGTGATTGGGGATTTCACCAGCGGCGCCTGTATGGCGGATGCCCCAATCGTGGATGAGTATGGCTGTGTCCTGATATCCCCAACCGCCTCCAATCCTGATTATGCCCCCATGAGTGAATATTGCTTCTCGACCATGTACAACCAGGCTGACAAGGCGCCGTGGGTTGCCAAATCAGTGATTGGAAAGTTCATGGGACTGGATAAGATAGCTGTCATGTACCTGAATACGGACTGGGGCATCAGTACGAACCAGCATCTGGTGGATGCGTTGAAGGAAGCAGGGATTGAGGTCATGGCAGATGAGTCCTACGAGGAAATGGAGACTGACTTCAGTTCTGTGATTGCCAAGCTGAAGGCCTCCGGTGCAGAGGCGGTATGCATCCTGGACCAGGGCAATGTGCCCTCCATCATCAACCAGATTAAGGCATCAGGCTGGAATCCTAAGATGGTAACGGAGGGACCAGGCGCTTCCCAACAGCTGTTGGACCTGTGCGGCGCTAATGCAGAGGGGCTGATTGTTTCCGATTCTTCCTATATTACCCCGGACAACCCGGTTACGAAGGATTTTTATGAGAAGTTTTTTGCCATGAATAAGACCGCCCCGACAGACCATGCGCTTTGTGCCTACAATGCTGTGCAGATGCTGGCAATCGCCATAGAGAAAACCGGCGATGGTGAGATTACAAGGGAGGCCATCAAGGATAACCTGAAGGACGCAGCCTATGACGGGATGGCAGGCAGGCTTACCTTTGATGAAAATGGTGGAGGTGTCCGTCAGTTCCTGCTCCTGGGGGTAGAGGGCGGCAAGTATGTGATTGAAGAGGATTATGGGTTTGAGTAAACTGATTTTAAAAATAATCATCAGGGAGGAACGCATATGGTATCACAATACATTATCAGTCAGTTGGTAAACGGACTGTGCCAGGGATTTATCTATGCCTTGATTGCCCTGGGCTTTGCTGTTATTGTCGGAGTGGTGGGGCTGGCTACATTTACCCATGGAGAGGTCCTTATGATTGGCGCATATGCGTCCTTCTACCTGTTCCTGTTCTGCGGAAATAATATAATACTGGGACTTTTCGCCAGCTTTGCCGCTGCCTGGGTAGTGGGTATCATCATCTACAAGCTCTGTTATGAGCATTTTGTCAATGCCCCGGAACATATCTCACTGATATGTACCATCGGATTCAGTATGTTATTAAAGAACCTGGCCCAGATTCTGTTCGGCACAGAGAGGAAACCTATGCTGAACATTGTGCAGAACCGGATTTTCCATCTGGGACCAGTGGACATCAGCAGCGTGCAGCTCATCATCATTGCCACGGTCATCATACTCAGCACGGCCATGATGATGATTTTTAACAGGAGCAGGTGGGGGATTGCCCTCAGATGCGTGAGCCAGAACCGGGAAGCGGCAGCCCTGGTGGGAATCAATGTAAGGCGGACGGCCATGATAGGAAACTGTATCGGATGCGCCATGGCAGGTGTTGCAGGTACGCTGATTGGGATTTACTACCAGTCCATCAGCCCTACCATGGGCACTACGCTGAGCATGAAAGCATTTGCGGCAGCCACCCTTGGCGGACTTACCAGCGTACCGCTGTCTTCCTTTGGCGGTGTAATCCTGGGAATGATTGAAAACATGGGAATAGCCATATCCTCGGCAAGCTTCAGGGATGTGTTTTCCTTTGGCTTTCTTATCATCATGCTGGTATTCAGACCGACTGGTTTTGTTAAAAGGAAAGGAGTAAGGCCATGACAGAGAAAATAAGCCACTTATACAATAGGTACAGGACAGCTGTATGGATTGCCTGCCTGGCTGTGATGCTGGCTCTGCCCCTGTTTGTGAAAACGGGCAATATGAGGATTGTGTGCAGGATCATGCTTTATATCATCCTGGCAGGCGGCCTGAATATAATCAATGGATACTGCGGGCAGCTGTGTTTCGGGATAGCGGGATTTTACTGTGTGGGGGCTTATGTGCAGGCCATTCTTATGAAGACCTTTGGAGTCAGTTTCTGGGCGGCCCTTCTTCCGGCCGGCATCATGGCAGCTTTAATCGGGGCGGTGGTGGCACTTCCGGCCCTGCGCATGAAGGGAATCTTCCTGGCCATGATTACCATTGGGTTTTCAGAACTCATGCGTCTTATTGCGCTTAACTGGACGCCTGTAACGGGCGGCGCCATGGGATTCAAGGGGATCATGGCGCCGCGTTTCCTTGGCATCAAGATGGGCGGCGCTTCTAAATACTATTATATTTTCCTGGCCGCCGTGCTGCTTTATATGTTCTGTACCAGCCGTGTCATCAAATCGAGGGTAGGGAGGGCGTGGATGTCCATCCGGGAGGATGAACTGGCAGCCAGGTCCCTGGGCGTGGACGCCAGACGGTACAAGGTGCTTAACTTCATGTACGGCGCTTTCTGGGCAGGAATCGGAGGGGCTGTGTATTCCGCCTATGCCTCCTATGTGGATTCCACCTATTTTACCCTGGACGAGGGGTTCAACATCCTGGCCATGCTGATTATCGGAGGACAGGGAACCCTGGCAGGTCCTGTGGTTGGTTCGGTTGTGGCCCAGGGACTGACAGAGGCGCTTCGCGGCATTGAGGAATGGCGTTATGTGGTATACGCCTCCCTTATCATACTGATGATGTGGGTACGTCCCCAGGGGCTTGCAGGCGCATCAGGCAGCATGCTCGCGGGAACCAGGACAAAGAAAAAGAAACATACACAGCATGCTGCAGTAAAAATACCAAAGGAGGCGTAGTGATGGGAGCTTTGCTTGAGGCAAAACATGTTTCAAAGATATTCGGCGGCCTGGTGGCGGTGGACGATGTGGATATGACCATTGAGAAGGGGGATATTTATGGGATCATCGGACCGAACGGCGCCGGAAAGACAACATTTTTTAATATCTGTTCCGGTTTTTACACCCCGACTTCCGGCTCCATTTACCTGGAGGAATCCAGGATATCCGGGCTTCCCTGTGACAGGATTGCCCGGATGGGCATTGCCCGGACCTTTCAGAACATACAGCTGTTCCGGTATATGACGGTCCTGGAAAACATTAAAATAGGTTTCCACATCAATACAAGGACAAACCTGTTTGATGCCATCCTTCACTCCAGGAGGTATAGGGAGGATGAGGCGATGATAGAGGAGAAAGGGGCGCAGATACTGAAGGAGGTAGGACTTAGCGGATATGCATATACCATGGCGGGAAATCTTCCCTACGGTGTACAGCGGAAGGTGGAAATAGCCCGTGCCCTGGCCCTGGAACCTAGAATCGTGCTTCTGGATGAACCTGCGGCGGGCATGAATCCCCGGGAAACGGATTCCCTTATGGAATTCATGGTCATGCTGAAGGAAAAGGGATACACCATAGCGGTCATTGAACATGATATGAAATTCGTGATGAATTCGTGTAACCATATCCTGGTCCTGAATTTCGGACGTAAAATCTGTGAGGGTACCCCGGAGCATGTGAAGGATGACAAGGGGGTACAGGAAGCTTATTTTGGCAAGGGACTCATTGCGGAAAGAGGGGTTGCGTATGCTTAAGGTTGAAAATCTGGTAGTCAGCTACGGACATATCAATGCCCTGCGGGGTATAAGCTTTGAAGTAAACCAGGGGGAAATCATTTCCCTTATCGGGGCCAACGGTGCAGGCAAGACCACGGCCCTGATGGCGGTTTCAAACCTTGCGGGGAAGGAGTCGGGCCGGATTTCTTTCATGGACCGGGATATTACTGCGATGCCTCCCCATAAGATTGTGAAGATGGGTATATGCCACGTGCCGGAGGGCAGGAAGATCTTCCCGGAACTGACCGTGTATGAGAATATGATATCCGGTTCCTTTGGCAATCCCAATCTGGGCCGGGAACGGATGGATGAACTGGTGGAGGAACAGTTTACGATGTTCCCAAGGCTAAGGGAGAGAAGGAATCAGGCAGGAGGCACCCTGTCCGGAGGGGAACAGCAGATGCTTGCCATTGCCAGGGGGCTGATGATGGATCCCAAAATCATCATGCTGGATGAGCCGTCCCTTGGCCTGGCGCCCATAGTTGTGGAAGAGATATTTGAGTTAATCCAGAAAATCAGGGATTACGGGAAAACCATCCTTCTGATTGAGCAGAATGCATCCATGGCGCTGAGTATCGCCAACCGGGGATATGTGCTGGAAAACGGTACAGTCACTTTAACCGGATCAGGCAGGGACCTGCTGTCGGACAGGGAGGTACAGAGGGCTTATCTGGGGGCGTAGGGGAGTTAGAAGAGGCCCTGATCTGGGTCCTGGATTATGAAAAACACAAGGAAAAGGGGATGAGGAAACATGCTCACAGGAAAGACTGCGCTGATTACAGGGGCCGGGAGCGGCATAGGAAGACGGATTGCCATCTGTATGGCGGGACAGAATGCCAGGGTATTCCTGGTGGGGAGGAGGAAAGAAGCGCTGGAAGAAACGGTCCGCTTATGCGGGAGCGGCAAGGGAGAGGCTGCATATATGCCCTGTGACATATCCAGGGAGGAAGATGTAAAGGCGGCTGTGGCAGAGGCGGTACATATATTTGGTACCATTGATACAGTGGTGAATAATGCGGCCCTGTTCCTGGAAACCGATATATTGAAGCCGCATCTGGAGGATTCATGGATGAAGATGCTGGATGTAAATGTCATGGGTATAATCCGGGTCATCCATGAAGCCATACCTTACCTTATCCGGCATGAAAAGAGTTCGGTTATCAATCTGTCTTCCATAGACGCGTTCAGTGGCTGTAAAGGATATGCAGGCTATTCTGCTGCAAAAGGGGCGGTGGTCAGTCTTACCCGGGGCCTGGCAGTGGATTTGGGGGTGTATGGGGTCAGGGTCAATGCCATTGCGCCAGGAATCACAAAGACACCAATGACACAGGCGCGGATTAAGGCAGACAGGGATAATTATATTGCAAGGACGCTGCTTAAGCGGATTGGGACAGATAAGGATATTGCAGATGCAGCCCTGTTCCTCGCCTCGGATATGGCTGATTATATCACAGGCGAGGTGCTGCAGGTAAACGGGGGGATGCAGATGATTTGAAGAAAATAAAAAGCCATATAAAAGCACCGAAAAAGGCCAGGACATATCCCTCCACCAACAGGTATCCCAAAGAGGTGCCAAGGGACTGTGAGCCCACCTTTAAGCCCCAAGCAATCCCCAAACACACCCATGGTGTCAGCGGCGTTGAGGATAAAGTACTGGCCATGTATGCACGGGGCATGAGCCAACGGGATATCCCGGTTACTACCGAAGATATCTATGGCTTTAAGGTATCCCATGAAACAATCCCAACCGTCACGGACAGGGTGGTTGAAACAGCCGATGAATTGCAGAACCGGCCATTAAAAATTCTATACGTTCGTCTTTGTAGACTGCCTGTATGTCTCAATCTGGAAGGAGATGGAAACAAAAAATTGTGCCGTTTGCGTAATCCTTGGGTATGTTTACACAGTTTACTTTTATTAATTTTGCCAGATACCTTCTAAAAGGAGTTACCCAGCTTGTTTATTACCTGAATATATTCCATTGATCTACAGTTACAATTTCCGCAAATTTATTGCTTAGGGAAGCCATAAATACGGCTTGGACAACAGGTGCGGGTACGGATATATGATTCCATTCCAGTTCCTTCGTTGCACATGCGTCTTCCAAAAGAGTGATCTCATAGCCCAGGTTCTTAGCAGCCCTTACCGTAGTATCGACGCACATATGTGTCATCATGCCGCAGACCACTAAATGACGGATATCTTTTTTATCAAGTTCCGATTTTAAAATGGTCTGATAAAAGCTGTCCGGTGTATGCTTCTCAATTACTAATTCCCCAGTTTGAGGGTAAACACTTTTATGGATGCGCACTCCCTCTGTATTTGGTACAAAAAATGCTGCGTCTGGAGATGGATTAATATGCTGGACATGGAAAACAGGAAGCCCATGTTCCCGGAATATCTGTAATACGTTCTTTGCCTGATTTGCTGCTGATTCCGGCCGATACAATTCATATTTCCCATTTGGGAAATAGTCATTCTGTATATCAATCAAAAGCAGTCCTATACTCATTTCAATTACCTCCATATGTTTTTAGATCTATTATAATTGAAATGAGGATATAGTAAATTACTTACTTTTTGGTAGGTAAGCTCTGGCTATACGGAATTCCTTTTTGCTCAAGAATATCGGCGCCTCCATGTTCTAGCATGTATTCGATGCCGAGTTCCTGCATGATTTCTACGGCCTGCAGCAACTTTCGTCCTCGTCCCGTCAGAAAGTATTCCACATGTAGTGGATAGCCTTCTGTGCTTATCTTATCAATCAAATCAAATTCGCGCAGTTCTTTCAGTTGCTGTAATAACATTTTTTCCGATATACCTTCTATCGTATGTTGTAATTCTGAAAATGTCCGATTCCCTTTTCTTAATTGAAAAATGATGATGGTTTTCCATTTCCCTTTTACAATGTCATGTATAATTTCCAGGGGGCAGGTATATTCCTGACGCATTTTCATTTATAGCACCTCATATATTCCAGTCTTCATCCCATCATTCCTCATTTGGGAAGGTATAATCACATCCCTGAACTGATAGACTTCTTTTTTCTGTGAATTGCAGGATGTCACCATATAGATTGTCAGTTCATCAATCCCAGACACCTGAAATGTGCTTAATTTACGATTCCCGGCAGTTACAGCTGTGGGAAGGAGGGAGATACCGGTTCCCAGAGCGACTGCATGGGATATTGCCTCTACGGTATCGAGTTCTATCAAAGCAGGAATGGAATGTATTTGGGAAAGCACCCAGTTTTGGAGCATTCTTCGATAGGGGCAGGTTTCTATCGTGTTTACGATGAGAGGATACCTGCATATGTCCTCCAACGTGCTGCCGGCCGGTGCAAGGATGCTTAACATTTCTTTAAAAGAAAAGATGGATTTTAAGTGTGGTTTTAAATACTGAGGTTCCACAAAGACACAATCAGCTTCCCCCTTTTCTAGTAAAGAAATAAGGCGGTCCTGCCGATCCGTAACGCATGAACAGGCCACATCAGGGTGTTGTTTTTGATAATCAGCAAGCCACCGGGGTAATCGAGTGGCGGCCAGCGTCTGGGTGGTCCCAATTTTCAGTTTTGTGGAAGCCTTCCTTAACTCGGAAACTGCGCGCTCCAGCAGTTCCAGGACTGCATCTGCATAGTACAATAATTTTTCCCCATCTTCTGTCAGAGTTACCCCTTTTCCATGACGCGCAAATAGCGTGGTTCCCAGTTCCTCTTCCAGCCTTTTTATATGGGCAGTCACGTTCGATTGCACATAGTTTAAATTTGCGGCTGCCCCGGTTATAGAGCCTGTATATGCGACTTCTTTAAAAATCCTTAATTCAAGACTTTCCAATTTACCCACCTATCATTCTGTGTGATTGCATGTATCATTACCGGTTATTATACAATATCTGAATCAGAAAGTATAATAAATCCAAAAGAAAAGGAGGCATTCTATGATAACATTCAAAAATAAAGTGGCCCTTGTCACCGGAGGCGGAACGGGAGTTGGACGGGCCGCATGCATAAAGTTGGCGGAATATGGGGCTTCTGTCATTGTTAGTTACGCTCACTCCCATGAGGAGGCGCAGGAAACGGTTCAGATGATAGTAAAGAACGGAGGTAATGCGGCTGCAATCAGAGCGGATATTTCTAAAGATTCAGAGGTTCATAAAATGGTTTTGGAGGTGCAGAATCAATTTGGAGGAATTCACTACCTGGTTAACAATGCAGGTATAACAGAGCAGCTGGATTTGGATGATTTGGAGGGTGTTATGGATGCGATGTGGGAGAAGCTATTTTCTGTCAATGTAAAGGGCGCATTTTATTGCACCCGTGCTGTGGTACCATTCATGAAAACAAAGACAGGGTGTTCGATTCTTAATATGGGGAGTATTGCCGGCATAACAGGATCCGGATCCTCGCTGCCATATGCCGCTTCCAAAGCTGCTGTCCATTGCCTGACGAAATCGTTGGCCCGCGCCCTGGCACCTGATATCCGGGTAAACTGCATAGCGCCGGCAGCTATTTCTACAAGATGGTGGTCCGGTGAGGAAGAAAAAATGTACCGGCTCAGCGGCAATCTCCCGCTACAGCGAATTTCAACAGCGGAAGACATTGCGGAATTAATCTGTGCGGTTTTGGCCCAGGATTCCATGACAGGGCAGATCATAAGCCCTAATAATGGGATGCTGATCTGATTTACAAAGCTGTTAATGGCATTGAGAAAAAATAGAATTTGAGGTAAGATAGGGGGCAAAGGATGTGATGGCAATATGAAAATGCGGGAAGAATTTACATGCCCCCTCGAACTGGTACATGATATGATAAAAGGCAAATGGAAGCCAATCATTATATGGCGGCTGCGCCTGGGACCGACCTCTCTTGCCAAGCTGGAAAAGGATATTGATGGGATTACACAGAAGATGCTGCTGGAGCAGCTAAAGGAGTTGATAGACTATGGTTTTGTAGAGAAGAAATCCTTCGAGGGCTATCCGTTGCATGTAGAGTATTCCTTAACGGAAGGACAGGGCAGGGAGCTTTTGCAGGCGCTGAAAATCATGCAGCATATCGGGATTGAATACCTGAAAGCACAGGGAAAAGAGGCCCTGCTGATTGAAAAGGGAGTTGTCCCGGAATAATACCTACGAAAAAGTGGGTAATTTACGTCGGGAATCCATGTGGGTATGATGGTATTGAATAAATCGCATGGAGGTGGAATTATGATTGTGACGAGTACAGGAATCATCGGCGGAAAGATCCAGGACCAATATGGAGGGCGCGGGACCCAGTTTAATGAAAACGGGATTCCAACGTATTCCCTGCCATTTAAAATTGAGGAGGCTCCGGAGGGGACCGTTTCTTTTGCGGTCATCCTGGAAGACAAAGACTCCTATCCGGTTACAGGTGGATTTGTATGGGTTCACTGGCTGGCCGCGAACATCACGCGCAATGAGCTGAAGGATAATGAGAGCCAGACGGCCTGTGACTTTATCCAGGGCTGCAATAGCTGGACGAGTATCCAAGGCGGCCAGCAAAGCAGGAATCTGTCCAGCTTCTATGGAGGCATGACACCACCCGATCAGGCACATACTTATGAGCTGCATGTTTTTGCACTGGATGGCCTGTTGGATCTGCAGACGGGATTTTACTTAAATGAGCTGTATCACATGATGGAAGGGCATATTTTAACCCAGTATACATTAAAGGGTATATACGACAGGATGTAAACAATAATCGGGACATGGAAGCCGATAAACAAAGCTTCCCTGCCCCGATTGTTTTATTTTTTTTCCACGCATTTAGACTTCCGTTTTCCTGGGATAGTTCATCATTCTTCCGTCCGCTGACTGTCTCTAAAAGTCCTTAATTTTCGGATACTGTTAATGTCCTAAATGCATAGACAGCAGGTACTTTTTCGGAGGCGCTGCAGTTTAGCACATGAGCAATATTTCATAAGTTGCACTATCTAATGATATTGAACAGGTATTTTCCATTTCCGCTTTCTCCTGTTAGGCAGAGGCTTCTGTGGATAACCAAGTACCATGCCGGCTAATGGCCGAAAGTTATCTGGCAAGTTTAGCTGCTCTAATAAATTGTTATCTAACGTGAATGCGTATAAAGCCCCCGTGATACAAACACTGCCAATCCCCATATCAGTAGCAGCCAAAGTCATATTCTCGATTATACAGCCAGCATTAATGTACTCTAAATTTGGCTGCGGTATTTTATTGCCTTCACCTAATTGAAAAGGTTGATACTCTTTTCCTGAGATTATTACGCAGGCAGGGGCTTTATATAAAGGATCTATGAAAGATTTTCCCAGATAAATGCCTACTGTCTTACCAATTTTTCTAAGCAGCATTGTATCCTGAATTACTGTAATCATCATGCTGTCATAATTTTTTGAAGCAATCGGAGCCATTTCACCTGCTTCCAATATTTTATTCAACTCATCAGTCTTTATTTGTTCTGGACAAAACCGGCGATTTGATCCTCTTTTTATAATTGTATCAAATATATCCATCTCCGCTATCCTCCTGAATGGAAGAACGCCGGGGGCTGTAACCCTTCCCGGCACTCTTTTCTATAAATTGATTAAACCGTTTAGTGCCTCGAAAATACCAGATTGAATATGGGGCCAGATTTCATTTCCAAACATATCCGCCATATTGTCATCTATTTCAGCAACCATTCTATGTGTTACCTGAATGTTTCCATCAAGTGGCCTGATTAAGTGATATGTCACGATTTTTCCAAAGGGCAGGTCCGTCTGATCGATAAATTCCTCATTTTTCTTTACCGAAATAATCATCATGCTCCGGGGTTCCGGTTCACCCTCCGCAAAGCAACGAATTATATTGCCCGCCTCGAAAGCGCCGTTTATTTCAGCTTTAGAAGAATCGTCCCATTTTGGCCAGCTTGGAACATCTGTCCAAATCGTCCAAATAGCCGTATCACTTTTTGCTGTCATTAAGCTAACCTGTGCTTCAAATTTTTTCATATGATTTCTCCTTTGATTTTTATTGTATAGTACCACAATATTCTTGACATCTATATGTCAGGAATTTATAATCGTATCAAAAAATAGATGGGGTTGATTATGTGAAAATAGATAGGCTGATTGCAATCATTATGATATTGTTAGAGCGGGATAAAGTGAATGCAGAAGAATTGGCAAATATGTTTGAAGTTTCAACCCGCACAATATATAGGGATTTAGACTCCATAAATCAGGCCGGTATTCCTGTTGTGGCTGTATCTGGCCCCGGCAATGGCATCAGTATATTAAAATCATATAAAGTTGAAAAGCACTTGTTTTCGACTAATGAGATTACGGCCCTGCTTATGGCATTAGGCAGTATACAGAGTAATTTGCCAAGTCAGGATATAACAACTGCGCTGGCAAAGGTGAAAGGAATGATACCACCAGAGAAACAGGAAGAACTAAATTTTAGGACGAATCAAATCCGCCTGGATTTTTCACCCTGGTTATATTCGGATAGTGTTCTTAAAAGAATAAAATTTGTTCAAAGAGCGATTGAGCAAAAATTCCTTTTAGAATTTGAATACAAAGATAATAAAAGCCGGGACAGTGTACGGAAAATTGAGCCATACTGTCTGTTGTTACGAGAGGAAGATTGGTATATTCAAGGCTTCTGTCTCATGCGGCAGGATTTTCGTACATTCAAAATTTTGCGAATGAAGAATTTGCGTGTGGATGAACAAGTGTTTGAGCCGCGTCCTTTCCCCGCTGAGTATAGTAAACCGACAAAATTTAATGATGAGACATTAACAAAAGTGAAACTTCGTGTGCATGAAAATGTCGTGGACAAAATTATTTCCCGTTTTGGAGAAGAATGCCTGTCACAAGAAAATACAGATTATTATATTGCACAGGTTTACATGCCTGTTAACAATCTTTCAGTCAATTATTTATTGAGTTATGGCGACAAAGTAGAGTGCGTTGAACCATTATCTATGAGGGCGAAAATGCTTGAGATAACTGGAAAGTTATATAAAATGTATAAGACCGGAAATGAAAATATAGACTTATAATTATAGGTTTTGCAAATGGTATTTTACTTAAATGAGCTGCATCACAAGATGGAAGGGCATATACGACAAAATCTAAATATAAGCAGGGGCATGGGAGCCAATAGACTGGTCTCATGCCCTGGCTTTTGGCATATAGGGGACAGGATTTTACTGGTAAAAGTAGTTTTATTGATTTAGGACTGCATGCAATGTTTCAACAAATTTTTCATTTTCCTCATGTATCCTAATGGCTATACGGCAATATTCTGACCCTAAGCCATAGAAGTATGAGCAGTCCCGCGTTTTAATTCCTTTCTCTAAAAGTCTTTTTCGTAGGTTTTTACAGGTTGACCGAAAGAGCAGGTAATTTCCATAGGATGGCCATACAGTAATGTTCAGTGCTAGCAATTGCGAAAACAGCCAATTTCGTTCATCGGACAAAAAGTTATAAGTCTTTTGCATATAGCATTTATCCATAAGCGCACATAACCCTGCGAATTGAGCCGGAACGGAAACACTGTAACTCTGTCCCTGTGTTTTCATTTTTTTAAGTAATACATGATTACCGGAAATACAAAATCCAAGCCGGAATCCTGCTAAAGAATAAGTTTTAGTAAAAGCATCAATCACAATAATATTTGAGGACAGTGCTGCCTTTTGTTTTAGGGTATATTGCTCCCATTCCTGCACGAATTCTAAAAAGCATTCATCTATAACCAGAAGTATATTTTCTTTCCGGCATTTTTTGATAATTTCCCCCATAAGCGGTTCACAGACAAGATTACCAGTAGGATTATTCGGATTGCAAAGGAACAGGATATCCAAATCGTTTGTTATTACTGACAATACATTTTGGTCAAGTTTAAATTGATTGGTAGGACTTAATTGGTAATGGTATACGCTGCAGCCGATTAACTCCAGTGCGTGGCTGTATTCCTCAAAAGTCGGTTCTATAATAAGTGCCTTATGGGGGTTCAAGGCAAAGACCAGGCGATAAAGTAAGTCATCCGCTCCATTTCCACAAAGAATGCAGTTTGAGGATATTTTATATTTTTCTGCTAAAGCGGCAGACAGGGTACTGCAATCGGAATCCGGGTAGAAACCAACAGCATTAATTACACTTGATATATTTTGGCGGATGGTGTCTGGTATGCCCAAGGCATTTGTATTTACTGAGAAATCGAGACAATTGTTATCTATATGTTCAGTAATAGAAAACCATGAATTTTCTGCTTGTTTCATTGTATACTCCCTGTCTTTATTTTTTATAAGATAAATACGGTTTACTGGTTAAATGATAAATTCCTCCCGTTGAATAACCGTCTGGTTTTCCTTTATAAGTGTTTGAATGATCTGTAGTCCGCTTTCCAGTTCTGCCATCGTTTGGGGAAACAGGTAGCCAGACGGATTGCATTATCTAATATGGGAACAGATTCACAGTACGACTACCAAATTGGAGGTCATGACCGACACTGAATTTGCGAAAAGCATTTTACGCCTGTTCAATTCTTAAAAGCCAGTCAATAACCAGTTCATTAAATAAATGGGGCTGTTCAATCTGCAAATTATGTCCAGCCATATCCAATACAGAAAATGTTGCTCTTGAATAGCTCTCTGCAAGCCGCCATGCGTCTTGATAGCCGACACACTTATCCTGTTTACCGCATATAAATAGAACTGGCTTTTGATAAGTAATACCCCGAATGATCTCGTCTACATTGAAGCTGAATTCATAGTTATTTTCCAGGGTATTTATAAAATTATTATCAGCCAGTACCAAGCCGGCCAGAACTTCATTTTTATATCTCTGATGTGTATATTGATTAGCGAGAACAGAATACTCACAAAAATCCGTTCTTTCTGTATCGGTCAGTGTATTTAAGTATTTTTCATCTGAAAAAAATATATCATTTAATGGCAGAGTGCGCTTGCTATGATCTGGTTCTATAACAGGGCATAATAGCATCATCCCATCCACATTTTTAAACTGTCTTGCCAGAATTCCGCGTGCCAAATATCCGCCATAGGATTCACCTATTAACAGAAAATTTAGTATATCTAAATTTCTGATGAATGAAATCAATAATTCCAATATATAATCGGAGGCTGCAAACTCTAAGGAAGCCGTTGATTGGCCCATCCCGGGCAAGTCTACATATATGCGTCTGTAATTGGATTGAGTATCAAATATAGGCTCCAAACAGCTTTTCATTAAAGTCCAGTTGCAACCTAAACCATGCAATATAATAATGGGCTTTCCATCACCAATCATTTCATAATGCAGTTTCATATTTTTATATGAATAGAACATAGTGGCACCTCTTTAGTGATGGTCTACAAATTATACTGTGTGCTTTTAACCAAATTGCCATTCGTATCATATATTGTAATGGCGCCGCTGTTTGCTGGGAGAATGACAACAAATGGTTTTGTGCTGTCTATGTCTATGCTGCTGATATCATTACCGTTGTCAATCTCTATCTTACTGATTTGCAGCCTGTTCATTGACATAAATATTCGTTCTTCATAGCCCTCGATAATAATTTCTCCTACCCCCTGATTGATATCACTGCCGATGTTACCGCCAGCTCTGAAAAAGTAGCCAGATGATAAACCGTGACGTTTAACGTATATGGATATCGTATGGTTGATAAAATCACCGTCATAAAAAATCATGGCAGAAATGGTATTTGTAGTATCTTTTGATACTTGCCAGTTAACATCAATATACTGAGACTTTCGGGCATCCTTTTCAATATTCATTTTGGATATACCTGTATTGCAATAAAATACAAAGTTAGAATTACAAGAAATACTATAATAACGCTGAAACCAATATACTTCGATGATTTTTTCATTTGATTTTCTCCTTATAAGGGACTGGAAAATTATGCAGATTAGTCTGAGTAACCCGTCAAGGATTCCGTCGATAGCTGGTCAACGCGGTTCGGAATTTATAATTCAATCCCGTTTGAGTCCGATAAAACATTTTCATAGTACTTTGATAAAGAGGCAAGAAGCTTATTCCCCTCTATACCGCTTTTATGTAAGGTTTCTTTTACCGAATCCATATGTGAAATAAAATTGTCCAATACTTGATTTGACATACCCAATGCCTGTCCAACTGCGCTCAAATCAGCTTCTTTTATTTCAAACTGATATTCTCCTAAGTTTGTTTCTATCCGGATTGCCGCCGCTATTAACTCCTTAAACACACGGGTTAATGCCTCCGGATCGGCACCGGTCTGTTCGGAAAATAATTTTTGGGAAGAATAAATCTTTTCTTCCCGCGCCGATTGATAAATTGGCAGGTGCTGCTCCTCCTTGACTTTTCCCACAAGGATAGCCAGGGACAATCTAAGCAGGATTATATAATCTAAAGACTGGTCTAATCGGTCTAACTGTTTTCTGATAGCGTCAAGCTCCATGACTCCTCCTTTTACAATTCACATGTTCTCCAAATCGTGTTCACTCCGCTTCACTTTCCGTAGAAATCTTTATCACTACAGTGGTTTGATTCGCATTGTTCCATATGGAATGTGGCGTCATTCCATTTACAAAGACTGATTCATTTTTCTTGACAATAACTGCTTTATCATCAAGCATGATCCTGGCTTCCCCATCTACGACAATGAATATATGATCTTCCTTGTGTGTGTGGTTTCCCTCTGGCCCGCCGCCGTTTACATCAATATAGGCGATTGCTCCCCATTTGATTTTACCGTTTTCGTCAAATAATCTTTTGGCTGAAAATCCCTTGTGATTAGGTGGTGTAATAAATCCCTGCATGTATGATTCCTCCATCTTACATATTTTTTTGATAGACAGTACAATTCTCTTGATGACTGGATTTTTCATATCCGGAGCGTTCTAAAAAGCCGTTGATATTCTGATCTGAATGATTCACGGTCAATTTAAAATGCTGATGTGGGTATTCTCTTTCTGCCTCTTCAAGCAGCTTCGTTCCAATCCCCTGTTTCTTGTAATCGGGGTGGACGGCTATCAATGTTATGTGCAGCGTATCATTTTCAGAGCATCCGCCAATCACCCCCACTATTTCATCTGACTCATTTATTGCCTTTAAGAAAAATTGATTTATCCTTTGGGGCGTAATTAATTCTGAATCAACATAGACGGAAGTTAAATTCAGTAACTCAGAAATTTCCTGAAAGTCCGATGGTTCAGCTTTCATAATCATCATAATTTTTCCAGCCGTTGTTCTCATTGGCATTTGCCCATCAACCATACATTTATAATTGCACCCCCATTCTACCATTGCAAACAGGATTGGTTTCAGACTATACCCAAGATCGGTCAGAGTATATTCGACCTTTGGCGGCACTTCAGGATAGACACGCCGGGTAAGCAATCCGTTATCTTCCATTGACCGCAGGTTGGCCGTTAATACTTTGGTTGACACATTCCCCAATGCTTTCCGAATCTCCCCAAACCGTCTTGTCCCATAAAGAAGTTCTCGCAGTATCTGCACTTTCCAACGGTCATTTATGAGAGTCAATGTCACGTCCACCGGACAACGTGGTAAAACTTTTTTAGTTGTCAAAACTGAATTCTCCTTTCTGCATCAGAGAAAAACCTGGCCCTAATGTAGCTGTGAAAGACTTTTTCCCTTGATCCAACGATCGTAGTTACAGGTGTAATTGGATATGCGGAACAAAATTCTGCTCCAGCATCAATAGCAGCTCTGGCTATCGCTTCATTTTCAAATAATAGTTCCATAATTCCCTCCTAAATCAGCTTCATACGCTCCAAATACTTTAACATTATTGTCTATTGAAATTTCCTCAAGAGATTTTTTTATTCTGTGTTCAAGATAATGTCCTTCTAATTCTATATAAAAGTAATATTCCCCCAGCTCCTGCTTCGTAGGTCTTGATATGATAGCGAGTAAATTAATTCCATTTTTCTTAAAAGGCATTAATATGTTCAGTAACATCCCCGGTTGTTTTGTTACACTATCTAAAATCACAAGAGATGTTTTATATTTTTTTTCAGTATCAAATTCTTGTTTCCCCTTAGATATAATAATAAATCTTGTTTCATTATTCGGTGAATCTGTAATTTCCTTAACAGAAAAAGGAAAATCCTTCTTCACTAATAAATGCTGCGGTATAATGGCCGCTTCTGTCTCCGCACCCATTTTAACTTGTTCAAATGAATCGCTATTACTTTCAGTTGTAATAATCTTAACAGAATCCAAACCGTCTAAAAATTTCAGACACTGCCCCTGGGCTTTGAACTGACAGTATACTTTATTAACCTTTGTTGTATCCATACTATTGGCCACAAATGAAAAATGCACAGGCAGAATTACTTCTCCAATAATAGATGCATTATTCTTTATTAACAGGTCGATCGTTCGTTGGACAAATCCATCTAAAGTATTTTCAATAGGCAACACACCAAGCTGGCACTCACTGTCTAACCGGTCAAACACACTATTCAATGTTTTACAGTATATTATTTCACTTTCACTTCCACCTTTTTTTGCGTATATCTCTGCCGCAACCTCGCAGAACGTTCCCCTATTACCTAATATAGCTATTTTATTCATGTTTCTCCTTACCTGACATCATGTTTAAAAATTCAAGCATAATATTCTAAAATATAATCCTTCTTGCACGTCTTTGATGCATTCACTCTACTTTAAAAAAAGGTTTTATGTAACCCGATTCCCCAAACTAAAATTCCTTTCTATAGTTTCTTTTAGAAACTATATTACAAATATGTTTCTACTTTACATTAAGCGCTTACAGCCATATTATAAGCTCATGGTTGGAAATTAGCAAGCCTATCAAAAATATTATTCAGGAGGTAGTCAAAATGAACGAAGTCATAAAATTTTTGTCTGAGAATCCTATTCAGTATCTTGCCACTGTAGGGCGTGACGGAAAAGCAAAATGCCGTCCTTTTATGTTCTGCTTTGAACAGGGCGGCAAGCTGTGGTTCTGCACCAACAACCAGAAAGAGGTCTATGCAGATATGCAGAATAATCCGTACATAGAAGTTTGTGTTTCCAATGCAGATTTCGCATGGATTCGTCTGAACGGGAAAGCCGTTTTCGAGAACAATATGGCGGTGAAACAGGCCTGCCTTAATATTCCGATTGTAAAACAGCAGTACCAGACCGCAGACAATCCAATCTTTGAGGTTTTCTATCTCACGGACGGAAAAGCCACGATTGCAGATTTTTCCGGTAATCCGCCAAAGCAGTTTGACCTTTGAGCTTATAGTTTGAATATCGCTCTGCAGATGACTCGATTTGCAGAGCGGTTATCTTAATGCAGGGGGCATCAAAATGAATATAAAAGATATTTTCTCTTTCCTTACGAATGACATCCATTCAACTGTATTTGCAACAAATGACAGGGATGGATTCCCGCATACCTGTGTGATAGATATTATGCTGTGTGACGACAGAAGTATTTTCTTCTTAACCTCTAAGGGAAAAGATTTTTATAACCGGCTGAACAATCAGCATTTTGTTTCAATTAGTGGTATGAAAGGAAACGATACGCTCTCAACCGTGGTGGTATCAGTCCGTGGGAAAGTCCGGGAACTGGGGAGCCGCCTTGTGGAAGAAGTATTCAATCGGAACCCCTATATGAAAAAAATTTATCCAACATCAGCGTCACGGGAAATGCTTACTGTGTTCCAGCTTTATGAAGGGGAGGGAGAATTTTTTGACCTGCGGCAGCAACCGCCGTTTCATCAGAGTTTTGCTTTTGGCGGCCGGAAACTTACTCCTGTGGGATATAAAATACTGGATGTATGTAATCAGTGTGGAAAATGCCTTTCTGTCTGTCCATCAAGCTGTATAGAACAGGGAATCCCATTCCAGATTAGGGAAGAGAATTGCATTCATTGTGGCACCTGTTACAAGACATGTCCTTATGCCGCAATCGAAAAGTTATAATTGCGCTATCAAACTGTGAGGTGATTTTATGGAAGCACAAGATATTGGAACGTTAATCAAAAATCTGAATCCGGTAAACGGCTGTCCGATTGGCTGTGATTATTGCTATGCACGGAGAATCAATAACCGATTTAAAATTACGCCGGATTTTTCGATGCCGGTATTTATGGAAA
Source organism: Enterocloster sp. OA13 (assembly GCF_022440595.1). Classification (NCBI taxonomy): domain Bacteria; kingdom Bacillati; phylum Bacillota; class Clostridia; order Lachnospirales; family Lachnospiraceae; genus Enterocloster; species Enterocloster sp. OA13. The sequence continues at coordinate 5,436,607 of NZ_JAKNTF010000001.1, read as the reverse complement.
CACGCCTGAAAAGAATTGCAGTAAAATCCCCCCACACGTATTTAATGACAAGCATGAGTGACTTTTCCTGCTGGAAACCAGGGTGGCGTGAAAAAGTATTTCAGATAATGGGTGAGAACCCGCAGCATGTATATCTGTTTTTAACTAAACGCCCGCAGCTAATCAATTTTGAAACAATGATGGAGCAGGTGTGGATTGGAGTGACCGTAACAAACCAGGCCGATAAGGACAGAATTTTATGTATGAGGAAACATATAAAAGCTCCCAATTACTTTATAACCTTTGAACCTTTGTTCGAGGATATGGGGCCGGTTGATCTTAACGGAATCGGCTGGGTAGTGATTGGAACAGAAACGGGAAATCGAAAAGGGAAAATTACTTCTGATAAAACATGGATTCTCAATATTGCAGAACAGGCTAAAAGAAAGGGAATCCCTGTGTTTATGAAAAGTTCTCTTTTAAATATTGTAGGCTCTGAAAATTTAAAGCAGGAGCTTCCAGCTTCATTTTGCAAGCATTAAATTATGAGATGATCATGATATAGATGAAATCGCTTTTTGATAATTGGTTCCCCATTCGCATAGCTCCTTTAAGATTGGCTGGATCGTTTTTCCTACTGCTGTCAACGAATATTCAACCTTTGGAGGCGTTTCCGGATAAACAGTACGCTGGTTCAGAATGGCATTGATTGAGCTGTCTCAAAGATGTCTGTTTAGTTCCGATGCGCCATATGGAGAACCATATCTTTACCGGGAACTGGTCGAATTTGTCAGCCCATCAAAGGAAATTGCTGATATGGCTTTGGGTGGGAACATTAAGGAGCTTCTGCATATTTAAAGCAGCGTGACAGTTCATACTGGTAGTTGTATCTATATCCATTCCGTCCAGGCGGCCTTTAACCGTTTTACACAATCAGGGATATCCTCCATCCGTATTTTACTGAAGCCGAGGAATAAAGTATTCGGTGGACATGCGGCTTTGTCCCGCCAGAATTCCATGGTTGGATATACTTTTACTCCGTGTTCAAGGGCTTTTTCAATCAGCGTATGCTGATCCACCCTTTGAGAAAATTTGAGCAGGAAATATTGCCCGGTACCGTTGCTTGCTATTTCAATCTGGCTCTTTGTATCATCCAGTTCCGCCAAGAACCGCTCAAGCCGTTTGCGGAATATATGATTCAGGCGCCTGACATGGCGGTCATATTGACCTGTTTCAATGAGACGGGCAACCACATATTGGTTGAGAAGCGGCACCGTGCTGTTATACAGTTCAAATTTTTCAAGATAAGCCTGCAGCAAAAGCGGTGGCAGTATCATATATCCCATACGGATTGAGGGGGAAAGCGCCTTTGAAAATGTACCGATATAAATGACGCAGTCATTTCTGTCGATGGATTGCAGCGACGGGATGGGTTTTGAATAGTACCGCAGTTCGCTGTCAAAATCGTCTTCAATGATAAAGGTATTATTTTGATGCGCCCATTCGAGCAGTTCATAGCGGCGGCTGACGGATAAGGTTGCCCCTGTTGGAAACTGGTGCGAGGGAGTGGTGTAAACTGCACAGGCATTGGTTCTGGGCGGGAGCCTGGAAACAATGATTCCATTATCATCAACAGAAACGGTCTGAATGTCCATATCATTATTGTGAAATACCGCTGCTGCCTTATTATATCCGGGGTCTTCCATCAAAACTGTTTGCCGGTTGGAAGAAAGCAGTTTACAGATATAGTCCAGCGACTGCTGGATTCCACTCGTAATGATGATTTGACTTTTATCACAATGGACGCCCCGGATCCGCTCCAGATAGGAAAGCAGATTTTTTCTAAGATAGGACTCTCCCTGTTTATCCTGATAGGCTGAGATTTTAGCTTCATTCTCCAGCATATCCAGACATTCTAAGGTGCAGCGTTTCCAGAGCCGTTTAGGAAAGAGATCGTTTGTCTGGCTGGTGTTGGTCAAGTCATATAAAATCGAGGGAACGGTCTTTTCATGAACGGCAGGCGTCAGTATCCTATTTTGTATTGGCCTTTCCTGATGTGTCGGAAGTTCCGGCACTTTCATGACAATATATCCGACCCCCTTTTTGGGTGTTACATACCCCTCGGCGGTTAGCTGGCTGTATGCGCCGTCCACGGTGTTCCGGCTGACACCAAGGATACCGGCCAGTCCCCGGCTGCCGGCTAATACCTGTCCTTCTTTTATCGTGCCATTTAATATCTCATTTTTTATCTGTATGTAAATCTGCATATATAGAGGTTCATTGCTCTGCCTGTTAAGGTTAATCATAAAAAAATCTCCTTGGTGGCACCATGATTTTGTCGCTTAGTGGCTCTTTTAATGGTTCCAATAAGAGTATATCATATTTTGAAAACAAAGAGAACCCAGAGACGAGGAGGATATGATATTGAGAGTAAATGAACGAGATAATGAAACGAAGGATGTGTTGTTAGAACTTGTGGCGGTTGCCTTTCTTGCAACGGGCGGGATATTCGTCAAGCTTAGCACACTGCCCCCCATAAGCACCGGATTTTACAGAGTGCTGTTTTCCTTACCTCTATTGTTCCCATTGGCATTTAGGGGTTTAAAGGATCTGACAAAAAGGGATGTGTTGATTCTGATTCTGGCCGGTTGCTTTTTGGCTGGCGATGTTGCCCTATGGAATCTTTCCTTCAGTTATACGTCGGTGGCTAATGCGAATTTGCTGACAAACCTGACGCCATTTACTGTGATTCCTGTTTCCTATTTCTTATTCCGGGAGAAAATGCCTAAGTTTTTTTTGATGGGAGCGGTAATTACAGTTATAGGAGTGTTTATTTTATTAGGAGGCAAAATCAATCCTGGTAAATCAAATTATTTAGGAGATTTCCTGGCGTTTTGCGCTTCTTTCTTCTATGCCAGTTTTATCCTGATTTCATACCGGTTAAGAGATAGATATGAAAGCAGTGTAATTATGTTTGTAAGTGGGTTCGGAAGTGTATTGGTATTGGGCGTTACAGCTCTGCTGGCAGAAGGTATCCAGATTCCCCATGGAGCAGGGGAACTCTGGCCATTGATAGGGTTGACCCTTTGTCTGCAGGTGATAGGACACAATCTTCTGGCGCATTGCCAGGGGAAGATCAGCGTGAATCTATCCGCAATTGTATGTCTGTGCCAGCCAGTAATTGCTTCACTCTATTCCTACTTCATTTTTGCCGAAACGCTCTCGACAAAAGAGGTGCTGGGAATTATAGTTGTTATGGCCGGAGTTTACCTGGTTAAAGCACAATATACAAACCATGAATCATGCAGAGTGTAGGAGGATATGACGATGAAGGTATTAGGTATCAGCGGAAGTGCAAGGAAGAATGGTAATACCGCGATAATCATGAACATTGTTTTATCAGAGGTGAAACAGGCAGGGATTGAAACGGAATTGATCCAGTTAGGAAATGACATCATTGCCCCTTGCCGTGGCTGCTTCTCCTGTAAAGGGAAAAAGAATTGCATTTTTCAGAAGGATAAGTTCTGTGGATACTTTGAGAAAATGGTAGAAGCGGATGGGATTCTATTGGGATCTCCAGTCTATTCTGCTGATGTAAGTGCCAATATGAAGGCATATTTAGAAAGGGCGGGTGTGATTGTTGCCACAAATCCTGGCCTTCTAAAATATAAAGTCGGCGCGGCGGTTTCAGCTGTCCGCAGGGGCGGTGGTTTAGCTGCTGTTGACACAATGAATCACTTTTTTTTGAATAAAGAAGTAGTCTTAGCCGGCTCTACCTATTGGAATATGGTCTATGGAAAAGACGTTGGTGATGTGCAAAGCGATATGGAAGGAATTGAGAATATGAAAAATCTAGGCCAGAATATGGCGTGGTTAATTAAAAAATTATGTTAGGCTTTCTAAAACGGATTGACAAAAAGGTGTTTCTGCTGTATTGCGAACTGATTGAGCATGCAGTATGCATAAAGTCTTTTGGTGGAAGGCCGCCGTTTACGAAAGCTCCGATGAGGGAATGGCTTCATGAGGATGAAACCAGGCAGTTCCTGGATTACGTTTTCTGATCATGACCTATGCTTATATAAGGAAAACTGGATTATAAGAGTGTCTGCGAGGAAGCGGAAGAATATCGTATCGTGGTATTCTCCGCTTCTTTTAGAAGAATCTGCTGAGAAAGGTGGTCTGATTAAAATGGCAAAGATACTAATTTTTGATTCGGAAAATATGGATGAAATGTCGGTTCAGGAGTTGATTGCTTTTATTACACAAAAAGCCGGAAGATACCTGGAACAAACAGATGTACCTGTCTCCTGGAAGAACCAGAATGAATTATCTTTTCCTGGCCTGCAAATCCGGATGAGAGAACAGACCGTGTATCTGGACGGTGTACAGATTTCACTAAGCAGATATGAATTTTTTACTCTTTGCTTCCTGGCCGGACATCCAGGTTGGGTATTCTCAAAAGAACAGATATATGAGTCGGTCTGGAAAGAAGACGGTGAAAATTGTGGAACAGCAGTAACCAACGTCATCAGCCAGATCCGGCGAAAGTTAAAGCAGGAAAATCCCAATGGCGGATATATAAGAACAGTGGTCGGTAGTGGCTATAAATTTATGCCAGCTCTTGATGATTCTAGTAATGTATTCTGAATATCCTGGCTCCATGGCTGCCACACTTATTTTCTTATATATGTACTGTTAAAAATGGAATGGACTATCAAAAAAGTGCGTTCTTTCCAGTTAAAATGATCAATCAGGAAAACGGATAGTGTTATAGGTCTTTCGTTTTCTTAATTTACTCGTTGCGAAGTCTTTCTTCTGAACAGTTCTGTGTTTTTTATATGCTTATGCTATAATTAGGTTATTAAAATTGTTAGGAGGCTTTGTATTGATACTTCTAAGACATTTTATACCAGAAGACTATTCCGTTATCCAAAAATATCAATATCCTGAACTGGATAAAGCAGATATATTAAAAATGATTAGCGACTGGAACACATTCTGTTACCATAATCAATATTTTGAAAGGTTTGCCATTGAATTAAACGGAACAGCGATTGGTTCGATATCGCTTTATCAACAGGGTATTGATGTAATTAGCACTGGTATTGAAATATTTATGCCTTATCGAAAATGTGGTTATGCTCTGGAAAGTATGGAATTAATATTAAATTATGCCCAACTGAAAGGTTATAGAAAAATTGTTAATCAGGTAAGACAGGATAATACGGCTAGTATTGAACTTCACAAAAAGTTGGGATATTTTATCGACAGGGAGGAAATAAATTCAAAAGGACGCAAGGTTTATAGGTTTATAAAAATATTGTGATAACGGGATATTTATCGAAAATCCTGAGAGGAAGCGTCTCGTTTGGCCTGCTTTTTTGATGGTTGAAGGGTGCGTTTACTTCCCCATTTCGTTCCTGTAAAAATCAATTTTTTCATCCAGCCGATCCCGGTGCTCCTGGAGCTGCATAATCTGTTCATTTAATGCCTGCCGGTGCCGGACCAGCATTTCCAGCCGTGCCTGAAGCGTCGGATTCCCCTCGGCCCGCAGCTGTGCGTATCTTTTAATCTCTTTAATGGGCATTCCGGTATCCTTGAGGCGTTTAATAAAGCTGATCCATGCAATGTCCCGTTCTGAATACCGGCGGCGTTTGCCGGTATTACGTTCCGGGGCAAGAAGGCCTTCCTGTTCATAGTAGCGCAGGGTATGGATTCCCAGGCCCGTGAGCCTGGAAAATTCACCGATTGAATATTTCAAGGTAAAATCACCTCCAAATTCTTGACATAGAGTTTACTCTACATTGTATAGTTGATTATATCAAGATAAAGGAGGATTTTCAAATGGTACAGAAAAAAGAAGCATATACGGTAATCACCGGCGCCAGTTCCGGTATCGGGTATGAGACTGCTAAGGCATTTGCCGCCCGTGGAAGGAACCTGATTGTGGCAGCCCGCCGCCAGGATAACCTTGAAGCCCTGAAGAAAGACATTTTAGCAAACGATCCTGCGTTGGATGTGGTGGTCAGAGCCACGGATCTATCCGTTATGGAAAACGTGTATCAGTTCTATGAAAGTCTGAAGGATTATCCGCTGGATACATGGATTAATAATGCAGGCTTTGGGAATTATGACAGCGTGGCGCATCAGGATTTGAGAAAGATTGAAACCATGCTCCACTTAAACGTGGAGGCGCTCACGATTTTATCTTCCTTGTTTGTACGGGATTATAAGGAAACAGAAGGGACGCAGCTTATTAATATATCCTCTGCTGGCGGGTACACAATCGTACCTACTGCTGTTACTTATTGTGCAGCAAAATTCTATGTCAGTACATTCACGGAAGGTCTGGCAAGGGAATTAGAGGAAGCTGGGGCAAAGATGCGGGCGAAGGTTCTGGCGCCGGCAGCCACAAAAACAGAATTTGGAAAAGTGGCAAACGATGTTGATGAGTATGATTATGACAGGCTCTTTGGAACCTATCACACCAGCCGGCAGATGGCAGAGTTCCTGCTGGAACTGTATGACAGTGACCAGGTGGTTGGCGCAGTTGACCGGGAAACCTTTGCGTTTAGACTGTGCGGTCCAAGATTTGACTATGCGGGAAATTCCAGGCATAATCAGAAAGCGGTGAAATCTCAGGCATAGTTATGAATTTTAGTTTTTACAAATGCCTTATTGACAGCGTTTCTGCATTGGAGTACAATAAGTTCAATTTTACATGAAAAACCGTTGAGTAAGCGGAGTAACCATGGCGGAGAAATCACAGAGAGCCTTTATTGGTGGAAGAAGGCATTTCAAGCGGTGGTGAATGGGCTTATGAGGGCAGCCCGAATTTCAAGTAGGCGCTGACGGAAACTCTAACCGTTATGATGAGAGCATATGTTTGTATGTGAAAAACCGAGTAGGTGGCATTGCAGAGTTTACGGCTTCTGTTCCTTTGGGGACGGGAGCTTTTTGTTTTTTTGAAAGGAGCTGGTTCTATGGATGTGGATTGGTGGTGGTGCAGATAACGGGTAGAATTCAGGAGGAAAAATTATGGCAATTTTATTGAAGAATGTAGTCCCATGGGGAAGAAGGCTTAGTGAATATCAGGATATGTTTCATTTAACAGATGAGGAAATCAGTACAAAATCAATTGTAAGCTTTGGAGATGGGCCGGCCAGTTTTAATGCAGAAGGAACATTGAAGGGAGGGCATATCCTTTCGCTTGACCCCATCTACCAGTTTTCCAAGCAGGAGCTTGCAGGCAGACTGGAGAAAACACGGGGAATTGTCATGGAGCAGATGCGGCAGAACCAGGAGCATTATAGATGGGATAAGATAAAGAGCCTGGAGGCGCTGGAGCAGGTCAGGCTTTCCGCAATCCAGATGTTTCTGGCCGACTTTGAAAAGGGTTTTGCGGAGTGGCGGTATCAGTATCACGAACTGCCGGGGAGGACCGGATTTGAAGACAATCGTTTCGATTTGGGGCTTAGTTCCCACTTCCTGTTGTTGTATCCGTCATTGGGGTTTAAATTCCATATCCGTTCAATAGAGGAAATGCTGCGGATATGCAAAGAGATACGGATATTCCCATTGGTGAATCTGGATGCGGAGAAGACACAGCTTGCGCAGCAGGTAGCCTGCTATTTCCAGAATCAGAATCAGAATCAGTATGAGGTGCAGGTAGAGCCGGTCGGTTATGAATTTCAAAAAGGTGCGGACACGATGTTGGTGATACGGAAATAAGGAATTATGGATTGTCCTGTCTCAATCAGTTAAATTTTTAGATAACAAAAAATCTGGAGGTAAAAATGGCTTTAATATTATCGCTACAAGGATGTATGGCCGTAGGAAAAACAACTGCAATAAAATATCTGCAGCAGTATGCACCCTATATAAACATAAGTTATGAATCAAATTCTGATGTAATAGAAGAAATCAAACGGAGGAAGCTAAATAAAAACAGATATGAAGACTATGTGGAAATTCAGAAGCTATGGCTGATGAATGAAGTCTGGCGTTGGGAACAGGCTCAAAAGTATCCATGTACTGTTATGGATTTCGGAGCAGAAGAAATTGAATTCTATACATTTAACTATCCGAAATCATTGGGATTGGAATGGGAGATAGAAAAGGCGCTTGAGCCAGAGTTAAAAGCAGTGCGCAGATGTATGCCGGATCGTATTCTGTTTTTGAATGCATCGGAAGATGCACTGCGGAGACATAAAGAAATGGATATGACACGCTCCAGAGAATTTTTTGAGTATTATTTAACACATCTGTTTCCATTGAAAAGAGACTGGTTTTTTAACAGACCAGATGTGGATATTCTTAATGTAGAGAACATGAACCCAAATGAGGTTGGAGAAAGAGTAAAGGAATGGGTAGATTACTGCTATGATAAGATATAATAAAATCCCTATTTTGGAATTTGATTCAGATAGAGAAGCAAAAATAACCGCTGCTTCATTTCTAAATAAGATTTTACCAGAATATTGTGTGATCTCTTTTTTTAAAGAGGCAATAAATAAGATTGTGAAGCGGAAAAATAGCAGAATTATCGGGTATTTACATTCTGAAATAGTTGATATACCGATTTATGAGTTGGACATTCATGGAAAAAGGATATGCATCACTATGCCATTTGCTACAGCGCCTGGAGCAGCCGGAACGATTGAAGAACTGCATGCAATGGGCGTTGAAAAGTTTATCGTCTGTGGGGCGGCTGGCTGCTTGTGTTCCGAACTTGAAGTAGGGAACCTTATCCTGCCGGTTTCAGCAGTAAGGGACGAAGGAACTTCATATCATTATCTTGAACCGTCCAGGGAAGTCACCTGCGATCCATTTGCTTTGCAAACGGTAAAGCAGCTTCTGAAGGATATGTCAGTACCATATGTAGAAGGTAAGACCTGGACAACCGATGCATTCTATCGGGAGACTGCAGAAAAAATTAAAAGGCGTGTGAGCGAGGGTTGCATCACCGTAGAGATGGAATGTGCTGCTTTTTATGCGGTAGCAAAATTCTACAATCTTCCGCTGGTCCAGATCCTCTATGCAGGTGATAATTTAGACTGTGAGAAATGGGATTGCCGCAATTGGAAGCAACAATACAGTATACGTGAGAACATTGTAAACCTTGCATTAGAAATTGTTGGAGGTTTATGAGAAAAGCAAGAGTAGCATCCATATAATTTGGAAGGAGAATCAATCATGCAGTGTAGTAGTTTAGAAGAGGTACGTTCTAATATTGACCGAATCGATAACAAGATCATAAAATTGATAGCAGAAAGAAGAGATTTCGTTATTCAGGCGTCTAAATTTAAGAAGAATGAGGCCGGCGTCAAAGCCCCGGATCGTGTAGAAGCAGTAATTGCCAAAGTCCGGAAAAAAGCAGAGGAGTATGGCGCAGATGCAGGCATGGTAGAAGCATTATATCGGGAAATGATATCAGGCTTTATAAATATGGAGTTACAGGAATTTTCAAATAGTAATAGAACATAAAACTCTATGTCCAAGAGGACTGAGTAAAGCAGCTAAGATATAGTGAAAATGTTAGAAATGAGGAAGGGAGACAACACAATGAAGCGAAAAACAGCGGTAACAATTCTATACCTTGTGGTAGCGTTATCTTTACTGCCAGTCCTCTCCGGTTGTAGTACACAAGCCGGGACGAAAGACTTGATGGAGAATATATCGACCGATTCTGTCAGCACGCAAACAGACAGCACCGTGGAAGATTCTAGGGCTATTACTGATTTTACGGTGAGGCTTTTCAAACAAAGTGCTGTAGAAGGAGAAAGTATTTTGCTTTCCCCGCTGTCTGTCCTTAATGCTCTTGGTATGACTGCAAATGGAGCTGGTGGTAATACGCTTATGCAGATGGAAAATACATTTGGCATGCCCACTAAAAATGTCAATACAACCCTTTTTGCGTATAAAAACACTCTGCCGTCCAGCGAAAAATATAAACTGCATATGGCCAATTCCATTTGGTTTAAAGACAGCGAAGGTTTTACTGTGGAGCCACAATTTTTACAGACCAATGCTGATTATTATGGAGCAGGTATCTTTAAGGCAGCTTTTGATGAAGGTACATTAAAAGATATGAACGGCTGGGTTAATAATCATACAGATGGCATGATTGAGAAAATGGTGGATAAGATTTCTGCTGATTCGGTCATGTACCTTGTTAATGCGATTGCCTTTGATGCGGAGTGGCAGAACATTTATGAAAAAGATCAGGTTCGGGACGGTGTGTTTACGCTGGAAGACGGAACTACAAGAAATGTAGAGCTGATGTATTCAAAAGAATCCAATTATCTGGAAGATGAAAATGCCACTGGGTTCATTAAATACTACATGGATCGGAAGTATGCTTTTGCTGCATTGCTGCCCAATGAGGGAGTTTCAGTAGCGGACTATATTTCCACCCTTACGGGAGATGGTCTATCGGCTCTCCTCAGTATTCCGGAAGATGTTCAGGTTAATGCGGCTATTCCTAAATTTGAGAGCGAATATGACGCGGAAATGAGCGGTATCCTTGTGGGGATGGGAATGACGGATGCATTTGACCCCACCGCAGCAGATTTTTCCGGTATCGGTGATTCAGTGGATGGGAATATTTATATTTCCCGCGTGCTTCACAAGACTTATATTGCTGTGGATGAACAAGGAACGAAAGCCGGGGCTTCGACGGCTGTGGAAATGAAATCAGAAGGCAGCGCCATCGAGCCGAAGGATTATAAAACCGTATATCTCGACCGCCCCTTCCTTTATATGCTAATCGACTGCAATACAAATACCCCCATATTTATCGGTACCATGATGGATATAGAGAACTGACAGCGGTAAAAAGAATATGACACTAAACAGGGCAATTCCACCCACTGAGAGTTTGAATCAGAGAATATAACGTTGTCAGTGAAGAAAATGCGCAGGCAGGCCCTAGAAGGTGGATTAAAGAGAGTAATAGGCGTTAAATGAAAAAGCAGGCTGATTTTCACTTTCAGCCTGCCTTTTTAATATATATTCACTTTATTGCACTCAATTATTCCGCTTTATTCTTTTAATCCCTATCAAAGATACCCCCAGCAGATAAACCACGCATATCACAAAGAAGATTGCGGCATTCTGTCCCAGCACGTCCTCCGATTTGTTGGAATTCATACCTAAAAGCATCTGGGAATAGGGCCAGAGGAGGCCTGCCTTACTATTGGCAGCAATCATGCCCGTAACGCCGCCTACCAATCCGATGGCAATGGGAGTGGCAAAATTCCGTATTTCAGTGGCAGCCAGAAACTGCAGAGCTGCGATCACAAAGGCGCCGGCCAGTCCGCGGATCATCCAGAAACAGAGGTCGGCGGGTGGCAGGCCCGGCAGGCCGATGAGCTTCCCGGAGGCAATAAAGAGCAGGGCGAACCATATCTGGGTCATAGCAGAGATGGCGCATACCAGGATGAACTTGGATAAGTAGATGGTGTGATACGGAATCGGGCGGGCGAACAGGGTATTCCGGCAGCTGTTGAAATTCTCATATCTCCACAAAAATGCGCAGTATGCTCCGATTAAAGGAGCAAAGAAGAAGGTGGCATAGAATAAGGTCACCTGGGTCCAGTAGGAATACCAGCCGGATTTCAAAATCTCCAGGTTGGACAGGTAATTCCCCGCTCCGAGTAAGATTGGTATGACGGGAATCAATAGAAAGGCCGGCCATATCAGGGTCCCCTTGCATTTCATGCGTTCGCAGATTATTGCTTTTACGATCATCAGATTTTCCTCCTTATATGGTTTCGCGTACCGTTTCTAAAAAATGTTTCTGTCCATGGCGGTACAGGATGATAATTGCGGCAGTCAGGACGGCCATCCAAAGAAACGGATACATATCCCAGTAATAGGTGGTGTACCGTGTAGTTTCATCATAGTTATACCCTGCATTACACAGTGATGCATAGTAGCCCCATGGAATCAGATAGCGCAGCGGCCACCGATTCAAGAACCAGGAAAACAGTCCGGTAAACGTGCCTCCTATGCTTATAAAGATAGGCGTCAGCTGGTTGGTAAACTTGAGGGAAAGGTTCAGCTGAAGGATAAATATGCAGAGAGAGGTCAGTAATATCGTTGTAAAATATCCCGGCAGACGGGACACGACGCCCGCGCCATATGGCTGTGAAATGATCCAGAAGAGAACCGTCTGCATCAGGGTGAACAGGAGGATATAAAAACTGCCTGCCATTACTTTTCCACGGTAGATATGTTCCGGTTTCTGCATGGTACAGAGCCATTTGTAGGTATTCCCCATCTGTTCCATATCGCACATCCGGCTGGCCAGGGCCGCCATGACGATGGGACACAGGATCGTGTTCATCAGAAGTAGGTTGGTGAATACCATGGCGCTCACATCATTCAGACTGGAGACGTCCAGGTCATCGATGCACCAGTATGTCCAGGCCGTGATGAGGACAAATACCATCAGGAACAGAAGCGGGATGTGGCGGCGGCGCAGTTTGCGCATTTCCAGGGCAAATTCTGTCTTTTTACTCATAGTCCCGCCTCCTTTACCATGCCAAGATAAATATCCTCCAGGTTCTGCCGCTTTTCCTCCGCCCGGTACAGTTCAATTCCGTGGTCCAGCAGGCTGCGGATCACCTGTGCCAGTATCCGGTCCGGAAGGAAGGGAAGGCGGATGCCGTCGGCGGAGAAATAACAGAAGCTGTCGGAGGGAATGGTATCCTTTCTTTCACAAAACAGGTTGGAGAGATCTTCATTTTCCCGCAGCAGGGAGGCGGCGCCTGTGTCATCCGAGGTGCGCAGGTAAATCTGGCTGGTGCTGCGTGCCTGGAGCATGGAAATGGCATCCTGGAATATCAGCTGTCCGCCGGATATGATGCCGATGTGATTGGCGGTCTGTTCCATTTCCGACAAAAGGTGGCTGGACACCATCACCGTCATTCCGAACTGTTTCGGGAGGTTTTTAATCAGTTCCCGCATTTCATGGATACCGGCCGGGTCCAGTCCATTGGTGGGCTCATCTAAAAGCACCAGTTTGGGAGTACCTAAGAGGGCATTTGCCAGGCCAAGGCGCTGCTTCATACCCAGAGAGTAATGGGCGGTACGCTTCTTTTTCTGCCCATCCAGGCGCACGATGGACAGGACCCGGTCGATCTCCGTGTAGGGAAGTCCCCTCAGCATGCAGCTGATCTGAAGGTTCTCATATGCGGTGAGATTGCCATAATAAGAAGGGTTCTCAATCAGGGAACCTATCTGTTTCAGGATGGAGATGCGGCTGTGGTCATTCAGCTCTGTCCCGCCAATGCGGATACTCCCGCCGTCCCGGCTGATTAATCCCAGGAGCATTTTCATGGTGGTGCTTTTGCCTGCGCCGTTGGGGCCTAGAAATCCATAGATGGCGCCCTCCGGAATGCGAAGATCCAGATGGTCCACGGCCGGAGTACCCCGGTAGGTTTTTGTAAGCTGGTTGGTTTCAATGATATATTGTGCCATTTTGATATCCTCCTTGTCAGTCAGGCGGCATAAAATGCAGAACATCTTCTGTTTTTTCCGCTGCCGCTTTCTATCGAATTCAGAATAGCGTAATATCCTTATGCCTTCCTTTCCACAACCTTAAATTTACCTTAAATGATTTAAAAAGTGATTCCCTGTCACGGTAAATCGGCTATAATAAACCAAAAGGCAGGTGATTGGAATGAAGCTTACGGAAGCGCGCGTTTTAGTGGTGGATGATAACCAGGAGCTGTGCAGCCTGGTGGAAAATATTTGTAGGCAGGAAGGCTTTTCCTATGTGGGGACAGCATTTTCCTGCAGGGAAGCAGAGGATAGGATAAAAAACGGCGATGTGGACTTCCTGATTCTGGATGTCAACCTGCCGTTTGAGGACGGGTTTTCTTTCTTCCAGCGGCTCAAGGCCGTGCTGGAAAATCAGCGTATTCCGGTTCTGTTCCTGTCCGCACGGGATCAGGATGAGGACCGGCTCCAGGGACTCGATCTGGGGGCGGATGACTATATGACGAAACCATTTCTTCCAAGGGAGCTTGTACTGCGTATCTCAGCAATCTTAAAACGGACCTATCGGCTGGAGGAGCAGCCAGAGTGTTACCGGCTGGGTAACCGGGAGGTGGATTTGTCTGCAGGGGTGGTGAGGGTTCTGGACGGATCGGGGAGGACCATTTCCCTGACGAATAAAGAATACCAGCTTCTGAAACTGTTTATGGAAAACCGGGGAAGGATACTGACATTTGATGTCCTGTCGGAGTCGGTCTGGGGAGAGAATTATATTGATTATGAGAATACATTGATGGTACATATCCGCAAGTTGCGGGAAAAGATAGAGGAGAAGCCATCGGAACCGGCATTTTTAATTACGGTGAAAGGATTAGGGTATCGGTTGAACAGATGAAAAGCCTGATGAGGATCTATTTTAATTATATTGTTACGGCACTGGTAATCATTTTTATGTTTGTTTTACTGCAGTTTGTATTGCTGGCCGTCATTACCTCAAAGGTATATGATAATGACAGCGGCGGAAAGAGGTATTCCATCGCCCGGGTATATGAGGTGGTAGATGAAGACGGACAGGAGGCGGCCGCCTGTCTTCAGGAGATGGGGGCTTCCTTTGCTATGCTTTTGGATGATGCAGGGACTCCGGTCTGGAGCTATCAGCTGCCGGAGCAGTTAAACCATGCATACACGACCTCCCAGGTTGCCTCTTTCACACGCTGGTATCTGGAGGATTATCCGGTTTATGTATGGGGCGGGGAGAAGGGGCTTTTGGTGGTCGGCTATCCGAAAGGAAGCATATGGAATTATGCGGTCCATCAAGATATGGATAAGTTAAAGGGGATATTTACATTCCTGTCGTTGAGCTTTATCAGTACGTTGGCAGCGGCTGTCCTGATCCTATTGGTATCCGGATTCCGGTATTATAGACGGATGCGGATGATTGCGGATTCGATTGGAAAGCTGGCGTCAGGAGGGAGCGTCCATCTGGCGGAAACCGGGAACATGAAGGAGATTGCCTATACCATCAACCGGACCTCCGACCGTCTGACCGCGCAGCGGGAACAGCTTGAAAAACGGGATGAAGTGCGCACGGAATGGATCAGCGGGGTATCCCATGATATACGGACCCCCCTGTCCCTGGTTATGGGATATGCGGATATGATAGAGCACCAATCAGATACAGATCCCAAAATCCGGGAAAAGGCCGGCTTAATCCGTGCGCAGAGCGTCCGCATCCGGAATCTGATTGAGGATTTGAACCTTGCCTCCAAGCTGGAATATAATGTGCAGCCGCTGCGAAAGAGAAAGGTCTTCCTGGCAGCAATCCTGCGCAGGGTCGCTGCGGATGTACTGAATTCCCTGAAAGATGCAGAGCATTATCCGCTGTCCATCTGTATTGAGCCTGAATTTGAGGCATTCTCGTTTGAAGCGGATGAACAGCTCCTGTTCCGGGCATTCCAAAACATCCTTGGTAATTCAGTCCGCCATAATGAAGATGGATGCAGCCTTGGAGTGCGTGCCTGGCTGGAAGATGGCTGTCCTCATGTGGTATTTTATGACAACGGCCGGGGCATTCCACCAGCTATCTACCGTTTTTTAAATGAGGGACAGATGCCTGATGGAGATGTACACCTGATGGGACTGCGGATTGTGCGGCAGATTATCATGGCCCATGAGGGAACGATTTCTGCCAAGGAGGATGGACGGGAAATTGAAGTTAGGTTCCAACCAGTTATGAAAGAGAGGGAACGGTAGGAGGTATCGGACGAATCTGCGGCATTTGTAAAAAGTGATTCTTGGTAATGATTTTGTCTAGGAAGCATATTAACATCCATCGTGCAGATTATACTTTTTGTTGACGTTACTTGCTTAGCTGTATATAATGCGAAGTGTAAAATGAAAGAAAGGTTGAATGCCAAATGGAATATATACCTGCGCCAGAAGTTGCAGATAAAAGAGTTAAGAATGCTTCTCAAACAATATCAGCAGAAGAAGTTGTTTCTTTATATGGAACATATATCTATAATATTGCGTTGAAATTATCAGGAAAGCCTGAGATGGCCGAGGATATTGCGCAGGAAACATTTATAAAAGTTTGGAAGCATATCGATCAACTGAAAGATCAAAATGCAATCAAGAAATGGCTGCATACAATTTGTGTTAACGAATTTAAGATGCTAATGAAAAAAGAGGGACGTGAAAAAGCCATTTATGTAGAAAATATCGAAGAATTGATAAATGATGGAGAGCTTCTTATCAGCACTTCTGAAAGTGTAACAGATGAAATACAGGCAACAGAGGAAGTTATTTCTTTGAGAAACGGCTGCTTTTTGGCGATGGCAAGAAAGCTTTCGGTAAATCAAAGGATTGTTTTTTCTTTGAGCGATATGTTTGGATTATCTATCAATGAAATTGCTGACATAATCGACATTACTCCAAAAGCTGCAAAAGGATTACTATATCGGGCTAGAATGAATTTGGATTCCTTTTTCCAGGAACACTGTATGTTTTTAGATACGAAGAATCCTTGCAACTGTGCTGCCTGGATAGAGTTTTTCCAACAGAGGGATGAACTGCGGAACTCAATACATAACAAGAGCCTTGATTATAAAGAAAAAGGATATTCGTTTGATATTGATGTTCAGAATAAAGTGGCTTACTATTATCAGCAAATCCCTGATCAGACACCGTGCTTAGAGTGGTATCAACGAGTAATGGAACTGCTTGAAAAATAATTAAAAATTTCCTTCTTTTGCGGGACTTTGAGTACAGTATTGTCATCTTATCTTATGAGGAGGTGAATTTTGATGCGATACTGTGAAATTGTTGGCAGGAAGTGTTATGACCATTTAGGTGGAAAATTAGGAAATACACTTCTTGAGTTCCTGGTTCAGCAGCAGTGGATTGAGCTGAAATCAGGAACATCAACCACATATGCTTTAACACAAAAGGGGTATGAAAATTTTTTAAAGTTAGGTTTGGACTTACCCCAAAGAATAACCCCAAAAGGAGATATGTGACATGAAGAACGTAACAAGCAGTTTTAAATTATTTATGACTGAAACAGAGGAAACAGGAAAGGCATACATGGATATGGTTATGAAGCAATCGCAGGCCAGTGCATTGGATAGGAAAACCCACGAACTTGCATATATTTCAGTGCTCTCTGCTATTAGAATGAGAAGCGGTTTGAATTTTCATGTCAAATCTGCAAAAGATTTTGGTGCTACGCGGGATGAAGTGAAAAGTGCTGTATTAGTTGGCTTGCCTGTCGCTGGAATAACTTTGGCGGATGCTTTAGAAGCCGCATTAAATTCGTATGATGAAAACGAATAAATCTGCCGGATTATCCTTGGTATGTGTCGGGGAGAGTAATTATAAAAAGCAGCAACCATATTCAGACTGCTTCCTAAGCTACATGACAGGTTGATAAAACTTAAAGAGCATGTATTATACGGGGAGACATTAAAGTTAACAGTGCTTCATATTCAATACTGTCTCCCCAGTCAAAAGAGTAAAAAACTTTGCTTCAAGAAAAAATATTTACAATCCGACAGCCCGAAGAGCCTGGTCTAAGTCGCTTATAATGTCACCCGGTTCTTCAAGCCCAACGCTGAAGCGGATAAATCCATTTCGGAATTTTTCCGGGTATAGATCAATACGCTCATCATAGCTTGGCTGCGGAAAAATCAGACTTTCATCGTGACCGAGGGATACTGCAAAAGTGACAACTTTCAGTTTTGCACAGAACCGTTCCACTGTCTTATCATCCGTATTGATACCGAATGAAATCACACCGCCGTAACCGTTTTTCATCTGTCTTTTTGCCAATTCGTGACCAGGATTACTGGGCAGACCCGGATACGATACAAATGTGATATTTTCTCTCTGTTCAAGCCACTCTGCAATTTTCTGAGAAGAATCGTTGATTCTTTGCATACGCAGCGGGAAAGTGACGGAGCCACGGAAAATCTGCCATGCATTAAATGGGCTGATGACGGAGCCTACATTAACCTGCGCTTCATAGCGGATGCGGTCCATCGTCTCCAGATTGTTGGAAAGGATTGCTCCCCCCTGGGCATCACCATGACCGTTGATAAATTTTGTGAGAGCGTCCACCACAAAATCGGCTCCCAGTTCCAGGGGGTGTTGGTTCAGCGGGGAAGCAAAGGTGTTATCAACTGACAGCAGCGCACCATTTTCATGCGCGATTTTTGCAATGGCTTCTATATCTGTTATGCCGACAGTAGGATTATCCGGTGTTTCAATATGGACAAGCCTTGTTTCGGGAGTGATTGCCTTTTTTACTGCTTCAAGATCAGTCATATCTGCCATAACCGTATCCACATTGAACTTTTTGTTGAACAGTTCATGAAACATTCGATAGACGGCCATATAGCTCACATTCGGGTAGACTACGTGGTCCCCGGATTTTAGCAGTGTCCAGAACAGGGCATGAAGCGCGCCTACGCCGCTTGCCAGAACAATGGCGTCATCTGCGCCATACAAGGCCGCAATCTTTTCCTCCAGCCAATGCTGATTCGGATTGCCGTTTCTGGCATACATCAATAAGTCGGTGGAAGAGTAGTTTACCTGTGAGAGATCATCCGGCAGCTTATAGCTGTTTGCCATATGGAGCGGGCGGCGGACCGCGCCGGTTCCCTCATCGTAGTCCGTGCCGGTATGGACGGCCTGGGTTGAGATATCATATTCCCTGAATTTATTTTCCTTCTTTGCCATTTTGAATGCCTCCTAAATTACTTTCATTTCTATCAGCTTGCTGTACAAAATATCCGCAAGTGCCGAGTGTCCTTCCTCCGTCAAATGTTCATCATCAATGCTGCTTGCAGCTGCATAGTCTGATACTGCAATGAAGGCCGTTCCTTTTGCAGAGGCGATTTTTCTGTATTCTTCTTTCAGTCGTTTGCAAACCAGCACGGAAGTCTGATCAAACTCCGGATCTTTCTCCGGCTTCCAGACATTCTCTCCAAGGAGAAGAGGGGACACTAATAAAATCCTGTCTGCTGGAATTACTTTTAGCAATTCGTCCAGGCAAAGCGCAATCCCTTTTCCAATCACATGGGCAGGAGCGCGATACAATATTTTGCAGTCATTTGTTCCGAGCATGATGATTGCAGCATCCAGGGGATTATGGGATTCCAGCAGGACAGGAAGCATATCAATCCCTTTTCTTCCGGGGCGCAGTTCGTCCTCGAATATTGTTGTTCTTCCGCATAGACCTTCTTCTATTATGCGGGTGTTATTACATCGTTCTTTTTCCTGCAGGATACTTGTCCAGCGTACTCCCCATGGATACCGTTCATGAGTGCCGGGAATCAGACCCCAGGTATTGGAATCGCCAAAAGCCAGTATATTTTTCATCTTTTATTTTGTCTTTCCGCTTTCAACAACCAGGCTGCCTTCGTAGTCTAAACCATAGGTATCAACCAGTGTTGCTTCGTAATCTTTGTGGAAGAACTGTTCCTCGCCAAGGGCTTTGATTTCCTCATTCAGCCAGTCCAGAAGCGTGCTGTTCCCTTTGGAAACCGCAGGTGCAATACTGTCCTGACTGCCCAGAGATGGAATTCCCACAGTGTATCCGGCGTTCTGTAATGAAAAGGCAATAACCTCGGTGTTGTCATTGGCCCATGCGACACCGTTCCCATTTTCCAGGGCATTCTTTGCGGTTGCGTAAGAATCATACTTCTGAAGCGGGATGTCAGGGTAGTTTTCAATCAGATAGATTTCTGCAGTTGTGCCGGAAATGACAATGATCGGATCCTCCGCATTCCAGTTATCCAGGCTTTCAATTACATGGCTGTCTGGAGAAACGACTCCCAGTGCAACATTCATATATGGAAGCGCGAAATCAACTTCTTCTGCACGCTGAGGTGTTACTGTGAAGTTTGCCAAAATGATATCTACCTTACCAGTCTTCAGATATTCGATGCGGTTTGCCGCCTCGGTGGATACATAGTTGATTTTCACACCGAGATCTTCACCGATGCGGTTGGCGAAGTACACATCATAGCCCTGATACTCTCCATTTTCATCTACATAGCCAAATGGGTTCTTGTCAGAGAAAACGCCGATGTTAATGGTGCCGCTCTCCTTAATCTCATCCAAAGTACGGTAAACAACATTCTGGGTTTTCTCACTGTTGGCTGTCACGCTGCTTTTTGAAGAATTTCCTGAACCGCAGGCAGCCAGAGAAAGCGTCAGCGACAGAGTAAGTACAACGGTTACAAGCTTACGAATTTTTTTCATAATAATCTCCATTCCGGGCATAGCCCTATATCAATTTTATTTTGAACCTTTCCGCTCAAAGGTAAATGTCTGTAAAAATTTTTTCGCCCGGTCAGTTTTCGGTGCGTCGAAAAACTGCTCCGGTGTCCCTTCCTCTTTGATATCTCCATCATCCAGAAAGATGATCCTGTCAGCCACGGCCTTTGCAAACTGCATTTCATGAGTGACGATTATCATCGTCCGTCCCTGGTCTGCAAGATTTAGGATAACCTCCAATACCTCCCTGACCATCTCCGGGTCAAGCGCCGCAGTCACCTCATCAAACAGCAGAATTTCAGGGTGCATACATAATGCCCGGACAATCGCAACCCGTTGTTTCTGTCCGCCAGATAACTGCCGTGGAAAACTTTTCGCTTTTTCTGCAAGGCCAACACGGGACAGAAGAGCAAGGGCTTCTTTTTTTACCTCGTCCTTTGTCCTTTTCTGCACTTTGGTCGGTGCCAGCAGGATATTATCCAGCACGGTCAGGTGGGGGAACAGCTCATAGCTCTGGAACACCATACCGATCTTCTGGCGAATCCCGGCTAAGTTTCTGCTTCGTTTCGTGACAAGTTCCCCATGGAGCCGGATCTCACCGCTCTGGGTATCCTCCAGGGCGTTGATACACCGCAGCAGTGTACTCTTTCCGCAGCCGCTGGAGCCGACAATCACAACAACTTCGCCCTCGCGAATCTGCAGGCTTATATCATTCAGAACAGTAGAATTGTCAAACTGCTTTGTCAGATGCTCTATGGTTAATACCGATTCTGACATCTCCTCACCTCCATCGTTTCTCAAGATATTTCGCCAGAAGGCTGATTGGCCAGCAGGCAATGAAATACAGGAAGAATACCGTTAAGTAAATTCCGAATGCAGCATTGGGACTGCCCATCCGGTTTGCCTCTATAATCTGCTGGGCAACCTTCAGTACCTCGACAACGCCGATCATCAGGATCAGGCTTGTGGTTTTAATCATTCTTGTGATGAGGTTGATTGACAGCGGAATTAACCTCCGCACGGCCTGCGGCAGAACAATGTACTGATAGCTCTGTATTCTCGACAGTCCCAGCGCTTCAGCACTTTCGTATTGGTGCATGGGAATGCTGATCAGGGAACCCCGGACCAGATCACTCATTTCCGCTGTTCCCCAGACTGTGAATACAATCACAGATGAAAGCTCCCCGGATAAATCCCAGCCAAAGGCTCTCGTGGTGCCGAAATAGACGAGGAACAGTAACACCATCTGCGGCATAATCCGGACAAATTCCAGATAACATCGCAGGATCGCCCGGCAGATTGGATTTTTCCATGTCATGAGGATGCCCAGAATAATTCCCAACGGGATACTGATGGCGACAGAAATCATGCTGATTTTGAGTGCTGCCTCTAATCCGCCAAGGATACGGGCAAGATTTTTCCCTTTCAGCAACACCTCAAGACCCAAATCCGGCATAGCGTGACCTCCTTTCCAGGAAGCTTCCCAAAACGGAAACCGGAAGCAAAATAATAAGATAGAATACCACCAGCAGGAAAAGGCTTTCCGCAGTTTTGTAATACAGTCCAATCAGATCCTTTGCGGTAAACATTAAATCCATAAGGCTTATGGCAGAGAATACGCTGGTTTCTTTCAGCAGAAAAATCACATTCGCCATAAATGCCGGAACGCTGATGGAAAATGCCTGCGGCAAAATTACATAAGAGAAAGTCTGCAGTTTACTGAGCCCGAGACTATATGCGCTTTCCTCCTGAACTGGCGCAACCGCCTCAATCCCACTGCGAAATGCTTCTGACATATAACTCCCGCCGAGGAAAGCCAGCCCTGCAACACCGCACGCAGCGGCATCTGTCTGAATACCTATTTTGGGCAGGCCATAATAGATGAAGAACAGCTGCACCATAAGAGGTGTGTTCCGGCTGATTTCAATGTACACAGATACGATCCTGCGGATGACCGGAATCTTATAATACTGAATGATGGTACATAGTAACCCAATCATGATGGCGGCCGCTATCCCCATAAACCCGATTTTTACTGTCAGTACCGCTGCTTTTTGGTACAACGGCAAATAGTTCCCGATAATTTCCCAGTTCAAGCCAGCCGCCTCCTTCTATCTCAATTTCATTCCTATTACCTATTATAATGAAGCAAAACCATTCTCCAGGTCAGCGATAATGTCATCAATATGCTCTGTGCCGATGGACAGGCGGATGGTATTCGGCTTAATGCCCTGATCCAGCAATTCTTCCCCGGATAGTTGGGAATGGGTGGTACTGGCCGGGTGGATTACGAGGCTCTTTACGTCGGCTACATTGGCAAGCAGGGAGAAGATTTTCAGATTGTCGATAAACCTCCAGGCTTCTTCCTGTCCGCCCTTAATCTCAAAGGTGAAGATGCTGGCTCCTCCGTTCGGAAAATACTTCTCATACAATGCGTGGTCGGGATGATCCGGCAGGCTGGGATGATTCACCTTTTCCACCTGTGGATGATCAGACAGATATCCCACCACTTTCTTCGTGTTTTCTGCATGACGTTCCAGGCGCAGGGAAAGGGTTTCCACGCCCTGGAGAAGCAGAAATGCGTTAAAGGGGGAAAGAGTTGCACCTGTATCGCGGAGAAGAATGGCACGGATATAGGTGACGAAGGCCGCCGGGCCTGCCGCGTCCACAAAAGAGACACCGTGATAGCTGGGATTGGGTTCTGCGATAGGAGCATATTTACCGCTGGCTTTCCAGTCAAATTTGCCGGAATCCACGATGATACCGCCCAGGGTAGTGCCATGGCCGCCGATGAACTTGGTGGCGGAGTGGACTACGATATCCGCGCCGTGTTCAATCGGGCGGATGAGGTATGGAGTGCCAAAGGTGTTATCAATCACAAGCGGCAGACCGTGTGCATGGGCAATCTCTGCAATTGCATCAATGTCCGGAATATCGCTGTTTGGGTTGCCCAGCGTTTCCAGGTAGACAGCTTTGGTATTTGACTGTATGGCGGCGGCCAGTTCTTCAAGGTTATGGGCATCCACAAAAGTTGCGGTAACTCCGAACTGGGGGAGCGTGTGTGCCAGCAGGTTATAGCTGCCGCCATAGATTGTTTTCTGTGCTACAATATGATCCCCGGCTTGTGCCAGAGCCTGAATGGTATAGGTGATTGCGGCAGCACCAGATGCGGTTGCCAGTGCAGCAGCGCCGCCTTCAAGCGCGGCAAGCCGCTTTTCCAGTACGTCCTGCGTCGAGTTTGTCAGGCGTCCATAAATATTGCCGGCATCTGTAAGCCCAAAGCGCGCTGCGGCATGTGCAGAATCACGGAACACATAAGAGGTAGTCTGGTAAATGGGAACTGCTCTGGAACCGGTGGCTGGATCGGCCTGCTCCTGTCCAACGTGAAGCTGCAGGGTTTCAAATTTATATTCGTTTTTATATTCACTCATTTTTGTAATCTCCTCTGAATTCATATTTCTTGGTTCAATCGGCTACTGTTCCTGTTCCGGTTTCGGCAAATAAAAAACCGGAAGCTCATCACAAGCTCCCGGGCAAATGGCATACGATATGCTGACAGATCAATCAAGCATTGTATCGAGGCAGCCAGCTATGCTGCAATCTGCGCATAACCGCACCCCAGCCATATAAAATGCCCGGGAGTTTTGCATTCGACAACACATGACAGTATTAACTTTGAGGGTATATAATCCGGTCATTGCTTTCGCCTCCTTTCCTGATGATCAGCTCAAAACTGATGCGCTTATAGTATCACCAATCACCTACTATGTCAATAGGCAATTTGGAAATTTTTTGAATATCATTGATTTACCTATTCACCCTGCGGTATAATAGGCATAAATCACAGAAAGGACGGTGCATGGTATGATTTCAACAAAAGGACGCTATGCTCTTCGTGTCATGATAGATCTGGCGGAACATGGTGGCGAAGGATATATTCCTTTGAAAGAAGTGGCGGACCGGCAGGGAATCTCTAAAAAATACCTGGAGATCATTGTGAAAGAACTTGTCAAAGGAAAGATGCTGCTCGGTCTTGGAGGTCGCGGCGGCGGGTATAAGCTTTGCCGTAAGCCGGAAGAATATCCAGTAGGCGAGATATTGGATTTAATGGAAGGCTCGCTTGCTACCGTTGCATGTCTTTCTAAGGATGCCGAGCCTTGCAGCAGGGCCTCCATATGTAAGACCCTTCCCTTATGGGCAGAGTTTGATAAAATGGTGCATGACTATTTTTATGGAAAAATGCTGGCTGATTTACTATAAAAATAGTGTACGGCTGAATTTAATAAGATTGTTAAATCAGCTTTTCGGTAAACAGCGAGTAGCTAATTTTTAGCGAGACTTCCATGCCTTATGATACTGTTTTGTGCATATAAGACTCTGTGTATCTCCGTGGGCAAGGAATGTATATGTTTTAATATCGTCCGGAATTTGTAAAATAAAAGTGTAACTGTACAAATTCCGGCAAGACCCCAGTTATCATTTTTCATTCCATTTCTATTTTCTTTTTCCTTTCACAAGATCTAAGCAATCCAATGTTCACTTTTGTAAATATTATAATTATTTTGAACAATCCTATTGACATATCCTGGTATCTGTGCTACTATTTTTCGTGTTCAAATATACGATAAAAAGAATATTATTGAACAAAAATGTGCAGATATGGGAGTGGTAGATTATGAAGGATTCTCATTGCAGTAAGAAGTGGAAGTCTGAATTCACATTCATAGCATTTGTAACACCTGCTTTTATGTTTTTAATTCTGTTCTGGCTGCTTCCTATCGTGGAATCCATTGGGATTAGCTTTACGGACTGGGATTACATGACTGCAGGATTTCATGTAACAGGATTGGCTAATTATACTTCCCTTATAAAAGATAAGGCTTTTTGGGATGCACTTACACACACACTTTTGTTTGCACTGGAGACTGTGATTCCTGTCTTAGTTCTGGGGCTTCTTCTGGCAGTCCTTATATGGTCTGCGGGAAAGCACACGATTTACTCTCTTATTATTTTTTCTCCATGGATAACACCAGCCGTGGCTGTATCGATTGTGTGGACCTGGATATTTGAACCGGACTCTGGATTGGCAAATCAGCTTTTGCAACTGCTTGGACTTCCGGGATCTGCCTGGCTCCACAGTTCTAATACAGCGTTAGCCAGCGTAGCTTTGGTGACTGTCTGGAAGAATCTGGGATATGTCATGCTTCTTTTTACAGGAGCGTTGTCCCGGATACCATCAGAACTTCATGAAGCTGCGTCTGCTGATGGTGCAGGAAGTATGCAGCGCTTCCTACATATTACTTTGCCTCTTTTACGGCCGGCTATTTTAGTGACAGGAATTATTATGACAGCAGATTCCCTGCGCGCCTATGACCAGATACAAATCCTGACTCAGGGCGGTCCCGCAGGAAGCACCCGGACACTGCTATATCTATATTATCAGATGGGATTTGAACAATTTGACATGGGACGGGCGGCAGCAGCGGTAGTCATCCTTATGGTCATTGGTTTAAGCCTGGCTTTGCTCCAGATTAAATTAAAAAGCAAGGAGGTACTATTATGAAGCATACCCCTCGTACCCTTCATATCGTCCGGTCCAGTGTTGTCCATCTTATATTAGGAGGTGCATGCTGCTTTACTGCTTTTCCCTTCTTATGGATGGCTGTCAGCTCCCTTAAAACAAAAGAAGAGGTTATGGCGGTGGATACCTTCCTTCCATCAGATCCACAATACCAAAATTACAGCGAGATTTTATTTCACTCTCCAATTCCGCGCTATCTGGCTAACAGCCTGCTGGTAGCAGTCAGTGTTGTGATAATCCAGGTCATATGCTGCGCTCTTTTTACATATGCCGTGACTTTTATGAAGGCGAAAGGAAAGAATATTCTATTTCGGCTGGTACTGTTCACTTATATGGTGCCTACCGCTGTAACTTATATTCCATGCTATATGATACTGTCCAGGTTAGGACTTTTAGACAGCTATGGGGGGCTTATTCTTTCCAATGGTGTCAGTGTGTTCGGTATCTTCCTGCTTCACCAGGCATTCGCAGGAGTTCCTTCGGAGACCATGGAGGCGGCCCGGATGGACGGAGCCGGCCATCTCATGATTCTTACAAGAATCATTGTTCCTATGACCCGGCCCTCCTTTGTCACATTTATTCTTCTTTCTTTTATTAATACCTATAATAGTTATATGTGGCCGTCTCTGATAACCGATTCTCCGGAGCTGAGCCTGGTATCACAGGGACTACGGCGTTTTCTCTATGAGGGAGGTGCCTATGGGACCCAGTGGTCCCTGGTAATGGCAGCAGGCACGGTAACTGTCGTGCCGTTACTGATTTTATTTGCCGGTACTTGGCGCCTGATTGTTCAGGGCATTACTGACTTTGGCTGTAAAGGTTAATGAAAACAATTCAATCATAAATCACAAAACAGGAGGAACATAAAATGAAGCTAAAACGCCCTTTAATCAATCATTGCCAGACATCAATATTCAAAAAAGCTTTCCGGACAGGAACAAGCGTTGCCGTTTTACTGGCAGTCAGCCTTTCTCTTTTGACAGGCTGTGGAGGGAAAGCGCCTGATGATACCGTTACAGCCGATGGCAAAGTCCAGGTTACATTCTGGTATTCCGGCGGTAAGACCGCAGCAGGAGTCATGGAGGACATCATAGCGGATTTCAATCAGTCCCAATCCGAGTATACGGTAGTCGGGGTTCAGCAAGCTGATTATGATGAGACATACACCAAGCTGCAGGCTGGAATCGCAGGGAAAAATGCTGCTGATATTGCACTTCTGGATTCTGATAAAACCAGAAACCTTGCAAAGAAGGAGCTGTTAGCGCCTTTGGACCAATATATAGAACAGGACTCCTCCTTTAATAAAGAAGATTTGATTCCTGTATTCTATCGCCAATGCCTTGGTGACGATGGCATCCTGTATGCCATGCCGGCTTATGGAACCACTCAGGTTATGTACTATAACAGGGATTTGTTTGAAAAGGCAGGTATCCAGCCTGATACGATTAAGACCTGGGAAGATTTAGCAAAAGTCTCAGCCCTTATCCAACAAAATACGGGCGCTAATGGATGGGAACCTATGTGGGGAGAAGACAATCTGATTGATATGGCCCTCAGCAACGGCGGTGCCATGATCAGTGATGACGGCCGCACTGTGCTCATCAATACGGAACCATGGGTTGAAACATGGGAAGCAGCCCGCAGATGGATTCATGAGGATAAGACCATGGCAATACACTATGGGGGCCAGGGCTGGGAATATTGGTATGATACCATGGATGACGTACTTCAGGACAAAGCGGGAGGGTATACCGGTTCCTCCGGCGATCAGGCCGATTTGAATTTTACTAAGGTGGGTGCGATGGAACAGCCTGGGTTCGGGGATAATCCCTCAGCGCCGGTTGCCAGAGTGTTACAGATGGTGATGGTGGAAACAGAAAAAGATAAAACAAAGGACGGCGCATACCAGTTTATGAAATATTTTGCAGATGCATCCCAGCAGGCAAGATGGTCCATGGCAACCGGTTATATACCAGTCCGTGAAACCACATTGGATATCCCGGAATATCAGTCCTATACCGCTGAAAATCCCCATGCTCTTGTTCCTTTATCTCAGGCCATGCATGCGTCCCCGGATCCCATTGATCCTACCGGCGGAAAAATATTTGATGCTCTGGCCATTGCAGCAGATAAAGTGGAAATTGAAAATGTTCCGGCAGCCGATGCCCTCAAGGAGGCCGCAGAAACCGCGCAGGCAGCTCTGGATGCAATCAATCAAAAATAATTGTAAGTGACAAATATAGATAGCCCGCTTGTTTCGAACAGGTGAATATCCATGATGAAATTGGCATTTTAGTCTATACAAAAGAGGGTACAAGAATAGCCGTAACTGAAGTTTGCAGTTACGACCGTTCTGCGCTCCGGGAAAATCGGTATCCAATTTCCCGACTGGCCCAGCGCCAACCAATATGTCGGGATATGCTTCGGACATGATGTATTCTATAAGTTAAAATAGTTTTTGACATTGTAATAACAGATGTCTTCTGTCAACTTGCCAAGATAGGCCATAGTTAATGATATGGAACAGTATTGAATATCACAGAAATATTCAATGCTGTTCTTTTATTTTTGCTAAAGATTATCTGTAATTTTCTGCTTGCCTATAATAGTTTTTATGTGGTTTTGAATATGAAATTTAATAAGGTCGGAATTTTCCAACTATATTCTCGGAAAATCACATAGGAAAAACAGGATGAATTGGATAGAATATAGGAAATTCTGAACGCCTAAGGAAACAACCTGAGCGACAAGGGAGAAGAGGGAGGAAAAACAGTATGAATTTAAAACAGAGACCATGATTTCACTGTATGAGGGGCCAACTATACGGGGCATATATTCCAGACATACAAGTATGAAGATGTAGGTTAAAGTGTGAAAATCACCAGGAATATAATGTTTTTCATAGAAGACTCATAGACATATCATAAGTATTTCATAGGATTATTCGTTATAATTCCTTTATTGTTCAATCTATACTATATATAGAGTGAATATAAAATTATCAGCTATATATTGGATAAAGACCAGCAGATATGATTAATCTGCTGGTTTACCACAAGATTTGTATGATTCCAGATGGATTTTTATGTATCCAAGATTTTCAGTCATATAGCAGATTTTCTACTACGAATTGCAAGGTTTTTATCAAAAGCTCCCGTTTTTCCTCGGGACAGTTCTGATAGTAAACAGTCAGCTGCTGAAACAAAGGATCACTCTCTGATGGTTTTGGAGAAAACAGAGCCTCGGAAGAAATATTCATAGCACTAATTAAAGCATACAGTATTTCAAACGATGGGTTCATCTTTCCGTTTTCTATTTTACTGATTTCACGGGAAGATACGTGAGATTTTGTTGCCAGCTGCTCCTGTGTTAAATGGCATGCTGTGCGTGCCGCCCGTAACCGTTGACCCAGTATAGTGCATAAATCGATTGCCTGCATAATCATTCACCTCAATATCATTCTATCGTTCTAGTCAAAATATAGATATGTCATAGTTGTTCGTATAAAACTAGAACGATTATTCTTATACAAATAGAACCTGAGCGGCTCAAAAAAAACGGCAGCCGATTCAGGTCTTTTTCCATGCTGATTCCCAGGCTGTCCGTAAGGAAGCCGAGGATATTATACTTTTTCTGATTAAAGAACAGTTTTTGAGTATACATAAAATCAAAAAGCGGTCAAAAAAATTCATGCAAAAGTAAAAGTAATCCCCGTATTCCGTAAGGAACTATCGTTCCCGTATAACAAGAAAAAATATTCCATATATAAATATGAAAGCATCAATAGCTTGTTTCTGGCTGTTGGTGCTTTTTTTGTACTCCCTGTGCTGCCTGGTGAACACTGGTGCCGGGGACCTCCCCTCTTGATTTGGACACTTGAAAACAAAAAACCAGATCAGGAGGATGACATGAGAGAAAATACAGGAAATGAAAGCAGTGTACAGAACCGTTTTACGGCTTACCTGATGTCTGCAGTAAAGCACAAACGGATAAATTATATGGATAAGAAGAGGAGGATTAAAGAATATGAAAATGGAAGTCCCGATATGCTGCTGAAAAGCTGCACGGATTTTCAGGAGGAATATCACCGGTATCTGATTGAACGTTCCCCATGGAGTTACGATGCTGTATCGGATGTGGATGAACTGGTGAAGGCGCTGGATGAAACAAAGTTAATCAAATCAATTCTGGGACTGAAAAAGCGGGATCAGGATATCCTGATTGCCCGTGTTTTCCAGGAGAAGGAATTCGCAGCCATTGGCCGGGAGTTGGGGATTACGGAAAAGCAGGCAGAAATGGCCTACTACTATATTATCCGCAAAATACGAAAGGAACTGGAGGGAAGAAAATATGAATGAATTTGAAATTGTTTTGAGCCGGGCCAAGATGGGGGATAAGGAAGCGATAGAGGAGATTTATCAGATGTTCCGGCCGCTGTTAGTTAAGAACGCACTGGATTTTGGTGTGTTCGATGAAGACCTGTATCAGGAGCTGTGCCAGACTCTGATTATCTGCATTAATAAGTTTCGGCTGTAAAGTTGTTGGCATTTACCCGAGCTAACCGTATAGATATATATCGCTAAAGGTATACCTTTAGCGATATAGAAAAACCAGATGAATTTGATGTAAATATACGTCGCTAAAGGTGGGGATTTAAGTTTTGCGATATCGCAAAAAAGAGGCCTACCTTTAGCGACAAAATGAAAGGAAGTGGGTTCATGCTTTTCGGATATGCCAGGGTATCCTCCAAGGATCAGCATTTGGACCGGCAGTTGGAGGATTTTAAAAGGGAAGGAATTGATGAGCGCAATATTTATGTAGAAAAGGAAAGCGGAGGCAGTTTCCAGCGTAAGGTGTATCGCAATCTGGTTGATATTATCATGCGGCCGGGAGATAAGCTGCTTGTTGATGAGCTGCATCGATTTGGAAGGAATTATGAGGAAATCCATGAAGAATGGAGGTACATCACAAAAGAGCGGAAAATGGATATCAAAGTAATGGACATGCCAATCCTTGATACATCCCAGGCCAAGGATTTACTGGGGACATTGATTGCGGACATTGTTCTGGCTGTTTTGGCTTATGTTGCCCATAATGAACGAGTGGAGAAAAAAAGGCTTCAGAGGGATGGGATTGTAGCGGCACATGGACGAGGGGTTCATATGGGGCGGCCGAAAGTTCAGTTCCCTAAGAACTGGGATGAATGGTACCCTAAATGGAAATCCGGCGAAGTGACTGCGGTAAAAGCAATGAAGCATCTGGGATTAAAAAAAGACTCTTTTTATCGGTTGGTAAAAAAGGCTGAAAATAATTCAAGTAAATAGCTGTTTGGAGGTACTTAAAAAATAAAAATGGAGGTACTTATCTATGAAACAGGGAACACTATTTTACGATCCCGAGAGCGGCCGGTATAACTTTTTTTATGAAGAAGACGGAATTAGAAAAGATTATGATGGAATCCACTGCGGCGAGGTGTTTGAATTTCATCTGAACGGAGGCTGGATCCCGGCAAGGGTAGAGATGAGCGATGAATGGTATCTGGTGGGCTTGCCTGGACTGAAGCTGGATGGGTTGGAAGTAAGGCAGAAGTAGTGGAGAATCGGCATCTTGAGATTTGAACTGGAAAAACAGGTTGCCTGACAGCTATAGATATTTTATAATTCTGTAATGGAGGATGGATAATGGTCGAATATATGAAACTTAAAATAGGTGATGAATTGTGTAAGGCAACGGTTCTGGAGGAGCAGTCATTCTTACAGATGCTGTCAAGTAATCAAGTGGATGCCGAGTGGGTACAATATGAAATTGATAATGGAAAACGTTTTGAATTAGCAGGCTATTATTTATTTGTCAAACCTCCCTTATATGGAATATCTGCACAAATAGACTATGGGAATCAGAAACTATATATAGAACTGATCGAAAATCTTGATGCCAATTATCTTATGCAGGAAAGAAATTGTGAGGCGGTGTTTAATTGTATTGAATATGCCTATCAAGTC
The DNA here is from genome assembly GCF_022440595.1 of Enterocloster sp. OA13. Classification (NCBI taxonomy): domain Bacteria; kingdom Bacillati; phylum Bacillota; class Clostridia; order Lachnospirales; family Lachnospiraceae; genus Enterocloster; species Enterocloster sp. OA13. The sequence continues at coordinate 5,404,762 of NZ_JAKNTF010000001.1, read as the reverse complement.
ATAGAGACGCATAAGCTGATGGGAAGGTTTGATCGAAATGTAAAAATCGTGGAAATAAAAATGGAAAGAGAATAACGCTGCTTAAACCAGGCTATATGATATCCGGCAGGATATCTGGTTGAATGAAAATGATACAATACGCCGACAGGATACATTCACTTATGTGGAAGTATTCTGCCGGCGTTTTTGAAATAATTTATAATATCTTAGTCAGTTCATTTAAAGACAATATCTCTTGGTACGGCATATAGCGTTCGTTTCCCCTGATCCCGTCTCTATTTACCCATATTTTATTCCACTTTAGCTTTGAACATGGAACAATATCCCACCAAAAGCCTTTTGCAATGTGGCAGTGAGCCTTATTCCCCAGATCCAATATATCATAAGTTTTTTTGAAGAAATCAAGTTGAGGTTTGTAACAGTGTGTTTCTTCCGACAGGATTACTCCGTCTGGCAGGCCCTCCAGTTTTTTTATATGATTATCCATAATCATATGATTTGTGTTTGACATAATATAGATAGAATAACCTTTTGCCTTTAGAAAACTAAAAGTTTCTAAAACATCAAAAAATGGGGAGAAATCCGCGTGTATTTGTATTACATTTTCCAACTCTCTACAAAATGAATCCGTCGAAAACTGCATGTCACAATATTCCAATATTCCTTCCAGCAGCATGTCATATGGGATATAATTTTCCCCGTACATGAGCCGGTCTTCATAATTAATGAATACCGCTTTGGCTTTTTCCGGGGAAATGTTATTTGCTGAAGCGATGCTTCCTATGTAATCATATAATGGCTTTGTATCGAATAACGTTCCATAACAATCGAATGTCAGAATTTTATCCATTGTGTCCCTTCCTTAATAGTCTGTATTTATTCGTCCTTTTCATAATTGTCAATAATGTCTTTCACATAAGAAAAATCTAAATTAAGAGAGGCAGCAATATCCTCAAGGTTATATCCCTTGCTGTGGAGTCTGATAATCTTTGCAGCCTGCATAGCCCCCTCCTCGCGGCCCATTTCGATATTTTCTCTATCCCTTTGTAACAGCGTCATATACTCGACCTCCATTTCTTTGCTCTGCTTTACTTCAGTTACCTTGTGGTGGATTTTCTTCACTAACGAGCTGCTGGCCTGCGCAGCATATGCATCGGTAGTATTTTCTATATAAGTAAGAAATTCCTTCATGTCATTATCAATGTCGTCCCTGGCACCTTTGGTATTTAAGAAAATTTTAGAGGTTTCATCACCTAAAAGAATGGCGGTATTTTCCCTGCAAATATTTTCAAAGGTATATAGATGCCGTTTATCTTTAAATGGATCAAAGGTACAGATAAAGATGATAAAGGTTTTCCGCAATGAGTGATAAGGTTCACCTGCAGAAATCAAGTCTAAATCAAGGCTGCCCTGGTAATATCTTGAACGTTTGGGAAGCTCTCTTTTTTTACCACGCTGCATTTCCACATTATAAACCGTTCCGTTACCATCATTTACATATACATCGAGTTTTATCCCTTTACCCTCAAATAGAATGTCGATTGTTCGCTGGGTAGTGGGTAATACGATTTCTGTAATTGGAACATTCAGTATCTTTTCCAGTACCTGACGACAAATTTCCCTGTCGCTCATCACCTTGGCGAATAAAAAATCATCCTCCAGATTCAGTTCTTTGATTGTCTTCTGTGTGTTCTGCATAAGTTGATACAGGTCTCCTCTCTATTATAACATGGTGTTTTCGGTTAGTCAGCTTTAAAACCGTAGTTTCGGTTTTTCACTTCCCTATAAAAAGTACCGGGGAGAACTGAAATACTTAAAAAAAGCTGCCTGTGACAGACAGCTTTTTCATTCATTACTCGAACATTGATAATTCCTGATATTTATATGGAGCCATACATCTCTCATCCTCTGGGAAACGGTTGTATTTATCCGGGATGATTAATCGAAGTACATCCCGTCCTGTCTCACGAAATTTCTTTAGGCAGATTTCACAGTCCTCATATATACCGGAGACCATATCGCCATCATGGAACACTTCGCCATTCTGTACACGTTTTCCCAAGGTATTCAGAAGATATGCAATATGTTCCGGCGGAAGATTGAGAACCATCTGGAAATCCAGATGCTCATAATTTTCCATTCCGTGAGTATGGGCATTACAAAGATAAGGGAATGGTCCCGGCTGATCAATAATATAATGAATAATCCAATCCATCTGTATCTCCTCCTATGCTGATAGCACTTTAAAACAGTGCTGTGTACTAAGGGTATTCACCAGATCGGAGTATACCTCTTCAATTTCCAGATAAGCGGGATTGATAACCAGATAGCCGCGCAGAATCATGCGGACAACAATCTGGAACTCTAAAGCCCAGTCTGTGGTATCCTGATCGGTGTCTCCATACCATTCGTCAAATTTCTGTATTAATGACAGTTTGGTATATTCTGACATCGGCTGGGGGCTGAACAGCAATGGTTGAAATTCATATTCATAATATTGATACGCAATGGCTGTTACTTTCACCTCCTCAGTCTCCGATGACAGAAGCAGGATGAAATTATTATGTTCATCAGGTTCAGAAACGGAAGAAATGTCAAAAATTTTATTCTGGTAGATTGCTTTCATTAAAAATCTCCTTTCATATTTGGTTGAAATCTCTCAGTCGTAAGAGATATCAAAGGTACTAATTCGCACATAATTATCATCCAGCAGACATTCCAGGGCCTCCAGATTGGCTGCTTGAAAGCCGTATTCGGCAAACCAGGATAGCAGTTCTTTTTCAGAAGAAAAGTATATGTCTGAATCCTCCTGTCCTTTGAATAAAGTTTCATAAGGTGTGCCGGCGGCGTCTTCCTCCAGATCAAGCAGAACCCGGTAGCGGGTATCAAAATAGATTCCGCATACATCGGTGTTAATAAAGATGTCGAATGATGGTTCTTCTGCCAAAAGTACAAATGGCAGATTATAATGATGAGAAAGTGCCTGATAGGCGCCATACAAGGGAGACCATGCTGCTTCTATATCCAAGCGGATATGATCCTCCATGATATCAATTCTGATTATACTTCCACGCAGGTTATAATTCTGAACAGAAAGTCCAAGGTAGTTTAGGAGTATTTCCATCCCGGTTTTGGTGTGTGAATTAATGACAGGGTAACAGTGTCTCAGAGCTTCTGCCATCTGTCTTATAGAATCAAGATTATTATTTTTGCCCGTGTAGAAAACTACTGAATCAAAGCAGACATTCGCCATAGGTTATCTCCTTCCGTTCCTTTGCATTGCCAGTTTGCTGTGGCTTTTCTTTATCGTGTATAGATAATAAAATATCCCCGGGCGTTTCAGGCATTTCCGTCCATTTGCCGTCAATATAAAAATATCCGGTTGCTTCATTATAGATATCTGGTGGCGGATAAGGCTCCTTTAGGCAGTCCGGCCGTATATAAAGGCAGGTGTGCTGCTCATAGAAGGGCTGCAGCGCATTTAACGCAGTTTCCCTCAATTGTTCCGCTAAACGATGGAGTTCCTTAAAATCCTGTTTTTGAAAGACGGCTCTGGAGCACTCCTTTAATAATCCGGAATCTGTAATGGCAATCCGGATAAGTTTTTCTGCCTCCGGAAACAGATCTTTACGAAAACGGAGATTTTTGCAGACAACAGAGTTTAAATAATCCTCAGTCAATGTCTTCAGCTCCGAGCAAAGCTGCAGGTACCCTTTTTTGTATTTGGTCTTTAATACTTTAAGAGGAACCTGATCCCGGTTCCTTTTTAAAGTAAGCAGTTTATCTGTGAGCAATTTTTCCGTACTGGTATTTTCACCTACAGTAGTTTTATTCATTGACAGTCCTCCCTAAAGGGCCGCGTTTTTTACACACGGCCCTGCATCTGTTGTATATGTAGAGGATGTTATGCAGAAAGGGCATAGCCTTCTGCTGGTACCCGGACATAGCTGATTGTGTAGATGGAGTTCAGGGTTTCAAAAGTGACAAAATCCTCTGAAGCTTCCAGAATCTGCTGTACTAAAGATGTCCGGATTGTTTTTCCGTTATAGTAATACTGCGCCGGCCTTCCCACCAAAACAGGGGCAGATAAATATCCTGTCAGGTAATAATGACCTTTAGTAGGAAGCGGATTTTTAGGGGCAGAATGCCATTTCTTTTTCATTTTCTGTAACATGTTTACCCCTCCTTGCGTTGTTTATTATGACTTTGCATTCTTCCGGGTATTTGTCTAATGCACTGTTGCAGGATTCCCCCTTCAATACATAATTTTGATAAATAGGGCAGGAAACTGCACAGTAAAAGTGTCCGGAGGATGGGCAGAAATCGTTCCGAAGCCTGTCGAGTTCCTCTGAAATATGGTATCCGTAGATACGATTAGAAAATTGAATTAATGTCTCTTTCATGGAACCTCCTTTTTATTACAATGCTTCTAATTCCTGCAATTTGCGATCATAGTAGAAAATTTGTTCCGTCAAGAAATCTGATTCACTATCTTTCAGAAAATTGCGTACAAATACCTTTAAAGCAGGAATGCTGATATGTTCATCCTTTGGCCAGATGACAAATCCGCTGGACGAAACGGGAAGGATTAAGAGATCCCGATTAAGCTTGTCCGCGAACTCCTGGAGCAAAGTAGAATTTAATATTGCGGCACCACCATAGTCTGCGGTATCACAGGTAAGAACATACTGTTTCTGATAGTCCCTGGGCGCTGTCTCATCCATCATAATCTTTGTAAAAAGGACGGAAAGCAATTCCTGCTTGTCTGTATTTGGATCCTTCAACAGTGATTGCAGGTAATAATCTCCCAGTTCCCTGAGTTCGGATGGGTATAACCGAAAGGTATTTTGTTTCGCCAAGTCAGTAAGTTTTTCCAGTGTGAGATGATTTTTTTTCATTAGGTCATTATCAATAATCAAATGACAGGAAACATGATCGCTCAGCTCTATAGCCGTGTAAAAAAGAATTTCCATATCATAAAATGGCAGATGAGGCAGGGTCTCCAATGGCCCGCCAAACGTATTTCTGTTTACCGGACGGTAGATAATCTGACTCTCATCAAGAGGAAGTTCTGTCTGCAGTATGATTAAAAAGCTGTGTCTCATTGCTTCTGTAAGGATATCCATTGGAATAACATTGGCCTGCTTGTAAGCAAAAGAAATCCTGCAACACTGGGAAACTCCGCTCGCTTTGTGAATAATGTGCAGGATGTCCTCACCCTGGGGATCATTCCCTTCCGGAGCAATCAGAATAATACACTGATCGCCCATTTTTTTGCTCAGAGTTTCGGCCAATTTGTTTTTGAAATCTTCATATGTCATGATAGTACGCTCCTTTTTTCTTGTATTGTTATGCTGATAAAAGCTGGTTTAACCGGTGTCTTAAACGGGTAAAACGGCTTCCCACCGCATCGGGTGTCAGACCGCATTTTTCCGCAATTTCCGTGTAGGTATAGCCGCTTGCTTTCAGCAGCACCACTTCCTGTTCTTTGCTGGTCAGATAGGACATCAGTTCCAACGCACGATACCGGTCAGAAACTGTATCCTGCAGATTTTTCTTCCGGTTTGGTAATAATTCATCCAGAGAAAGCTCCTCCTGTGAATGAAAGCTTACCGTAATGGCTTTACGCTTCGGACGATTCAAATACGTGTAGTGATTATAAAGGCTGTATGTCATCTGCCTCCAGGCGATGGTAGAAAATTTGTATCTGGAGAGCTGTGGATTTTCATCGTATTCCTGCACAGCGGTCAGGTAGCCGAAGATCACGACGTCATAATACTCATCCATAGAAAGCTCCTTTTTGTGCAGAAAGCTATATACAAGGTTGATATGCTCTGCAGCAAATTCCTTCTGACAGGGGGTAAGTTCGTGTAGTTTTTTCATTGATGTGCTCCTTTCTTTCCAGTCATTCTCTTGTTAATTCTGTCAATGCTTTTGCTATAAATTTAGCAGTATCCAACTGGTTATCCGTAGCATCATTGTTCTTATCCCGAATCAGGACCAAGGCACCGACCGGTTTCGCCGGAGTTCCAATAGAGAATGATGCATTTACAGGACAGGCCGTTGAAACGGTCAGATAAACTGGGTTTTGAGCATTATACTGATAAACCGACTGGCTCCTGATTAAGGAACGCATCTCCACTGACAGTTCATTGTCCCCGGAGAGACTGAAGCCACGATAGAAGATGACGGTATCCAGGCTGCAGACAGCAGCTGCTACACTCAGTTCCTTTGAGAAAACCTTTAAAAATGCTTCTGACTGTTCTTTTAACCCAGTAAGGGGAAAATAACGGTCCAATATAATTCTCTTGCCGGACAAGCTAATCTCTAGCGGATCTCCATCTTCAATGTGGAGAGTCCGGCGGATTTCCTTTGGGAGGACAATCCGTCCGAGAGGGTCAATCCGGCGGATGATTCCTGAACTCATAACGCCTCCATTTCTGTGTCTGTATTCAAGACACCGTTTTTGAGCATAAAAAGGGAACACCCGCTGGTATTCCCTTCTAAAGTTACTATGCAGCATTCTGCTGTTCTTCCTGATTTTTCTGAATGGCCTTTTTCGCCTGCGTAATGAGGGATGGGCCAACGGCTTTTTCCCACGCATCAATATAGGCATCGGTTCTTCCTAAAAGTTTGAACATGTCCAGATCCCCTAAAGAAGCGCTTGCTTTTGCAGCGCTTACATAGGAATTGGGTTTCATGTATGTTCCGCCATTTGCGTTTTTTACAGCAATCCCTTTACCATTATTGGCCTCAATTCGCCAGGGGATTTTTCTGTCTGTGCCATTCGGCTCCTTCAAGGCCCGTGAAATAGTCAATTTTGTGGCCTGGGAGTAACCATCAGCACCCGGCTGACCGAAAATTTTATCCTGCTTAAATTCAATTACAGAAAATCCTGCCTTGAGCCGGCTGAACAGGAAACGCGCTTCATCTGGCGAAATGTTAACCGTGACCGTTACAGCTTTGTCACCGGTACCTTTTGAGTAATCCTTTAATAAAATCCCGATTAAGGAGGTCCGTTTATAGTCACCGTCGGTTGGCTCCCCGTCTGCATGGAGATGAGCATAATTCGCAATGGACGCCACTTTCAGCTTGTCCCGGAATTCCACTAAGACTTTATTGTTTTTATAGACTGCAATCTGGTTTGATATGTATTCACTCATGTATTCCTCCATTCTGCGCCTTCTCAAGCGGCATGCTTCTGCTTAATGTACTGGATAATCAGGTTCCCAAGATTCACAGGCAGTTTGTTGATGTTTGAGATATCCAGGAATCCGTCCCCATAAATCCGTCTAATATTTGGCTTGTCTTCTCCAATAGCGGCAGAAAACAGCCGGATTCCTTTCCGGGAATATTCCTGTTTGATACCGCGAAGATCCGCTTCCGCCGCGGTACCATGATATCCATCCCCGGAGGGCTGCCCATCTGAAATCAGGATTAACAGTTTAATCTCCTCCGGCCGTTCCATGAGGCGCTCTGCTGAAAAGCGCAGGGCGGCGCCGTCACGGTTACAGCATCTGGAACTCATATCCATTATGCGGTATGCATCCTTGCCATCAATGGAATCATATTCAGCATAGGAATAGACCTCGACATCCTCATCTTCCGTATGACCATATATGGCAATAGGAATTTCTAAGTTTTTACAGAAATCATGAATGATGATTGCGGCTGCCCTGGCCTTTGTAATGCGGTCGTCGCAGCCCATAGAGCCGCTCTCGTCAATGAGAAGGCAAACCGCTATATCACCCTGGTCATTGGGCAGTTTCATCTTGTAAAAGATCTTTCCGTCATTCCGGACAACGTTCCGGGCATTGATTCGTCTGCCAAAAGGCAAACCGTCCAGCTTTCCACCGGCTTTGGCATCTTTTAAAATCTGTGCCACTTGCTTTTGAAGCCGCTTGGAAATGGGCTGCAGGGCAGGAAAAACCTTTTGATATTCTATACGATAACTATCCGGGACATAGCTCATACGGTTCACATGGACATGAAATCCCCTGTGTATATTTCCGTAGATAATCCTGGACGCCTCATTCTGCAGTTCTTCTGACAGCTCCTCTTCATACCGGACATAAGCGGAATCCTCAGCAAGCTGTGTCAGCATCCGCTGGATGTCTTCGGCAGCCTGAGAGACATATCCGGAACCGGCAAAATCACGGTCATAGGAAATACCGCCGCTGTCGCCTTCATTAATCTCCTCTGTTTTTTCAAGCTCCATACGTCCGGTTTCATAGTCCAGCACTTTTTGAACCGCTTCCCGGTCTTCATCATCTGGGGCGGATGTGTGCTTGAATTTCTTTTTTGACGGAGCCGGAGTGCCGCTTCCATTCGGAAGACCATCAGAATCAGCAAGCTGTTCCTGTGCGGCGGTCCCCATGTTGTCCGTTCCGTTTTCCTCATCCTCTCTGGCCTGCTCAATCAAGGACTGCATATAAGGCCAAAGCAGAATCAGCATCCGGTTGGCAGCCCCATAACGGGCCTTGGCGTCATCTTCATAAGCCGCCTCATCTAAAAGCGGGACACATTCATACAGCGCATCCAGATATTTTCCTTTGTATCCGTCAGTATTATTCACGTCCCCGGTTTTGGCATATTGGATCAGCAGGTTTACGATGATAAAGACATCATGGTTCCCCTTGGCTATCTGTTCTGTTACGGGGGGAATGTCCTCCGCAAACCGCAGATTGTTTAACAGAATTCCTGTCTTAAAGGAACCGGGGAATGCTTCCATCATGCACGCTTCTATATATAAATCTTCCATGATATTTACCAGGCTGTGTGCGACCAGGCTTACTGCCTTAATTGCGCCGGCGTCCTTGTCCTCAAAGCACTCTTTCATTTTCTGCAGACTTGCATCCTGAAGCGGGGGTAATCCTTCCGGTTCCTTGGGATAAAATTTACCTGCAGAAAGTGCCTGCGTATAAACCTGAAGCATGGTAAAGTCCGTAAACAGGATATGGCCTGCCTCATGGCCCGCTAAGCCGAGGATACTGTCTGCCCGCAGCGTTCTGGTAGGAAAACTGCGGGTAAGAGAGTTCCCGGCGTTAATCTGGATGATGCGGTTATCGGTCCAGGCCACATCGGCCTGTTCTGAACTATCCCAGTGCAGCCTTACTTTGCTTTTTCTCCGATAGCGTTTCGTTGCCGCTTCCACAATATCGGTCATGTAGGCTGCAAACTGATTAGAGCTAAAGAGCTGCTCATCCGTTATCTTTGATTTTTCTTCCTGAATCAGTTTTCTGATTGCACGGTGTGATGTTCTCAATATGATCCCTCCTTTTTGGCTCCCCTGATACTTTCTGCCAGAAGACTCTCCATGGGAATTTTAAAATAACGGGCTATATTAAACGCAAGGCAGGCGGACGGCAGTAGCAGCCCGCTTTCATACTTTGCGATTAGTCCCCTGTCCACATGGAGCCTGTTGGCAAGCTGCTGCTGGGAAATCGGCGGTGTCCGTCCGTTCCGCAGCAGCTTCAGATTCTGGGAAAAGTGTTGTGTCATTTCTACTTCTGTAATAAGATTCATTTATTTTCACCTCCTATGCTGCAAATTTTCCTTCCAGGCATGTGGAGTAAATCTCCGCTCTGTTTTCCGGATCACTAGAGGCTGAAGACAGGACTGTATAGTCTGCTGATTCTAAGACGCTGCCGCAGACCATGTAGGACTGTACCCAGGAAATCAGTTCCCGGACGCCGCAGCTGCCATCATTAATCATAGTTTCCCTGCAGTGTTCGTTAATCTCCTGGACGGTCTTTGCCATCTCCACAACGGTGCTGGTGTCTGTACAGCCGGTAATGTTTACGACGCGGCTGACCAGAGTGTCCGTGTCCGGCGCATCCATATCAATTACCAGATTCATTCTGGAAATAATGGACTGGTTTAAGTCACGGCATCCAGCATAATTGATGTTCGTGGTGACAATGATCACCGTATCCGGGTGACGCTTTACAGTTTCTCCTGTCGGAAGAACCACGCTGGCACAACGATCCAACAAGCCATTTAAGCCAACTAAAACGCCTGGGTTAGCAATGACGGTCGGCTCCTGTATCTCCAGGACGTATCCATTGCGGATTGCCTGGATGAGCGGCGTTTCCACATACCGGAAATGCTGCCCTCCCTGCGGCTTCCCGTCCTCACTCTGCTTCGCCTGCAGTCCGATAATCTCAATGAGCTTGTCATAGACCTCTTCCTCTGTGATGGAATCCTCATATTGTCCTGTCAGCTTATAGTAAGCGCTGGGGGGATCCATCTGAATATCCATAAGGGAAGGTAACTCACCGGACTCAGCTAAAGCCGTGCCTTCCGTATCCGGAAGCATCTGGCCGAGCAAGTCAAAGATTTCCGTATTGGCGGAACAGGTGTAGAACAGGTAAGGAAGCCCCAAGCCGGCTGCTATGGCCTTGGCTGCCTCGGTCTTTCCGGTTCCGGCAGGCCCGCGCAGCAGAAAATTCCGCATGGGCTGTGTGCCGCTGGTAGTCATTTTTGCATGTTTACAAATGCTGTCCGCTTCCGGAGGGATAATATACCAGTCCTCCAGTTTTGGAATCAATAATTGTTCTTTCTGGGAAAAAACGCGGTTGGAAAAAGAATATTGCCCGCAGAAATGGTTTTTGTCGATGGAAACAGACGCGGCTGCCTTTGCACCAGGCTTAAAGATGCGGAAGTTTCCGAACAGGACGCTGGTGGGGGAATAAGTCCCTTTGTTTAAGTTCAAAGGCGTCAGCTGCTGTACGTTCCCAGTATTGGGAATGGAAATCTTGATACCATCGTTTCCGAGGCTGTCTGCATTTTCTATGCGGCGATACAAATTGTCGCAGAGAACATAGGCCGCTTCATCCGCCTTTTCCATATCCGGATAACCTGCATCTTTGCAGGTGGCTAACGCATCATACTGCTCTTTAAACTCATCATCCTCCATTGCCAGGGGAATCAGGGTAAAGAAAAGTGCCGTCCCGGTATTCCCGCTGTCTTTTATACTGTATACCTTTGCATTAGAAGACGGATCTGCAATATCGAAGCGCCCGGCAGTGAATTTACGGTTTGTCTTATTGAAGACAACGGCATGGATTTCACCGGTGCGGCTCTGATATTCAGAAATCAGTTTTTCGCCCTGGGTTCCAAAGGCGCTTTCAGAGGTACTTCCTGGAGTGACGGACGTATCCATCTCCATATAAGCCAGGATTGCACTCAGAGAAGCGGAATGTAGGGTGGATTTCTTTGTGGGTGTCATACAGTATCTGCTGTAAATAGTCGTGCTGACCGGTTCTTCAGTATCAAAGGGTTCCGGCAGGGAACGCTTCCAGCTCCAAGTCTGGTATAATGGTGTCTTTGCCATGGTTTTTCATCATCCTTTCTTTATGTCCAGGACACGATAATACGGTCCTTTTCTACTTTACCGTTCAGTTCATATTCCGTTAGAAGCTGCAAGAATTCATTCCAGTAATTCTTTGGCGGGAACTGATCTAAAGTACCTTTCAACACTTCTTTTTTGTTACGGGTGATAACGATGTCACCGTTTTCCTTAATGGAAAGCCTGCTGTGGCCGTTGGCATTTAAGTCCGTGATGATGTCCTCAAGGATTTTACGGCCGATTAAGTCGTACCAGGAGATAACATCCACCACAGGCGGTTCCGGCGCCACTTCTGCATCCGGTTCTGTCTCCGTATTTGCTGCTTCCGCAAATTCCCCAATAATAAGAGGAACGATCCGGATCCGGGCATACCGGTCAAAATGGACATCAGCATGAGTAAATTGAGCCATATCGTCCGTCATGATGCGGAAGGTTTTACCATCCAGGATATCTGTCAGGTTAGGGCTTCCGTCCCAACGCCAGGTGGCATCCGGGTATGCGGATTTTATTTTTTCGGTAATTCTCAGGCTTATATGCTGAAGCATTCGTTTGCTGTCAGGTTCCGGTACGGCCTTGGGCAATGGGGAAAGTGTCTCCTCCGCTGTCACTGTCGGACCGGGGGCGGCAGTAGATACTTCCTGCTTCGCTTCCTGCCACTGTGTAGCTGCCTTTTTGATAAGGGAGTATATCCTGGGGCCGAAAAATACGCCGACGGCCAGGATTATCCAGATCAGGATAGCTGCCAGCATAAGCTGCTGGGAAAGCTTTCGGTTGAAAACCACGGTGAGCAGCAACAGGACAATGATTAATACTTTCAGACTTTTGTTAAATATGGATGATTTCATTTGCGTTTCCTTCCTTTCCTAATAAAATAAAAAAGAGGAATTGCCTGGGACTTTACTCCCGTTGCAATTCCTCTTTTGGCCGCTAACATTTAGTTAAACGGCAGTCCATTCTCACCACAGTTCTGGGTTGGTACGAAACCATCGCCGGATTCGCCGTGATCTCCGCTTTCAGATGATTCTTCATCCTTTGGCCGGTTGATAGGCACATAGGACCAGGAAAGCAGTGTAATCTTTGCATTCCAGCCGGGGGTGCCGTCACGCCTTGCAAATTCTTCAAGCTCCTGTTCTCCGGTAATGAACAACAGGCTTCCTTTTTTGACTCCGGCATCAATCATACGCTGTGCCGCATCTCCAAAGAGAAGGCAGTTGTAGAAGTTTGGATGGGAGTTTTCTCCGAATCCCCTGCTGACGGCAAAACCAAACTGAACGAATTTTGTGTTTTTTCCGTTCTGGCTGGTTTTCAGCTCCAGGTCTGCAGTGACCCTTCCAAGAGTGGTGACGATTACTGGTGTGTTCATAGTTCATTTCTCCTTTCTTTTTTGGGAATAAAAAAAGTGCCAAAAAAATGCCATCCTTAAAGATGGTATTTCTTGACACTTCATTCCAACTTAAACAACGTGTGTGGCAATATGCCAGTCACAAAAATCAATTACATTAGCATATTACCACAATATATAGTGGTTGTCAAATATAAAACAACTATATAAGTGAACGGAAACAGAAAGATGGAAGATTCATATAGTAAGTACAGAGAGAGACGGATAATCTTTAATTTTGTTAATCGCATGTGTTAGCGATATGGAAAAAAAGTCCCTCTGATTTTGCGAGCTGTATAATGATATCCTTCATTTTCTCGTCTGGATTGTAGACACTGATATACGAGTCACCACCATTAATCAGTATCATAGTCTTTTGGGTTCCAACAAATATATAAATACAACCTTTATAATCCAATATATATTTATTAATGGACTTTGCCAATTTTGCCGGGATAGGATTCTTTTTCCACTTATCTTTACGGCCAATATCAAAATCATAATAACAATTCAGTTTCAACAATATATTCGTGATTTTTGCGGCAAATATTTTAAGGTTTTTATGCTTTCTCCAATACTTGTCGATAGGAAAATACCGGCTGCCATAATCAACTGCAACTTTTTCTGGGAGAATGTCGATTAAATAGCAAGGCATTTCCAACATTTTTTCAATACTATCGTAATTATTCATTAAAATGACTCCTTTGGTGAATAAGGGTAATAAAAACATGAAACTTTATCGTTTAATCATCCACTGGGCGATTGGATTAATAAGTGATACCGGGAATAATTTTGCAAAAAGGACAAGGAGCTTATTATATAAACCGGCTGTAACAGTACGTTTTCCTTTTATCATACTTCTATAACCTATTTTTGCTACATTCGAAGAGGTCATTACTCCGATTTTAAAAAGTAATGTATGATCGATATTCGCTTTGGTAGCAAAGCCTGTTTGGGTTGCACCTGGGCAAAGGCAGGTTACGGTGACTCCGGTTCCCTTCAGCTCCTGATAAAGGCCATTGGAAAATGAAAGCACATAGGCTTTTGTTGCCGCATATACTGCATCACATGGACAGGGCATATAAGAACCAGTGGAACCTAAATTTAGGATACGGCCATGTCCCCGTACTATCATTCCGGGAAGGAACAGCTTCGTCAGTTCGGTCAGTGTCCTAATATGTACCTGTATCATATCAAGTTCTCTGGAGAGGTTTGTATCAGTAAAATATCCAGCTTCATTAAAACCAGCATTATTGATGAGAATATCAATAACCACGTTGTCGGCAGCTAATGTATCATAGATGTATCTGGCCGCATTCTGCTCTGTTAAATCACATGGGAGAGAGATTACCTTAATGTTTTTCTTCTCAAAGTATAGAACCTGTTGTTCCAGCTTCACTTTGTTCCGGGCGACCAAAACTAAATTGTAATTTTTACTTGCCAGTAAATTACAAAACGCCTCTCCAATTCCACTGGTTGTTCCTGTTATTAACGCAGTCTTCATTTACAGCCTCCTATATCAGTCTGTTATGAATCGTAATTTAGCCGGCCCCTTGTCCTGAAGAAGGGAGTGAATTCCTCTATTGTGGATCAAACTTGTATCCCCTTCCAATAACCGTTTGGATATAACCGCCGTTAGGATTTTCCTGCTTTAACTTCCGCCTGATCTGGCTGATGACATTGGTTACTGCCGTTCCACAGTGCTCACCGGCCTCATTCCACACAGCTTCATAAATCTGTTCTTTTGAAAATACCCACCCTGGATGCTTTGCCAGGTAGCAGAGCGTTAAAAATTCAAAACGGCTTAGAGAGACAGGGATTCCACTTTGATAGACATTTTGTTCTTTCAGGTGGATTGACAAACCGGGGAAAGACATGCTCATCGAATCATCATCAGCACATTGCAATGGAAGCTCCGTAAGCTGACAATGCTTATGCTTAGAGAAAAAAGCTGATAGTTCCTGAAGTATCGTTTCTTCCATTGTACTGAATTCGATAATCATAACTTTTGCCATAGATTAACCATCCTTTCACTCAAATGTCATCAGGAAAATTATACTACTTTTTATTTTTTACGGTGATGAATACGGACAACCCAATCAGGATAATACAAATCATGCCAGTATTAAAACATATCAGATGAAAAATCAGGCGAATGAGTCCTGCCGTATACTGCATGGCAAAATAGTAAATAATTAAAATGAAAAGTAATAAAAGCAGCCATATTTTGTAGTAAATAATTTTTTTATAGCTCATGTTTTTCCATGCCCCCACATCCTGTTTTTTCATGAAGCAATTTTAATGAAGGAACAGGCAGCTGTCTATAGAAATGCGAAAACCATAAGATAGATGACGGAATTCTATAAAATCAATAACACAGGATGCCATAACAGCTATGAGGGCAGATACAGAATAATGCCCACCTTAAAAATGTGATTGGAAGGATCCACATGCATCTGTCCCTGATACTTTTCTACAATATGTTCGACAGAGGAAAGCCCAAGGCCATGGGAATTCTCATCCTTTTTGCGGGTAAGGTAATGCGCCTCTCCCCTTCTGACAGTCCCGTCATAAGAATTTTCAACCTTTATATATAGGACACCCATTTGAACGCCGATTTCAACCAGCAGGTTCTTTTCTTCACTGGTGCCAAGTCCGCTAATGGCATTATCCAGTAAATTCCCAAGCATAATGTTTATATCAAAGAAATCTATCCCCAACTGCTCCGGCAGCTGTACGGAGGCATTAATGTCTGCGCCTGCATCGGCAGCTATCCCTAATTTATAGTTCAGGATGGCATCTAATTCCAGATTGCCGGAATGGATATATTCATTTGATTCCTTGAGTTTTCCGGAAAAGGTATCCAGATATTGTACCAATTTTTCAGTTTCTCCCGTTTCCGTGAAATGCCGGATAGCCATCAGGTGATGTGCTAAATCATGCCGTATAATGGAAATTTTCTGATTGCTTTGCCGTATCAGCATCAGCTCATTGGCATAGGCCTGGCTTTGCTGCTCCAGTAGCTGCTTAGCGCTCAGGGATTGATAATACCGTTCAAACACGTCCAGCAGGTGAAAAACAATGATATTGGTGACGACTAAAACGGCGGCCGTGACAAAAATCGACCAAATACGGTCATTGATGAATAAGGTAAATGTCATAATAAGAATGCTGCCGGCAGACAGCAGAAATATGGCCAGCCAGTTAAGCAGGTTGAGCTGATCCGACGGTCTGGGAATCTGGACTCTTTTTAGGATGATAGATAAGGTGAAAAGCCCCATAGCGGGAAATAAGGTACCCATGGCCGCTTCCAGATTCTCTTCCAAATGAAGCCGGATAAACAGTGCGTAACTAAGTGAATCGAGCATCATGGCAAATGCATAGGAACTGATACATGCCAGTAACTTGCTGCGGACTCGCCCTGGATATATACTCACAATAAGAAAAAGGGAGAGCAGGTTTGAGGGGATTACAAACTGTGGCCTCTGAAACAGTAAATAGGCGGTACTGGTCAATAAAAAGAAGATGGAATAAAAAAGAAGCTCCTGTTTCCTGTCTATTCTTGAACAGTCGAAATATACATGAAAAAAACAAAAGTAACCATAGACCATAAAAGCATTTGCCAGTAGATAAAAACAGACATACAACATTTACGGAACTCACTCCTTTCGCAAAAACATCTGAAACAGTTGTTCCCTGACAATCTGTCGGTATGGCTGGCTGATGGACAAGGCTGTTTCATCATCCAGGATTAATTGTTCATACTTCATTTGCCGTATGTATAGCTTGTGAATTAAAAAAGAATGATGAATCCGGATAAATTCCTGGACAGGGAGTTCTTTTTCAATATCTGTCAGCTTTGCAGCGAAGATATATTCACCATTTATGGCATGGACGATGACGTTCTTATTTTTGCTTTCAATATAGCGGATATCACGGTACGGAACCCGGTAAATAGCCTTCTGTACGGTGAAAGCAAGACAGGGAAGGTTTCTTTCCGTTAGTTCTATAGCGGTATCAATGCAACGTAAAAACTTTTCTTCGTTAAGCGGCTTGGTTAGGAAGTTTAATGGACGCAGATCAAAGAGCTGCATTGCATATTCCTGCTTACCGGATATATATAAAATTTCTGTTGCCCGGTCTTTTAGTTGATTGCGTAATAAGGTTCCTACTGTGACCCCATCCATCGCTTTTAATCCAATATCCAAGATAATAAGGTTAAATGTCAGGCCGGCGCAGATACTCCCATATAATTCCTCGCCGGAATGAAATTCATATATCAGAAATTCTGCAGTTTTTTCGTGAAGTCCAAGAAGCCTTCTTAACTCAGCGCATACTGTAGCTTCATCGTCACAAATTGCTATTGGGAACATGTTTATCATCTGCCTTTATATAAAATGATTGTCAGTTGCTTCCGGTAATTTCCAGTCCTGTGCCTCAATGAAACCTGATTTCTCCATGCCAAACACCGGCAGGTAAAATAATTGTTTATAACAATACCATTATCACTTGAAAATTTCAATCATTATTTGACGGTTTTATGGCGCCGGCAGACCTGTCAAAAAATTGGTGCTTCTAACTTACGATTTTCGCTTTTATGTGGATTTGTATTTAATCGGGTATTAAAATAAAAATTTATGGAGGAGATAGAGAAACAGTATGCATTGCTGTTTCTTCATGAAATTGTAAGATAATATTTAGAAGGTGTTTGTGCCATTTTCAGACAATATCATTATAATGATAAATAAAATGCAGACCTTTCAATATGAAAGCAGGAGGAATTAATAGATGTTTCGATATGCTCACACCAATATTATTGCGAAAGACAGCAAAAGGCTAATAGACTTCTATAAAAAAGTGTTCCATTGTAAAAGTATAGGGGAAGTCAGAGATCTGCGTGGAGCCTGGCTTGATAAAATGACAGGAATTCCGAACGCACACATTACCGGAGAACACCTCTGTCTGCCGGGATATGGAGAGGATCATCCTACTCTGGAGATATTCTCTTATGATGATATGGCTATGGCGGATAGTCCTCAGATAAACCGCTGCGGCATCGCCCATCTGGCTTTTGAGGTAGATGATGTTGAGAAAACATTGGAACTGCTGCTTCAGGAAGGCGGCGGTCAGATAGGTGAGATTGTCAGAGTTGAATATAAGGACGGCAAAAAAGCAATCTTTGTCTACGCTACGGACTGTGGGGGAAATATTGTAGAACTGCAAAGTTGGATTTAATTAAGGAAACGATAGACACCATTTAGAATTTGGAGGTTATTTTATGAGTAAAATAGTGGTTTTGATTGAGCTGATTCGACATTTGGAAGGAGAAGTGAAATGAAAAAATGGTTTTTTTGGTTTACAATGTGTCTTGTTTCAATTTTAAATGGAGCTGCCTTTTTTGGAGCTTCTATAAGTGCATTGAATCGCGGCTTAAACGGGGTTGACAATCAAGCGGCATTATTATTTATTCCCTTCCTTTGGATTATAGCGGTATTTGTCCTCGTCGTGCTCAACATATATACGCTTATTCGAGGAATTAATATAAAAAAGGAACAAATAATTCACCTTTTGGATGTATTTCACCTATCTGGACTTTCTAAGAGGGTAAAGATATCCAGAGTAGGCTTTATTATAATAACCTGTTTTCTTATGCTATTCGGATACAGCCTTTTTGCTGCGGAAAGAATGTGGTCTATTGTATATGCACTATCGGGTGGAATCTTACTTTTGTTTCTATATACCTGGAAAAGGGCAGCTGTGCAAAGAACAAATGGGTAGAGTGAAAGCGAGAAGCTTTTTAGCAAGTTGATAAGCAAATACTGTTATACTTTATAGAAGGAGCGATAGAATGGGCAGGAAAAAGGTTGCAATTGTGACAGGAGGCAGCTCAGGCATGGGGCTTGCCATTGCAAAGCGATTATCTCAGATGGACATGGATGTTATTGTTTTTGACATCCAGGCGCCACCGGAGGGCTTTCAATATTATCAAGTGGATATCCGAAAAGATGATCAGATTTTAAATGCATTATCCCAGATTCCCCAGGTAGACATTCTGATAAATAATGCGGGCATATATTTTGAAAAATATCTGGAGGATACCTCAAATGATGAGCTGGATCAGATGGTAGATGTCAATATCAAAGGAACTTATCGGATGACAAGGAATGCACTTCCCAAAATCATGGAGGCAAAAGGAAATATTGTCATAATTGCATCTTGCCTTGGCCTGGTGCCGGAACTGACTTCTCCTTTATACTGTACCACGAAAGCTGGGCTGATTATGCTGACGAAGTGTCTTGCACAGCAGTACGCGGATGTCGGGGTAAGAGTGAACTGTGTGCTGCCGGGACCAATCGACACACCACTGTTGCAAAGAAGCTTTCCGGATAAAGAATCTGAGAAGCTCTGTGCAGCGCGGATTCCGATGAAGCGCATCGGCCGGCCGGAGGACATTGCCCATATGGTAGCATTTCTGGTAAGCGATGAGGCCAGTTACATAACAGGAGGGGCATTTCCGGTAGACGGAGGTGTTTCCTCAACAAGCATGTATTCAAAAGGCAGGATTTCAAGCGAATATTAAAAGATTGCCGGCATATGATTTTCAGCAGGAAGCAGGTATGTTATTTCCGGATTATAGCATTACTGCGATAGAAAACTGGCCGACTGATTAAGGGGATTATATGAATAGATTGAAAGAAAAGTTTCACCTCAATATTACCAATATTATGTTTTGGCTATCTAGTACGTTTATCGTTATTTGTATGATAGGATTAGTAATGTCACCTTATATCTCTAAGAAGATGAAAAATGATAATTACTTATTTACCGATAGTGAGGATATGCAGTTATTTGAAACAGCATTGAAGGATAATGAGGTTCCATATACGGAATTGTCGGAAAATGCTATATCAATACCCGCTGATTGGAATGATTTGGGAGCAGAAGTGTATCAGAACTGTTTTAACTAAGATGGCTGGATTACCGGGTTAGTAATCCATTATTCTCCATTGAGCGATCATCTATGAGTGTCCAATTTTCCTTTCCTATAGTTTCTTTTAGAAACTATATAACAGACATGTTCCTACTTTACATTAAATATTTACAGCCATATTATAATCTCATAGGAGCAGATTGTACAAATGTCTATTGATAGTAATCCTGGCGGTAATCATGGGCATAACTTTCTATACAGATATATATTTATTGGCTTAAAAGCATTTTGATCTTTGTATTTTATAAGAACAAGAGTATATGTAGTACCAGATCTGAATTTACGATGAAAGAGGTATAGTCTTATGGAAATCAAAGTAGGGAAATATAAAAAAAGGAATCTTTTCATTTTGTCAGCATTAATGGTTATGACGATAATTATTTCAATATCAGCTTTTGTTAATTGGAAAAATTCTCCTAAGCAAATTTATCTTTTAAATAAGGCTGAATTAGAGGTAGCAGTTAAAAAAATTTTAAAATCAGGTAATACTGGGGAAATTCAAATCCGTGGAGTACAGAATATTGCTTATTGTCCAGGAGAAAATCCAATTATTGAATTTACAATTTCATCGATTGGGATTGCGCCGGCATCTACTTATAAAGGCTTTTATTATTCGGTAAACGGAACACCGGAGGCATTTCAGAACCTAGACATATCCCTGAAGGAAACAAAAAATGGCTGGTCTTGGAGGGCGCAGGGAGATAACCAAGGTACAACAAGTCACATAGAGGGAAATTGGTTCGTATTTGAGGCCAGTTTTTAGGGTGATATACATATATCGGCGTGAAAAATCTTAAATTCCTGTTTTCGGACGGTTAAACAGAGAGAGGAATCGGAATTGCGGAGGTAGACATAGTTGATATTAAATGAAAAAGTACATATAGAAAATCATAATCCAAATTGGCAGCGTGATTTTGTTGATGAAATAAAAATGTTAAAGAATAAGCCTCATTTAACAACATTGGCTTTTGAACATATTGGCAGCACTTCAATTCCAAACATAAAGGCAAAACCGATTATAGATATTATAATTGGTGCAGATAGCTTTCCGCCAGAGAGAATGATTATAAAGGAAATTGAAGAATGCGGCTATACATATATGAAAGAAATGAGTGTATCCGATAGATTATATTTTATAAAAAGAGGTTTGAAGAATTTTAATTTACACCTCATCGCATATAAAGGAGATGTATGGGAGAAAGATATATTGTTTCGTGACTATATGATAAAACATCCAGAAAAGGCACAAGCGTATTCTTCTTTAAAAGAACAAATTATAATCAATGGAATTGATACATTGTTGGAGTATTCTGAGAAAAAAGCGGAATTCTTTTCTGAAATGCGGAGAGATATGTAATGATTGCAAATTTCTGTTTATCGGACGGTTAAAAAGAGCGAGAAATCGCGATTTATGAGGATGAATGTTATGGATCAGGACTTATGATGTAGAAGGGGATTAGTAAATTATTAGTACAGAATAAGGGAGATTGCTCATGAGAACATGTTTACGGTGTCAAAGTGAAATGATTGAAAATTGTGCTATAAAGGTGCAGGGTGTCGGATATGGAATTGGAATGTCAACAGACAGCAGACGCCTGTTTGCAAATCGAATTGGAAAGCCCAAGGTTGCAATATGCCCCCACTGTGGTGAGGTGTCTATCTATATAGAAAATATTGAAGACTTAAAACAAAAACGGAAGGATTAGGCGTTTAATTCCAAGCGCGAAAAATAATAGAGTAACAGCATTCTGTATTATCCCACTATTCGTTATGAATAGTGGATATTTACTATAAGAAAGTGGTGGTAATGATGGATCAATATGTAATTGGTGTTGATTTAGGCGGAACAAATATAAAAATAACAGCCTATTCAATTGAAAATCTTGCATCTGTTTATGAAAGACGAATTCCCACAGAGACGCACAACGGCTGGGAACATGTAATGAATCGGATTTATAATGGGCTTACAGATCTGTTTCAGGTATTTCCCCAAAATCAATTTTCTTGTGTGGGCCTTGGCATTCCGGGACTGTTAGATATAGAAAAGGGGATATCTCAGTTTTCACCTAACTTCCCATCGTGGGAGAATGTTCCCGTTGTGGCCTGGCTGCAGGAGCGGCTGAAACTGCCTGTATACATAGATAACGATGTGCGCGTCAATCTTTATGGTGAATGGTATTGTGGCGCAGGCCGTGGAAAAAAGAATGTGGTTTTACTTACGCTCGGTACAGGGCTTGGCTCCGGTATAGTCGTGGATGGCCATGTCCTTTATGGGGCAACTGCAAGTGCCGGTGAAGTCGGTCACATGAATATGTTTCGACAGGGCCGGCCATGCAAATGCGGCAGTTCCGGCTGTCTTGGCCGATATGTTTCTGCTCTGGGGTTAGTGCGCACATTAAAAGAAAAATTGGAAGATGGAACACCATGCATCATTCGAGAATGGGTTAACGGCGACCTTGAAAGGGTGACTGCAAAAATGATATCGGATGCCTATGATTCAGATGATCGGATTGCTGTGGAAACTATGACAGAAACAGGTGAAATATTGGGGTTTGGCCTGGTTAATATAATTAATCTGTTTAATCCGGAAATTATCATCCTTGGTGGTGGAATGTCTGCCGCTGGAGAACGGCTTTTACAGCCAGCCCGGAAAGTTGTGGACAACCATGCTTTGAGGATATCACGCAGCAATTGTTCCATTACAACAGCACAGCTGGGGGATGCCGCTGGTATGCTTGGCGCTGCTATTTATGCAAAACAAAGGCTTACTAATTGCGGATTAGGGATAAGTAAAATCATAAATGGAGGAGATAAATTTTGACATTAGATAATAATGGGCTGCGTTATGAATATACAAATGGCGGTGATAAAGATTTTATCCAGTTATGCCATTCGCTGGATGAGTTTTTGAATGAACTGGTCGGTGGTGAAGAAAAACGTGCGCAGTATATTCCCTATAATGCGCTGGATGATATACATGATGTAATTGTGGTATATGATCAGGATATCCCCATTGGCTGTGCAAGTTTCAAATCGTATGATACGGCATGTGCGGAAGTAAAGCGTGTTTTTATCCGTGCCGAATATCGGGGAAAAGGGATATCTTATAAGCTTATGGAACAGCTTGAGAAACTGGCAAGGCTGCAGGGATACACACGCTTTGTTTTGGAATCGGGAGAACCTTTAGCTGCGGCAATGCACTTATATCGTTCCATTGGTTTTAAGACTATAGCCAACTATGGACAATATAAAGATATGTCGGAATCTGTTTGCATGGAAAAAATTTTATAAAATAGACATCTATCTTTGTAGGAGGGCCAGATGAGACCATGCTTTTCAATTGATGAAATTGATTCAGATACTTACATTATCAGCGAATACCGACACTGGGAAGAAACCTATAGCTATCTTCTGAACGGCGTTGCACGCAGCCTGCTTTAGATATCCAGCCAGAAATCCTGGTTCGTATTTTTTTCCTGTATATATAGAAGCAGAAGCTGATTTTAAACATATTCCTACTGCAGAAGATATACAGATGATTGAACGAAATAAACAGATAGTTGAAACTAAAAAGGTGGCTGGGAGGATACATAATGCAGGGACTTAAACGGATTTTATTTGGTATTGCGATAATTTTGATTGGCGGCTTTTTTATTATATCGCCAGACAGCAGTCTGGGCGGTTGGGGAGAGCTAGTATGCTTTGCTATCGGAATAGGACTGGGAATCTCTGGCCTGAAATGTAATGAATGAATATCATATTTATTAAACCAGCTTTTGATGGAGGTATAGTCATGAAACAGGGATATGAAAGTCCTGATCGAAGGGCTGGCATTCAAACGGAAAGACGAGTAATAAAAAGTGCTTTTCTCATAATTATGTTATTGGCGATGCTGCTGACTGCCTGCGGTAGCAAGCAGAAAGAAGCGGCACAGAGCGAAACAATGGTTATAAAGCCAAGTGAATTTTCAGAAGAAACAAAAGAGGTGTTAAAAATTCTGGATGACGAAATTTCCTTTTTTGACTATTCCGTTGACGAGACAATAAAATCTATGCGTATTGATATATGGGCATATAAAGATGGGAAATGGATAGGGGTAGGAAACACCTTTGGAAATCTAAAAGAGAGTGATGGCCGTATTGCAGTCAGGATAAATGATGCGTCCTATGATATCTTTGACATTGATGAGACTGGATATGTGAAGTCAAGCTTTGAAAGTATCATAGATTTTAATAAATCCAAGACGAAAACATCGAGCAGCCTTTCCCAGCCAACAGAAATAGAGCTTGGGAAAGAGATATCGTTATGGGTGAAATTAGGATTCGACACGGCGAAGGCAGTAAGCACCGGAACAGCTGGAGACTTTAGAGAGTCGGATTGTGATTCCGGTTTAGCGGTAACGGTGATATTTTCTACGGAATCTGTAGAATAAATAAAATTAGTGGAAGTGGATATGTTTATGGAAACAAAAGATCTCATACTTGGGAAAGCTAAATTTGAAGACTGGGAAACAATGTACAAAAATGTATGGTCGCGGACGGAAGCAGCACGGTATATGCAATGGCAAGTGACAGAGAGTGAAGCGGCGGCCAGGGAACGGATTCGCAAGACCATTGAGTATCAGAAAAATCACGATACTTATATAGTCTATGAAAAAAGAACGGGCCAGGCTATTGGTTTTGCCGGAGTTGAGCAAATTACGCCTAATATTTATCAGGATGCAAGTATTGCTCTTGGCCCAGAGTATACAGGCAAGGGTTATGGAAAACAGATTTTGCAATTATTGTTAGGGTATTGCAGCAATTTAGGCGGGAAAGAATTTTTTTACTCGACACGGGCTGGGAATACTGCATCTAAAGCCCTTGCAATCTCCTGCGGATTTTCTTACCAGTATTCAGAACATAAAATTGACTTGCGAAACGGGAATAAGTATGAGTTGGAAATCTATAGCAAAAAACTGTAAAGGCGGGGACCGCATTCTGAGAATTCCATTCTATAACCCTTCATGTTACTTTGCATTGCTTGATGCAACAGCAGATATCCGTTATTCTGTAAGCATCAGAAGGGAGGAATTTTGATGTTTAGCGAGAATTTAAGAAATCTTCGTAAAGCAAAGGGCATTTCTCAAGAGGCCATGGCGGAGCAGCTGCATGTCGTGCGACAAACGATTTCAAAATGGGAGAAAGGTCTGTCTGTTCCGGACGCAGGCATACTGATACGGGTCGCTGAAATTTTGGAAGTTTCTGTAGGGGAGCTGTTAGGCAGCCCAATAGAAACCCCGGAGAATGTTGATGTGATTGCCCAAAAACTGGAGCAGATAAATTTTAGCCTTGCTGAAAGAAACCGGCGAAGCAGGCTTCTCTGGAAAATAGTTGCAGGAATAGCGGTTTTCTTTGCAGTAGTCACTATAGCGCTGATGATTTTGAGTGCTTCCGCATATCGGAGTTTTGATGAGCATAGTGATACACAAATGATAACACAGACGGAAGCTCAAGCAGAATAAAACACCATCCAGAAGGAGGCAAGTGGGGAATCCATCACAAGCCTCCTGTTCTTATATATCGAGAGCGTTTTCATCCGGCAGCAGTTCTATTCCCCAGAAGTTTCCGGAAGCTTCCGCTTTATGAAGCAATCTGTATTTTCCGGAGAAGGCGCCTTGAGGATTTACTGCAAAATATAGCCGGTAATGGCATCCAGGTGTGATTTTTATGCCGCTTTCCAGCAGCAGGAAGTGGGATTCCCCGTCTGGATCCAGAATGGTAACCTGTTGGTATTTTGAAAAGGGTGGACGGCGGGCATAACAGCACTCTCCTTCCAGGAGAAAGTAGGCGCCGGTCAGGCCTTTGAAAAATAGTAAGAAGCACTTCATAAGGCACATGAGGAAAAGAAAGATGCCAAGCCAGAGAAGGGGTATGTCGCTGGCAAAGAAAAAGGCGGCCAGACTGACCAAAAAGCAGGAGGCCCCAACCAGAAAGGTCAGGGCCAGCCGTTTTAAAATAATTGAGGGAATGTTCATCAGGAATCTCCTATAAAGTGTCAAATACAATCTGTTTCTTAAAATACAGATTTGCCAGTGTTGTGATTGTAGGCGGATCGGCAGTTCCAAGCCCATCTGAATCCAGAAGTCTTCCGATTGGCAGGGTTTCTAAGTTGCGCCGACGCAGCAGCCGCTTTTCGTCGGGAGTCAATCTGTCTTTCCGAAAGATAGACAGAGCCGCTTTGAATGGAAATCGCTTTAGGAAAACCAAATCTGCCAGCGCCCCCAGCTTTGCTATCGGAGTTGTAGCTGCAGAACGGATATATAAAGGATCCAGCAGGTTGTATAATGCATTGATACCAGTATAATCGGTTCCGGAGGCAATCAGTCCCCTGAACACCAGCCGCTTTAAGTAATGTTCAAAGTCCAGATCACTCAGGATATGGAGTTCGGCCTCCTTTTCGTAAAATAGTGCTCCGGCTTCCTGGTGAGTAAGAATGCTCCAGGACAGGGAGGACCACAGCAGCATCTCATGCGGGTCCAGATGCAGTTCTCTGTCCCCAAGGATAACAACCGGATAAGAATCTCCATTTGGTTTCTGCTTTATCTGATAGCTTCCAACAGCGGTATATAATGTCAACATGGTTTTCACTCTCCTTTTATTTTGCGGCAGCCAGAATGCGCGGATCTTTTCTTAGCCGGCTGCATGCCCTGGATATCCAGGCGTATATATGGTTGGGTTCTACGCGGTACATTTTGGCAATTTCTTTGCCTGTGTAGCCGTCTGCCTGAAGGAGCAGAGCCTCTACACCCTTGGCGGCAATCCCACTGTACTCTTCATGAATTTCCATCAGCAGAGGAAACAGCTCGGAGGAGGCACCAGCCTGATTAAGAACCTGGCTCTGAAGGAAGGTGTCCTCTCCGTCCTCAGACAAGCTGGCGTCCAGATATAAAAGTCTGGAATGGATATGATTCATGCGCCGGCAGTAATCATAGAGCTGATTGCGGATGACAACGGCCGCATAAGTAGCAAAGCTGGCCTCCTTTTTTGCACAGTAGGACGAGGCAGCTTTACAAAGAGCCAGGCACCCGGTTTGGTAGAGATCATCATATTCCATGCCAGTAATGTCAGTATGGGGTGTTATATAAACAGAAATCACGGTGGCTACCAGATAGAGGTAATCTTCCACACGAATTTGTTCATTTGCGCGCTGCGTCATATCCATCCACGCTCCTTTCTGCCTTAGCAGGCTATTTTGTGATTTCCTAGTACCCGTTTGCTTTCTTTAATCACCTGTTCACACATATAATCAGAGAACTGGCCAATATGGGCCTGCTCGCTACTCAGGGAAAAGATGTCCTGGAGCCAGCAATAGGCATTCTTTTTTGTCATAATTCCGTTTTTCCAGATAGAATCAAAGTATCGGTGTGCCACAATCCGTCTATGCCGCAGGCCGCCGTTTGCCAGGCTGCCTTTGGGAATCATGGTCCCTTTATGGACGCCCACATAGGAATCACAGGCAGGATAGTTGCTGCAGACATACAGATATTCCTCAATGGCATGGTTTTTATATACAGCTGACGCTTTTCTCAGCACGGCGGTGCGTCCGCAATATGGACAACGGATCGGCTTTATTTTCTTTTTCATTTTGATGACCCCTCCTTTCTGAGTATGTTTACTCATGTTTGCGTATTTCCTAATCTTATTTTAGAAAACCGGCCCCGGTTTTTATAGTAACCAGGGCCGTAATGCCGTTCCTATTAGGAACAAAATACCAATATATGTAAATTATGGGTTGGTCAGATGAAGAATTTGATGAAATGGGCAGGATTCTTCCGATGCGGTCTGGAGCATAAGCCATTGATGGTACATCTGGAGGAATGCAGAATTAGATAGGGTTCCGGCACAGTCTGAACGGTCTACGGAACCGAGGAAACTTTTTGCGTCGGCCAGGGGAATCAGGATTGGCAGGCAGTCATGCCCTGGTATGAACAGAAAGTCGCCGCAGCCCTCCTCCCGACAATACCTGCAGACAGAGCAGCAGATATAAAAAGCATTCCGATAATTCCCCTCTGTGGCCTCGAAAAAGCGGACCAGGGTTTCGTAGCTGACGCTCAGCGATTTTGTCTGATCCAAGGAATTCACCTCCTTTCTCCCAGGATTGTGGAAAAGCCATCCCGGATAGGTTTGATTTGTGGAAAAGAGCCTATCCGGAACAGACGTTTAGTTAAACAGCCCCTCAATCTCACTCGTGATTCTCGGAATCACGGTATCGTTAAAGATGGACGTGAGTGCTGCCAGGAGCAAGGCGCCAAGCACAACAGCAATGATGATCTTGACGCCATCAGAGATGTAAAAATCGCCCCTTTCATTGGTGAGGAAGTTCATTGCCCGAAAGCAGGCGGATTTGATTTGGATGGGTAAACTGCGGATTTTCTTTTTCATATGGTCTGTCTCCTTTTCAAAATAATGGTAGTGATGATACCGGCCAGGACTAAAACTGCCGGAACCAGGATACATTTCTTCATAGGGTTTTCCTCCTTTTTCTTTTTCTGCCGCTATGGGAAGCAGCAGGGATAACGGCGGTGCATCTTTCATTCCTCCTTGTGTGTTTGCAGGCAGCGATTCCCAGGCATTCCTCAGAAGAAAGCCCCCAGGGAACTGATAACCTCCACCGACAAGACGACTACATAAATCAGCAGGATGCAAAACAGCATCATCATGGAATACTTCTGCATCTGCTTTGGGCGTTTGGCGGCTTCTTTCTTTAAGTTACTCTGCTCAATCTGGCGCATATCAAAGACCAGCATCTTGAAGTACATCTGCTGGTCATCACCCCGCAGCGTTCCAATAAGTCCTCGCACAATGTCGGACAGCTGAGTGCTGCCAATCCGGTTTTGGAAGTGGAGAAGGGCATTCTCATAATTGGCAGTTTTCATATCTGCAATTGTGGTATCCAGTTCCTTACCGAGGTCGGATCCGGCGATCCTGCGGTAAGACACCAATAGCTTCAATACATCCCTGTCATTCGCCAGACTTTGCTGTATGCTGACTGCAAAACGGGGTAATTCCGCTTCAATCAGCTTCTTCCGCTTTTTCACATAGTCAAAGGCAGCATAGTATGTGGAAAACCACATCAATACGGACAAGCCCAGCACTAAAAATCCGAATAACGGCATGATTAAAAACAGTGGTACTGACACGGCGGCAACCGCCAGAGCTGTTAAGAAGGCTTTCGCAGTATAAGCCTCCGGTGTCAGAGGGATGCCCGCGATTTCCAGTGTGGTCAGAAGCCTTCCGCGCTTTACTGGATCCAGCCTTATAAGCGGGGAGAAAAATTGTGCCATTCTGGTAAGATAAACATCATAAAGTTTCTCACTTTTGGAACCGGTCTGTTTTTTTGCAATCATCATGGTCCTGGAAGTCCGTGAAGTAGGAACATCCACAAATGCACAGGAAAGATGGTAACAGCCAAAACCGGTGAGTATGGCTGCGGATAAAATAAGTAATCCAATCATAGGGCCTCCTAACCTTTGTATTCGATGGGTTTACTCAGCTGCATGATCCGGGTAAAGGAATACAGGATGACTGCAGCACAGATTGCCAGGGTGATTTTGCCGGGAAAGGTAAAAATCAGTGTTTCAAACCAGCTTTTATTTAGCACATACAAAAGGGGAATATTGCATAACACAAGAAACATCATGGCAAAAGCTTCCCGTTTTGGCTCGTTTATGATTGCCTCCAGTTCGGACTGGACAATACGCATATCCGAGAACTTCTGGACGGTAAAAGTCAGGGTATTCTTCATGTTCCGGTCAGACTGGCATTGAATCAGAGTATTACACCATTCGTGGAATATCCGGTTTGGTATTTTCATCTTCAGGGAGTTGATGGTGGAGATCATGTTTGCATTCAGCATTTCCGCCTCTATGATAAAGGTTTCAAAACTAACTTTTATCGGCGGGTTCAAATACGGGATATTCTCCTTTACAGCCTTTAGGAGATCCCCGCTCCGCAGATAAGATGTGGTTATAACGGAAATAGCTGTCTCCAGTTCCTCATTCAGATGCTTTCTATAAACTGCAGCAGTGGAGCGCAGGTACCATACCGGCGCAAAGGCAAAGCCTGCACCGAGTACCGGTATCAGGAACGGGTTATTTAAAAACAGGGATAAGACCGCGCCCAAAGCAAATAAAAGGACAGAAATACGTTTCACCATAGTAAAACGTCCTTCCCGTCCGGTTGATTTTAAAAGCTGCTCAATTTCCACATTTTCACGGTTAAAAAAGCCTTTAGCCGGCTTTCCCAGTATCACATCCATGTCATCGCGCAACGTGCTTTTCTGCCCGGTGGCAAGGAGGCGGAACAAATCCGTGAAGCGGATATCAAATAAAGTAAAAAATCCACTTATCAGCAGCACAAAAATAACAAGCTGAATCCAGTGCATTAGCTCTCACCTTTCCTTTCTTTTGTGAGGATTCCGTTCAGCTCTATCATAGAGATACCGTTGTCCAGAAGCCGCTTTTTCAGGTTGTCAGAAATATTCCCCAGCTTCTGGTGCTTGCCAATCACCTTGGTTTTCCCATCCACCGTGCGGTTATCGACGACGTTGTATTGGTATAAAGTCCGGTAGGCAAGCGTGTTGTTTAAATAATCCTCCCCTTCAATAATCTGCATAATCTTTCGGGAGCCATCCTCCAGTTGTTTTGTAAAAACCACCACCGGATAGGCTTCCACCATGATCTGCATCAGGATATCATCCGCCATATCATATTTACGTTTTGCAAGGGTCATCATCCGGCGGTAAGTTGCCTCGGCGGAGTTAGAATGGATGGTAGTG
Organism: Enterocloster sp. OA13; assembly: GCF_022440595.1. Lineage (NCBI taxonomy): Bacteria > Bacillati > Bacillota > Clostridia > Lachnospirales > Lachnospiraceae > Enterocloster > Enterocloster sp. OA13. The sequence goes on along the minus strand of NZ_JAKNTF010000001.1, from coordinate 5,374,222 downwards.
ACTACGGTATGGCCGGTCCGGGAGCTTTCTGCTACGGATAATGCCTCCTTGGCGGAACGCATCTCCCCGACTCCAATTACATCCGGATGTTTCCTCAAAACCCTCTCCAGGAGTATGTCCTGGTCGATATTCAATGCCGGAGTCTCATGGGGACGGGTCAGAAGATGTACAACAGAGTTCGTGATATGTCCCTGCTCATCCCGTTTTACCAGGTCAAATTCCCGGCTGCCTTCCTCGATGGTGATAAGGCGCCGGTTATTTGGCACCATGGATAAAAGCCAGCTCATAACAGTCGTTTTTCCGGAACCAGTGGAACCGGCAATACAGACCGATACACCGTAGCGGATACAGCAGACCAGGAAATCCAGCATTTCTTCTGTGGCGGAACCGGCAGTAATCAACTTTTCCCGCGAGATGGACTGCTGGTTTACGATACGGATGGAGGCATTAATGCCCACGTCTGCATCTACGATGGGCGTTTTATCCACAGAAATCCGGATGTTTTTATCCAGATAGCCAATGACAGAGGGCATGGTATCATCAATTACCATGCCACAGGTACTCAAAAGCCGACGGATGACATCAATGGCGTGCTGTGGGGACTTGAATTTGTCCGGAATCTTCATGGAACGGCCGCCGCTCATAATCACTTCAATATCGTTGTAGGCGTTAATGTTCACCTCCTCAATCCCCTTTTTATAGATCCACTTTTTCAAAAAGGAAAATCCGGCCATATCCTCATAAAGGTTTTCGCAAAGCCCCTCCATGGACATCCCTTCCATGGAATAGCTGCACTTCATGAGGTACTGGAGGATAAATTCCTTTAAAAGCCGTTTCGCATTGTCCGGATCAGATTCCCCGGACAGGGTGTCTGCATGGTTGGCAGTGCAGTATTTCTGGACATCCTCCAGGATGTCTTCATATGTCAGGCCTTCTGCCGCTTTATGGTTAAAAAACATCTCATTCAGACTGTCCATTTGGGAAATCCTCCTCTCTGAAGTTACTGTCAAAACTGGCTTTTGTTTCCTCATCAGCATTTGTATCTGCATCTTCATCGGCAGTACCGTCTGCAGCCTCTTCGTCCAACTCGGCCGGATCCAGTGCCTTTAAACGCTGCAGAACTGTTTTTGTGGTATTGATGTAGCGTTGGTTGCAGTAAGCCAGGGCGCGGAACATCTCCCCGGAGGTTCCACAGCGCTCAATCTCTTTTGCGTAGGGGAGAATGCCGTCAAAACCTCCAATCAGATGGCCCATCTCGTCAATTGCATGGAAGGGGCGGGCCAGGCCGGCAAAGGTTAAATGTTCCTCATAACGGAATTTGGCATCCGTAAGCAGGGGCCTATGTGCTTTTAAATAGTTGATTCCCCGCAGGTCAGGAGTCAGGATCCGGATACATAAATCAGCGGATTCAATGGCCGTAGGGGTAAAGAAATTCACGACATTGGAGCTGCAGTCTAAAATCACATAGTCAACTAATCTGGCCGTTTCAGAAATCAACAGTTTTATTCGGTCGTATTTAAGCTCCGGGTAAGAAAACGGAGTTTCCCCGGCCGCGTATCCCATAACACCGATGAAAGGATAATCTTTCAAGATAGCAACCCGCTCCGCCACCAATGCGGAATTTATTTCTAAAGAAGAAAGAACGCCGCCGATGGAGGCTGATTTTTCTAACAGCCGGTCCGGCATCCATACAGGCAGCATAGGTGTGGCAGAATCGGCATTGATGATGATGGCTTTCTGTTTCCCAGCGGTTAAGACCTTAGCAAGAATACAGCAGAACATGGACTTTCCGCACCCGGGGTTCCCCCAGACAGTAATAATCTTCGACATGGCATTATTCCTCCTGTTCTTCGACTGGCTGTTTTTCCGTGGCCGGTTCGGTGCTGCTTTCTGTTTCCTGGTTTTCGGTGGAATCGGGGTCAACCTCTGGCTTTTCACCCTCTTCCAAGGAAGCCTCCGGCGGCGTCTCATCACCCAGGGCGCCATATAATTCATCCAGGGCCTGGCTTTGGCGCTCCAGCAATTCTTTAGCCAATGCGTCATTTCCCCGGCTGATTAAAGCCACATGCAGGACTCCTTCATTCTCATATCGGGTCAGCAGCATGGCCTGCTCCGGTGTGGCAAGGACGGTAATCGTTGCAGTCTGCAGTTTTTCCTCCTCCTCGTCCGGCGGCCGGGAATAATCAATATCCAATCCCTTGGAATCTGTAACAGAAAGAACTTTTACATAGTTCAGTTCCGGGATATCCGCTACAGGATTCATCAGTTCACTCTGATTGTCATAGTGGTAGAACCGGATGATATCCCCGGACTGGAGCTTATCGGATAATCCCGTTGCAAGTGTCTGTGTGGTGACCGATATGGCAACCATGCCGTCAGGGATGGAATATAAGGCCGGGTCAGAGGATAAGGGGGCAGCGCTTACTTTACTTGAAAGGATATAATCGCCGGGCATAAAGGCTGCCGCCGCATAGGCGCCTGCCACATCTTCAATATGTACTGCCACATTTTCCGGCAGGTTAAAGCCGCCTACCTCAGTAAGCTCCAGGTCTTCTGCCTTGATTTGCTGTCCACGCTCTAATTCCTTCACCACCCGTACAATCTGCGTGGTGCTGCTTGTCCTTCTGGTGACAGCCGGGATGGCAACAAAGGCAATGATGGCAGCCAGCACGATGCTGAGGATGCCATAGATAAATCGGTTATTCATTTTCATTTCTGCGTCTCTCCTTTAGCGGTTTTGGTCTAAAAATGCAAATGCGTGGTACATCAGGGCATATCCCAGGAACAGGATAAAAAGAAACGCCAGCAATAAAAAGCCGGCGACGGTGATGCAAATTAACATATATCAAGTCCTCCTATATAAGCCAAACAATCAAGAACCCGATAAGCAGAAATGGAGCAAAGGGAAGCCTCATTTTTTGTTTTCCGGATCTGGCGGATTGTAGAAAGAGAAAGATGAGGGCAGTGAGGGCGGCTGCAGTTAACAGGATGCAGATCCCGATGGTACCACAGATTAATCCAAGCAGAGCCGTCAACTTGATATCCCCTCCACCGATGCCGCCGTGGGTTGCCAGTGTAATAAGGAAAAGAATCAATCCTCCATTCAAAAAGCCAAAACAGGCTTTCATGAGCAGGAACAAAGCGGGCAGACCGGTGGAAAGACCCTGTACCGTCAGGGATAATAAGCACCATGGCAGGAAACATAATAGGGCTACATCCCGTATCTTGTGGTACCGGATATCGTAAAGAGCAAACAATGCAAGTATGCAAAATGTGGACACCTGGTAATATAAGACCAGGCTATTCCCTCTTGCTAAACCAATCATCATATAAACTCCCATCTATTTCTACAGAATCATTCAGGTTGACGGACAACATTCCGGAAGGCGTCCAGGCATCTAGCACGTAGGTATAAACGGTATAACTGGTTTGATCCGGGAACCACAGGGGAGTAAAATGGACTTTCCTGTCATAGGTAGAGTATTCGTTTGGCTGGAACTGAAATGTGGCGTTTAAGCCTCCGCTACAGCTTAAAAGGCGCCAGTATTCCTTATATTTGAATTCCGGAAAATAGGAAACAGCAGTCTGGGCTGGGGCATAATGACTGGAGGGAGCATTGACAGTCAGTTTTGCATGGGCTGTTTCCTTGATTCCATAGCCGCTTTTCATGCTTCTGCCATCGGCAGTGGGAACCTTATCATCCGGCAGGATTTCCATGGTACCGGTCAGGGAGGCTGTATAATCATCTGTATCAAATTCCCACCATCCATTATCTACCCAGTGTCCCCCTTCATCGCCATGATCGCACCAATCCCAGTCCGGAACCCAGTAAGCATACCATACACTCCAGGAAGCGGATTTGTTTTGCGGGTTGGATGGGATACCGGGTACAGTGAAACGGGGATTTGTGTCTGTTGCCTGTGGATCAGGCGGTGGATTTTCACTCAGATCCACGATGTCTGCAACAAAACTGGTCTTTGCTGCAGCCGCTTTGCGAACGGAAGCGGTTATCGTCAGCCTGGTTGGTGAAGACGGGGTGTGCCATTTGGCCCACACCACCTGGGAGCCGCCTTCCGGTATCACGATATTGTTGACGGTATAAGAGCGTCCGTCAATGTGGAACGTGACACTGGCCGGATGGTCCGGATTAATCTCCGAACTGGTGGTCAGTGTGATACTGGTAATGACATCCGTATCCACGCGGTAGGTGACATCCGGCGCTTCGATATCAATCTCCGGTGCAGCCTCATAACTGACAATTCCAATACCGAGAGAAGAAATAATCTGGTTGTCATTGACGGAAGCGGTGGAGCTGCCTGTCCAGGCAGGAAACCCGAGGTCTGCTGTCTCTAAAAAGAGTGCCAGGGGAAGATTGCGATGCACCGTGCTGGGAAGTCTTGCAGCCAAGGCACCTCCAGAAGCCTGGTTATATAGGGCGGCTTCCGTTGCAGTCATAGCATAAAAAGTGCCATTGAAGGTAAAATAGCCAATCGGCTCGATTACCAGTTTGTATTCACCGCTTATTAAGCTGTCGTAAGATATGCCGGTTGCATCGGCAACCATCTGGGCGGCATACTCAGAACAGAAATAGCGTTTGGTGGCTTCCATATTGGCCGGTTTGGAATTGCTCGTCATAATATAGGGCATGGTGGTGGCTGGAATCTGGTAAATATAGGTACCGCCCTCCGGTTCCAGGGCAGCGCCGGCCAGGTACTCCATCTTGCTTTTTTTTGCAAAATGGATAATCGTCTGCGAAAAAGTTTTATTGGAAAAATCTACAGGCGAGCTGGCTGCTGAACCAGAGGAAGCATTTACGACAGTAATGCGTACACCATCGTTCCCCGGCGACCAGTAATTTGTTGAGCTTCCCTGCCCCATCCCTGATCCGCCTCCGTCCATGTTGCCGCTGCCCGCAGCAAGGACATTGAGCGGGAAGACAGACAGCATGAGCAAAAGCAGGCAGATTGTCCTGCGAAAAATTGCTTTCATGAGGATTTCCTTTCTTTTGGGGATAGAAAAAGAGACATGGCATAATCCATGTCTCCGACAATTGGTAAACTGTTTATTTAATTCATTGTACCGACCTGCTTATTAACATCGCCGTCATTATCAATTACCTGGCCTTCAGCAGCTCCAGGAGTCATCCAGCCGAATACAGGATCATATACCTGGCCTTCGTGGCCGTCGCTCTGGGGAGCTTCAGTTACAGGTTCCGGATCCGGTGCAGGGGGTTGCGGAGCGGAGGTTGGCGCCGGTTCGCTGTCAGGAATGTCACAGGAGGGAAGACGCCCATGTTTCTCTGAATCCTCTGGAGGGGATGTCGGTTTTGTATCTGTCTGGACTTTTTCTTTCTCGGCAGCCGGCGTCAGTTCCGTCACCACCGTTTTATCATCCTCTGTCACAATCGTCTGTGTTTTATCATCTGCAGAACCGTCTGTGGTAACAGGAGCGGTTTCTGTCTCCAGCGGTGTGGCCTGCTCGGAGGAGGCCGATGTATATTTTTCCTCCCAGGAGTCATTGGAGGCGGTTTCTGTCACTTCCGGTGTGAAGGTGTGTTTGGTTTTAGGTGTCATGGCTACTACACCGATCAGTATGGCCACACAGGCGATTCCAAGCAGCGAAGCAATTACTTTTTTGTTCTTCATCATAAGTCTCCCTTCTGTCTTTTACTTAAATATACGTTTTTTTCGCGCAAAAGCCAACAATTTTTTCAATATTTTGTATTATGCGATCCTGTCAGGGTGATGGGAAACGAGAGCGGGGGAAATATTTCCCCGAACATTTGGATCCGGAATTCAGCATTGCAGGAAAAAATGTATTCGATTTTTCCATCATTATCCCCATGCTGCCTGAAGTCCAGGCTAATATTGGACAAAGAATAGTCCTCACTTTCCATCGGAATCCGATCTGTCAGTCCCTGAATAAAATCATAGCGGAGTGCTTCCTGATAGTCGGAGCTGAAATACAGATCCTCCATATAGGAACCCAGGTTCGCCTCACGTTGGGAATGGAAAGTATCCGCATAAATCCGCGCGCTGACATTGTTAAGTTCCATTTTGGCTGCATTGCGGATATTGATGCATTCAATCCGGATACTGGCAAATAACAGCAGGAAGGCCATCAGCATGTTTACGGCAAGGATTACAAAAACAGTATAGAAGGAAAGATCGCCGCGTTCCTCCTTCCATATCTTCTCAAGCATAGCCTACCTCCTATTTCCAATAATGTTCACTGACGCCGGCGCCAACAGATCTGATTGTGAGATTCACCAGCCGGAAATTCCAAAAACCGCCCAGACTGCACCGGCCCGTTACCGTAACATAGAAAGGGCTTCCAATCTGAATCCGGTCTTCCGAATCAGAGCATTCTACAGTATACTCCAGGCCTTCAGCACCTGATATTTCCCCAGATAAAAAAAGAAACAGAGAATCTGTTTCAGAATTTACCCCGCCATTTAGCTGTATCTGCTTTACAATCTGATCCACAGCATGATCCATCTGCTGTTTCGCACTGATGATTTGGAAAACATTAATAATGAACGCTATCATAATCACAGCGACCAGAATGTAAATAAAGGTGCTGATATAAGATATTTCCCCTTTCTCGCTCTGCAGCAGCCTTCTGCAATGCATCCGAAAATCACGGAATTTTTTCTCCAAACACTCACCTCCCTCCAGGCAGTAAAAAAGCAGGGAAAGGAGAACTTTCTCTGCTCGTCTTACTGAAATATATAGTATCACGGTACTAATCATAACATGTGGAATTTACGGTGTAAATTGCAAAAGCGTGCCACTTTTTCTGGTTTTTGCGCCATATCCGTGCCTTTTTGTTGGCAGATAAAATGCCGATTCGTATATAAATTCAACTGATAAATAAGAATGGAAAATATCTGGCGGGAAAGAATAACTGTGAAATTGCGTATCATAGGGACATCAAAAAGCGGATTAGGTTTGCTTGCTGCTCTGGCGCAAGGCGGTCAAAACCGCAAAGCATTTCCATCTGGAGCGGTGTAAGAGAGACCGACATATCTTCTTTTTCTGAAAAGAACTGTGATAGGGTAATGCCAAAAGCATTACAGATTTTCTCCAGGTTTTGAATGGTTGGCATGGCATTTGTACGGGACCAGGAGGATATGGTAGACTGGACGATACCCGATTTTTCAGCCAGATGATATTCTGACCAGTTCCGCTGCGTCCTCAATTCGATAATTCTTTCATTGATATTAAACATGGGCAACCTCCATACTTTCGTTCTTCGTTTATTTTACTTCATTTATTCGTTGTATTATAATTTTGTATATCGTATAATTTTAACGATATAATGTAGTAACAAAAAATCAATCATAAGGAGGAAAAATCTATGATGTACCGTAAGCACTCAGAGTATATGACGCAGGAAGAGGTAGAAGCTTTAATGAAAGCCTTGCTTCCGGAAAGCCGGGTAAAAAATATAGAACGGTTAAAGGACTCGAACTGTATTAATGTAAACTTTGAATTACAGGGTAAGGAAGGAATGCTGATATTTTATTCAGATGACATCGATAATATTCCGGAGTGGGCGCCATTGGAAAATGCAGCCTTTTACCAGATTTATATAATCGCAAATGGATATAGCCATATTTGGGCGGATAAACCGGATTTAAAATTTGGAGAGTGGGCGATGATGGCAAGAAATAATATGGAAGAACGTCGAGGAAAACAGCTGGAAAGTGACAGTATTTTGCAGGAACTTTTGCGTAAATCAGAAGAAGCATTGGACACACTGCAGGAAATGGCCGAGGAGGGTCCCTTAAAGGATGAACTAACACTTTATAGGCAAATCAACAGCCAGGCCATGGAGCGCCAGGAGCATATCAGTTACGTGCGGGGAGTCTCCGATGCGGTGTCAATGATGAATATTATGGATAACCGGGTTAGCCTGGCTGATCTGGCAACCGAATTGGAAGAATCCTTGGCTGGATATCAGAACCTGCACGGCCTGATAGAAACATTTGGGGATGGTGCGAAAGCCCAGTTAGGTAACTTTGATGTTGTCAAAGGTATTTTTGCCATTGCAGATGCACTTAATAAAGAAAATGAGGTACTAAATAAATTGTTTGAAAAAATAACAGGATGAATGAAGAATAACAATATATCCATGCGGTGTTCCAATATATGCATTAAAAATAATAGCCTGTTGTGATATAGTAAATTCATCTGTTAAAAGAAATATAACGAATGGAGGAGATGACATGGAAAATTTTCATGCGCAATGGGCGGCTTGCCTGCTAGAAGGGATAGAAGATAATTGCTCGCCGGAAGTAAAACGCGCGTGCCTGGAACATTGCGCCGGCTTGCATTACAGAGTGAATAATATGGAGCAGCAGCTTGAAAAATACGTCGGAGATCTGGAAGGCTTCATTGAGTTTTTACATAACGAGTATGGGTGGATTGTTAGTATTGATAAAGAGAATAGCCAGTTGTTGGTGGACGAAAATAAAGACTATTGCGTTTGCCCTATAACAGCGGCTCTCCAGGGGAATGTATCACCAGCGCTTTGCGACTGCTCAGCACATTATGCCAGAAAAATGTTTTCAAAAGTTTTGGGGAGAGACGTACAGGCAAACGTACAGCGCTCTTTCTTGAGGGACGGATTATCCTGTGTTTATGAAATTATATTAGATGCGTAATCATTATGGCAGTGGGCAGGCTGGAGGGTATGTCAGTCTACCCACATTTTAATCTGTTTTCGCCTTTTTCTATGTTTATAGTGGAAATAGACCTTCCTTATTTTCCTTGTACCATGCCTGTACGGCAATAATAATGATATAATGAGTGACAATCAGCTATAAACCACTATAGAGAACTTTATTTGAAAGGGACATGAAAAAGCAGGATTTACGGGAGTTAGGCAGTCTTATGGCCATCATTATCGCAAACATGGGCAAGGGAGAACAACTAGCAACGAATATGAACCTAATGCAACGATAATACTCTTGTCACTTATAGTAAAGTGATGATATATTCAAGTTCAATTCAAGGAGGATGGTTAAGTTTATGGAAGAAAAAGAAATTAGTGAGAAATTATTGTGCCTGCGAAAAAAGGCTTCGCTCTCACAAGTTGAGGTATCAAGGGAATTAGGTATTAGCAGGCAAACTTTATCAAAATGGGAAACCGGTAAAAGTTGTCCAGACGCCATATTTATTAAAAAAATAAGTGAAATATATAAAGTATCTATAGATGAATTAATGGATAATAACTATAACTTGCAAAATGAAAAAATATCTGATGTTAGAAAGAAGCAGAGTGGAAATATCTGTCCAAGGATATGGTTATTATTTGTAATAATTGATTTTTTAATTTGTTTTGTGTTGGTTTGCATGAGTACACATATGCTTTTTTGGGTATTGGATTTTAATTTTATCCTATTAGCGATTTTTCTATTGGTTCGTCTGATAAATTTTATTAAGGCTAAAATGGATTAGAATAAATAATACAACAATACTAGGAGGAAGATTATTATGAAAAGAATATCAACGTTAGTTATATCAACAATCTTAATGTTTTGTTTTTCATTTTCGGCTTTGGCTGCCGACAGGGAGGCGTCACCAGAAGAGAAAACAGTTGTGTTTGACTTAAATGATAAGTCGGAACAGGTTTATACATATTATGACACAGAAGGCAATGAGATCACCATTGGAATTAAACCGTCAAATACGTCTACACGTTCATCAGAACCTTGGTCAGCCGGTGCGTGGGATATTTATGTATACGGGCCATTAAGTGCGTTTTACAAAATTGACATTAGCTCTACTGGCAAAATTACTAATGCTTATGATGAGAGCTATACCGCCATTGGTGTTAGCGTAACTGGCGATTCCCTTAGTTATACGTCGTCGCAAGCCACATATAAATTGACATATAAAATTCCCGATCCTCTACCGGAAATTCTGGGAGCTTCAGGATCTTTAATTGCCCAAATTAGTGGTTCAAATCTGGTAGTAACCAATACTATTTACTAAAATGCGTCAATCCGTTTTAGCAAAAGTGTGCCATGTTTTTAATTTGGCACACTTTTTAAACCAATAAAAAATTAATTGATGAGGTGAAATTCTAATGGCTAAAAAATTATATAGGTCGAAGCATAACCGAATCTTGTTAGGAATTTGCGGGGGAATTGCTGAATATTTAGATATTAGCCCTCTAATTGTTAGGCTACTTTTCCTTTTTTCTGGAATTGGAATGGTAGCGTATATCGTTTTAGGCTGCTTTTTACCAGAAAATCCTATGCTTTAAACTAAACTATAAGTATGTAATAATTTTGTTTGGATAACCGTGGAGAACTACTACGAGCCTATCATAGGCAGGAAACCTTTGATTTAGTGCAGGGAAAGATTAAGAACCGTAAATCTATTACATAATCACTCTGAGAAAAAATAACAGTTTCATTTTCTGGTACCAGTTTTGCAATTAAGTTTGAAATAGAGCTACTGTTATCAATGCTTTTCAGCCCGTTAAGAGCAGTAAATATTTCTTTGATGTCGTCGGTTGAAAGGATTTGGTTTTTTAACTTGTAACCCTCTATAACCGCTACACCGCCACCTATTCCCGGATAAGAAATAATCGGTATACCTGCCCGGTTTAATGTATCTAAATCACGGAATATAGTTCTTCTTGATACTTCAAATCGAGCTGCAAGTTCTTGAACCGTTATTTTGTCTGTATTTGCAAGAATAGTCAATAGCCCTAATAATCTATCTATTTTCAAGATGCCTCCCTCTTTGATCATCGATGGCGGACTTCATAAACCTGGATTTAACCAGCTCGGTAATAGTTTAGTCTAAAAAGAAAATATCCTCCACTTTCAAGTTTAACAATTTAGCAATCTTCATTGCCAATTCCAAAGTGGGATTATATTTATCATTTTCAATGGCAATAATCGTTTGCCGGCTTACCCCCAGTTGAGTAGCCATATCCTCCTGCCGCAGTCCAGCCTGTTTCCTCAATTGTTTTATATTATTTCTCATACCGTATCCTGCCTAGTGAAGGTTAAAAAGCAGAAAGGAACCTATTGATAAAATCACTGTAAAAACGGCAATACCTATGACAATGCTCCACAAAAGCTTATTTGGCTCTTTATATTCATCATCGCCAGCAATCATCTTTCTTTTCATAGACATTTCGGAAAAACGCTGTACACATAAAACTGTGATCAGGATAAAGCCGGGCAGGGGATTATAACTGCCATAGTTAAAAATGTTTTTATAGCCTTCAAAAAGGGTATAGACGGCCAGGATCAGAACCGCTGTTTTAAATCCGAACTCTTCAGAGTGAAGCTTTAGATTTCTATCCATTTCATCCATCTGTTTCATAGTGATACCTCCTCACAATGGAAAATGTTAAAAGTTCTTTACTTTTTTCATTGTAACACATTAATCAGAAATGTCAAGAGCTCTTTACTTTTTGCAAAAATAAAATATAAGAGAATTGACACCTTTATTGAGGAGTTGTATAATCAAACAGAAAATATTTCACGAAATAACCCTAAACCATTCCATAATAAAACGGAATTCATCTGCGGAAAGCAGGATAGGAGGATTTGTATGAAAGTAAATGCAGCCTTTATTTTTGTAGCACCGGAAGTTGATTATACAAAACACCGTACCGTGGTGGATACCCCAGTGGTACATTTAACGGTAGTTGGTGTAAAAAACTATGAGGAAGGCGTCATGGTCGCCAAAGAACTGGCTGATCAGGGTGTAAAGGCCATTGAGCTTTGTGCTGGATTCGGCAATGAGGGAACCGCCATGGTGAGCAAAGCAGTTAGGGGCAAAGCCTCTGTAGGTGCAGTAAAATTCGACCATCATCCAGGGTTTGATTTTAAGAGCGGTGATGAATTGTTTCAATAAAACAAAAGATTGGAAAATGTATCCAAGTAAATTATGAAAATATGTAATCCATAATTAAGTATTTATTAAAGATTTTCTTTTATACATAGAGTAGAATAAATAAAACAGCGAATGAGAGCAATGGGGCGCAACCTGTTGCTTTTTGTCTTTTTTTGAGTCGGAAGGATTCGGAGGACTGAGAAGATGGGCTATAGATATGCACTTCATCCCCAAGAGTTGGCAGTAAATGAATCAGAACGTTTTTATGCAAAGATGGCAGCGAGGGGGTGGCACCTTGTAAAACGAGGAGTGTTTTTAAGCCGTTTTCATCGCGCAGAACCAAGGGAAATGCAGTATCGTATTGTAGTTGTAATGCCGGCCGCATCAGAGGGGCTGCCATTTTTGGCAGAACAGATGGCTGTATATGAAAATAGTGGATGGGAATTTATAACGGGACAAGGTTTTATATATGTGTTTCGGACGCCTCAGAATAGTGGTGCTTCAGAATTATGTTTAACGCCAGATCAGCAGGAAGAAACAATAAAGAAACTAAAAAAACGATATATCAACTCATTGCTTCAGATTCCTCTATCCCTTTTTCTTTTTTTGCTATTAGGCGCCTTGCTCAGCAGTGCCGGAGGAATGCGTCATTTTACAGCCTCTATTTATCGTGGCTGGGTTGAAGATACTGCAGGAGCGATTTGTTTATTGCTGATTTTTCTGTGGTTTTTATTTAAGGACCTATGCAGTATATGGTATTTGAAACAACTATGCATTAAAATCAAAGCCGGTTTACCAGCTGATCGTCTGCGATCCAGAAGCATGTATTTGCAATTTTTTAACCGGATATTGTTTCTGGCCGTCTTATTTTCTAGTATATTAGCTGTCGGCCAGTGGGGAGGACGTTCCAATCATGAAATGCCGATGCAATCGGATGGACCATATCTTGTACTTTCAGATATTGGTGTGAATGGAGTAAGAACGCAAAGCTTTATAAAAAATAGAACCAGCAGAGTTGTTTTTGAACAATCGCTTTTGAGTGGGCATTGGAATACCTATGAAGTAGTTGATGTCACTGGCAATGAAGTCTGGATGCAACAGGATGTCTATCATTTGAAAAATAGTGATATGACTGCACGATTGGTGGATTCATTGATGAAGGATGGGGTGTTTACGGATTCAATAGAAGATTTTACTGAAGTGGATATATCAGGACTTGATCATGCATGGATATCTGGGCAGCTGGAATGCATTGCGGTGAAAGGAGATTATGTCTGTTTAGTGACATATCCAGACCATGGCCGTGAAGAATTAATTTCTATCCTCCAGGCAGTAGCGAAGAAGTGGGCATAAGTTTATATAATCTATTAAAATATGCAGGCCCAGAAAAAATTAACAGTTGATATTTTTCTGGGCCTGCATAATAATGACCTGGTGACAGGGAAGGAGTTTTATAAGTCTTTTTAGTCTCCATAATATCGTTTTATAGCACTGCCAATATATTCTGTAATCCCTGTCCCATATTTTTTCTCCATTGCCTCAATCGCTGTGGTATCGCCATGTGGATGTAAATAATGATCTGCTATTTTAAGAAGTAAATATCTTGCATTATCAATTCGCATAAAGCGTTTAGTGTTATTGGCTAATTTTGCCACAGCATCCATAGTTATATTTTCGTTGCCAGATTCTTTGGCTTTTACAAACTGCTCGGTAATTTCTACGCTTTCATTTTTTAGCTTATTAAGAGATTCTTGATCTAAAGGTTCCTTTAAACTTGTTTCTAACATTTTTTCCTTACTTCCAAATAACTTAATATAGTGTGTACATATTTTTTCATCTTTCATATGTTCCGCATATTTTTCTCGAAAGGCTTCCACACTTCCATACTCCTCCACAATTGCCCTAACGGAATCATCCCCCAGGGGTTTAAGCGCGTGGTCTAAAATTTTATTAATGTCTTCATCATTAAATGCTTCAAAACTCATAGTATTGACCCCTTTCATAACATCATCTATTAACTCAATAATTCCATTTAAACGATTGCGTTTACTGATTAAGAACTTTTTGTGAGTTAGTAGGGCTTGTTCCTTATCATAATCAGGATTTTCCATTATTTTCTTAATGTCAACCAGCGGAATCTCCATTTCCTTAAAGAACATGATTTCCTGTAACGTTTCCAATGCTTTGTTGTCATACAAGCGGTAACCGGCTTCTGTTAATTGAGTAGGCTTCAGCAATCCAATTTCATCATAATACCTCAATGTCCTTATACTTAGCCCTGTAATTTCCGCTACATCTCTTACGCTTTTCATTGATGTTATTCTCCTTTCGTTGTATATCTTAAACCGTTACGCAACGAGAGAGTCAATACCTGAATATTGATGTAATGCAAATTTATTGTGATTCTTATTTCATCCAATCACTCCAAATTATCGTCTACAAATCCGAATATCTCACCCTCCATATTAAATATTTCCTTTAAGGGAATCTTCATACCGTCTTCCATCAATAAAAATTGTCCGTATATATCAATCTTTTTAACATTTTCCGTGACTGAGACATAGGCGCCTCCAGATTTCTTCTCATCCTGTTGGAAATAGGTGACGGTTATTTTTGGATGTCTGGACAGCACTTCCTGCAGCATCCTGAACTTCTCATCTAAGACTGCCTTGGCGTTCTCATCCAATTCAGCTCTCTCATCTGTCAGGCGGGCAGTTTCTTTAACAGCTGCATCATAACCGGTCAGAGCGGCAAAAGGGGAAAATTGTGCCGCCCTGTCAGAAACCGGCATATGAGGGTGAACCGCCGAAACATGATGGGGAAGATGGATGATATCATCATAACTATGGGTATCTGCGTCCTTTTTATTCATTACTTGCTCCTTTTATACCTGAACTACGCCTTATGACCACCAATTTGCTGGTTCCGTTCACGGGTCATTGCTCCGTCCTCAAGATCCGTACCTTTTAAAATCGCATTTTTGCCGTATTTTTTCTGGATACCCAGCATAGCTTGCTGCAGCTGCTTTTCACGTTTGAGCTTTGCTTCCTCTTCCTGCTTCCTTTTTTCTAATGCATCATAGTCTGTAAATAGATTGAGCTGTTCAAAGGCTGGCTTTTCAACGACTGTGTTTTCCTCAATTACATGGCAGGCCGTAATATAAATCCGCCTAATCAGCAGGTTTTTATCTATTATCCGGTCAAATAACCCTATGACAGCATCCATAATCAACATTGTTGAAGAAGTAAGCCGACCGATATTGGCAGTACCATGAGCGTGCTTGGGAATCTTACGGCCAAAGTGATCCGTTACAATTTCACCTTTATAAAGTTTCCGGATCTCCGGATTGGTGAGATTTTCAATATCATATCCGACAGTGAGAACCATCTGGTCTGTCACAAGCCCCTTGTCCACCAGGTCAAGCACCAGCAGATCGGTCATTTCCCGGACAATCAGTTTGGCTCTCTCATAATCGTAAGGGCATTGAAGCACTTGACCGGAGCCGATACTGTTTGCCGATGGCTTATATGCTTTGATATCAGCCATGGTGCAGGGTTCCCATCCCCAGGCATGATCAATAAGCAGTTCTGCATTGATTCCGAACAGTTTGTAAAGCAGATCCTCATTATAATATTCGTTGGGCTTTCCCAGGGAACACCGCGCCACATCGCCCATGGTATACATTCCATGCTCTTCCAGCTTTTTTGAATATCCCCTGCCTACACGCCAGAAGTCAGTCAGCGGACGATGGCTCCATAGGAGGCGGCGATAGGACATTTCATCCAATTCGGCAATTCGTGCTCCATTTTGGTCCGGTTCAATGCGCTTTGCAACAATATCCATGGCAATCTTGCATAGATACATATTTGTGCCAATTCCCGCCGTAGCTGTAATTCCCGTGGTTTGGAGGACATCCTCCATCATCTTTAGCGTCAGTTCACGGGCAGTAAGCTGGTATGTGTCAAGATAATCCGTGACATCCATGATTACTTCATCAATGGAATAGACATGGATGTCTTCCGGAGCAATATACTTCAGGTAAATATTATAGATCCGGGTACTGTATTCCATATAAAAAGCCATTCGTGGCGGGGCCGTAATATATGAAATGGAAAGCTCTGGAGATGTCTTCAGTTCGTCAGAATTCCAGGAAGAACCGGTAAAGGTATTACCGGGAGCCATATCTTGTCGCTTTGTATTCGCTTCCCGTACCTTCTGCACTACCTCAAACAATCTTGGCCGTCCAGGAATGCCATAGGCTTTCAAAGCCGGTGATACGGCAAGACAGATTGTTTTTTCTGTGCGGCTTGCATCAGCTACCACTAAATTTGTAGTTAGAGGGTTGAGCTGCCGTTCTCTGCATTCGACGGAAGCGTAATTTTTTCTCGATATTATCCGAACCTTTTAGTCCTATCATTGGAATTGTCAAATGCTCATTCAAAAGGCATTCAGCAAGTTTTTCCATGAATAAACCTTTGCCTTCCACTTCTATATCATTGTCTGAAGTAGTATCTATGCCGCAATTCGGCGAGCGGTTTGCTTCTATGATTCCAACGAGTTCAAACCCGTTCTTATGATACTCCATAATCTGCTGCATAACATAATCAACCAAACGAGTTAGGTTTGCGTTTGCACTTCCTTTTTGCATCTCCATTCGGATCCGTGTATTTTCAACCGTAACGGGACTGTCAATCCCATTAATATTTCCCCGGTCAAGTCCCAGACAGCAAAGTTCAGGGCATGGCATTTGAAAAATACCAATATCGGCATCAAGTAAAATTTTAATAACGCTTTTAAAAGCAGCTGGATATACTGCCGTTCCGTCAGAAATGGAATTTTGATTCAAAAAGCAATGAGCAATCAAAACCACTTTTTTACTTCTTACATCATCAAACATAAAATTCTCCCCTCAAATTATATCTTAGATCCATTCAAAAGCACTGCATTGTTACCGTCTACTGCCCATGCAATCAGATCATAAACAAAGCTTGGTGTTACGGTAAAAGGAGGGCGTTTCATCGGATATTCATAATATTCCCAGTGACCGGAAGTTTCTTTCCCTTGAAACATTTTCCCTTTACTGATGATGAAGAAATCCCCCTCGCCCACTCGGTAGGAAAGGACAATGCTCTTATCGTCAGAAACAATGTTCAGCCATACCTGGTCACAAGAGTCGTCGTCCTTACCAACCCACCAGACATATGTTTGATTGTTATACTCAATATTTCGTCGCCCTTTCTTGGATACACCCATGGCTGCCTCCGCGTTTTTGCCTTTATTTTATCATATGGACAGGGGAATTACTATAAACATTCATGTTATATACAGTGGATAATACCGGACATTTTGGCGGTTCAGACAAGAGTATTGTTCTATAAAGAATGACAGGCTGAAGGTTAAGGTTCAGCCTGCCAACATATGTCAGATATGCTGTTTAATAATCCGGGATATCAACCCTACCGCCACGTTCCGTTCCTCGTCAATCCTGGTGACAACGAAGCTGACTTCATCCTTTTTCCCAGGAGTACGGTTATCATAGCAGCTGTGGGCGATGGCATTGACGCCGATGGAGAGCCGAACAAAAACGGTTCCCTTATGGATATCGGTAATGGTCCCGGCATATTTTCCCTGTATCTTGCATTTCCCTAAGTTTGCTTTGCTGGTGTCGCCATTGACGCTTTTGACATCGGCCTTCACAGAGATGTGGTTTATGTCTTCGGCCTTGATATTTAAGATACGGACCAAAATCTGCTCCCCGACATGGAACATCTCATTGGCATTCCCCAGCCAGTCCCAGGAAAGGTCGCGGGCCAGAATGGATGTTTCCACGCCAAAGATTTCAACCCGGATTACCTTTTCGGCAACAGCAACAATTCTGGCCTGTACAATACGGTCTTCACATACCCGGGAGCTGCCGCCGGCGTCGGGCAGATAAAAGATTTGCCGCTTTTTAAGCATGGCATCCTTGCGGCTGGCAACAACACTCCGGCTGGAATTGTCCAGGCCTTTAATAATAAAGTCAATCTCGCAGCCAAGCATATTGCTGACAATCTTATTCTGCCGCTGGGCGAGTTCCCCATAATCGTGGCGCTCGTCCTCCACAAGATTAATCATCATTTCTGATAAGGGGATGGCTACACGGAATTTCTTGTAATAGACGACAGCAATGATTCCGCCGCCCTCCATCTTTTCCACACCGCCAAGCTGGCCGGTAAGAAGTTTTTTCGTGCGGTAAGCATTCTGCAGGTCATGCCAGATGGTATCCTCTACACTTTCCGGAGTTTCTACCTCCCCATCAGAATCAATGGTCAGTATCGTAGATGGGGCAGGTTTTCTGCTGGAAGTTGTTTTCCTGGCTGATATTTTGTTCGCCTCTCCATCCAATTCCGAAGTTGGAGAAGTTTCTGTTGGAGATTCCGGGGAGATGGGGGCTTCTATCGTCCGGTCTTCCTGATCTAAAATAGTTTCTACTGTTTTTCTGGGCATAATGTGTTCTCCTTTCAATCATGTGCATGTTATGACATAATGGATTCTTTATCCGTTATGACAATCTGAAAATCGGCATCGTTATCCGCTGCAACCGGATTCTGTTTAGGGGGAGCAGCTTTAGGGAAAAAGGATGGGTCTTGTTTTGGTTTACTTCCTGTCCTTTTAGCCGGTTTTGTCTTCATGGGGCTGATGAAGTCAGCCTCTACATCCGGAAGCCCTCTCCATGCCGGTATATGTTCCACTGCTTTACAGGGCTTCATTTTTTTGCTCTCCGGATGTTGGGTATAATCATATTTTTCCACTTGAAGGACTTTCTGGCCCCTTAAAATAACAAGGGCAGTATCCAGGGGAAGCCGGAGAACCTCATCTGGGGTGAGGAGTTTCCGTTTACCGACAGAGCTGGTTTCCCGGTATTCCGGGGTATAATTGGACACTCTCCAGGTATTCAGCTGTTTAGCCTGGCTTTCTACGGCTATGCTGACTTCTCCGGATCGGTCTGAAATAAACCTGGCAGTCACCTCATCTGTGCAGCCGAGGAAGAGCTGCGTGTCACAATTTCCGATAATTTCCTGATACTGATTATCCGGGTATCGGTTTTGCATTTGCGGCAGGTTTTGGAACAGGCAGCTGATCGACAGAGAGCGGCTACGGATGGTACTGATTTTTTTGGTGAGGTCCAAAATCACGCCGCCGTTCGCCAGCTCATCCGCCAGTATGTGTACTGGGACCGGCAGCTTACCGCCTTCCCCATATTTGTCCGCATACCTTACCAGTTTAATGAATACGAAGCTCATAAACAGGGAGGATAGAAAGTCGAAGGTGGAATCCTGATCCGAGGACACACAAAAAAAGGCGCATTTTTCATATCCCGGACGTGTCAGGTTGATTTCATCGTAACTGGTAATCTGGCGGATCTGCTTATTCTGAAAGATTTGTAGCCGGGAGCCAAGACCAATGATAACGCCGGTCCGCACGGTATCCGAAGCCTGGCTGAATATATTGTAAGGCGCCTTTGCAGGGTGTGTGATTGGAATCAGGTCGAACAGCCCGTTCAGCTCTTTTTCGGAGCACATCGTCAGAAGCTGATAAACCTGCCCGATATTTTTCCCTTCCTCCGGAAAGCCTCGTTCCACATATAGGATTAATGCCTTTAGCAGGTTGAGTTCTGCGTTATCCCAGAAGTGATCCCCTTTTCCAGCTCCGGTGTTTTTGATGATAACATCGGCTGTCAGCTGCGCCATAATTTCCTGCCCCTCTATTTCCTTCAGGCAGTTCCAACTGTCGGAGTTTTCCGGGTTTACCAAATTGAATACCCGCACTGTATACCCATATCCCTCAAGATACTCCGCCATGTCTTCATACAATTCTGATTTTGGATCGTTGATTATCAGGCTTTCCCCACGGGCTACACATTGAAAAATCACATTTCTGGCATAAGCCCTGCTTTTCATCGAACCACTGGCCCCGTACACGGCAACATTGCGGTTCATCCGGGTATTTTCCGGAAGGCAGACTGCCTTCCCATTTAATTTTCCGAGAATAACGCCCTTAGTTTTTCTTACATCCGGAACCAGTTCCAAAACCTGGTTCATTTCTTCTTCGGTCATAAATCCGGAGGTTCCATAGGTTCCCTTATCCGAATATATTAGATTCCGTTCCCTGTCATAGACCCCTTTGTTTCCAAATCCCATCCTCATAATCATGAAAATCAGGACGCCAAAGATTCCAAGGCATAAAAAAATTCCATACATGCTGTATGGAAAAACAGTTAAGGCGGACAGGCAGGCGGACAGGGAACCGGATGGGAATAGAGGACCGGAACCATTCCCGGGTGTATTGCCGGCTTCGGACCACACATGGTAATTAATCAGGAATTGGGCCAGATACCCGCCGGCATAGAGCAGAGTAGCAAGTAACACAGGAAGGACAGCCAGTACCTTCCAGGATGGTTTTTTCTGTACTATGGGAAAAACCTCCTCTCAAATTTAGTGAGATCAATCGTGGATATGGTAACAGTGTCTCCGCAGTAAAAAAGCAGAGCTTCCTTCTGGAAGTCAAAACAAATCAAATGGCCGCTGCATTGGTGGAGCTTCAGGCTGGTAATAAAACGGGATATCCGAAGCATATCAAAATCATAGGCCAGCAATACCGGATTCCCGTTCTTTACGGCATCATGTTCAAACCCTAACTTTTCATCCGGCGCCTCCAAATCCGAGAGCAGCAAAGCGGAAAACTGTTTGGAGAATCCGGGACGGCACAGAACAGTCAAGATGATTTCACCGGCACGGCTGTCAGGAACAAAATGGAAATATTCAAAGCTGGTATCCAGGGTAAAGAGGCTGTGCCGGAGTCCGCCTGTGCTGGTCATAAGTCGGATACCAATATCCATACTTTTTCCAATCAGCAGGGCGTGGATGGGAGTGTCGTGGCGGTACCAGGATTTTAAGATTCCCTGGCTCGCATGGTAGGATAAGAATGCTTTCACACGGATTTCTGTTTTATATTCCCATTTCAGCACAGAATCCCCGGTATGGAAAATGACGTAGATACAGCGGTCCGCAAACAGTACGCCGATACAGCGGGAGTTATTAATTTTCGTAGTTTCAGTCCCCAGTTCCTTGATTTCCCTGGAGTGATAGAAAACCGGGGTGGGGAAAGGGGCTTGCTCATCCGGGGGGATACCGGAAAATATGGCCGGTTTAACATCCCGGAACAGGGTAATGCCTGAATTGAGAAGCAGGCAGTAGGTCCGGGATGCCTGGTGGAGCCGGAGCCTCCTGGCATAATCGCTTCGCGGCTGATTGGTGTCACTGCTTCCGGTCAGATAAAAGGAGAACCGGGAAGGATTCTGGGCAAGCAGCATTTTCTTCCCCCTTGAAGTAAGCCGGTATCCGCGCAATTTATCTTTGTAGTGTGTTTTGAGCAGTTTTTCTTCCTTCAGTTTCGTAACCAGCTTTTCCCCGTAATTTTCCCCTATCCCCATCCGGTGCAGGTTATCGGCCGGGAACTCTCCGGAAAGAGCAACCAGTTCTAAGAAGCGGTAAGCTGATGTTGATGTGTCCAAAATAAATCACCTCCAAATTTAACCGTATCCGACTGAAACTCCGGTAAAACAGGCGCGGTATCCAGAGGCAAATTTCCAGGAACTACGCCTGGACAGCCGGGATTTAACCGTAGTCGGAAAATATAATGGTATTTTTAAGAAAAATCCGATACCTCATCCAGGCTGTACTGATGGGATTTCAGCCAGTCCGGAAAGCAGTTTTTTTCCATAACCGTAAGAACTGTGCAGTCTTCGGTTCCCAGGCGGGTACAATGGTAGACATCGCATAGGAGACCGGTGTCATCCTTCATCAGGAATGCGGCGGCCGTGTCCAGAATCTGTTTGCACTCCAGATTGTCATAGTCCCGCACCCTTCGTGAGGAGAGGTTTCGGTCATACTGGTGGGAAAAGCAGACTACACATTCATGAAAGTGGAGAAGTTCATGCCCGTCTGCATAGTCTGAAAGGCACTGGTAAAGCGGTTCGGTAACGAATGACGGGTTGCTGTGCCGGTATTTTTTGGGCATCAGCCCCGGCAGGGTGATCATAACCATATTCGATGTCTGGGTGATGGTAATACCCTGTATAGCGGCCGCTTTCTTCATCAGCACCGGTTTGGGTACCAGATTGGCCGCGTAGATCAGATTCCGAAGGGAGCATGCAATGTGTTCCGCCCGCAGGGCCGCGTCGGTACTCAGTTCCTCATAATTCTGGGGATAGTCTTTGCTGTCCGTTAAATCCAGCGCATATAAGGTATTAGTCAGTTTTGGTATTTCAGCCTGTATTTTCTGGGTACGGGCATTTAGGGTGTTTCTATCCATGGATTCCTCCTTGCTGTTTTTTTAAATACTGAACCTGTCCGTCCGATACCAGGCAGAAGGCCGCAATGTCCGGCAGACGGCAGGCTTTATCCAATTGCCTTTGATCGGCCAGGACAACCAGGCGCTGACAACCATCCACCGGCCGGTGCTGCAGGGAAAGGGCGTGGATAACCAGGAGTTCTTTTCCTTCCGGCAGGCTGATAACCTCATAGCCCTCCTCCCTGGCAAAAAAAGTCAATGTCACTGGAAATTCGCCGGGAGAGTGGTAGGTGACTTCCGGAAAAAAGTCTAAAAGCACATCAATGGCCTTCGACATGCAGTCCACAGGTTCTTTTTCCGGAAGGCATTTCACTGCATCGTCCTGTAATAGAATCCTGCCTTGTTTTTGCAGGCGTCTCAGCAGAGAAAGAAGGGATGGTACCGGGATGGAGGGAAACAAACCAATGAGCTGTCTCAATTCCAAACAGTGATAAAGAGACAGTACACGGATAATTTCCTTCCGGTCATTGTCAGCTTGGTTGGGATAAATCATAAGCGCCTCCTTAATATTCATAGAAACATGGCTTGTTTGCGCAATCCTGCGTATTCTTTACGCATAGAGAAAAGCGGCGCCAAACACGGAACACAGGTAAATGGGTAAAGTTTGCGCAAATATGTGGATATCAGCCTGCTTCCGCCATGGCCTGCTGATGTTTCTCCCGTGCCAGGATTTTCTTTAGCTCCTCCCGGTCTGTTGTAATCAGGTCTTTTTCCAGGTCAGAGGCTTTGAACTCAACGGTCACGTTATTGTTGTTTGTTGATATCAGGGCATTACCGCGTTCAAAATGGGTAATTGCCATAGTTTCAGCCTCGGACAGATGCAGGATTGACTGTACGCGCATGGCCTCCTCATCTTCCAGGTTCAGAATGATTTTGGTCTTGGAGTTGTTTATGATTCCTTTTCCGTATTTTCCATCCTCTAAAGCGAAGAAGTCATTTAAGTCCTGGGTAGCACAAATTGCCGATCCCCCATAACCCCGGATGATTTTAAAAATCTCAAGAACAAATTCAGCTGCAAGGCGGTTGGAGGAAGCCCCAATCAGCTGCCATGTCTCATCGATGAAAATTGCTTTTTCCACCGTCCGGTCTTCCTTTGCCTTATCCCACACGAAGTCTAAAGCCACGAACATCCCTACGGTAAGCAAGTCACCTGTCAGCTCTGAAATATCCAGAACCGTATATTTATTCTCCAGGTTAACATTAGTCTGCTGATTAAAGGTGGAAGCGGAGCCATGAACCAGCCGGTTCATAATATTTGCCAGCCTCCTGGTATCCGCATTTTCTTTCAGAATATTATAGACATCTTCCAAAATCGGCATTTCCCGGTATTGTCCCGGACACTTCGGATCATACAGGCTTTCATTGTTATGGGTAATACCCTTGCGTCTATAAGTCTGTATGAGGGCCTCATCCAATAGCTGCCGTTCCTCATGGTTCATATCCGGTATCAGGAGGGAAAAGAAAATGTGGAGCCGCTGAATTTTGGCTGCCAGTTCGGATTTCTCTGTCTGCGGGCCATCCAACAGGTCATTGGCGGAAGTATCTATTTTACGGATTTCCATGACATTGATACAGTTTTTTGATGCAGGGGATATCTGAATGAATTCACCGCCGATATTGCGGCAGGCCCGATGGAATTCATGCCCCTTCAGGGGAGCGATAATAAATACCTGGATGTTTTTTCTCCGCATCCTTAAAGCCATCAGCTGCATGGTAAAGGTTTTTCCAGCGCCTGAAGTTCCGAGCAGAGCAATGTTAGCGTTTTTGTACACCCTGGAATTAAAGATATCCACAATAATCAGGGAATTGTTATGCTTGTTTACACCGAGCAGGATTCCATTATCATCACACATTTCAAAGCTGGTAAACGGATAGCAGCTTGCCACACTGGTAGTCAGTACGTTACGCTTTGACCGCTCAAACAGCTTTTTGTCCAAGGATACAAGCGGAAGCGCGGAGAGAAGGGCCTGTTCCTCGCGGAAATGGCAGGTTACAGCCTCCATATCCTGAGATAGCAGAAGCTTTTTCATCTCGTTTGTCCTCCATTCCAATTCCTCCAGACTGTCTGCCGTGATGGTGACGAGGATATTCATATAATAGAAATCCTCATTGTTAGCCAGTCCTTCTTTCAGGAAATAGCCGGAACGGATTGCACTGTCCAAATCATCAAAGTCAGAGTTGGTATCAGAGGTATCCTTGATTTTGGAACGGTTGATCCTGAGCTGCTGTCCCAGCTTCTGTTGGATACGGTCTTTCGGCTGCCGGTCAAAGAAAATATCCACGTCAATTCCTTCGCCGGCGTTTACAAGCAGGGAAAGCCAGCCGGCACAGACCTGTGTACGATAGCCGCTTGATGGAATCAGAAGATAGGTATGATAGATTCCATCCATGACACAATAGTTCCCATGGGTAAAGTCAATACTTTCCGGGGAGAAAAATTCGGAGGCGGGGATGTGTTCCAGCTGATTGTTCCTTCCGGCATTGATATACTGTCCGATTACCTCGTTTACCCGGACGGATAACGGCTTTGTGGCACTGGTCTTACGGTTCAGCAGATTATAGATGACATCGGTAGCCATCTCGTCTTCATTATCCGGAACCAGAAGTTCATTTCCGCATTGCTGCAGATAGGTTTTCGCGGTTTGCACGGCAGTAAGCAGGGCTGAACGTGCTTCTGATTCATCGCTGTTGCGGCTCCCGGCAAATGGTTCATATTCAAAAATAATAAAAAAGCGCCGGGTGATGGCCTCCCTGGAGCCGATGCGTTGGATCAGCAGCTCATAGTCTTTCTGCAGGGCAATACAGCGCTCATCAGTTTCCTCCCTCATTTCTTCCCGTATGGTTTCCAGATGCCGGTTAATGTCGGCCCGCCGGGTCAGGACTTTAAATTGCAGTTTGACCGGGCTGATTTTCAGATAAGAGACAAAGGAATAAATAATGTTTTTCTGCTCTCTGGCACTTCGCAGCAAAAAATTAATAGGCACAATTTCAATGATTTTTACATAGCGGTGATTCTTGGTATAGATAATGCCATTTTCAATCTTTTGGATAGGAAGATACTCTGCCGTAGGGTTTAAAAGTGCTGCGGTGTCTTTAGGGGCAGCCACAGATTTTTTTGGCTTCTTTTTATTAGCCTTTTTGGTTTCTTTTTCCGGCTTTTTCTTTTTGGAAGCTCTCCGTTCCTGAAAACTGCCGAATTCCTCTGGGAAATCTTCTTTAGCCGTTTTGGCTTTACGTTCCCTTTTTTTGATTGGATGTTCCCGGGGATTTTTCTTGCTGTCCGATAATGGTTCTGTTTCTGATTCTTCTATTTTGCCAATAATGCGTCTGTTCTTTAAATAAAGAAAGAAGTTAATGACGAAAGAGGACAAGCTCTCCCCGTTAATACCGATAATGGCAAACAGTGACAAGGGCAGCACTGTCAGGCAGGCAATGATAATTTTTGTAGTGAGAGTCACCGGAAGCCTGAATTCCGGAATCCCAATAGCCAGAGCAATCAACAGAGCCTCAACCGCATTACGGAATTTAACCGTTCCGCCGAATATCGTGCCTGTTTCAATAAAATTGGGTGGTATCACATAGATATCTGTTTCTTCCTGTCGCATGGACATAATGCACCTCCTAAAAAAGGCCATCTGCCGGCCGGTCAGGGCGAGGCATATGGCCTTCCACATAATACAATGTTGTTGATACTGTAAATCGGACGGTAGACAACCTTCTTTTTAGAAGAGGAGGCATCCACCACGTAACCGTCGCCGGCATAGATCGCAATATGGCTGATGTTTAAATAGCGGTTGTTCACTTCAAAGGAATAGAAAATCAAATCCCCAGGGGCCAGGTCCTCATAGGCGATAGCCAGGTGGTTCTCTGCAATATAGCGTCCTTGGGCGGCGGCTGTGTTGGAACCTTCGTATAGGAGGGAGACCCCTAGCTGCTTATATACCCAATAGGTAAATGAGCTGCAGTCAAAATATCCTTCCTGGTTCCGCAAATCCTGGCTATATGGTGTCCCCAATTTGGTGAGAGCCATGTCAACTGCAGCATTTCCGGTCTCGCCGGGGATTAAGTCCGGATTGATTTCCACGTTATAAACCGTATCAAATAAGAACAAATGCAGGTTGGACGCATAGAGTGTAGCGGTCTCTGCCTGCTCCTCAGTCAAATGGAATACATGATCGGCAAAGTAACCGTCACCGGCATATTGGACAATATATTCATAATGGTAATAGGTTTCTTTTTCGCCGGTATCCGGATCCGTTTCTTCGTGGCTGGTAATATCAACGGTATAGGAAAAGATACCATCTGTACCCGCCCGTAAAATCTGCTCAAGTTTTGCAAGATTCACTTCCTGATAATCTGCCTGTGAAGCACAAAACTGGGAAATAATCAGAGCGCTTTCATATATAATGCAGTCTGAAAAATCATCGGTAATACTGTAGTCACAGTTAGAACCAAGATTGGCCGCAGCCTTTTCAATCTGCTTTAGGAGCGCATCATGCTTTTCACGCAGGATGGCCTCAATCCCCATTTCAACCTCAGAGATATTCGACATGATGACAGTATTATCATTCAGCACGTTGGCAGGCACTTCATTCAGTCCTTTGCTGCCGAAAATCAGTGACGGGAGCATCAGAATAAACATGACCGGCAGCAAAAACAGGGCTATCATGACAGTAATGACTTTTGCCACTAAATGCCGGCTTTCCCATAACCCGGCGGCAGCCATTCCATAAGGGCCGGCGGCCGCTCCTTTGGAGAGGCCTGCAATGGCTTTCCCTGTTTTAACAGCCCCCTTTATCGCGCCTGCAGTCTTAGCCATCTGCAGGATTGGGGAGTCCTCACTGGTTTTACCACTCATACACGATCCTTTCTTTTAGGCATGTTTGGAAGCTTTTGCACAATACTCTCGTGGTAGGCTATCTGCCCTTTCTCTGTCATGTATGGTGTCCGTTCCACAGTGTCGGTCGCATACTGGCGGTACCATGTGGCGTTATCAGCAGTAGTTACCGTATCATAACTGCCTTCCGGAGCCATATACTGATCCGTATGGTACATGGCAAAAGAGGAGCCATTTGGATGCTCAATACCTGTTTCCATCCCCATAATACGGCCGCCGCCGATTTCCACGCCAGAGTAATCCGGGGCATCGGGGATTCCAGTCTGCCCCATATAGGAGGTCAGGGCCTGTGCTGCCTGTGGCCCGGTCATGGAACCAGTGTAGCTGATGTTTCCCTGGGCGACGGCTCCGGTGACACTGTTGGCAAATTCTCCCCCTTTCTTTACAGAGGTCTCAAAAGCCCTCCGGCTGATGGGGTTACTGGATTGGCCGGTTACAGTGTTAATGGCGCTTTGTGAAAACTGCCGGCCAACCGCTCCAGCCAGACCGCCGGATAGTACGGAAGC
This sequence comes from Enterocloster sp. OA13, assembly GCF_022440595.1. Lineage (NCBI taxonomy): Bacteria > Bacillati > Bacillota > Clostridia > Lachnospirales > Lachnospiraceae > Enterocloster > Enterocloster sp. OA13. Next base: position 5,346,560 of record NZ_JAKNTF010000001.1, on the reverse strand, counting down.
ATGGTTCATCGTAGATCCGCCCCTTACGGAGCAACCTCGAAAACTTCCTCCGGTAGATATATTTTTGGCCGTAGTAAGGCCTTTTGCAGCGACCATCAGCTCGCCTACCATGGAACCGCCGGTATGCCCGACGTTAATACCAAGGCTGCTCATGAAGCTGTCAATCTTCTGGCTGACTTTCAGGAAAGCGATAGCACATAAAAACCAGATAAAAATACTGCCGGCTGTTTCCTCTTTTCCATTGGCGGCTACTTCGTCTTCTGTGACAGCCAGTACCGGCATTGCCTGCATGAAGGTCAGAGAAAGTGAAAGAAGCAGCATACTGACAGCGGTTTTAAGTTTTTTCATCTTCGAGCACCTCCTAAAGCGATAATGGGCTGGCAATGAAATTTCCAACCATAGATGTAAACAGGCGCAGGCACCAGGCATTCATAACCAGTAAAAAAAGCTGTCCGCCAAACATTCGGCACCAGCTTTTGAAGATATTGGAGGTTGTCTGGGAAGAACCGGTGGCAAATGCCATTGGCGCGGTAAAGACCAGGACCCCAAGCAGGATATAACGTTCTGCCGCCTCAAACAAAAGTTTAATGTAGTTCCATGCCAGCATTAAGACAAGGATTAGGGCAATTAAGGCAACGGAACCGCTTGCACAGACGCCGAGGATCGTCAGCATGACAGAATTGAAATCTGCGAAGCTGATAGGTGGGAGTTCCGAGGTAAGAATCCATTTATAGGGAGTACCGCCTACCTCCAGAAGAATGTCCGTGATATCTCTGCAGTAATATACAAGCAAGATGAACAGCACAGAACGGATGCTCAGCTTAAAGGGATCTTCAGCCTCGACGCCAGCAATTAATCCAAAATTTTTAAACAGCTGCCAGACCCAGTTGAGCAGGATAAGACCAATTCCCGTCGCAACAAATATCCGGTACATGGTATCAGCTGCCGGGAAATAGCGCAGAAAGGTATCCATGCTGCAGCCCAAAGCCCCTAATACGGAAGTTGTGATTAAATCAAGGCCATTCATGACCTGTTCGGCCAGCCATTCGACAATCCCATCTAAAATGCCCATGCAATCTTTCCTCCCTTCGTGTTTAGGTGCATGATATCCGAGATTTCGGTAAAAAGGCCATGTATGAAACCTTCTCCTGGATACCGGTATGAATCTTGTGATTTTGATGCAGGATTGTCAGGTGGCGTTTATAGTTGTGCTGCGAAAAAGAGGCAGGAAAGCGGAGTTGGAATATAGCTTCCGGAGTTCTCCTTACCAAGGCCGGGCAGATATGGATTAGGTAGCCGGACTTCCTGTTTCCATGAATGTTGCAGTTACCAAGATAGGAATAGCTCCCATCTGGATTGCTTGCATAAAGTGATGGATGACAGCGGGTTTTCTTCAGGTTCATTGCTTCCTCCTTTATCCGTTCCATTTCCCATCCGAGAAAAATGGAGTAACATATGCCATGATGAAACCTAACCCGTTCAGGATGACCCATGAAATAGCGATGCGTTTCAGCCATGCTCTCGATTCGTCCACGGTTTTTCCGGATTTTGAGAAATTCATAAGCAGCAACGCTACAGAGGCGGTCACAATGGCAGCAATGGTGGAAATACCTAAGATTTTCCCGTAGACATCCTTCATAATGGTTTCGGCCTGAGACCACATATCAGCGGCCAGAACCGGCTGAACATTGAGGGCTATGATATAGGCGGAGATTGCAGCTGTGTACATGACTTTTCCTAAAACAATTTTTTTCCTGCCTCCCAATATACGGTGGCGGGTTGCTGCAGGTACAGCGGGTGTCTGAATACTCTTTTCTTTTTTCACGTTCTACCTCCTGTAAATGAAATAGAAAAGGCCGGCTTTTCAACGAATTGCCGGCCCTTTCGGGTAAAAAAATAACACCTGGATAAACCGGTGTCTGGTTCTGGCATAAACGCCATTGGATATAGCTTTAAGCGTGACCATTATAGCATGTCAAAAATGCAGTGTAAATCGCATTTACGTGCCAGTTTTTCTTGATTTTATGCCATTTTACGGTCATTCCTTTTCTGATTCTGTGTCTTTTGGAAAGAATTTATCTAAGACTCCCAGGCAGTCCCTGGAAGTATAGCCCCACAGAATACCGCTTAAAGCATCAATAGCCTGCGGTTTCTTCCGGTAATAGGTCCGGTAAGAGATATTGGCAATATGGGGGCGCAGCTTGTCTATAATTTCATCCGTGTTCTGCAGCTGCTGGGGAGAGAGATAAGTGTAGTACAGAATCCAGTAATATTGTTCTCCAAACTTGTGCTTGCTCCGCAGGATATCAACGGCAGATGTAAGAAGGGACAGCATTTTATTGCTTCGTTCAATGCTCCTTGCGTAATTTTCAAGTTTCGTCCCGTATATATCTGCCCCTGCCAGGTATATGGAATCCAGGAATTCCTCCACGCTGTTGCCGTATTCAATCTCAAATTCCCGTCGGACATGCTGCACATCCAGCTCCAGGTTCCATACGGCATCGCGGTAATTTTTCAGGAGTTTGCAGGTATCATGGTAGACAGGGCTATCCTGATCTACTGGCTGGTTTTTCCCTTTTGAACGGTTCATATGCGATTCCTCCTATTCTTCTCCAGCCATTGGCTGGGCATATGCTCTTGGGATTACAGTGTTTTTTGACGCTTTGGGGGACTGATTCCCTTCCTGCGCCTGTATATTTAATTCAAAGTGGTAACTGGCAGGGCTTCCCCCACAGCTGATATTGAGAGAATACCTTAAAATCCCTTCCCCGCTGTCGGATAACCTATATAACTTATAGTTGCTTTTGCTGCATTCACAGCATGGAATCCCTTGCGCTGCAAGGATTCCAGCCACTTTATGCACCATCTTCTTAATGTGCGATTCTGGGACGCTATTTTCAGAATCTGAAACGTATATCTGTTCGTCTTTAATTACAGATTCTGGAATTTCTGTGCCTGATGCCGTAGTTTCCATAGACTCCTCCTCACTGATGATTACGGGCAACTGGAAAGTCAGTGACACTTCCTCTTTATCGATCATGACATCGCTGATGTTAAACATTGTAGATAGATAGCTCTGTAAATACAGGACACTTCCATGGGTGCCGGTAAAAGATACAGAGGTGAGATACTGTTGTTCCTCCAGCTTTTTCAGCAGCCGGCTGACCGTGGATTTGGATATCCCCCATCGGGAGGCCAGATCGCGGCAGGTTATTAAAGGGTTGCTGGTATGATTGCGGAAATATACGACCGGCCCGACATCCGATCCCTGTATTTGAGAATCATTGTAGATTGCATGAATCCACATATCCAAAATAATGTCCATTTCAGAACACCGTCCCATGCTGACCAGTTCGTGTACGGCTGCAATTGGGAAAAAGAAAAAACCAACGTCTTTCTGGCATGGATAATTATATTCCAGAGAAGTATTGTTGGCTTTCCAGTTATTGATATGAAATTTTATGAGTTGCCCCCGGTCCAGCCTTGTGTATGTGACATAATGTTGTTGCTGCAGGTGATCCAGAATGGAGATAGCCTGATGTTGGAACCTGGTACGAAACCATTGTGCCAGCTCAGAAGGGGTACATATCCATTCTCCCGGTTCAATAAGATAGGTAATACTGTCCAGGCGGCGGTAGGATGAGCGGTAGTTTGCAAAGGAACAAAGGACAATGTAATAATACAGGTAAGAACTGCCGCAGGTACGGATATTGACGTCCTGCGTCAGCCGGCGGATAAAGGGGCGGTAGATCCGACAGCGCGGATAGTCCACGATTTGTTTAAGTTCTAATTGATATTCCATTTTGACCTCCATTAAGGTATGTTTGACTTTCAGCTGAAACAGCTATATAATTTATTTGGGCTAAAAACAATGGTGGCAGCTGAATAAGGTGGTCATAAGGTGGATGGCAATTTTCAATATGGCTGGGAACCCTTGAAAAATCGCATGTTTGCCGAGGCGAATGGCGTGGGTCTGCAACACCCTCACCACCGGTCCGAATCCGGTCGTCGCCTCTCATCTAAACCTCGGAAACTTTGATTTTCCGAGGTTTTTTGTTTATCTGGTTTTATATAATTACCCCTAAGTATTAAATGGTACAATATATATATGAATATAAGAGGATGAAACAAGTCTATATGATGCCAAAACTCACAGGCGGTTCTGTTGGGATATCTTATATTCCCTTGGACTCATACCCGTAATTTTTAGAAAATAGGAGGAAAAACGTTTATACTCCATGTACCCTACTTTGGAGGCAATCTCCGAGACTTTTAAATCGGAGTTGAGAAGCAGCTCCTTCGCCTTTTCTATACGAAGGTTGTGTATATATTGTACAATCCCGATGTTGATATTGTTCTTAAATATTTTGCTGATATAGGAAGGAGTCACACAGCAGTGCCGGGCAATTGCATTTAGGGAAATCTGTTCACTATAATGGGTGTCAATATATTGGAGGGCCATTTTTACGATGGAATTATGGGGAATCTCCGGACTGAAATTCTGAATCATCTCATTCACCTTTTGAAAAATCAAGGTTGCATCATTACACTCACGGATAGTACTTAAATATGGAAGGGCCTGTTCATATTTGCCTGATACACTGAATATACCGATTGTAATCCGTTCCATGGATGCCCTGTATTGGCAAAAGGGAACTTGGCGCTGCTGGAAAAAGGAAAAAAATTGCTCCAGTTTTCCAAATACATCAATGTAATTATGTATTGAAAAGGAATGTAAGATTTCCTGTTCCAGCGTCATGAGGAGGTCCAGATTCACCTTCTCGGGAGGAGCTTCACTCAACAAAATTAGTTTTTCACCTGCATGCCAGCATAGGTGTTCTTTTGACCTGACCAGGCGGCCCAGCAGATAAGGCAGATCTTCAATTGTTCCAGCCCTATGTGAAATAAGCATTTGGGCCTTTTCATGTTTCTGGATAAAGCCATCCATGACAGCCTCACATTGGTCTAAAGGAATTAAATTTGATGAAAGGTTCAGGATTCCGATGATTCCCACGTCTTTTTTCCACACAAGAAAAGGAGAACTGGCGGAAAAGGAAAACAGCAGGCTCATAATCAAGCTGTCTACATCCTCTCCATTCTCTGTATGAAGCAATAAAGGAAAGTAGTATGGACCAGCCAGGTTTACCTCTAGAAGCTGGGCCTGTTCAAGAAGCAGTCCGCTTTCCATTTTACCGGATATAATATCGTCCATAAAATTGACACGTATGTTCTGGAAACAGTATTCCATCAAAGAAGAGGTATCTGATACTGCATCATCATGGAAGGCGGTATCAATTTTCTCTTTGCATTTCAAAACAGCCTGAAGGATATCGCTGGAATTAGCGGATTTCATCACAAAATCCACAGCACCATTGCGGATGGCACCCAGAAGGTATTCTTTGTCATCATAGCCGCTGATAAATATTATTTTTGTATCAGGGAGCAGTTCCTTGATTCTTTCTGCCATTATAAGGCCATTCATTACCGGCATCCTGATATCAGAGATGATAATATCGGGATGATGTTTGATGGCCTTTTGTAGTCCGTCTTCACCGTTCACAGCTTCTGCCACAACTTCGATATCATGGGAAGACCAGTTGATATGGAAGTGGATTCCCCTTCGTATAATGGTTTCATCGTCAACAATCATCAGTGTTGTCATAAGGCACCTCCTCTTTTCTTATGACGGGCATGGTCACCTTGAAGATGGTCTCGCCAAATTCCACTGTGCAGCTGATTCCATAGGAATTGCCATGTCTCAAACGGATACGGTCATTAATGTTGCGGATGCCGATTCCTTTCTCAGCGGAAATAGGCTTATTAAGTATTTCCTGAATGGAATCAATATTAACATCAGTACCGGTATTCCGCACTTCATAAATCAGACAATCATTACTGCAGAAAATGTGGATTTTTACGGTGCCTGATCCGGTCACATCAATACCGTGCAGGATGGCATTTTCCACAAGGGGCTGAAGAATTAATTTGATGACCATATAGTCGGATGCTTCTACCTGGGTATCAATTTCATATTTTAGTTGTTCCTGGTGTCGTACCTGCTGTATGTAGAGATAACAACTTACATGCTCCAGTTCCGATGAAAGGGGAACCATGTCATTTTCGTCTCCGGCAAGGGAAAGGCGGAAGAGTTTGGACAGGGAGGATACCATCTGGCTTACATCTTTTGTCATGTTAAACTCAGACATCCAGTAGATGGTATCCAGTGTGTTATATAAAAAGTGTGGATTAATCTGTGACTGGAGGATGGATAGCTGGGCATCCTTTAGTTTCATATTTTTAAGATACACCTCATTATAAGAAATCTGAAGCTTTTCACACATCTCATTAAACTGGAGGGCAAGTGTTGCAATTTCATCATGTCCCGTTACTTCAGCCCGGGTAGAAAAATCTTCGGTTGTGGTAATGCGTTCCATGGAATTCCCAAGCTTTTTTAAGGGGGATACGATTAGTGCAGTAAATGCGTAGGACAGAAAAAGACAGATTGCAGTACAGCACAGGGTAAAGATTCCCCAAGTAGCATTCAGGCTGTTCAGAACCGAATTCTCAAAGCCATTGCTGCTGATGCCAAACAGATACCAGCCTGCATTGGATAGTGAGTAAGGCGTTATATAGCAGTCATAATCCTTCAGGTAAAGGCAGCTTCCATTATAGGTATCCAGCAGGTCAGCGGTCATGGTGTTTAAGACATCTGTTGCTTTCTGTACTGTGTCCCCATTCTGGTATATCAGATTTCCATGTCTGTCCATGATATAGTAATTTGTATCAATGGGTTCTTTTTGGGGAAAGAGGGTATCCAGCGCTTTTATATTCATTCGGATTTTTAAATACCCAATCTCAGCTTTCAGGTTGGTGGGAATCCTGAGGAGCCTCCCAAAATATATCTGGGTGTTTCCATTGGAATCTGATTCAAAATTCCATAGGGGATATCCTTTGTTCTGATTTAAGGTATCAATTTCATCTTCTGATAGGTAGATACGCTCCCCGCTTCTCACATATTGGCCATCCTTGCCCCATACTGCAATTCCTTCAATATTTTCATTTGAATAGGGGAGAAGAGCCAGGGTATTCTGTACGTTAATCTTTTTCTGGTTAAAATCGGGTGAGTCCAGAGGTGTTGTGAGAAAACCGGTGATATTGGTTTCAAAAGTGGCATATAGGCCAAAGTCATACAGGGAATTAAATGTCTGATCACAGGATATGCCAATGGAGTGTATGTTCTGTATATTCAGGGTGGTGGTGCTGTCTTTTGCAAAATTCTTAGCATACCGGGCAAACACAATCTGTGAGATTACCATGGGGATGGTGAAGATGACAATAAAAATCAAAATCAGCTTCAGGCGGATATTTAATTTCATGCGGCATCCTGTCCCTTCTTTGTATATTCATATAAGTATAACAAAAAAGCAGGATAAAGTCAAAAAAACAGGATATTACTTTCGTCTATTCTATTTAAAAATCAACAAAATCAATAAAATAATTAGATAAATCATACAAAAAGCACGGTTTTATATCCAGGATTATTTTGTTACTATGGATATATCAATCATAAGTACTGAAAAACAAGGAGGGTTATGGAAATGAAGAAATCATTCAGAATGTATGCTGCTTTACTGTCGGTTGCAATGCTTTTAACGGCTTGCGGAAGTTCTGCCGGGACATCGGCAACAGCTGCTGACACAACAGCTGCCGGCACAGTGGCTGCAGCAAAGACAGAAGAGCCGGCAGAAAAGACAGAAAGAGGGGAAAAGGTAAAATTATCCATAATGCATGCATACACCAAAGAAGAGGCGGACAGCGGTGATAATACAAGAAAAATGCCAAGGGAAACAGTTCTCGAGTGGGCGGAAAATAACAAGGATTCTGTTCAGGTGGAAGTGACCGAGGTACAGCATGATGACTATGAGACAAAACTTCAGGCACTGGCAGCAGCGGATGATCTTCCGGATGTATTCACCATGAAGGGGTCCTGGGTTGAAAATTTTAATGCCAGCGGCCTGCTGGCAGATATGACGGATGCGGTTAATAACTGCCAATGGAAAGACCAGTATAAATTTTATCTGTTTGATGGTGTGACAACAAAAGATGGGAAGATTATTGGCGCTCCCATGCAGTATTCTGCCACAACTATTGTGTATTACAATAAGGATTTATGGAAACAGGCAGGGTATGACAGCTTCCCTGCAACCTGGGATGAACTTCTGGCAGCAGTTCCCAAGTTCCAGGAAATGGGCGTACAGACCATTGCATTAGGAAATCTTGACAAATGGCAGTACAATTCATCCTGGTGTTCGGCGTTGGCAGACCGCTATACGGGATCTGATTGGACCCAGTCAATCATCGATATGGATGGGACCGCCAGCTTTACGGATGAGGATTTTGTTAAATTTTTGGAACTTACCAGTAAAATAGGAGATTCCAATGCCTTGAATCCTGATTATGAAAGCATTGGGAACCAGGAGGCATCCGCCATGCTTTTGTCAGGCAAGGCAGCCACCACCATTGACGGATACTGGAATGTGGAGTATACGGCATCAAATGCAGACCAGGAGATGCTGGATAAGATAGAACTGGCAGTATTACCTGCAGTGGAAGGTGGAAAGGGACAGCCTGACGCGGTTGCAGCCGGCTGCGGCTGGTTTGTAGGAGTAAACAGCAAACTGGAGGGAGAGGCCCTTGAGAAGGCCTTAGACCTGGCAATGTATATGTCCGGCCCGGCCTTATCACAGAGAATGACAGATGTGGGGCTGGTAAGTACTTGTGACACTGTGGCAAAGGATCCCTCAACATTCAGCACCATCAATCAGAAATATCTGGATTTTGTAGCAAATGCAGAGAACACATGCGTGATTTACGATGCAAGGATTAATGCCTCGGTCATAGCTACCATGAATGACCAGTTTGTGGAACTGCTGAGCGGCTCCACAGACCCAGAGACTGCTGCTGGGAAGATTCAGCAGGAATATGAAACCATATGTGCCCAATATGCAAACTGAGCATTTAAACATCAGAAACAAATGCATGAAACCTGCCGGATTACGCAGGTTTCATGACTTAGGGCAGCATTCAAATAAAGGAAGGAGAGGATGGTATGAATAATTTAAGACCTCCTAAGTTTAAATTTGCCATATATTTGCTGCCAGGTATATTGCTGTATGTATTTGCCGTGTTTGTACCCGTGCTGGGCGCCCTGTATTACAGTATGTTTGATTGGATGGGCGGGCCTAAAAAAACATTTGCGGGTCTGCAAAACTATGTCACCTTGCTCCATGATGAGACGTTTTGGCAGGCGTTAAAGAATAATCTGGTCCTTACCATGATCTGTATTGTAGGACAGATTGGAATCGCTTTTCTGATGGCAATGCTGCTGAATACCAGATATGTAAAGATGAAGCAGTTCCACAGGGTGGTAAGCTATTTTCCTGTTACGCTTTCAGCAGTGGTCATAGGTTTTATCTGGTCCATGATTTATGATTACAATTACGGATTGCTGAATACGCTGCTTGGCGTGTTTGGCATGGAGAGTTTACAGCAGGCCTGGCTCAGCAACAGGAAGCTGGCGCTGTTTCTGGTGTCGCTGCCGCTCATATGGCAGTACATAGGCTATTACCTGGTCATTATCCTGTCCGGCCTATCATCCATTGACCCGGGCGTTTTAGAGATGGCTGAAATTGACGGGGCCACTGGATTTCAGCGGGCCAGATACATTACACTTCCATTAATCCGCGGAACATTGATTGTGTGTCTTACCCTTTGTATTTCCGGAAACCTGAAGACCTTTGACCATATTTATGTAATGACAGGAGGAGGACCGGGCATCTCCACCATGGTAATGTCTTTGTATGCGTATCAGAATTCTTTTGTAAGATATAAAATGGGGTATGGCAGTGCCATTTCCATAGGAATCCTGATCATCAGCCTGTTAATTACCCTGCTCAGCAGGAGGATAGCAGGTGGAAAGGGGGAAAAGAGCGGTGTATAAAGTATTGTCCGCCTTAAAGAAGGCAGCGGCGAATCTGTTCGTGATATTGATATCCTTTACCTGTGTCTTTCCTATTATATGGCTCATATATTCTACCCTCAAGACTTCTGCGGAGTTTGACACAAATGTGATTGCATTGCCGGTAAATCCCACCCTGGATAACTACAAAAAGGTGCTGACAGTAAGTTCAATGCCTAAGTATATGCTCAACTCAGTCATGATTTCCGTGATAACAGTCATGCTTATTCTGGTTACCAGCTTTGTGATTGGATATTTCCTGGCCAGGTATGATTTCAGGTTCAGAAACCTGATTTATGGGGGATTCCTCATAGGAATGCTGATTCCCATCCATTCCCTGATGGTACCTATCTATATTATTTTTTCCAAGCTTCACATCAACGACCACAGGTTTACCTTGGTAATCCCCTATCTGGCCTTTCAGATGCCCATTGCCCTTTATCTGATGGAGAATTACATTCACAGCATACCCAGGGAAATGGAGGAGGCAGCAGCGATTGACGGTGCATCCTTTGATATGAGGCTGTTCAGGATTGTTCTGCCAATGGCGAAACCGGTTATGACCGCGGCTGGTATCATTGCATTTTTTTATTGCTGGAACGAGTTCAGCTTTGCATTGATTCTTACTACCAGGGAAACGCTTAGGACACTTCCCTTGGGGCTGGCGCTATTTAAGGGTTCTTATACCACCAACTACCCAATGCTGATGGCTGCAATGGCAATTGCAATCGCACCGGCATTGGTAACCTATATGTTATTTAGCAAGAATATCATCAAAGGCATGATGTCTGGTGCCGTGAAAGGTTAGGAGATTATAATGGAAAGTTACAGTTTAGCAGGAATATGGCAGGTCTATGCCGATGGTCACGATATGACCGCCACAGTTCCCGGTTCCGTATATTCCGCTCTTCTTGAAAATGGATATATGGAAGACCCATATTACCGGGATAATGAATTAAGTGCATTGGAAATCATGAAACAGGATTTTATGTTTAAGAAAAAGTTTAAAGTTCCGGAAACAATCTGCAGGAGCAGCCATGTCCTGCTGCATTGTGATGGGCTTGACACCCTATGTGAGCTTTATCTGAATGGAACAAAAATCGGGAGTGCAGATAACTTCCACAGGATATGGGAGTTCGATATAAAGGATATGATTAGGGAGGATGGGAATGAACTTGTCATCCATATATCATCTCCGATCAATTATATTAAGGAGCAGGATAAGGCTTATCATTTGGGGGGATCACGCCATGCAATGAGGGGATTTCCCCATCTGAGAAAACCTCACTGCATGTTTGGATGGGACTGGGGTCCCAGACTTCCTGATGCCGGGATATGGAATCAGATTAATATCCTGGCATTTGAAGATGCGCGCCTGCAGGATGTCTATATTGAGCAGCAGCATGGACGGGATGAAGTAGGGCTGTCATTCAGAATCAGACATACGGGAGAAGCAGATATAAAGGTAACAATCAAGAATCCGAAAGGGGAAATCATATATGAGGGCGGAAGGACGGAGGTTGCTATAGAGAATCCGCAGCTATGGTGGCCCAATGGACTGGGAAGCCAGCCTTTGTATGAGGTTACTATAGAACTGCTTCAGGAAGATGTAGTTGTGGATAGCATGGTTAGAAGAATCGGGCTGAGGACCATGACTGTGGTTCGGGAAAAGGACCAGTGGGGCGAGAGTTTTGCACACTGTGTCAATGGACAGACGTTCTTTGCAATGGGAGCTGACTATATTCCTGAGGATAATCTATTTCAGCGGATTACGCCGGAGCGTACAAGAAAGCTTTTGGAAAAATGCAAATTTGCAAATTTTAATGCCATCCGGGTATGGGGAGGCGGAAATTATCCGTCAGATGAGTTCTTTGATATCTGTGATGAACTGGGGCTGGTGGTTTGGCAGGATTTTATGTTCTGCTGCGCCAATTATCATCTTACGGACACATTTGAAGAGAATATTACCAGAGAGCTTGAGGATAACATCCGCAGAATCAGGCATCATGCTTCTTTGGGGTTATGGTGCGGCAATAATGAGATGGAAATGTTCGCAAAAGTTGGAGAATACGATGGAAATGACATCACAAGGGGATTTTATATCCGTATGTATGAGCATATCATACCTCATATACTGAAACGAGAAGATCCAAATACATTTTACTGGCCGGCTTCCCCTTCCTCAGGCGGTTCCTTTGATGAACCCAATGCGCCTGACCGCGGGGATGTACATTACTGGGAAGTATGGCATGGCGGGGTTCCTTTTTCAGAGTATCGGAAATACTTTTTCAGATATGCGTCTGAATTTGGTTTTCAGTCTTTTCCATCATTAAAGACAGTTGAATCCTTTACATTGCAGTCGGACAGAAATATTTTCTCCAGAGTAATGGAAATGCACCAGAGAAATGAGGGGGCCAATGGAAAAATCCTTCAATACCTGTCCAAAACCTATCTGTATCCCAATGATTTTGAAACCCTCCTTTATACCTCGCAGCTCCTTCAGGCAGATGCCATCCGGTATGGGGTAGAGCATTGGAGACGGAATAGGGGACGGTGCATGGGAGCCATCTATTGGCAGCTGAACGATATATGGCCGGTGGCTTCCTGGTCATCGGTAGATTACTTTGGAAGACTGAAGGCGCTGCACTATTGCGCCCGCCGTTTCTTTGCGCCGGTGATGATATCCTGTGAGGAGGTATGTGAGACAACAGCCAGGACTTCTGTTGTCATGGAACCGGGAGCAGTGGTAAATACTGCAAGGCTCTGTGTTGCGAATGAAACATGGAATGCTGTATCTGGCGAAGTCAGATGGAAATTAATGACTCCTGATAGCAAAGTTGTGATGGAGGGTGCGAAGGAAGTAGAGGTGGAAGCATTCAGCAGCGAGTGGCTGGAGCAGATGGATTTTGGTGACATGGATTACAGGAGAAATCATCTATATTTTGAGTTTGTTGTTGGCGGGAATGTCCTTTCATCGGGAACCGTGTTATTTACAGCACCGAAACATTATTATTTCCAGAATCCCATGCTCTCCGTAACTTTAGATGGGAATCAGGTGACTGTTAAGGCAGAGGCGTATGCAAAATCCGTTGAAATTTATTCCCATATAGAAGATTTTGTCCTGAGTGATAACTTTTTTGATATGGAGGCCGGGACGGTAACACTTACTGTACTGGAAGGGAATGCAAAACACCTGAAGGTGAGAAGTGTTTACGATATCCGCTAGGTGATAAGGATGAGGAATGGCATAATTAATTTGATTGACAGGGAGAGACTGGTTCAAATTGTTTCGGACTGTATCTCATGCCCAAGTGAGGTGCCTACGGGAAGTGATGAATGCATGTCGCAGTATGTGTATGGTTTTCTGAATGATTTGGGGCTGAAACCGTGGAAACAGGATTGTGGGGATGGAAGGTTCAATGTACTAGCCAGGATTCCCGGAATCGAGAAACAGGAAATCATGTATTGCGGTCATTTGGATGTGGTGCCTGCTGGAACGGATGGATGGGATTCACCTCCCTACGAGCCGCAGATCCGCAAGGGACGGCTGTATGGAAGAGGTAGTGCAGACATGAAGGGAAGCATCGGATGCATGCTGTATCTGGCAGAACTGGCGGCAAAGGGAAAAATAGTACCCCTGGAGAACCTACTTCTGTTTTTCGATATAGATGAGGAGAATCATAATCTGGGAGTCCGGACTTTTTTAACAGATCCGATTGTTTCGGATTTTATTATTGTGGGGGAACCCACCTCACTGGAACTGGCTATGGGCCACAGGGGAGTCATGGCTTTCAGGGTGGAGATTGTGGGAAAGAGCGCCCATGCAGCACAGCCCGATTATGGGATAAACCCCATACGCGCAGCCGCCCTTTTACAGAAAAAGGTGGATGGATACCAAACCATACTGGATGGGAGAAATGTGAAATACCAGGGTAGGAGTTCCATGGAAATAACCATGATTCAGGCAGGTAGGAAGGTGAATATGATTCCGGAAACCTGCCAGGTCATGATTGACAGGAGACTGACTGACGGAGAGGATGATGTAAGCGTACAAAGAGAGCTGAACCGGCTGCTCAAGGAGGTGGAGCAGGAGAGCGGGTGCGGGTGCCGGATGGATGTTACTACTTATTGCCCTCCTGGACTGTGCAGTGAAGCACATGAGAGGATTGGACGCATAAAAGAATGCGTGAAATCAGTTACAGGGAAGGAAGCAGTGCTGAAAGCTTTTGACGCATCTGGGGAGGCGGGGCTGTTGACCCAATACCTGGGGACTCCGGCAATTACCTTTGGACCGGGTGATATTAAACAGGCCCACACTGTAAACGAGTACATATCCATTGAGGATTTGGTACAGGGGACAGCAATTTACGGAATGCTTATGTTCACGCCAAAATCATAGACTATGCAATATCTATATATAGCAGGACAGCTAAAATACAGGCATGTCCTGCTGTATTGCTGCTTATGCTACAGTATAAATAAAACAGTAAAAAATGAAAAGATGAATTTAATATTACATTTTACGGAAAAAAATGAATTGGTAAAATTTCAAAGTGAATTCGTGATTTCTACAAAACATTGATTTTGCAGCACTTAATTCACCTCATTTCGGTTTACGTGTGACAAAAATAGAGCTATAATGACCTTACAGGAGCCTGTTTTCATGAGTACAAGCATGGTAAACAGGCATCTGGGTCAGTGTGCAGGACTAAATTCCACATGCCAAATTTTTGTAAGATTAAATTCGGCAGTGGATTCCGTCTTGATTCTAATTCTATTTTTTAAGTAACGATGGTTTTAAATTGACTTGGTCTGCAGGTATTTCCTGAAGACATAAAAGTCTGTGTAACCTGTTATTTAAAAGCATCTTAGACAGCCTGAATGGAGTGCAGCCGTTCAGGCTGTCCCTGGCTTCACTGTTGATATGATTCATAAGTACGCAGGCATCTCCCTGCTTATAGTTATCCAGACTCTGACCTTTGGGGATCACATACCGGATGTATTCATGATTTTTCTCAATCCGTCCTTTTTGCCAGGAAGAGTTCGGATTGCAGTAAAAGATCTTTGTGCGGATCCCGCCATTTTTATCACATTCCAACCGTTCTGGAAATTGAAATTCCACACCATTATCGGTCAGGATGACAGGGAACAGTTCCTGAAATACCCCAATTCCGAGTTTTTCTGTCAAATAATCGAAAATTTTAATGACCTGGTCCTGTGATTTCTCCTGCAGCACAAAAATAAGCATGAGGGAACAGTTACGGAAAAAGAGGGTAAGGAAGGCCTGGGTACTGTTATCCCGTCCGCCTTCGACCGTATCGAGTTCGACAACAGGAATGTCAGGATTCTTTTGAATGAATTTTTGAAAATCCTCGTAGGTCCGTCCTATACGGAATTCCTTTGCAGCCAGGCTGACCCTTGTACCGGTCTTTCTTGGCTTGCATTTGTAACGTACCTTACGGCGCAGGTCGATGTTCTTAGCAGTAAAAACGCCCTGGTCTATATAATTGTAGAGTGTCTTCCTGGAACAGGGAACCTCGTGTCCGTGAAAGGCATAAATGTGTGCCAGTGACTGCCCCTGAGCAAGCAGTGGAGAGATAAGCTTATCAAGCATTGCGATATCTACAGGAGCCTGGTTAATCCCCTGCCTGCATGATACAAGCAGCTCCTGAGAGGATTTATCTGCATTCTGGGCAATGTAGTAGGCTTTGTTCTTATTTCAGGTCCGCTGTCTTGCGCAATGATTACACACAAAAGGGGCTTTGGATATGGATGCACACTGAGGCTCCCGGTATTCAGGACACAGATAACTGCATTTTGAGACCTGCAGCCTAACATCATAGCAGCTCTTGCACATCTTCACACAGCCCTTTTCATCACAGAGGAAACGCAGGGTACATTCTTTGAAGAGCGCACATCTGGCCGGTTTCTTCGGGTCTTTCTCACGAGGCTGAAACGTACGGTATTTCTTTACTTCCTTTGCAATGGTGCTGGGATGCTTATCTAGTTTTCTTGCAATGGCAGCAAAGGACAGGTCATCATTCAATCCTTTTTCGATGTAGATGCGCTGGCTTGTAGAAAGGTGTTTGTGATCATATCTTTTTTTCTTAGGCATAAATAATCCTCCTTGGACGGAGGAATCCACTTACCAGGATAATCATACCATGATAAGTGTAACACTAAAATCGTCAATCACGAATTTAGTTGGTGAAACACGAAATTAATATTACATTTTACGGAAAAAAATGAATTTAGTTGTTGACTTGGAGCCGACTCCAGGTAGTAGGCTATAGTTATGCAAAACAAAAACTTACAAAACAGGCTTTACCAACAGAAAGAAAGGAAGATTATAGTGGATAAAAAAGTTTTAATACTTTCAGGCAGCCCCAGAAGGAAGGGAAACTCGGATACGTTATGTGATGAGTTCATGAGAGGGGCCGTGGATGGCGGGAACGAGGCGGAAAAGGTGTTCCTGAGGGATTGTAAGATTCATTATTGTTTAGGCTGTGGTGTCTGTAACAGCACCCATAAGTGCGTCCAGAATGACGATATGGCGTCCATCCTTGAGAAGATGGTAAATGCAGATGTGATTGTCATGGCAACGCCTGTGTATTTTTATACAATGGATGGGCAGATGAAGACGTTGATTGACCGCACGGTGCCGCGTTATGGGGAAATCAGGGACAAGGATTTTTATTTCATTGTAGCGGCAGCTGATACGCAGGCGTCCATGATGGAACGCACCATTGAAGGGTTCCGCGGGTTCACCCAGGATTGCCTGCCGGGGGCGCGTGAAAAAGGGATTATTTATGGAACAGGCGCCTGGCAGGTGGGAGATATCGAGAGCAGCCCGGCGATGAAGCAGGCGTATGAGATGGGAAAACGGATATAGGAGGTATTTAACATGACAAAGGTATATATGACAGACAGTATTACCGCGGAAAGCCTGGTGCGTATCTATGAAGCAATGGGCGTAACACTGCCGGGCCGGGTGGCGGTTAAGATTTCGACAGGTGAACCTGGCGGGCATAATTTTTTACAGCCAGATCTGATTAAGGATCTGGTTAACAGGCTGAACGGCACAATTGTTGAATGTAACACGGCCTATGAAGGCCGCCGCAATACCACGCAGGCCCATTGGCAGACCATCCGCGACCATGGATTTGCGGCCATTGCCCCATGCGATATACTGGATGAGGACGGGGACATGGCAATTCCTGTGGAAGGCGGGTACCATCTTCGCGAGAATTATGTGGGAAGCCATTTGACGGATTATGATTCCATACTTATGCTGTCCCATTTTAAAGGGCATGCAATGGGAGGATTCGGAGGGGCATTAAAGAATATGTCCATCGGCCTTGCTTCTTCACGGGGCAAGGTGTGGATCCATACGTCTGCCACCAGTGAACGGTTTGAGGATGCTTTCACGGCAGACCATGATTCATTTTTGGAGTCCATGGCCGATGCGGATAAATCAGTGATGGATTTTGTGGGACGCGGCAAGATTGTTTACATTAATGTGGCGAACCGGCTTTCGGTGGACTGCGACTGTGACGCCCATCCCCATGACCCGGAAATGGGCGATATCGGCATTTTTGCATCCACGGATCCTGTTTCACTGGACCAGGCGTGTGTGGATGCGGTATACAGTTCCCTGGATACAGGCAAGGCGGCGCTGATTGAAAGGATGGAATCACGCCATGGAATCCATACCGTGGAGGCGGCGCATGCCCTTGGGCTTGGAAGCCGCGATTATGAACTGGTAAAAATCGGTTAATTTCTGCGGACATTCATTGATATGTATTTATTTCCTTGCCTCCGTGGATGAATATGGTTACAATAAAATAAAAAGCAGATAATCAGGAGATGGTGATATGACAATCGCAGAAGTAAGCAGGGCCTATGATATATCCGCGGATACGCTGCGCTATTATGAACGCGTGGGCCTTCTGCCAAGCATTGGCCGTACCTCCGGCGGTATCCGCAATTATTCGGAGGAGGACTGCCGCTGGGTGGAATATATAAAATGTATGAGAAGCGCAGGGGTGTCTGTTGAGACATTGGTGGAGTATGTGGCCTTATTCTATCAGGGAAATGAAACCATACAGGCAAGGAAGAACCTGCTTCTGGAACAGCGGGAACAGATTGCCGCCCGGATTGAGGAGCTTCAGGCTGTTCTGGCAAGGCTGGACTGGAAATTAGACGGGTATGAGGAACGGATGATTAAGTGTGAGGAGAATTTAAGGTAAGGCGTGTATTTGACATTTCCCGTACATGGTGTTATGATTTTAAGGATATTCTGCTGTAAAGCAGGGACTATGGACAAGGGGAAAATCATGACACAGACACGATGGAAAAAACGGCTGCTATGGGCGGCTGTCTGGGCGGCAGGCATTGTATTGGCCGCGGTCCTGGCAGGCGCCTTTCTGTTCAGACATGAGCTGAAGACACTTGCAACGCTTGAGAAGATAGATGACAATGTGCTTTATACCATGAAGTATGACGGGGATTATGGTTTTGATGATTTCCTGCTCACAGGCGCCAGCACCGATGGGGAGCTGGTCAGGTTTGTGACGGACAGGCTGTTAAGGGGCCTGCCGCTGGAGTTTTCCATTCCGGATCTGGGCTGTTCCACGTTCAGCGCCTGGACGGAGGATGGGGACCGTATATTCGGCAGGAATTTTGACCTTACCTACTCGCCGGCCCTGGTGGTGGAGACGGCGCCGGATAACGGATACCGCTCCATATCCACGGTCAATCTTGCCTTCCTGGGGTTTGGGGAGGATAAGCTGCCGGATACATGGAAGCAGAAGCTTATCACACTGGCAGCGCCTTATGCGCCTCTGGACGGGATAAATGAAAAGGGACTGGCGGTGGCGGTGCTCCGCATTGCGGATGAGCCCACGGACCAGGATACGGGGAAGACGGATATTACCACGACCACGGCCATCCGGCTGATGCTTGATAAGGCGGCCACGGTGGATGAGGCGGTGAGCCTTCTGGAGCAGTACGACATGCATTCCTCCGCAGGAAGCTGCTACCATTTCCAGCTTGCAGACGCGGCAGGGGACAGCGCGGTGGTGGAATACATCGATAATGAATTTGTGGTCCTGAAGGCGGACGAGGGATATCAGATGGCGACCAATTTCCTGCTTTCGGATAAGAAATTCAATTTCGGAAACGGACAGGACCGGTATGAAATCCTGGAATCGTCCCTGAACCGCTGCGGCGGTGTCGTAAAGGATGAGCAGGCCGGTATGGATCTGCTGCAGGCAGCGTCAAAGGACTGGCATGTGTCGGAGACCTCCGGGCGGTTAAATGCGACCCAGTGGTCCATTGTCTTTAATTGCACCGACCTTACGGCAAAGGTGGTGACCGGACGTCAGTATGATAAGCCGGCCCATACATTCAGCTTAACACAATAATCACTCAGCAGCGGAAAGCAATGACAGGATCGGCTTTCCGCTGCTGTTTTTTGGAATTGCATCAAGGAACCGTATCCTGCGGGGCAGCTGGTAATATTCCAGGGTTTCCTGAAGCCTTCCCATTAGACGGCGGCTGAGGTCCGGGGAAGGTTTTGGGGCGTCCATGGAATGGAATGCTGGGTTGAGGACCACATAAGCGGTCAGTGAACCATGTTCCAGTACAACGGCGGCCTCGCTGATTTCATCCAGGTCAGTGAGGGCGTGTTCTACCAATGCGGCAGGGATTTTTCTGCCATGGATATTGTATACATTATCCCGGCGTCCCAGAAGATACAGGAACCCGTGGCTGTCCAGGTATCCTATGTCCCCGGCGCTTGCGGGAGTCCGTACCCCCAGGGCGCGGTAAGGGGTGTCAGCCATGATTTCCCCATCCTGTATGGTGATATGGACGCCGGGAAAAGGGCGGCCCACACAGGCGGGATTGCCGGTCATTTCATTGCCGCAGAGATATGACACATAGCTGAGTTCACTGGCGCCGTAATACAGGATACATCTGCTTTGTGGAAATGCCTGCTTCAGCCCATGCATATCCTTTAAATCCATGCTCTGGGAGCCGGTCAGGATGGCTTTTACGTAATCCGCAGGCCCGGGGGAGGTCCTGGACAGGAGGCGCAGCTTGGAGGGGATGAGATAGATGGCATTTGCCTGGTTCAGGGAAATGCTGCCGTTCCACGCAGGGGGATGGACCGCGGAACATGTGATAAGAGCAGCGCCCTCGGACAGCAGGGCCAGGTACATGTTCAGGTTTCCTGTAAATGCAAGGCTGCCGTGCACAAACATCCTGGTATTCCTGTCCACACCAAAGATGCTGTTCTGGACAGGGAAAAAGCCGTGCCAGCTTTCAAACGTACGGAACAGCAGCCTGGGATTCCCGGTGGTGCCTGAAGTCAGGACGCCCATACAGGCCCTGTCAGGAATGGATGAACCAGAAGGGATGGAGGGAGGATGTCTCATATCAGGGGGCAGGATGACCGGAATCCGCCCAATCTGTCCGCAGGCGAGGAAGCAGATAAGCTGTGTGTAGACAGAAGGGGATTTAATCCATGCCAGCAGGGGAAGACCAGCCTGGTATGATACGGCTGCGGCTGCGGTGGACTGCTTTTTTGCTGTCCCATCCTTATCCGTTTTCTGATGGGATAGAAGTTCATCGGAACACCGTTGGGCATCCATGACCATTTCCCCGTAGGTATATTGTCTGGAATCTTCAATAAGGGCTGTCCGGTGGGGCGGGACAGCCCGCAGCATTTCAAGATAATTCATGTGTTACTCCTTGTCCGTTCATTGCGTGATATCATGGGCGGTATTCAGGATTGCTGACCCGGGGCCAGCGTCCCAAATCAGCGTTCCAGGTCAGCGTCCCGGGCCAGCATCCCAGGTCAGCGTCCCAGGTCAGCGTCCCGGGCCAGCGTCCTAAATCAGCGTTCCAGAAGCACCGCGGTGCCGATTCCCCCGGCAGCGGCCACGGAACAGATTCCTTTCCTGCTTTCAGTCAGTTCCATGGCCTTCATGAGATGCAGGAAAATAATTGCGCCGGATGCGCCATACGGGTGGCCATAGGCAAGGGCGCCTCCAAACATGTTATAGCGGCTGCATTTATCAGGATATGCCCTTTGAAAAAGTACATCAATGGCAGCAAACGCCTCATTGCATTCAACACAGCCGATATCGTCCATGGAGGTATGGGCTTGTTCCAGAAGCTGCCGTATGGACCCCACAGCAGATACAGGACTCATAAGAGGGTCGGCTCCCGTACTGAGGGCGCCGGTCAGACGGCAGCGGGGGGTCAGGCCGTGGTCCTTAAGATACCGTCCGGAGCAAAGAAGGAGGAAGGCGGCGCCGTCGTTCATGGTGCAGGCATTGGCTGCATTTAGATATCTGCCGTCCTTCAGGACAGGGGGAAGTTTATCAAGCAGCTTCTGGCTCATCCGCGGACGGATGCCCTCGTCCATCTCCAGGCCCCATACAGGGCATACCACATCCTTTAATACCCCGTCCTCACGGGCGCGCAGGGCCCTCTGGTGGCTTATCAGCGTCCAGCTGTCCAGTTCTTCCTTAGAGATATGATGATGGCATATGGTGCGTTCAGCCCCCTGAAGCATTACATCCTCTTGCTGGGGGCCTGGTATGAACCTGGCAGTGGTGTAGGGGCGGGAATCCTCCGTACAATCAGGATGGTTCGGATGGTGCATACGCAGGGGCTGGGTGGATGTACTTTCAAATCCGCCTGCGATGACAAGACCGGACAGTCCGCTTTCAATCATGGCGGCAGCCGTGATAATGGCGGCAAGGGAGGAAGCGCACTGCTGGTCAATGGTAAGGGACGGGATGGAAGAAGGCAGTCCGGCGTTAAGCGCCGCCAGGCGGGTGATGTTGCCTCCGCAGCCAACGCTGTTCCCGCCAATTATCATATCTGCCTTATCAAATGGATATCGCGCTGCCAGTTCCCTCAGCACGGCAGCGCCCAGCTGTTCCGCCGGGACATGCCGGTAGGCGCTGTTCCTTATTCCGATATAGCTCCGCAGTCCGCCTAATACATATACATTGTCCATGGCTTCTCCTATATGACGGATCTGGCCCTTGAAAGGCTTTCCTGGACAGGTTTTGCAATCAGGGCTGCAGCAGCGCATTTAAACAGGTCCAGCGGGATAAAGGGGAGAACGGCAACTGTAAATGTAGAAATCCAGTCCATGCCAGTCACGAACTTCATGTAGACGCTTCCCAGCAGATAGATGATTGGCATTCCTACGCACACAGTGACAAGGCAGTACCGCGCAAAACTATAGCGCTGCCCTTTCAGCCACGACATTAAGATAACAGCAATAAGCCATGCCATTATATAGCCCCCGGTAGGGCCGAACAGTTTGCCTGGGCCGCCCACGCCGCCTGAGAAGACGGGAAGCCCGGTAAGTCCAAGTAGTATGTATACAATAATGGTAAATGCCGCCTGCCTGGGGGTCAGCAAAAGGGCAATCAGATTGACCACCAGGGTCTGGGCAGTCAGGCTGGCAGGGGAAAACGGAAGAGGGATTACAATATAGGCAGATACACAGATCAGGGCGGTGAGCAGCCCCATTTTTGTCAGTTCCATTGTATTGAATCTCGATTTTGTATTCATGATTACCTCCACATCATAAGTTGTTTGTCCGCAAAAGAAAATAAGTAAGCCCGCCGCATACCCCGGTGATTGTGTTTTCAGAGCATACCAGCCGGATTGGCTGTCCTGTATATACCGGATGGAAAAAACGGATATGGAATCCCTGGGGCAGATCATGACGGCCTGGTGCCGCATCCGCGCCCTGCGCCGCCTTACATTCCCAAAGGCCCTGTAAACGCTCCAGAATCCACAATCCCGGCACAACAGCTGTTTCTCCATAATGAATAGGGTTGGTATCGCCGGAATCCTTTAAGAACCGTTTTAAACCCTCTGAAGAGAATGTGAGCACATCGGGCCTGAAATGAGGCGCGCCAGATAAGAGGCATCCATGGGAGTCTTCAGCAGCAGCCCTTATGCCGTCCCCGGCCTCAAGCCTGTCCCGCAAAAGCCTGCATCCATGCCTGCCGGGAAATGCGCCGGCACACGCATTCCCCCGTGCATCCCCATCCGCGCAAGACGGCCGGACCATCACCAGTTCCAGGCTCTGTACGACATTGCGTCCTTTGCCATATCCTTTGGCAGACAGTCTGGCATAACCCTGCCGCATCCTTTGCGTCTGCGTCTCAAAGGACACAGGTTCCTGGCCATCATATTTCCCATAAAAAGCCTTTCCTATCACCCACCCATCAAACTGGCGCTGTCCATGGGCACATGCCGCATGTATCATCTGCATCATAATTGTCATCCTATTCATAAAATGTGGTTTACATTTTATTTATTATAGGGCCGCACAGCCTATTTGTCAACTCGAAAACTTATATGGTTAACAATCCGCCCGCGGACCAGGAGGAAAGGACACCACACGGATGTATGAAGATAGCCCCTTTCCATATTCTTTTCGGTATGGTAAGATAGGAAGGTAAATCGAGATTATAGAGTGACAGGATGAAAATATGAATTACATTGTATTAGACCTTGAGTGGAATCAGAGTCCCAACGGAAAGGAAGACTCCGTAGAGCATCTTCCCTTTGAGATTATTGAGATAGGCGCGGTGATGCTGGACCATCAGTTCCGGGCCGCAGGGGAATTCCATAAACTGATAAAGCCCCAGGTATATAAAAAGATGCATTTTAAAATATCAGAAGTAACACATATGGACATGAAAAAGCTATGCCAGGAGGGTCAGCCCTTCAAGGCAGTGATGCAGGAATTCCTGGACTGGTGCGGGGAAGGGGACTTCCGTTTCTGCACATGGGGGTCCATGGATCTGACGGAGCTGCAGAGGAACATGATATACCACAAGATGGAGATACCATTTCCCCGTCCGCTTTTATATTATGACATCCAGAAGCTGTACTGCCTCCAGTACGGGGACGGCAAGAATAAGGTGTCCCTTGACCAGGCTGTGCAGCTACAGGGCATGGCGGAGGACCGGCCCTTCCACCGGGCGCTGGACGATGCATATTACACCGGGAAAATACTATCCGTGCTGGACATGGAGAAGTACGGTGTATACGTATCCGTAGACTATTATGGGCTGCCGGAGACAAAAGAAAACGAGTACAGGCTGTTTTTCCCCGAATACACGAAATTCGTATCCAGGGAATTCAACTCCAGGGAAGACATCATGAAAGACAAGAACATCACAGACATGGTATGTCTGAAATGCAGGCGCATGCTCCGCAAGAAAATCCGCTGGTTCCCCTACAGCCAAAGATTCTACTTCTGCCTGGCCGTCTGTCCCGAACACGGATATGTCAAAGGAAAGATCCGCGTCAAAAAATCAGAAGACGACAGATACTACGTAATCAAGACCACCAAAATGGCCGGAGAAGAAGATGTGGAACTTCTCACACAGCGCAAAGAAGACGGCCGCAGACGCCGCAACGCCAAACACTAAGCAACCCCTATTAGCTATGAATCTTAGCTATGAATCTTAGCTATCAATTTTAACTATCAATCTTCCATCCATTGATATTTCACAGGCAGCGCCCGGAAGCCACAGCAACCTCTTCACAACCTTAGCAGGAGGCAGGGGCGGGAGGCGGGCGGGGGTGGGATTCCTTGTGGAGGAAGCCCGGTCTGCTTACTCAAAAAGGCGGCAAAAACAGGGTCGAGCGAGGGCTTCCAAGCCCGAGCGCAGAGCGCCCACGGACGAAAAATCATCAAGATTTCTTCGGGAGTTGGCGCGGTGCCCTGTTTTTGCCGTCTTTTTGAGTTAGCAGGCCAGGCTTCCGGAACCAGGAATCCCACCCCCGTCCGCCTCCCGCCCCTGTCTCCGGGAACAAAACAAGGCAGAGGTTGCGTACCCCCGCAATCCCCTGCCTCGTCAAATCCAATTTTCCCCCTTACTCCTCCCTCATCCTATACCCAACCCCAATCTCTGTAAAAATATACTTTGGCTCGGCTGGGTTCTCTTCCAGTTTCCTGCGTATATGCGCCATGTTCACGCGGAGTATCTGGTTATCGCTGTCCGCAAATGGCCCCCATATCTTGGAAATGATGGTTTCATAGGTCAGCACCCTGCCTGCGTTCTGGGCCAGCAGGGATACCAGCTTGTATTCAATCTGCGTCAGATGCACTTCCTGGTCGTTCACCTTGACAAGACGGCGCTCGAAGTCAATCAGCAGGCCGCCCACGTCGTATTTGGAGTTTTCGCTGACATTGCGCTGGCTGTGGCGCAGGGCCGTGCGGATGCGGGCCAGAAGCTCCGCTGTGCCGAACGGCTTGGTAAGGTAATCGTCAGCGCCCATGTCCAGGGCAGCCACCTTGCTGCGCTCCATGGTCCTGGCGGAAATCACGATGATGGGCACAGAGCTGTAGGCCCTGACCTCCTGTATGATCTCCAGGCCGTCCATGTCGGGAAGGCCCAGGTCCAGCAGGACCACATCCGGTTTGTGGGTGTTGATTAGTTTCAGTCCATCCGTACCCGTATATGCACAGGTCACCTGATAGTTCTGCGGGGTCAGGACTGTTTCTATGAAATTGCAGATGTTCTTTTCGTCCTCAATGATGATAATACTGGCTCTTGTGTTCATAAGCTAATATTCCCTCCAATCTGGTAAGGTAAAAGTAAATAGGGCGCCTTTTTCGTAATTGCTGGCCTCTATGTGGCCTCCGTGGGCATTTATGATGGTTTTACAGAGCGTAAGGCCGATTCCCATCCCCTTGTGGCTGTCACCGGTCTGGTTGCCGGAGACGCCTCCGCCGTCAAACAGGGTGTCTAACAGTTCCGGCCGGATGCCGTTGCCATAGTCACGGATGGTGATGGACGCATAGGGACCGTCCGCTGCCGCCAGCAGGTCAATGGGTCCATGGCTTCCGGAATGGAAGTATGCATTTTCCAGAAGATTGTTGATGACCTGCTCGATGAGGGTGGGGTCCATGGGGACCATGATAAAGCTTTCCGGTATGGAGACGTGGACGTGGACATCCGGAAACCGTTTGCGGAACCGCTCCACGGCTGAGGAAATGACCTCCTCCAGGGATTCCTCTGTCTTAATTACAGTGGCCACGCCGCGCTCGTCCTGGATCCTGGTAACGGACAGCAGGTTCTCCACCATGGTGAGAAGCCACTGGGCATCTTCTTCTATGTTCTGCACCAGCTTACGCTTTTCTTCGGCGGACATGGAACCTTCCTGGTTCAGATAGGTGGAACTGGAACCGATGATTGTGGTAAGCGGGGTGCGCAGGTCATGGGACATGGCGCGCATGAGGTTGGCCTTCATGGTCTCCTTTTCCGCATTCAGCAGCATACGGTCCTTTTCCTGGAGCTGTACGTTCTGCTTGGTAATCATGATGCATATACTGCTGGCAAGGCAGGAAATCAGCATCATGCCCACAAATGTGATCGGATATCCTGACATGGTAAAATTAAGGGTCATATAAGGATAGGTAAATGCAAAATTCACCCAGAAGACCCCGAACAGCGATGCAAGTATGCCGGCTCCGTAACAGCTTGTTGCACGGGCAATCAGGATGATGGCCAGGGTGTAAATGATGGAAATATTGGTTACATTTGTGCTGAAATAAAAAAACACGGTAGAGACTAAAGTGGCTGCGGCCATATACTCTATGGTAATAGGAAGATTCCTAACCAGGTTCATGACAGCAGCCTTCAGGTCACTCTTTTCCTTATGGAAGATTTTCATTGCACACTCCCCTGCAAACTGCGGTTCCTTTTAAAGTAGGCGTTACAGATAACCCCCTACATTATAACCTATGGGTATGGCAAGTTCAACGGAAAATAGATTTTTTGCGCCGGCTTCTTCTGGTTTTGCGTGTGGATGGGGATGATACCCTGCGCTCAGCCAGAAGCCGGTCAAACTCAGAGGAGGAATAGCCGATGTCCTCCAGACGCTCAAGCCTCCGCTGCCGCCGTAACAGAAGGTCGGCCTCTTCCTTGCGCTTTACATGTATTTTCACGGCGGCCACGATTGCTATGATGACGCACAGGGAAAAGACGATTCCCAGTATGGTCAGCGTGTTGGCCGGTATGCGTATACTGGAGGCAGTGCCTTCCTTGGTGGTGATGTCCTGGCGTGTGGGCGCTGCCGGGGTCTGGTCCCGGGAGGCCGGATTGGCAGCCGGGGAAGGATTACCAGCCCCGTCCTGTGACGGCGTGTGGGCGCCGTCCGGAACCGGTCCGCCAATCCCGCCTGCGTCCGCCGGTGTGGCGGTCCGGGTATCAGACCTGATTCCGGCGGAACAGAGGTATACGAAGCCAACAGGGCGTTCATTGTAAGTATAGCGGATGCAGGCCACTGCGTCCGAAGGACTCTGGCTGTCCAGGTCATAGGTGAGGGTGGACTTAACATCCGCAAAATCCCCGGATTTGGGAATCACCACCCGCCCGTTCTTGTCCAGTTCAAGGGAAATGCTGTCCCGGGCCGTCATGCCCGCGATGGTCATGTCATTTTCCACGGACCTGTACTGGGTCTCATAGTCCACTGCCTTTAAAGACTGGAAGTTGCGGAAGGCGAAGTCAAACATGGCCTTTGTGTCAGAATAGTGTGACTGGTGTCCGTTAAGGACCACTGCAATCAGCGTCATACCGTCTTTTTTGGCGCAGGTCACAAGGGTGTTGCCGGCCAGGGACGTATAGCCTGTCTTGCCTGCGAATGCGCCTGGATAGTAGACGGATTCATTCTTGTTGAGCATCTTGTGGTGGTTGGCCACGTACCCGCCTTCCGGCGTCCGCTTGGTGGGGGCCAGTTTGTAGCTGCGGGTGCCGTTGATGGCCAGGAATTCAGGATTCTTGATGGCCTCCCTGGCAATCAGGGCCATGTCATGGGCCGTGGTATAATGGTTTTCATCATTAAGGCCGCTGGGGTTGGCAAAATGGCTTCCGGTACAGCCAAGGCTTGCCGCCTTTTCGTTCATCAGCTTTGCAAATTCCTCCCGGGAGCCGCTTACATGGCAGGCCAGGGCATTGGCGCTTTCATTGGCAGAAGCCAGCATGAGGGCGTAGAGACAGTCCCGGACCGTCAGCACGTCGCCTTCGTCAATGCCCGCGCTGCTGCTGCCGGCTTCTACGTTATACACATCATCATGGGAAAAAGATACCATTTCATCCAGGTCACATCGTTCCAGCACAATCAAGGCAGTCAGTATCTTGGTGATACTGGCCGGATAATACTGCTGGTCCATATTCTTTCCGTATAGTACGGTTCCCGTGTCCGCGTCCATGACAATACCGCCGTCCGCCTGAATGGAAACATCGGAGGGCCACTCCGGCGCAGCCAGCGCACGTATGGTAAAAACACCAATGGACAGACAGAGACAGAGGAACAGTGAGAATAATCGCTTCATCCAACAATCTCCAATCATATAAATAGCCTATTGTACAGTATAAAAGATTTCTGGATTTAAGTAAAGGCTGGATGGGGATTAAGCGGCTTTTTTCTGGTTTTTTATGGTAAGGAACAGGCATATACCGAAGAGGATCAGGGATAATGAGCCGAAGAGAAGGGCAATACGGGCGGCCGTGTCCATGAAAAATCCTTCCGGGACAATGTTGATCAGCATATCCGTGGACGGGTCTAAGATCCACAGGTCATTGGTAAAGAAAATATGGTGGAACATGATGAAATACCTGGAAAAGTCCGTGGATATGATAAGCCCCAGGGCCGTTATAAGGCCAAAGAACAGGCCTGTGCCCATGCAGAGGGAAGGAGGCAGGACCTTCCTCATCCGCGCCTTTGTGGCTGCCATGAATGCCAGGAGCAGGACCGTGAGCACGAGGCAGGCCGTGCGGATGGACATGGCCTTCAGGAAAAGCACCTGCACGTCTTCCATATGGGCGATTTCCCGCTCATTGAAGAACTCCCGCTGCTGTCCGCCCATGGTGGTTTCCACATGCAGGTCTTCCCGGTCCCCGCGCAGGTAATCCATCATCTCGTCCGTCACATGGAGAAGGTCGTCCATGGTCATGGCCGGAAGGCTGTCCAGCACGTTGTATTTGGTGTATTCTTTTTCAAAATATCCAGGTGTCCAGTAGACCACTGCCTCCACAGAAGTGATGAACAGGACAATCATGATGCAGAATGCGGCCGCAATCCCGGCAAGTCTGTGTAAATATTTCATAAGGCCTCCTAATTAAAATAAAGTCTGGTTAAAATAAAATTTGTCTGTAACAGGAAAACTTGTCCGTAACAAAGAAAAGCCCGACCCCGCAGCTTCATGTATCTGCAAAGTCAGACCTTTTAGTGCGCCTTCAGGGACTCGAACCCTGGACAAATAGATTAAGAGTCTACTGCTCTACCAACTGAGCTAAAGGCGCATATGTTTATTTTGTTTCTTTAAGTGACACGTCCACTATTATATATCCATGCATAGAAAATGTCAAGAATATTTTAAGAAAAAATTTATTTTTCAGATTCTTTCAAATCCCGTTCCGTCCTGTGCCGCTTCCATGCCACAAAAAAGCCACAAAAAAGTCCGACCCCGCAGCTTCCGATATCTGCAAAATCAGACCTTTTAAGTGCGCCTTCAGGGACTCGAACCCTGGACAAATAGATTAAGAGTCTACTGCTCTACCAACTGAGCTAAAGGCGCATGCCCGTGTTTTCATTCAACCCTTGCGGGTGACACGAACGACATTATATCTCTTTGAAAGTTAAATGTCAACCATTTTCGCCAAAAAAATTATTTTTCTTTTTTCTTTGCTTTGGAACCAGGACCAATGATTTTATTCACTTCCTTAAAGGAACGGCTCAGGCGGAGCGCCTGCTTGTTTAAATCTGTTTTGTCACTGGTTGCCTGTAACAGCTTTTTTGTGATTCCTGGTGGCAATGCCATATAAACCGCCTCCGGCAGAAGGTTCTGTTAGTAACAGTATATGACGCGCCCTGTCAGTTGGTGCAGACACCGCGTCACCGGGCCTGTCTGGACATGCATCCCCCGGCGCTCCCTAGAGCGTGTTTGAAAATTCATTCCCGCCGTCTGCACGCCCCACTTCGCGGTATATTTGGCCCCGATTCAGTCAGCGTAGCCCGCTACGCCTCCATCATCGGGACCAAATCTCCCACAAAGTGGGACGCACAGCCAACGGAAAGCAATTTTCAAACACGCTCTAAGGCTGGGGTTTTGAGGCAATCAGTTTGCAGATGGGTTTGCCCTCTCCTGCGAATTTCATTTCATATTCAGTCATCACGTTGCCTTCAGCCATGGGGCTGCCGTGCAGGTCAAATGTATGGGCCAGGATGTTCCAGCCTGAGGCGGGAATGGATTCCAGGGAATATTCAAACAATTCCCGGTTGTCCGTTTTAAACTCCACGGTGCCGCCGGGGGCCAGGATCCTGCCGTACACGCCCATGAAGGCAGGGGAAGTCAGCCTGCGCTTGGCATGGCGGTCCTTGGGCCAGGGATCTGAGAAGTTCAGGTAGATGCGGCTGACCTCGCCGGGGGCAAAAATGTCGGGCAGGGTTTTGGCATCGATGCACATGAAGTAGATGTTGTCAAGCTCCAGCTGTGAACGTTTCTCCAATCCTCTCAAAAGCACGCTGGAATAGCGTTCTATGCCTATATAATTGATATCGGGATGGGTCTGTGCCAGCTCCATGATGAAGCGTCCTTTTCCCATCCCCACCTCTATCTCGATGGGATTGCTGTTGCAGAAGACCTGGTTCCAGTTCCCGCGCCTTGTCTCCGGCTCCTGGATTACATAGGGACTGGATGCAATGGACTCTTCTGCACCGCGGATATGGCGTAATCGCATGTTATTTTTCCTTTCTTTCCAAAACAGTACTATTATTGAGTAACCGCAGGCCTTATTTTATCATTGGAAGTGCCTATTTGCAACAAAATTTACTTTTTTCTTATTTTTCTGATTTTTTATAATTAATAGTGCAAAATTGCCAAAAATCGATTATACTATACATAATAGGCGGATATCTGCGATACTAAGGAGGAAGGCTATGTCGAATATGGAGCGGACGACCAGCTGGCAGCAGATTCAACTGGGCGTGAAAGAGGCAGAACGTTTAATTGTACGAAAAGAATATAATCTTGTGATGGTTAAGGCAAGGCAGGTCCTGGAGTATATGGTGCGGTGCATGGCGGAACGCGCGTGCCTGGTGGAAGGGGATCTGTCGGATACCATTGACCAGCTCTATGAGGGCCAGTGGATTAATAAGGCAACCAAGGATAATTACCATACCATCCGTATCCTGGGCAACAAGGCTGTCCATGAAGGGGATGATGCCGCGTATGATGCCAATCAGGCATACCAGCTGCTGACCCAGGAGGTCTATGTGTTTGCCAACGAGTTTTCGGGGGGGCGGTCATCCAGGCCGTCACAGGCATCCAGAGGAGGTTCTTCCCGCCAGCCTGTGAGGACATCCGGTTCCGGGGGGCGGTCAGGTTCCGGTTCAAGGGGCGGACAGGGCGGAGGCAGAAGCCAGGGACGTCCTTCCGGTTCAGGAGGTTCCCGCCAGGGAGCGCCCAGGAAGAAAAAACGCAGACGGGTGTCCCCCGTATATTATATCTGGAGACTTCTGATTCCCGTGCTTGCGGTGGTGCTGCTGATTGTTGTCATACAGACCTTGGGGTCCAAGGGAGGCAAGGATAAGGATAAGACCACCACGGCGCCTACCGTTACCACGGCTGCCACTGAACCTGCGCCCACGCCGCCGCCGGAACCCGAGACTGAACCGGAGACAGAGCCGCCGGCAGTGGTTTACCGGATTAAGGGCAACAGCGTGAATGTCCGCAAGGAGCCGTCCACGGACAGCCGTATCCTGGTCCAGCTTACCAACGGTTATGAGGTGGATTATGTTAAGCGCTACAGCAATGACTGGGATGTGATTAACTACGAGGGACAGGAAGCGTATGTGTCCAGCAGGTTCCTGGAAAAAGTGGAGCCGGTCGCCGAAACCGAGGTGGCGCCAACTGAGGGCGGGGAGACAGGCGGACAGTAGGGGCCGGACAGGAGCCGGACGGGACTGTCAGAAGCTGGAAATGTCCCATAATATGGAATTTGTAGAAGTTGTATAGGAAATATTGGAATATATGCTGGTAAAAAGAGGAAGGATAAAAAATATCCTTTCTCTTTTTGGCATTTTGCCATAAGGAAATTGTTAAAATTTTATTCTAATTCTAAAAAACCTCTGGTTTTTTTCGAAAAAAGTAGTATCATGAAGTGATATGAATTTATAAAGGAGGAGCTCTATGGATACTGTAATCAACAAGTTATGGGAGATAGAGGAAGCAGCCGGTGCGATTGCGGACGAGGCCAATGTGCGCAAGAAAGCATTTGCCAAAGAGATGGAAGACAAGACTGCCTCTTTTGATGCCGGCCTTGAACAGGAAACAGCCCACAGGATTGCTGATATCGGGCATAAGATGGAAGCAGATATGGAAGCCATGCTTGCCCGGCAGAAATCGGATTTTGAGACACTTCTTAAACAGTTGGAAGATAATTATAACCGTTATCACACAGCGTATGCAGATGCCCTGTTCCAGAAGATGATAAAGGAGTGAGCGTATGGGCAGCCTGATTACCTACAGCGGCATTGCGACCAAGGTGAAAGCCATGGAGCGTTGGCGCATTAAGGATGAACAGTTTGAAGAGATGGCCGCGTTGGAAAGCGTGCCTGAAGCAGTGGATTACCTGCGCCGCTTCCTGCCTTACAGGGAGATATTCGAAGAGGTGGAGGAAAAGGACATGCACAGGGGCAGCATTGAGCAGCGCCTGAACCTTTCACAGTACAGGGATTTTGCAAAGCTGTATAAGTTCGCAAACCTGAAGCAGAGACGTTTCCTGGACCTGTATTTCATGCACTATGAGATAAGCATCATAAAGACCTGTTTAAGGAACGCGGTGGGACACAGGGAACAGCGCCAGGACCTGTCCATGTTTAAGGACTTTTTCGAGCGCCATTCCAGCATTGACCTGATTCTTCTGTCCCAGTCCGGTTCAATGGCGGAGTTTGTGGGCAACCTGAAAGGGTCGCCGTATTACAGCCCGTTAAATCTCATGCTTGAGAACGGCAAGGCCAGCCTGCCGGCCTGTGAGACGGCCCTGGATATGCTTTATTTCAGGACCATGTGGAAGATAAAGGATAAGTATCTGTCCAAGGAGGAGCGCAGGATCCTGTCCCAGTGCTTTGGGACCAGGATGGATATGCTGAACCTTGAGTGGCTGTGCCGCTCCAAGAAGTTTTACCAGCTTTCCCCGGGAGAGATATATGCCATGCTGATTCCCATACAGCTTCATCTGACCAAGGCGGAAATCAATAAGATGGCTGAGGCCGAGAACCTTTCACAGCTCTATGAGCTGATACGGGGAAGCTGGTATGGGAAGCTGGATGTCATCCGCCAGTCAGAGGAACCGGATCTGGACCATCTGACGTTTGAGATTATTGACAGGATTTACCAGATGACCAGAAGAAAAGACCCATACTCCATCGCCATACTCAACTCCTATCTTTACTTCAAGGAGAGGGAGATTGCACATATCATCAATACCATTGAGAAGATACGGTATGGCCTGGCGGCAAATTGACTAAAGGGGGTTAAGATGTGATTGAGAAAATGAAATTCCTGAGTATTACCGGTCCCAAGGCAGATATTGACCGGGTGGTGTACACCTATCTTTCCAGATATGAGATCCACCTGGAGAACGCCTTGTCGGAACTCAAGACGGTTAAGGACCTGCGGCCCTATATTGAGTCCAATCCTTATAAGGAGGAGCTTGCAAAGGCGGGCGAGCTGGTGGAAAGCTACCATGAGCTGCTGCCTGAACACACGGACCGGAAGCTTAAACTGGAGGAGGCGGTGGACCTGATCCACGCCCTGGACAGCGAGCTTAAGGAGCTGACCGATAAAAAAAGCGGGCTTGTGGGACAGAGGGATGAACTGCAGGCATCCAGGGACAAGGTGGCTCCGTTTAACGGGCTTAATTATGATGTGAAGAAGATACTTGGATTCCGGTTCATGAAGTTCCGGTTCGGCCGCATTTCCAGGGAATATTATGAAAAATTCTACGCCTATGTGTATGACAGCATTGACACCGTGATGTTTAAGTGTGAGGAAAATGACGAGTATGTGTGGGTGGTATACTTCGTGCCTGAAAAGCTGGCTGATAAGATAGACGCCATCTATGCATCCATGCATTTTGAGCGCTGTTACCTTCCGGATGAATATGAGGGCACGCCGGTGGAGGCCGGACATATCCTGGACGACCGTATCAGCGCCTTCCAGAAGGAGATTGACGGGATTGACAAGGAAATCGTGGAGGCCATCAGCAGCAGGAAGGATGAATTGGTTGCCGCCTATTTCACGGTGCGGACATTTTCCACTAATTTCGATGTGCGCAAGATGGCGGCGGTTACCAAGCATGACCGCCATAACTTCTATATCCTGTGCGGGTGGATGACCCAGAAGGATGCGGCGGCCTTCCAGAAGGAGATTGAACGGGATGATGATACGTTCTGTATCATTGAGGATGACCATAATAATATCATGAGCAATCCTCCTACCAAGATGAAGAATCCCGGGCTGTTCAAGCCATTTGAGATGTATGTGGAGATGTACGGGCTTCCGTCCTATAATGAACTGGATCCCACCATCCTGATCGGCATCACCTACTCCATCCTGTTCGGGTTCATGTTCGGGGATGCGGGACAGGGATTGTGCCTGCTTATCGGGGGATACCTGCTGTACCGTTTCAGGAAGGTGCGCCTGGCAGGCATCATTTCCTGCTGCGGTGTGTTCTCCACCATATTCGGTTTCCTGTTTGGCAGTATCTTCGGGTTCGAGGATATCATCGACGCTGTCTGGCTCAGGCCCCAGGAAGCCATGGTGAACCTTCCCTTCATCGGCAAGCTGAACACCGTGTTCGTGGTGGCTGTGGCCATCGGTATGGGAATCATCCTGATGTGTATGGTGCTTAACATCATCAACAGCGTCCGTTCCCATGATATGGAGAAGATTTACTTTGATACCAACGGCGTGGCCGGGTTTGTGTTTTATCTTGCCCTGACCGTTGTGCTGGTCCTTTATATGACGGGCAATGCGCTTCCTGCCACGTTCATACTGGTTGTCATGTTTTTGATACCGCTGATCATCATGTTCTTCAAGGAACCTCTTACGGCCATTGTGGAGAAGAAGTCGGAACGGATAGAGGGCGGTATGGGTATGTTCATTACCCAGGGGATATTTGAACTGTTTGAAGTGCTTTTAAGCTATTTTTCCAACACACTTTCCTTTGTCCGTGTGGGCGCATTTGCAGTGAGCCACGCCGCCATGATGCAGGTGGTGCTGATGCTTGCAGGCGCGGAGGCAGGAGGAAGCACCAACTGGGCCGTGGTCATCGGCGGCAACC
This sequence comes from Enterocloster sp. OA13, assembly GCF_022440595.1. Lineage (NCBI taxonomy): Bacteria > Bacillati > Bacillota > Clostridia > Lachnospirales > Lachnospiraceae > Enterocloster > Enterocloster sp. OA13. The sequence continues at coordinate 5,311,136 of NZ_JAKNTF010000001.1, read as the reverse complement.
TGTTTGTGTGCGGCATGGAGGGCCTGATTGTAGGGATCCAGGTACTCCGTCTGGAATATTATGAGCTGTTCAGCCGGTTCTACCGCGGCAGCGGCCGGGCCTTTGAACCATATGGAAAAGCTGCCGGAGAGCAGTAAACATAAAAAATACTGCCGGACACTGGCGTCTGCCAGAGGGACCGGGGATTAAAAAGGAGAAATGAGATATGAGTTTATTAGTTAAGATTACACTGGGCGCAGCACTGATTTTGAGCATCGCAGTACCATTTGGGGCATTTGCAGCAGGGGAAAAGACAAAGGGACGCTATAAGACGGCGCTGGCAGCCAATATGTTCCTGTTCTTTGGCACCATGGTCTTTGCAGCGGTTGTCATGTTTTCCGGCAATGCCCAGGCGGCAGAGGCAGGGGCCCAGGCAGCAGGATCCTCCGCGGCAGGCATGGGATATCTTTCAGCCGCCCTTTCAACCGGGCTTTCCTGCCTGGGCGGCGGCATCGCGGTATCCGCTGCTGCCAGCGCTGCCCTTGGGGCAATCAGTGAGGACAGCTCCATTCTTGGTAAATCATTAATCTTCGTAGGTCTTGCCGAAGGTGTGTGTCTGTATGGCCTGATCATTTCCTTTATGATCCTGGGCAAGCTGTAAGTCTATGAAGATGTACCTTATCAGCGACAATGTGGACACCCTGACCGGGATGCGCCTGGCAGGTGTGGAGGGCGCTGTGGTCCATGAGAGGGAAGAGCTTAAGAATGAGCTGGATAAGGTTTTGGCCGATAAATCCATTGGCATCATCCTGCTGACAGAGAAGTTCGGCAGGGAGTTCCCGGAGATAATCGATGACGTGAAGCTGGAGCGGAAACTCCCGCTGATCATCGAGATACCGGACCGCCATGGAACCGGCCGCAAGCCGGACTTTATCACCTCCTATGTGAACGAGGCCATTGGACTGAAACTGTAAGCAGGGTTCAGACATATCTGAACGGACAAGAATAGAGAAAGCAGGTGAGGCAGCTTGACAACAGAGGAGAAGCTGAAGCATTTCCAGGATATCTGTATGGAGGATGCCAGGGAGCGCAGCGCCAGGATGCTGGACGATTATATGAACGCCCTGGAGAGCGCCTATGAGGAGCATACCGCTGACGCAAGACGGCGGGCCGACATGCAGGTGGAGGCAGAAACAGAGAAGCTGGAACGTGAGATCAATAAACGGCTTTCCATCGGACAGCTGGACCTTAAGAGGGAATTCAGCCGCAGGCAGGAGGAACTTAAGGATAAGCTGTTTGTGGAGCTTAGGGATAAGCTGGCTAATTTCATGGAGACTCAGGAATACCAGCGCCTTCTGGACCGCCAGGTGAAGGCGGTAAAGGAGTTTGCGGGAAACGAGGAGCTGATTGTGTATATGGATCCGTCTGATGTGGATAAGGTGCAGAGGATTGCCCTGCATCACAACGCATCCATCAAGATCAGCGAATATTCCTTTGACGGCGGTACCAGGGCCGTGATCCCGGGTAAACATATACTGATTGACAATTCATTTGAGACTAAGTTAAATGAAGCGCGTCATGAGTTCAAATTCGATTTAGGAGGTAAGTAAAGTGGCTAAGACAGGTGTGATACACGGCATTAATGGTCCTGTCGTTTCCTTGCTGGGCGATCCGGGATTCCAGATGAATGAAATGGTTTATGTGGGAGCGGAGAACCTGGTGGGCGAGGTCATCGGACTTACTTCAGAAAAAACAACGGTTCAGGTGTACGAGGAAACCAGCGGCATCAAACCGGGAGAAACCGTGACCGGTACGGGCGCGCCCGTGTCCGTTACACTGGCCCCCGGAATCCTGAGCAATATTTTTGACGGTATTGAAAGGCCCTTAAGCGAGATTGCCAAGGGCAGCGGATATTATATCAGCCGCGGTATCTCCGTGGACAGCCTGGATACTTCTAAAAAATGGGAGACACACATGGTGGTAAAGAAGGGCGACCGCCTGATGCCTGGGACCATTATCGCCGAGGTGCCTGAGACAAGGGCCATTACCCATAAGGTGATGGTGCCGCCGGATGTGGAGGGCTATGTCCTTGAGGTCATGCCGGACGGACCGTATACCATTGAGGAGACGCTGCTCACCGTACAGCTGATGGACGGGACGGAGAAAAAGCTTACCATGACCCAGAAGTGGCCCATCCGTATCCCAAGGCCGTCCGCCAAGCGTTTCCCTGCCGTAAAGCCGCTGATTACGGGACAGCGTATCCTGGATACCATGTTCCCGCTGGCAAAGGGCGGAACGGCTGCCATTCCGGGCGGTTTCGGCACGGGCAAGACCATGACCCAGCACCAGGTTGCCAAGTGGTCGGACGCGGATGTGATCATCTACATCGGCTGCGGGGAGCGCGGCAACGAGATGACCCAGGTGCTGGAGGAGTTCTCGGAGCTGATCGATCCCAAGACAGGCAATCCCCTGATGGACAGGACCACGCTGATTGCCAATACATCCAACATGCCTGTGGCTGCCCGTGAGGCCAGCCTGTATTCCGGCCTGACCCTGGCGGAATACTACAGGGACATGGGATATCATGTGGCCATCATGGCAGACTCCACTTCCAGGTGGGCGGAGGCGCTGCGTGAGCTTTCGGGCCGTCTGGAGGAAATGCCGGCAGAGGAAGGTTTCCCGGCATATCTGGCGTCCCGTCTGTCCGCGTTCTATGAGAGGGCGGGCATGATGCAGAACTTAAACGGAACCGAAGGCTCCGTGACCATCATCGGCGCTGTTTCACCACAGGGCGGTGACTTCTCAGAGCCTGTGACCATGAACACCAAGCGTTTCGTGCGCTGTTTCTGGGGACTGGATAAATCCCTGGCCTATGCCAGACATTTCCCGGCCATCCACTGGCTGACCAGCTATTCCGAGTACATCAACGACCTGGCGTCCTGGTACATGGACAATGTGGATAAGAAGTTTGTGGATTACCGCAACCGTCTGATGGCGCTTCTGACCCAGGAGAGCAGCCTGATGGAGATTGTAAAGCTGATTGGGGCGGACGTGCTGCCGGACGATCAGAAGCTGGTGCTTGAGATTGCAAGGGTAATCCGCCTGGGCTTCCTGCAGCAGAATGCGTTCCATAAAGAAGACACGTCCGTGCCCCTGATTAAGCAGTTCAAAATGATGGAAATCATCCTGTACCTGAATAAGAAGTGCAGGGCGCTGATTTCCATGGGCATGCCTGTTTCCGTGTTAAAGGAAGAGAATATTTTTGATAAGATCATATCCATTAAGTATGATGTCCCCAACGACCGCCTGGATATGTTTGACGATTATAAACAGCAGATTGACGCGTTCTATGACAGGGTAATGGAGAGGAACGCGTAAAGGAGGACGGACATATGGCAATTGAATATTTAGGTTTAAGTGAAATCAATGGCCCGCTGGTCGTCCTTGAGGGCGTTCAGAATGCGGCTTTCGATGAAATCGTGGAGATGACGGTAAACGGCAGTACCCACAAGATCGGACGTATCATTGAGATTTACGGGGACAAGGCAATCATCCAGGTCTTTGAGGGCACCGAGGGCATGGCCCTGCGCAACACCCATACAAGGCTGACCGGACATCCCATGGAGATTGAAGTTTCCGAGGAAATGCTGGGGCGTACCTTTAACGGTATCGGGCAGCCCATTGACGGATTGGGCGACATCATATCCGATGTGAAGCTGGATATCAACGGAAAGCCTTTAAACCCGGTTACACGTGAGTACCCCAGGAACTATATCCGCACGGGTATCTCCGCCATTGACGGGCTTACAACGCTTATAAGGGGACAGAAGCTGCCCATATTCTCTGGCAACGGACTGCCCCATGACCAGCTGGCTGCCCAGATTGTGCAGCAGGCATCCCTGGGGGATAATTCAGATGAGAAGTTTGCCATTGTGTTCGGGGCCATGGGCGTTAAATATGACGTGGCTGATTTCTTCCGCCGCACCTTTGAGGAGAGCGGCGTGTCCGAGCATGTGGCCATGTTCATCAACCTGGCCAATGACCCGGTGGTGGAGCGTCTGATCACGCCCAAGATTGCCCTGACGCTGGCGGAGTACCTTGCCTTTGAAAAGGGTATGCATATACTGGTCATACTGACCGACATGACAAGCTATGCAGAGGCGCTGCGTGAGGTTTCATCATCCAAGGGTGAGATTCCTTCCAGGAAGGGATTCCCGGGGTATCTGTACAGTGACCTGGCCTCCCTTTATGAGAGGGCCGGGATTGTGGCGGGACGGCCGGGATCTGTTACCCAGATTCCAATCCTTACCATGCCCAATGACGATATCACCCATCCCATCCCTGACCTGACCGGATACATCACGGAGGGGCAGATCGTACTGGACCGCCAGTTAAACGGGCAGTCCATCTATCCGCCCATCAATGTGCTGCCCTCCCTGTCGCGTCTGATGAAGGACGGTATCGGCGAGGGGTATACAAGGGCCGACCATCAGGACGTGGCCAACCAGCTGTTCTCCTGCTATGCAAAGGTGGGGGACGCCAGGGCCCTTGCATCGGTTATCGGCGAGGATGAATTGTCTCCCACGGACAAGAAGTATCTTGTGTTCGGCAGGGAGTTTGAAGAGAATTTCGTGGGCCAGGAGCGCCATGAGAACAGGACCATACTGGAGACACTGGACATTGGCTGGAAGCTCCTTGGCATGCTGCCCAGGGAAGAGCTTGACCGTATTGACACTAAGATACTTGACCAGTTTTATAAGCCAGAGGAAAAATGACATGGCAGCATAAGGAGTGATGTAAATGGATCCAAATACATTTCCCACAAAAGGTAATCTGATTGCGGCCAAGAACTCACTGAACCTGGCAAACATGGGCTATGGGCTTATGGATAAGAAGAGGAATATCCTTATCCGTGAGCTTATGGGCCTGATTGACGAGGCAAAGGGCATCCAGTCCGAAATTGATTCCACGTTCCGGGCCGCCTATGCCGCGCTGCAGAAGGCCAACATCGAGCTGGGAATCAACTATGTCCAGGAAATCGGCGCATCCGTGCCGGTGGATGACAGGGTGAAGATTAAGGCCAGGAGCATCATGGGAACGGAAATCCCGCTGGTGCAGCATGAGGTGAAGCCTCTGGCCCTGACTTACGGGTTTTATAACACCACCGAGTCCCTGGACGAGGCCAGATACCATTTTGAAAAGGTGAAGGAACTGACCATCAAGCTGTCCATGGTGGAAAATTCCGCTTACCGCCTGGCTAACTCCATTAAGAAGACACAGAAAAGGGCCAATGCCCTTAAGAATATCACCATTCCCCACTATACCGATCTGAGCAAATCCATCTCGGATGCGCTGGAAGAGAAGGAGAGGGAGGAGTTTACCAGGCTTAAGGTGATTAAGAGGAATAAAGGGGAGTAGGGTTTGGCGGATGTGGGGGTGCGGCGAGGGGGGCTGCGTCTGCGAAGCGGGCCAGGGAGGGCCTCCTGCTGCGGGAACGGGCGGGGGCCTTGGGGCGGCAGTGGCCCGGACGCTGGGTTCCGGAGGGGCAGCTTCTAGGGCGTGTTTGAAAATTGCTTTCCGTCAGCTGTGCGTCCCACTTTGTGGGAGATTTGGTCCCGGTGAGGGAGGCGTAGCGGGCTACGTTGACCGAATTGGGGCCAAATCTCCCGCGAAGTGGGGCGTGCAGATGGCGGGAATGAATTTTCAAACACACCCTAAGTCCCTGCCAGCCTGAAACCCGGGGGACCGGGGCTATTCACGTAGAAATCCTGAAGGACTTTCTACGTTCAGAGCCCCTTGGACTCATGCTTTGATGCATTCGTCCACCCCCGGTTATCAGGCTGCCAGGGACTAAGAAGCTGCTCCCTCCTCCACTATGCGTCCGGACCACTGCCGCCCCAAGGCCCCCGCCCGGTCCCGCAGCAGGAGGCCCTCCCTGGCCCGCTTCGCAGACTGAGGGATTCCGGCAGTGACATGCGCGAAACGGATGGTGGGGATGGTAGTGAAAAAAGAGTGGGATGATAGGAAGGGGTGGGTGTGGAAATGTTGGGGGATGGGATTTTGGCAGGAGGTTGGTTTGTATGTATACATTTGAGGAATTGAAGGGGATTACGGCGAAGCTTCGGTCGGAGGAGGGGTGTCCCTGGGATAGGGAGCAGACGTTTGGGAGTCTGAAGAAGCATTTGGCTTCGGAGGCTGAGGAAGTGTTTGAGGCTGTGGATCGGGGGGATATGGAGAATCTGTGTGAGGAATTGGGGGATGTGCTGTTCCAGGTGATGATTAACAGCCAGATTGCAAGTGAGCAGGGCTGCTTTACCATTGAGGATGTGATTGACGGTGTGTGCAGGAAAATGGTGCGAAGACACCCCCACGTCTTTGGAAATGTTAAGATAAATTCAGTGGAGGAAGGGACCGCTCTCTGGAATCAGATAAAAATGCAGGAAAAAGCCAAAAAACCTTGACAAATCAAAGCAAAAAGGCTATAAATGATTAAGTATACCAGACATTAATTAAGTAATGAATCCGGGAGGTTCCCGGGACTATATTCAGGAGGACAAATTGATGAACAAGACAGAATTAATCGCAGCAGTTGCTGAGAAGGCAGAACTTTCCAAGAAAGATGCAGAGAAGGCTGTTAAGGCTTTCACTGATGCAGTAGCAGAAGAACTTGTAAAGGGCGGAAAAGTACAGCTGGTTGGCTTTGGTACTTTCGAGGTTGCTGAGAGGGCTGCAAGAGAGGGCAGGAATCCTAAGACTGGTAACGCTATGCCTATCCCTGCTTCCAAGACTCCAAAGTTCAAAGCAGGCAAGGCCCTGAAGGATGAGGTTAACAAATAATTCATGAGACTGGACAAGTTTCTCAAGGTTTCCCGTTTGATTAAGCGCAGGACCATTGCCAATGAGGCGTGTGATGCAGGCCGCGTGCTGGTGAATGATAAGCCGGCAAAGGCTTCCCTGAATGTGAAGACAGGGGATATGATTGAGATTCAGTTTGGCGCCAAGGCTGTGAAGGTCGAGGTCCTGGACGTGCAGGAAACCGTGAAAAAGGATGAAGCCAAAGAGCTTTACCGTTATATCTGAGATAAAAGGCATAGAATGGCCAACCTCCCCATATATTTAACTTAGGTTAGATATATGGGGAGGTTTTTTTATGGAAGAAAGAAGCGTTGGCGGACGCCAGCACAAACTTATATTTCAGAACCGTGGAACAGGAAACATAACAGGAATCTGCGACGTGGTGTCCTTTGATGAGAATGCCATTGTCCTGGATACGGATATGGGGCTTCTCACCATTAAGGGAAAGGACCTGCATGTGAGCAGGCTTACCCTTGAAAAGGGGGAAGTGGATATAGAGGGGACCATTGACAGCTGTGTGTACAGCTCCAATGAGGCCCTGCGCAAGTCCGGGGAATCCCTGTTTACCAGGCTGTTTAAATAGGAGGTAAGGATGTGAGCGGCAGGATTCAGTACGAAGTCTGGCTTATGGTGCTGAGCCTGGTGACCGGGGCATGGCTGATGCTGGCCTATGATACCCTGAGGGTATTCCGTCTGGTCATCCGGCACGGCAGCTTCTGGACGGGGGTGGAGGATTTCATATATTGGCTGTATGCGGGCCTTGTGACGTTCATCCTTCTGTATGAACAGAACGACGGGGTCTTCCGGGCGTATGTGGTAGGCGGGGTGTTTATGGGCATGATCCTATATGACAGGCTCATCAGCAGAATTTTCTTTAAGTGCTTGAAAAAGATAGGTAAATGTCTTAAAATGATATTAAACAGGAACAAACATACAAAGATTTGTAACCAGAAACAAAGCGGAGTTGGTGAATAGACAGATGAGATCCTATGGTAAATCAAGACGCATAAAAAAGGATAAATGGGCAAACCGCATGGCTATCATGGGTATTACCCTTGTTGTCATGTGCCTTGCAGTGGCCATTAACATAAAGGGCGCGGATCTTAAGCAGTCTGACCTGGATTACCAGATAAGGGAAGAGAATCTGGCAAAGCAGGTGGCGGAGGAGGAGAAGCGGACCAGCGAGCTGCAGGAATACAAGATTTATGTCAAGACCAAGCAGTATGCCGAGGAAGTGGCCAAGGAAAAGCTGGGACTGGTGAACCCGGATGAGATACTCTTAAAGCCAACGGAGTAATGACGAAAACAGGCGAAACATTTTTAATAATCGGTTCATGATTAGACATTTATTTCCCTCCATGATGCGTATACTGAAAGTTACGCGGATTAGGAGGGATTTTTGTGTTTTCAAGAAATAGCAGAGATATAAAAAATAAAGTGGATGTGAATCATTATACGGCCAGAAGGCTGGGGGATATGGCGGAGTCGCTGAACCAGCTGGCCAAGGCATTTGACGATGAGGTGGAAAAGAGCGGACAGCTGTCCCGCGTGGATGGACTGGCTGCCATGCAGGCAAGCGCTGCCCTGGTGTGCGAAAGCTGCAGCAAGTGTAATCTGTATGCTGACAGTGAAAAGGAGGACAGCTATTACCTGTATTACCTGCTGCGGGCATTTGAACAGAAGGGCCGTATTGATTATGAGGACATGCCCCAGATGTTCCAGACCGGGTGCAGGAAACAGGACGCGTACCTGGCCCAGCTCAACCGCAGCCTGGGACGGGCTACCATGAACCTGTCCTGGAAGAACCGGTTCTTAGAGAGCAGGGACGCGGTGGTGTCACAGTTCAGGGAACTGTCTGTCATCCTGGAGGAATTTTCCCATCAGATTGACCAGGCCAGGGATATCAGTGAGGAGTTTGATTACATAATAAAAAAGCATTTCAGAAGGTATCATATAGCGGTGGGGAACCTGCTTTTGCTGGAGTATGAGAATGGTCAGAAGGAGGCGTTCCTGACCGCCAGGACCACCAACGGCAGGTGCATGACATCCAAGGAAGCAGCTGAGCTTATGGGCGAGGTGGTGGATGATTCCAGGTGGAGCCCTGCCAAGGACAGCCGCAGCATCATAACAAAACAGTACGCCACCATCCGGCTGCTGGAGGACGGCGGCTACCGCATGCTTTACGGCGCGTCCAGGATACCGCGCCAGGGTGAGAAGTATTCAGGGGATAATTATACGTTCTGCGAAAGCCAGGGAAGCCAGGTGGTGATGAGCCTTTCCGACGGTATGGGAAGCGGGGAAACTGCTTCTAAGGAAAGCAGACAGGTGGTGGAACTGACGGAGCAGCTGCTGGAGACGGGCTTCTCGGCAAGGGCAGCCCTTAAGCTGGTGAACACGGTCCTTTTGCTGGCAGGTGCTGAGCAGCACCCGGCTACGCTGGATGTGAGCTGCATCGACCTGCACACCGGCGTGCTGGAGGTGATGAAGCTGGGGGCGGTGCCAACCTTCATCATTGGCGATGAGGGTGTGGAAATCCTGGAAGCAGGACAGGTCCCCATGGGCATCATGAACGGGGTGGAGCCGGTGCTCATGTCCAGGAAGCTGTGGGATGGGAACCGTATCATCATGGTCAGCGACGGGGTGCTGGACGCGCTGCCGGGGGATGACAAGGAGCAGGTGATGAAACAGTACCTGGAAAGCGTGGATGAGATGGGGCCACAGGAACTGGCTGACCAGATACTGGATTTTGCGGTGTCCTTCATTCCGGCGCCGAGGGATGACATGACGGTGCTGACAGCAGGGCTGTGGAAACGGCATCCGTAGGGAAAGACAGTATTATGGGGCTTGCGCGGCCGGGGATTTACGGGTATATTATAATAAGACACCTAAGGCGTGTTTGAAAATCGCTTTCCGGCAGCATCCTGGTTTATTTTGTATGGAGGGCGTTTTTTGACGGCCTGGAGAATAACCGGATGCAGGTGGGACGAATGGACGAGGCAGAGCAGAGGGTCAGAAGGACCATTGAAGAATATCATATGCTGGACCCGGGGGACCGGGTCATCGCAGCAGTATCAGGAGGGGCAGATTCCGTCTGCCTCTTAACGTTGTTATGCGGTATGAAAAAGGACTGGGACCTTAAGCTTATGGCGGTCCATGTCCATCATGGTCTGAGGGGACAGGAAGCTGACAGGGATGCGGATTTTGTCAGGGCATTGTGTGAAGAACTGGAGGTCACCTGTCATATCATAAAGGTAGATGTGCGTAAGTATGCATCGGAAAACGGTATGTCCGAGGAGGAAGCCGGCCGGTACCTGAGATATGAGGCATTGGAGCGGGAGGCCCGCTGGTGGGAAGACAGCGATGGCTGCGGCGGTGAAGACCGGGATTGTGATGGCGGGCGGCAGCGCCGGGACGGTGAAGGCCGGGATTGTGATAGAGGGCGGCAGCGCTGCGGCGGTGAGACAGGGGACTGCCGGAATAAAAGGGTGAAGATTGCAGTGGCCCACCACAGCGATGACCAGGCGGAAACCATACTCCACAACCTGTTCCGGGGAAGCGGGCTTGGTGGGCTGAAAGGGATTTCTTATGTACGGGGGAGGATCATAAGGCCTCTTCTGGATATAGGACGCCGGGATATCGTGGAGTGGCTGGAGGAAAATGGATGCGCCTGGGTACAGGACTCCACCAACAGCTCCGGCCACTATACCCGTAACCGGATACGGAGCAATCTCCTTCCGCTGATTGAGGCGGAGGTAAACCAGGGTGCGGCCGGTAATATCCTGCGCATGGGGAAGCTGGCATCCCAGGCAGATGAATATCTGCGGGCCCAGGGGGAATGCTGGATAAAAGGGCATGTTGTACGTGATGGCCCGGAACATTTCCTGATTCCCTGTGACCTGCTTCAGGCAGAGCCGGAAATCATCCGCTCCTATGTGGTGATGGAGCTGTTAAAACGCCTGGCAGGGTCAGCCAGGGACCTTGGCCTCATCCATGTGCAGCAGGTGCTGGCCCTGGCCGGACGGCCGGTGGGAAAAGAGGTGGACCTGCCATATTCGCTTATGGCCAGGAGGGAATACAGGGAGATTTCCGTGGGCAGGAGCATTTTACAGGAAAAGGACAAAGAGGTATGCCTGCCCCAGGTCAGGATGTGTGTTTTCCCCTATAAAAAAGGGTCACAATTTCCGAAAAATATGTATACGAAATGGTTTGACTGTGATAGAATAGAGGGTACGCCCGTGGTAAGAACCAGGCGCCCGGGAGACTATATAACCCTGGCCGATGGAAGCCATAAGGCGTTAAAACGGTTTATGATTGATGAGAAGATACCGAGACAGCTGCGGGACCAGGTCCCCCTTCTGACAGATGGCAGTCATGTGATGTGGATAATCGGATACAGGATCAGTGAGTTTTACAAAATTGGTCCTGACACCACCAAGGTACTGCAGGCAGAGGCAGGCGGTAGAAGAAAAGAATGAGTGAAACGGAGGATAAAGTGATGGCGGATAGGATTCGTGTGTTACTGACCGAAGAAGAGGTTGACAGACGCATTAATGAGGTAGCGGCAAAAATCAGCGAGGAGTATGAGGGCAGGCAGATCCACCTGATCTGTATATTAAAGGGAGGGGTATTCTTTACCTGTGAACTGGCCAAGAGGCTTACGGTTCCCGTATCCCTGGACTTCATGTCGGTTTCCAGCTATGGCGCGGGAACTGAGTCCAGCGGTGTCGTGCGGATACTCAAGGACCTGGATGAACCGCTGGCAGGCAAGGATGTACTGATTGTGGAGGATATCATTGACTCCGGCCGTACCCTGGCATATCTGATTGAGGTGCTGAAGCAGAGAGGGCCAAAGAGCATCCGTCTGTGCACGCTTTTAGATAAGCCGGAGCGCCGTGTGAAGAAGCAGGTGAAGGTGGATTATACCTGTTTTACAATACCGGATGAATTTGTAGTGGGATATGGACTTGACTATGACCAGAAGTACCGTAACCTGCCTTACATCGGAGTAGTAGAGCTGGACAATAAGTAGAAAGAAGGTCTAAGGAGGCAATTCGGTGAGACAGCAGCAGACATTTAGAGGTTTTATTTTCATACTCCTGATGCTGATCTTAATCGCCACGGCAGTGCGGCTGCCATATGCAAGACAGGCGGATAAGGTTACGAATCAGGATTTTGTCAGGATATTGGATGATGGCCAGGCAGCAGAGGTCGCCATCCATCAGAATCCGCAGACACCTACGGGTGAGGTGGTCATTACCCTGACAGACGGACAGGTGAAACGCCTGTATGTGACAGATGTAAAGGATACCCAGAAGCTTCTGGATGACCATCAGATGGAGTATGTGGTGATGGATGTGCCCCAGGAGAACTATCTGGTGACCATCATCCTTCCCTTCATGCTTTCCATCGTGGTGGTGGTCATCATCATCATGGTGATGAACCGCAGCGCGGGAGGCGGGGGAGCCAATGCCAGGATGATGAATTTTGGCAAGAGCAGGGCCAGGATGAGCCGTGACAGCAAGGTGAATTTCTCCAATGTGGCGGGCCTTGTGGAGGAAAAGGAAGAACTGGAAGAGGTGGTGGATTTCCTTAAGAATCCACAGAAATATACCAGTGTCGGAGCCAGAATCCCCAAGGGGCTGCTTCTTGTGGGACCGCCTGGAACCGGTAAGACGCTGTTGGCCAAGGCAGTGGCCGGTGAGGCCGGGGTGCCCTTCTTTTCCATCTCCGGTTCTGACTTTGTGGAAATGTTCGTAGGTGTGGGCGCATCCCGTGTCCGCGACCTGTTTGAGGAGGCCAAGAAGAATTCACCCTGTATCGTGTTCATCGATGAGATTGACGCGGTTGCGCGCCGCAGGGGAACCGGCATGGGCGGCGGCCACGATGAGAGGGAACAGACCCTGAACCAGCTGCTGGTTGAGATGGACGGTTTTGGCGTCAATGAGGGAATCATTGTCATGGCAGCCACCAACCGCGTGGATATACTGGATCCTGCAATCCTGCGGCCGGGACGTTTTGACAGGAAGGTTGCGGTGGGCCGTCCGGATGTAAAGGGACGCGAGGAAATCCTCAAGGTGCACTCCAAGGAGAAACCTCTCAGCGAGGATGTGGACCTGCGCAGGGTGGCGCAGACCACGGCAGGGTTTACAGGCGCCGACTTGGAGAACCTGATGAACGAGGCAGCCATTGTCTCTGCAAGGGAGAACCGCAGGTTCATCAAGCAGAGCGATATTGACAGGGCATTTGTAAAGGTGGGAATCGGCGCTGAGAAGAAGAGTAAGGTGATTTCCGAAAAGGATAAGAAGATTACGGCATACCATGAGGCGGGCCATGCAATCCTGTTCCATGTGCTTCCGGACGTGGGTCCTGTGCACACGGTCTCCATTATCCCGACCGGAATCGGCGCAGCCGGATATACCATGCCTCTTCCTGAGAATGACGAGATGTTCAACTCCAGGGGACGCATGATGCAGAACATCATGGTGGACTTAGGCGGCAGGATTGCCGAGGAACTGATATTTGACGATATCACTACAGGGGCATCCCAGGACATCAAGCAGGCAACCCAGATTGCCAGGGCCATGGTTACCCAGTACGGTATGTCCGACAAGGTGGGCATGATCCAGTACGGCGGGGATGACAATGAAGTGTTCATCGGACGCGACCTGGCACACACCAAGTCCTATGGCAACGGTGTGGCGGATACCATTGATACTGAGGTGAAGCGGATTATCGACGAGTGCTACCAGAAGGCAAAGGATATCATCAAGGAATATGATTACGTCCTGCATTCCTGTGCCAGCCTTTTGATTGAAAAGGAAAAGATTAACCAGGAAGAATTCGAGGCGTTATTTAATCCGGCCCAGTAAGCGGTATGTGGACTGTGTCAGGAAGAATATGATAAAGATTTAGGATATATGGGGAATACCGGAAACAGCGCGGACTTTTGTCTGCGCTGTTTCCGGTTATGTTCCTGCCAAAATGTTCCCTTATGCCATACCTGTATATTGACCAATCTACTACCTTGTGATACAATGTAGTAAGGTATATTGTATTACAAGGTAGGATGGGGCGTGCAGATGGCGGGAATGAAATATCAGACACATCCCGGGGAGGAGGAAACCTGCGTGGACAGAACCCAATTAATGAAAGGCATCCTGGAAGGCTGCATCCTGAAAATCATTGAAAGCCGTGAAACCTACGGATATGATATTGTTTCGCAGCTGCAGGATAATGGTTTTACGGAAGTAAGGGAAGGTACCCTTTATCCTCTCCTGCTTCGGCTGGAGAAGAAGGGACTGATTACCGCCACCTATAAACCCAGTCCCTTGGGACCCAGCCGCAAGTACTATACACTGACCGGCGAAGGCCATGGATATCTCAATGATTTTGGAACCGTCTGGCAGGAGATAAGCAAATCGGTCAATCATATATTTGAAGGAGGAAAATCATGAGCCTGATTGCTACATTTTCCATGAACCGTTACTGGAATAACTGCTCCCAAAAGTATAATTACTGAGTGGTTTTTGATTAAAAGGGTGTGTTTCCTCGAATAAGCCCCCCTCCTTTGTCTATTTTCACCACAAACCACCTGGAAAAAATTGCATCTTTGTGCACACTTTTTTTCATACCTGTGATATTATAATAGACGTAACCCCCCCCAATACATTATATAGTTTTTGCTACACCCCATAAGAAACGAAATACCTTCTCCTGAAAAGCCTGGCTACCCCGCCAGGCTTTTCACTTTGTGGCAGGTGTGCAAAAATGCCACCGTTATCGCGGTTTTTCTACTATTATTCGTCTTGTGCAATTGTGGGAATTCATATACAATAGATGGAAGGGAAGTATTTTTTGAACAAATAAGGAAAAGGATATAAAGAGTGGAAGACAATATAAACGGACTAATCAACAGGGAGGCCCTATTTTCCTCAGAGACAGAGGACTACCGTTTTCCGGCTGAGCCGGACGCAGATGACGATGTAATCCTCCATATGCGGACAGGTAAGGGCAACGCAGAACATGTATATTACGTAGAGGACAATGCTGAGGTTGAGATGACCAAGGTCCTTTCAGATGAATTGTTCGACTATTATGAATATGAAATCACAGTAGGCACCGATCAGGTGCTTTATCACTTTAAAGTTGTATCCGGACAGGATGTCTGTATATTTAACCGCCTGGGCGCCGTGGATGAGGCCCAGCCAGGGTTTGATTTTAAGATCACCCCGGGGTTCCATACACCGGAATGGGCCAAGGGTGCGGTGATGTATCAGATATTTGTGGACCGGTTCTGCAATGGCGATAAAAGTAATGATGTGGAGACCTGTGAGTATGTATATATAGGCCGTCCGGTCCAGCGGGTTGAGGACTGGGGCAGGAACCCGTCCGCAATGGACGTGGGATATTTTTACGGCGGCGACTTAAAGGGGGTCTGGGATAAACTGGACTATATCAAAAGTCTTGGCGTGGAGGTCATTTACCTGAACCCGATTTTCGTATCCCCGTCCAACCATAAGTATGACTGCCAGGATTATGAACATATCGATCCCCATTTTGGCAGGATTGTGAAGGACGGCGGCAGGCTGGTGGATGAGAATGCCACTGATAACCAGGACGCGGAGAAGTATGTGGTACGCAGTGCGGGAAGGGAGAACCTGGAAGCCAGTGATGCATTTTTTGCTGAATTTGTCCAGGAAATCCACAGGCGCGGCATGAAAATCATACTGGACGGCGTGTTTAACCACTGCGGTTCTTTTAATAAATGGCTGGATGCGGAAGAAGTGTATAAGCATTCAGGGGATTATGAACCGGGGGCCTATGAATCCAAGGACAGCCCTTACCGCAGCTTTTTCCACTTTCATGATGAGAGGGACCAGGCATGGCCCCGCAACACCACATATGACGGATGGTGGGGGCATGATACCCTGCCCAAGCTGAATTATGAAAATTCCGACAAGCTGGTGGAGTATATACTGAATGTTGCAAGGAAGTGGGTTTCCCCGCCGTATTCAATTGACGGATGGCGTCTGGATGTGGCTGCCGATCTGGGCCACACCTCGGAATATAACCATTCCTTCTGGCGCAGGTTCAGGCAGGCCGTGAAGGAGGTTAATCCGGATGTGCTGATTCTTGCAGAGCATTACGGTGACCCGGCGTCCTGGCTGGAAGGCGACCAGTGGGACTCCATCATGAATTATGATGCGTTCATGGAGCCGGTCACTTGGTTCCTGACCGGTATGGAGAAGCACAGCGACAGCTATAACGGCGGCCTGTGGGGAGATGGGGAAGCATTTTTTAATGCAATGAAGTTCCATATGAGCCGTATGCAGACCAACACCGTGATGACGGCCATGAACCAGCTGTCCAACCATGATCATTCAAGGTTCCTTACAAGAACCAACCAGATGGTGGGCAGGACCGGAACCATGGGGCCTGACAGGGCAGGAGAGAACATAAAGCTGTGCGTGCTCCGGGAGGCGGTGGTAATCCAGATGACATGGCCGGGCGCCCCCACTTTCTATTATGGTGATGAGGCTGGCGTGTGCGGCTGGACCGACCCGGACAGCAGAAGGACGTATCCCTGGGGCAGTGAGGACCTGGAACTGATTGAGTTCCACCGCTATATGACCGGTATCCATAAAAGGGTCCCGGCGTTCCGCAAGGGAAGCGTGAAGCCGCTGGTGGCAGGGTATCAGAAGATTGCCTATGGGCGCATGTATGAGAACTATCAGGCAGTGACCGTTGTGTGCAACAGCCCTGAGGCGCAGACCATGGAGATTCCGGTGTGGCAGCTGGGCATAACGGATGACATGATTCTTGGACGCCCTATCCTGTCCACGGAGGATGGGTATAACGCCGGAATCATGATGTACCGTGTAAGGGAAGGTATCCTGAAGGTTAACATGCCTTCATACAGTGCGGCGGTGTTTATCTCCAGGCCCGAGGATTTTTACCCGGTTGTGGATTCGCGGTTTGCCGATGGCGTGGGGGAGGAGAAGTAGGAGTGAGGAAGAAGAATCCGGGGATGTGCAGAGGATTCATGGGAATATAGATAGGGAATTGAAAGGGAGAGCGCTTTGTGGCGGCAGATATTTGGATGCGGCCATGAGGCGCTTTTTCTTTTGGCTCTTTGTCAATCGTTGGGGTGGGATTTGAATTTAGGCCTGGGCTTGGTTGTCCGGCTTGTGTTTTGGTGAATTCACACAATAATGAAAGTTGTTTTTTGTAAAGTTAGTCAATTTACAACAATGATGTATGATGATAGTATTATATTGTCAGACAACAAAAAATAACATCAGAGTATAATAAAATAAACAAGAATGTAGTAAGACTTATAAAAATATATGTAATACAATAATCAGCCTTATTGTGCTGGGGGGATATTCAATATATAATAAAACAAATTAGTGATACGGAGGCTGATGATTTATGGAGACTAAAAATAAAAAGGAAACATTGTCAGACACAGTTAGCAAGAAACTGGAAGATATGATTACGACCCAGATGAAAGCCGGGGACCGGCTTCCCACGGAGATGGTATTGGCAGAAATGTATTCCGTGGGCAGGTCAACCATTCGGGAAAGCCTGAAGGCCCTGTCATCCAAGGGCTTGATTGTAAGGAAAAAGGATGGGACATTTGTGTCAGACCGTGTGAAGGACTGTCTGATTGCACCTCTGGACCTGCTGATTACCATGGATATCGGACAGATTAATGACCTTATAGAGCTGCGTGAGATGCTGGAAGTAAGCATGATTGCAACCGCAGTGGAAAGGGCAACGGATGAAGATATTAAGAATATGGAACGGATTCTATGGAAGATGCAGAATCCGGACCTTCAGCCCGATGAATCAAGGGAACTGGATATCCAGCTGCACTGTGCATTTGCAGAGGCAACGGGCAATACCATTATAAAAGAACTTATCAAGGCAGTGCAGTTGGTAACTGTCAAGAACCTGGATTATATGTCCAACGTCACGCTGAAGCGGGATAACGCGGTTTCATCCCACAGCCAGATCATAGAGGCATTTAAGAACCGGGACAAGGAAAAGGCAATTGAGACAATGAGGGTGCATTTATCTATTTTCCGTAATCAGGAAAAAGAACAGTAATTTAAGAAGAATTATCTCATGGAGTGAGTGCCGGCCTTACTGCATGTTTAATTAAAGAATATTGTACATGTGAACAGAGGAAGAAAGGAAGAGGACGTATGTATCAGGATTTTTATGATATTCTTCACAAAGAGGTAAAGCCAGCACTTGGATGTACGGGACCGTTAGGTCCGGTGTATGCAGCGGCATCCGCCATGTCAATCCTTGGGGGGAGTGACATTAAGCATATACATATCAGGGGAAGTAAGAACACGGTGGGACGCAACGCAGATGTTGGGATACCAGGCGTTTCAAAGACGGGCATTCCCATGGCGGTCTGTATCGGCGCGGTAGGAGGGGATGCCAGCGCCGGACTGGAGGTGTTGAGGAACGTGACCCCGGAGCAAAAGGAGATTGCAGAACGCCTGGCGGATTCCGGGATTGTGGAAGTGGAGATGGATCTGTCCATTAACGGACGGTATGTGGAACTTGTGCTGGAAACGGAGAAGGGAACCAGCAAGGTTATCGTTGCCACAGAGGTTGACAACGTGGTTTATCAGGAAGTGAACGGCAAGGTCCTTCTGGATAAGCCCTATGATATCAAGAAGCTTAATGACCACAGTAAGGCCCTCATCCGCCAGCACACGATAAAGGAATGCTATGAGTTTGCAAAGAACTGTCCGATTGAGGAATTGTATTTTCTCAGGGATACGGTGAGTTATAATTCCAAGATGGCTGATTATGCCCTTCAATCAGATACGGGAGCAGGAATCGGCAGGGGCCTGCTGGAAATCAGCCCGGATGACATGCTGATGCGGGCCAAAGCATATGCCGCGGCTGGATGTGAGACGCGTATGGCAGGTGTGCAGCTTACTGCGATGTCAGTGTGCAACAAGGGGAATGTGGGATTGGCATCCTCCCTTCCACTGGTCAGTATGGCGGATTCCATGAAGGTCAGTGAGGAGGTTCTGTTGAGGGCGGTTGCTTTAAGCTGCCTGGTGTCCATCATGACAATCAGCAATATCGGAAAATCCCCGGCCATGTGTTCCTGTATGGTATCAGCTGCATTGGGAGTGGCTTGCGGTCTGGTGCTGATGATGGACGGTTCCTATGAGCAGGTCCAATATGCATTCAGCAATACCTTTGTCAATTCCTTTGGTGTGGTCTGTGACGGCGCGCGCCAGGCATGTGCCATGAGACTTGCGGTAGGCACAGGTGTGGCGGTGGATGCGGCAAGGCTGGCCATGAAAAATGTCCATCTTCCTTTTAATATGGGAGTGCTGGGCGTGGATATGGAAGATTCCCTCAGGTTTTTAGGTGTAATCGGACAGGGACCAATGATTGCAACGGATGTGGCACTGTGCGAAGCGCTTTTTGAAAAGGCTCCCATGAGTAAAAAGTAGGGACCGGGGAAAAGGAGGGGATCTGAGTGAATTATTTAGATGTAGCCAATAGCAAAACCATGTTTTTGCTGTGCTTGATTCCGGCGCTGACCATTGTTTCCGTGGCTGTTTTATTTATCAGGACCGCATGGAAACGCGGGCTGGAACTGGGTATGTCAAATGAAAAATTGAAAAAGTGTGTTACCACCTCAGTTACATTTTCCATTGTCCCGACCCTTTCACTGCTTATTCTGATGGTGGGCTTGGCGCCCACCATAGGAAAATTCTATCCCTGGATGCGCATGATTAACATTGGCGCGGGACAGTACGAAGCGGTTGCGGCTAATATAGGCATGCAGGCATCGGGGGCCGGTGATTGGAAAGCCCTTACCCTGGCCGGATATGTCCTGATTATGCTGGTCATGAACTTTGGTATGTGTATTGCACCCATTCTCTGTATCTTTACCATTAAGAAATTTGATTCAACACTGAAGGTGGCCAAGGGCTCCAAGCCTTTCATGAACATAGCGACCTCTGCTCTGTATACAGGGTTTATTGCATTTTCAGCACTGCCATACGCGGTGAATACCAAGAAGCCGCTGGCAATCGTGGCATTGCTGGTGGGCGGTTCTGTCCGGTTCCTGTGCGTAAAGCTGAAGGCGCGGTTCCCGTTCCTTCAGGAATTCTCGATGACCCTTTCCCTGCTTCTGGCCATGGTGGCGTGTATCGCGCTTACCCAGGCAGGGATATTCACATAAGGAAGGAGGCACAGAGGTATGAGTGAACAGATTGCGAAGGATGATGCACAGGTAAAGGGAACAAAGCGTGACGGTGTCTTTGATGAATACGACCATAAAATCCACAGGATGGGGCGGATTGGTACGTTTGTATCTTTGATTACCTGGTTCCTTCCTGCCATTGGCATTACCCTTATTTATAAGGTCCATCTGAATTGGGGACAGATCCTGGCAGCGACCATTGCGGTGGTATCCGCATTTGGTTTACAGGGATTCTTCCAGCCATTTACATTTTTCCCCATGCTGGGGGCGGGCGGGACCTACCTGTCCTTTATATTCGGCAATGTACCCCAGCAGCGTCTTCCATGCGCCACAAGCTGTCAGGAAATCATGGGAGTGGATATGGGGACAAAGGAGGGCGATATTGTAGCCACCATAGCAGTAGGCATCTCGTCACTGGTATCAGTGGCCGTGTGTACCTTGGGCATGGTAGCGGTGACCATTATTTATCCGGTCATATCCAATCCAGTGCTTTCTCCGGGGTTTGGCAATATCATTCCGGCGCTGTTCGGGTATATGTTTGTTACTGTATTCTTAGGCAGCCCAAAGGTAGCTACCTTACCCTCCATTTTGTGCCTGGTCATGCTTGCGGTATTCGGTCTTCCATTTGCCAGTAAGAACTCCATGTACCTGAATCTGTTCTTCATGGGTACGGCTGTGGTATGGGCTTACTATTTATTCAAAAAAGGGAAAATCAAATCTGGCGGCAGACTGTAGATGGATTTCCAGGGTGTAAACATGTTCTGGCAATGGGCTGAGTGGCGTCTCAGCCCATTTGCACGTAAAAGGGGTAAAGTATAATGACGGATAACAGTATAACAGTAATCGGCAGCGGAGCCACTGCGATGGCAGCAGCTGCATATCTGACGATAAAAGGAAATCAGGTTATCCTGTGCGACAGGGAGCAGGAACAGAGGTTCCGGGATATTGAGGATGCGGGAGGGATTACCCTGGAAGGGGTCATGGAAACAGAAGTTCCAGTGCTTCCCTGCTGCATGACGGATGATTTTCAGAAGGCTGTGGGTAATGCCAGCCGGATCCTGGTGTGTGTTTCAGCGGACAGGCACAGGGAGATTATGGACCTGTGTTTCCCATACGCCCGGGATGGACAGACCTATGTCATAAGTCCGGGCAATCTGGGCGCTGTCATATTTGTTGACAGGTTTTACAAAGAGGGGAAAAGGGAAATCACGGTTGCGGAACTTGTGGGAAACATCTGCCCGTGCCGTATAACCGGAAGGGCAAGGGTGCTTATGGCCATGCCGGTGGGGGAAAAGAGGATTGCGGCATTTCCCGCCTGCCGGACGCAGATGGCAATCCAGGCGTTTGAGGATATGTTCAGGTTCCGGGCGGCCAGGAATATTTTTGAGGGAATGCTGAATTCCCCCAATCTGGTGATCCATGTGGCAGGTACCCTGCTGAACACCACGTCTATTGAGAAAATGGGGCAGGAGTTTGCGCTGTACACAAATGGACTGACACCATCCCTGTTAAGGTGTGCGGATGCGGTTGAAAAGGAACGGAACCAGGTCCTGGAGGAATTGGATTACAGCGCGTATACAAGTACGGTGTCAAAAATGCATCAGATGATGGACTATGGACATCACGACGAGCTGAATTACTTCCGGTCCCTGAAAGGCCCTGCCAGTCTGGAGGAAAGGTACATCAGCGAGGATGCCTCATGTTCCATGGCCCTGCTTGTGTCCCTGGCAGACGAGTACGGGATTGAGGTTCCGGTATGTAAATCGCTTATGACCATTGCAAATACGGTTAATGGATTTGATTACTATGAACATGGCCGTACACTGAAGAATATGGGAATGTCGGGGATGTCCAGGGAAAACCTGAACCAATATCTGGAGTCCCTGGCAGTGGCTGGGGGATAGGGTATGTCAGTTAGAGGGAAATGGATCCAGTTTTGGGGGAGAAGTACCTGCCGGAGGGGAAACACCTGCAGGAGGGGAGTGGGGCTTTGTATTGCGCTGCTATCATGTGTGATATTGTGGAAACTTCCTCTGGACGGGCTTTCCCAGGACGGACAGAAATGCCTGGCATTGTCTGCAATGGGAATCATTTTATGGGCGCTGGAGGTGTTTCCGCTGGGGTATACCGCACTGGGACTTTTGATGGGGTATTCCCTGGCAATCAATCCTTCGGTGGCCGGACCTGGGGTTATATTCGGATTCTTCACAAAACCCATGGCTTATATGATTATAAGCGGTTTTATCATAGCTGGTGCTGTCAGGGCTTCGGGCCTGGCCAGGAGGCTTGCGCTGTATCTCATAAGCAGGTACATATCAGATTACAGGCATGTGATTATCTGTTGCTATCTGCTAAGCTATATTATGGCGGTAATGATTCCGCAGCCATTTGCAAGGGCGTTTTTAATCTTGTCCATCATGCAGCTGCTTTTAAAGGATTCTGGTCTGGAACGGAAATATACTGCCAATATCGCACTGGCTGTTTTTGCGGCCCAGAATGGGGCAGGAATGATGGTCCTGACAGGAGACAGCTCTCTTAATATGATGATTCTCAGCCAGATACCGGAGGCATTCAGGCCTTCCTGGGGACAGTGGCTTTTCTATATGGCAGTACCTGCCCTTCTTACTGGAGCATGTATGTGCGCACTACAGCTGTTTTTATTTGGGCAGCCTGCCTCCTTTTGTCTTGACAGGGGAAAGGCAAAGGAAGAACTGGACAAGCTAAAGGGGCTGTCAGCACAGGAAATCCGTATGATGGTATGGCTGCTGGCTGCGATTGGATTATGGCTTACAGATACAATCCATGGAATTGATATTGGCTGGATCAGTGTCGGGATAACCATTGGCATGGCGCTTCCCGTGATTGGGGATCTGATTGACGGGACACAGATAAAAGAGGTAAATCTCAACACCCTGCTGTTTTTGTGTGCCAGCATGGCAATCGGGAGTGTGGGTACAAAGACTGGTATGAGCTCCTATTTGGCCGGGCATCTTCTTCCCGCGCATCTGGGTGACAGCCTGGCCGGGCTGTTTCTTGTCACTGCGGCGGCCTGTATCCTGCTTCACCTGCTGTTGGGAAGTATCATGGCGGTCTTTTCCCTGGCTGTGCCTGCGCTTTTAACAATAACAACAGGCGTATCACCTTTGGCAGTAGGGCTTCTGGTCTATGTACTGACGGTGGGGCAATGGTTTTTTCCCTATCAGAGCCTGAGCCTTACCATTGGCCTGGGGGAGGGAGGAAGCGGATATTCCACGGGAACCGCGTCCAGGTTTGGGCTGGCTTATACAATCCCGTCGCTTATGTGCGGCGCAGCTGCGTTAATATGGTGGCAGCTGGTAGGACTTCTGTAAGAAATGGATGTGATGGACATAAAAAGACCTGGAACATACGTTCCAGGTCTTTCCCACATGCGGGTGGCCGGACTTGAACCGGCACGGTATCGCTACCGAGGGATTTTAAGTCCCTTGTGTCTGCCTATTCCACCACACCCGCAGCGTACGGATGTACTTATATGCATGCCGCGGCTGAAAACGAGGACCTTTACGCGCTGTGCACTGATGTCCTTAAGCTATGACCGGCATGCTAGTGGGCGAAGGTGGATTCGAACCACCGAAGCTATTAGCAGCAGATTTACAGTCTGTCCCCTTTGGCCACTCGGGAATTCGCCCAATGAATGCGTTGATAAGCAGTGATTATAATACCACAGACATCAGGAAAAATCAAGAGGTTTGCCAATAATTTTCATTATTGTCCGCCATATATCCGTCAAATAATCACCTGGATAATCATTAAATATCCATCCATAAAAAGCAGGAAGGTTTCACAAAAAAAGTATTGACAAATAAATAACGAAGTGATATATTTAAAAAGGATTAGGAATCCATTTTTAAATATATAGTTTGTTTAATACTCAAATAAAGAATGAAATATTTTCCATAACCAGATAATATAAACGTTGAATTTATCGTTTATTTTTCTTTGCAAACTTTGTTTAATTCACAAACAAATAAATGGAGAACTTTTAACAATGGGAAAAGAAGGATTTAAGTATCGCTGGTGGGGAAAGGGAGATATCGATGCTTCCTTTGGTATATTCTTTGATGGCTTTTCGAAAATACTCACCGCCACAGGCATCATGACCATGGTGTTCGGCATGCCGGCCAGGATTGTCATAGGAAAGGTGGTTCCGGGAATCGGGCTGGCGATTTTCCTTGGGAACCTGTGGTATTTCTATGAGGCCAGACAGCTGGCGGTCAGGGAAAAACGTCAGGATGTGACGTCCCAGCCCTTTGGGATCGGTGCATCCCAGCTGTCGGGCTGGCTGTACCTGATCATAGGGCCGGTGTATTGGCAGACAAAGGATGCGGAACTGGCCTTCCAGGTCGGGCTGGCAGCTGCCTTTATCGGAGGCATGGTGGAAATTACAGGCGGTTTTGCGGGCCGGTGGATCATTGATAATATTCCCAACTGCGCGCTGATGGGGAACATGGCCTCATCTGCAATGGTGTGGCTCTCCATTGTGGGCCTGGCCATGGTGTTTGATAAGCCGGTGTATGGACTCCTTCCCTTGTTTATCATCATTATTGATTACTTAGGTAAGGCGGATAAACGTTTTGCGAAGATTCCTTCAGGCGTGGCGGCAATCCTCATTGGAACCGCGGTGGCCTGGGCCGGGGGATACCAGACATGGGGGCAGTTTGAACAGTCTTTTGCAAGCCTTGGTTTCTATCCTCCATCCTTAAGCGCCGGGGATATAGCTGCTGGTTTTAAGGGCATTGTTCCCTTCCTGCCTGTGATTATCCCGCTGCAGATAAACAATTTCCTGTCAACACTTCAGGGACTTGAGTCGGCCAGGATGGCGGGGGATACATATCCGGAGCGCCGTTCCATGATAATGGACGGGGTTTCCACCATTGCAGGATCCCTGTTTGGCAATCCCTTTCCAACCACCGTGTATTTCGGACATCCGGGCTGGAAGGAACTGGGGGCAAGGGCTGGATTTTCCCTTGTGAATGGCTGTCTTTACCTGCTTATCTGTACCACCGGGCTGACCGGGGTGCTGATGGCCGTCATACCCACGGAAGCCGTCATGGTGCTTCTTATCTTCGTTGGATTTTCCGTGACGGACAGCACCTTCCGTTCCATGGATAAGAAGTATTATCAGGTCATATTCCTGTCATTGATGCCCATCCTGTTCCAATACATGCAGACCCTGATCAGTTCAGCGGTCCAGGCCGCGGGAGGTGTGCTGGAAGCCATACCGGTCCAGGACTTTGCCGAGTATTCCGTGCCCATTGAGGGAATCATGTATCTTGGGAACGGCGGTTTCCTTACCAGCCTTCTGCTGGCCGGGCTTCTGGCCTGTGTGGTGGACCGCAGGTATAAGATGGCGGGAAGCTTTGCACTGGTCATGTCCGGGTGCGCGGCCATTGGCATGATACACTGTCCGGGAATTGAGCTGCTGTCACGGCCTGGCATCATATTCGGCGTCATCTATCTCACGGTGGCCATTTTCCTCTTTTCCAAGGGCTGTTACTTTGAACACCAGCCGGATGGACAGGCGGAGGGGAGGCCGGACCAGGCATTGGGAAAGCGGGCTGTGGGGTAAAACAGGCCCGGACATGCAGGATCATATATCATTTTCATTATAGGAGGAAATAAGTATGGGAAAGGCTAGTATACCCTTTTTCAAAAAGGCGGACCTGGATGCATCCATCGGTGTTTTCTTTGATGGGTTTTCCAAGGTAATTGTTGCAATCGCTATTTTAGCAGGAACATTCGGACTGGATGGAGGCACGATATTCGGCACCATGATGCCGGGCGTATTCCTCACCGTGGTCATATTAAACGGCGGCCTGTGGCTTTATTACAGGAAGATAGCCGCTGACCGGGGGGATCCTGAC
This sequence comes from Enterocloster sp. OA13, assembly GCF_022440595.1. NCBI lineage: Bacteria > Bacillati > Bacillota > Clostridia > Lachnospirales > Lachnospiraceae > Enterocloster > Enterocloster sp. OA13. Next base: position 5,285,147 of record NZ_JAKNTF010000001.1, on the reverse strand, counting down.
CTGACGGCCATACCGGCAGGTCTTCAGGCCGGCCGTATGTTTATCTGGCTTTACAGCATCATGCTGCCTGTGTTCCTCAGTACGGGCAATGCTGATCTGGCATTTAAGACAGGTGTCCTGGCGCATCTGGTGGGAGGGATCATCTTTATTATCGGCGCGTTTGTGGTTCCTGTGATTCTACGGATTGTACCGGCAGGCGCCCTGTTCGGCTCGCTGGCAGGCGGGGCCATGGCCTTCCTGATCATGCAGTCCATGAACGGTGTGCTGAAAATGCCTCTTGTGGGCTGGCTGTCCCTGATGGTGCTCTTTGTCATCTATCTGGGCAAGGTGGAGGTAAAGCTCCCCGCTGCATTGATTGCAATCGTCATCGGTTCAGCGGTGGCCTGGGTCAGCGGTGTCATGGGATTTGGCGCGGTGACGGAATCCCTGGGCAACCTGAATTTTTACATACCGCACCCGGTACTGGATATTTTCAATCCCCAGGTTGTGGGCTCCATGATTCCTTTCCTTCCCATCATCATTGTTTTCTCCCTGAACGAGGTAATCACGGGAATCCAGGCAGTGGAACAGGCCAGGGAATGCGGGGATACTTTCTTTACAACAACAAAGCCGCTGGTGCTCTGCGGACTGGCAAGCATTGTGGGCGCATGTTTTGGAAATCCCCTGGCAGTGGGATTGTACTGGGGATACCCGGGATGGAAGAAAATGGAATCCGGCACAGGGTATCACCTGGGAATCGTGGCGCTGTACGCCCTGGTGGGCCTGACAGGCCTGTCAGCCATCATCAATGCATTCATACCCGAGGCCGTTGTGCTGCCTATCCTGGTGTTTGTTGGGATATCCAGCTACTCCCAGGCATTCGAGGTGGTGGATAAGAAATATTTCCCGGCTGTCATCATGGCCTCCCTGCCCGTTGTCATGGACTTTATCGTGGACAACATGAGGGAAGGGGCGCTGCCCGGATTCACCGCCTTTGACCCTGGCTCCGCGTTTGTGGGACTGCTGGTGGGCTGTGTGTTTGTATTCATCATTGATAATAACTGGAAAAATGCATCCATCACCAATGCAGCGGCCCTGGCCCTGACCGGTATCGGGATGATCCATTCGCCGGGCATTCTGGGAACGGAAACCTATGCCCCGGACATGGGCTTCATCCAGGTGTATGTGGTATTGATCATTGTATTTGCAATTATGCATTTTATAGGATTTAATAAGAAAAAGACGGTGTAAAACAGGAGGACTTAAGAAGTGAAGACCTTGGTAATTATTGGAGCAGCGAGAAAGAACGGACATACACGCCAGATGGTGGATCTGTTCCTGGAGCATCTGGACGGGGAAAAGGAAATCATTGACGCTTACCGCACAGAGGTACAGCCGTGCATGGACTGCCGTTTCTGCTGGAAGAAAAAAGAATGTGTGATTAAGGATGGGATGCAGGATATCTATCAGAAGCTGGAGGAGGCTGACAACATAGTGCTGGCTTCACCCATGTATTTCCATTCCATAACAGGCAGGATGAAGGCGCTGATTGACCGTTTCCAGGTATACTGGGCAGGCCATGTGAGACAGGACATGCCAAAGAAGATGCTCCGCAAGGGCGCAATCCTGATGGTAGGCGGCGCGCCTTCCTTTGAGAACCAGTTCCTGGGAGGGGAAATCGTCCTTAAGAACCTGCTAAATGACCTGAGCACGGAGTGCCTGGGCCAGGTCTGTCTGCCAAACAGCGACAGGGACAGCCTTGAGACAAGGAAAGACATTGCAGACCAGGTGGCTGCACTGGCTGAAAAGATGAATCAGGCATCAAGATAAAAAATAAAAACAAACATATAAGGAGGAAGTATCATGCAGGGTTATACTTACACAAAGGGAGAACATTATCCGGTGGAGCATCTGGTTTTCAAGGTGGCGCCGGAGGACGTTGAGCACTATCTGGCGGTTGACCATGAAATCTGGACATTAAAGGAGGCATATGCGCCTGGGTTCGACCATATCCCGTTCCTTTATAAGGAGGTCTGGGTCAATGACAACAAGCCGGGGGAAATCCATTTTATCTTTGTATGGGAGAGCATTGAATCCTGGAGAAAGATTGATGACAAGGAATATCAGGCCAAACTGATTAAGGAATTCGATGAGAAGTTCGGAAGGCCATATGAGTTCGTGCGCTGCGTACAGAATGAAGAGAATTTCGGCGTACACCGTGTAAGCCGTTTTGAGCGGATCTGATGCAATTGTGGATGGAATCTGGAAAGTGAGGTAAAGTGATGAGATTTGAAGATAAAGTGGTAATCATTACCGGGGCAAGTTCCGGTATCGGCGAAGGCGTTGCAAAGAAGTTCCTGGAAGAGGGCGCACTGGTTGTGGGGTGCGGCATTGAACCTGAGATGCACATCCGGAATGAACATGCAATCTATGTCCAGGCGGACCTGACTGATTTTTCCCAGGCGCAGCATGTGGTGGAGGAAGCGGTCAGGGCCTTTGGAAGGGTTAACAAGCTGGTCTGCTGTGCGGGCGTTACCTTTGTAGGCTCCCTGGAGACAACGGGTTATGATATGTTCATGCGGGAGCTTTCCATCAACATGGGCGGCGTGTTCAACATGTGCAAGGCAGCTGTGCCTGAACTGAAAAAGCAGGAAGGCTCGACCATTGTCACGGTTGGCTCAGACCTGGGTGTCCGCCCGATTCCGGAGCGGATTGGCTACTGCCCGTCCAAGGCAGGCGTCATCATGCTGACCAAGTGCATTGCCCTGGAGTATGCCCCGTCCATCCGTGCCAACGCCATCCTTCCCGGACTGGTGCGCACACCTATGATTGAGCAGAGATTTACAGAGGCAGAGGACCCGGCGGCCTTAGAAGAGGCATATGCAAGCCTTTACCCCCTTCACAAGATGGGAAAAGTCGAGGATATGGCCAATGCAATCGCATTCCTGTCCAGCGATGAAAGCGGATTCATGACAGGTGAAATCATGCATGTGTGCGGCGGCAGCCTGATTTAAGGAGGAAAGACATGGCAACATCTTTATTTAAAATGCCCTTTGACATTGACAAGACAAGGGTTCATCAGATTTACAGGAGTGAGACTTTAAACCAGGCCCAGGTGGAGACCATTACCTGTGATGAGATGAAGGAAATCTACGGGGAGCTTAAGTTTGATAAGCTTTATGAGGACCGTCCCTATACATACACATCCCTGGTAACGTCCATTGACGGCAGGATTGCATTTACAGACGCGCCCCAGGGGCCGCTTATCGCTAAGCTGAACCAGTACGACGGCGACGGCGCAGGGGCTGACTGGTGGATCCTTAACATGTTAAGGGCTGTATCGGACGGCGATATCATCGGGGCTGGAACCATGAATGCAGAGAGCGATTACACGGCCCATGTATTTTCCAGGCAGCTGGAGGATGCAAGGATGGCTGCGGGGATGCAGCCGGTCCCGTGGAACATCATCTCCTCCCTGGATGCAACCGATATTCCGTTTGACCATCTGCTGTTTAAGACAAAGGAAGTCCCGGTGATGATCAGCACCAGCGCGGCCGGGATACCGGTCATACAGGAAAAGATGAAGGAAGACTACTATCTGACAGGCCCGGTTCATGACATATCTGAGGTGACCGGGGAAATGATAGAGGCCATGAAGGCCAACCGGGACAAAATCCTGGTAATTGCAACCGGGGACAAGGCGCCTGACTCCAAAGTGGCTCTTTATATCATGAAGAAGTTCGGTCTTGATAAGGTCCTGGTCGAGACACCGTCTTACATGCATTATCTGGTATCCCAGAAAATGATGGACGAGCTTTTCTTTAACTACTCCTGCATCTATGTGGGCGGACAGGCATTGACCATTGGAAAGTTCGGGCAGGAATTCGGTTCCAAGGATCATCCGCATACAAGGATGCTGAGCATCCATTCCCACAGCGACCATTTCTTTTATTTCAGGCATAAGCTGATTTACGATTAGGGAGAGGAGCAGATAGCATGCCGTGTATACAGGTAAAAACAAACGTTAATACTTCCGGGGAAAAGGCAGAGGCGGTTAAGACCGCCTTAGGACAGGCCATCAGCCTCCTTCCCGGTAAAAGCGAGGACTGGCTCATGGTCGCCATTGAGGACGGATGTCAGATGTATTTTGGCGGCCGGGGCGGACGTCCTATTGCCATGGTGGAAGTTAAGATTCTGGGAAATTCCATTGATAAGGAAGGCGCGGAGCGCATGACCGGGGAGATTACCAGGGCGTTAGGCGGGACATTGGGGGTATCGCCTGACGATATGTATATTAAATATGAAGCATCCCCGGACTGGGGATGGAACGGGACGAATTTCTGATAAGCCGGATTCGCCAACCGTTTAAGAGGGACTTGAATTTCCAGGTCCCTTTTTTCTGATGTATTAACCATGGGCCGACAATATCTCGAAAAACTCCTCGATGGCCTTAAGGGATGCGCCAAGGATGGGGGCTTCATTTCCAAGGGTGGAGATGAGGATTTCCTGGGTATGGGTGATGGGCAGGATGATATCCTTCATGATCTCCGGCATCAGGTAGGGCAGTGAATGGATAAGATGGGAGTTTAGGATGATCATCTCACAGTTCACAAAAAATATGATGTTGGATAACCCAATGGCCAGATTCTTAATGTAGGTATCAAGGATTCCCAAGGCAAGGGGATTCTGCTTCCTGACCAGCTCAATAAACCCGTCAATGTCTTCCAATGGGGTTTCCAGATGCAGGTTGGCCTCGTCCAGAAGATACTGGTCGGAACAGTACTGTTCCCAGCAGCCGTATTTGCCGCAGGAACATTGCTTTGTCTCCTGGATGTTGATGGTGTGGTGACCCACTGCATTGGCGAATCCCAGGTATCCGCGGATAAGGCGGCCGTTGGATATCATGCCGCAGGAAATGACGTCGGTTAAGCACAGCACGGTCAGTTCCTCATATTGTGGATGGAGCCTGGATTCCATGGAGGCAGCCAGATTGCCGTCATTGTCAATATACACAGGCACATGATACCGCTGTTCCAGAAGGGATTTGATATCGATGTTATGCCACTGGAGCTTGGGAATGAAGCGGATGACCCCGTCCAGGTCAATGATTCCCCTTACAGCCAGGCTGATGCCGATAAGACCGTAGGGACAGGGCGGGATTTCCCGTATCATCCTGTCGATGGCAATGTAAATCTGCTGGTATACATGGGAAAATGCCTGCTTCTCAATCGGTATGGACTGGCGGCTGATGATTTCGTTATTCAAATCCGTGAGGATGAGGCCCAGGCGGCGGGCGCCGATATCAATGGCTATGCAGTACCCTGCCTTGGCAGCCAGTGTAAGGATGATGGGACGCCTTCCGCCACTGGAATCCCCCATGGTGGTTTCCTCCACCAGCTTAAGGCTCATCCACTCTTTCACGATGGTGGACACGGTGGCCTTATTAAGGCCCGTCTCCTCGGAAATGCGGGCGCGGGAAATCTGTTTTTTATTCAGTATGTGCTTGATGATGGTCAGTCGGTTAGCGGAACGTATATCTTTGGTCTGTGATATTTTCATAGGTGTGCCTCGAATATGGATGGATTATGGTTTTTCAGCATGTTTTTATAATAGCATATAGAGAAAATGGCTGCAAGGACCAGCTTGTTTCCAACTGGTGCATTTCCGTTTCTGAGTATTTTCATAAATGTGATTTTGGGATACGTTTAGGGATAAACCGTGATATAATGGAAACAAATGGAAAACCGCAGACAGGCCACCGGTTATCAAAGGCAGGTGTACATATGGAAAATGATTGTGATGTTAAGGAAGAAACGGAAGGGAAGGAACTTTATGTCTGTACCCTTGGAACATTGGATGCGCGCTATGGAGGCGAACCTCTGGATATCCCGCTTTCAGCAGGAGGTAAGGTAATCCAGCTGTTTCTCCTGCTTATCTGGGCGGGAAAAGAGGGGATAAGCCGGGTGAAGCTTCAGGATTCCCTATATGATAGGAAGAATACGGATGCGGCCAATGCATTAAGAATTACGGTTTCACGTTTGAGGAAAATGCTTTCCCAGTCCATCTTACAGGATAAGATAAAGATTGAGGTGTACAAAAGCACCTATTATCTCAATGTATATGATGAACACCTGAAAATCAGGATGGATGCCGTCCTGATGGACAATTACTACCAACAGTCCCAAAGGGCTGAAACAGATACCTGCCGCCAGCAGCTGCTGGAGTCCGTATGCCGTTTATACAACGGGGATTTTCTGCCGGTTATGTCCGGAGAGGCATGGGTGGAAAGCAGCAGGAGCCATTATCAGGACATTTATTTTAAAAGTGTCAGGGAGGCCTGCGCATTGATGGCCCGGCACAGGGATTATGAAAAGATAGTAAAATTGTGTGATACGGCCCTTGAGATATATCCTCTGGTGGAGTGGGTGGAAGAAAAGATGGAGGCGCTGTTATCCCTCAAGAGATACGGGGAGGCGCTGAAGGCCTATGAAAATGCCCTGAGCATATTCATTGGGGAGACAGGCAATATCCCTTCAGACTATGTGCTGGCCCGTTTAAAGCAGGTGGGTGCCCAGCTTCAGAATGCATCAGGAGGAATTGAGGATATACGGAAAAGCCTGGAGGAAAAGGAATGGTCAGCCGGCGCGTACTATTGTTCATATCCGGGTTTCATTGACTGTTTCCGTAGGGAGAACCGGCTGACGGAACGGGGCAGGAGGAAGGGAATCCTGATTATATGTACCATCAGGGATGCCAGGGATTGTCCCATAGAGAACCAAATCAGGCTTCAGGAGTACAGCGATATACTAAACCAGGTCATCCATGATTCCCTGAGAAGGGGGGACATCTATACAAAATACAGTCCGGACCAGTTCCTGATCATGGCCAGCGATTTAAAGAAGGATAAATGCCGTATGATAGAGAACCGCATTGCAAACAGCATGAGGAGCCGGTGCGGGCAAAAGGTTATCCTGCATCTGCAGAATGTGGATCTGGGGGAGTGGGGCGGGAAGAACGAAGAAGCGGAAAAGCTGCAGAAACAGCGGGATGCCGGAAAGCGGAAGCGGAGTAAGAAATACTATATGCAGTGATAGGGCTGATGGTGGGAATGGATCTTCAAGCATACCTTAATATGCATTATAAAAGGGCGGGCGGTTACAACCCGGTCACAAAATAGAAAAAAACCATAATATCAGTAAAAAAATGTTTTTATGAAATGGTTTGTGAAATGCCTTTTCCTGTATGATTATACCAAGAGTTTGTTCGAAGCACGTATTTTTGGGATATGAGGAGGAAATGGCTGTGTTTAAAAGGAATTTATCAAAAAAACATTGCCGCCATATGGCATTCCTGACTGCGTTTGTGCTCGCATTTACAAATGTGGGTTCATGTATGACCGTGTCATTCGCAGAGGAAATCGTGGGCGGTGAGGCAGGCGGAAGCGGGACTGAAGGGGAAGGCGGAAGCGGAAGCGGGACCGAAGGGGAAGGCGGAAGCGGAAGCGGGACCGAAGGGGAAGGCGGAAGCGGAAGCGGGACCGAAGGGGAAAGCGGAAGCGGAAGCGGGACCGAAGGGGAAGGCGGAAGCGGAAGCGGGACCGAAGGGGAAGGCGGAAGCGGAAGCGGGACCGAAGGGGAAGGCGGAAGCGGGACCGAAGGGGAAGGTGGAAGTGGAAGCGGGACCGAGGGAGAAGGCGGAAGTGGAAGCGGGACCGAAGGGGAAGGCGGAAGCGGAAGCGGGACCGAAGGAGAAGGCGGAAGTGGAAGCGGGACTGATGGAGAAGGCGGAAGCGGGACCGAAGGAGAAGGCGGAAGTGGAAGCGGGACTGATGGAGAAGGCGGAAATGGAAGCGGGACCGAAGTGGAAGGCGGAAGTGGAAGCGGGACCGAAGGAGAAGGCGGAAATGGAAGCGGGACCGAAGGGGAAGGCGGAAGTGGAAGCGGGACCGAAGGGGAAGGCGGAAGTGGAAGCGGGACCGAAGGAGAAGGCGGAAATGGAAGCGGGAATGATGCTGATGGAAAAAATGATGCTGAAACAAATCAGGAAAATCCAAATGGCGGAACCACAGGCAATCCGGGTAACCCAGGGGCTCCAGCGGCACCGGAAGTAACGCCAAAGGAAAATCATGAATTCACAATATCCTATATCATAGACCCGGAGGAGGGCGCAGCAGTAAAAGGACCTTCTGAAGCCGAAGAAGGGGAATCCGTTATTTTTACGGTCAAGCCGGAAAAGGGTTATGTCATTGACAGCGTGACGGCGGACTACATGGAAGTAGGGCTTTATGAAGAGGCCAGGACGGCAAGCAGTTCCGAAGCTGAATACCATGGAGAGCCGGATTTTTCCAAACCGCAGAAATATATAATAGAGTCAGTGGATGCAGATATGGAAATCCTGATCATCATGGAGAATGAGGAAGCACTGGCAGAAGCTTCAGTAACATTGGATGACGGCACGACCGTGACTGCACAGTGGGATGCGGGCATTATCCCGGAACGTGCAGAACTGGATGTGAGGGAAGTCACACAAGAGGTGAAGGATGCCGTAATAGCTGGCGTGGAGGGCACGGATACCAATCTGGTAGAGGATGTGCCCGCTGAAAATCCAACTGAAAAGGTTACGGATGTGATGGCATATGACATTACACTGGTTGATGGGGATACGGTATATGATACCTGGGAGGAAGGAACCGTTAAGATAACCTTCAGCGGTCCTGCCATAGAGGAAAAAAGCGCGGAGGCAGACAAGGTTTCCATCTTCCATGTGGACGAAGGAAATGTATTGACGGAAATGTCGGCAGAACTGGCGGAAGGCGATGCAGCCGTTGAGGAGATAGGGTTTGAAGCAGGGCATTTCTCAGTATATGCACTGGCCTTCATCAAAGGTGGTTCAAATGTTGGGACGGTAAAGATTGTCCAGGCAGTGCTGGGAACCAATCCTTCTGAGGATGGTAATGCGGAGGTAAAGACATATGCACTGCCGGAAGGCGCGGACCAGGTTTCCGTGCAGACCATAGCCGGGAAACTGGACCCCGTGCAGTCAGGGGACACTGCATTGTCATTCCTTAAGGCAACGTATGACGCAGCCGGAACCATGCCTGTAACAGGACTTCAATACGATAGTGTAGCAGGGCTTCAGTATAAGACGGAGGATTCCCTGGGTTTAGTAGATACGGAAACCGTATTGTATTTCTGGTATGGGGAAGGGATGACTGTCAATCCCCAGATGCAGGTGAGCGAGATCCAGCAGGCCGTTGACATGGCTGGTGTAATCATGTTTGAACCTGGAAATTATAAGGATCTGGTCCTTAAAATAGCAGGAGAAAAGACATTGATCCCGTTGGGGGAGGTTGTCTTCCTCGGCGAGACCATGAGAAGCCCTGCAATTGATATTACCGGCGATACTGCCCTTACCATCGGCGGAGGGGAAGGGTCTAAATTATCCATTAAGGGATACGGGGACGGTATCAGGCAGGAAGGTAAACAGGACATTACATTCACACTGGAAATCAGCCAGGGAAGCACACTGGAGTTAACAGGGAATAAGGTATATGATACCAACCATGGAAATGGAATCTGGATCAGCGGTAAGGGAAGCACATTTAACCTTATCGGCAGGAGTGATTCTACCTTCATTGCAAGCGATAACGGCGGAAGCGGTGTTCTTGCTTATGGTGGGGAACCATATACAAGCGAACAGCAGAACGTAACAGTGAAAATTAATTTTAATGGCAGCAGACTGGTCGATCTGAGCCGGAACAGGATTGGAAGCGGCTATCACAGCGGTATTGGCTGGTACACAGGAACCACCCTGGAATTTGTGGGTTGTGCAGAGGTTCATATCGATGATAATCAGATAGATGCCATCATGTTCAGTTCCTCCTATAAAAATGTGGGTGGGACGGCTGTAGCTGTTCCGGTTGATTCAGAATTATACATTGAGGATTGTCCGGAATTTACCATGAATGGAAATGAATCATGGGGAACAAATGGCGGGAATGTAACGGTTTTAAATTCAACCGTGGAGTGCAGCGGCAATTCCAGCCAGCCATGGGCCAGTGTCCAGAAGTCAGCATCTAATCTGTACTGTTTCTCACTGGTTGCCAGGGACTCTGAAATCAGGGCTGACAATTGCGGGACTTACAGCGGTATCTGGGTGGCAGGGAATGCAGAAATATCCGGTTCCAGGCTGTATGTCAGCGGGAACGGCATTGACAATTACGGAAAGAACGGATGCACCGGAGGGTATGGCATACTGTTCGGCGGTCTGGCAGATATATCAGGCAGCGAATTAGTGATAGAAAATAACGGTTTGGCCGGAATCATGTTCTCCAATGGAAGAAGCCCTGAAAACACATCCAGCATCACGGACAGCACAATCAGGACCAGGGGTAATGGTAAACTGGCACAGACCGCGGACCGGGCCATCAATAAATCAGGTATCGCATTATATACGGGAATACTGGATACCGCGGACAGTAACCTGGTGCTGCTGGAATCCGACAACAGATACGGCATGGGATTTGAGGCCGAGGGAAGGGCACAGCTGATATTGGACGGACACTGCGTGTCGGCATACCAGGCAGGCGGGAATGAGTCTTACTCTTCCAGGCAGGGACATTATCACACCATGATGAACGGTTCCCTCCAGGCGGTACGCGACCATATGTCCGGCACCTACAGCTTTAACGGGGTACAGTCCGCAGACGAGGTATATGTTGCCCCGGTTAATGGATATCAGACAAAACTGACCCGTTTTGACCTTAATGCGGAGATTAATAAAGAGGTCGGGGATGGCAGGGACCAGTCCTTCCGGTATCTGGACCCCAACAGCAGACAGCTGGTGGATTATGGGTTCCGTTATAACCGTACGGGAGAAGACCTTATGGACGGGGAATCCGGCAATGCATATGTCTGGGCGCCGGTATCAATCCTCCATTACGATGCAACAGAAGGCATGATCAGTGATTTTAAGACAGCAATCCAGGGCAATGTTTCCCTGACAAATACCAGAGGTGATGGCACGTCCATTGGAAATACAGGGGATGGAGCCCAGACAGGCGCCCGTTACGGGACGGATTATACAGTATTTGGTAATAGCCTGAACCTTAGCGAAGGGGAGCTTCCTGACGTTGGCGACAGGGCCGGGTATAAATTCCTGGGCTGGTATGCGGCGGATGATGAGGCGAAAGCGGCAGAGTATGCGGGAAGCGGCAACTGGAGCGCACTTTATGGCATTTTGAATGTGCCATTTACCTCATCCTCAAAGGTGGCAGCGGATATGGGGGATGTGGGAACGGGACAGGCGGAAAAGACCATCTACGCAAAGTGGGGACTTCCTTCCGACCATACCATAACCATCCATTACCTTGATAAAAATTCAGGGGCTTCCATTTCTGCCAGCTATACCTCCGGTATAATCAATGAGGGCGGGCAGTACAATGTGTATGACCAGATTCATAAAGCCATTGCCAACTATACATGGGACAGTTATGCAGGGGTTCAGACAGATGAGGTTTCCGGTATCCTGACCCAGGACCTTGTATTTAATGTATATTATACATATAATGGCTCTACTGGCGGAGGCAGCGGCAGCGGAGGCGGAGGCGGGACTTCCAGCGGCGGGCGCAGGGCAACTCCTGAGACAGGAGGCCCTGGTGTGACCATTGAGCCGGAGGCAGTACCACTGGCGCCGCTTCCTGAGAATACGGTTGTGATTCCCGGGGAGGAAGTACCTCTGGCACCTCTTCCGAAGACAGGAGAACGCTCCACATCCCTGTGGGTATGCCTGACGGCTGGCCTGGTTCTTGGAATGTACAGTCTTCTTGGCAGGAAGAAGGAAGAATCATGACGGAATGCATTAACAACACCATATAAAGACCTTAAAAATAACTTAGTAATTGGCTCAGATGTGGCTCATACATCTTACATCTGGGCTTTGGGACGGGAATTCCGGTGAAAACCGGGTTCCCGTTCCGTCATTGTGGGGCTGTGCAGTAAGATGATTTGAACCCGCTGCCATCTGGTGCATTGCTGGTAAAAACTTTATTTTATGGACGAACCGCGGCAGATATGGTATACTAGCTAAGATAGGCGTATTCCGATTATGGATACGATTGGAGGCAGACTATGAAAGATAAAGGAAGGACGCGGGGGACGTTTAAGGTCTACCTGCAGTGGCCGCTCTTTTTGTCGGTCCTTTTGGTTATACTGACTGCCGCTGTTGGAGCGGTATCCATAAAGGCCGGCATTATAGTATCGGTATTTACCATTGTCTATATAGGGATTGCCCTTTGGCTTTACTTTTCAAGAAGAAGAGGCATACTTGCAGGACTCATTGCATTTTCATCCGCCTATGACCAGAGCAGGCAGAACCTGATGGAAGAGATGCTCATGCCCTACGCGGTAGCGGACGGCAGCGGACATCTTTTGTGGATGAACCGGGAGTTTGCGGCAATCCTTGAGGAAGACAGGAATTCATATAAGAATATCACGGCCATGTTCCCTGAGATTACAAGGGAAATGCTGGCCACGGGCGGCGAGATCGTAAGTATCCACAGCGCGTTCGGCGACAGGAAGTACCGCATTGATTTAAAGCAGGTGGTTGTGGATAAGCTGGATGTTGCGGTGGCGGATAACGGCCTGGAGGGACAGGGGACATTCGTGACAGCCATTTACCTGGTTGACGAGACCCAGACCCTTTTGTACATGCAGCAGATTAATGACCAGAAGCTGGTGGCCGGGCTTATTTACCTGGACAACTACGATGAGGCGCTGGAAAGCGTGGAGGAGGTACGGCGCTCCCTGCTGACCGCCCTGATTGACAGGAAGATCAGCAAGTATATTTCAGGCATGAACGGTATTGTGAAGAAGCTGGAGAAGGATAAGTACTTCTTTGTCATCAAGCAGCAGTACATGGCCAAAATCCAGGAAGAGCGTTTTTCCATCCTGGAGGATGTAAAGACAGTGAACATAGGCAACGACATGGCGGTTACCCTGAGTATCGGCATCGGCATGAACGGTGACAGCTATAACCAGAACTATGAGTATGCCAGGACCTCCATCGACATGGCGCTGGGACGCGGAGGCGACCAGGCTGTTGTGAAGGATTCCGGCAAGATACAGTATTACGGCGGCAAGGCGCAGCAGATAGAGAAGACCACCAGGGTCAAGGCCAGGGTGAAGGCCCATGCCCTCAGGGAACTGATGGAGAACAAGGACAGGCTTTTAATCATGGGACACAGGCTGGCGGATATTGATTCCTTTGGCGCGGCAGTGGGTATCTACCGGATTGCCGTATCCATGAATAAAAAGGCGAATATCGTGGTCAACGAGGTGACATCCTCGGTGCGCCCCATGCTGGACCGTTTTGTAGGGAACCCGGAATATCCGGAGGATATGCTTCTGACCGGCCCCAAGGCGGCCGAACTGGTGGATCAGGGCACCATGCTGGTGATTGTTGACGTGAACCGTCCAAGCATAACCGATGAGCCGTCCCTGCTGCGCATGGTGAAGACCATCGTGGTCCTTGACCATCACAGGACCAGCAGTGAGATTATTGATAATGCGGTGCTTTCTTATGTGGAGCCATACGCATCTTCAACCTGCGAGATGGTGGCGGAGGTATTGCAGTATATTGCGGACGGAATCAAGGTAAAAACTGCGGAAGCAGACGCCATGTATGCCGGTATCGTGATTGACACCCAGAATTTCACCAACCAGACAGGTGTGAGGACATTTGAGGCCGCTGCCTTCTTAAGGCGCAGCGGGGCCGACATCACCAGGGTGCGTAAGCTTTTCAGGGAAAACATGAAGGATTATCAGGCCAAGGCAGAGGCTGTGCGTAAGGCAGAGGTATATATGGATGCATTTGCAATCAGTGAATGCCCGGCCGATGGGCTTGACAGCCCTACCATCATAGGCGCCCAGGCTGCTAATGAACTGTTGGAGATACGCGGCATCAAGGCTTCGGTGGTACTTACGGATTATAATGGGACCATTTACTTCAGCGCCCGCTCCATTGACGAGGTCAATGTACAGGTGATGATGGAGAAGCTGGGCGGCGGCGGACACCGCACCATTGCCGGGGCACAGATGGAAGGCGTATCCATTGAAGAGGCCAAGGAACGTTTGAAGGAAGTCATCTGCCAGATGCTGGAGGAAGGCGAGGTGTCCTGACTAAGGACATGATATAGACAGAAACAGAAAGGAAGTATGTGACATGGAAATTGTATTACTGGAAGATGTGAAAGCATTAGGAAAAAAGGGACAGATTGTAACGGTAAATGACGGCTATGCGAGGAATTTCATCCTGCCCAAGAAGCTTGGCGTGGAAGCTACTTCTAAGAATTTAAATGACTTAAAGCTTAAAAAGGCCAATGATGCCAGGCTTGCAGCAGAAGTACTTGCGGCAGCCAAGGAACTGGCGGCAAAGCTGGACGAATCCAAGGTGACCCTTTCTATCAAGGCAGGGGAAGGCGGCAGGGCATTCGGCTCTGTATCCAACAAGGAAATCAGCAAGGCCATCACAGACCAGCTGGGACTGGAAATTGACAAGAAGAAAATCGTGCTGAACGACCCCATCAAATCCATTGGAAGCTTTGAGGTTCCCATTAAGCTTCACAAGGATGTGACAGCCAGACTGGCCGTGAAGGTAGTGGAAGCATAGGAATGCATGGAGTATGTAATGGATGATGGTATGACCCGCCCCGGAAGGAGCGGGTTTACTAAATGGAATACAGGAGACGATTAATATGGAAGAAGCCCTGATTAAGCGGGTGCTGCCCCACAGCCTGGAAGCAGAGCAGTCTGTCATCGGTTCCATGCTGATGGACAGGGAAGCGGTCATTGCTGCATCGGAAATCATTACTGGAAGCGATTTTTACCAGCAGCAGTATGGAATTATGTTTGACGCCATGGTAGAGCTGTTCAATGAAGGAAAACCAGTTGACCTGGTAACGCTTCAGGACCGGCTTAAGGAAAAGGATGTGCCGCCCGAGGTCAGCAGCCTGGATTTTGTGCGTGATATCATAACCATGGTGCCTACATCGGCCAACGTAAGGTCTTATGCAACCATTGTGGGGGAAAAGGCAGTGCTCCGAAGGCTTATTAAGACCACGGAGGAGATTGCCAATACCTGTTATGCGGGAAAAGAACCCTTGGAGAATATCCTGGCGGATACGGAGAAGTCTGTTTTCAACCTGCTGCAGAACCGTGGGGGCCAGGATTTTGTCCCGATTAAGCAGGTTGCCATTAATGTGCTTGAGAAGATTGAGGATGCTTATAAGAACCAGGGCACGGTTACGGGTATCCCTTCAGGATTCATTGACCTGGATTACAAGCTGTCCGGCTTCCAGCCATCGGACTTCATACTGATAGCGGCCCGTCCCTCCATGGGTAAAACGGCGTTTGTCCTTAATGTGGTGGATTATGTGGCGGTGCGCAAGAGCCTGCCCTGCATGGTATTCAGTCTGGAGATGTCCAAGGAGCAGCTGGTAAACCGTATGCTTTCCATGGAATCCAACGTGGATTCCCAGAAGCTGCGTACCGGTACCCTGACGGATTCCGACTGGGATGCGGTGGTTGAGGGTATTGGGATTATAGGTAATTCCAAGCTGATCATTGACGATACGCCCGGTATCTCCATCTCAGAGCTGCGCTCCAAGTGCCGGAAGATGAAGCTGGAATACGGTCTTAACATTGTAATCATCGACTACCTTCAGCTGATGAGCGGAAGCAAGAAAGGTGGAGGGGATAACCGTCAGCAGGAAATCTCAGACATTTCCCGTTCCCTAAAGGCCCTGGCCAGGGAGCTCCATGCGCCTGTGATTGCCCTGTCCCAGCTGTCCCGTGCCTGTGAGACCAGGCAGGACCACCGGCCCATGCTTTCTGACCTGCGTGAGTCCGGGGCCATTGAGCAGGATGCGGACGTTGTCATGTTCCTGTACCGTGACGATTACTATAATAAAGATACGGAACATCCCAATGAGGCTGAGGTCATCATAGCCAAACAGCGTAACGGTCCCATTGGTACGGTTACTTTAATCTGGAAACCGGAGTACACAAAGTTTGTCAATGCAGCCCGCCCGCAAGGAGGCGGACCCCAGGAATAAAGAACCCCCGTGCCCAGGAAGCACGGGGGTTTTCGCTGCGCAAACGCAGCGCAGCGGAGTTCGCGCTTCTTGTCCGTGCCCAGGAAGCGCAGGTATTTTTTTAAGCCGGGTGTCATAATATCCATTCTCAACGCATACACTAATAGTAAGGCAGGACATGCCTGTTAAGATGTGAAGGAGAGAATGGCTATGGATGAAGTACATTATCTGATATCGGATGCGTCCAAAAAGGTCGATGTGGAGGCCCATGTATTAAGATACTGGGAAGAAGAGCTGGAACTTGATATTCCCCGTAACGAGATGGGGCACCGGTACTATACGGATTTACATATCCGCCTGTTCAAGCAGGTTAAAAACCTGAAAGAAAAAGGGTATCAGCTGAAGGCAATCAAACATGCGCTGAACCAGGTACTAAAGAAAGACGGAAAAGCCCAGGGTGAGCTTTCCGATGAAATATTAGAGCGGGACATGAGTGCGGCCCTGCGTGAATTCAAGGAAGAGGATGGAAACACATCCTTAAGCACGGTCAAGGGTGACACGGGTTCGGTGGTTGCCATAGAGGAAAAGATGGAGCAGTTCCAGCAGATCATGAACCTGATTATCGGGCGTGCCCTGGAAGTGAACAATGAGAAGCTGAGCCAGGATATCAGCAGCCTTGTCAATGATAAGATGGGCAAGGAACTGGAGTTCCTCCTGCAGGCATCGGACCAGAAGGAAGAGGAGCGTTTCCGCCAGCTGGACGAGACCCTGAGGGCGTACCAAAAAGGCGGACAGGCTGAGGCAGCGGCTGCCAAGGTTCCGTTTTTCAAGCGCCGTAAATTCGGACGCAGCGGGAAAAAGCTGCGGGACGGTAAGTAAAGACAGTAAATTTATTGGTAAATAAAGGTCCGGACATTAAGGCTGGATGAAAATAAGTGCAGGCGAATTGTATATAAGCAGGGCCGGAATCTGTGTTTAGCGGGTTCCGGCCCTGCTTTTGCCCAATAATATTTTTTTCACCTAAGGAATTATTTCCAATATGTATTTAAATATATTCCTGCGCTGTCTTCTGTTAACTGGAATTTTTCAACTAATTTTTCAAGGCATTGCCCACGTGACAGATGCAGTTCCCTGCAGGTCTCTACCAGGGCCTGTACGCCTTTTTCCAGGCCTTTTTCGATTCCTTTTTCAATCCCCTTCTCTTCCCGTTCCGCCAGTTCATCTGCAAATAATTCCTTTAATGCCTCGCACATTCTCCTGCCCTCCTCATATTGTTTCTGATTGGCCCTGACTATGACGTCCATCACCGCCTGATAGAGCGGGTCGTTCTTCTTACCCTTATATTCCCTGGCCAGCGGCTCTATGTCCAGCTTGAGATCCAGCCCCTTCCGGAGCCTGCCAAGCCAGGCGTATTCTTCTTTTGACAACTGTTCTGTTACCAGCAGCTGCACAGGGAAGATAAAGTCCTCTATGTAATAGATGCCCTTTGTGACATTCCTGATCCTTACCCCATACCGTTTCTTTAGGTGCCGAACCAGACGTCTTGGATAATGGTCCCCAACCAGTGTGATGGTCAATTCTTCCGGCGGTATCTCCAGGACCTTTCCGGTGTCAGCCTGATAAATACATACATAACCCAGGACCTTATAAAAATCATTTACACTGATATAGTCCTCAGGACTCTTATATTCCACGATGTTATAGGTCCTGAATATCCTTCCGATACTCTTGCTGACAACGTGTCCCGGCTCCAGCTTGATGATCAGCGTATCCATCTGCAGCGGCTTCCTGCTGAGGTTGTATTCCTCATGAAAGCGGAGGAACGGCCTGTCCTCTGCCAGTTCCACCTGCAGAGCTGCCTGGAACGCAGGATGCCACTGTAATGCCTTCTTCCCCATCCATGCTACTCCCTTCAGTATAATTTAAAAAAAACGTAACTTCAATAGCCCTCCTGAAATTTCCCTTCTATCCTTCTGTCAATGCTCTGATTTCCGTGAAGCTGCGGCCGAACCGGCCATTATCGTGCATAAGCACATAAGACTGCCATTGGGGCAGTGAACCTTACTGTGGAAGGAATCCACAGGATATGGAATGGTCTAATATTCCTGTGAATCCAGTATAACACAAATAGGCCAATTGTCCATAGCTCCCCCTCCGGTTTTAGAAAGGGTTAATAAATAGACAGCTTATGAATAAAGAAGACCAGGATTAAGGATTACAGATTACAGGATTGTTAAGAAATATTTTAGTACCTTCATTTTCTTCCGGCCTGTAATGTGACAGCGGGTAATTGAATAAAACCTCTCCCTGACTTCCAGCGAGAGGTTTTTGTGGGATTATGAATGGCTCGGCGCGTATCCCTCCGTTAAAAGGAAGTCCATCCTCCGTCTGTCTGTACGGTGGCCCCGGTCATATGGGATGCGTCTGGGGAGGCCAGGAACAGGATGGATGCGGCCTGTTCCTCGGCAGTGGCTTCACGCTCCAGCATGGAAGTGTGTTTCTGGCCTGCCATGGACTGGGCTTTGGCTGGGTCCATACCGGCTTTGACGGCGGCGTCCCTGCGGGCTTTTACATATTCGAAGGCTTCTGCCACCATGGGTGTGGTGGTTGCCGCCGGATTCACGGAGTTGATGCGGATACCGTATTTTGCATAGTCCAGGGCCAGGTTCTTAGTCAGGCCGTTTACCGCGTGTTTGGATGCCACATAGGCCGGGTTGCCCGGAAGTCCGGTCAGCCCGGCGATGGAAGCGTTATTCACGATTACGCCGCCGTTTCCCTGCTTCATGAATTCACGAAGCTCCTGCCTGCAGCAGTAGAAGACGGAATAGAAATTATTGGTCATGGTGTAGTCCATCTGTTCCCGGGACAGTTCATGGAGCGGGCTGGGATTTCCCATGACCCCGGCATTGTTGATGGCGATATCCAGATGGCCGTAAGTATGGACAGCGGCCTGGACAAGCCTGGCTGCATTTTCCTCCGCTGAAAGGTCCAGATGGAGGAAGACGGCCTCCCCGCCAAGGGCTTTTAACTGGTCCAACACCTGTCCCCCTTCTTTCTCCAGGCGGTCGGCTAAAACCAGCCTTGCTCCTTCCTGGGCAGCCCGCAGGGCCGTGGCTGTCCCGATTCCCCTGGCAGACCCGGTGATTATCATGACTTTGTCTTTAAAACGGTTTGGATAAATCTGTTTCAAACTATATTTCCTCCTTCTGTTCTGTTTTCATTTTCTTTATATAGTCTTTACGATTCTGAAGAAAACATGTTACTTTTTAAAATGGTTAAAAAGTCCGCGGCGCACCCCTTTCAATTTTCTTACGACCTTAAAAATAATATCGCTATTCCTTAAGAAATGTGTTAGAATGAATTTGATTTTAGCGTTTAACACAGGAAGAAGTAAGGAAGGAAATGTACTTCACATGAATTTGAGGAAGCGATATAGAAAATACATTACATATACAGGCACTGCCGGCATGCTGGCCCTGTCCATGGCGTTGTCAGGGTGTTCCAAGGAAACCTCAGGACCTGCGGACGGGAATGCCACCCCATCGGAAGTGACGGAGATACAGGCGGTTCCGGAGACCATTGCCCAGCTGGGACTTCAGGGGCAGATCCTGCCGGGGCTTAATGACGTTGACCTGCCGGATGCGGAGCCGGCGCCCGAGTATCTGAGGATTGGGGTGAGGCACGAGATTGTTAAGAAGCTGCAGCAGCGTCTTATGGATTTAGGCTTTATGGATAATGATGAGCCAACGGATTATTTTGGCGAGATGACCCAGATGGCTGTTAAGCATTTCCAGAGGCAGAATGAACTGCCCATGGACGGGATTGTGGGTAATGCCACATGGGATGCAATCATGGCAGAGGATGCCAAGTACTACGCTGTGTCCAAGGGGACCCAGGGTGATGATATACAGAGAATCCAGCAGCGTTTATATGAACTGGGGTATCTGGCCTCGGCGGACCTGGTTACCGGTAATTTCGGGGATTCCACAGAGGCTGCAGTACTGAAGCTTCAGGAGGTCAACGGACTGGACCAGGACGGCAAGGTGGGGCAGAGGACCATCAACCTGCTGTACAGTGATGAGATTAAACCTAACTTCCTGGCCTATGGCGAGAAGAGCGATGTGGTCCTGGAATGCCAGAAGCGCCTTAAGGACCTGGGATACCTTACCACGACGCCGGACGGGGCTTATGGCGAGGATACGGTTGTGGCCGTAAAGCAGTTCCAGGCCAGGAACGACCAGGTGGTGGACGGTTATCTTGGGCCATCCACAAGGATTGCCCTTAACAGCCCGGACGCAAGGGCCAACGGCCTGATGCTGGGCGAGAGCGGCGATGCTGTTATCAAGGTCCAGAAGCTGTTAAACAAGCATGGATACCTTGTATCCGGCAATGTGACCGGATACTTTGGCGAGGCAACTGAGCGGGCAATCAAGAACTTCCAGTCCAGGAACGGACTGACATCAGACGGCCTGGTAGGCGTCCAGACCATGGCCAAGCTGACCAGTGATAATGTAAGGCGTCCCGCGGCAGGATCCACCAATACGGGCGGCTCCACAGGCGGAGGCGGTACAGGAGGCGGCGCCCAGGGCGGCAGTAACGGAGGTTCAACCGGAGGCGGCACAGGCGGCTCCGGCAATGCAGGCAATACCCCGCCGCCAGTGAGCAAGCCGGTTGGACAGGGTGCTTCAGCCCTTATATCGGTTGCGTCCTCCAAGCTGGGAAGCCCATACGTATGGGGCGCAAAGGGACCGAATTCATTTGACTGTTCCGGCTTTGTGTATTGGTGTCTGAACCAGGTGGGGGTTAACCAGAGTTATCTTACCTCCTCAGGCTGGAGAAATGCCGGAAGATATACAAAGATTACCAACTTCAACGATATCCAGGCCGGTGATATCGTGGTTGTAAGAGGCCATGTGGGAATCGCGGCAGGAGGCGGAACCGTTATCGATGCTTCCTCCAGTAACGGGCGCGTGGTACACAGAAGCCTGAGCCAGTGGTGGGCCAACAACTTCATCTGCGCATGGAGGATTTTCTAGGGCGTGCCATGTGCGGCCCGGGAAGTTTTAACAGGTTCTGGTAAGCGGGTCCAGTGATGGGATATCCATTATGGAATATTGATTACAGGTGTTCATTATAATAAGGAGGGCGAGGATGCAGACAATACTGGTATGTGATGATGATAAGCAGATTGTGGAGGCAATAGATATTTATCTGACAGGAGAGGGGTTCCAGGTAATCAAGGCGTATGATGGTTATGAGGCTTTGGAGTACCTGGAAGGCAATCAGGTGGATCTGCTGATTGTGGACGTGATGATGCCTGGACTGGACGGTATCCGGACCACGCTTAAGGTGAGGGAGAACAGCAGTATTCCCATCATCATCCTTTCTGCTAAGTCAGAGGATGCGGATAAGATACTGGGACTTAACATCGGTGCGGACGATTATATTACCAAACCGTTTAACCCCCTGGAACTGGTGGCCAGGGTCAAGTCCCAGCTGCGCCGCTATACCCAGCTGGGCAATATGAACCAGCAGGCGGAGGGGCAGGTCTTTAAGTGCGGCGGGCTTCAGATTAATGATGATAATAAAGAGGTCACGGTGGATGGGGACCCCATTAAGCTGACACCCATTGAGTATAATATCCTCCTGCTGCTGGTTAAGAACGCAGGCAAGGTGTTCTCCATTGATGAGATTTATGAGCAGATATGGAATGAGGAGGCCATTGGGGCGGATAATACCGTTGCGGTCCACATCCGTCATATCCGGGAGAAGATTGAGATTAACCCAAGGGAGCCGAAGTACCTGAAGGTTGTGTGGGGTGTGGGTTATAAGATTGAGAAACAGTAGGTGTCCATATGACAGAAGAAAGAAGACGGTTCAGGCGTAAGAAACAGGCCCTGACCCTGGCCCACATGTTTTTTGTCCTCATAGCCGTGTTTGGAATCAGCGCCATGTACCTGAACTCAAACTATGGCAAGGGCATTAAGTGGGTTTTTGAGGAAGCGTATGAGGATTCCCCCCAGTTTACCAGCCAGCTGAGCAATGATATCGGCCGTATATTCACATATGTGGGATATAAAGGCATGTTCGAGACGGACGGCGCCCTGGATATGAACAAGGTGATTGTGGGTGTGCAGAACGGACCTGGTTACCAGGAAGAGTATACCCTGGATTATATTGTCCGTTATCTGAAGCGCAGAGGTTATTATCTGGATGAGAATTTCTCGGTTCAGGGCTCGCCCCTTACCATGGACGAGGATGATGATGAGATTACGGTTGATTTCCAGAAGTATAACCCGGATTTCCTGGATGCAGATGAAAGCGGGGAACGGATGACGATGGAGGATCTGGCCTTTGACATCGTGAATCATCTGGGGGAATATTATACAATCCGTAATAATTATATTGAAAATAAAACCAATCTCCGGTTCCGCATTGTTTACAGGGATGACCAGGGAAAAGAAAATATATTTACCAATGCAGATGGCATGGGCCTGGAGGACTTGAAGGGTTCAGGCAAATACGTCTATATTCCTGGCGACAGCATTAAGATGGAGAGCAACATACCATCCGTGCCGGAAAATGCGGCCACACTGCTGGAAATCTGGAACCCTAACAATAATGATAATTATTACATGGTGGTTTCAGTGGATACCTCTTATCCTGAAACGGACACATACTCCACTGCTGCGCACGAGTACAGCAGCGCCAGACGCAATTTCATCCTGGGCATAGGCGGCGTGCTTGTGGGCCTTATGGGCTGTCTTGCAACCCTGGCATTCCTTATGCTGGGTTCAGGGCATATGACGGAAGGCAGCGAGGATATACGCCTGTTCCCCATTGACGAGGTGCATACGGAACTGAGCCTGGTTCTGTGGGCGGTTGCCACGGCCCTGTTCCTGTATGTGGGGCGATACGTGGGAATCCGCCTGTTCAGCCTGTTTGTGGCCGAAGGCCAGTGGCCTTACTGGAATAAGGTAATCAAGGCAGTAATCCTTTACGGGAGTTCAACCCTCTGTGTGTTCAGCATGCTGAGACGTTATAAGGCCAGGACCCTGTGGAGCGGCAGCCTTGCAAAGAAGGCCATTGATGCGGCAAAGCTTTATGTGGGCCATATATCCTTTGCGGCCGGTGCCGTATTCTGCTATACGTTATTTGTATCAGCCAATGCCGCCATGCTTTGGGGAATCATTTTCCTCTTTGCATACAGGGAAGATTCACTGAGTTACAGGATATTGCTCTATGCCCTGATTGCGTTCTTTATCGGGCTGGACGGGTACATTTTCCATCAGATGTTTAAGAAGGCGATGCAGAGGGATGTATTGGACACT
Organism: Enterocloster sp. OA13; assembly: GCF_022440595.1. Taxonomy (NCBI): domain Bacteria; kingdom Bacillati; phylum Bacillota; class Clostridia; order Lachnospirales; family Lachnospiraceae; genus Enterocloster; species Enterocloster sp. OA13. The sequence continues at coordinate 5,261,747 of NZ_JAKNTF010000001.1, read as the reverse complement.
GCAATCAGTAGCATTGCCGGTGGCAATACACATTATAAGATAGAAACGGTCCGCCTCAGCGGCAAGGAAAAGGATATGGGAGAGCATATCAACAATATCAGCAGCGGACTGGACACAGCCCTTGTGCAGCAGGTTAAGAGCGAACGTCTGAAGGCGGATTTGATAACCAATGTATCCCATGATATCAAGACGCCCCTTACATCCATCATCAATTATGTGGATTTGCTGAAGCGTGAAAAGATACAGGACCCCAAGATAGCGGCTTACCTGGAGGTCCTGGATCAGAAATCCCAGCGCCTTAAGACCCTGACCGAGGATCTGGTGGAAGCCTCCAAGGCCAGTTCCGGCAACATGAAGCTGGAGATGTCGGATATTGACCTGGTGGAACTGGTACAGCAGACCAACGGTGAATTTGAAGAGCGGTTTACCATGCGCCGCCTGGACCTGGTGTGCAGCGTGCCGGATGAAGTGTTGATGATACGGGCTGACGGACGGCGGCTGTGGAGGGTTCTGGAGAATCTGTATACCAATGCCTTTAAGTATGCCATGGAGCACAGCCGGGTGTACGTGGATGTGCTGGAGGAGGAAGGCCAGGCCATCTTCACCATTAAGAATGTGTCTGAGAATCCGTTAAACATTAAGCCGGATGAGCTGACCGAGCGTTTTGTCCGGGGAGATGTGGCCAGGACCACGGAAGGCAGCGGCTTGGGCCTCTCCATTGCAAAGAGCCTGACCGAGCTTCAGGACGGTGTGTTCGAGGTTGTGATTGACGGGGATCTGTTTAAGGCCATGGTGTCCTTCCCGATTATGCGTGCAGAGCATAAGCTGGAGCGTGGGACCGTGGGAGTGGCTGAGGCTGGGACGGATGGAACCGGGACTGCCGGAGAGAGGATGGCTGTTGCAGAGGATGCAGGGGACATGGCTGCCGGAAGCGGGCCGGATGGAACTGGGACTGTTGGAACGGAGACTGTTTGGACGGGGGGTGTCGGAGCTAGGACTGCCGGAACTGGGACTATCAAATCTGAGACTGTCCGAATCAAGGCTGAGGAACCGTCCGGGACACAAGCCGATGCTGTAAAGGAAGATGAGGCCGGTTTTTCAATGGAAGTGGAAGAGGACGTAATGACCTCACATACAGATCTAAAAGAATGATAAAATTTTCACGAAAAATTTGACAATTACTACAAAAATGTAAAAAATATACAATTACAATTGTCTATTATGCCATTCAAAAAAGCCCTTGGGAATTGCTTCCCAAGGGCCTTTTTGAACCTTAAATAATGTGTAAGCAGATTTTATTGGTAGTCAAATACGTTAATCCAACTCTCCAACAGTTCCTTTTCCTCCGGACGTTTATAGTACAGCTGGGCGGCAGCCACGATGGGCAGCCATCCCTGTACATAGCGTTTTTCCGTGCCTGTTTTCTCACAGAACATATCCATGTACATCTCAGCTTTCTTTTTGTCCTTTAAGGAGAGAAGAAGGTAGGTCCTGGCAACATCGGCGCTTGCGTTGCCCTGGGAAGCATGTACCCAGTCAACTACATACCACTTGCCGTCATTACCTACAATGATATTGCTTGGATCAAAATCGCCGTGGCACAGCTTGGTGTGCTTTGGCATCCCGTCCAGCCTGGTCATCAGTTCATAACGCAGGTTCTCGTCCAGCTGAACCTCTGATTTTAAAGCGCGCATGGTTTTTTCCTTTAACTTGTTAAGGAGCGGGCATGCCTGTGCATGGATTAAGATATGCAAATCTACCATCTGCTCCATGTACTCCTCAAGTTTGTCAGGATTCTCATCCATCAGCTGCTGCAGGGTCTTGCCTTCCACCAGTTCCCTGATTATGGACCATTTGCCGTCCACAACTGCTACCCCCAGGACCTTCGGGACATTAAGTGCTTCGATATCCTCGACACGTGCGTTGCACAGTGCTTCATTGAGGACTTCGGCCTTTGGAAAACCTTCACAGAATTCCTTGATGGCAGTATTTCCGTCGCGGTAGACGGATTTGGTTGCACTACTGGAAATTAGTTCTTTTGCCATAATTATACTCTCCTTCCACACATTATAAACGGTGCTGCGACGAAGTATCCATCGCACTGCCTTTATTCTACTACAACCAGGACAAAAAGTACATACCCAATTTGATAAATTTTTAACGTACTTTTGCCTTTTCAATCACCATTTTTTCTTTTAATTTCCTAAAAACGGAAAATAGCAGTACCGTAAGCAGGAAGGGGATAGGAAAATGAATAGGGCTGTCCGTCACACTCGCCTTTGGCAGATGAAAAACCAGGCGCTTCGCTGGCCTTATAGGCGCCATGGGTGCTGTCTAAAAGCAGGGTGTATTTGCCCCGCTTGGGAACCCCAACCCTGTAATCCGGGCGTTCCACCGGCGTGAAATTGATTATGAACAGCAGGTTCTTTTTGCCTGTCTCATCCCGGCGCAGGAAACTGAAGATACTCCTGTCCGCGTCATTGGCATTGATCCACTGGAATCCGTTCCAGTCATTGTCCTGGCGGTAAAGGGCGGGATACTTTTTGTATAAATGCAGCAGGTCCTTTACATAATCCTGCAGGTCCTTGTGGTCATCCTGGTCCGCCAGATACCAGTCCAGTGAAACCTTTTCATCCCATTCATGCAGTTGTCCGAAATCCTGGCCCATGAACAGCAGCTTCTTGCCCGGATGCCCCATCATGAAGGTGTATCCGGCTTTGAGGTTGGCGAACTTGTCCTCCCCAAGGCCCGGCATCTTGTTGATCATGGAGCATTTTAAATGTACTACTTCATCATGGGACAGGACCAGGATATAGTTTTCACTGGTAAAATAAGTAAGGCCGAAGGTCATGCGGTGATGGTTGTATTTGCGGAAATAGGGGTCCAGCTTCATGTATTCCAGGAAATCGTGCATCCATCCCATGTTCCACTTAAATGTGAAGCCAAGACCGTCCTGTTCCGGATGGGTTGTGACCTTGGGCCATGCGGTGGATTCCTCGGCAATGACCAGCGCGCCGTGGTTGCGCCCCTGCACCACGGTATTTAAATGCTTAAAGAATTCAATGGCCTCCAGGTTCTGGTTGCCTCCGTCCTTATTGGGAACCCACTGGCCTTCCTGGCGTCCATAGTCCAGGTAGAGCATGGATGCAACGGCATCCACCCGCAGGCCGTCCACATGGTACTGCTCCACCCAGTAAAGGGCGTTGCTGATCAGGAAATCCTTTACTTCATTTTTGCCGTAGTCAAACACCTTGGTGCCCCAGTCCGGGTGTTCGCCCTTGCGGGGGTCAGCGTATTCGAACAGGGGCTGTCCGTCAAAATCAGCCAGTCCATGGGCGTCCTTGGGGAAATGGGCCGGAACCCAGTCCAGGATGACGCCGATTCCGGCGCGGTGGAGATAATTCACAAAATACATGAAGTCCTTTGGCGAGCCGTACCTGGAGGTGGGTGCAAAATATCCGGTTACCTGATAACCCCAGGAACCGTCAAATGGATGTTCTGCGATGCCCATCAATTCAACATGGGTATAACCCATCTCCTTCACATAGGCCGCCAGTTCATGGGCCGCCTCGGAGTATGTATAGAACCCGTCCTTTTCTTCCCTGTTTTTCTTGCGCCACGAACCAAGGTGTACCTCGTAAATGCTCATGGGAAGCTTCTGCACATCCTGGGCGGTACGCTTGGTGACCCAGTCGCTGTCCGTCCAGTTAAAACCCTCAATATCCGTGGTCACGGAAGCAGTACCCGGCCGGTATTCGGCGCTGAATGCAAATGGGTCGGCTTTGTAGAGTATCTTGCCGGATTCGGTGGTGATGGCGAATTTATAAAGCTCGCCCACCTTCATGCCTGCATTGAAATACTCCCATATGCCGGAATCCGGTATCTTAACCATGGGATTGGCCTCAGGATTCCAGCCGTTAAAATCCCCCACCAGGTGCACTTCCCGGGCGTGGGGGGCCCAGACCGCAAAATAGATGCCGTCCTTTCCCTTGTATGTCCTGGGATGGGCGCCCAGTTTCTGATAAATATCATAGTGTGTCCCGGCTCCGAACAGATAACAGTCCAGGTCGGAGATATATCCCGTGGTCCGGGCCTTTTTCTTTTTGGTCCCGGCATCTGTTGTGGGCGTGGATTTCGCATTTGCCCTGGCTTTTGTACCCGAATTGCGTTTGTTTACAGCCATATCAGTTCTCCCCCTTTAGTTTTAGGACAGCGCCCCGGTTGCCCCTTAATTTTATATGGACCTTTCCGTCGGACACAGGCAGGACGGCTTCGCCGGATCCATCCTCCAGCAGGCTCACCGCCTCCCTGGCCGGGACTGGTACAGGTACATCAATCTCCACCTCATTGTCATCATTGTTTACCGCGGTGATGATGACCGAGTCCTCCCCATGCCGTGCGAATGCATACTGGCGGTTGGTCAGTAGCAGTTCCTGGTAGCGGCCGCCATGAAGCGCCTCATTCTCATCGTGGATGCGGCCAATGGCGGAGATGAATTCCGTAAGCTCACACTTGAGTCCATCTGACTGGCTGATGGCAATGGCTGGGCGGAGCGCCTCGTCGCTGGTATTGGTCCTCTTTCCCTCCACGCCCCATTCCCCGCCGTAATAGATGGATGGGATACCGGGCAGGGTAAAAAGGCAGAGATAAATGGGAATCAGGTGCTCCTTCAGCTTCAGTTTGCTGGCAATCCTGTCCTCGTCATGATTGTCAACAAAGGTATAAAGCTGCCTTCCGATTGCTTCCAACCGTCTTACATTGTGGGCAATTTCAAAGAAATTGTGGTCATTAAAGCCGGAGTAGAGGCTCTTGTGCAGCTCGTAGTTGGTCACGGAGTGAAGCATTTCCGGGTTGACCCACCGGCTGTAATCGCCGTGGATCACCTCGCCCATAAGCCAGAAGTCTTCCTTCATCTGTGCGGTTTCCTGACGCATCTCCTTCATGAAATTAAAGTCCAGCACATTGGCGCAGTCCAGCCGGATACCGTCAATATCAAATTCGTCAACCCAGAACCGGATTACATCAAACAGATAGGCCCGGACCGCCGGATTAAAAAGGTTGAGACAGGGAAGTTCAAAATGTCCCTGCCATGCATCATATCCGAACGGATCCCCGCATGGGCTCTGCCAGTCAAAGTTAACCCCTTTGTACCAGTCCCTGTAAGGGGAATCCCACTTCTTCTCCTGGATATCCTTAAATGCAAAAAACTCCCGTCCCGTGTGGTTGAATACCCCGTCTACCACCACGCGGATACCGCTGTCATGGCACTGCTCCACAAAATCCTTAAATGCCCCATTATCCCCCAGGCGTCTGTCGACCAGCTTGTAATCCCTGGTATCATAGCCGTGGCTGGTGGATTCAAACAGAGGCCCTATGTATACGGCGTTGCATCCAAGGGAGCGGATATGGGGAATCCACTGGGATAATTCTTCAAAACGGTTGGTTACTTCTGTGGCGTCATTGTGTTTAGGGGCTCCCGTCATCCCCAGGGGATACATGTGATAGAAAACTCCCCGCTCATACCAGGTGCTCATGTTGTTGTCCTCGCAATCTTTTCGTTTTATTTTTAATGCTTATGATGTTTTATATGTGTTGATGCCGGGAGGGGGTTAATCCTCCTGGCTTTTGAATTTCCGAAGCAGGAACTGGTAGCGCAGCTGCGCGGCGTTCAGCTCATAGATATAGCAGTCAATGAGGGTGGGATCAACCGCCTGCTCAAAATGGTTCCTGGCAGCATCGATGGCGCACTTGGTGCGGTCGATTTCGAATTTCAGATGGATAAGTTCAGGACGTATCCTTCTTGCAGCGGCAGCGCCTGTCCTTGAAGCAGCTGTCTCCCTGACCGCTTTAAAAAAATCAAACATGCTTTTCATCTCCCAGATATTGATAGAAATAGTATATCTGGAAAATGCGGTCTTATGCATATACTGGAATTTAATATATAAATTCTTCCAGCCGGTACCCAAGTTCCATCAGCTTGCGGTTGGATTCCCTGAGGGTCAGGTAATAATAATTGGCAGTGCCTTCCTGGCGGATGTCCACGATGCCGGCTTCCTTCAAAATCTTCAGATGATGTGAAATCGCAGGCCGGGAAAGGCTGGTGCGCTTTGTGATCTCATTGACATTGAGGGCATGGTCTTCGAATATGATTGGCCCGGCCTGCCGCCCGCGGTCCATGGCTTCCGCTGTCAGTACTTCAATGATGGACAGACGCATCTCATCGCCCAGGGCGATGAAAAGAGGCATACATTGATGAAACCGTTCCTTAAGTTCCTGGGCAGTTGTCATCTGCCATTCCTCCTTTGGTTTAAAAATTTGAACCAATATCATTTTACCATTTATATAGGAGGAGGTCAAGGAAATAAGAGAGGAAATAGATAAAATTCACCCTTGACATTTATGCCCAAATCCTTCATAATGGAAAAACATTCAAGATATTCTTTTTTATAATTCTAAACAGTAAGACATTGTAAATTGCCTGAATCAGGCAGGAATCTCCAAGTGAAGGAACGTAACTCATAAGGTTGTAAATCGGGGAACAGGATAGAACGATGGGAAGGAGGAAGGATTCTGTAATTGTCTGAATTTATATTGCTTACCGTACTTGCATTATGCGCTGCCGCAGATGTGAGGACACACCGGATACCCAACCGGTATGTGGGGTGCGGGGCTGTTGCGGAGCTTTTATGTATTTGTCTGGAGCAGGTGTATGGGATGGGACTTGGAGCTGGGGTGGGACTTGGAGCCGGGGTGGGACTCGGTGCCGGGATGGGACTTGAGGCTGGATTAGAACTTGGAGCCGGATTGGGGCCTGGAGCCGGACTGGGAGCAGGGCTGGTATGTATCCTGACGGCTGCAGTTGGATTCGCAGCCAGGATGGCCCTTGTGTGGGCATTGGGATTCCCGTTTTTTGTCCTGGGTATGACCGGGGCAGGGGACATTAAGATGGCAGGACTTATTGCCGCGTCCCTGGGAATCAGGGACAGTGTGACGGCTGTTATGGCCGGATTGGTTCTGGGAGCTGTTCTGGCTCTTGGAAGGATGCTGCATCAGGGCAGTATCTGTCAAAGATTTTCGTATTTATCAGCCTATATCAGGCGCACGGTTCAAACCAGGAAAGCAGAAAAGTATTACTGTCCCCAGCGGGACGGTTATGGGTGTGTCATTCCCTTTGGGGCCTGTCTGTATGCGGGGACGCTGTTAACGGTCTTATGGAGAGGATAGCTGGATGTGGAAATATTAAAGGAGGTGACAGAGGGTTTCATGATGAGGGTTTTAGCGGTATATGGGATTGATTCCTCATATGGGGAACGCTTTGCCGATTATGTCAATCAAAAGGAGAAGATACCTTTCACCGCAATGGCATTTTCCAATCTGGAAAAGCTTTTGCAGTACAGTGAGGAACATACGGTTGAAATACTTCTTGTGGATGAGGAGGCCAGGGAGCAGGTCCGGGATGTAAAGGCAAAACAGGTGATGGTGCTCTGCCAGGGGGAACTGGTGGAACAAAAGGAGGAGCTGCCGTCCATTTACAAGTATCAGTCGGGAGACTGTGTCATGCGTGAGGTGATGGCCCGCTACTGCAGCCAGCCAGTGGAACCGGGACTGGCCCTGCTTGGGACCAGGGCGGTAGTCATGGGTATATACTCGCCTGTGAACCGGTGCTTTAAGTCCTCCCTGGCATTGACTCTGAGCCAGCAGCTGGCCCGGGATGAATCCGTGCTGTATATGAACCTGGAAGAGTATTCCGGGTTCTCAAGACTGGTAAGCAGTGATTATGAGATGGATCTGTCGGATGTCCTGTACCTGTATAAACAGGGCGCTTATAACTGGATGCGGCTTAAATCCATGGTATATAACTGGGGCAACATGGATTATATCCCGCCTGTCAGGTATGCGGAGGACCTGAGCCAGGTATCCCCGGATGAGATGGCCATGCTGATTGACAGGATTTCCAGGGAAAGCGGTTATGACAAGGTGGTTGTGGATGTGGGACAGATGGGCCGGGGCGCCCTTCCGGTACTTTCGGTCTGCGATGTGGTTTATATGCCGGTAAGGGAGGATATGGTGTCCGCGGCCAAGCTGGAGGAATTTGATGAATATCTGGAGGAGGCGGATGACGGTTCTGTGCGGGACAAGATACAGAGGCTGAAGCTTCCGTCCCCCGGCAGGATCGGAAGGCGCGAGGGGTACCTGGAACAGCTCCTGTTTGGGGAAATGGGGGATTATGTCAGGCAGCTGTTAAAGGGCAGAGGACCGGAACATTGACAGCGGGTATGGGGAGTTAAGATGAAAAAGGAACATGAGGACAGGATGCTGCAGGAGAAAAGAATTAGGATCCAGCAGGAAAATGAAGGAAACAGGGAAGGAATCCGTTCCAGGCTGCGCCGCCGGATTATGGAGGAACTGACAGAAAGCCGTAACATGGACGATGAGCAGCTGCTGGAGCGGATTGACACTGCTATCCGTGATATGGGGCAGGGAATCTATCTTCCTTTGAAGGAGAGGATATGGCTGAGAGGAAGCCTGTTTGACAGCTTCCGCAGGCTGGATATCCTGCAGGAACTGGTGGATGACAAAACCGTGTCGGAGATCATGGTCAACGGTGCCGGGAAAATATTCATAGAACGCAATGGAAAAACAGAAGTATGGGAAAGGCGGTTTGAGAAACCGGAGCAGCTGGAAGACATCATCCAGCAGATTGTGGGCCGGGTCAACCGGGTGGTCAATGTATCCTCGCCCATTGTAGATGCAAGGCTGGAGGATGGTTCCAGGGTACATATCGTGCTTCCGCCGGTGTCCCTGAACGGGCCGGTGGTAACCATCCGCAAATTCCCTGAGCCAATTACCATGGAGAAGCTGATCCGTTTCGGGGCCGTAACCGGGGAGGCGGCTGGCTTCCTGAAGGAACTGGTGGGAGCCGGATACAATATTTTTATAAGCGGGGGCACCAATTCAGGCAAGACCACATTCCTGAATGCCCTGTCCTCCTGGATACCGCCCCATGAGCGTGTCATCACCATTGAAGATTCCGCGGAACTGCAGATTACCCAGGTGCCCAATCTGGTACGCCTGGAGACAAGGAACGCCAATACGGAAGGGGAAGGCGAGATAACCATGAGCCAACTGATACGGGCGTCCCTCCGGATGAATCCCGATCGGATAATTGTAGGGGAAGTCAGGGGACGGGAGACCCTGGACATGCTGCAGGCCATGAATACCGGGCATGACGGTTCCCTCTCCACGGGCCATGGGAACAGTGCCCGGGATATGCTCAGCCGGCTGGAAACCATGGTGCTGATGGCAGCAGATCTTCCGCTGCCCGCAATCAGAAGCCAGATTGCATCTGCCCTTGATATCATGGTGCATCTGGGACGCCTCAGGGACGGGAGCAGGAAAGTACTTAGTATTGCAGAGATTGGGGGATGTACGGATGGAGAAGTGGAGATGGAATCCTTATATGAATATGACAGGAAAACAGGGAGGCTGGAAGCAAAGAGGCGGCTTAAGAACAGGGAAAAGCTTGGAACTGCAGGATATTGCCAGGGGCGGGAATAGAGGAAGTATGGCTGTTAGGGGAAAGCGGAGAAGGGAGATGAAAACGGGCAGGACATCGGGACCAGCCCAAAAAGCCGGCCCTGGACCGCCTGACACAAGGGATTACCGTGTTTACCGGCTTTCAACTAGGGAGTGGATACTATATGGATGCATGGGAATCAGCGCCTGCGCCGTTGTAGCTTACACGTTTTACAGGAGTTTGATAGCCTTCCTGCTTATGATGCCGGTTGGAATGCTTTATCCCCTGTATAAGAAAAGGGATTTAAGACAGGAACGGATCCGGCAGCTGGGGCTGCAGTTCAAAGAGGGAATCCTTGTGCTGGCCTCCTATCTTGGGGCAGGATATTCGCTGGAGAATGGACTTGCCATGTGCACGGGGGAACTGGAGGGAATCTATGGAAAACAGGGGATGATTACAGAAGAATTCGCCACCCTGACCAACGGCGTCAGGATGAACCGGCCAGTGGAGCTGCTTTTGATGGAATTTGGGGCCAGAAGCGGTCTTGAGGATGTGGACCATTTTGCCCAGGTATTTGCAGCGGCCAGAAGAAGCGGCGGCGAACTGGTTGGGATTATCAATTATACAGCCGGAATCATACGTGATAAGGTGCAGGTACAGGAGGAAATCCATACCATGACAGCGGCCCGGGTGTTTGAGCAGAAAATCATGAATGGCATCCCATTCCTGATTGTACTGTACATAGACCTGACATCGCCGGGATTCTTCCGGGTGATGTATGAAACAATGATGGGCAGGGCTGTCATGACCATATGCCTGGCAGTGTATCTTGGCGCCTGGATGCTTTCCAAAAAGATACTTGAGATTGAGGTGTAGCAGGAAATGGGATGTAAGCAGGGATGGTGGAGCGCGCAGTGGAAGAAACTGAAATGGAAAAAACAGATTGGATGTGTGGCAATCGGCGTAATCCTGGGAGCCGTGGCCCAGGTCCAGTCCGGAGCAGGACAGGGATTTGGGCAGGATTATGTGCTGAAGAGAAATGGATATGGGCAGGGTGAGGCTTTTTACCAGATTAATGTAGAAGGTCTTGAGGAGGAGACGGTTTCCTTAGATATCAAGCTGTCGGAGCGGATTTACACAAAGGAGGAGGCCCATAAGGCATATGAGGCTGTCATGGAAGATCTTCCCCGATATATTCTCGGGGATAATGAATCATTAACTGAGGTAAGGACCAGCCTTAACCTGGTGACATCCCTGAACCAATATGGAATACGTCTCAGGTGGGAGTCCAATGATCCGGAACTTGTGGATTCTTTTGGTCAGGTAAATAATAGGGAGATAGAAGAATCTGGACGCGAAGTATGTCTGAGTGTACGGATGACCGACGGCACATGGCCTGAGGAATTTATCATACCGGTTATGGTAAAGCCGCCTTTGCTTACGGAAGAGCAGATACAGCAGGATTATTTCCTTAAAATGCTGTCCATGGAGGATGAACGGCAGAGCTCTACGGAGATTATGAAGCTGCCCAAATCATTCCAAGGCAGGGAACTGCGCTATCACATGAAGGACGACCCGGTTTTCCTGCCGCTGGCAGGCCTGGGCGCGGTGTTTGCTGTTTTACTTACCTTAAAAGACCAGAGCGATGTTAAGAAAGATGAGAACAAAAGGAAACACCAGCTGTTACTGGACTATTCGGAAGTCCTGTCCCGGCTCATCATCTTCCTTGGCGCAGGTATGAGCATCAGGACTGCATGGGATAAGGTTGCGTTTGATTATCAGAAGCTGGTGGATGACGGAAAACAAAAGCCCAGGTATGCATATCAGGAGATGTATGAAACCAGCTGCCAGATGCGGGGAGGCGTACCGGAGGGAAGGGCTTTCATGGATTTTGGAAGGCGCTGCGGACTGCAGCAATATATGAAGCTCAGCAGCCTTTTGGAACAGAACCGCAAGAACGGGTCAAAGAACCTGAGGGACACATTGAAGGTTGAGATGGCAGAGGCCTTTGAACAGCGCAAGCATCAGGCCAGAAGGCTGGGGGAGGAAGCGGGAACGAAGCTGCTGCTGCCATTGTTCATGATGCTGTCCGTTGTCATGGTTGTGATTGCTGTTCCGGCGCTGATGGAGTTTGGATAGGAAAGAGAGGTGAGTACATGGAATTAAGGAATGAATGGAAGGCATTCATGGAGGAGGACCAGGGCGTGGGGGTCATAGAATTGGTATTGGTCCTGGTGGTCCTCATAGGCCTGGTAATTATTTTCAAAAAGCAGATAACCACCCTTCTGGAGAATATTTTCAAGGAGATTAACAGCCAGTCGAAAGAGGTGTACTGATGGACAGGAAAGGGGAGATAACCATATTCCTGGCCATGATACTGGTAAGTGTCTGCGCCCTGCTGTGCGGACTTGCGGAATCAGTCCGGACCGCAGGGGCCAGATGCTATCTGCGGATGGCCGCGGATTCAGCAGTGGACTCCCTCATGGCACAATATCACAGGGAACTGTGGGACAAGTATCGCATCCTGGGACTTGAATACGATAGCCAGGAGACCCTTGAAAAGGAAATGGAAGGATTCCTGGCCCCCTATATGGAAGCCGGTAACTGGTATCCCATGAAGCTGTCAAAGGTCCAGGCAGAGGATGTGGTGACACTTACGCAGGGGGATGGGAGATATCTGGAACAGGAGATACTGGATTATATGAAGTACGGACTGTTTGATACGGATTGGGATGAACTGGATGAAGCGGGAGCAGGGGAACTGCTTGAGACATGGAAAGAAGGGGGAAGCGTAAACCGGCTGTCAGACCTTTACTCAACTCATTCCAAGGAGGCTGTCCAGTTAGAAAAGGCGCTGGAGAATATCAACAGCAGGCTGGAATTGCAGAAGGAGTACTGGACCCAGGCCGGACAATGTCTTCAATCCCTGGATGGACAGGGCTTTATATCCCGGGCCGGAAAGGTTGTAAAGGAACTGGAGAGGCTTCCTGCACTGGTGGGGACATATGAAAACAAAGCAGACCGGCTGCGGGAGCGTCTGGAAGAAAGCAGGGAAAGATATGGGGAGGAACAGGGAAACTTAAGCCAGGAGGTACAGGATGCCCTGGAGGATGAGATTGCCCAGTATGAAGCTTATGTGGATAAGGATGGGCAGAGAAGGCAGGAGGTTGTAAGACTCAGGGAATATGCGCCGGACAGGATTTCATGGATACAGGATGTCATCAGGGAAGCAGAGGATGTAATGGATTATATTGATAACTGGGAGCCGGATGATGAAGATGATGAACTGGATGAGGCCTCACTGTGGGAGCCGGTGGAACGGCGATGGTCCGGTTACGGCATGCTTTCACTGGGAATTGAGTTCGGGGTAAAAGACAAGGAAAAAGAAGGATTCCTGGAACGGATTGCCGGCATGGTGACGGGCGGATTTCTGGAACTTGTACTGCCGGAAGGGACAACGGTGTCAGGCAGGAAGCTTCAGCTTGACTCAGTGCCATCAGCTTCCCTGGACGGCGCCGGGAACCAGGGCAACGGCCTTGAGGGAACCGGAAACCTTGTATCACGTATACTGGTAGGAGAATATAATATACGTTTCTTTCAAGGTTTTCAGAAAGAAATGGGGGAAGGGGAATTCTATGAATTGGAGTATCTTATCCACGGCGGGAATCAGGACAGGGATAATCTGGCAGGCGTGGTGTCACGTCTGATTGCGCTGAGGCAAGGTCTGAACCTGATACACATCCTGTCCGACCCAGGAAAGCGGGAGGAAGCACGGAGCCTGGCCCTTGCCATCGTGGGAGGCACCGGAATCCTTCCGTTGGTATCTGTAACAGCATTCCTAATCATGACGGTATGGGCTTTGGGAGAAGCGCTGGCAGATGTGAGGGAGCTTTTGGATGGAGGAAGGGTACCATTCCTTAAGACCCGGAATCAATGGAAAATGAGCCTGGACCAGCTCCTTGACATAGGGAGGAATGGGCGCCTGCCGGATGGTGAAGCTGCGGATGATGGGGGAAATGGGCTGAGCTACAAAGGTTATCTCCGCGTCCTCATATTCGGGGGATATGGGAACGGCATGGTATACCGGATGATGGATATCATGGAGATTAATATTGAGAGGGGGCAGAATGGGTTTTCCATGGGACGTTGTGCCTGCATGGTGGATACAGAATCAACAGTCAGTGGAAAACATGTATTTTTTTCAACGGGATTGTGGAAAAAACAGATGGGGGACAGGGAGTTTGATTATGAAACCCGTATTGGGGCATCCGGCAGCTACATGGATGATTCCAGAAAACGTTAATAACAGTAGGAAAGGAGGTTCATGACCATGCCCTTTTACATGCGGAAAGGATATGCGGATACATAAAATGAAAAAGAAATCAAATATAAATATCGCACCTCTCCAGGTACAAAAAAGCTGCTTTTATCCATCTGCCATATCAGCCCGTCATGATAAAAGGGCATTGTCATGCACCTCCTGTTCTGTAAGTGGAAGCCTGTCTGTTGAGGCGGCCATGTGCCTGTCCTTATTTCTCTTTTTATGTGTATGTTTGATGATGCCTATGAAGATGATGGACAGGCAGAGACAGATTCAGGCCGTTGTGGAATCAGTGGGGGAGGAATTGAGCCAGTACGCCTATGTGGAATACTGCCTGCGTTCAGGAAGTGAGGCATCCGTGGATACGCAACGGGCAGACGGTGAGGATGCAGGTTCACTTCTGGCCGCAGGTTATGCCGTGGCACGGATACTGGGAGAGGTTGATAACAGCTGGATTGAATCTGTTTCCTTTGATGGTACGGACATTGGCACGGATGATACGGTAGTGATTGTCATGAAGTACAGGATGAAACTTCCATTTTCCATACTGGGGCTTAACAGCGTACCGGTGCAGCATGTCTGCAGCCGGAGGATGTGGAATGGAGCAGACGGGGAACGGTTCGGGCAAGGGGGAACATCAGAGGGTACGGAAGAGGAAATTGTTTATATAGGAAAGAACCCCACCCGCTATCACAGGCAGAGAACCTGCCATTATCTGTACAATGACTTAAAAGCCGTGTCTGCCGGTGAGGTGGAGTCCATGCGTAACCAGTCCGGGGGAAAGTATGCGCCATGTAAAACCTGTGGGACAGGAAATGGCAATGGAACTGTGTACATCATGCCGTATGGAGGCAGTTATCACACGGCAAGGACCTGTCCATCCATCATTGCATATGTACAGGCAGTGGCTTTATCACAAGTGGAGTATCTGGGAGCGTGTTCTTATTGTGGAGGTAAATGATATGGATAATATAAGCGGCTGGATGAATGTAAATGAAGTTGTCCTCAGAGGCGGATTCCTGATATTCCTGGCAGCAGCCAGTTATCAGGATTTTAAGGACAGGAGGATACATGTAAGTCTGTTCCTGGCATTCGGCACTGCGGGGGCGGCGCTGAGGGGAATACAGATCATACTGGAACTAAGGTCATATATGTCTGGGGACGGAATGGAGGCAGCATGGATACAGGCAGGAAAATGCATTAGGGATATGGGTATGGCAATGGTGATTGGAGGTGCACTCCTGGCATTGTCCGCGGCTACCGGGGAAGCCGTGGGCAGGGGGGATGGATGGTTTTTCGTGGTATCAGGCATCTATCTGGATTTTGCCAGGAATCTTCTGCTGCTGTGCGGGGGCCTGATTTTATGTTTTTTGGCCTGCGCCATACTTTTCATGAGGGGCGTGGGAAGCGGCAGGAATGTAAGGCACATGCGCCTGCCGTTTTTGCCGTTCATTTTACCGGCCGGGATAGGAGTGATGTTTCTGTGAGGAGAGGAAAATATTATGTCAAAGGCAGTTTTACGGTTGAGGCGGCCTGTATCATGGCGGCAGTCCTGTTGTCCATATCTGTGATGATCCATCAGGCTGCACATGTCCGTGACGAAGCCGTAGGCGCTATGGGACTTCATGAAGCAGTGGAAAAAGGCAGACATGAAAAAGGAGCAGAACTTCATGTTATCTCATCAACGGTACAGGATTACATGGGGCATCCCATGACATTTTCCAGTTATCAGATACAGTTGAAAAGCAGCTGGAACCGCATATCAGGAAAGGCGCAGGGCACGGGATGGAATCATGAGATTGAAGGAAAGCGGTTCAGGCCCGAAGCATTTCTGCGGAAAGTCACATTGATTGAGGGGCTGGGAGAATCAGATGGAGATTAGTTACAGGAGGGAAATAAAACACAATTACCTGGTCATAACACCTGATTGCGGAACCATTCCAGGTTATGAAGCACGTATGCTTGCCGGCAATGAGATTCAAGGGCTGCTGCGCATGCATATCCGGTATCAGGATGGGAATCCCCTTTACTATTATGATATTACATCCAGGCAGCCTTTAAACCGTCTGCTGGACGCGCGTTTTATAAGCAGGGATGAAATCTGCCAGATTCTGATACAGGTTCATGTTGCATTGATGCGGATGGAAGAGTATCTGCTGGGGGATGGAGGCATCCTGATGGACCCCGGCCTGATTTATATGGACCCGGAACTGTTCCAAATAGGCCTGTGCTTGGTACCGGGACAGGCCGGGGTATTTCCGGAAGAGCTGAGCCATTTTTTACAGTATATACTTAAATGCGTTAATCACAAGGACAGGGAGTGCGTGGTCCTGGCATATGGGGTATATCAGGAAAGCCTGAAGGATAATTATGGCCTGGATGACATTTTAAAGTTTATTGTTTCAGATAATGATAAACGTGAGCCGGAAAAGCAGAAGGAACAACATGCTTCCTGCTCCGGGTATAAGGATAGATATGAACCTCAGGCAGAAGGGGGACCGGCACCTGACAGGGAATATGAAAGTGGATGGCATGGGATAAAAGAGGATGAGGTGCCGGTCCGGGATATCCATAAAGACAACGCTGAGAAAAGTGGCATAAAAAAGGAACTTGCTTCCATGGCAAGGCTGGCCGCGGTGTGGATGGCGACAGTTGTTCTGGTTCCGGCTGCAATCTGGCTATTTGGCGGAAAGATCAGACTGGTTTCCATGAAGGTTACCCTTATCTGGCTGGATGCAGGACTTTTCCTGTTCCTGGCTGTCTTTGATATCCTGCGGATGCTATTATCCCGAATAAAGGAGAGACATGGGGAGGTCACGGAGCGGGGGCCGGAGCCAACGCCGGGAGCGGAGCAGGATTCCTGGAGAATCCTGTATGATGATGACGATAAAGAGGAAATATGGTCTTCGGAAACAGATAAAACCACAATGGAACCTGCTGCCAGGAATGTCCCGGAGGTAAAAAGCAGTCCCGAACCATTAGATGATGAGGTTTTCAGGACCACACTTTTATGCGGAAAACCTTCAGGTGAAGGAGTCCGCCGGCTAAGGGCAATGGATGAAGATTGTGAGGATATCATTCTTCCATATTATCCGTTTGTAATAGGTAAAAATAAGAATCTGGCAGATTACACGCTGCAAAAGGATACGGTAAGCCGTTTTCATCTGAGAATTGATAACGAAGGAGAGATATATACGGTAACAGACCTTAATTCCACCAATGGTACACGGGTGAACGGGAAGGCGCTTGACGCCAATGGAACATCTGTAATAGAGACAGGTGATGAATTGTATATTGCAGATGTAGGATTTGTATTTGAATAATAGCAGGCAGATACATTAAGTTGACATAAAAATGCGTCTTTTGTGTCAAAAAATGTGATATATTACAAAAAACACATGGGAGGGGGACGATAAAATTAATTATATTGTAACTTACCCACTTAACAAGAACTTGAAAGTATGCTAAGATAAGATATCATTGATGATGTGAGGAAGGCCGATGAATGCTTATAAGATAAGGGATAAGGCATATGTTAATATAGCGTTGATTGCTGTAAATGTGCTTATTTTTCTTTATTTTGAGTTAATCGGTGACACGGAAGATACAATGTTCATGATAATGCACGGAGCCGTCTATGAACCGCTTGTTGTCTTACGTGGTGAGTATTACCGGCTGTTTACTTCCATGTTCCTGCATTTTGGGGCCAGTCATTTAGTGAATAACATGCTGGTCCTCTTTGTGTTGGGCGAGAGAATGGAACAGGTCCTGGGACATGTAAAATATCTTATATTTTATATTGTCAGCGGAATTGCTGCTAATATCATATCCATAGCGGTTCATATGGGTTCGGCATATGCAGCGGTGTCAGCAGGGGCTTCGGGAGCCATTTTCGGTGTGGTAGGCGGCCTGGTCTATGTGGTTGCTGTTAATCATGGCCAGTTGGACGGTCTTACCAACCGGCAGCTGGGGTTCATGATTATCCTGAGTCTGTACCATGGCTTTACTGCATCGGGAGTAGACAATTGGGCCCACATAGGAGGCCTGTTTTCCGGCTTCATCTTAAGTATCTTTCTGTACCGGAGGAAACATACTGCCAGGATCTTTGGTACAGGAAGGTAGAAACTTACAGCTGTGTAAACCGCAGCAGAAGGAGGACTTTCAATATGACAGATGACAATTGTATTTTTTGTAAAATAGCAAACGGGGTAATTCCGTCAACAACCCTGTACGAGGATGAGCAGTTCCGGGTAATCCTGGATTTAGGTCCGGCTTCCAGAGGACATGCACTCATTCTGCCGAAACAGCATTTTGCAGATGTATGTGACCTGGATGAGGAGATTGCGGCAAAGGTGCTTCCACTGGGTGCTAAGATTGGCGCTGCAATGAAGAAGTCCCTTGGATGTTCCGGTTTTAACCTGGTTCAGAATAACGGTGAGTCAGCAGGACAGACTGTGTTTCATTTCCATATGCATATAATTCCCAGATATGAGAATGGACCATCGATAGTAAGCTGGACTCCCGGCACGGCATCACCGGAGGAACTGGCCCAGATTGCAGAAAAAATTAAGAGCAGCTTGTAAAGATGAAGTGACTATGGAAAAGAAAATGGATGCTGATAAGAAAAAGAAGTTTGAGGAAATGTACCTGGATTTCCAGCTGATACTGAGAAAGATGGCCTATGTCAATGACATTCCATATGATTATATTGATGATGTGGTACAGGATACATTTGTCTCATATGCCCACTATGATTATTCACTTGACCTGCCATTGGACAATACCAAGATGCTGTTAATAACCATTCTCAAAAGCCGCTGCATGGATTTTCACCGTAAGATGAAGCACAGAAGCTATGGGGAACTGGATGAAGAAGCATATAACAGTGAAAGTTATCCATCTCATGACAGGTCGGGCAGTCTTCCTGATTTTGTGGTAAGTAAAGAGAAGTGTCAGGCCCTTCTCAAGGAGATTGAGAAACTGCCTGAGAACTGGAGACAGGTGGCTGTCTTAAGATTAATAGAGGGACGGCCGACCAGGGAAGTGTGCGAAATCCTGAACATTACAGAAAAGGCATGCTATTCCCGGGTCAGCCGTATCAGAAAATATCTGGAGATATTGTTAAATGATGATAACTGGCCTTAAGATGATTTTACACATGATTCAATGAGGGACATGACGGTCTCAACTGCATTGTTAAGACGGCTCTGTTCCATGGCCTGTATATAGGCGGCCCTGTTCTGATACAGGCCGTCAATTGCTTGAAACAGGTTCTCATTTGTTATGGACTCCTCCTCCAGAACCTTGCTGAATCCCTGTTTTGCAAAGGAATTCGCATTGAGGATCTGGTCGCCGCGGCTGGCAGAAGCGGACAGGGGAATCAAAAGGTTTGGCTTGCGCAGCGCCAACAGCTCACAGATGGAATTGGCTCCGGCTCTGGAGATGACGATATCGGCTGCTGCGAACAGATGCCTTAATGGGGCATCTACATACTCATACTGTACATATCCGGCTGTACCAATCAGGCTTTCGTCCAGATTGCCTTTGCCGCAGATATGTATTACCTGGTAATTGGCAAGAAGACGTGGAAGGATACTGCGTACGGCCTGGTTCACTGTGACAGAGCCAAGACTTCCGCCAATAATCAGGAGAACAGGTTTATCTGCACTGAGGTGCGTATAAGACAGACCTGACAGGCGGTCACCCTGAAGCAGTTCTTTTCGGATGGGGGAGCCTGTAAGGATTGCCTTGTCTTCCGGGAGATACTTCAGTGTCTCGGGGAAGTTACAGCAAACCTTGGAAGCAGAAGGGATGCAGATTTTATTAGCCAGTCCAGGAGTCATATCTGATTCGTGGATAATGGTGGGGATTTTATAATGTCTGGCAGCCAGTACCACAGGGACTGCGACGAATCCACCTTTGGAAAATACTACATCCGGCTTATAACGTCTGATGAGACGCAGTGCTTCTCCATAACCCTTAATGACACGGAACGGGTCAGAAAAGTTCTTGATGTCAAAATACCTGCGCAGCTTACCAGAGGATATGCCATCATAGGGAATACCTGCATTTTCAATAAGCTTGCGCTCCATGCCCTGATAGGAGCCAATATAGCGGATATCATAGCCTGCTTCCCTGAGGGAAGGAATCAAAGCCAGGTTGGGAGTGACGTGTCCGGCAGTACCGCCGCCGGTAAGAATGATTTTTTTCATGAAAACCTCCTGAAGGTTATGTTATGATGGGGAAAATCCCGGATCATAAACGTCTACTATTATAGTAAGCATTAAACGCAAAAAGTCAACCCTAAAGGCAAAGGTAACTTTAGGAGATTTTGTAAACAGAGGTGTCACGTGGGAGATTATAACAAAGATTCAGAACAGGACAAGGACAAATCAATAGACTTCCTGCTTCGGGAAATGTGTGATTGTTCAAGGGAAGACCTTTTAGATGAATTTGAGGCAGCCAGCAATACAGATATTCCCCTGCCTATTCCTGAACCAGCTGCAGATGAATTTGAGAAAATCTGGTCCAGGATACAGGAAGAAAGGACTGAGTCAGCGGATACAACTGAACTGGCCGAATCCGAAGAACCAGAAGAGGACAAGGTAGTCCGGGTCCGGTTTGGATGGAAGCGGCTGGCAGCAATTGGGTTGATTGCATGTTTGATAGCTGGTAGTGGTAGTATTGTGTCGATGGGGCGGAAGTCTTATTTTTTCCGGGAGCGGAAGGATGAGATGTTAAAAAATACAGTTTATAATAATGATAAAAATAAGACATCAATTAATGGTGAAGAGGAAGCTTACGTATTGATACAAGAGGAACTTAATATCAAACCATTAAAACTAGGTTATATGCCTGTTGAAATGAAGTTCTCAGACATACGGTTGGAGGATGGGTATGCATTTCTAGAATTTACATATGGGGATAAACTGATTTATTTTACACAAACAAAATATGATAAAAAGGCATCATATAATTATAAGTTTAGTTCTGATACGCAGAATGATATTATAGTTTATAATAAGTGGTTGAGGGAAGATATAAAAATTAAGATGGAAACACATTCGGATGGTTTGGTGACCTATGAATCTTCTTTTGTAGTGGATGGATCATATTATAGTTTAGTCGGATATGTAGAAGAGGATGTTTTCCTGAAGATGGTAGAACAATTGACATTTTAGTAACGGAGGATAAAAATGAAAAAGATAAAATATACAATAATGATGTCTGTTATGGTATTAATATTATCAACAATGAATGTATATGCTATGCCTTATAACGTTGACGGATATACTTCTGTAGATGAGGTATCAAAATTATTACCACCAGGAGTTAAACAAAGTAGGGTTACAGAAAGTACTCGTACACGTGGTGATTTTTTTATGAAAGCAGATTTGGTAATCAAAGATGATGGCAATGGTGATATAGGTGCATTGGCAGTAGCATATACTGCAGTTCCTGTAGATGAGGCATATATCACAATTTATTTAGATCAATGGGATGAAGTGGATGAACGTTGGCGCCAAGTTGATTATTATGAAGCTGAGTTTTATGCTTCTGATTATCCGGATGGTTTAACAGCTCCTACTGTTAATACAACGTTTAAGAAGCAGAAGAAAGGATATTATTACCGTTTAAGAGGTATATTTGGTGTAATGTACAATAACGAGTATGAAGGCTTTACTCCTGTAACGGATGGTATCTTAATAGAATAAATCAAAAGGCAGGTCCCCCGACCTGCCTTAACTTTACTCTTATGTATACCCCCTACTACTGTGCCTTATACTGCTTCAAAGCCCGAGCCAACTGATCCGGACAGGATGTGGGCCTGGGGCCGCAATGGATGCCGTCCAGTCTTGTGATTGCATCGTCTATGTCCATTCCTTCTATCAGTCTGGACAGGCCCTGGGTGTTGCCGGAACATCCGCCTACGAACTGGACATTGGTAAGTTTGTTATCTTTTACTTCAAAGGATATCTCCCGTGAACAGACTCCTTGTGTTTTATACCTCATGTATATAGCCTCCTGCTTGAATCATTCATGTATATCAGATTATGCCTTATGAAAATGGGAATGTCAAGTGCGAATAAGCTTTATACTTGAAAAACTGTACACTTTCGATATAATAAAGGATAGGTGTCCTACAGGGGACAAGAAGGAGGTTTTTATGTTAGGAATTATCGGAGCCATGGATGAAGAAGTATCCAAGCTTAAGGAACGGCTGACAGATGTACAGGTAGAGACCAGGGCGGCTATGGATTTTTATAAGGGCAGACTGGATGGAAAGGATGTAGTGGTGGTGCGCTCCGGCATCGGAAAGGTCAATGCCGCCATGTGTACACAGATACTGGCAGATATATATAATGTTGAGGGAATTGTGAATACAGGTATAGCTGGTTCGCTTAAGGCGGAGATTGATATCGGAGATATTGTCCTGTCTAATGATGCGTTGCAGCATGATGTGGACGCCTCTGGTTTTGGATATGCTGTAGGGCAGATTCCACGTGTGGATACACTTGCTTTTGAGGCAGATGGGAAGCTGATTCAGCTGGCCAGGGAGTGCTGTGCCAGGGTGAATCCGGATATACACACATTCGTGGGCCGTGTTGTGACAGGGGACCAGTTTATTTCGGATAAGGATAAGAAGCAATGGCTTGTGGAGACATTTGCCGGATATTGCACTGAGATGGAAGGGGCCGCTATTGCACAGGCATGTTATTTGAATTCCATCCCATTTTTGATTGTAAGGGCTATCTCGGATAAGGCGGACGACAGCGCTACGGTTGATTATCCTGCTTTTGAGGCAAAGGCAATCACGCATTCAGTAAACCTGCTGACGGAGATGATACGTTCTTATTAAGCAGTAATAGAGCACTTTTTAGAATCAGGGACCTCTTTGGTATCATTCCAGGAGGTTCTTTACATTTAAGGGACTATTTCCGGTAATTGTTTCCTAAACCAATGGTAATGTTGTGTATGGATTGATACCCAAAGTCAATCGCAAAACCATTCATGGAGATAAATATAGGTCAAACCCACACCCGGATATCAACGAGGTACCTTGTAACAACAGAAAATGGGAAGAGATTCCAGGTTATGCCCCAGCGATTTGAGCGGGAGCAAAGGTAGAGCATCTGGAGAGTTCCACTATATTTATAGAAGGGGACCGCATAAAATCATAAATAAACAGAGCGCTAAAGCACTGTTCCCCTGCCAATCCAACTATCGATTCATCTACCAATCTCCCCAAAGCCAATCCCCCAAAGCCAATCCTCCCAAAGCCAATTCCCCCAACGCCAACCCCTCCCAAATCCAATCCTCCCAAAGCCAATCCCCCCCCAAAGCCAATCCTCCCAAAGCCAATCCTCCCAAAGCCAATCCTCCCAAAGCCAATCCCCCCAAAGCCAATCCCCCCAAAGCCAATCCTCCCAAAGCCAATCCCTTTCAAAGCCAATCCTCCCAAAGCCAATCCTCCCAAAGCCAATCCTCCCAAAGCCAATTCCTCCCAACGCCAATCCTCCCAATTTCAATCATCCCAACGTCAATCCCCCTAACATCAATCTGCCCCCACCCAATTCCGACCCTCCCCTACGTTCCGGCCCGCCCGTATTCCCGGCTTCCATAAAACCAGGGACAGATTCCTGCGGTCATCTGCCGCCCGCAGCGTCCACAGTACAGATAGGATGCGCTGCGCTTACCCCCCTGCTATATACGGCCCAGTTTTTTCAGTGATGCCAGGCGGGTCCGGCTGCCACCTAAACCTTACGTTTGGCCTCTCAATTGCTGGGTTAAGCAGATATATCATATCTCATGGACAGGGGATGGAATTTAAACTATATGTTCCAGCAGGCATGATTATTGACCGGATTGGGAGAAGGAGTTTGTCAGGGAAGGAGGAGACAGGGCCTTAATATACAGGCTTTTTAAGGGATATCTTACCTTTCAGGATCGTTTTTTAGGAGAATTTGGCGAACGATTCTAGGCTTTCTCAACTTCCCAAATTAAAATCCGTTGCTATAATAGACTTTACCGGGAAACGCCTGACTGCAGGGGCATTTCCCAAACGACGGATAATGGCGCCTGCGGCAATGCGGCCGCCAATCAGATACCGTCAATAATAGTATAGTAACTGGAAGGAATCCGGGAAGAAGAAAGGGGCTTTTACAATGATGAGCTTTTTACAAACAGGAAAGGCACTGTATGTGCTGGCAGCAATCTGCCTGGCGGGGGTATTCAGTCGGCTGATGGCGGGAAGCTTCTACAAACGATTAATTAAAGAGAGTACCAACATGGCATTGACCAAGAACAAGTGTCTGCGTAATTTGAAACAGAATGCAGAGGATACATATAGAATTAATCAGGGTATGAGCAACACACGTGTTTATCTGGAACGCCAGATGTACAGCCTCCGTACGGCAGGAATGACTGCAAGAGGACTGGACAACCTGTCAGGGCAGCTGACACTTCTCTGCTTCCTGGCAGGCGGCGGGGCAGCATTTCTCTCTTATTGGTATAGAAGTGATAATTATTATATTGTTCTTTACGGCTCCATCGGTATCCTGGCAGGCATGTTCACCATGCTGGTGGATTATGGGGTGAATCTGGAGGCCAAGCGCCAGCAGCTTCTCACCTGCTTACAGGATTATATGGAAAATGTGATGTGGCCGAGAATGAACCGCGAGGGCAGTGCGGAGCATGTGCCTGCCGTTACAGCAGAGGAGGAGCGCAGGGAACCGGCGCCTGTACGCTCCATTGGAAGGGAACGCCGTTCAAATAATAACAACAGACGTGGGCTGGAGCAGACAGCTGCCAGCAGGGAGAGACAGGAGGACAAGTCCAAGGATAACTGGCTTCAGGATCTGAATCCGGACCAGAAGCGGATGCTTGGGGAATTGTTAAAGGAGTTTATTTCATAGAAAGATTTCCAGGAAACCATTTTCAGAATAAGTCCTGAAAATGGAACTTGAAAATCGAATCCATAAATTAGAAAGAAATAGAATTATAAGACGGGATATGGTATAATTTAAACGATAAGCGGCTTTACCGCAATAGATAGAGGCATGGATCGGCTTGGATGTCCGTCCATGGACATAAGAAAAGGAGAGCGCGAATTATGGTAAAGGAAGTAACATTTGATTATTCCAAGACAGCGGGAGTCATATCTGCTGAGGAGATGGCCAACTTTAAGACCACGGTAATGAGTGCAAAGGAAACCTTGCTCAGTAAGACGGGAGCAGGCAGCGATTTTCTGGGATGGATTGACTTGCCTGTGGATTATGACAAGGATGAGTTTGCAAGGATTAAGAAGGCGGCAGCCAAGATTCAGGGTGATTCTGATGTCCTTTTAGTAGTGGGAATCGGCGGTTCCTATCTGGGAGCCAGGGCGGCCATTGAATTTCTGTCACATAGCTTTTATAATGTGTTACCTAAGAGCGTTCGTAAGACACCTGAGATTTATTTTGTGGGCAACAGCATCAGCAGCAAGTATATCCATGATTTAAAGCAGGTATTGGAAGGAAAGGATTTCTCCATCAATATCATTTCCAAGTCAGGCACTACCACTGAACCGGCAATCGCATTCCGTGTATTCAAGGAGATGCTGATTGAAAAGTATGGCAAAGAAGAGGCTAACAAGCGCATCTACGCAACCACAGACAAGGCTAAAGGCGCCCTTAAGAATCTGGCGGACGAAGAAGGATATGAGGAATTCGTTGTACCGGATGACGTAGGCGGGCGATTCAGCGTATTGACAGCTGTAGGCCTTCTGCCAATCGCGGTCAGTGGAGCGGATATTGATAAATTGATGGAAGGCGCTGCTTCAGGAAGGAAGAAAGCGCTGGAGACCCCATATGAGTCCAACCCTGCCCTGCTTTATGCAGCAGTGCGCAACATCCTGCTTCGCAAAGGCAAATCAGTTGAGATCGTGGCCAACTATGAGCCAAGCCTTCACTACGTGTCCGAGTGGTGGAAGCAGCTCTATGGTGAGAGCGAGGGCAAGGATCAGAGAGGCATTTTCCCGGCAGCAGTGGATCTGACCACGGATCTGCACTCCATGGGACAGTTCATCCAGGACGGAGCACGTATCATGTTTGAGACAGTGATCAATGTGGAGGAATCTCCGGAAGAGATTCTCCTGAATAAAGAAGACGTGGATACCGACGGAATGAATTACCTGGCTGGGAAGAGCGTGGATTTTGTTAATAAGAGTGCCATGAACGGCACGATTTTGGCTCACACGGACGGCAATGTACCGAACCTGATGGTTAAGGTACCGGAGCAGAATGCGTTCTATCTGGGAGAACTGTTCTACTTCTTTGAATTTGCCTGCGGCGTAAGCGGTTATATTCTGGGTATTAATCCGTTTAACCAGCCGGGTGTGGAGAGCTATAAGAAAAATATGTTCGCACTGTTAGGCAAGCCTGGATATGAGGAGCAGAGGGAAGAACTGCTTAAGAGGCTGTAATGGACTGTTTGGCACGGTAAATCCATAAAGGATAAAAGGCCGTCCTGCTGATGATGTAAGTCAGCAGGGCGGCTTTTCAATTGCAGTATCAAAAGACTGGTTTCATCTACTCTTCAATAACCTGTATCTCAAGATAATCAAAGTCAATGGATTCGATAAAATTATCCTGTGAAAAACGGGCTTTATCGTGATATTTAAAATCCTTTACAGTAGAGTCCAGCCACATGGGCTTTTCCAGATTGAACTCGTAGCAGATGGAGTCCAGGGAGTCAAAAACCATCTGGGTCCTGGACAGGGAGTAGTCTGATATGCATATCACGGTATCCTGTAACAGATGGTTGTCCTTCATTAATTTTCCCCACATTCTGAACATAAGGCTTCTCCTTCTTTCTTATATTTACCTGCTGTATCAGGCAATGCTTCTGTGAGCAATTTTGCGTCTGAGGTTTAGTATATCATTTAATTCCAGGTTTTAAAAGGATTTATATTTATTTCCCAGCAATTTAAAGGTTCAGGTAAAGGTCCAGGCAAAGGTTCAGGTAAAGGTTCAGGAGAAAGATTCAATGGCGGCAGGTCATATATCTGTGGACTCCCTTATGATCAGCTCCGTGGAATACTGGGAGAAAACACAGGGTGTCCTGGGTGTCCTGATCCTGGTCAGCAGGCAGTTGGCGGCCGCTATGCCAAGCTGCTCCTTGGGTGTGTGTATGGTTGTCAGCGGAGGATTACATTTGGCTGACTGGTTGATGTCGTCAAAACCCACAAAGGCAACCTCCTCAGGAATGCGGTGTCCAAGGAACTGTATGGCGTGCATGACCTGTATGGCTGTCCAGTCATTGCCGCATATATAGACATCGGGAAGCCCTTCCATGGACTTGAGCTTATTGACAAGATAGGGAAAATCCATGTACTGGTTATTGGTTTCATAGAGCAGGGAGTGGGCCTGGTCAAGGGGAAGCTCCAGCTCATTCAAGGCTTCGCAGAGCGCGTCGAAACGTTCCTGGAATCCGCGGCCCACATTATAGGAATAGATGTCACCGGCAAAGGAAAAACGGCGTTTTCCCTGATCTGCCAGAAGCTTGACAATCCGCTTTACATTGGACTTATTTTCCATGGTGATGATATCCAGCCTGCCAATCAGGTTCTCATATTCTTTGGGCATGTCCACGGTCACACATGGGATGCCTGTTTCGATTAATGTCTGGCAGGCCTCACGGCTGCATATCTCAACCATGATGATGCCCTGGATGGAGGTATCATAGACAATGGGAGGAAACTGTTTCTTTTCCAGCTCTTCATCCGTGATGATGCCCAGGGTAAGGGTGTATCCGCAGGGGGTAAGCACGGATTCAATCCCTTTCATGACATTGACCCAGAATTCAGAGTAGTCTGCCGATGCCTTTGTAAGGAAAAGAATGGTTCCCTGGGAGGATGAGGATGCAGGGACGGATGTTTCATTTAAGATATTCCTGTAATTCATTTCGCGGGCTTTTTCGAAGATTAACCGTTTGGTTTCCTCCGAAACCCCGCCTTTTCCATTAAGGGCTTTTGAGACCGTGTTTCGTGATATGTTTAATTCATGGGCAATGTCCTGTATGGTACAGTTCATATGACAACCTCCTGAAGTTATTTATAAGCATATTATAATGTGCATTTGGGGAAAATGCAAACAGTTTTTGTGTTCAAATGCAACATTGCAAGGAATGGGATATATAAAACAGAAGGTGTGCAACGATGGGTGCAAATGCACACATAAATTTCATTAATATAACTACAGACATTGTGTTAAATTCATAATAAACCACAGGATTCACTGTATATGTATACGAAATTCATAGAGCAGCACCCTAAATACATTGACAATAATGTGTGCATTAACTAAAATAAAAGTGCAAATGAAAGAAAAATGTAACTATAAAGGATGGGGCAAATGGATAAATTATTCTTCAAACCAGACAACGCATGGGTAGGTGACCTGATACCATATTACGAAGACGGCACATACTATGCATACTACCTGCATGATCCCAGGGTTAACCCGGGCGAGTTCGCAGAAGAGACAACTTGGCACCTGGCCACGACAAAGGACTGCAGGAAATTCCAGTACCAGGGCGAGGCCATAACAAGAGGAGGGGATGACCGTCCCAATAAGAACATTTACACAGGTTCCGTGATTAAGAAGGGTGAAAATGAATATTATGCGTTCTACACTGCGTTTAATGCGGATATCCAGATTCATGGCAAGAGCGTGCAGTCCGTAATGAGGGCGTTCAGCACGGACCTGATCCACTGGGAGACGGATGAGGATTTTCTGTTTGTGGCAGATGACAGCATGTATGAGTCATTTGACTGGCGGGATCCATATGTATTTAAAAATGAGGAAGAGGGCAATTACTGGATGCTGCTGGCTGCCAGGAAAAAGGGCGGCGGCGCCCACCGGGGCGGCTGTACGGCCCTGTGCAAATCAACGGATCTGGTCAACTGGACCTATGAAGAACCGTTTTACGCCCCGGAGATGTATGTGACAATGGAATGCCCGGAGGTTTTTCAGATGGGCGGCTGGTGGTACCTTGTATTCTCCACATTTTCAGACCGCTTTACCACGCATTACAGAATGGCCAGGACGCTGGACGGGCCGTGGGGGATTCCGGACGACGATGTGTTTGACACCAGGGCGGATTACGCAATCAAGACTGCTTTTGACGGTCAGAAGCGGTTTGCATTCGGATGGATTGCAAGTAAGGCCGGGAATAATGATTACGGTCCCTGGGAGTGGGGCGGCACCATGGTCGCACATGAGATTGTCCAGGAACCGGACGGGACATTAAGCGTGAAACCCACGGAGGCAATGAAGGATTTCTATAACCAGGTACTGCCCGTCAATGATTTATGTTATTATCATTGTACCGCCAGAGAAGAGGCGGGGAAAACCATCATCCAGTCGGAAACCCTGGGCGCCGTGCTGTTTCCGGTTCCGGAACAGGGATTTGAACTGGGTCTCACCATTACCCCCGGTCAATCCGCAGAGACAGGTGTGGCGCTGCACACGGATACGGGAATGGAAAACGGTTATTTCCTCAGGATGGACCTGTCGCGGCGCACGGCTGCATGGGATATGTGGCCAAGGTCGGGCCAGGGCGTTTACCAGTGGCAGATTAAGGGCGATATCCCATGCCAGATTGAGACTTCAAGGAAGCTTCCGGCAGCAGATACATACCATATAAGGATTTTCCGGGAGGATGACCTATGTGTGCTATATGTGAATGACCGGATGGCCATGTCCACCAGGATGTACGACCATAAAGGCGGCCTTGCCGGTATCTATACAGTGGGGGGTACGGCGGCTGTCAGCGGATGTCAGATAAAAGTCAAATAATCATAATGCAGAGAAGGAGAAGAGAATATGAAAAAAAGAATGTTAGCAATCGTATTAACAGCAGCAGCCATGCTGACCATGGCGGCATGCGGCCAGGGGACGCCATCAGGCAGTCCGTCCGGGGCTTCTGAGAATGGGAAAGGGAACGCGGACAGCGATGTGACCGTGGTCAAATGGTTTGCCTCCAGACCTGTGGACGGGGAAATAGACCTGACCATGAGGGAGATTGCCGAGCAGTACGGCAAGGAAAAAGGAGGAAAATGGAAGATAGAGGTTGAGACAACGGCGGACAGGCCCTCCTACCTCCAGAAGCTTAAGACACTGATTGCAGGCGGACAGATGCCGGACATCATTGATATTGACGCAGACCCTTACTGTCAGGAACTTGTGGATGCAGGATATCTTGTGGACGTGAAGAAGTTCTTACAGGATGAAGGACTTTATGACAGGTTCTATCCAACCGCCCTGCGCTATCAGGAATTTACGGATGGTTCCATGTACACCCTGCCGCTGGAATATCATGTGGAAATGATCTGGTACAATAAGGACATATTTAAGGAAAATGGCGTCGAGGTGCCAAAGACCATGGATGAATGGCTGGATGTCTGCAGGACCCTTAAGGACAATGGCATTACACCGATTTCCGTAGACGGAATCGACCGGTGGCCGGTACAGCGCTACATTGCAATGATGCCGTTCAGGATGACCGGGAATGAGTATATCATTAACCTGAGGGACGGAAAGGCCTCCATGGGGGATGAAACCGGCAGGCAGGCCGTGGAATTCTTACAGGAAATCGGACAATATTTTAATGAAGGCTTCGGGGCGACGGATTACGCCACGGCCCAGTCCATGTTCCTGGACGGAAAGTCAGCCATGTATTATATAGGGGATTGGGAGCAGGCCGCCATGCTTGAAGCGTACAACGCAGGCAAGGTTGATTACTTCTATCTTCCGACCGCAGAAGGCGCAAAGACAGGAGCCAATGAGTTCTGTGTCAATTCAGGAATCGGCATGGCGTTCAACACACAGACCTTTGACGCTAAGACCAAGGACTTCATAAAGTATGTGATTGAGAATTATGGTAAGATTTATGCCGGACGTATGCAGATGTCGCCCATCAAGACAGAACTGCCGGGAGACATCCAGTTTACGGACCTGTATTTACGGATCCGGGAAGACATGGAAAAGACAGGGGAAAATTTCCTGAAGCCATGGGATACGTATCTGGATGTGGACACAAATACCGTGATGCAGGATAACATGCTTTTGCTGGCAGCCGGCGACATGACAGTGGATGACTTTATAAAGATTGTGGATGACGCCATTGCTTCCAATGTTAAATAGAAGGCTTGCATGGCTGCCGCGGGTATCTGGGATTCCCGGGGCAGCCGGTATGGAAAGGGGAATGGGATATGGGCATTTTAAGGGACAGGAAGGCGTTCTGTGTATTTCTTCTGCCAGGCTTATTGTTTTATATACTGGCTGTGTTTTATCCGATTGAGGAGTCAATCCGGCTGAGTTTTATGGAATGGGGAGGCATTGGCGCCAGAAAGTTCGTGGGCCTTGATAATTACATCCATATGTTCAGGGACCCTGTCTTCTATACCGCCTTTGTGAATAACCTGATATACCTTGTCATCGTGGTGTCCATGCAGCTGATGATAGGGCTTATATTTGCAGTGCTGCTTACCTATATGACAAAGCACGTTGCCCTGATTAAAACCTTATATTATGTTCCGTGCATCATTACTACGGTGGCTGTTACCCAGCTGTTCAGAAGCATGTATGCCACCGAACCCGTGGGCCTGATTAACCAGATATTGAATGTTTTTGGCATCCGCAGCATCAGCTGGCTTACAAATATCAAGACGGTCCTTGCAGCCGTATCCCTGCCGGAGGGATGGCGGTTTGCCGGGATGTATATGGTTATCTTCTATGCAGCCCTGATTTCCCTGGATAAGGAAGTCATGGAGGCGGCCAGGGTGGATGGGGCAACAGACTGGCAGCTGCTGATTAGGATTAAGCTTCCCATGATCCGTCAGATCATCCTTCTCACCCTGACCATGTGCCTGACCGGCGCCCTGAGGGGATTTGACATACCGTTCCTCCTGACCAATGGAGGCCCGGGCAATGTCAGCGAGCTGATGTCTACCTATATGTATAAGAAGGCATTTTCCAGCAACCAGTATGGTTATGGAAGCACGCTGTCCGTGTTCATCATCATAGAAAGTATCCTGGTGGTTGCCCTGCTCCGGGCGGTGATGTCGGAGGAAAAGACATTCATAAAAAAGAAAAAACACGCGGGGGGACAATGACATGGCTAAAAAGAAGATTGGAAAAGTAATATTCCTGGTTGTTATATGCCTGTTTTTGGCGGTGCAGCTATATCCTGTGCTGTGGCTGTTCCTGGCAAGCATCAAGCCCACCACGGAGTTGTCCGCAGCACCGTTTGCCCTGCCGAAATCGCCTACCCTGGCAAATTATATTAAGATATTCTCAGACGGGAAAATCCTGGGGTACATGTGGAACAGCTTTAAAATCACGGCGGTTTCCATTGTCCTCATCGTTTTCCTGAGCGCCACGGCGGGGTTTGCGATTTCTAAATTCAGGTTCAGGCTCACGGGCAGGATTTATGCGTTTTTTACGTTCGGAATCATGATTCCGGTTCAGATAACCCTGATTCCCCTGTTTATCTTTTACAGCAGGATGCACATACTCAACACCAGCTTTTCACTGATCCTGCCCCAGGTGGGATTTGCGCTGCCACTGTCCGTCATGCTGTTTGTCAGCTTTTACAGCTTCATTCCCAATGAGCTGATAGAATCTGCCATTGTGGACGGCTGTTCCCCATACCGCACCTTTACCTCCATTGTTTTCCCGCTGGCTAAGAATACGGTGATTACGGTGGCGTCCATGCACAGTATCTTTATATGGAACGACTTCATATTCGCCAACACATTCATCAGCGAGCAGGCGGCCAAGACAGTAGCCCTGGGCCTTAAGGATTATGTGGGGGCCTTTGGGAATGTGGACTGGGGTTCCACGTACGCGGCCATTGCCGTATCAATCCTTCCGCCCATGATTGTGTATTTTGTGCTGAATAAGTGGGTGGCAGAGGGCATGACGGCCGGAGCGGTGAAGGGGTAGGGGAAAAGATGGGAGCGGATTTTCAAACACGCTCTAAGGACAGGGAGGATACAATGTTTGAATATTCAATGACAGGTATGCTGGGCGCCCTTCCCATGTTACGGCATGGAAGAAGCAGGGCCATTAACGCGGAGAACCCAACAGGGGAAAAAGGAAAAGGCGGCATGGCCGCAGGGCCGCTGGGGCCGTCCAGGAAGGGCTGCCCATGCCTTAAGGATATACAGCCGGGAGAGAGCGTGGTCCTGGGGGAGATAGAAGGCGCGGGCGTGATCAACCATATCTGGATGACCGTGGACCGGAAAACATCCGATGCTGAGCGCTATGTGCTCAGGGACCTGGTACTGCGCATGTACTGGGATGATGAGACCGCGCCTTCCGTGGAAAGCCCTTTGGGGGACTTTTTCTGCTGCGGCTTTGGGACGGATTACAGGGTGGACTCTGTCCCGGTCACGGTGGCCCCGGCCAGGGGATTCAACTGCTATTTCCCGATGCCGTTCCGGGCAGGCGCGCGGATTGAACTTGTGAACCAGCACGCGGATCCGGTTCCGGCCTTTTTTTACCAGATTGATTATTGCCTTTATGACCATATTCCGGATGACACGGCGTATTTCCATGCCCAATGGAGGCGTGAGAGAATCACTTCCCCCGGAAAGGATTATGTCATAGCGGATCATATCAGGGGAAGGGGACATTATGTAGGGACCTTCATTGCATTAAGCACCCTGGAGCGTTACTGGTGGGGGGAAGGGGAAGTGAAATTCTACATTGACGGGGACAGGGAATACCCCACCATATGCGGGACCGGGATGGAGGATTATTTTGGCGGTTCCTGGAGCTTTGCACGCCAGGAGGACGGCCGGACCGTGGAGACGAACTATAACTCCCCTTTTTTAGGATATCCTTTTTATTCTGCCCATGATGCGGATATCCGTAATCCATACCATAATGACGACTGTCCTCCCATGCGTTCCTTTTACAGGTGGCATCTCATGGATCCGGTTATCTTTGACCATGACCTGCGGGTTACGGTCCAGCAGATCGGGGTCAGTGACCGGGGACTGTTTGAACGGCAGGACGATTTATCTTCCGTGGCCTACTGGTATCAGACGGAACCCCACGGTGCGTTTGAGGCGCTGCCCTGTGCCAGGGAGCGCTGGCCTAGATAAAACTCAAAAAAATTGTTAAATATATCTACAATCTGAAAAATTTTTAGTAAAAATCTAGGAGAAAATGGGTGAATTTACATCCGTATAATTATAAAAAGTCTGAATATATAAGGAAACATTTAATGATAAATAATTAATTAACGAAAAAATATGATGTTGACAAAAAAATATTCTCTTCTATAATGGTAATCACGATGAGTTTTCTGAAAATTGGTTTTTGGGGCACGCCCGGCAATCTGTCCTGGCCTGCCCCGGATTATTAAAAAGGAGGATATGTTTATGCAGCATTTAAGAAGAATGGAAGACCGTGTTGTACTGCTTACCGGAGGCGGCGGCGGAATCGCCCGGGGCGTGGCCAGGGCGTTTGCAGATGAGGGGGCCAGCATGATCCTCACTGATATCTTCCCCGGAGGCATGGAAAAGACAAAGGCTGAGCTGGAGAAAGATTTTGGCACGGATGTGGTAATCTGTGTGGCGGACGGTTCCAATGAGGACCAGGTCAAGGCTGCCATTGAAAAAGGCGTGGAGCATTTCGGCAAGCTGAACGTGCTGATTAACAGCGCCCAGACCTCGGCTTCCGGACTTACCCTGGTGGAACACACCCAGGCGGATTTTGACAAGGCCATCTATTCCGGGTTATACGCAACCTTTTTCTATATGAAGCATGCATTTCCATATCTGAAGGAGACCCATGGCTCGGTCATTAACTTCGCATCCGGCGCAGGAATCTCCGGCAAGCCCGGACAAAGCTCCTACGCAGCCGCAAAGG
The DNA here is from genome assembly GCF_022440595.1 of Enterocloster sp. OA13. Classification (NCBI taxonomy): domain Bacteria; kingdom Bacillati; phylum Bacillota; class Clostridia; order Lachnospirales; family Lachnospiraceae; genus Enterocloster; species Enterocloster sp. OA13. Next base: position 5,226,985 of record NZ_JAKNTF010000001.1, on the reverse strand, counting down.
AAGGAATCCGCGGCCTGTCCAGGGTGGCCGCCAATGAATGGGGACCATATGATATTAATGTGAACGTAGTCCTTCCTCTGGTCATGACGGATAAGCTGGCCCAGTGGGGGCAGGAAAATCCGGAGATGTTTAAGAAAAACCTGGATGAGATTCCTCTTGGACGGTACGGGGATGCGCAGAAGGATATCGGTAAGGTATGTGTGTTCCTGGCCAGCTATGATGCAAAGTATATAACAGGGGATACCCTGTTTATCCAGGGCGGCGTGGGGATGAAGCCTTAACCCCATCCGCAGGGCAGTTTCCAGACACCCCACAGTGTCCTGAATCCCTGAAAATCCTCCTTTTGGCGACATATTTCTGTCATATTTGAACTTTTTGTAACATCCCTTGCCCGAAGGGGTGATTTGTAGTAAGCTATACATAGTTACAAAAGTTCCCATAAGGAGGAAATGCAGGTGGGACAGGCAATTACGGATTATGTAAAGTTCCTGGCAGACGCCAGGGATGCGGTGTACCGTCTGGACTGTGACCAGAATACGGCGGGTCAGCTGGAAGCATTGGAAGAGGAGCAGGAACGGGAACTGGAGACAGCAGGCAGGGCTGTTACGGATGCTGTTAACCAGACCGTTAAAAAGCGGCTGGAGGAGATTAGTTCCAGCTATGATAAGGAGATTGCCAAGGGGCAGGAGCGGCTGAAAAAAGCAAGGGCAAAACGCGAGAAGGCCAAGAGCCGGGGAATGAAGGAGCGGATAGCCGAAGAGACCAGTGAGCTAAGGGAGCATAACAGGGATTTAAAGGTGCAGATGAGGACCTTGTTCCAGAAGGAAAGGGTGCCGTCATTCTGTAACAGTACATTTTACTATGCGCTGTATTATCCGGGAGGCCTGAAGGAAATCATGCTGTTCCTCCTGACCCTGACCGTTTGTTTCCTGGCAGTGCCCTGCGGGGTATACTTTTTCCTGCTGCCGGAACGCCAGATGTGGTACCTGGCCGCGGTGTATTTCCTGGACGTGCTGCTGTTTGGGGGATTGTATGTGCTGGTGGGGAATAAGACAAGGCTCCGCCACCAGGACGCCTTAAAGCGGGGACGGGCCATACGCAACACCCTCCGCTCCAACCAGAAGAAGATTAAGGTCATCACCCATACAATCCAGCGGGATGGCAATGAGGATATCTATGACCTTGAGAAATATGATGATGAGATAGCGTGCGTGGAACAGGAACTGTCAGAGATTACCTCTAAGAAAAAGGACGCCCTGAACACCTTTGAGAACGTGACAAAGAACATCATCACGGATGAAATCATAGCCAGCCACAAGGCGCGCCTGGACAGCCTTAAGGATGCATTGGACGGCACATCAAGGGCTTTGAGGGAGCTGGAGGGCAGCATCAAGCAGCAGAATATACGGATTACCGATACCTTCGGCCCTTATCTGGGCAAGGAGTTCCTGGAGCCGGACAGGCTTTCTGAACTGTCCAGGCTTATTCAGGGCGGGTCAGCTTCTAATATTACGGAGGCGATTGAGGTATATAAGGAGTCAAGGCAGGCGCAGCAGCGCGTGTGATGGCAGCGGAAGTTGAAGGAGGGGGACGCCCGGACATCCGGTTGGATGATCTGGCGCCTCCTCTTTTTATGGATAAAATGAATCCTGCTGTACAGGAGCGCCCATGCATCATCGGTTAAATGATGGTGCATGGGCGTCTTTTGATGTCTATTCTGGATTATGTCCGGTATCATGTCCTTCCGCTTACTTTTGTTCCTTCTGTTCCCTGCGCAGCTGTTCAATGCCAAGGCGGATCAGTTCCAGTGTGGCGGCGGAACGGCTTGGAAAGCGGTTTTCAAAGCGGAAATCATCAATTTGTTTTAATAAATCATTATCAACAATAATCGTATAGCGCGGCTTCTCTGTAGGCATGATTCAATCCCTCCTTAGTTCATATGATACCCAGGTTCATACGTTCTGTCAAGCAAAAAAGGATACTAAAAGAGACAAAAAAGTGTACGCCAAAAGCCTTGACAGGTTCAGAACCTATGAACTATAATTGATACAGGTTCATTGGTTCTGAACCATCGATAATGGAGGTGATATTCATGGATTCCGGGCGGAAGAAATTATCTTTTGTAGTGACGCCTGATATTGAAGCCATCCTGGACAGGGAAAAGAAAGAATGGTTCTATGACCGTTCACGGTCCTGTATGATACGTGAACTTGTCATGGCCGGCTTAAGAGCTTTGAAGGAAGAATCTGAGGTGGCGGACGGGAACCATGAAGGGAACACATAGGGACATGATGTGAGCAAATGAAAAGGAGAGGGACATTATGAGGAAAAGACTTGCGGCAATGGTGATGGCAGCGGTATTGGCGGGCAGCAGTATGATGGGGTGTGCGGGCAGCGGGGAACCTGCCTCCACAGCGGCAGTGGAACCCCAAGAAACTGCACCTGCAAAGGCGGGGGAGGACGGATCCCTGGAAGCGGATCCCGGTATTAAGAGTGATGTGACGTACACCCTGAGTTTCTGGCACGGCGCGACCGATGATGTGCGCCAGCAGATGTATGATAACGCAATCGCCCGTTTTAATAAGGCTTATCCGAATGTAACGGTGGAGCAGACCCGCCTTGACAGCGATGCGTACAAGACTAAGATTAAGACAGTAATGGGCGCAGGGGCGGCCGACATCCCGGATGTGTTCATGAACTGGGGCGGCGATGTGTTAAAGTCCTATATTGAATACGGATTGGTGGCGGACATCACTGATTTAATCGCGCCCTATAAAGATGAGTATTATGATTTTGAATTTGGGATTTCCACCTTTGATGACAGGATTTATGGGATGGGTATCGGGATTGCGCCGTCTGTTGTATTCTATAATACGGAGATTTTTAAGGACCTTAACCTGGATGTGCCCAGGACATGGGAAGAACTGGATACGGTATGCGCGAGGCTGAAGGAAGCAGGATACATCCCCTTTGCCTTAGGGAATAAGAACAAGTGGCCCGGTCTTCTGGAATACACCATGCTGGGTGTGAACCTGGGGGGAGAGGAGATGTCAAAGGGGCTTTCGGACCGTACCATGTCCTTTGATAATGAGTATTTCATAGAAGCCGGCCGGCGTCTTGCGGATTTTTCCAGGAAGGGCTATTATCCGGACGGGACCAATGGTATTGACCATAATGCGGGCGGCAGCCGTATGCTGTTTTATAATGAAGTTGCGGCCATGTTCATCATGACCAATGGATTCTTAAGCAACTGTGTGGCAGAGGACGCGGAGTTTTATGAAAAGGTGGGCACATTCCCATATCCGGCCTGTAATGACTCGGGGGAAGTGGGCATTGTTGCCGGGGGCAACGTATTCTCCATATCATCCCGGTGTGAGTATCCAGAGATGGCAGCGGACTTCCTGTATTACCTGACCAATGCTGATTTCAGCCAGGACTATATCGATGCAGGCAACAGCTTTACAGGTGCAAAGGATGTAAGGATTGAGGACCCGCTGGTCCAGGAGCAGTTTGACAACCTGATTAAGGCTGACTGGACCCAGAACTTCTATGACCAGCAGTTTGTTGCAGAACTGGGTGAGGCATTCAAGGACTATACGCAGGCCCTTTATGGCGGGACCATGACCCCGGAGGAAGTGGCTGCAAGCCTGGAACGGGCAGCTGTTGATTGTTACGGACCGCTTAAATGATAGTTCATTCATATGTATAAGGCAAAGGAGGGCCTATGTCTGATAATACGGAGACAACAGGGCTTTGCATCCCTGGTCAGGATAAGGGCAAGCCTAAATCTGTCAGACGTGTTCTGACCATCCTGGTGTTTATTGCGCCGACCCTGTTGTTCTATGGTTTTTATAATGTGTTTGCCATTGCCAAAACAATCTATTTCAGCTTTCTGGACTGGAATGGCATCATGTCCACGGGTTGGGCAGGGTGGGATAACTGGATCCGTCTGGTCCATGACCCCAATGTATGGCATGCCCTTAAGAATAATCTGGTGTTAATGGTAACATCCATCTGTATCCAGCTGCCCGGGGCCTTGATACTGGCGCTGCTGATTAATTCCAGGCTGAAAGGCGTGCGTATTTTTAAAGCGCTCTGGTTTTTACCTGTGCTTCTTTCCACTTCGGCCACGGGTATATTATGGAACCTGATATATGACCCTAATTTCGGTCTTCTTCAGGCTGTCCTGCGCGGGATTGGAAAAGGCGGCATGGTTAAAGGGTGGCTGGGAGAGCCGGCCTATGCCCTGCCATGTGTGCTGATTGTAATCTGCTGGACCTTCATTCCATTTTATATGATATTGCTGAAGGCCGGCCTGACCAATGTGCCAGGCGAATTGATGGAATCAGCCATGCTGGATGGGGCCAACAGCTGGCAGTGTTTCTGGAATGTGACCTTTCCCCTGCTGCTGCCCACCATACGTACGGCTGCCCTTCTGAATATTGTAGGTTCCTTAAAGTATTTTGATTTAATCTGGATCATGACGGGAGGCGGTCCGGGAGGCGCCAGCGAGTTAGTTGCAACCTATCTGTATAAGCAGGGAATCCAGGGCTGGAACATGGGCTATGCCAGCGCCATTGCCAGTTTCCTGTTCCTGTTCTGCGGTACGTTTGCCATTGTGTACTATGGTGCAACCGCGGCATTTGGGGATATTGGCAGCGGGTCCGGCAGGACAGGGAGGAGGAAGGCTGGATGAACGGTAATGCAGGTCTTTTAAAGGGGATATTCCGTGTGTTTCAGTACTTTTTATGTCTGGCCATAACAGTTGTCACTGTATATCCATTCATATTCATTGTCATGACATCCTTTAAAACCCAAAAGGAGTATTTTGGAAGCGCATGGGGACTTCCGGCGTCCTTCTGCCTGGACAATTTCAAGCTGGTCCTTACAGGCGATTTTTTACGGTATTTCCTCAACAGCATCATTGTGTGTGTTTCAGCGGTGTGTCTGGTTGTCATCTGCTCCACCATGGTAAGCTTTGCCATATCCAAGCTGCGTTTTAAGGGGGCTGAATTATTATTTGCAGTCATCATGATAGGTATGATGATTCCCGTACACACAACGCTGATACCGATTTATGTCATCTCCAAGGATTTGAATATTTACAATCATCTGATTGCCCTGATTGGTCCGTATGTAAGCTTCAGCATTCCAATCTCCACGGTTATAATAACCCAGTTTTTCAGGGACATACCCCATGAGATAGAGGAAGCGGCCATCATAGACGGGTGCGGACCGTTTTCACTGTATGGACGGATCATCATGCCGCTGGCCAAACCGGCTGTATCCACGGTCATTATTTATGATATCCTCCATACATGGAATGAGTTCATATACGCAATGACGCTGGTTGACAGCAAGGACAGGATGACGCTTCCTGTTGGCCTTAAGAACTTTTACGGAGAAGCAGCGGTTAACATACCTGCCATCATGTGTGCTGTATTCATCAGCTCCCTGCCGGTCATAATCGCTTATTTTTCCGCCCAGGAGCAGATATCCAACGGTTTGACACAGGGAGCGGTCAAGGGATAGGTGCGCTGCTGCACAATAGTCAGTACTACATTGAAGGAGGGTATGTTATGAATTATTATGTATCTGCAGATGGACCGTTATGGGGTGACGGTTCCCAACAGGCGCCTTTTCGCAGGATCAGCCAGGCCGCAGAAGCTGCCCGGCCCGGTGATACGGTCATTGTGGCTCCAGGAATATACCGGGAGTGTGTGAACCCTAAAAATGGCGGAACCTCTGACCGGAACCGGATCGTATACCGTTCCCAGGCGCCGGGGGCGGCGGTCATCAGCGGGGCAGAGGAGATAAGGGAATGGGAACATGTCAGGGACGATATATGGATGACAAGGATACCTGGCGGTTTTTTCGGCGGTTACAATCCATATACTACCCAGGTTGGGGGAGACTGGTACCGGGGGCTTGGGAGGATAAACCATACAGGGCAGGTATACTTTAATGGACAGGCCCTTTATGAGGAGGACTGCCTTGATAAGCTTTGGAATGATGAACCATTAGAATGGGCGTGGGACAGGGAATATTCCAGGAAGCACAAGTGGTATACGGAGCAGGATGGGGATGTCACTGTCATATATGCCAGGTTCCCGGACGGGGCGCCCCATGGAAATCTTGTGGAGATTAATGTGCGTCCCAGGGTATTCTTCCCGGAGCAAACGGGGATGGATTATATCACTGTGTCCGGGTTCACACTCAGGCAGGCGGCAACCCAATGGGCACCGCCCACTGCATTCCAGGATGGGCTGATTGGCCCGCATTGGAGTCTGGGGTGGATTATTGAGGACTGTGTCATTTCAGATTCCCGGTGTTCGGGCATCAGCCTGGGCAAGTGCAGGCACCCATCAGATAACCGTTGGACAAAGGAACGTGTTAAATCAGGAACCCAGCTGGAGCGCGACCTGGTACATTATGCGCAGCATACAGGATGGAGCAGGGAGACGGTGGGTTCCCATATTGTCCGGCGCAACCGGATATTTAACTGCGGTCAGACCGGTATCGTGGGCCACTTGGGGGGAATCTTCTCCCTGATTGAGGGAAACGAGATTCATCATATTAATACATATGGGGAGTTCAGCGGTTCTGAACTGGGCGGGATTAAGCTGCACGGTGCGATTGACACAGTGATACGCCGCAACCATATCCATCATTGCCACAGGGGGATATGGCTGGACTGGCAGACCCAGGGAACACGGGTCTCCTGCAATCTGTTCCACGATAATCATGGGGAGGAGGATACCCGCACCAGCGAGGATCTGTACATAGAAGTAAGCCATGGGCCGGCCCTTGTCGATAATAACCTGTTCCTTTCCCGGTTTGCGCTCAGGGAACGCTCCCAGGGCCTGGCCTTTGTCCACAATATAATTGCGGGTCCCATTGATATCGGAAGCTCTGAGGGAAGGTTCACACCATATCATTTCCCCCATGAGACAGATATAATGGGGTGTATGACTATCAATAACGGTGATGACCGGTTCTACAACAATATATTCATCCAGCCGGACCTGCCTCAGGAGAAAAGACAGGTCAGGAATCCTGAGGTGGCCAGGCTGGTTGGGATGAACCCGCAGGTGAATATTGAAGCTGGCCTGCATATCTATGATGATTATCCGCTTCATGATGAGTATTATCATCAGTTTACGGATGAAGGGACACCGGACACTTCCTGGGGGCGCCGTTATGATTATAACAGTCATCTGCCCGTATATATCAGCGGTAATGCATACTTTAACGGAGCCAGGCCTTACGTCAAGGAACAGCTGAATCATGTTGATACGGAGAACCGGGTCTATTTTAACTTGATTGAGAAGGAAGGTTCGTATTATTTCAGCACCAATCTCTATGATTATCTGCCACGGATGGAGACGGAATTTATTTCCACCTCCATGTTAGGAATGTCCTTTGAAACAGAGCAGCCATATGAGAACCCGGATGGCTCGCCAGTGAGGATAGATGAGGATTTCTCAGGCAGAAAGCGGGGGCAGCATCCAACGCCGGGACCGTTTGAATGTACCGCAACGGATTCAGGACTAAGTGAAATGAGGCTGGTATTGTAATGGAACATTTAGCTTTCAGCCTTAATTCAGTCATACCTGTATTCATGGTAATGGGCATCGGTTTCTATTTGGGGCGGCACAGTATATTAACAGGGGATTTTGTGGGACAGGCCACGTCATTGGTCTTTTATACCGCGCTTCCGGCTAAATTATTCCTGGATGTATCCCGCAGCAACTTTTCTGACTGCCTGGACGTGGGATTTACTGCCTATTTATTACTCTGTACCTGTGCGGCTTTTGCAGGGGCCTGGATTTTATGTGTTTTTTTAGTCAGGGACAGGACGGCTGTCAGCGCTGTTGTCCATAGTGCGTTCAGGGGGAATTTTGTGTATCTGGGACTTCCTATCTGTCAGAGCATACTGGGCAGGGAATCCATTCCCTCCACCATTATGGTGGTTACCTTTGTACTCCCCTTTTACAATGTACTGGCCACCATTGTCCTGTCTTACTATGACCCCTCAGGCAGGAAGGTCAGCTGGAAGAGGATGCTTAAGGATATTTTAACGAATCCCATGATTGTGGCCATTCTCGCAGCCCTGCCATTTTCACTGCTGGGAATCCGGCTTCCGTCTGTGGCTGAGAAGTCACTATCCTACCTGGGGCAGATGTCAACGCCCATGGCCCTTATATTAATCGGAGCAGGTATCAGGCCTTCGTCCTTTGCAGGCAGAGGGACATGGATTGGGTTTGGGGCGATTTATAAAGTGGTGGTCACACCCCTTGTATTTGCAGTCCCAATGCAATGGATGGGATTCAGCCCGGAGCAGATTGTAACGGCATTTGTGATGTTTGCAGTCCCATCGGCCATGAATGTATATATTGTAACCAAGAAGATGGGCGGGGACGGAGAACTGGGGGCGGCGATTATTACGGTTTCCATGCTGCTTTCAGCGGTTACACTTCCGGTGGGGATATGGGTGATGAAATCCTTGGGGGTTATATAGGGGATGGGATGTCCTCCTGCAGCCGGTGTGAATTTTTAAGTAATGGGATATGCAGGCTCTGCGGCTGCTTTGCAGCCCTGCGTGCGGCAAAGACGCATAACCGCTGTGCCGACACCCCATCCAGATGGTAGTATGATGGTAATCCATTGGATAACAGACAGATAACAGATGCGTGCCAAACAGATGAGCGCGCAGCAAATACGCATATAGCAGATAAACAGACAAAAACAAACAGGAAGCATGGCCCCATCCCAACTCAATGGTTGGAAGCGCCATGCTTCCTGTCCGCATTTTAATAAGCGGCAGCTCAGGAAAGCCTTAAAACCTCTTCCCTCTAAATCGTCACCAGATGATACCGTATCTGGTTCGCCGTCAATAACTGTGCCTCCCTCTGATGGCACGTGAATATGATGATCTGGCTGTCATAAGCCTTCACCAGCCATTTAAGCGCTGTCTTCAGACGCTCATCATCATACAGCACAAAGCTGTCGTCAAAGATAAGGGGCATGGAGTCGCGGCCGTTCTGGATCAGTTTGGCCGCCGCCAGGCGGACCGCCAGATAAATCTGGTCCATGGTGCCGCTGCTGACCTGTTCGATGGGCACCAGCTTGCCGGGGGTGTTCATGAATACGTCCATGTTTTCGTTGATGCTCATGCTGGTATAGATGCCTCCCGTAATGCCTGAAATCAGGTCTGAGGCTGTTTTGTTCAGATACAGGCCAAAGGAGTCCCGGATGGTGGTGGAAAGGGCGGTCATTGTGTCCTGGGCCAGGTCGATAGCGTTCAGCTCCTCCTGGGCGCGTTCATTTTCAGCCAGTATCTGCTTTAACCCCTCAGCCCTGGTCCGGCAGTCAGCCAGGTGCTCCAGCTTCTGTTCCAGTTCCCACTGGATGCGCTGCTGCTGTTCGATTTCCCCGGAGAATACTTCCTCGTTGGCCTGCAGGCTGCTGATTTCTTCCGACAGCTGGTTTAAGGTCTGCTCTGACTGTTCCACGGCCTTGCTCAGGCGGAGGAACTCAGCCATCTTGGCCTCCAGGGCGTTCATGGCCTCCGGCGATATGGATGAATCCCCCAGGTGGCGTGCGAATATCTCCTGAAGCAGCCTTGTATTGGTCTCCAGCTCCTTTTTGAAGCGCCGGTTCTTGTTCAGCTGCAGGATGGCAGTCACAAGGGCAGCCGCCGCAATCCCGCCTGTAATCCCAGCCGCCGCGGCCATGTGGATTGGCAGCCTGACGGCATCATGGATTATCTGAGGCGCGCCAAGACATAGGCCGGCAAAACCGCCGCAGGCCAGGGTCACCATGAATAACAGGACTGCCCAGACCGTCCTGGATTTCCTGTTGCAGGCCGCCCTGGTCACCTCATATTCACTGTAAAGCTTCTTGGTGTCGTCCATATAGACCTGGACAGAATCCCGGTCCGTGAACTGACTGCCAAGAAGAATCTGGCGTCCCTTGGCTGTCTTTTCCAGCAGCCCTTCCTTTTCCTTCTGAAGGTTGTCCAGCTGCTGCCGGATTTCCATTTTCCTGGTGCGGCAGGCAATCAGCTGGTTGGCATATTCGGGCGCGGATATCTCCTGTTCAATCTTGCGGATTTCCCCTAACAGGGCTGCATAGCTCCTTGCTGCTTCCGGTACCATCTGGTTTTCCAGCTCGCGGCGCTGGGCCTTTAAGTAGGCGGTTGCCTTGGTTATGTTAAGGGCAATGCTCCCCGAGGTGTTCAGGTTGGCAATGTAATTCCTCAGTTCGGAAACCATCCCTCCGTCCGTGGCGCATTTGAGCTGGCCAATGCTGATGGTGTTGTCGTAAGCGGTTTCGGAAAGGCCGCAGCGCAGCTGGTCTAAAAGCGCCTTGGTGGGTTCCAGTTCCCTGCCAAGGGTTTCATTGACAATGGTCAGTTCCCTGCCCCGCTTGTGGAACCTGCGCTGGATGCGGTAAACCTGTCCTTCGCTTTCCAGGCGGAGCCATCCTTCATAGGTGCCGCTTCCCTGCCATGGTTCGTATCTGCTGTAGGTATCATTTCTGGCGGCCCGTCCCCTTTGACGTTCCAGGCCGAACAGCATGCCTTTTATAAATGTGTGCAGCGTGGATTTGCCGGCTTCATTCTTGCCGTAGACCACATTCATCCCGTCCTGAAAGGAGATGTCCTGGTCGTGAAGCTTGCCGAAGCCGTCAATGTGCAGACTCAGTATCTTCATGGTTCAGCTCCTTTCATCCGTGGTCCGAAGCAGTGCGTTGACCCCGTAATACAACGCCTTCTTTTCCACAGGACTCATGTCTTCTTTTTGGAGGGCCTGGATAAAAAATCCTATCATGTCGCTGGAATGCTCTGCAAACAGGGCTGAAAAGTCATACTGGGGCTCAGAATCATCCAGGATCTCGGCTATCCTGAAGCGTGAGGAAAGCTGTTCCAGGTCGAACTCAATGTCAGGATCCCTCATGCCCTTTAACCGGAACCGGTAGATATTCTGTTCGCCCCGGTTCTCAATCTCCCTGGCAATCCGGTCAGACAGTTCCCCATTGGTGGTGTCCTTGGATACATTCACCGCCAGGGGGATGTACTGAAGGCTTGCCGCCGGGATGAACTGCAGGCTTACAAGCTTTCTTGTGAGGGGATGCACCTCTCCCGCATAGTATCCATGGGCGCCTGTTTCCGTCAAATCCAGCGGCTCGGGGGAACCGCAGTAAGCCATCTTTCCCTCGCCCACGATGTGCGGCTTGTGGATATGTCCAAGGGCTATGTAGGAAAATGGGGACAGCTCCAGGCTGTTAAAGTTGATGGGCAGATGGGACGCATCGCCGCCATGGGCCATGAGAATCTGGATCCTGCTGTTTAAGGGAACCTGGATGTCGTCCAGAAGCGGCTCCTTAATCTCGGTGCGGTGGTAGCTGAAGCCGTGCACTTCCGTGTTGATATCCTCAAAGTAAACAGAAGTCAGGCTCTCATCCATCAGGAATGTCACATTGGGACTCCATGTAAAACTCAAAAGGGCGGAATTATCCCGTATACGGTCGTGGTTGCCTGCTATGATGATGACCTTTGTGGAGGGAATGGAAGAAAAAAGGTAATTGACCTCCTTCAGGTCCTTCATTAACGGCTGCCTGTGGAACAGGTCCCCGCTGATGAATAAGCAGTCCGCATCCATCTCTTTTGTATGTTCAATGATTATCCGGAAGGTATCTTTGATGGCCTGGGCACGTTCCTTGCCCCATGGCTTGCTGGCATCGGGACACATACCCCAGTGGATATCCCCGGTGTGGATGAATTTCATGTCTGCCTCCTGTTGGTTTGTGGTTGGCGCGCCCCCGCCCGGGGCATTGATGGAAAATGTCCCGGGCGGGCAGTACGGCAATGCTGTACCGGATATTCTTTACAGCTCGCAGTTATTAACGGTTCTTGGGAATGGCACAACGTCACGGATGTTGCCCATGCCGGTCAGATACATGACGCAGCGTTCAAAGCCAAGACCGAAGCCGGCGTGGCGGGTTGAGCCGTATTTCCTTAAATCCAGGTAGAAATCGTAGTCTTCCTTGCGAAGGCCAAGCTCGTCCATCCTTGCCACCAGCTTATCCAGGTTGTCTTCCCTCTGGCTGCCTCCGATGATTTCACCGATGCCCGGTACAAGACAGTCAACCGCTGCAACCGTCTTGTTGTCCGGGTTCATCTTCATATAGAAGGCCTTGATTTCCTTTGGATAGTCGGTTACGAATACAGGCTTTTTGAAGACCTTCTCAGTCAGATAGCGTTCATGCTCTGTCTGAAGGTCGCAGCCCCAGGATACCTTGTAGTCGAACTCGTCGTTGTGCTTCTCAAGCAGTTCCACTGCATCCGTGTAAGTAATGTGTCCAAATTCCGAATTGAGGACATTGTTAAGGCGCTCCAGAAGGCCCTTGTCCACAAACTGGTTGAAGAAGTTCATTTCCTCAGGCGCATGTTCCAGGACAAACCGGATGATATACTTGAGCATGCCTTCGGCCAGACGCATGTCGTCGTCCAGGTCCGCAAATGCCATCTCAGGTTCAATCATCCAGAACTCTGCTGCATGGCGTGCCGTGTTGGAATTCTCGGCGCGGAAGGTAGGGCCAAAGGTATATACGTTGCGGAATGCCATTGCATAGGTCTCGGCGTTGAGCTGTCCGCTTACGGTCAGGTTGGTTGCCTTGTTAAAGAAGTCCTGGCTGAAATCCACCTTGCCGTCCTCTGTCTTTGGGATGTTGTTCAGGTCCAGGGTGGTTACCTGGAACATTTCCCCGGCGCCCTCACAGTCGCTGCCTGTAATCAGCGGCGTGTGTACATATACGAAATCCCTTTCCTGGAAATACTGGTGGATGGCATATGCAATCAGGGAGCGCACACGGAAAACGGCCTGGAACGTATTGGTCCTGGGACGGAGATGCGAGATGGTGCGCAGGTATTCAAAGGAGTGGCGCTTTTTCTGAAGGGGGTAGTCGGAGGCGGATGCTCCTTCCACGGTTACTTCAGTGGCCTGGATTTCAAATGGCTGCTTGGCCTGGGGCGTGGCCACCAGGGTTCCCTTCACGATGATGGCGGTGCCCACGTTCATCCTGGATATCTCTGTAAAATTAGAAAGGCTGTCGTGATACACAACCTGAAGTGTCTCAAAATAACTTCCGTCGCTTACTACAATAAAGCCAAAGGCCTTGGAATCGCGCAGACTGCGGACCCACCCTCCAATGCTTACTTCCTTATCCAGATAATTCTCCGGATGCTTATAAAGTTCTCTTACGGTAATCAGATCCATGACTGATAATCTCCTTTTCTTTTCTCTCTTTTCATACAGTATCCCCAATTCCCCAGGAAATGGACGGTAACTACATATACGTGATTATAAGATATTTCCCGTAATGTTTCAAGATTATTCTGTCTTCCTATTTATAATGCGTGCTAATCGGACATGACAGTGGCAGAAATTAACAGTTATAAGGCAGGATTTATCTGGTATGATGTTCATACAGACATTTGACCGGAATCAGACAAAATACACAGGGTGGGGGTGGGATATTTAGTGGTAAAATCCATTATGAGGCACTAGATATGGGGAAAATCGGTGCTAAATGGATATTTTAGGAAGAAAATGTCGGAAAAATGCACAAAAACGGTGAAATAAATTTAAAAATTTATGTACTATTTACGAAGTTTGTGTTATAATTAAAATTACAAAAATTTTAACAGCAAGAGGTGATAACGTGATTAAAAAAGAAATGATAGCTATGCTTTTAGCAGGCGGACAGGGAAGCCGCCTTGGCGTACTGACACAGAAAGTAGCCAAGCCGGCCGTATCTTTTGGGGGGAAGTACCGAATCATTGATTTTCCACTGAGTAACTGTATCAATTCCGGGGTAGATACCGTCGGAGTCCTGACACAGTACCAGCCATTGCGTTTAAATTCCCACATAGGGATCGGTATCCCGTGGGATTTGGACCGGAACGTGGGCGGAGTAAGCATTTTACCACCCTATGAGCGAAGCAAAGGCAGTGACTGGTATACCGGTACTGCTAATGCAATCTATCAGAACCTGGAGTATATGGAGTCATATAATCCGGAATATGTCCTGATTTTGTCCGGCGACCATATCTATAAGATGGATTATGAGGTAATGCTGGACTATCACAAAGCCAATAACGCAGATATCACCATTGCTGCCATGCCGGTACCCATTGAGGAAGCAAGCCGTTTCGGTATCCTGATTACGGACGAGTCCAACCGTATCATGGAATTTGAAGAGAAGCCCCCGGTGCCAAGAAGCAACCTTGCATCCATGGGCATCTACATCTTCAGCTGGCCGGTGCTCAAGGAAGCCCTGATTAAGATGAAGGACGAGCCTGGATGTGACTTCGGCAAGCACATCATCCCATACTGCCATGCAAAGGGAGACAGGGAATTTGCTTACGAGTACAATGGATACTGGAAGGACGTGGGCACGCTTGGTTCCTATTGGGAAGCCAATATGGAACTGATTGACATCATTCCTGAGTTTAACCTGTATGAAGAATACTGGAAGATTTACACCAAGAGTGATGTGATCCCGCCTCAGTACATATCCAGTGAAGCCAACATCGAGAGAAGCATCATCGGTGAGGGAACGGAAATCTGCGGGGAGGTTGTAAACTCTGTTATCGGCGCGGGCGTCACCATTGCAAAGGGAGCCGTGGTCCGGGATTCCATTATCATGCAGGGCTGCGTAATCGGAGCAGGAAGCGTTGTGAACAAGGCAATTGTTGCGGAGAATGTGAAGATTGGCTCCGGCGTGGAGATTGGCGTGGGCGAGTACGCGCCAAGTACATATGACCCCAAGGTTTATCAGTTTGATATTGTGACCATCGGTGAGAATTCCATTGTGCCTGACGGGGTTAAGATTGGAAAGAATACTGCCATAGCAGGCGATACAACCGTAAGTGACTATCCTGACGGATTACTGGCAAGCGGAAATTACATTATAAAGGCAGGTGGCGTAAAATGAGAGCAATCGGTATTGTATTAGCTGGTGGTAACAGCAAGAGGATGCGGGAACTTTCTAATAAAAGGGCAGTGGCTGCTATGCCGGTTGCAGGAAGCTACCGCAGTATTGATTTTGCATTGAGCAACATGACGAATTCCCACATCCAGAATGTGGCGGTATTTACACAGTATAATTCCAGGTCCCTGAACCTGCATTTAAGTTCCTCCAAGTGGTGGGATTTCGGACGTAAGCAGGGCGGATTATTCGTATTCACGCCATCCATTACGCCGGAGAACGGGGACTGGTACCGTGGGACGGCGGACGCCCTTTACCAGAACCTGACCTTCTTAAAGAACAGCCATGAGCCATATGTGGTGATTGCAGCCGGTGACGGCGTGTATAAGCTGGACTACAACAAGGTACTGGAATACCATATTGAGAAAAAGGCTGACATCACGGTTGTGTGCAAGGACATGGAAGACGGCACGGATGTGACCAGGTTCGGATGCGTGAAGCTGAACGACGACGGACGCATCACGGACTTTGAGGAAAAGCCCATGGCAAGCGATGCAACCACCATTTCCTGTGGTATCTATGTCATCCGCAGAAGGCAGCTGATAGAGCTTTTGGAGCGCTGTGCAGCAGAGGACAGGTATGACCTGGTTAACGATATCCTTGTGCGCTATAAGAACCTGAAGAGGATTTATGCATATAAGCTGAACGGTTACTGGAATAATATTGCGTCCGTGGATTCCTACTACAAGACCAATATGGACTTCCTGAAGCCCGAGGTAAGGGATTATTTCTTTAAGCAGTACCCTGACGTATACACTAAGATTGATGATTTGCCGCCGGCCAAGTATAACCCTGGAGCCATTGTAAGGAACAGCCTGATTTCCAGCGGCTGTATCTTAAACGGCACGGTTGAGAATTCCATTCTCTTTAAAAAGGCATATGTGGGCAATAACTGTGTGATTAAGAATTCCATTATCCTGAACGATGTTTATATTGGGGATAACACTGTGATTGAGAACTGCATCGTTGAGAGCAGGGATACAATCCGGGCCAACACCACACATATCGGCACACCGGAGAACATCAAAATCGTCGTGGAGAAGAACGAGAGGTATACATTATAAGACGTATCTGACCGCGGGAATGCGCACGGGGAGCGTGCCTGCGGATGATGCGGGATAAGACGGAAGGGGTATAAGAACATGCAGGTTACGGACGTGAGAGTGAGACGGGTAGAAAAGGAAGGGAAGATGAAAGCAATTGTTTCCATCACCCTGGACAATGAATTCGTCATTCATGACATCAAGGTTATCGAGGGGGAGAAGGGTTTATTCATAGCGATGCCAAGCCGCAAAGCCGCGGACGGGGAATACCGTGATATCGCCCATCCCATTAACTCCAATACAAGGGATATGATTCAGACCATTATTCTGAATAAGTATGAGACTACCCTGTTGGAGAATGAGGCGGCTGAGGAGGGAATGGCATAGTATATATGTAAATTAAAGGGAGCCATTATGTGTAACTACTGGGTTACATGTGATGGCTCCTGTTTTGTTTAAAGATGGTTTGTGATTCACGGGGGATGACAATGAGGAATAGGGTACGGACAAAGACAATCAGACTTGGCCGTTCCATCCAGCTTTTCAGTGGATTATGCGCATGGTCATACTGATCAGTTCATAATGAATATAAACAGATTCAAATACGCAGCAAATATACACCATATCAAATACGGAACCTGTAAATAAGCGGCAAGCGGTATGACGGTGTAAAACTCCCTTATCATAATGATTATTATGATAATTAATGCAATGAGCCAGATAAAAGCTGACAGGTAAAGATTAAAACCAAAGAAAAGAATGCTCCAGCAAAAGTTGAAGAATAGTTGGATGCCGTAAATTAATAATGCTTTGGCCTTATTGGGACTATTTGAAGAATAAACGATATATGCGGAAATTCCCATCAGTATATAAAGAATGGTCCAGACAATCGGAAAAATATATCCAGGAGGACTGATTGCAGGTTTATTTAATGCAGAATATGATGCCATGTTTCCGCTGATTAAGGCGGATATCGAACCAACGGCCAGGGGGATAAGTATTGATATAATAAGGGCGCTTTTATTCCGTATATTCATATACTGGGAAACCTTTTGATTTTATTTATCTAACTATATGCTGCAGGGTTAGGGATTATGCCAGATAAAAAGATAGGAGCCACTGCAAATGCGGATGAATCATCCGCATTTGCAGTGGCTCCCTTATGATGTTCCGGCATGGGACGCCTGATCAGGTGGGTAATCCAAAGAACCGGCAGAATACATCCAGCTTGTCCAGAAGCATCTGTTTGGTGCTTTCATCGCAGAAGCTGGCGCGGACTGCATTTTCCTGGATACGGATCAGGTCCTTTTCGGTCCAGCCGCAGGCCAAGGCTGCCCGTTCAAGTTCCTGGCAGAGGTCAATCCGGAAAAGTTCAGGGTCATCCGTGCTTACGGTCACAGGTATTCCCAGATTATATAAATCCTTCAGCGGATGTTCGTCCATTGTTTTGTAGAGTTCCATCAAGTTGGATGTCGGACATGTGTTTAAGGTAATCTGTCCGTCTGCAAGGCGTTTTAACAGATCCGGGTCTGAGATTGCCCGTACGCCGTGGTCGATACGCATGGCACCCAATATATCCAGCGCTTCGGTTACCCCTTCTGCGGGAGAAGACTCGCCGGCATGGACCGTGATGCCGAAACCGGCATTCCTGGCTTCCAGGAATGCCTCATAGAGGACCTGGCTGGACTGGGGGGAAGCGGCTTCGTTGCCGTCCACGGAAAGACCCAGCAGACGGGGATGACGGTGCGCTTTCATATAACGTACCAGTTCCAGGGATTCACGCCTTGTCTGGGAACGGAGGAGTGATACCAGCAGACGGCAGTCGCAGTAGCCGTCATCATATGCCTGGTCAAAGCCCTCCAGTATGTTCTCAATCAGGTCCGGATATGACAGGGACTTCCAGTGGGTGGGATTGGTCATTACCTCTGCATACATTATGTTCTGGGATGATGCATATCTGGCGTAGTTATAGGCCAGTCTGTTTGCATCCGCTCCGTCTTTTACAAGGGAGCAGGTCCAGTTAAGCATTTCCAGAAAGTCTGCCAGTCCTGTGAATTGAAACAGATTTTCCTTTGGTCTTGGAAGCTCCATCCGGTTTTTTTCAGCCAGTTCCAGAATCAGTTCAAGGCTTAATGTTCCTTCCAGATGGACATGAAGTTCCACCTTTGGAAGGGTGTTGATAAAATCCTGTGTCATGATTGTCCCCCCTTAATGGTTGATGGATTGCCATCTATTTTTATTTTGCCAATATACTCCGTGCCACGCTGATCCCATTAGCAGAAGCCTGCTGCAGCCCCCTGGTAACGGATGCCCCGTCGCCGATGGCGCGCAGTCCTTTCACGCTGGTCTCAAAATCAGTGTTCACAACTACTTTGTTGGAATAGAACTTAACCTCCACGCCGTAGAGCAGTGTCTCATCGCTGGCAATGCCTGGGGTGACTTTATCAAGGGCCAGAAGCATTTCCTTAATATCGGTCATGATGCGGTGAGGGAATACCAGGGACAGGTCACCGGGCACTGCGTCCTTTAAGGTTGGTATCAGGTTGTTGCGGCAGAGGCGTTCTTCGGTTGTGCGGCGTCCTCTCTGGAAGTCACCAAAGGTCTGTACCATGATACGGCCGCCGCAGAGCATGTTGGAGAGCTGTGCAATGTGCTTGCCGTATTCAATCGGCTCGTTAAACGGCTTGGTGAAGTTCTTGCTCACCAGCAGGGCGAAATTGGTGTTGTTGGTCTTGTATTCCTTGGACTTGTAGGCATGTCCGTTGACAACGGCCAGGCCGTTCTCGTAGTACTCCGTGGCAACCTCTCCGGATGGGTTGGTGCAGAAGGTGCGGACCTTGTCATCAAAGGTGGGGGTGTAGTATACCAGCTTGGCTTCATACAGGTTCTCATTGAGGAACTTCATGACCTCGTCCCTTACCTCAACGCGGACACCGATGTCCACGGTCCCTACCTGGGTTTCAATGCCATGGTCACCGCAGATGTG
This sequence comes from Enterocloster sp. OA13, assembly GCF_022440595.1. Taxonomy (NCBI): domain Bacteria; kingdom Bacillati; phylum Bacillota; class Clostridia; order Lachnospirales; family Lachnospiraceae; genus Enterocloster; species Enterocloster sp. OA13. The sequence continues at coordinate 5,207,899 of NZ_JAKNTF010000001.1, read as the reverse complement.
GGAGAACCAGTCGGAGCCTTCGCGTCCGATGGCAGCTACAATCTCAGGCGCGTGATAAGTCTCATCCTTATCCGTGATGACGCCTTTCACCGTGTCGCCCTCGATGATGATATCCTTTACCATGGTGTTGAATTCCATGACGACGCCCTGGGCCAGAAGGTGTTCCTGGAGACGGGTGTAAATCTTGTAACCCTCCTCTGTTCCCAGATGGCGGATGGGGCATTCGATGAGCTTTAAGTTAGCATTGATGGCCTTGCGGCGGATTTCTTCTATTTCTTTCTGTTTATCTATGCCGTACACATTGGTATCGGCTCCGAATTTCAGGTAAATGTTGTCGGACTCATTTAACAGTTCCACGGTCTTGTCATAGCCCAGAATCTCGGGAAGGTTGCCGCCCACGTCCGGAGACAGGGACAGTTTTCCATCTGAAAATGCGCCTGCGCCTGCGAATCCTGTTGTGATGGAACATGGTTTACATCCTACACAGACTTTGGTGGTGCGCTTGGGGCATACGCGTTTCTCGATGGGGCGTCCTTTTTCCACCATCAGAATCTTCATATCAGGTTTTTTCTGGATGAGTTCGTATGCGCAGAAGATGCCGGAAGGACCTGCGCCAATGATGATTACGTCGAAGTTGTTGGTTGGATTCATAATAATAACTCCTTTCGCTTGCATTTTAAGCGTTTCTGTGTGGTGCATGGTTTTTTACATAAAAAAAGCCAGTATACAAAATAGAAGCATGTAGTCAACTATTCCGGTAGCTGGTAGATACGTTCATCCGATTATGAACTTATACAGGCATCGCAACGCTATTAGTTTAACATAAAATCCCGGGTTATGCAAGGACAGAATGCCAAAAATTTTTGGTCGAAATATAAAAGACCTAAAAAATAATTAGGCAATATTAAAAAAATATATGCTGGATTAACTAAAAAACTATACATTTAGCATAAAAAACTAGTGATACCATGTTGACAACTTGGCTGCCATGTTGTAAACTGGACATACAAGATGAAGCGAATGAAAAGGAGTATGGATTTATGAAACGGATTATTATTGACGCGGATACGGGAGTGGATGATTCCCTGGCCATATTATACGCACTCAGGTCCCCGAATTTCCACGTGGAAGGGATTACCACATGTTTCGGTAATAACAATGCGGAACAGTCTGCGGACAACTCCTTGCGATTAATAAAACTTTCAGGCTGCGGCTATGAAGTGCCGGTGGCTGTGGGAGCCAATGAATCCCTGGAGGGGGTGTTTGAGTCGGCGCCCGCATTCATCCATGGGGATAATGGGATTGGCAACGTGGAACTTCCGGAGAGCAGCCAGAAACCTCTTGAGGAGTCTGCCAGTGATTTCATTATAAGGAAGGCAGAGGAACTTAAAGGGGAACTGATTATCATAACCACAGGCAGGATGACCAACCTGGCCCTGGCCCTCAGGAAGGACCCAAAGCTTCCCGGGAAGGTGAAGAAGGTGGTGTCCATGGGCGGCACCCTCAATGCACCCGGCAATATAACTCCTTATGCGGAAGCCAATATCTACGGGGATGCCATGGCGGCGGATATTGTGTTCAAGGCAGGATTCAACCTGATGCTGGCCGGCCTGGATGTGACCATGAAGACATTCATCACGGACAGGGATGTGGAGAACCTGTGTACATACTGCCTGGAAGAGTGCAGGCCCATTGCAGGGTATATAAAGGATGTGCTTAAGTTCTATTTTGAATTCCACCGGGTATCCATGGGCATGGCCAATGCATGTGTGGTCCATGACCCGCTGGCCGTACTGATAGCGGAGGACCCGTCCCTGGGCATGTTTAAGATGGTCCGGGCAGGGGTGGAATATGAGAATGAGGCATTTAAAGGCATGATTAAGACTGACAACGGGTTTGTCCCGGACCTTGACCGGGAGGAAATCGCCGTGTGCGTGGAAGTGGATTCCGTAAAAGCTGTGCGCAGGCTGTTCTCCGTGTTCCAGGACATGACGCCGGGACGGTATAACAAGTCATAGTAATATCGGGGTTTTTCCGGATTTAGAAAGAAGGCTGGGCTATGAAGGACGCATTTGCAATTAAAAACTGCACCATACTCACAGTTGACGGGCAGGACCGGGTGTACGAAGCCGGAGCCATGATTGTGGCGGACGGCAGGATCCAGTGGATTGGGCCTGAGGAGGAACTGGAAGGACAGGGGTGGCTGGAAGGTAAGGCGGGCCAGGCAGGACAGGAGCCATTGGAAGGAAATGCGGGCCAAGAAAGACAGGAGCGTTTGGATGATAAGGCAGGACAGGAGCCAGGCCCGGACAGCGGGACAGTCATTGCAAAAGACCGGATAATCGACCTGAAGGGCCATCTGGTATTGCCGGGACTTGTGAATACCCACACCCATTCCCACTCCTCCGTGTTCAGGAACCTGGGGGATGACATGGAACTGATGGACTGGCTCAACCATGCCATGTGGCCTGCGGAAAAGCATCTGAATCCGCAGATTGCATATAATGCTGCCAGAATGACATGTCTGGAGTTCATCCGGTCAGGAATCACCACGTATGCGGACCAGTTTTATTTTGCAGAGGATGTGGCAAGGGCCGCGTCGGAGAGCGGGCTTAACTGTTATCTGGCTGCGTCTGTCTTTGACTGGTCAACCGCGGAGGGCGGGGATTCCTTTGAAAAGGCGGCGGATTTTGTGAAACGCTGGCACGGCCGTGCAGGAGGGACCAGGGTTACGCCGTGTATCGGCCCGCATGCCCCATATAGCGTGTCCGGGGATCTGTTTAAGAAGGTGGTGGACTTGGCGGATTCATATGACCTGCTGATCCATACCCACATATCCGAGACAGAGGATGAGAATGCCCAGATCATGGAGCGGTACGGCCTGTCTCCTGTGAAGTGGCTGGAGAGCCTGGGGGTTTTTGGACAGAAGGTCCTGGCGGCCCACTGCATCCACCTGTCGGAGGAGGATATGGATGTATTTCGGACATACAATGTACATGTGTCGTATAATCCGGTCAGTAACCTGAAGCTGGTATCGGGCATCATGCCCATGAAGGCCATGAAGGAGCGGGGCATACAGATATCCATCGGTACGGACGGGGCGCAGAGCAACAACAGCCTGGACCTTTTGCGGGATTTAAGGACCGGAAGCCTGATCCAGAAGATGCTGCTTCACAATGCGGAATTCCTTCCGGCCCGCGAGGCAGTCAGGATGGCTACCATAGAGGGCGCCAGGGCGCTGGGATGCGAAGGGGACAGGGGAAGCCTGGAGATTGGTAAGAAGGCGGATTTTATTGTGATGGATACGACAAGCCCGCGCCTTGTGCCTCTTATAAGGAACCGGGCGGACAAGCTGTACGCGGCGCTGGTGTACAGCGCCCTGGGTGCGGATGTATGCGGTATGTGCGTGGGCGGCAGATGGGTCATGAGGGAGCGCAGGGTCATTTCCATGGACGCAGAGGATGTGATGGCCCAGGCCCAGGAGTCGGGCAGATATCTGGGGGAACGGGCCGGACTTATATAGGGAACGGACGCGGCGGCGCAGGATATCCGTAGCAGGCCCATAAGCCAGATAAATAAAAAGGGATAAAGGAGAAATGTTATGGGAAAGAAAATGATGCACATTGCGTTGGAAGCCGGGGATGTGGGAAGGTATGTGTTCCTTCCGGGAAGCCCGGAGCGTACGGAAAAGATAGCAGCATATTTTGACAATCCAAGGGAGATTGCCTATAACAGGGAATACAGGACATTCGTAGGGGAACTGGATGGTACCATGGTGGCTGTGACCAGCACCGGGATTGGTGGACCTTCTGCTGCCATTGCGGTTGAGGAACTGCACCAGTGCGGCGCGGACACCATGATGCGCGTGGGCACCTGTGCGTCCGTATCTCCCAAGGTGTCCCTGGGGGATGTGGTAATCCCCAACGGGGCAGTGAAGATGGAGGGGGTGAGCCAGCACTATCTGCCGGTGGAATTTCCTTCCGTGCCGGATTTCCAGATGCTTAAATGCATCGAGCAGGCAGCCATTAACCTGGATTATCCATATAATGTGGGAGTGACCATCACCAAGGCGTCCTTTTACACACAGACCGAGCCGGAAACCAAGCCGGTGGGACCGGAGCTTCAGTATAAGTGGTCCGCATATGAAAAAGGCGGGGCCACCTCCACCAGCATGGAATGCGCCCCACTCTTTGCGGTGGGCGCGTCCCTGGGAATCAGGACGGCCTGTGTGATGGCCAGCGCCACCAATTGCAGGAACTACAGCGATAACGGCAGGAAATCGGAAATCGATATTGAGGACAGGGCAATCAGGACCGCAATTGAAGCAATGAGGCTTATGATCAGGAAAGACAAGGAGATGGCATAATTGATGGATTATAAGGAAATGCCCCAGCTGGGGGATTTGAACATACCTTATTATGTGCAGATTTACGATATTATTTACCAGCTGATCCAGGATGAGAAGCTGAAGGAGGGGGATTCCCTTCCGGGAGAGAACATCCTGGCAGAGTACTGGAACGTAAGCCGCAGTACGGTGCGTATGGCGGTGCGCAAGCTGGAAGAGGACGGTTATATCTATAAGATGCAGGGGAAAAAGACCACGGTAACGGGACAGCTGGCCAGGAATAAGGATGGGCTCCAGCACATTACCAACCCATGCCTCAGCAGCTGCGTGGACGCCATCACCAAGGTGGAGGCAGTCATCAGCGTCCAGAACGGAGGAAGGCTGATCGGCGACCTGCTGGGTTATAACGGCAGGGGGTTCACCGCAGTGGCCGTGGACATGAAGTATTTTGTAGGCGATGCTTACGTGGCGTCTTCGGTGGCAATCATCCCTGTGCTGCTCCTGGAAAAAGAGGAGATAGCCATTGATGATGAAGAGGGACTGAAGGAATTTGCCCTTGCCTCCTTATATAAGCAGGCGGAGCGTTCCAGGCTTTCCATGAGCGCCGTGGAGTGGTCCAGCGAGGTGGTGGACCAGCCCCAGTGCCCCATTGTCATTGTAATGGATGAGGTGCTGTTTAAGGGCGAGGAGCCTTTATGCTATCACAAGTACAGGATGGACAGCAACTGGTACCGTTTTACACTGGACCGCAGGCTGTGATAAGTGAAACCTTCTGCTGAATAAGCAGTTTGTTAATATAATTGTTAATATTACATGTACGACTACAGGAGGAAATGGAAATGAAGAAAAGAATCGTAAGTACCGTACTGGCGGCCGCCATGGCAGCATCCATGCTCGCAGGCTGCGGCTCTTCGGCAAAAGAGACAACAGCGGCGCCGGCAGGCAAGGAAACCCAGGCAGGGGATACCACGGCACAGGAGGAAAATGCAGATGACCCAGGCGCTTCTGACAAGCCCCTGAAAGTGGTTTATCTGTGCAACGGCAACCTGGGCGACAAGGGTTTCAATGACTCCGCCGCCAGCGGCATGCAGCTTTTGGCGGATAAGATGGGGGCCGAGGTCAAGACCATCGAGATGGGCAGGGACGAAACCAGCTACGAGGGCAATTACCTGGATGTGTCTGAGCAGGACTGGGACATGATTGTATCCGGAACCTGGTCTGTTAAGGAACTGGCCCAGGATATTGCAGCTGAGTTCCCTGATAAGAATTATCTGATTTTTGACGTGTCGGTTGACAGGGACGTGGTGACAGAAGGCAATATGATGGGCGTTAACTACTACTCCAACCAGGCTGCATTCCTTTCCGGCGTACTGGCAGCCAAGATGCTGGATTCCGGTGATGCCAAGATTGATCCTTCCAAGAAAATCTTAGGCTTCGTAGGTTCCATGGATACGTCCAATATCAATGATTTCCTGGTAGGGTATCTGGAAGGCATCCAGTATGTGGACCCTGAAATTAAGGTTGTGACTTCTTACGTAGGTTCCTTTGAGGATGTTTCCAAGTGCATGGAAATGACTACCCAGCTGTATAACCAGGGCGCGCAGGTGGTTTATGCACCGGCTTCCCAGTCCATCCTTGGCGCCGTGACGGCAGCGCAGAAGTCAGACAAGTACCTGATTGCCTGCGACCAGGACATTTATGCTGAATTAAAGGATTCCGATCCGGAACTGGCCGCAAATGTGATTTCCTCCAGCCTTAAGAATGTGGGCGAGTCCATCTATACCTCTGTCAAGGGATGGAGCGAGGGAACCATGAGCCTGGATCAGGATTATATCCTGGGACTGGACAGCGGGGCTGTGGGCCTGGCTAAGAATGAAAACTATACAAAACTTGTTCCCGAGGACATCCAGAAGTTCATTGATGAGACAGAACAGAAGGTTATAAGCGGTGATATCACGGTTGGAACCGCTTTTGATATGACAACAGAAGACGTAGCAGCTCTTCGTGATGGCATGAAACCTTGATGTAGGGAAGTGTGGTTCAGGAGGCTGCTGTATCAGATACAGGGCCTCCTTTTTTGAACGTAAAATCCGGTGTGGATCTTGAAAAAACGCGGTGCAGGCAGGGCGCACCGGAAGGATGAGGTGTTGATTATGGCAGAAGAAGCATTGAGAATGTCCCATATTGTGAAAATCTACCCCAACGGGGTCATGGCCAACAAGGATGTGACATTGTCCGTGAACCTTGGGGAGATACACGCCCTTTCCGGCGAGAACGGGGCGGGCAAGTCAACTTTGATGAAAATCCTGTTTGGCGAGGAACAGCCCACATCAGGTGAGATTTATGTAAATGGGAAGCAGGTACATATGTCATCCCCGCAGATGGCAATAAAAATGGGAATCGGAATGGTGCACCAGCATTTCATGCTGGTATCCTCCCTGACCGTTGCGGAGAACATCATCCTGGGCATGGAGCCGAGAAAGGGCGTCATGGTAGACCTGGCTTTTGCAAGAAAGCAGGTGGAGGAGATGGGCAGGAAATACAACCTTTACGTGGACCCGGACAAGCGGGTGGAGGACCTGACCGTGGGCCAGAAGCAGAAGGTGGAAATACTTAAGGCGCTGTTCCGCGGGGCGAAAATCCTGATTCTGGATGAGCCCACGGCCGTGCTGACTCCCCAGGAGACCCAGGAGCTGTTTGATGAGCTGCTCCACCTGAGGGACAACGGGTACACCATTATCTTCATTTCCCATAAGCTTCAGGAAATCAAGCAGATATGCAGCCGGATTACCATCATCCGCCGGGGGACCACCATGGGGGTGCATGAGGTGGACCAGGTTTCGGAGCAGGATATCTCACGGCTTATGGTGGGCAGGGACGTCATCCTGAATGTGGAGAAGGAACCGGCCAGCCCAAAGGAGGAATTGGTTAAGGTAAGGGACCTGGTAGTGGTGGACGAGAACGGAAAGCATGCAGTGGACCATGTATCGTTCTCATTGAGAAAGGGAGAGATACTGGGGATTGCCGGGGTGGAAGGCAACGGGCAGACCGAACTGGTGCGGGCCATTACCGGTATGGGCGCTTACAGCCATGGAACCATTGAGATAAGCGGACAGGATATCAGGGGATATTCGGTTGAGAAGATAAGGAACCTGAAGCTGGCCCACATTCCCGCGGACAGGATGACCATGGGCATGGCGCCCCATCTTTCCATTACTGAGAATATGATTGCAGATAAGCTTGGCTGGAAACGTTTCTTTAAAAACGGAGTGCGGGACAAGAGGGCGGTCAGGGAATACGGGGACGAGATGGTAAAACAGTACCTGATATTCTGCAAGTCCCAGGACGTGGCCATCAACAGCCTGTCAGGCGGCAATATCCAGAAGGCGGTCCTGGCAAGGGAACTGTCCGGGTCCCCACAGGTCATCATTGCGGACCAGCCCACCAGGGGCGTGGATGTGGGAGCCACGGAATTCATCCGCAGACGCCTGGTTGAGATGAGGGATGAGGGGAACGGGGTCATCCTCGTCACATCGGATTTAAACGAAGTACTGGGCCTGTCCGACAGCCTGATTGTGATGTATGAGGGACGGATCGTGGCTTATATCAGCGATACCTCACAGATGACGGAAGCGCAGCTGGGCACCTATATGCTGGGAATCCAGGTACAGTCAGAGGAAGAGATAAAGGAGGCGCGGCATGAACAGTAATAAACGAATCAACCTGCTGGTGGACCTTGTGAAGCTGGCCCTGGTAATCCTTATAGCCTGTGTGCTGGTGTCCGTCATTGTGTTTATTGTAAGCGATGACCCGTGGACAGCCATCAGCAGTTTTTTCCTGGGACCATTTACCTCCCTGCGCAGGGTGGGTAATATCATAGAGGCGGCGTCGCCGTTAATGTTCACGGCGCTGGCAGTCATCATCATCTTTGGCTCGGGCCAATTTTCCATGATTGCAGAAGGTTCCTTCTTTATCGGAATAACAGGCGCCATGGTGGTGGCGATTGCCTGTAAGCTTCCGGGCGGCATCCACCCGGCTGCGGCCATCCTGTTCGGAGGATTCTGCGGGGCAATGGTCGCACTGGTTCCGGCCCTGCTGAAAATGAAATGGAATGTAAGCGAGCTGGTTACATCCATCATGTTCAATTACGTGGTACAGTTTTTTGCGATTTACATGGTAAGCTATCATTTCCGTGAGGTCAGCAGTTCCAGCCTGGCTTCCCTGGAATTTGAAAAGACATCCAGGCTGCCCGTCATACTGGACGGCACCAGGATTCACGCGGGTATTGTGCTGGGAATCGTGCTTTGTGTCCTGGTATGGTTTTTCCTGTACCGCACATCCCTTGGGACCAGGCTCAGGATTACCGGGGACAATCCGCTGTTTGCCAGGTATGCGGGCCTTAAGGTGACCGGACTCATGGTTGCGGCCCAGGTCCTTGCAGGGGCAATTGCAGGCATGGGCGGCGGCGCGGAGCTTCTTGGCATGTATAACCGGTTCAAGTGGACCACAACCCCCGGATATGGGTGGACAGGTATCGTGGTTGCGCTGCTGGCCAGAAGCAATCCGCTGTTGGTCCCTTTGGCGGCTGCATTTATCGGATACCTGAATGTGGGCGCTGATATCATGGCGCGCAGCAGTGACGTGGGCCGTGAGGTGGTGGACATCATCCAGGGCGTCATGATGTTCCTGATTGCGGCGGACGCACTGTTAAAAGGCTGGAGGCAGCATCTGATTGTCAAGGCCGCGAAAGCAGAGGAAAAGGAGGTAGTGCAGGCATGAATTTACTTAGCTTAATCGTCAGTACGGACTTTGTGTACATGTGGATACGTGTGGCAACCCCTATTATCTTTGCTTCCCTGGGCGCTGTGATCTGTACGAAGGCAGGGGTTGTGAACCTGGGGCTGGAGGGGATCATGCTCATATCAGCCCTGGCAGGCGTCCTCGGCAGCGCCTTTGGCGGGAACCTTGTATGGGGCGTCCTGGCCGGTCTGCTGGCAGCTGTTGCGGTGAGCGCCGTGTTTGCCTATTTCCATCTTGTGTTAAAAGCCAACAATGTGCTTTGCGGCACGGCTGTTAACACCATGGCCACGGGCCTTACGGTATTCGTGCTTCAGCTGGCAACCGGGGAAAAGGGCAACTCCTCATCCTTAAAAAGCTTTTCATTTCCCAACGTGGACATTCCTGTCATCAAGGATATTCCTGTTATCGGGACCATCCTGTCGGGCCACAATGCGCTGACGTACTTTGCGCTGATCATGGTGGCTGCAATCTGGTTCTTCCTGTATAAGACGCCTACAGGGCTGCGCATGAGGGCTGTGGGTGAGAATCCGGACGCCGCATCCAGCGTGGGGCAGAACGTGGTGAAGATACAGTTCCTGGCCATTGTGCTGTGCGGAATCATGACAGGACTTGGGGGGATGTACCTTTCCATGGGTTATCTCAATATGTTTGTAAGGGACATGACAGCCGGGCGCGGATTCATTTCCCTGGCAGCCTGCTCCATGGGACAGGCCACGCCGGCGGGGGCGCTGCTGTCATCCATGATATTTGCATTTTTTGACGGGCTTTCCAATATCCTTCAGGTACTTAAGATCCCGTCTGAGTTTATACAGATGCTGCCGTATCTGGCAACCATTGCAGGCCTCACGGTTTACTCCATCCAGAAGTCAGCCGCGGCCAGCCGTAAGATGAAGAAAATAAAGGAGGTACAGGGCTGATGGCACTGGACAAAGAAAGTAAGACAGCAGGAAAGAAGCAGTATCACATTCATTTAAAACCAGGTGATATAGGTAAATATGTGCTTTTGCCAGGGGATCCGGCGCGTTCTGACCGTGTGGCCCAGTATCTGGAGGACGCGCAGTTTGTGGCAAACAACAGGGAACACCGTACATTCACGGGATTTTATAAAGGGGTTAAGATTTCCGTTACCTCCACCGGCATGGGCTGTCCTTCCGCGGCCATTGCGGCGGAGGAGCTGATGAACATCGGGGCGGAGTGCCTTATACGCATCGGAAGCAGCGCTGCCCTGCAGGATGATATTAAAATCGGCGACCTGATGATTTCCACGGGATCCATGAAGAATGAGGGGACCAGCCGTTTCTATGTACCGGACTGCTTCCCGGCAGTGCCTGATTTCGACCTGACCAGGACCATCATTGATACGGCCAGGGAAATGCAGCCTGATTTATATGGAAAGATATATTACGGAATCAATGCATCGGACGATGCATTTTACGGGGAAACCCAGGAATGGATTGATAAGCTTTCCGCACTGGGATGCCTGAACGTGGAGATGGAAAGCTCCGCGCTTTACACGGTCTGCCATAAAAGGAAGAAGAGGGCGGCCATGATCAGCGCTGTTTCCGGCAACCTGGTTACAGGGGAAGTGATTTATGAGACTGCCAATGAAGGGCTGGCCAGGGGCTGGGATGAGGAAATCAAGATTGTGCTTGAGGCAATCTACCGGTTTGAGAAGGAAATGGAATCCAGAGAACAATAAGTACCGGTTTGAGAAGGGAATGGAATCCAGAGAACAATAAGTATCGGTTTGAGAAGGGAATGGAATCCTGAGAACAGTAAGAAGGAAGGTATGAAATATGGGAGAACAGAAAACCATGCACACGGATGTGACATCTGACCAGATTGGGAAATATGTATTCCTGCCCGGAAGCGTGGAACGGGCGGCCCTGATAGCGGAGCATTTTGACAACCCGGTAAAGGTGGCCCATAAAAGGGAATTCTTAACTTATACAGGAACCCTGGAAGGCGTTCCGGTGACCGTGACCAGCACTGGAATCGGCGGACCCTCCGCATGCATTGCCATTGAGGAACTGCATTCCTGCGGCGCACATACCATGATGCGCATCGGTTCCGCCGCATCCACCTCCCCCAAGGTCAGGATTGGCGACGTGGTAATACCAAACGGCGCGGTGCGCATGGAGGGTACAGGCAATCATTATCTGCCGTTTGAGTTTCCGGCCGTGCCTGATTTTGAGATGTTAAAGGCATTGGAGGCAGCGGCCGTTGATTTGGGGCACCCGTATAACGTGGGGGTGACCATCACAAAGGATTCCTACTACACCGAAGCTGAGCCTGAGACAAAGCCGGTGTATGAGGAACTTAAATACAAATGGGAGTCTTATATAAAGGGAGGCGCCACCAACACCAGCATGGAATGCGCTGTGCTTTTCCTTGTGGGCGCGTCCCTGGGTATAAGGACGGCCAGTGTCATGATAAGCGCCACTAACTTTGGCGAGTATTCCAATGATGCGGAGGATTATCCATCCGGCTGGGAACAGAGGGCCATTGAGGTGGGCATTGAGGGGATGAGGAGGATGATACGGAAGGATAAGGCGGAAGGGCGGATATAAGCGTAGGCCTTATCATGGAAAAATGGGATAAATGATTGATATTATGCCACCAGAGCCGAAAGGGATACTGGTGGTTTTTTGTTTGTTGAATTAGATGTGGAATAAATTTAATAAAAAACTCCATAATTCTGTTGACAAAAAATAGAAGAAATGGTAAAACATAAATAGAATAAATGTATGGAATTATTCCAAAAAAATAACAAAAGAAAATCAGGAGGGGAGAAAAAATGGAATATAAGGTAAGGCTTATTCTTGATGGAGAGTACCATAAACTGCTGGTATCCCGGGCGGGCATCCAGATAAAAATCGTTGTGGGGCGGACGGATGAGATGTCGGTTGTAGGCGCGAGAAAATGTGTAGATGAGGTTAAGGAGCTTTTGGAAGAAAAATGCAGTCTGTGTCTGCTTAAAAGGATGCACTACCTGATTTCGGTAAAGAACCAGCTGGGGGAGAAAAGGGATATTTTAAGGTTTTCCTTAAAATCACTGGAAATAGCCATCAGGATACTATATCCGGATGAGTACAGGCAATGGAAGGATGAAATTGAAGAGAAGGGGGAAAAGGGGGATGACAGACAGTATGAAAAGAAGCGGATTACGATATTGAATACAGGATGTACTTCTTCGGGAAAGACGATATTTGATTTGAAATGTATCCTGGATGATGCTGCCAGCAAGAATTTCATACCTGCGTTGACCAGTATTAAGGAAAGTACGAACTTTATGATCCGTTACCATATCAACGACCCGGAGTTCCGTCCGGAAGAAGAGATGGATTTCCGAATCTGCGTGAAGCTGAAGACCGGGCAGGTGCTTAAAAAGAATATCGAGATGCAGATATTGGAAGCCGTGGTGGAAATGTATGAAGACATTGCGGAAATGACAAAGGATGACAATGCCGGTATGGAGGAAATCAGGGAGCATTCCAGGGGCATTGCGGTTGAGCGGCTTAAGTCCAACAGGGCCAAGACTTTTGTCATAGGATATATTGTGGATATGGAAGGGAAAGGCAAGAACATTGAGAACATCCTGATAAAAGGAATCCAGGAGGTTTATGGACAGAGCACATCCTACAGTAAGGTGGGGTATGAAGAAGCTTATGGCGGAATCATTACGGATATCCGCAGTAAACATCTGAAGCTGAGCAATGATGATATTTCCGAACTGGTATTCAGGGAGGATGATAGACCCAGTGAATATATGGAGATCTACAATTACATAGAGAGGGAACTGGACCGTGTTGCGGTCATGTTTGAAGAGGAACATGGAAGACATATAGGGATGGGGGATAATCTGCAGATTGAAGGAAAAAGCAGGGAACCTGGTACAAAGGATTTGGTGGACCATGTTTTTGGGAATAAACGCAGGCAGATGAACAAGGATTTCTTTTCGATAGAGCCGCTGGTGGAAAGGGCAGAATTATATTTTGTTTCTGACAAAATGAAAGACTGTGGATGTGTTGTTCTGATAGATGGCCTGGGAATAAACCAGGGGCAGCTGCCATCAGGAAATGAAAAGGAAGTCATATATAACAGGGTCCATGTTTCAGTCCAGGACGCAAATCCGGATATCATATTATACCATACGCTGTTGAATGGGAAAGATGACCATATGTTGGATATTGTCAGGATGCTTAGCGATGAAGGCTTCCGCCGGAAGACATATGTTGTATTCGGACGGCTGGATACGGTTGCAGATGACTATTTTGAGCAGGATGGTATTGGACTGGATGAGGTGACATCAGAAGAGTTCGGCATTTTCATGAAACACATAGAGGAACAATATGCGGAGAGGGATGTGCTTTCCCTGCGGGGTATTATTGGGGAACATTATTTTCTCTGCGACAAGATGGGGACCTTTGATAAGAAGATGGATATTCCTGAGGCAAAGGGATACGATTCTAACTCCGTCATAAAAGAAATCATAAGGCAGAATGCAGGGGATATAAGCAGCCAGGCGGCTAATTCCGATATGGAACAATTCTTTATGATTATGGATAAGCATTTTGTGTTTGGCAGCACATATATAAAATATATGTCGGAGTTGGACCGGATGGTTCCTATGGAGTATGGGAAGATGAGATGGAATACACTGGAAAAGGCTTTGGATGAACTGTATGCTTCCCGGTGGGGATTCGACTGCCTGATTCCGAGCATGACATTGAGGCGCTGCCTGGCCGGGATAATGAACAGAGAAGACATCAAAAAACAGATGCAGGATACATTTGCGGATAGATACGACAGCATTTTAAGGGACTTCCTTCAGGAGTGGACGGAAACAGCACAGACGATTATGGTGATTGAACATAAGGCATTTTTTCACAGGCTGCTGTTGATGCGCTATATCTCAAGTATGCGGACAACCTATGGTGTTTCCATGACAACAGACAGGAAAATAAACCTTAGGAATTTATATGAACGATGTTTTGGAAGTAAGGATATGGATGGGATGGAGACGCTGCGGCTTATGGCGCAGATTGCCTGGAAGAGTAAGCGCAGCCTTAATACGGAGGCTGGAATGGAATAAATAAGATGGCTGTATAAGTGCATACGCCACATTATTTAAGAATTTCTAACGCTTCCTTTAGAAAAAATTCCACAAATAGTCAGGGAATAGTCACGTAGTGTTAAGGCTTTTTCAAAGATTAAATCCAAGGTCTGTGATATGATAGATACATAAAGTGATAGATTGTCAGCATATCCATAGAAAAGGATAAATCAGATTGGGAAAGCGGGTGAAGTGAATGAAGGTGCGTAAAGGATTGAAATATCTGGCAGCCATGGTTATGGCAGCACTTATCTGTCTCTGTGCCATGGTCATCATGGACGGTTACCACATGTATCAGGATGCGGTGGCTCAGGTAAGCCTGGAAGAGAAAGTAGCTTCCATCCGCAGCAAGGAAAATTATACCACCTTTGATGAGCTGCCCGAAATCTATGTGGATGCGGTGCTGTCCGTGGAGGACCACAGGTTTTACAATCATCCGGGTATTGATATGATTGCCATCGGAAGGGCTGTTTTCAATGATATCCGGGCAGGTGCATTTGTGGAAGGCGGCAGCACGGTGACACAGCAGCTGGCCAAGAACATGTACTTTACCCAGGAAAAGGAACTGCAGCGCAAGGTGGCGGAAGTGTTTGTGGCTTTTGACCTGGAACGGAATTACAGCAAGAACGAGATACTGGAACTTTACGTGAATACGATTTATTATGGAAATGGATATTACTGCGTGAAGGATGCCTCGGAAGGGTACTTTGGGAAAGCGCCAAATGACATGACGGATTATGAAAGTACGCTGCTGGCCGGAATCCCCAATGCGCCATCCAAATATGCCCCCACCGTAAGTCCCGAACTGGCGCAGAAACGCCAGGAGCAGGTGTTGGCGCGTTTGGTGAAATGCGGATATTTTACAGAGGAACGGGCCCTTGAGACGCTGGCGGCAGGGAATGTGCTGTAGGCTCACTGATGATGCAGGTTTAGTGCCGTTTGGTACGGATTCTGGTATAATTCCTGATACAAATACGCCGATAGATGGCACCCGCTATCTATCGGCGTATTTACGTCAGGCGGTACTAGATGATATAATAGGGATATTCAGGTACGGGAGGGGAATACATGCAGATATCGTCCAGTTTAGGAATGAGCATTGTCACAGAGGTGAAGAAAATCATCCATGAAGATTTGACGTTCATGGATAAAAGCTGTCACATCATTGCCTGCACGGATGAAAAACGGATAGGTGATTTCCATGAGGCCAGCAGGAAGATGTTGGATGAGGGGCTTAAGGAACTGACGGTTCCGGATGACGATACCTATCAAGGAACCCGGTCCGGGATTAACCTGACGCTGGAGCTTGAAGGCCAGGTCGTAGGCGTGGTGGGAATCACTGGAAATGAAGAAGAGGTCAGCCGTTACGGACAGGTTGTAAAGAAAATGACGGAAATCCTGTTGCTGGAAAGTTATTTGAAAGAAGAAAAAATCCGGGAACGCAGCGCCAGGAACCGCTTTCTGCAGGAATGGCTGATGACGGATGAGCTGAGGATGAATCCGGCCCTGGTGGATGAGGGAATCTCCCAGGGCATCGATGTGATGGTGCCCAGACGGGCCGCGGTGCTTGGGCATACCGGGAATCCCATCATGAGCCAGGAGGATGTGGAACGGATTGAACACAGGATCCGCCGCATCCTGAAAGAGGACATGCGCAATGTAAGCGGCAGCAGCGGCGGGAGTTTCATCGTGCTGATGAGTGAGCGCAGCGACGAGATGGCAGCAAAGCTGATTGCCCAGATACAGGCGGACATTGAAAAGGAATGCGGGTACCGGCTGATTGCAGGCGTGGACAGCCGTACCATCAGCGGCGGACAGCTGAAAGCCGGATATTTCCGGGCCATTAAGGCCCTGAACGGGGCCGCGGTGCAGGGGGACAGCGGAGTTGCCTTTTATGACAGCATATTGCTGGAGATATTCATCAATGATATCGGACAGGCCACCAAGGAAGAGTTCATACAGCGGGTATTTAAGGGATGTTCGGAGAAGCGGATGAAGGAAGCTGTCCGCATTTTAAGGGTGCTGTATGAATGCGACGGTTCCATAAACCAGGCCGCTGAACAGCTGTACCTCCATAAGAATACATTGCAATATAAACTGAACCGGTTAAAGGAAAAAACGGGATATGATCCGCGTAAATTGAGCGCGGCACCTTATTATTACCTGGCGATTGCGTTTTATGAAAGTATGGAGTGAGATGGGATGAAATGACAGGGATTAATATTGAGTGATATGAATTGGTATAGACTAATTGTGAGAGGATTACTGCGGCAGGCGGTAGTCCTTTTTTGATAAGGCATAGCATTGGCAGACGGGGGAGGATAATGGATAAAAATGCATAAAAATAAAATGAAAATATGTGTAAATAAATACAAAACATACAATTTGATATATTACACATACCATATTATTTTGATTAAATATGGTTTTTGTAACATATCGCCGGGAATGATTTTATGTTATAGTTAATTCATGAAAAACAGGCGCAAAAGTCAATGAGGAGGGGGATATGAAGATAGAGATACCCTATGGGAGGACTGTGTTATCAGCGGATATACCGGATGAAAGAGTGGGCGCGGTGCTTAATAACCGGCTGCATGATTATGAGCCTCCGGCTGCTGCGGATGTGTTGGTGGAGCAGGCTCTGGCATCACCAATCGGCAGTCCGCCTTTATGTGAGCTTGCAAAAGGAAAAAAGAATGTGGTCATACTGGCAAGCGACCACACCCGTCCGGTTCCCAGCAAGGCAATCATGCCGGCCATGCTGCGGGAAATAAGGCGGTTTAACCCTCAGGTAAAGATTACAATCCTCATCGCCACAGGATGTCACAGGGAATCCACCAGGGAGGAACTGGTCCATAAGTTCGGCCGGGAGATCTGTGAACAGGAGACCATCGCCATCCATGACTGTCTGAAGGATTCCATGGTGGATTATGGCGTACTTCCATCCGGCGCGCCTTTAAGCGTGAACCGGATTGGCGCCCAGGCGGATTTGCTGGTTGCGGAAGGCTTTATTGAACCGCATTTTTTTGCTGGATTTTCAGGCGGACGCAAAAGCGTGCTTCCGGGAATCTGCGCAGCCAGTACGGTTTATGCCAACCACAGTTCCCATATGATTGACAGCCCAGGTGCCCACAGCGGCTGTCTGCAAGGGAACCGGATCCACGAGGATATGGTGGAGGGGGCGCGCCGTGTGGGTCTCAGCTTCATTGTGAATGTGGTGTGTAACGGCAGTAAGGAGACTGTAGCTGCATTCGCAGGGGATTTTGAACAGGCGCACCTTGCGGGAGTAAGCTTTCTCAATGGATTGTGCAGGATGCAGGTGGAGGAAGAAGCGGGGATTGTCATCACAGGCAATGGCGGTTTCCCCTTGGACCAGAACATCTATCAGGCGGTAAAGGGGATATCCACGGCAGATATCATCTGCCGCAGGGGCGGGGTCATTATCATGGCGGCAGCCAGTGTGGACGGCCATGGGGGAGATGAATTTTACCATACGTTTACATCTGGGAAAAATGCTGATGAAATCCTGCAGGATATCCTTGATGTGCCCCAGGATGAAACGCGGCCCGACCAGTGGCAGTCCCAGATCCTTGCAAGGGCAATGGTAAGGCATCCGGTCATCCTCATAAGCACACAGCCCCATGAACTGGTACAGAAGATGGGAATCATACCTGCCGATGACATTTCCCAGGCCATTGGGATGGCGGATGAACTGTTGGGACGGAAAGAGAAAATTGTGGTCATACCGGACGGGGTAGGGTGTATACCTGCCTTGAAGGGATGATGGTAAACGAAACTAATAAGGATAAGTGTTCAAGGAGGGACAGATAATGGGGAAATGGATGAAAAACAGCTCAAAACGGCTGCTGGCAATCTCTGTTTTGCTGATGTTGGTCAGTATGGTAATGGCAGGGACACTGCAGAGTGATTTTGGGAAGGTGACTGTCAAGAAAATCAAAGTAGAAACAGACGCAGGCTTAACCATGGGCGGACTGCTATACGTACCGGATTCAGCTACTGAGGAGAATCCGGCGCCGGCTGCCGTTGTGGTACACGGATGGTGGAAGACAAAGGAGAGCCAGTCCTCCACGGCCATGGAACTGGCCCGCCGGGGTATCGTGGCCCTTGCCATTGATATGTACGGACATGGGGATTCCTCCAATGTGAAATTTAATTTTGTGGATTCCTATAATGGACTGGAACTGCTGGCTGGCCTGCCATATGTGGATGCTGACCGACTGGGCATTACAGGCCATTCCATGGGAGGCAAATGCTGTACCGCGGTAACGGAATGGGCGGACCAGGGCGGTTCCGTGGATGTGGCAGCCATGGTCATCGCAGGTACGGATCCCACGTATCAGGATAAGGACGGTGCATGGATTAATGCCTATGGTAACCGGGATGTCTGCATGATTGCGGCCAGATATGATGACTTTGAGTATCATGGTTCGACCATTCATGGGCCTTGGTATAATGCGCCCAGGGACTATGCATCAACAGACCGGGCCAAATCCTTTGTGAATTTTGGGGAGGATCCGGCAAACATTCAGGATGAGGTCCAGGTTGGCAAGGTCTATGAAAAGGAAATTGACGGCAGGATTGCCAAACGCCTGCTTTATACACCGACACAGATCCACTCCTGGTTCGTGCTGTCACCGGTTTCCACCGGCATGACCGTATCCTTCCTCCAGGATTCCCTGGGAGCGCCTAATCCTCTTGGGGCCTCCAACCAGCTTGGATTCATCAAGGAGCTGTTTACCGCAGTGGGACTGGTTGGAATGTTCATGTTCATGGTATCCCTTGTGTATGTATTGGTTGAAACGCCTGCATTTGCCTGCCTTAAGGCATCGAAGAAGGTAGAGCCGCTTCCGGCCCCGAAGGGCAAAGGGCTTGCATGGTTCTGGGGGGCAATCCTTGTTACGGCAATCGTATCCTATGCCACGCTGTTCCCCATTGCAACCTGGATCAATACAGCGCCGCCGGACCCGTTACTGCCAATCATCCAGGCCAAGTCCCTTGGAATCTGGGGTGTAATCAGCGGCGCCGTATCTTTACTGATCATGTTCCTGAATTACCGGTTCTATGGAAAGAATAACGGGATTGATTTAAGGGAACGGGGAATCATCCTTCCGAAGGGCACATTTGCAAAGACGGTCCTGCTGGGGATAATCGCTCCTCTTGCAGCTTATGGATTTGTATTCCTGGCAGATTATTTCTTTACCACGGACTTCCGCTTCTGGACCTTTGCGGCCAGGGCCTTTGAATCGGATAAGGCAATTTACAGCCTGGTTTCCCTGCCGCTGTTTTTGATGTACTATATCCCTAACTCCCTTGCGACCAACTGCTTCCGTTATAACAGGATTGGGGGCAAGGAGTGGATTAATACCCTGATTGTATCCGTTGGAAATGCCCTTGGCTGTATCGGGCTCCTGGCAGTACAGTACATGACCTTTGTGGCCACCGGATATTCCAGATGGCATGATAACGGTTCGGTGAAATCTGCAATCGGATGGTCCTATGCAGTGGTTGCAATCTTAATCATTGCCCCCATTGTTGCGCGGAAGATATACAAAAAGACCAATAATCCTTATCTGGCAGGAATCATCAACGGCATCATAGTAGCCATAATCAGCTGTACCAGTACTTCTACCATACTTTATACGGTGGGGACATCTTATATACCCCATTGATACCGGGGCTTGCGTCCATTGTGCGGGTTGCATTTTTCCGTTGTGCTTTTTAACAGTAATACCTTTCAGTAATATTAGCCGGTAATACAGGTAAAACTGATATGCACGGTTCATTATGAGTCTTTACAATTGATATAGAATCTGTTAGAATGAGGAAACAGTCAGAAGCGTTAGATACCCCTATAGGTGCGTATCTAACGCTTTAAGGCGTGTCATCAAGACGCGCCGCCGGCTCTGATATAAGATGGATCAAACAGGACAGAGGGACGTAAAATGAGCGGATTATGGGACAGAATAAAGGGTATACTGGGATGGAAAAAGAGGGAACCGGATGAGAAGGAGGACGACAGGGTCATGTATATCGTAGCAGGTTTGGGCAATCCCACAAGGGAATATGAGAAGACAAGGCATAATGTGGGATTTGAGGTCATCGATGTGCTGGCCGACATGCTGGGGACCACGGTTGAGGAAAAGAAGTTTAAGGGCTGCTATGGAAGGGGAATCATCGGCGGTGAGAAGGTGCTGCTGCTAAAACCCCAGACCTTCATGAACCTAAGCGGCGAAAGCATCAGGGCTGCGGCTGATTTCTATAAAGTGGATCCTGAACATATCATTATCATATATGATGATATCAGCCTGGATGTGGGGCAGCTGCGTATCCGCAAAAAGGGAAGCGCAGGCGGCCACAACGGCATTAAGAACATCATTGCCCACCTGGGTACCCAGGAATTTCCTCGCATCAAGGTGGGGGTAGGCGATAAGCCTAAGAAAATGGACCTGGCCGACTATGTGCTGAGCCGTTTTTCCAAAGAAGACCGGGCAGCCATGGAGGATGCGTTTAAGACGGCGGCAAAGGCTGTGGAAGTGATGATAACAGACGGAATGGATACAGCCATGAATCAGTTTAACGGCCATAAGGCCTGATGAGAGGTGCAGGGTAAGATGGAAAACCCATTATTGGAATTACAGGAATATGACAATCTGATCCAGGCCCTGAATAAGGGGAAGGGTCCTCTTCAGGTAACGGGTACGCTGGATTCCCAGAAGGTACATCTGATGTACGAGCTGGGGGAAGGGGCGGCATTTCCGTGGAAGCTGGTGGTGACCTATGATGACACCCGGGCCAAGGAAATATACGATGATTTCCGTAACTTTACAAAGCAGGTATGGCTGTATCCGGCCAAGGACCTGCTGTTCTACAGCGCGGACATCCATGGAAACCTTATGACGAGGCAGAGGATTGCCGTGCTCAGGCACCTGATGGAGGATCAAGGCGGGGTTGTGGTCACCACCATGGACGGTCTGATGGACCATCTCCTTCCCCTGCAGTATCTGAAGGAGCAGGCCATTACCGTTGAAAGCGGACAGGTGATTGACCTCAATGTGTGGAGGCAGAGACTGACCGCCATGGGTTATGAGAGGATGGCCCAGGTGGACGGCATGGGGCAGTTTTCCATCCGCGGCGGAATCATCGACATTTTCCCGCTGACAGAGGAAGTGCCGCTGCGCATCGAACTGTGGGATGATGAGGTGGATTCCATCCGTACCTTTGACCTGGAGAGCCAGCGGTCCGTGGAGCAGCTGGACGCTGTCACCATCTATCCGGCGGCCGAGGTTGTGCTGGATAAAAAGCAGCTGGAGGCAGGGACGGACCGGTTGAGGAAGGAAGCTAAGACCTATGAGAAGGCCCTGCGGGAACAGCACAAAACGGAGGAAGCCCATAGGATCCATTCCATCATAGAGGAACTGGCGGACGGGCTTCGGGAGGGCTGGAAGCTTGGGGGGCTGGACGCGTATATCCGGTATTTCTGTCCGGACACGGTGTCCTTTTTGGAGTATTTCCCTAAGGGGGAAAGCGTGGTGTACCTGGATGAACCGGCCAGGTTAAGGGAAAAGGGCGAAACCGTGGAACTGGAGTTCAGGGAAAGCATGGTGCACCGCCTGGAAAAGGGATATCTCCTGCCGGGGCAGACTGAGCTGCTCTATCCGGTGGAAGAGGTCATGGCCAGGGTCCAGAGGCCCCTGACCGTGATGCTTACCGGCCTGGACCAGAAGCTGCCGGGAATGAAGGTGAACCATAAGTTCAGCATTGATGTGAAGAATGTGAACTCCTACCAGAACAGCTTCGAGATCCTGATTAAGGACCTGACCAGATGGAAAAAGGAAGGGTACAGGGTCATCCTTTTGTCGGCGTCCAGGACAAGGGCCAGCAGGCTGGCCAGCGACCTGCGGGAGTACGGTCTGCGGGCCTACTGCCCGGATGGGGCGGAGCCTGAGATGGAAACCGGGGATGGAAGGGAGGCAAAGGACGCCCACCCAAAGGTAAAGCCCGGGGAAATCATGGTTACCTACGGCAGCCTTCACAGGGGGTTTGAATACCCGCTCCTTAAATTTGTCTATATCACCGAGGGTGATATGTTCGGCGTGGAAAAGAAGAAAAAGCGCCGGAAGAAAACAAATTACCAGGGCAAGGCAATCCAGAGCTTTTCCGAGCTGTCCGTGGGCGATTATGTGGTCCATGAGGAGCATGGACTTGGTATTTACAAGGGAATTGAGAAGGTTGAGCGGGATAAGGTCATCAAGGACTATATCAAGATTGAGTATGGGGACGGCGGTAACCTGTACCTTCCCGCCACCCGTCTGGAAAGCATCCAGAAATACGCCGGCGCGGATGCCAAGAAGCCAAAGCTTAACAAGCTGGGAGGCACGGAGTGGGGCAAGACCAAGACCAGGGTTAAGGGCGCGGTCCAGGAGATTGCCAAGGACCTGGTTAAGCTTTATGCTGCCAGACAGGAGAAGGCCGGGTTCCAGTACGGCCATGACACGGTGTGGCAGAGGGAGTTTGAGGAACTGTTCCCTTATGATGAGACGGATGACCAGATGGATGCCATTGACGCGGTGAAGACGGATATGGAAAGCAGACGTATCATGGACCGTCTGATCTGCGGCGACGTGGGCTACGGCAAGACCGAGGTGGCGCTTCGGGCAGCCTTTAAGGCGGTCCAGGACAGCAAGCAGGTGGTTTACCTGGTGCCCACCACAATCCTGGCACAGCAGCATTATAATACGTTTGTCCAGAGGATGAAGGATTTCCCGGTGCGGGTCGACATGCTGTCCAGGTTCTGCACCCCGGCCAGGCAGAAGCGGACCCTGGAGGACCTGCGCAAGGGCATGGTGGATATTGTCATCGGTACCCACAGGGTCCTGTCCAAGGATATGCAGTTTAAGGACCTGGGGCTTCTGATCATAGATGAGGAGCAGCGGTTCGGGGTTGCCCACAAGGAGAAGATTAAGCAGTTAAAGGAAAATGTGGATGTGCTTACATTGACCGCAACCCCCATACCAAGGACCCTGCACATGAGCCTGGCAGGTATCCGGGACATGAGTGTGCTGGAGGAGCCTCCGGTGGACCGCACCCCAATCCAGACCTATGTGATGGAATATAACGAGGAAATGGTCCGGGAAGCCATTAACCGCGAGCTGGCCAGAAACGGCCAGGTGTATTATGTATACAACCGGGTGACGGATATTGACGAGGTGGCGAACCGTATCCAGGCCCTGGTGCCTGAGGCCGTGGTCACATTTGCCCATGGACAGATGAGGGAGCATGAACTGGAGCGGATTATGGCTGACTTCATCAATGGGGAGATTGATGTGCTTGTATCCACCACCATCATTGAAACAGGCCTGGATATCCCCAATGCCAACACCATGATCATCCATGATGCGGACCGGATGGGGCTGTCCCAGCTATACCAGCTGCGGGGCCGTGTGGGCCGTTCCAACAGGACCTCCTATGCCTTCCTTATGTACAGGCGTGATAAACTGTTAAAGGAAGAGGCGGAGAAGCGCCTGCAGGCCATCCGTGAGTTTACGGAGCTTGGCTCCGGCATCAAGATTGCCATGCGCGATCTGGAAATCCGGGGCGCGGGCAATGTCCTGGGCGCGGAGCAGCACGGACACATGGAAGCCGTGGGATACGACCTGTACTGCAAGATGCTGAACGAAGCAGTGCTTGCGCTCAAGGGAGAGAAGCCGGATGAGGATTCCTACGAAACCGTGGTGGAGTGCGACATCGATGCATATATTCCCGGTTCTTATATTAAGAATGAGTATCAGAAGCTGGATATCTATAAGAGGATTTCCGCCATTGAAACAGAGGATGAGTATATGGATATGCAGGATGAGCTGATGGACCGCTTTGGCGATATACCGCGCAGTGTGGATAACCTGCTGATGATTGCGGGCCTGCGTGCGCTGGCACACCAGGCATATGTGACAGAGGTGGTCATTAACCGCCAGGAAATCAGGCTTTCCATGTACCAGAAGGCCAGGCTTCAGATTGAGAAGATTCCTGAACTGGTTAAGGCCTACAAGGGGGATCTGAAACTGGTGCCGGGGGAGGTCCCCGCGTTCCACTATATTGACAGAAGGAATAAGAACCAGGACAGCCTTGCCATGGTGGAGAAGGCCAAGGAAATCCTGAAAGGGCTGGGGGAACTGAGGGAGGCGCATTAGTGCCCCCCTCCAGTCAGAAACCGTACTTTCAGCGCTGGCAGTTGGCGGGTACTGAGTCCACTGGGATTGGTGCCGTGCCATTTTAAGCAGGAAGGAATAGGGAAAATGCGTATGATTGGTTGGAAACGGAACTTTTTTACAATATGGGCAGGGCAGGCATTTTCCCAATTCTCAAGCTCCGTCCTTCAATTTGCAATTGTATGGTATCTGACGGACCAGACGGGTTCCGCCCTGGTACTGTCGGCCGCCATGATGATGGGATTCCTGCCCCAGGGGGTTCTGGGTCCATTCATTGGCGTGTTTATTGACCGCTATGACAGAAAACGGATTATGATCATTTCAGACCTGCTTATATCCGCAGCCAGTTTTGCCATGGTGATAGCGGGATGGATGGGGAAGCTGTCAACAGGGCTGATACTTGTAGTCCTTTTGTGCCGCTCCATCGGCTCGGCGTTCCATACGCCCTGCCTGCAGGCGGTTACCCCTCAGATTGTGCCCGGGGACCAGCTGGTAAGATGCGCCGGGTATTCCCAGGCCCTGGAGTCTGTGTCACAGATATTAAGTCCGGTGCTGGCAGCTGTTTTATACAGCTCCTGGAGTCTTGGCGGAATTATCTTCCTGGATGTGGCTGGGGCATTGATAGCAGTGTTCACCCTGGGGATTAGCGTGATACCGGAATTATCCCAGGGCATGGACCAGGGAAAGGTGCAGGTTCTGCGGGAGGCAAAGGAAGGGTTTTTGATTCTCTGCACCAACAAGGGGATGCTGGGGCTGGTGCTCATCAGTACCCTGTATACATTGGCCCTGATGCCTACCAGCGCGTTGTTTCCACTGATGAGCATGTCCTATTTTAACGGGACCAGCACCCATGCCAGTATTGTTGAGGTAGTATTTTCCGTGGGGCTTTTAGTTGGATCCCTGGTATTGTCCAGATGGGGCGGCACAAAGAACAGGATTTATACCATCATCGGTTCATTCCTGCTGATGAGCTTCAGCTTATTTGTTTCAGGGATACTTCCAAGAGGCGGATTTGCCATTTTCGTTGTGTGCTCCTGGCTGATGGGGGTGTCCGGCCCCTTTTACTGGGGAATATACACGCCGCTGCTCCAAAGCAACTTTGAGGCAAAGTATCTTGGCCGGGTCCTGTCATTATCCAGCAGTATACGGTTAATCAGCGGTCCGGTTGGATTGTCCCTGTCGGGATTGTTCGCGGAACGATATGGAGTTGAGAAATGGTTCCTCATTGCGGGTGCGCTGGTCTTGCTGGCCGCGTTCCTGTGCCTGGCAGTGCCGGCGGTGCGCAGATGTGATGGCGGCACCGGTACAGCCTTGCGCAAATAACGGTGAATTCAGTACCAGCTATCTACGCTATGTCGTACTAGATAAAGGAAAGGCCGGGGAATCACTCCCCGGCCTTTTCCTCCTCCTTAATTTCCCAGTGAATCAGGAAGGTTAGGGCGGCCCGCAGGGCAATGATGCCTGCCACAATTCCGATTTCCTTCCATTCACGCACAACCACGGTCCGGAGGATCTCACTGCCCATCTTGAATTCCAGGCCCATGGCCAGGCCTTTGGCCAGGTATATCTTGGTGTCGGGCGCCCTGCGCACGAATCTGAGGAAACCGGTCAGGCCGGAGTAGATAATGATGCCTACGCCGATGAATTCAAAAATAAGGATTGCGGCATTTGCCACCAAGGACAGGAGTTCTTCTAAGTATTCCATAGGATAACCTCGTTCTTCTGCGTTGTTGGACTGTATTTATGAAGTGACGGGAACCTGGATGGATTTAACCTTTACACCATCCACTTTGCCAAGGTCACCGGCAAAGGAACTGATCTGGTTCTGGGTCCCATGCATGACCACGCTTATGACGGAAACCCCGTACTCCCGGCAGGGAACTCCCAGGCGTGCGATAATCAGGCCTGACTGGAGATGGAATTTTTCATTTACAGTTGCAACGGAATCTGGATTGCTGATAATGCAGCTGATGACAGCAAGACGGTCTTCCATAAAGTATGTCCTCCTTGTATGTGTTTTAGACCTTGGGCGGAACCGGCGGAGCCGGAAATGGTTTCCGCCCAGGGGAGTTATTTCCAGTATGTATTCATATATATTTCTGCATTGGCTTCTGTTAACTGGAACTTTTCAACTAGTTTTTCAAGGCATTGTCCGCGGGACAGATGTAGTTCCTTACAGGTCTCTATCAGGGCCTGTATGCCCTTTTGCATGCCTTTTTCGATTCCTTTTTCAATGCCCTTTTGCATGCCTTTTTCAATGCCTTTCTCAATCCCCTTCTCCTCCCGTTCCGCCAGTTCATCTGCAAACAATTCCTTCAATGCCTCGCACATTCTCCTGCCCTCCTCATATTGTTTCTGATTGGCCCTGACTATGACGTCCATCACCGCCTGATAGAGCGGGTCGTTCTTCTTGCCCTTATATTCCCTGGCCAGCGGCTCTATGTCCAGCTTGAGGTCCAGCCCCTTCCGGAGCCTGCCAAGCCAGGCGTATTCTTCTTTTGATAAGTGCTCTGTTACCAGCAGCTGCACAGGGAAAATAAAGTCCTCTATGTAATAGATACCCTTTGTGACATTCCTGATCCTTACCCCATACCGTCTCTTTAGGTGCCGGACCAGATGTCTTGGGTAATGGTCCCCAACCAATGTGATGGTCAATTCTTCCGGCGGTATCTCCAAAACTTTTCTGGTGTCAGCCTGATAAATACATACATAACCCAGGACCTTGTAAAAATCATTTACACTGATATAGTCCTCAGGACTCTTATATTCCACGATGTTATAGGTCCTGAATATCCGTCCGATACTCTTGCTGACAACGTGTCCCGGCTCCAGCTTGATGATTAGCGTATCCATCTGCAGCGGCTTCCTGCTGAGGTTATATTCCTCATGAAAGCAAAGGAATGGCCTGTCCTCTGCCAGTTCCACCTGCAGCGCTGCCTGGAACGCAGGATGCCACTGTAATGCCTTTTTCCCCATCCATGCTACTCCCTTCAGTATAATTTAAAAAAAACGTAACTTCAATAGCCCTCCTGAAATTTCCCTTCTATCCTTCTGCCAATGCTCTGATTTCCGTGAATCTGCGGCCGAACCGACCATTGCCGTGCATAAGCACATAAGACTGCCATTGGGGCAGTGAATCATTTTGTGGAAGAAATCCACAAGATTTGAAATTCTTACTATATTCTTGATTGAGTATAGTGCATACGGTGAGTATAGCACAAACGGCAGATTATGCCTGCAACCCAACTAAACCCCATTCTCAATTTGATTATGTGGTACAATAACTAATAAATTTTTTAAATCAATAGGAGAGTTATTTCCAGTATGTATTCAAATATATCCCGGCGTCGGCTTCAGTTAACTGAAACTTTTCAATTAATTTGTCAAGACATTGTCCGTGTGACAGATGCAGTTCCCTGCATGTCTCTATCAGGGCCTGTATGCCCTTTTCTATGCCTTTCTCAATCCCCTTCTCTTCCCGTTCCGCCAGTTCATCTGCAAACAATTCCTTCAATGCCTCGCACATTCTCCTGCCCTCCTCATATTGTTTCTGATTGGCCCTGACTATGACGTCCATCACCGCCTGATAGAGCGGGGCGTTCTTCTTACCCTTATATTCCCTGGCCAGCGGCTCTATGTCCAGCTTAAGGTCCAGCCCCTTCCGGAGCCTGCCAAGCCAGGCGTATTCTTCTTTTGACAACTGTTCTGTTACCAGCAGCTGCACAGGGAAGATAAAGTCCTCTATGTAATAGATGCCCTTTGTGATATTCCTGATCCTTACCCCATACCGTCTCTTTAGGTGCCGGACCAGACGTCTTAGATAATGGTCCCCAACCAGTGTGATGGTCAATTCTTCCGGCGGTATCTCCAAAACTTTTTTGGTGTCAGCCTGATAAATACATACATAACCCAGGACCTTATAAAAATCATTTACACTGATATAGTCCTCAGGACTCTTATATTCCACGATGTTATAGGTCCTGAATATCCGTCCGATACTCTTGCTGACAACGTGTCCCGGCTCCAGCTTGATGATCAGCGTATCCATCTGCAGCGGCTTCCTGCTGAGGTTATATTCCTCATGAAAGCAAAGGAATGGCCTGTCCTCTGCCAGTTCCACCTGCAGCGCTGCCTGGAACGCAGGATGCCACTGTAATGCCTTTTTCCCCATCCATGCTACTCCCTTCAGTATAATTAAAAAAAAACGTAACTTCAATAGCCCTCCTGAAATTTCCTTTCTATCCTTCTGTCAATGCTCTG
This sequence comes from Enterocloster sp. OA13, assembly GCF_022440595.1. Classification (NCBI taxonomy): domain Bacteria; kingdom Bacillati; phylum Bacillota; class Clostridia; order Lachnospirales; family Lachnospiraceae; genus Enterocloster; species Enterocloster sp. OA13. The sequence continues at coordinate 5,179,149 of NZ_JAKNTF010000001.1, read as the reverse complement.
ATTTCCGTGAATCTGCGGCCGAACCGGCCATTACCGTGCATAAGCACGCCAGACTGCCATTGGGGCAGTGAACCTTACTGTGGAAGGAATCCACAGGATATGGAATGGTCTAATATTCCTGTGAATCCAGTATAACACAAACAGGCCAATTGTCCATAGCTCCCCCTCCGGTTTTAGAAAGGGTTAATAAATAGACAGCTTATAAATAAAGAAGACCAGGATTAAGGATTACAGATTACAGGATTGTTAAGAAATATTTTAGTACTTGCATTTTTTCCCGGCCTGGAATATGATGGTAAGTAATCGAATAAAACCTTTCTCTGATGCGAAGCAACCCTGAGATAAAGAGAGAGCGGATTTACCAGGCAGCCGGTATTCCTGTGCGGGCCAGGTGTATTATTGTCATCCACATCCCCTCTCTGACTTTCAGAGAGGGGATTTTTTATTTGCGGTGATAAAAAATGTAAAGGGGAAGAACGGTTATGCTGAAAATAGCGATTTATGGAAAAGGCGGGATTGGAAAGTCCACGATTTCCTCCAACCTGTCAGTTGCCCTGGCAAAGAAGGGGTATAAGGTCATGCAGATCGGCTGCGACCCAAAGGCGGACTCCACCATCCAGCTTCATGAGGGAAACGGGGTCGCCTCCATCCTGGACATCATCCGGGCAAAGGGGGATCAGGCGGGCCTTGAGGAACTGGTGACAGAGGGCAGTGAAGGCGTGCTCTGCGCAGAGGCCGGCGGTCCGACGCCCGGCATGGGATGCGCGGGCAGGGGAATCATCACGGCCTTTGAGGCGTTGGAAGAGAGACATGCATTTGATATTTACCGGCCTGACGTGGTGATATATGACGTGCTGGGGGATGTGGTGTGCGGAGGATTTGCAATGCCCATCCGCGAGGGGTACGCGGACAAGGTATTTATCGTCACATCCGGGGAGAACATGGCAATCTATGCCGCGGCCAATATTGCCTCCGCCGTCAAGTCCTTTGAGGCGCGGGGGTATGCCAGCCTGGGCGGCCTTATCCTCAACCGGCGGGGCGTGAAGCGGGAACAGGAGAAGACGGAAGAACTGGCCCGGGACATGGGGACGGATATCATTGCTTCCCTTGACTTCAGCGCCCTGGTGGCAGAGGCGGAGGAACTGGGCAAGACCGTGATGGAAGCATTTCCGGACAGCGATATGGCCGGGGAATACAGGAATCTGGCGGATGCAGTGCTGGCGGCCTGCAAAGAGGAAGAGGTGAGGAAGGGCTATGCTAAAGAATCTGCATGAGGTCACGGAATGTCCCTTGGGAAACCGGAACCAAGGGGTGGACGGCGGGGGTACGGCAGTCGAACTGGCTGACCTGTCCGGCCTGGCGCCGTTTACATATGGCCTGGAGTACAGCGCACCGGCCAGGGGAGGCTGGACCATTGTACATATCGGCATGCTGTTGCCGGAAAGCCATCAGGTGTTCGTATGCGCCCAAAGCTGTCTGCGGGGCGTGGTGCTGTCAGCGGCAGAGCTTAATGATTCAGACCGGTTTTCAACCATTACCGTGGATGAGGAGTCTGTGTTGGACGGAAACTGTGAGGAAATCATCATAGAAGGAATCACCCATATCCTGGAAGGCCTTCCAAAGCTTCCAAAGGCGCTGCTCCTTTTTACAAGCTGCATCCATCATTTCCTCGGAACGGATATGAAGCTGGTGTTTGGGGAACTGGACAGACGCTTCCCGCAGGTTGGATTTGTCCAGTGCTGGATGAACCCAATCATGCGCAAGACCAAGATGCCCCCGGACCCGTTTATGAGAAAACAGCTTTATTCACTGCTAAAGCCTGCTAAGACGGACCAGAGGCAGATTAACATAATCGGCAGCAACCTGGCAATCAGGGAAAGTTCAGAGTTATACAGGGGGCTTGAGGAAAATGGTTTCTTCCTTAAGGATATCTGTACCTGTAGGAACTTTGAGGAATACCAGGAAATGGCCTCGGCCCGCCTTAACATAGTCACCCATCCCCTGGGACGTCCGGCTGCCAGGGAGTTAAAGGAGCGTCTGGGGCAGGAATGGGTCTACCTTCCGGTCAGCTATGACTGGGATGAAATCGGTGAGCATTGGAAATGCCTGTCCGACCTTCTGGAACTGGACTGGGATGTTGTGTGGAGAAGCCTGGAACTTTGGGAATTACGCAGGAAGGCGGAAGAAGCTTTAATCAGGCTGGCCCATCGGTTAGAGGGATGGTCGGTGGTCATTGATTATACCGCATCTTCACGGCCCTTTGGCATGGCGCGGCTCCTGACACGGTACGGATTCCGGGTGGAAAGGATTTATGCCGATACCATATCGCCGGAGGAGGAAGACACCATTGCCTATCTGAAAGAGCGCTGCCCCCACATCCGTGTCTGTCCCACGGTCTATCATAAGATGGCGGTCCTGCCGCGCAGCATGTATGAGGAATCCGGGGGCAGGGTGCTGGCAATCGGGCAGAAGGCGGCTTACTTTACAGGAACGCCCCATTTTGTCAACATGGTGGAGGACGGAGGTCTGTATGGCTGCGGGGGAATCCTGGAGCTTGCCGGTCTGATGCAGGAAGCTGCCATGGAAGAAAAGGACACGGAGAAACTGATTCAGGTAAAAGGATGGGGGTGCTTCTGTTGAAACGGACAAACCGTATCCTGCCGGTTTACGCGGCAGATATATCAGGGGTTTGCTCAGCCCTCTATGAACTGGGGGGTATGACTGTGATGCATGATGCGTCCGGCTGCAATTCCACATATACCACCCATGATGAGCCAAGGTGGTATTCCATGGACAGCATGGTTTACATATCCGCATTATCCGAGCTGGAAGCTGTCATGGGGGATGATGATAAGCTGGTGCGCGACATTGTGGATGCAGCCAGGAACCTTCATCCCAGATTCATCTGCCTGGGAGGGACGCCCATCCCCATGATGATGGGAACCGACTTTAAGGGACTTGCAAGAATGATTGAGAAGGAAACAGGAATCCCCACTTTTGGGATTGCCACCAATGGAATGCATTCCTACGTCCAGGGAGCAGGAGAGGCGCTGCTCCAGATTGCGGAACGGTTTTGTCCGCCCGTGGATGAACTGGGGAAAATGGCGGCGGAAAAAGGGCTGACGGGCAAAAGGGATTGGGAAAATCCCGGTTTTGGCAGCATCCGTCTGAGGGTCAACATACTGGGGGCCACACCGTTGGATTTCTCCCTGACGGGAAATGTTTCAGGAATCAGGAAGTTCCTGTCCCGCCATGGCATGGAGACAGTGGGCTGCTGGGCAATGGAAAGCAGCCTGGATGACATGTGCCTGGCCGGATTGGCGGACGTGAACCTGGTAGTTTCAGCCGTGGGCCTGCCCGCTGCCATGGAATTGGAAAGAAAATATGGAACCCCTTATGTGATAGGCGCCCCCATAGGGAGAGGGACGGCGCTGCGCCTGGCCAGCCTGTTGCGGCTGGGGGCAGTGACCCGGAAGGACCAGACCCTGTTTGGCGGGGAACCCGCAGTTGGAGAACCCGCAGTTGGAGAACCCGCAGTTGGGGAAACCGCAGATGGGGAAGCCGCAGTTGGGGAAACCGTAGACGAGAAAGCCGCAGACAGGGAAGACGCGGATAGCAAAACCGGCTCATTGCATGCCAATCCCGGCATTCCCGGCCTGCCGGATGATCTCTCAAGGGAGCGGGTGCTGATTGTGGGCGAGCAGGTAATTGCAGGTTCCCTGCGGTGCAGTCTCAGGGAGGATCTGGGAGCGCAGGATGTAACGGTACTTTGCCCCACAAAAGGCAGTGGATGCATGGCAGAGGAGGGGGATATGCTTGTGTGGGATGAGGATGAGGCAATCAGCCGTATCGGGAGAAGCACGGTTGTGATTGCAGACCCCCTTTACCGTCAGGTCTGTCCGGGGGATGGACAGAGGGTATTCGTGGATTTCCCGCATGAGGCGTGTTCCGGGAGGATGTATCACAGCGCCATGAGGCCGTTTATATGCGGTTCATAGGCGGGGCCTTTAAGTAAGGATGGTTCCCGGCATCAGCAGGGAACAGGATAAGAGGAGAGGATATTATGAAAAAGTTAGCAGCAGTAGTTTTAAGTATATGTCTTGGGGCCGCAGGCCTTGCAGGGTGCCAGTCAGGGCAGCAGGCAGCGGGAAATCCGGTGCAGGGGCAGACAGAAAGCAGCGCACCGGGGCAGGCTGAAGGCGCCGGGCAGGAAGAGGGCGCCGGGCGGAATCAGGCCCAGGGAACGGGAGGGAATCAGGCAGAGGGGACCGGACAGGGCCAGGCCCAGGCCCAGGGAACAGGTCAGGACCAGGCAGAGGGCGCCGCTTCCGGCCAGAACAAGGGAAAAGACCAGTCAGCGTCAGAAGGCACGTCCGGCACGAAAATCATCACAGACCATGCAGGAAACCAGGTGGAGATCCCAAGGCAAGTGAACCGGGTGGTGGTCACTGACATTTTCCCAATCCCATCCATCATAACCGTACTTCTGGGGTCGGGTGAGAAGGTGGTGGGCATGAATCCGGCCAGTATGAGTGCTGCCCAGACAGGTCTTTTAGGGGAGCTGTTCCCGGATATCCTGAACGCCAGCACGGACTTCATGAACGGCAGCGATATCAATATGGAAGAACTCATGAAACTGGAACCGGACGTGGTCATCTACAGCGCGGGCAGCAAGGAGCTAGGGGAGGCGCTGCGTTCGGCAGGCTTTGCGGCAGTGGGCATATCTGTTAACAAGTGGGACTATGACAGCATTGAGACATATGACCAGTGGATTAACCTGTTAAGTGAGATATTCCCGGAAAAAGAGGACACGGCGGAACGTGTGTCCCAGTACAGCCACAAGGTTTATGAGGATATCCAGAGCAGGGTGTCCGGCCTTAAGGACGGGGAGCGTAAAAATATCCTGTTCCTGTTCAACTACAGCGATACCACCATGGTAACCTCAGGTAAGAAGTTCTTTGGACAGTTCTGGTGCGATGCCGTGGGCGGCCGCAATGCTGCGGAAGGCGTGGCAGCGGAAAACTCCAATGCGGTCATCAACATGGAACAGGTATATGAGTGGAACCCGGATGTCATTTTCATCACCAATTTTACCCCGGCCCAACCGGAGGATCTGTATGAAAATGCAATTGGCCAGGATGACTGGAGTCCGGTAAAGGCGGTCCAGGATAAAAATGTATTCAAACTTCCCCTGGGCACATACAGAAGCTATACGCCCAGCACGGATACGCCATTGACGCTTTTGTGGATGGCAAAACAGGTATATCCCGATCTGTTTGCGGATGTGGACATCAACAAGGAGGTTAAGGATTACTATAAGGATATGTACGGGGTGGAGTTGAATGACGGGCAGGTACAGAGGATGTACCATCCGGGCCGTGATGCTGCGGCCGGATTTAAGAAATAAAAGCAGGGGTGGGACAGGAACATGAATGAATGCAGACACAGGTGGAACCGGTACTGGACCGTTGGTTCCCTGGCCGTAATCTTAGCGGCCGCGGCCGTAGCCATGGCCATCGGCCGTTTTACCATATCACCCAGGGAGCTGGCAGCGGTACTGATGCCCGGGGCATTTCCCGGGGAGGAGGTGTCGGGACAGGTCAGGACCGTCATATCCAATATCCGGCTGCCAAGGGTGCTGCTGGCGCTTTTGTCAGGCGCCGGGCTTGCGGCGGCAGGCGCGGCGTTCCAGGGGCTATTTGCCAATCCCCTGGCCACGCCGGATACCCTGGGAGCCGCCAATGGCGCATCCTTTGGCGCGGTGCTTGGGATCCTTCTGGGACTGCCTGCATTTGGAATCCAGCTGCTGGCCATGATACTTGGGATTGTGGCAGTGCTGATGGCCTGGGGCGTGGGACGGGTCAAAGGCGCCATGCCGCCCCTTATGGTCATACTGGCAGGCATGGTGGTCAGTTCCCTGTTCTCAGCCCTTGTATCCCTGGTGAAATACGCTGCCGACCCCCAGGACGTGCTTCCCGCCATATCCTACTGGCTCATGGGAAGCATGGCAAGCACTACAAGGGCCACCCTGGTCATGGGGGCGCCGTTCATCATAATAGGAAGCATCCTTTTGTTCCTGTTAAGATGGAAGCTTAATTCCATGTCCCTGCCGGAGGATGAAGCCAGGTCCTTAGGAATCCCGGTCAGGAGGATCCGGGGGCTTGTAATCGTGGGGTCAGCCATGGTCACGGCGGCAGTGGTGTCCATGTGCGGCCAGATCGGATGGGTGGGGCTGCTCATCCCCCATATGGTGCGCATGATATTCGGCAATGACAACAGCTCCGTGATGCCCGCCAGTATGGCCTTCGGCGCGGTATTCATGCTTATCATCGATACGGCTGCACGGTCAGTCACCGCATCGGAGATACCGGTTTCCATATTAACATCCCTTATAGGAGCGCCATGCTTTATATTGCTCCTCAGAAAGACAGGAGGTATCCGGTTATGAGGTTTGAGGTAAAAGACGGGGGATTTGGATATCCCCGGGGCGGATGTATTTTCAGTCATGTGAATTTCACAATGGATAAGCCGGAGGTTCTGTCCGTACTGGGCGCCAACGGCGCAGGCAAGACAACCCTGCTTAAATGTATGCTGGGCCTTCTGGAATGGAAGACAGGGGGCACGTATATTGACGGGATTAACATAAAGGAAATACCTTATCACCAGCTGTGGCAGAAAATCGGATACGTACCCCAGGCCAAGGCGTCTGCATTTGCCTATCATGCGGAGGATATGGTCCTTCTGGGTCGGAACGCGCATCTGGGCACCTTTGGCCAGCCAAAAAAGGCGGACCGGGAAATCGCCCTGGCCTGTATGGAGGAGATTGGAATCGGATATCTTAAAGGTAAGCTCTGCAGCCGTATCAGCGGAGGGGAACTTCAGATGGTGCTCATTGCCAGGGCGCTGGCCGGAGGACCCTCCATCCTAATACTGGATGAACCGGAGTCCAACCTGGATTTCAGGAACCAGCTGATTGTGCTGGAAACCATTGAACGGCTGTGCAGGGAAAAAGGGATTTCGGCTATTGTGAATACCCATTATCCGGAACACGCCCTGTCCATTTCCCAGAAAGCCCTTCTTCTTACCAGACAGGGGGAGACCATATTCGGGCCAACCGGCAAGGTGCTGAGCGAGGAACATCTGGACGAGGCGTTTGGCGTGGAGGTAAAGCTGTATCCGCTGAAGCATAAAGACCGCACCTATACGTGTGTCCTGCCGGTGGGATTAAAAGAAGTGATGGAAAGAGGTGCGTGATGGAAGGCACAAAACGTATGGAAGGTACAAAACGTATGGATGGTGCGGGAATGATAGATGGCGCAAAAGGCATAGAAAACCTTGTGGACCGTCTGGCTGTGGACCATATCCTGTCCAGGGAGGAATTCTGTTATCTGCTGGAGAATATAAGGCCGGAACAGGATGGATATCTTTATGAAAAAGCCAGGAAACAGGCGCTGGCCAGTTACGGAAACAGGATTTTTGTCAGGGGCCTGATGGAATTTACCAATTATTGTAAAAACGACTGCTATTACTGCGGCATCCGCAGGAGCAACCAGAAAGCGTCCCGGTACAGGCTGACGCCGGAACAGGTGATGGACTGCTGTCATACCGGATATGGCCTGGGCTTCAGGACATTCGTGCTTCAGGGCGGGGAGGACCCGTGGTTTACCGACGACAAGATTGCTTACCTGGTGGAGCGCATCAGGGGCGGGTACCCGGACTGTGCAATCACCCTGTCTGTTGGGGAAAAGGATTATGATACTTATAAAATGTGGTTTGACGCCGGTGCGGACCGTTACCTGCTGCGCCATGAGACAGCAAACCCATGCCACTATGCCAGCCTCCACCCGCCGCAGATGTCCTCTGCACACAGGAAGGAATGTCTGGGAAACCTTAAGAAAATAGGCTATCAGACAGGCTGCGGAATCATGGTGGGCGCGCCTTACCAGACAACCGGGCACATTGCAGAGGATTTGGAATATATGTACGGGCTTCAGCCTGAGATGGTGGGAATCGGCCCCTTCATCCCGCACCATGACACGCCATTCGGGGACCGTCCGGCCGGTACGCTGCGCCAGACGATCCTGCTTCTGGCCATTGTGCGTCTTATGCTTCCAGGTGTGCTCCTGCCGGCAACCACGGCCCTTGGCACCATTGAGCCGGACGGCCGGGAACAGGGCGTGATGGCCGGGGCCAATGTGGTCATGCCCAACCTGTCGCCCCTTGATGTGCGCAAAAAGTATATGCTCTATGATAATAAGATCAGCACAGGCGTGGAGGCGGCGGCCAATATTAAAGAATTAAAACAGCGCATGGCTTCCATTGGATATGAAGTGGTGACGGACAGGGGAGATTTTAGGAAAACCCTGCCGGAATGTGTTTAAATCAAATATAAAAACCTCATAATGACTTTGAAGGTTACTTTAAGTATAAATTCCTCTCTTTTACAGATACTACATTTACGGGCAACAAAGAAGATAAATGTCAGAAAGTAAAATGGAGGAATTTTGTTTATGAAAGCTACAGGAATAGTAAGAAGAATTGACGATCTTGGACGTGTGGTAATCCCGAAGGAAATCCGCCGTACCCTGAGACTCAGAGAAGGTACACCACTGGAAATATTCACGGACAGGGAAGGGGAAATCATTCTCAAAAAATATTCACCCATGATGGAACTGACCACATTCGCGGTCCAGTATGCGGAAGCCATGGCCCAGTCAACCGGGCTTCTTGTCTGCATTACGGACAGGGACCAGGTCATTGCGGTTGCCGGGGGTGCCAAAAAGGACCTGCTGCAGCGCAACATCAGCCGCCAGCTGGAACAGGCCATTAATGAGCGCAACACGGTAATGGCTGGCAGGGATGACAAGGCATTCATCCAGCTGGTGGATGAGGACCTGGAGGGCGTATCCGCCCAGGTGGTGGCTCCAATCATCTGCGAGGGGGACGCAATCGGTGCGGTAGCGCTGATGAGCAGGGAGCCAAGGGCCAAGTTTGGCGATATGGAAACGAAGCTGGCATTGACGGCAGCCGGGTTTCTGGGACGCCAGATGGAAGGCTGAAGGCTTATATAATCATGATAGGCAGGGGGATTCCCGGTGCAGGATAATGTGTGTCTGACCTGTGCCGGGATTTTTCTGTCTGCTGTTTTGGGGCTTTTTTCCTGGTTACGTTTGTGTTATACTGGCAGTATCGGTATCTGAGAATGTAATTAAAGGGCCAAGGGGTATACATAAGATTGAGATGAAAGCAAAGAGACACTGGGTCAGGAGAAGGGCATTCCTCTTATGGGCAGCGCTTATGCTGTGGGCATCCGCGCCTGTGGGACAGGCCTGGGCATCACCTGTGGCAAAAGCGGAGCAGGAAAGGGAAGCAGCCCAGGCAGAAGGGCAGAAGGCCAGGGAAGAGGCGGAGGCGCTGGAACAGAAGCAGGGTGATGCAGGGCGCCAGGCCAGGGAACTGGGCGATGAACTGACCAGGCTTCTCACCCTAAGCAATCTCCTTAAGTCCGATATGAAGGAACTGGACCAGCAGATAGGGACAGCGGACCAGGAGTATGAGGCGGCTAAGAAGGAACAGGAACGCCGGTATGGGATGCTGAAGAAGAGAATCCGTTTCCTCTATGAGGAGGGCGATATCACATACCTGGATATTCTGTTAAAGGCAAGGAACATTGGGGACGTGGTGGACCAGACGGAATATTTTGACCAGCTTTACCGCTATGACAAGAACCAGCTGGTCCAGTATGAGAAGGTTAAGGCAGAAGTACTTATGAGGAAGCGTGGACTGGAGGAAAAGCAATCTGAGATGGAAGCCATGGAACAGGAGTATGAGGTCCAGCAGGCAGATATCCGCACGCTGATCCGCACAAAGGAACAGGAGACAGCGGATTTTGGCATCCAGCTGGCTGCCGCCAGGGAACGCGCTGCAAAGTCAGCTGACCAGGTAAGGAAGAAGAATGAGGAAATCCGCCGCCTGCGGGCAGAGGAAGCCAGGAAAAAGGAAGAGGCCAGGAAAAGGGAAGAAGCAAGACTGAGGGAAGAGGCAGGAATCCGGTCCGAAGCGGAGGCGGGTGGACGGGCTGCAGGGGTGCAGACGGACCATGGTGCTGGGCAGACACACACGGCCGGCCAGGAACCAATGTCCGGCCAGGGAACGGAGCCAGGCATCCGCCAGCCGCTTAAAAGCGCCGGAGGCACTGCCTTTGGACGCAGCATAGCGGATTACGGCCTGCAGTTTGTGGGCAACCCCTACGTATGGGGAGGCACAAGCCTGACCTCGGGCGCGGACTGCTCCGGATTCACCCAGTCGGTTTACCGCCATTTTGGGGTGGATATCCCAAGGACATCCGCGGAGCAGGCCTGGTTTGGCAAGGAGATTCCCTATGAAGACATGGAACCCGGGGATCTGGTCTGCTATTCCGGCCACGTGGCCATGTATATAGGCAATGGACAGATTGTCCATGCCAGTTCCAGGAAAGAAGGAATCAAGGTGGGCAATGACCCGGCTTACCGGACCATCGTGTCCATCCGCAGGCCGTGGCAGTGAACATACAATACTGACAGATGGGGTGAATGACAGTGATATCAGACAAGAAGCGTACAGCCGGATGGCTGAAAACTGCCGTTGGGGCAGGAATCATATTAGGGACATGGCTGGCCATGGCCACGGCGGCATATGCGGACGAGGCCATCAAGTCCGTAACAGTGACGGTAACTTCCTCTGTTACTGCCAACGGGGACGGCGGCAGTGTGTCCGCTGCCGCGGACAGCACGAAGTACCATGTGGTTTCCTGCGATTTCATCAATGGGAAGTCCCAATGGAAGGCAGGGGACATACCCAAAGCTTCCATAGAACTGGCTGCGGATGAAGGATACTATTTCGGAAGCATCAGTTCATCCAGCGCCCATATACGCGGCGCGGATTACGTCACGTGCAAGAAAAGCGATGCCAAGCGCAGCCTGACCATAACGGTTAAGCTGAAGGGGGTAAAGGGTACCCTGGACCGTGTGGAGGATGCCTACTGGGAGGAGAAGCCTCTGGGCAAGGCCAGGTGGGCAAAGGTAGAAGGGGCCAGCTCCTATGAGGTAAAGCTGTTCTGTGATGAGAGCATGGTTTATCATGTGCCCAGGACCAACTCGGTGAGTTATGACTTTTTCCCCTATATGACAGAGGACGGGGACTACTACTTCAAGGTCAGGGCGGTTGCCAAATCAGAATCCGAGTCAGGCTACCTGAAGGCAGGGGACTGGGCGGAATCCGATAATCAGGAGATTACGAAAAAGGATGCCAGGGCGGCTGACAAGCGGGCGGCCTCCACCGGTACCAAGGGCGTCAGCACCAAGGACGGGACCGGACCCATGGCCCAGGCACCGGGGTGGGCCATGGACGGCAACGGCTGGTGGTACAGGAATGAGGACGGCTCCTATCCGGTGGGCAGCTGGAAAGCCATAGGGGACAAATGGTACCTTTTTGACATGAACGGCTATATGCTTACGGGCTGGCAGTGGAAGAATGACAGGGAATATTATCTGACGACCAACGGTGATATGGTCACAGGATGGTTTCAGTATAACAGGATATGGTACTACCTGGATCCGGAGCAGGGCAAGCTGACCGGGCAGTGGCTGCAGCAGGGGGACCAGTGGTATTATCTGAATCCCGATGGAAGCATGGCGACGGGCTGGCTTCTGTCCCAGGGGAACTGGTATTATCTGGACCCCAGGAACGGGCAGATGGTGAAGGACCAGGTGGTGGACCAGTATTATATTAACCAGGACGGGATCTGGATACCTTAACAGGAGGAGAATCACTATGAATTTATGGAAAAAGGCAGCGGCTGTATCCGTGTGCCTGATGGCCATGGCAGCATGTCCCATGCCTTCGCTGGCAGCGGTCAAGACGGAGACAAGGACGCCCATTACCAGCGTATCCATCCGGGTGCGCTCCGATGTCCAGGCGGATTATGAGCTGAACGAAGCTACTGTATATGCCGCCACGGACAGCAATCTGTACACCACGGGCGCCTATAAATGGGTCACTAAGAACAAGGAATACTGGGAACCCGGGGATGAACCCAAGGTTCAGATTGAGATACATGCAAGAAGCGGTTATTACTTTAACCGTGTGACAGGGCCCAGCAAGTTCCAGATTGACGGGGCCACCTATGCCTCTGTCAAACGGACCAATAATGACGAGACGCTTCTGCTGACCGTTAAGCTGACCCCGGCATCAGGAACCCTTGAGATACCTGAGAGCGTGGAGTGGATGGGGTATCCTCCGGGCAAGGCCACCTGGGCGCCTGTCCCCTATGCGGGCGCTTATGAATTGAAGCTTTACAGGGACGGCCAGATGGTACAGGGCGTTCCCAAGGTGATTGCGACCACCTATGATTTTTATCCGGTGATGACCCTGGCCGGCACATACCAGTTCCGTGTCAGGGCCATACCCAAGGATTCGGAGGAACTGGCCTATATAACCGGAAGCGACTGGGTGTATTCCGATGAACTGGATATTGACGCGGATGAGGTGTGTACCTTAAACGGCGGGGTGACCGGGCCGCAGGAGGATAAGCAGCAGCTGACACCTGCCCAGATCGGCTGGGTCAAGGATGAGGAGGGCTGGTGGTACAGGAACACGGACGGCACCTATCCCACAGGCACATGGCAGGCGATTGACGGGAACTGGTACCTGTTTGACTTCAGCGGTTATATGCTGACAGGCTGGCAGCTTAATAACGGAAGGTATTATTACCTGGATATCAATGGGGTCATGCAGACGGGATGGCTTCAGGACAGCCGGAAGTGGTATTACCTGGAACCGGACGGCGCCATGCACACGGGATGGCTGGACGCAGGAGGGACCTGGTACTTCTTCGACCAGGATGGCTCCATGCATACAGGGTGGCTTCTGGATAACGGCACATGGCATTATATGAGCCCGGACAACGGAACCATGGTAAGGAATACAACCGTGGAAGGCAGGTATCTGGATTCAGCAGGGGTATGGAAGGACTAGCAGACGCTGCGTCGGGATCAGGCAGGAATGAATCGGTTACCGGCAGAAATGCCAGGGGCATGGCAGGAAGGAGAAGCAGGTTACACTCCTTCCTGCTATTTTTGTGGACACAGTTATCATAATGCCGGGAGGGGATAACATAAAATTACAAAATGGTTACAAAAACGTTTATTTTTGTTGACGGAGTGACCGAAGACGGCTATACTTGAATTAATGACGAAAAGTGTAAATATTAGGGGATTACAGGGGGATTTTATGTTTATTGTTCCGATTGCAAGAATGGATGGGATTGTACCTTCCGATAGCCAGAAAAGCAGCCCTGCCAAAGGGCAGACAGGTCCGGTACCCTTTAAGGAAATGCTGAGGACCGCTGTAAAAGAAGCAGATCAGGCCATGAGGGAAACCCAGGAGATGGATATAAAACTGGCATCCGGCCAGGTGGATAATCTTCATACGGCACTGATACAGGCTGAGAAGAGTGCTGCTGCGGTTGAGTTCACTACTCAGTTAGCATCTAAGGCAGTGAATGCATATAATCAGATTATGGGTATGCAGGTTTGATATTAAAACGAAAGATATTATCGGTGGGTCATGGGGATTAAGGAAAAGTTGAAATCGGTATCAGGAGAGAAAGGCGGTATCGGCCGTGTACTTGATACGGGTAAGAAGAAGGCGGTGGCTGCGGGAATAACGGCAGCCGTGGTTATAGCACTTGCAGCCAGCGTGCTGCTGAACACGAAAAAGAGCGGGAATTATGTAGCGCTGTTCCCGGGAATATCCAAAGAAGAGAATAACGAGGTTCTGACGGTACTCAACGCAAGAGGGGTTGAGGCCAGGAGAAACAGCGAAGGAGAAGTGACGGTTCCGGAAGACCAGTTGGGCGATATCATGCTTGATATGTCCGAATTGGGATATCCGAAAACGGCACTTCCTTTTGACATTTTTTCAGATAATATGGGCTTTACCACCACGGAATTCGAGAAGCGCCAGTACCTTCTCATGAACCTTCAGGACAGGATTGAACGTACCCTTAAGGATATGACCGGGGTTAAGAATGCCATCGTCACCCTTAATGTGCCGGATGAAAGCAATTATGTGTGGGATGAAGGGGGTTCCAACAGCACGGGTTCCATTTCCCTGACCCTGATGCCCTCCTATGAGCTTTCGCCTGAGAAGGTGTCAGCCATCAAGAACCTGGTGGCGGACAGCGTACCCAGGCTTCTGCCTGAAAATGTGACGGTGGTCAACGCGGAAACCATGCAGGAAATGGTTGCGGATGATATCGGCACCACCTCATACGGCCTGAACCGCCTGGATTTTGAGGCCAAGGTGGAGGAACGGCTGGAGAATAAGATTAAGAATGTCCTTACACTGGCATATTCCCCGGATAAGCTGAGGGTTTCGGCAACCGTTGTCATTGACTATGACAGGATGATTACCGAAGACCTGCATTATGAGCCGCAGGACAACGGACAGGGCGTGGTGGAGCAGTATAAGGAAGGCAGGAGCCTGAACGGCGGGGCTGCCGGCGCAGGCGGGATTGCCGGCGAGGAGAATAATACGGACATACCTGCCTACGGAACCGCGGGAACCGGCGGCGGTGCAGGCGGCACAGGAGATTACTACAGGGATGTGGATTACCTTGTAAGCTACATCAAGAAACAGATAGAAAAAGATAACGTAAAGCTGCAGAAGGCCACCGTGGCAATCACGGTCAATGACGACAACCTGACTGATTCCAAGAAGCAGCAGCTGATAGACGCGGCGTCCAAGGCCGCCAATATCGCGCCGGAGGATATCGTGGTGTCCAGTTTCCGTGAGATTCCAAAGGAAACAGTCAAGAACGACAAGCCGGCATTGCCCGTACAGGCGCCGGCCCAGACAGGACTGGATTACCGGCTCATAGTGGCCGCGGCCGGCGTGGGCATCCTTATATTCCTGTTACTCCTCCTGCTTCTCATGCGCAGCAGGAAGAAAAAGCATTTAAAAGAAGACCAGATGCTGTTTGCGCCATTTGAAGACGGGGATACCCAGGAGCCGGAGTCTGTTGAACAGCGGGCAGCGGAGGATGCGGTACAGAACAGCCTGGGCAGGATCCAGCCGGATTCTTCCGACCCTGTGGACCAGGTACGTTCCTTTGCCCAGATGAATCCTGAGATTATTGCATCCATGATCAGTTCATGGCTGAAGGAGGATAAGAAGTAAGATGCCTGCAGAAGAGAGAAGACCAGCCCAAAAGGCTGCTGCTGTCATATCCATACTGGGAAGCGAACGGGCATCCGAGGTGTTCCGGTATCTGACAGAGAATGAGGTGGAGCAGCTCTCCATGGAGATTACAAGGCTGCCAAGGCTCACGGAAGATGAGCTGGAAGACATTGCCCAGGATTTCTATAATTGCTGTGTGACAGAGAAGGTAATAACAGAAGGCGGAAAGGATTACGCCAAGGAGGTGCTGGAAAAGGCATTTGGCCAGCAGCAGGCCAAGAACCTGATGGACCGGGTCAGCAAGGCCCTTAAGACAAAGGCCTTCAGCTTTATCCGTAAAGTGGATTATAAGACATTGATGGCAGCCATCCAGAATGAACATCCCCAGACCCTGGCCCTGATCCTATCCTATGCAACCCCGGAACAGGCGTCCAAGATAATCGCAAACCTGTCCCAGGACACACGGGTGGATGTGGTGGAACGGATTGCCAACATGGACCGCGCCCTTCCCATGGCAATCAAGATTGCAGAGGAAGTGCTGGAGAAGAAAATCGGCGCCTCCTCCTCTGAGGAAACCATGGAGGTGGGCGGCCTGACCTATGTGGCTGATGTGATGAACCATGTGGACCGCAGCACGGAGCGGGATATATTTGACGAACTGAATATGAAGAATCCGCAGCTGGCGGAGGATGTGCGCAAGCTGATGTTTGTATTCGAGGACATTGCCTATCTGGATCCATTGTCCGTACAGCGTTTCCTGCGGGAAATCGATACAAAGGACCTGTCGGTAGCCCTCAAGGTGGCCAACAAGGATGTGACCAATACCATCTTTGCCAATATGTCCGGCAGGATGAGGGAATCCATACAGAGCGATATGGAATACCTGCATAACATCCGCATGAGCGATGTGGAGGAAGCACAGCAGAGGATCGTGGCTGTCATAAGACGGCTGGAAGAGGAAGGCGAGATTGTAATTTCCAAGGATGGAAAGGATGAGATAATTGTCTAGGATATTAAAACCCGCCCAGACTGTTGCGGGAAGCCACATGGTAAGGCTGTACCAGCCCGTCCAGGAAGCCGGGGCGCAGACAGGGCAGGAATCCGGCGTCAGTGAGCCGCCGGACCCGGAACAGGACCAGGGCGGCAGACGGTACGCCCTTATATCGGAGGAAAAGCGCAAGATACTGGAGCACGCCAGGAACCAGGCGGAACAGGCAGCGGCCAGGATACTGGAGGAGGCCTATGCGCAGAGGGATAATATAGTCAACACGGCCAGGGATGAAGCCGGACGGATCCGGGAACAGGCCAGGCAGGAGGGCTATGGGCAGGGACTCAGGCAGGCCCTGGGCGACATAGGGCAGGATATTGACGGTATCCGTTCATCTGTGGAAAAGATCGGTGCTGAGTTCAGCGGATTTGAACAGAGGCTGGGCAGCAGGATTGCGGACCTGTCCTTCATGATGGCAGAGAAAATCCTCAGGAAGAAAGTGGAGTGCGACGAGACGGAGCTGGCAGATATGATTGAAAAGGCGGTCCTGTCAGAGCGGGATAAGGAGAATATCACCCTCCATATGCCGGCCCAGGCCGTGAAGCTGATAGAGACACTGGAGAAACGGCTGGAACCGCTGAGGGATAAGAATTCCGGAAGCGGGGGCACCATAAGGATTAAGGCGGAGGAACGGCCCCTGGGCTTTGTACAGGTGGAGACAGAGGAAGGGATTGTGGATGCATCCCTGGATGTCCAGCTGGATAACCTGAAAAAACATCTGCTGGCTCTGGAGAGCAGGCAATAAGGCGGTAACCATATGGAATTAGGGCAGATAGAGCAGGAAATACAGCAGGAGATACAGAATGCGGATTTATATACCTACCTGGGCAAGATAGACAAAATCGTGGGAACCACGGTGGAATCCATGGGACCGGCCTGCAGGCTGGGGGATGTGTGTACCATTGATGTGGTGGAGGGCACGACCCCGGTCAGGGCCGAGGTGGTGGGGTTCAGGGAGAACCGGGTACTGCTGATGCCCTATGAGGAGATGGAGGGAATCGGCTATGGAAGCGCGGTCCGCAATACAGGGGAACGTCTCAGGATTGCGGTTTCCAATCAACTCATAGGCAGGACCGTGGACGCCATGGGAATGCCCATTGACGGCCTGGGACCGGTGGATGACGTTTCCTATTATCCCATCACGGGGAAACCCTCCAACCCCATGGAACGCCCCAGGATTGATACAATCATACAGATGGGGGTCAAGGCCATTGACGGCCTTCTGACCGTTGGCAAGGGCCAGAGGATGGGAATCTTCGCTGGCAGCGGCGTTGGAAAGAGCACGTTAATGGGCATGATAGCCAAGAATGTGAAGGCGGATGTGAACGTCATTGCGCTGGTCGGCGAGCGGAGCAGGGAGGTCGTGGAGTTCATTAACAGGGATTTGGGGGAAGAAGGATTAAAGCGTTCCGTGCTTGTGGTTGCAACCTCCAGCCAGTCCGCCATGATGCGCTCCAAGTGCACCATGACAGCCACTACCATTGCGGAGTATTTCAAGGACCAGGGCATGGATGTGCTGTTGATGATGGACTCCCTTACCCGGTTTGCCATGGCCCAGAGGGAAGTGGGGCTAAGCATAGGGGAACCGCCTGTGGCCAGGGGATATACGCCCTCCATCTATTCCGAACTTCCAAAGCTTCTGGAGCGTTCCGGCAATTTTGAGGAAGGTTCCATTACCGGAATCTATACCGTGCTGGTGGAAGGCGATGATGCCAATGAACCCATATCCGATACGGTGCGCGGAATCATAGACGGGCACATCATGCTGTCCAGGAAGGTGGCGGCCAAGAACCGGTATCCGGCCATCGACATCCTGTCCAGTGTCAGCCGTCTGATGAACGACATCGTGACCCCGGAACACAAGGAAGCCGCGGGAAAGCTGCGGAGGCTTTTGGCGGTTTATGAGAGCAACAGCGACCTGGTTTCCATCGGGGCCTACAAAAAGGGGACGAACCCGGAACTGGATGAGGCCCTGGAGCGTATAGACAGCATCTATGGGTTCCTCCAGCAGAAGACAGATGAAAGTTTTTCACTGGATGAGGCAGTCATCCAGATGATTCAGGTAACGGATTAAGGGGCTTATCATGAAAAAGTTTGTATTTTCGCTGGAACGGATGCTTGTGTACCAGCAGCAGAACCTGGAAAAAGAGAAAGGGATCCTCGGAAAGCTTACGGCTGCCAGGGATGAACTGGAGGAGATAAAAGAAGGGCAGGAAAACAGGATTGCCAATATACAGATGGAGATTAAAAGACGGCAGGACGAGGGAACCACGGTGTTCATCCTGAAGGGATGCTTTTCTGTCCTGGAGGGCGTCAGGCTCCAGCTGGAGGATACAAAAAAGGAGCTGTCCCAGGCACAGGCCAGGGTGGAGAAACAGCGCCACATTGTCACGGAGGCTTCCAAGGAAGTAAAAAAACTGGAGAAGCTGAAGGAAAATCAATTGGAGGAATATCACCATGACGAGGCAAAGGAGCAGCAGGACATAATCACGGAACATGTTGCCGGGACATTTGTCAGAAATGGTGTTTCCTAGGGTGTGTTTGGTTTTCAGACATGGCCCGGTACTGCAGGGCAGTACTTATACAGGACGGCATATGTGAAAGGAGGTGAGAAGATGAATACAGGAACATTTACGCAGATAGGGGCAGACAGCAGCTATAAAACAGCCCAGGCATACGGTTCTTTGCCAGGGACAGGAAGACAGGCGGCAACGGCTGATTTCGCGGATGTATTTGCCAGGAGCCTGCAGGATGGCAGCAGGACCGCGGATGCCAGGGCATCTGCCGGGAAACAGGATCACGGATCAGGCGTAAAGGCACGGCATACGGAAAAACAGGATACAGGCAGGCCCGATGGCAGCCGGATGACGGCAGGCCAGGATGGGAAGCCCGCGGCTGGCGCCAACAGGAACCTGGAGGATGGAAACAGCACGGCAGCAGATTCCGCGGATAAGACGGCGGCAGCTGATTCCGGAATAGAAGGGGATGCACAGATCCGTCCGGATGACGGCCTGAACCTGGAAGCGGCCATGAGCATGCAGGCCATGATGGCCTTCCTGCAATACGGGGATCTCGATACACAGGATGTGGGGATACAGACAGCAGGACAGCAGGACGGGCAGGTTTCGGTACAGGCAGGACCGGTTGTACAGACAGTCCATCAGGAACAGGATATAAGCTCCGTGCTGACAGCCATGACAGGACTGGAAGGACAGGGTATGGTATCCGGCCAGGATATGATCCGGCCAGCGGCATACGATGCTAAAGAAAATGCGTTGCAGCAGACAGCAGGGCAGGAACAGACGGGACCGGACAGGACCGGAATGTTTTCCGATGCCATGAAGGCGGCGGATGCAGCCGGGATGGCAGCCCGCGGGGAAGTATCCGTTAAGGGCAATGCACAGCCGCAGGAATCCGGTGAGGACAGCCTTTCCAACATGCAGGGCAGACAGGAACTGTTAAGGGCCATGGGCCGGGAGCAGGAAGTGTCCGCTGCAGTGGATGAGGAATCCGGGACAGCCAACCAGGTCCTTGAGGAACTGAAACGGAATGCAGAGGCCAGGGGACTGGACCTGTCAGACCGTATGAGCCATAACCGTATGAATCCGGGATTTGGCATCAACAGTGTGAAAGAGGGACAGGAACAGCAGGTTCCGGTGCTGGAGCAGCTTAAGACAGGCCTGGAGCAGGGAATCAAGACCGGGATGAAGGAACTGACCGTGCACCTGAAGCCGGAAGGCCTGGGGGATATTGTCATACACATTGCGGGTACCGATGGGAAGATGTCGGTGCGCATAGGCGTGACCAGCCCGGAGACAGAAAAGCTTGTTACCAGCCAGATGGAAAGCCTGAAGGATATGCTGAGGCCGCTGAACACGGAAGTGGCGGAAGTGTACCGTGACAGCCAGGGAACCATGGATTTTGCAGGCTATGACCAACAGATGCAGGACCACCGCGGACAGCAGGCCCAACCTCATTACCGCTATTACGGCGGGGATGACGATGCAGGTTCAGATGAGGATATCCTCATGGAGGCCCGGCGTATGATGGCGGAAAGCCGCATGAGCAGGCTGTATGCATATGTATAAGGTCCAAAACAGGAAAAGGAGATAGAAATGTCAGTACAGGTTCCAAATTATACCTCGCCTTATGCCTTGGGTGCATCAGGGACAACAGGGCCGGGGACCACGTCCAGGGCCGCATCGTCCGGCAGCACGGCGGGACCGGGCGGCACGGACAGCAAAAGTAAGACCGATACCCCTGACACGGACGAAAGTTCCGGCGCAGGCAATGTGATTGACGCCGTGTTTGGGGATGCGGATGACAAGATGGTCAGCATGGAGGATTTCCTCACGCTGATGGTTGCCCAGCTTAAGAACCAGGATTTCATGAACCCTGTGGACGATACCCAGTATGTGACACAGCTGGCCCAGATATCCACCATGCAGCAGATGGAGCAGATGGCCTACAATGCCAAGAGCACATATGTCACATCCCTTGTGGGGAAGTATGTGTCGGCCGCCAAGTTCACGGTATCAGGAGAACTGAAGAAGTCGGAGGGGCTTGTGGATAAGGTATCCCTTCTGGATGAAAAGTTTGTGATATATGTGGACGGCGAAGCATACGACATGGACGAAATCATGGAAATCAAGACACCGCCAGCCACCACCCCTCCCAATGAGGACGATAAGGATGACAAGAATCCCGGGGATGATGGGGATTCCGGCAATCAGGGGGATGGAAGCGGCAAGGTGTAGTCCGTACAGTTTGACAGAAGGTAAGGAAACTCAGAAACGCACAAACACAGTCCGGGATAGGAGGATGAACAATGGATTCAATGATATATAATAAAATGCTTCATACCCCCATCTATACGGGGACTCCAAGCGGGCCGCCGGAAAAAAGGCCCCAGGAAGCAAAAGGCAATGACAGCGCATTTAAAGAACTGCTGGAGCAGAGGATTAAGGAAGAAAGCCAGGTGTCATTTTCCAAGCATGCCATAGAGCGTGTGGTGGAGCGCGGCGTGGATGTATCCTCAGAGAACATCGGCCGTCTCAATGAAGGCATCCGCATGGCGGAAGAGAAGGGCCTAAAAGAGCCGCTGATCCTTCTTGGTTCCACGGCCTTCGTTGTCAATGTCAGGAATAATAAAGTAGTTACAGTTGTGAATGAGGACAGCCTGAAAGGCACGGTCTTCACGAATATTGACGGAACCGTTATGATATAGCCGGTCCTTTAGGAGGCTATCCTTACCCCGAATGACGGACGGGTAAGGCGGTTTAAAAAGGAGAATTGAATATGTTAAGATCACTATTTTCAGCAGTGTCGGGCATGCAGGCCCATCAGACCAAACTGGATGTCATCGGCAACAACATTGCCAACGTTAATACGTATGGTTTTAAGTCAAGCCGCGCGCGTTTCCAGGATGTTTATTACCAGACGCTCCAGAGTGCGACCAGCGGCGATAACAACAGGGGCGGTACCAATGCCAGCCAGGTAGGTTACGGCGCGCAGCTGGCAGGAATCGACCTGAACATGGAACGTTCAGCCCTGCAGTCCACGGGAAGGCCCATGGATGTGGCCATTACCGGCGAGGGATTCTTCCAGGTAATGGACTCTGACGGCAATATATTCTACACCAGGGCAGGAAACCTCCAGCTGGATTACAAGAGCGGCAACCTGGTGGATGCCAACGGATATACGGTGCTGGGCGTGACGGGGGACCCGTTGGGTAAGGCTGCCTCTTCTGATAAGATACATTTAAGCATCCCGTCCAAGAACAATGCCCAGTCCAGCAGTACCCAGGAAATCAACGGGGTTAAATACACCATAACATCCCAGAACGCCACAGGGGACGCCAATGTATCCATTTCATTCAAGCTGGATGAAACCCTTCCGGACGGCGCGGATGTGGTGGTTCAGCCAAGCGAGTTCAATACCTCCAGCATTGTGGTGAGGATTAGTGACAAGGCATCCTTTGCAAGTTTATCTGATTTTAATGAAAAAATGAACAGCGCCATTTCCCGCGCCAATAACGGCACACCCCATCCGGCAGGCAATTTTACCATAACGGCCCAGCCGGCCCAGACTGGCGGGTTTACTGGCAAGGAACTGATGGGAGAGAATTTCGGGATTAAGCCTGGTGAGCAGATTTTTAAAGATGCTTTTAAGGACAGCGGGATTTTCGGAGGCATCAAGCCTTCCAGCACCAGCACGGAACCCGTGTTTACGGCGTCGGGGGATGTGGAGTATACAATTGTCAAGGTAGGCACCAGCCCGGCCGCGTGGAAGTTAACAGCTACCGTGGAAAAGGATGGTGTACAGAGGACATTTGAGGGCCAGATTTCAGAGAACAGTACCTCGGCCAACAGTGTATGGCTGAAGGAAACCGGGACCCCGCCAAGCGGTGAGGAAGCCGGACAGTATATTGAAGTGCAGCACCCCGGCTATACGGCCATTGAAGATTATTTTAAAATAAATCCCACAGCTCCTAAAACGGTTGCAGCCGGAAGCATTACCGCAGCCACCAATTCCAGGGATTTGGGCCTTGGCAGCAAGGCATTCACCCTGACGGACGGAAGCGCAGGCGGTACCGTATCCCTTTCCGACGCGGGCGTGACCATCCTGGCAAACGGTATCATAGAAGCCAACCACCCGAATCTTGGAAAAATCCAGATAGGGCGGATTGACCTGGTAACCTTTGATAACCCGTACGGACTTGAGGGCGTGGGCAATTCCTATTTTAAGGCCACAGGCAACTCCGGCGACGCCAAGGCCTGCAAGGCAGGTGAGGACGGCACAGGCGCCCTGAAGACCTCGTCCCTGGAGATGTCCAATGTGGATATTTCCACAGAGTTTGCGGACATGATTGTCACGCAGAGAGGTTTCCAGGCCAACTCAAGAATCATCACGGTATCGGATTCCATCCTGGAAGAGCTGGTAAACCTTAAGAGGTAACTGCATGGATGGCCTTAGGCCGTTCAGATGGCGGAATGGATTTTCAATCAGGCCCTGGCGATAAGAAACCGGATAAGGCATCAGACAGGGCCTGATGACAGGACAGGAGGGCGGTATCATGATCATACTTAAAAAACTAAACGGGGAAGCCTTTGTGCTGAACTGTGATTTAATTGAAACAATTATGGAGAATCCTGATACCACCATACTCCTGACCAATGGAAAGCACCTGATTGTAAGGGAATCCAAGGAAGAAGTGGTAAAGAAGGTAGTGGAGTTCCGGCGGGAGGCATTCCGCGGGATGATTGACCAGATTAAGGGCTGAGCATACGGGCAGAGTGAGAAAAGTGGAGAAAAGGAAGTAGGGTTATGGATTTCTTGTCAATTCTAGGTTTTATATTAGCGGTGGGGCTTGTGGGTTTTGGTATGACCTTTGACCAGGAGGCCATGAAACTGGTCTTTACCAATATCCGGGCGTTTGTGGATGTGCCGAGTATGGCGATTACCATTGGAGGGACCATTGGGGTCATGATGATATCATTTCCCGCAGGGGCCTTCAAGAAGATTGGCAGCCACCTGAAAATCATTGTGAGGCCCTATGCCTTTAATCCGGTGCAGTCCATAAGCCAGATTGTAAGCCTGGCCACGGAGGCCCGGATGAAGGGGCTGTTATCCCTGGAGGATAAGCTCAATGAAATCGACGAGCCGTTCCTGCACAACAGCCTGATGCTGGTGGTGGATTCCGTGGATTCGGAGAAGGTGCGCAAGGCCATGGAGACAGAGCTTGAGCAGCTGGATGAGCGGCACGCCCTGGACCGTCGTTTCTATGAAAAGGCGGCCAGCTACGCGCCTGCCTTCGGCATGATAGGAACCCTGGTGGGCCTGATCCTCATGCTGGGCAACATGTCGGATGTGGACGCCCTTGCAAAGGGCATGGCCGTGGCGCTTATCACCACCCTGTACGGTTCCCTGCTTGCCAATATCATATTCCTGCCCATGGCCAGCAAGCTGAAGGCCAGGCATGAAGAGGAATTCCTGTGCAAGCAGCTGGTGATGGAGGGCGTATTGGCCATCCAGGAAGGCGAGAACCCCAAATTCATAGAGGAAAAGCTGTTCAAGCTTCTTCCGGCCAGCTATAAGAAGACGGAAGAGGAAAAAGAAAAGGACGGCCAGAAAAAGGCAGCTAAGAAGAAACGCCGCAGAAGAAATAACAAAGAGATTGTGGAATAGAAGGAGCTTAAACCATGGCGAAGGCACAGGAAGGCCAGGATATCCAGGCAATGACGGACGGACAGATGTTTGAAGAACTGATAAGGATACATGCACAGGCAGCGGGGGAAGCGGTTTCATCCATTTTAAAGGCGGACATAGCCATAGGGGAACCCCAGATACATGAGATGACGGTGAAGGAAGTGGAATACAGCCTCCTGGAACCGGCTATCTTTGTGAAAAGCTGTCTTACCTCCCAGGTGGCCGGAAATGTTGTGATAATCCTCCGGCAAAGGGATATGCAGGTATTTTTAAATGAACTCATGGGTGTGGATGACCTTCCTGACCCGGATTTTGTGTTTGACGACGTGGCCATGAGCGCTGCGGGGGAGCTGATGAACCAGATGGCCCACGCCTCGGCTTCGGCCATGGCGCAGTATCTGGGCGATACCATGGATTTTGCGGACTGCCAGCTGGTCCTGTCGGATGGACGCCAGAACCTGTCCCCTGTCATCGGCGACCAGCCTGATTCCAGGATCATGGTTGTTAATTATACCATGCGGATAAAGGATATGGTTGAGTCGGAATTCATTGAGTGCATATCGGCCGCAGCCATAGACAGCCTGGCGCAGGAGATTCAGGCCAGGCAGGAAGCGCAGGCCAGGGCCAGGCAGGAGGAGGAAGAGGCTGCCAGGCAGGCGCGTGAGATGGAGAAAAGCGTGATTGTGGGCCAGGGAGCCGGACGCGGTCAGGCAACGCCCGCGGCAGGACGGATGATGGACGGCGCAGCCCCGGCAGTCCCGGGACTTTCGTGGGGCGGGAATGCCGCCGCTGCCCGGACACAGCCCGGGCAGGACACCATGTACAGGAGCCCTGCCATCAGCGGTAACCTGGGGCTTATCATGGATGTGCCCCTTAACGTGTCGGTGGAAATCGGCAAGACCAGGCGCAGGCTTAAGGATGTGCTGAATTTCAACAACGGAACCGTGGTGGAGCTGGATAAACAGGCAGATGCGCCTGTGGACATCATTGTCAACGGACAGCTCATTGCCAGGGGGGAAGTGGTTGTGATTGACGACAACTTCGGTGTACGTATCACTGAAATAGTAAATACAAGAAGCATTATTGGAAATGGTGAATAAAGTTGAAACGGTTTAATATCCTTGTAACAGCGGGAATCATCGGAATCATTTTCCTGATACTGATTCCCCTGCCCACACCCATACTGGACTTTTTATTTATACTGAACATAACATTGTCTTTGCTGATCCTTGTGATGACCATGTATATCAGGGAAACCCTGGAGTTTTCCGTATTTCCCTCCCTCCTGCTGGTCACGACCCTGTTCCGGCTGGGGCTTAACATATCATCCACCAGGAAAATCCTCTTTGACAACGGTTATGCGGGGCAGGTGGTCAAGACCTTCGGACAGTTTGTCATCCGGGGCAATGTGGTCATTGGTTTTATTATTTTCTTAATCATCGTGCTGGTTCAGTTCATTGTAATCACAAAAGGTTCGGAGCGTGTGGCCGAGGTTGCTGCAAGGTTTACCCTGGACGCCATGCCCGGCAAGCAGATGGCCATTGACGCCGACCTGAACAGCGGCCTCATTGATGAGCAGCAGGCCAAGGAGCGGCGTTCCAAAATCCAGAGGGAAGCGGATTTCTTCGGTTCCATGGACGGTGCCACCAAATTTGTTAAGGGAGACGCCATTATCTCCATCATCATTACCTTCATCAACTTTGTGGGCGGCGTCATCGTTGGTATCATGAACAGCCAGGGAAGCATACAGGATATCATGCAGATTTATACCACCTCCACCATTGGGGACGGACTGGTATCCCAGATTCCGGCCCTGCTCATATCGGTGGCAACAGGTATGATCGTGACCCGGTCCGCGTCGGAGAACAGCCTGAGCGAGGATCTGACAAAGCAGTTCCTGGCCCAGCCAAGGGTGCTGATGACAGCGGGCGGCGCTGCTGCCTGCCTGTGCCTGATTCCCGGATTTCCGGTGCCCCAGATACTGATGATATCCGCGGGCCTGACAGGCGGGGGATATTACCTGTATAAACGCCAGCAGGGCTTGGTGGCGGAGACCGTGGAAGAATTTGTGGAAACAGAAGTCACCAGCGAGGCGTCCTATTACAAAAACATTGAAAACGTTTATGGACTATTAAATGTAGAACAGATAGAAATGGAATTCGGCTACAGCCTGATTCCCCTGGCGGACGAGAGCAACGGCGGCAATTTCATTGACCGTGTGGTCATGTTCCGCAAGCAGATGGCCCTGGACATGGGATTTGTCATTCCCTCTGTAAGGATTAAGGACAGCGGGCAGCTTAACCCCAACCAGTACAGCATCCTGTTAAAGGGGGAGGAGGTGGCCAGAGGGGATATCCTGATGGACCACTACCTGGCGCTGCCGCCTGGAACGGACGCGGACGACGTGCCGGGAATCGACACCATCGACCCTGCCTTCCACATTCCCGCCAAATGGATCAGCGAGGACAGGAAGATACAGGCCGAGCTGGCAGGATATACCCTGATTGACCCTACCTCCGTGGTCATAACCCACCTTTCCGAGGTGGTGAAGGAGCATCTCCATGAGCTTCTTAACCGTCAGGAGGTAAACAATCTTTTAGAGACACTGAAAAAGACCAACAGCAGTATTGTGGAGGACACCATACCGTCCATCATCACGGTGGGCGGGCTGCAGAAGGTATTGGCAAACCTTTTGCGGGAGGGGATCCCCATCCGCGACATGGAGACCATCGTGGAGACACTCAGCGATTACGGAAGCCAGGTCAGGGACACGGATATGCTGACCGAGTATGTGCGCCAGGCATTAAAGCGCACCATCTCCCGCAGGTTCTCAGAGGCCGGGCAGATGAAGGTCATCAGCCTGGACGACAAGATAGAGAACATGATCATGTCCTCGGTTAAGAAGATGGACACCGGTTCCTATCTGGCCCTGGAGCCTGCTGCAATCCAGAGCATCGTGTCATCGGCCACGGCGGAGATCAACAAGATTAAGGATTTGGTAAATATCCCGATCATACTCACCTCCCCGGTGGTACGGATTTACTTTAAAAAGCTGATTGACCAGTTCTACCCCAATGTGGCGGTGGTATCCTTCAGTGAGATAGACAACAATATACAGATACAGGCATTGGGAAGCATTTCCCTGAGTTAGGAATGGCAGCAGAGGTAACAGGTTATGCAGATGGAACAGACAGACCATGAGGAAATGACCAGAGCCCTGGAGGCGTACAGGAAAAACGGCAGCCAGGAACTGAGGAATAAACTGGTCCTACATTATCTCCCCATTGTAAGGTCCGCCGCCGTACAGCTGCGGACCATGGCCGGAAGCCTTCTGGAGCAGGAGGACCTGACGGACCAGGGGGTGCTGGCGCTGATGGAATGTCTGGACCGCTATGACCCCGGCAAAGGGGCCAGGTTTGAGACATATGCATTCGTGCGCGTGCGCGGGGCCATGATTGACTATATACGCAGCCAGGACTGGGTACCCCACAGGGCAAGGAATTTCCAGAAAAAGGTGGATGAGGCATTTTCCATCCTGTCCCATGAAAAGATGGGGGAGCCGGATGTGAAGGATGTGGCCGGATACCTTGACATGCCCGTTGAAAAAGTAGAAAACCATATAAAATACATGAACCACGCATCCGTGCTTTCATTTGAAGCAGCGCTGCAGGATATGACAGCCATATTTGCAAAAGGGGAGCTGGAGGCAGGGGACATGGACGGCAAGCCCGAGGAAAGCCTTTTTTACAGGGAAATGATGGAAATGCTCACGGCTGCCATTGACGGCCTGGGGGAAAAGGAGCGGCTTGTCATAACATTGTATTATTATGAAGAATTAAAATATTCAGAGATTGCAGAGGTCATGGGCATCGGCCAGTCGCGCGTATGCCAGATCCACACCAAGGCAATCAGGAAACTGAAAAGCAGTTTGGAAGATTATATGAGGGGATAAGGATATGTTTTCAGGATTTTATACAGCTGCCTCGGGCATGCTGATGAACCAGCGGTCATTAGACATGGCGGCCAACAACATCGCCAATGTGAAGACCAGCGGCTATAAGCCCAAACGCCTGGTAAAAACCACGTTCAATGAACAGCTGGTGCGCCAGATGAACGGGCAGACCCAGGGGCTGGGCCAGGGTTCCACCATATCCATCGGCACAAGGGAGATGACCACCCATGGCCAGGCTCCGGTGGTGGATACAGGGCAGACCTATGACCTGGCCATTAACGGGGACGGATTCTTCGTCATCCAGGGCACGGACGGCCAGTATCTCACACGCAACGGACATTTTAAACGGGATGAGGAGGGGAACCTGATACTTCCCGGCGTTGGCCAGGTAATGGGGGACGGCGGCCCTGTGTACGTGGATGAGAGCGGGTTCCGTGTTGGCGCGGACGGAATCATCTACGACAATGAGGACGGGGAGCTGGACCAGATACAGATAGTGGAGCCGGATGATTATGACAACCTGACATTTTATGACAACGGCACCTACGGGGCGGGCGGCGGCGTGACACTTACCCAGGTCTATCCCACGGTCTACCAGGGAAAGCTGGAGCAGTCAGGGGTGAACCTGAACAATGAGATGACCAGGGCCATGGAGGTCCAGAGGGCGTTCCAGTCATGCGGCAAGGCCCTTACCATCATAGACCAGATGAACCAGAAGACAGCCAATGAGATAGGGAAGCTGTAGGGGGATAAGAGATGAATATTTCATATTATACGGCAGTCTCAGCCATGAACGCATTCCAGCAGGACCTGGATGTGACTGCCAATAACATGGCAAATGTGGGGACCAACGGATATAAGTCCATGCGCAGTGATTTTAATGACCTGCTGTACACCCAGATGGATATGAGGCCGGAGGCCCAGGTGGGACACGGCGTGAAGAACAACGGGCCGGGAACCACGTTCCAGCAGGGGATTTTCCGCAAGACCGGACGTGCCCTGGATTTTGCCGTGTCAGGCAAGGCGTTTTTTGCAATCCAGACCAGCGAGGACGAGGAGGAGCCGGCTTACACAAGGGACGGCGCCTTCCAGATAAGCTCCACCGAGGACGGCAATTACCTGACCACCAGCGACGGCAGTTATGTGCTGGACTGGGACGGCGAGCCAATCGAGCTGGAGTACAAGGCGGCGGAAGACGGCAGGGGAGATGACACAGGGGAACTGGACCTGGATTCCATTGCGGACCGGATTGGCCTGTTTGTGTGCGAGAACCCGGAGGGCCTTATCCATGCAGGGTCCAACCTGTTCCGTACCGGTGAGGCTTCCGGGGAGTGGATGTCCATAGAGGATCTGGATGAGGACCAGGAGAAAAGCTCGGTCATGACCAGGACCCTTGAAATGTCCAATGCCGATATGTCCACGGAGATGGTCAACCTGATGCAGACCCAGCGCGCATTCCAGCTTAACAGCAGGATTGTAAGCACTGCGGACCAGATGGAAGAGATGATTAATAACTTAAGGTAACGACATCAGCAGATTGTGCTAAAAGGGGGTGCCCATGAACGAAAAAAGTCTGATTTACAGCTTGTTATCTAAATTTCTTGATGACAATCAGGAGGATGGGATCCCGGAACATGCGGGAGAGGATGAACGGGAAGGAGAATCACGGACACAGGGGCAGTCCTATGACGATACAGATAGGGAAGATGAAGGGACAGGAGGCCAAAATGCGGACGGTGTCCGGGACGGCAGGGGCCAGGATGGCAGGAACCGAAATGGCAGGAGCCAAGACAGCGGGAGCAGAAATGGCAGGAGCCAAGACGGCAGGAGCCAAGACAGCGGGAGCAGAAATGGCAGGGACCAGAACGGCAGGGACCAGAACGGCAGGGACCAGGATAGTGACCACCGGGTGGAAACGGTTGAGGACTGGAATGAGGCTGAAGTAAGGCGGAGGGAGCAGGTGGAACGGGAGCTTCTGGGAAAGGAGCAGACCGGGGCAGATGGACAGGATGCGTCCGACTGGGATATGTCCGGCCGGGATGCATATGACCAGGATTCATATGGCGGGACCGGATATGGGGATGGAAGACCGGGTGGATATGGTTCAGGCCAGGGTGGATATGGTTCAGTCCAGGGTGAAGATGTGCCGGCCGGGGAAACGGACCAGGATGCCTGGGTGGAGCTGATTGTGGCTGACGACAGGATGAGTGTCTCCATGATGGTGCACGGCCCCCAGGGGGAAGGACAGGACGTGTCCAGGGCAATGATACATGATGCACTGGAGCAGAAGGGGATATGCTTTGGCGTTGACGAGGAGAAGATAGGAACCATTGTCAATGAAAGGCAGTATCTGCAGATGGCTGTCATTGCAAACGGAATGCCTGCAATCAATGGGGAAGATGGACGGATTAAGGACTATTTTCCCAGGAAGGCCCAGTTAAAGTATGCTTCCAAGGGCAATGGCGGCATTGATTTTAAAAGCATGAACCTGATACATAATGTCCAGAAAGGGGATGTGGTGTGCGATATCACCATGCCCACGGAGCCGGAGGACGGCGTGGATGTGTTCGGCGAACCTGTACGGGGAAAGAACGGCACCATGCCTCCCATCCCCCAGGGAAGGAATATCGTATATACCCCGGAGCGGGATAAGCTGGTTACGGCATGTGAGGGCAACCTGACCTTCCGTTCCGGCCGGTTCCATGTGGAGAATATATTTTCCGTGTCCGGCAATGTGGACAACAGCGTGGGAAATATTGATTTTACAGGCAGCGTTGTGGTTCACGGGGATGTGCTGGAGGGATACAGGGTGATTGCCAAGGGCGACATCACGGTGATGGGGATTGTGGAAGGCGCTTATCTGAAGGCAGGCGGGGACATCCTGCTGCACAAAGGAATGCGAGGAATGAAAAGCGGCGTCCTGGAGGCGGACGGGGATATCACGGCCAAGTTCCTGGAAGACTGCAACATTTACGCAAAAAATAACATACAGGCAGAGTACATCATCAACTCAGAGGTGTCCTGCGGCCATGACCTGACCCTGATGGGAAAGCGCGGCGCGTTCATCGGCGGGAACTGCTCGGTCTATAACTGTATGAATGTAAAGGCCGTAGGCGCGCCCAGCCATATCATGACCTCGGTTACCCTCGGCCTGACTCCCCAGCTGATGGAGGAGATGGAGGCAGTGGGGAAGGAAATGCTGCTGCTGTCCAGGAAACTCACCGAGCTTAACAAGGATATATCATATCTTAACGGAAAGCTCAAGGAGGGCAGCATCACGCCAATCCAGCGTGACCGTCTGGCAAAGCTTAAGCTGGAAGCCCCCATCAATTCGCTGAAGGAAAAGAAACTGAAGCAGCAGGGCGCCGAACTGTCCAGGAAACTGCGGGAGGTTGGCAAATCAAGGCTCACGGCAAGGGAGGTTTATCCCGGAAGCGTCATCAACATTGGGGATTGTAAGATGAGCATCACTAAAAAGGAGGATAACTGTACCTTCTACTATCTTGACGGGGAAATCAGGAAAGGAATTCGCTAATGGCAGACATCTTACGGGTGACTTCTCCGGTCATCAACAAGAATATCATACAGCCGGATAAGGCGATGAAAGACCCATCGGTCCCCTTTGACATGCAGGAAATCCGGCATATCACCAAGAATCCCGAGGGCAGCGGCCTTCTGGGAAACCACAATGTGCTGGAGCGGGAGGCCGGGGCCGCTACCCTGATGAACCTGTTAAAGGACCCGGCGGTAACGGTCAACTACCTGAAGAATATATATATGCTGGAGGAAATCATCAGCCTCCTGCCGGTGAATAACAACACGGTGACCCAGGAGATAAGGCAGCTTTTTGACGCGCTTTTAATTGAGCCGGAGCATATTGTGGATGAACTGGTGGACCAGGAATATGCCTCCACCCTGTTTAAGGGGGAACTGTTTGACTTCCTGAGGAACCAGCTGGGGGATAAGCCGGAACTGCGGTTGGAGACAGCGGAGCTTTTAAAGGCAATAAATGGAAGCATTTCCCGGCAGGACGTGCTGGATTCCGTGGCCAACAGCCTGGAATACCTGTCGGAACAGCTGTCCGGCAGCAGGACGCTCTATGGGAAGTTCGTACAGTTGGCCGCGCGGGTCCGGGATGTCCGCAGCGGCCAGGAGTTTGAGGAGCTTAAGACCGAGGTGCAGCAGGCCTTAAAGGAACTGGAACAGAGCGTGCTCTACTCTCCCCAGACAGCCAGGGTCCTGCCCAATATCCTTTACAATATGTCCAGGTACCAGGACAACGAGGCATATCTGCAGGAGGCGCTTCTGAACCTTCTCATCCATGTGAACAGCCGGGAAGACAAGGGACGGTTACGGGAAATGGTCCGGGATTACATAGAAAGTTTCCGTGGGCCGGAGCGGCAGGAAAACCGTTCCAGGATCATGGATACCCTGGCGGAAATCATTACAAAGCAGGACCGGGAAACCCCCATGAACAGCCTGAACGGGGATAAGATAGAGAAAATCATCACCAGCCTGCTGTCCTCGCCCTGTAATTATACGCCGCTGCTGCATTTTGTAATCCCGGTGGATTACCAGGGGATGAAGGCATTTTCCGAACTTTGGATAGACCCTAAGGACGAGGGACGGGGCGGGGAACGGGGAAGCCGGGATTCCGGCGGGACAGACCATGTCCATGTGCTCATTACCTTTGACATACCTGGGATTGGGCAGATGGAGGCAGAGTTCATGATGGCGGGAAAGGAACTGGGGTTCCACCTGTACTGTCCTGAATCTTATACAGGGATATTCGGGGGACTGGTACCCGAGTTCAGGAAAATCATGGAGGAACACGGTTACCGGGCGGCTGACATAGAGGTGGAGCGCATGGACCATGTGCGTTCCCTGATGGAGGTATTTAAAAACCTGCCATTTAAAAGGACGGGCGTAGATGTCAAAATTTAAGAAAAATAAAGCGGTGGCTTTAAAATACAATGCAGATGAAGACACGTCCCCGGTGGTGATTGCATCAGGCTATGGGACGGTTGCAGAGCACATCATAGATATTGCGGAAAAAAAGGGGATTCCTGTATTCAAGGACGACAGTGCGGCATCCCTGCTCTGTATGCTGGATGTGGGGTGCAATATACCGGTGGAGCTGTATGAGGTGGTTGCGGGGATTTACTGCAAGCTCATGGAAACCTCGGCCCAGATACGGGGTGTGGAGAAGGCGGCTGCTGCAAAAGCTTTAGAAGGAAAAACTTCAGGGACGGGAAGTCAGGCCGGCCGTCTGCGCCGGAATCTGGTCTCCGGGCGCGAGAGGAATGACAGCTGACGGCGTGTTTACGCCGGATGTCACTTGATGGACGACAACAGGATGAATACAGGGGGTGGCGGAATTGGTTGATTTGCTGGATGGGTATGTGGGCTCGTCGTGTGTCATAAAAGCAAAGAATAACGATTTAATCAGTATGGGGGTCCTGCACCGCATCGGGAAGAATTTCATCGATGTGGGCAGCTCCCGCAATGAACTGCCGGGGATTCCATATAATCTTTTGATAAAGCTGGAGATTTATAATACCCAGCTTGGTTTTAAGGTGCTGATTGGCAGGGTGTACCTGTCCTCGCCCAAGCTGGCTAGGATAATTGATTTAAACGAGGCCACCAATGATGAGCGGCGGGAGTATTTCCGTATCAGTACAAGGGACACAGGCATCATCTATAACTGCATGCGCGGGGACGATGTGATGGAGATGGAAGGCGATTCCAAGGATGTCAACGGGCTTAAGGTACAGCTGGTGGATATCAGCCTGGGCGGCCTGATGTTCAGGAGCAAGGAAGAATTCAGGACCAATGACCGTTTTAATATGGTGATACCGGCCATGGGCGATTCCATGCTGTATACCTGCGAGGTGCGCCGTCAGGTGCAGAGGCCCGAAGGGGATTATGGCTATGGATGCGAGTTTATGGAAATGGCTACCAGGCAGGAGGATTTGCTGTACCGGTATATCCTGCGGAGGCAGGGGGACCAGTTAAGGCGGATACGGTAGTGGGATACTGCCGGATAATGCAGGAAATGGACAGCAGGGAAGTTATGTTTAGGAGGATACGGGGACATGGCCCAGGGAAAATCACAGGACCGGCGGATGGTCAGGAACAGGCGGGTGATGATTTATACCTTCCTGATAATCCTGACCCTGTTTTATATATCGGCACACCGGAAGCTGGAACGGGAGCGGGCGGTGGAGGCGGCGAAGGTGACGGAGGCTGTGGGAGCAGGGACGGTTTCGGCAGCGGATGGGGGAATTGCGGCTGGGTATGGCCTGGGTGTTGGAAAGGGGTATAGGGCAGACGGTGGTCCGGATGGGGGAAGTGCAGATGAACGGATGCATTTAGGCGGGCAGACAGGTGAGGGTACGAAGCATAGCGGTGGAATGGATGGAGATAAAGAACTGTTCATCAACCAGGATGATATGTGGTGCCTGATACTTACTAATGCGGAGTACCCGGTGCCTGAAGATTATGCGGCGGAGTTAAAAGCCATTCCGGGAACCGAGCAGTCTGTGGACGAGCGGATTTATGAACCGCTGATGCAGATGCTGGAAGATATGAAAGCGCAGGGGTTATCACCTGTCGTGTGCTCAGGCTACAGAACATTGGACAAACAGGAAAAACTGTTTAACCGGAAGGTGCAGTCTTATGTGAGAAGCGGTCATACGAAAGAAGAATCATATATTCTTGCAAGGCAGACCATATCCATCCCGGGGTCAGGGGAACATTGCCTGGGCCTGGCGGTTGATTTTTATACTAATAAGTACCATAAGCTTGAGAAGGAATTTGAGAAGACACTGGAAAGCCAATGGCTCATGGAGAATGCCCAGGATTATGGCTTTATCATGAGGTATGGGGAAGATAAGGTGGATATCACAGGGATTGAGTATGAGCCGTGGCATTACCGTTATGTGGGGGTGGAAGCGGCAAGGTATATGAAGGAGCATGGCCTGTCCCTGGAAGAATTTTATATTGAACAGAGTCTTTATGGATAGAGTCTTTATGAATAGAGTCCGTATAGATAGAGTGCACAAAAAACGAATTCGATTTTTGTGCACTTTTTTGGTAAATAAAAGAGGGGGTGCGTACGATAAATATTACAGAGCGGAAGGAATGGATGTTCCGGAAGCTTGGTCCAGTGTCAGACAGGGCCCGTCCGGCATTGGGATATGTTATGAAACAGGGAAAAGGATTTCCCGGAATATTATAATTACATGGAGGTAATTAGTATGAGGATTCAACACAACATTATGGCATTAAACTCCAGCAGACAGCTGGGCGTAAACAATGGTGCCGTATCAAAGTCACTTGAGAAACTGTCATCTGGTTACAGAATTAACCGCGCAGGCGATGATGCAGCAGGTCTGGCAATTTCTGAAAAGATGAGGGCACAGATTAAAGGTCTGACAGCGGCAAGCGACAACTCACAGGATGCTATTTCTTTAGTACAGACAGCTGAAGGCGGACTACAGGAAGTTCATTCCATGCTGAACCGTATGCAGGAACTGGCTACAAAGTCAGCGAATGGTACTTATACGGATGATGTAGATAGAAGGGCTTTGCAGGATGAAGTCAGTGCATTGAAGGATGAGATTAACCGCATTTCTGATGGTACTGATTTTAATGGCATTAAATTACTGGATGGTTCCATGGGAGCTGGATCGTCAGGTAAGGTATTAGATGTAACTGGTACTACTAATGTTGCTGGTGAGATAGCTGGTAATACTAAATTCACTTTATCAGCACCTGAGGGTTATACTGTCGATGTTACTGCAGCAGCAAAGGGAACCGCTAATAGTGCGACTTGGGTTGGCAATAAGCTGACAATCACATTAAATGGCGACAAGAGTAAGACGTATACGCAACAGGATATTGATAATCTTATTAAAAATGCTAGTGGTTCGCCAAAAGATTCTGGGGTTAAAGTTGAATTAACTATAGATAAGAGCTTTCAATTTGGTGATGATGGTGCTAAGGCAGATGGATCAGCTGCAGTAACTCTTACATCAGAAGCTGCAAAACAGGCATCTGCAGTGGACAATGCAAAGGGAATAAAGGTAACTGCAAATAAGGCGGGTGTCAATGGTAAGAAGTTATCGTTTAAAAATGCTGCTGGTAAGGTTGGTGGTAGTGTAGATGCTGCTACAGGCAACTTTGAAATGAATTTAGTTGCAGGCGAGACTTATACAGCAAATGATATTAACAAAATGTTATCAGAAGCCGGTATAGAGCTTACGGTTGACTTTGATGGAACACAGACGGGAGCCAGTTTAGTTGCCGCTCAAGGCGGTACTGGTGCTGCCGCTGGTGAATTTGTTTTAGGTGGTGGTACTGGTCTTGCGGATGGTGGTGGATTGCAGCTTCAAATCGGTGATACCAACGATTCCTATAACCAGCTAGAACTGGGGATTGCAGACATGCATGTAAGCGCTTTGGGTCTTGCTAATGTCGATATCAGCACCAGAGAAGGCGCGGCAGATGCTATCAGCAAAATTAAGGATGCTATTAACCAGGTATCCACTAGCCGTGGTAAACTGGGCGCTATTCAGAACCGTCTTGAGCACACTATTAACAACTTGGGTGTTACCACCGAGAACATCACAGCAGCCGAGTCCCGTATCCGTGACGTTGATATGGCAAAAGAGATGATGGAGTTCACAAAGAACAGTGTTCTGATGCAGTCTGCTCAGGCTATGCTGGCTCAGGCTAATCAGCAGCCACAGTCCATTTTGCAGTTATTACAGTAAGATAATTTTAAGTTTATATAATATTATTCTTTTGAATATTAAGGTGCTGTCTTCGGACCATTTATCATTGGTCTGGAGGCAGTGCCTTTTTGACTGCAGAGGATTTGTTTTGCTTCGTTCTTTTAAATATAGATTTCCTATTAGATTTTTATTATAATTATATATATTAAATACGGTCCTATAACCAGATAGTGCCACACAATCGGATGTCAGCAATTGGGAAGGGGAAAGAAATATCGAGATAAAAAAGGCAACAGGGGCAGTTGCTGTCATTTTTCTCCGGTCACTTCTGCAAACACCGGAAACAAAGAACTATGAAGATAATATGGCGTGCTGCTATGAGGGCTGGTTGGCCAGGTTTTTTGGAACAGGTAGCTGGATATCACCAGGGGAAACATAAATGGATATTTTTAGTATAAAGATACCAATCAACCGGATGCAAACCGTCCATACAGATATATGAAATGGAATCTGGATTAGACGGATGTATACGGCTGTCCCACTGCCTTTATATTTAATGATTTTTGAAGCCATTTGGGCAGAAGCTGTCTGCAGTTATATGACAGACCGGGTAGAAACATGTTATAATGAGCTTTTTCGAACCGTATCCCCAGCCATATGTGGAAGAGGACAGAGCAATGTACTGCAATTTTTATTTATTATTTTCTGGCCTTGAATGTCCAGTTACATGTGTCGTGTTTGATGAAAGGAATTAATATGAAAAGATATATTCGATTATGTCAGTCCCAATTGGGTGAGATACAAAAACGTAGTTGACAAATATCCGGTCATACTTACCATGAATGGCTATGTCCGCTATGGTGAACTTATCATGAAGGAATGGGGAAACAATGGGGGGGGGTGGATTTTTCGCTTCTTGACAAAAATATATTTTGATGGAAAATACATGACAGGATATATGACGTAATCCGGGTCTGATGCAGGTTAGAGCGAAAATGAAAGGGAGGTAAAAATGTATTTACTCAAAATGCAACGTATGAAGATGGGGATAATCCAGTTCGAGGTGAAAGGTGAGGAGATACGTGTTTTTTCCGATAAGGAAAAAGCAGAGGAATGGCTGATGCATAATGGATTCATACATGGATAGCGCAGTTATTTCCAATATCCGGAAAATGATAAAGAATGGTTCCATCAGAAAGAGAAAATGCAAGACAGGATTGATGTGGTTTTGGAGGAAGTCGAAGTAGATGACTTCAGCAGCCAAGGACTTCTGATGGGATTTTTGTCAGAGAACAGGGCGGCAGGATGGGAAAAGGAGAATTCCTTAATATAAATGTATCCATGACATGGATATGCCCATACTGTATAGCAAAGACACCTCAATCGCCCCACCACTCCCCCCTCAAACCCCATGTAAGGGTTTGAGGGGGTTATCTTTATCCTTTTTTCATTATTTCTACTAATATTAAAATCTGTAAAAGGAGGGGATGCAAGAAGATGTTACATTAGCCACAAAATCAAAGTCTAGTCCGACCGTCCACTGACAACGGATATATTGATTTAAAGTTTTGCGGTTATAACCTTAAAAACTATTGATATTTTGATGAAAATGCGGTATCCTATTATAGATGGGAGGTGTCTTTTTTGATTAATAGACCAATTTACGTAGATAAGATAATGACATATGCGGATACACCATTTGTAAAAATCCTTACTGGAATCCGCCGCTGTGGGAAATCAACTATTTTGAAAATGCTGATAAATAAAATGAAAGAACAGGGTATCCATGAGGAGCAAATATTGCATTATAGCTTTGATTCTTTGGAATATGAGGATATAAAGACAGCGAAAGCGTTGTTTGCACACTTCAAGCAGCATTTATTTTTAAAGGGTAAGACCTACCTTTTTCTGGATGAGATTCAGGAAGTAAAATCATGGGAGAAAGTTGTAAACTCCCTTATGGCTGACTATGATGTAGACATTTATGTAACCGGCTCAAACTCCAGGATGATGTCTTCTGAAATATCTACTTACTTGACTGGCCGTTATATCGCATTTCGCATTTACCCTTTATCCTTTTCCGAGTATATGACCTTCCGAAAGGAATATACGGAGATTCTTGACTCTTACACAGAACTTGCAAATTATCTGCGGCTTGGGGGGTTCCCGGCAGTTCATCTGCAAAAATATACGCCGGACGAGGTCTATACCATCGTCAGGGATATTTACAATTCTACAATATTTACTGATATTGTAAGGCGTAATCAAATCCGCAAGGTGGATCAGCTGGAGCGTATTGTGAAGTTCGCATTTGACAATGTTGGACGGACCTTCTCCGCTGCTTCCGTTTCAAAATATCTGAAAAGCGAAAATCGGGCCATTGATAACGAAACGGTTTATAACTACCTCAGCAAGCTGGAAAGCGCCTATATCCTACACCGCTGTTCCCGCTTCGATGTACAGGGCAAGGAAATTTTGAAAACACAGGAAAAATTCTATCTGGCTGATCCGGCGCTGCGTTACAGCGTGCTGGGATATTCAGCGAACAGTGTAGCGGCCATGCTGGAAAATATCATTTATCTTGAATTGCTGCGCCGAGGATATGATGTATACGTTGGAAAATTAGAAAACGCTGAAATAGATTTCATTGCCATTAAGCAGGAAAACAAGCTGTACATTCAAGTGACTCAGGAGATTGGTTCCCCTGAAACCGAAAAACGCGAATATGGCAGGCTGCTTGATATTCGGGATAACTATCCTAAGTATGTGTTGCGTACAGATGCATTTGCGGGCGGCAATTATGAGGGAATCAAAACCATGCACGTTGCTGATTTCCTGCTAAGCGATGAATATTAAAAAGAGAATGATGTGTTAGTGAAGACAGAAAGAAACTATCAATTTGAACGGCTAATGCCAACTGACAATATTGATTTAGATGTATATGAGGATGCTATACATTACGAATTTGAAAACCATGATGTAAAAATATTGCAATTCCTGATATAGGGCGCTGCTGCGTGGCTGTCATCAGCCCGCGGCAGCGCTCCGGCTTTGTATCCATACGGCTGCATAGAAAACAGCATTAACCGCAAATCCAGTGTAAATAGGCCATTAAAGGAAGAAAAACCCAATTGTCTCAACCAGCATTTCCTGATATAATAAAAACCAGAATATAACAAATGAGGAACAAAGGAGTTCCTGGGGGAGTACATTATGGCGGTAACCATTGCGTTGTCTAACCAGAAGGGCGGTGTGGGAAAGACCACGTCAGCCTATGTGATTGCAACGGCGTTAAAGGAAATGGGCTACAGGGTCCTTGCGGTGGATATGGATCCGCAGGGAAACCT
This sequence comes from Enterocloster sp. OA13, assembly GCF_022440595.1. Classification (NCBI taxonomy): domain Bacteria; kingdom Bacillati; phylum Bacillota; class Clostridia; order Lachnospirales; family Lachnospiraceae; genus Enterocloster; species Enterocloster sp. OA13. The sequence continues at coordinate 5,138,637 of NZ_JAKNTF010000001.1, read as the reverse complement.
GAGTTTTTCATTGGGGGCGGATACGGAGAGCGCCACCATCTATGATGTTCTGAAGGGGGAGCTAAAGCCCAGATATGCGGTTCAGAAGTCCACATTGGTAGATGTTATTCCATCCAACATCCTTCTCAGCAGTATTGAACTGGAGTTTACAGGGGTCAGGAGGGAGTTCCTTCTTAAGGAGGCCCTGGATTCACTGAAGGGGATTTATGATTACATACTCATTGATTCGCCGCCTGCCCTTGGCATCCTGACCGTGAATGCATTTACTGCAGCTGACTATGTGCTGGTGCCCATGCTCTCGGATATTTTCAGCCTGCAGGGGATTACCCAGCTGGAGGAAACCATACGCCGTGTCAGGAATTACTGTAATCCTGATATTCAGATCCTGGGGGTGTTCCTTACCAAGCACAATCTCAGGACCAGGTTCAGCAAAGAGGTGGAGGGAACGCTCAGGATGGTGGCAGAGGATTTGCAGATGCCTGTTCTGGAAACATTCATCCGTGAGAGCGTAGCGCTCAGGGAGGCCCAGTCCCTGCAGTGTTCCGTGCTGGAGTATGCGCCTGACTGCAATGCGGTGCGGGATTATGGGAGCCTGATTCAGGAGTTGATGCAAAGGGGGCTTAAGGCAAATGGCTAAGACCAGGACAGAGATTGATAAAGAAATGATGTACCGCAAAATCATGCCGTCTGCCGCAAAAAAGGATACGCTGGGTAATGCAGGGGATATGCATGCAGATGGTGCCGTTCAGGCGGCATCCGCCGGAATGGCACGGGAAGCAGAAGGCGCTGCGTCAGGTATGTCCGGCGCACCGGGCTTTGGATCCCTGACACCGCCCACAGCGGCATCCATGGCAAAAGCCTTAAAGCGCAATCCGGTTACCCTGCCATTTAAGGAAGAGAACAACATGGTGCTGGTGAATCTGATGGAGGAACTGGTCATATCGCGGCTGGATTCCACCCTGGACAGGTTTAACTGCTGTAAATGCGACAAGTGTAAAAAGGATATTGCGGCCCTGGCCCTGAACCGTTTGAAACCGCGCTATGTGGTGATGAAGGAAGGGGACCAGGAAAAACGCAGTAAGGCAGAACTGGAGAACGGTTCGGAGGTCACAGGGGCCCTTGTGCAGGCCATTCTGGTGGTGAAGAAGGAACCATGGCATTAAGCGCCAGCATGCACGATGGGATTGGAAGGTCATAAGCCGTCAGGGCAGTGCCGGGAATGGTATCATTTCAGGCTATGCCCCGGCGGCTTTTTATTTGAAAAATATAAAAAATAACATTTAACCTGTAAAGTTTTCAACTTGGCGTTCGATAACTATTATAGGGTTAATAGAATCAGGACATAAGTATTGCCATACAAAGAGCACCTAAGGAAAGGAAGCCGGGCTATGGATATGAAGATTACGAGAAATTACGCAGCGTACCAGAACGCTGTGAGCAGTGCAAAACATACGGAGAAAAGTGCTCCCGTGTCTCCCCAGGCAGCAGGGAAGGCCAGAGGGGATGCTATCTGCATCAGCAGTGAAGGGGCCAAGAAAAGCGATGCTTCCGCATTTGCATCGGCATTGACCAGGTCCATGGAAGAAGAGGCCCCGGCAGAGCGGATAGCTGCCCTTAAGCAGCAGGTACAGGACGGCACATACCAGGTTTCGGCTAAACAGATTGCAAGGCGCCTGATGAGCGGTCTGTAGGAGGGGGAAGCAATTGGAAGAAATCATTGATTTTTTATTGGAATATACAGAGGCCCTGGAGGCCATGGAGCAGAAGCAGGTAGAAAAGCTGGGACTTCTGATGACCAGGGAGCTGGATAAGGTGGAGCAGACCATCATGATGCAGCAGGCCATGGATAAGAAGCTTGAGAACCTGGAACACAGACGCCAGGAACTGTTTACTGCCCACGGACTGGATGGCAGGACGTTAAAACAGATAGCTGATGAGGCAAAGGACAGTGAGCGGAAGGAACTGCTGGAGCTGTACCGGAGGATTGACGGATCCATCGGCAATATCCAGTATTATAACAAGAAGGCAGAGGTGCTTGCGAAGTCTGAACTGGAACGCATGGGCATTGATTCCAGGATGGTGGGCAATCCCACAGGAATCTATGGACGCCCGACCGTACAAAAGGGGAGCAAGCTGGAGAAAAAGGCCTGATATCAGGCTGATACAGGGAGAGTGGCAGATTGAGACCGACATTCATGGGGCTGGAGACAGCTAAGAGGGGTATCATGGTAAACCAGAAAGCCATTGATATCGTGGGAAATAATATAAGCAATGTTAATACAAAGGGATATACCAGACAGCGTCTGGATTCAGTAAGCGTCAATGTCTATGGGAGCAGCCAGTTCAATTACAGTTCCATACCCCTGGCAGGACAGGGCGTGGATGCAAAGGGAGTAGCCCAGATACGCAATCCATACCTGGACGCCAAGTTCAGGGAACAGTACAGCGATGTTGGGTATTTTGACCAGAAGGCAGCCATCCTGGACCAGATTGAGGGAATCATCAGTGACCCGGAGGTGGAAGGCACCGGCATTAAGTCGGCTCTTACCGCATTGTCCCAGTCCCTGGCGGATTTCAGCCAGAATCCGTATCAGGAGACCAACGCCAATATTGTCATGCATGCGTTTAAGGCCGTGACCCAGGTCCTGAATGAATATGATGCCAATTTGCAGACACTGATGGAGCAGACCAAGAACGATTTTTCCATTGCGGTGCAGGACATCAATACCAAGCTGAACCAGCTGTCGGAACTGAATAAGTCCATTGCCCATGAGATATTTGCAAACAGCGATTATGACGGGGTGAATTATGGGCCGAATGACCTGCTGGACCAGCGCAATACCATATTGGATGACTTATCCAGATATGGTTCTGTCCAGGTTACGAACCTGGATGGAGGCGGGGTACAGGTTAAGTTTAACGGCAAGGTCGTAGTGGATGTGTCAGGGGCTTCCTATACCAATGACCAGCTTATGATAGGCAGCGACGGCACCAGCCTTACTTGGAACAGCAACGGCAAGACTGCTAATTTGGGCAGCGGGGCAATCAAGGGCTTTACCGACATGCTTACGGGCAATGATTCCATCATGTCTGGCATACCGTATTACCAGAACCAGCTGGATAATTTTGCAAAGACGCTTGCGGATGTGTTCAACAATAAGGTTCATGCAGATGACCCAGATTTTCCGGATAAGTATAAGGAACTTCTAAGCGGGGATGGGAACGGGAATATCACGGCCGGGAACATTTCCATCAGTGATAAGTGGGCGGAGGACTCCTCTTATATTATCAGGGATAAGAATCCGGACGGAGATCTGGATAACACGGATATCCTGGATATGAAGGCGGCCCTGGAGCAGGATTTTAATTTTGGCGGCGGGTTCTCAGGTACATTCAGTGAGTTTATCACCAAGACCACCAATACACTGGGAAGTGAAATTAAGACCAACAGCGCCAGGATGCAGGCTTCCCTGTCCATTGCGGAAAGCGTGGAGTCGGAGCGCATGGGCGTTTCCGGGGTTTCCCTCAATGAAGAGGGAATCAATATGATGACATATAACAAAGCGTATCAGGCCCTGGGGCGTCTCATGACAACCATGGATGAGCAGCTGGATATGATTATCAATAAAATGGGTATGGTAGGACGTTAAGGAGGGGCATATGAGAATCACGGAAAGTATGATGACAACTTCATATAATAAAAATCTTCAGAGGAATATTTCCAATCTGGCTTCCTCCAATCTGAAGCTGGCATCCCAGCGGCAGTACAACCACGTATCCGAGGACCCGGCAACCGCTTCCAAGGCATTTGCAATCCGTGACCAGATTGCAAGGACCGAAGAACATATCAATGTGGTGAAGAATGCCACGGGGGAACTGGAGACAGCGGATTCCAATATACTGACGCTTAATTCCATCCTTGAGAATATTTATGAGAAGGCCACCAAAGCAGGAGGGGCCAGCAGCCAGGATTCCATGGATGCCATTGCGGAGGAACTGAGCGGCCAGATGGAGGAGCTTCTGCAGACCATGAACGCCAGGTACGGGGACAAATTCCTGTTCTCCGGATCTGCCAACGGCACGGCGCCATTTACCCTGGATGCCGATGGGAACCTCCTGTTTAACGGGAAGTCCGTGGATGCATATGATAAGAATGACCCGGATACTTATTTCAGTGAAAATAAGCCGGTTTATCTGGACATTGGTTTTGGTACGTATGCAACAGGCACCAATACGGCTAAGACGGGAATCAAGATATCCACCTCCGGCGTGGATGTGCTGGGATGCGGGAAGGACGAGAATGGGATGCCCAATAACCTGTACAGCCTCATAGGGCAGGTAAGGGACCAGCTAAAGGCCGGGGACAAGGAAGGCGCCATGGATTCACTGTCCCAGTTAAAGAAGAAGCAGAGCAATATTTCCATTGCCACATCTGAGATAGGGACCAGGGAGAAAATGCTGGAGCGCACCCAGGACCGGTTGGAAACAAGCCTTGTGAACCTGCAGAAAAGCCAGAAGGACCTGGAAGCGGTTAAGGTGGAGACAGAGGCCGTGAACAATAAATCCGCGGAAACAGCCTGGATGATTACCCTTCAGCTGGGATCCAGCATCATACCGCCGTCCATATTTGACTTTATGAAATAAGTTGAAAAGAGGTGTCTGAGGATGAATGTGTTAAAAATTACAACCACTCCCATTAAGCTGTCCATGACCTCCCAGAGGGCCAGGCTTGAGAGCAGGATACCTGACCCGGAAGTGGGTATCATACAGAATCCTGGCAAACTGAATATGAAGTCGGAGAATATCAAAGTGGACATTGATACATCCCGTTCCAGGGATAGCATGGGATTCCGCACAGCCAGGGGAATCATGAGGGACGGGGCGCAGGCAGGTATTAAGGCGGCATCGGACGCCACGGCCCAATATTCCAGGATTGGCAACCAGATGATGCAGATACAGGACGGGGTCACGGTTGCGGATATCATGAAGAACCAGATGATGGCCCAGACCAATATCACCACCGGGATTGCATTCATACCTTCGGTTGGGCCTGACATTTCCTGGCAGCCGCCGGATTTATCCATTGACTATACACCGGCCCAGGTGGAATTCAGACCACAGGTACAGGAACCACCGGCCACCTATGTGCCGGGAGAACTGAGGGTGGATGTGGAGCAGTATCCGAAAGTGGATATTGAATATATGGGCGAACCCATGTATGTGCCGCCCAGCGCCAATCCGGCCCATGAGGCGGCTGCGGAATAGGGATTTGATGGAGGGATACTTTTGAAGATTGAGACACGGGATTTCGGAATCCTTGATATTGAAGAGAAGAACATCATAACATTTAAGCAGCCCGTTTTCGGCTTTGAGGAATATACCCAGTTCGTACTTGTAAATGATTCCAACATGGGCAGCGGAATCTGCTGGCTCCAGTCCATTGAGCAGAAAAATGTCTGCTTTATCATGCTGAACCCTCTGGAGGTAAAGCGTGATTACGCCCCGGTGGTGATGCAGGATGTGCTAATCCTTCTGCAGGCAGTACCTGAGGATGACCTGGACTGCTGGGTGCTCATGGTCATCGGGGAAACCTTCCGTGATTCCACCGTGAACCTTAAAAGCCCTGTCATCATCAACCACAAGACAAATCTGGCCGTCCAGGTGATTCTGGATCAGGATTATCCCATACGGCAGGCTATATTCGGCCAGGGAGAGAGGGATGGCCTATGCTGATATTATCCAGAAAAAAGGGTGAATCCATTAAAATCGGAGATTATATCGAGATATTCGTGGCTGAAATCAAAGGCGACAAGGTGCGCCTTGGCATATCGGCCCCGGACGACATGAAGATATGCCGCACGGAACTGTACCTTACTGTGGAGAATAACAAGGAGGCGTCCGATAAGGTGGACCTTCTGAAGGTATTCCAGCTTTCCAGGAACTTAAAGGCTCTTGCGCAGGACAGCGCCCAGGAGGAGAAGGAGGGCAGGGATGGAGATACTTGACCGGATGAGGATGCTGCTCAGGGAAAAGGCCATCCTGCTGGGACAATATGAGCAGGAAACCATGAGACTGGACACGGATGACCCGGAGGCAGTGGATGAAATCGTGGCCGCCGTGGAGGCAAGGCAGGCCGTCATAGATAAGATAGATGGGCTTGATGAACAGATGGAAGGCCTGAGGGACGGCTCGGCTTATGGGAAACGCTGTTACAACATAGGTAAGAACCGCTGTGATTACAGCAGCCTGAATGAAGGGGAACAGGGACTGTTCCGGGACGGCCAGGCTGTTTTTACCATGATAACGAGAATACAGGAGCTGGAAGCCGGGGTGCCGGGGAAGATGGCGGCGATTCAGGCACAGCTTCAGGAAAAGATAAAGAAGAACAATGTAAGCGGTAAATTTACCGGGTACTTAAAGCAGATGAATCAGGGGAGCAAAGGCGTGCTCTACGATAAAAGAAGATAGGGGGATGGGCGATGGCATCAGCATCATCAATTAATACAGTCAGCGCAGCCGGCAATAAAAACTATATATCGGGCCTTGCTTCCGGCATGGATACAGACAGCATCGTAGAAAGCCTGCTGATGGGCACACAGACTAAGATTGATAAACAGACGGGATTAAAGCAGCAGCTGGAGTGGAAGCAGGAAACTTACAGGGATCTGATTGGGAAGATTAATACCTTTGGCGATAAGTATTTTTCTTATTATGGTTCAGGGCAGACCAACCTGATGAGTCCAACCACCTTTAAGACCATGACAGGACTTAGCAGTAACAGCGCCATTAAGATCAGTTCGGTTTCTTCGAATGCGGTCAGTTCCATGAAGGTGGATGCTGTTAAACAGCTGGCTACGGCCTGTACGGTGAAGACGGCGGGGACGGTGACTGGGGCGCCGGTGGGTAAGAACGCGGATTTCTCAGGATTTGAATCCAGCATAGGGGAGACAAAGTCCTTTACCGTAACGCTGGATGGCGTTAGCAGAACCATTGACTTTGTGGTGGAAGGTACAAAGGGGGCGGACGATACCACTCCCGGAACCGTGGATGTGGTTAAAACCGTTGATAATATCAATGAGGCATTGTACCGTAATTTTGGAACGTCAGTTGGTATGGAGTTTAAGGCGGATCCAACAGAAAGTATGAAAGGCACCATGGAACTGGTCCAGCTGAATAGTAATGGTGATGTGGCGGGTATCCCTGTAAACTCATCCAGAAGGGTTATTATTGAGACAACCGGAAGCAGCGATTCATCGAATACAATTGCTAGCCTGGGCTTTAGCGGCGGGTTTTCCAACAAGCTTGATTATGGCACATCTTTAAAGAATATGAATTTTGCCACGCCGTTGCAGGGTGACAGATATGAATTTGAGATTAATGGTGTGACCATTAAGGGGCTGACTGGCGATTCCACACTGAGTGATGTGATTAGTGCCATTAACGGCAGCAATGCTGGGGTCAGGGTATCTTACTCGTCTGCATCTGACAAATTCATAATGGAATCATCTTCAACGGGACAGATATCCAATATAAAGATGTCACAGAAATACGGCAATCTGCTGACCACAATGTTTGGTGTGGAGTCCACAGGGTTTCAGTCATCCCTTTTTTCTGAAGATATTACCAGCGATGCATTTACTGATATGGATTCCCTTTTGGCAGATTTGAACAGTGGAAAGGACCAGTCCCTGGTATTTCAGGTGGACGGTAAGGATGTTACGATTAAGTTAGATGGTAAGACCGGCAGTGAATCATATAAGGATGAGAAGAGCGTGATTGACGCCATTAATTCCAAACTGAACAGGGACTATGGGTATGGTAAGATTGTATTCTCTCTTAAAAAAGATGATTCGAATCCGGATAAAAAACGGGCAGTTCTGTCATCTTCCGAATATAAGGTTGGGTTTTCTGCGGAGAACCTGGATGGTGGGATTGCAAAGAAACTAGGGTTCAATAATCCGGTGGACAATGTACTTGTTAAAACCGCTACATGGGGAAGCGCAGGTATGTCCGGGAGTATAAGTGTTAATGGGACAGAGATTTATATTACTGAAAATACAACATTAGAGGACGTGGCCCGGAGTCTGAAGAACGCCATAGGCGGCGCGGAAGTGACATACGAGGACGGCAGATTTAATATATCAGGACTTACCGGCAATGTAAAAATTGAAGGCACACCAGGAGATGATGACAAGAATCCTGTTGAAAAGATGTTTGGTAAGAAGATTGTAGAAACCATACCGAATACCTTGGTTGCGAACCAGGTGACAGGCACGGATATTTTCAAAGGAAATCTTAATATAACCTGGGTCGGAGCTGACGGTGCAACTGAATCGTCTACACTCGATGCCAGCGCAACCGACTTTGACGCCTTGGCAGATAAAATCAGGAATGAAACCCAAGGAACCGTAGACTTCTCGGGGGGAAAGCTTCAGCTAAATGGTGTTGATTTCACCATAGAGGGAGCGGATGCGGATGGGAAAGCCCTGCTGAATAAACTGTTTGGCGGAGATAGGGTTTCCTCCCAAATGACCGCCTCCGTCACCTCCGGCCAAAACGCCATCCTGACCGTCGACGGCACCGACATCGAGCGCAACACCAACACCTTTGAACTGGATGGAATTACCATGGAAATTACTTCCACTTATGATGCTTCCAACGGTCCAATCAGCTTGACTACATCCCGTGATACTGATAAAATAGTAGATAGTTTGAAGAGTTTTGTAGAAGATTACAACAACCTCATCGAAGAGCTGAACAAGCAGCTGACAGAGACTGCCAACTACAAGAAGTACGCCCCTCTCACGGATGCCCAGAAGAAAGAGATGAGTGACAAGGAGATTGAGCTTTGGGAGGAGAAATCCAAGCAGGGACTCCTTCACAATGATTCGAATATCTCCAGCTTCCTGGGGGACATGAGGATGGTCCTCTACAGCAGTGTGGAGGGAGCGGGACTGTCGCTTTATGATATCGGTATCGAGACATCGGATAACTGGCGGGATAACGGGAAACTGGTCATTGACGAGGATGCCCTCAGGTCTGCGGTGGCCACCAATCCGGACGCCATTGCGACCCTGTTCACGGACAGGGACCAGGGACTGGGTGTTAAGATGCAGAATGCCATCAAGGCGGCGGCGAATGTGAGCAGCGGAAGCCCGGGCAGCATGGTACGGTATGCGGGTACCAAGGATGTGCTTACCACGAGCAATACCCTCTATGAGGAGATGAAGCACATTACGGAGACGCTTTCCAACTTAAACACCAAGTATCAGTTGGAGAAGACAAGGTACTGGAAACAGTTTACCGCCATGGAACAGGCGATTTCCAATATGAACAGCCAGAGTTCATGGCTTACCCAGCAGTTCTCATCATGATGAAGGAGTAATCAATATGCAGAATCCATATGCAAAGTATAAACAGCAGTCCGTTATGACCATGACCCAGGGAGATATGATCAACCTGTTATATGACGAGATCATCAACCGTCTGAACAAGGGGCTTCTGGGACTGGAGGTAAGGGACTTTGAAGCCAGCAATACCCATTTTAAGAAGGCCCAGGCCATTATCAGCCATCTGGAGTCCACACTGGACGGCCAGTATCCGGTGTCACAGAACCTGTCCTCTCTTTATGAGTATTTTAATTATCAGATTGTTCAGGCCAATATCAAGAAGAATCCTGACCCGGTGAGGGAGGTCCTTCCCATGATAATGGAACTGAAGGAAGCATTTGCCCAGGCGGATAAACAGGTGCGCATGAGCCATACGGGATGAGATAAGGGGGACGGAATATGCCGTTATTTGACGACAGGGCGTTAGGCGCCCTGGAACGGGGAATGGACGCCATGTGGCTGAAGCAGCAGGTTTCAAGCCATAACATAGCTAATGTGGAGACGCCTGGATTCAAGGCCAAGAAGGTGGAATTTAAGGACGTGCTGCGTGAGACGGAGCAGGGCGTGGAGCGGATTGCTAAGCCGGTGGTGGAGGAAGACGCAGCCACCCAGGCCAGGCCGGACGGCAACAATGTCCAGGTGGAAAAGGAAGAACTGGAACTGTGGAAGGCGTACAGCCAGTATTCCGCGCTGACCATGCGGATGTCAGGTAAGCTGACCACGCTGCGGTACGTGATTAATAATACAGGTAAGTAAAGGAGCAGGCTATGGGGTATTTGGATTCACTTAATATAACAGGTTCCGCCCTGACGGCGGAGCGGTTCCGCACGGACATCATCATGCAGAACCTGGCTAACCAGAACACCACCAGGACGGCTGACGGCGGGCCTTACAGAAGGAAGCAGGTGGTGTTCCGCGAGAACTCACTGAATTTTAAAAGTGAACTTGGCAAGGCCATGACCAAGGCGGAGAATGGCGGCGTGTATGTGGAGGAAGTGGTGGAGAGCCAGAATCCCCTGGTTCCTGTCTATGACCCGGACCATCCGGATGCAGATGAAGACGGCTATGTGATGATGCCGAATGTGAACAGTGCGGAGGAGATGGTGGACCTGATGGCTGCCAGCCGCGCCTATGAGGCCAATGTCACGGCCCTCAATATTGCAAAAAGCATGGCTTTAAAGGCCCTGGAGATTGGTAAATAAATGAAAAGGCAGAAGGATGAAGAAGGAGGCCAGGAGTGGTTAAATACCTACGCGGATATGATAACCCTTGTCCTGACCTTTTTCGTATTATTATACAGTATATCAAATGTGAATATCAGCAAACTGGAGGAGATTGCCTCGGCCATGCAGAGGCAGCTGGGCATTGAGGCGCAGACGGATATTGAAGATGTGCCCCAGGATTTAAAGTATCCCGTCATAGGGGAGAATAACGAGGAATCCACCCAGGTACCCACCGGTTCCCAGAATACCCAGGCGTCAGCCAGGGAGATGGCCCTGATGGCCAGGGACATACAGACCTACTTTGACTCCGAGAACCTGGATGCCATTGTGTCCAACAGCGAGAACGCGGTGTTTATCCGCTTTAAGAATGACCTTTTATTCGACCCTGACAGCGCAAGCTTAAGGGCGGACAGCAAATCCATGCTGGATGCGGTAGGAATCATGTTAAAGGAAAAGCAGGACAATATCCTTGCGGTTTACATTAACGGACACACGGCCCAGGCAGCCAACTCCCTGATTAATGACAGGCTGCTGTCCTCGGAGCGGGCGGACAATGTGGCCATTTACCTGGAAGACCAGGTGGGGTTCGACCCTAAGAAACTCATATGCCGCGGTTACGGCAAGTATTATCCCATTGCGGATAATGCCACCAGGGAGGGACGTGAACAGAACCGCCGGGTGGACATGATTATCCTTGGAAATGGATACAGACCGCCGGATACCATCGACGCAATGGAGACAATGGACCCCCTGTTCCCGGTGACCATGCCGGGAGATAAGGCCATGATACAGGAAGGAACAGGCAGTGATTAAGAGTTACGATTTCAAATCACCTAAGAAATTTACAAAAGAGCGCATGAGCACGGTGGAAAATCTGTATGACAGTTTTGCCCGTGCCCTGGCGCCGTATCTAACAGGCCTTCTCCAGTCCTACTGTGAAATCAGCATCAACGGGATTGTGGAGAAGCGTTACCAGGAATTCAGCAATTCGGTGCCGGACCATTCCCTGTTTGGGATGATTACGCTAAGCCCGGCCAATAAGGATTACAATGAAGCGCCTCTGACCATGGAAGTGGATACCAGGCTGGCGTTTTTTATGATTGAACGCCTTCTGGGAGGCGTTGGCTCGGAGTATGAACTGACCAGGGATTTCACGGATATTGAAAAGGCAATCCTGCAGTACGTCCTGGGCAAGATTACCGAGTTCCTCGGGGAGGCGTGGGGGCAGTACCTGGATGTGCAGGCGTCCCTGACAGGATTGCAGACCAATCCCCATCTCCTGCAGATGAGCGCCCAGGAGGACGTGGTCATACAGGTGGAGCTGGAGGTGGTCATCGACAAACTGTCTGCCCGGCTTAACATGGTGATGCCTGCGCCTAATGTGGAGGAGCTTACATCGAAGTTCGGCTATTCCTTTGCGGCCAGCCAGAAGAAGCAGGACGAGGAGAAGCAGAAGTCCAAACGGCACTATATTGAACAGCATCTTTTGGAGTCCGAGGTGGAACTGAGGGCCATACTCCATGAGTTTACCCTGGATGCCCAGGATATACTCCAGCTTACGCCAGGGGATGTGATACCTTTAAACAAGAAGGTGGACAGCGGTATTTCCATATATGTGGAAGATGTGGCCTGCTTTGAGGCAAAGGCGGGGCATACCAGGCTGCGCAAGGCAGTGGAAATCAGCAATGAGCTGTAGCCGGGAGGAATGAGTATGTTAAACATGGATAAGGAAGCCATAAAGGAACTGCTGGAGATGGAAGCGGTTCCTGTGTGCAATATATTAGGTTCCCTTCTTGGCAGGAACGTTAAGATGACCGTGTCGGGGGTGGAGGAGACAGACACGGATGGGCTGGCAGAGTGCCTGCCTCATTTTAATGTGGTCGTTGAAGGGCGCAGGACGGCCAATGGGCTGACAGCGGACCAGCTGCTGGTTTTCTCCAAGGAAGACATGGTGCGGCTGACCAATTATATCATGGGGGTTCCCATTGACACGGACAGTCCCCTGGACGAGATTGCGCTCAGCACCCTTAAGGAGGTTGCATCCCAGTGTATGACGGCTGCCGTGGCTGAACTCAATGATTTCCTGGGACGTGACATGGGGGAATTCATTACCAGGATATCCGCCTATGACAACACGGAGCGTGTCCAGGACCTGACCAGGGTGTGGGGGATGGGAAGTCCGTTCGTGATAGTCCGCCTGCACTATACCATCGATGGGGTGGTGGATTCGGATGCCTATATCCTTGCGTCCCAGACAATGAGACAGGTGCTGGGTATCCCGGTCATGGAGGAAATGCCCATGCCCGCAATCCAGGAGCATATGGGGAAGCCGAAGGAAGCCGTATCGGTCCAGGAGGTGGCGTTTCCCGAATTTAAGTACACGCCCCTTCAGTATGACAGGGAGCAGATTGGCGATGATAAGAAGAAGCTGCTGGACATTACCCTGGATGTATCGGTCCGGATTGGAAGCACCGTGTGCAGCGTGAAGGATGTGCTTTCCTTTAAGGAAGGACAGGTCCTGGTGCTGGATAAGCAGGCGGGTTCCCCGGCCGACGTGGTGGCCAACGGAGAGCTGATCGGCAGGGGCGATGTGCTGGTGAGCGGGGACCATTTTGGCGCCCGTATCATAGAAATCATGGGCAAGAGGGAATGATATGGCATTTTTGAAAATACTGTTTTACCTGATTGTCCTTATATTGGTCCTGTTCCTGGCCTATCATACCACCAGGATCCTGGGGCGGGGCATGAGCTTAAAGCAAAGGTCGGCGGGCATGCAGGTGCTGGACCAGATGGCTGTTGGCCGGGACAGTTTCCTCCTTGTGGTTAAGGTGCAGGAGGAAATCCTGCTGTTAGGGGTTTCCCCGGCCGGGATTACCCGGCTGGAAAAACTGGATACATATGAAACACTGGAGCCGGCGGAGGCACCGCCGGATTTTGTTGCTGTTCTCACGTCCCAGCTAAAGGCGCGTAAGAACAGGGATGACGAAGGAAAAAGAGGCGGGAGAGAGAAGCAATGAGTGGAAGCAGCATAAGACTGGGAAGGAATATGGGCAAAATCCTGGCCGGGGCCGTATTCGCCCTGACATGGGCAGGCAGTGCAATGACGGCCTATGCAACGGATGTATCCGTGACCCTTCAGGGTTCATCAGGCGCCGGAAAGCCCATGGACATGCTGGATATCATGTTCCTTTTCCTGTTTCTGGCCGTGGTCCCCTCCCTGATTATCATGATGACCAGCTTTACCAGGATTGTGATTGTGCTGTCCTTCCTGAGAAATGCCTTAGGCACCCAGCAGTCCCCGCCCAACCAGATACTGGTAGGGCTTGCGCTTTTTCTGACCCTGTTCATCATGGCCCCGGTATTTACCTCTGTTAACGTACAGGCGTACCAGCCGTATAAGTCAGGGACCATTACCAGGGAAGAAGCATTTGACCGGGCCCAGGAGCCTATGAAGGAATTCATGCTGAAACAGACTGAGAAGAAAAGCCTGGATCTGTTCCTGTCCATATCGAAGACAGATCCGCCGGATACGTCCAAAGGGCCGGAGGGCTATATGGAACTGGGGCTTACCACCATTGTGCCTTCCTTTATCCTGAGTGAGCTTAACAAGGCATTTACCATGGGGTTCCTTATATTCATCCCGTTCCTCATCATAGACCTGGTGGTATCCAGTACCCTTATGTCCATGGGAATGGTCATGCTGCCGCCTACGATGATTGCGCTGCCATTTAAGATCATGATGTTCGTGCTGGTGGACGGATGGAGTCTGGTCATCAAGACGCTGGTACAGAGCTTTCGGTAAGGAGGGATAAGGTTGAACGCGGAACAGGTTATGGAAATTATGAAGGAAGCCATGCTGGTGGCATTTGAGCTGGCAGGCCCGCTCCTGATTGTCAGTATTGCGGTAGGGCTTCTGGTGGCCATCTTCCAGGCCGCCACACAGATTCATGAGCAGACCCTTACATTCGTGCCCAAGCTTCTGGTCATTGCGCTGGTGCTTCTGGCTCTGGGGTCATGGATGAGCAAGGTCATGAATGAATTTGTGGTGGAACTGTTTGCAATCATGGCAGCCCTTTAATGCCGGGGGTGCGTGATGGACAGCAGCGTATTGGAATATTTTGACATTTTCCTTCTTGTGTTTGCAAGGATGGGCGGAATGATTTTCATCAATCCCGTGTTTGCCAGGAAGGGTGTGCCGCTTATGGTACGGACCGGCCTGGCGCTGGCGCTGAGCCTCCTCATTGCGCCTGCGGCCAGGGCCGGGGGGCAGGCAGTGGTTTTATACTCCACCTTTGATATGGCCGAGGCACTGGTCAGGGAATTAATCCTGGGTCTGGGGATTGGGTGCGTGTTCCAGCTGTTTTTTTATATGCTGTATGTGGCCGGGGACCTTTTGGATACGGCGTTCGGCCTGGCCATGGGCAAGGTCATGGACCCCATGAACGGGGTACAGACGGCAATCCTGGGGCAGTTTGTGAATATATTCTTTTTCCTGTACTTTTTTGCCACTGGCTGCCATCTGCTGACGGTCCGGCTGTTCGCCTACACATATGAGGTGATACCGGTAGGGGCCGGGGTGTTCTTTGGAAGGAACGTGCTGTGGTATATCATCACCATGTCCGCAACCGTGTTCCTGATGGTGATTAAGCTGGCATTGCCGTTTGTGGCGGCTGAGTTTGTGCTGGAGATGACCATGGGTGTGCTGATGAAACTGATTCCGCAGATTCATGTCTTTGTTATTAACATACAGTGTAAGATCCTTCTGGGAATCCTTCTTATGATCCTGTTTGCCTATCCCATGGGCGCGTTCATGGACGGGTATGCGGATGCCATGATGAAGGAGGCCCAGAATATAATCATGATGCTGGGGCGTGCCTGAATATCCAATTCTGTCCCGGAGCAATGCCAGGGAGTGTTTAGAAATTCCTATCCGTCATCTGTCCTGAGGAATCCGCCAGAGATACCCCATTAGGGCAAAGCATGCCCTGAGGAAATGCTTTCATACGGGAAGGGGGTGCTGCTTTGCGCGGCATCCCTTTTGTAAAGTATGATTGAACCTGCCAAAGACAAAATCATGGAAGGGAGGTGGTGAACCGTGCCGGCAGATGAAAAGACCGAGAAAGCAACACCAAAACGGCGTCAGGATGAGCGGAAGAAGGGCAATGTGTTCCAGAGCAACGACGTGGCCGCTGTCTGTTCCATGCTGGTCCTGTTCCACTCCCTGAAGGCCCTTGCTCCCCATATGTACCGGAATTTCCGGGACGCCATGTACATGTTCATGGGGATGGCCGCTGATTCTGACAGCTTCCATCAGGAGGCGGGCAGGGAAATGCTGGTGAAGGCCATGCTGCTGTTCCTGGAGTCAGCCCTTCCCCTTCTGTTCATCGGGGTCCTCACGGCTGTGGCGGTCACCTTTTTCCAGACCAGGATGGCATTTTCCATGGATGTCCTGAAGTTCAAGATGGAGCGTATCAGCCCACTTAAGGGCTTTAAGAGGATGTTTTCCATCCGCTCCGTGGTGGAGCTGATTAAGGCGCTTATCAAGATTACCATCCTTGGCTGGGTGGTCTATGTGTTCCTGAAGGGAAGGATGGAGGAACTGTCCAGGCTGATGGAGGGAACGGTGGAGGGCGCCCTTATCTTTACCGGCAATACCGTCATATCCCTGGTGGACACGGTTGGGGTGGCGTTCATTTTCCTGGCTTCCATGGATTACCTGTACCAGTGGTGGGAGTATGAGAAGAACCTGCGCATGAGCAAGCAGGAGATAAAGGAAGAGTACAAGCAGACCGAAGGCGACCCCCAGATTAAAGGAAAGATCAGGGAAAAGCAGCGTCAGATGGCTTCCATGCGCATGATGCAGAACGTGCCCAAGGCGGATGTGATTGTCCGTAACCCCACCCATTACGCGGTGGCCCTGGGCTATGACGCGGACAGGAACCGGGCGCCGGTGGTGCTGGCCAAGGGCGCGGACCATCTGGCGCTGAAGATTGTGGAAGTGGGGGAGGCAAACGGCGTCTATATCCTGGAGGACAGACCCCTTGCAAGGGGGCTGTATGCAAGCGTGGAGGTGGATATGGAGATACCGGAGGAGTACTACCAGACAGTTGCCAAAATCCTTGCATTTGTGTATAAGCTCAACGATAAAAAGCTTTGATTGTTGATAACATGGGATAAAAAGGGGAATACAGTGGATAACAGCATGATTGTTTTTGAGAAGGTGACAAAGATATACGGAAAGGGAGAAAAAGCCCTGGACCAGGTCAGCTTCCAGGTGGATAAGGGAGAATTCGTGTTCCTGACGGGCAACAGCGGGGCAGGCAAGACCACGATGCTGGAGCTTATCTTAAAGGATACGGAGCCGTCTGAGGGAAACATAAGGGTCAATGGGATTGACCTGAGCTGTCTGCGGGAACGTCAGGTATACCGTTACCGCCGCTATATCGGGATGGTGTTCCAGGATTTCAGGCTGTTCCCTGACTTTACGGTTTATGAAAATGTTGCCTTTGCCCAGAGGGTGGTTGAGGCTGATAAAAAGGTGATGAAGCGCCGGGTCATGGAGGTGTTAAGCCAGGTGGGGCTGGAAGGGAAGGCACGCTGTTACCCATCCCATCTCTCGGGCGGGGAGCGGCAGAGGACAGCCCTTGCCAGGGCGGTGGTGAACCAGCCCGTACTGCTGCTGGCGGATGAACCCACGGGCAACCTGGACCAGAAGAACGCGGAGGAAATCATGCGGCTGCTGGAAAAGGTGAACCGTCAGGGGACCACGGTGCTGGCCGTGACCCACAACCAGGAACTGGTGAAATATATGCACAAGCGCCAGATTGTGCTGCGCTACGGCAAGGTGGCCCGGGACCTTGCAAGGGAGGGACTGGCATATGCGCGTTAGGACATTGCTGTACCTGTGCAGGCTGGGGATGAAAAACCTCTGGCATAACAGGGTGTATTCGGCGGCTTCGGTGATTACCATGTCGGCCTGCATTTTCCTGTTCGGGATCTTTTATCTTGCGGTGGCCAATGTGGACGCACTGGTCCAAAAGACAGAGAGGGACGTGTACGTATCCGTGTTCTTTGACGAGGACGTGCTGCCTGAACGTGTGGATGAGGTGGGGAAGCTGATTCAGGACAGGCCGGAGGTGCTGCGGACGGTATATGTGTCGGCAGAGGAGGCCTGGAGCGGATTTAAGGAAGATTATTATGGGAACGGGGAGGTCCTGGACGGTATATTTGAGGATGATAATCCCCTGGCGGCCAGCGGCAGTTACCAGGTGTATATAGACGGGGCGGACCGGCAGGAGGATTTCGTGGATTATGTGTCCGGGCTTTCCGGCGTCAGGAAGGTGACCCATTCCGCGGATACCATAAGGGCCCTGCAGCAGATTAAGTCCACCTCGTCCCGGCTCATTGCCGGAAGCGCGGCGGTGCTGGTGGTGATATCCGTGTTGCTCATCCATAACACCCTGGCTGTTGGGATTGAGGCCCAGAAAGAGAAAACCAGGGTGATGCGGCTCATGGGCGCCAGGGAAGGATTTGTTAAGATCCCCTTCCTGGCAGAGGGAATCGTGATGGCGGTGGCAGGCGTCTGCATCCCCCTGGTCCTGCTGCTGGCATGCTACCGGTGGGGGACGGGGCTGGCAATCCCTGGACTGGGTATATATTCAGGACAGGTGGGACTGCTCAGTGAGGCAGCCGTGTTTCCGGGACTTGTAAGGGCGTCGGTGTTCCTTGGACTTGTTACCGGGGTCCTGGGAGGGGCGTCGGTGATGGGAAAGCTGAACCGGAAATAAGGGTGGGTTACCAAGGCCGGTGCAATAAAAGTGGATCAGGGAAAAAGGAGCGCGTGCGCTCCTTTTTCTATTATGGCCGGACTGCTTTTAATCAAACAGAGGGCCGGGCATCATGACAGACCTATAGTGCCGGTGGAGCAGGTCAATAAAATGCTGCTCCGCAGTAGTTAGATATGTACCCTTCCTAAAGGATATGGCAATTCCGAAATGTTCCCGCGGCTCAACCGGGAAATATACCACACCCCGGTCGGGAAGGCACAGGTTCCTGGGGACAAAGGTCAGGGCAATCCCTTCCTGGGCAATGGCATGGGTCATGTCAATCTTACTGCATTCGAACAATATATGAGGGGTGAATCCGGCTTTTTCAAAGCAGATATTAGCAATGTCCCGTATAAGGCTGCTGTTGTTCATGAGCACGAACCGTTCAGAACTGTAAAGGGACAGGTCGGCCGGTTCAGTCTGTATATAGTTGCCGGAAGTCCGTTCCCTGCACTTGGATTCAGGAACAGCCAGCAGGACTTCGCTTTTATGGAAGATTGTGTGCTCTAATCCGGCCTCCCCGCGGTGGAAGCCGCTCCAGGCAAAGTCAATCCGGCCGCTGAGAAGGTAGCCGTATAAATCTTTTACATTTCCTTCTATCAGGTCAAGGTCATATTTGGGAAAGGCTTTGTAAAACTCGGGAAACACCACTGAAAATAAAGCCTGCCCGTATCCGGGGGTAATTCCCAGGCTTAATGTTCCGCGGGCGCAATCCACCATATCCTCCAGGTTTTTCCTGCACTCTTTGGAAATCTGGAGGATTTTGCTGGCATGTTCCAGGAAAACAGTTCCAGCGGCAGTTGGAATCATGGTATTGCTGATTCTCTTAAACAGGGGAAGCCCTATTTCCTGTTCCAGGTTCAGAAGGCTGTAATTAAGGGCGGAACGCGAAATGAATAACTTTTCTGCGGCCTTTGTAATGTTCTGGGCTTCTGCAATGGCAGTTATATAGTGAAGCTGTTTAAAATCCATAGGAAACCTCCTGATGTGAAAAAAATTCACAATAAATTAGAATTTAATATACTTTCCAAACTATCATATAGACATTATACTGACTATATAGATAAAAAACAATTGCTTATAGGCAAAAATCACAAATGTTAAAGGAGAAGGCACTTATGAAAAAACAATTTTTGTACGGAATGGCATCTGTATTTCTGGCCGCAGGTATTTTATGCGGATGTGGTGCGGCGAAGCAGGAAAGCAGTGGGGGACAGGCGGGGGGACAGACTTCTGGTACGACGGCAGCCAAGGGGGAGGAAGAAAGCAGCAGCGGACAGCAGGCCTGGGATGCGGATACGGTAACTATCTATGTACCTACCAAGGCCGGGAACCAGGCAGATCTGTACATCCGTTTCATCACACCTGTGCTGGAGGAAAAGCTGGGGAAAAGTTTTGTGGTGGTAAACCAGACAGACGGCAATGGGGTAGTGGCATATGAGACAGTAAGAAACGCAGATAAGGATGGAAGCACGCTTTTGTATTTCCTTAATTCGATGGTGGTGCAGACGCATACAGGAGTATATGATAAGACCCTGCCGGATAATTTCACGCCCCTGGCAGTTGACACAAGCACGGGAAGCATGTGGCTGACGGTTAAGGCAGATTCGAAATATCAGTCGGTCCAGGATATCATTGATGACGTAAAGGCCAATCCTGGAAAGGTTACATATGGAATGACCAGCGGCCAGGCCCTCCATATGCTGGGAGGCATGATGGAGTCTGATATGGGCGCTGCGTTAAGCATGGTGGATGCCGGGGGGAATGCGGAACGGCTGATATCGCTTCTGGGCGGAAACGTGGACTTCACATTTGTATCCACGGGTGCAGCGGAGCAGTACCTGGAAACAAAGGAAATCAGGGTGCTGGGCTGTGTGACGGGAAACGGGGAACGGGATCCGATTTATCCTGATATACCCAGCGTCACAGAAGAAGGACTTGGCAGCACGATGTTTGGATTTGACACGCTTTTGTTGGGACCTGCGGGCATGGATGATGGCCTTGTGCAGGAGATAAATAAAGCTTTCCAGGAAGCAATGGAGGATCCGGAAGTCGTAGGTCAGTTTGCGGCCATGAAGAATACCATGAAGGGCCTGGATGTAGAGGAATCAGCCCGGTATATAAAGGATTTTGATGCGAAAATGCAGGAGAATGCCAAAAATCTGGGTTTCCAATGACTGACAGGGGATAAGGGGGATATGAATGAATAATCAGATGGCAAGAGACCGGGCAGTGGGAGGCGTATTGATGATGATTGGGGCAGTGACAGCCCTGGCCACAAAGGCAATGCAGGTTAAGATGCGCCTGTCGGCAGGAGATCCCGGCCCGAAACTGTTCCTCTATATAGCTGCCGTTGGGCTGATGGTATGTGGGGCCGGAATCATCCTTTCCAGGGTGCCGGACACCAAGATGCTGGTTATGGGAAAAAAGCAGTGGGGGAAATTTGTATTCTTATTCCTGGTCCTGATTGGGTATCTGCTGGGATTAAAGTATCTGGGCTTTATCATTTCCACGCCATTAGCAGCCTTTGTGTTGATTTACATATTAAAAAAGGAAAAAAAGATAAATCTGGCAGGGGCAGCAGCCTATGCCCTGATCCTTACAGGGGCCCTGTACCTGGTGTTTGTAAAACTGCTGTCCATTGTCCTGCCAAGGGGATTGTTCTTTTAAGGGGGTAAACCATGGAATATCTTTCACTGACCCTGAGCACGCTTCTGGAACCAGCCAGCTTTGCAATCATGCTGGGAAGCGTTGTCCTGGGAATTGTATTTGGCGCAGTACCGGGGCTTACCTCTAATATGGCCATTACCCTTCTGCTGCCTGTTACCTTTAAAATGACGGCTAAGCTTGGTATTACTACCTTGATGAGTATCTATGTAGGAGGAATGTCAGGCGGGTTTATTGCAGCTACCCTGGTTGGGATACCGGGGACGCCGTCTTCCATTGCCACTTGTTTTGATGCGTATCCCCTCAGTCAGAAAGGACAGACCACCAAGGCATTGGGGGCAGGGGTTCTTGGTTCCTTCCTGGGAACATTTTTAAGTACGGTCATAGCTGTGTTTTTCTGCCCGCTGATTGCCAGGGCCGCCGTGAATCTGGGCCCCTGGGAGTACTTCGGGTTATGCACCATGGCAATCACCCTTGTGGTATCCCTTTCCAAAGGGAATATGTTTAAGGGACTTGCGGCTGCCTTCATCGGCCTGCTCCTATCCTCTGTGGGATATGCGCCCTTTGATGCAACCGCCCGTTTTACCTTTGGCGTCAGCAGCATCAGCGGCGGCATTAATATGGTGGCTCTGATGCTGGGGACATTTGCCGTGTACCAGGTAATGATTAACTATGCCATGGACCAGCAGAACCTGCCTGAGGTTGGAAAGGCCAATATTAAAGGCATTGGTGTCACACTGAAAGAGTTAAAGGACAATGCCGTTAATATCATAAGGTCATTCTTCATTGGATTATGGATTGGTTTTCTTCCGGGTATGGGGGCAGGAATATCCAATATGATTGCATATTCCCAGGCCAAAAGTGCGTCCAGGCATCCGGAGGAATTTGGAAAAGGCTGTGTGGACGGCGTATTTGCATCTGAGGTGTCGAACAATGCAGCCATTGGCGGGGCCATCATACCGCTGATAGCCCTGGGAATCCCAGGTGACACGGTGACTGCCATCATGCTCAGCGGCCTTATGATACATGGCATAGAACCAGGCCCGCTTTTGATGACAAAAGAGCCTGAACTGGTATATGTGATTTTTGGCGCAGTCCTGCTGGCAGCGGTGATTACGCTTGTGCTTCAGCTTTTCGGGATGCGTCTTTTCCCAAGGCTTTTAACCATACCTTACCACTATTTATTCGGAACCATCGGAATCATCTGCTTTGTAGGGGCGTTCAGCGATACGAACGCGCTGTTTAACTGCGGGCTGATGCTGGCATGTGCGGTTTTCGCGCTGTTCATGCAGATGGCAGGGCTTCCCATGGGGCCTATGATGCTGGCGTTCATCCTGGGCGGTGAGCTGGAGACGAATCTGCGCCGCTCCATGATGATGGCAAAGGGCAATCCCTTTGTATTCTTTACACGGCCGGTTTCATGTGTGTTTCTGTTAATTGCAATTGTCAGCGTTTTGATGCCCCTGGTTTCCGTTGTGGCTAAGGGAAGTAAAAAAGATAATTAGAAAAGGGTGTAAAAACATGAATTTAAAACAAGTGACTTATGATATGGACAGGGAGAACTTTTCCCCCATGACAACAGATGGGATGAAGGTTGTCTATGGGGACAGGACGGACAGCTTCCGCGCAACCCTGATTCCTGATATTGTGTATGTGGAGAGGGAGAGGCCGCTGCACCTTCAGCTAATGAAGCTGGTGTCTAATGAACCACAGAAAAAGTATCCGCTGATTGTTTATGTGCAGGGGTCGGGATTCCGCAAACAGGAATATTTTAAACCCATTCCCCAACTGGCTGAGTTTGTCCATGAAGGATATGTGGTGGCTTCCGTGGAATACCGTTACAGCGATGAGGGCGGTCTGTTCCCGGCCCAGGTGCAGGATCTAAAGACAGCAATCCGGTTTCTGAGGGCCCATGCAGAGGAGTATCAGATAGACACGGCGCGTATTGCGCTGTGGGGGGATTCCTCTGGCGGGCATACGGTGGCATTGTCCGCACTGTCAGAAGGTGTGGAGGAGTTTGACATGCCAGAGTACGCTGAACAGTCCTCCGCTGTAAAATGCTGTGTTGATTTTTATGGTGTGTTTGAGTTTGAAAGCATGAGCGAGACCATGACGCCGGAACTCATAGAATATTTTGAAGGAGATCCCATTGAGAAGCTGTTTGGCGGACCTCTTTGTGAACATGAAAATGAAGTACGGCGCGCAAATCTGGCAGGGTATGTTAACAGCGAAAAACAGCTTCCGCCATTTCTTCTGGTCCATGGGGATGAGGATGCAAAAGTCCCTTTCAGCCAAAGCGTGAAATTCTACAACCTACTGAAGGAAAACGGCCATTCTGTTGAATTGTATAAGGTTAAGGGAGGGGGACATGGAAACCGCACATGGACACCTGAAGTCATGAAAATCGTCAAGGAGTTCTTAAGGGCGTATCTGTAAGGATGGGAAACGGGGTTTTGGATGGTATTACCGCTGATTATCAGCTGGCGCCATCTAAAACCCCGTTATTATTGTCGGTTCTTCCGAAATCCCTTTCCTTACTGCTGGTTCTGCCGGACCAGCCACTCATTAAAATAAGGTTTGATCACGCTGAAGGGCGCAGGGCCGATATCCAGCAGGAAACGGTTGAATTCCATGTCCGTGTAACGGCTGCCAAGGGTCTTCTTAGCCTCGCCCTGCATGTTGATGATTTCCAGGTAGCCCACATAATACTCCAGGTAGTTGGCCGGATTCTCTGCAATGTCATAGTAGATGGTGCTGATGACAGAGGAATCGCTGATGCGGAAGTATAGGTTCAGGTAATCCTCCACCTGCTTTAAGTCCCAGCCTTCATAATGGATGTTCACGTCCAGGATGGCATAGAGGGCCAGGGTAAATGCCGCGTTGTGGCGGAGCAGTTCCCCAAGCTCCGGGTCCAGCCCATTGTCGAGGGTGTAGGCATAGTATTCCACATAGGTGGCCCATCCTTCCGAATAACTGCCGAAGCTGAGAAGCTTCCTTATGTTGCAGTCGTTGTTGCGGTTAAAGTAAAGGGTCTGGTACATGTGGCCGGGATAGCCCTCATGGGCCAGGGTGGTGTACAGGTTCCTGGCAGTATTGGTGCTTCCGTTGTTGATGTAGATGGAATTGTCCTGGGGCCGGTCAATGGGCACGACCAGATAGAACGCAGGGCTTAGGGTGGACTCCAGGGCGGCAGGTACATCCTTGATGTTGCAGACATAGTCTCCAATGGAAGGGAAGTCCCTGGCGCACTGCGTGCGCAGGTTTTCCAGGATTTCATTGGGGTCTGTCAGGGAAAATGAATAGGAGTACAGCTTTTTTGCCAGAAGGGGATTCTCGGTAAGCAGTTCATCCATGGCTGTCAGGTCATCCATCATCTGGCTGCTCATGGCTTTTTTCAGTGATGGGATATCCTGGTAGGAGGTGCCTGTGTATGCGTTCACCAGGTACTGGTAATACTTCTGGCCCTCAGGGAAATAGTACAGTCCTTTGTCATTGGCTCCTGTGCCCTTTAGCGGGGTCAGGCCTTCTATGAGCTTCTGGTAAGCAGGGACAAAATGCTCATTGATGGCAGCGTGGTTCCTGGCATTATAATCTTCCTTTTCCTGGTCGGTAAGCCCCTCCACCTGGTTGAGCCTCTGGGAAAATGTCTCTGCCATGAAGCTGTGGTCCGCGTCCAGGAGATATGCGTTGCAGGACTGGATGATCCGGTCAATGGCAGTGTCGCACAGTCCAAGCCCGGCATCTGATTTCTGCTTTTCATATTCCACGATACTTCCGTAATAAGTATCGATGGAGGACAGCAGGGACAGGTAATCCTCCACATCCTGCCTGGTATAGAAAACATATTCGGACAGAAGGATGGGAAGCTGGGACTGGATGCCAAGGGAAGAGGACAGGGGCTGGTCATACAGCGCCATGCCTTCGCTGTCCAGCGAGGTGTTCAGGTAAGAGGACAGGATGGTATATGTAAGCAGCTGGTCCTCCCGCAGGTAACGGCTGTCAATGTCATTTAGTTGTACTTTCAGGGATTTTGCATTATTCAGAGCCTGTTTGGTATCCTCCAGGGAAACGGTCCCCAGGGTTTTATCATAATCAGTGATGCCGAAGGCGGCCGGATTGGCCAGGGTGTAGTGCAGGGTAATCAGGGAATTATCCACTTCGTCCAGGAACAGGTCGTTCATCATCTGGTCAAAATGTTCCTGGGTTTCCAGCGCGGTCTTCTCATACTTTTCATAGGAAGCCGTACTTTCCGCCGCCGTTCCTTCCTGGACAGGGGTGTCCTTGCCGGTCCCTGGTGTCGGGGCCACACACCCGGTTACCAGTGTGATGACCAGGATCAGGGATAAGATAAATTGGAAATATATGTTCTTTAACTGTTTCATTCTACAATCATTCCTCCGTCAAGCTGCATGCGTTTAGTTGGCCTGTGGCACTCGGACCATTATATAGTATATGTGGGGAAATATCAACTTATGTGTCAAAGAATGCCTGTATTAAAGGGAAAAACGGGGCTCACGTCTTGACGGATAAGTGGGAAAAGCTTATACTTAAAACTATTACAGAAAAAGAGGGAAATGATTATGTGTCAGGATTGTAAAAAACCATATTATATTACCACAGCCATTGCCTATGCCTCCGGGAAGCCCCACATCGGCAATACTTATGAGATTGTTCTGGCTGACAGCATTGCCAGATATAAAAGGGAACAGGGATATGACGTATTCTTCCAGACCGGCACAGACGAGCATGGTCAGAAGATTGAGGAGAAGGCTCAGGCCGCAGGAGTGACCCCGAAGGAATTCGTGGACAAGGCTGCTGCTGAAATCAGGAGGATCTGGGACCTGATGAACACTTCTTATGATAAATTCATCCGTACCACGGATGCGGACCATGAGGCCCAGGTGCAGAAGATTTTCAAGAAGCTTTATGACCAGGGGGACATCTATAAGGGCTACTACGAGGGCCTTTACTGCACTCCGTGCGAGTCCTTTTTCACGGAGTCGCAGCTGGTGGACGGCAAGTGCCCTGACTGCGGGCGCGAGGTGAAGCCGGCCAAGGAGGAAGCTTATTTCTTCCGCATGAGCAAGTATGCCCCCAGACTGATTGAACATATTAACCAGCATCCTGAGTTCATCCAGCCGGTTTCCAGGAAGAACGAGATGATGAATAACTTCCTGCTTCCGGGCCTTCAGGACCTGTGCGTGTCCAGGACCACCTTCAGCTGGGGAATCCCGGTTGACTTTGATCCAAAGCATGTGACCTATGTATGGCTGGATGCGCTTACCAACTATATCACGGGTATCGGCTACGACTGCGACGGCAGCAGCACGGACCAGTTTAAGAAGTACTGGCCTGCCGACCTGCATCTGATTGGTAAGGATATCATCCGTTTCCATACCATCTACTGGCCTATCTTCCTGATGGCGCTGGATGTGCCCCTTCCAAAGCAGGTGTTCGGACATCCGTGGCTGCTTCAGGGCGATGGCAAAATGAGCAAATCCAAGGGCAATGTGCTTTACGCAGATACCCTGGTGGACTTCTTTGGCGTTGACGCGGTTCGCTATTTTGTGCTTCATGAGATGCCGTTTGACAATGACGGGGTGATTTCCTGGGAGCTGATGGTGGAGCGTATGAACTCTGACCTGGCCAACATCCTGGGTAACCTTGTGAACCGCACCATTTCCATGAGCAACAAGTATTTTGACGGTGTAATCGCTGATAAGGGCGCTGCCGGAGAGGTGGATGAAGACCTTAAGAAGGTGGTCCTGGAGGAAGTTAAGAAGGCGGACGCCAAGATGGAACAGCTGCGGGTGGCAGATGCCATGACAGAGATTTTCAACATTTTCAGAAGATGCAACAAGTATATTGACGAGACAACGCCGTGGACCCTTGCCAAGGATGAGGCCCAGAAGGACAGACTGTCCACAGTGCTTTACAACCTGACGGAATCCATTACCATCGGCGCATCCCTTCTGTATTCCTTCATGCCTGAGACAGCCGGGAAGATCCTGGCCCAGCTTAACACGGTTAAGAGGGAACTGTCCCAGATGGATGCCTTCGGACTGTATCCGTCCGGCAACAAGGTGACGGACAAGCCGGAGATCCTCTTTGCCCGTATGGATATGAAGGAAGTGCTGGAAAAGGTGGAAGCCATGCATGCTGCCCAGGCAGCGGACGGCGCCGGAGCAAAGGGCGCGGATGCCGGGACAGAGGGCGCGGGCGCCGGGGCAGACGGCAGCAGCGCAGCCGGGGAGGATGTCATTGACATTGAGGCCAAGCCGGAGATAACCTATGATGATTTTGCAAAGCTTCAGTTCCAGGTAGGGGAAATCATTCAGTGCGAGGCGGTTCCAAAGTCCAAGAAACTGCTTTGCTCCCAGGTAAGAATCGGAAGCCAGACACGCCAGATCCTGAGCGGTATCAAGGCTTTCTATTCACCGGAAGAGATGGTGGGCAAGAAGGTCATGGTAGTGACCAACCTAAAGCCTGCAAAGCTGGCAGGCATGCTGTCAGAGGGAATGATCCTGTGCGCCGAGGACGCAGAGGGCAACCTGGCGCTGATGAAGCCGGAGAAGGATATGCCGGCCGGAGCTGAAATCTGTTAAATAGAATATGGACAACTGTGGGAGCGGGACATTTTAAATGTCCTGCTCTTTTTGCTTTTTGAAACGGATTTGAAGCGGAATCGGGATAAAATAGGTAATAAATGGGAGAATAGCTGCATTTTCGGTGGAAAAAAAGACCAAAAGTGGGAGAAACTTGCATTTTTTCCCATTTTGCAGTATGATAGAAAGACACGAAAGACCAGGGGCATGATAAACACAGGATTGATGAGGAACAGGAATGGACACAGGAACTGGCAGCTACAGGCTGTACACAAGCAGATCATATGGAAACCGGCGCCGCGGACTTACGGGCAACCAGCTGAAGGTCCTGGGCATAGTGGCTATTTTGATTGATAATGTGGGGGCAGTGCTTATACAGGGAGGCATACTCCACGCCGCTGACCGGACCCTGTACCAGGCCGTGATTGCAACCCGGTCCGGGCATATATGGATGATTGCAGGGCAGGCCTGCCGTTATATGGGCCGGCTGGCATTTCCGATTTTTGCGTTCCTGGTGGCGGAGGAATTTGTCCGGACCAGGGAGCGGGGAAGGTATGCGCTCCGCATGCTGCTTTGTGCCGTGATTTCAGAGGTGCCCTTTGATCTGGCTGTATACCACAAGGTGTTTTATCCTTATTACCAGAACATGCTGTTTACGTTGTTTATCGGAATCATGGTCATCATGGTCATGGAATATACAAGGAACCTGGGGATTCAGCTGGCGGCCCTTGCGGCCGGATGCGCGCTGTCCTGGGTGTGCCAGGCGGACTATAATGTAATCGGGGTGCTTTTGATTACTGCCATGTACTGGTTCCGCCATAACGATATTGCCCAGCTGGCAGTGGGGGTCGTGCTTTGCGCCCTGGAGAGCGTCAGCTATTATTGTGTTTCCGCACTGGCATTTGTGCCGGTTGTGCTGTATAATGGCAGACGTGGGGCGTTTCAGTTAAAGTACCTGTTCTATGTGTTTTATCCGGTACACCTGCTGGTGTTATATGGGATTGGCCGGTATGTGCTGAAGGCTTAGAATACACGGTACAGGACAGAGGATTAAAGGAGCTTGGGATATATGATTTTTGACACACATGCCCATTATGATGATGAGGCATTTGAAGAGGACCGGGAGGCGCTTTTGGGGAGCCTTAAGGCCGGCGGTATCGGAGCGGTGATGAATGTGGCTGCCAGCCTGGAAAGCTGCAGGACCACCTTGCTGCTGGCCGGACATTATGACTGGATGTACGCTGCCCTGGGAGTCCATCCCAGCGAGACGGCAGGACTTGACGAGGCAGGCCTTAAGTGGATGGAGTTCCAGTGCTCCCATGAAAAGGTCAGGGCCGTGGGCGAGATTGGACTGGATTATTACTGGGAGGAGCCGGAGCACTCCATACAGAAGCAGTGGTTCGTGCGCCAGCTGGACCTGGCAAGGAGGGTGAAGCTTCCTGTAATCATCCACAGCAGGGACGCTGCCAAGGATACACTGGATATCATGAAAGCGGAGAAAGCCGGTGACATGGGCGGTGTGATCCACTGCTTTTCCTATGGAAGGGAGATTGCAAGGGAGTACCTGGATATGGGGTTCTTCCTGGGGATTGGAGGCGTGTCCACCTTTAACAATGCTAAAAAGCTTAAGGAAGTGGTGGAGTATGCGCCCCTTGAGTCCCTGGTGCTTGAGACTGACTGTCCGTACCTGGCGCCAGTGCCCAACCGGGGCAAGCGCAATTCATCCCTGAACCTGCCTTATGTGGTGGATGCGGTCAGTGCGCTTAAGGGCGTGGACAGGGAGACTGTGATCCGGGTGACATGGGAGAATGCATTGAGGCTGTATGGGCTGAGCTAGGTATATCATGTTCATGGAGAAGTGCCCCTGCGATTCCTGAATGAGAGGGCAGGGGCACTGTTTACTATTTTAATCAAAGACTAATTCAAATCTGCAGCCTATCTTAAACTTAAGGTGACGGTATCGACCCGTGGATTACTCCAATTCCACATTTCCTTTATCTGTATCGTAATATCACTCATATCTGAAATCCTGTAAGCTTGAGCAACATTGATTGTTGTACCGTTTGTGACCTTCTTTGTGTAGTTGTCAAAGGCGTCTTCCCTTTCATCGTAAGACAAGAATGCGGAATCACATTCAATGCCGTTTTGGAATACCGTGATATAATAATCTGCTAAATATGCGCCAGTAGGCTCTGCATCCTTATTGGTGTAATCATAGTAAAGCGCAACGCAGGGATACCCATCGTAATCAAAGGAAAACACTTTATGACCGGTGTACTTTATGGAACAGGTAGCGATTGAAAAGTCGAATTTGGGGGCCTCCTGACCGGCAATCCATGCGCCGTCTGCTCCCACATAATAACCATCCGGCGTTGTGGTGTTGGCGAGCATTATGCCACCGGCATCCAGATAGTAGCTTTTACCACCATCTTCAATCCACCCGGTTGCAAAGCTGCCATCATCATTCTGATACTTCCATTGCCCATTATCCTGGGCCTGCCAGGTTCCGGCCAGGGCAGTGCTGCTCAGCAGCATGGACATTGCAAATGTGGCGATGAATAATTTTGTCTTTCTCATAAGTAAACCCTCCTTAATTTTGGCTATGCCATTGTATTAAAAGGCCATAGGCTGTCTAATCATAAATCATTTCCGTAAAGTAGCCGGCAAAATCCATGGCCTTACCACCCTTCCCCATGGGGCGGCTCTGCTTATGGAAATATTTTACCGCTAAAGATAAGAAAAGTCAAACCATGGCAGGTGCAGACAAAGCTCAGGGCAAGGCGGACAAGTTGACATAAAAATCACCACAGTATATCACGAAAACAATTCCCCCGCCATGCAATTAAGGAATAAGGAGCATATCCAGGATGACACAGTACCCGCGTTTTGTATTGACTTTTAACCCTCAATAGGATACCATAATTTTAAAAGATAAAAAGTAGGTAAATTCCATATGGAAAATAAATTGGGCAACCCGAAACATACCATTGAAATCATACAGAAATATCAATTTGCATTCCAGAAGAAATTCGGTCAGAATTTTCTCATAGACACCCACGTACTGGACAAGATCATAAGCGCCGCGGGAATCACAAAAGAGGACTGTGTGCTGGAAATCGGGCCTGGAATCGGGACCATGACCCAGTACCTGGCGGAACACGCGGGCCGCGTGGTGGCGGTGGAGATTGACACCAACCTCCTGCCTATCCTGGACGAGACTTTAAAGGGATACGACAACGTAACCGTAATCAACAACGACATACTGAAGCTGGATATCAATAAACTGGTGGATGAGTATAATGGAGGAAGGCCAATCAAGGTGGTGGCCAACCTGCCTTATTATATCACCACCCCTATCATCATGGGGCTGTTTGAGGGTGACGTGCCCATTGACAATGTAACGGTCATGGTGCAGAAGGAGGTGGCGGACCGGATGCAGGTGGGGCCGGGTTCCAAGGATTATGGGGCATTGTCCCTGGCCGTGCAGTATTATGCCGAGCCATACATTGTTGCCAATGTGCCGCCTAACTGTTTTATCCCCCGTCCTAATGTGGGTTCGGCCGTCATCCGCCTCACAAGATACAAGGAACCGCCTGTTAAGGTGGAGGACCCGAAGCTGATGTTCAAGCTGGTAAGGGCTTCCTTTAACCAGCGGAGGAAGACGCTGCAGAACGGCCTTAACAATTCGCCGGACATACCGTACACCAAGGAGCAGATTGTAGAAGCCATAGAGAGCCTTCAGGTATCGCCGTCCGTCCGGGGTGAGGCGCTGACGCTGGAGCAGTTTGCCAGGCTGTCCAATTATTTTACAGAAAATGCATAAAACAGGAATATTATTCTTGGATATCTGAGAATCTATATATAAGCAGAAAGGAAGGGATAGCAATGAACAAGAACATGAAGAAAGCCCTTGCAGCAGCGGCTGTGGGAGCGGCTGCTGGTGTGGCGGTTAAGAAGATGCGCGACAGCAGGAAGGAACAGGAAGACGCAAGGATATCCGCCATCGAGGAAGCGGTGATGAATAACCGTGAATACGGTGACAGGAAGGCGTACCTGGTTGGCGGAGGACTGGCCTCCATGGCAGCTGCCGCATATCTTGTAAGGGACTGCAAGTTCCCCGGCAAGCAGATTACCATCTATGAAGGAATGCATATCCTGGGTGGAAGCAATGACGGCATCGGTACGCCGGAAAAGGGATTCGTGTGCCGCGGCGGCCGTATGCTCAACGAAGAGACATATGAGAACTTCTGGGAGCTGTTTGGCTCCATCCCGTCCCTGCGCCAGCCCGGACGCAGCGTGACAGAGGAAATCCTGGACTTTGACCATGCCCATCCTACCTGCGCAAAAGCCAGGCTGGTGGACAAGGATGGCAATATCCTGGATGTGAAGTCCATGGGCTTTAACCAGGCAGACCGCATGGCGCTGCTGAAGCTTCTCATGACAGATGAGAAGAAACTGGACAACCTGACCATCCAGGACTGGTTCAAGGAAACGCCCCATATGTTTGAGACAAACTTCTGGTATATGTGGCAGACCACGTTTGCCTTCCAGAAGTGGAGCAGCCTTTATGAATTCCGCCGTTATATGAACCGCATGATATTTGAGTTCAGCCGGATTGAGACACTGGAAGGCGTGACCAGGACCCCGCTGAACCAGTATGACAGTGTCATCCGTCCCCTGGAGTCCTATCTGAGGAAGGCCGGGGTCAGCTTCATGGAGAACTGTGAGGTTACGGATATTGATTTTGAGGACGGACATGGGATTACGGCCAGGACCCTTTACCTGAAGCGCAGGGTGGAGGACACGGACGACACAGGCGAGAATGGGGAAGCTGTGAAGGATTCCTATGTATTTGAAACCGTCCAGTTAGAGAAGAATGATATCTGTATCATGACCAATGCATGTATGACCGACAGCGCTACCCTGGGTGATTTCCATACACCGGCGCCGGTTCCCGTGCAGAAGCCGATCAGCGGGGAGCTGTGGGCCAAGATTGCGGCCAAGAAGCCGGGACTGGGGAATCCGGAACCCTTCTTTACAAAGCCCCAGGAGACGAACTGGCTCAGCTTTACCGTAACCTGCAGGGGCGACGATATCTTAAAGACCATTGAGAACTTTACCGGCAATGTTCCGGGCAGCGGCGCCCTGATGACATTCAAGGATTCCAGCTGGCTCATGAGCAGCGTGGTTGCTGCCCAGCCCCACTTTGTGAACCAGCCCATGGATACCACCATTTTCTGGGGATATGGACTGTATACGGACGCAGTGGGCGACTATGTGAAGAAGCCCATGAAGGAATGCACGGGTCAGGAGCTTCTGAATGAATACCTGCACCACCTGCATATCCCGGAGGACCGGATTGCAGAGCTGATGAAGACCGTTATCAACGTGATTCCATGCTATATGCCTTACGTGGATGCCCAGTTCGAGCCGCGCAAATACAGCGACAGGCCCCAGGTAATCCCGGCCGGCTCCACCAACTTCGCCATGGTCAGCCAGTTTGTGGAGATACCGGATGACATGGTATTTACGGAGGAGTATTCCGTGCGTGCGGCAAGGCTGGCAGTGTACGGGCTTCTGGATGTGAAGAAGACCATATGCCCGGTCACACCGTACAACAGGCAGCCTAAGATCCTGTTAAAGGCCCTTAAGAAGGCGTATTTATAATTTAATAGATGGATTACCGGCCTTTCATGGTGCCTGTGGGCAGCGGGAGACCGGTAATGACACAGCGGACAGGGCCGGGGAAAAACAAGGCTCTGTCCTGTTTCAGGCGTTTACGGGCAGATTGGGACCGGATGCGCCGGAAACTTGCCTGAAGACTGCGTTGAGGGGAGAATGGACAGCAATGATATTCATAGGAGGAATCAGCCAGGGACAGAAAATCCTTAATTATGTAAAGACGGTCATCTGCGACAGGTGCGGGGCGTACGGCCGGTACCAGGTCATGATGACCTATATGTATTTCAGCTTTTTCTTCATACCGCTGTTTAAGTGGAATAAGAAGTTTTATGTGAAAATGTCCTGCTGCGAAGCCGTCTATGAACTGAATCCGGAAAAGGGCAAGGCCCTGGCCCGGGGACAGCAGGTGGACATCACCCAGTCGGACCTGACCCTGGTTCAGGAAGGGAACAGGAGAAGCACCTATGAAAACGGAGCCTACAAGGTATGGAAGAAATGCGTGCGCTGCGGGTATGAGACAGAGGAGGATTTTGAGTACTGTCCAAAGTGCGGCGGCAGGCTGTAGGGGTTCCGGGCAGCATAGAATGAATGTGTGAGAGGAAACAGGTATGAAAGCCAGTATCAGATACATAAGTGAATTGACGGGGTTCTCACCAGCCACGGTGTCCAATGCCCTGAACCATAAAAAGGGCGTCAATGCCAAGACAGCGGCAGAGGTATTCAGGGTGGCAAAGGAAGTGGGATATATTAACGAGAATTCCATTTCCAAAATTAAATTGGTGACATTTAAGAAAAATGGTTCCATCATTGACGACACCCCCTTTTTCCCTACCCTGATCAGCGGTTTTGAGCAGGAGTGCCGCCAATGCGGTTATGAGATGGTGCTGTGCAACCTGGACGAGAGGGATTCTGATTATGAACACCAGGTAAAGAACCTGGTTCAGGACAGCGAGTCTGCCTCGGTCATCCTGGGCACTGAGATGATGGGAGGGGAACTGAATCCGTTCCGCTATGCCAGAAGCCCTGTGGTCATCCTGGATTACTGGCAGGACAGCATGGATTTCAGCGGTGTCCTGATTAATAACTTTGACTCAGCCAAAAAGGCGGTGGAGTATCTGATTGAACAGGGACACCGGGAAATCGGCTATATCAGGGGGGCTTACCGCATCAATGGATTCAAGGTAAGGGGGCAGGGGTACCAGTCCGCCATGCGCAAGTATAAGCTGGAGGTAAGGAATCATTATATCATCACCTTGTCCACCACGCTAAACGGGGCGTATCAGGACATGCTTGCCTATCTGGATAAGAAGCCAGGGCTTCCAACCGCGTTTTTTGCGGACAATGACATGATTGCCCTGGGGGCTATGAAAGCCATGCAGGAACGGGGGTATAAGGTCCCGGACGACGTGTCCATCATCGGGTTTGATGACCTGCCCTTCAGCGAGATTTCCTATCCGCCCCTGACCACGCTCAGGGTGCCAAATAAGGAGATGGGGCGGCTGGCTGTCAGGAGGCTGATAGATATGATCCAGAATCCGGGAGAGGTGGTTGTGACCAAGACGGAGGTATGTACGAAATTCATTGAGCGGCAGACCGTGAAGAGGCTGGCCCAGACCGTGATATGATTCAATGATATGTGATTGCCCGTGCAGCCAACCTAGCCGTCATAAGGCGGTAAAGGTTTCCGCAGCAATCCCAGAAAGCTTTTTATGGCAGGTTACAGGTACGGTGCAGGAAGGGGCCTTCAACCGGAATATCCCATCCTGAAATCCCCTGACAGAATGGGACTTTGCGGAGTCCGCCGTTTTGTATGACAGCCCCAGCGTGAGACTGGACCCGTCTCATACCGGGGCTATTCTCATGCCTATCATGTTCTTTTCGGGTTAAAGGCTAAAAACACCTTGATGTATCCTGCTATCCTTGCAAATCTGAGCATTATTTTAGCGCCATAAACAAGTCAAAAATGATAAGCACAGGGCGGTGTTATCACACCAACAAAGACAATTAGAAGGCCTTTGTCATACGCCGTGATGTTATGCATTTATACCTTTTCACTCAAAAATGTTCTTTAAATGCGTAACAAGCATAAGAAATGGGCACCCCTTTCCGTAAAAACCACTCGTTTCCGACTGCGGCAGAAAGAGGGATTTTTGCTTGTTAGAAATATCCCAAACCCACACCAAAGAGGAAATTTATGTTCTTTTGCTATTTAAGAAATATATGCTTTCTATGATATTCTATGTATTTTGCACTTTTTTCAGGAAGTGTAATTTTCATATCGTCTCTCAAGTTTAAAGAAATTCTATCATTGTAACTTAATTTATGCGAAATCATTATATTTCCATTGTCATTAAAAGTTATCAATCCAATATCAAAAACTTTATCATGATTTGGACATAGTAGAAGTCCATTATATCCGTCTACTTTTTCTTTTGGATTGCATTGACACCATGGTTTAATATGGCTGGCAATAAGTACTCTGCTCTCTGATACACCACACAAACAACACTTTTTATGTTTCTGTAGTAGCCTTTCTCTATAAACACTTTGGTTAACTCTTGCCTTTATGATAGTCTCTTTTTCTTTTCCTTCGAGTAAACTTTCTGAAATAATATTATCTACCGATTCAACCCAATCCTCTTGCTCTTGATTTAAAAATGTTTCTAACTCGTTTACCCTTCTTGGTCCCTGAATTCTTCCTCTCATACCATTCGCTGTCAAAACATCAACATGAAACCGTGATGGTTCATATTCTTCTATCAGTTCAAGTTCCATATAATTCCCGTAGTTTTGATATGTTTCACCGTCTAAAACAAACTCAGAATCGTCAATTTCAGTATTACTAAAATTTGCTCTATTAACTTTACATTTATACAAAATAGACGATACTGGTTTACCGACATAAATAAACACCTCGTCCTCAACTGATATGGAATGGTTTGATTGTTTCCATTCAATACATCTTAACTTTTTAAATGCGCCTATCACATCATATAAACTTATATTACAAGGAATAATCCATTGTACCATAATACCCCCCATGAACTTCTTGTTTGTCGCTTCGTATGTTTATATTATAGCGCCCATATATGGATTTCTCTATCATTTCTCCACATTTGTACGAAATAGCAGAGCCGGCTGCCCTTGCCGACGGTCGGGATGAACGGGCTTCGCCTGCCGTCTGCACGTCCCGCTTCGCGGTATATTTGGCCCCGATTCAGTCAGCGTAGCCCGCTACGCCTCCATCATCGGGACCAAATCTCCCACAAAGTGGAACGCACAGCTGACGGAAAGCAATTTTCAAACACGCTTTAGCATATTATGGTTTTTCTTATATCTGTCCATATCGTTTTATGTTGCTATAAGAAATCCAGGCACCATTTGGGCACCAAAGTGGCAAAAATCATTGTTGTTATAAGTATGCTAATGGAAGAAGATGTCAGCATTTATAAAGGCTTTCGAAGGTTAATACGTTTCAATGGCAGAGATTAAAATACCATTTTTTATTGTGCCTGTTTTTTATTGTATCAGGAATCCTTTATCATGTACCCATAAAGAGGAGGAATGAAAAAGCAGCGCATACCGGATAAAGTGTTAAGAAATAAATTATTCATATAAAATTTTACATATACGTTTATATGAACGTTTACATGAAATACAGACAAGGTGGCAAAAATACGATTAAAATATAGTTATATTGCATAAAAAATAACCAATTAAATCATCTAAAACATACAAAGAAACATGGAATCTTGTAAAAAATATTGCAAAATCATTTAAAATGTTTATAATAATGTTTATACGATTGGACAGGCAAAAAACAAAGGGACTTGAATATATGAAAACAACAATCAGGCGGATCAGCGAGGCAACAGGTTTTTCAGCGGCAACCATATCCAATGCCCTGAACAGGAAAAAGGGGGTAAACCCCAGGACGGCAGAGGAAATCTTTAAGACAGCCAGCGAGATGGGATATCTGCCGGTGGTCCAGCAGAGGAAGATTCATTTTGTCATGTACCGTACCAATGGCCTGATTACGGACGACACCCCCTTCTTTACCATGATGATGGATGGGTTCCAGAGCGAATGCCGCCGCAGGGGGTATGACATGGTCATCAATTATCTGGACAGGAGGGCGGCTGATTTTAAGGACCAGCTTGATATCCTCCTGGAGGACAGGGACTCCCTGGTGGCCCTGATGGGAGCCGAGCTTATGGATGAGGACCTGCATTATTTTTCCGGGGCCAGGTGCAGGATGGTGACGTTGGATTACTGGAGCGAGGACCTGCCGTACAGCGGAATCATTACCAATAATACGGAGTCAGCCAGGACTGCTGTGAATTATCTGGTTGAAAAGGGACACAGGCGCCTGGGACATCTGAAAGGGGATTTTGAGATTAAGGCATTCAGACTCAGGGAAGCGGGATACAGGGCGGCCCTGGCGGAACAGGGGATTCCCTATGACCCCGGATATACGGTGACATTGAGCACCACCATGGACGGCGCATACCGGGACATGCTGGCATATCTGAAGAAGGAACCGCGGCTTCCGGACGCCTACTTTGCGGATAACGACATGATTGCCCTTGGATGCATGAAAGCCCTTCAGGAATGCAGTATAAGGATTCCTGAGGACGTATCGTTAATCGGATTTGACGACCTGCCTTTCTGCGATATCGTATCGCCCAGGCTCACAAGCCTGAGGGTTCCCAAGCAGGAATTGGGCCAGATGGCGGTCAGGAGGCTTTTGGATATTGTGGAAGAGGGGATGGATACCAAAACCCAGACACTGGTCAGCACCCGGTTTGTGGAGCGGGACAGCGTTAGGGATGTAAATAGGCCGGGGATGTAAATAGGCCGGAGATATAAATGGGCTGGAGATATAAATAAATCGGACAACATGCAGTTTGGCGCTGCAATGCGCAGCAGCTGATATATAAAACCAATGGAGGAGAAAAAGATGGATAAGATTAAACTTGGATTTGCACCAACCAGAAGAAGCATTTTCAGTGCGCCGGATGCAATTAAGTACAGAGGGCTTACGGCTGACCGGCTGACGGAGCTGGGGATTGATTATGTGGATATCACGGATATAAATGAAGAGGGCCTTCTCTACAATGACGAGGACATGAAGAAGATTGCGGAGAAGTTCAAACAGGAGAAAATCGACGGGCTGTTCCTGCCCCACTGCAACTTCGGCACGGAGTATGAATGTGCAAGGCTTGCCAAGGAACTGGGGGTCCCGGTGCTTTTATGGGGGCCTTTGGATGAAAGACCGGACGAAAACGGGGTCCGTTTAAGGGATACGCAGTGCGGGCTGTTCGCCACAGGCAAGGTGCTCAGGCGGTTCCGGGTCCCATTTACATATATGACCAACTGCAGGCTGGATG
Source organism: Enterocloster sp. OA13 (assembly GCF_022440595.1). NCBI lineage: Bacteria > Bacillati > Bacillota > Clostridia > Lachnospirales > Lachnospiraceae > Enterocloster > Enterocloster sp. OA13. The sequence continues at coordinate 5,099,855 of NZ_JAKNTF010000001.1, read as the reverse complement.
ACCCGGTATTCGAACGGGGGGTAAGGGATTTCATGGCGGTGTGCAATGTGGTGAAGAAGTTCCGTAACATGCGCATCCTTCAGATTTCCACCCGTCCCTTTGACTTCTGGACCACCATGTGCAACGAAGGGGAGCTTCTTGAGAAGTTCAACATCCAGCTGTCCCCCATTCCCATGCCGGAGCTGACCGATGCGGTGAAGGCCGCCAAGGAGGAAGGCAGGGAGGTCGCGGACGTGATTCAGTACTGCCGGGAACACATGGACATCAGGATAAAGGACGATGAGCTGGAAAATGTGGCGGCCCTCAAGGTTGCCATGAAGGGGCTTGTGGAAAAGTACGGCTGCCAGGCAGCCGCCATCCAGTGCTGGAACCAGCTGCAGTGTGAGCTTGGCATCATGCCGTGTGCTGCCAATGCGCTGATGAACGAGGAGGGAATCCCGGTTGTCTGTGAGACGGATATCCACGGCGCCATCACCGCCCTTATGGTGGAGGCGGCAGGCATGGGTGAGACAAGAGGGTTCTTCGCGGACTGGACCATCCGCCATCCTGATATTGAAAACGGCGAACTGCTCCAGCACTGCGGCCCATGGCCCATCTCGGTTGCAAAGGAGAGGCCGTCCATCACCTATCCGCTGGCATTTGACCATCCGGGCAGCATTACGGCGGAGGCAAAACACGGCAACGTGACCCTGTGCCGCTTTGACGGGGATAATGGCGAGTACTCGCTGCTCCTTGGCAATGCAAAGGGAGTGGACGGACCAAAGGGAATGGGAACCTATCTGTGGGTTGAGGTGGAGAATATCAAACGCCTAGAAGAGAAGATAGTGACCGGACCCTATATCCACCACTGTGTGGGAATCCATAAGGACGTGGTCCCTGTGTTATATGAGGCATGCAAATATATCGGTATCAAACCTGACCTGTATGACCCCATTGAGGAAGACGTGAAAGCATACCTGAGAGGGGAATGATCCGGCCGGGAGCGTTTTTATAGATAGGACTGTGCCAAGTGTCTGTAATGAGGAGGAAATTATGAACGATTTGAAAGTCAAGTCATTTGAACTGCGCCGCAATGTGCTGGACATGATCATGAAAGCCAGGACAGGACATATCGGCGGGGATTTCAGTGTGATGGATATACTGGTAAACCTGTATTTTAAGCAGATGGATATAGGGCCTGACAATATGGATGACCCGGACCGGGACATGTTTGTGCTGAGCAAGGGGCATTCAGTGGAAAGCTACTATGCGGTGCTGGCCGCAAAGGGATTTTTCCCAACAGAAAAGGTGATTGATGAGTTTTCCACCTTCGGTTCCAAATTCATCGGACATCCCAACAATAAGCTTCCTGGAATTGAAATGAATTCCGGCTCCCTTGGACATGGGCTTCCGGTGAGCATCGGCATGGCCCTGGCCTGCAGGATGGACGGCAGGAAGAACCGCATGTATGTGGTCATGGGGGACGGAGAGCTGGCGGAAGGTTCGGTCTGGGAAGGCTTCATGGCGGGAGGTCATTATAAACTGGATAACCTGTGCGCGGTCATTGACAGGAACCGGCTCCAGATATCGGGCAGCACCGAGGATGTGATGCACCATGAGAATCTTGAGGACAGGATTAAAAGCTTTGGCTGGCATGTGATACAGGTAAACGGCAACGATATGGATGAACTTGACAGGGCCTTTGAGGAGGCCAGGAATACAAAGGGCTGTCCCACCGCGGTCATTGCCAACACAGTAAAAGGCTTTGGCGGAGGCGCCACCATGGAGGACAAGGCCCCGTGGCATCACAAGGTCCCCACTGGGGAAGAGTATGAAGCCATCGCAGCGGAGCTTAACAGGAGAAGGGAGGAAGCGCTTCATGAATAAGATCGCAAACCGTCAGGTCATCTGTGAGGTACTTATGGAACACGCAAAAGAGGACAGGGATGTGGTTGTGTTATGCAGCGATTCCAGGGGATCCGCGTCCCTGGCTCCATTTGCATCCGCCTTTCCTGAACAGTTCGTGGAGGTCGGGATTGCGGAGCAGAACCTGGTAAGCATTTCCGCGGGCATGGCCAAATGCGGCAAGAAACCGTATGCGGCCTCGCCGGCCAGCTTCATTTCCACCAGAAGCTTTGAACAGGCCAAGGTGGATGTGGCCTACTCCAATACCAATGTGAAATTAATCGGGATCAGCGGCGGGGTCAGCTACGGCGCCCTGGGCATGAGCCACCATTCCGCACAGGACATCGCTGCATTTGCATCGGTTCCCAATATGAGGGTGTATCTGCCCAGCGACCGGTTCCAGACAAGATGCCTCATGGAGGCGCTGTTAAAGGATGAAAAGCCGGCTTACATCCGGGTGGGACGCAACCCGGTAGAAGATGTGTATGAGGAGGGAAATGTTCCCTTTGCCATGGATAAGGCAACCGTGATTACCCAGGGAAGTGACGTGGCAATCATTGCCTGCGGCGAGATGGTAAAGCCTGCCAGGGATGCGGCAGGGATACTGAAGGAAAAGGGAATCAGCGCCTCCGTGGTGGATATGTACTGTGTGAAGCCCTTGGATGAGGAAACGGTAATCCGGGCCGCGTCCGGGGCCAAGGCAGTCATCACTGTGGAGGAGCACGCGCCCTACGGCGGCCTGGGTTCCATGGTAAGCCAGGTGGTTGCAAGGGAATGCCCGAGGAAAGTGATTAACATGTCCCTTCCGGACGCGCCGGTCATTACCGGGACATCCGGGGAAGTGTTTGCTTATTATGGACTGAATGCAGAAGGGATTGCAGGGATGGCTGAAAAAGCCCTGGGACGAGGATAGGAGGCCGGAATGGCCGGGGATGTGCCAGGATGGCCGGGAATGTGCCGGAATGGCCGGGGATGTGCCAGAATGGCTGGAGGCGTCCCGGCACGTATGGACGGAAAGGATTTGGGATATCAGGATGGACTACATATTGGGGATAGACCAGAGCACCCAGGGAACCAAGGCATTGCTGTTTGACAATGAGGGGGAATTGATCTGCAGGACGGACATTTCCCACCGTCAGATAGTGAATGAGAAGGGCTGGGTGGAGCATGACGGGGAAGAGATATACAGGAATACGGTACAGGCGGTAAAGGACCTGGTGGAAAAGGCCGGGATTGACAGATCACGGATTGTGGGCCTGGGCATCAGCAACCAGAGGGAAACCGCCATTGCCTGGAACCGGGAGACAGGAAAGCCGGTATATAACGCGGTGGTATGGCAGTGCGCCAGAGGCGCGTACATCACCGACAGGCTGGAACAGGAAGGCATGGCCGAGATGATACGGCTCCGAACAGGGCTTAAGCTTTCGCCCTACTTCTCAGCCGCCAAGCTGGGCTGGGTGATGGAGCATGTGGCGGACGCCGCCCCGCTGGCGGCAGAGGGAAAGCTGTGCTGCGGCACCATGGACAGCTGGCTGGTATGGAACCTGACCCGGGGGAAGGAATTCAGGACGGATTATTCCAATGCCTCCAGGACACAGCTTTTTAACATTGAAACACTTGCATGGGACGGGGAGGTATGCGCCCTGTTCGGTATCCCGGCAAAAAGCCTGCCACAGGTCACTGGCTCGGATGGATGTTATGGGTATACGGATTTTGACGGATTCCTTCAAACGCCCATCCCCATCCATGGGGTGCTGGGGGACAGCCACGGCGCGCTGTTCGGCCAGGGGTGCCTGGAAAAGGGAATGATTAAGACCACCTACGGCACCGGATCCTCCGTGATGATGAATATCGGCGAAAAGCCGGTGCTCAGTGAAAAGGTGGTGACCTCCCTTGCATGGCATATGGATGGAAAGGCCACCTACGTGCTGGAGGGCAACATCAATTACACGGGGGCGGTCATTACCTGGCTGAAGGACAGCCTTAAGCTGATTGAGTCCCCGGGTGAAACGGAGGCGCTGGCAGGGGAAGCCAACCCGGATGACACCACCTATCTGATACCTGCGTTTACAGGACTGGGAGCCCCTTACTGGGACAGCAGGGCAGTGGGTATGTACTATGGAATGACAAGGCTGACCGGGAAGGCAGAGCTTGTGAAGGCGGGTCTGGAGAGCATTGCATACCAGATTACCGATGTGGTCCTTGCCATGGAAGAGGAATCCGGCATACCCATCGGGGAACTGAGGGTGGACGGCGGACCTACAAGGAACCGGTACCTGATGCAGTTCCAGAGCGATATGACAGGGATTCCTGTCAGCGTGCCTCCGGCAGAAGAACTGTCCGGCATCGGAGCGGCTTATGCTGCCGGGATTGCCATGGGGATATATGACAGGGACCGGCTGTTTGCCAGGATGGGAAGAAGGACCTTCAGGCCGGACATGGACCCAGGGACCAGGGACATGAAGTACAGGGGCTGGAAGCATGCGGTATCAAAGGTGCTGGAATAAACAGGGATTTACCGGGGAACCCGGTTATCTATACAAAACTATATAATTCATTTAAGGAGGAAACAAAAATGAAAAAAAGAATGATGAGTATGTTATTATGTACGGCCATGGCAGCCGGTCTGCTGATGGGATGCGGCTCCAAGCCGGCAGAGACAACAGCGGCAGCGACCGAGGCAGCCACTACGGCGGCAACCGAGGCAGCGGCAACCGAGGCAGCCACAGAGGCAGCGGCAGCGGCGGCAACCGAAGCAGTTGCGGCAGCAGCAGAGGCGCTTCCAGGCGGCGGTTCCAATATCATGTATATCATTACGCCATCCCACTCCAACCCATTCTTTAAGACCGAGGCTGACCAGGCTGAGAAGAAGGCGGTTGAACTGGGCTATGAGGTTAAGAAGGTTTCCCATGACGACGACGCTACCAAGCAGTCAGAGCTTTTTGACAATGCCATCGCAGACAAGGCAGCAGCCATTATCTGTGACAACGCAGGCGCCGACGCAACCGTTGCAGCCGTACAGAAGGCAAGGGATGCAGGAATCCCCACATTCTTAATTGACCGTGAGATCAACGCGGAGGGCGTTGCCATTTCCCAGATTGTTGCCAATAACTATCAGGGCGCCAAGGCCATTGCGGAAGTATTCGTTGAGGCCATGGGTGAGGAAGGCAAGTACGCAGAGCTTTTAGGCAAGGAAAGTGATACCAATGCAGGCGTGCGCTCCAGCGCGTTCCATGAGGTGATTGACCAGTACGAGGACCTGGAGATGGTTGCACAGCAGACCGCTAACTGGGAGCAGACCGAGGCTTATGAAAAGGTTGAGACCATCCTACAGTCCAATCCTGACATCAAGGGTATTGTATGCGGCAACGACACCATGGCAGTGGGCGCAGCAGCGGCCATCAAGGCAGCAGGCTTAAAGGATATCTGCATCATCGGCGTGGACGGATCTGACGAGGCGGCAGCTGAGATTAAGTCCGGCTACATGACAGGCACCGCGCTTCAGCAGTGCGCACTGATTGCAGAGATGGCGGTTGAGCAGGCTGACAAGTACTTAAAGGAAGGCACCACGGGACTGGAAGAGAAACAGCTGGTTGACTGTGTAGCCATTACTTCTGAGAATGTTGACAGGTTAAGCGCGTTCGTATACAGCGAATAAGATGACCCGGTTGCAGGAGGCCTTAAAACCTCCTGCAATTCCATAAGGGTAACGGTGATTGGGATATTTCCTCAAAAATGAAGATAGTTTTGAAGTATGAAGGCAGTTTTGAAGTGAAGTCAGGAACATATAAGTATGGAGATAGGAGTGTACTATGAAAAAACGTGTGATAAGTCTGGTAACAGCTCTTATATTGGCGGCATCTGCGTTCAGCATGACCGGATGTGTGAAGGTAGTTAAGATTGGCGAAGAAGGAAAATTAACAGGAGATGTGGAATTTAACGCCGGGGATAATGTGGCTAACATCTGGGATTCCAAGGCGCTTCCCGAACTGGAGGGAAAGGCCGTGGATATAACCCAGTTTTTGGAAGAATCCGGCGGGGATTTGAAGTCCCTGGTTGATAAATATGGAAAATACTCCATGGGTACATCGGGAGAGATTAACTATGTGGTAAAGGGAACGGCCGTGGTGGAGGAAGTCAACCAGGAAAAGAAGGCCGGATACATGGTGGTAAAGCCTGAGGGTTATGGCGGGGATGTGGTCATAAAGCTTCAGATCGGCAGTGTATATAAGGGTTCATCGGTCAGGGATTCGCTGGATTTCATCAAATTCGGGGATTACAAGAACCAGCAGGAGTGGGCGGCTGTTTCGCAGAGCTTCCATGATATTATTGACGCCACCGTGGTTAAGGCGGCGGCGCCAGAGACACTGCAAGGCAAAACCATTGAATTTACAGGAACATTTACCGCTAATAAGGATGATGAGATCCTCATCACGCCTGTGAAGCTGACTGTAAAATAGGAGGTGGCTTTATGGAGTCAACAGTTAAATGCCGGGAGGGCGTCTGCCTTCACGCAGAGCAGATTGACAAGATTTATCCGGGCACCAAGGCCCTGGACCATGTTTCCTTTGATGTGCTTGCCGGCAAGGTCAATGTGCTGATTGGGGAAAATGGGGCGGGTAAATCCACCCTGATGAAAATCATCGCGGGGATTGAACAGCCCAGCGCAGGCACCCTGTATATGGGGGATAAGGAAGTGGCCTTTAAGGATACCACGGAAGCCAGGAAGCACGGCATCGGCATCATCCATCAGGAACTGAGCCTGTTTCCAAACCTGAATGTGTACCAGAACATTTTCATGGCCAAGGAGAAAAAGAACGGGTTTGTGCTGGATAACAGGAAACATGCCCAGCTGGCAGCCCAGATCTTAGAGCGTCTGGAGCATCCCATCAGCCCGGATACCCTGATTGGGGACCTGAGGGTGGGACAGCAGCAGATGATAGAGATTGCCAGGAACCTGATTGCGGACGACCTTAAGATACTGATTATGGATGAACCCACCTCATCCTTAAGCCAGCAGGAGGTTAAGATCCTTTTCAAAATCATGAGGGAACTTCTGGCCCAGGGCATTTCCATTGTATACATATCCCACCGCCTGGAGGAAATCATGGAAATCGGCGACCATGTGACGATTTTGAGGGACGGGAAGTATGTGGCGGACGCGGATGTAAAGGACATCGACGTGCCCTGGATCGTAAAGCAGATGACGGGCGAGGGCAAGTCCTATCCGAAAAAGGACAGGGACATTGACTGGGATAAGCAGGAGACCGTGCTGGAGGTCAGGGACCTGACCCTTCCAAAGAGCGGGGGCGGCTACCTGCTGAACCATGTGGATTTTAACCTGAAAAAGGGGGAAATCCTGGGAATATACGGGCTTATGGGCGCGGGCCGCACCGAGGTCTTTGAATGTATCATGGGCCTGAGGCCGGAGCATACAGGCGATATCCTGCTGGAGGGGGAGAAGATGGAAATCCACTCCATCTCAGAGCAGATTGAAAGGGGCTTTGCCCTGGTGCCGGAGGACAGGCAGAGGGAGGGCCTGGTGCAGACCATGAGCATCCTTAAGAACATTTCCCTGTCCAGCATTAAAAAGTATGTGAAGGGATTCCTGCTGGATGATAAGCTGGAGAGCCAGAGGGCGGATGAACAGATTAAGGATATCCACATCAAGGTGGCTGACAAGAACCTGCCCATCCTCTCACTTTCAGGAGGCAACCAGCAGAAGGTGGTCATTGGGAAGGGCCTGCTGACCAATCCCAAGATCCTGCTTCTGGACGAACCCAGCAGGGGCATTGACATCGGCGCCAAGACCGAGGTATTTGACATCATCAACCAGTATGCGGAAAAAGGGCTTTCCATCATTGTGATATCTTCTGAGTTAAAGGAAATCATCGCCATTGCGGACAGGGTCATGGTGCTGTCCAATGGCATCAAGACAGGGGAACTCATTGGGGACGAGATTCAGGAAGAAAGCCTGGTATTGTCATCATATAAAGGCCACCACGGCCAATGATTGGAAAAGGAGAGTATACATTATGAGTACGAATAAGAAATCTTCGAATAATGCCTTGGCCATGACGCTGTTAAAGGGCAGGACCTTTATTGTGCTGATTGTCCTTATGGTTTTTTTCAGCATCAAGGCCGCTAATTTCCTGAGCCTGAACACAGCCATGCTGATTGCAAAGCATGTGGCCCTGTACGGCATCCTGGGCATCGGCATGACCTATGTCATCATCACGGGAGGCATCGACCTTTCCGTGGGCGCAATCGTGGGACTGGCCGGAATGATTGCGGGCGGGCTTCTGGAAAAGGGGCTTACCCTTCAGATGTTCGGCGTGACCCTGTATTTTAATGTCCCGGCCGTGTTCATCATCACCATGCTGTTAGGCGTGGTAATCGGAACCTTGAACGGACTTGTGATTACCAGGTTCAATGTGGCACCCTTCATCGCCACCCTGGGCATGATGTATGTGGCCCGTGGGTTTGCCATGATCCGTTCAGGCGGCGCCACCTATTCAAAGATTACGGGTAACGAGGCCCTGGGCAACACGGGCTGGGAGGTGTTCGGACGCAATATCCCCGGGACCGTGATTCCTGTGGGCGTTGTGATCCTGGCAATCATTGCCGTGATTGCGGCCGTCATCCTGAGAAAGACTGCATTTGGCTGGCATGTGCTGTCCATCGGCGGCAATGAGAAGGCCGCCAGGCTGTCCGGCGTCAAGGTGAATAAGGTTAAGATCATGGTTTACGCCTTCTCAGGCCTGTGCGCGGCAGTGGTGGGGATTATCGCTTCCTCACAGCTGGTGGCCGCCCATCCTGCAACCGGTGAGGGCTGGGAGATGAACGCCATCGCGGCAGCCGTACTGGGCGGGACCTCCATGGCAGGCGGCGTGGGGACCATCGGCGGGACCATTGTGGGCGCGTTTGTAATCGGCGTCATCAATGACGGCATGGTTATGTGCGGCGTGTCCGAGTTCTGGCAGATGGTCATCAAGGGCCTGGTAATCGTACTGGCTGTCATCATCGACCAGTTCCAGCGGAACATGCAGGCTAAGATGGCGCTGCAGGCACGCAATGAGAATAAATAGGTGGTAGTAGAAGTTAAAACAGTTAAAGGACCCTGCGCGGCTAACGATATGTTGATATATGCCGCGCGGGGGATTTTATTTTATCATGTTTTATTTTATGGTTGGGAGACAGTTGGGCTTATTGCTTTATTGGGAGATAGGTGCTATAATCAATAAATAAATAGACTGTATAAGTACCCAGTTGGGTAATCGGCAGGAACTATACTTTTTTTATGCATAATAGTCTGTATAGGTTCCCAGATTACTGGGAATGGAGGATTAGATGAAAAGTGATGTAATCCAATATGAACGGACCTATAACCTGCTGAAAAGCAGGATTGAGTGCGGTATCCTCCCGGTTGGCAAAAAACTGCCGGGGAGGTCTGTGCTGTGCAAGGAATTGGGAACGTCTGAGAAGACGGTCCGGCGTGCATTGGAATTGTTGGAGCAGGATGGATTTCTGGAGACAGCCCCGAGGAAACGGCCAACCGTGGTATCGGCCTTTGCATCCCCCAGGGAACAGGGGATGCGAAACGTAAAGCAGGCGGACAGGGCCCAGGTAGACGATTTGCTGAAGACGGGTACCCTGCTGTGTTATCCCTTTTTCCTGCGGGGGATGCATCTTTGTACCGGCGAAGACTGGCATACGCCGGATATGCTGCTATCCAATATGGATCCGGAAAAGCCGGAAGAATTCTGGCAGCTCTCCAGCCGGATATGGCGTTTTTTCATTGCCAGGAATGAGAACGAACTGCTTATGCGGGCCGTGGACGGTCTGGGTTTTAAGGGGAAGGAGCCGCAGCACGGCTCACTGGAAGACCGGGAGCGGTACCATACCAATATCAGAAACATGTTTCAGACCGTTAAAAATGGGGATAAGCCCAAACAGGCTGACCTTGAACAGATATTTTCCCAATACAGGATAATCGCAGAACCGGCAGGGGAACGCCAGTTTTTCATGATGGTTCCTCTCTGCCCAAGACTGGCTAAGGCAGAGGGGGTTGGACAGCAGATCAGCCTGGGACAGGAGCGGTATTCCTCGGTCTGCCTGGACCTGCTCGGCCTGATTGCCATAGGACGATACCAGCCCGGTGACCGTCTGCCGACCCATGACCAGTTACAGGAAATCTATGGCGTCAGCCGGGATACCACGGTGAAGGCAGTCCGTATGCTGCAGGACTGGGGAGTGGTGGCTGCCGCGCCCCGCAGGGGGATCTCAGTTGAGATGAATCTGGAGGGACTTAAAAAAATCCATATCACGCCGGAAGTAATCGCCTGCCATGTGCGCCGGTATCTGGACAGCCTGGAGCTGCTCTGCATGACCGTGGAGAGGGCCGCTGCCCATGGGGCGGCGCATATGACACAGGAAGACAGGGAACGGCTCTGTAAGGCCATTGCCTGGCAGTATGAACAGCCCTATGAGCATCAGCTGATACCGCGCACCATGCTGGATTTCATTACAGGGCATATCCAGTATGACGCCCTGCGCTCCATTTATCAGATACTGTCCAGGAACTTCAGTATTGGAAGGAGTATCCCAAAGCTGGTCAGCCCGGATAAGAATCCCCGGAATATCAGCATTTACCGGCAGTATATGGAAGCAGCCGCCATATTGGCCGGGGGCGATACTGTCCGGTTTGCAAAGATGGCGGCAGATATGTACGGACAGGTCCGGGGCCTGATCATCACGGAATGCAGGCGGCTGGGGTATTGGGATGCGGCCATGCAGGTATATGACGGCAGGTCCCTGTGGAAGTAATGCACTTCCAGGCAGCATCTAATGTAGTGAAAGGAAGACGGATCATCATCATGAACAAAAGAAAGAAAAAGAATAAAGGAGGCAAATGGGAAATATCCTTTGCCCCCATTACGCGGTACAGCATGACATTCTGCGCGCTGGTCCTTATCATCATCCTTCTGGGAGGAGGCATCCTTTCTATCAGACGGATGAAGACGGATGCCGATGCATCCCTGATTACAAGCCATGCACAGATATCCCAGCGGGTGGCCGGAGCCATCCATCTGCTGGAATCCCTTGCAAGCCTTCCCGAGTTTTATGACCCGGATCTGCCGCCCATCGAAAAGGTCAAAAAACTGGATCAGATGAACCCGTATTTCGGATACATGATGATCTGTTATGTGGATTCCGGCATCACCGTTTATTCGGATGGTTCCGAACCGGCCAGCCTTGCCAGCCGGGATTACATGCAGCGGCTGTTTTCCACGGGGCAGCGGCAGGTGACGGACAGTTTTGCAGCAGGGGCGGATGGGGCAACGCTGAATTATACGGTAGCGGTTCCACTGAAAGACAGCCAGGGAAAAATCACAGGCTGCCTGTTCTGCGCCATTTACTTTGATGAGGTGGTGGAAATCCTGGGTCAGTCGGCGGGGGTCAATGGCCTGGAGGTGACGCTGGTCGGCACCCGCGGTCAGATCATGTCTTCCTCGGACGGTCTTCCCTATGGGGAATCCATCATGAATGTACTTCAGGACAGCGTGTTGTTCGGCACCACGGCGGATCAGCTGGAGGAACAGCTTCTGGCTTCCCTTCCGGGGTCGTTCTGGAGCCTGAGGGATGGAGGTCTTTATTATACCACTTATCAGCGGGTGGAGAATACCGGGTGGGATATTTTGTGCTCGGTTAATTTCTGGACCGCTTTTGGGGAGACGCTTCCTGCGCTGTGCATGGTATTCGGGCTGACCGCGCTGGTCTGTATGGGACTCATGTGGTTTGTGCGGCGTTATATCGCCGGCCAGATGCAGGTGGTGGACACCCTTGTCCATTCCGTGGAGGAACTGGAAAAGAGGGTTTACCAGGATGAACGTCCGGAGGAAGTGGACTTTAAGGAGGTACTGCGTCTGACAAGCAATGGCCTGTCAGACAGCCTGACCGGCGTGGTCACCCGTTCGGTTTTCCTGAACCAGGCATCCTCCCGCCTGAAAAAGGCCGACCCGCAGAAACTTAAGGCCCTGTGCTTTGTGGATATGGATAACCTGAAATATATCAACGACAGCTGCGGCCATGCGGGTGGGGATATCGGGCTGAAAAGTATAGGATATACCCTTCGGGAATACGAGAAAAAATATGACGGTGTGGTAGGCCGGTACGGCGGGGATGAATTTGTTTTGCTTCTGACCAGTCTGGACGATGAGAAGGAGCTGCTGAATGTGCTGGACGAGCTTGTACTCCGTCTTCAGACCCATATCCAGTCAGGCGGGCAGAGTATCCCGGTCCAGTGCAGTATCGGGGTTTCCATCTACCAGCCGGGGGCGGAGCTGAAGCAGATGATTGCCGATGCGGACGAGGCCCTTTATTATGTGAAACAGAATGGAAAAGGATATTATCATATCCACCAGAATTGAGGGACGTATGGACAGATTCATTAGGCGGCTGCCGGTTTGTCTGGCCGCAGTGCTGCTGGTGCTGGTTTTGACCGCTGCCACAGGGCTGGGACTGTGCCGTTCAATTGTAGGATTACGCCAGAGAGAAGCAGAAAATATACTGTTTTACTACAGTGAGAAAATCCTGCTGCAGATGCAGGGTACCATGAATGAGGCAGGCGCCCTGGCCAAGACAGCGTATGCGATGGAGAAAGGCCAGGCGGATCAGTCCGATTGGTTTGAGCATGCGGCGGGGCCGTTGCTGGAGCGGGACGAGGTCTGCATAACATATCTGTTTGAAGGGGATATCCTGGCCGCAGCCTTGCCAAAGGACAGGTTCGGGAACCTGGTGGGACGGGAACTGCAGGATTTCTCTTATATCTATACCTTGGCCAAGGTTGTCAAGGACCTTGTGGTGGAGGGCCCGGTTGTATTGGCGGATGATCCACAACAGCAGGAGGTGTTCCTGTTCCTGCAGCCGATTGTAGAGAAGGATGCCTATCTGGGACAGGTGGCAGTGGCCCTGGACCGGGACTATGTACTTGGCCAGCTTGGGCTTAATGACCTGTATACCCAGGGGTATGATTATGAATTGTGGCGCGTGGAACCCCAGAATGGGAACAAGGAGGTCATTGCCAACTCACGGGCGGATGTGGATTTCTCGTTGGCGCAGAAGACTGTTTTTTATCTGCCGACCCAATGGACACTCAGCATCCAGCCGACAGCCGGCTGGCTCAGCGCCGCGCAATGGGTGTCCCTGATCCTGATATGCATGCTGGAGGCAGCCGCTCTGCTGGCGCTTTCATTCCTGTTGTGCACAACCATACAGCAAAAGCGTGCGCTTGAGAAAACAGGTTCCATGGATAAAGATACCGGGCTTTATAACCGGAAGGGTTTTACGGCTGCGCTGGACGGCTGGCTCAGTAACGGGGACCGTCCTGTTACCCTGTTTTACTTCTCCATTGAGGGGTATATCCAAGCCGCGCGGATGATAGGGGAGGCAGAGGAGTTGGAATTCCTTAAGAGCATTCCGGCCCGGCTGGATGATTATATCCATAATCCCTATCTTGCCGGAAGGCTGGACGCCGGAAGCTATATCATAGCCGTGCGGGAGAAGATGGAAGAGCAGCAGCGGGAGGATTTTGCAAAGGGACTGTCCCTGGAACTTTTATTACAGGTGCGTATGGACGGGGAAAAGAATTTCCTGATGGCGCGCTACCAATATGCCTGCTGCCAGCCGGGCGTCTGCAGGGGGGAGGAAGAAATCTCCAAACTGATTCATGAGTATTACCGCCGCGTGTCCCAGGAATCTCCCATCCGTATGCTGACAGAAAAATGTTGTCAGCTGATTGCGGGGAAGAGCGATGTGACCTTTGACGAATATACGGATATTGAAATGATGGAGCTGTCCAAGACCTTTAACCGTTACCGCAAGCAGGTGGAGCAGCTGGCCTATTTTGACCCTGTGTTTAATGTGGGGAACCGGCCGAAGTTCCTCCGGGATACGAATATGCTGATTTCCTATGACAAAAAAAGGCGGTTCAAACTGTACTGCGTGGATATCTGTTCCTTCAGCCAGTACAATGAGCTGTTCAGCGCCAGCATAGGGGATGAAATCCTGCATGAGGTACTGCGCCGTCTGTCACGGCCCTTTGGTTCCTATGTCTACCGTATTAACGGCGATGTATTTTTAGGGGTATCCCTCTCCGATGAAAGCGTAGGGTTCTTTGTTACCCGGCTGCAGAAAATGTTTGCCACACCGATTACGGTAGGGAACCTTTCCTTTCTCCTGCAGATCCGCATCGTGGCATGCCTGTATCCGGAACATGGCAAAACACCGGGGGATCTTCTGGACCATATACAGTCCGCCCTCCGTTTCTCCAAGGAATCAGGAGATGCGGTGGTGGTTTATAGCCGCCAGCTGGATGAAATCATCCGGACAGAGGCCGACATCCTGCGCCGCATGAAGGATGCCATCCGGGAGGACACGCTGGAGGTCTGGTATCAGCCCATCATGCAGCTGGATGGCGGACAATACACTGCGGCCGAAGCGCTTGTACGCCTGCCGGATGGAAACGGGGGACATTTTTCCGCGGGGCAGGTGATTTCACTTGCTGAGCGCAATGGCATCGTGGAGGAACTTGGCGATTATGTGCTGTCCAGGGCATGCGTATTCATGCAGAACCAGGGCGTGGGTCTGGGACTTAAACGTATTGGCATCAACCTGTCCGTGCAGCAGCTTCTGGTGGAAAACAGCGCCCGGCACCTGCTGGAACTGATCCACTCCACCGGGGTGGATCCACGGCGGATTACCCTGGAGATTACGGAGAGTATCCTGATCCAATCCATTGACCGGGCGGCAGAGGTACTGGAGCAGTTACGTCTGTCCGGCGTCCACATCGCACTGGATGATTTCGGTGTGGGCTACAGCAGCCTTAACTATCTATCCAACCTTCCGGTGGATGTCATTAAGATTGACCGTTCCCTGACCAAGCAGATCCTGACCAGCCCTAAACAGTGCGCCCTGCTTAAATCCATTGCGGAAATGGCTGCCATCAACGATTTGGGGGTAGTGGCGGAAGGGGTTGAGACACAGGAAGAATTAAATGCCATTGCTGTTTCCGGCGTGCAGTTCATTCAGGGATATTATTATGCCCGTCCCATGCCGGAGGAGAAGGTGTGTCATTTCCTGAGTCAGCAGGATGCAGTTGGATAGAAGGGTTTTTGTTTTTACAGTTCTGCCCTGGGGAGTAGTTACATACTCTCCAGGGCGATTTTTTTTGTGCCATGGAGTTTTTGTTTTACATCTATTTTACAGGACCTCACTTTTTGATTTTACACTGTCCGGCTAAAATCTAAGAGTAGATTGGAAATGTGAAAGGAACGGCCATGTCTGATATATCATTGGTAAATGTAAGCAAGACTTATAAAAACGGCTACTGCGCGGTAAAGGATTTTAATCTGGATATCCGGGAAGGCGAGCTGGTTATCTTCGTGGGTCCATCGGGCTGCGGAAAGTCCACCACCCTCAGGATGATTGCGGGCCTGGAGGATATATCCTCAGGGGAACTGTGGATGGATGACTGCCTCATGAACATGGTGGAGCCAAAGGACAGGGACCTGTCCATGGTATTCCAGAACTACGCCCTGTACCCCCATATGACGGTATATGAAAACATGGCCTTTGGCCTGCGGGCCCATAAGACGCCCAAGGCAGAGATTGACAAACGGGTCAGGGAGGCGGCCGGGATACTGGAGATAGGCCACCTTCTGGACAGAAAGCCCAGCGCCCTTTCCGGAGGGCAGAAGCAGAGGGTGGCAATCGGAAGCGTGATTGTGCGCAAGCCCAGGGCGTATCTCATGGATGAGCCTTTGTCCAACCTGGATGCAAAGCTGAGGAGCCAGATGCGGGTGGAGATAGCCAAGCTTCACAGGCAGCTGGGAGCCACCATGATCTATGTGACCCATGACCAGGTGGAGGCAATGACCCTGGGCACCAGGATCGTCGTCATGAAAGACGGGGCCATACAGCAGGTGGCGCCGCCTGCCGAACTGTATCAGAACCCGGTGAACCGGTTCGTGGCCGGCTTCATCGGCTCCCCGGCCATGAACTTCCTGGAAGGGAAGGTAATCCTTAAGGACCAGAAACCGTGCCTGGAAGGAAAAGGCTGGCAGCTTCCCCTGACCGCGGCCCAGGGGAAAAAGCTTATGAATAAAGGCTATATGGAAAAGGCGGTCACCCTGGGAATCCGGGCGGAAGACCTGCATGGACAGGCGTCGGGAGAAGCCTGGCTGGAGGTTCTGGTGGATGTGAGGGAAATGCTGGGCGCGGAAGTCCTGCTCCATGGACGGGTGTGTGGGGATGGCGGGAGTGTCCGGGACGGTATGGACCAGGACGGAACTGTCCGGGGTGATATGGTCCAGTGCGGGGCTGACAGGGACGATGCAGCCAAGAGCGGGCCGGCCCGGGGCGATGCAGCCCAAGGTGGGCCGGTTCCGGAAGGAATCATTTGGGAAAATTCCCCAATTATATCTGCCAAGCTGCCGCCCTCCTGTCCTGCGAAGGCAGGCAGCCGGGTACGCCTTTATGTGGATATGGCCCGTATCAAACTGTTTGACACAATAACAGAAGAAAATATTCTGTATGTATAGGAGCAGAACCATGAAAGAAAAATCATTCATAAAAAAGGCGGGACCATACGCCTACACGGCGCCTGCGCTTCTGGTCTTTGCCGTATTCCTGTTTTATCCATTTTTTAAGACAATCTATCTAAGCCTGTTTAAGACAAATAAAATGGGTCAGGCCAAGCTGTTTGTGGGACTTGGGAATTATACGGACCTGTTCCGGTCCGGGTCATTCTTTAACAGCCTGACGGTGACGCTGATATTCGTGGTGATAGTGGTATCGGTCAGCATGGCCCTTGGACTCATGGCAGCCATGCTGTGCAACCGGGCATTTCCGGGTATCCGGGTGTTCAGCACGGCATATGCGCTTCCCATGGCTATTGCGTCCAGCTCCGCTGCCCTGATATTTAAAATCATGCTCCACCCGTCCATCGGGATTGTGAACAAGCTGCTGGGACTTGACATCAACTGGGTCAATGACCCCAAATATGCGCTGGTCTGTGTGGCCCTCCTTACCGCGTGGCTGAACAGCGGCATCAACTTCCTGTACTTTTCCGCAGGTCTTGGCAATATCGATGAGTCCATCTATG
This sequence comes from Enterocloster sp. OA13, assembly GCF_022440595.1. Classification (NCBI taxonomy): domain Bacteria; kingdom Bacillati; phylum Bacillota; class Clostridia; order Lachnospirales; family Lachnospiraceae; genus Enterocloster; species Enterocloster sp. OA13. The sequence goes on along the minus strand of NZ_JAKNTF010000001.1, from coordinate 5,082,808 downwards.
AGCGGGCATCGGTGGACGGAGCGGGCGCGCTGCAGAAATTCTTCCGGCTGACCCTGCCGGGGCTCAGCCCCATCATGTTCTACACGGTGGTGGTGAATATCATCCAGGCCTTCCAGGCCTTCGGGCAGGTGAAGATCCTGACCAAGGGCGGGCCGGGGGAGTCCACCAACCTGATTGTATATTCCATTTACAGGGATGCATTCTTTAATTACCGGTTCGGCAGCGCGGCTGCCCAGTCCGTCATCCTGTTTGCCATCATCATGGCACTGACGTTAATCATGTTTAAAGTAGAGAAGAAAGGGGTCAGCTATTAATGGAGCAGACACTTGTTATCAGAAGGACCGGGGAAATGGACCGGGAAGAAATCAGACGCGTCCAGGAGGCGGCCAACCGCAGGGCGCTGCTGGTGAGAAGAGGGAGGACCGCCGTCCTTATTGGGCTTAATATACTTGTCTCCCTGTTTGTGCTGCTTCCGCTTCTGTATGCGGTCAGCGTGGCCTTCATGCCCTCCAGCGAACTGTTTACCACACAGATGAACCTGCTGCCCTCATCGCCGACCCTGGAGAACTTCCGGCAGGCCCTCATCAAGGTGCCCTTGGCCAGGTTTGTGGCCAATTCCTTCATGGTGGCCGGGCTGATTACCCTGGGGCAGATCATATCCTGTTCCCTGGCAGCATTTTCCTTTTCCTTCCTGGACTTTAAGGGGAAGGAAGCGCTGTTCATGCTTGTGATGGCAACCATGATGATACCGGGGGAGGCGACCATCATATCCAATTACCTGACCGTAAGCCGTTTCGGATGGCTGGATTCCTATCAGGTGCTGATCGTGCCGTATCTTACATCGGCCATGGGCATTTTCCTGTTCAGGCAGTTTTATAAATCCTTTCCCATCTCATTGTATGAATCCGCCAAAATAGACGGATGCGGGAACCTCCGGTTCATATTCAGGATACTCCTGCCCCTGACCAAGTCAGCCATCGGGGCCATGGCGGTGTATACCTTCATCAATGCATGGAATATGTATATGTGGCCGCTGCTTGTGACGGGTTCCAATGAGATGAGGACCGTGCAGATCGGTATCAGTATGCTCAATAATGAGGATGCCCAGTCCATTACCCTGATGATTGCGGGGGTAATCCTGGTAATCATACCTTCCATAGCTATCTTTATCGCCGGACAGAAACAGCTGATCCGGGGGATGTTCTCAGGCGCTGTTAAGGGATGACCAGCCCTTTACATATAAAATAAATCATAAATAAGATTTCGGAGGAATGAACGGTTATGAAGAAAAGATGGATGACAACAATGACAGCCTTCGCGGCAGCCGCAGTGCTGGCCGCTTCCATGACAGGATGCGGGGCCAAGGCGGCATCTTCGGATACGTCTGCACAGGGAAGCAGGGAAGGAACCGGGCAGGACGGCAGCGGACAGGATGGCGCGGGGCAGGACACGGCAGGACAGGGCCAGCCAGGGGAGGCTTCCGGCAGCACGGAACAGACCGGGACCATACCGGCGGAGGGTACGGACATCACCTTCTGGCATTCCATGGGCGGGGTGAACGGGGAGGCGCTGGATTACCTGGTTAACCGTTTTAATACGGAAAATACCCTTGGAATCAAGGTGGATGCCCAGTACCAGGGGGAATATGATGATGCAATCAACAAGTTAAAAAGCGCCCAGATCGGCAACATGGGGGCTGACCTGGTCCAGATATATGACATCGGCACCCGTTTCATGATTGATTCCGGCTGGGTGGTGCCCATGCAGGAACTGATGGATGCGGACGGCTGGGATAAATCAGTGATTGAACCAAACATCGCTGCGTATTATACTGTAGATGATAAGCTGTACTCCATGCCATTTAATTCCTCCACCCCGATCCTTTACTACAACAAGGATATGTTTGAGAAGGCAGGCGTGACAAAGGTGCCGGAAAGCCTTATGGAGATTGCCGATGCCGCGGACGCCCTGGTACAAAAGGGCGGGGCCGGAGAGCCGATTTCCCTTGGCATCTACGGCTGGTTTTTCGAGCAGTTCACATGTAAACAGGGGCTTTCATATGTCAACAATGGAAATGGAAGACAGGCGGCAGCAACCGCTGTGGATTTTGACCGGAACGGTGCGGCCGTGAGCACGCTGACGGCCTGGAAAGAGCTGTATGACAAGGGATATGCCCCAATCGTGGGGCGGGGAGGCGACTCCGGACTGGCTGATTTCAGCTCCGGGAAATCTGCCATGACCCTGGGTTCCACGGCTTCCCTGAAGCAGATATTAGGGGATGTGAACGGTAAATTTGAGGTGGGGACCGCTTATTTCCCAAAGGTAAATGCAGACGATAAGGGCGGCGTTTCCATTGGCGGAGCATCCCTGTGGGCATTGAATAACGAGGATGATGCGAAAAAGGCAGCCACATGGGAGTTCGTGAAATTCCTTGTATCGCCTGAAAGCCAGGCATACTGGAATGCCCAGACCGGATATTTCCCTGTGACGGCAGACGCCCATGACGAGCCGGTCTTTAAGGAAAATATGGCTCAGTATCCCCAGTTCGGGACAGCCATTGACCAGCTCCATGATTCCGCTCCGGAGTCCGCGGGCGCGCTTTTAAGTGTGTTCCCTGAGGCCAGACAGGTGGTGGAGACGGAAATCGAGAACATGCTGAACAACAATATAACTCCTGAGGATACGGCTGCCAATATGGCAAAGCAGATTAATAAGGCAATTGAGGAATATAATCTTTTAAATGAGTGATAATGATGAGTGGGGGATGGGACATGAAGACACAGGTATGGGCACACAGAGGCGCGTCCGCTTATGCGCCGGAGAATACGCTGGAGGCATTCAAGCTGGCGGCGGGACAGGGCGCTGACGGCGTGGAGCTGGATGTACAGCTGAGCCGGGACAATGAACTGGTAGTGGCGCATGATGAAACCATAGACAGGGTCAGCAACGGTTCAGGCTACATTAAGGACCATACCTTAAGTGAGCTTAAGAAACTGCGGTTTAACCGCCTGTTCCCTGAGTACAGGGATGCGTCCATCCCCACGCTGGGAGAGGTCTATGAGCTGTTAAGACCCACAGGGCTTGTGGTTAACGTTGAACTGAAGACAGGGATCGTGCCCTATGAGGGAATTGAGGAAAGGGTGCTTGACCTGGCATCTGAAATGGGGATGGGTGACCGGGTCATCTACTCCTCCTTCCATCACCCAAGCCTTGTGAAGCTGAAAATGCTGGATTCCTCGGTGAAAACCGGGCTGCTCTATTCTGACGGGTGGATTGACGTGGCTTCCTATGGGCGGCATACGGCCCGGGTGGATGCGCTCCATCCCGCGCTGTACCACATGCAGGATCCGGAACTGATCCCGTCGGCCAGGTCCCTTGGGCTGGCCCTGCACGTGTGGACGGTCAACGATGAGGAGTATATGGAAATGCTGGTAAGGCAGGGAGTGGAGGCCATCATCACCAATAAACCGGATCTGTGCAGAAGCGTGGCCGACCGGGTGGATCCCTTTGGCTGATGCCGGATTCAGGAAAGGATTGATGGAATGATAAGACTTGTAGCGGTTGACATGGACGGCACACTGCTGGGACCTGACGGGCGTGTGTCGGACCGGAATGCCCATGTGATACGGTGTATGCAGAACATGGGGGTGGAGCTTCTCATATGTACGGGAAGAAGCTATGAAGACGCCCTGCTTCCGCTTGAAGAGGCAGGGCTTAAGGCATCGGTTGTATGTATGAACGGGGCTTCCACCTATGACGTCCGGGGCAGGCGGATCGGCAAGGTGGAGCTTGCCGGGACACAGGTGGAACGGATTGTGGAATGCTGTAAGGATGCGGACGTCATCTTTGACTTCATGACGGATAAGGGAAGCTGTACCATTGCAGAAGAGGAAGCCTTCAAGGATTATTTTAACCGCAATGTATTGCTGCCAATGGCTGAATTTTCCTATGAAGGCGTGCGCCGGCGTTTTACCTTCCTGCCTCCCGGGGAGCTGTTTGAACGGGGGCTGGAGTTCTATAAGATTTCCGTCATCCATGAATCCCCCCTTGTGCTGGATGGACTCAGGGAACGGCTTCGGGCGGTTCCCGGCCTGGCCATCGCGTCCTCGGCCGCTACCAACCTGGAACTGACCCACCAGGAGGCCCAGAAGGGCAAGGCCCTGGCAGAATACGCCGCAATGAGGAATATACGGCGGGATGAAATCATGGCGGTGGGGGACAGCGAGAACGACCATTCCATGCTGTCCATGAATCTTAAGTACACGGTGGCCATGGGGAATGCCGTGGAACGCATTAAAAAGACCGCCAAATGCCAGACGCGCCCCAACAGCCAGGACGGGGTGGCATACGCCATTGAAAATTTAGTGCTGCCTTACGCAATGCTGTACTAGTTAGGCGGATCCGCGGCAGTATCCTTTTCAGGCATCTTCCGGAATAAGCGCCACATGAACAGGAAGGACGGCAGGAATGCCCCTGCAAATGCAACGGCCTGGGCCTCCTCTATCCCATGAAGTCCCCTCAGTCTTGCCAGTATCAGGATTGAAGGAATGAAGATCAGTCCTCCCCGCAGCAGGGAAAGCACGGAGGCGCCCAGCTTCTGTCCGGTACTCTGGTATAACATCTCCGTTGCCATGGACATGGGGAGGAGCAGAAGGGAAAGGCCCTGGACCCTGAGCGCCCGTGTACCGATGGCAATCACGTCCGGATCGTCCCTGAACAGCCCAATCAGGCTGCCGGACCAGATGATCAGAAACACCACTGAGACACTGACGAATGTTTCCGCCATGATGACGGTCACACGGAATGCCTTACGCACGCGGCTGTACCTGCCTGCGCCGTAGTTGAAACCGCTGACCGGCTGGAAGCCGTGCCCGATGCCAAGGGCAATGGAAAATATGAAATGGATGATGCGGTTCACAATGCTCATTGCCGCGATGGCGGCGTCACCGTAGACAGCGGCCTGCCCGTTTAACACCATGGTAGTCACGCTGTTCAGCCCCTGGCGCAGCAGGCTTGGAAGCCCTGTTGCCAGGATATCTAAAATCTGTTTTCTGTCAAATGAGACTTTCCTCCAGGTAATCCGGCACACGGATTTCCCACGTATGTAAATACCCAGCAGAATACAAAATCCGGCCATCTGGCTGAGGGCCGTTGATAATCCGGCCCCGGCAATGCCCATTTTAAAGACGAACATCAGGATGGGATCCCCGATTATATTGAGGATGCCCCCGGTCATCATGCCAATCATGCCCAATGCGGCCTTTCCCTCATACCTCAGGATCTGATTCATGGTAAAGCTGGCTGACATGAACGGAGTAGCCGCCAGGATATAGGAAATGTAGATCTTGGCATAGGAGGCAATGGTAGGCGTGCTGCCCAAAAGCATGACCAGGGGGTCTAACAGCAGCCAGGATACAATGGAGAGCAGGACACCGAATCCAAAGGAAAAGAAAAATCCTGTGGAAGCGGTTACGGTGGCCTTTTCATTTTCCTGCTGCCCCAGCAGGCGGGCAATGATGCTGCCCGCGCCCTGGCCGAACACGAAGCCGATGGCCTGAATCATGGTCATGAAGCCAAACACCACGCCCACTGCCCCGCTTGCGCTTGTGCCCAGCCGGCCCACAAAGGCGGTGTCGGCCAGATTATAGATGTTCGTGACCAGCATGGTCAGGATTGACGGGACGCAGAGCCGGGCAATCAGCGGTGCCACGTCTGTATTTATCATTTTCTCATATTGGGAAGCCGTTTGCTGTTTCATATCTCAACCTCATATTCACCCATGGCGTATGCTCAGGTTCAGTCCAAAGGATATCACGGAAAATACCAGCAGCAGCAGGAACGGCGCAAAATATGAACCTGTAAAAGTAAGGAGCGCGCCGCCGATTGTTGCCGTGAAGGAAGCGGGAATCATCATCAGGTTGGCAATGCTGTAATTAAGGGAGAAATGCTCCGTGCCGTAAAAGGAGGATACAACCGAGGATGTGACGGGCGGCTGGAAGGAGTAGGACAGTCCGGTGATACAAAGCCCGATTGCGCAGATGACAACGGAATGGCTGCTGATTGCCAGCAGCATGACAGCGGGAGCCGCCATGGTGATGATGCCGTCAATGGTCATGGTCATCCTCTGTCCGTAACGGTCAAAAAGCATTCCTGCCAGCAGCCTGCCGCATCCGTTGCACAGTGAAAGCACGCCTGCCAGCAGGGCCGCAAGCCCTGCCCTGGCGCCCACGGACAGCGCCACATCCCGGGCCATGCTGATGGTGCTGTTGCCCACGGCGCAGGCCAGTATCAGGAAGAGGAAAAAGCGTATGAAGGCAGGCCTTCTGACCATTTCCCCTGGTGTGTAATTTTTCTGCGGTCCCTTGCCGTGAGCTGTCCCCGGGTTGCCGGGCACATGATCTTCCCTGACCGGATGCCTCATGAATACAGCCGCCAGAAGCAGGGTAAGGCCAGTGAAGAAGCCGAGTATCCGGTAGGTGGCCCGCCAGCCCATGGAGGATGCTATCATGGAGTCCGCAATATTCCCAAGAATCAGGGCACTGGCCCCAAAGCTCATCATCAGGACCCCGGAGCTGGTTCCCTTTTTATCCGGGAACCACTCGTTTATGACAGAGATGACGGCGTTATATCCGATGCCGATGCCCAGGCCGGAAAGGATTCCGTAGGACAGATACAGCCTGCCAAGCCCGCCAGCCCCGATACCGGACGCAAGGATGAAGCCTGCGAAGGAGAGGAACCCGGCCGCCCCGAGAAGCAGTCTTAAACTGATTTTTGAGAGAAGTATGCCGGAGATGATGCCGCCGATACAGAACATGCACATGGTCAGGGTAAAGTTCATGGCCAGCTGGGATGCCGACCAGGAAAATTCATCCTGCAGCGGTGCCTTTAAGATAGACCACGCATAAATGATGCCGGAAAAAAACATGGCAGCGGTGCCAAGGGCCAGGATCAGCCATCGGTTTATTTTTGTCCCCATGGCCTATCCCTCTTGGCGGGACGCTACAATGCCTGCCAGCGCGATGCAGCGAAGCCGTTCCTCGGCAGGGGCGGCCCGTGACGTAAGGACAATGGGAATCCTGGCTCCCGCGACGTAGCTTGCCATGGTGACTCCGGGGAGCAGCTCCAGGCATTTCCCCAGGATGTTGCCCGCGTGTACATTGGGGGATACGAGGATGTCAAAATCACCGCAGTACGGGCAGTCATACTTCTTGATGGCGGCCCGTTCCGGGCTCATTGCCAGGTCATAAGAAATGGGGCCTTCCACGATGCAGCTGGCAAGTCCGCCGCTGGCGCACATCTCCTTAAGGGCGGCGGCGTCCATTGTCTCAGGCATATGTTCATCCGCGTGTTCCTTGCAGCACAGGACGGCGGCCTTTGGGTTTTCATAACCCAGACAGTGCAGGGTGTTCACCGCGTTGACGAGGATGTCCTTCTTCTTATTCAGGTCAGGATAGGCGCATACCCCTCCGTCCGTTGTAATCAGAAGCTTATGGTAAAAGGGAAGCTGGTAAAACGCCACGTGGGAGATGGTACGCCCTGTCCTCAGTCCGTTTTCCTTTTTGACCACGGGACGGAACAGGTCTGAGGTTTCCACCATGCCTTTGAGTAGGAAATCGGCATCCCCCTGTTTGATGATTTCCACGGCAGTGTCCGCCGGGGTCTGTCCGGCAGCCGTCTTTACGATATTGAAGCTGGAAACATTGCGCCCGCGTTCCCTGAGCAGGGAGCGGATGACCTCCGGTTCACCCACCAGGATTGCGTCCGCCACCTGGTTATCATAGGCGTCCAGCACAGCGTCAATGGCGGAGGGAATCCCTGCGCCGGCCACTGCCATGGTGCATTTTTTTCCCAGCGATGAATTCATCGCCATCATTTCACTAAAATTATGAAGTTCCATCTGATCCTCCTTTGGTTTGGTTCATCCGTCTCAGCCATTGTATTGCTGGACCTTTTCCTCGCCGTTCATGACGCGCAGCGCGCCTTCGGCCAGGGCCTGCATTTCATTTTCACCGGGCATGATATATACAGGCGTATCCAGGAAACCGATCCTGTCCCTGATATCATCGGTAAGGCGTTCCCAGTAGGCGCCTCCGCCTGTGATGATGACGGCGTCCAGCCTGCCGTCAGCGGCGGGAAGCAGGGAACAGATGCATTTGCTGAGCTGGTATGCCATTGCCTTCTGGCACAGGAGCGCGTCCCCGTTCCCCTCTTTTATCATCTGCTCCACTTCGCGCAGGTCATTTGTCCCAAGTAATGAGACAAATCCGCCTTTTCCATGGAGCCATCCGATGCAGTTTGTGGCCCCGTATTCCTGCACCAGCTGAACCATCCGCTCTGAGCGCATGAAGCCTGCCCGTTCCGCAGAAAATGCACAGGCATCCCCGGGGACCACATCCACCGGATGCCCCTTCTTCCAGAGGCATATGCTGTTGCCGCCGCCGATATGGGCCACCAGGATGTTCATGTCATGAAAATCCCTGCCCAGGTTTTTGGCAAGCCGGATTCCCATGGCGTGTGTGTTCAGGAAATGGCACATGCTATTGTGCTGGATTCCCTTTACCCCATAGACCTTTGCAAGGGGATTCAGTTCATCCGAAGTGATGGGATCGTATACAAAGGCGGGGATTCCTGCCTCTTTTGCGATTTTTGCGGCAATCACAGGTCCAAGGCTGGCGGGATGGGGTTCCAGGGGACGGTTTAGCAGCGCGTCCACAAGACGTTCGTCCACAGCGGTTGCGCCTGCATGGATTCCGGGCGGGGAACCGCCGCGGGACATGACACAGGACAGGTCCTGGGGTCTGTATCCCGCGCGTTTCAGGAACTGCATCACCAGCCCATACCGGTAGTCCAGCTGCTCTGTCCATACCTTGAAGCCTGAAAGGTCGTCCTTTGAATGGGCCAGGTTTTCCCGGGCCAGTTCCTTATCGTCCTCAAACACAGCGGCCTTTGTGGAAGTGGAACCAGGATTGATGACAAGGGTTTTCATAGCTGTTACCTCCTTTTACATGGCCCGGGGCCTAAATCAGGGACTTTCCTAACTCCAGGGCCTTCAGGTTCATCTCGATGAAGTTCTTTTTTACATTCTCCCGGATGATTTTTTCCCAGTCGATGTGTTCAAGTCCCATATACTTCACAATCATCCCTAACAGGATGACGTTGGCAACCTTGCTGCTGCCAAGCTTTGCCGCTTCTTCCGATGCGTTGATCACGAATACCTGGCCGCCCACCTTTTTCAGTTCCTCAATTATATTCCCGGGATAGGCGCTCCGTCCGGTCAGTACGGACTGGCAGTCGATTTTCTCGGTGCTGGTCACGATTGCGCCGTCGGGTTTTACATAATCAATCCAGCGCAGGGCTTCCATCTGCTCAAAGGATACCAGGATATCCGCATCCTTTTCCCCGATGACAGGGGAACATACCTGGCCGTCGGCGTTATAGCGCACATGGGAGGAAACCGTTCCTCCGCGCTGGCTCATGCCGTGTATCTCGCTCATTTTCACATCACATCCAGCTTCCAGAAGCCCTGTGGTAAGAAGCTTAGCCGCAGTAATTGTTCCCTGGCCTCCCACGCCGACCAGTAATACACTTTTTGTCATTTTCTCTGGCTCCTTTTCACTTTTTTATAATTGCGTGTACCGGACATATCTGGGAACATACGCTGCAGCCCAGACAATCGCTGCCGATGAATGCCTTCTTTTTCTCCCTCTCAAAATGGATTGCAGGGCATCCGGCCTTAAGGCAGGCCTTGCAGCCGACACAGGCGCTGTCATCCACCTGATACCTTTGGCTGAAGGCATCCGGGAATTCTTCTTTGTTTTCCTGGGACATTTTCTTGAGGGCGCATGGCCAGCGGGTGATGATGACGGACGGCTCATCCAGGGCAAGGGCCTCATCTAAGGCGTTCTTGAATTCGTCCAGATGGTTGGGGTCCACGGTTACCACATGCTTTATGTTGATGGCGCGGCAGATGGCGGGAATGTCAGCCTCAGGAGCAGCTTCTCCCTGCGCGGTAAAACCTGAACCGGGATTTTCCTGATGCCCGGTCATGCCGGTGATGCGGTTATCGAGAATGATGGTTACGGTATTGCTCTGATTATATGCAACATCCAGAAGGGAATTAAATCCAGTATGCAGGAAGGTGGAATCACCCAGCACGGCAACCGCGCGCCGGCTGCCGCCCACCTTGTTCATGACCTGCTGGAATCCGTGGCCGATGCTGATGCTGGAACCCATACAGATTCCGGTATCCCCCACATAATAGGGTTCCACGGGGCTGAGGCTGTAACATCCGATGTCTGAGGCAACCATGATATCCTTCATCTTTGACAGTGTGTAGAATACGCCGCGGTGAGGACATCCCGCGCAGAATGCAGGCGGCCTGGGCAATATCTTATCCCGGTCCACTTCCGGCTTCGGACTGGTGATGTTTAACAGCTTTTCACGGAGCACGTCGGGCAGAAGCTCCCCGGTAACCGGCAGCACGTCCTTTCCGGTACATTCAATCCCGGCCAGACGCATTTCATTTTCAATTAAGGGGTCTGTCTCCTCAATGACATAAAGCTTATCTACCTTTTTGGCAAAGGCGCGGATGCTTTCCATGGGAAGCGGATTGACGAAGCCGATTTTGTAGTAGGAGGCTTTGTCCCCGAATACTTCTTTTGCAAAGTAGTAGCTGCATCCGGAACATACGATTCCGATGGAGGTATCATGCATTTCCTCGCGGTTGAACGGGGTATGCTCGGAGTAGTCCTTTAAATCCTCCAGTTTTGTGTAACTATGCCTGACCATTGCTGGCGAATGGGCGGGAAGGGGGATGTATTTAGCCGCGTTCTTTTCATAAGGACGGACCGGCACCTCCATGCGTTCCCCTGTTTCGACCACACATTTGGAATGGCAGATCCTGGTGGTCATGTGCAGCGCCACCAGGGTGTCCGCCATCTCGCTGATACGGTAGGCTTCCTTGACCATGTCAAGGGCTTCCTGGCTGTCGGCCGGTTCAAAGAACGGATAACGGGCATGCTTGAAGAATACCCTGTCATCCTGGGCGGACTGCCCGCTTGACTGCTGGCCCGGCTCATCCGCGACAGCCACCACCATACCGGCTTCGCATCCGGTATAGGAAAAGCACATCCATGGATCCGCGGATGCGTTCACACCCACGCACTTCATGGAAACAAATGAACGGACCCCGGCCAGGGATGCGCCAAGGGCGCTTTCCATGGAGACTTTTTCATTGGGCGCCCATTCCGCATAGATGTCTTTTTTATCAAATTTAGCCAGACATTCCATAATTTCTGTACTTGGCGTCCCCGGATAGGCTGATGCAAATTGTGCACCAGCCTCCCATACACCACGCGCAACTGCTTCATTGCCCGTCATAAGAACTTTCATTATTCTGCTCCTTCTCAACTGTTTATTTGTCTGAGTAACTATAATCAAAGGAATGATTCATGGAAAATCTCGTTCATGGTAAAGACGCGGGAGATAAGACCCTGTTCATAAGAATATTTCATAGCCATCTCCACTGCATTCCACACGTTCTTCACGCCGCACTGCAGCGCAAACCGTCCGCTTCGTCCTTCTGCCGGATAGGCTTTTGAAAGCCCTGCAGCCAGCAGGTCATATACCTTGTGGACCGCGTCTATGTCAGCGCCCTCACGGAACACGACCATGTGGTTGATGGGAACTGCCTGATGTTTTTCAAACCATTCCGTGATGGCCCCGTCCACATCGGGAACCAGCCGCTCCAGTCCCTTTGGCGCGCCCTGCTTGGTGCCCATGATCACGGCTGCCAGTTCACCGGAGCGGACCATACCCGCCAGGTCTGCCCCCTGTGCAAGCTCTACGTTTGGCGGGCACTTATAATCAGCCGCATGGGGGGCTTCGGTGGTAACCCAGGTCACGTCCCCGGATGATACCCCGAACTGTTCGGACAGCATGCCCCGGACCCATACGCCGGTTGTCTGGGTGTAGGCCCGCACGCCCACCTTTTTCCCCTTTAAGTCAGCAGGGCCCATGGCTCCCAGGGCCGGGTTGTACCAGAGGCTTCCGTGATGGAACTCCCCGCCCATGACGATGGGCAGGAGCCTGATAGGGGTTTTGCTGTCCAGCCCCTGTAAAAAGGTACCCAGCGCCATTTCGCAGATATCAAAAGGCTGGTCACGGAGCATATCGTCAAATGACTTGCTGATGGGTTTGTATTCCGTAAAATTTAATTTGATATCCGGATCTGATAAGCTGCCGTCCTTTATGGCGCTGGTATGGGGATAAGTATCAAGAACAATTGAAACTTCTTTTGCCTGAGACATAAATATTCCTCCTAGTATGTTTTTCCGGCTGGATTAGTCCATGATTTCACAGCCAAGTTCAGCCAGTGTTGCAGCGAAGCCGCTTCGGTCCCATTTGCCCTGGGCAATGGTTTCAAGGAGCTTTTTCTCGCCTTCGTTCTGTCTGGCGGCCTTTTGGGCCACCCCGGCAGCATCGTCCGGCCGGATGACCACGATGCCGTCGGCATCCCCTGCCAGGATATCGCCGGGCAGGATGGCCATGCCTCCGCAGACAACCGGGGTGTTGATTTCACCAGGCCCGTTTTTCATGGGGCCGTTGGGGTTGAAGCCCAGTGCGTAGACCGGGAAATCAATGGCTGCAACAGCCTCCACATCCCGGATGCAGCCGTTGACCACAAATCCGGCAAGCCCCCGCTTTTTGGCGTGGCTGATCATGATTTCACCGCAAAGGGCGCGTTCCATGTAACCGCCGCCATCCACCACGATTACGTCCCCGGGCTGGGCCAGGTCGATGGCCCTGTTGAACATCAGGTTGTTTCCGGCAGCCACCCGGACCGTAAAGGCCGTGCCCAGAAGGGGCGTCCTGTTGTAGGGTTTAAGGCCCCGGAGGGAAAACATGCGGTTCATATTGTCATCAATATTGGGGGTGGGGATACCGCGGAACAGCTCTACAAGGCTGGGGTCCGCACGTTTTATATTGTTGTATTGGCGAAATCCGACATTTGACATAATGATCTCCTTTACTTTCCGGCCTTTTTAGCTTCCTGCAGGAAGTAATATCCTGTTTCCTCACGTGCCTTGTCAAGGCGCATCCCCTGCTTGATGAAGCCTTCGATTACTTTCTCCCTTTCGTGGATTTCCTGGGCAGCTGCCAGGACCTTTTCAGCGATTTCAAAGGGAATGCTGAGAACGCCTGTGTCGTCGCCAAAAATCAGGTCCCCGGGATTGACTGAAACGCCTGCGATGCGCACAGGAACCTGGGTTGCCTCAAGATAGGAATGCATTTTCCCGGTCCACATATGGGTTGCGCGGGCAAATGTGGGGTACTTCATCTCACGGATATCCGGGATATCCCTTATGATGCCGTCTGCAATCGTGCCGTTGACACCGTTGCGCATGGCAACGCGGCTCATTAAGTCGCCCCAGCAGGAGTAATCCAGGCGGCCGTCATTGTCAATTACAATGACATTGCCGGCAGGCACTTCGTCAAGATAGTCCATCTTGCCCTCAAATCCGCCCTGGCAGACGCCGAACAGTACGGTGAATGCCTGGCCGCAGAGCTTTGTCCCGGGAACAATGCAGTTCAGTCCGAACATGCCTGTGTTATAACCAAAACGGTTTACTGCGTCCGCTACCTCGGTGGTGTCCAGTTCCTTATATGCCTCTATGATTTCCGGTGCCAGAATTCTGTCTTTCAGTTCCATGATTTTTCTCCTTTTCACTCTTTTATCGGTTTAACATGTTTTCGTAGTTTGCTTTGGAATCCACTTCCCCAAGCCTTGCGCCTTCCTTGATGCTGCGGATCATTTCCTCTTCTTTAGCGGCAATTTCTTCAGCCTTGGCAGTTACCTCTTCAATCCGTTCCTGTGGGATGATGACCACCCCGCTTTTATCGCCTACCACAATATCCCCAAAGCGGCACAGCGCGCCTCCGCAGCAGACCGGTTCGTTGATAGCGGCTTCCATGAAACGTCCCCTGGCCGTCAGTACGGTCCTTCCCTTGCAGTACATGGGGAACTGAAGGTCCACAATCTCATCCACATCCCGGACCAGTCCATCGGACACCCAGCCCTCCAGCCCGTTCATGCAGGCTGCGGTTGCTGCGATTCCTCCGCAGGTGTTCATGTCCGGGCGGACGCTGCCTTCCACCACGATCACGCTGCCAGGCGCGGCGTTCTGGATGGTTTCCATGCCCCCGTGCTTCTGCTTGGGCAGGTGGTCCGTTGGGATGAACCGCTGCGTGATGGCAGGGCCTACGATTTTCTTACAGCTCTCATAGAGAGGGGTGATTCCGGCACAGACATTGGAAAATCCCAGCGCGTCCATGGCATCGGAAATATTGGTGGTGCCCAGTTTATAAAGTCGTTCTCTCAGTTCCTTTGTTAATTCAGCCATATATGTAACCTCCTTCATCCGTTAAAAAGTTTGGAGCTTTGAAACAGGCAGTTCCGTCACCACAAGGGAATCGCTCATGGTAAAGGACTCCGCGTATTTGATGTTCTTATCGCCGATGGTCCTGGATGCCTGCCAGCCCCTGTGTGTGCTGAGCCTTGTGTGGATATGGGGGCCTTCGGTCTGGGTTGCGATGCATTTCATGGCTTCCAGCTTCTTCTCAAAGAAATCGGTGATATCAATGTATACGGCGGGTACGTAGCCGCTGCGCTCAGGCTCGGATGCCTCGAATCCATAGATGGGGGCTGCCTTGGCGGGTTTCAGGCCGCTGCTTTCGATTCCGGCCTGTCTGGACATGATGGATGCACGGTAAACAATGTCCCTTGCAAACCCATGGTCCGGGTTTGTCAGATCTACCTTGTCATGGGTGATGATCAGGGTGGGCTGTACTTCGCGGATCTTCTCGTTCAGCTTCCGGATGATTTCAGGGCTGACTTCCAGCATGCAGTCATCGTAGTCCCACATCTCAAAATTGGTGACGCCCAGGACCTTTGCCGCGTTCATGGACTCGGTAAGGCGGATTTTCTTCACATTCTCCGCGTCCTGTCCCTCCTGTTTCCAAAGAGGACCGGACTCCCCGCGCGCGCCGTAGGTAAGGCAGACCACATATACCTGGGCGCCTCCTGCCAGATATTTGGCAATGGTGCCGCTGCTGCGCCATACCCAGTCCGCGGAATGTGCAGATACAACTAATAAACGCTGATCACTAAACATATTGTTCTTCTCCTTTATCTTTCAATATTTTTTGTTCACTTAACCCAGCAGAAGCTGTTTGGGGTTGTCATGGATGGTCTTCCTGACATCTGTTTCGGAGATACCGTTTTCCAGCATCCAGTTTGCAAAATCAAGGAGTCCTTCATCCGGGTATTTGTGTTTCTTCTGGCCCAGATCCGTACTGATGATGATGTGGTCGCAGCCCACGGATTTAATCTGGTTCAGGCACACATCCCACTCCACCTTCCCGGTGGTGCAGCTGTTGGTGCAGTGCTCCATGTAGACGCCGTATTTCCTTACGAATTCAATCTGCTCTTCAATTTCCCAGAAGCAAAGCTGGGAATCCACATGTGTGCATACAATCCGTTCGACCTTGCGTTCCTTTGCAACCTTAATCAGTTCCTTTGCCTCGCGTACGGATATGTGTCCGGTTGCCAGGACCATGTCGTATCTTGCAATCACGTCCAGGACCTCAATGGCCTCCGGCACCAGCCTGCCGTCATCATCCAGCAGCCGCACCGGCTGCAGGGTCATCCCGTCGGCCTGGATGGAGAGAAGGACGTCCAGCCAGAAGGGGCGGCGTCCGCCTTCCTCGATATGCTCTGTCTTCTTGATGGCTGCAACCGTGTCAACGGTTGGGAACCAGACCACCTTGGCGCCGTCCCTGGCAGCCGCGTCCACCGCGTAAGGGTTCAGCCCTCCCACTGAGTTGTTAAGGACAATGCTGCCAAAGGTCTGGCACTCAGGTACCCTTTTATTAGCAACCTTTGCCCAGGAGGAGCTGGGAAAATAATGGCTCTTAATGACGTATCCGGCCATACCGGCCTCTTTCACACGTTCCGCCTCTTCCAGGAAGTCCAGTTTCCGGTCCATGATGTCAGGGCCTGTGTGGATGTGCATGTCATATGCACCAGTAATGATAGTATCGCTCATGGTTCACACTTCTCCTTTTCTGCTTTGTTTTATCCTGATTCAATTATAAAATGCCGTGTGTGCAAAAGTAAAATATAGATAATCTCATATATCTTTAAAAAAAACTATGGTTCCGGTTGTTCATTTTGACGTAAACCGGGTTCTGTAATTTGATTGTCCATGCTATAATAAAGGCAGTTGACATTTTTTATTGCAGCCACCACGGAGGGGGATATCATGACCATTACACAAATGCAGTATTTTGTCGCCGTATGTGAATACGGGACCATCTCGAAATCCGCTGAAATGCTCCACATCTCTCAGCCGTCCATTTCCCTGGCAATCAAGGATCTGGAAGAGCAGCTGGGTGTTACACTGTTTGACCGTGAGAATAAGCGCTTCCAGCTTTCACAGGAAGGGAAATATATGTATGAGGTCACAAAGGACATCCTGACCCAGATTAACGCCCTCGAGGTCCAGATGAAGGACCTGGGAAAGCACCGGAACCAGCTGTGCATTTCAGTCCCGATCCTTACCGGGATGTTCATGCTCAACCTTTTCATGAATGATTTCCGCAAGGAACATCCGGACATTTACTATATAATCAGACAGTATAATTCCCCCAAGGCCTTCAAATCACTTGATGACGGCTCCTGCGATGTGGCAATCATCGTCGATGAGGGGAAGCTTCCGGGGAATCTGGAAAAAAGGCCTGTTTTCAGTTCGAAATTCGTGTTCTGTGTCAACCCTGACAATCCCCTGGCAAAGGAAAAGGCGATTAATATCGTGGACCTGAAAAACGCCCCCATCATATTGAGCCAGGAGAACTCCTACATGGCCAAGATACTGAAGACGGCGTTTTATAATGCAAATTCGGTTCCCAACATATTGATGTACGGCGTGGAACTGTCTCTAATCCGGAACCTGGTTTCCTCCGGGCAGGCCGGAACCTTCCTCATCAAGGAACTGGCTGATACATGGCCGGAGGTGGTGACGGTCCCCTTGACGGAGAAGATACCCATCACCTTTTCACTGGTATGGCGCAAGGATAAGTTCCAGAATAAGAAAACCCACACATTGATAGAGCACATCCTCCTGAAGTCCGGCCACGGTCCAGGAGGACGGCAGGCAGGCGTTTAGCAGCTGCCATATAAGAACCGGCCGGAAGCGCAATGACAGCGCTTCCGGCCGGTTTTTTCTGTGTGTATTATCGGTTAAAACAGTCTTACTATGAATACCCAGATAAGGCCGCTTAAGACGGTTGACACGAATGCAAGCAGCATCATTTTACCAAACTGTTTCTGCTGCTCCTTGGGACCTGGATTCACAACAGATGTCCAGCATGCGAATACATTGGCGCCAGCCAGTGACATAGGACAGGACATTCCGATATAGGCGCCGCTGCCGATGGCTGCCAGGCAGCGGAACATATCCTGCCTTGTGCCGCCAAGGCTCTGTATGGTTTCTTCCACGGTTGCAAAAAGAATGGGGATCGGAACCGACATGGCGTGTGTAAACATGGACAGCACGCCGGATACGGCGCTGTAAACCCCGGATACGATGGGGAGGTTTGCAACATATCCGATAAAGTTGGAGAGGATTGTTATACCGCCAAGAGCCTGGACAACGGACGCCAGGATGCCGGTGCCGGCAACCATGATGACAGTGCCCCATTTGGTTTTATCAAGCACATCTTTCTGCTCCACACAGCCCGCTGCAATCATGATTACGGAGAAGATGATTGCCACGAATCCGATATGCCACTGGGTGAAGGCGTAAAAGAGGATGAATGCAAACATACAGATCATACAGATCCACTGCTTCTTGTTAAAGGCAGGGATATCCTTAAGCGCTTCCACTTCCGAAACATACTTCTTATCCTTTTTGAACCCGCGGAATACAAAGTAGTAAATAATTCCCAGTATGGTACAGACCAGGATATGGTCCCAGAAAAAGATTTTGGAAAGAACCCCTGTCTCGATAAAGCCTTCGCCCTCCGCAATTGCAATCTGTCCCGCCAGGTTGCCGCCAAGCGGGGTCATCCTGCCTGCAAGACCGCCGAACATGGTCAGGATCATGGAACATTCCACATTGGCGCCGATGTATCCCGCGATTTCAATGGTAATCAGCGGCACCACGGTCAGGGCCAGGATGGTGGTTGGTCCTAAAAGTGCAAACAGCATGGTAAACACAAAACATATCAGCGGCCAGACCTCTGCCTTAACAGGCAGTTTCGTAATCAGCTTTTTGGCAAACAGGGCCAGTGTCCCGGACTGTGTCATACACTGCCCGAAGAAATAAATACCAATCAGGGTCCAGAAAACGTTCAGATTGATACCGCCATACATGACGGAATCCTTGATTCCGCCGAACCGTGCCAGGACAATGGCTACTGCAAGCGCTAAAAGACCTACATTCAGCCTGGTTATATAGGCAACGATTATTACCAGAACTAATACAATTAATGAAATTGCTGAAAAGTCCATATTGTAACCCCCTAATCATCATCAACTTGTGTCAATATAAATTCATCACCGGTTTATCGTTTCGGAATGCCCGGCAGGCCCGGATACTTTTCGGCAACCTTCTGTACTTCCGGATCTTCCAGACAGCAGAGCCATCCATTGTCATATACAAGGGTATCACCTACCGTCAGTGTTGCATGGCGGATGTCCCCGGTAATATGTGTGTAATAGCCATAATTTTCATTTGCCCCGGCAGAGCCGATATGTACATGGAGGTTCGATGTATGTGAGTGCTCAATCAGCCTTCTGTGAAGCGGATTGGGGCATTCATTCTCAGTAACCGCCGCATTGGGATGGACGCCGAAATGGAATGTATCGAACTTCCAGATGCCATCGCCCACCTTTCCTTCCATGTCCTTTAAGAATCTCTGGAGCGCGTCTGCCTCGGAACCGCCGGAAATCTTTACGATGCGGCCGTCCTTGATATCCAGGCGGATTAAGTCCTCCCACTGCGGCCTGATCCCGATGTAGCGGGACCACCAGCTGAGCATGCGGTCAAAGTAATAAACGCCGTTGATATCCTGGCAGTTCACAGGCGGATGTACCCATTCCGGCCAGAACGACACATGCCGGACCTGTTTGCGGTAGGAGTCATAAGGCAGCCCCGGGATACCGGGACGCTTCACCGGATCAAGTGTATAGCCTTCCAGATGGGTGCCGTTTGGATCGGTCAGCACAAACCTGGACATATGGTTCATGAACGGCTTTGAGCTGATATGGCGGATGGCCGTGACCAGTTCATAAGGCGTCTGTGCCCATCTGCTCATCAGCAGGGGTGCTGTGGTTGGGAATATACGCACCATCCATGTCTGGGCATCCTCAAAATGTCTGCGGAAATTCCCAAGCTCTGTGGTAGTGATGTCAAATGAAGTACAGAGCACAAGGTCTGCTTCCTCAACAACTCCTCTTAAGATCGGGGGATAGCGCCAGTGATGCGGTTCCTGTGGATCGTCCAGCCAAAGGATGGAACAATGGGCGCCCCGCGACTGTACCACGGATGACATCCATGAAACGGCTTCCTCATCCACCAGATTATCACCGCCGTACAGCCCGTCTTTATGGGCTACAATTACAACCTCCATTCCAGGTTTGACCTCAGCAACGTTGTCTACAAGATCAATCAGCGAATTCATCGCTGCCTGTGGGATACCTACCTGTATTGACATTCAATTTCTCCTTTCATTTGCCTTTTCATGCATTTCCGGATATGCATAAAAATTGTTTGGTTTATTCCATGCTTAAGCAGAATACCTAAAATTGTTAAACTTTTTCTTCTCTTCTTGTATAAGAATACCATATGGGATGTCAACTATGGAATAAAAGATTATTTATCTTAACTTTAATAAAATTAAAGATGCCGGATTTCTCGGCTAGATTTCCCAACTGGATTTCCCACGGCCGGATTGACAAAACAGATGGCCGGTGCTATGCTAAGTAACAGCAGGGAGCTTGTGATGCAGGCTGAGAGGAAGTAATCGAACTTCGACCTATCGTACCTGATTTGGGTAATGCCAACGTAGGGAAATATGAAGCGCTTCATTGTGTATATCAAGGTTCATATCCCGCGGGGGTATGGACTTTTTTTAATTCATATGGAGGGAAATGGATATGAAGATGAACATTAAGAAACTGGCTGTAAGCGCAATGCTGGTGGCGGTGGCGGTGTCGCTGTCCGGCTTTTCCATCCCCATCGGGGCGTCCAGGTGCTTTCCCATGCAGCACCTGGCCAATGTGGTGGCCGGCGTGTTCCTGGGGCCGTGGTACGGGGTGGCAATGGCTTTTTGTACCTCCCTTATCCGTAACCTGATGGGAACCGGAAGCCTTCTGGCATTCCCTGGAAGCATGATAGGGGCGCTGGTGTGCGGGATGCTGTACCGTCATACGGGTAAGCTGGCCCTGGCGTATGGAGGCGAGGTTTTCGGCACGGGAATCCTGGGCGGTATCCTGTGCTATCCGGTTGCCACCCTGGTGATGGGCAAGGAGGCTGCCATCTTTGCCTACGTGATGCCGTTCCTTATGAGTACGCTGTGCGGAACCGTGATTGCCGCGTTCTTCATCGGCGTGCTGTGTAAGTCAGGGGCGTTTAAGTACATGAAGCATATGCTGGATGCCGATGTGCAGCCGTCCGTGGCAGTGAAGGGACAGGGGAGGTAGGGCTGCAGGTACAGCCCGGAAGGAACTGACAGATGAAACAGATAGAATGGATAAAAAAAATAAGGGATACCTCACCCCGTGTCCACTGCATCACCAATTATGTGACGGCTGGGGACGTGGCCAACATGGTGCTGGCCATTGGCGGTTCCCCCATCATGGCCCAGGGGATTAAGGAGGTGGAGGACGTCACGTCCATCTGCCAAAGCCTTGTGCTGAACATGGGAACCCTTGAAGAGGAACGGGTTGAGGCCATGATCCTGGCCGGGAAAAAGGCGGCTGGCCTGGGACATCCGGTTATCCTTGACCCGGTGGGAGTGACTGCGTCAGCCTTTCGGAGGGTGTCGGCCCTTAGGATCCTTAAGGCCGTCAGGCCATCGGTGATACGGGGAAATGTTTCTGAAATCCATATGCTGGAACAGGCGCTTATGGGAATGGAGACAGGGAACCTGTGCGGGGTGGATTCCGTGCCAGGCGATTGGACGGACCAGCCCGAAAAAGCCGCCGTATCCCTTGGAAACCGTACGGGCGCTGTTGTGGTGATGACAGGGACAACGGATGTTGTGGCCGGACACGGCAGGGTCATGAAGATAAGGAACGGGCATCCCTTTATGGGGCGCATTACGGGCAGCGGGTGTATGCTGGATGGGATTATCGGAGCTTTCTGCGCAGTGGGCGCGCCTGTGACGGAAGCCGATGCCATGACGGAAGCCGCCGCCATGGCAGTATGCGCCCATGGCCTGTGCGGGGAGCTGGCTGCCGGAAAGGCCGTCAGGACAGGAGGCGGAACAGGCAGCTTTAGGATGTACCTGACGGACTATATGAGCATTCTGGATGACGGGATGCTGGAAAGAGGGAAAAAAATTGAGATTTCATAGGAATCAGCTTTTAATCTATGCGGTGACGGACAGGGCGTGGACAAAGGGCAGGAGTCTGTGTGAGCAGGTGGAGGAAACCCTGAAAGGAGGCGCCACCATGGTCCAGTTCAGGGAAAAGAACCTGGGACAGGGAAATTATGACCGGATGCTGGCCGAGGCATTGGAACTCAGGAAATTGACAGAGCGTTACCAGGTCCCGCTGATTATCGATGATGACATAGAGCTGGCCCTGGCCTGCGGCGCGGACGGGCTTCATGTGGGGCAGGATGATATGGATGCTGGCCTGGCCAGGAAGCTGCTGGGGCCTGACCGGATACTGGGGGTGACGGCCAAGACCGTGGAGCAGGCAAAAAGGGCCTGTGTCCAGGGCGCGGATTATCTGGGCAGCGGTGCTGTTTTCGGCACCACCACCAAAGCCGATGCCAGGCCCATGACCATGGAGACCCTGCGGTCCATATGTGATTGTTCGGACGTTCCCGTGGTTGCCATCGGAGGCATCAACCTGGGGAATATCGGGCTTCTGGAAGGCAGCCACGTGGCCGGGGCAGCCATTGTTTCCGGCATTTTCGCGGCACAGGACATATGCCTGGCTACTGCCCGGCTAAAAGAAGCCATGATAAAAATCCGTGATAAAAATTCAAGTTATTTCCAAAAAACAGTTGACATTTAAATATCATGTGATTATAATAAGCTCAACATTCAACAAAACATAAAAAACTGTTGAGCAGGAGTAAGTAAGATTGTAATGCCAGGCACAGAGAGCTTCCGGCCGGTGTAAGGGAGCGTTGGATTAGAGTCTGAATGGACCTGCGAGGGCAGCTGGAAACCAGCAGTGTTAAGCTGATGGGAGTATGGGCTGACGGGTATCCCACCGTTACCAGGGAGGACGCATGATGGTGCGTTACAGAGCGGGCGTATTATAATTCTTGTTCGATGACACAGCATCAGGTTATTTTTGACTTGATGCTTTTTTATATCCATGGGGTGGACTCCATGGAACAGGAATACGCCAACCAGGGTGGTACCGCAGAAGTTTTCAGAAGCTTTTGTCCCTGCTGACATATGGTCAGCTTAGGGATGGAGGCTTCTTTTTTTGCAGATGATCAACATCCGGACCGCCCGGCGTATGTAAGCCGGATGACACTGGCCCTGCAGCCGCACCCACAACCAGAAAGGAGACATTCCCATATGATTATCCCAACCTGTGAAGAAATACTGAATCTTTCCCCCAAATACGATATCATCCCCATCTGCCGCGAGGTGTACGCGGATATCGTCACCCCCATCACGTTGCTTCGCCGCATTGCAGGCAGAAGCAGCCGCTTCTATCTTCTGGAGAGCATTGAGGGCGGGGAAAAATGGGCGCGCTACTCCTTCCTGGGGTATGACCCTGTCATGCGGGTGACCTGCAAAAACAGCCTGGTTACCATTGAAAGCAGCATGGAAGAGATACCGTCCCAGACCATCCCCACCAGCCAGCCCCTTCAGGTCATAAGGGAAATCCTGAACCGTTACCAGTCCCCGAGGCTTGACGGGGAACCTCCTTTCACTGGCGGGTTCGTGGGGTATTTTGCATATGCCATGATTGGATATGCAGAACCCACCCTCCATATCTCCAGGGGGGAAGCCAATGATTATGACCTGATGCTGTTTGACAAGGTGATTGCCTATGACCACCTGAAGCAGAAAATCGGGATTGTGGTTAACATGAGGACCGGAAGGAACATTGAGGAAAATCCGGGCGCCAAGGGGCTTGTGGCCTTTAATCCTCCTTCCCCGGATTCCCGCCCAAAGGAAACCCAGTACCTGGAATACCTGATGAAGGAGTATGGAAGGGCGTGCGGGGAGATTGAGGCCATCGCATCCCTGATTAATGAGACGGCCCCGCTGAAAAAGCTTACATCCGTATCCAAACCCGTTTTTACCTGCAATGTATCCAGGGAAGCCTATTGTGATACAGTGGAGAAAACAAAGGAATACATCCTGGACGGCGACATTTTCCAGGCAGTCATCTCCAGACAGTTCTCCAGTCCCTACAGCGGCAGCCTGTTAAACGCCTACCGGGTCCTGCGCACCACCAACCCGTCGCCCTACATGGTGTACATGAACATAGATGACGATGAAATCATAAGTACGTCCCCGGAAACGCTGATCCGCCTGAAGGACGGCCGTCTGACCACATTCCCGGTGGCCGGCTCAAGGCCCAGGGGAGCCACGGATGAGGAGGACAGGAGACTGGAAAAGGAGCTGCTGGCAGATGAAAAGGAACTGTCAGAACACAACATGCTGGTGGACCTGGGGCGGAACGATATCGGACGGATTGCATCCTTTGACTCCGTGGAAGTGACCGAGTACAAGATGATACACCGCTACTCAAAAATCATGCACATCTGCTCCCAGGTGGAGGGCGATATAAGACCTGGATACGACGGCTGTTCCGCCATTGAGGCGCTGCTGCCAGCCGGAACCCTGTCAGGAGCGCCCAAAATCAGGGCCTGCGAGATCATCGAGGAACTGGAGCAGGTCCCCAGGGGAATATACGGAGGAGCGCTTGGCTATCTGGATTTCACCGGAAACATGGATACATGCATCGCCATCCGCATGGCGGTCAAACAGAACGGGACAGTCACGGTCCAGTCCGGAGGAGGAATCGTGGCGGACAGCGTACCTGAATTGGAATATGAGGAATCCGCAAACAAGGCAATGGCCGTGATAAACGCCATCAAGAACGCAGGGGAGGTAGATGATAAATGATACTTCTGATTGATAATTACGACAGCTTTTCCTACAACCTGGTGCAGATGATTGGAAGCATCGACCCGGACATCCGGGTGGTCAGGAACGACAGGATTACCATAGAGGACATTAAGGGAATGTCCCCCAGCCATCTGGTCCTGTCCCCGGGACCGGGGTATCCCAAGGATGCAGGCATCCTGGAACAGGCGGTGAGGGAACTGAAGGGCAGGATGCCTATCCTGGGCGTATGCCTTGGACATCAGGGAATCTGTGAAGCATTCGGAGGGACCATCTCACACGCAAGGAAGCTGATGCACGGAAAGCAGAGCAGCATTGAGGTGAACAACCAGTCACCACTGTTTAAGGGGCTGGCGCCCAGGATACAGGCCGCCAGATACCACTCCCTGGCGGCTGAGGAAGGAAACCTGCCCGGGGAACTTGAAATCATTGCAAAGGATTCGGAGGAAGGGGAAGTGATGGCCGTGCAGCACAGGGAATATCCGGTTTACGGACTTCAGTTCCATCCGGAATCCATCCTGACGCCGGATGGGAAACAGATACTGGGGAATTTCCTTTCACTTGCTTGTACGGCGTGATTTCCAGCATGATATTCCAGCTTGTTTTTCCAGCGTGAATACGCAGCTATACAGTGGGCATATGTGACCTATCAACCGCAGTTTTATTTGAAAAGGAGAATGATTATGATTCAGAAGGCAATCCATCAGTTAGTAGAAAGGGCAGACCTGGATTTTGATATGACAAAGGCAGTAATGGATGAGATCATGAGCGGGGAGGCAACCCAGGCGCAGATATCTTCCTTCCTGACAGCGCTCAGGATGAAGGGGGAGACCATTGATGAGATTACGGCCTGTGCAACGGTCATGAGGGATAAGGCGGTGAAGCTGGCCCCGCCGTTCCCGGTCATGGATATTGTGGGCACGGGAGGGGATGAAGTGGGAACCTTCAACATTTCCACCACAAGCGCATTCGTGGCAGCAGCCGGAGGCATCCATGTGGCAAAGCACGGAAACCGCAGCGTATCCAGTAAGAGCGGGGCCGCGGATGTGCTGGAGTGCCTGGGCGCCCAGCTTGCCCTGACAGCGGACCAGGCGGAGGCGGTGCTGGAACAGACAGGGATGTGTTTCCTGTTTGCCCCGGCCTACCACTCCTCCATGAAATACGCGGCGCCGGTGAGGAAGGAAATAGGAATCAGAAGCATTTTCAATATATTAGGTCCCTTATCCAATCCGGCGGGGGCGTCCATGCAGCTTCTGGGCGTCTACAGCAGGGAACTGGTGGAGCCTCTGGCCCAGGTGCTGGCTAACCTGGGAGTGATACGGGGCATGGTGGTATGCGGCGGCGATGGACTGGACGAGGCAACCTTAACAGGACCCACCCATGTGTGTGAGATACGGTTCGGACAGCTGTCCTCCTATGACATCACGCCGGAGGAACTGGGCCTTACATCCTGTAAGCTGGAGGAACTTATCGGAGGCACGCCCCAGGAAAATGCAGCCATCACAAGGGATATCCTCTCCGGCAGGCTGACCGGGCCAAAGCGGGACGTGGTGGTGCTCAACGCAGCCATCAGCCTGTATCTTGGCATTGACGGCTGCACGGTTAAGGACTGTGTAAAGAAGGCCCAGGACATCATTGATTCAGGAGCAGCCATTGGGAAGATGGAGGAGTTCATCAAGGCCACCAGCCAGGCGGCGGGAACCGGGGTGGACGGAGCAGGAAAGAAGGAGAAGGCGTCATGATACTGGACACGATTGCAGCGGCCGCCCGCAGGCGGGTGGAGGAGAGGAAGCGGATAAAACCGCTGGCGCTGGTAATGGAGCAGGCGTTGACCTGTGCTGAAGGCCTTAAGAACAGAGGGGGCGGAAATGGGGAAGCCAAAAGCCGTACGGCCTTTGAACAGGCGCTGTCCGGCCCGGGGATATCATTTATCTGCGAGGTAAAAAAGGCTTCCCCGTCAAAGGGGCTGATTGCACCGGATTTTCCTTATGTGGATATTGCGAAAGACTATGAGGATGCTGGAGCAGACGCCATTTCCGTGCTCACCGAACCGGAATTTTTCCTGGGAAATGACAGGTATCTGGAGGAAATACACCAGGCGGTACGGCTTCCTCTCCTGAGAAAGGATTTTACGGTTGACCCCTACCAGATATACGAGGCCAGGCTGCTGGGGGCATCGGCAGTGCTTCTTATCTGTTCCCTTCTGGGCAAAGAACAGCTGACGCAGTATCTGCGTATCAGCAGGGAGCTGGGGCTTTCCGCCCTTGTGGAAGCCCACTCAGAGGAGGAGGTTTCCATGGCGGCGGATGCCGGGGCCGGTATTATAGGGATTAACAACAGGAACCTAAAGACATTTGAGGTGGACTTTTCCAATGCGTTAAGGCTCAGGAGACTGGTGGGGCCTGACACCATATTCGTGGCTGAGAGCGGCATCAGGACGGCGCAGGATATAGAGGCGCTGGCAGAGGCAAAGGTGGATGCGGTTTTGATTGGCGAGACGCTGATGAGGGCGCAGGATAGGAAAATGGCTTTGGCGGAGTTGAAAAGCGGATGTAGTTAAAACACGGAAACACATAAAACGCGGAGGCGGTTAAAACGGGAAAAGTAAGTAAATAAAGGAGTCATCAGATGAGACCATGTAAAATCAAAATCTGCGGCCTCAGCCGTTTCAGCGATATCATGGCGGTTAATGAGGCGGGACCGGATTATATTGGCTTTGTATTTGCAAAGAGCAGCCGCCAGGTATCGGCGGATAAGGCAAGACAGCTTAAGAGCGAGCTGGACAGACGGATTCAGGCTGTAGGGGTATTTGTCAATGCGCCGCAGGAGGAAATCCTTTCCCTGACAGGGAGGGGAAATGGACAGGGGCCTGTGATTGACATGATCCAGCTTCACGGTGATGAGGACGAGGATTATATCAGGAAATTAAGGAACCATACAGACCTGCCGATCATAAAGGCCCTGAGGGTCAGGGATAGGGAGCAGATCTTGAGGGCACAGGAACTTCCCTGTGAATATCTGCTTCTGGATACATGCACCGCCAACGCATACGGAGGAGCGGGCGTCCGGTTTGACTGGAACATGATTCCTGAACTTACAAAGCCGTTTTTCTTGGCAGGAGGCATCAACAGGGATAATCTGGTCCAGGCCGCATCCTTTGAACCTTACTGCATCGATGTGAGCAGCGGGGCCGAGACAGAGGGGCGTAAGGACCGGATGAGGATTGCGGAGCTGGTGGCCATGGTAAGGACCATCAATGAATATAATGAATGCAAAGGAGCTTAATACAATGTCAAATGGAAGATTCGGAATCCACGGCGGCCAGTTTATACCGGAAACACTGATGAGTGCCGTGGCTGAGCTGGAAGCAGCGTATGAACATTATAAAAAGGACCCTCAGTTCGTGGCTGAGCTTAAATATCTGCTGGAGGAATACACGGGCAGGCCGTCGCGCCTGTACTATGCAGAGAAGATGACAAAAGACCTGGGCGGGGCCAGGATTTACCTGAAAAGGGAGGATTTAAACCACACAGGTTCCCATAAGATTAACAACGCCCTGGGCCAGGTGCTGCTGGCCAAAAAGATGGGTAAGACCAGGGTCATCGCAGAAACCGGTGCAGGACAGCACGGCGTGGCTACTGCCACAGCGGCAGCCCTTCTGGGACTGGAATGTGAGGTGTTCATGGGCAAGGAGGACACGGACCGCCAGGCGTTAAACGTATACCGCATGGAACTTCTGGGCGCAAAGGTACATCCGGTGACCAGCGGCACCCAGACATTAAAGGACGCTGTCAATGAAACCCTGCGGGAGTGGACCAACCGGATATCCGATACCCACTATGTCATCGGTTCGGTCATGGGGCCTCATCCATTTCCCATGATGGTGCGGGATTTCCAGAGTGTGATTGGCAGGGAAATCAAGGCGCAGCTCATGGAAAAGGAAGGTAAGCTTCCGGACATGGTGATTGCATGTGTGGGCGGCGGCAGCAATGCAATGGGGGCTTTTTATGAATTTATCGGTGATGAGGGAGTAAAGCTGGTGGGCTGCGAGGCAGCCGGGCTGGGCGTGCGGACGGAGAAGACCGCGGCCACCATTGCAACCGGGAAGCTGGGCATTTTCCATGGTATGAAGTCCTATTTCTGCCAGGATGAGTATGGGCAGATTGCGCCGGTTTACTCCATATCCGCCGGGTTGGACTATCCGGGAATCGGGCCTGAGCATGCGGCGCTCCATGATAAAGGGAGGGCTGAGTACGTCCCCGTGACTGATGATGAGGCAGTGGATTCCTTTGAATATCTTTCACGGATGGAGGGCATCATCCCGGCTGTGGAAAGCGCACACGCGGTGGCATATGCCAGGAAGGTGGCGGGAGACATGGATAAGGACCAGGTTATTGTGATAAATCTTTCCGGCAGGGGGGATAAGGATGTTGCGGCAATTGCAAGATACAGGGGGGTGGAACTCTATGAATAGGATACAGGAAGTATTTGAGAATAAGAAGGCATTCATACCATTTATAACAGCAGGAGACCCGGACCTGGGAGTGACTGAGGAACTGGTTCCGGCCATGGCTGAGGCAGGGGCGGACCTGATTGAGCTTGGCATCCCGTTTTCTGACCCGGTGGCAGAGGGGATTGTAATCCAGGAAGCAGATATGCGCGCCCTGGCTTCCGGCACCACCACAGATAAGATATTTGACAGCGTAAGAAGGATACGGCAGAAGACGGACGTGCCGCTGGCATTCATGACATATATCAACCCTGTATTTGCCTACGGTGTGGGTAAGTTCATGAAAAATGCCGCGGATTGTGGAATCGATGCCCTGATTGTGCCGGATATGCCCTTTGAGGAGCGGGAGGAGCTGCTTCCTGCCTGCAAAAAATACGGCATGGTATTGATATACCTGGTAGCCCCCACCTCCAAGGAACGGGCCCAGGCCATTGCCAGGGAATCAGACGGGTTCGTGTACTGCGTATCCTCCCTGGGCGTTACCGGTGTCCGCAGCCAGATTACTACTAATATAAAGGAAATGGTGGATACGGTAAAACAGGCAAGGCAGGTGCCCTGCGCAGTAGGCTTTGGAATCTCAACACCGGAGCAGGCCAAAGAGATGGCGGCCCAGTCAGACGGGGTGATTGTGGGAAGCGCCATTGTGAAGATGGTTGCCCAATATGGCCGCGGATGTGTGGAGCCTGTGTGTAACTATGTACGGCAGATGAAGGCGGCGGTGGGGTGATGGCCCGGTAGGTGATACGGAAGGTGAAACGGTGGATGAAGAGTCAGATAATTCACTGGAGGATCCGTTCATTCCATGATTGAAAGACATAGGTTCCCATGATAAAATAAAGTTTAGGAAGGCATCCGCTTTTTTGTGGATGCTTTCTTTTTACATCTATATGCTCCATCCAGTCAGAAACCGTACTGCCAGCGCTGAATATTTTGTCAGCCTGCAAGGCGGAGGAAGGAAGCGGAGTGGGTCCTCCGCTGACTGACGACAACGCGGCAGATGGCAAAATAGGCAGTGCTGGCAGTATGGTTTCTGGCTGGATGGAGCATATATATGGATAATCAAAAATTTTAATTTATATGTCTCATAAAAATGAACCAAATTCCCCGCAGCATCCTCTATATAACAGGTGCACCGATAAAATATAGAAACAGACCATACTAACTAATATATGATGGAAGGAGGAGATGCATATGGGGCAGACGCACACAGGGCAGATGCACACAGGGCAGACGCACACGGAACAGACGCAAGCGGAACAGTCAGTGTCATATCTTGTGGGCAGGATGTCGGAAGGCGACAGCCAGGCATTTGACCAGCTAATGGGACATTACTATCCCAAAGTGCTTCGCATGGCATATCTCATATCCGGAAATCATGCAGACAGCGAGGATATTGTGCAGGAAACCTTTGTGCTGTGCTGGATGAACCGAAAGAAGATAAAGGAACCGGAACATTTTTCCAGCTGGCTCTATAAGACACTCACCAGGGAAGCATGGCGTATATGCAGGAAGAGCCGGAGGGAACAGCCGGTGGAGGAGGTATATGGGGAGGAGGAGCCCCAGGCATCCTCGGTCCTGGATGAAGTGCTGGCCCATTCCAGGGATGATGAGCTGTACCGGGCCATAGGCAGCCTTCCGGTCAAGCAGAGGACGGTGGTGGTATTCTATTATTTTAACCAGATGTCAACAAAGGAAATTGCAGGTATCATGGGCTGTATGGAAGGAACTGTCAAGTCAAGGCTGTACACAGCCAGGATTAATTTAAAGAGAGAGCTGACCAGACGGCAGGATGCAGAAAAGGAGGTAGCCTTATGAACAGACAGCAGGGAAAAGGGAACATGGCGGGATTCGATGAACAGATAAGCCATGCCTTATATAAGCAGGCTGGATCTTTACAGGTAACTTCCGCAGATGAAGAGAGGATGCGGTGCTCTGTTCACCGGAAAATAGAGGAGGAATCAAGAATGAGGAAATGGAGTCCAAGAAAAATAATGGTAGCGGCAGCAGCGGTATGTGTAATTGGAAGCATGACAGCAGTGGCGGCAGGTAAGGTTACACAGATAAGTTCCCATAGCTCCCATGCAGATGATTTCACATATGATAAGCTGGGGGAGATGGAGACAAAGCTGGGATTTGTCACAAAGGCGCCGGAGACATTTGCCAATGGTTTTCAGTTCAGTACAGGCGTCCCGGTAAATGAGAGCCAGATGGATGATGAGGGGAATGTGGTTCAGCAGGGCCAGGAGCTTAACCTGACATATAAAAAGTCCGGTATGCCCGACCTGTTTATCAATGTAGGCAATATGGATTCATATGGGGAGGATTCGGGACAGAGCCAGTCCTTTGACCACAATGGCATAGCTATTCAGTACAGGGCCGACCAGTACCGCTTTGTACCTCCGAACTACCAGGTATCTGAGGAGGAACAGGCCAGGATGGATGCAGGGGAGCTTTATATCTCCTATGGCTCGGATCAGGTAGAGGATCAGGTGGTGAAGAGTGTGGACTGGACGGATGGCGGGACACATTATAATATGCTTACATTTGACGGCTCCCTGACTGCGGAAGAGATGGTGCAGATGGCGGGAGAGGTAATCGACAATAAATAGCGGGATGCATTAATATATAGAAGTAACGGAAAGTAATGGTATAAAGTAATAACAGAAAGCCGGGGAGATTCTTATGTATCATGGATCCTCCCGGCTTATCTGTATCTATTACCTGCATGCCTCCACAAAACTCTTAAATATATTGGCAGCAGCCTGGTCCTTGGGCCACATGTGTTCCGGATGCCACTGCACACCCAGCAGATAAGGATAATCCGGCATTTCCACGGCCTCTATGACTGTATCCGGCGCCAGGCCGCTGACAATAAGGCCTGGAGCCGGTTCCTGCACCGCCTGATGATGGAAGCTGTTGACTGCGATTTCCGTCCTGCCGCCGCATATCCTTGCAAGCAGGGTATCCTTTACAACATGCACATGATGGGATGGGACCGGATATGCAAAGGGCTGCTTATGGGCAATGGGAAAACTGCGTTCGGTCTGGCTGGGGATATCCTGATAGATATTTCCCCCAAGCCCCACATTGATGATCTGGGCGCCCCGGCAGATGCCAAGGATGGGTTTCTTCTCAGCCATGACAGCTTTTAAAAGCGCCAGTTCCATGGTATCCCTGGGAATGGACGCGTTGCCGCAGTTTGCCTGGGTTTCCTCACCAAAGAGGAAGGGATGGGGATCCGGTCCGCCGGAGAAGAGAAATCCGTCAAACATCTGTACAAGCATTTCCAGATCTTCATTCCCTGCCTCTAACGGGAGGACCACAGGAATACCCCCGGCAGCCAGAACAGCCCTCAGATAGGTGGGGCGCAGGCTGATATCATCATTTTCAGTATTATGGGATGGGGTGATTCCAATTACTGGTTTTTTCATCATCATTGAATTCCTCCGGATAACTTATGTATTCCACATTAATAGATTTTATGCGGTGTGCCGCCTTTGGGTGTTTCCGTAAACTGAAAAAGAGCCCCTTCCCTCAGGAAGAAGCTCTTATGTAACTCAATTAGCCTTCAATAGCTCCGGTTGGGCAGGTAGCTGCACAGGTTCCGCAGTCGATGCAGGTATCAGCGTCGATAACGTACTTTCCATCTCCCTCAGAAATAGCGCCTACTGGACATTCCCCAGCACAGCTGCCGCAGCTTACACAAGAGTCGTTAATTACATATGCCATGATTAAGTACCTCCTTAGATTTGTCTACATTGTTATTTTATTTTATACTATAAAGTACAATTATTCAAGAGGAAAATGCTGCCTCTGTGTGTTAATATTGTATAAATTCAAGAGCAATCAGCCTAAACGCCTCCTGTCTGGGACAACCTGGCTTCCCGCATTCCCCTCAGGATGACCTTCCGGCATTCCACTGCCCTGCCGGCCTCCATGGGTGCCACATCCTCAAGGGCGTAGGGAAGTCCAAGCTCGTGATATTTGGCCTTGCCCATGTCGTGGTAGGGAAGTACATCCAGGGCCTTTATATTCTTAAGGGTTCCCAGATACCTGCCAAGACGGTACAGATATGTTTCATTGTCCGTAATGCCCGGCACCGCCACATGGCGGATCCATACAGGTATTTTCTTCTGCTCCAGGTATCTGGCAAATGCCAGTATATTGTCCTGGGGCTGTGCGCACAGCTTTATATGTTCCTCCGGGTCAATATGTTTGATATCAAGCATCACCAGGTCGGTGACAGCCATAATCCGGTCAAACATGGCCATGACTCCTTCCGATGAAGGGTTGAATGTGATGCCCGAGGTATCCAGACAGGTATGGATATTCCTGGCCCTGGCCGCCTCGAAAAGTTCGGTGACAAAGCGGATCTGCATCAATGGCTCGCCGCCGCTGACCGTGATACCGCCCTTTTTATAAAACGGGCGGGCCTGTTCAAACTGCGCCAGGATTTCTTCCACGGTCATAGGGGTCCCCCCTTTGGGGTCCCATGTATCGGGATTGTGGCAGTAAAGGCATCTCATGGGACAGCCGCTTAAGAAAATGACCATGCGGATGCCAGGTCCGTCAACCGTGCCGAAGCTTTCAACCGAATGTACACGTCCAATCATGTGCAGCCCTCCTTTTTCCTCTTTACTTTACCACAATCCCCCTGGTTATGACAGTTATGATTTTAGATGGCTCCGTGGAAGGTCCTGGAAATGACCTCATCCTGCTGCTGTTTTGTCAGCTTATTGAAGTTTACGGCATAGCCCGATACCCGGACTGTTAACTGAGGATATTTTTCAGGATGTGCCTGGGCGTCCAGAAGTGTTTCCTTGCTGAATACATTTACATTAAGATGATGGCCGCCTTCCTGGGCATAGCCGTCCAACAGTGCCACCAGGTTATCAATCTGGGATTCGCTTGCTTTTACCATAATGTTGTCCTCGCTTTCTTTATGTCATTTGAATGGTTAAACGGTTATTGGTTCATGATTCCTCAATATCTGCTTCGGTGTCCAGGCCCTCGAACAGGTTGCCTCCCACTTCGCAGCCGCCGCAGCCGGACAGT
This sequence comes from Enterocloster sp. OA13, assembly GCF_022440595.1. NCBI lineage: Bacteria > Bacillati > Bacillota > Clostridia > Lachnospirales > Lachnospiraceae > Enterocloster > Enterocloster sp. OA13. The sequence continues at coordinate 5,048,850 of NZ_JAKNTF010000001.1, read as the reverse complement.
TCCACTTCCAGGTCACCCATGAATACCTGGTCATCCTTACCAAGGGCGCCCGGTATGATGGAGAAGGTGTTGGAGATACCGTCCTGGGCATCCCTGAACGGAAGCTTGGCAACCGAGGCAAGGGATGCGATTGCACCGTGGCTGTCCCTGTGATGCATTGGGTTTGCGCCGGGGGCAAATGGCTGACCGCCCTTACGTCCATCCGGTGTGGAACCGGTATTCTGGCCATACACCACGTTGGAGGTAATGGTAAGGATGGAGGTGGTGGGGATTCCGCCGCGGTAGGTGTGGTTGCCCTTTATGAAGCTCATGAAGGTGTGCACCAGGTCGGCTGCCAGCTGGTCCACGCGGTCGTCATTATTTCCATATTTAGGGAAATCTCCCTCGACGATATAATCTGTCACAATACCCTTTTCGTTGCGCACGGTCTTAACCTTTGCGTACTTGATGGCGGACAGGGAGTCTGCCACGACGGAAAGCCCTGCAATACCGGTTGCAAACCATCTGGTCACCTTTTTGTCATGAAGGGCCATCTGAAGTCTTTCATAGCTGTATTTGTCGTGGTTGTAGTGGATGATGTTAAGGGCGTTGACATATACCTTGGCAAGCCATTTCATCATGTCCTTATATTTGTCCATGACCTCGTCGTAATCCAGGTACTCAGAAGTGATGGGACGGTATTTTGGTCCTACCTGCTTGCCGGAAATCTCGTCCACGCCTCCATTGATGGCGTATAACAGGCACTTTGCCAGGTTGGCCCTTGCGCCGAAGAACTGCATTTCCTTGCCCAGCCTCATGCTGGATACGCAGCAGGCAATGGCGTAGTCGTCCCCGTGGGTTACCCGCATCAGGTCATCGTTCTCATACTGGATGGAGGAGGACTCAATGGAGGTCTTTGCACAGAACCGCTTGAAGTTCTCCGGCAGCCTTGGGGACCAGAGCACGGTCAGGTTCGGCTCAGGCGCAGTTCCCAGGTTCTTAAGGGTGTGGAGGTAACGGTAGGACATCTTGGTAACCATATGGCGCCCGTCAATGCCGATTCCGCCGATGGACTCCGTAACCCATGTGGGGTCGCCGGAGAACAGGTCATTATATTCAGGTGTCCTTGCAAACTTCACAAGGCGCAGCTTCATGATGAAGTGGTCCACGAATTCCTGAATCTGGGATTCGGTGTATCTGCCCTCGCGCAAGTCACGCTCCGCGTAAATGTCAATAAAGGTGGAGGTACGGCCGAGGGACATGGCTGCGCCGTTCTGCTCCTTAACAGCCGCCAGATATCCGAAATAGGTCCACTGGATTGCTTCCTTAACGTCTGCCGCCGGCCTTGAAATATCAAATCCGTAAATCTTTCCAAGTGTCTTCAGATCCTCCAGCGCGCGGATCTGCTCGGACAGCTCTTCCCGCTCCCTGATGACATCGGAGTACATGATGGTGCGTGTGGAATCCTTTTCTTCCTTCTTCTCCTGAATCAGCGCATCCACGCCATAAAGGGCAATACGGCGGTAGTCGCCGATGATGCGGCCGCGGCCATAGGCGTCAGGAAGGCCTGTAATGATATGGCTGGAACGGCATGCGCGCATCTCATCCGTATATGCGTCAAACACACCTGCATTGTGTGTCTTCCTATGCTTTGTGAAAAATTCTACAATCTCAGGATCAACCTCATAGCCATTGTCCTGGCATGCCTTCACCGCCATGCGGATGCCGCCGTAAGGCTGAAGGGAACGCTTAAATGGCTTATCGGTCTGGAAGCCCACAATGGTTTCCTTTTCCTTATTTAAATATCCCGGCCCATGGGAAGTGATGGTGGAAATGATTTTCGTATCCATATCCAGGACGCCGCCGGCTTCCAGTTCCTTCTTTGTAAGCTCCATGACCTGGTCCCAAAGCTCCGTGGTATTCTGAGTAGGCCCTTCCAGGAATCCGTCATCGCCGTCATAGGGGGTATAGTTTTTCTGTATGAAATCGCGGACATTGATTTCCCGCTGCCATACACCGCCGTTAAAAGTGTTCCATTCTGTTCTCATAGACTTTTCCTCCTGTGGAATGCGTGTGCTGATAGTATCATAATAGAATTATTATTAGCCATATGAATGACAGCCATACTGCTCAGAAATATTTACCGGTTCTTCTGGCACCCATAGTGTACTAAAAATAAATGGTTTATGCTGTTGCTTTTGCAACATTTATTATAAGATGTACATTGTATACACGTCAATAGGTTTTAATGATAATATTTTTTAACAATCCTTGATAATTCTGGTTAATATGAAAAAAATGTAAGTGGATCCAGGGCTTGTCAAAAACACGAAATCGTATTATGATGATAAAAGCGCAGGTATCCGTTTTTAAGGGAATACTAAAAGCAGAAATATAAGGAGGTACTATAGTCATGACAATTGATAAGAGCATGCTGATTGGCGAACTGATACAGATGGATGAGCTGGTTGCACCTATGCTGATGCGTGCAGGAATGCACTGCTTAGGCTGTCCTGCTTCCCAGGGTGAGTCCCTGGAAGAGGCCTGCATGGTTCACGGTATTGACTGTGATAAGCTGGTTGCAGGGATGAACGAAGTCCTGGCCAGCAGGTAAGGCTTTAGAGGCAGTAGCGGGTTAGGGAATGAAAGGGCGTCCGCCGTATCCATGGGATATGGCAGGCGCCTTTCTATATTGATGGGGGATGGCAGATGGCTTTCTGTTTTATTGGCATGAGGTATTTTAATGCTTAAATATAAGATAACTATGGGATGTGCAGAGAGCGGAAATGGGTGCTTAAATACGCCCAGGGCATTTTCCATAGGAGATATTGTCAATTATGTATTGACAAAACGTGCTCCCGAGAGTAATATATTAGTATACTAAGATATTAAAGCTGTATAGAATCATAGGATTACAGGATTATTTAAAACCCATGAAACAATTAAGGAGGACAAGGATTATGGATATGACATTGCGTTGGTTTGGTGAAGGTGTTGACTCAGTCTCCCTGGAGCAGATCCGCCAGATTCCAGGTGTGAAGGGTATCATCACCACACTGTATGACATCCCGGCAGGCGAGGCATGGCCCATGGAGCGTATTCTTCAGATGAAGGAGTACGTGGAGTCCAAAGGCCTGAAGGTAATGGGAATCGAGAGCGTGAACATCCACGACGCCATCAAGGTGGGCGCGCCTGAGAGGGAACAGTACATTGCCAACTACATTACAACGCTGGAGCGCCTGGGACAGGCAGATATCCATATTGTCTGCTATAACTTCATGCCTGTGTTCGACTGGACCCGTTCCGACCTTGCCAAGGTACGCCCGGACGGTTCCACGGTCCTGGCCTATGACCAGAAGGAGATTGACAAGATTAATCCTGAGAACATGTTTGAATCCATGGGTGAGAAGTCCAATGGTTTTGAACTTCCGGGATGGGAGCCTGAGCGTATGGCCAGGATTAAGGAATTATTTGAAATGTACAAGGATGTGGATGCTGACAGACTGTTTGACAACCTGGTATATTTCTTAAAGGCAATCCAGCCGGTATGTGAGAAATACGACATCCGCATGGCAATCCATCCGGACGATCCGGCATGGCCTGTATTCGGACTGGCAAGAATCATGACCGGCAAGGAGCAGCTGTTAAAGCTTATGAAGGCAGTGGACGCACCGTTTAACGGCGTTACCCTGTGCACCGGTTCCCTGGGAAGCAACCCGGAGAATGATATCCCCGACATCATCCGTTCCCTTAAAGGAAGGATTCCATTTGCCCATGTACGCAACCTGCAGTATAATGCGCCAGGGGATTTCCAGGAAGCAGCCCATCTGTCAGAGGACGGAAGCATGGACATGTATGAAATAATGAAGGCGCTCCATGATATCGGATTTGACGGAATCATGCGTCCTGACCACGGCAGGGCTATCTGGGGCGAGGTGTCCATGCCGGGATACGGCCTTTATGACAGGGCACTTGGGGCATGCTACTTAAACGGGCTTTGGGAGGCCATTGAAAAGCAGGACCGGTAATCCCGCATCAGTTTAGAAACAGGAGACTGTACCCATGAAGATAGAAGAAAAGAAATCAGGCGAGACCGCAAGGGAATTTGCCTACCGCACCATCCGCGACAATATCATCTCCCTGGATTTGGAACCCGGGGCCCCCTTTAATGATATTGAGGTATCACAGCAGATTGGCATCAGCCGTACACCTGTGCGCGAGGCGGTCATCCAGCTCAGCGAGGAATCCCGCATCATCGAGATATTTCCCCAAAGGGGCATGCGTATTGCCCTGATTGATGTGGAGCTGGTGGAGGAGGCAAGGTTCCTGCGCCTGATTGTGGAAAAGGCAGCCGTGGAGCTGGTATGCGACATGGCGTGTGAGGACGACCTCAAGTGGCTGGACGAGAATATCCGGCTTCAGGAGTTCTATCGTCAAGGCGGTTCTCCTGAAAAACTGCTGGAACTGGACAATGAGATGCACAGAAAGCTTTTTTCCATATGCAGGAAGGAACTTACCTACAGCATGTGCCAGCGCCTGTCCATCCACTATGACCGGATACGGAGCCTTTCCGTGACCACGGTCAAGGACCATAAGATTATCGGGGAGCACCGGGAACTTCTGGATGCAATCCGGTTAAAGGATAAGAAGAGGGCAGTGGAAACCATGGACAGGCATCTGAATAACTGGATGCTGAATGAAAAGCTGTTCAGGGAGCAGTATCCGCAGTATTTTAAATGATGGTGTTTATGATGATATTATAGATAATTAGAGAAATCCCTAGTAGTTATGGATAATAAGGAAATTCCCCCTGTGGCCGGATGTGGGCCACGGGGGGAATTTTTGATATGGCGTTATGGTTGGGGTGTTTTACAATTGGATTGCTTTTTGTGAATCATAGTGGCTGGTTTGATTTTGTACGAAACTTAGCGGTTAAAGTTCAGTTGTCATTCCTTAGCAATATATCTGGTTTTCCATATCCCGGACATTGCATCTTATGGTATATCTGAGCATCCAATCCCGGACAACACATCTTAGATATATCAGCCCGAATGGGCCAATATGTCCCAATCATCATATCTTAGCCAGATTCTGCAGTGCACTGCCTTCAATCATCACCTCATAATGTTCTTTAAAATAAGCCTCGCTGGCAGATTCATTGGGAAGCTTTGCCGCATATTCCGCCAGGATGTTGCACACCCTTGAAAAGTCAAGGTCCTCGCAGTCCAGGCGCTTGACAATCAGATAGTACTGGCGGGTATCCGGTTTTTTATAAAGGGTATTGACGCCGTTATAAATGCCGTCGACCGCGCGGGCGGCTTCACTGATCCGGTCCAGACTGTCGAAACGGAATATCCGGGCGCTGCTGACCGCATTTTTCTTCTTCTTGGCACTATCCGCGCCCTGGACCGCGGAGTCCGCGTTATTCTGCGCCTCCTCCACCGTATCCGGTTCCAGATAGTTGAGGGGATTCTCAGCGCCTTCCAGGAACTCGCTGGCCAGCTGGGACAGCAACGGGTTCTGGTTCTCCTCCGTAAATGGCGAGAACTTGGCAAAGCGTGTATCCAGCTCCTCCGGATCTTCAATCTTGGTAATCACCAGCATGATGCTTTCGCTGGACAGCGGGATGGCCTCCACCATAAGAGGGATGTCTTCCGCTTCAAACCCAACCTCGTTGGATGCTTTCTGGATCATCTCCCGGAACAGCTTCCTGGCCTTCTCAGTGCCATAGGCAAGTTCTACCAGGTTAATGTTGCGTACACTTAAATCAAAACTGGTCAATGTGCAGCGGATCTGATTATCACTAATACGTTCTATCTTCATAGGATCACTTCCTGTTCTATATCAACTGTGGTTTGTCTTCCTGCATCTGTAGCGCAAGATAGACTTCTACACTTTAAATATACTACATTACATAGGAAAATATCAATTACTCTTTTGAATTTTAATAAAAATTTTTGGAAAATACGGATATGAATCCGGTATGAAATCATAAATCATTGAGCTGCTCAAAATATTTTACGGTAATATCAAAAAAATATTGTCCATATTTTGATAGATACTTTCTGTAATGGCGGATGAAGACAATGTCGTGAAGCGGCATTTCCGGCGGCTTGATGATTGGAAAAAAGTATATATCCTCACTCATGTACGCCCGGATATGGAAATAAATCGTTGTAGTCACGATGGATGCTGCAATATTTTCGTACAGGTTCTGCTGCGAAAACAGCGGGTATGTGGTGGTGACCAGAAAATTCGGTTTACAGTCGGAATAATAAAGTATGTCCTTAAAAATCTTACTGGAGCGTACATTTACAAAAGGCAGGCATTCATATTCCTTTAAGTGTATTCCTTTTTTTGACCGCTCGATAAGTGCGTCCGTATCCTCGCCAAAATATTTCTGCAGGAGTTTTTTTGATACCATCAGGTAAATCCTGTCATCAAACAGATGGGTTGTGATAAGGTTGGGCTGGTTTCCCTTGGCAATACTCACAGAAAAATCCAGTTCTCCTGCCAGCAGCATTTCCAGAAGATCCGAAGAATGTTCCTGAAAAAACTGTAATTCCACATTGGGATATTTCTGGGTGAATATTTCCGTCAGTCTGGGCATGACGATATTGGTGCGGATTGGGCTGCACCCGATGCGCAGCACACCGTGTTCTTTTTCTTTAATGTTCAGCAGGACATTTCTTAAATTATCATCATCCAATTTAAAATCATTGGCATAGGCCAGCAGGACCTCACCGGAATATGTCAGGGAAAGGTGGGGCTTCCTTTCAAACAATTTAACACCATAACACTTCTCAAGGCGTGCAATATGGTTGCTGAGATTCTGCTGGGAAATAAACAGCCGTTTGGCGGTCTGGGTAAAATTCAAATCTTTGGCGGCTTCTGCAAAGTAAAGAAGGCTTGTTGTTTCCATATATATCCCCCCTGCTGTTCTTTTCCTTTATTATAAGCAGCAGTAACTCTGTTTGTCAAGAAAATAACAAAAATAAATAGTTGATATTATAAAAACAACAAATAATATTTGTTAAAAGACAAAGATTCTCTGTTTCACTTTTACTAAGAAAAGCATTATGATAAATATAACAAAAAAAATAAGTGCATTTATAAAAAACAACAAAAAATCATATGAAGGGGTGCGGCGGGATATGAAAATTATGGACTGTACAATGAGAGATGGGGGAAATGTTCTGGGCAGTGGTTTCCCAAAGGATTTGACGGTTATGATGCTGAAGGGGCTGACGGAAAACGGGATATCAGTTATTGAATACGGAAACGCAAAGGGTATAGGAGCTGGTAATCTGGGATTTGCTGCTCCGTGTACAGATGAAGAATATTATGAACTTGCAAAACCATTCCTTAATAAAGCTGAGATTGGCATGTTCTTAAATGCCAAGCGCTATAAAAAGGAAAATGTGGAAAGTGCTGCTAAAGCAGGTCTTTGTTTTTTAAGGGTTGGAGCCGATGCCGGTGACGCACACCTTTACTATGATGTTATCAAAACCGTAAAGGATAATGGTTTAAAATGCAGATATTCACTTATGAAAGCTTATCTCTTATCACCGGAAGAGCTGGCCAGGGAGGCATTGGACCTTCAAAATCATGGAGTGGATGAAGTTACCATTATGGACTCGGCTGGGTATATGATGCCGGATGAGGTAAAGGCATATGTAAAAGCATTAAAAGAAAATATTTCCATTCCGGTTGGATTCCATTGCCATAATAACCTGGGAATGTCTGCGGCTAATGGACAGGCAGCCATGGAAGCAGGAGTGGATCTGCTTGATTGCGGACTTTTAGGAATGGCGAGAAGTGCAGGAAACATGGCTACAGAGATAGCCGTGGTTCTTGGAAAAAAATACAACGAGGCTTTGGAGGTGGATTTTTACGGCCTTCTGGATTTCCTGGAAGAGGAATTAATTCCTGCAATGGAAATACATGGATATAAGCCGGCTATTACGCCTTTGGAGATGATTTTGGGATATTCGGGATGTCATTCAGGGTTCCTGAAAACCTTTAAAGCCGTTGCAAAGGAATATGGAGTGGATGTAAAGCGATTGATTGTAGAGGTATCCAGACTGGATAAAAAGAATCCGACAAAAGAATTAATGATGGAAATTGCTTCCAATTTATGTAAATAACTGGTTAATTGGACATGCGCCATCTATAATGATAAGTGATATAAAAAATGGAGAGAGAAGGGAGGCAAAACACGGGGATGGGATTTACAGAAACAGAGATACCTGTTGGGGAAGGGACGGTAACCATATCAGTACCCAATATGATGCCGATAGCAGCGCCAACACATATTGCAGGTGTATCGGATATCCGTGAAGAAATACGGCGTGCTATAAAAAATCCGATAGGGACGCCGCATCTGAATGTGTTGGCAAAGGGAAAGCGGATGGCGGCTATTGTGGTCAACGATATAACACGTCCTTATCCCGGCGGTGAGATGGTGCTTGAGATTGCAGAGGAACTGCACCAGGGGGGGATGGAGGATAGCCAGATAATATTGATTGTCGCATATGGAGCCCACAGGATGAATACAGAACCGGAGCTTCGCAGTATGTTTGGGGATGAGGTTGTAAACCGGTTCCGGATTGTCCATCATGATGCATTTGACGATAACCGGCTGGTTATCATGGGGGTTACGGATGGAGGGGTTATTGTTCAGGCTACAAAGGAATTTGCAGAAGCAGATTTAAGAATCCTGACCGGATGTATAGCACCCCATCAACTGGCTGGATTTTCAGGAGGAAGAAAGAGTGTGGTGCCTGGTATATCAGGATTTAAGACCCTAAAGGAACATCATTCCTTTCCTATCCGCCCAGAAAGAACATCCCTTGGCTGGCTGCAGGGAAACCCATTTCATGAGGAATCCCTGAAAGCAGCACGTATTGCGGGAGTTGATTTTATTGTCAATTCAATTGATAACGAATTGCATGAGTTAATCCAGTGTGTTGCGGGTGACTTAGAATCCGCATATATGGAAGGGGTTGGACTCTGCCGTAAAGTGTGGACAGTGAAGATAGACCATAAGCCGGATGTGGTAATAGTGAGTCCGGGAGGATATCCACGGGATTTCGATTTACACCAGTCCCAGAAGGCAATTGGGTGCGCGGAGATGCTCTGCAAAGAAGGCGGAATGATCATCATGGTTGCAGAGATGCGGGATGGAATCGGTAAACCAGGAAAGGTTTTATTAGAGGCAGGGAGTCCGCATGCGGTTGTTGAGCGCTTCCGTGCAACGGGTTATCAGCCGGATGCTTTGAGTAAAGCCTTCATGTGGGCCCGGGCCATGGAGAACTTCAGGATTACAATATTATATAGTAAGGTTCCGGATACAACGTTGGAACAAATGTTTTTTGAATCATATGTTTCCTATGAGGCGGCGATTAATAAGGCTCTTGAACGATATGGCCCGGAGGCTTCATTTATGGTGGTTCCATATGGCTCGGAAATCATACCTGAAATGGAAAATGTTACTTAAGGTTAGTGTGGCAAAGGAGGATTTTAAATGAAAAAGAGATTGACAGCGGGTTTTATGGCGGCGGTAATGATCATATCTTTGTTGTCCGGCTGCGGCAGTTCAGCAAAAACCAGCAGTACGGCCAATAATAGCAGTACTGCGGCCCCAACTTCTGAAGCGGGTGAAAAAGAGGATACGGGTACAAAAGAAAGCAGTGGTTCTTATCAACCGTCCTCTGCCTTAACGCTGGTGATATGTGCCAGTGCGGGAGGAGATTCCGATATTAATGCAAGGTTTTTTGCTGAGGAAATGAGCAAAAAAACAGGGGTAGCAGTAGTTGTTTCAAATGTCAGCGGTGGTTCAGGTTCCATTGGCTTCCAAAATGCACTGGATGCCGGAACCGATGGAAATACTGCATTGTTTTATCACACATCCCTGACAGCAGCAGCGTCTGCAGGAAGTATCCCTAATTATGTATCAGAGAAGTTTGATATCATTTCATGTGTAATCAGTGATAATACGGCCGGTTGGTATGTTTCCGCGGATTCACCGTATTATACGGTTGCAGATATCATTGAAGCGGCAAAAGCTGCACCGGATACGGTTATTTATGCCACGGAGATTGGTGCCAGTACCTATGCAACTATGTTGATGTTTGAAAATGAGGCAGATGTTGACCTGCATCCGGTTGACGTGGGAACTGCGGCTGAAAAGTGTGCTGCCCTGCTGTCCGGCACTGTGGATATCATATCTGCCCAATGGGTAACTGTAAAGGATTATGTGGAGTCAGGGCAGTTCCGCTGTATTGGTTTTACGGCTGATGCTAAACCGGATATTGATTCGGATGTTGAAACTTTTAAGGATCAGGGGGTCGATGTTTCGGCAACACGCTACTTTGTGATGGCATTTCCCAAGGGTACGGATAAGGCTGTTGAGGATTACTGGCGCGATATCATGAGCCAGATATGTTCTGATACTGATTTTCAGCAGAGGTTTACAGCGGCCTGCGGCGCTTCCGTTAATGCTGATTCCATAGGAGCCATTGACAGCTGGATGAAGCAGGAAGATTATTATAAGAAATTGGAGAATATGATGCGGGGTAACTAGGTATATAGTGAAGATGGGCAAGGATATAAACTTGCCCATCTTGATATATAGGGTTCAAAACGCTGTCACTTATAGTGAAAGGGGATAGAAATGAGCATTGTCCATAAATATAAGGAAAGTTTCATTGGTATAGGAGCAGGCGTTTTTACTGCTTTTGTTTATTACAATACAGGCTATATTGAAAATCGGGGACTGACAGGCCGGTTCTATTCTGCAACAATCCCTCAATGGATCTGCTATGCCATGTGGGCGCTGTCACTTATCCTGATTATTACAGATATCAGGAAAGTACGAAGGCGTGAAGATTCCGGAAGCAGGGAGGGTACAAAGACTAATATCAACTGGCTCGCATTCATACTTACATTCATTGTAATCAGCGTATATATCCTTATCATGCGTCCGGTCGGTTTCTGTCCGTCATCATCCGCTTTCCTGTTTGCCCTGACCTGTATTTTATCCGAACCAAAGGAACGCAATTACATTCTGTTTGCAATTATATCGGTAATAGTATCCGTTGCTATTTACTATATATTCCGTTATGGCCTGAATCTGATGCTGCCCCGCGGTATCATGCCGTTTTAAAAGAGAGGTGAAACGAAATGAGTTTAATTACAATGGGATTTCCTGCAATTGCTAATCCAATCAGTCTGGTCTTAATAGTTCTAGGTGTGTTTACCGGTATTGTATTTGGCGCCATCCCCGGCCTGACTTCAGCTATGGCAATTACCCTGTTTTTGCCTGTTACATATTCACTGCCAACCATTGAGGGAATTACGCTTTTGATTGCGCTTTACGTCGGTGGGATATCCGGAGGTTTGATTTCGGCTATTTTACTTCAGATCCCGGGTACACCCAGTTCGCTGGCAACTTGTTTTGACGGTCATCCCATGGCACAGAAGGGAGAGGCCGGGCGGGCCATTTCAGTTGGGATAGCTGCCAGTTTCTTGGGCACGCTAATCAGCTGGTTTGGATTGGTACTGATATCCCCTGCTTTGGCCAAGGTGGCAATCAAATTCAGCATGCCGGAGTATTTTGCCGTTGCATTGTTTTCTCTGAGTACAGTATCCACTTTGGTCAAGGGATCCCCTATCAAAGGTCTGATGGCCTGCCTTTTTGGGATATTAATCAGCACGGTTGGACAGGCTCCTGTGGATGGGGCGCCACGTTTTACCTTTAATAATACCCAACTATTGGGCGGCATTTCAACCCTTCCAATCCTTCTTGGATTCTTTGCGGTGGCAGAAGTCATGGCTGCTTCAGAAAAGGTTGGGCGTGAAGAAAAAATGATTATCGGTTCCCTGACAGGAATTCCCAAGCTTCGCGATACATTCAGGGATATTTTTTCCAAACCGATTAATTTAATCCGTTCATCGGTGATTGGGCTTGGCATTGGAATCCTTCCTGGAATCGGAGGTGGTACATCTAATATCATTTCATATTCCGTGGCTCAGAGCAGTTCCAGGCATCCGGAAGAATTCGGCACCGGTATCCCGGATGGAATCGTGGCATCGGAGGCAGCTAACAACGCATCCATAGGAGGTGCGCTGATACCTCTATTGACATTGGGGATACCGGGAGATAATGTGACTGCAATCCTGCTGGGAGGATTGACACTAAAAGGAATCAGTGCCGGGCCGCTGCTGTTTACAAAAGAGCGTACCTTGGTGGGAGCTGTGTTCTGTGTGCTTCTGATTGCAACAATTGTAATGGCAATCCTTGAAACGGTTGCGCTTCCAATGTTTGTTAAATTACTAAAAATTCCCAAATATATTCTTTTGCCGGTTGTTTTCGTTCTGTGCTGTGTAGGGGCGTTTGGGGTAAATTCACGTATGTTTGATGTATATTGTGTTTTGATATTCGGCATCATCGGCTATGGGCTGTCCAAATTAAAATTCCCCAAAACACCACTGATTATGGGGTATATACTTGGAAGGATTGCAGAAAAGAACCTATTCCGGGGGCTGATGCTTTATCATGGAAGTTTCCTGCCTTTCCTGAGGCGTCCCATTACCCTGGTATTCCTGGTGTTGACTGCAGGAATGCTGGTTTGGGGGTTTTTCGGGGATATCATTAAGCGTAAAATCCAGAAAGCAGGTTAACTTTGTAATCAATAAGATTGAAAGGAGTGGATGGAATAATGAAAAATGTTTTGGTTGCCGGTTCTTATTCTCCGGATGTAAAAGAAAAAATCATAAGTCTTTTAGACAGTCATTTTAATCTGTACTTTGCGTCAAAGCAGGAGGAACTTACGCAGCACCCGGAGACAGATTATGTAATTCTGAGAATCCTGCGAATGAATGAAGAGGAGATGGATGCAATGCCGTCCCTTAAATTCATCCAGCGCTGGGGTGCAGGTGTGGATACGGTTGATATTGAAGCTGCTGGCAAGAGGGGGATTGTTGTTGCCAATATAGCAGGAGGGAATGCCCCGGCCGTGGCAGAACAGGCCGTTAACCTGATGCTGGCAACCCTGAGGAATACTGCTTTTATTGATAAGAATATACGTGATGGGCATTGGATTAAATCCTCCATTGAAGGCCGTTCTTATATGTTGAAGGGCAAGACAGTCGGTCTTCTTGGAGCAGGCAATATCGGGCGCAGGGTTGCAGGGATTGTCCAGGCTTTTGGTGCAAAAGTACAATACTATGATGTGTTTCCATTGGCTGAGGAAGTGGAGGAAAAACTGGCAATGAAGTATGTCTCCCTGGAAACACTTATGAAGACTTCGGATGTTATCAGTATCCATATACCAAAAACAGATGAAACCTATCATATGATTGGAAAGGCACAGCTGGAATCAATGAAACCTACTGCAGTCATCATCAATACAGCCCGTGGAGGCATTATTGATGAAGACGCTTTGTACGAACAGCTCAAGGATGGAAAACTGCTGGCAGCTGGAATGGATTGTTTTGAAAATGAACCTGTGTCCGCGGAAAACCGCCTTCTGTCCCTGGATAATGTTACCCTGAGCTGCCATGTGGGAGGCAATACATCGGACATAGGTCTTGTCATGGCTGACCTTGTAAAAGAAAATTTGGAATCATTTGATAGAGGAAAATTAAATCCGGATGCGATTGTCAACAGGCAGTTCCTCTGCTGACTATAACAGGCAGGAAATAGAACTTACGTGGAAAGGGAATAGGAATGGAACAGATAAATACCTGTAAGGTTTTAGGTGACTGGACCGCTGCCTTTGATTTGAATGATACGGATAAAGATTATGGGAACAGTGTACGGTTCAGGATTTTGGATTACGTGATATCAGCGATTGCTGGTCTTAAAGTAAATAATGATTATAACCATATGGTAGAACGGGTGATGTATGGTTTTGGCGGCAATGAACAAAGCAGCGTCCTGTTCTGCGAAAAAAAAGTACCTGCCCCGGCAGCGGCTTATATGAATGCATCTTATGGACATGGGGCCGACCTGGACGATGGACATAAAACCGCAAATGGACATCCCGGGGTTGCTGTCATTCCAGCCGTATTGGCCCTGGCAGAGTCAGAAGACAGATCCAATCAATCTGTTTACGAAGGAATCCTTACTGGTTATGAGATTTATATCCGTGTATCCAATGCGGTACAGCCTAGCGCGCTGCAGCGGGGATTTCATGGAACCGGTGTGGTGGGTGCAGTTGCTGCTTCTGCCGCCTGTGCAAAACTACTGGGGTTAGATGCAGATAAAACATGCCAGGCAATCAGTTACGGTGCTGTGCAGGCTTCAGGACTGTTTGAGGTTTCTGAGAGCGGACAGATGACAAAGCCGGTTAATCCGGCCAATGCCTGCCGTACGGGAGTCATATCCGCATTGATGGCAAGGGAAGGAATCCATGCACCTATCCATCCATTTGAAGGCGTTAAAGGTTTTTATAAAGCATTTTCAGGAAATCCCCATGTGGAAGAGATTACATCAGGATTGGGTGGTCCTCTGCTGATTGATACGTCTTATGTGAAACTGTATCCGGCCTGCCGGCATCTGCATCCGGTTGTTGATGCTGGTGCAGCCCTGAGGAAAATGGATGATGTCAATCTGAATCAGATAAAAAGCATAAAGATTACTACTTACCCAAATTCAATTCTGGTGACAGGAAATATAAGGAAGCCGGTTTCCGCAGATGAGGGGAAATTCAGTATGACCTATGCATTAGCAAAGGCCCTGCAGAATGGGACCTATACATTGGACGATTTGGAAGACTGTAAGAATATGAGCCAGGAAACAAGTGCACTGATTGATAAGATGGAAATTATCCCTGACCAGTTTTATGAAAATAAAGAAGACCACATACGTGGATGTCATGTGGCATTGATTATGGAAGATGGCCGGATGATGGAAGTCAGCAGGCTGCTTCCCAAGGGCGACCCTGAGACTCCCCTGACAGAGGCTGATTTAATGGGGAAAATGTCTTCCTGCTGTAAAGGGATATACGGCCGGTCAGAGCAATCAGATATCTATAAATGTATTATGCAGGATGAAATATTGGATTTAGGGCATTTATTCCATATATTACATCATTATTCAAACATGTGAAAGGCAGGGTGATGATTTGAAAGGAATGACGGTTGCTGAAAAAATCCTCTCAGCACACAGTGATAAAAAGGTTTATGCAGGTGACATTACATTCTGTACCATAGACAAGATGATGGCCCATGATGCTAATGGTCCAATGGCTGTTCAGGCATTCCATGAGCTGGGAGGAATCAAGGTTTGTGACCCGGATAAAATCTTCTTTATCATGGACCATGTATGCCCTGCGCCATATGAAAGAGCAGCTAACCTGCATGCGCTGCTGAGAAGTTTTGCGAAAGGACAGGGAATCCGGTTTTATGAAAGTGGGGAGGGAGTCTGTCATCAACTTATGATGGAAAAGGGGCATGTGAAGGCAGGGGACCTGATATTAGGTACGGACTCGCATACATGTACATATGGTGCGGTGGGTGCTTTTTCGACAGGAGTTGGCGCAACCGATATGGGGGTTGCCATGTATACCGGGCGCAATTGGTTTAAAGTGCCTCAGACGATAAAAGTAGTTTTGAGTGGGGATTTACCACAAGGAAGCAGTGCGAAAGATGTAATCCTGACTGTAATCGGGCAGGTCGGGGCATCTGGGGCTAACTATAAATCTGTTGAGTTTTACGGGGAGTATATTGATAACTGCTGTCTGGCAGACCGTATGACCATCGCCAACATGGTAGTGGAAATGGGGGGAAAGTGCGGATATATCTGTGGGAAGGATGTGGAGATACAGGCGGATATGGATGCGGAATACTGCCAGGAAATCCATATTGACCTATCCTCCGTGATTCCATGTGTGGCTAAGCCGCATATGGTGGATAACTATGCGGCGGTTCATGAAGTTGAGGGGACTCCTGTTCAGGAAGTATTTCTTGGCAGCTGTACCAATGGGAGGATTGAGGATCTGCGTATCGCAGCCAGGCTTTTAAAGGGGCACCATGTAGCAGAAGGTGTACGGATGATTGTGACACCGGCTTCCCGCGACATCATGATTCAGGCAGCTAAAGAGGGGATTGTCGAAGTGCTTTTAAGTGCCGGAGCCGTATTTTTCACCCAGGGCTGTGGTGTGTGCGTGGGAAGCCATGGCGGGGTCCCTGCTGACGGGGAGATTGCCATATCCACGGCAAACCGGAACTTCAAAGGAAGGATGGGAAATAATAAAGCCCAGATATATCTTGCATCGCCTCAGACTGCTGTAGCATCTGCAATTGAGGGGCATATAGCCGACCCTAGAAAATATCTGAAGGAGTTAACAGTATGAAGAGCAGAGTGATTAAGTATGGTGACAAAATCAGTACAGACTCGATTATTGCAGGAAAATATACAAAAACCCTGAATATACAGGAACTTGGTGCCCATGCCATGGAAGATCTGGACCCGTGTTTTCATGAGAAAGCTGCTGGGCGCTGTGTGATTGCAGCTGGAATTTACTTTGGATGTGGCTCATCACGGGAACAGGCACCGGTTGCCTTAAAGGTTTCAGGTATAAAATGTGTGCTGGCAAAGGATTTCTCGCGTATTTTCTATAGAAACGCCATTAATCTGGGGTTGTGCGTAGCGGAATGCAACACGGATCTGATTGATGAAAATGATGAAATCGAATATTCTGTTGGAGATTGCCTGGTCCACAATCTGTCTAAAGGGATTGATATACCCGTTGCATCAATGCCGGATATAATGAAAGATATCCTGGCGGCAGGAGGAGTGGTGCCTTATATTAAAAATCAGGAGCAGGGAGGTGGAGCGGATGGGGCAGACATTTGCTGAGAAACTATTAAGCAAAAAGGCAGGAAGGAATGCATCTGCCGGAGATATCGTCATAGTATCCCCTGATTATTGTATAAGTCATGAAAATGCATCCTCCATCAGTCAGACATTTTATAAAATAACCCATAAGGTCTGGGACCCTGACAGGATTGTCCTTACCTTAGACCACACGGTTCCTGCTTCCACTGAATCTTATGCAAATTCCCACAGCGTAATCCGTAAGTTTGCCGCTGATCAAGGCATCACTCATTTTTATGACATGAACCGCCATGGCGGCATCTGCCACCAGATTATGTGCCAGGAAGTGTATGCGGCGCCGGGACGGCTGATTGTGGGGACTGATTCCCATACATGTACCTCGGGGGCCATGGGGGCGTTTGCCACCGGAATTGGAAGAAGTGAGATGGCTTCTGTATGGGCATTGGGTGAAATCTGGTTGAAGGTGCCGGAGACAATCAAGGTTAATGTCCATGGCCGGTTGGGTAAAGGCGTATATGCTAAGGATTTAATCCTTACACTTTGCGGCATGCTGGGAGCTGGCGGCGCAAGTTATAAATGTCTGGAATTTCACGGCGAGGGAATACAGGACATGAGTGTGGCAGAACGCATGACAATCTGTAACATGGCTATTGAAATGGATGCCAAGGCTGCTGTATGCAGACCGGATGAAAAGGTAAGGTCTATGGTGGAGAAAAAAGGGATTCATGAAAATGTGGACTGGCTTTGGGCTGATGATGATGCGGATTATTGCGATGTCATGGACATTGACCTTGAAGATATTGAACCAAGCGTGGCAAAACCAAGCAGGGTAGATAATCTGGCAGGGATGAAAGAGGTAGAAGGCATACATGTTGACCAGGCATTTATCGGTGCCTGTACAAATGGAAGGCTGGAAGACCTGCGTATTGTGGCTGATATCCTGCGCGGCAGGCAGGTATGTGTCCGGACAATCGTGATTCCGGCATCCTGTGAAGTGATGTCAGATGCACTGAGAGAAGGAATCATTGCGGAACTTGTGGATGCAGGCTGCACAGTCATGCCTCCGGGCTGCGGCCCATGCATCGGGGTATCCGGCGGGGTTATTGGCGATGGGGAAACCTGCATCGCAACATCAAACCGTAATTTTAAGGGGAGAATGGGGAGCAGGCAGGGAGAAATTTACCTTGCATCGCCCGCAACAGCTGCAGCATCTGCCCTGAATGGCTGCATTACGGACCCAAGAAAAATATTATAATATCCGGAGGTGGTATATGAAAATCAGTGGAAAAAGCTGGAAATATGGGGATGATGTTAATACGGATGTAATTTATCCGGGCCGTTACACATATCAGCTGTTAACAGAGCAAGAGATTGCCTCCCATGCACTGGAGGACCTTGACAGCAGCTTTGCCGGACTGGTACAGCCGGGAGATATCATTGTTGGAGGTAAAAACTGGGGAGTCGGATCTGCGCGGGAACAGGCGGTGAAAACCCTGAAATATAAAGGTGTATCAGCAATAATCGGGAAAAGCTTTGCGCGCATCTATTTCCGTAATTGTCTAAATGAAGGGCTGCTGGCCATAGTCTGCCCCAATGCAGTAGATGCAATCCAAGCCGGGGAAAATGTGTCCATTGATATGGAAAAGGGGGAGATATATACTGCATCAGGGATGTTTAGGTTTGAACAGTATCCGGAATATGTTAAGGAGTTAGTTGCATGTGGCGGGATTATACCCTATACCAGGCAGAAACTTGCAGAACGTCCTTAAAGGGTTATCTCCTGGCTGGGCAAAGAATATGTCCAGTCAGGAGGTTTTTGCAGTGAACCAAGAAAAATACTTAGGAATAAGATAGAGGATATATCGACCATAGACGAATGACAAAAAATAGGTTAAAATCATGGAGTGAGATGAATCTGTGACAAAGGAGGGAAGGAAAAGGGACAGGATACTATTTGGCAAATACCGCCTGCTGCACAGACTGGGATCTGGGCGGTCGGGAACCGTCTGGCTGGCAGTTCATCTGGGCCTGGAAGAATACAGGGCAATCAAGTGCGTATCCAGGAAGTGTGCGGATTATGAAACGTTCCGCCGGGAGGCATTGATACTGAAGGAACTGCAGCATCCGGGAATCCCATTGATTTATGACCTGGAAGAAGATTCTGAATATTTTTATTTAATCGAGGAATTCCTGCAAGGGAACTCTCTTTACACCCTGGTTAAACATCAGGGCGCTCTTCAAGAGGCAGATGCAGTCCGTTATGGGATGCAGATCTGCGGACTTGTGGAATATATGCACTCTGCATATAAATTACCCATATTATATTTAGATTTACAACCGAACAATCTGATTATCTGCGACGGCACAGTAAAGCTGATTGATTTTGACCATGCTGCGCGCTATACCGACGCCAACCAGGAACGGCTAAGGTACGGCACAGCGGGATGCGCTGCCCCTGAGCAATATACTTCTGACCATATATTGGATCAAAGGACTGATATTTATGCCATTGGTGCGGTCCTCCGTTTCATGCTATGTGGAACCCTGAAGCAGGAGGCAGGCACGTCCAAGTCCATATCAGGACCGCTGCAGCGGATAATCGGAAAGTGTATGAGTCCTGACATGGACAAACGGTACGGTTCTGCCAAGGAAGCAGAGGCCGCACTGCGTATGCTCTGTGCCAGGGAAACGGCTGGGAATCAGGAAGGAATACCAGACTCATCTCTCATTATATATCTGGCAGGCATGAGACCAGGGGCAGGAGTGACCCATCTGGCATTTGGGCTGCTGCATTTCCTTACGGACCAGGGATGGTGCCCGTTGTATGAAGAGCATAACCATTCCCGGGCAGTACGGGAGCTTTCCGCCCATGTCTGTGCGCGTCCGGACGAAAAGGGGATTTATACAATCAAAGGCTGTAATATGAAGCCATGGTATGGACCCGCGGTCCGGTTGGACAGGCCTTTGGGATACCGTGTCATCCTCAGGGATTACGGGACAGACTGGAGCCAGCTTGCAAAGGATGCGGTGGACGGCATGGGAGTACTGGTTGCCGTGGCCGTGTCCAGTCCGTGGGAAAGCTGTTTTGTGGATTCCATGTCCTCCTTTATACAAACGGTCTGGAACCGGGATGGGAACCGGAGGACGGTTGTGGTGTTCCGCCACAGACAGGGCGGATATTGGAAATGGACCCTTAAGGACAGGTATCTGGATCATTCCAGGCAGCCATTGGATTGGAACAGGCTGCTGAAGCAGTCCATGGTGTTTGCCTCGCCGGAATATGATGATCCTTTTATGCAGCAGAAGGAAACGGAAGCATTTTTCAGGTCATTATGGAAGGCTGTGTCCGGCGGCAGGCCAGGGAACGTAAGGAAAGGCTGGCCAATGGGATGGAGAAGATTAAAAGAAGCCTTTTTAAACGCAGGCATGACCCGGCAGGAAGATGCAGGGTCACCGGCATCGCCGGGGCAGGGCGCGGGACAGGAGTAACCCATCTTTGCATACTGATGGCTAATTACCTTGCCAGTTCCCTGCAGCGCAGGACAGCTGTCCTGGATTGGAGCGGCCATGGGGACCTCATGTCCATGGCTTGCGCATCAGGGAGGAATAATGAAAAAAACGCAGATGCTGCGGTGTACGGATTCAGGATTCTCGGGGTGACATATTATACCCAGGGATCCCCAGGTGCCCTGGCCCGGTGTATGGAAGGGGATTTTGAAGACATCATCATTGATTTTGGGGAGATGAGGCCTTCCATACGGGATGAGTGGCTCAGGAGCACGGTTAAGATTATCACAGCGTCCCTTAGCGAGTGGAAGTTAGAGGCATTTATGGAACTTTTAACAGGGGAAGAAGAGTGCGGTGCAGGGTGGATATATACGGCTGCCTTTGGCAGCGAGGACACCAGAAGGGAAATCGAAAGGCAGTTCAGTATTCCCCTAAGAAGAGTCCCTCTTTCAGTGGATGCCTTTTCCGTGGACTACAGGACGATGAAGTGGTTTGAGGGAATCCTGTAAAGATAAAGAAGCAGGCCGTCATGAATGGATATGTCACGAACTGCCTCCTGAAACAACGGCCTGTCTTTTAAATGCATCTGGTGGAGGGTACTTTATGGTTGGAAATATAGAATATGCGGACCGCAGGGAACATCAGAAAGTCTATCTGGATGGATTAAGGCGGTATAAAAACAAGGGAGTTCGTATACTGATTGATGGAAAAGAGTGTCCTGAGACAGAATGGGAACGCATATTTGAGATGGGGGAAGACGGTGGTTTCTATATGGGAGACTATATAGGGGCCGAACAGGGATGCCTGAAAGAGATACGTTTTGATAAAGTATATCTTTGTGACCCTCCCCAAAAGAAAAAAGGTGATTAGTATGAGTTAGGGAGTTTTACCGGTACGCTGCCAAGGGTATCATCCCAAGCCTGTGCAGCCAAAGCCGGCAGCGTGCCTGTAGGACTCTTTCATAAGGGGTGGAATAAGAAGATTGTAATCCTCCATGACCGTAAATTGTAAATATTTAAATGTCCCATTCCTATTGTTTTGTGATAAAATAAAAACAATTATATGAGAACTGGAGGACAGGATGGGCAGAAGAAGAAAAGGTCATGGGTGTGCGGTTACGGTATTGGTCCTGCTGCTCCTTTTGATGGCGGCAGGCGGCGCCGGAGGTTATGTTTATATCCGTAAATATATGCCGACCAGTGAACTGTCAGATAAGACAAAGGTGTTTGGGATTAAGGGCAGCCAGGTTGCCTTGCTATTAGATAATGAACTGCAGGAAGAAAAGGGTATTTACGAGGATGGACAGGTATATCTGCCGGTGGAATGGGTGAATGAATATCTGAACCAGCGTTTTTACTGGGACGAGGGCGAGAAGCTTCTGGTCTATGCCCTTCCGGAGTCCATTGTTTACGCGGATGAGGATGCACAGGGGGAAAAAGGCCCTCTTTTTAAGGTGACGGATGACGGCATGTATCTGTCTTTGGGCCTTGTGGTCAATTACACGGACATACGGACCCAGTCCTTTGCCACAAGCCAGATTAAGCGCGTGTTCATTGACACCCTGTGGGAGCCTTACGATACCGCGGTAATCAAGAAAGCAGGGCAGGTAAGGGAAAAGGGCGGGGTGAAAAGCCCAATCCTGACAGAACTTGAGCAGGGAGAGTCCGTGGATGTGCTGGAAACCATGGAAAAGTGGTCCAGGGTGCGCACGGAGGACGGCTATATCGGCTATATTGAGAACCGCAGGCTGGAAGCCCGGGAACAGGTAACGCCTCAGAGTTCCTTTGAGGCGCCGGTATACACAAGCATTTCCATGGATGAAAAGGTCCGCCTCGGCTTCCATCAGGTGACGCGCCAGGAGGCCAACAGTACCCTGGAAAGCTATGTGGCTGTTACAAAGGACATGAATGTGATTGTCCCCACCTGGTTCAATGTGATATCGGACGACGGCACCTATAACTCCCTGGCCAGCAAGGAGTACGTGGACAAAGCACATGGGATGGGGCTTCAGGTATGGGCCATGGTAGAAAACGTGAGTACGCAGGAAAGTGTGAAGAACCTTAACACCAAGACGCTTATGTCCTCTACCAGCACCCGCAGGAAGCTGATTGAGAATCTCATGAAGGAAGCCGATACCTATGGCTTTGACGGATTCAACCTGGATTTTGAAAGCCTGAAGGCAGAAGCAGGTCCCCACTATGTACAGTTCATCCGGGAACTGTCCGTTTCATGCAGACAGAAGGGGCTGGTGCTGTCAGTTGACAATTATGTCCCTTCCTCTTACTCTGCATTTTATAACAGGCGGGAACAGGGGATTGTAGCGGATTATGTGATCATCATGGGATATGACGAACATTATGCAGGAGGAGAAGCAGGCCCTGTTGCATCCATTTCCTATGTAAAGGACGGGATAGGGAATACTTTGAAGGAGGTTCCAAAGGAAAAGGTCATCAATGCCGTGCCTTTCTACACAAGGGTGTGGACGGTCAATGAAGGAAAGACCACATCCAAGGCTTACGGCATTGTGGACGCCAGGCAATGGGTTGCGGATAATCATGTGGAGCTGGCCTGGGATGAAGGGCTTGGACTGTCTTACGGAAGTACGGTTAACGGCAATGGGGAGCAATATATATGGATGGAAGATGAGAAGTCCATGGCCCTCAAGATTGGTCTGGTGAAGGATTTTGACCTGGCAGGCGTGGCGTGCTGGAAGCTTGGATTTGAATCATCTGACATATGGGACATTGTGTCAACGGTGAAATAGATAATATGAACCCGGGGGATGGATATGGGAAACAGGAAGTGGATTGCAGGGATTGTGACAGCAGCATTGATGGTGATGGCGGCCGGGTGCAGCAGCCAGACCGCTGTGGAGGAAAGCGTACAGACATCTGCCGGCAGGACAGAAGCGCCCTCCACCGAGGCGGAGGTTGTGAAGCCCACGGCGCCGAGCCCGTCGGAGATAGAGCCTTTTCCAGGAGCGGAAAAGGAGACAAAGGCCGAACCGCTGAAAGGCGGTAAACGGATTGTGGTGATGACGGATATCCATTATCTGGCTGAATCACTTACAGATGGAGGCGACATGTTCCAGTCAATGGTGGAGCATGGGGACGGTAAGCTGACCAACTATGTGTGGGAGATAACGGATGCAGCCTTTGAGGAAATCCAGCTTCTGAACCCGGATGTGCTGATCATTAGCGGGGATCTGAGCCTTCAGGGCGAAAAGAAAAGCCATGAGGAACTGGCCGGCAAGCTGGATGCGCTGGAGCGGGCAGGGATAACCGTTGTGGTGATTCCCGGCAACCATGACATCAATAACCCCAGCGCGGCCGTGTATTCCGGTGCGGACCGTTACCCGGCAGAACCCACCACGCCAGCGGACTTCGTAAGGATTTATAAGGAATTCGGTTACTCTGAGGCCAACAGCCGGGATACCAGTTCCCTGAGTTACACCTATGACCTGAGTCCGTCCATGAGGCTTTTGATGCTGGATACCTGCCAGTATGAGCCGCGTAACCGTGTGGGAGGCATGATTAAGACCGAAACATATGAATGGATTGACAGACAGCTGGAGACTGCCAATGAGGACGGTGTCATCCTTCTGCCCGTGGCCCACCACAACCTTTTGGAGGAGAGCAAGGTATATGTGGATGACTGTACCATTGAGCACAGCGAGGAGCTGATACAGAAGCTGGAAGGGGAGAACATCCCGCTGTTCCTCAGCGGTCATCTTCATGTGCAGCATTTCATGCGCAACAACAGCTTCGGAATCCATGAAATCGTAACCAGTTCCCTGAGCACGCCGCCCTGCCAGTATGGCGTCCTGGAATATATGGAGGATGAATCATTTTCCTACCATACCAGGCAGGTTGACATGGAAAAGTGGGCCAGGAGGCACAGGAGTACGGATGAGAACCTGTTGAATTTCAATACATACAGTCCCCCTACCCTGAACCGGATTTTCTACAATCAGGCATATGACGCAATGAAGGATTCTGCTGAGGAGGAGACGGGAAGCCTGTTCGTGAAGCTGTCAGAGACACAGAAACAGCAGATGTCCAAGGTATATGCGGATATCAATGCGGCCTGCTATGCGGGCAGGGCCTATGAGGTGGTGGAAGAGGCTGTGAAGCAGCCGGGATATGGGATGTGGCAGGAATATTGTTATCCGGCCATCCTGTACGAATATCTGGAATATATAGTGGAGGATGCGGTTCAGGACTATAACAGCCTGAGTGTGGAGTAAAAACAGGTCTTTTTCAGGTAGATGGGTGAATATACTGGATTAAAGGTTATGAAGGAGCACCCATTGATGAAGCAATCAGCATGGCAGACCGTGATGGGGATTCTCCTGCTGGGAATCGTGGCGCTTGTATCGTGGCAGGCCGGGACACTGGTGGCTGTCCAGAATGATAAGGCGGACGCTGACAAGGCAAGGCCCGTGGTGGTGATAGACGCGGGGCATGGCGGCAACGACCCCGGCAAGGTGGGAATTGACGGGCAGTTGGAAAAAGACATTAATCTAAAGATTGTAGAGCGGTTGAAAGCTTATCTGGAGGCATCCGATGTGAAGGTGGTGCTGACCAGGGACTCAGATCAGGGCCTTTACACCTCCGGCGACAGCCATAAGAAGATGGCGGATATGAGGAAACGCTGCGACGTGATTAATGAGGCAGTCCCTGACCTGGTTGTAAGCATACACCAGAACAGCTACCATGAGGAGTATGTGAACGGCGGGCAGGTATTCTATTATAAAACCTCAGAGAAGGGGAAATATCTGGCGGAAATCCTTCAGAAACGGTTTGATTATGTGCTGGGTGATGCCAATAAGCGCATGGCCAAGGCCAATGACAATTATTACCTTCTTCTCCATGTAAAACAGCCCATTGTCATAGTGGAATGCGGCTTCCTAAGCAATAAAAAGGAGGCGGCTAAACTGGAGCAGGAGGATTATCAGGACCGGATGGCATGGACCATCCATGTGGGCATCATGGAGTACCTGAATACGGTGGGGGGACAGAAAGCGCAGGGGAAATAGGCGGATAGACTGGGTATGGTGCGGTGTCGTGCCATACCCTTTTTGGAAATAAAGGTGTATCCTCCTTGCTATTGTCCTATCTGCCACATATAATAAAAACAGGAATCTTTCAGCAGAGGCAGCGCATGTCATGACAGATGATGGACCATGAAATGCCAGATATCATGGTAAGTGTGCGGAAACGGAGGAAATATGGCACAGGAAACAGGAAGGATTACTTCGGCACAGGAAACGGGGAAATGCCCCCAGGTCAAGGAAACCCTTGTGGGGGCGGAAGGGGCCATCCATCTGGTTGCCATGGACCACATAGGCGGATATGCCGTGCGTCCCGGGTTTTACGATATATACGGGGCCACGGCAATACCGGGCGGCGTGAATTTTACCATCCATTCCCACCATGCCACGGGAGTGGAACTGCTTTTGTTCAGGCGGACCGAGGATAAACCCTATGCAGTCCTGCCGTTTCCGGCCCATTACCGGATTGGGAATGTGTATTCCATGATTGTGTTCAGGCTGGATATCGGGGAATTTGAATATGCTTACCGGGTGGAAGGACCTTATGAGCCGGAAAAGGGCCTGATTTTCAACAGGGAAAAATACCTTCTGGATCCCTATGCCAAGGCCGTGACCGGACAAAGCCTGTGGGGACAGCCTTCCACTTTGGGGCAGCGCTATAAGGCCAGGGTGGTGAAGGATGATTTTGATTGGGGTGATAATCAACAGCCCCTGCTTCCCATGGAGGACCTGATTATCTATGAGATGCATGTGAGGGGATATACAAAGCATGGTTCATCGGGGGTGGAATTTCCGGGCACATTTGAGGGGATAAAGGAGAAAATCCCTTATCTGGTGGAGCTGGGAGTCAATGCAGTGGAACTCATGCCCATATTCGAGTTTGACGAGATGCTGGATTACCGGGAAGTGGATGGGAATAAGCTGTATAATTACTGGGGCTATAACACGGTCAGCTTTTTCTCGCCCAATACAAGCTACACAGCCAGCAAGGAGTACAACCGGGAGGGAAATGAATTAAAGCGGCTGATCCATTTGCTCAATGCCCATGGGATTGAGGTCTATCTGGATGTGGTGTTCAACCACACGGCCGAGGGCAATGAAAACGGTCCATTTTTTTCCTTTAAGGGTTTTGACAACAATATCTATTACATGCTGACACCGGAAGGATTTTACTACAACTTCAGCGGCTGCGGCAATACGCTGAACTGTAACCACCCCATTGTCCAGCAGCTGATAGTAAGCTGCCTGCGTTACTGGGTGACGGCTTACCGGGTGGATGGCTTCCGGTTTGACCTGGCATCCATCCTGGGGCGCAATGAGGACGGCTCACCCATGGAAAAGCCGCCGCTTCTGCAGCAGCTGGCATTTGACCCCATCCTGGGGGACGTGAAGCTGATTGCAGAGGCATGGGATGCAGGGGGATTATACCAGGTGGGGAAGTTTCCTTCCTGGAACCGCTGGGCAGAGTGGAACGGCCGTTACCGGGATGATATCCGCAGGTACCTGAAAGGGGATGAAGGCGCTGCAGCCGCTGCGGCCCTGCGTATTGCAGGTTCCAGCGACATATATGATCCCTCTGTCCGTGAGAATGCATCCGTGAACTTCATTACCTGCCATGACGGTTTTACCTTGTATGATTTATACTCTTACAATGAAAAGCACAATGAGAGCAATGGATGGGATAATACCGATGGCAGCAATGACAATCACAGCTGGAACTGCGGGGCGGAGGGGGAGACAAGGGACGAGGCGGTCAATACCCTGAGGAGGCGGATGATACGCAACGCCTGTGCGGTACTAATGTGCAGCAGGGGAATACCCATGTTCCTGGCAGGGGATGAGTTTGGCAATACGCAGTTTGGAAACAATAACCCCTATTGCCATGACGATGAGGTGTCCTGGCTGGATTGGGGCCTTCTGGAAAAGAACCAGGACATATTCCGGTTTTTCAAGTTCATGATACAGTTCCGTAAGGAGCATCCGGTGCTGCGTTCTAATATAAGCAATGGATTTGGAGACATTCCAGATATCAGCTTCCATGGCACAAGTCCATGGGTTGAAGGATTTTCCGGCTATGACAGGTACATCGGTGTCATGATGGCAGGCCAGGAGGATGGGAAGCGGCCGGAGACAGTCTATATTGCCAGTAATGCGTACTGGGAGCAGCTGGAGGCAGTGCTTCCTCAATTGCCGGATGGCATGGAATGGTTCCGGGCGGTCAATACGTGGGATGCACAAATCAGGGAGTCCGGGCCTGTGGAGCCAGGATTTGTGATTCCGCCAAGAACGGTGATGGTCTTTTGCGGCCGGGTGAAGGGATAGAGGGGAAAGGATAGATGGCCCGATTCCCATCTGGACAGAATAGGAAGTGTCTACAGCTGTCTACATCATTCTGGAGAACGAAAAGGCTGGAATCCTTTGTAAATCAAGGGATTCCAGCCAATAAAAAAAGCGCGAGACGGGATTCGAACCCGCGACCCTCGCCTTGGCAAGGCGATACTCCACCACTGAGCCACTCGCGCATATATAACTGATTCAGTTAAAAGCAGGTGATGGGAATCGAACCCACGTATCTAGCTTGGAAGGCTAGTGTTCTACCATTGAACTACACCTGCATTCTGCTGATATGATCTCAGCAGTGCCCAGAGCCGGAATCGAACCAGCGACACGAGGATTTTCAGTCCTCTGCTCTACCAACTGAGCTATCTGGGCATCTATCCGCAGATTCTGAGGAACAATCCTGTTCTTCTTCATCATGCCGACAACGCTAATATTTTACCCAGTTTTTGCCCAATTGTCAAGTGAAAATACAAAAAATTATTTTTTATTTTTACCTTTTTTCAGATGATGGATTGAAACACTGACTATCCGCTTTGACGGGAGACAGTTAAAAACCACGGGGAAGTTATGGTTTTCCCCGCGGCCATGCACGCCTGTCACACATATTCCTTCCGTCCGCTGGCATCTGCAATCCCTTCTTCTTCGCGGTATTTGGCAACCGTCCTTCTGGAGATGGAGATACCGCGTTCAGCCAGCTTTTCGCCCAGCAGGCGGTCGCTGTAGGGCTTTTTCTTATCTTCGGCGTCTATGATTTCCCGAAGCGCCCGTTTGATGTCCGCGGCAGTGACGGCGGAGGCGTTATCCGGGTCAGCGGTATTTTCCTGGACAGAGACTTTGCGGGAGAAGAAAAAGTTCATAGGGTATACGCCCCAGGAACACTGGAGGTACTTCTTGCTTACAGCCCTGCTGACCGTGGACTCATGGATGTCCAGTTCCTGTGCAATGTCAGCCAGCTTCAGGGGCGCCAGATGGGAGGGACCGTAGGTAAAGAAGCCTTCCTGATGTTCCAGGATGGATTTGGAAACCTGCATCAGGGTCTTTCCCCTCTGGGTCACGCACTGCCTCACCCATTCCGCCTGGCGGATCTTGTTGCTCAGGTATTCCTTCAGTTCGGCAGAATCGGGGTTGCGGTTCATCTGGCTGTAGTAACTGTTAATCTCTATATTCGGGTACATGGACTCATTGAGAAGTATGTCAAAATGTTCCTTGAATTTAACAATGGTCACGTCCGGTATGATGTATCTGAGCTTTTCCCTGCTGCTGAAGGAGACTCCGGGTTTGGGGTTCAGCGACTTGATGATCTGGCAGTATCCGGCGGCCTCGGCCTGGGACAGGTGCAGCTTCCTTGCAATGGCGGGAATCTGGTTCCTGGCCACCATTTCCAGGCAGCCATTAATGATGGAACTGAGGACAGGGGTCAGCATCTGGCGCCGTTCCAGCTGAAGCGACAGGCATTCCTCCAGGTTCCTGGCGCAGACGCCTGCCGGGTCCAGCTGCTGGAGGGTATATAAAAGTCTTTCCACCACAGACAGGTCGGTCTGAAAGTAAGAAGCGATATCCTCCACGCCCTCCCCCAGGTAGCCTTTATTGTCCAGGGATTCCAGCATGAATTTAATCATGTCGGTTTCCAGGCTTGAAAAGTCCTCGGTAACCAGCTGGGACCACAGGTAATCCTGTAAGGTCTCGCCGTCGTCCGTGTTGATGTTCCAGCTGTTCTTAAAATCATAATCATCGTCATTATTCTGTCTCTGATAGAGGTAATAGTTCTCTTCATTAAAGGAATTCAGCCACTGCTGTTCCTCAATCGATTCCTTCTGCTGATTCCCGGCAGGAGGCTCCACGATATCAATCACAGGATTTTCCAATGCCAATTCATTAATATAGGTATTCAGCTCCTGAGAGGTCATCTGCAGAATCTCAGCCGACTGTATCATCCGCTGGGACAGGGTCTGTGTCTGCTTAACCTGCAGTTTTAAATCCATAACACTTCCTTCTTTCATCTTAAGTCCAATGTTTTTTTGACCATACAATTATATCACAGAAGCCTGTCCAGCACAATCAAAGACTTGAGATGCTTCAGCTATCCAGGTTCATGCCTTGCCATGGTTTTTAGATATCCGTTGATTGGAACAGAATGATATGGTAGGATAATAGTACGGATTCCGCCCCGCCCTTCTGGATGGGGATTCCATGTACGCACACTAAAACAGGAGGATTCTCCCGCCATGCTGTTCAGTTCAATGATATTTTTATGGCTGTTTCTGCCATGTGTCCTGATTCTCAACTTAATACTTCCCCCCAGGGCCGGAAACTGGTTCATGATTGCAGCCGGATTTATATTCTATGCCTGGGGTGAACAGGAGTACATCTGGGTGTTGCTGCTATCCCTTCTGGTCAATTACTGTGGCGCGCGGCTCATGGGGAAGGCTGCGGATTCACGGTCTCAAGGCTTTGGGTGCCGTCCCGCCGTCCTGATCCTGCTTCTGGTATTTAACCTGGGCTTTCTGGGATATTTTAAATATTTTGATTTTTTTACGGACCTACTGGGGAAATTGTCCGGCAGGCAGATCATGGCGCCCAGGAACCTGCTTCTGCCCATTGGCATATCCTTTTATACCTTTCAGATGATTTCTTATGTCATCGATGTATACAGAGGGGATATACCGGCTGAAAGCCGCCTGTCCCACCTGGCGCTGTATCTTTTATTTTTTCCGAAAATGATTCAGGGGCCTATTGTCCGCTATAGGGGCTTTGACGCATGTATCCATGACCGCCGTGTGACGCCTGAGACATTTGCCTATGGGGTCAGGCGCTTTATCTATGGACTTTCCAAGAAACTGATTCTTGCAAACCAGTTCGGAAGTGTGGTGGATAAGGTACTTTCCCATCCCATGGAGCAGATCAGCGGAGGGCTGGGCTGGTACATCGGGATTCTCTATACCCTTCAGATTTATTTTGATTTTTCAGGGTATTCCGATATGGCGGTGGGGCTGGGGAAAATGCTTGGCTTTAATCTGCCGGAGAATTTCAATTACCCGTATCTGGCGCGGAATGTGGGGGAGTTCTGGCGCAGGTGGCACATTTCCCTGTCCAGCTGGTTTAAGGACTACCTGTATATTCCGTTAGGCGGAAGCAGGAAGGGAACCATGCGCACCTGCCTGAACCTGATGATTGTATTCCTTTGCACCGGTTTCTGGCATGGGGCCGGGCTGTCCTTCATTGCCTGGGGCCTGTACTATGGCGTCCTGCAGGTGGCGGAACGGCTTTTCCTGAAAAAACGCCTGGAACATTTACCAGGAATCATAAGTTTCCTGTATATGTTCTTTGTCACGGTCATCGGATGGACCATGTTCCGGGCGGATTCCCTTACAAGAGGGGTCATGCTTCTTGGGCAGATGTTTGCCATGAGACCGGGGGTTTATGACATTTCCATGTTCATGACACATAAAACAACGGTATTCATGATGATTGGAATCGTGCTTTGCGGCCCGGCCCAGGCCCTGGCGCCAGGACTTAGGCGCCATATGACGGATGAGGAAGGCATTTCCCTTATGGAGGGAGCGGGGCTGATCCTGCTGTTTGCATACAGCATCGCGGTGGCTGTGGGCAGTACATATAATCCATTCATTTATTTCAGGTTTTAGGGCGTGTTTGAAAATTGCTTTCCGTTAGCTGTGCGTCCCACTTTGTGGGAGATTTGGTCCCGATGAGGGAGGCGTAGCGGGCTACGTTGACCGAATTGGGACCAAATATGCCGCGAAGTGGGGCGTGCAGATGGCGGGAATGAATTTTCAAACAGGCCCCAGGGCTTTTGGCCCAGTCCGGCAGGGAGGTTGGCATTGGATGAATAAGCGGATGAAAGCATATATATTTTCAGGCATGTTCCTGGCGATGATGGTGCTGCCACGTATTCTGTT
Source organism: Enterocloster sp. OA13 (assembly GCF_022440595.1). Classification (NCBI taxonomy): domain Bacteria; kingdom Bacillati; phylum Bacillota; class Clostridia; order Lachnospirales; family Lachnospiraceae; genus Enterocloster; species Enterocloster sp. OA13. The sequence continues at coordinate 5,017,208 of NZ_JAKNTF010000001.1, read as the reverse complement.
TATTCCCTTGAAGGGATATGTGGATACGGAGAATTATGAGAACCGGGTTTATCAGGAGAAACCTGTGCTGGACATACAGGGACTTTCCCGGTATCCCGGCCTTTATGATGCTTACTTTAACGACCATCTGGCTTTTAAGAACCCGCTGGTGGCATTTGTGAAGCTGACGGATATCCGGGTGTTTGGCGAGGTGTCCTCGGATGCGGTGCTCATGGGGAAGGACGGGTGGATGTTTTACAAGTTAAAGGGGGAAATGGAGGACAGCCTGGCGGATTACCAGGGGACCAACCATTATTCAGAAGGACAGTTGGAGCAGTTTGCCGGTTTTTTGCGGTCGGCGGACAGGAATCTTGACAGCCGGGGAATAAAATTCATTTTATATATTGTCCCCAACAAGGAGCAGGTGTATAGTGAATACATGCCGTCTTCCATTAAGGTGGTGAATGAGGAATCCAGGGCGGACCTTTTATACGCCTATCTTAAGGAACATACGGATGCCGATGTGTATTATCCGCTGGAGTCATTCAGGCAGGCCAGCCAGAACTGGTGCCAGATTTACCGCAAATACGATACCCATTGGAATGATATGGGCGCCTTCCTGGCAGCGCGGATGCTGATTACGGATATCAGCCATGAAAAATTCGGCCCGGAGTCCTACATGGGATATACCATAGAGGACAGGGGAACTTTCAGCGGGGATTTGGCCGTCATGCTGAACCTTCAGAAATATTATGATGACGACCCGTTCCTGAAGGTGGCGGACTACCGTGAGGATATCACCTATTCCCTGGACTTCCAGAACCAGAGGGAGACAGTCACCCGTTACATTTCCGATGTACAGGATGAGGAACGGAACGTTCTTATATTCAGGGATTCCTTCGGCGTCCATATGGCGGAGTACTTTGCAAAGGAATATCCCCAGGTGACACTGATGGATTACCGTACGGAAGACTGCGCCGCCGCTGTCAGGGAGCTTAAGCCGGATGTTGTGGTGATTGAGGTGGCGGAGCGGTATACGGACTATATGTTTGGGCTGCTGGAAAGCCTGGGGGCTATGGTGTGGGAATGATTTACTAATAAAGGAGGATTTTATCATGCAATACAGGACAATGAGGTTTCAGAAGGCTGAGGACAAGGTGTCCCTGCTTGGGTTTGGATGCATGCGCTTTCCCAAGACGGAAAGCGGGGACATTGACCAGGAAAGGGCTGGGAAGATGCTGGACATGGCCCTGAAGGCCGGCGTGAATTACATAGACACGGCATATCCCTACCACGATGGGGAGAGCGAGCCGTTCCTGGGGCGGATACTGGCAAAGTATGCTAGGGATTCTTATTATCTGGCAACCAAGCTGCCGGTATGGCTGGTTAATACGGCGGATGAGGCGCAGGCTGTGTTCGATGAGCAGCTGGACCGCCTTCAGGTCAGCTATGTGGATTATTACCTGTTCCATGCCCTGAACCGTGAACGCTGGGAGAAGCTTAAAGGTTCCGGTATCATTGAGTGGGCGCAGCAGTTAAAACAGGAGGGGAAAATCCGCCATCTTGGATTCTCGTTCCATGATGATTATGAGGTTTTCAGGGAAATCATCACATACAGGCAGTGGGATTTCTGCCAGATCCAGTATAATTACATGGACAGGAACATCCAGGCAGGGGACCGGGGATATGAACTGGCAAGCAAGATGGGGATTCCCGTGATTGTCATGGAACCTGTAAAAGGCGGCATGCTGTCCGGGCTTCCCGGGGATGCGCAGGCAATCCTTGAGGCAGCAGATCCCGGGCGTACCCCTGCATCCTGGGCCTTGCGCTGGGTGGGCAGCCATCCTGGCGTGAAGCTGGTATTAAGCGGCATGTCCTCCGAGGAACAGCTGGAGGATAATATAAAGACCTTCAGCCCCTTCGTACCCTTGAGCAGGGAAGAGGAAAATATCATTGAACAGGCAGCCCAGGCCATACGGACGCGCATTAAGAACGGCTGCACGGCCTGCCGCTACTGCATGCCCTGCCCTGCCGGAGTGGATATACCGGGGAATTTCGCGATATGGAATGAAAAAGCCATGTATGATGTTGAGGAAAGGGCCAGGAAAGCATTTAAGGAAAAACAGGAAGCCGGCGCCGGGGCAGACCTGTGTATCCAGTGCGGGAAATGCGAGAAGGTCTGTCCTCAGGGGATTGGGATAAGGAAGGATCTGGCGGCTTTGGCGGCTGAACTGGGGGATGGGAATGCGGCTGAGCTGGGAGACGGAAATGCAGCGGAGTGAGAATGACGGAATAAGGATTTCAAAATAAGGATTTCAAGATAAGAAACCGGAGCAGGAATCTGGCGGTATCATACCATGCCAGAAACTGCTCCGGTTTTATTTCACCAGATTCATATTCAATCATATCCCAATCACATTCAATCACATGAAACCACATCCCAGCTCAATTCGTCAAAAACCCTTTCCCGATAATCTCGCTGGAATTCGATATCAGCATAAACGCCGTAGGCTCAATCCCGCGTATATAGTTGCGCAGCTTCAGGGCCTGGCTGCGCTTCATGGTGGTCATGATGACGGTCTTTTCGTTATGGGAAAATGCTCCCTGTGCGTGGTAGACCGTAGCGCTTCTGTGCAGCGTGTTAATGATGTAGTCACAGATGGGGTCCGGGTTATCACAGATGATATTGAAACATTTGCATAGGTTGATGTTCTGGATGACATCGTCAATCACAAGGGACTTGGCCGCAAGGCCAATGGTGGAGAACAGCCCTGTCTCCGGCCCGAATATAAAGAAGGAGGAAGCCACGGCAGCCACGTCCACCAGCATGAGGACGGTTCCGATATTAAGGCTGGTGTGCTTCTTTAATATCATGGCAATGATATCGGTCCCTCCGCTGGACGCCCCGATATTAAACAGGATGGCGGTGCCCACGGCCGGAAGGAAGATTGCAAATAAAAGCTCCAGCAGCGGTTCTTCTGTCAGGGGCCGGGCCAGGGGGCAGATGCGCTCCAGCATGGAAAGGCTGACCGACATAAGCATACTGGCATAAACCGTCTTAAGTCCGAATCCTTTTCCAAGGAAAATAAAGCCCAGCAGGAGCAGGGCCGTGTTCACAATGAATGTGAAATCGCCTGCAGACCAGCGGGTTGCCTCGCTGACCACGGTGGAAAAGCCTGTCACGCCTCCAAATGCAAAATGATTTGGAAATTTGAAAAAGTAAATCCCCACTACCATAATCCAGATACTTAAAGTAATGACACCATACTCGGCGGCCATGCGCCAGAATGGATTTTTCAGTTCTTTCATAATCCCTGCTTCCCGGACGCAGTTACGCAGGCCGGAAAGTTTACCCCCTTTGCGGTTTTGCCGCATTGATATTATCAGTCCAACCATATAATAAGCGGAAAGGGCCACAAGTGCAATCACATTTTTTGCTGAAATAGCTACAACCATGGGGCTGTAGCAAAAGGCGGGAGGAGGGGGATTCCCGGGATATCCGGGAGGGGGATATAAGGGAAATATGGAATTTGGTAAATTTGGGTAAAACACAGCATTTTGGGTATTTTTGTATAAATTCAGCTTGTAACCACAAGATATATGGTTTATAATGGGAACCGTGGCTCTGAAACGCGGCTGGGATCTGTGCGGTAAGGGTTATGTATGGAAGGAACATAAGGAGATAATAATGAGATTATGAATGATACGTATATAAACGCGGTGGTCCATGGGACCGGGAATCCGGGGCTTATGGAATGCCTTAGGGGAATAGAACGGGATTTTACAGGTGAAGGCTATGGGCTGGAGCTTTTATTTGAGCGCAGCAGGGCATTTGAAAAAGCGCATATGACTGCGGAGGAACACATGGAGGCGCTTATCAGGTCCGCGGCAGAACTGACCTCCAGGGAGGCGCCAAGGTGGGAGTTTGCAGCGGCCAGATTGAGGTATTGCCAGTTTGAACAGGAAGTAAAGGAGCGTCTTGGCACACTGGGCATTGCCTCCCTCTATGATAAGCTTGAATATCTGACAGACCAGGGGCTTTACGGGGCGTATATCCTGGAGAACTACAGCAGGGAGGAAATTGCACAGGCCCAGGGATTCATCCGTGAGGAGCGCAACTGCCTGTTCACCTATGCGGGGCTGGACCTGCTGCTGAAGCGCTATGTGATTCAGGACCGTGAGCGCCATGGTCTGGAGACACCCCAGGAAATGTATCTTGGGATTGCGCTGCACCTGGCCATGAAGGAAAAGAAAGATGTCAGGATGGAGTGGGTGCGCCGGTTCTATGACATGCTCAGCCAGATAAAGGCCACCATGGCCACACCTACCCTTTCCAATGCCAGGAAGCCATACCACCAGCTTTCCAGCTGCTTCATCGATACGGTGCCGGACAGCCTGGAGGGAATCTACCGAAGTGTGGATAACTTTGCCCAGGTCAGCAAATTCGGTGGAGGAATGGGCCTGTATTTTGGAAAGGTAAGGGCAACCGGCAGCAGCATACGCGGTTTTAAGGGGGCTGCGGGCGGGGTAATCCGCTGGATAAAACTGGTCAATGACACAGCCGTGGCCGTGGACCAGCTGGGGATGCGCCAGGGCGCTGCCGCGGTTTATCTGGACGCTTGGCATAAGGACCTGCCTGAGTTCCTTCAGCTGAGGACGAATAACGGGGACGACAGGATGAAGGCCCATGATATCTTCCCGGGGGTCTGTTACCCGGACCTGTTCTGGAAGCTTGCAGAGGAAAGCCTGGACCAGGACTGGTATCTCATGTGTCCTCATGAGATAGAGGCGGTCAAAGGTTACTGCCTGGAGGATTCCTATGGAGAGGAGTGGGAGGAACGGTACTGGGACTGCGTGAAGGACCAGCGCATTTCCAAACGCACGGTTCTGTTAAAGGATGTGGTGAGACTGATCCTTAAATCGGCAGTGGAAACAGGAACGCCCTTTGCCTTTAACCGCGATATAGTGAACAGGGCCAATCCCAACAGCCATAAGGGAATGATATACTGTTCCAACCTCTGCACCGAGATTGCCCAGAACATGTCGCCTGTGGAATCCGTGTCAACGGAAATCCTGAACCGGGAGGGCGACACCGTAATCGTGAATACCACCAGGCCGGGTGATTTTGTGGTGTGCAACCTGGCAAGCCTTTGCCTTGGCAATATCGATGTGACCAGCGACAGCGAGGTGGAGGAGATTGTGTCCACTGCCGTGCGTGCGCTGGATAATGTGATTGACCTGAACTTTTATCCCCTTCCCTACGCAAAAGTGACCAACGCACGCTACCGGAGCATCGGCCTGGGGGTTAGCGGGTATCATCATATGCTGGCAAAGCACAGGATCAGGTGGGAAAGCGAAGAGCACCTTGCATTTGCAGACCAGGTGTTTGAGCGGATTAATTATGCGGCCATCCGGGCCAGCAGCGCGCTGGGCGCGGAAAAGGGCAGCTATGAATATTTCGAGGGCAGCCAATGGCAGTCAGGGGAGTATTTTAAAAAGAGGGGATATGAAGGCGGACGATGGGATGGGCTGGCCGCGCAGGTGGCCGCACAGGGGATGCGCAATGCATGGCTGATGGCGGTGGCGCCTACCAGCAGCACCAGCATCCTGTCCGGGACAACCGCCGGCCTGGATCCTGTGATGAAGCGTTTCTTCCTGGAGGAAAAGAAAAATTCCATCATGCCAAGGGTGGCGCCTGAGCTGGATATAAGTACCTTCTGGCTGTATAAAAGCGCATACACCATTGACCAGACCTATACGGTGCGGGCAGCCGGGGTGCGCCAGCGCCACATCGACCAGGCACAGAGCGTGAACCTGTATATTACCAACGAATATACCATGCGCCAGCTGTTAAACCTCTATATCCTGGCCTGGGAACAGGGCGTCAAGACCATCTATTATGTGCGCAGCCAGTCCCTGGAGGTGGAGGAGTGCGAGAGCTGTTCCAGCTGAGTGCGGCAGGCTGGTGCGCAGTCCCAAGATTCATATACCATTATTAATAAGGAGCACGACATGACAGTTTTGAAGGCAAAATCCCTGTTTAACCCACAGGGGGACACGGATAAGAACAGCCGGAGGATGATTGGGGGCAATACCACCAATCTCAACGACTTTAACAATATGAAGTACACCTGGGCCAGCGCCTGGTACAGACAGGCCATGAATAATTTCTGGATACCGGAGGAGATTAACCTGAGCACGGATGTGAAGGATTACCGGAACCTGTCCGTGGCGGAGCGGGAGGCATTTGACAAGATACTCAGTTTCCTGGTATTCCTGGATTCCATACAGACAGCCAACCTCCCCTGTATCGGCCAGTACATAACGGCCAACGAGGTGAACCTGTGCCTGACCATACAGGGATTCCAGGAGGCGGTGCACAGCCAGAGCTACAGTTATATGCTGGATTCCATATGCAGCCCCGTGGAAAGGGACCGGATCCTTTACCAGTGGAAGGAGGATGGACACCTTCTGAAACGGAACACATTTATCGGGAACCTTTATAACGAGTTCCAGGAAAGAAAGGATGACATCACCCTCCTGCGGGTCATGATGGCTAATTACATCCTGGAGGGCATATATTTTTACAGTGGCTTCATGTTCTTCTACAACCTGGGCCGCAACGGGAAAATGCCGGGAAGCGTCCAGGAAATCCGCTACATCAACCGGGATGAGAATACCCATCTGTGGCTGTTCCGCAGCATGATAGGAGAACTTAAGAAAGAAGAACCGGGCCTGTTCACACCGGACAATGTGAAAATGCTGGAGGACATGCTAAGGGAAGGCGTGAGCCAGGAAATAGAATGGGGCTGTTATGTGATTGGGGATGAGGTGCCGGGACTGACAAAGGACATGGTATCGTCCTATATCAAATACCTGGGGAACCTGAGGTGGACCGGCCTGGGCTTTGAGCCGCTGTATGAAGGATATGAGAAGGAACCGGAATCCATGGCATGGGTGAACCAGTATTCCAATGCCAATATGGTAAAGACGGATTTCTTCGAGGCCAAGAGCACGGCCTATGCAAAGAGCGCGGCGATTATTGATGATCTGTAGGGAAGGTTTAAGGGCGCATAGGGGTTGAAGTATCTGTGCATTGTAGTAGAATGATAGGATGAAGCATTAGAAGTAATGGGAGGAATTGGGAAATGGAAAATGATGGGCTGAATCCGGAGGAAGCAAAGGCTGGAATTTGGGAATCGGACGCGGAGCATGGATTGGATGATGAGGCCTGGGACCTGGCCGGACAGCTGGTGGGGATTGACAGTTCAGACCCCGGCGCCTATGAAGGGCGGATTGAGGGATGGATAAAGGAATGGCTGGTACGCAAGATACAGATGGCGGGAGGAAGCCTGGCAGGACGGATGGAACTTAAGGAGCAGGAAGTACTTCCCGGACGCTTTAACCTGATGGCGCGCATACCGGGCAAATCCGAAAAACCGGGACTTACTTACATATGCCATATGGACACGGTGATGCTGGGAGATGGATGGAATGAGGATACGCCTGCCCTGGGAGCCGTGGTCACACAGGAGGACGGCGCGAAGCGGCTTTACGGAAGAGGGGCCTGCGATATGAAATCCGGGCTTGCCTGCGCCTTGACAGCATTTGCCCGGGCAGTGGAGCTGGTGGGGAAGAATGGGCAGCTTCCGGACAGGGCCTTTACCTTCATCGGAACCGTTGATGAGGAGGATTTCATGCGGGGCGTGGAGCGGGCCATACAGGATGGCTGGGTTTCTGCACAAGACTGGATACTGGATACAGAGCCTACGGACGGGCAGATCCAGGTGGCCCACAAGGGGCGGGCCTGGTTTGAGCTTACCATGGACGGAATCACGGCCCATGCCAGCAATCCATGGAAGGGCGCGGACGCGATTGCAGCCATGGCAGAGGCGGTCAGCTTCATCAGGAAGTCCGTCGCGGCCTGTCCGTCCCACCATGACCTTGGGGTTTCCACCGTGACCTTTGGACAGATAACCGGAGGCTACCGCCCGTATGTGGTGCCGGATACCTGTAAGGTGTGGATTGATATGAGGCTGGTGCCGCCCACGGACACCAGGGCCGCGGAGCGGATCGTGAAGCAGGCCATAGAACTGGCGCAGCAGGAAGTCCCCGGCGTGAAAGGCCATTATGTCATAACAGGCGACCGTCCCTATGTGGAGAAGGACGATGGTTCCCTGCTCCTTGGGCATCTGAAGCAGGCCTGCGATGAGGTGACCGGCATGGATACTGTCATCGGGGCGTTTAACGGTTATACGGACACGGCTGTCATTGCCGGGACCCTGGGGAACCATGACTGTATGTCCTATGGGCCGGGAAGCCTGGAACTGGCCCATAAGCCCAATGAGTATGTGCCTTATGAGGATGTGTGCAGGTGCAGGCGGGTGCTGTGGCGGCTGGTGGAGCGGACGGTTTTCTAGAGCGTGCTTGAAAATTCATTCCCGCTATCTGCACCCCCCACATCGCGGCATATTTGGTCCCGATTCGGTCAACGTAGCCCGCTACGCCTCCCTCATCGGGACCAAATCTCCCACGAAGTGGGACGCACAGCTGACGGAAAGCAATTTTCAAACACGCTCTAGGGCCTGTTTATCTGCGGTTCATATACCTCCACAGTGTGGTCCGGCTGATCCCAAGCTGTTTTGCTGCCGCGCTTTGGTTGCCGTTGTTCTGGGACAGTACCTGTCCGATTATATCGCAGGTAATCTCGTCCAGGGTACGGTTTATATCCAGGCCTGTATGGCGGGTCTCCTCTGTCTGGCCGGAGCCGGTAAAGGAGGAGGCCCTTTCCTTTTCTAAAAGTGACCTGACGTCACGGGCGCTTATATACGGTGTGGAGGTAATGACTGCCAGTTCATTGATGACCCGCTTGAACTGGGTGTAGTTATACGGCCAGTCATATGCCTCCAGCAGTGCCATGGCCTCCGGTTCGAACCCGATGATCTGGCGGGCCAGCTCCACGTTCAGGTTCCCAAGGTACAGGCTTGAAATGGTGGGGAGTTCCTCCATCCGTTCACGCAGGGGCGGCAGATGGATGGTCATGCAGGAGAGCAGGTTGACAAATTCCCTGGCAGCAGACGGCAGGGCGGTCTGGCTGGCGCTGACACAGGAGAATATAAGCCGGTTCCGCTTGTCCAGGTTCATGTCCAGTATGATGGACAGAAGCTGTTTGCGCCGTTCCGAGGGAAGCTCCTCGATATTTTTAAAATATATCGTATTGTTGTTATCATTTAACGGTGAGTTGTAATGATTGGTTAAAAAGCCCCAGCTCTTGTCATTGACAAGACTGCAGTTAATGGCGATAAGCGGATTGTGCTGCAGGGAGCTTTGTGCATAGATGGCCCGGGCAATCTGTTCCTTTCCCGTGCCCTCCTCGCCTGAAATCATAACCGGAAAGCTGCTCTGGCTGATCTGCTCCACCGTATTCCTTAAACCCTGCATGGAGCCTGTGATACTGTAGAAACTGTTGTAAAAATGCTGTTCCGCCTCCCGCTTGTTGGAAAACAGGATGCCGTATTTGCTGGTGGCCATGGGTACCTTGGTGGATGACACGTAAAACACGGCGTAACGGTGCAGGGACTTTTCAATCACACGGCTGTTGATGGAGAACAGGTTGCCGTCAATGTTGCGGAATGCCTTGTAATTATCCCCGTTCAGTGTCTCGGGTATCTCCCTGCGCAGGATATCGGTGATTTCAGAATCATCGTTGTCCCAGGTGGTGAAGTACAGGTTCTGCTTTTCATCAAACACAAACGTATAGGAATTTTCCCCGCGGATGATTTCGCCCAGAAGGGAATTCTCCTCTTTGATATTGGCATAGCTGATGCAGAGCTTGTATGCCTGGTCAAATGCATTCTCGATGCTTTCGTTGCCCGAGGTAATAAGGATGGAATTCAGCCCCAGCTTTTTTGCGGTTGTATTGGCAATCATGTCACACAGGATCATGCGGCATCCGTTCTTCTTTAAATCCCGCAGGGTGGATTCCACTTCATTTTCATTGTGTATGGTCACGATGTCTATCTTATATTGCAGCAGGTCGCAGAGCAGGTGGGCACTGCTGGTAATGCTGGGGAACCCGACCACGGCATACTTGTCGGAATAATTCTCAGCCAGCTTCATGGCCCTCAGTATATCATAGACGGACAGGCTGATTTCGATGACAGGTATATGGGTCACCTTGCCAATCATTTCCGCTGTGCCGCCCCGCGATATGATGACGTCATAGTTTCCCTGGATATTCTTCTGGGCGATATCAACCCCCTTTTTTAAATCCCCCACATACACATCCATTTCCATCTGAGGCCTTTTCCGGGCCAGCTTTTCCATCACATTTTTCATTGCTTCATAAGGGGCGATTCCAAGGACTTTAATCTTAGGCGATTCCATATAAGCACCTCCACTGTTTCTATCTGAAACAAGTGTAACATAATTGAACATATAAATCCAGGGGTAGAATTAAAATGTTTCATATATGAACATAAAAGACGAGAAAAGCAGTTGAAAACCCAGCCGATATTTAGTAAACTGAAACAGAACTAAGAGAGAAACAATAAAAAACTAAACCTGTATGTTCATAAATGCAACATACGGGGACTGGCGGTGATTGAGTGATAACCTTACTGATAATAGCGGATGATTTTACAGGTGCTCTGGATACGGGAGTCCAATTCGCGGCGGCTGGCACCGTTGTGAGGGTGGTTACGGATATCCGGTATGATTACAGGAAGGCGGACGAGGGGGTCAGGGTCCTGGTGATGGATGCCGAGACAAGGCATCTTGACAGCAGGGATGCTTATGAAGTGGTGTGGAATATCACAAAGAGGGCCATGGCCTGCGGCATACCATTTATTTATAAGAAGACAGACTCGGCATTACGGGGGAATATCGGCAGTGAGCTGACCGCGCTCTTAGACGCATCCGGTCAGGACATCCTTCCTTTCATTCCTGCATTTCCACAGATGGGCAGAACCACAAGGGAAGGAATCCATTACATAAATGATGTTCCTGTAAAGGACAGCGTATTTGGGAAAGACCCCTTTGAGCCGGTCACCTGTTCATTCGTACCTGATATCATCCATCAGCAGAGCAACATCCGGGTTGAAGTGATTAAGGAAGAAGATGGGGACGGCAATAAGGCCCTGATGGAAGATGGGCAGGCACCGGACGATGGTCCGCTGTCACGCATAGCTGTATATGATGCACGGTCACAGGAGGGCCTGACAGCCGCCGCTTTGGACCTGTACCGTAAAGGCCGGTTGTCGGTCATGGCCGGGTGCGCGGGATTTGCATCGGTATTGCCTGGACTTTTGGGCCTGGAGGGCCGGGAATCCTATGCGCCGGAATTCATACCCAGGTTCCTGGCAGCCTGCGGAAGCGTGAATCCCATTACAAAAAAACAGCTGGATTATGCGGAGGAACATGGATTCACCAGAATACGGCTGACACCCAGGCAAAAGCTGGACAGGGGATACTGGAAGACAGATGAGGGGCAGGCAGTGCTGAAGAAATGGATGCTGCAATGCCGGCTGGAACGCAGGTCCATCCTTGACAGCAATGATTACGACGGGACGGATGAGACCATGGAATATGCCAGGGAAAAGGGCATCAGCCTGGATGAGGTGAGGACCAGGATTGCGGATTCCATGGGTTATATCCTTAAGCATATGGTGGAACGCGGTCTCAACAGTACGCTTTTGATAACAGGAGGCGACACGCTTCTGGGATTCATGAATCAGATAAAGGTCTGTGAGATGGAACCGGTCTGCGAGATGGCGCCGGGAACCGTGCTGTCACGCTTTAAGATTAATGATAATATGTATCAGGTCATATCCAAGTCAGGCGGCTTTGGGACAGAGGACCTGCTGGTACAGCTGGCGGATACGATATTGTATAAGAAAGAGAGGGTATTATGCTGACACAGTATACATTAAAGATGCCTCATGTGGTTTACAGCGGTGAGGGAGCCTTGGACCATATCAAGGAGATTGCCGGGACATGTGCCGGGAAAGCAGTTGTGTTCAGTGACAAGGGAATCATGGCTGCCGGACTCCTTGAGAAACCATTATCCCTGCTAAAGGAGGCGGGGGTAGGATATTCGGTCTTAGACGGACTGCCTGCAGAGCCTGACTGTGATGAGGCCCAGAAGGTCATTGATGCCTTTAAGGCTGAGAAGGCCGGACTTATTATAGCAGTGGGCGGTGGAAGCGTGATGGATATCGCGAAGCTGGCCTCGGTCCTGGCAACGGACGCATACACGGTCAGGGATTTGCTTGATGATCCCTGTCTTGCAAAGAAATGCGTCCCAACCCTCATGATACCCACCACGGCAGGGACTGGTTCCGAAGCAACCCCCAACAGCATTGTGGCGGTTCCTGAGAAGGAGCTGAAGGTAGGGATTGTCAACGATGCGATGATAGCTGACTATGTAATCCTGGACGGGGAAATGATTAAAAACCTTCCAAGGAAAATCGCGGCAGCCACGGGTGTGGACGCCCTTGCCCATGCGATTGAGTGTTATACTTCCAATAAGGCCAATCCCTTCAGCGATACATTTGCACTGGAAGCCCTGGATTTAATCCTTACCAATATAGAAAGGGCGTGTGATGACCCCGATGCCCTGGATGCCAAAAACGCCATGCTCATAGCCGCCTTCTATGCGGGCGCAGCCATAACCGCATCAGGAACAACGGCAGTTCATGCACTGTCCTATCCCCTGGGAGGAAAGTACCATATACCCCATGGCGTTTCCAATGCCATGCTCCTGGTACCGGTGATGAAGTTTAACGAACCGGCCTGCAGGGACAGATTCGCGGCAGCCTATGACCGGATAGCCGGAGGCAAAGGCATGCCCCAGAGGACACCGGAGGAAAAGTCGGCCTGGATCATACGCCGTCTGGACGAGATAGTAACCCATCTTGAGATACCGTCCAGCCTCAGGGAGTACGGGGTTGGGGACCAGGACCTGGATGCACTGGTGGAGGCAGGCATGGACGTCAAGCGGCTTCTGGTGAATAATATGCGGGAAGTCACCCCTGAGGATGCCAGGAAACTGTATATGGAAATCATGTAAAATGCGGGAATACAAAGAATACATGTAAAATGAAGGAATACAAAGATACATGTAAAATGCAGGAATAAAAAGGTACATGTAAAATGCAGGAATACAAAGATGCATGTAAAATGTTGGAATAAAGAAATACATGTATAATGTTGGAATAAAAAGAACAGCAGGATTTGGCATAGAAGGAGGAGGAACAACAGGATGAAAAAGGTGGAAATCAAGGGAATCATCCCGCCGATCATTACGCCCATGAATGAGGACGAGACCATCAATGAGGCAGAACTGAGGAACCAGGTCAACCGCCAGATAAAGGGAGGCGTCCACGGCCTGTTCCCATTTGGGACGAACGGGGAGGGATACATATTAAGCGAGGCGGAAAAAGAGCAGGTCCTGGGCATTGTGATAGATGAGACAAAGGGACGGGTTCCGGTCTATGCGGGAACCGGGTGCATCAGCACAAAGGATACCATCCGCCAGTCCAGGATGGCGCAGTCCCTGGGAGCGGATGTGCTCTCCATCATTACCCCGTCCTTTGCCGCGGCGTCCCAGAATGAGCTGTATGAGCACTACCGTGCAGTGGCAGAGGCAGTGGATATGCCCATTGTCCTCTACAATATACCGGCCAGGACCGGCAATGCCCTGGCGCCGGCAACGGTTGCCCGTCTAAGCAGGATAGAAAATATTGTAGGGGCCAAGGACAGCTCCGGCAATTTTGACAATATGCTCCAGTACATTGAACAGACCAGGGAAAGCGACGGCTTCGCCGTGCTGTCCGGCAATGATTCCCTGATACTCTGGAACCTCCTGGCAGGGGGGACGGGCGGCATCGCAGGATGTGCAAACGTATTTCCGGAGGTGATGGCGTCCATCTACGATTACTTTGTGGCAGGCGATATGGAAAATGCCAGAAAGGCCCAGGACAGCATCCGTTCCTTCCGCGCATGCTTCCGGTTCGGCAATCCCAATACCATTGTAAAGACAGCGGTGGCGCTTTTGGGATATCCGGTAGGAAAATGCAGGGCGCCGTTTAACCAGGTGCCGGAAGAGGGCATTGAGGCGTTAAAGAAGGTGCTGGCTGAAAACCATGAGAAAGGGATGTGCTGACAGATATGGATGAGCGTCTGATAATTGGGATTACAATGGGGGACCCGGCCAGTATAGGACCGGAGATTACGGTAAAGGCCCTGGCCAACAATGGGATTTATGACAAATGCCGTCCGCTGGTCATCGGGGATGCGGGCGTGATGGAGGCAGCAGTTAAAATTGTGGGAAAAGAGGATGTCAGGATACATCCGGTCCATTCCGTAGAAGAGGCCCTGTTCCAGGCAGGTACCATAGATGTGTATGATATGGATCTGGTGGACATGGATAAGCTGGAACGTGGAAAGGTATCCGTGATGGCCGGGGAGGCCGCGTTCCGTTACGTGGAAAAGGTGATACAGATGGCCATGGCCGGGGAGGTTGACGGCACGGTCACCAATGCCTTTAATAAAGAAGCCATCAACATGGCCGGACATCATTACTCAGGCCATACCGAAGTGTATGCGGATATGACAGGAACCAAAAAATATACCATGATGCTGGCCCATGAGAATATCCGGGTAGTGCACGTATCTACCCATGTATCCCTGCGGGAAGCCTGTGACCGGGTGAAGAAGGAACGGGTGCTGGAGGTCATACGCATTGCATACCAGGCCTGCAGGGACCTGGGGCTGGAACAGCCAAGAATCGGCGTGGCAGGCCTTAACCCCCACAGCGGGGAGAACGGCCTCTTCGGCAGGGAGGAGATTGACGAGATCATCCCGGCGATTGAAGCTGCCAAGGCAGAAGGAATCCAGGCAGAAGGCCCGGTTCCGCCGGATACAATCTTTTCAAAAGCCAGAGGCGGGTGGTATGATATGGTGGTGGCCATGTATCATGACCAGGGACATATCCCGCTGAAGGTAATTGGCTTCGTATATAATCAGGAACAGCAGAAATGGGATGCGGTCGCGGGTGTTAACATAACGTTGGGGCTTCCCATCGTAAGGGCCAGCGTGGACCACGGAACCGCATTTGACCAGGCGGGCCAGGGAATCGCAAATGAGTTAAGTCTGATAAATGCCATTGATTACGGCATTCGTCTTTCAAAAAGCAATAAAGCAAAAACTGCAAAAAGAACAATAGACGGAGGGTTAAGTAAATGAAAAAGACAATGAAGAAATTATTCGCATTCGGTATGGCAGGTGTGATGGCAGCAGGACTGACAGGCTGTTCCGGTTCAACCCAGGAAACCACTGTGGCTGCTTCGGTGACAGAAGCACAGGCTGACACGCAGGCCGGGGAAAGCGCGGCCAGCCAGACAGGCGGCGCCTATACGGTAACGGAACCGGTTGAGATTACATTTGCAACCCAGGACGTAGGAACCACGGCATATGTATATGCGTCCACGATGGCAAACCTGTTTACGGATGCATTTCCCAATGGTTCTGTCATTGATGTGACCACCACATCCCCAGGCGGCGTGGGTTCCCCTGTGATTCTTGAAAATAACCAGTGTAATGTGACAATCAGCAACGGCGCTCCTGCCAAGTGGGCATGCGAGACAGGAATCCTTGGGAATCCGCCCACAGAAAATGTAAGAGGCCTTGCAGGCGGCCTGGACAAGGCAATCCTCAACGTCATCTTTACCCAGTCATTTGTGGATAAGACAGGCATCACGACGGTTGAGGAGCTGGTTGCCCAGAAGTATCCGGTCCGCATAGCAGTTAAATCCTCCGGCGCATTCGGGGAGCTGGCCTGCAATAAGGTGCTGGAAGTGCTTGGGGTGAGCTACGAGGATGTTGAGTCCTGGGGAGGAAGCGTTACCCAGACAGGTTCAGATGCAATTGTCAGCCTGTTAAAGGATGGCAAGGCAGATATGACGATTGACCATATCGCGCCGGGACAGTCCGCCACATCCGAACTGTGTATGACAGCAGATATGTATTTCCCTCAGTTAAGTGACGATACCCTGGAAAAGCTGACAAAAGAAGGCTTTGACTATACCGTCATTCCGGCAGGAACCTGGTCAGGCCAGGACGCGGAAATCAAAACAGTCGGTTCCCCGCAGGTAATCCTTGTATCCGCTGAGCTGGATGATGCCACTGTATATACAATGACAAAGGCCCTGTGTGAGAACACACAGACACTTGTGAACGCAAGCGCCGCCCTGGAGGCATTTGATCCTGAGACTGCATGGGAGCCCATTAAGCTGGGCGCTCCAATCCATCCAGGCGCTGAGGCTTATTATAAGGAAATGGGTTATATGGAATAAATGACATTTGTCTGACAGAAAGGGGCAAATAATGGAAAGAGTAAAAATACCACCCAAGAAAATGGCCTATATTGCAGTCGGTACGGTCTGGATCCTGTTTCAGTTATATCTGGCGCTGGTGTCCCCGCTGCATCCCATGCTGCAAAGCCCGGTGCACCTGATGTTTGCGCTGCTCATTGTATTCCTCAACAACCCGGCTGACAAGAAGTCAGGGAAGCCGTGGATGAAGGCTTTGGATATACCGGTTTATGCAGGCATAGCCTTTGTCCTGTACTATGTGATTGCCAATACTGCACGTCTTACCTCCCGCGTGCAGTATGTATCACCTGTTACAATGATTGATAAGATTGCCATGGTGGTATGTATCATCATACTTCTGGAGGCAGTCAGAAGGACACTGGGAACCATTTTGTTCGGATTCATCCTGTTCTTCATTGTGTACTTCTGGTTCGGGAAATATTTTCCATCCATCTTCCGGTTTAAAGGGACCAATATGCAGCAGTTCACGGAACTGATGACCATGGGTTCCAGCGGTATCTATGGGACCCCGCTGTATACATCGGCCAGCAGCCTGTTTTACTTCATGCTTTTCGGCGTATTTTTTTCCGAATGCGGAGGCGGGCAGCTTCTCATTGACCTGGGCATGAAGGTGTCCAAGAACGGCGCCGGCGGTCCTGCAAAAGCAGCCGTCATCTCCTCCGGCCTTATGGGAATGATTTCAGGAAGCGCCGTTGCCAACGTGGCAACCACCGGTGTCATGACAATTCCCATGATGAAGAAGATTGGCTATGAACCGCACCAGGCAGGGGCCATTGAAGCGGTTGCATCCACCGGCGGACAGATCATGCCCCCGATTATGGGCGTGGGCGCGTTCATCATGGCGGAAATGCTGGGGGTTCCATATAAGACCATTGCATTTGCAGCCTTGATTCCTGCCATTGCCTATTTTATGTCCGTGTTCCTTCTGGTTACATTCATGGCTGATAAAAAGAGCATGATTGACGGGGCACAGAAGGCAGAGGCAATCCAGACCGAGAAGATACTGCCAAGACTGTATCAGATCATTCCCGCCATTGTGCTGGTTTACTACATGATATCCGGCGCATCCCTGATGCGGAGCGGCATGATGGGTATCTTCACCTGCCTTATCATCAATGTCGTGAGCAAATTCGTTTTAGGCGGAAAGTACTGTGTCAGCCTTAAGAAACTGGGGGAAACCGCTCTTCAGGGAGTGAAGCAGGCTTCTGAAATTGCCGTGCCAACAGCTGCATGCGGAATCATCATCGGAGTTGTCATCCAGTCCGGCCTGGCAACCAAGGTATCCAAGCTTATAGCCAATGTGGGATCCAGCTATTTGATTATTGCACTTTTGATTACAATGCTGGGATGCATGCTTTTAGGAATGGCGCTTCCTACGGTGGCGGCTTATCTGGTGGCAAATGTCCTGTTCGTGCCAACCCTGATTGGCCTTAACATCCAGCCTTTGCAGGCAAATATGTTTGTATTCTATTTTGGTATCATGGCTCAGATCACACCGCCTGTGTGCGTGGCGTCCTTCACTGCGGCAGGTATAGCGGGGGCGGATTCCATGAAGACGGGGCTGACAGGTTTTGCGTACGCATTAGTGGCGTTCCTCGTACCGTTCATTTTCATATATGACCCGTCCATCCTCCTGGTAGGAACTCCTCTTGAGATTGTCAAGGGAACCCTGATCCTGTTCCTTGGAACATACCTGCTGGCATCCGGAATGGCCGGATTCTTCCTGGTACCCTTAAATAGGATAGAGAGGGGAATCCTGCTGGCATCCGCAATCCTAATCATCCTTCCTGAGACAATCACTGATATCATAGGAATCGCGGTGGCAGTTGCATTCTTTGTCATCTGTTCAGCAAAGAAACGGAAATTCTACAGTAAGGACAGAGAAGAAAGTAAAGTCGTGGCGTGATGGGGATGAAGGATATGTTAAAAGGAAAATCTGCTATTGTCACCGGTTCCAGTAAGGGAATCGGCAGGGCAATTGCCCTTGCACTGGCGGCAAACGGCGCTGACGTGGTGATTAACGGCAATGATGAAGAAAAATTAAGGTGCGTGAAGGCAGAGGCAGAAGCCCTGGGAGTAAAATGCCGTGTTGTCAGGGGGGATATCTCTGACAGCGGCACGGCTGCCAGACTGGCCGGCGTCTGTATGGAAGCATTTGGGAAAATCGATATATTGGTGAATAATGCAGGCGTGAACAGCCGCATCCCCTTTCTGGAACTGACAGAGGAGGAGTGGCACAGGATGATGGGCATCAACCTGGACGGCGTATTCTACTGCTGTAAGGCCGTGCTCCCCCACATGGTGGAGAAACAGTCGGGAACCATCATCAATATCTCATCCACGGCCAGTAAGACTGCCCATGCCAATGCCTCCATATGCTATGGGGCCAGCAAGGCGGCGGTCAATTCCATGACCCAGAAGCTGGCCTATGAGATGGGGCCGTACCATATCCGTGTAAACGGCATTTGCCCAGGCCCCATTGAAACGGATATGTCCCTGCAGTGGACGGAGGAATACCGCAGGAATGTGGTAAAGAAAATCCCCCTGGGGGTTCTTGGAACCACGGGAAATGTAGCCGATGTGGCTGTTTTCCTGGCCTCGGACATGGCGGGATTCATAAACGGGGAAACAATCAACGTAAACGGCGGAAGCTACATGAATTAAAGGACAGGCATATGGTTATTGACAAAACAGAGAACATATTATTTTATACGCCCATGATTCCCGCCCTCAGGGCAGGAATGGAGGCGGTCAAGGCGATGCAGAAGCTGGAGCCGGGCAAATATAAGTTTGACGGCGGTTTCTTTAACGTGCAGATGGGCGATACGAGACCCATGGATGAGGGGACCTTTGAGGCGCACCGCAGATATATTGATGTCCAGATCATGGCCGAGGGCTGCGAGGAACTGGCATGGGCGGATGTGGCGGATTTAAAGACCGTGGTCCCATATGATAAGGATAAGGATGCGGAGAGGCTTCTAGGGGATACCGGGAACCATATCCGGGTGGACAAGGGGATGTTCTACATTGCATTTCCCCATGACGGGCACAAGCCTGTATCCCATACGGATGAACCCCATTCTTTTACCAAAATCATTATGAAGATACCTGTAATGAGTTAGGGCGTGTTTGAAAATTACTTTCCGGCAGCTGCCCTAAGGAATCCACCAGAGGTACCCCCTTAGGACCAGACACGCCCTAGGCACTGGCACGATGGCATTCCACCGTGCCGGTACACTAATCGGAGGAATATATGGCAAAAAAACATGATGTTATCATTGTAGGCATGGGGCTTGCTTCCCTGGCAACAGCAGCAAGGCTCAGTGAACTGGGTGTAAAGGATATCGGTATTTACACCACTGCATATGGCGGAACACCATATATTGCAGCAATTAATTTCGTCCTGCCGGACAATCCTTACGGGGATACCATCGGGCAGTATAATGATGATATGATTCATGCAGGATATGGGATTAATAACAGGACGCTGGTCAGGGACATGACGGCCAGCACCATGGAGGGATACAATCTCCTCTGCCGCTGGGGTGTGGAATTTGCAAAAAATGAGGATGGGACTACAAAACTGAGGCATCTCTCGGGCCATACATATCCAAGGTCCCTGTGCTGTACCACTGAACTGATTGGCGTTGAGATTGTAAAGAAGCTGGTGGATGGACTGGAAGAAAATGGGATTCCCATCCACATGGGATATGAATGCCTTCATGTCCTGACGGAGGATGGACATGTCTGCGGAATCACGGTAAAAAATCCGGAAGGCGGAATCGAAAATATCCATGCGCCTGTTGTGGTGGCTGGCTGGGGCGGGGTAGGAAACCTGTTTGGGGTTTCCACATACCCTGGGGACATCAAGGGCAATACCCTTGCCATTGCAAAGGAAGCCGGAGCAGAACTGGTTGATATTGAATTCCTGGAATATGAACCGATGGTTGTAATGAGCCCACCCGGCGCAGTGGGAGAACCCTGCCCCACCGCCATGCTGGGTGAAGGAGCATACCTTCTCAATTCAGAGGGGGAGCGCTTCATGTTAAAAGTGAGGCCTCAGGGAGAAGGCGGTTCTCCTAAGACACTGATTAATAAGCAGATATGGAAAGAGGTTGACGCAGGCCGGGGAACGCCCCATGGCGGCGCGTGGGTGGATTTACGGCATATTGACAGGAATGTGTTAAAAGCCTATCCCTGGTTCTTCAACCGCCTGATGGATAATGGGGTGGACCCCAATCAGGAACTGGTGGAGGTTGGTCCTATGGCCCATAGTTTCTCAGGAGGAATCATGGTGGATGAAAATTATGAGTCCACCGTAGCCGGATTCTATGCGGTGGGGGAGGCCTGCGGCGGCGTACATGGGGCATGCAGGTGCGCGGGCAATGCAGCCAGCCAGGCCACCTTGTCAGGACTTCTCTGTGCCCAGGCCATTGCAGGTTTAAAGGCCTGCCAGCCTGAACCGGTCCATGACCTTCCGGCGGAATATAAGGAGGATGCAGGCGTATACGGAAGATATGTCCCTGAGGCAAAGGCAATTGCAGTCAAAGCCTTGGGAATCTACCGCAGGGGAGAGGAGCTTTTGCAGGCCAGGGCGCGTTTGGATGAAATGCTGTCCCAGCAGGAGATAAAGAAGGATACACAGGCGTTTCAGATTGTAAAGTCCATCCGTCTGATGGTGGAGGCGGCGTGGAACAGGAAAGAAAGCCGCGGGACACATATGAGGCTTGATTACCCGGAAGCGGATAAAGAATATGAGAAAGAATTTCCAATATAAAATTTTGCCTTTTTCTCCCGATTGTGCTATTATGTAACCAGTTCATATCAAAGGAGAAAAAGTACTATGAGAGAGACTGCGCTGGTAATCATGGCGGCCGGAATCGGAAGCCGCTTTGGAGGAGGAATCAAGCAGCTGGAACCAGTGGGACCAGGTGGGGAGATCATCATGGATTATTCCATCCATGACGCCATGGAAGCAGGTTTTAACAAAGTTATCTTTATTATCAGGAAAGACCTTGAAAAGGATTTTAAGGAAGTTATCGGCAACAGGATAGAAAAGCTTCTGCCTGTGGAATACGCCTATCAGGAACTGGACGCCCTTCCGGCTGGCTATGAGGTAACGCCCGGCCGTACAAAACCATGGGGAACAGGACAGGCCGTCCTTATGGTAAAAGGAATGGTGAACGGTCCCTTCCTGGTCATCAATGCAGATGACTATTATGGCAGGGAAGGCTTTAAGAAGATACACGATTACATGGTCAATGTCATGGACGGGGATTCAGACGTATATGACCTGTGCATGGGCGGATTCGTGCTTTCCAATACCCTGAGCGACAATGGCGCTGTTACCAGGGGCGTATGCCAGGTGGATGATGACGGTATCCTTAAGACGGTCAATGAAACTTATAATATCAGGATGACCGATGAGGGACTTTTGGCAACCGATGAGCAGGGCAATCCTGTCACGGTCAGCCCGGACCAGCCGGTTTCCATGAACATGTGGGGCATCCCGGCCGGATTCCTGGATGAGTTAGAAGCAGGCTTCCCTGCATTCCTGGATAACCTGAAGGAGGGGGATGTTAAATCGGAATATCTTCTTCCCAGGATCATCGACAACCTGGTACAGTCAAAGCGTGCAAGGGTCACGGTCCTTGGCACCCCGGACAAGTGGTTCGGGGTCACCTATAAAGAGGACAAACAGGCCGTGGTGGATGCTGTCAGGGCGCTGATTGACGCCGGAGTGTACAAAGAGAAGCTTTACAGCTGATGAATAAAATCAGGGATGGATCTCCTGTTTATGGGGTCCTCCCTGATTTTTACGTATGTTGTAAATGCCCTGCTTTTCTTCTGTTACGGCATTTCTTTTGAGAGGGACCGATGGTCTTTTATGTGTCCCCGCTGAAATGATGTGTGTATCTGTCCCGCATTATATCCATGCACAATGCACAACCGTGTATCTTCCCAATCCGTTAAAATGTCCTTGTATCCGGGTCAGCGGCATAGCCGACGCATCCCTTCAAATTGGCAATCAGCCGGACATCTGCTTCCTCCAGCTCAAAGTCGAAGACCCTGGCGTTCTCCTGGATCCGGGAAGGGGTGACTGACTTAGGAAGCGGCAGATACCCTCTTTGCAGGCTCCAGCGGATGCAGATCTGTGCGATGGAACGCCCGTATTTGTCTGCCAGTTCCTGCATCTCGGGCACCTGGAAAATCTGTCCGATGCCAAGGGGGCTGTAGGCTTCCAGCAACATGCCCTTGGAGCGGCAGTAGTCCACAACCTCCTCCTGCGTTTCCCCTGGGCAGAGTTTCATCTGGTTCACCATTGGGGGGATGGTGGCGGTTTCCATCAGGGCTTCAATGTGATGCTGCCGGAAATTGCTGATTCCGATGGCGCGGATCCGGCCGGCTTTGTACAGTTCCTCGAATGCTTTCCAGCTGCCTGCATTGGCCTCCTGCCAATGGTCGCGGAAGGCAATGGGGTTGGGCCAGTGAATCAGGAACATGTCAAGGTAATCAAGACCCAGTTTTTCCATGGTGCCCTCAAATGCCTCCATGGTCTTTTCGTAGCCGTGGGCCTGATTGCTCAACTTCGAGGTGATGAAAAGCTCCTTCCGGTCGATGCCGCTCTCCTTTATGGCTTTGCCCACGCTGTCCTCGTTCCCGTACATTTCGGCGGTATCGATGTGGCGGTAGCCTGCCTCGATGGCGGCTTTCACCGATGATACGCAGACATCCCCGTCGGGAGTCTGCCATGTACCGAAGCCAATACAGGGAATTTCCACCCCATTGGACAGCCTGTAGCAATCAGTTAATGATTTCATTCTCTTTCCTCCTGTTCTGTTTCTTGACATATGATTGAATTATACTGTATGATAATCATAAACCTTAGCGTTAACGCTAAGTCAAGCTTTTTTTGCGTTACTTTCTGTAAAATGTAATATTAAATTCGTGTTTCACCAACTAAATTCGTGATTGACGATTTTAGTGTTACACTTATCATGGTATGATTATCCTGTTTTGTGTTACTTCGTTACTTAACGTTACCTAAAATATATTGGAGGTTCTTTCTATGGGATATACGATTAAATATGTAGCTGAAAAAACACACCTTAGCCCAAATACCCTTCGGTATTATGAAAAGGAAGGGCTGCTGCCCAACGTCAAGCGGACAGAAAGCGGAATCCGGTATTATACGGATGGGGACCTGGAGTGGCTGGGATTAATCACCTGCCTGAAAAACACAGATATGTCCATAAAGCAGATCCGCGACTTTGTCAATCTGTGCTACCAAGGACCTGAGACGCTGAAGGAGAGATGTGAAATGCTGATTGAGCATAAACGTGAGGTCGAAGGACGTATTGCGCAGATGCAGCAGCACCTTCAGGTGGTGACGCATAAAATCCAGCGGTTTACGAGAGAATATGAGGAATTTTTGTCGGAAGATAAAGATTCCGGGACATCAGGGAGTGTTTGATTATTTTTGTACGCTGCCTGGCCGGAGGACAGGGATATCCCATTGGGGAAGTGGGACGCACGGCTGACGGACAGCGTACCCCGCCGGATCTTTCAGGATTCTTTTTCTGTTTATGAACACAAAAACGGGGCATACCACAGCAGGCTGTTTATCTGCTGTCATAGCAGCATTTTCCAGGCGGGCACGCGGATACTGTCAATCCGTGTGTCCCTTTTTCATGCATAATTTCAAAAACCCAAGCCTATACTATAAAAACAGCCCTTATCAGCCAATGAATACCAATTTGCACGGTAAGGCCTGACATTTTAATAAATTTCGGGTGGACAACTTGGATATGAGATTATGGAAGACATTTAACATACAAAAACGGGAAGGCATTGCCTATTATAATACACAGTCAGAATTTGAGACAGAACAGTTCGCACTGCACCTGAACCGTCTGATCTGTGAGGAAATGACGGCTACCGGTAAGGACGGGGTCATGTTCCTGTGTATTGGCACGGACCGATCGACCGGGGACAGCCTGGGTCCGCTCATAGGGCATAAGCTGCGGGGCAGACGGCTGGCCGGGGCGGCGGTCATCGGTACCCTGGATAAGCCGGTACATGCCATGAACCTGGACCTTTACGCCAGGTATATAAAGCTTCACTACCCGGATTACGTGGTGGTGGCCATCGATGCCTCGGTGGGCAGTCCGGACCATGTAGGATATGCCACCTTGGGGCGCGGGGCGCTGCAGCCCGGGCTTGGGGTATCCAAGAACCTGGAGGCGGTGGGAGACATTTCCATCACAGGGATTGTAGGCGGGGCAGGCAGCCGCGACCCGGTCATGCTTCAGAGCGTCCGCCTGTCCATTGTCATGAAGATGGCGGACTGCATCTGCGAAGGAATCTGTCTTGTCGAACGATTATGGGATAATGCCGCCATAATATGACAGAATCTGCACATGGAATCTGCTATGCTTGTACAGATTAAAGACAGCGGGGTGATTCTATGGGAGAATTATATGAACCCTTTCCAAAGCTGCCGAAAAATATTCGGCAGATTGGGGAACGGGACCAGGTTTTAAAATTATATTTAGAAGATTATGTAAATACGTACTTAAGACGCCTCCAGCCGGCCAAGGGGGCTGATCTGCGTGTGGGTCTGCTCCTTGGAAGCAGGGAGACCCATGAGGACACGCCCTATGTATTCGTGGATGGCGCCCTGGAAATGGATTCTGTTACCGCGGAAGGCGAAAAGGTGGTATTTTCCGAGGATGCCTGGAAAAAGGCATATCAGGATGTGGAGCAGATGTTCCCCAAACGCACGGTGCAGGGATGGTTCCTGTGCGGCGGTCCGGGCTGTACCTTAAGCCCGCTGACATATTGGAAACAGCATAGCCAGTACTTTACAGGCAAGAACCAGCTGATGTATCTCAACTGCGGCCTGGAAGGGGAAGAGGCAGTTTACATAACATCCTCAGATGGATTTTATAAGCTGAGGGGATACAGTGTCTACTATGAGCGCAACCAGATGATGCAGGATTATATGATCCTGCGCAAGGACGTGCCCAGGGCAGAGGCGGAGGTTGACGATAAAGTCATACGTGATTTTAAGCAGCGCATGGACGAGCGTAAAAATGAAGCCGGACGCCACAGAAGCACGGTGGGCGTCCTGTCCGGGATTTGCAGCGTACTGGCTGTCACGGTCCTGGCTGGCGGGGTCGCCATGTTCAACAACTATCAGAAAATGCATCAGATGGAAAGCGTCATCGCCTCCGTGATGCCGGAAGGAAGCGTAAAGCAGGGCCTCCTTGCATCCGCCGGAAAAGGTTCCGGTAAAACGGAAAATTCCTCCGGCAAAGGCTGGTCATCCGTGGACGAGCCGGACTATGTGATTGAAGAAGCAGCGGGCAAGGTTTATCCTACTACGGCACCGGCAGCTGAAAATAATAAAGAACAATCCTCCCCGGTAACGCCGGAAACCATGCCGCCTGCTGAGAGCAGCGCGCATCATGAGGGCGAAGGGGAGGCAGATGCGGCAGGCCAGACGGGGCAGTCAGCGGGCCAGGCAGGGCAGTCAGCAGGCCAGGCAGGGCAGTCAGCGGGCCAATCCACAACACAGGCCAGCCAGCCCACGGGCCAGACAACCGCCCCGTCCGAAGCCCAGACAACGGCCTCATCCGAAGCCCAGACAACGGCCCCGTCCAAAGCCCAGACTGCCTCGTCACCCACTGGTGAGGGAACCGCCAAGGCATCTAGGGAAACAGCCTCATCGTCCAAGGAAGAGACAGCGCCCCCAGCCACCGGCGCCCGCGCAGATGCGTCAGCGGAGACTGTTTCGGCGGTTAACTACAGCGTCTATACGGTGGAAGACGGAGAGACATTGTATGGTATCTGTTTTAAGCTGTATCATAACCTGAAGCATATTGATGAAATCTGCCGGGTCAATGCACTGACAGACGAGAACAGCATCTTCGCAGGACAGAAGCTCCTTGTACCGTAGAAGAAAGTCTGGCTTCCGGAAAAAATTAATGCGTTTTACCCAGAATTGTTGTATACTATTGCATAGATGCAAAAGAGGATTGTTGGGAGAACGTAAGATGGGCAGTACCAATTCAATGAGCCGTGAAAATAAAAAGAAGCAGCTGAAGCGTCAGATTGTCCCCTCGAATAACCAGTATCAGGAGGAAGAAGACAGCCGGGATATTGTCCATAAAGCCCATAAGCGGGTGGTGAGGAAGCGGCTGACCATATTTCTGGTACTGGTTATTCTTGCGGCTGTGGTGGCCTTAGTGCTGCTCAGGTATGACCGCTATCACCAGTTTACGGATTATCAGGTCATATGGGAGAAAAATCTGATCAGTGAAGCCCAGGAGGCAGCTGTCCAGGGGGAGGGAAGCTTCTGCGGGTATATGGATTTTGGGGACGGTGTGCTTAAGTACACCAAGGACGGGGCCTCTTATCTGGATGCCCAGGGAAAGGTGGTCTGGGTACAGAGCTATGAGATGAAGACGCCCATGGTTTCCATTAACGGCGAGTACGCTGCAATCGGGGACCAGCAGGGCAACAGCATTTACATATGTAATAAGGGCGGACCCGTGGGAAAGGCCACCACGCTCCTGCCAATCCTGCGTGTGACGGTGTCGGCCAAGGGTATGGTAGCCGCTTTGCAGGAGGACTCCAAGGCCAGTTACATTTACTTTTATAAAAAGGATGGAAGCGCCCTTGATATCAATGTAAAGTCCCTGCTTTCCGGGGACGGGTATCCAGTGGACTTAAGCCTGTCCCCCAATGGTACCCAGTTAATTACCTCCTACATGTATCTGGACCAGGGAATCATCAAGTGCAAGATTGTTTTCTACAATTTCGGACTGGGTAAAAATGACCCCAGGAGGGTGGTGGGGATTTTCTTCCCCCAGGACCTGAATGATGCCATGGCGGGAAGGGTCAGGTTCCTGGATGAAAGCCATGCCGCTATATTTACGGATAAGGGCATCCAGCTTTTCTCCACCAGGGTGGAAACTTCGCCGGAGTCCGTGAACCAGATTCCCATAACCGAGGAAATCCGCAGCATTGCGTATACAGAAGACCATATAGGTCTTGTGACGGATAATGTGGAAGGGCAGGACCCATACAGCCTGAAGATATATGACAAAGAAGGCGCCCTTGTGTTTGAGAGGACGTTTAATTACCAGTACACTGGATTTGATATAGACGGAGGCCTGGTGTTATTGTATAATGATAGTTCCTGTAAGGTATTTAATATGACAGGGACGGAGAAATATAATGGGACATTCGATTTCACGGTCAATAAGGTTTCGGCAGGCAGGTTCCCTGGAACACTTCTTGTGATGGGACCGCAGATGATGATGGAAATCAAGCTGCAATAGCAGTATAAATATGAATGGAAAGGAAGTATATACCATGGGGATGAAATGTATCGGAGTTGACGTTGGAGGCACATCTGTAAAGATTGGGCTGTTTGAAGTGACCGGAGAACTGCTTGACAAGTGGGAAGTAAAAACCCGTAAGGAAGAAGGCGGCAGCCATATCCTGCCGGATGTGGCGGACTCCATCAGGGAGAAGATGGCGGCAAAGGGCCTTGACCTTAAAAAGGACCTGGCAGGTGTCGGTTTAGGTGTGCCGGGACCGGTGCTTCCCGACGGATACGTGGAGGTATGTGTCAACCTGGGATGGCATGGCCTGAATCCCCAGGTGGAACTTAGCCGTCTGCTGGACGGGATTCCTGTGAAGAGCGGCAATGACGCCAATGTGGCTGCCCTTGGAGAGATGTGGCAGGGCGGAGGCAAGGGCTATAAAGACCTGGTAATGGTGACCCTGGGAACCGGCGTCGGCGGCGGTGTGATCATGGATGAGAAAATCGTTGCAGGAAGACACGGACTGGGCGGGGAGATTGGCCATATCCACGTGCGCGACGAGGAGTGGGAGCACTGCAACTGCGGCGGAGTGGGATGTGTGGAGCAGATCTGTTCCGCTACCGGTATTGCCAGGGAGGCAAGGAGGAAGATGGCTGCCAGTGATAAGCCGTCTGCCCTGAGGCAATACGGTGAGTCGGTGACAGCGAAGAACGTGCTGGACGCTGCCAAGGACGGGGATGAACTGGCCCTGGAGGTAATGGACGTGGTGGGACGCTACCTGGGTCTGGCCCTGTCCATGGTGGTCATGACCGTGGATCCGGAGATATTTGTGATTGGCGGCGGAGTTTCCAAGGCAGGACAGTTCCTGATTGACGTTGTACAGAAGCACTATGACTATTTTACCCCCATTTCCAAATATAAAGCCAAGCTGGGCCTGGCGACTCTGGGCAATGATGCCGGAATCTATGGGGCGGCCAGGCTGTTGCTGTAGGGAAGGCTGCCTCTGTTAAAGGATAATCATAAAAGCTCTGTCATTGGCTGGTAATCAGTAAATACCAGTTGATGACAGAGCTTTTTAATAATTATACATAAATACCGTTGATGCCAGACAGTCCCGATGACTTATGCAGCCTGTGCTTATGCTCCGGGCACCCATGCCCCGGATGCATCCACCCAGCAGTTATCAGGTGTCCGCGTATTGGCGTACATGGCGCCGGTTGCAGGGTCAAGGTAATAGGACTTGCCGTCAAGCTCAATCCATCCGGTTGCCATATATCCCTCGGCGTCAAAGTAGTACCACTGGCCGTTGATATCCTTCCAGGTTGAGGTGGGACAGGAGCCGTCAGCATTGCGCCACCACCATCGGATGCCGTCAGCCGCCAGCTGCCAGCTGCCGCCGTCAGGAACCGAAGCCTGAGGGGTATTGCCCATGGCGATGATGTCAGCTTCATTGACCGCCCAGGAACCGGATGTGGTCCAACTGCTCTTGGCGCTGTTGCTGGATTTGACCGAGCGCACCTTGAAGCGGTAGGTTCCGGGAGTTGTAATCTGCTCTGCAAAGTTATAGGAAGTATCATATATATCTTTAATGTCTCCTGTGGCAGAGTCATCCTTAATCAGCTGCACCTGATAGTACTTGGAAGATGAGACCGGATTCCAGGATCCCATGCCGTTTCGGGCGTCATCCCAGTTAAGACCGGACGGCGCTGTTGCCGAACTGGTGTCCGCATCCTTGTCAAATACAAGCTGGATGGTCAGGATAAGGGTTGAATTGCTGTCCTTGCGCTTTGCGTCCACGAACTTAATCTTGTCAAAACGGTATTTGCTGGAGGAACCAAGGGTCAGCTTGAAGCTGCTGGACGAAGTGCTTGCAAAATAATATTCCTCTTCATCCTCCACACCAAGGATGATATCAACCTCAGGCGGATTGGACCTGGACCAGGAATCCCCGTCATCATTGGTCACTTCCCAGGAGTCTACATAGTAGCGGTCCGTATTATCTCCGGTGGGGGTTACCTCAACGTCCCCTCCTTCCCGTCCGGTCCGTATATCGGAGTCAATGGTAAGGCTGATCTTGCCGACCTTTGTTTTGCTTGCCGCCATGGCCATTGGTGCCATTGATGAGGAAAGCAGGGATGCAATCAGGAGCGCGCTGGCTGCTTTTTTCCATGTAATCATATCTTTCCTGTCCTTTCTTTAAATAATACTTCTGATTCCTGATACATGTATGTGATACATATTCCTAATTATAACTATAGCACAATATGGAAGGAAATGTCTTACGATATTTTAAAGGTTTGTGGAACGGGGAAGGGAGAAAATGAATTCCGTCCCAACGCCTTCCGTACTGACCACATCGATATTCTCCCCATGGGACTGGACGATTTCTTTTACAATGGAAAGGCCAAGCCCGGTCCCCTTTTTATCCTTGCCCCTGGAAAGGTCTGTCTTATAAAAACGTTCCCAGATTTTTTTCTGGCTGTCTTTGGGAATCCCGATTCCCGTATCCTTGACTGAGACAAATATCTTCTCATACCGTCCCGATGCCTGGATGTAGATGGTGGAGTTGTGGTGGCTGAACTTGATGGCATTATCAATCAGGTTGTACAGGACCTGCTGGATTTTGCCAAGGTCCGCGTAAACCATCTGGATGCTGTCTGAGAATGTCAGGTCAAAGCTGATGTTCTTGGCATCACATGTGCCTTCAAAGGAAGCAGCCGTGTCCTTGATGACCCGGTTGATATCAAAATTCGTCCTGGACAGGTATCCCTTGGCGTCCAGGGAGTTGAGGGTGAGCATGCTTTCCGTCAGTTTGTGGAGCCGCTTTGTCTCGGAGATGACCCTGGACAGGTATTTTTCGTACATGTCCTCAGGTATGGTGCCGTCCAGGATGGCTTCCAGATATCCCTTGATGGAGGTCAGGGGCGACCGGAAATCGTGGGATACATTGGCGATGAAGTTTTTCTGATACTCCTCCATCTTGTTCAGCTCGTCCGACATATAGTTCAGTGTATCGGCCAGGTAACCCACCTCGTCGTGGGTTTTAACATTAATCCTGTACTCCAGGTTGCCGGCCGCGTATTCGTTGGCTCCAACGGTAATCTTGCGCAGGGGCAGGTAAACGGTCTGGGTAAATACCAGGAGGATGATTAACGAGAGGGCAAATACAATGGCGGACGTGATATAAAGTATGTTCAGGATATCATTCTGGGACTGGGTGATCTGGCTTAATGGAAGATGGATCAGAACATAGCCGTAGGTATTGTAATTCCCGGTAATGGGTGCGGAAACGCTGAGGACATTTTCATTAAACATCCCGTAAAACCTGCCTGTGGTATAGGAACGGTTCCCCATGGCCGCAGGATCGAAATTGCTGATGTCTGTCTGGACCCTTGATCCGCCCTGGCTGTCCATGACAATGGTGCCCTGGCGGTTGACCACCCATATCTCAGCCCTCAGGTACTTGGAAAGGGCGCGTATCTGGGAGGTGACCTCCTCGGAATCCATGCGCTTGCCCTGGTACATGGTGCTGCAGGAGGATGCTATGATATTGGCTTCATCGTACATGGCATCCGCCTGGTATCTGACCAGATAGTCACGGGTCATTTTCGAGGAAAATGTGGCAATGGTGATGAAACCCAGAAGTCCAAATATCAGGTATCCCAGTATGAATTTGGAATATAAGGAACGGGTCATCATCTTACCTCTTTACTTCGAATTTGTAGCCAATCCCCCATACTGTGGTGATGGCCCAGTTGGTGTGGTCTTTAATCTTTTCACGGAGACGTTTGATATGTACGTCCACGGTGCGGGTATCGCCGATGTACTCATAGCCCCAGATATGGTCTAAAAGCTGTTCCCTGGTGAATACCTGGTTGGGGGAAGATGCCAGGAAATAAAGGAGTTCCAGTTCCTTTGGCGGCATTTCCACGGAGTGTCCGTTGTAGATGACCGAATAATTGGTCAGGTTTACGATTAAATCAGGATATTCCACGTACTCACCCTGCTGTGTGCTGGATGGCGCGGGTGCGGGCGCTGCCTGGTAGCGGCGCAGCACTGCCTTTACGCGGGCAACCAGCTCCTTGGAGTCAAAGGGCTTGATCATATAGTCGTCAGCGCCCAGTTCCAGGCCAAGGACCTTATCGAATATCTCGCCCTTGGCTGAAAGCATGATGACGGGTACCTGGGAGCCGGAGCGCAGTTCCCGGCAGACCTGATATCCATCCATGCCGGGCAGCATCAGGTCTAAGAGTACCAGGTTGGGCTTGAACTCAGGGAATACCCTGAGCGCTTCCTCGCCGTCGCCTACAATCATTGTTTCATAACACTCTTTCATCAGGTAGAGGGAGATTAATTCTGCAATATTTGCATCATCATCCACTATCAGGATTCTCTGCTTCTCTGCCATGTTCCATTCCTCCTATAGCTGTTGTTAGTCTGTGTGGGCCGGTAATTATTTGAACGTGACAACGGTCACACCTGAATCGCCTTCGCCAAACTGGCCCAGGCGGAATTCCTTTACGTATTTTAACTGACGCAGACGTTTGTGCACCGCGTTTTTAAGGGCGCCGGTACCCCGTCCGTGAACCACCCGCACACTTGGCAGATGGGCCAGATAGGCGTCATCCAGGTACTTTTCCATCACGGGAAGGGCCTCGTCCACGGTCATCCCAATCAGGTTCACCTCGGTTGAGATGGTGGCGGATTTGGAGACCTTGATCTGGCTGCTGCCGCTGCCCTTGCCTTTGGCAGGGGACTTGCCTCCGTAGCTGATGGAGGAGCCGTCGCCTAAGGTGGCGTTTATGTCTTTCTCATTCAGAAGTTCCAGGTCCCGTATGTTTACCAGGGACCGGAGGATACCCATCTGGACGTAGAGGTCGCCTTTTGCATTGGGCAGGGTGCTGACCGTGCCCTTTAAGTTCATGGACAATACCTTCACGCCGTCGCCAATCTTTAACTTCTTCGGGGAGATGGGCTGGCTTGGCCCCTTGGCCTTTACCGCCAGTTTATCGTCCGTCTTCTTGAGCTGGTCCCGCAGCCTGGAGCGCTGTTCTTCCAGTTCCTTGTTGATGCCTGCGCCTGCCGTCAGTTTATTAATCTGCTTGATGGTCTGGTCCGCTGTCTCCTTGGCTTCCCTGAGAATCCTCTGGGCTTCCTCGGTGGCACTGCGGATGACCTTGTCCTTGCGCTCATCCAGCCGTTCTTCCTTCTGGGTAAGCCTGGATTTAAGCTTGGCAATCTCGTCTTTATAGGCATTGATTTCAGCCTGTTCCTTTTCAATGGTAAGGCGGCTTGATTCCAGGCTGGTCAGCAGGTCCTCAAAGGACACGTCCTTGGCTTCCAGATGGTTCCTGGCTTCATCGATGATATAGTCGGGAAGCCCCAGCTTGCTGGAAATGGCAAAGGCATTGCTCTTGCCGGGAACGCCGATTAACAGCCGGTAGGTGGGCTGCAGCGTCTCCACGCTGAATTCACAGCATGCATTCTCCACACCGGGCGTGGTCAGTGCAAATACCTTCAGCTCGCTGTAGTGGGTGGTGGCCATGGTGCGGCACTTCATGTTGTGCAGGAAGGTAAGGATGGCGATGGCCAGGGCCGCGCCTTCCGTGGGGTCTGTCCCGGCTCCCAGCTCATCAAACAGACAGAGGGAACGGGAATCCGCTTCATTTAAAATACGGACCGTGTTGGTCATATGGGCGGAGAAGGTGCTGAGGCTCTGCTCAATGCTCTGCTCATCGCCGATATCTGCAAATACCTCGTCAAATACCGCCAGCTCCGAGCCTTCCCAGGCCGGGATATGAAGACCTGCCTGGCCCATGAGGGTGAAGAGTCCCACTGTTTTGAGGGATACGGTCTTGCCGCCCGTATTGGGTCCTGTCACGATCAGCAGGTCGAAGTCCCTGCCCAGCCATATGTTGATGGGCACCGCTGTCTGCGGGTTCAGGAGGGGATGGCGTCCGTCCTTGATGTGGATATATCCCCTGTCATTGAACACAGGCGCGCTGCACTTGTAATGGCGTGCCAGCCCGGCTTTTGCAAAGATAAAATCCAGCTGCGCCAGCAGTTCCTGGTTCATCCGGAGTTCCTCGCAGTAAGGGGCCGCCTGGTTGCTCAGGGACGCAAGGACAGCCTCGATTTCCTTTTGCTCCTGGATTTCCAGTTCGCGTATCTCATTGTTCAGCTTTACAATAGCCATGGGTTCTATGAACAGGGTGGAGCCGGTAGAGGACTGGTCATGGACCATGCCGGACACCTGGTTTTTGTATTCTGACTTGACAGGAAGGCAGTAACGCCCGTCCCTCATGGTGATGACCGCGTCCTGGAGATAGGAACGGTTAGAATTGAGAATGGAATTCAGCTGCGTATGGATACGGTCCGCAGCCACCTTCATGGAACGCCGCACATGGGATAATCCCGGGCTGGCGTCATCGGCAATCTCATCTTCGGAGAGGATACAGCGCTTGATCTCATTGTTTAACGGGGTTAAAGGCTCTAGACCGGCAAATAGTGGCTCCAGGGAGTCGTAGTCATCCTCCGGGGCATTGCTGTCCGGGGTGCCGGCGCCGGTGTTCTGGCCGGCTGTGTTCCTGCTGCCGGCGCCATCCTTGCCGCCTGTTGTGTTCCTGTTGGCGGCACCACTCCTTGTATCCTGTTCGGCTTCATGTCTGCCATATGCCTTAGCCCTGGCAGCGGCTGTAAGGTTGGAACTGATGGCAAGCAGTTCATGGATGCCAAGGGAGCTTCCAATCTCCAGACGTTTTAAAGAATCCCCGATATCCCTTACGCCGGAAAATGACGTGGAACCCTTGAAACGGATTCTTGTCACCGCATCCGTGGTCTGGGCCTGCCATGTGCGGATTTCCTCAAGGTCAGAGGAAGGGGTAAGGCTGCGGCACAGCTCCTTGCCCAGCGGGGACGCCGCATATTCAGTTAACTGGTTGATTATCTTATCGTATTCTAACGTTTTTAATGCTTTCTGATTCATTGATTTCACCTATGATTTACGTATAAATGCTGGATTAATAAGGGCCTTTTTCCAAAAGGCGACATTTAAATTATACCATAAAAAATGATATTTACTATCTTTTTTACTATCTTTTCATATATAAAATCTTGCATAATAACTGGAAGAAACGTATAATAGAGAATAAGATTCTTCGCAAGGGAGGAGTACCATGGCGGATAAACGTGCAGATCAGCATCCGAATAAGAACCAGCAGGACCGTGAGCCGGACAAGTCCCACCGGTTCATCAACGAGAAAATCGTCCGTCAGCCCATGTCCCGGCGCCAGATTGCCAGGAAGATCCTTCTGACTGTTTTTTGTGCCATGCTGTTTGGGGTGCTGTCAGCCGTCTGCTTTGTGGTCAGCCGCCCGGTGGCGGAGCGTTTCCTGGGACAGGAGACGCCTGAGGAGAGCAGCCAGATTACCATTCCCAAGGACAACCCTGAGACTACCCAGGCTACCGTGTCACAGGTACCGTCCACAGAGGTTCCCGCCCAGACGGAACCGGTGGATGTACTGGTCCGCAGTGCAATCGAGAAGTACAACTATTCCGTAGACGATCTGAATAAATTATATAGTAACCTGCGTACCATTGCGGTGGATGCAGATGACAGCCTTGTGGTAGTCCATTCCATACAGCATGAAAAGGACTGGTTTGACAACCCCATTGAGACATCCGGACAGTTTTCCGGCATCATCATTGCCAGGACACGCTCTGAAATCCTGATACTGACGCCGGAGAAAGCAGTGGAAGCCGCGGACTCCATTGAGGTAGCGTTCCCGGACAGCACCATGATGGCCGGAACCGTGAAACAGAGCGATACCATTACAGGACTGGCCGTGGTAAGCGTGGATGCGGCCAAGATGGACAGCGAACAGTTCAAGAAGGTGGAAGCAATTGAACTGGGGAATTCCTATGGGGTGAAGCAGGGGGACATCGTGATTGCGGTGGGCGCTCCGGCGGGAATCGTACACTCCAGCGATTACGGCAACATTTCCTATGTCGTGCGCAATGTGCAGACCGTGGACGGCAATTCCAGGATTTTCTATACGGATGCCAACGGGGACGCCGGCGCGGGAACATTTTTACTGAATATCTCAGGAGAACTGGTTGGCTGGGTCACGGACAAATATGACGAGGACGGGGTCTGCAAGATGACCACGGTGGTGGCCATATCAGACTACAAGGGAATTCTTGAGCGGCTGAGCAACGGAATCCCGGCCCCGTATTTTGGAATCAAGGGGCAGGAAGTGAGCCAGGCCATGGAAGAAAGCGGCATGCCTCATGGCATATATGTTACTGCTACCGTCACGGACGGGCCAGCTTACAACGCGGGCATACAGGCAGGGGATATCATTACCTGGATGAACGGGGAACAGGTGGGGAACATGAAGGATTTCCAGAACCTGGTGGAAAAACTCCATTCCGGGGATAAAATCAAGGTGGCAGTCCTGCGCAGCGGGAAAGATGAGTACAAAGAAATTGAGTTTTCGGTAACAATCGGAGCCAGGTAGTTTTTAACGCCTGGCTGCGTTATTGTAATGAGCACCATAAACAGAATAAGGGTTTATGGGCCAACATATTAGAAAGATGAGGAAGTAAAGGATGAAATACATCGACACCTTCAGGGAAGGCATGCACATTGCGGATGTGTACCTGTGCAAAAACAAGCAGATTGCGATGACCAAGAATGGAAAGGAATACGGCAATCTGGTGCTTCAGGACAAGACAGGAACCATTGACGCCAAAATCTGGGATTTGGGTTCACCTGGCGTAGGTGATTTTGAGACCATGGATTATGTGCATGTGGAAGCGGACATCACGCTGTTCCAGAATTCCAACCAGATGAATATCCGCCGCATACGAAGGGCGCAGGAAGGTGAATACGTGGAGGCGGACTATCTGCCGGTATCCAAGAAGGATATTAAGGAAATGTACGGGGAGCTGCTTCACTGCATAGAGACCGTGAAGAATCCATATCTTCAGAAGCTGTTAAGCATTTACTTTGTGGACAGTCCGGCATTTGCAAAGGCATTCCAGTTCCACTCCGCTGCCAAGAGCGTCCATCACGGTTTTGTGGGCGGGCTTCTGGAGCATACGCTGAGCGTCACAAAGATGTGTGATTACTATTCATCCTGTTATCCGCAGCTTAACAGGGATCTGCTGCTGACGGCGGCCATTTTCCATGATATAGGCAAGACCAAGGAACTGTCACGTTTCCCGGAGAATGACTATACGGATGACGGCCAGCTTCTGGGGCATATCATAATCGGCACGGAGATGGTGAGCAAAGGCATACGCGCCATTCCGGGATTCCCGGAGGTGCTGGCCGTGGAACTGAAACACTGTATCCTGGCCCATCACGGGGAGCTGGAGTACGGTTCGCCCAAGAAACCGGCGCTGTTGGAAGCCCTGGCACTGAACTTTGCCGACAATACGGATGCAAAGATGGAAACCATGATTGAAGCGCTGAACGCCGGTAATCCGGGTTCTGATAATAAGGGGTGGCTGGGGTATAACCGGCTGCTGGAGACCAATATCAGGAAGACTTCGGAATCCGTGTGATGGATTCCGGGTGTTGTGGAAAAGCGCGGTCCGATGGGCTGGCTGGGTGATGATTGCGGGCTGGATCGCGGAATGAAATGTGGAATGATTTATAAAGGCTGAAAACTTATGGGGCAGATGGTATGGACGGAAGGATATATCGGTGCGCGGAGGGTTTTCAGCTTTTTTGGATGTTGGGGTGCGGGGGCGATGGGGAATTGTGGTTGGTGTGGTTGGTGGGTAGTGTAGGGACTGCGGGTAGTGTGGGGATTGCGGGTAGTGTGGGGACTGTAGGTAGTGTGGGGATTGCGGGTAGTGTGGGGACTGTAGGTAGTGTGGGGACTGTAGGTAGTGTAGAAATTGCGGGTAGTGTAGGGACTGTGGGTAGTGTAGGAATTGTGGGTAGTGTAGGGACTGTGGATAGTATAGGGATTGTGGGTAGTGTAGGGACTGTGGGTAGTGTAAGGATTGTGAGGAGTGTAGGGAGTGCGTATAGTGTAGGGATTGTGAAGAATATAGGGGAAATGTAGATAATGTAGGGACTGCGAGGAGTATAGGGAGTGTAGATAATGTAGCGGTTATGAGTGGTATAGGAATTTCGAATAATAGTTGGGAATGGAGAATTTGAAAATGGAAAAAAATCAGGAATTTACTGTGACAATAGAAGACATGAATGAGGATGGAGCCGGCGTGGGCAAGCTTGATGGTTACATCTGGTTTATTAAGGATACGGTCATTGGCGATGTGGTGCGGGCAAAAGCCATGAAAATGAAGAAATCCTATGGGTTTGCACGGCTTATGGAAGTGCTGGAGCCTTCCGCCGGCCGTGTGGAGCCACCCTGTCCGGTGTCCCGCCAGTGCGGGGGTTGCCAGCTTCAGGCCATGAGCTACGAAGAGCAGCTGCGGTTTAAGGAGAATAAGGTGCTGAATAACCTGATGCGGATAGGGAAGTTCAAACGGGATGAGATTAAAATGCTTCCGATTATGGGAATGGAGAATCCCTGGAGGTACCGCAATAAGGCCCAGTTCCCATTTGGAAGGAATAAGGATGGGGAGATTATTGCAGGATTTTATGCCGGAAGGACCCATGATATTATCGGGAATGATGACTGCCTTCTGGGCGTGGAAGAAAACCAGGAGATACTGGGAATCATAAAAGGATTTATGAAGGAAAATGGACTGGAGCCTTATGACGAGAATGCACATAAAGGGCTTGTGAGGCATGTGCTGATCCGGAAAGGGTTTAAGACCGGGGAACTGATGGTGTGTCTTGTGATAAATGGGAGGACGCTGGGGGGAAGGCTGGAGGACGGTTTAAGGGACAGCCGGGCAGACAGCTTAGCGGATAACTCGGCAGACAGACTGGCGGGATGTTTAGTGGAAAAACTGTGCCAGGTTAAGGGGATGACCAGCATTTCTTATAGTGTAAATATGGAAAAGACAAATGTGATTATGGGAAAAGAGGTTGTTAATCTGTATGGTCCGGGATATATAACGGATTATATCGGGGATGTGCAGTATCAGATTTCCCCGCTGTCTTTCTATCAGGTTAATCCGGTGCAGACTGAGAAGTTATATGGGACGGCCCTTGAATATGCGGACTTAAGCGGCAATGAGACGGTTTGGGATTTATATTGTGGGATAGGGACGATTTCCCTGTTCTTAGCGCAGAAGGCTAAAAAAGTGTATGGAGTGGAAATTATACCCCAGGCCATTGAGGACGCCCGCAGGAATGCGGCGCTTAATGGAATGGATAATGTGGAATTCTTTGTTGGGAAGGCAGAGGAAGTGCTGCCTGAACAGTATGAAAAGAACCAGATACACGCGGATGTGATTGTGGTAGACCCACCCAGGAAAGGCTGTGACACGGTCTGTCTGGATACGATTCTTAAGATGCGGCCGGAGAAGGTTGTGTATGTAAGCTGTGATTCCGCTACGCTGGCTCGGGACTTAAAGTATCTGGCGGATGGGGGATATGTGGTTGGGAAAGTTAGGGCGTGCGATATGTTTCCTGGGACGGTGCATTGTGAAGTTTGTGTGGAATTGCGTAGAAAATAACCATATAATGTCAAAAATATATTGACCATACAAAGGAGGTATTATGAATGATAGATTATGAGGTTATTACAGACGGAGAAAATGGTTGTTTCATTGTAAAAGGGCCTTTTGGACCGAACTCAGTTTCAGTCCAAATTCCTGATGATAATTTATTAAAAAAACAGTTTATTGATATGTTCTTGCATAAAGCAGATATTGAAAGAGGAATTGATTTTTTACAATGTATTTCTAATGATAAACCTGTGACCGTAAATGAGGGACTCTTTATTGCTGGATTAAATAATTGTATGAAATGTTTTAAATATAGTAGTTCGAGAGGCAAATTAGATAAGAAGCAAGTTTTTGATAATAACGAGCAAATACTTGAAGAATTTACTGATTTTGAAAAAATGCGAGATAAACATTTTGACCATGATGAAAATGGAATGCTACAAGCAGTTGCGTTTTTATTGATTGATTCGGAAACCGATAATACTTTTTCTGGACCACCATCAGTTGTATGGAATAGAGCAAGATTAAACTATTATTTGGCTGGAGCAAGGCTACAAGAGATCATGCAATATGTAAGAAATTATATTGCAACACAGATTGATATAATTGGAAATCAGATAATAGATTACTACAAAGGTTATCCAAAAAATGAATTAATAAAGTGGGAAACAGCACGAATTAAGTTGGCCTCAGATAAAGTTAAGCGTTAATAATTAACTGCTTCCGCCAAGGCTCAATCACGCCTTCCGGGAATCTTTTTCACACCCTCAACACATGTGGAGACTGTAATAATGATGCGGAATTGTGGCTTGAAAGGGAAATAGAGAGCCAAACCACAAAATATAGTGGCTTTGGAAAAATAGATCAAAAAATAGCTGTTTTTTGATCTGTTTTTTAGCTATACCATAAAGCCAGGAGGTTGCGAATAGTTTTAATCAAGAAAATTGAAAGAAGCGTTGTGTGTAATAGGGAATACGATGAAAATATCATAAAAGATAATGTGAAGAAAATAGATGCTTATGAAAAACAGTTGATAATTTGTTATACTGAAAAAGGGAGATGCCAAATGTACCAACGGTATTGATTCAAAAATGTTTTAGACATGCAAAATAATTAAGACAGGGGTTAAGACAGGGGTATTTAATGGATAAGAAGGAAATTGTTTTATTTACAGATGGCAATGTTGCGTTAGAAGTACCCATGACGCCGGAACAGGATACCGTTTGGTTAAACCGAAATCAGATGGCCGAATTATTTGAGCGAGATGTAAAAACGATTGGAAAACATATTAATAACGCTTTGAAAGAGGAATTGCTGGATCAGACCGCAACTGTCGCATATTTTGCGATAGTTCAAAAAGAAGGGGAAAGATCCGTAATGAGGCAGGTTGCTCATTATAATTTGGATGTTATTATTTCTGTAGGATATAGAGTAAAATCCAAACGTGGCATCGCATTCCGCAAATGGGCAAATAAAGTTCTTCGCGATTACATAGTAAAAGGCTATGCAGTCAATGATAACCGCATGAATCAATTAAAAGAGGTGGTGCGGATTATGAAACGTTCAGAAGAACAGTTAGATGCAAAACAGATTTTATCAGTGATTGAAAAATATAGCTTAGCCCTGGAGTTATTGGACGCATATGACCACCAAAATATGAAGCGGCCGGAAGGCGGAAATACTATTTATCTGCTTTCTTACGAAGAATGTAGAAAATTAATTGACAGTATGAGCTATGGAGGCTCCAGTGATGTTTTTGGCAATGAGAAGGATGATTCTTTTAAGGGAAGTATTGGGGCAATTTACCAGACCTTTGCAGGTCAGGAAGTTTATGCATCTTTAGAAGAAAAGGCAGCAAAT
Organism: Enterocloster sp. OA13; assembly: GCF_022440595.1. Lineage (NCBI taxonomy): Bacteria > Bacillati > Bacillota > Clostridia > Lachnospirales > Lachnospiraceae > Enterocloster > Enterocloster sp. OA13. The sequence goes on along the minus strand of NZ_JAKNTF010000001.1, from coordinate 4,976,041 downwards.
TTGTTGTACTTTATTACAAAGAATCATTCTTTTTCAGATGGGAATAAAAGGATTGCTGCTGCTATTTTCTTGTATTTTATGGATAGGAATCAGGCGCTGTTTCGGGATGGCGAAAAGGTGATTGCTGATCATACGCTGGTGGCATTGACAATTATGATTGCTGAATCAAAGCCAGAAGAAAAAGAAATGATGATTAGTGTGATTATGAATTGTATAAAGTGATTAAGAAATAGTAGGTTCCGCCCAGGATTAGGGCTTTCTGAACTTTGGATAGTGAATGATTATTGCATCAAATAGCAAAGGAGCTTTAAGTCTGTCTTTGTCGCAGATTTAAAGCTCCTATTGTTACTTCAAACACACCCTGGGTTACCCAAAGGTCAGAGGGGATTGGCTATTATAACCCCTGATTTTAGTAGAAAGAGCGGCAAAACTTTGTTGCTTTGTATTGGGATTCAGGTTACAATTAAAACATTAATATCGTGGAAATTCGGTATTTTGCGATTGCTGTGTCATACGGTTACCGGCGATTGAATCGATATGGAAGATGGGGAGACTAAAACAATGAAGACGAAGCGGGGATTTCAACTGTATACCGGGATGTGGCTGCTTGCAGTCCTGCTTTTGGTAGTGATGCTCTTATGGAATGTAGGTGATGCCCGTATTATCAATTATGCTGGATTAGTCCGCGGTGCCACGCAGCGTCTGGTGAAGGAAGAGATGAGTGGTAAGCCAGATGATGAGCTGATTGCGCGTCTTGATGGAATCATTTATGATCTCCAAACCGGTAAGGGGGAATATGGTCTTACAAAGAATAACAATAAGCAATTTCAGGAGCAGCTAAATGAATTGGATGGGATTTGGAAGAATATTAAAGATGAAATAAATTTTGTACGTTCTGGGAACACCTCCGATACAAGGCTGTATGATTTAAGCCAGCAGCACTTTGAAATGGCAGACCGTTTGGTGCTGCAGGCAGAACAAGACTCAAACCACAAACTAATCAGTTTTATTTTGGTGTACTTTTTCATTCTGTTTCTCTCCATAGTCGTTTTCTTAATTGTAAATAAGCGCAATCAAAGAAAATTAGAGACGGCTGTATCTACAGATAAACTGACCAGCCTTTTGAATCGGGCCGGCTTTGAGTCTGCTGCCACGGATTTACTGCGCCAACAGGCCAAAAGCAGATTTGTTATCGTGGCATTCGATATTGACAATTTTAAGATGATTAATGATTCAATTGGATATGTCCAGGGGGACCAGCTTCTATGTGCCCTGGCTTCGGCGTTAAAAAGCTGGAAAGCTGGGAACTATCTATGTGCCCGTCTTGACGCAGACGACTTTATCCTGCTGGCTGAAGCAAATGAAGCAATCATACCTGAATTACAGGATATACTGGAGCATACTACAAAATCACAGGTATTTCTGGAGCCTTTTGGCGGTGTTGGTTTTACCTATGGGGCCTATCAGATTCAAAACAACGGGGAACTGATTAAGACCATTATGGATAAGGCTAAAATGGCACACAAGGCAGCAAAGGCAGCCGCTGATAAATCGCTGGTCTGGTACGATGGGAAGTTGCTGGAAAAGCTGACTCAGGATCGTAAATTAAAAGAGCAGTTACAGCATGCTCTTGTCAATCAGGAGTTTGGGTTGTATCTTCAACCCAGAGTGGAACTGTCCAATCTAAGAATCGTTGGAGCTGAAGCGCTGGTGCGATGGGAACTGCCTGGACAAGGCACCTTGTATCCCGACTCATTCATCCCATTGTTCGAGGAGAATGGTTCCATTGCAGACTTGGATTTCTATATGCTCAAAAAGGTTTGCGGATATCTGCATAATCGTCAGGAGCAAGGCCAGGAGCTGTTTCCTATCTCAATCAATTTTTCACGAGTCACCCTATATTACCAGGCATTTTACGAGACCTTCCACAGCATTGTAGATCAATACCCGATTCCCTATGACTGTATTGAAATTGAAGTGACAGAGAGTGCCTTCAATGATATTGCGGATATAGTTCTCCAAATGCTGAACAGACTGGATGAAGAGGGTTTCCCCATTGCTATGGATGATTTTGGATCTGGTTATTCCAATATGAATCTGCTGGGCAGTCTTCCTCTGCGGATTATCAAATTAGATAAAGTATTTTTGCAGGAAGCGGACATACATGACAGGGTAAAGGGGATTATCATCTGTGCGGTGGAATTGGCCCATACTATGGGAGTACAGATTGTGTGTGAAGGAGCGGAAACGGAACCGCACGTAAACTTCCTGCGTGAAATCGGGTGTGACTTTGCACAGGGCTATTACTTTACAAAGCCCATCCCACAGAAAGCATTCGATCAGAAATATCCGGTGTTTGGACCACGAATCATGTTACCCCCGCGCCGCATGGCCAAGAGCGGGAATTCCATGGTTCCGAACTGGGAAAAGAGAAGTAAGCGGATGTTTGAAGAGGTTTTGGCAGAGACATATCCAGGTTTCCTGAGCCTTCGTAATGAGCAGCATCAAATCGTATATTTGAATCAAAATTTCCGGGACTGGATTGCAAAGTATACGGATGTGGATTCGCTGGGAAAAACCAATATAGACCTGGCAGCAATTGTACCGGAAAATGTGGCAGATACCTTTATGCAGTGCCACGATGGAAGCCTTGACCTGCAAAAGGAGCAGAGCAACCGAACCGGTGTCAAGAAGCTGTTGGAATTTAAAGGGGCAGTGGGTACCAAAGAACCATCCCAGTATTTTGATGCGCTGAAGTACTGGGTAACCCTTGATGGGGCGAAGTATATATTTACCGTTGCCTATGATGTGACAGAGCTTTATCAGGAGGATATGTTCAATCTGCAGAATGCGCTGACGGATAGTTTGACCGGCGCACAAAACCGGCGCTACCTGGAGATGCATTCAGAACAATTTTTTGGACACTATGCAGCAGTCTTTGATTTGGATCATTTTAAGGCTGTTAATGACCTTGAAGGGCATCTCATTGGGGATAAGGTCCTGCGTGATTTTGTCAACTTTATTCGGGAACAGGTGTCTGGCGTCATGGCGATGATCCGACTGGGTGGTGATGAGTTCCTTGCCATTTTCCAAAGTGGAGAGACTGCTGGTGGCGTTTCCGAAGCACTAGAGCAGGCACGGATCCGGTATGAGGTAGCCTACCGCCAACATGGAAACCTTTCCTTTAGCATGGGAATCGGTCAACTTGGTAAACAAATTGATGCTGCGTTAGATGAACTGGATCAGCTTATGTACAAGGACAAGCAGCGCAATCAAAAATAATGGAGTATGGTTTGAAAGAATCCCGCAGAATAAAGAACTTTTTTATAGATAACGAGGACCACCCAATGTTTGAAGATGGAATAGCGCATAAAAGTAGTAATTAAGAGTATTCAAGATAAAAATTCATTTGGGTAATTAATGTTCATGTGGGATAGTAATCAATGGATGTGTATGATAGTTTAGCGTAAAGCCGGATTGGCTTTACGCTTTTTTTGGATGCTATCCAGTTTTCCCCATCCCATCCCCACTCCCATAACCACCCCACCCCTTAATCAAGTAACGGCAGCATAATCGCATCAGCCTCATGAATACCGCCAGCAATCAGTTTCTCTTTCCCAGCCTTAAAAATCTCAAGGCCCAGGCGCTGCAGCTCTGTTGCAAATAGCTCCGCATCTTTTTCTTCCAGGCTTTTCAGCAGGATTAAGGTTGATTGGGAATCGAACCTGAAATCATAGGGCTTCAGATCATTAAGTGGATAACCGAGATATTGAAAGTGCATCAGTCCGCCCAGTATCTGCCTTAAAGCTGGTGACTGCGCATTCTCGTTCAGCAGGCTGAAGCAGATGCCGAAGGTCATGTAGTAATCCTTGGAAGTAAGAATGTTTCGCAGCCAGGATATCGCCCCTTGAATGGAACTATCCGTAAGCGTAGGAAAAACAGACCGTGCCACATCCTTACAGATTACCAGGATGACCTGCACACTCTGCAGATATTGGAGCAAGGCTTTTTTCAGATTGGGTGTGGTAAACTTGGAAATCGGCGCCGGATTATCCAGTCCCACCAGCACGCGTGTCCCTTTTCCCGGGATGGTCTCCACAATCCCAATGTCGCTGAGTATCTTAACGGCGCGGCGGACCGTTATTAATGGCGCAGAATACTGTTTCGCCAGGGAGGCAAATGACGGAAGGAATTCCTGGTTCCCAAAGGACGAATAAATCTGCCGGAGAAGTTTCATGGCCAGATTAAAATTGACCAGCGGACGCTCCGAGAAATAATTCCATTCATATGGAATTGGTTCAACCGGATGCTCAGGCGGAAGCAGCGAGTCATGATACAGGCGTACCCATTCAATCTGTTTCTGGTACAGGCGTACCAGCAAATCTTTTAGCTGTCCGTAATCAGACGTCTTACACAGGAAAAGTATCTGTGCGGTTTCCCTTTTTAAATAGGTCATATAACCATAAATAAATGCCTTATCCCCCAGGTGCATGATTGTAGTGTGCCCAAAGAAACTTGTGCTTAAATATAAGTTGAGAAACAGAGGATTTCCCAGGGCCTTCAGGATATGGAAGAAAAATTCGAAGAACGGATATTCATTATAGGGTGACATCCGCTCAAAGATTTCAGTGAGCTTTTTAAAATCATCATCATCACATAGTTTCAGGCCCTGCAGCATGACATCCGGCCAGATCAGCAGCATGGCATCACACAGGTCCAGGAGTGCAGCTTTTGTGGCATAGCTGTAAGCCCTGTATTCTGCCCTGCATGCCTCTTCTTTGACATCATAAGTTACAATCGCACTCCGTCCCTGGCTCAGGGATACATAATGGTCTTCCTGAAGAAGCCTTAACGCATTATGGATTGTGGCGCTTGAAACATTAAAGGTCCTGCATAGTTCAGGTACCGTGGGAAGACTCGAACCAGTAGGATACAAGCCAAAATGAATGCAGTTAAACAGATGTCTGTAAGCCATATTGTATAAATTTAATTCATCCAAGGTTTTTCATCCTTCCAAAAACATTGTTTATCATATTTTTATATTTTATCATTTCCATATCATTATGGATACTATTTTCTTGAATTATTTTTGGACATCGCTTATAATGAAAAATATCAATTGAGCATAATAAAATATATTTAGAACAGTTTTGCAAGCCGCGTTTGGGAATAGCGGTCCAGGTAAAGGGCTTATATGGAAAATGTTCCTTCATTGTTGCTATCCCTCTGGGATATCAGGATGGCTTACTGCCTGAAGCAGTGGCTGGCAGTGGATGGCAGGGGGTGCCGGAAGCCGGGCGTGCTTACTTTTTTGGTAATGCATGCTGGGAAATAAGCCGGTACTTCCGCCCTGCTATTTATGTAAGAATAACCATTATGAACCATCAATTGTAAAAGGAGGGAATGGGAAAATGCAACAGTCCGGGCGAAGCCAGTTGGGGAAAAACTTTGTGGAAGACGATGAATATAACCTGCTGATGACTTCCATGCGCGTCAGTGTGAGCAAACACCTGCTGGATGACCATTTTACAGTTGTGTGGGCAAACGATTTTTATTATGACCTGATCGGGTATCCAAAGGAAGAATATGAGGCTGTGTTCCATAACCAATGCGACCTCTTTTTCCGCAGCAATACAAATGATTGGGAGGGGATTGTGGCGGCTGCCATGGGGGCGCTAAAAGCCGGTGAACCGCGCTACGAGCATATTACAAGGATGCGACACAAGGATGGGCATATGATGTGGGTCCGGCTGGTTGGGACGTACACGGAGGATGTTGTTGACGGATATCACATTGCCTATACCGTGATGAGTGATGTCAGCGATATCATACGGATGCAGAAAGAACAGACCGTTACCTATAACAGCATTCCTGGTTTTATCGCAAAATTCAGGATTAGGGAAAGCAGGATAGAGCTTGTGGATGCCAATGAACGTTTCCTTTGTTTTTTTGGCCATCGGGAGCAGAATACCCTGACGAACCTAAGCACACCTGAAAATGAGGCGGAGCTAAGGGAATGCTATCCCGCCATGCGAGGAGGAAAACCGGTCCGGTTTACCATGGAGGCGCGGGATAAGGAAGGAAATGCTGTCTGGCTGCAGCTGAATGGTGACTGTATTGATTGGATTGACGGCGATCCGGTCTACCTGATTGTATACATCGATATTACCGACCTGACGCGGCAGCGGGAACTTCAGAAGGAAACCAACATGCAGCTGGAGCGGCTGGCGTTCACGGACCCGGTGACAGGCGGTTACAACCGCACCTGCTTTGAACTGAAGGCAGGGGAAGGGGTCAGGGCGGCCCCGGCCGGCACCTATGCCCTGGTCTGGATGGATGTGCAGAAATTCAAGCTTCTCAATGAGATGTTTGGCATTGAAGGCGGAAACCAGACATTGAAATACATACATGACGTAATCCGCGGCTGCCTGGAGCAGGGGGAATATGTGAGCCGTACCTCTGCGGACAACTACAGCCTTTTGCTCAAGGCCTCCCCAAAACAGGAAATGGAGGCACGCTTAAACTCCATTGCCGAGAAGGTCAATCATTTTAACAAGGATGCGGAGGAGAAATATATCCTTTCGCTGACAGCGGGAGTCTACTATGTGGAGGACCCAAAACTGCCAATCATGCAGATCCAGGACCGGGCAAACGTGGCCCGGGAGAACATCATCAGGACAGCGGATGCAAAGCTGTGTCTCTGCATGTTTTACTCTGAGCTGGATCAGCTGCGGCTGATGCAGGAGAAAGAAATTGAAAACCGGATGCGTGATGCACTTGAAAAAGAACAGTTTGTCGTCTACCTTCAGCCGAAGCAGTCCCTGCGCAGCCAGTCCATCGCAGGAGCGGAAGCGCTGGTGCGGTGGCTTGACCCGGAGAGAGGATTAATCCCGCCCAAGGATTTTATCCCCCTGTTTGAAAAGAACATGTTCATTGTTAAGCTGGACCTCTATGTGTTTGAGCGTGTGTGCGCCCTGCTCCGCAAATGGATTGATCATGGCGAAAATCCGGTGCCGGTTTCCGTGAATATGTCCCGTGCCCATCTGTCTGACCGGGATTTCTTAAAGCGGTATGAGGAAATCCGTGAGCGGTACGGCGTCCCGGCAGACCTGCTGGAAATCGAACTGACGGAGACACTGGTGTTTGGGAACCCGGATGTGCTGATGCAGGTTATTGATGCATTTCATAAATGCGGTTACCGCTGTTCCATGGATGATTTTGGCAGCGGCTATTCCTCGCTCAATGTGCTGAAAGATATAGATATTGATTCCATTAAGCTGGACCAGGCGTTCTTTGGTTCTGAAAAGATGGACAATCCGAGGGAACGAGATGTAATAACATCCGTGATTGAACTGGCGGCCAAGCTGAATATGACTACGGTTGCAGAAGGCGTGGAAACAGATGCACAGGAAGATTTCCTGAAAGGGACTACCTGTGATCTGCTTCAGGGTTATATATTTTCCCGTCCGGTACCTCCGGAGGAGTTCGAGCGGATGACGTTTGGAAGAACGCTTTCCTAAGCCCAGGCCGGGGCGGTATGGGGGATATTCCTATGGCCTTGTCTGATATACAACCTGGCCGGGAAGGGGATATATGTATGACGGTATCATTATTCCATATTGATAATTTATATGTCTGGGATTTGGAAGGGGGCGTCCGTTTGGCGTCCCCCGATATGGTTTCTGATCAGGGTCCTGCAGGGAAGTGCATGACCAGCTGTCCTCAAACGGGACGATGCAGATAAGCCGCAGTGGCCGGCAAGACGGCTTGCTCCCACACAGGGGCTGTTAAACTATACGGTTGGGCATTGGATGATGGCCAGGATTTGGAGATGAGAAGGTATGGATGAACATCACAGCATATCAGGTTTTCCGGGAGGACTTGAGAAAAAATATGCAGGCGGGATCCTGGACTCAATAATGGACATGGTTCCGGGTGGTCTGGTTGGAATCAGTTTTGAAAGCCGGGATATTTTATTTGCCGGCGGCTGTATATTTGATATGGCAGGTTATGGGCGGGAGGAGATTCAAGTCAGCTGTCACCACCGATGTCTGGATATGATTGTTTTTCCGCAGGACCGGGAATGTGTCAAAGCCTTCATTACGGCGCAGTCCAATGCCAGCATGTCTGGACAGGCCAAAGCCATCAGCGAAACGGAACTTGGCTTCCGTATCATGAAAAGGGATGGCGGCCTGATGTGGGTCAGGGCATTTGCAGGCAGGCTGCCTCACTCCCCGTGGGGATCCTGTCTGCTCCTGTACCTGCTGGATGATACGCAGCGGATGGAAGCAGCCTGGGACGCTGAAGGGATGCGGCGCAAGATGGGTAACCTGATGAACACCATTCCCGGCGGTGTGGCGCGTCTCTGCCTGTCTGACAACAACCGTATCGTGATGGCAACAGACAGGTATTATGCCCTGACCGGCTACAGCAGGGAGGAATGCGGACAGGCGCCGATTTATGGAAATGCCTTAAATTTTGTCCTGGAGGAGGACCTCCCTAAGGTCAATGCAGCTATTGATAAACTAATCAGGAACAACAGTGCCGTCAGTGTGGATTACCGCATCCGTATGAAAAATGGGGACGTTTCGCAGAATACAGCCTATTGCTCAAAGGTTGAGCAGGCCGGGGACCAGATATATATTGATATCATTGTCCTGGACTCCACCCTGTTGGAACGGTCGGAGCGCAGGCTGGCGGCCCTTACCAACAGTATCCCTGGAGGCGTGGTCCGGCTGCATGTGGATGACGACATTTATATCGATTATGCCAACGAGGGATTTTACCGCCTGGCCGGGTACCCGGAAGATGAATTCAACGGTGAAGGGATTCACCGGCGTTATACCCGTATCATTCTCCCGGAGGACAGGGAGATGGTACTTGACCGGGTAAAAAGTTTTGTTGCCAGCAGGAGGGATTGCCCCTCCCTGGACTACCGCATCCTCACGAAGGCCGGAAAGGTGCGCTGGATGCGGGCCAGTGCGGCACGGGTGCCCGGCGGTCTGGAAGAGAAAAACTCTGTGCAGTGCGTGCTTATTGACATTACTGAAAGCAGGCGGGCGGAGGAGGAGTCGCTTATCAATGCGGAGAGGTACCGGATCATTGCTGAACAGGCCCAGGATATCATTTTCACCTGGAACCTGGGGGATGGAAGCATCCACTTTTCCCCTGTTTTCGAAAGTAAATTCGGCTTCCCGCCTCCTGCGCAGATATATGACCGGGTTTTTGAAGAAGACCGCCCTATTGTGGATGAGGCTGTCAGCAGGCTGAAAGCCGGTGAATCCTATGTCGTGATAGAATACCGCTTTCGTGCTGGACAGGGCCGGCTGATCTGGTGCCGGACCCGTATGACGGTCATCCATGGCAGTGATAAAAGGCAGAAGCAGGTGGTGGGGATTATTATTGATATTGATGAGGATAAGCGGGCAGCTGCCCAGATGCAGAAACGCGCGGAAACAGACGCCCTCACCGGCCTGCCGAACCGCGGTACGGTTCAGCAATTGGTAGAGTCGCATCTTAAGCACTGCGGTCCGGACCAGAATCATGCCTTCCTGCTGATTGACATTGACAATTTTAAATGGGTCAACGATACCTTCGGCCATCAGCGGGGGGATGAAGTCCTCTCGGATGCCTCGGCCCTGCTCAGGGAACAGGTCCGTCCCTGCGATGTGGCCGGACGCCTGGGCGGGGATGAGTTTGTGGTCTTCATGGATGATGTTCCCTCCGTTGAACAGGTAATGGAAATAGCGGCCCGGCTGGGTGAGCTGTTTAACCACTCCTTTTCCTTTGGAAAAGACCCTGGTTCTGTTTCCATCAGCATTGGGATTGCGCTGTCTCCGGCGCATGGAACGACATTCGATGAACTGTACCGGAATGCCGATAAGGCGTTGTATGAATCTAAGAACCATGGACGGAACCGATATTCCATATACTCGCCTCCTGGATAAAGAGGGACGGTGAGGGAGGAAGGGCACCTGTTCACAGGAGGGGATGGCGACGGAGCCGGGGCGCCTGTTTTCCGCCAGGGAAGATAGGATTTATTAGTGCCACAGGATATTAACGCCATAAGATATTATCGCCATAAGATATTAGCGCCAAAAGATATTTACACCAGAAGATACGATGGAGGAGAGCCAGGTGGAAATCAATTTAAGCTATGAGCAACTCAATAACGAATACAGTATGCTGATGGGAGTTTTGGGCGCCAGTGTCAGTAAGCACCTTATGGATGAGCACCTTACCTGCATCTGGGCCAACAACTACTATTATGAGCTGATTGGTTATACCAAGGCTGAGTACGAAGCCCGTTTTCAAAACCAATGCGACAGGTACTTTGAAACCAACCCGGAGGGGTGGAAAATGCTTACGGATAGGATAAAATCCAGTCTGGCAGGCGGGGAAAAAGGGTACTCGGTCTATTTGCCCATGGTCTATCCGGATGGTTCCCCATTCTGGATTAAGCTGCAGGCTGCCTTTACAGAGGAGTATATGGACGGGTACCGGGTCGCCTACACCACCATGGTTGATGTGACGGAAATGATGCTGGCCCAGAAAGAGCAGATGCGCGCACAGCAAAACTATGAAACAATGACACGTGAGCAGGAAATGCTCATGAGCGCGCTCAATGTCAGTGTCAGCTCGCATCTGGTGGATGAGCATTTCACCTGTATCTGGGCCAATGAATTTTACTACAGACTGATTGGTTATCCGAAGCCAAAGTATGAGTCCCTGTTCCACAACCATGCGGATGAATATTATGCCAATAACCCGGAAGGCTGGGACCTGCTTACGAGGAAGGTCACATCTGTGCTGGAGAAGGGGGAGGATAAATATGAAATGATTGTCCCCATGAAATACGAGGATGGCTCCAGCTATTGGGTAAAGCTGGTCAGCTTTTTTACAGATGAATATGTGGATGGTTACCGCACCTCCTACACGGTCATGACAGATGTGACAGAGCTTGTTCAGACGAAGAATGAGCTGGAAATGATGATGCGGGCTATGAAGGTCAGCGTCAGCAAGCATAAGGTGGATGAGCATTTCTCCGTGGTCTGGGCCAATGATTTTTATTATCAGCTCATCGGGTACACCAAGCCCGAATATGAGGCCAGGTTCCATAATCATTGTGATGAGTATTTCATGGATAACCTGGAGACCTGGGATATCCTCTGCAATAAAATAGACAACATGTCCGCTGCGGGGGAGGACAGCTTTGAGACATATCTGCCGCTGAAGCTCCCGGACGGCTCCTCGCGCTGGGTGAAGCTGGTGGATTTCTTTACCAATGAATATCAGGACGGGATCCAGATGGCTTATACCACCATGATTGATGTCACCGAACTGCTGCAGGCCCAGCAGGATAAAAGCGTTGCTTATGAACACGTCCCCGGTTTTATTGTCAAGTACCGGGTCTTACCGGACCGGCTTATCATGATTGATGCAAGCAGCCGCATCAAGGATTTTTTTGATGTGGATCTGGAGCATCTGGCTGATACTGATTTTATGGGGGTTTTACAGCCCGAGAGCCGCCAGGTCATTGAGGCCCTGCTCCCGGAATTGCGGAGGCGGGAGGCACTGGAACTGGATGAATCCATCCGTGTCAAGGATAAGCATGGCAGGGACTGCTGGCTGCAGCTCCATGGCACCTGTATTGACGCCATTGCCGATGATCCGGTTTACCTGGTGGTGTTTATTGACATTACGGATATTACAGAGCTTAGAAAACTCCAGCACCAGCTGGAAGAGCGCACGGAAATGCTCAATACGGCACTGGAGGCCGCCAAGCTGGCGAACGCGGCCAAGTCGGAGTTCCTCTCCCGGATGAGCCATGATATACGTACACCCATGAATGTGATTGCCGGGATGACGGAGATTGCCGACGCCCACCTCCAGGATCCGGAACGTGTAAAGGACTGCCTGCACAAAATCCGGCTCTCCAGCCACCACCTTCTGGGCCTGATCAATGATGTGCTGGATATGTCGCAGATTGAAAGCGGAAAGGTGTCCATACATATGGCGCCCCTTTCGCTGCCTGATTTAGTCAGGGAGATTATCATGATTACCCTGCCCAATGTCCGTGCAAAGCGGCAGAAGTTCAAGGTTCATTTAATGAATGTCAGACAGGAGCATTTTTACAGCGATGAACTGCGTCTGCGGCAGATATTATTGAACCTCTTATCCAACGCCTCTAAATTCACGCCTGAAAATGGACAGATTGTATTTGAGGTGGAACAGCTGGAGAATAACGCTGCCCTCTCCTTTACGGTTTCGGATACAGGACCCGGCATAAAGGAGGATTTTCAGGAACATATTTTCGAGACGTTTGCCCGGGAACGCGATAGCCGCACCGACCGGATTGAAGGCAGCGGCCTTGGCCTTGCCATTGTGAAACGGCTCACGGAGCTGATGGACGGCGACATTATACTGGGCAGCCTGCCGGGACAGGGGACCACGTTCCGTGTGACGCTGCCGATGCAGCACATTCCGGTTCCTCCAATTGAATGTATTGATGAATGTGGGAATATTCTGCTGTTGGATACAGATCCGGTTGTCCTAAAAGATGCACAGCAGGCCCTGGGCGGCCTGGGGGTTGGGACAGACTGCGCAGGAAGCATCAGTGAAGCGCTATCCCATATCCGTGGTCGTCAGAAGGCTGGAGAAAGCTATCAGATGGTGATTATGGATTGGGAGCTGCTCCGGCGGGATGGTTCAGCTGTGGTAGAACAGGTCCGGAGGGAAGCTGCGGGGGAACCGCCGCTGCTGATTATATCCGCCTACGATTGGAGCGAAATCAAAAACGGGATAACTGCCAGTATCGATGGACATATAGAAAAGCCCTTTTTCCAATCCACATTCAGGAACTGCATGATGAAGTATTTAAAAGGTGAGGAGACATCAAGCCAGGAACCCAAAACCTATGATTTGCATGATAAGACAATCCTGCTTGTAGAGGATAATGAGCTGAACCGGGAAATTGCCATGGAGCTTTTGGGCGGCTTTGGAGCCAGGCTGGAGGCCGCGGTAAATGGCGAGGAAGCAATCAGGCTTTTTCAGGCGAGCACTCCCGGCTACTATTCCCTGATCTTAATGGATATACAGATGCCGGTGATGAACGGTTATGAGGCTACCCGTGCAATCCGGGCGCTTAACCGTACAGATGCCGTAACGATACCGATTATTGCAATGACAGCCGATGCTTTTGTTGAGGACATCCGGAATGCAGAGGCCGTCGGGATGAACGGTCATATGGCGAAGCCTTTAAGTTTTGATACCCTTGCGTTGGAAATAGAAAAATATTTAGTCCCTGCAGTCTGATTATCCGGGAGGTATACTGTGAACGAAACTTTTTTTGAACGATTTATTATAAACCAGCAGAATCTGGTGGCCTATGCTACGGATACGGATACCAACGAAGTAATATATATGACACAGGCGGCAGCCTCCCTATACGGATTCGAGCATGCGCAGGATACTTATGGAAGAAAATGCTATGAGTTGATTCAGGGACTGGACAGTGTCTGCCCATTCTGTACAAACAGTAAACTGGCGCCAGGCCAGCCATATCATTGGGAGCATTATAACGGAAAGCTCCGGATGTGGTTTGACATCACGGATATCCTGGTTTTGTATGAAGGGAAATATCGCCGGCTTGAAATTGCGCGGGATGTTACTGCCCAGAAAGAAAAATTCGACCGTGTTTCGAACCGCCTTACAGTGGAAGAAACATTGGTGGACTGTATTCAGACACTTTCCAGTGAAGCAGATGTCAACGCGGCGGTGAACCGCTTTTTGGAGACCATATGCCGCTTTTATGCGGCTGACCGGGCATATATCTTTGAATACAGAGAAAACCACATTGATAACACCTTTGAATGGTGCGTCCCTGGTATTTTGCGTCAGATAGAAGTTTTAAAAAATATCCCAATGGAATACATCAGGGACTGGAATCACAAATTTAAGATTGACGGAGAGTTTTTTATTACCTCCCTGGATAAGGACCTGGCAGTTGATTCACCTGATTACCGTATCTTAAAAGACCAGGGGATTGAAAGCCTTGCCGCCGCCCCGCTTAAGAAAAATGGTCAGATAATCGGTTTCCTCGGTGTTGACAATCCGACAGAGAGCACGGAGGATCTATCCCTGCTCCGTAGTGTATGCAGCTTTGTATTGGAGGAAATGGAGCGGCGCCGGCTGATCCAGACCCTCGAATTATTCAGCTATACGGATTTACTAACTGGCCTCCAGAACCGGAACAGCTTTATAAAAATGTTGGATAAGCTTTCCAATCAAACCCTGCGTTCCTTAGGTGTCATCTATATCGACATCAATGGAATGAAGAAAATCAATGACAGCAATGGCCATGAATATGGCGACCAGGTGATAAAAAAAGTGGCAGATATCCTGAAACTGCACGTGGAATGTGAAGCATACCGGGTGGGCGGAGATGAGTTTACGGTGCTTTGCCCCAATATGGATAAACAGGACTTTCAGGCGCTTACAGAGAAGCTGATTCAGGATTTTGATAAGAACAAAGAGTATGACGTATCCATTGGCCATACCTGGAATGAAGGGAATGTATCGGCTGACGAAGAAATCCTGAAGGCTGATGACCTGATGTATGCAGAAAAGCAGCGGTATTACCATGCCATCCTGCAAGGTGACAGAATGGCACGCGCAGGTATTGCCACGGAGCTTTTAAGGGATATTGCCGACCACCGCTTTGAGGTCCATTATCAGCCTCAGATCTGCCTTAAAACCGGGCGGATTATCGGTGCGGAAGCCCTGGTGCGGAAAAGGAGCAAGCGGGGAAACTTAATCCTGCCGGATCGTTTCATTCCCCATTATGAAAGGGAGCGTGTAATCTGCCATTTGGATCTATTTGTATTCCAGACCGTCTGTGCCGATTGGGAGAACTGGAAGAAGCAGGGGATTGAAACCCATATCTCCTCTAATTTTTCCCGTGTTACACTGATGGCCTCCGATGTTGTGGGCCAAATCAAACAAATCTGCCAGGAATATGGAGTTCCTGCGGAAAAGATTACCATAGAGGTAACCGAAAGTATCAGTAAATTGGATCCGCAGCAATTGATTGACTTAATGAACCAGATTGCGGCGGAGGGATTTTCTGTTTCATTGGATGATTTTGGTTCAAAATACTCCAACCTGTCTATTCTGACTACACTTGATTTTAATGAGATTAAATTTGACAAGTCTCTGGTAGATAAATTAAGCAGCGATGCAAAGAGCCGCATTGTCATGAAAAACACGATGCAGATTTGCCGCGAGCTTCCCATGACACGCTCTTTAGCGGAAGGGATTGAGACGGTGGAGCAGCTGAATCTGCTGCATCAATATCATTGTGACCATGGACAGGGCTACTATTTTGCCAGACCGATGAACGCGGAATCATTTTTGGAATTATTAAAGAAGGAACAAATGCTGGGAACCTCTGTTTTGATTCAGTCTGATCCATATGGAACGGGGAAAATGGAATGATTCGGTAACAGGAGGAAAAATAGCTATGAAGAATTTTAAAGTCAGTAAAAAACTCACGATTTCTTATGCATTTGTTCTGAGTTTATTGGTAATCAGCATTGCCGTGAGTATTGGAAACTTAATAAGTATCAGGAAAAAAGTGGAGGTGTTCTATAATGGCCCCTTCAAAGTCCTGAATGCGGCGAATACGGTTAATTCCAGTTTTGAGGCAATGCAGAAATCTGTATTTCGTGCCATCGCCAGTACCAATCAGGCGGATACGGAGCAGGCGTTAAATAATGCCAGGGCGTGTGAAAGCAAGATCCAGGAACAGATACCTATTATCCAGAAAGATTTTTTGGGAGACCAGGCAATTGTGGATCGGCTCCAGGCGGCGCTGACTGAACTCGCGCCGCAGCGTGAGCATGTCCTGGGACTTGCGGTGCAGGATCAAAAGGCAGAAGCTGCTGCCTATATGGAGGCAAATAATATCATAACCATCCATAAAGCACAGGCGGAACTGGATGAACTTATTGAAATAGCGGACAAGAAAGCAGATGCATTGATTATGAATCTGCGCGCCGCGCAGACAAAATTTATTGTTGTATTGTCTGTGTTGGGGTTAGCCAGTGTACTTGTAAGCGTTCTTTTTGGAGTCTATATCACCCGCAGCATTACCAGACCGATTAAGGAACTGGAATCTGCAGCCAGGCAGATGGAGCAGGGACATCTGAAAATTGATGTAAAATATACATCAAAGGATGAGTTGGGAAGCCTTTCAAACAGTATGCGGCAAATGTCAGACAAGATTTCCTATTACATGGATGCGATTTCCAGGGTTATGCAGCAGCTGGCCGACAGCAATCTGAAAATACCGTGCTATGATGATTTCCAGGGGGATTTTCGGCCGGTACAGGAGTCCCTGTTTATTGTACTTAATTCTCTGAATGAGACCATTTCAGAAATCAACATGTTCTCAGACCAGGTTGCCAGCGGGGCAGACCAGGTTTCCAACGGTGCACAGATACTTTCGCAGGGTGTCATAGCCCAGGCCAGCTCGGTGGAAGAACTGGCAGCGACCATGTCAGAGATATCCCAGCAGGTGAGGGAGAATGCGGAAACCTCACAATTGGTAAAAACAGCGGCAGGTGAAATGGGCGCAAATATTCTGGCCTGTAACCAGCAGATGCAGGAAATGAAACATGCGATGGAAGAAATCAATGCAAACTCTACGCAAATCAGAAAAATCATAAAGACGATTGATGATATCGCGTTCCAGACCAATATATTGGCCCTCAATGCCGCTGTGGAGGCGGCCCGGGCTGGTGAATCAAGCAAAGGATTTTCCGTGGTGGCTCAGGAGGTGCGCAACCTGGCAACCAAATCATCAGATGCTTCAAAGAGCACGGAGGCATTGATTGAGCAGTCTCTCTCTCTGGTTGATTATGGAACAAAAGTAGCGGAAGAAACCGCAGCCTCGCTCATGAATATAGCTGGTGGTACCGATGATATGATATCTAAAATAAACCAAATCGCGGAGGCTTCAAAAAGGCAGGCAGCCGCGACTGAAATGATTTCCGCAGGCATCGACCAGATATCCGAAATAGTTCAGACCAACTCTGCCACTGCAGAGGAGTCAGCCGCCGCGTCCGAAGAACTCTACGGACAGTCCCAGGTTCTGAAAAGCAGGGTAAGCCGCTTTAGGTTAAATGACGTATGAAGAAAAGTATTCATTGCAGAGAGTCACAGCAGATGTATATAATATGCTTCCTGGTTGTGAATTGTCTGAATACAATTTCCTCATGGGTTTTGATACAAGGAAAAGATAAAAAATCCATAAATACGGGTAAGAGGGGGCAAGGAAATCATATTGTCCCTTCTTTTTCTTCTATTAAGGGAAAAGATGCGCTATAATATAAGACATGCATACTTATTTATGTGTCTTACAGGAGGGATATATGTTTCCTGGCTTTTCCACGGATGATTAAATAAGGACAGCAGTAACAGCGGTAACTATAAATATAATAAACGCAAGGAGAACTATGATACAGGAATTATGGGAGCAGATCCAGGATGGACAGGAAGTAAGACAGAATCTCAGTAAAATCAGGCAGGAAATAAAGGACAATGGGGAGCGGAGGAAGCTTTCATCCCTTTTGGAAGGCAAGGAGGCGGTCCTTATCAACCTGCTGCAGTCGGAAGATGCCAAGACCAGGAAGAATGCAGCGCTGCTGATGGGGGATTTGAGGAATCCGTTGTTTTTGGCGCCTATCTGGAAGGCATATCAGGAGGATGGGCAGAGGTTTGTTAAGAGTTCCTACTTATCAGCCATCGGCAACTTTGATTATAGGGAGTATATGGATGCCATAAAAGAGCAGCTGGCTGTGTTGGGAAAAGAAAAGGTTACGGAAGAAAACCAGAAGCATGTAATGGAAGAAATGAGGAAGCTATCCTTCCTGATTGTCCACATAGAAGGGGTTTCCGCCCATAAATTCATTGGCTGGGATAAAGCCTATGACATCTTTCTGATTACCAACCGGAATTACCGGGAGCTGACCGCCGGTGAACTGATGGAGCTGGAGCCAAATGCGAAAATAAAGCTTATGGGAGCCGGGATCATGGCAAGGGTTACCAATCTTAACTGGATTAAGGGAATCCGCACCTATCAGGAGCTGCTGTTTGTGGTAAGGGGCATGGAAACCAGCGAAATGGAACCGGATAAGATTGCCCATACAGTGGTTGATTCCCCGCTGCTATCCTTCCTGTCAAAAAGCCATGAAGGAAACCCGCCCTATCATTTCCGGCTGGAGTTAAAGAGTAAGAAGGATTTGGGCCAGAAAAGCGTGTTCCTGAAAAAGGTGGCTTCTAAGATTGAAGCATTATCAGACAGGAAATTGATAAACACAACGGAAAATTACGAATTTGAGCTGCGGTTAATTGAAAATAAGCTGGGGAACTGCAACATCATGGTAAAGCTGTTTACCCTGAAGGACACGCGGTTTTCCTACCGCAGGGAAGTGATCCCCACCAGCATAAAGCCGGTTAACGCGGCCCTGACCGCAGCGCTTGCAAAAGAATACATGAAAGAGGATGCACAGGTCCTGGATCCATTTTGCGGGGTAGGGACCATGCTGATTGAACGCCATAAAGCAGTCCGGGCCAATACCTCATACGGAATCGATATCCAGGAGGACGCCATATTGAAAGCCAGGGAGAACGCAGAGGCGGCAAGGCAGGTCATCCACTTTATCAACCGGGATTTCTTCCAGTTTACACATGACTATCTCTTTGACGAAGTGATTACCAATATGCCCTTTAAGATTGGCCGTCTGACAGATGATGAGGTCTATGATATTTACAAACGGTTTTTTCAGATAATCCCTGACTTTCTGAAAAAAGGTTCGGTTCTGATCCTGTATACCCATAATAGGGAAGATGTGGTCCAGTTAACCTTCCGTACAGGCTTCAGTATCATGAAAAGCCATGAAGTATCGAAGAAAGAAGGAACCCATATCATGATCCTCCGTTACGCGGGGAATTAACTGTCCCATTACTTTTATGGCCGTGCCTACCCAGAATAATGCCAGGCAGCCTCCAATATACTAAATAAAAAAGGCTGAAATAGATGCTGACAAAGCGGTACATCGTTATATTTGCAGGTCTGGGACCGGAAAAATTTACGGAGGATGTCTTAATTAGGACATGGGAAGACGTGGCAGACAGGATATATCTTGAGACTGGGATTTACATAAGCGCAAGGCTGGCCATGTCTTATATGATCTGCGGGGACAGGCGGGGCTGTGAATTAAAAGGCCCTACTGCGGAGTATACATCCGTATGGAATCCTGTGGAAGTGGAAAGCGAGACAGAGTTCCACAAGACATTCATCAGGGTAGTGAAGGGTGTGAGGGAGGTCTTTGACAATCCATATATGGGTATATCCATTGAGGGAATCAATCTGTATTATTTTTTGAAAATATAGGGTCTGTACAAGATTGCCCTGCATACCATCCCGGCCTGGCGGCCATACTATCCCTGAGGTGATGACAATGAAGCAGGGAGAGCAGGAGTCCACGAAGGAACTGGAGGCCCGGGCCAGGGAGGTTGAGACATTTAACAACCATTGGACGGACGGGGAGTTCCTGGGACCTAATACACTGAGACAGAAAAAAGATATCCATAAATACGGGAAAGAGGAAACAGAGGAGTCTTGATGACTCTTCTTTTTCTTTTAATACGGAAAAGGTTACGCTATAATATAGATTAGATAATATAGATGAAAATGATTCATTTTCAGGTAAACATAATACAGGGAGGACAGGAATTTGACAAGACAACCGGACTTCAGACACCTTATGACCATCCCGCGGTATGACTTCTTGAGGACCGAGCCAAGGCTGGGCAGGCGGATTATGCTTCTTGGGCTGGGCGGAAGCCATGCCTACGGGACGAATAATGAAAACAGCGATATTGACTTCAGGGGAATTACCCTTAACATGCCCTCGGACCTGATTGGTCTGACGGAGTTTGAGCAGTATGAGGACAGCGGTACGGATACGGTTATCTATTCATTTAACAAAATGGTGAGGCTGCTGCTGGAGTGTAACCCCAATACATGCGAGATCCTGGGCCTGGACCATGACCAGTACCTGATAAAGTCAAGTCTTGGACAGGAGCTTCTGGACAACAGGAAAATGTTCCTGTCCAAGCGCGCAGCCAAGTCCTTTGGCGGATATGCGGGCGCCCAGCTGCGGCGTCTGCAGAACGCAATTGCCAGGGACTCCATGCCGCAGACAGAGAGGGAACGCCATATCTTCAACTCGGTGACAAATGCATTGGAGGATTTTGAACGGCGGTATGCTGATTTTGACAAAGGCAGTATCCGTCTCTATATTGATAAGGCGGAGAATCCGCTGCTGGAGACAGAGATATTTGTGGATGCCCATTACAGGCATATGCCCCTTCGGGATTATGAGAATATGTGGTCCATCATGCACAGCGTTGTAAAGGATTATGATAAGATTGGAAAACGGAACAAAAAGAAGGATGATAACCATCTGAACAAACATGCCATGCATCTTATCCGGCTGTTCATGATGGCAGTGGATATCCTGGAAAAAGGGGAAATCCGGACAAACAGAAGGTCTGACCTTGATCTGCTGCTCAGGATACGGTCCGGAGGATTTCAGAAGGAGGACGGGACCTTTGGCAGCGATTTCTATGACATGCTAAAGGACTACGAGGAGCGGCTTCTACAGGCAACGAAGAATACAATCCTTCCAGATAATCCGGATATGGAAAAGGTGGAGGCATTTGTGGAATATGTGAACAGGAAGGCCATAGAGGGGGATTACTGATGATAGGAATCATAGATGAGATCCAGATGAAGCTGAAGGAGATTGAAAAGCAGGAGCATGTGACAATACTCCATGCAGTGGAGTCCGGGAGCCGGGCATGGGGATTTGCTTCACCGGACAGTGATTACGATGTCCGGTTCATATACGTAAGGGCCAGGGAGGATTATCTGCGCCTGGATGAGCCGAGGGACGTGATAGAGTGGCAGATGGATGAGGTGCTGGATATCAATGGGTGGGACCTTAAAAAAACGCTGAAGCATTTCCACAGAGGAAACGCCACCCTGTTTGAGTGGGGGAATTCGCCCGTGGTATATAAGACAACAGACATCTGGAACAGGATTCATGATGCCGCTGCCCCATGCTTTTCGGTAAAGGCGGCGGTCCATCATTACTGCGGCACGGCCGGGAACACCTGTGACCAGTTCCTTCAGGAGAATCAGGTCAGATACAAAAAATATTTTTATGCGCTGCGGCCATTGCTGGCCGGGCGTTATATACTGGAGAAGGGCTGTCCGCCCCCGGTACTGTTTGATGACCTGATGAAGATGGAAATGCCGGGGGATTTACGGGCAGGCATTGAGGAACTTCTGGAGATAAAAAAGAGAAGCGGCGAAAGTGAAAAGGGACAGAGGATTCCGGTTATACAGGATTTCATTGAACAGGAGCTAAAACGGCAGAAGGCCGCCGCATCCGTCCTTGCCGATGACAGGATGAACGGCTGGGAAGAGCTGAACCATGTTTTTCTGGAAGTTCTGGAAATGCTGGATTGATGATTCCATAATCTGGTAAATGTTGTAAATACAACGTTTTCGTTGTGGGCATGATTTCCAAATAAAGGGAATTACAATGAATGAAAATTGGAACCTGAAAGGATTTATTGATGAACCGTGGTTTGAATGGATTGAAAATCATAAAAATTGCAGGGGGAAGCCTTCTGTCGATGGCGGCGGCGGAATGGCTGGGGCTGAATTACGCTGCATCGGCGGCAGTGATTACCCTTTTAAGCATACATGACACGAAGCGGGAGACAATCCGTGTGATGGCAAAGCGCATGGCGGCCTTCCTTGTGGCTCTGCTGCTGGCCCCGGTGTGTTTTTACTTCCTGGGATACCGCCCCATTGCAGTCGGCGCATTTCTTCTGGTTTTTACCCCGGTATGCACATTGCTGAATGTGCAGGAGGGAATATCGGTAAGCACGGTTCTTATGACCCATTTCCTGACCGAAGGCTCGGTGTCGGCAGGCAATATTTTGAATGAGGTATTGCTTTTGCTGGTTGGAACCGGGGTGGGGGTGGCAATGAACCTCTATATGCCCGGAAAAACCGGGGTGATACGGCAGAAGCAGCACCGGATTGAGTCACAGTTCCGGTGTATCCTGGCTCAGATGGGCGATATGCTGAATGGGGATGGACAGTGCGGCGGCAATATGCGCAAACTCCGGGACTCCGGGGATGAAACAGTATTTTCCAATCTGCAGGAAATGCTGAGACAGGGGGAAGAGGATGCGTATAAGGAGATGGAAAACAGGCTGCTGGCAGAGACGAAATACTATCTGGCCTATATGGGGCTGCGGAAAAACCAGCTGTTAATCCTGCGCAGGATCCGGTCGCACCTGGAATGGTCCGATTCATTTCCGGGTCAGGCGCGGTATCTGGCCAGGCTTTTTATGTCGGTCAGCAGTTCCTTCCACGAATATAATAATGCCCGCGGGCTGCTTAAAGAACTGGAGGATGTAAAGCAGCAGATGAGGCTTCAGCCCCTTCCTGCGACCAGGGAGGAATTCGAGTCCAGGGCGGTTCTGTTCCAGGTCATGTTGGAACTGGAACAGTTCCTGGTATTAAAACGGGAGTTTGTGGACGGGCTTACCCAGAATGATATACTCAGTTTCTGGCAGGACGGTGACAATGATAACACATAATAATGACACACTGATGTCATCTTTGCTCTGATATGATTGGTAAAACAGATGAAAGTGAGGAATTGGATATGGTTTGGCATGAAACTTACCCGGCCCATTGCCAGCCGGATATGAAGCAGATTGGGGAATTTGTCAATAGCCCGTATTGGGAGCAGCTGTGCAGTTATCTGCAAAAGACATACGTCACTTCGCCCAGCATTGAATACAGCAGATGTTCCATGCAGACAGGCTGGAATGTGAAGTATAAGAAGGGGTCCAGGGCCATCTGCACTCTTTATCCGGATCATGGATATTTTATCTGTATGGTTTCCATTGGCGCCAAGGAGGCGGCTGAGGCGGAATTAATACTGAAGGGATGCTCGCCGTACCTACAGGAACTGTATGCAGGTACGGCTCCTTTTAATGGGGGAAGATGGCTCATGATAGAGGTAAGGGATAAGGAGACGCTGGAGGATGTGAAGGAAATGATTGGGGTGCGGATGAAAAAGAAGAAATAGAAGATATGGCAGAAATGGGGAAATAGCCCCGGAATGATTGGGGAGCAATGGATACGCGGGCAGGGATACGTCCAAGGAAAAAACTGGAAGACTGGTCTGCCAAGGATGAGGAGAAGGTCTTTCATGCAATCAGGGACGTGATGGCAGACATGACAGAACAGTGCGGACACGAAGGAGACGTATCTGGGCGGGACTGTTTACTATTGTCCTTTGTGCCAGCCATCGGAGGCCGGAAAGTGAGGGACACGCCCTCATTGGCGTTAAAACCGGCAGGAAACCCATTCCCAACTTTACACTTGCAGGAAAAAGGCCCCCGTGCTACAATGTTTTTAGTATAAAATCGATTGCAAAAATATTGTTACATGGGAAGGGGCAGGGAAATATGACTATATATGATATAGCCAGGATAGCCGGGGTTTCTGCCAGCACGGTTTCCCGGGTTGTGAACAATAAGCCGGGAATCAAGGAGGAAACCAGGAAGCAGATACTGGCTTTGCTGGAACAGTATGATTACAGCCCCAACGAGACTGCAAGGGGACTTGTGAACAAGGCCAGCCGGATGATAGGGATACTGATTGCGGATATCCGGTATGCGCATCATGTGGATATCGCATATTATATCGAGGAAGAGATGGGTAAGCATGGATATTGCAGCCTGATCCTCAATACAGGGCTTACGGATGACAAGAAAGTGGATGCGGTGAAGGTGCTGGAGCAGAGGCGTGTGGACGGGGTCATACTGGTGGGCTCCACCTTTCAGTGTGAGGCGGTGAAACGGGCATTGGAAAGCGGTCTTTCAAAGGTTCCGGTGGTGATTACCAACGGTTATCTGGACCTTCCCAATGTAAAGGGAGTATTGGTGGACGAGAGGGAAGGCGTGGAGCACTGCGTGGAAATGCTCACCGCCAAAGGCCATGAAAAGCTGGCATTTGTCCTGCCTAACCACACCCCAAGCAACCTCTCCAAACAGCAGGGATTCATACAGGGCATGGAAAAAAAAGGCTGGAAAAGGGAAGGACTGTGGCTTTATGAATGTCCCACTACCCTTGAGGACGGGTATGCCATGATGGAACGGATCCTGGAGGAACACCCGGATGTGGAGGGGGTTATCTTCGGGGAGGATTTGTCAGCGGTCAGCGCAATCCGTGTCCTGCACGACAGGAAGGTACAGGTGCCTGGGCAGGTAGCGGTGATGGGCGTGGATAACTCCAAGTATTGTGATATCTGCTATCCAAAGCTTACCTCCCTTAATAACCGCCTGTTGGAAATGAGCCTGGAAGCAGCCAGGATTCTTCTCGACAGTCTGGAGGGAAGGGAAAATCCTGATAAAATCATGTTGTTTTCGCGTATTGTGGAGCGGGAAAGCACTTGATGGGTGGGATGTACGCGGATGCATGTGGATGTATGCGTATGTGCGCGTATGTACGTAGGAAATACGGGAGATGCGGACGTGAGATGGGGACGCAGAGGCAGATGGAAGACGCGGATGGAGGACAGAGCCGCAGAGACAGATGGAAGACACGGACGGAGGACAAAGCCGCAGAGGCAGATGGAAGACGCGGATGGAGGACAGAGCCGCAGAGGCAGATGGGAGCCGCGGACGGAGGACAAAGCCGCAGTGGTAGATGGGAGCCGCGGACGGAGGACAAAGCCGTAGTGGTAGATGGGAGCCGCGAAGGGTGATAGCGGCGATATCATTAGCGGTTCAGGAAATGATGGTAATAGGACAGGAGTGTACGTGTTGACGCGTGGCTCCTGTTTTTTGTGGTCAAATATCTGGTATTGGATTATGGGGGAATGGGGGAATGCGATGGGGGGAATGCGATGGGGGATGAGCGGTGAGGTAAATAAATATATATAAATCAGAGTATAAGATAAATGCATGCAATAAATATATCGATTGCGGTACTTCTGCAAAATAAAATGCCTTAAAATACTGAAAAATAACCGAAAAAGTAATATTGCACAAAATTAGTTAATAAAATACGTAAAATAAGACAATAAAAAGGCACTTGAAATCAATAAACGCTTATGATATTATTAAAACAGGGTTAGCAATCGATTGCAAAACAAGAAGCCAATTTAATGAAAAAGAAAGAGGTACATATGATTTTAGGACATATTGATGCAGTGGAATGTGGAGCATGTAACCTGGAACAGATACAAAAGGCCATTGCATACTGCAGGAATACGGACGCATCCTTGATGAAGGATGGGAGGTATCCGCTGGAGAGTAAGGATTTCATGGTATCAATAAATGAACGCAGGACCGGAAAAAAGGAGGAGAGGATGCCGGAGGTCCATAAGGAATGTGCAGAACTGCATTATATGGTTTCCGGCCGGGAATACATCGGATATTATCCGGATTTTGGCGATAACCAGGTGCGTATGGATTGCCTGAGGGAAAAGGATGCATTATTTTACGAAGAAAATCCCGGTTCCGTGGAAGTGATGCTTCCAATGATGCCAGGTTCCTATGCCATATTTTTCCCCAATGATGTCCACCGCCCGTTCTGTCAGATGGATGAACCGGAGGATGTGAAAATGATTGTTATAAAGATACAGATGAATACCTTATGACAGGTATTTTGTCAATAGCGTCTAATCATGAACTTATAATGAACAGCAGCAGGGCATGTTGAAACACCAGGAGGCAGGCTCTTTTATTAAGAACATTTTAGCAATCGATTGCAAAATTAAAGAAACAATTAGCAGGATGCAATCGGCCAAACATAAAACCAGGAGGATATGAAGATGAAGAGAGTTCCCTATGAGACAATGGTTAACGAATTTAAGAGGGTTCTTGTGAAGAAGGGATTCACGGAGGACCGGGCAGAGGCCGCGGCTGTGATTTTCGCACAGAACAGCCTTGCGGGTGTTTACTCCCATGGCCTGAACCGTTTCCCGAGAGTGGTGGAATATCTGGAGAAGGGGGAGATTGACCCGGATATCGTGGCTGAATGTGAACTGCAGATGGGAGCATTTGAGCGCTGGAACGGACACAGGGGGTTTGGTCCGCTGAATGCCAGGCTGGCAATGGACAGGGCCTGTGAACTGGCGAAGGAGTATGGTATCGGGTTGGTTGCACTGGGCAACAACAACCACTGGATGAGGGGCGGGAGCTACGGCTTCCAGGCAGCGGACCAGGGATGCATCGGAATCTGCTGGTCCAACACATGCCCCAACATGCCTGCCTGGGGCGGCAAGGACCGGAAAATCGGCAACAATCCAATCATTTTCGCGGTCCCAAGAAGCAACGGACAGCATGTTGTGATTGACTGTGCTGTTTCCCAGTTCTCCTATGGCAAGATTGAGGACTGCAAGTTAAAGGGAATCCAGCTTCCCGTGCCGGGGGGATATGACACCAGGGGCAACCTGACCACGGACCCGGCTGAGATTGAAAAGACCTGGAGGGTGCTTCCCATGGGCTACTGGAAAGGAAGCGGAATCTCCATTGCGCTGGATTTAATCGCCACGGTGCTGACCAACGGCAATTCCGTGCAGCAGATTGGGACATTCGGGGATGAGGTTGGGCTGACACAGATCATGATTGCCATTGACCCGGCAAAGGCAAACAGCGTAAACGTGACCGATGGGATTGTGGACAGGATTGTTGCGGATATTAAGTCCTCTGAGCCGGCGGATGAGGGCGGGAAGGTACTTTACCCAGGCGAGCCTGAATCCCTGACCATAAAGGATAACCTGGCCAATGGTATTCCGGTCATTGAGGAGAAATGGAATCAGGTACTTGCAATGTAATACAGATGAGCGGATACCATACATCCGCTGGGTAATCAGGCATGGAGAAGGGAAGGTTTGGATATGAAAAGGAAAATAGCGTTATTGCTGGCAGCAGCCATGACCGTCATGACATTCACGGGCTGCTCATCCTCAACGTCATCAGAGGATGGAAAGCCGAAGCCCGAGCTGAATATCATTGTTGCACACAATCAGACTTCGATGGAGAACCCCTACACAAAGGCCGCAATCCGTTTTAAAGAAGCCTTGGAGGAGGTGTCGGGAGGAAGGGCCACGGCAACCCTCCATCACGGCACCCTGGGTGAAAATGAATCCGAGCTGGTGGAGAAGCTGGAAATGGGGGCCGTCCACCTGACCGTGGCATCCCCCGGTTTCATGACACTTTTGGGAGTAAAGGAAATCGACATGTTTTCCCTTCTTTACCTGTTTGACAGCTTTGACCACTGGGAGGCGTGCGTGGACGGCCAGTTCGGCCAGGACATGAACCGTCTTCTGGCGGAAAAGACCGATGACCGTTTCCGCATCATGGGCTATTGGACCAGCTCGGTCAGGGATTATTATGGAAAGAAGACCGTCATAGGCCCGGAAGATTTAAAGGGCATGACCATCCGTACCCAGAGCACTCCGGTTGTCCAGGAATTCTTTAAAAGCTGCGGCGCCATCCCCACCTCTGTTGCCTGGGGCGAGCTTTACCAGGCATTAAGCCAGGGCGTGGTGGATTCCGCTGAAAACGACTACACCAGTTTCCGTTTAAAGGAGCACCATAAGACAGATAACGGCAGGTACATAAGCGAGACACACCATGACTATACCACCAGGCTTTTCCTTACCACGGGCCAGTTCTACAATGCGCTGACCGAGGAGCAGAGGGGATGGTTTGACGAGGCCTGCCGCATTGCTACCGAGGAGAACCGACGGGTTACCTATGACATGTTTGAAGAATCCAAGGAAAAGGTCATAGCGGACGGGGCGCAGGTAACTGATTTCGCGGACGTGGACATTGATGCATTTAAGGCAATCGCCATCCCCATCCAGGACAGGTTTGCTGCTGAAAACCATATGGAGGATTATCTGGCAATGATCCGGGAGGAAGGGAAAAGGCTTCAGGACAGGTAGCAGAGGCCAGCCGGAAGTCCATGACAAGGAGGATGAAAAACCATGAAAAAGATGTTGGGTTATATGCAAAAGGTGCAGATTGCAGCAGGAGGGATATTCTTAAGTATATTCCTGATCAGTGTAGTGATACAGATGGGATGCCGGTATGCGGGCGTAGCGGCTATCTGGACAGAGGACGTTTCCATGTATGCGTTTATCTGGGCTGCCTTTATGGGGGCAGGGGCCATGGTCTATGAGAAGAGGCATTTTGCATTCACATCGGTCAGTGACATGATGAAGAATGAAAGGGTAAAACGGGTGATTTCCTTTGGGATTGCAGTTGTGATGCTGACATTTGCAGTGCTGATGTTCTGGTACGGCTGTAAGATCACAAAGCAGTTCTGGAATTACCGCTGGGTCAGCATACCGGATTTTAAGAGAGGGCCGACATGGCTGTGCATCCCTGTGTGCGGCGCCACATCCATCCTTTATCTGGCAGGGCAGATTGTGGATGACGTGAAATCACTGATAGGAGGTAAGTAAATCATGCAGATATTACTGGTGGTCTTATTCATAGCATTTGTGGTACTGGGAGTACCCATTTCCTTCGCCCTTGGATTTGTTTCCTTTGCCGGGATTGCCGCGCTCCCCATCATACCGAACAGTGTTGTATTCACGAAAATGTTCAACGGCCTTAACAGCTTTACCTTGCTGGCGGTGCCGCTGTTCATCCTGGCAGCCAACCTGATGAACGAAGGAGCCATATCGGACCGGCTCATCGACGTATGTTCTGCTTCAGTGGGACATGTGCGGGGCGGCCTGGCCCATGCCAACATTCTTGTGTCCATGATTTTTGCAGGCATATCCGGTTCCTCACAGGCAGATACGGCTGGTGTGGGAAAAATCCTGATTCCGGCCATGGAAAAACAGGGGTATGACAAGCAGACCGCGGTAGGCGTGACAGCAGCTTCCTCCACACTGGGTTCCATCATACCGCCCAGCATCACCATGGTGGTATTTGCAGGCATTGCCAATGTGGGTACAGGCGCCCTGTTCATGACCGGGCTGATTCCAGGAATCATGCTGGGACTTGCCATGATGGGGGTCGTGGTATTCTATTCCAAGAAAAAGAATTTCCCCAAGGGTGAGCGCATCCCAACCCGGGAAATCCTGCGCCAGGTATGGAGTTCTTTTCCTGCCCTGATGACGCCTGTCATCCTGATCGGCGGTATTGTGACCGGATGGTTCACTCCCACGGAGTCCGCGGCAGTGGCCTGCGTCTATGCCCTGATTATCGGGATTTTCTTCTACAAGACAATTAAAATCAGACGGATTCCGGCTATCCTGGTTGAAACCATGAAGCTGTCCTCCCTGTCCCTGTTTGCCCTGGCAACAGCCAACGCACTGGGGGAACTGCTGAGTTACTATCAGCTGAATGCGGCAGTACAGGGATTTTTCGTGGGAATGCCCGGAGGAAAGCTTTTGTTCCTTGTGGTGGTGGTTTTATTCTTCATGTTTGTGGGGACTTTTATGGATGCGGTACCGGCCATGATCCTGTTTGTACCCATTATCCTGCCGTCCGCAACCGCCCTTGGTATCAGCCCCATCATCCTTGGATTGATTGTGGTGGTTACCCTGGCCCTTGGGCTGGTGACCCCGCCCTACGGCCTGTGCCTGCTTCTGGCCGGTTCCATCAGCGGAATCAGCATTGAGGATTCATTTAAGGGCGTGCTTCCTTATTTCTTATCTTCGCTGGCAGTGCTGGTGCTGATGATGGTGTTCTCGGACGTGTTTCTGGCAATACCGACGGCGCTGTTCCCCAATTTGTTTTAAGGAAATGGAGTAATGACTGTAAAATAATGACTGCCGGTTAAGCGGTATGCTCTTTTGAAGGGAGCAGATGCGTTAACCGGCAGTTGTGTTTTATATAATCAGATCCGTTAATCGGCAGCCGCCTTTTATTGATCAGATCCGTTAACCGCCAGCCGCCTTTTATAGGACCAGCTTCATAATGTATGGATATACTCCTGGATTAACCGGATTACCTGGTCCAGTGAGCGGCGCGGCGTATCGTGGCTTGTGACAAAGCGGTATTCGTCACCAAGTATCCCGTAAACTTTTGCACCCTTTTTATCCATGTAATCCACGAATCCATGGGAGGTGAATCCTTTGATATCTGTTTTCCAGAATACCATGTTAATCTGTATCCGGTCCATGTCCGCGTATATGCCGGGGATTTCATTTAAACGCTCTCCCAGATACTTTGCATTATCATGGTCCTCCTTAAGCCGTTCCACCATGTCCTCAAGGGCCAGGACCCCGCAGGCGGCTATGACCCCGGCCTGGCGCATGCCGCCGCCCAGGGCTTTCCTGTTGGCCCGCGCCTTTTCTATGAAATCTTTTGTCCCGCACAGCAGTGAGCCGACAGGGGCGCACAGGCCCTTTGAGATACAGAACATGACGGAGTCCGCGCAGGCAGCAATTTCAGCGGCGTCAACCCCAAGGGCCAGGGCCGCGTTAAAAATCCTGGCGCCGTCCAGGTGGACCGGGATATGATGGTCATGGGCTGTCCCGCAGGTACGGCGGAGTACGTCCATGGGTACAACGGTCCCGTTGCAGAGTGCATTTTCCACACACACCAGTCCTGTTGCGGGAAAATGGGCGTCGTGTTCCGGGCGTTTTAAGCTTATTACATCTTCCGCTGTCACGGTTCCATCCTCGCGGTCCGTCAGCGCGTATCCCACACCGGACAGCCTGGCAGGCGAGCCGCATTCATAATGTATGATGTGGCAGTTCCTGTTGGCGATGATTTCCTGGCCTGGCGTGGTATGTGTCATGACGGCAAGCTGGTTTCCCATTGTGCCGGATACCACAAACAGCGCGGCTTCCTTGCCCATCCTCCGGGCAGCCATTGTTTCCAGCTGGTTGACGGTTGGGTCATCTCCATATACATCATCTCCCACAATGGCATCCTTCATGGCCTGCCGCATGGCCATGGTGGGCTGTGTTACCGTATCGCTCCTTAAATCAATCCAATACATGGTTCCTCCGTTTCTGGTTCAGTACCTGGGGGGATGGACGCTGTATTCCAGCAGGTTAGCAGCGGAAATGGTATCAAAGACAGGAAGCCTGAGTTCTTCTGCTAGTGCAGAGGAATAGGTTGCCAGGTTGCTGCATTCAAATATGACTGCCCGCAGCCCCGGCGTTTTTTCACGCAGCTTTCTCCCTGCCTCCAGTACATCCTTAAGCATTGCCTCCCTGTTGAGGTGCAGGCCGCCATCGATGACAATTTCATGGAAATGTTTCTCATCTTCCATTCCCTGTATGGAAATCTCCATATCTTCGTTCCATCCTGAATTTATAAGATGCTGCTTACCCAATAATTTTGAGTGTCCGGTTATGATGCCGATTGCCCCATGGCGGCCGATCAGCTGCCATACCGTCGGTATCAGGCAAAGGGAAGATCCGGCAAATAATACGCCCAGTTCTTTTCCAAGGCAATCCTGATAAAGCGACATCATGCCGCAGTCCCCTATGATGGCCCGGATTCCCAGCCGGGCCAGGTTCTGTCCTGCTTTTAGTATTGCAGCTTTTATCCTGTCAGAGCCGGTAATCAGATCGGCAAAACCGCCCTCCACAATCTCATACCGCACCTGGTAGGAAAATGATTCCCCGTTTCCTGCATCCCCCGGAATCCTCGGGGTTTTCGTGGAAAATACAAGGATTCCGATATGCTGGCCGTAAAAGGCCTGACCTGTCTCAATCATCCTCCTCAATCCCCCTTGGCAGCCTTTTTCTTTACCGGGCCATGGGTGCGTCCCCATCCGGTCAGGATGGAAAACAGCATCACGGCGCCCAGCGCCCAGCCGTGGAAGGAGAACAGGACCATATAGTTCACTGAGAAGTTGACTGGCGCGCCGGAACCATTGGCGAACATGAAGGTAAGCAGGGGAGCAAAACTGTATGGAATCAGGCACATGGACACACAGGACACGGCATCCAGGATGTTGGCGCTGCGGTCAGGGGATATATTATGGGTTTCCACCAGCAGCTTCTTGGCAATGGGCCCTTCCATGACGATAACCACGCTGTTTGCCACTGTCAGCAGGCAGAGTATGATATCAATCAGTGCGATTACAAGTTCAGAGGAGCGGTCATCTTTGGTATATTTGGAAAGGGCGTTAATCATCCACTCAAAGAAACCGCCTTTATCCAAAAGGTTGATAAGGCCCATCAGCAGCATGGCAAAGACTGCGATGTCAATAAGGCTCTGGATGCCTTCCACCAGGATGCCGCTGACCACAAATTCATTCATGTCAACCACTAACAGCCTGGACAGAGGAAGCAGTCCCGTTACAAGGCCAAGGAGGATTCCAAAGGAGCCGGCTGTCATGAGGGCAACAATCAGATGGACATTACGGTACATTAAAACAATCAGCAGGGCCGGCACCAGCAGCATGATAAGTCCCTTTGGCGCAATGTCGCCGATGAATGATAAATCAGGCTCGCCGGATGTCCCGATTCCCCCGAAGATGACAAACAGGACCATGGCAATGACCGCTGCCGTCAGGGCGTATTTTAACCTGGAACGGACCACATCTGAAACATCGATTCCCTGTGTGTAGGCAGAAGCAATGGTCGTATCCGATACAGGGGCGATGTTATCGCCAAAGTAGGCCGCACTTACAATCGCGGCTGCCATGACCGGGGGATTGGCGCCCAATGCAACGCCCACCGGATATAAAATAGGCGCCAGTGCAATCACTGTTCCCAGGGCCGTACCGGTTGCCGTGGAAAGCAGGCTTCCGCATATGAAGGTTATCAGCGGGAAGAACCTTCCCTTCAGGCCTGCATTGATGCTTAGCCAGATCAGGCCCTGGATCAGCCCTGTCTCTTTCATGAGCTGTGCCACGATGCCTGCCAGGAACCATGCCATCAACATGATGGATACCATTTCTGAGGACATTCCCTGTATAAGGGTTTCGGCGCATTGGGTTGCATTTTTAGACATAAGAAGCGCTGTCAGGACCGCGGCCAGCGTGGGCGCCCAGAAGGCCATGGGCATGGCCTTGCCTGAAACAGACAGCAGTATGATACCTATGAACAACACAATAAATGGAGACACTAAACCAAACATTCCACCCCGAAACTGTATTTTATCTTCATTTGTCTTCGTAAACATAACTTACCCCCTTCTGGTAAGCTCATTGCTGAGCATTACAACACTAAGTTCCCCAAAACTTAAAGTCAGAAAAACAAAATTCAATAAAATTATTTCATGGGCTGCAACCATTAGGATTATTATAGCAGACCATCGGATGATTTTCTGTAAACTAACTTACAAAACCGGGCCATGTTTGTACGTTGGGATCATAAAAAACAAGGCAGGGGCAAAACAGCATATGCTGCGTGCCCCTGCCTGCCCTTCATTCTCTGTATTACTTTTTATAATCCGGATCCCGTCCGATTTCAGCAATGAGTTCCTTCATTCCTGAAATCATGTTATCAATATCCTCCTTGTTGTTGAAATACTGGCAGGAAATGCGGAAACCGCCAATATAGTCGGTAAAACGCTGTGCAATAAAGATTTTTTTCCCATGGAGTTTCTTCAATATCATGCGATCCACATCCAGGTCGTCATACAGCCTTGCAATCACGATCCCGCCAAAATGTCCGGGATCCCTGTGGGTGATGAGGGTGCCGCCGATTTCCTCGATACGGTCCATACAGTAGGTGCTGATTTCACGTATCCGCGCTTCTATGTTCTCAATCCCGATTTCGTTGACAAGCCCCAGGGACTCGCCAAGTGCAATGGCGCCTGTGTAGTTGGATGTCCCGCCTATTTCAAACTTGCGTGCTGTCTGGTCGAAGGTCCAGTTGTTAACGGACGGTGCGCTTGGATTTTCCCAGTAAGCGCCCCAGCCGCCCTCGGGGACCGTTGTGTTCAGATATCCTGCGTAGCTTTGTTTTAACTTGGGCAGGGTTTCTTTGTTGACATAGAGCACACCGGTTCCGTACGGGGAGTTCAGCCATTTGTGGCCTCCTGCCGTGAGGATATCAATGTGGCATGCCTTTGTATCTATCTTGGTAACGCCCAGCTGCTGCACCGCATCCACAACCAGCATGATACCCTTTTCTTTGCAGAAATCACCGATATCCTTTAAATCCATCTGCCAGCCATTACACCATTCCAGGGTGGAGATGACAATGATTTTCGTGTGTTCATCTGCGAGGGCGGCAAAATCCTTTGCCGTGAAGCGGCTGTCCGGCGTTTTGCATACGCGGATTTCAAATCCCTTTTCTTCCCTCATCACACACCATGGCAGCGCTACCTGGATAAATTCCAGATTCGTTGTGATGATATTGTCATCCTTATCCAAATCAATTCCTTGGGCGGCAATATTGAGTCCATGGGACGTGCTCTCCACAAGCGCGATTTCCTCTTCATCTGCGTTTAACAGCCTGCATGCTTCCACATAAGCCTTATGCCGCAGGGAATCCATGGCAATATGATGTGCACTGGAATTGGCCTCATCCTGGCGGGCAGTCATGTCTGCAAATGCCTTGACAGCCCTGACCGTTCTCTGTGGGGCAAAGCTTACGCACGCCGCGTCTAAAAACGTCATGGTCTCCAGAACCGGCCATTCCTCTTTTCGTATCTGTTCCCAATTAACACCCATGTTACAATCCTCCTGATCTGTTTGATTTGTTTTGCTGTATGACAGCGTAATCTGCCATCGGTTGCAGCCCATGCAGATTTTATTTTCACCTCCTGCTTCCTGTTCTGAACTTTGCTTTTGTAGTTCCAATCTTAGCCTGTTTTTTAGGCAAATTCTATAAAGTACTTTACAAAATCCTACTTTAATTTGATTTTATGCCCTATTCATAGTATAATTTTTTTTAAATTCGTAATTTTTAGACACTTATCCATCAACGAAAGGAGAACCGATATGCAAAAGACCTGGGCTGAAGATACATCCCCCTGGATTAATATGGATATTTCATACTGGAATGCCCTGATTAAGGGCCGCAAACCTGCCATGTTCCGTAAAAAGGCTTTTTTATTCCATCAGGGCGACCCGGCGGATGCCGTGTATATTGTCCTTTCAGGCCGGATCCGCATCACTTCCTATCAGATTGATGGAGAAGAGAAGCAGTTTTATATTGCAGAAAAAGGATGTCTCATAGGCGAGGCATCCTGTATACTCGGACATCCGCATAGCACCTCGGCGGTGGCTATCGTTGACACGGAGGTATATTGTATTCCACATGTGGAGCTGGAGGCGGGAATGAAGGCTGACTGGGAGCTGACCCGGACCGTGATGCGGATGATGTGCCGTAAAAACAGTATCTCATTCAACCAGGTCCTGGAACTGAGCTTCACCCAGTCGGTCCAAAGGGTTGCACAGCTGGTTGTCCATCTGTGTAATCAGTACGGCGTAAAGGAGGACACAGGGGCTGTCCGCATTGATATACGCTTTACACACCAGGATGTGTCCAGCATGATTAATACCAGCAGGGTGACGGTCAGCAATGTGTTCTCCCTGTTTGCGGATGAGGGAATCCTGGAAAAGGTAAACGGGCTGTTTGTGGTGACGGATTTTGGAAAACTGGAAAGTCTGGCAAGCGGGGAAGAGGAGCTGGCTTTGTGAGGTGGCGGGAGGGGATTGGTGTTTTTATCCTGGCTTTTTCATTTCAGGTTTTTCATTTTGGTTCATTCTACCCCTTGCACTGTATGTTGGTAAATAGTATACTGAAAAAAGAACATATGTTCTTTGCTGCGGTTGGATATGAAAGTTTTAATTCCCTCGATTTCGGGGGAATTAAAAAGGCGGGTAGATATGGGGAAGATGCAGATAGATGATACAGAGATATCAGTTATATCAATAAGTAAGGAAGATTATATTTCGTTAACTGATATGGTAAGGAAATTAGAGAATGGATTATCTTTAATTGAAAAGTGGTTAAGAAATAAGAACACCTTAGAATTTCTGGGAATTTGGGAAGAGATGTATAATTCAGAATTTAATACGGCTGAGTACCACATGATTATGGGTGAAGCGGGTCTGAACCGTTTTGTTATGTCTGTAAAGCAGTGGGTTAACCGGACGAACTCAAAGGGTATTGTTGCAAAGGCAGGAAGGTATGGCGGGACATATGCCCATCGTGATATTGCTTTTGAATTTGCTTCGTGGGTATCACCGCAGTTTAAACTATATCTTGTTAAGGAATTCCAACGGTTAAAAGAACAGGAGCAAAGGCAGTTGGGCTGGAGTGCAAAGAGGGAACTTGCTAAAATAAATTATAGGATTCATACAGATGCAATAAAACAAAACCTGGTTCCTCCATTATTGACAAGCCAGCAGATATCTTATATTTACGCAAATGAAGCGGATGTACTGAATGTGGCATTATTCGGCATGACTGCAAAAGAATGGCGGGAAAAGAATCCTGGCAGGAAGGGAAATATCAGGGATTATGCTTCAATCAATGAGTTGATTTGTCTATCAAATATGGAAAATATCAATGCAGTCCTTATTCATGATGGATATGAGCAGAAGGAATGGCTCATAAAATTAAACAGGATAGCAATTCAGCAGATGACCATACTGGAAGAGCAGAATGCTGGCAAACGGTTGGAGTAAGATAAGAAGAGGGATACAAACTGCCCCCGGATGAAAATCAGTGTTTTCCATCCGGGGGCAGCCGTCCACAATCAGCTTTTCACAGGCTCCCTGCTTTTCCATCATGCCCTTAAAAAGTTGAGGACTTCACCGGTGCGGGTGGGTTCAGGGCCTTTGCTGGTGATGAAGCAGGGGATTTCCATCATGCCGTCATAGAGACAAGGTTATCTGTTACCCGCTCTCCTTTTTACCCATATCATATATTTTAGGAACCTACAGGAAGAAATCCGCCTGACAGAAATTGATTTCCCCTGCACACATTGTCAGCTGCGGAACCAGCAGGGAATTACTTACCAGTTCTTCATCCTTAAAATCCTTTTGGACAAAAGAAAGCTGTTTTTCTTTCAGAATAACAATATCTGCATCAGCTCCCGGCTGCAGGGTACCGATTTTTCCTTCCATTCCCATGATTTTTGCAGGCGCCGCGGTTACGGTATGCAGCACATCCATGAGATTCATGCCCATGGTAATATATTTTGCCATGACAGATGGAAGATTCTTGGTATAGGGAGGAATGTTGAATTTATCAATGGTCAGGTCGGTGCTGATTATATCAGGCAGGAATCCCGCCTTCAGGGCCTGTTTGGCTGTTGCCACCCCAAAATTGCCCCGGCCATTGGCCGCGTCAAAAATCACACCTTTCTTTCTTGCCTCTAATATGCCGGGCCATATCTGCCCGTCTTCCATCACGATGGTATTGCCCGCCCCCTGGAAGCAGTGGCAGAAGATATCCCCCGGCCTCAGGCAGCCTGCCAGTTCACTGGCGGAAATGGGGGAATTGGTGGTATGTACGCATACCCTGAGGGAGGTTCCAAGCCTTTCATCCAGTTCCTCAGCTAGTTCTATGACCCGCTTCAGATAGTCCAGTCCCTTATCATCGGGCACGACACCTTTGGAGAGGCGGATTTTAAGTCCCAGGATATTGTCCCTGTATTTGTCAATCACACGCTCCATCCTGGCAAGATTGATGAGTTCCGGATTAAAATCCTCGCAGAGCTTGAAATCCAGCTGCCCGCCGGAATATGTGGTCAGGAAACCCTTGATCCTCATTGTGGACTGGGCAATCACGGATTTATAAAATGACTCGTATGTGACCGTACCCGCAGACCCTGCATCCACTGCGGCAGTGGTTCCCTGGGATATCATGAAATCCGGCCTTATACAGGAACCGCTTCCCTCATAGAATATGTGGGTGTGGAAGTCGATCAGTCCCGGCGCCACGATACAGCCGGAGGCATCGATGATATGTCCGCATTCCACCTGTTCCCCGTCCGGGTCCGCAATTCTTGTATTGCAGACCACAATATCCTTAATCTCATCTGCGCCTGTATACGGATCCATGACCCGCCCGCCGCGAATAATAAAATCAGCTCTCATAGTTTACCTCTAAATGATTCCCATAGTACCGATCACGCAGGCCAGGATGGCACAGCAGAACGGCATGATTGCACAGGTGATGAATACATGCTTATATGTATCCTTCTGGGAAGTTTTTGCAATCTGGTTACAGACCACCATGCCGGAGGCATGGGGCATGGCGTCAAAGCCCGAGGATGCAATACACACCACCCGGTGCAGCATGGCCGTGTTCAGCCCGGTAGAGGCCAGATATCCTCCCATGCTGGACAGGAAGATATTTAATCCGCCTGCGGATGAACCGGTGATGGCGGCAATCACGTTAATCGAAATAAGTGCGGTTGCCAGCGGCCCTATGTTCATGTTGACCAGGGCATCCGTAACAATCCCGTAAGCAGGGGATGCGGAAACCACGCTGCCAAAGCCCATGATGGAGGATGTTGCAATCAGCGCCCCCAGGCCGCTTGCCGCGCCGTCATTGACAGCAGACCGGATGTCCAGTTTATCATGGAACAGGATACATCCAATCAGGATGGCCAGGGTCATGGCGCAGGCCACGGCGTAGGTGGAGGGCATGGCGGTCAGCTTCTGGAATCCGAACATGGCTGCAAGAAGCACTGCGATGGGGACATAACACTGCCATACTTCCGGCGTTTTTCCCAGTTCCACTGCCTGCAGGTCCATGATATTTTCCTCAGGACTTGCCACGAAGTGTTCCCCGTTTGCCCTGGCTGCCTTAATCTGCCAGTTCAGATACAGGTAGGCTGCAAGGAACATCAGCACGGAACAGATGATACCGATCCTGGCCCCTGCGTAAGCCGTTGTATTGAAATACGTAGTGGGCAGCAGGTTCTGGGTGGAAGGGGAACCCGGAAGCATGGCCATACATACGGTTACCGGACATACCATGATGGTTGCAACAATCAGTTTCTTTGGAATATCCGCTTTCTGGAATAATGCAACTGCAATGGGGTAAACGGAAAACGCAATGATGAATGTACCGATACCGCCATAGGATAATACCAGCCCGGTAATCATGACCACCAATACAACGGACTTTTCCCCCAGGAGCTTTAAAAGGCTGTTGGCAATGCCCACGGAAGCCCCGCTCTCCCCCATTATTTTACCAAAAATTGAGCCAAGCATAAACAACAAAAACCAACTGCCTGCAAAACCGCTCATTCCTGTCATGAAATTATCCGTTATAGCGGAAACAGGATTCATGCCATTAAATACAATTACAATGAATGCGCCGATCAAAGATACGATGGCCATATGCCAGTTTTTCCAAATCAGGAAAATAACAGCCACCACAGCACAGATTAACCCCACAATACCTACCATAATATACTCCTTTTCATTTTATTTGTACATTTTCATGAATTTGTACTGACTTTTAAATGTGATTTTATTATAATAGCAATATAGTAAGAAGTGAACTTAAGAATAATAATATCGGTTATAAGTAAAAGTATGAGGAGGAACCATGGAACTAAGGCAGTTGGAATACATCATAGCCATTGCTGACCAAGGAAATATTTCCAAAGCAGCCGAAGCCCTTTTCATCACGCAGTCCGGGCTGAACCAGCAGTTAATCAAACTGGAGCAGGAGCTGGGAATCCAGCTGTTTTACAGGGATAAGCATCATCTGCAGATGACGGCGGCGGGGAAAGTGTATGTGGAGAATGCAAGGGAGATCATTAACATTAAAAAGAATACCTATAATATTCTTTCAGACATGAAGAATAATACGGTGGGGGAAATCACCCTGGGGCTGACCCTTGAACACGGTATTGACCTGTTTACATTTGTGTTCCCTAAATTTAACCGGCGTTTTCCAGGCATTAATTTCCACCTGCAGGAGCGGTATGTGGCACAGCAGCACAGTCTTATCGGGGCCGGACAGCTGGATTTTGGCCTGGTCATGCTGGGAGAACAGGATAAGGTAAACCTGGAATATATTCCATTGTATGAGGAAGAGATGCTGTTAGGCGTACCACTGGGACATCCATTTGCGGATTTGGGAGCGGCTCCCGACAGCACCCTTCCTTTTATAGATTTAAAACGTTTCAGTAATGATACATTTGCGCTGATGTTTCCCAATTCCACCATGCGCGGTATCATAGACCCTGCCTTTGAAGCAGCCGGATTTAAGCCAAAAATCTTAATAGAAACAGGCATGAACCATGCCCTGATTAAACTGGCGACCACCGGCCTGTGCTGCACGATACTTCCACATTCCAGGGCGCTTTGCAGTCCTGACAGGAAGGATCTGGCCTGGTTCAGGCTCTCACCGCCCCTTAGCTGGACGACCTATATCGCATACCGCAAAAATACACATTTAAGCGAAGCATCACGATATTTCATACAGCTTGCCAGGGAATATGGGGAGGAGCTGACACAGGATATGAGGAAAGGGTTATAGGCCGGACTTATGGAGGCGGGCCTTATCATATCTGCCATATTGTATGGCAGGAAGAATGTAAGTGAAGAGTGTAAATGGGCATGGTACCGGATGAGGGGGGTACCATAAAGAGTAATAGCTGTGGTCTGTGATAGGGCAGACCATGGCTATTATTTTTATGAAAGGAATCAGACCGAGGTCTGGAGCCGTGGTGAAAGGAATCAGGCCCCGGGATGGGACCGTGGTGAAGGGAATCAGGCCTTGGGTGGAACCGCAGTGTGCCGGACAAATCTGTGGTTCGAAACGAACAAAAACAAACAACAAGTATTGAAGATATGTGCATATTGCACATAATAAAATGTGAAAATAGATGAAAATAAAAATATTTCACCAAAACATTGACTTGGAATAGGCATTGGTATAGAATGAAT
The DNA here is from genome assembly GCF_022440595.1 of Enterocloster sp. OA13. Taxonomy (NCBI): domain Bacteria; kingdom Bacillati; phylum Bacillota; class Clostridia; order Lachnospirales; family Lachnospiraceae; genus Enterocloster; species Enterocloster sp. OA13. The sequence goes on along the minus strand of NZ_JAKNTF010000001.1, from coordinate 4,935,066 downwards.
ATACAATAAACGAACGAAATAGAACTAATAAAAGATTATAATGAACAATAACGAACAAAAATTTAAAAGGAGGGGAATGGAAGGGGTCGAAAAATAGTATCAAGGAATCACAGGTAAGGCAGAAGCGTGTAGTGGTTACAGCACAGGACGCAAGGCTGATTGCGTGAAGTGCACGTTGAGAGGAGGAAAAGAGATGGCAGAGAGAAAGGTGAGCAGGTTTGAGAGCAATATGGAAAGCTTTGGTGCATGGATTGAAAAATATGTAGCGCCGCCTCTTGTGAAATTTGGGAATCAGAGACATATGGCGGCAATCAGGACTGCATATATCAGGATTATTCCATTTATAATCGTGGGTTCGGTGCCTCTGATTCTCACGAACCTGCCGATTCCCTCACTGGCTAATTTATTCGCGCCTTATGCGGATAAGCTGAATGTACTTTATTCCATGACATTTAATTTTATCGGATTATGGCTTGCAATCAGCCTTGGGGCTGAGATGGCGAAGATGTATGGACTGGATCAGAACATAGGAAGCATTGTCACGGTGGCCTGTTCCCTGATTGTGGTATCGCCCATCGACTTGTCGGGGAATACCCTGGACTGTACCGGCCTTTCGGTCAAGGGGATGTTTTCTATTATTATCGTGAGTGTGATTGTAGCGGAATTCATGAAGTTCGCCCATGATAAGAACCTGACAATCCGCATGCCAAAAGGGGTGCCGGCCAATATTGCCACAAGTTTTGGCGCCTTGGTCCCCATGTCAATCCTTGCTACTTTTTTCTGGGCCGTACGTGTGATAATTGGATTTGATTTAACACAGTTCCTGAATATCATCATCAGCCCTCTCCTGGTCCTTCAGGATACATGGTTTGGCGTATTGGTGTGCGTACTGCTGCTTCAGCTTTTATGGTTTGTGGGAATACATGGCGGTTCGTTTACCGTGTGGGGTGTGTGCTATCCGCTTTTAATAACCAATATTGCTGAAAATACAGCGGCGTCCATCCTTGGACAGCCATTGCCCCATGTGTTTACGGAGCCTTTTGTATATACATGGATTATGATTGGCGGTGTGGGAAGCACCCTTCCATTATGCCTGATATGGTGGAAATCCAAATCAGCCACATTGCGGGAGGTAGCCCATCTGGCGCTGCCCTGCGGGATTTTCAATATCAATGAACCCATTATATTTGGGGCGCCTATTGCATTTAACCCAATTATGTTTGTACCGTTCATGCTGTCCGGGATTGTAGGATCCATGTTTGCTTACTTCCTTACAAGGGCCAGCGTAATTACCGCCGCCTATGTTCCGACACCGTGGACAACGCCGCTTCTGATTAATCCATACCTGTCCTCCGGAGGGGATGTGCGCTGTGTGATTGCCCAGGTGGCATTGCTGGTTGTGCTGTTTATCATATATTACCCATTTGCAAAGATATGGGAAGCAAGGATGATTGAAGAAGAAAACGCGTAAGCAACATACTGGAAGGAGTGTAGTGATATGGAAGGAAAGATAAGGATAATGGTCCTGTGTGCATCAGGTATGTCAAGCGGTCTGGTGGTGGACAGCATAATTGAACATGCCCCGGAATATGGCGTGGAGGTGGATGTCCACTGTTCACCAAGCCTGCGCTACAGGGAACTGGATTATAATGGGCTGGATATCATCCTGATTGCCCCGCAGGTAAAAAGTTCTACCGGGGATATCATGGAATATGTAAAGGGTCTTGGACTGGATATCCCATATATGAATATACAGATGAGGGAATACGGTCTGGTAAAGGGCGGCGCAATCCTGAAACAGGCCCTGGAAGTCCTGAATCAGAATAAAAAGTAACAGGGGAGGTTGATTCAGATGGCGCTTACAATGGATGAAGTGGCAGCCAATTGCATGGAAATGATTGGTTATACAGGGGAGGGCAGATCCCTGGTGTATGAAGCGGTAGGCCTGATGGTGGAGGATGACTACCAGGCGGCGATGAAGAAGATAGAAGAGGCAGAGGATAACCTGGCAAAGGCGCATGAAATCCAGTTCCTGAAGCTGATGAGCATGCAGGCCAGGGGCGACGAGATACCCTGCAGCATGCTGCTGCTTCACGCCATGGATATACTCATGACCAGTACTGCGGAAAAGGATATGGTTAAGGCAATCGTCAAAGCAAAAATTAAAAAGGCAGGAGGAGTCAGGACATGAATGGATTTGTGGAAGAAGTCCGTACCCAGGGAATCTTATTAAAACGGTATTTAAAGGAATACTGGCCCGTGGACCGGGAGATTGTGGAGCGGATAGCCGTATGTTTTAAGGAGAAAGCCATGAACCGCGTAATCCTTACCGGTATGGGAAGCTCGCTTTATGCGGCCCGTTGTGTGCAGAGTTATCTGACAGGACACGGCATTCCGGCCCTGGCATTCAGTTCATTTGAACTTTCGCGGTTCCAGTTCAATCAGATTGACAGCCGCTGCCTTGTCATTGCCATCTCACAGTCCGGTAAAAGCCCGGAGGTAGTTGAACTGGCGGACAAGGCCAGGAAGGTTACGGTTGTGGTTGGCATCCATAATTATGAGGAAAGCCCGTTGGGGGCCGTGTGTGATTTCATGCTTCAGATTCACGGTGATAAGGAATACTCGGTGACGAATAAGACATATGAGCTGACCATGCTGATCCTGAACCTGATTGCCCACCGCCTTACAGGCGGCCTGGATGAAGGCTTTATGCAAGAGTGCCGGTGTGCTGCGGATTGGGCGTGCTCATGGCTGGAAGATTGGGAGGAAAACAGCAGACCGATGTTTGAATTTGCAAAGGATGCGCTGCTGTATGATTTATTGGCGAATGACGCCTCGCTGGCAACGGCACAACAATTGTCACTGGCATACAGGGAAGGGCTTCATAACTGCACGGCTGTATGGGAGTGCGCGGACTATGCCCATGGACAGTATCACAGTTCCAAGCTGGGCAGGCAATATCTGGCGCAGATGTTTTTTCCTGTATTTGAGGATGGGACCAAGGAAATGAAGATGAAGGACTATATACTGGAACATGGGGGCAGGGTGATCCTTTATACCTGTTCTGATATCAGGCCCCAGGAAAACCTGCTGGTGGTACGGCTGCCGCAGGTACGCCCATCCCTGATGCCGCTGGTTGAAAGCATTGCGGCAGAAACGTTTCTTGGAATGCTGTACGGTCCTGACTGGATAAAGGACCATTGACAGGAAGGAGGATTGTATGATTATTGATGTTTCCAATACATTAGGGCGCCACCGGTTTAAGCCGGAAATCAAGGCAGGGGATCTGTTGAAGGAGATGGACAGGAACCATATTGATATGGCGGTCATCCACAGCTATGCAGAAAGCATGGATAACAGGTCTGTATACCAGGCTATGAAAGATCATCCCAAACGCTTTATCGGACTTTATACAGTAAACCCGTGGTATGAGGACAGTCCGGCTCAATTCGAGAAGGCATTGACAGAAGATGGATTTAAAGGGCTTTACATGGATCCTGTCCGCCATGGATACATGCTTTGCGAAAGGGAGGTATTTTATCCTCTGCTGGATCTGTGCAGGAAATATCAGGTCCCGGTATGGTGTTATGGAGCTGCTGAGGTATTTTCCAACCCTGTGTTTTTTGAAAAGATAGCCGGGGACTATCCGGATGTCAATATTATCATGGGACGCATGGGGCTGCAGTATGATAATGCCAGTGCGGTGGCAGTGGGAAAGCGGCATAAGAATGTTTATCTTGAAACATCCTCCAGTATGGACTTTAATACATTGCGGGCCATGAAGACGGCGGGGATAGATCAGGTGTTACTGGGGACCGGGACGCCGGATGCCGGTTACTATGAACTGGAACTGGTTAAGGTGAGGAAGGCTGCGGCGGGTTTCCCCGAAGGCGAGGAAAAGGTGCTCTGGAAAAACGCGGCCAGGATATTCCGTCTTGAGGAGGGATGTTAAATGATTATTGATATGCTTGCGCACATTGGTGTGAAAAAGGGAGAGGATTACCATGTGGAATCCCTGATTGAGATCATGGATCAGTCCGGCGTGGATAAATGTATGATATGCTCCCAGCTGGAAACCGTCAACAACGAATACATATATGAGTCCGTGCAGAAATTCCCGGATAGGACATTTGGGTTTGCAGTGGTAAATCCATGGGACATCAACGGTGAGGAGCAGCTGGAGAAATGTTTCCGGGATTATCATTTTTATGGACTTAAAATGAACGCAATCCGCTTCGGGTATTCTGCGGACCGTTACAGCCTTCTGGCCCCTTATTTCGAATTATGCAGGGCATATGGAAAATGTGTTGTGGTCCACGGACAGTCGGATATGTTTTCCATTCCGGATAAGTGGGCGCAGATGGCCAGAAGCTTTCCGGATGTACCGGTGGTATTATACCATATGGGGGTTCCGCTGATGTATGAAAGGGCCATGGAGCTGGCAAAAGAAATCCCTAACTTCTATCTGAGCACAGCAGGCGCATATGTTCCTGTCATACAGATGGCGTATGAGAAGGTTGGTCCGGAGAAGATACTCTTTTCATCAGACGCCCCATTCTGTGACCAGATACAGGAAATGGACAAAATCCGTTATGTAACAAGGAATGAGGAACATCTGGAACTGATGCTGGGGAAAAATTCAGCCAGGATCATGAATATGGATGATAAATAGGGCGAGGTGGCATATGAAGGGAACAAGCGTCATGTGGGACTATATCAGGGAGGAACAGGAAGCGCTGGGGCGGATGCTTGACGATGAAGCGCTGTTTGAGACTGCCGGATCTGTCCCGGAATTGGAAGCTGTCTATATTGTAGCCCATGGCAGTTCCTACAATGCATCGGTCGTAATGTCGGATTTCCTGTCACGATATATGCGCGTCCGGGTATATGGGTATACGCCTGCAAATTTCATGCATAACTGCAGCTCCATAAAATGCGAGGACCGGAAACGTTGTATGGTCGTGGCAATCAGCCAGACGGGGACCAGCAGAGGACTTCTGGAGGCGGCAGGGCTGGCAAAGGATATGGGATTTGCAGTGATGGGCGTCACACAGGTAAAGGATTCCCCGTTGACCCATCTGGCAGGCCGATGCCTTTACCTGGGATGTGGGGATGAAGAAAGTAATGCAAAAACAAAAGGCTACAGCAGTACCCTTCTGGCCCTGATGATATTTGGGTTACAATACGGCCTTTCCCATGGAAAGCTGGAACAGGAAATGTATCAGGCTGTGCTACAGGAACTGAAACAATGTGTCAGCCGGCTGGATACCGCTATGGACCAGGTGGCGGACTGGTGTAAAAAGAGCGGCTTTGGATGCCGGATGGAAAACCTGTACGTACTGGGGGCAGGGATGAATTATGGTACTGCTATGGAAGGACAGCTGAAATTGATGGAGACCATGTGCATTCCCACCATGTTTAATGATATTGAGGAATTTTCCCATGGGATGCACCGTTCCATTAATGAAACCTCCAGCGTGATCCTGCTTAACACGGACAACCTGTATACAGAACTTATATCGGCTACATTTTCCTATCTTATGAATATAACGGATAGGGTTTTGATGCTCTATGCGGGAAATGGCAGCGTCTGTGGAGACAAGGTCCTGAAACTGGATTACTATCCTCTCACCCAGTCGGTCCTGGTGCTGACCATGGCCATACAGGTCCTGTCGGTTTATATTCCTGAAGCCGGCGGATATGACCCTAACCGTGAGGCAAATGACGATTATACACAGTATGTGCACACCAGGGTTTCATAAAGAAAGCGGTTGATTAGGACTTTGGCATATGGTATATTGAATGGCAGAGGGGAGGATTCTGGATGATACAGAAGAGACGCCTGGATACGATTATGGGCATATTAAAAGATGAAGGCATGGTGGATGTAAAGACATTGAGCCAGAGGCTTGAGGTCACGGAAAAGACAGTCAGGCTGGATCTTAAAGAACTGGAAAACCAGAATCTTGTGGAACGTGTTCATGGGGGAGCTGTTCTTAAAATCCAGACAATGTCACTGAACAGCAGGAAATCCTCCCGAAGGTTATCCCATCTGGAGCAGAAGCAGAGAATTGCCAGAAGGGCGCTGACGCTTATCAGGGAAGATGATGTGATTCTTTTGGATGATGGCAGCACCACTCAGGAACTGGCAAATCTTCTGGGGGATTTCAGGGTTACGGTCCTGACCAATGACCTGCTTATTGTAAATGAACTTATGTATAAGCCCAACGTCACGCTCTACATCATAGGAGGGCTGGTGCGCCGTGACAGCGATTCCTATATTGTCACAGGCGAGGATGCAATCCAGTTCCTGAAAAAGTATAGGGTAAGTAAGCTGTTTTTGGGGACCAGCACCGTTGATACAAAGGAAGGCCTGATGATTTTTAACTACGGCGATAATTTTACCAAGAGGGCGTTCATTGATGCGGCTGACCAGGTCATATGCCTGGCAGATTCCTCTAAATTTGAAAGGACGGCCTTTACCAAGGTGGCGCAGCTGGATGATGTGGATACCTTTGTTACTGACAGTGGGCTGGACCAGGATGTGATTGAACGGTATGAAGGACTGGGAAAGAAGATTATTGTTGTATAAATGATGAGGGGCGGTATTATAACAAAATGCCCGTTATTAGCTTGATGGCTGATAACGGGCATTAATGTTACGCTTCTGGCTTTATGAATTTATATTTGCCTTTCCCATATCCGCGGACAGTTTTAATCAGTCCTGCATTTTTTAGGTGGTTTAAGAGATTGCCGGCAGCCGTTATGGAAATGTTCATAATCCCCATGATATCATTACGGCCAAATATACCGTCAAACTCCATCTGGCCAAATAGGATTCTAGCTTTTTCTTTTGTGCCTTTTGTGGCATTTAACCCATCAATAGCATTTTGAACTGAAAGGTAATCGGGCGTAATTAACACCTTTTCTCTGTCAACTGCAACCTTTTTGGGGTCAATTAACACCTTTTCAACCGGAACATTGTAATTTAAGTTATAGAGCGTGACAAAAATTTTCTTAAATCCGCTGCCCCGGCGTTCCATAAAGTGCATACGGCTGAAAATATCAGCGATTATGGGATTACGTCGTTTGGATGCTACATTATCGGTATCCAGATTTTGCACAATGGAACCGTCAAACATACCGCCGGGAGAATATATCTCCATACAATCATCAAAAATATCAATGTGAACCTCGCTGCCAATTTCCATATAATCACGGTGAATCAACGCATTAACAAAAACCTCATGTACGGCCTGTTCGGGATATTCCGGCATTTCCACTCTGCCTGTACCTGTCTTTTTCCATCGCTTTTTCGTATTGTTCTTTATAAACTCTGTTCCATTCTGCAAAAGGGACACAAGTGACCCGCTGTATTCCTTATCGTCTAACGCTTCCATTATTCCGGATGCCTTATCCAATCCATACCAGCGTGTGCAGAATAGACGAGAATGCCGCATGGGGGATTCATCAGCTAACAAAACTCCTGCATTTGTTAATTTCCCGCTTTCGTCTGCAAGTTCAAAAGAAATAAAGTCTGAATCTGTCAGCTCTGCCCCTGTTCTCATGCGATAGACGGAACGTAGCTTTGTAAAAGAAAGGTCTTGGAGCATATAAGAGGAAACAACACTGTCGTATGTCATATTCGTACCACGGAGGACAAGACGCTTCAAAGCTGCTGTATCTGCGGGTATGCTCTCATTACCAACACGGACATAGGCAACACGGTTTCCATCTGCAGCATAGTAATACGGCGTTTCCTGACCGGGCAGGATTTTTAAGGTGATAAAGTCTTTTCCGTCCTCAGTGTGATTTTCCATAATTACTTGCGGAACCGGATCCATTTTAGTCTTGATGATTTCGCTGATTTTCTCGGATACTGTCTGTGAATCTGCAAGACCAACGAGCATTCCATCATCGGACACACCGAAAATCAATGTTCCACCAATGCCATTTGCAAAGGCGCTTACGCTTTTCAGCCAGCTTCGGGGCTTGCGTTCTTCCAACATTTCCTTCTTGTCATATTCGGTAGCTTCGCCAATAAAATCGGTTACTTTCATCATCTAACACCTCATTTCTAATCAGCATCGGGGTCATTTCCTTTTCTCTGTTCTTGTAAACATTGTGTGTCAATTATGACAAAGGGCAGAGGAGTCTGCCCTTGGATTGTGGTTGCCATCCACAGGAAATCCTTCTGCCAGTATTATTGATAATAGTAAGTATAGCAGAAAGGCACAAAAAAAGCGAATCCTGATAGGATCAGGATTCGTCATTTTAAAACAGTAAGCTGGATGTAAATCCCTGTCAGGAACACATTGGCCTCGGCTTTGGCATCCCCCTGCATCCGGCGGAATATATTGATTTTAGAAAGGTTGATTGTCTGTCCCGCGCTTATTTCAACTCCGGCCAATACTCCGTATTCGCCTCAATCATCTCATCCAGTATCTGTTTTGCAACCGCGGCAGAAGGGATGGTCTTGTTCAGGGTAAATGCCATCAGCGCCTTTTCATAGGAGCCTTCCACGGCGGCTTCCACAATCAGCTTTTCGCAGGCTTCCTGCTGTTCTATCATGCCCTTGAAAAAGGTGGGGATTTCGCCAACGCGGGTGGGTTCCGGACCTTCGCTGGTGATGTAGCAGGGGATTTCCACCATGGCGTCATCCGGAAGGTTCTTGATAGCTCCGTTGTTCATGACCATGACAAGGTGGCGTTTCCTCAGGTTAAATGCAAGGCTCATGGCAACCTCCACAATGAATTCGCCGTGTACGCCGGTGAAGAAGGGGGTCATGTCAATCTCTCCGGTTTCCATGTATGTATCCACTGCCTGGAAGATGCGTTTTTCCCTGCCCTCCATGACCTCGTTGGCCCTGGTGTGGTTCTTGTCGGAGTCCTTTACAATCTGGTCACCCAGCAGATAATACTGCATATAGGTATTGGGCAGATAATCCGGGAACATGCGCAGCAGGTTCTTGGCATTGTCGAAGGTGTGCTTCCAGGATGCGTCGTTGTGGCGGACCTCGCTTCGTTCATCCGGCGGCATGTAGCCGTGTTCCTTTACGTATGCCTTTAATTCCTCAGTGCGGTCCGTATCCCCCACACGGATTTTAGTAAACCAGCCAAAATGGTTAAGGCCAAAGTAATCAGGCACGATATCATGGCGGTCGCAGTCAAGGATGTTGGCCATGTTCCTCATGATGGCAACCGGCATATCGCAGATATTCAGGATACGGGCATGGGGGCGCAGCCTGTGCATGGCCTTTGCCACAATGGCGGCCGGGTTGGAGTAGTTGACGATCCAGTAATCCTTGCTGGCATACTGTTCGCAGTAATCAATGATATCCACCATGGGGTAAATGGTGCGCAGTCCATAGGCAAGTCCGCCTGGGCCGCAAGTTTCCTGTCCAACAACATCATATTTTAACGGAATCTTCTCATCCAGTTCCCTCATGTGGTACAGTCCCACGCGCATCTGGGCAAAGATGAAGTCCGCGTCCTCAAATGCTTCCTTTGGGTCAGTGGTCAGGACCAGCTTAAGGTCCGGGTCAAACATTTCGATTACCTTCTGTACCAGGACGCCCACCTTGTCCTGGCGTTCCTTCAGGTTATCATACAGCCTCAGCTCAGAGAGCTTAAAAGAATCCTTTTTATCCAGCAGGCTTTTGACAATTCCCGGGGTATAGGTGCTGCCGCCGCCTACAATGACTAGTTTAAATGTTTTGTTCATGGTGTTTCCTCCTGAATTTTGAGATATGTTTTTATGCCGCTAAATCATTTTTTCCATTTTGTATCGCTACATCTGTTCCAGCGCGTCATCCACCATGGTGCGCATCTTGCTTACACTGAGTCCATATACGACCTGGACCGCATTGCCCTTTTTCATGATTCCGGCAGCGCCTGTGGTTTTCAGGGTGGGTTCATCTATCAGCTGGATATCCTTTACCTCCACCCGGAGCCTGGAGAAGCAGTTTTCCAGGGACAGGATATTGTCTTTGCCGCCCAGTGCGTTGACGATGATGCGGCCTGTTGCAAGGGGGTCTGCCTGGGATGCTGGGCCTGAGGCATTTCCCGACTGCTTTGCCTTCAATTCCTTCTTGACGACAGAGGCGTTGGCTTTCAGGTCAATGGCCTGTTCAGAGTCATCATCCTCACGTCCCGGCGTTTTCAGGTTCAGCTTTTCAATCATGAACTTAAATACCACGAACATGACCACGATTTCCACAAGGCCGATGACAATATACATGGGCCACATGGTCCGGCCCGCGCCTGCCGGAAGGTTCAGCACCAGGAAATCCAGGATGCCGTTGGTGGCGCAGACACGGACGCCCACTATGTAGGTGACCATCTGGAAGAATCCGTCCAGGATGGAATACACAAGCCACAGCACGGGAGCAGCGAAAATGAAGGTGAATTCCAGCGGTTCCGTGATACCTGCAATGACAGCGGTCAGGGTGGACGGGATAAGCTGTGCCTTTAAGTTGGCTTTTTTCACTTTTTTGGCAGTCACATAGAATGCCAGGGCAACACCGATCACACCAAAGGTCTTGACCAGGCCATAGGTCAGGAAACGGCAGGTGTCAGGCATCATGGCGCCGGACTGGTCGCTTAAAAGCGCCAGGAAAATGGGTTTTGCGCCGATGACATTTTCATTGTTGATGATGGACTGGCCGCCCACCGCTGAATACAGGAATGGGGACCAGATTAAATGATGGAGGCCGGTAGGAATCAGGAAACGGTTGAGGAAACCGTATACAAAGACTCCCAGCGCGCCTGCGGTGCTCATGAAGCCGGTAAGGGCGGAAATCCCATTTGCAACTGTTGGCCATACATAGGTCACGCCGATGCTTAAGACAGCGGTTACCGGAATCATCAGGATGAAGACCAGCTTGCTGTTGCCGTAAGGGGCAAAGCCGCCTTTGAATTCTGTGTCGCAGTGTCTGTTATGTACCCAGGCAGTGAGTACGCCGATAATCATGCCCAGGAACACGCCCATGTCCGTCACATGGAAGCCCAGCTGTATGGTCTGGCCTGTTCCATAAAGGTCGCCTGCTGTTGCGCCTTCAATGAGTTTGCCGGAGAGTTCCAGCCATCTGCTGTTGGCGCCTAAGAACAGGATGTAACACATCAGGGCAACGAAGGCAGCATCCGCTTTCTTTTTCTTGGACATGCCCATTGCAATGCCAACGCAGAACAGGATGCTTAAGTTTCCCATGATGGGATTTAACATTCCATTGAAGAATTTGCCGGCCGTCCATATGAAACCGCCGTCCGTGACGATTGCCGTGTTGGTGGCGATTGCGGTTAATGCAATCAGCATTCCCACTACAGGGAGAAACAGGACTGGTCCGATCATGGCTTTGGAGAAGTTCTGCATCCCGCCCACTACTTTGTCTTTCATTGATTTATCCTCCTCAAAACATTGTGTGTTTTCCTGGTAATTACCTTGTGGACATAATTTATCATAATTGCACAGAAAAGGAAATAGATTTCAGGCACTTGTCAACAGGTTGACCAAGATGTAAACAGGTTTACCGGGATGAATGTTTGAAACACGTCCAATGGGGCTTGAAGTGAAAATAAGTGATAGGGGGTGAACGATTTGGGGGTAAGGGAATACAGAATATGGGATAGGGGAACGCAGAATAAGTGATAGGGGAATACAGAATAAATGATAAGGGAACACAGATTAACCGCAAAAGTAACTGCCTGCAGGGATGGGCTGGATTCCCCTGCAGGCAGTTCATGTGATGGAATTTATATCATATGGATGTTATCCGTTTTCCAGCTTCTCCAGCTGTTCCAGTGCCCGGTCCATCAGATACTCGAATACGATGATGACGCGTGCATAAAAGTAGTTGGCCTGGAGGTTCCGGTCATCCAAGGCCTTATCGTCCAGGATTGGTATATTGACCGTGGAAATGCCGGCAATGTGGTTCATCTGTTCTCCCGTGAAGGAGATGATGTCCATCTGGTTTTCATGGGCAGAATCAGCCACCCGTACAATGGTATCGGTCTCGCCGCTTCTGGACACGGCAATCATAAGGGAAGCCCCCAGCTTGTTGCTGTCGTAGACTTCATAGGCATTGGTCTTAATGCACCGGAATCCGGTCACCAGCAGCTTACGTTCGATATATTCGGCCAGCGGAGTGGAGAAGCCGGTGGCGGAGACAAGAATCAGATTCTTTCTGTGAAGCTTAATCTGTTCAATAAAATGTTCCAGACAGCTGCTTGGGATATTGTTCATGAAACTGGTCAGGTCCGAGGTGTGGTTCTGGTCCATCTGACGGTTCTTAATCATGAAATTCAGCCGGTATACCATGTCGATATAGCCGGTATATCCCATTTTCTTGGACAGCTTGATGACCGTGGCGGCAGAGGTATAGTTTAAGTTGGCCACGTCCCGGACAGCCATGTTCATGGACTGCTCATGGTTGTCCAGGATGTAGCGCAGTACCTGCACCTCGGTTTCTGTCAGTTTGTATTTATCGGCTAATTTGTAGATGTCAAATTTCATGGCGTCCCCCCGGAGATGCATGTGGCTGGAAATGGGTGTTGTGTGGCTGGAAGCAGGAATTGTGTGGCTGAAAGCAGGAAGCATGGGCTGGCGTAGGAAGCATGTGGCTGGCTGCAGGAACCATTTGGCTGAATGAAGGAAGCATTTGAATAGAAACTTCTATCCCGAAAACCGAAAGCAGTCTTTTCTAGTGGAAAACCGAATCCGCAGCCCGTCTGGGGGCAGTCCTTTTGTATGTAACATCGGGAAATCCAAACAGGGCGCATGCTTCTAACGGTTTGTCGCCAGCTCCCAGCCATTCCCTGGCTTCGGGAATCATTTCCGCGGCCCTTCGCAGGTAACCGTTGTAAAGAAAGCCAAGGCCCAGGGAGGTTCCGGTCAGCTCCATGTTCTGTGCGGCCAGCCCGGCGTCAATCGTGCTTGGGGCAGCTATGAAGAGGACACATGGGGCGTTGCGGAAGAGGTAATCATCCTGTGGATTGGCCCGATGGGCATTGTAAAAATTCCGGTAGGGTTCTGCCACGCCGGGTTCCGGGCTATTCAGAATCCGTCCGATTCCTTCCCATATCATGGATTTGAACAAATCCAGTTCTTCCTGTACAAAGATAAAACGGCATCCCTGGGTATTTTTGGCAGTGGCGGTATACCGCCCGGCCTGTAACAGCAGTTCCATATAACTGCGGGCTACCGGCATCTGTTTATAGCTGCGTATGCTCCGGCGGAATTTGATTGCCTTTAACAGGCGTCCGGTTTCAAGCGTGGCTTCTTCCGGGGATAATTCTTCCACGTCCTCCATGTCATACTCCGGGATGGAGACTGCACTGACAGGACAGACCGCAACGCAGTGGCCGCAGAGAAGACAGTTCCCGGATGACTGGGCTTTATTATCCTCAATGGACAGGCTGTTAGCGATACAGTCCGCAACGCAGCGGCCGCAGCCGATACAGGCGTCTTTATCAATTATGACCATTTGGCGGATCCTCCTTTGCTTTTGGCGCTGATTATGGTTTACGATTGCCATAATCTGTACTGCTATTATAACCTATATTAAATGTCACGGCAATATCGAGAAGAGGAACGTTTTTACCTGTTTTTACGACCGTGGTATCCTATCATAGGAACCGATGGAAGGTGAAAAGTATATTTTTATCTATGGAAATAGGGTATAATCAGGTTAGGATGGCTTTGCACCTTGATTGGCCCATAAATATTTTATCTGGAGGAGGATGGGATAATATGGAGGAAAAAACGGTTTATTCCGGAGTACTTACTCCGACGCTTAAGCTTTTATATACAAGTGCAAGGGAGATTCAGGATAATAAGGATAGGATATTTAAACTTATTAAACGTTTATCCCAAACACTTAATGATAGCGATAGGGATGTTCTATGTTTGGATTTAAATAAATACTCTACCGATATGAAAGCCCGTTTTTTTGCAAGGTGGATATTAATGATAGAGAGGGAGGAGTTTGCTGGAAAGAATAGGGAGCTTTTGAGCAATATAGAAAAAATGGATTGGTCCATTCATCTGGATGATATATTAGCATATAATTTAAGCTGTGTTTGTAATAAAGATGAAGGGATTCTTCGAAATGAAATCCAGGAGATACGCAATGCAATTGATATTGAAAAGCATCGTTTACGGGACATAATCCGTCATCAGGAAAGGGGGACTAGGGCTGTATATGAAGATTTAAAGAAAGCACTGCCTGAGTATTGTTGGCAAGGAGGATTCCCAGATACGCCATTTGATGAGAGGCTGCTTGCATTTATCCAGTTAGAAGAGATAATGACAGATTTTTTTTGGCAGATAATTGTATATCATATAACAGATAATCAATCCTTATCTATCCAAACGCGATTGGAAAAATTGTCTTTAATTGCCGAGAAAATCAGATTTTATCAGGTACAAAAATCTGAGGATATAGGAAAAGGAGACATTTTTATTGACTTTTCTATTAAGTTAGCGTATCTTAACCGACGTAAGGAATTGATGACTTCCTGTAAAGTATTGAATCTTTTAATGCAGCAGATAGAGGGCGGATATTCAATGGAGGTGCCATCTATTTATAGGTTTGAAAAGAAAATAATTGAAATACCGATATATGGAATGGATTACATAAAGGAATACATTGAATCAAAGGGGGGAATACAAAAAACTTTGTGTGGAAATGACCTAGAAGGTGATGATTTTACCCAGGAGACAGCAGGCAGATGTGTAAAGAAAATTTTGGAGACAAGAAACAGGGGAACCTTTGATATAATTGCAGATATAAGTGATATCCAGCACTATATTTTGGAGCGTGAAGAAAAAGGAAGAAAAAGCGATTTTAGGGAGAACCTGAAAAGATGCTGGAATTATTGTATGATACTAAAAAAGTATGAAGGCAGGATGCTTGAGCCATTTTACCTACAGCATATAAAGAATATATATCGGGAGATATTGGTAGATAAATTAAAATCCCCTAAATTTCCTAAAATACCGCAAAAGACAGCCCGTACTATCATGGAAGAAATTTGCGATGAAATAAAGCTGAAGCCAACAGACAGTGAATTTTTTTTAAATGAAAAGGGTTATTTTGTATTGGAAAAGTTAAACCGGGGATTTTTCCGCGAGAGGGGGATTGGTAAATTATATACGCCAAAGAGCAATGTAGAAAAACTTTATTATGAAAGAATACTGGAAATCTATCAACTGCCATCTTTAGACATGGAAATGAGTGAGTTGAGGAGATTCATCTATCATATGCATGAGGTATGTATGGGGATATTGGAGTAAAATCCAAGAATTCCGTCACCTGATTTTAGTCTTCCGTTCTGGTAATATTGTCTTGTAAACAAAATTATTTATGAGGAGGACAAAGCCGATGAAACTAACAGAAGTACAATTCCAATATTCACCAGGAAGCTATTCTTATAACCAGGGGGTGCGCGGAAGACATAACTATAATCATAAAACAGGAAACAGGAACTATAACGGTTTTGGAGGATACCATGAATTTACAGGTTCAGAACTCAGACTATCTGGTTTCGATGAATCAGGTAAAGTGCGAAATATAGATGTCAAAGAAGAGATACTTGATTTGTTTAGTAGGAAAAGACTGGGCGAGTCCTTTGTAAATAAGTTAAATGCGAGGGTTCCTGATGCAGTCGATATCACTATTAATGAGGATGGTATGGTGAAATTCAGCCGGGATGTAAGGAAAGCATTAAAGGGGAAAAAGAAATAAAGGGAAAGGGCTGCCTTTGATATGGGAAAGACACTGGCAAAATGTCCCTGACAGCGATGGTGCTGCCAAAGACATCTTAATGTATTCCGTATGGTCCTGTGGTATATGACATGTACCTTATTCCATCAGATTTCCCTCCGGGCAGTGCATTTTCAGATAGTCCCTGAGATACCGGGAAAAGATATCCGTGTTTTTGGCTGACAGGCTGGATGGGGACTCATGGGTCAGCATATAGAGGGTGCGCCCTGGCGGGGCAGGCGACAGTGGCAGGATGGTAATGGGATAGTGGGCCTTCAGGCCGTTGGCAGTGGTAGCGGGCATGATGGTCCAGTAGTCCCTGCCCTCCAGAAATCCGGTTAGGATGGAAATGCTGGACGCGGTTACCAGGGGCCTGACCTGGGGATTGATATACCGGTCATGCCATAACCTGAATTCCGGTCCCCAGCCCATATTGCTGTTGAATCTGGAACCTGTCATCAGCTCCTTTTCAGGTGGGAGTGAGGACGGGTGGATGGCTTTATGTACAGGGGCAGACGGGCAGATGGCTTCATGCACAGGGGTAGACGGGCAGATAGCTTCATGCACAGGGGCGGACAGAGGGATGGCTTCATGCACGGAGGCAGAAGGGCAGGTGCTTTCCTGGGCAGGAAAAGATGATGAAACGGACCCGGAACCGCTGACGCAAGCGGCTTTCCACCAGGAATCCTCCCCACTCGGCACTACCAGCACCATCTCATCCTCCATGATGGGAACCACATCCACATGGGGGCAGCTGGTGTGATAGAGTGCAAATCCGACGTCCGCCTGTTTGCTGCTTACCAGGGAGTATATCATATCAGCGGGATAGCATTTAATGTCCAGGGAAAATCCGTGGTCTGTTACCAGTTCTCTGTAAAGAGGGGACAGGTTATAGTCCAGGAAGCTGTCCACGGTTGCGATGGATAGGGTGGGCGTCTCCTGGCTATGGGTAATCTGGTCCGCCTCGTTCCACAATGCCAGCATCTGGGCTGCAACACGGGCAAATTCCTGGCCCTTGGGCGTGGGAAGGGCTGTCTTGACCCCGCGTTTCCGCTCAAACAGCTCAAAGCCAAGTTCATCTTCCATGGCCCGCAGCCTGGATCCGGCCGTGGAAGGGGACAGATAGAGAAGCCCGGCTGCCTTTATTAGATTGTTTTCCTCCAGGATGGTCATGAATAGCTGTAAATCCCCACGGTTCAAGCGTATATCCCCTTTCTGTGCACATCTGCGCTTTATCTGCATATCCTGAATTACTAAAGATTCTGATTCAATAAAGATTTTGATTCACTAAAAATCCTAATCCACTAAAAATCCTGATTCATCTATATTCCCTTTATACATCCAGCATGGTGGTATATTGGGCGTGCTCCAGGATGTAATTCTTCCTGGGTTCCACGTCATCCCCCATGAGGATACGGAAAATCCGGCTGGTCTCGCTTTCACTGCTGTCCTGTCCAAACGTATCATGGGAGTCCGCGGCCCCCACCCGCAGCAAGGTGCGGCGGGACGGGTCCATGGTGGTTTCCCACAGCTGTTTTGCGTCCATTTCCCCAAGGCCCTTGTAGCGCTGGATTTTGTAGTTTCCATCGCGCCCGATGTCCTCCAGTATCTGTGAAAGTTCGCTGTCACTGTAAGCATACCAGAGTTTTTTGCCTTTTTCCACCCTGAAAAGGGGCGGCTGCGCCAGATACACATGACCGGCCTCAATGAGCCGGGGCATGAAACGGAACAGGAAGGTGAGCAGCAGGGTGGTGATGTGGGCGCCGTCCACATCCGCATCCGTCATCAGGATGATTTTATGATAGCGCAGGCCGTCCAGGGAAAATCCATCCATGATACCGGTGCCGAATGCGGAAATCATGGCTTTGATTTCCGCATTGGCACAGACCTTGTCAAGGGTGGTTTTCTCCACGTTCAGTATTTTGCCGCGCAGGGGAAGGACCGCCTGATTCTCGCGGCAGCGCGCCATCTTGGCGGATCCGCCGGCGGAATCCCCCTCCACGATGAAGAGTTCACAATCCTTTGGATTGCGGCTGGAACAGTCAGCCAGCTTGCCGGGCAGGGACAGGCCGGAAAGGGCTGTCTTGCGGCGGGCCATCTCCCTTGCGCTTCTTGCGGCAGCCCGGGCTTTCTTGGCAAGGACTGCTTTGTTGATGATGGCCTTGGCCGCCAGCGGATTCTGCTCCAGGAACAGGGTGAGTTTTGTGTATACAAGGTGGTCCATCACGGGGCGGGCGCTGCTGCTTCCCAGCCTCTGTTTGGTCTGTCCCTCAAACTGTGGTTCTTTTAGGCGCACGCTGATGACGGCGGTCATGCCTTCGGACAGTTCCTCACGGGAGATGGATGGGTCTGACTCCTTTAACATGCCCTGCTTTCTGGCATAATCATTGATTGCCCGCGTAAGCGCCTGACGGAAACCGGTTACATGGGTTCCGCCTTCCGGGGTGGAAATGTTGTTGGCAAAGCTGCGGAGCTTTTCATCAAAACCAGTATTGTGTATCAGTGCAAATTCAGCCAGTACCTCATCCGTGCCGGACTGGCCGTATAGAATATCCTGGTAAAGGGTTGGTTCAGGGCCATTGATGAATTTGACAAAGTCCTTCAGCCCATCCTGATAACAGAAACGCCAGACAGGCGCGTCAGGATGATTGTCCTGGCCCCGGGACTCAGAATGGTCATATAATGTGATTGTAAGCCCGCTCATGAGGAATGCGGTCTCCTGCATATGCTGCCTGAGGGTTTCGGGATGAAAATGGCAGTCCTTAAATATTTTCCCGTCTGGCCAGAAGGTCACGGTGGTGCCGTGTTCCTGGCTGGAGCAGGTTCCCTGGACGCGGACAGGGCCAAGGGGAATGCCGCGCTCATAGCTTTGGACATAAGAATACCCGTCCTGGTCCACCTTTACTTTAAGGTGGCTGGAAAGGGCATTGACAACAGAGGCCCCTACACCGTGGAGGCCTCCTGATACTTTATAGCTGCTGTTATCGAATTTACCGCCTGCGTGGAGGACGGTAAATACTACCTGTATGGCCGACAGGCCTGTTTTAGACTGGATTCCGGCAGGGATGCCCCGTCCGTTGTCGTGTACGGTGACGGAGTTATCCGGGTTCAGATAAACCTCAATCTCAGTACAGTATCCGGCCAGGGCCTCGTCCACTGCGTTGTCCACGATTTCATAGACCATGTGGTGCAGACCCTGGGCAGATGTATTTCCAATATACATGCTGGGGCGTTTACGGACGGCTTCCAGACCCTCGAGAATCTGTATCTGGGCGGCGCCGTAGTCTGGACTTCCTGCGGTGCTGCAGCCTGGACTTCCTGCGCCTCCGCAATCCGGACTTCCTGCGTCTCCGCAATCCGGACTTCCTGCGTCTTCGCAATCCGGACTTCCTGCGCCTCCACAGCCTGGACTTCCTGCGTCTCCATAATCCGGACGATCCACAGCGCTATAATCTCCATTATCTTCTATCATTCCTGCATTGGGATTCATATGGCAACACTCCTAAAAAGTTAGTATTGCCATTATATCAAAACCCCGGGAGAAACATTGACTGATTTCCTGGGATTAAATCACAGGAAACCTACTTATCTTTGGCTGACTCCAGCCAGTCCATAGCCATCCTGTACTGTTCCCGTGTAAAGGAAAGTTTGCCCTTGCAGATATCAAAGAATCCTTCCTCCTTCAGCTGGCGTATGGTCCTGTTCAGTGTCTTGACATTGACGCCGATTTCCTCCTGAAGCATCTGGCGGGTCCGGCCCACGGTTACGGATTTTGGCGGGCGGGCGCTTTCCATGCCGTTCTGCCTGCCATAGCGCACCAGGTAATCAAGCAGCAGATAGGAGGGCGGGTAAAAGAGTTTGGCCCCGTTGGTGTAGGAGGAGCGGTAGAGCTTGAAGGCCGTGTGTCCGGCTGTCAGGCGCAGGATGTTCATGTCCTCCGACAGCCACCGCTCCGCGTCCTTGCGGCTGATATAGGCCACCACGTTGTCGGTCACCGCCTCGATGGTCACGGAGGTGCGGGGCATGCCTGCAAGGATGGTGACCTCGCCGATGAAGTCGATGGCCTTGTTGCCCTCAATCATGTAGACATTTCCGTTTTCAAATTCATTGATTACCCGGTTCTCCCCGGTGGCCACGATGCCGAAGTAATTAAGCTCCATGTCCTTCTGGTGGATGATGGAGCCTGCGGCGTGGGTCCTTACCGTACAGCGGCTGCGTATTTCCGGGGGCATGGTCTTTGTATATTCCTTCAGGGCAGGAACCTTTTCTTCCAGTTCAGTCAGTGTCATTGGTATTCCCTCTATTCCTGTATTTCTTTAATTTTATGGCTTTTTATAAGTATACCATTATATAAAAAACAAAATCAATGGAGATTTCCGTTAAAAGTGCTCATTTGTCCTTTTTTTGTGATGGTGTTTTGTCTAAAATACTCAATACAAGGTGATTGTAACAGCCGGCGGGGTGAAAAAAAGCCGGCTGGAAAGGAGGGGCTCTTATGAGCGGCAAAAAGAAAGAAACATATGTGTATGGTTCCTTAAAGGAACGGTTTGCGGTGGAATGGAAAATCTACGCCCTGGCATTCGTATTTATCCTGATTGCAGATAATATCGGGCAGATTAAGATTCCGGTGGGAAAGGGGATGTTCATCCTGTTCCCGATATTTTATGCGATTATCCTGGGTGTGATAAGCGGCCCGCAGGTGCTTAAGATTGTGGATAACAAGCACGTGAAGGCGGCCTCCAAGCTGGTAGTAGTGGGCATATGTCCCTTTATCGCCAAGCTGGGCATCACGGCCGGAGCCAACATCGATACCATTCTCCAGTCCGGGCCTGTGCTTCTGCTTCACGGCTTCGGGAACCTGTTAGGACCGCTGCTGGCGCTGCCAATCGCAATCCTTTTGGGAATGAAGCGGGAGGCCATCGGCGCCTGCCATTCCATTAACAGGGAGTACCATATGGCGCTGGTGAACAATATCTACGGGCCGGAATCAGCCGAGGCCAGGGGCAGCCTGTCCATCTACATTGTAGGCGGCATGGTGGGAACCATTTACTTTGGACTGATGGCCTCCGTGGTCGGTATGACCGGATGGTTCCATCCACAGGCCCTTGGCCTTGCCTCCGGTGTGGGCGCAGGCATCATGATGGCCAGCTCCAGCGCAAGCCTGTGCGCCATCTATCCTTCCTGGGCAGAGACGATATCAGCCATGGCCAGTGTGGGCGAGACCATTGCAGGAATCACTGGCATGTACATAACCATGTTCATTGCGATTCCGATGACCGATAAGCTGTACAGGATTCTGGAACCGAAGCTTGGAAAATTTGCCTTAAAGGGCAGCGAAAGTGCAGAGATTAAGGAGGGAACGGTATGAGATACATAGAATGGCTTGTATTGTTTGTAATAGCGGCATGTGGGACCGGGCTTGCCAACCTGATTGGCTATGGAGTGGGATTTGGTGATTCCATCCCAGGACTGTTGGTGCTGATTGTGATTTCCATGGTGGCGGTGGTCCTTACCAAAATCCTTCCTTTAAAGCTTCCCATCGTGGCTTACTGCTCCATCATCGGACTGATTTCCGCTTCGCCTATTTCACCTGTCCGGGATTTTGTGATCCAGGCAGCGGCCAATATCAACTTTACGGCGCCTTTTACAATGGTTGGCGCATTTGCCGGACTGGCTATCAGCGACCAGTTAAAGACATTCATCAGCCAGGGCTGGAAGATACTGATTGTTGGGATATTCGTCATGACAGGAACGTTTTTAGGCTCATGTCTCTGGGACCAGATGCTTTTGACACTGGCGGGTGTGATCTAATGTAACGGTCTGGGGCGGATTTCATGAAAAGTGAGGAGAAGATAGGATGCAGACATGCGATTTGTTGATTAAGGATGGAACTGTGTTGATAAAATCCGATGTTTTAAGCGAACATGTGGATATCGCGGTCCAGGATGGCCGTATTGTGGAGACAGGAACGGATCTGTGGAAAAAATACCAGGCAGCAGAGACAATCAGTGGAAAAGGAAAGCTTTTCATGCCCGGGCTTATAGACAGCCACATGCATACGGGCCAGCAGCTGTTAAAGGGTCTGGTACTGGATGCAAAGCCCATTATCTGGACCAGGGTCATGCTTCCCTTTGAGAGCACGCTGACGCCTGAAAAAATGCGCCTAAGCGCCCAGGCAGCGGCGCTGGAGATGATTAAATCAGGTACAACCGGATTTATTGACGCCGGAAGCTATTATATGGAAGACGCGGCCCGGGTTTATGCAGGAAGCGGGCTTAGAGGCGCCCTTTCCTATTCCACCATGGATGAGGATGGGCTTCCGGAATCCATTGCAATGGATGCGCAGGAGGCTGTAAAGCGCACGGATTCCCTGTATGACGGGTTCCATGGAAATGGAAACCTGAAGGTATACTATTCCCTGCGCGCCCTCAACTCCTGTTCCAACCGCCTGGTTGAACTGGAGGCAGGACACGCAAAGGAGCGGGGCACCATGCTTCAGGCCCATATGAACGAGTACATGGGCGAGGTGAATGGAATCATCAAGCGGGAAGGCATGCGCCCGTATGAATACCTGGAGAAAATGCAGGTGCTTGGCAGTAATTTCCTGGGAGCGCACAGCCTGATCCTTTCCGATGAGGAGATGGCCCTTGTGAAGGAGCGCGGGGTGAAGACCTGCCACTGCCCGTTCAGCAACTGCGGCAAGGCGGTGCCGGATACGCCGAAGCTCCTGGAGATGGGAATCCCTGTGGGGATGGGAACGGACGGGGCTGCCCACGGAGGTTTAAGCCTGTGGAATGAGATGAAGATATTCCGTTCCGTCATGAACATTTTCCATGGCGTACCCAACAATAATCCAAAGGTCATGCCTGCGGAGACTATTTTTAAGATAATCCTGGAAGGCGGGGCGGCTGCCCTTGATGAGGAAGGGAACCTGGGACGGCTGGAGGCTGGATATAAGGCGGATTTCATCAGCATCAATATGAACCAGGCCCATCTGTGCCCCACTGGCAATAAGCTGCGCACCCTGTTTGAGTGTGTGGGCGCAGGGGATGTGGCGGATATGGTTGTAGGCGGCAGGCTGATCATGAAGGATAGGGAAGTGCTCTCCATGGATGAGGAGCGCATCCTGTATGAGTCGGGAAAATATATGGAGACATACGGAGCATAGCAGAAAGACAAAGCATAGCAGAAAGACAGGACATAGTAGAAGGACAGAACATAGTAGAAAGACAGAACATAGTAGAAAGACAGAACAAGGAGGATGACTGGGTCATGGTATTCTGGCTGATTGTTGTGGCAGCGAACCTGGTGGTGGGCGCATTTGTAGGACTTACGGGAGTGGCAGGATTTCTTCTGCCTATTGTATATACGGGGCCGCTGGCCATGGGGGTGACGGAGGGGCTGGCCTTAAGCTTTGCGGCCTTCATCGTATCAGGCGCCCTTGGCTCGGTGAATTATAAAAAGGCGGGGAACCTGGATATCCCGTTCGGTATCCGGCTCAGTATAGGAAGCCTGGCAGGCGCCATTCTGGGGGTGAAGCTGAACCTGGTCATACCGGAATCCGTTGTCAAAGTCATCCTCTATGTGGTGGTCCTCCTGTCAGGTATCTCCATCCTTCTAAGAAAGGATAAGAAGGACGGGGATGGCAAAAAGGGTTATGTGATATCCGAACACCTGGCAGCCACCCTGGCTCTGGGATTTGTCACAGGCGCTGTCTGCGCCCTGTCCGGCGCCGGCGGCCCGGTCCTTGTGATGCCCCTGCTGGTGGTGCTGGGAATCGGCATCAGGACAGCGGTGGGGGTGGCGCTGTTCAACTCGGTATTCATCGGGATTCCCGCCTGCATCGGCTATATGATGCAGTGCGATGTAACGTCCATCCTGCCGGTGATGGCGGCAGCCCTGGTGTTCCACGGAATCGGGGTTATTTATGGAAGCAGGAACGCGGTGAAGATTAACCAGGACCTGCTGAAAAAAGGGATTGCGGTATTTTCTATTTTGATTGCCATCTGGAAATTGTTGTAGAGTCGGAGGATTTGTCATGAACATAGTTGGTAAAAGCGTAAACCGTGTGGATGCTTACGGGAAAGTGACCGGGGAAGCAAAGTATACGGCTGATTTGGAACCAAAGGACTGCCTGTGCGCCAAAGTGGTGCATTCCACCATTGCCAATGGACTGGTTAAAAGCTTTGATCTGGAGGAAGCGCTTAAGGTGCCTGGGGTTGTGAAGATTGTCACCTGCTTTGATGTGCCGGATTACCAGTTCCCCACTGCCGGACATCCGTGGAGTGTGGAGAAGGCCCACCAGGATATTGCCGACAGAAAGCTTTTAAACCAGAGGGTCAGGCTGTACGGGGACGACATAGCTGCCGTCATAGGGGAAAATGAGGTTGCATGCCAGCAGGCGGCAAGGCTCATCAAGGTGGAGTATGAAGAATATGAACCCCTTGTGACTGTCAGACAGGCCATGGAAGAGGGCGCCACCCCTCTCCATCCTGATTTGAGGAAGGATAATGTGATTGTCCATTCCCACCTGACCATGGGGCCAAAGGACTTTACCTTTGAGGATGGCCTTAAGGCGGCAGAAGACGTCTATGGGAAGGACCAGCTCACCGTGATTGAAAGGGATTACCATACGCCACGTATTTCCCACTGCCATATAGAACTGCCTGTTTCCTGGGCTTATGTGGAACCCAATGGGAAGATTACGGTTACTTCCTCCACACAGATTCCCCATATTGTAAGGCGGGTGATTTCCCAGGCCCTGGGAGTCCCGGCCGGGCGCATAAGGGTGATTAAGCCCTATATCGGCGGGGGCTTTGGCAACAAGCAGGATGTTCTGTACGAGCCTTTGAACGCATATCTTACCACTGTGGTGGGCGGACGTCCGGTGCGTCTGGAAATCAGCCGGGAGGAAACCATCTATGGAACCAGGACCCGCCATGCCATCGACGGGTCATGTAAGGCGGTTGTGACAAAGGACGGGAAAATGCTTGCCAGGAAGCTGGAGGCTTATGCCAACAACGGGGGCTATGCGTCCCACGGCCATGCCATCTGTGCCAACTGCGGCAATGTGTTTAAGGATATTTATGCGGACCGGCTGGGAGCTGAGATTGACTGCTATACGGTATGGACCTCCACTGCCACTGCGGGAGCCATGCGCGGATATGGCATTCCGCAGGCCGCATTTTTCTCAGAAGCCCTCACCGATGACATATGCCATGCCATTGGAGCGGACCCGCTCAGGTTCAGGATGGAGAACTGTATGCCGGAGGGCTTCGTGGACCCGGCCAACGGCATTACCTTCCACTCCTATGGCCTTAAGAAGTGCATGGAGAAGGGCGCTGATTATATCGGATGGGATGAAAGGCGCAGGGCCTATGCCAATCAGACAGGGCCGGTAAGACGGGGAATCGGAATGGCGATTTTCTGCTATAAGACAGGGGTGTACCCCATTTCCCTGGAAACTGCTTCTGCCAGGATGATATTGAACCAGGACGGTTCCATCCAGGTACAGCTGGGAGCCACTGAGATCGGACAGGGAGCGGACACCGTATTCTCCCAGATGGCGGCCCAGACAACGGGAATCAGCTTTGAACACGTATACATCGTATCCACCCAGGATACGGATACGGCCCCCTTCGATACGGGCGCCTACGCGTCGCGCCAGACCTACGTGTCCGGTATGGCGGTGAAAAAATGCGGTGAGGCGTTAAAGGCAAGGATTCTTGATTACGCCAGCTTCATGCTGGATGGACGGCCCGTGGATGAACTGGATGTGGACCATGATTTTGTCATCGAGAAGGAAACGGGGAAGGAGCTTATCGACATGCCGACCCTGGCGGTCACTGCATTCTATTCCCTGGAGCGCTCGGAGCATATCACGGCAGAGGTGACAAACCAGTGCAGGGATAATTCATTTGCCTCGGGCTGCTGCTTTGTGGATGTGGAGGTGGATATGCCTCTTGGCAAGGTGACGGTGAAGGAGATTGTCAATGTGCATGATTCCGGTATGCTGATGAACCCCAAGCTGGCAGAGGCACAGGTCCACGGAGGCATGTCCATGGGGCTTGGATACGGATTATCGGAGGAATTCATTTACAGTGATAAGGGTAAGCCGCTCAATGACAACCTGCTGGATTATAAAATTCCAACCGCCATGGACACCCCGGACCTGAACGTGAAGTTCATCCAGTTAGACGACCCCACCGGACCTTACGGAAATAAGTCCCTGGGCGAGCCGCCCACAATCCCGGTGGCCCCGGCCCTGCGCAATGCCGTGCTCCATGCGACCGGGGTTGCCATGGATACCATACCCATGACGCCTCAGCGGCTCATCGGGGCGTTCCAGGAAAAAGGGCTTATCTGAAATGTGCCGGGGATGACCGGTCAGAACTAGTCAATAGCAAGGAGAGTCATTATGTTTGATATAAAGTCATTTTATGAAGCCAAATCAGTTGAGGATGCGGTGGCGGCCCTCAGCGCTGACCCGGATTCAGAGGTCATCAGCGGGGGTACGGATGTGCTCATACGTGTCAGGGAAGGGAAGGATGCGGGAAAGGGCCTTGTATCCATCCATAATATCCCGGAATTAAAAGGCGTGGAAATGGATGCGGATGGGACAATCATCATTAAGCCGGCAACTTCGTTTTCCCATATAACCAACCACCCCATGATTCAGAAGCACCTGAATATGCTGGGCCTTGCCGTGGACCAGGTGGGCGGGCCCCAGGTCAGGAATACGGCCACCATTGGCGGCAATATATGCAATGGGGCCACCTCGGCGGATTCCGCCTCCACCATGTGCGCGCTGAACGCAGTGGTGGTGCTTGAGGGGCCGGAGGGCGTCCGGGAGATACCTGTGACCGAGTTCTACACAGGCCCCGGAAGGACCGTGAGGAAACAGAATGAAGTCTGTACCGCCTTCAGGATTGCCAGGGAGGATTATGAGGGCTGGGAAGGCTGCTATATCAAGTACGGCAAGCGTAAGGCCATGGAGATTGCCACCCTTGGCTGCGCGGTAAGGGTTAAGCTGTCTGAGGATAAAACCGTGATTGAGGATGTGCGCCTGGCATACGGCGTGGCTGCGCCTACGCCGGTGCGGTGTTATGAGGCGGAGGCGGCGCTCCGGGGAAAGATGGTCAGGGACGCCTCCATCTATGATTTATTTGCAGAAACCGCCCTGTCCCAGGTGAATCCCAGGACGTCCTGGCGGGCCAGCAGGGAGTTCCGGCTCCAGCTGATTAAGGAGCTGGCAAGGCGCGGACTCAAGGAATCCATTCTTCTGGCAGGAGGTAATATAGATGCTTAGACTGATTGATCTGAAGATAAACGGAAAATTGAGACAGGTTTCCGTGGATGAGCGGGAGTCACTGTTAGACACCCTGAGAAACCTTGGATATACATCGGTGAAAAAGGGCTGCGAGGTCGGGGAATGCGGCGCCTGCACCGTGCTGGTGGACGGCGAGGCCGTGGATTCCTGCATCTATCTGGCCATGTGGGCGGACGGCAGGAACATCATGACCGTGGAAGGGTTAAAAGGGCCAAACGGCGAGCTGAGTCCCATCCAGAAGGCATTTATAGAGGAAGCAGCTGTCCAGTGCGGATTCTGCACCCCGGGTCTGATCATGTCCGCGGTGGAAATCGTGGGCACCGGGAAGAAGTATGACAGGGAAGAGCTGAAGAAGCTGATATCCGGCCACCTCTGCAGGTGCACGGGGTATGAGAATATCCTGAATGCCATGGAGCGGATTGTGGAGGAGACATATAAAGTAGTTGGGAAAGAATAAGATAACAGATGGTTTCTGTGGAGCAGAGGCGCGGCGGATGGCGGGAATGAATTTTCAAACACGCCCAGGCTGCTTCCGGGCAATCTCCATGGCAAATTCCAGGGAATGGCTCAGATGCTCTTTCATCATAGCCACGGCCCCCTCATACTGTCCTGTTTCATACAGGCTGAAAATCATATGATGTTCTTTTAAAATCAGGTCCTGCTTCGGGGCCTGTTTTTCATACTGGTAGGCCAGGATGGACATCTGGCTGCGCATGCGCTGGGCGGAATGGACCAGGCGGCTGTTCTCACAGTAGTCATAGAAAATCAGGTGGAAACGGTCTGAGTAGTCCTGCCAGCTGGGGGAGGCCAGGTCACAGGCATCCATCCGGGAAAGGTTTTCACGCAGTTCACTGAGGATGGGCTTCTGGTCCGGACAGCGGGAGGCATAGCTTACCGCCAGGCTGTCAAGGTCACCCATGAACTGGTAGATTTCCTTTACATCTGTTTCATCCAGGCTGACAACGGACACGCCTATGTTGGAATAATAGGAGGCAAGCTGTTCTTCAGCCAGGCGGGTCAGGGCTTCCCTGATGGGGGTGGAACTTACGTGAAAGCGTTCCTGGAGTATCTTCAGGGTCAGCTTGGAACCGCAGGGAATGGCCTGGGTTACTATATCATTTCTCAATATCTCATATATCTGTTCGGACAGGGTCTTTTTTAAATCCATGGTCAGCTGCCTTTCATATTAGATGGGGATAGCTATCATTTTATCACAGGGAATTGTCAGAATGCAATGATAAAGAAGAACCATCTATATTTATTTGACATTTTGCAAAATGCATATTGCCAAATAATACCTTTGATGGTAAAATACACATGGGCTTTAATGGTTTAAAGTGAAAAAGAAAGGAATCATGGTATGGAAAAGGAAAAAATAGTTGTAGTGGTTTGTGTCATTTACTTTGCAGCAATGATCCTGATAGGGATAATCGCTGCAAGAAGGAATAAGGCAACTTCTGATTATCTGGTGGCGGGAAGGAAACTGAACGTGACCATGACCGCCATTACGCTGGCAGCAGTACAGATCGGGGTGGGTATCGTGCTCAGCAGCGCCACCAATGGCTATGACCTGGGCGTATGGCCGGGTATGTATTATGCATTTGGATGCGGCGGAGGTCTGATCATAGCGGGACTTGTAACAACAAAGAAACTCAGGGAGCAGGAAGGCTATGTGCCCCTGGATTATTTTGCACAGCGCTATGGGGAGAGCAAGGCAATCCGGCTTTGGGCCTGGATCAGCAATGTGCCCAGCCTTCTGGGTATTTTCATTGCGCAGCTGCTGGCGTCCGGCGGTATCCTGGCTGGTTTCGGCATCCCGTTTAAGACAGGGGTTGTGATTACGGCAGTGGTAATCCTTATCTACTGTACCGTGGGCGGCATGTGGGGCGTTGTGCTGACCGATGTGGCCCAGACAGCCATCATTGCAGTGGGTGTGCCAATCCTGGCAGTTGCAATCCTGATCCGTTATGTGGGGGCCGGGGGAAGCATTGGGGAGATTTTTGCAACGCCGTTCATTCCGGCAGGAATGGGTTCAAGGTTCATATACCTGGTACTGCCGTTCCTGCTGTCCATATCCGTGTCCTATGACGCCTACTCGCGCATACAGTCATCCAAAGACGCAAAGACAGCAAGGATTGGCTGTATCATAGGCGGTATCCTGGTCATCATCATAGGCGCGTTCTGTTCCACCATCGGCGTGGCGGCAAGGAGCCTTTTCCCGGGCGTGACAGACGGTATTTTCACCATAGCGGCCACCGGCGTCCTGCCTCCTGTGCTGGCAGGCATCGTGATTGCGGCCATACTGGCGGCAGCCATGTCCAGCGCCAACTGTGTGATCCTGTCCATGGGCGCGTCCTTTGCAAGGGACTTTTATAATAAGTTCCTTCATCCGGAGGTGGACGACCTGGACAAGCTTCCAAAGTCAAAGCTAATCTCCCAGGTAACGGTGTTCCTGGGCAGCCTGGCAGGTATTTTCTTTGCCTTCCATATGACGGACATATTGGACGCCATGATTATTTTCAATTATCCGTATATGGGCAGCCTGCTGATTCCGCTGCTGGGCGGACTGGTATGGAAGGGGGCCACAAGAAGGGGGGCGTTTGCGGCAGCCATTGCGGGCGGCATCGTGGGGGTAGTGTCCTTCCTGTTCGGCATACCAGGACCTTTATATGGGAAAATGAACACAGACCTTTCACTTTTAATCGCATATACGGTTTCAGCCGTATTCCTGATCCTATTCAGCATGGCTGACCGGAAAGGAAAGAATTAAGTCATACGATAGATTCTATATCAGGGTGTGTTTGAACACAGAAAAGAGGTAATATGTCAGATATGAAATGGCCTTATCCCAACGAAATGGACCAGGAGGAGCAGATATCAGGTGATGTCCTTGTCCTGGGGGGCGGTATGGCGGGCTGTTATGCAGCCATTGCAGCGGCCCGGAAGGGAAAAAAGGTAATATTAGTAGAAAAAGGAGCCACGGTCCGCAGCGGCGCAGCGGGAAGCGGTTTTGACCACTGGGAGTCAGCCTGCACCAACCCCTGCTCCAAAGTAACGGCAGAGGAGATTGCCAATGCCTACATAGATGAGCAGGATGGGTACAGCAATGGGATTGCCCACTACATCGAATGTCAGGAGGGCTGGCACAGGCTTAGGGATATGGAATCCTTTGGGGGCAAGATCAGGGATACCCAGGGTGAATTCGCGGGGGCGGATTTCCGGGATGGGAAGACCGGGCTGATGTTTGCCTATGACTATGAGAATAAATTTACAATCCGCGTCTGGGGAAGCACCTTTAAACCGGCTCTTTATAAGGAGTTAAGACGCCTGGGCGTGGAAATCCATGACAGGACCGAGGCAACGGCATTGCTGGTAAAACAGGAGAATGGCAGCAGGCGCTGCATCGGCGCCATGGGTATGGACGTACATACGGGGAAGTTCCTGGTGTTCAGCTCCAGGACAACGGTCCTTGCCATGTCAAGGCCGGCCAGGATCTGGCTCTTTGATTCAGATCAGGTAGGTTTAAGCGAATTCCGTCCAACCCAGAGCATTGGCAGCGGTCACGCCATGGGCTACCGGGCAGGGGTTGAGTTTACCATGATGGAGAAATCCGTGCGTGGGGAGTTTTCAGCCGCAGGCAGAAGCTTTCCGCCCTACAGCACGGGGAATAACCATAATACCTGGTACGCGGCCACCATGGTGGATGCCAGGGGCCGGGAAATCCCATATGTGGACCGGGATGGAAATGAGCTTAAGACCGTAAAAGAACGGTATTATCCGGCCAAAGGACAGAAGTTTTTCCTGAAGGGCGGGGTGATTGACAATCCCAAGTATGAGTACCGCGGGCCTGAGACACTGGAATTTGAGGAACTGATGAGGCGCGGATACCAGCTGCCGTTCTATGCGGATTTAAGCAGGATGCCGGACGAAGAGCGCCGGGTCATCTGGGGCATGATGGTGGGTGAGGAAGGCAAGACTAAGATTCCGGTCCTGGAGAATTTTACAGAGCGTGGGTTTGACCCTGCAAAACACCGTCTTCAGTCCTATGGGACGGGCTGGCAGTCAGCTGCCTTCCTGGCACAGGAGCGCCAGCTGTTCGGCGCGCCCGGAGGAATTTTCCATGACTGGGATTTAAAGACCAACATTGATGGGCTTTATGCTGCCGGAGACCAGCTGTACGCATCGGACTGCTGCGGATTTGCAGCTGCAACCGGGTATTACGCGGGACGGAAGGCGGCAGCGGCCTGCCATGGGCTTGAACCGGCAGCGCCGGACCGGGCGGATGTGGAGCGGGAAAAGGAACGGCTTTATGCCCCGCTTTTTGTGGAGGACGGAATGGACTGGAGGGAGCTTAACAAGGCGGTCTCCAAGGCCATGCAGAATTACTGCGGAGGCGTGAAGAATGACATGCTGCTGACCCAGGGACTGGAACTGCTGGAAAGCTATGAAAGGGAATATGTACCCGCCCTCTCATGCTCCAACCCCCATGAATTGATGCGTGCCCATGAGGTAATGGATATCTTAGAGGTATGTAAGCTGATCATCAACTCCTGCCTGCTGCGCAGATCCAGCTCCGTGCCTCTTTGTTTTGAGCGCAGCGATTATCCGCAGACGGATCCGGAAGAAGACCAGTGCTTCATCACCATTTACCAGGAGGACGGGGAAATCCGCAGCAGAAGGGTGCCAAAGCGATATTACGGGGATGTGAAGGCCGGGTATGAAGCACATAACCAGGACTATATGAAGGAGGAGGCTGGGTTGTATGAAGAAAATTGAATTTCAGGCAGAACCGGTGTCATGCAGCGTGAAGCCCCTGTCCTTTGATGATAAGCTTTGTATTGGCTGTAACCAGTGTGCATCCGTGTGCCAGGTGGATATCATGATTCCTTCACCGGAAAAGGGGAAGCATCCCGTGGTGATGTATCCGGGGGAGTGCTATTACTGCGGCTCCTGCGTCATGGCCTGTCCGGTTAAGGGGGCCATACATCTGAGGCATCCGCTGATGAACCAGACCAAGTTTGTGGGGATTGAGTAAGGATGGCCGTATCAAATCAAATATAATAAAGCAGAAGCTGGCTCCGGAATGATGTGATTTTGTCAGATCAGTCCGGGGGCCAGCTTTTTTGTGTTGTAAAAAAGTATTCACAGGATATTTATATCATAGGAAAAATGGCATATGGCTTTTTAACGTACAGTTCTGGTATTTTATAGAAACAGGCTGGCTGGGACGAGGCAGGCTGGGGCAAGTCTGGAGGGGCCAGACCGGAAACCCGGATGGCCGGAATCTGGGGACAGCAGGTATTCCGGGAAGGAAAGAGGCATCCAGGAGGTGGAAGGAATATGACTCAATACACGGTTCTTATAATCCATAATGATGAAATCATGCAGAAGCTTATGGAAAATACGTCAGATACGGAGAATTACCGGTTCCACCAGGCCGAGAACGGTCTGGGAGGCCTGTCATTTTTCTATGCAGGGCATCCGGATATCGTACTGCTTGACCTGGTCCTTCCTGACATGGATGGAATGGATGTGCTGAAGATGATCCGGCAGGAATCCGGGACCCCGGTCATTATTGTGACATCCAAAACAGAAGAAGCCGTCATGGTGGAGGCTTTGGACTGCGGAGCTGATGATTATGTGGCAAAGTCCTGCCATTCAGAGGAGCTTATGGCGCGTATCAGGGCCGCCCTGAGGCATGGAGAGGACCAAAGACCGGTGAGGGATGATACATTCCGCATGGATTACCTGGAGATTGATTTTGAAAAGAGAAAGGTTTATGTCCATGGGAAACCGGTCCATTTGACACCGGTGGAATATAAGATCCTGATCCTTATGGTGACAAATAAGGGAAAGGTCCTGACAAACAGTTACATCCAGCAGGAAATCTGGGGAAATGATGACACCGGGGACTACAGAAGACTCCGGGTATTCATGGCCAATGTCAGGAAAAAGATAGGGGACCAGACCGCACATTCCAGGTTTATTAGGACGGAAATCGGCGTGGGGTACAGGTTTGCGGATGAATAGCCTTATTCCGCCGGCGGACCGGACTGCACGGTGGGGAACGAGGATTAAGGCAGATTGGGCTGGATATAAGGGGGGAGGGAGGTAAGGTCTGATTTGGGACTAAATTAGGGATAAATAAGGGATAAACAAGGACGATAGGGATAGATTAGGAATAAATTTAGAACTAAATCAGGAATAAATTAGAACTAAATCAGGACAAAATGAGGCGGAGGCCATGCAGTATCAATTACAACTGCATGGCCTCCGCCTTAAACATACTTATACATTAAACATACTTATACATTAAACATACTTACATATTAAAGCTACTTACATATTAAAGCTACTTACACATTAAAGCTACTTACACATCAAATCCATTTCACATCAAATCCATCTGCCAATCTATTCTAAGACATCCATATAAGAAACCTTAACCCTATTGCTAACGCGGAAACCACGGTCATTATACCCAAACAGGCCAGGTCCTTTTTTATCTCTTTCATCATATAAGGTCACCTCCTTTGAGATACCTTCAGTCTAGTACCGAAGGCTTAAAGATTCCATATGCAGTTTCGGGTACGGCATTAAGTTATCATTAAGACCGGGATATCCCTTGACGTATTTATAGATTCTTTATAAAAAGGACCCGGCTATGGTATGGAATCTTTATTCCCACGTGTGATACCATACCCCTATCTTAAAACGAGGAGGAAAAATCGATGTCAGTACTGTTAGGTATCATAGGTGTAACCGCAGTTTTCCTGTTGGCCTATCTGGTCATTATACTATTGAGAGGTGATAAACAATGATGAATGTAACGGTACAGATGGTTGTGTATTGTGTAATACTTGTACTGCTGGCAATACCCCTTGGACGCTATATGGGTAAGGTTATGAATGGGGAGCATGTTTTCCTCTCAGGCGTATTGCAGCCAGTCGAGCGCGTGATTTACAGGGTGCTTAAAATAGACCCGGATGAGGATATGGACTGGAAGAAGTATTCGGTCTGTGCAGCGGTTTTCAGTGTGCTGAGCCTGTTTGTCCTGTGGGCCATCCTCTGTTTCCAGAAGTTCCTTCCGCTGAATCCGGAAGGGATTGGGGGCACAAGCTGGCACCTGGGCTTTAACACGGCAGCAAGCTTTACCACCAATACCAACTGGCAGGCTTATTCAGGAGAATCCACACTGAGCTATTTCAGCCAGATGCTGGGACTGAATTTCCAGAACTTCGTGTCAGCCGCAATCGGGATTGCGGTCCTGTTTGCCCTGATTAGGGGATTTGTGAGGGTAAAGAAAACAGGTATCGGAAACTTTTATGCGGATATGACAAAGACGGTCCTTTACATACTGATTCCTCTGTCAATGGCTGTATCCCTTGTCATTGCATCACAGGGAGTGCCCCAGACGTTTAAACAGTATGATGAAGTACAGCTGCTGGAGCCGGTGGTGGTGGAAAATGAAGACGGCACCACAACAGAAGTGACCAAGGCAGTGGTTCCCTTGGGTCCTGGCGCAAGCCAGATTGCCATCAAGCAGCTGGGGACCAACGGAGGCGGGTTCTGGGGCAATAACTCGGCCCATCCGTTTGAGAACCCCACCCCCCTTTCCAATTTGTTTGAAATGATTTCCCTGCTGCTGATTCCTGCAGGACTCTGCTTTACCTTTGGACGCAATGTAAAGGATAAGCGCCAGGGAATCGCCATCTTCCTTGCCATGTTCATCATGCTGGCGGTGGCCCTTGTGATTGTGGGCTATAATGAGCAGGCGGGCACGCCCCAGCTGGCCCAGGACGGCTCCGTATACATGGGGACCGAAGGACAGGCAGGAGGCAACATGGAAGGCAAGGAGACAAGGTTCGGCATCGCCACTTCTGCTACCTGGGCAACCTTTACAACGGCTGCTTCCAATGGTTCCGTCAACTCCATGCATGACAGCTACACGCCCCTTGGCGGACTTGTCCCGATGCTTCTGATGCAGCTGGGCGAGGTGGTATTCGGAGGAACGGGCTGCGGGCTGTACGGCATGATTGGATTTGCCATCATGACCGTGTTCATAGCAGGACTGATGGTGGGGCGTACGCCGGAGTACCTGTGTAAGAAGATAGAGCCTTTTGAAATGAAGATGGCAGTCCTTGTGTGTCTGGCAACCCCCATTGCTATCCTGGTGGGCAGCGGGATTGCAGCCCTGCTTCCTTCCACCCATGACAGCCTGAATAACCCGGGCGCCCATGGACTGTCCGAGATGCTGTACGCATATTCATCTGCGGGCGGCAATAATGGTTCAGCGTTTGCAGGATTCAATGCAAATACCCCATTCCTAAATGTGAGCATTGGACTGGTCATGCTTTTTGTAAGATTCCTGCCAATGTTCGCGACACTGGCTATCGCAGGCAGCCTGGTGGGCAAGAAGAAGGTAGCGGTAAGCTCCGGCACCCTTCCCACGCACAATGCCATGTTTATATTCTTACTGATATTTGTTGTGCTGTTAGTAGGCGCTCTCAGCTTTTTCCCGGCATTGTCACTGGGACCGGTTGCTGAGTTCTTCCAGATGATAGCTTAGGGAGGTCAATGAGACATGAGTGAACGTAAAAAGAATATATTTTCCGATAGAAAGATAGTAGGCCGGGCCATAAAGGATTCCTTCATAA
Organism: Enterocloster sp. OA13; assembly: GCF_022440595.1. NCBI lineage: Bacteria > Bacillati > Bacillota > Clostridia > Lachnospirales > Lachnospiraceae > Enterocloster > Enterocloster sp. OA13. Next base: position 4,899,320 of record NZ_JAKNTF010000001.1, on the reverse strand, counting down.
AGCTGAATCCAAGGACCCAGGTCAGGAACCCGGTCATGTTCATGGTATTTGTGTCAGCCATACTGACCCTGGCCATGTTCATCTTTGCACTGGCTGGCGTAAGGGATGCAAAGCCCGGGTACATACTTGCCATATCAGTCATCCTCTGGTTCACCGTACTGTTCGGCAACTTTGCCGAGGCAATCGCAGAGGGCAGGGGCAAGGCCCAGGCAGATGCGCTGAGGGCGGGCAGAAGGGACACAATGGCGTCCAGGATACCATCTGCCGGCCAGAAAGATAAAATCACACAGGTTAAATCCACAGAACTGAAAAAAGGTGATATTGTATATATAAAGGCCGGTGAGCAGATTCCGGCGGACGGCGATGTGATAGAAGGCGCGGCCTCGGTGGATGAGAGTGCGATTACCGGTGAATCCGCCCCTGTAATCCGTGAAAGCGGAGGCGACAGAAGCGCGGTGACAGGCGGTACAACCGTCATATCGGACTGGATTGTGGTGGAGGTAAGCAGCAATCCGGGCGAGGGCTTCATGGATAAGATGATTGCCATGGTAGAAGGCGCTTCCCGTAAAAAGACCCCCAATGAACTGGCGCTCCAGATTTTCCTGGTGGCATTGTCCATTATATTCATGCTGGTTACCATGTCCCTGTATTCCTACTCCCTGTTTTCATCCAGGGAGGCTGGCATGGAGAATCCCACATCCGTGACAAACCTGGTGGCCCTGTTAATCTGTCTGGCCCCCACCACCATCGGCGCCCTGCTTTCCGCCATCGGCATTGCGGGCATGAGCCGTCTGAACCAGGCCAATGTACTGGCCATGAGCGGCCGTGCGATCGAGGCCGCGGGCGATGTGGATACGCTGCTTCTGGATAAGACAGGTACCATTACATTGGGAAACAGGCAGGCGGATGCATTCATCCCGGTTGACGGCAATGACGGGAAGGACCTGGCAGACGCTGCGCAGCTGTCATCCCTGGCAGATGAGACACCTGAGGGCCGAAGCATCGTAATCCTGGCAAAGGAACGGTTTGGAATCAGGGGAAGGAACATGGAAGAACTCCATGCCAGATTCGTACCCTTTACGGCCAAGACCAGGATGAGCGGCATTGATTATAATGGAAATGAGATCAGGAAGGGCGCTGCCGATGCCGTGAAACGGTACGTGGAGGAACATGGCGGAAGTTTTAGCAATGAGTGTACACAGACCGTGACCAGGATTGCCAACCAGGGCGGCACACCGCTGGTGGTTGCCAGGAATGGCCGGGTCATGGGTGTGGTTGAACTAAAGGATATTGTTAAGCAGGGCGTAAAGGAGAAATTCGCTGACCTGCGCAAGATGGGTATCAGGACCATCATGATTACAGGCGATAACCCCCTGACGGCCGCCTCCATTGCGGCTGAGGCAGGTGTGGATGACTTCCTGGCAGAGGCCACCCCTGAGGCAAAACTGGAAATGATACGTGATTACCAGTCCAAGGGACATCTGGTAGCCATGACAGGCGACGGTACCAATGACGCGCCGGCCCTGGCACAGGCAGACGTGGCGGTGGCCATGAATACAGGCACCCAGGCAGCCAAGGAGGCTGGCAATATGGTAGACCTGGATTCCTCACCGACCAAGCTGATTGAGATTGTAAAGATTGGGAAACAGCTGCTGATGACAAGGGGGTCCCTGACCACGTTCAGCATTGCCAATGATGTTGCCAAGTATTTTGCCATCATCCCCGCGCTGTTCATGGGACTTTATCCCGGACTGGGGGCGCTCAACATCATGGGGCTTCACAGCGCTGACAGCGCGGTATTCTCAGCCATCATATACAATGCCCTGATTATCGTGGCCCTGATCCCACTGGCCCTTAAGGGCGTCCGCTACAGGGAGGTGTCGGCGGCGCAGATGCTCCGCGGAAACCTTCTGGTATATGGACTTGGAGGAATCGTCATACCGTTCATTGCCATTAAGATGATTGATGTGCTGATCACGGCTTCGGGATTAGTCGGCTAGTACTGCGCAATGCAGCAGCAGAGTGTATCCGGGTAAGTAACATAAAAGTGCTCATAATGAGGAGAGGATAGCTATGAAAACAATAAAATCAGTCTTACCTAAAATGATAGGATTTTTCCTAATCATGATGGTGATTACAAGCATCATATACCCGGCGGTCATTACCGCGGCAGCCAATGTGGCATTTGGCAATAAGGCCGAAGGCTCCATCATAACAGGCAATGACGGCAGGAAATACGGAAGCGCCCTGCTGGCCCAGGAATTTACAGGCAGCCAGTATCTGTGGGGCAGGATCATGAATGTGGACACATCTACATTTACCGATGAAAATGGAGAGCCGCTGATGTATTCATGGGCATCCAACAAGACACCGGCAGGTGAGGAACTGGAGGCCATGGTGGCTGAGCGCGTGGAGAAAATCAGGGAGGCCCATCCTGAAAAGGGGGATGAACCCATTCCCGTGGATCTGGTTACCTGTTCAGGCAGCGGACTTGACCCTGAGATTTCACCGGCAGCAGCCGGGTACCAGGCTGAGCGGATTGCCGGCGCAAGGGGGATGTCCGTGGAAGAGGTGGAGTCCGTCATCCAAAAGTATACCACAGGAAAGTTTTTAGGAATCATGGGAGAACCAAGGGTGAATGTGCTGAAGGTAAATCTTGCCCTGGATGGCCTGCTTTGATGTTTTCAGACATGCCAAGAGAGTTGCCGCGGATGCGGCAGCTCTAAAGCTGTCTTCTGGCATACCCGCCGTAAAAGCAGGACTTACATAGATATTCCTGGGAAATACATAATCAGGTAAGGAGGAACCATATGGACAAGGAATGGGACAGCAGGCCCGACCCGGAGCTTCTGCTCAGACAGAATTTCCCGGAAGGTGAACCGGATGGGAAGGGAAAATTAAAGATATTCTTCGGATATGCGGCCGGCGTGGGCAAGACATATGCCATGCTGGATGCGGCGCGCCAGGAAAAGGAAGCGGGCAGGGATGTGGTGGCCGGGTATATTGAACCCCATGACAGGCCGGATACCATGGCCCTTCTTGACGGGCTGGAATTCCTGACTCCCAGGTCCGTGGAATATAAGGGAATCACGCTGCGGGAGTTTGATCTGGATGCCGCCCTGATACGCAGGCCGGACCTGATCCTGGTGGATGAGCTGGCCCATACCAATGCCCAGGGCTGCCGCCACAGGAAACGCTATCAGGATGTGATTGAACTCCTGGATGCAGGCATAAACGTGTATACCACCGTTAATGTGCAGCATCTGGAGAGCCTTCATGATATAGTTGCATCCATCACCCATGTGCGCGTCAGTGAGCGCATCCCGGATTCCGTATTTGACAATGCCAGCCAGGTGGAGCTGGTGGATATTGCGCCGGAAGAACTGCGCCAGCGTCTGGAGGAGGGTAGGATATACCACAAAGACCAGGCGGATAAGGCGAAAATCAGTTTCTTTACAGTGGAGAATCTTTCAGCCCTGCGTGAGATAGCATTGCGGCGCACCGCGGACCGGGTGAACCGGGAAGTTGTCCGGGAGCGGGATGCGGCAGGAAAGGAGTATTTTACCAATGAACATGTGCTGGTCTGTCTGTCCCCTTCCCCCACCAATGCAAGGGTCATACGGACCGCGGCCAGGATGGCGGGGGCGTTCCATGCGGACTTTACGGCGGTACTGGTGGAGACAGAGCATTTAAAACGGGAGCACAGCAGGATCAGCAGGAGCATGGAAGCCAATATCAGCCTGGCCAAGCAGTTCAGGGCCAATGTCATTACCCTGTACGGGGATGACATAGTGGAACAGGTGGCTTCCTATGCAAGACAGAACGGCATTTCCAAAATAGTGATAGGGCGTTCCGTGAGAAAACGCCACACACTATATGTGCGCCCCACCATCATAGACCGCCTGATTAAGGCAGTGCCCAATATGGATGTCTATGTGATCCCCGATGCAACGGCAGTGGAACGCAGGTATAAAATAAGCACGGACCAGAAACGGAAGGTATGGATGGATATCCTTAAGACCGGAGCGGTCATGGCGCTCTGTACCGTATTGTCGCTGGTGCTGGATCATTATCAGCTGGGAGTCATCAACGCTGCCATGATATACATGATGGGAACCATGCTGGTGGCATATATGACAAGGGCCGGCTGGTGCGGGCTGCTGGCCTCGGTATTGTCGGTGCTGCTGTTCAACTACTTTTTTACGGACCCGCGTCTGACCTTTCAGGCGGATGCGTCCATTTACCCGTTTACATTTGCAGCCATGCTGGTATGCGCCCTTGTAACCAGCTCCATGGCGGCAAAGCTGAAGCGTGAGGCTGCCAGGGGAGAGTCTGAGTCCAGGTATATGCAGATTCTTTTTGATATTAACAGGAACTTAAGGAAGGGCGCCACAGGAGAGGAAATCCTGGACATATGCGGCCGCCTGGTGCGTACCCTCTTAAAGCGTAATATTGTCATATATGACACAAGGAACGGGAAAATGGACCAGATGAGGATATACCCTGCATCTGAATCCGAAGACTCTGCCCGCCTTACCGGCCTGTTCAAATCCCCGGATGAGATGGCCGTGGCGGCATGGGTCAGGAAGAACCGCCATAAGGCAGGCGCCACCACGGACACCCTTCCCGGCTCCAAGGCCCGCTATACCCCGGTCTACAAGAACGATAAGGTATATGCGGTCATCGGCGTGGAACTGGACGGAGGGGACATGATAAAGCCCAATGATAAGAACGTCCTTAACATCATTGCGGAGGAGACATCCTACAGGCTGGGGGACATGGAACACAGATGATATTTGCACGGAATTTATGTGATTGGCTGAGGGACGAATGGAATCTTTACGGCAATGTGCAGTATCCTTAAGATATCAAAAGGAGGTGCCTGCAATGATTGCAAAGATGATTTTAAAACTCAAAAGCCCGATGGAGCAGGAAATAGACCGTGCATGCCGGCATTTTCCGGTACTGTCAAGTATTGTACTTCAACTGGCCGCCGCGATTTTCATGGTTGGCGTGGTTGCCTCGATTGCATGTGTGGGAGGAACCATTATCTGGGTGTTTTACAAAGTGTTTGGAGTTATGTAAATTTGAGATATAGATAACATACAGCCTTGCATGGGAGTGACGGCTGCCCCGCGATGTAATTTTTGTTTGACACAGGCATGGATTAAGGATATGATTGTAATCAGGAAACAGGGATAAAGATATCTTTATAGAATCTTTATACCCTGTTTGTACATTATCCCTAGTTTCTTTATATGGTTTTCTTTTACAATAAAAGTGGGAACATATAGTAGAAAGGGGGAAATATCATGTTATTCCATAAATCAAAAGGTATTATTATCGTTGGCTGCAGCCCCTTCGGCGCAGCGCTGGCCAATACATTATATAATAAAGGTCACAAGGTGGTTGTCTTAGATAAGGACAGGGAAAGCTTCCGTTACCTGCCGGACGGGTTCGGCGGGGCTGAGATGGAAGGGGATCCCACTGACCCTAAGGTATTAAAAGAAGCCGGGATTGAACGGGCGGGCATGTTCATCGCTGCCACCCCGGATGATAATTCCAACCTCCTGATTTCACAGATAGCCAGCCGCATTTTCCAGGTGAACCAGGTATACGCGCGTCTGGATGACACCAGCAGGAGCCGGCTCATAAGGGATACGCCCATTAAGCCAATCTGTGTCTATAACCTGTCAGTGGATGATTACCTGCATCTGGCAGAGTCTGTGTGCCAGGAGGTGGCGGTATGAAGATAGCGGTGACAGGCGGCAGTGATTACGCGGATATCCTTATTGGCCTGCTGGCAGCCAGGAACCATAAGGTGACAGTGATTGATAAGGATAAGGAATTCTGTGAGCGCATGTGTGCTTCTTATGATGTCAAGGCAATCCTGGGCAACCCCTGCCAGGAAGACGTCCTGGCGGATGCCGGTTTAAAGGACTTTGACATGGTTGCGGCCATAGGGCAGGAGGATACGGATAATTTTGAGATATGCCAGATGTGCAAGAAGGTTTTTGGGATTAAGAAAGCGGTATGTGTTGTGAAGAATCCAAGGAATGTGGAGGTTTTCGGGCAGCTGGGGATGGATCTGGTGATAAATATCCCTGTAATGATTGCGGATATGATTGGGTAATATACCAGAGTAAAAGAATAGTGAAGGATAAATATATGTTTAACCATTGGGATGTTGTACTGGATTTTGTAAAGGCATGTGTGAGGATGACCGTCATATGGGTATTTTCGACCATATTGGCCATTGTGCTGGACAGCTGGGGTATCAGGGCGGAGAACCTGCTTCTGGTTTACCTGGTAGGTGTCCTAATCAGCATACTTGCAACGGGAAGCCTGGCATGGGCGTTCTGTGCGGCTTTTGTATTCACATTTACCTTTAACTACCTGTTTACGGAACCCAAGCTGACCTTCCACATGGATGACCTTAACTATGTGATATCATCCGTCATATTCGTTGCAGTGGCTGCCACGGTGGCCACCCTGGTGCTGAAGCTTCAGAAGCAGATGCAGATAGCCAACAAGAAGACGGAGATAACAGCCAAGCTCAACGAAATCGGAAGCGGTTTCCTGAACCTGTCCGGGTACCAGCAGATTAAGGAGTACAGCGAGGCCAGCCTGACAGGGCTGATTGGAAAGCATGTGACCGTCCTTCTGAAGGAGGATGAGAACACGGTATTCTCCAATTCCATGGCAGAGTGGTGCTACCGCCAGTCCATTCCCTGCGGACATGGGGAATGCCAGTTCCCGGATGACAATGGTCTGTACGTCCCTATCCGGAACAGGGAAAAAACATACGGGGTCATCATCTTTGACTGCGCCGGATGGACGCTGAACCAGGAAGAAAAGATATATGTGGACACGGTTATTTCCCAGATTACCCTTGTGATTGAGCGGGAGCAGCTGAGCCGGGAAAAGGAGGACAACCGGGTGCAGGTGGAGCGGGAGCGGCTTAAAAGCACGCTGCTTCGGAGCATTTCCCATGATTTAAGGACCCCGCTGACCGGAATCAGCGGAAGCGCGGGTTTCCTTTATGACAATCTGGGAATCATGGACGATGCCACGATTAAGAGTATGTTAAAGGATATCTGTACGGATTCGGAGTGGCTCAGCTCCATGGTTGAAAACCTGCTTAACATGACGCGGATCCAGGAAGGGCGTCTGGATATCAATAAGAAAAAGGAAGTTCTGGATGATATTGTCTCATCTGCGGTCCGGCTGGTGTCCAAGCGGATAGGAAACCATACCTTAAGGACCCATACGCCGGAGGATATCATCCTGTTTCCGGTGGATGGCCGCCTTTTCATACAGGTGCTGGTCAACCTTCTCGATAATGCGTTCCGGCATTCCGGAAACAGCACGACGGTTACGCTTAAGGTTGTGAAGGAGGGGGATGTCCTTGTGTTCACTGTGTCGGATAACGGGGTGGGCCTGTCCCAGGAAAAGATTGATAAGATATTTGACAACTTCTTTACCACGGCCTATGAAAAGGGGGATAAACAGAGAGGGGTAGGTCTTGGGCTTACCATCTGCAAAGCCATTGTAGAGGCCCAGGGAGGGACCATAACAGCTTATAACGGCAGCCAGGGCGGCGCTGTGTTTGAAATAAGGATGCCATTGGAGGACAAAAAGCATGAATGAAACCACAATCCTGGTCATTGAGGATGACAAGACCATACAGAATTTTATGAAGATATCCCTTAAGACCCGGGGGTATTCATATATACTTGCAGATAACGGCCTTTCCGGTATTTCACTTTTTTATGCCAACCATCCGGACTTAATCCTTCTGGATCTGGGACTGCCGGATATTGACGGCATGGAAGTGTTAAAGCAGATAAGGCAGCAGTCCAATACGCCGGTCATCGTTGTCTCTGCCAGGGGGCAGGAGCGGGAAAAAATCAATGCCCTGGACCAGGGCGCGGACGATTATGTGACCAAACCCTTCAGCGCAGAAGAGCTTCTGGCCCGTATCCGTGTGGGGCTGCGGCACAAGAACTCCTTTGTCAGCAGGCAGGACCAGGAGTTTGAACTGGACTACTTCAGGATGGATTTTGAAAAGCGCAAGATTTTTGTCCATGACCAGGAAATCCACCTGACGCCCCTGGAGTACAAGATGATGGTACTGCTGGTAAACAACAGCGGCAAGGTGCTGACCCACCATTATATCCAGCAGGAGGTGTGGGGATATGACACCACGGACGACTACCAGTCCCTGCGGGTATTCATGGCTAATATCAGGCGTAAGATAGAGGATAATACGGCAAACCCCAGGTTTATATTGACTGAGGTGGGGGTGGGGTATAGGTTTGTGGATGAATGATGGGGAGGTTGATGATTGGAGGCAGGGGTTGGGGGGTACGCAACCTCTGTTTTTGTTTGTCTCTCCGGAGTCAGGGGCGGGAGGAAGACGGGGCTGCGGTTCCTGGTTCCGGGAGGCTGGTCTGCTAACTCAAAAAGAGGCTGGAAACAGGGCACCGTCTCAACTACCGGAAAATCTTGATGATTTTCCGTCCGTGGAGACTCTGCGTTCGGGCTTGGAGGCCCTCACTCGGCCCTGCTTCCAGCCTCTTTTTGAGTAAGCAGACCTGCCCCCCTCCACAAGGAACCGCAGCCCCGCCTTCCTCCCGCCCCTGCCTCCTGCTAAGGCTGTGGAGAGGTTGCTGGGCGCTCCGGGACGAGGCCTTCAATCATGAATCTGGGGATGGTAGGATGGGGTGGCCTTGGGGGTGTTTGTTAGTGGGGGAGGGGGTGATGGTTTGTTGGATGGTGATTTTGGGGGTTAGATTCCAAGGGCGGTTTTTACTTCTTCTCCGATGAGTCCGTCGGCGGTCAGGTTGTTGTCTTCCTGGAATTGTATTAGTGCTGTCCTGGTTTTTTCACCGGATATGCCGTCGGGGGTTCCGCAGTCGTAGCCTTTGTCGTTTAGGGCCTGCTGGACCTGTTTGGTAAGGGCGGTGTCTGCTTCGGAGGCAGGGGCGGAGGATTGGGTGCTGGCGGATGAAGTGGAGGCGTAGGGGCATACTCCGTTTGGGTGCAGGTGGGCGGGATGTCCGCCGCAGTGGTAGTGATAGGATCCCAGGCCGCTTTTGTTTTTGTTGTCCTTGTGTCCGCCGCTGGCATCGGTCCTTCCGGAATGGGCTTCGGCTACAATGGATGTCTGGACACTGACGTGGCAGATGGCGCTTCCGGCCATCATGATTCCCATGCTCATTGCGATGATTTTTTTGCTGATGTGTCTCATATGCATTTCCCCCGTGATATGTGGATGTTTTGTGGTTTGGGGAGAGGGTAAGCTCCCCTCCCCTGGTACTGGTTTTATTTTAGCATATTTTGTGCGTTCGGTCACTATGTTTGTAATGATTCATTTTCCTTTTTACGGCAGATCTTAAAATGTCCTTGAAAAAAATATGTAAAGTGATTAAACTGATACCATGAAGTTATTATATGATGAAACGCTGGATGGAATATCTGTCCGGCGTTGTTATGGTTTAGACGGAATTGTACAGATTCCGGACAGTTATGACGGAAAGCCTGTGACGGGGCTTGAGAGGTATCTTTTTTCGGAGACGGTCAGAGGGCGCGAGGTGCCTCCGCATGAATATGAGGGCGAGCCGGAACTTTGCGGCAGCCAGGTTAAGGAGCTGGTGTTGCCCAGATATACAAAACGGATTGGTGCCTATGCTTTTTATAACTGTTTTGGGTTGAGGAAGATTTCCTGCCGTAGTACCGTGGAGGATTGGGGGGCGGGTGTGTTTACCGGGTGTACCGGTATTGAACGCCTGGATATCTGTGTGAGGGAGGAAGGGAAGTCCTGCTTCAGGGAGATTCTTTCGGAACTTCGCCAGACCCTGGATGTGGATTACAGGGGGGAGGACGGGGCGCTTCTTGCCAGATTGGTGTTTCCGGAGTATTTTGAAGAGTCGGTGGAGAATACCCCGGCCAGGATCATTATGAGGGAAATGCATGGCTGCGGCCATATGTACCGTTACTGTTTTGACGGGACCAGGTTCGATGTGGGGGAGTATGACCGGCTTTTTCCCTATGTGACAGTGCAGGAGAAGCCGGAACTTGTGACGCGCCTGGCCCTGTACCGCCTGTATTGGCCCTGGGGGCTTAAGGAGGAGGCGGCACAGGCGTATTGGGATTATGTTGCTGCCCATGCAGGGGATGCCGCGGAAGGAATCCTTAAGCGGGGGGAACGGGATATACTGGGCTGGATGGCCCGCTCTGAGCCTGTGGGCAGGGATGGGCTGGGGCAGATGCTGGATGCGGCTTCACGCGGAGGGAATGCGGCGGATGCAGCCCTCCTGATGGATATAAAACACGAAAGATTCGGTGCTGTGCCTCTAAAGGCCAGGACATTTGAATTATAAAGGAGGATAAAAAAGGATATGTCAAAAAAGACAAAAGCACAGGAATTACAGGAACAGCTTACATGGACCTTCCCTCACATTGGAAAGGATTCGCCGGAGCAGATAGAAAAGGCGTCCAAATACTGCGAGGGTTACAAGGCATTTTTAAATGCAGGCAAGACGGAGCGGGAATGCGTGAAGGCATCCGTGAAAATGCTTAAGAAGGCAGGCTACAGGCCCTTTGACAGGAATGCTTCTTATGAACCAGGGGATAAGGTGTATTATGTTAACAGGGGAAAGGCGCTGATAGCAACCACCTTTGGTAAGAAGCCCCTTACAGAGGGAGTCAGGATAAACGGGGCGCATATTGACTCGCCAAGGCTGGATTTAAAGCCCAATCCCCTGTATGAGAAGGACGAGATTGCATTTTTTAAGACCCATTATTACGGCGGCATACGCAAATACCAGTGGGGGACCATACCGCTTGCCATCCACGGGGTGGTGGTTAAGAAAAATGGGGAAACCGTGGATATCTGCATCGGTGAGGATGAGACAGACCCGGTGTTCTGCGTGACAGACCTGCTTCCCCATCTTTCAGCCAAACAGAACGAGCGCCCCTTAAAGGACGGACTGAAGGGGGAGGAACTGAATATTGTCATTGGTTCCCTTCCTTATCAGGAGGAGGACATAAAGGAACCGGTCAAGCTGATGGCACTGTCCCTGCTCAATGAGCGCTATAAGATTACGGAAAAGGACTTCTTCCGGGCAGAGCTGGAGCTGGTGCCTGCGGTAAAGGCCAGGGATGTGGGCCTGGATGCCAGCATGATAGGAGCTTACGGACAGGATGACCGGGTGTGTGCCTACACCGCTCTTACGGCCGAGATGGATGCAAAGAAGCCGGCCCATACCACGGTGACCATCCTGACTGATAAGGAGGAGACTGGTTCTGACGGCAATACCGGTCTGAATTCGGATTACGTGCTTCACTACATAGAAGACCTTGCAGGGCAGGCCGGCGTGCCGGTGCGGGATGTGCTCAGGAATTCCCTGTGCCTGTCCTCTGATGTGAATGCGGCCTACGACCCGACATTTCCCGATGTATATGAGGGACGTAATTCCAGCTACATCAACAAGGGCTGTGTCCTGACCAAGTACACGGGGGCAAGGGGCAAGTCCGGTTCCAATGATGCCAGCGCTGAAACCATGGCAAAAGTCATCGGCATCATGGAAGAAGAGGGCGTGTACTGGCAGGCAGGGGAGCTGGGCGCAGTGGATGCAGGAGGAGGCGGGACCATCGCCAAGCTGGTTGCCCACATGAATGTGGATACCGTGGATCTGGGCGTACCCATCCTGTCCATGCACTCCCCCTTCGAACTGTCTTCCAAGCTGGATGTGTATAACACCTACAAGGCATTTAAGGCATTTTATAAATAAAAGGAAGGCCCTCTTAAATTTTCATGAAATTGATGGAAACACTTTTTTTTCATGGACAGGTATGGTATAACTATGTACAGCGCACGCTCCGAAAGGAATCCCCGGGAATCCCCATGACAGATCAGGGGAGGGAGGACGAGGGCATGTTTGAAAATTCATTCCCGCCCGGGGATGTGTGAAATGAGTAAAAGAAAAGGGATATGTAAGATGAAAAAATTAGCATTGATATGTTTATGCACCATGACAGCCCTGTCACTGCTGACAGGATGTTCAGGCAGTACTGAGGGGGGAAAGGAAAACCTGGGTACCGTGGAACTGGGCGAATACAAAGGCGTTAAGGTAAACATGCCGGAGGTATTGGTCACGGACGCAGAGGTGGATTCCAGGATTAATCAGGTATTAAGCCAGAATCCCAAGGAAACCGAGGTTGACCGCCCGGCAGCAGAGGGCGATGTGGTGAACATCGATTATGTGGGAACAAAGGACGGTGTGGAGTTTGAGGGCGGATCCGCTGAGGGCTTTGACCTTACACTTGGTTCCGGCAGCTTTATTGAAGGATTTGAGGATGGCCTGATTGGGGCTAAGAAGGGCGATAAGAAGGAACTGAACCTGACATTCCCAGAGACCTATCAGGAAAAATCCCTTGCAGGCCAGCCTGTTGTATTCACTGTTACCGTGAATGCGGTGAAGGAGAAAACAGACGCTGTCCTGGACGATGAATTTGTCCAGGGGGTTTCAGACTACAAGACCGTGGATGAGTATAAGGAAAGCATCCGGGCCGATCTGTTAAAACAGAAGAAGCAGGCGGCAGACCGTCAGGTACAGACATCCGTACTCCAGCAGGTAGTAGCGGATTCCACATTCAAGCTTAATAAGAATGCAGTTTCCAAGCGTTACAATACAAGACTTAAACAGTATGAGCAGCAGGCTAAGATGTATGGGAGCAGCCTGTCAGGTATGGCCCAGGCCAACGGTATGGACGTGCCTGGACTTCAGGAAGCAATCTATGCCAGTGTGAAGGATGATGTAAAGAACCAGCTGGTCATCAACACGATTGCAGAGCGTGAGGGACTTGTGCTGGAGGATGCTGACCGTGAGGCATTTGCAGAATCCAACGGACAGACCGTGGATGCTGCGGTAAGTTATTATGGCCAGGAGACATTTGATGAGATGGCGCTGAATTATAAGGTCATGAAGTTCATGGCTGATAATGCTTCCAATGTTGCACAGACGGGTGCTGGGGAGACGGCGGCACCGGAGACGGCTGCGGCAGGGAACGAGGCGGAAGAAACCACGGCAAATGAGACTGAGGCGGAAGAGACCACGGCAGCGGAAACCGAGGTAGCAGAAACCACGGCAGCGGAAGACGGGGCAGGAGAAACCATGGCAGCGGAAACCACGGCAGCGGAAGACGGGGCAGGAGAGACCATGGCAGAAGAAACCACAGCAGCTGAGACGGAAGCGGCAGAGACCACAGTGGCAGAGACTACGGCAGCGCAGTAATAGGATAAGAAAAGAATGAGGAGGGTACGTACATGCAGATTTTAAAAGACAGGATACGTAAAGACGGCAAGATTAAGGCCGGAAACGTTCTGAAAGTGGACAGCTTCCTGAACCATCAGATGGATATTAAGCTGTTTGGGGAGATTGGCAGGGAGTTTAAGCGCAGGTTTGCCGATGTTCCGGTGACCAAGATTTTGACCATTGAGGCTTCCGGTATCGGAATAGCATGTATAGTTGCCCAGTACTTTGATGTGCCGGTGGTATTTGCCAAGAAGACACAGACCAAGAACATTGCAGGAGAGGTTTACACCACCAAGGTGGAATCCTTTACCCATGGCCGTGTATATGACATCATTGTTTCCAAGGAATTTTTAGGGCCTGGGGACAAGGTGCTTCTGATTGATGATTTCCTTGCCAACGGCAAGGCGCTGGAAGGACTGGCAGCCCTTGTCAGGGACTCCGGTGCACAGCTGGTGGGCGCGGGAATCGTGATTGAAAAAGGCTTCCAGGTAGGCGGGGACCTGCTGCGTTCCGAGGGAATCAGGCTGGAATCCCTTGCAATTGTAGAGAGTATGGATGAGGAGACACAGACTATTGTGTTCAGAGATGATGAGTAATAGGAATAAAGCTTTATTTTTTGATATTGACGGAACCCTCCTGTCTGAAAAGACAGGACTGGTTCCTGACAGCGCCAAAGAGGCAATTAAGGAAGCGCGTAAAAAAGGGCATCTGGTATTCATCAATACAGGCAGGGTGTACCCCCACACCCGGGATATCCGGTCTGAGATTGAGACCGATGGCTGCCTGTGCGGCTGTGGGACCTATGTGATTGCGGAGGGCAGGGTACTCTACTGTTACCAGATTCCTCATGAGAGAGGTCTGCAGATTAAGAAGGATATTGACGAATGCGGTCTGGACGGCGCGCTGGAAGGTGTGGAAGGATGTTATCTGCACAGAACGGTTTCCAGGTTTCCGCAGGTGGAAGAGCTGAAGGCGGCATTGAGGCGGTCGGGCACCACAGGCATGTATGACTGGGAGGACGACTGTTACGATTTTTCCAAGTTTTATCTGGCCTCGGATGAGAAGAGCAGACCCAGGGAACTGTTCGGGCGTCTTAAGGATATTGAGGCCATTGACAGGGGGGACGGCTATTATGAGTGTGTTCCCAGAGGCCATTCAAAGGCAACGGCCATGGATTTAGTCCTGAAGCATTATGGTATTTCCAAGGATGACGCCTATGTATTCGGCGACAGCAGCAACGATCTGTCCATGTTCAAATATGCCACCAATTGTGTGCTTATGGGCCAGCACAGCGACGTGCTTCTGCCCTATGCCACCTTTGAGACAAAGGACGTGGAGGATGACGGTATCGCGTACGCGATGAAAGAGTTAGGCATCATATAGAAAGAGCTGACCGGATGAAGAAAAAGACCTGGATAATAAGTGCCCTGATGTATGCCATGGTATTCATGGCATGCTTCGGGGTTTTGCATTTTATGAAAAAGTTAATGGAACCCGCTGGCCCGGTGCAGATGGAGACAGGCACAGAGGGATTCGGACAGGAATCCGTGGACGGTGATGATGGAAAGCGGCCGGAAGACGGGAACGTGGACAGCCTGATTAAGACGGCAACGGATTCCCAGGCCGAAAAGCCGGAGGAGGTCATAAGGGAAGAAGGGTATACCGGCTGGAAGAAACAGTTTCCCGGCCTGTGGACCCCTCCCCAGGACACAGAGGAGCCGTATGTGCCCCCAAGGCTTGTCCTGGCCACTGACCTCCACTATCAGAGCGCCCAGGCAGGTGACGGCGGTCCGGCATTCCAGCTGTTTGTGGAGCGAAGCGACGGTAAGGTCATCCAGTACCTTCCGGAACTGCTGGAGGCATTCCTGGACGAGGTCATAGAAGAAAAGCCCTCCGCCCTTGTACTCAGCGGGGACATTACCATGAACGGGGAGCGGATGAACCATGAAGAACTGGCAGGACGTCTGGCGCGGGTACAGGATGCAGGGATACAGGTACTGGTCATTCCCGGCAACCACGATATCAACAATGGACATGCCGCAGTGTATTACGGAGCAGAGAAGGAATCCGTGGATTCCATAGATGCGGACGGTTTTTACGAAATCTACCACAGGTATGGATATGACCAGGCCCTCAGCAGGGACAGCAGTTCCCTAAGTTACGTATATGGACTGGATGAAAAAAACTGGCTTCTCATGCTGGATTCCTGCCAGTATGAACCTGAGAATAAGGTGGAGGGCAGGATTAAGGAAAGCACCCTGGCATGGATGGATGAGCAGCTTTTAAAAGCCAGGGAACAGGGGATTTTCGTACTGCCTGTTGCCCACCATAACCTGCTGGCCCAGAGCCGTATGTATACCACCCAATGTGCCATGGACAATAACGGGGAAGTGATTGACCTTCTCCAGAAATATGAACTTCCCCTGTTTTTCAGCGGACACCTTCATGTACAAAGGGTGCGCAAGCACAAGGCTGAGCCTGGAGTGGCCGATGAGGCTTACGGGATACAGGAAATCATCACAGATGCATTGAGCATCCCCCCGTGCCAGTATGGCGAGGTGGTCTGGGATGAGGATGGCAGCATTTCCTATGAGACACGGTCAGTGGATGTGTCAGGCTGGGCCAGGAAGATGGGAAGTGGGAATCCGGATCTGCTGGACTTTGAGGACTGGTCTTACCGCTACATACAGAAACTTATCAGTGACCAGATACGGGGAGTGGTGAAAAATCTTGGGAATGATGTGGAGCGTTCCATGGCAGCCACCTATGCGGGTGTTTACATTGATTACTATGCAGGCAGGAAGATTGATGCCAAAGGAATCAGGAACACAAAGGGGTACCGATGGTGGCAGCGCAATATGCCGGACAGCTACCTGCTCCGGGAACTGGATTCCATGATTATGGATTCGGACAGGGATAATAATTACTTCCTGCTGCCGGAGGAAGAGGGCTGGCTCAGGGAATGAACCGGGGATATCCGGTACCGGGTATCTGGAAAATTACAGAATGGGGCTGGCATGGCCGGCACGGTTGACGGACAGGCCTTGTGAGGGGCCTGTTTGTGTGTTAGAATAAATGTAAGAAATATACAGAAGGAGGAACCGGCCATGAAGAAAAATGCCTGGAAGATTGTCATAAGACGCCTGGGGGCGTTGGCGGTGGCAGCCATCCTTGTGGTTTCCGTACCGTCCTGCGGCGCGGTCCAGGTTCAGGCAGAGGTTCAGGCGCGGCCGGAATCGGGGCGTCAGGCAGAGGTTCAGGCGCGGTTGGAATCGGGGCGTCAGGCAGAGGTTCAGGCTCGGTCGGAATCGGGGCGTCAGGCGGTATCACCCCGGATGGACCGGTTTTTTGAAGGGGTGGATTATTCCCAAAGGCCGTATGAACATTTCTCCACATCTGTCCTGGACAAGGCCATGGAGGATTTTGAACTGGCTTTAAGCGCACAGGGGCAGGAAGAGGAAGTGGGGCGTCTGTATGACCTGATCATCAGTGAGTTTGACCGGTTGGCAACAATGGCTTATATGGCCCAGATCATGTATGACAGGGATATATCTGACCAGGAGGCCGCCGCGGAGCAGGCATATACAACACAGTTGTATTCGGAGATGGGGAATAAGGCAGCGGCCTGCCTGCAAAAGGGCCTTGAATCTTCTTACCGCTCCCTTCTGGAGACAAAAATTGGAAAATCCTACGTTCCCATGATTGCCTATTATGAGGATTACTCACAGGAGGAGCTGGATCTCCATAGCAGGGAAGAAGAACTGATCAGGGAATATGACCAGCTGGCATCCGGCGGGATATCCGTGGAATATGACGGGGAACAGTGGGATTATGAGCGTCTGGCAAAAGAGCCGGATATGAGTACGGAAGATTACAGTGAAGTGAACGAGGCGCTGGGCAGGGAAAGAAACCGCATCCTTGGGGGCAAATACCTGGAACTGGTCAAGGTCCGCGGGGAGATAGCCGGTTCTGCAGGCTATGACAATTATGCTGAATATGCACATGAGACAATATACGGGCGGGACTATACCCTTGAGGATACGAAGCAGCTTTGCCGGAATGTGAAGGATTACATCGTGGTTCTCAGCGATACTATGTGGTACCTGTGGTCAGAAGATGTGGATAATGCTTCCTATGACAGCCTGGACCGGCTGGAAGAAAGCACGACAGAGGATATTCTTGATACGGTAGGGCACGGCATGGATCAGATGGTGCCGGAACTTGGGGAAATATTCCAATATATGAGGGATAACCATCTGTATGATATCCAGGCAGGGGAGGACGGCGTGGAGCGTACCGCTGGGAGCTATACAGTGGGTCTGCCCAGCTACAAGGACGCATTTATCTTCATAAACCGTGACAATACGTTCCGGGATTACCAGTCCCTGATTCATGAGTTCGGGCATTTTTGCAGTTATTATTATAATACAGTACCCGAGATGTATCAGGGCTTTCATGTGGATGTGTGCGAGATACAGTCCCAGGGACTGGAGATGCTGTCAACACGCTATGCGGAGGAACTGTTTGGGGATGGGGCGTCCGCCTATGCCTATGAGACAATGACGGATATGCTGTATGTGGCCATAACTGCATGTATGATTCAGGAATTCGAGGAAGCCGTATACACGACCCCTGACATGACCCTGGATGATATGAACCGCAGGTTCAAGGAGATACAGGATTCTTACGATGGCTGGTATTACCGGGTATATGGGGATATGTGTTATGACTGGGTAGATATCCCCCACCTTTTCTATACTCCCCTGTATTATATCGGCTATGGGACTTCAGCCCTTTCAGCCCTGGATCTTTGGGTGCTTTCCGGGGAGGACTGGGATGGGGCGGTGGACACCTACCTTGGAATACTGAACGAAGGGCTGGATGCGCCCTACAGAGGGACCATGGCCAGGTGGGATATGAAGGATGTGTTTAATGAGGAAGATATAAAGGAGCTGTCCCTGGAACTTACAAGGCTTGGGGAAACCGGCGGCATGGAAGGGGAAGATACCGTGGATGGCGGCCAGCCTGAGGAAGAAGCGCCTGTGGTCAGCCCGGACAGAACATCCGCAGCCCAGAGCGATAGGTCAGTACTGTTCATCATTCTGGCGGGAGTCGGGACAGTGATTGTGCTTCAGGTCCTGATCATCAGTATCGGGCTTGTGATTTTGTGGGAGATTAAGAAGAGACGGCAGTGAGGGAAAGGCAGCGGTAAGGAAAGCGGAAGCAGGATAAATGGCAGTAAGGAAAAGCTAGTATAGATGCGGTGGTAAGAAAAGGACAGCAGCATTCAGGAATCTGGGATTCAGATATCTGGGTTACTGTCCTTTTCCTATGTAAGAATCCGTTGGATTGAATTATAAGCGGTCATTTGGGACATATATGCCTTGGATATCATCGATTGTGATATCGCCAACCGTAAAATTACCAACCACAAAACTGCCACCCGCCACCCCGCATCATCACCACTGGGAATCCCGATAATAAGCCAGCATCAGATCCACCATCCTCCCATAACTGCGCACACCGTCCTCCTGGTTATTGGCCTTCAGGTAACGGTCATTGAGCTGGGTGGAGGCTTCGGCGACCTTGCCGTCAAACCTGTCCCAGAACTGGTTGTTCCAGGAGAGGTCCCTGGCTGCCTCCGGGGCAAGCCGCCCGTACAGGTCATAATATGCCTCCAGATCCACCTTGGCCAGTGCATTACCGGCATAGACCCATCCGGTCAGGTATCCGCTGTAACGGAAATCCGGGGAACCGGAACCGATACAGGCCAGGTATCCGATGAAGTTGGCCTCATCCTCGCGCATGAATCCTTTCAGATGGGACAGTTCATGGCATATGGTATGCGGGATATTGTAGTAAGGCATTTCCCTGTTGTAGTTTGCCTCAATGGTAAAGGGGGAGTAGATGCCGCAAAGCTGCTGGATGGACAGCAGACGCGGATTCATCAGGGGTTTGGGATAAGGGTAGTATCCAGCCAGCTGGGGGTAGTCTGTGCCCAGGTCCTTCATGGATTTAACCCCTTCCATCCCAAACTCCCGGAGCATTGCGGCTGAGGGCAGGGGCGTGTCCCCTGTCTGGCCAGGATAAAGCCCCTTAAGTACATCTTCTGAGTGGTCTGTTTCCTTAAGCGTGCTGTTTACCTGTTCCGTAAGGAACAGGCAGAGGCTGTAAAGCTCTTCTGTAGACGATTTTTCCATGACCATGCCAGCCTCATAGGAAAATGGCGTCCTGTAGTAGTTGATGCCGCAGTTGGCCGTGTACAGGAACAGGAGGAGGCAGACAAGGAAAAACAGACGGGACAGCACGGCAAGCGGTTTCCTGATGAGGGAAAAGAGGTTCAGGATACAGAAAACAGCAGCCAGATATAACCCTGCTTCTGACAGGGAGATAGGGAAAATGCTGCTGAAACGGCCAATGGTATTCACAAGCACAGGATAGACGGTAATGGAATATGTATGTGCAAAACCAGGAACCATCCTGGCACAGATGCCCAGGATGGCGGCAGCGGCAGCAAGAACCAGGCTGATGGCAAAAAGACGGATCTGGGACCTGCGGACCCTGTCCGGGGGACTGGGGGCATGACGGGATGGTGGGGACGGGAACTTGGATGGAATCTTCATAAACATACCTGCCTTTATGTAATGTAGTCCGGTTCTGGATGGTATACAGCACGCTCCGGGGCGGATGACTTGACGGGAAATGATGAACATACACGCCCAGAAGAAAAAGGATTTGCAATTTATTTGAATAACTGGATAGTTCCGTCCCCGCTGAGCTTAAAGAGGACGGTGGCGCCAATGGGAAACAGGAAGATACCGGGCAGCCCCAGGACTTTGCCGCCCACAAACATGCAGAGCAGGGCAGCAGCAGGAGGGAGGCCCATCTGCAGGCCGACCACCTTGGGCTCAAGGGACTGGCGGACTACCGTAATCAGCAGATAGAGGCACACAAGGCCGATGCCCAGGCTCCTGGAACCTGTGGTCCAGGCAATAAAGGCCCAGGGCAAAAGGACGGTGCCCGTGCCCAGCACAGGCAGGATATCCACCAGTGTAATCAGGCAAGCGGCCGTGAACCCCATGGGCACTCCCAGGATTAGGAAACCCACGGACAGTTCCGCAAAGGTAAGGGCCATAAGCAGGGCATATGCCTTAACCAGACGCCCTGTCACATCCCGTATGCTGGCACATGCAGCCGTGAGTATGGCCCGCTGTTTTTCCGGAATCTGGCGCATGAGGAATGCAACGGTCTGCCGGTAACTTCCGGTAAGGAAGAAAGACGCAATCACCGCAGCCAGGATATCCACCAGAAGGGATGGGAAACCAACAAGGACAGAGGCGCCGTAGCCAATCAGGCTGGAGGAAAGGGCGCCTGCTGCATTTTCCATGGCATGCTCCAGACTGGTCCCAAGGGAGGAGATATGGATGCTATGGCCTGGGAAACTGGCTTCCAGAAGCGTGAAAAACCGGGAAAGCCCTGGTTCCACCACTTCGCTGTATAACGCTGGAAGCTTCCTGCCCTGTTCCTGGATGCAGGAAAACAGCCAGTTCCCGGAGACAGCCGCCAGACTGAAGAGACAGCCATAGAACAGAAGGAGGACTGCCGCTGCCGCACACTTCTGCCCGCCTTTGATGCGGCTTCCTAAAAAGGAGACAGCCGGGTCCAGCGCCGCGGCAATTGCCAGCGCCATGATAAAGGGCATGAGCATGGGAATCAGCCTTTTAAAGAGAATATAGCAGATTACACCGATAATCGCAAAGTAAATAAAGCTGATGATAAAGGTCCTGCGTTTTTGGAGGTCCATATGACATGCATCCTGTTTGTTTGCTTACCTCTATTATAGGCAGTGGAAATGCCGCAGTCAAGAAATAATCCCCAGAATTTGGAGGACATGCTATCAGGAGGATATACAATCAGGAGAATATGCAATCAGGAGGACATGCTAACTCAGATACCTAAGACCATATGCCCATACAGCGCAATCCCCGCACATATGAGAATCCCGGGAACCGTGGCGATACAGACAGCCGCCCCGGCCCATTTCCAGCTTTTTGTCTCCCTGGCAATTGCCTGGCAGGTGGTCAGGCAGGGCCAGTGCAGGAAGGTAAAGACAAGGGTACAGATTGCTGTAACCCAGGTCCAGCCCTGGGAGGTGAGCAGCTGGTACAGGGAAAAGCCATTGCCGCCCGCGGCCAGGGAACCGCCCAGCATGCCGCCAAGGGGCCCGCCTTCAAGGTAGGCCATGATGAGGATTGGAAGGAACAGCTCTCCTGCCGGGAAGGACAGCACAAAGGCCGCCAATATGGCCCCGTCCATGCCAAGAAGGACCGCGGCAGGATGGAGCAGGCCCGTAAATGCAGCCAGCAGGCTGGGAACGCCGGCGGCAGGCCGGTGAAAGGACACGAATCCGCCGGAAGGGCCTGTGTAGAAGAGATTGGCCAGGAACCATATGATGATTCCGGCGGGAACCGCCGCCCTGACCGCGCGTCCGGCAAACACCATGGTTCTGTTCAGGAGGGAGCGCAGGGCTGAGCGGGTAATGTGCATTTTCCTGTAAGGGGACAGTTCCAGGGCGAAGGCGGAGGGAAGTCCCTTTAACAGCGTTTTTGACAGAAGCCAGGATATCCCCAAGGACAGGTAGACAGCGGCCAGCAGCAGGATGGAAAACAACAGGGCGCAGGACAGGGAACCGGTCAGGGAGTCCACGGGACCAACGGCAAAAAACAGGGGAATCAGCATTATAAAAACAGGAAAACGGCCGCAGCAGGGAATCATGGAATTGGTGAGTACGGCAATGATGCGTTCCCTGGGGGACTGGATGGACCGGCAGCAGGCCACTCCGGCAGCATTGCACCCCAGACCCAGGGCCATGGTCACACATTGTCCGCCGCAGGCGCCGCATTTTTCAAATATGGGGTCCATGCCCATGGATGCCCTGGGAAGGAATCCAAGGTCCTCCAGCAGGGTGAAAAAAAAGAGGAAAACAGCAAGGGGAGGCAGCATGATGGCAGTGGTCCAGGAAAGCGCACGGAAGCCACCGTGAATAAGGCAGCCTGTAAGCCAGGGAGCCGCCCCCAGATATGCCATGGCGCTGTCCAGATACAGTTCCAGCCGTGACAGGGCATTCCACAGCAGGAGGGATGGGACACCGCCAGCAAGCATGGTCAGATGGAGGACTCCGGCCAGCAGCAGGAGCAGTATGATTTTCCCTGTAACAGGCCCGGTGAGGATGAGGTCCAGCAATACCCTGCGGGCGCCGTCTGCCTCTGAGGTGACGGAGATGCATTCCGCAGTCAGTTTCTTAGGCGAAAAATCCAGACAGTCATAGCAGAATGCCTTCCGGTTCCCTGGTTTGGCCGCATAATGTATGGCGGCCTTGACATCGTCAAGATGGCTCTGGTCCCGGGCGCAGCAGGGGATGACGGGAATCTGGAGCACATCCTCCAGAAGGTTATAATCAATCACCAGCCCTGTCCGAAGGGCCTCGTCACAAAAATTAACACAGAGTATCACTGGGATGCTGCCTGTATTTCTGGTTCCGCTATCCATTCCAAGGACTTGTTTTAACAGGTGAAGTCCCAGTTCCAGCCTGGTCGCGTCAGCCACCACTGCAATTACATCCGGCTGCCGGGATTGCAGGAGGGAATCATTGCTTTCACGGGAACCGGAATCCGGAAACGGAGCAGAGGAAAGGGAATAGGCGCCGGGCATGTCAAGAAGCATATAAGCCTGGCCGCAGTATCTGTAAGTACCGCGGCCAGGTGCTCCCCCGTCCCCCCACCAGCCGCCGGTGTAACGGCACATACCTGTCAGTCCGTTGAATATGGTGGTTTTTCCGGATTTCGGGGTTCCTGCAAGGGCAATCACGCTGTATTCATTTTCCATTTAATCACTCCATATATAAATCCAATCCAGGGAAATGGATTGGGCCTTATGATTAGATATGCCGGGAAATCCTGGTGGTGCCAGTACAGCGGAGGGGTTCCGGCGCCCCAGGAGCCGGTCTGCCTGAATCACGCCAGTCCATCCATATGCCGCCGCTTTGGACATGACGGAAACTGTTTTGATTTTACATACATCTTTTGATATAATGGAAAGATGTATTGTCGTATGGTCCGTATCAAGGAGGAGAAAAGATGATGAGGAAAATGCTGATACTGCCTGTGCTGATACTGACAGCAGTTTTTACGGCTGCGTGCAGCGGACAGGGGGATAAGGAAGACAAAGCCGGGATACCTGCCGGACTGGAGGCGGACAGCCGTGTGGACAGGGCCGGAGAGGAAGCTGCCGGGACTGTCAACCCGTACTATGAAGAGGTGAACCGTGTCATCTACAGTGAGTTTAATTCTCCCCTTGGAAATATTCCGGAACCCATTGATGAAGCCTTTGAATTCCGCCTTGGGGATACGCCGGACGGAATCAGGAAGACATACGGCAGCCTGAAGCTTCGGGAGGAAACGGACCTGTTGGACCCGTTTACTGAAAAACCGGTGCCGGGTGCGCAGGAGAGAAGCCGGATATTTGGCAGCAGGAAGGTATTTGCTGTTGAAAAGGAGACGGAGGCCGGGGATTACCGGACAATCCTTTCATTGGCAGCGGAAACCGGCGCGGCCGGTGAGACAGGTGCGGATAGCCAGCCGCTTACCATGGTGGAGGTGAACCCGGATGAGATGTCCTTGTCCTCAATCAGGCTTCCGTCATCCATTGCAGATATGATTAATGACCACAAAGAGGAAGGGTCATGGAATAACTATAACCCGGAAACTTTGTGCTTTTCTTCCATTCAGTCTAAGGAAACAGCCCCGGGTTATCACACGGTCAACGCGGCTTTTGTGGTATTTAAGGACCGGGATTTCAGCCAATACCTGGAATACAGGATGGAATGCCTGTGCAATACCCTTGTTGATGAAACCGCTGCAGAGGTAAAGGAAATGATGGAGGACAGGCTGGATGAACTTTCAGATTGGCAAAAGGCGGACATAGGGCAAAAAGAGCGCCTGATTGTAAGCCATCTGACCCTAAAGGCAGTCACGCCGGAACAGGGCCATGGAGACGGGGACAGGGATTATGCGGACCAGGTTCTGGAGTTTGTAAAAAGCGGGCGGAACCAGGACTATTTTCTTACAAAAGGAAATGTTACCTATACCGTGCTGGAGCCATATGGGGATTTCCTGAAAGGACAGCCTGAGGGACTGGAATCCCTATTGAAGCCGGAAGCCGCTGTCCTTGGGGCGTACGGTGACAGCGCTTTAGCAGACACCTTCCGGGACGTGCTGGGGATGGACGTGCTGGGGACGGACGTGCTGGAGCCAGATGTGCTGGGGATGGACGCGCTGGAGATGGACCTGCTGGAGCCAGGGGTTCTGGAAGTGCTGTCCGCCGCTAATTTTACGGACCGGGAAGCAGATGTGAAGGATGCCCTCATAACACGGATACGGCATTACGGCGGGGCGGGTGATCATGGATATGTGACGGTGCCGGAGCAGGTGGGGGATGCGTTGAAACAGCACTGGCTGGCATGGATGGCAGACGGCGCTGTTTACTCGGAATATGATTATGGGAATGAAAGGATAACCGTGGCTTCGTCCGGCCTTTCACAGGATGGGCGCTTTTGTTCGTTCCAGGTTGATGTAATCCCTTCAGATTATCCGCGGATAACAGTCCGTTATGACGTTGCCGGAAGCCGCTATGGAGCCGGGCTGATAATGGACGGGGATTTTGGGCTGGCAGGGTATGACTGAACAGGCAGATGCTTTGCAGGGCAGGCCGCAGGACATTGTAAGACGGGATCAATTCTACGGCTTGACGGCGGAATCGATATCAACTATACTAAAAGGAAAATACGCAGGAGATGAACAGTTATGGGATTTCAGGACGATTATGTGATGAGGACCATCAGCGACCTGGTCAGGGCCATTGCAAGGCTGGTGCTGGGCAAGAACGATATAGACTATGAGCTTCCGGAGGACGAGGACAGCTATACCCCCATGGACCGGGTGTACCGCCAGTTAAAGGACATGGCGGATGCAGGCGATATCAACGGGGCTGAGAATTATCTCTCGGACCAGCTGGATCCCCAGGATATTGACCGCCTGGAGATGGCCCTTACTTTTTATATGTATCTTAACCAGATGAAGGATGACACACTTTTCGAGGCGAACTATTCGCGGGAGGAGATTGTGGACGGTATCAACAGCGTGTGCGCGGAATATGGCATTTCAGGTTTTGAGCATTTTGTGGATACTACCATGGTGTAAGTTTAATAGCTGCCAGATGGACGTGGGAACATGTGCACCTGGCTGCTTTTGTGAAAATCAGAAGGAAAGAGGAAATCCATGGAGATAAAAAGAGAATGCGCTCAGTATTTGGAGGAATACTATAAGGAGCTTTTTTTCGGCAGCGTGAATAAGCGTTTCAGGGCCATGACGGCCGCTGAATTGAGGAAACGGTTAAAGCGCCTGACTGAGGAGAACTTAAAGCCCCTTGAGAAAGCCAATGAACTGAGCGATGTCCATGCCATGCTGTCCAAGGTCTGCGCATATCTGATGCACAAGGAGGGAAAGCTGCCGCCGGGACCGGCTGTCCAGGAGTGGGAACAGAATTGTGCCAGCATGCAGGAATTCTGCGGCGCCCTTGCAAGAAAGGACCTGGAGTACCTGTCGGGCCTGTCCCTGGAGGAACTGGAACATGTCCTCAGGATGCAGGGAATCCGCCGTTATCTGCTGACCAACTCATTGGACCGTGCCTACCAGCTGTTCTATATACCAAAGACCATTAAAAAGGGAATCCGGGAGTCCGTGAACCAGAAGCCGGAGGAGGAGTATCCGGGAGCCAGGGAGATGAAGCGCAGGTTCATCCTCCATGTAGGCCCCACCAACAGCGGCAAGACCCATGATGCATTGGAACGGCTGAAGGAGTGCGGGCACGGGGCGTATTTCGGCCCCTTAAGGCTTTTGGCCCTGGAGGTCTATGATAAGCTTAATTCAGAGGGGCTTGCATGTTCCATGATTACAGGGGAGGAGACGCTGGAGGTGCCGGGGGCCGTGTGCCAGGCATGTACCGTGGAAATGCTCAATGACCACGATTACTTTGATATCGTTGTGGTGGATGAGTGCCAGATGGTTGCGGACCCATACAGGGGACACAACTGGACCAGGGCGGTCCTGGGGCTTCGGGCAGAGGAGATACATCTGTGCATGGCGCCGGAGGCAGAGGACATCATCGTCCAGATGATAAAACGCTGCGGGGACCAGTTCCGGGTGGTGCGCCACAAGCGGAATACCAGGCTGACCCTGGAGACAAAGCCATATAACCTGAAGCGGGATTTGAAGAAAGGCGACGCCCTGATTGTATTTTCCAAAAAATCAGTGCTTGCCCTGGCAGCCCATCTGGAGAACGAGGGAACCCATTGCAGCGTCATATATGGAAGCCTGCCTCCGGCCACCAGACGGGAACAGGTGCGCCGTTTCCTGGCAAAGGAGACGGATGTGGTGGTCAGCACGGACGCCATCGGCATGGGCCTGAACCTGCCCATACGCAGGATTGTGTTTGTGGAGACCAGGAAATTCGACGGTGTGGGCAAACGCACCCTGAATCCGGAAGAGATTAAGCAGATAGCGGGCCGGGCCGGAAGATACGGGCTTTACGATGAAGGGTTCGTCACTGCCATTGACGAGCTGGATGTGATAAAGGACGGTCTGTCCAGGCTTCCCATCCCCATCATGAAGGCATATGTGGGCTTCCCGGAACAGCTGCTGAACCTGCCGGCCGAGATTGACACCCTGGTGAAGATCTGGGCGTCCATGGATACGCCTTCCATTTATGAGAAGATGGAGGTGGACGAGCTCCTGTCCCTGTACATGACATTTGAACATGTGCACCAGGACAACATGGACACATTTACCAGACAGGAGATATATAAGCTGATTACGTGTTCCATTGATATAGATAATAAGATGGTCATGGACCTGTGGAAGGATTACTGCAGGGATTACCGGGATGTGGATGAACTGGAATTCCCCTACAGCCCGGGCGATGACCTGTATGACCTGGAGAGCTATTATAAAATGCTGGATCTGTATTTCCAGTTTTCCAGGAAGGCAGGACTTCCGGTCCAGACCGGAAACCTGAATGAGGAGCGGCGGCGCACCGAAGAGGAAATCAGCCGTATCCTGAAAACAGAATGTGCCAGCTATTCCCGCAAGTGTTCAGCCTGCGGACGGGAGCTGTCATGGGATTACCCCTTCTCTGTATGTGAGAAATGTTTTGAGCGGGGGAAGGTAAACCGTACCCATAACCGAGGGGGACGGCGCCGCGCATCATAGAGGCGGGCCATTACCGCAGGTCTGCGCAGGGATGCGCCAGTTGTTTATAAGAGTATGGGAAAGACAAAGGAGGAAGAAAATGGAAAATCAACGTATCATTCAGGTGGAGGACAAGGTACCCTTTAAGCTGCTTGTTCCCCTGAGCATCCAGCACATGTTCGCCATGTTCGGCGCATCCATCCTGGTGCCCTTTCTGTTCGGCATCAGCCCGGCTGTGGTCCTGTTCATGAACGGTGTGGGTACCTTGCTGTTCATCTGTGTGACAAAGGGAAAGGCGCCTGCTTATCTGGGCTCCAGCTTTGCGTTCCTGGCCCCGGCCGGGGTGGTCATCCAAAACTTCGGGGAATCCGGATACGCCTATGCGCTGGGCGGTTTTGTGGCCGTGGGATTCTGCGGATGTATCCTGGCATTCATCGTTTACAAGTTCGGCACGGAATGGATTAATGTTGTCCTTCCTCCGGCAGCCATGGGTCCGGTGGTGGCCCTGATTGGTCTTGAACTTTCCAGCAATGCGGCTGACAATGCAGGCCTTTTAGACCCTGCAATGGACCCAAGGAAGATTATCGTATTCGTAATCACACTGGGCACCGCTGTATTTGGCTCCATCCTGTTCAGGAAGTTCTTCTCAGTCATCCCTATCCTGATAGCGGTCATAGCAGGGTATGTAGCTGCATTTGCATGCGGACTTCTGGATTTCTCAGCAGTGGCTGCGGCGCCTGTATTTGCACTGCCAAACTTCTCCAGACCCAAGTTTAACCTGGAGGCAATCATGACCATCCTTCCGGTCCTCCTGGTCATCACTTCGGAGCACATCGGACATCAGGTGGTCACCAGTAAGATTGTGGGCCGCGACCTGTTAAAGGACCCGGGCCTTCACCGCTCCCTGTTCGGAGACAACTTCTCCACCATGATATCCGGACTCATCGGTTCCGTGCCAACCACCACCTACGGGGAGAACATCGGCGTCATGGCCATCACCCGGGTATACAGTGTGCGTGTAATCGCAGGCGCCGCCGTGCTGTCCATCATATGTTCCTTCATCGGCAAGCTGTCCACCCTGATCAGCACCATACCGGGGCCGGTCATCGGGGGAATCTCCTTCCTGCTCTACGGAATGATCGGTACCTCGGGACTGCGTATCCTGGTGGATTCACAGGTGGATTACGGCAATTCCAGGAACCTGGCCCTGACCTCTGTCATATTTGTCACCGGCCTTTCAGGAATCGCCGTGAAAATCGGAAACATCCAGCTGACCGGCATGGTCCTGGCCTGCGTGGTGGGTATGGTTTTAAGCCTTGTGTTCTATCTGCTGGATTATTTCCATCTGACTAATGACCAGGCGTAGGATGGTGGGTATGTATAGCAGTTATGAGATAGCGGTTATGGAATAACAGTTATGGAATAGCAGTTATGGAATAGCAGTTATGGAATAGTGGTTATGGAGTAACAGTTATGGGGTGGCGGTTATGGAGTAACAGTTATGGGATAGCGGTTATGGAATAACAGTTATGGGATAGCGGTTATGGAATAACAGCCATGAATTACAGGTATGGAAATGCATTGGAAAGTCATTGACATTTACAGTGAAATCTGCAATAATGACTGATAAAGTAAAGTATTAAACCGATGAAGCGGAGATCAAACCGTAGAGGGCATTCACAGAGAGCAGGGGATGGTGGGATTCCTGTAATAAGCCGGACGGCAAATGGACCGCAGAGGGAAAGGTGAACGGGCAGGTTAGGTGCGGGCAGGAAGACTGTGGCGGGAAGAATGCGGCAGGAAAGACTGCAGAAGGAAACATGCAGCAGGAAGACTGCAGACGGAAGCGTGCAGCAGGAAGGCCGCAGACGGAAGTGTGCAGCAGGAAGGCCGCAGATGGAAGTGTGCCACAGGAAGGCGACAATCGGCCGTTGCAGCTGTCTGGCATGTATAATCCGGCATTTATAGCCCCAGTATCCGGACCGCAGGCCTGCGTTAAAGGCAGAATATGTGCCGGATTGTGTCTGGAAGTTCAGTTTTGCCCAAACGCGTCTTAGCATATTTGTTAAAGTGGTAAGCAGATAAGGTGGTACCACAGGTGCTGTATATTCAGGCCTGTCCTTTCTTAAGGACAGGTCTTTTTGTATCTGAAAATAGCAGTAAATGTACATAACGGAAGGAGAAGGGCAATGTCCAAATCATTTTTAATGGGAAATGAAGCAATCGGCCTGGGAGCAGTCAGGGCAGGTGTGCAGGTGGTATCGGGTTATCCGGGCACCCCGTCCACGGAAGTCCTGGAGACAGTGGCAAAACACAACCCAGGTGATATCTATGTGGAGTGGTCGGTGAATGAAAAAGCGGCAATGGAGGTGGCTGCCGCGGCCGCCTATACGGGCGCCAGGACCATGGTCACCATGAAACAGGTGGGACTTAATGTGGCCTCGGACCCCCTTATGAGCCTGGCCTATGTGGGCGTCAAGGGAGGTATGGTTGTCATGGTGGCAGACGACCCAGGCCCCATATCCTCCCAGACAGAACAGGATACGCGTCACTTCGGACAGTTTTCCAAGCTGCCTGTATTTGACCCCAGTTCCCCGGAGGAAGCTTATGAGATGATTGGGGATGCATTTGATTACTCGGAAAAATACCATACCCCGGTGCTGTTCCGTCCCACCACAAGAATCTGCCATGGCTGTGCCAGCGTGGAGTTAAAGGAACGTATCTGTCTTCCGGCACCACAGGGATTCGTGAAAGATTCCAACAAATGGGTTATCTTCCCGCGCCTGTCCAATGCAAACCACAGGATGATTGAGGCGCGCAATCCTGTAATCGGAGATGACTTCAGCAGTTACCGTTTCAACCTGCTACACAGGGAAGAGAAGGAAACTGTCCAGGGAATCATCACCCATGGAATCAGTTATGAGTTTGTCATGGAAGCGCTGAACGGATACAAGGGCGCGCGTGTAATCAAGATTTCCACGCCCAACCCCACGCCGGAAAAGCTGATGCTTCAGTTCATGGACGGCCTTAATGAGGTCATGGCAGTGGAAGAACTGGACCCGGTGCTGGAGCAGGAACTGATGCTTCTCTGCGGAAAACACCATTTGAATGTGGATATCCGGGGAAAGCTTACGGGTGATGTACAGTGTGCAGGAGAGAACAGCGTGGAGTCCGTGCGCAAGGTGCTGGAGGCTTATCTGGGTGCACCGTACATAGAATATATGGAATCCCTGGATGAGGCTTCCGATGAGGCTGTCGATGAGGCTTCCGATGAGGCTGCCGGTGCGGCTGTCGATGCGGCTTCCGATGAGGCTGCCGGTGCATCTTCCGATATGGCTGCCGGTGCGGCCCCCCTTCCGGTCCCGCCCCTCCCAATCCGTCCTCCGGTCCTATGTGCGGGATGTCCCCACAGGGCTTCCTTCTATGCGGTCAAGCGTGCCATGGAAAAGCTGAACCAGGAACTGCCCGATGGACAGGAGCCGGTGGAAGGCATTTACTGCGGAGACATCGGATGCTATACCCTGGGCAATGCAAAGCCTCTGGACATGGTGGATACCTGTCTGTGCATGGGTGCAGGCATCACCATGGCGCAGGGGATGCAGAGGGTGGAGCCGCACAAGCGTTACTTCTCCTTTGTCGGGGATTCCACATTCTTTGCCTCCGGGCTGACTGGTATTGTGAATGCAGTGTACAATGAGGCCAATCTCACCCTGTGCATCCTGGATAATTCCACCACGGCCATGACAGGCCACCAGCCCCATCCGGGAACCGGCCATACCATGATGGGCCAGGTGGTGGAAAAGGTTGACATAACAAAGGTACTGGAGGGAATCGGCATAAAACACATAAGGACCGTGGATGCGCTGGATCTTAAGCAGTGCGTGGACACCGTGCTGGAGTTTTCCGCCCTAAACGGGGTAAAGGCCGTGATATTCAAGGCTCCCTGCATTGCCATTGTAAAAACCACGAAGAAATGCAGGATTGTGGAGGACAGATGTGTGGACTGCCGCACCTGCATCAATGAAATCGGATGCCCGGCCCTGGTGCTGGACCAGGATAAGGTTAAGATAGATTCCGGACTCTGTACCGGCTGCGGACTCTGCGGCCAGATATGTACCGTGGACGCCATCGAACCTGTGGAATAAGCGAGGAGGATAGATATGACAAAAAATGTATTGTTATGTGGAGTGGGAGGACAGGGAACCGTCCTTGCGTCCCGCCTGATAGCCCTGGCAGCCATGGAAAAGGGGATGGAGGCCAGAGGCGCAGAAACTATTGGAATGGCACAGAGAGGCGGCAGCGTGGTCAGCCATGTGCGGATTGGGGAGGAAATCCACTCCCCCCTGATACCATACAAAGCAGCGGACGTCATCATTGGCTTTGAACCTGCCGAGGCAGTGCGCTGTCTCCCATACCTGAAAAAGGGAGGCTGCATGGTGGTGTCACCCGTGCCGATCCGTCCGGTTACTGCTTCCCTCACAGGAGGCGCCTATACAGGCAATGAGATGATGGAGTATTTAAAACAGACCGTGGATAACCTGGTGGTGGTGGACGGCACAGCCATCTGCACCAGGAGCGGTTCCCCAAAGGTACTGAATGTGGCGCTGCTGGGCGCTGCCATTGCCAGCGGTTTAATCGGCATTTCCCTGGAGGAAATGGAGCAGGCCATATTAAAACGGGTACCTGAGAAGTTCAGGGCCATGAATGTGACAGCGCTTAACTTGGGTGCTGCCTCAGAACACGCGTGAAAAACGGAGGATAGAACCAATGAAGATGAAAGAATCCCAGTTCCTTCTCATAAAGGAACAGCTGAAGAAACTGACTGGCAAGGAGTGTTTTTATAAGCACAAGCTGGAAGGAATCAATGTGGACCAGATACAGTCGCAGGAGGACTTTGAAAAGCTTCCGTTTACGTGGAAAGGCGACCTGAGGGAGGCGTATCCCCTTGGTCTCATGGCTGAACCAGAAGATAAAATCGTGCGTATCCACTCCTCATCCGGGACCACCGGGACCCCGGTCATCATCCCCTACACCCAGCAGGATGTGGATGACTGGGCGCTGATGTTTGCCCGCTGCTATGAGATGGCCGGAATCACCAACATGGACAGGATACAGATTACACCGGGATACGGGCTGTGGACAGCGGGAATCGGATTCCAGCTGGGAGCTGAGCGTCTGGGGGCCATGACCGTGCCCATGGGACCCGGCAACACGGATAAACAGCTGCGCATGATGATGGACATGAAGTCCACGGTCCTGTGCGCCACCTCATCCTATGCCCTGCTGTTGGCAGAGGAGATTGCCAAGAGGGGGATTGGGGACAGGATATGCCTGAGAAAAGGTGTGATTGGATCGGAACGCTGGGGTGACAAGATGAGGAAGCGGATTGCCGCCGAGCTGGGGGTTGACCTTTACGACATCTATGGACTCACGGAAGTATATGGTCCCGGCATAGCAATCAACTGCCAGGCCCAGGGAGCCATGCATTACTGGGATGATTTTATTTATATTGAGATTGTGGACCCGAAGACCGGAGAAGTCCTGCCTGACGGGGAAGTGGGGGAAATCGTCATCACAACCCTGAAAAAAGAAGGCGCTCCCTTAATCCGTTACCGCACCCATGACCTTTCCAGGATTGTGCCCGGCGACTGCCCATGCGGTTCTCCTTATCCAAGAATCGGAACCTTGATTGGACGCACGGACGATATGGTAAAAGTAAAGGGTGTCAACATTTTCCCAAGCCAGATAGAAGAACTGTTAAGCTCCATTGAAGGCGCATCCAGTGAGTATCAGGTCATGGTAGACCATCTCATGGGCAAGGATGTAATGACCCTGTTTGTGGAAACCAACCCATCCATTAACAGGTACGCCCTTGAAATAGAAATCCAGACCAGCTTCAAAAACAGGATAGGCCTGACGCCGGTTGTTAAGCTGGTGGATCTGGGGGAACTTCCGCGGAGTGAGAAGAAGTCTACCAGGGTGTTTGATAATAGGTATTGATGGGGGGGAGAGGCAGAGGGAGCGCGGGGGTGCGCAACCTCTGCTTTTGTTTGGTTCCGGGAGCGGGGCCGGGAGGCGGGCGGCCTTGCGGTTCCTGGTTCCGGGCGCATGGTTTGCTAACTCAAAAAATGGACGGAAACAGGGCACCGCGCCAACTACCGAAGAAATCTTGATGATTTTTCGTCCGTAGGCGCTCTGCGTTCGGGCTTGGAAGCCCTCTCTCGGCCCTGTTTCCGCCCATTTTTTGAGCAAGCAAACCAAGCCCCCTCCACAAGGAACCGCAAGCCCGCCCGCCTCCCGCCCCCGCTCCTGCCAAGGTTATGAAGAGGTTGCTATATCTTCCGTCCACTGCGTCTGCCACCTCCACACCAGAAAGGAAGAAGGCCCCGCCCGCCATATGACACGGGTAGTGTGCTGGTTTATGGGATATCTTAGGTTGAGTGTTTTAACATATTTTAGGATTCATTCTATAGTTAGATGTGCAATCGAATATGGATTGCTGTCCAAATTATCATTAATCTGACACTGTAACTGGTCAACTAAAAGAACAATAGAAGCGCCATAAGTAAATAATTAAGAAGACAATAAGAAAGCAACAAAAGAACAATAGAAGCGCCATAAGTAAATAATTAAGAAGGCATTAAGAAAGCAACAAAAGAACAATAGAAGCGCGATAAGTAAGTAATAAGAAGGCAATAAGAAAGCAACAAAAGAGCAATAAAAGCACGAAAAGTAAATAATAAAAAGGCAATAAGAAGCCAATAAAAAACAATAATTAAGTGATAAGAACGTAATATGAAATCAATACGAAAGCCATAGTTAGTACAGCCTTACACGAATACCAGTAAAGCCAGCATCAGATATCTACGCCAGAAATATGCCTGAAAAGCCTAGTCATAGCGCCCACTACGCCACCTCTTTGCAGAGCACATAAGGCAGACAACATGCACTGGCATACTGGTACTACTACGCCGCAGAGACTCATAAATCACACCCCGGATTCGTGTGATGCAGGAAGCTGTCGATACGTAGCGGGTGAGTGGAATGGGGATGGGGGCGATGGATGCATCTACAGGGGCGTGCAGGTCTTAGCCTGTGGGAATCGGTGCTAAGAGTCTGGCGCCTTTGTCTGAACTCAGTAACAAAATTGTTGGATAAGATAAGGCGTGAGTTTGGCAGCCAGACTCTTGTCCAGCGCCGATTTCCACAGGCTTAGACATGCTAGCCCCGCAGCCGTATCCATGGCCCCCATCCCCATTCCACTCACGGACGGATGCACCTTCGCCCTCATCCCACCAATCCTCATCCTACCAATCCTCACCCCTCATAAATACAAAACGCATTCTCATCCAAATTATTCTCAAACAAATACTGTTCGATTGTATTTCCCACCTTTTTAAGTACATCTTTTATCAACACAGCTTTTTCTTCCGTGTCCCGGAAGGCAGGAACGCTGATGGACAGGCTGGCAATGGTTTTCTGGTTGCAGCAGATAGGGACTGCGTAGCAGCAGATGTCCAGGGCGGTTTCCTTTTTTTCGTGGGCGAATTTGCTGGCGTTAATCTCTTCCCACTCTTTTTCCAGTGTTTCAAAATCCGTGATGGTATATTCGGTGAACTTTTCCAGGCCGTTAGGGTATAAGGCCCTTACCTTTTCAAAGGGGAGCTGGTACAGCAGGGCCTTGCCAAGAGCGGTACAGTAGAGGGGCAGACGTTTCCCGACGCTGGATACAAGGCGTATGGCCTCCTTTGAGTCCACCTTTGCTATGTAAAGCACGCTGTTATCGGAACGGATTCCGAATTGGCAGATTTCGTTTGTTTCATTGACCGCATATTCCATTTCTGATTTGATGAACTGCATGATGCTCTTTTCACCATAATAGGAACTGCCCGCCAGGTAGGCGCCGATGCCTATGGTGTAAAGGCTGCTGTCCCTGTGGAATGCGATGAAGTTCCGGCTGGCCATGGTGTGCAGGATAGGGGCCACGGTTGTTTTGGGGGAACCGATATGTTTGGCTATATCAGAAAGGCTGAGGCCGGATGGGGTGGTTCCCAGCAGCTCCAGTATGTTTAAAACGCGCTCTGTTGGTTTATGTTCTGTATTTGGCATGGTCTGCTCCTTTTAACTTGCTGAGTCTATTATACCAGACGGGATTTTGAGAAAGCCACTAGTAAAAATATACAATATAAAATGTATTCGTTTGTGTGATATGTCGAAATGTTAAATTAATATTGACTTTTCTTTGAATCAGATATATTCTTTTTATGTGACGTACGAGAATGCGCATATCGTACGAATATACGTACAAAAAGAAAAGAGGGGTAAAACTATGATAATGAATTTCCTAAAAAAGGTTCCTGCCGGAATGATGATTGTACCGCTTCTGATTGGCGCGGTCTTAAACACCTTTTTCCCCCAGGCGCTGCAGCTTGGCTCCCTGACAACAGCAACATTTTCCAATGCAGGCGCCGCAACCGCCATGGGAATCCAGCTTGTATGCCTGGGAACCACGCTGCAGCTGGGCGATATCGGAAGGGTGCTGAAGCGGGGCGGAATCCTGCTGCTTTCAAAGTTTTGTATCGGCTCACTGATTGGAATCGCTGCGGGTAAGATATTCGGTCCGGCCGGGGTCCTGGGATTATCCGCACTGGCAATCATCAGCGCCGTAACCAACAGCAACGGCTCCGTTTACCTGGCCCTGATGCAGACATACGGAGACGATGTGGACGGAGGCGCCATGGCGCTGCTGGCACTGAATGACGGACCGTTCATGACCATGATTGCCATGGGTGTATCCGGTCTTGCCAATATTCCAATCCAGGCACTGATTGCAACCGTGACCCCTATCCTGGTAGGTATGATCCTGGGCAATATGGATAAAAAATTTGCGGATTTCGTTTCCCCTGCAGGGGCTGTGATGATTCCTTTTGTGGGATTGACGCTGGGAGCAGGAATCAATCTTATGAATGTACTTAAGGGTGGTATACCTGGCGTGATCCTGGGGCTTATCTCTGTATTCGTGGGCGGCGCGTTCATCGTGTTCTGCGACCGTGTGATTGGCAAGCGTCCCGGATATGCCGGATGGGCAGTTGCCACAACCGCAGGCAATGCGGTGGCAGTTCCGGCCGTGGTGGCCATGGCGGACCCGGCTCTTGAGCCGTACGTATCCGGTGCAACCACCCAGGTGGCGGCGGCCGTGGTGGTAACGGCAATCATCGCTCCTTTGATGACAAGCTACTGGGCCAAGAAGTATGGCTGCCCCAAAATGCCGCTGGAAACTGAATAAATAATAGGACAAATGGTGGAGGATGATTAGAATGAGCGAAATAATTACGAATGCAATGATTATTGATGAAAAAGACACGGTAGCCGTTGCCATTGAACCGGTTAAGGCGGGCCAGACCGCGGCCTGGCTGGATAAGAGCGGCGGGCTTTGGGAAGTTACGGCTGTTACGGACATACCCATTTACCACAAGTTTGCAATCAGGGACATGCAAAAGGGAGAGCCGGTTGTCAAGTATGGGGAACATATCGGGCTGGCTGCCAGGGATATCCAGGCAGGAGAACACGTACATACGCACAATGTTGAGAACCACAGGGAACAATTATAAAAGGGGGCTGACGCAATGGATAAGAAAGCAATGAAGGAAATGACATTTATGGGATACAGGAGACCGGATGGAAGGGTAGGGATACGCAACAAGGTGTTAATCCTCCCGGCCAGCGTATGTGCTTCGGATACAACAAGGATCATCGCTTCCCAGGTGGAAAATGCTGTTACATTTAACAATCAGAATGGATGCTCCCAGGTCCCCTCGGACCAGCAGTTTACCATGGACGTGATGGCTGGTTATGCAGCCAATCCCAATGTATATGGGATCGTGGTCATTTCCCTGGGATGTGAGAACTGCCAGATGGATCTGGTGCTGGATGCAATCAGGGAACGCACAAATAAGCCACTGGAGCATTTTATCATCCAGGAAAACGGCGGCACCATTGCCACCATCGAGAAGGCGGTGCGCTCCGCCAGGAAAATGACAATGGACGCGTCCATGCTTCCACGTGAGGAATTCGGCATGTCCGAACTGATCATCGGAACGGAATGCGGCGGTTCAGATCCCACCTCAGGTCTTGCTTCCAATGTCCTTATTGGCGAGATCAGCGACCGCATGGCGGAAATCGGAGGGACCTCCATCCTATCCGAGACAACCGAGTTCATCGGCGCCGAACACATACTGGCAAAGCACGGCAAGGATGAGAGGGTCAGCCAGAGGATTTACCAGATTGTACATGATTATGAAAATGCAATCCGCCTTGTGGGCCATGATGTGCGGGAAGGAAACCCGTCCCCCGGCAACATGGAAGGCGGACTGACGACCCTGGAGGAAAAGTCCCTGGGCTGCATCCATAAGGGCGGCCATGTGCCGGTCAACGAGGTTTACGATTATGCAAAACAGGTGGAGAAAAACATGGGCCTGGTCATCATGGACACACCTGGAAATGACCCCTCTTCCGTTGCCGGGATGGCTGCAGGCGGCTGTCAGATATGCCTGTTCTCCACTGGCCGCGGAACGCCTACCGGCAACCCCATTGTCCCTGTCATCAAGATAACGGGCAATAAAGTAACCTATGCGAACATGTCCGACAATATCGACATTGATGCAAGCCCCTATATCTACGGCAAGA
Source organism: Enterocloster sp. OA13 (assembly GCF_022440595.1). Classification (NCBI taxonomy): domain Bacteria; kingdom Bacillati; phylum Bacillota; class Clostridia; order Lachnospirales; family Lachnospiraceae; genus Enterocloster; species Enterocloster sp. OA13. The sequence continues at coordinate 4,861,009 of NZ_JAKNTF010000001.1, read as the reverse complement.
AGACCCTGGAGCAATTAGGGGATGAACTGTTTACGGAAATGAAGCAGGTGGCCGACGGAAAACTGACCAAGGCAGAAGCCCTGGGCTACACGGAAATGGCCATTGCCAGGGTATGTAATTATATGTAACCATAAAAGGGTGGCACGATATAAAAAGAGGTGTATCATGAAATACATAAGGTTTATTGCCCCTGGAAAGGAAGCAGAGGTTGGCATCCTTTTGGAGGGGGACCGGGTGATCCCGGTGTCATCCTTTGTTCCCGGACTGAAGAAGGGGGATATGATGGATCTCATTAAATATGCCGGTATCTCCGGCGGCTTGCCGGAGCCGCCGGTTTCCGGATGTTTGGGGCAACAGTCATATGACCTGGATTCAGTGAGGCTTCTTGCGCCCATTGAACGGCCAATCCACGATATCCTGTGCGTGGGTGTGAATTATGAAGACCATCTGAGGGAAACAGAGGAACATCTTGGAAAAGAGAGCTTTAAAAAACCGCCCAAGGCAGTATATTTCTCCAAACGGGCGCTGCGGCTTATGGGTCCCGGGGGACGGATTGAGGGCAGGCTGGATGTGGATGAAGCGCTGGATTATGAGGTGGAGCTGGCGGTCATCATAGGCAAGGATGGAAAGAAGATACCGCCCTGCCAGGCAGAGGAATATATCTTCGGATATTCTGTATTTAATGACATTTCATCCAGGAACCTGCAGACAGGGCATGGACAGTGGTTTTATGGAAAGAGCCTGGACACATACGCATCCATGGGGCCGGTAATCGTGGGCCGGGAGGAACTGCCGTTCCCCGTGGAGCTGGAAGTAAGGAGCTTTGTCAACGGACAGCTGCGCCAGCACTCCAATACGCGCAATTTCATCCACGACATTCCATGGCTCATATCCGAATTATCCCAGTGCATCACTCTGGAGTGCGGGGACATCATTGCCACGGGAACCCCCTCCGGCGTCGGCATGGGGTATGACCCGCCCCGTTATATGAAAAAGGGCGACCAGGTAACATGCGAGATAGAGAAGATAGGTAAACTGACAAATATAATTGGCTAGGGAGGAAACATATGAAAGTGAACTTTTACACCCCAGTTGTAACTGCATTTGATGAGAATGGGGAACTGGATTTACAGGGCAATAAGAACATATACGACCATTTGATCGGAGGCGGCATCGGAGGTCTGCTGATACTTGGGAGCAGCGGTGAGTTTTATGCACTGGGCATGGAACAGAAAAAAACGCTGATTGACATGGCGGTCCCATATATTAACAAAAGGGCAAAGGTTTTCTTTGGAACCGCATGCGACAGCATGGAGGAGACCGTGGAGCTGAGCAACTATGCCCTTAAGGCGGGTGCGGACGGCGTGATGTTAATCAGCCCCTACTACTTTACCATTGACGATGCTTCCATTGAAGCGTTTTATGATGAGGCGGCGGAGAAGATTGACGGGCCGCTGTACATCTATAACTTTCCAGCCAGGACCGGATATGACGTGAAACCTGAAATCGTCCTGAACCTGCTGCGCAGACACCGGAATATCGTGGGCCTGAAGGACTCGGTATCGGAGATGGGGCATACCAGGAGCATCCTTACAACGGTGCGGGAAGAATTTCCTGAGTTTGAGGTGTACTGCGGATTTGATGAGAACCTGATTCACAATGCTGCCTGCGGCGGCGCGGGCTGTATCGGCGCCCTGTCCAATGTGTATCCGGAGCTGCTGGTAAGCTGGCAGGATGCCGTGAACCGGAAGGACTGGGATGCTGCCTTCGCACTTCAGAAAAAGGTGGATATGTTAATGGGTATCTATGATATCAACCCATTCTTCATAGGCACCATTAAAAAGGCAATGATCCTCAGGGGCGTCCAGATGAAGGACTGCTGCAAGAAACCGGTGCTCAGTGCCACGGAGCCGGAAACCGGGCGTTTAAAGGCAATCATGGAACGTGTGGGATAATTGAAGATAAGTGGATAGATGTTCTGGACAGGGGCTGCGTTTGCGGCCCCTGTTCCTGACTGCTGACAGAAAGCAAAGTGATTTTCAAACACGCCCTAAGGAGCGTACCAGCACCTCCTTTGCATTTTCAGTGCGAAGTGCAATAAGGGTGCCGCGTATGAGATAGGCAGACATGGAATCCCTGTGGCCGCCAAGGATGCAGGTTATATGCTCCTTGAAGGAAAAACCCAGGGAATCCAGCCTGTCAGACATATACGGGTCGCTGATGATCCAGACCACCTCGGCTGTTTCTCCTGGATTGAGTTCATTTAAAGGATAGACCATAATAAATCACCGGTTCAGGTTTGTTACTATATTATATGCAGGGCGCTTATCCGGGGGGAGGAACAGGCCTGTCACACATTCCGTACATGCCCATATAATAGAGTACAACCTAATTGAAAGGAGAAGATAAAATATGAATTATAGTGAATGTGGTGGTTGTAGTGGAAATAGTGTGAATTATGGCGGGACAGCCGCGAATGCAGGTGCAGCATATGCTGCCAATGGTACCTGTTATGAGAATGCAAATAATTATGGAAATGCAGCTTATTATGGGAACACGGCCTATGCAAACACGGCCGGCACAGCAGCTGCCTGCGGCTCCGGCTGCCGTAACTGCAATTTATACTGGCAGGGATATATGGCAGGATTCTACGCCAATAACCAGTGCAACCAGTCATCCGTTGCAAGGACGGCTGCCCAGGCAGCGGGGCGTACTGCTTCCGCTGCCGCGGCAGGAAACTGCGGCTGCAGCTCCTGCAATTCCGGATGTGGCTGCAGCAGATGCAATACTGGCTGCGGATGCAGCAGATGTAACTCCGGTTGCGGATGCCGCATGTGAAGGTCTGGCTGCAGCACATGCAGCTTGAGGTTATGATACAGTAAATACACCCCGGAGAATATAATCCGGATGGGATGGCCGGGGCTTCCATGGATGTGGAAGCCCCGGCTTCTGCCTGGTACCTGAATCATTCCAGGATTACAGCTACCGGAGCATCAACCGTCATGGTATCCGGCGTTATGGTGCAGTCATATGCCAGCACATGGACACCGGCCCTGGCTGCGGCCCGCAGCGCATCGCCAAATGCGGGGTGGGTGGTGTCATTGGGTCTGAATCCGTGGACTCCTTTCATCTGGATGACAAACAGTACATAGGCCTCATAACCTTCCTGCACCGCCTTCTCCAATCCGTGAAGATGCTTAATCCCCCGCTCAGTGGGCGCGTCCGGGAACATGGCCATGCCATCTGTTTCCAGGGTCACCCCCTTTACCTCCATAAAGGCAGGCCGGGTCCCGCTGCCATTTATCTCATTAAGGGTAAATGCCAGGTCAAACCGGGAATCACCGTGGGTCACCTCGCGCTGCAGACTGTCAGGCGCCCAGCCAGGCAGCCCCGGAATGCTTTCCTGCGCATCCAGCCATTCCCAGGCAGCCCGGTTGGGCGCCTGGGAATCCATGTTAATCAGGATTCCGCCCTTATATACCCCAATCAGGTCATATTCTGTCTTACGTCCGGCGGCCGCGGCATCCGGATGGTATTCAAGGATTACCTTTACGCCGGGAATTAACAGCTCCCTGCACCGCCCTGTATTTTTCACATGGCAGACAACGGTCTGCCCCTCCAGCTTCACATGGGCTATGAAACGGTTGGGGCGGCTTATGAAGGTTCCGGTTTTTATATGCTGGTAAATCATGGAAGGTTCCTCCTGGTCAAAGTGTACGGATACCCATCCGGATATGGATCAGGATGGATATCCATTCCTGCAATCCACACATATGTGGTAAAACAGGCGATACTCAATTATATAGAAACCAGACGGAGGAATCAAGCTGAATCTGCATGAAAGCAGCCATGCTTCATATTAATCTTTTGGAATATATTCAGCCAGATACTTCCCGGCTTCCTCCTGGCTCAGGGAAAATCTCTTTACCAGTTTTGCCAGTATCTGTTCCTCTGTCCTATGCTCTTCCAGGTTATCCAGGATGAATGCGGCTATTCCCGCCGCCATTCCCTCTGCTTTCCCTTCTGCCCGTTCCCTATCAAGGATATCACACATAATATCAATTCCCTCCTTCTTCTCCTTCAGCAGCCTGACCCTTGCAGCTAAATGCGGAAATGTCCCAGTCTCATAGTCAGCAGCCGAGTGTACCATATAATCCAGCAGCTCCCTTTGTTCCGGCGTGTCTGCCGCGCCTTCAAAATTAACATATAACTCATGGACCCCATTATTTAAAACGGTTCCGGTTCCATCCACAACCCGGATTATTTCGTTAATTCCTCTGTTCCTTCCAATAAAATCCTTTTTCGTAATATAAATCAGATAAACCTCTGGAATGGATTCAAAATCCGTTCCCTTTTCAAGATAGCTCATGTCAAGGCTGCTTAGGTGATAGCGGACCCGCCGGACATGATCTTCATCCTCCTGGGGGTGCATTTCCACATTTACCAGACAGCCATTCCTGTCCTCAGCCAGCACATCTAATACCACGGAGCGGTTTTCCACATTGCGGATGGAATATTGGGTTTTCACTGATTTAATCTTCAGCTCCTTCCTGGTAAGGATCTGCACCACTTCCTGGCAGGCATCTATATCCTCCACTGTTTTACCAAAGAATATATCGCTTGTCAGATTGAACTGGCTGACCTTTTGCCGCTTTTCCTCATAGCTTTCCAGCCTGCTTTCACTGCGTCCTACTTTTTCCTGCATAAATTCCTCTCTTTCGTTCTTATGCAGGAACAGGTCTGCCTCCTATCCTGCATGTTTGTCATAAATGGGTTTTAAAGCAAGATACGGGTTTAACCTAGATAGGCCATATAGAATAATTAAGATGTATTGCTTTGGCTTCATTGTAGCATATCTCCCCGATGGCTGCAAGCGTTCCGAATTTCAGTTGCGCCAGCCAGTGAAATGTGTTAATATTTCAATAATAAATGTGAACATAATATAAAAGCGAGGACAAGAGTATGGGATTAACCTATCAGAGTACAAGGGGCGGTGAAGCAGGTGTGCCGGCATCCATGGCCATCCTGAAGGGACTGGCAAAGGACGGCGGCCTGTTCATGCCCACAGAGATACCAAAGCTTGACGTGCCAATGGAGAAGCTTGGGACCATGACCTACCAGGAAACAGCCTACGAGGTCATGAAGCTGTTCCTTACGGATTACAGTCCCGGGGAACTTAAGGACTGCATAGCAAAGGCCTACGACAGCAAATTCGACACAGAAGAGATTGCGCCCCTGGCAAAGGCCGACGGCGCATATTTCCTGGAGCTATATCACGGAAGCACCATAGCCTTTAAGGACATGGCCCTTTCCATCCTGCCCCATCTCATGACAACGGCGGCTAAGAAGAACCAGGTGGACAAGGAAATCGTGATACTGACAGCCACCTCCGGCGACACGGGAAAGGCGGCCATGGCTGGCTTTGCCGACGTGCCTGGCACCCGTATCATTGTATTTTATCCAAAGGACGGGGTCAGCAAGGTACAGGAACTCCAGATGCGCACCCAGAAGGGAGCCAACACCAGCGTGGTGGCAATCCACGGCAACTTTGACGATGCCCAGACCGGTGTGAAGAAGCTGTTTGGGGACAAGTCCCTGGAGGCTTTACTGGATTCCAGGGGCTTCCAGTTCTCGTCCGCCAATTCCATCAATATCGGCAGGCTGGTCCCGCAGATTGTTTATTATGTATATGCATATGCCAGGCTTCTGGCCAATGAGGAGATTGCGGACGGCGAGCAGATTAATGTGGTGGTCCCGACAGGCAACTTCGGCAATATCCTGGCAGCCTACTTTGCAAAACGCATGGGCGTCCCGGTTAAGACACTGATCTGCGCGTCCAATGACAATAAGGTGCTGTATGATTTCTTTACAACGGGAACCTATGACAGGAAGAGGGATTTCATCCTCACCAATTCCCCGTCCATGGATATCCTGATTTCCAGCAACCTGGAGCGCCTGATTTATCTGAGCACCGGCTGTGACGCCGGGGCCAGCGCGGCTTTGATGCAGGATTTATCCGAGAAGGGGAGCTATACCGTCACAGAGGATATGAAGGCATTCATGTCCGATTTCGCAGGCGGCTTTGCAACCCAGGAGGAAAATGCTGCCACCATCAAGAGGATATTTGACAGCACCGGTTACCTGATTGACACCCATACGGGCGTTGCGGCCACGGTATATGAAGCCTACAGGGCGGAAAGCGGCGATAGGGCAAAGACCGTCATCGCCTCCACGGCAAGTCCCTACAAGTTCTCTGACAGCGTAATGGAAGCAATTGCCGGACCTGAAAGCATCAGGGACAAAGACGGATTTGAGGTGGTAGACGCCTTAAGCAGCCTGTCCGGAGTGGATGTCCCGGCCGCGGTTGAGGAAATCCGCCACGCGCCGATCCGCCACAACACAGAGTGCGATGTGGATAAAATGGAAGAAGCGGTAAAAGCTATCCTTGGAATCTGATTCATGGTTCCGATGCAGCACGAATCATAAATTACAAAAAAACATCTTCCTTTTTGTTCGCAGCTGCGATATAATAGGTGAGATAGTTAATAAAATAACAAACTTTATAAGGAGGGTATCAAATGTTAGTTTCAGCAAAAGAGATGCTTGACAAGGCTAGGGAAGGCAAGTATGCAGTTGGACAGTTTAACATCAATAACCTTGAGTGGACCAAGTCCGTGCTGCTGACAGCAGAAGAACTCAAATCTCCGGTTATCCTGGGCGTATCCGAGGGCGCAGGAAAGTATATGACAGGCTTTAAGACAGTATCTGCCATGGTGAAGGCCATGATGGAAGAACTGAACATCACGGTTCCGGTTGCCCTGCATCTGGACCACGGCTCATACGAGGGCTGCTATAAATGTATCAAGGCAGGCTTTACCTCCATCATGTTCGATGGCTCCCATTATCCAATTGAGGAGAACATTGAGAAGACCAAGGAACTGGTTAAGATTGCACATAACATGGGACTGTCCCTGGAAGCTGAGGTGGGCTCCATCGGCGGTGAGGAAGACGGCGTTGTGGGTCTTGGCGAGTGCGCGGATCCCAATGAGTGCAAGGCCATTGCTGACCTGGGAATCGACTTCCTGGCAGCAGGCATCGGCAATATCCACGGCAAATATCCGGAGAACTGGCCAGGCCTGCGCTTCGACGTGCTGGAGAATGTGAAAGCGGCTGTAGGCGACATGCCTCTGGTCCTTCACGGCGGAACCGGCATCCCTGAGGATATGATTAAGAAGGCAATCAGCCTGGGCGTTGCTAAGATTAATGTTAACACGGAGTGCCAGTTAACCTTTGCGGCAGCTACCAGGGAGTACATCGAGGCCGGTAAGGACCAGAGCGGCAAGGGCTTTGACCCAAGAAAGCTGCTGGCTCCGGGCGCAGATGCAATCAAGGCAACTGTAAAAGAAAAGATGGAATTATTCGGTTCTGTTGGCAAGGCTTAATTCCTGAGATATTAAGACAGCTTAATAATGCTTATTAGAATAAAAATCATGTTTTCCTGAAAAACTGCTTGCAATTTCAAAGGAAATGGTTTATTTTAATAAAGAACAAAGGTGTTCTCTCTCAAGGGGAGAGCACCTTTTTGTTATATATCCGGCCGGATTGAATAAAATTACGGGAAATGGTATCTGGATTTAGACAGGATGACAGGATTTTGGAAAAAGGAAGCGGAAGCCCGGAAAAAGGAAGAACCCAAAAGGAAGAATCAAAAAGGAAGAATCAAAGAGAGGATGGAAGAATCTATGAGCGATGTATTGAATGTATCTGAGATATTCGGGAAAAATGTGTTCAATGATGCGGTGATGAAGGACCGTCTGCCTAAAAATGTTTATAAGAAGCTGAAAAAGACAGTGGAAGACGGTGCGGAACTGGATCCCAGTATTGCGGATGTGGTGGCGCACGCCATGAAGGACTGGGCAATTGAGAGGGGGGCCACCCACTATACCCACTGGTTCCAGCCTCTGACCGGCGTGACAGCTGAGAAGCATGATTCCTTTATCTCTGCCCCAAGCGATGGCAAGGTAATCATGGAATTCTCCGGCAAGGAGCTGATTAAGGGTGAGCCGGATGCATCCTCCTTCCCATCAGGCGGCCTGCGCGCCACCTTTGAGGCCAGGGGGTACACGGTCTGGGATTGTACCTCCCCTGCGTTCTTAAGGGAAGACGCCATCGGCGTCACCCTTTGTATCCCCACCTCCTTCTGTTCTTATAAAGGCGAGTCCCTGGATAAAAAGACGCCCCTGCTGCGTTCCATGCAGGCGGTGAACGAGCAGGCCTTAAGGATCCTCAGACTTTTTGGCAACACAACCGCCAAAAGGGTTGCGCCGTCCGTGGGGGCGGAGCAGGAATACTTCCTGGTTGACCGTGAAAAATACTTACAGCGCAAGGACCTGATTTACACCGGACGCACCCTCTTCGGCGCCATGCCTCCCAAGGGGCAGGAGCTGGAGGACCATTACTTTGGCGCCATCCGCGAGAGGATTGGTTCCTACATGAACGATGTGAATAAAGAGCTTTGGAAGCTGGGCGTCCCGGCCAAGACGCAGCACAACGAGGTTGCGCCTGCACAGCACGAACTGGCCCCCATATATGAGGGCGTGAACCAGGCAGTGGACCACAACCAGATTGTAATGGAGACACTGAAAAAGGTGGCTGGCCGCCATGGCATGGCATGCCTTCTCCATGAGAAGCCATTTGCAGGCGTCAACGGTTCAGGAAAGCATAACAACTGGTCCCTGACAGCGGATGACGGCACCAACCTTTTAAACCCAGGCGACACGCCTCATGAGAACATCCAGTTCCTTCTGGTGCTGGCATGTATCATCAAGGCAGTGGACCTCCACGCAGACCTTTTGCGGGAATCAGCGGCCGATGTGGGCAATGACCACAGGCTGGGTGCCAACGAAGCGCCGCCTGCCATCATTTCCATCTTCCTGGGAGAGCAGCTGGAGGACGTGATTGACCAGCTGTGCAGCACAGGAGAAGCAACCCACTCCAAGAAGGGCGGCACCTTAAGGACCGGGGTTGACATCCTTCCTGACCTGGATAAGGATGCCACGGACAGGAACAGGACCTCGCCCTTTGCATTTACAGGCAACAAGTTTGAGTTCCGTATGGTGGGTTCCTCGGATTCCATCGCAAGCCCCAACACCGTGCTGAACACCATTGTGGCGGAAGCGTTCAAGGAAGCTGCCGATAAGCTGGAAAAGGCCGACGACTTCGACATGGCGGTCCATGACATGATTAAGGAAATGCTGGCAGCCCACAGAAGGGTCATCTTCAATGGAAACGGCTACTCTGACGAATGGGTTGCAGAGGCAGAGAAGAGGGGCCTTCCAAACATCAGGTCCATGGTGGAGGCCATCCCTGCCCTGACAACGGATAAGGCGGTGAAGCTGTTCGAGGCCTTCGGCGTGTTCACCAGGGCGGAGCTTGAATCCAGGGCTGAGGTTGAATATGAGAACTTTTCTAAGGCCATCAACATAGAAGCCAGGACCATGTACGATATGGCAAGCAAGTCCATTATCCCGGCAGTCATCAGATACACTACACAGCTGGCGGCATCCATTTCAGCGGTCAAGGGCGCCTGCCCGGAGGCGGATGTGAGCACACAGACAGGACTTCTCATGGAGACCTCCGGCCTGCTGTCCGATATGAAGGCGGCGGTATCCAGGCTGGCTGAGGTAACGGAGAAGGCAGCCTGCGCGGATGGCGGGATTGCCCAGGCAACCGCCTATCACAGCGAGGTGGTTCCGGCCATGGAGGCTTTAAGGGCGCCGGTGGATAAGCTGGAGATGATTGTGGATAAGGAATTGTGGCCCATGCCCAGCTACGGCGATCTGATTTTTGAAGTATAGGCTGGCTGCCGCGGCATCCTGTATGTGGCAGATTGGCAGCATAGGCTGGCCGTTGCAGCATCAGGCATGTGACAGATTGGCAGCATAGGCTGGCCGCCGCTGCATCCTGTATGTGACAGATTGGCAGCATTGGCTGGCCGTAGCAGCATCAGACAAGTGACAGATTGGCAGCATAGGCTGGCCGCTGCAGCATCAGGCATGTGACAGATTGGCAGCTGTCAGGTTAAGGGGAAATGAGTATCAGGATATATCAATCATTTGAGAAAGGGGTCTGCCGTCATGGAACGGAGGCCCCTTTTTCATGCCCTTTCCATGTAGTCCTGATCCGGCTTGCATTTTCCGGTGGATGTGCTATAATGTTCATATATTTTGATTAAATACATATTTTGAACATAAATGGGACGGAAGCGAGGATTTGTATTGATGGACAGACATGGACTTGTGTGCAGGACAGTGCTGGAGCAGCCGGATATCACCCAGAGGGAGATGGCGCAAAAGCTTAAGGTATCCCTGGGGACCGTTAACGGGCTTATTAAGGAGTGCATCGGAAAGGGATACATTGCGGAGCGCACGGACGGCGGGGGCGGCTCCGGGTGGGAGCTTACAGGAGAAGGACGGCGCCTTTTGGAAGGGTATAAGGTGGACGGTGCATTAATCATAGCGGCCGGGTTTGGTTCCAGGTTCGTTCCCCTGACATTTGAAACCCCCAAGGGGCTTCTGGAGGTATTCGGGGAGCGCATGATAGAACGCCAGATATGCCAGCTCCATGAGGCGGGAATCACGGATATCACCATAGCGGTGGGGTATCTGAAGGAAAAGTTTGAATATCTTATGGATAAATACGATGTAAAGCTTCTATATAATCCTGAGTATTCGGACAAGAACACCCTGGCAACCATCTACAGGTCCAGGAAGGTCTTAAAAGGGCGGAACATGTATGTGCTGGCCTCCGACAACTGGATGAGGGAGAACATGTACCACGCATATGAATGCGGGGCATGGTACAGCGCTGCCTATCAGGACGGCGAGACCAAGGAGTGGTGCCTTTCCTTTAACAAGAGGGGGCGCATCACGGACGTGAAGATAGGCGGACGGGACCAGTGGGTCATGTACGGGCCGGCCTATTTTTCCAGGGAGTTCTCCGCGCGGTTCCTTCCCGTGCTGGAGGCCTATTACAAAAGCCCGGGCACGGAACAGTTCTACTGGGAGCAGGTATACGTGGACATGCTCTCAGGCGAGGCCAGGCGCCGCCTGGAACAGGAGGATGGGGAGCTGCTTAACGAGGCCGTGAGGGCCAGCGGCCTGTCCCCCGCCCATTGGGATGAGATTGAAATGGATGCAAACCGCCAGCCCGACAATCAGGTGTATGAGTTCGAGAACCTGGAAGAACTGCGCTTATTCGACCCCAGGTATCAGAACCACTCCGACAACGCGGCCATGAAGCTGGTGGCCGAGGTATTTAAGGTGCCTGAATCCCAGATTAAGGATATACGCTGCCTGAAGTCCGGCATGACCAATAAGTCCTTCCTGTTCAAGGTAGGGGAGCGCCACTGTATCTGCCGCATCCCTGGTCCGGGCACAGAGCTTCTTATTAACAGGAAGCAGGAAAAACAGGTCTATGACGCCGTGGCCTGCCTTGGTATTACCGAGCATGTGATTTATATGAACGACCGGACCGGTTATAAGATAGCCGAATATTACGAGGGGGCCAGGAATGCAGACGCCTCGGACTGGTCCGACATGGACCGGTGCATGGAAATGGTGCGCAGGCTCCATCAGTCAGGCATCACGGTGGGACATGATTTTGACATCCGGGAACGGATTGATTTTTATGAAAAGCTGTGCAGCAGCCATGGCGGCATCCTGTTCGAGGACTACCAGGAGGTGCGGGGGTGGATGGACTGGCTCATGGACCGCATGGACGCCATGGACCGCCCCAAATGCCTGAGCCATATTGACGCCAATGTGGATAACTTCCTGTTCCTCGGGGACGGCGGTGTAAAACTTCTGGACTGGGAGTATGCCGGCATGTGCGACCCCATCATGGATGTGTCCATGTGCGCTATCTACTCTTACTATGATGAGGCGGACATGGAGAAGCTTCTGGCCATTTACCTTCAGAGGGAACCTACAAAAGACGAGTATTTTGCCGTCTATGCATATGCTGCCCTGGGCGGTTTCCTGTGGAGCCTGTGGGCTGTATACAAGAGTGCGCTGGGAGATGAATTCGGAGAGTACACCATCATCATGTACCGGTACGCAAAGAAATATTATAGGAAATTACGGAAATTGTAATAAAAATGTTATCAAAAGCATATGGGATTGTGCTATAATCAAAAATATGTGGAAAACTGGGGAATATTGTCCCCAACTGGATATAAGAGGCGAGGAGGATGACACATGGGACATAAAAGGTACTGGACAGCTGTCGCAGCAGCCGGTATGATTGGGGCCATGGCATTGGGGAGCGCATTTACCAGCTATGCCGCCGGCAGCTGGACAAAATCAAATGACAACTGGACCTATGTCGACAACGGCCAGGTATACACAGGATGGCTGCAGACCAGTGAGGGATGGTATTACATGGACCCGTCCACTGGTTATATGACAAAGGATTTCAAACAGATTGACGGTAAGTGGTATTTCTTCAAGCCCAGCGGCATCATGGCAACGGGCTGGGTGAACCCGGAAGAAGGCAAGTGGTACTACCTGCTGAATGACGGAACCATGGTAACCGGCTGGCTGAAAATCAGCAATGGAACCACCAGCGACTTTTATTTCATGCGCGGTAACGGGACCATGGCAACGGGCTGGCGCGAGATGGACGGGGCCTGGTACTATTTCCAGAGCAACGGCAAGTGCGTCGTGAATTCCTGGGCACAGATTAAGGACAATTGGTACCTGTTCGGCACGGACGGCAAGATGATGACCGGATGGGCCAAGGTGGACAAGGATTATTTCTACCTGAACACGGACGGGCGCATGCTGATTGGATGGCTCAGTGACAGCGATGGCAACAAGTACTACATGGATATGAGTAATGGTAAGATGTCCACGGGCTGGAAGCAGATTGACGGCTCATGGTATTATTTTAACAGCAACGGCCATATGATGACTGGCTGGATTCAGCTGGACGGCAAGTATTACTATCTGAACCCTGCCAATGAAGGAAGGATGATTGCAGGCACCACGGCAACCATCAACGGAACGCAGTACACCTTTGACGCCAGCGGCATATGCCAGAACGCCGGCGGTGTATCGGCCCAGACTCCAGGTACTGTTAACAACAGTTCCACAGGCACAAGCGGCGGTCCGGGCGCGTCAGGCGGTTCCTCAGGCATCAGCAGCAACGGGCCTGGCGGCACGTCCGGTGGGACTCCCGGAAGCAGTTCCGGAAATAATTCCACAAGCAACTCGCCTGGCGGAAGCTCCTCAGGGAGCCTGCAGGCCGGAAGGACAGACGGACCAGGCTGACGGTAAATCAGATCATGATACGGGGGATGTCACAGCGGACGGCTGAGCATCCCCCGTATTTTTATATAAGGAGAAATGTATGAAAAACAAGATGCACATGATAAGACGCTGCCAGGCACTTGCCATGGCGGGAATCATAAGCGCGGGCACCATTCTTCCCGCGGGCACCGCACTGGCCATCGGACCGGGCGAGACATCAGCCCCGGTTGTCTCATCACCAGGCCCCGGAGGCCCCGGACAGCCCGCCGCAGGTGCCACCGGAAGCACGGGAAATACGGGAGCGGCTTCCTCAGGCTCTTCCACGACCAACCCCAATGCCTGGAAAAAGGTAAATGGCACATACCAGATGCCGGACGGTACATCCATCAGCAGCGTGCTGTTCAGGGGAATCGACGTATCCAGGTGGCAGGGGGATATTAACTGGGGCCAGGTGGCTGCGGACGATGTGTCCTTTGTCATGCTGGGAACCCGCTCCAAGGGCGCGGTGGACCCATATTTCCACAGGAACATACAGCAGGCCAGCGCGGCAGGGGTTAAGGTGGGGGTCTATATCTATTCCCTTGCCACCACGCCGGAGATGGCGGTGGACGAGGCGAATTTTGTCCTGGACCTGATCCACGATTATCCGGTATCCTATCCGGTTGCATTTGACATGGAGGACTCCACCCAGGGCGCCCTGTCAAAGGATGAACTGGCGGCAATCGCCAATGCGTTCTGCGGGCGTATATCCGAAGCAGGCTATTATCCTATCATTTATGCCAATGACAACTGGCTGGCCAACAAATTAGACATGGGCAAGATGAATTATCCTGTTTGGGTTGCCCGTTACTCCGCAAAACCGGCATATCAGAACCCGGTCATGTGGCAGGCCACCAGTACGGGCGCGGTCAACGGGATCAGCGGGAATGTGGACATTGATTTCCAGTTTAAGGATTTTACAACGGTGATTCCAGGCAATACCTGGAGGACCATCCAGGGAAAGACCTATTATTACCAGAACTACGTAAAACAGAAGAACAGCTGGATTGACGACGGCACGGGCTGGTTCTACATGGATGGGGACGGCCTTGCATCCAGGGGCTGGCTTACCCTTTCAGATAAGAGATATTACCTGGATGACAGTACGGGCCGCATGATAACGGGCTGGAAGTCCGACAACAGCAAGTGGTATTACTTTGGCAGTTCAGGCGCCCTGTCCAAGGGCTGGATAGATGATAAGGGAACCTGGTACTATGCTGACAGCCAGGGCGTGATGCAGACCGGATGGCTGGACGACAACGGAAGAAGATACTTCCTGGAGAACTCAGGAGCCATGGCCAAGGGCTGGACCAACCAGAACGGAACGTGGTACTATCTGGATAACGCAGGCGTCCTGTCCAAGGGCTGGATTAACGACAACGGAACCTGGTACTATGCCGACGGCCAGGGGGCCATGCAGACCGGATGGCTGGAGGATGCCGGGGAGAAATACTACCTCAGGGGTTCAGGCGCCATGGCAACCGGCTGGCGCGAGATGGACGGCGCGTGGTATTACTTTGAAGGCTCAGGCCGTATGGCAAAGGGCATGATTGATGTAAACGGCCTCCATTACTATATGGATCCATCCACCGGCAGGATGGCGGCAAACACCGTGGTTGACATCAATGGGACCAGCTATCAGGCCGGCCCTGACGGTGTGCTGGGCCAGGTACAGGAAAATGCAGGCGGCCAGGACGGCGCCGGGGGCCAGCCGGGAGATGGTGCCCAGGGCGGCGGAAGCGCCCAGCCGGGCAGCACACAGCCGGGCAGTGCCCAACCGGGCGGCAGCGCCCAGTCCGGCAATGCCCAGGCCGGTACTGCACCGGGCGAAAGCCAGTCCGGCCAGACGCAGGGCAGTTCCCCCAGCGGGAAATCCGGCGGCCCAGGGGTAGTCATTACTCCGGTGGGATAGGGATACGGTGACATGCACATGAAATGACTCGAAAAGCAGTGTCCGTGAAGGACGCCATGATGGGGTGGATTCTTGCTATGATGCAGGAATCCACCCCGTTTCAGAATCCCATGCATTTTTCCTTCCACTCCTGACATATACTGGATAGATAAAGGGCATCAGGTGAAAGAGGGCATAAGGTGAAACTGGGAAATAAAGTAAAACTTCTGGCTGTTGTCTGTGCGGCGGACGTGATCCTTCTTGGGGGACTGTGCCGTACTGTCCTGGGAAACCGGCCGGTCCATGCCGCGGCAGGGAATGGGGCGTGGGTCCAGGAGGGCGGGGAGACCATGGAGCGGGCCAAAGGGCTTGAGGGCAAATGCGTGGCCCTTACATTTGACGACGGTCCCCATAAGGAGTGTACCGCCCAGCTGCTGGACGGTCTGAAGGAAAGAGGCGTCAGGGCCACATTTTTCCTGATGGGACAGAACATAGAGGGCAATGAAGAGCTGGTGAAGCGGATGCATGATGACGGCCATCTGATTGGAAACCACAGCTTCAGCCATGTCCAGCTGACCAAGGCCGGGGCCAGGTCCGTGTGCCAGGCCGTGGACAGGACCAGCATGATGATAGAGGACATAACCGGGGAACGGCCGCAATACATGAGGCCGCCCTTTGGGGACTGGAATGAGGAACTGGAGTGCGACGTGGGCATGACCACGGTGCTGTGGTCCGTGGATTCCCTGGACTGGAAACTGAGGAATAAGAATAAGATTGTGAAACGGGTCTTGAAAGATGTGGAGGATGGGGATATTATATTAATGCATGATATTTTCCCCACTTCGGTACAGGCTGCGCTGGAACTGGTTGACACGCTTACCAGGCAGGGATATACTTTTGTTACGGTTGATGAACTGCTGATTGATTGAGATAGGACACGGCAGAAAGGGTAAGACGATGGATTTATTTGATTATATGAGAGAGAACACCATGGAGACAGAATCCCCGCTGGCTTCCAGGCTCAGGCCCAGGACCCTGGATGAGGTGGTGGGGCAGCAGCATATAGTGGGCGTGGATAAACTGCTTTACCGGGCAATCAAGGCGGATAAGCTGGGATCCATTATTTTCTATGGCCCTCCCGGCACGGGAAAGACCACCCTGGCCAAGGTGATTGCCAATACCACCAGCGCGGATTTCAAGCAGATCAATGCCACGGTTGCCGGCAAGAAGGACATGGAGGAAGTGGTTAAGGGCGCCAAGGATAATATGGGCATGTATGGCAGGAAGACCATATTGTTCGTGGATGAGATCCACCGCTTTAATAAGGGGCAGCAGGATTATCTCCTGCCCTTTGTGGAGGACGGCACGCTGATCCTTATCGGGGCCACCACGGAGAATCCGTATTTTGAGGTGAATGGGGCCTTGCTGTCGCGTTCCAGGATATTTGAACTTAAGCCGCTGGAGAAGGAGGATATCAGGGAGCTGATACACAGGGCGGTGTATGATAAGGAACGGGGCATGGGGGCTTACGACCCGGTGATTGATGAGGATGCCGCTGATTTCCTGGCAGATACGGCCAACGGGGACGCCAGGGCGGCGCTTAACGCAGTGGAACTTGGCGTCCTGACAACGGAACGCGCAGAAGACGGTAAGATACATATTAATCTGGCAGTGGCCCAGGAATGCATCCAGAAGCGGGTGGTGCGGTATGATAAGAATGGGGACAACCACTATGACACGGTTTCTGCATTCATCAAGAGCATGCGCGGTTCGGACCCGGATGCGGCTGTCTATTACCTGGCCCGGATGCTCTATGCCGGGGAGGATATCAAATTCATTGCCAGAAGGATAATGATATGCGCGTCAGAGGATGTGGGCAACGCGGATCCCCAGGCATTGGTGGTGGCTGTGAATGCGGCACAGGCCGTGGAGCGGATCGGGCTTCCGGAAGCCCAGATCATCCTGTCCCAGGCAGTGACCTATGTTGCCACCGCGCCAAAGAGCAATGCGGCCTGCATGGCTGTATTCAAGGCCATGGATGCAATCAGGGACCAGAGGACCATGCCGGTTCCGGTCCATCTGCAGGATAAGCATTATAAGGGAGCTGAGAAGCTGGGGCACGGGGCAGGATATAAGTATGCGCATGATTATCCCAAGCACTATGTAAAACAGCAGTACCTGCCTGACGGTATGGAGGGGGCGGTGTTCTATGAACCTTCAGATAATGGCTATGAAGCCCGTATAAAAACCCATATGAGCTGGCTGACAAACTAAAATTATTTCAATTTTCACTTTACATTCCGTAATATTCGTGTATATAATAGGGCTATACATAGATTGGCTGACAGTTTTCTTACGCTGTCAGCAGTCTGTTAGTCCCAAGCAATTCGCAAATCTGGAATAAACCCCGAATTTGATTGAACATAAGATAATACCCCCGAGTGTTGGAAATAGACCATCAGTCTGTCTTGACGGATGAGTTGATTAATATTGGATAAGGAGAGATACTATGCGGGAAAAATTGCAGACACTTCCTCTTGCAGAATTAAAGGAAATGGCTAGAAACCAGGGTATTAAAGGAATCAGCAGCCTGCGCAAGGCTGAGATCATCGACCTGCTCTGCGAGGCGGCAGAGAAGAACCCGGAAGTAAAGCCAACTGAAATCAGAAAAGAGGAAAGACGCCAGGCGCCGGACAATGCCCAGCCCAGGCAGGAGACTGTGAAGCCCAGACAGGATAATGCCCAGACCAGGCAGGATAACATCCAGTCCAGACAGGACAATGCCCAGTCCAGGCAGGACAATGCC
This sequence comes from Enterocloster sp. OA13, assembly GCF_022440595.1. Taxonomy (NCBI): domain Bacteria; kingdom Bacillati; phylum Bacillota; class Clostridia; order Lachnospirales; family Lachnospiraceae; genus Enterocloster; species Enterocloster sp. OA13. The sequence continues at coordinate 4,842,963 of NZ_JAKNTF010000001.1, read as the reverse complement.
CAGTCCAGGCAGGATAATGCCCAGACCAGGCAGGATAACATCCAGCCCAGACAGGATAATGCCCAGACCAGGCAGGATAACATCCAGTCCAGGCAGGACACCATCCAGTCCAGGCCCCAGGAATCCCAGGACAGACAGGAAAGCCGTAACCAGGAGCCAAGACGTAACACCAACCGGTCTTACGAGAATAATAAATATTCAGCTAACAAGTCCCAGCAGAACAGGCCCCATACCAATTACAGCCAGAACCAGGGGTCGAACCAGCAGTCCGAAGGCGGCGAGCGCGCTTCCAGGAATGACTCCAGGACCGATTCCAGGGCGGAGGGCAGGAGCGATACGACAGGTCTGTCCAACCAGGATATGGCAGAACTGGACAGCGGGATTGAAGCCAATGGTATCCTGGAGGTAATGCCTGATGGATTCGGATTCATCCGGTGTGAGAACTTCCTGCCGGGTGAGAACGACGTGTATGTGGCGCCATCGCAGATCCGCCGCTTTAATTTGAAGACCGGTGATATCATCGCAGGCAACAGAAGGGTCAAATCAGCCACTGAAAAGTTCGCAGCCCTTCTTTATATCAAGACGGTGAACGGATATCCTTTAAGCGCTACGGAGACAAGGCCTAATTTTGAGGATTTAACGCCCATCTTCCCTAACCAGCGTCTGCATATGGAGATGCCTGGCGTGAAGACATCCGTTGCCATGCGCGTGCTGGACCTTCTGTCACCCATCGGTAAGGGACAGCGCGGAATGATCGTGTCCCCGCCAAAGGCAGGTAAGACCACCCTGTTAAAGCAGGTGGCCAAGGCCATCACCACCAACCATCCGGACATGCATCTGATGATCCTCCTGATTGACGAGCGCCCGGAGGAAGTGACGGACATCAGGGAGGCGATTGTAGGCCCCAATGTGGAAGTAATCTACTCCACCTTTGACGAACTGCCAGAGCGCCATAAAAGGGTTTCGGAGATGGTGGCGGAGCGCGCCAAGCGTCTTGTGGAACACGGCCGGGATGTCATCATACTTTTAGACAGCATCACACGCCTTGCAAGGGCATATAACCTGACGGTTGCGCCCAGCGGCCGTACCCTTTCCGGCGGTCTTGACCCGGCGGCCCTTCATATGCCCAAGCGCTTTTTCGGCGCTGCCCGCAACATGCGTGAGGGCGGAAGCCTGACCGTGCTGGCAACTGCGCTGGTGGATACCGGAAGCCGTATGGATGATGTTGTATACGAGGAATTTAAGGGAACCGGCAACATGGAGCTGGTCCTGGACAGGAAGCTGTCAGAGAAACGTATCTTCCCTGCCATTGATATCCTTAAGTCAGGTACGCGAAGGGATGACCTTCTGCTGACCAGGGAAGAGGCAGAGGCGGTGGATATCATACACAAAGCAACAAACTCCATGAAGCCCGAGGACGCCGTGGAAAAGATACTGGATCTGTTCGCAAGGACCAGGAACAACAGGGAGTTTGTGGAGAACGCCAAGAGAATCAGGTTTTATTAGGGCGTGTTTGAAAATTCATTCCCGCCATCTGCACGCCCCGCTTCGCGGCAAATCTGGCCCCAATTCGGTCAACGTAGCCCGCTACGCCTCCCTCATCGGGACCAGATTTCCCACAAAGTGGGACGCACATCTGACGGAAAGCAATTTTCAAACACGCCCGGGCGTATTTGTGCCGCAGCGTCAGGCGGAAGCATTTTTCTCTTTTAACAGGTCGCGGATTTCGGCCAGAAGTTCCTCCTGGGTGGGACCGGCAGGCGCGGGCGCCTCTTCCTTTTTCTCTTCCTCATGGCGAAGGCGTGAGCTGATGACGGCAACGGTCTTGATCATGAAGAACATGCAGGCCCCGATGATAATAAAATCAAGGACATTTTGAAGGAAGCTGCCATACAGTATGGCGGCTTCTGCTTTTACCACCTCGCCGCCAGCCTTTACTTCCGGGCTGAGCACGTATTTGAGCGTATTGAAGCTGGCCCCGCCCGTGAGGGCGCCGAGGATTGGCATCAGGATGTCATTTACAAGGGATGTGACGATTTTGCTGAACGCGCCGCCTATGATGACGCCCACAGCCATGTCGATGATGTTTCCTTTCAGTATGAACGCTTTGAATTCTTTCATTACATTGTTCAGGTTACTCATTTTGTAATCCTCCTATCATTTGTAGTTTCATGTGTTCTGTGTATAGTGCTCCATCCAGCCGGCAAATTGTTAATAATTTATCATTCTTAAACCATATCCTTCCCCGTGTAAGGCGCGGTCATTTCTAAAATCCTATGACTCCAGGTCTGACTTGAGAAGTTCGTTGTATTTATCAATAATCCTGTAAAATGCATCCACATCCGCCTGGCCGCATTGTTCAATCAGATAAGATGTGGTCTGGGTGATGTCGGCCACGTCATATGCCTTGTGGACACTGGAAAGCCTCTGGCCTTTATCCGTCACATAGAGGCAGACGGATTTCTCGTTGTTCTCCTTGAAGCGCTTCTCAACGTATCCGGAATCCACCAGCCGTTTGATGACCTGTGAGATGGCGCTTTTGCTTTTGTGCCACAGCTTTGACAGTTCCGTGGCAGTGATTCCCGGGCAGTCGTCGATGTATGTAAGGGTGTGTATCTCCATCATATTAAAATGTTCATTCTCATAGGTGTGATGGGCATAGATGTAATTGTGATATAGAATGACGAATTCATACAATGTATTCGCCCTTACATTCAGCTTCTGGTACGCGCTGTTGATATCTGTAAGATGGCTCATATGGGTATTGGCTCCTGTTCTTATATAATGTCTGTACATGTTATAGTAACATATCTGGAAAAGGGCTTCAATGCTTTATTTTAACCAAAACAGGAAAAATAGTAAAGTTATAGAACAATATTGAAAAAATATAGTCGTTTTAATGTGCAGAATGCCCTTGTTATTAAAAAAAATACAAAGTATATTGACATTATGCACCAAGTATTTTATAATATAGTTTATCAAGTGAACAATATTTAAAAGCTTGCTTACGCTTGGGAAAGGATGGTATGAAAGATGGACTTTGAGAAGTTCTGTAGGGAGAATTGTGTGGAACGCCGGGGTACCGGTACACTGAAGTGGGATTCACTCCAGGAGATTTTTGGGGATGCAGACCTGCTTCCGCTGTGGGTGGCTGATATGGAGATACAGTCCCCGGCTGTTGTCAGGGAGGCGCTGACAGAGCGTGTGAAGCACGGTGTTTTTGGCTATGGGAAGGTGGAGGATGAATACTTTGATTCTTTCTTTGCATGGCAGAAGAAGCATCATAATGTAGAACTTGCCAAGGAGAACGTCCGCTTTGCCACTGGGGTTGTGGGTTCCCTGTACGCGGCGGTAAGGGCCTATACCAAGGAGGAGGCATCTGTAATCATCTGTCCTCCTGTGTATTATCCATTCTATGATGCTATTTTAAATACAGGAAGGAAGCTTGTGACATGCGAGCTTGACAACGACCATGGATATTACAGCCTGGATTTTGAGAAGTTTGAAAAGGAAATTGTTGATAACAAGGTAGAGATGTTCATCCTGTGCTCTCCTCATAACCCGGTAAGCCGCGTATGGTCTGAGGAGGAACTGGATACCATGTTCTCCATCTGCCGTAAGCATGGGGTGCTGGTTGTTTCGGATGAGATCCATCAGGACTTTACATACGAAGGGAAGCCTTTTGTGTCCTCTGCATGTGTGAAGGGCGGGGAATACAAGGATATCCTGATTACCCTGAACTCCGGCTCCAAGACCTTTAACCTGGCCGGACTCATCCATTCCCATGTCATTATTTTTGACGGGAAGCTGATGGAAGCGTATGATGCCTACATTAAGGGTATCGGCTCCCCTGAAGTGAACCTGATGGGTATCACCGGTATGGGCGCTGCTTTCAGAGGCGGGGAAGAGTGGCTTTCGGATGTCAAGGCCCTGATCCTTCACAACTACGATTATATGAAGCAGGAATTTGCCAGGGAACTGCCTGAGGTCATTGTTACGCCTCTGGAGGGAACCTATCTGTCATGGATTGATCTTAAGGGCTATGTGCCGGGAGATGAGACAGCCAGGTTCATCCAGGATAAGTGCAGGCTGGCCTGTGATGTGGGTGAGTGGTTCAGCGTCATGGCACAGGGATACATCCGTATCAACCTTGCCACAGATACAAAGAATATTAAAACTGCAGTTGCAAGCATCATCAATAACATCAAAGAAAGGTTGGGGGAATAAATGGCTGTCACTATCAGTGTAATCTGTTTTTTGGCGTATCTGGGATTCTTGTTTTATTTAGGAAAAAAAGGAAAATCTTTTAATGTGCGTGTTGTGGCCGGTCTGTTCGGCGGTATTATATTTGGCGCAATCTTAAAGTCAGTGGCTGACGATGCGGCTGTTTCCGAGAGCCTGCGCTGGATCAGCCTGGTGGGGACCGCATATACCAAGCTTTTGAAAATGATGGTCATCCCGTTGATTTTCGTATCTATCGTGTGTGCCATCATCAACCAGAAGTCTGGTAAGAACCTTGGTAAGATTACAGCCCTTGTGCTGGTAATCCTTCTGTCAACAGCGGCAGTCGCAGCGGTTGTGGGCGGCGTTACGGCCCAGACCTTCGGCGTCAGCGCAGAGGGACTGGAGATTGGCGAGGCCGAGACACAGAAGACGGCCCAGCTGGAGGAAAAGGCCCAGGAGGGACTTTCCATTGAGAATACCATCATTGATATCATTCCGTCCAACCCAATCTATGCCCTGACCGGACAGGGAAGCAATGCAACCCTTTCCGTGGTGCTGTTCGCGGCATTCCTTGGAATCGGCGTCATCGGGGTGCGGACCTATGCCCCGGAACAGGCGGAGTTCTTCAGTAAAATGATGAACTCGCTAAATACCCTGGTGGTGGAAGTGGTCATGATGATCATCATGCTGACTCCGTTCGGCATCTTCTCATTGATGACCAAGACCATTGCGGGAAGTGATTATACCAGTATACTGCGGCTTGTGACCTTTGTGCTTGCTTCCTATACGGCCATCATCATCATGTTCGTAATCCACGGACTGATACTGGCCTTTGCAGGACTCAGCCCATTTGTATACTTTAAGAAGGCCATGACCACCCTGGTATTTGCATTTACCTCCCGTACCAGCGCAGGCACCCTTCCACTGACCATCCGTACCCTGACCGATGAGATGGGCGTGGACAATGGCGTTTCCAACCTGGCAGGTTCCCTGAGCACCTCCATCGGACAGAACGGATGCGCTGCGATTTATCCGGCCATGCTGGTAGTGATGGTGGCGCCTGCCGTAGGACAGCCCATCACACCATCCTTCTTCATCCTGATGGTGGTTGTCATCACTTTTGCTTCCATCGGTATTGCCGGAGTGGGCGGCGGAGCGACATTTGCCGGAATCACGGTATTATCCGCACTTGGGCTTCCTGTTGGAATCGCAGGACTGTTAGTTGGTATTGAGCCAGTCATCGATATGGCAAGGACCGCGCTGAATGTAAGCGACGGCATGGTTACGGCCCTGGTATCCGCCAAGATGACCAAGAATATTGATATGGATGCATATAATGATAAATCCAGGAATCTGGATAAGAAGCCTGCAGCGAAAGCTTAATGGCAATAGGCCGGAAAAGGCTGAGAGTTAAAATAGACTGTAAAGGATGTGTGAACATGGGAAAACGTGTGCTCATTGTAGGAGGAGTTGCCGGAGGCGCTTCCGCGGCAGCCAGGGTAAGGCGCCTGGATGCGGACGCATCAATCACCATATTTGAACGGGGAGAGCATGTATCATTCTCCAATTGCTCCCTTCCCTATTATTTAAGCAGGACCGTGGAAGATAAGGACTGGCTTGTGCTTATGACGCCGGAGGGATTTAAGGCGTCCTATGATATTGAGGTAAGGGTTAACAATGAGGTGTATGGCATTGACCGGGAGCGCCAGGTCATCCTGGTCCGGGACAGTGTGTCCGGCCGGGAATACGAAGAGGCTTATGATGAGCTGGTCCTTTCACCTGGATCATATCCAATCCGCCCCAGGTCAATCGAGGGAGTATCCCTTCCCCATGTCTTTACGGTGCGCAATGTGAATGACATCGCAAAGCTGGACCAGTACGTGTCCAGGGAGGAAATCCGCAATGTGGTTGTGATCGGCGGAGGCTTCATCGGGCTTGAGGTGGCTGAGAACCTTAAGGCAGCCGGGAAACATGTGGCTGTGGCGGAAGCCGCGGACCAGATCATGATGCCGTTTGATTATGATATGGCCCAGATCCTGCAGAAGGAACTTCATGACAAGGGCGTACAACTGGCTGTGGGGGATGGCGTAAAGGCAATTGCTGGGGATAAGGTCACCTTGAATTCTGGAAAGGAGCTGCCCTGCGACGCGGTGGTGCTCTCCATCGGCGTGCTGCCTGAGACGGAACTGGCAAGACAGGCAGGACTGGAACTTGGGGAAACCGGGGCCATCAGGGTTTCAGCTGATTACCGCACAAGCGACCCGCATATCTACGCGGTGGGCGATGCCATTGAAGTTTACAACCAGCTGACCCGCAGGCCGGTGAAGCTGCCCCTGGCCGGCCCGGCCCTGCGCCAGGCAAGGGCTGCCGCCGATGCCATGTACGGCATACCAAACAGGAACAGGGGTGTCATCGGTTCCTGCGCGGTAAGGCTGTTTGAACTGAACGCCGCTGCCACAGGGCTTAACGAGAGGACGGCCCGGGCCAGCAATATCCCATGCGATTCTGTGTACACCATGTCCATGGATAAGGTGGGGCTGATGCCGGGAAGCGCGCCCATGCATTTCAAGCTTGTATTTGAGGTGCCCACGGGAAGGATCCTGGGAGCCCAGGCCATTGGAAAGGGCAATGTGGATAAGAGGATTGACGTGGTTGCAACCCTGATAGCCATGAACGGCACCCTGGAGGACTTAAAGGACCTGGAGCTGTGTTATTCACCTGTGTTCGGAACTGCCAGGGACGTGGTCAATCTGGCGGCCCTGGTGGGACTGAACGTGCTTCACGGCGTATTTAAGCAGGTCCATGTTGGCGAAGTGCGCGGCCTGGTGGAGGATAAAGCCTGCATCATTGATGTGAGGGGCAGGGATGAGTTCGAGGCAGGCCACCTCATAGGGGCAGTCAATATCCCATTGGGCGAGCTGCGCCAGCGCACGGAGGAGATACCCAGGGACAGACCCGTATACCTGCATTGCAGGACCAGCCAGAGAAGCTATAATGCAATCATGGCGTTAAAGGGCCGCGGTTTTGATAACATCATCAACATTTCCGGCTCATTCCTGGGAATCAGCTGCTATGAATATTTCACGGATGTGACAACGGGCCGGGAGAAGATTGTAACGGAATATAATTTTATGTAAAATGATTTAAAACGGTAAATGCTTCATCGGGCGGCAGACCTTTAAGACAGGTCATGCCGTCCGATTTTCAGATATTTATGGTCCGGCCCGCCCTGTTGTGGGATTATTCGGACAGGCTGAAAAACATCTTGCAATCCCGGACAATTTATGCTATACTGTGTAAGCTGTCTGGATTGACGGCAGTTTTAGCATCTGCGTGAGTCAGAACCTTACGGTGAGGATGCGTTTAACTTGAACAGTGCTGATATCTGTGCGTTCTGGTGACGGCGGGAGCCGGCTGCCTGTAATGTACAGAGGCAGATTGGCATACAGGCCGCGGTCGGAAACCGCAAATATTATCAGAGAGGTGAAAGAAATGAGAGAAGGAATCCATCCAAATTATTACCAGGCAAAGGTTGTCTGCAACTGTGGTAATGAGTTCGTAACAGGATCAACAAAGAAAGACATCCACGTGGAAATCTGTTCCAAGTGCCATTCATTCTATACCGGCCAGCAGAAGGCTGCTCAGGCCCGTGGACGTATTGATAAGTTCAATCGTAAGTATGGCATGAATGCTAACTAATAGGCAAAAAAGATGAGGGTTGGGCTTGGCATCAGGCTCAGCCCTTTCTGGTTTATGCGGCGCGGCGCCAAAACCGCGCGGTACAGCACAGAAAGGTAAGAAAGGATGAAATATTCAGGAATTGGCGGTCAGGCCGTAATTGAAGGCATCATGATGCAGAACGGCAATGATTACGCCATCGCGGTCCGCAAGCCGGACGGGGATATTGAGGTGAAAAAGGATACCTACGTAAGCATTACCAGGAAGCATAAGTTTCTTGGGCTTCCGTTTATCAGGGGTATTTTCAGTTTTATAGATTCCATGGTCGTGGGCATGAGGGCCCTGACCTGGTCCTGCAGTTTTTTCGAGGATGACGAGGAGGCCCAGCCCAGCCGGTTTGAGGCGTGGCTTGACAAGGTCTTTGGGGAAAAGCTGGAGGGCATCCTCATGAGTGTGGTGATGGTATTTTCCTTTGTCATGGCCATCGGTATATTCATGGTGCTGCCGCTTCTCATTGCGCGCTTCTGCAAAAGCTTCATCCACTCAGAGACAGTGATGGCCATACTGGAGGGCGTGATCAGGATTGTCATCTTCATTGCGTATATCAAGCTGGTATCCAGGATGGAGGACATAAAGAGGACCTTCATGTACCACGGTTCGGAACACAAGTGCATTAACTGCATCGAGCACGGGTTAGAGCTGACCGTGGACAATGTAAGGGCCAGTTCCAAGGAGCATAAGCGCTGCGGGACCAGCTTCATCATGATTGTAATGATCATCAGCATCCTGTTCTTCATGGTAATCCGAGTGGATACCATCTGGCTTAGGATTGTCAGCCGTATCGTGCTGATACCCGTAATCGCAGGCGTGTCCTATGAGTTCCTGCGCTTTGCAGGCAGGCATGATTCCAAGCTGGTGAATATCTTAAGCCGTCCCGGTATGTGGATGCAGGGACTGACCACCACCGAGCCGGATGACAGCATGATTGAGGTTGCGATTGCAGCGGTTGAAACCGTGTTTGACTGGAGGAACTACCTGGATGAGACATTTCCCGGATGGAAGGAAAACAGCGCCGGGATCCAGGTCGGCGGTACAGGCAGTGCCTGTGATGAAAAGAAACACAAAGGAGCGGCAGGACATGACCATGCAGCAGCTGCTATGGCAGGGAACGGAGAAACTGAATAGAAGCAGCGTGCCGGACGCGGGTCTGGATGCAAGGTATCTTCTGCTGGAGGCATTTGGCCAGAGCCTGGCCTCCTTCCTGGCGGTAAAGGATAAGGCCCTTCCTGAGGATGAGAAGACATTTTCAAAGTGCAGGAAGTACGAGGAAATGATTGACCGGAGGGCGGAGCGGATTCCCCTCCAGCACCTGACAGGCGTCCAGGAGTTCATGGGATTTGAGTTTTATGTAAATGAACATGTGCTGATTCCAAGGCAGGACACGGAGATACTGGTGGAGCTGGTGTTAAAGGAGCAGAAGGGAAAAGATGCAGCGCTTCTGGACGTATGCACCGGATCCGGATGCATTGCAATCAGCCTGGCCCTTATGGGCGGCTACCGGGATGTGACGGCCCTGGACGTGTCAAGGGAAGCCCTGGCAGTTGCGGCCCGGAACGCACAGCGTCTTCTGAAGGAGCATGAGGGTGAGTTCAACCTGATTGAGAGCGACATGTTTGAACGCCTGGAACCTGACCGCAGATATGACATCATTGTCTCCAACCCGCCCTATATACCCAGCCACGACATAGAAGGGCTGGAGCCTGAGGTGAGGGATTACGAGCCAAGGATGGCCCTGGACGGAACCGCTGACGGACTTGCGTTTTACCGGATACTGGCAGAGGGATGCAGGAAGCATCTCTGCCCTGGGGGATGTGTGTATATGGAGATTGGATTTGACCAGGGACAGGCGGTAAGCCGGATGTTTGAGATGCAGGGATATGTGCAGGTGGAAGTGATGAAGGATATGGCCGGGCTGGACCGGGTGGTGCGTGCCGGTTGGAAGGAGACAGGAGGGAATTATGTTTGATAGATTAGATGATATGTTAATCCATTATGAGGAATTGATGCTGATGCTGGGGGACCCGGCTGTGACCCAGGACACCAAGCGGTTTACCCGGCTTATGAAGGAGCAGGCAGACCTGGCGCCCATCGTGGAGGCTTATAAGCAGTATAAGCAGGCCAAGCAGGACGTGGAGGACAGCCTGGCCCTCCTTGAGGAGGAAAACGATGAGGAGATGCGCGAGATGGCCAAGGAAGAACTGTCCGATGCCAAGAAGCGTATCGAGGAACTGGAGCATGAGCTGAAAATCCTCCTGCTTCCCAAGGACCCCAATGACGACAAGAACATCATCCTGGAAATCCGCGCAGGCGCTGGCGGTGATGAGGCGGCCCTGTTCGCCGCGGAGCTGTACCGTATGTACTCCAACTATGCGGACAGCCACAGATGGAAGGTTGAGATCATCAGCCTGAATGAAAACGGAATCGGCGGCTTCAAGGAAGTGGTGGCCATGGTTACCGGCAAGGGAGCCTACTCCAAGCTTAAATACGAAAGCGGTGTACACCGCGTGCAGCGTGTGCCTGAGACAGAATCCGGCGGCCGCATCCATACCTCCACTGCAACGGTTGCCGTCATGCCTGAGGCAGAGGAAGTGGATGTGCAGATTGATATGAACGATATCCGTATCGACGTAATGCGTGCGTCCGGCAACGGCGGCCAGTGCGTCAATACAACGGATTCCGCGGTACGTCTGACCCATATGCCCACCGGAATCGTGATTTACAGCCAGACAGAGAAGTCGCAGCTTCAGAACAAGGAAAAGGCCTTCCGCCTGCTGCGCTCCAAGCTGTACGACATCGAGCTGGAGAAGCGCCAAAGCTCCGAGGCGGAGGAGCGCCGCAGCCAGATCGGCACAGGCGACCGTTCTGAGAAAATCCGCACCTACAATTTCCCTCAGGGCCGTGTGACGGACCACAGGATTAAGCTGACTTTGTATAAGATTGATTCCATTATGAACGGGGATATCCAGGAACTGCTGGATAACCTGATTGCGGCGGATCAGGCGGCGAAGCTGGCTAAGATGAGTGAGATGTAAGGGAAACGGCTTGGGAAAATTTTTGAGCCGGAAGAATTGATGGTTGAGATAAAAAAAGCAGTGTCCGATGGCGGCTTTGATGGCTGATATCGGGCACTTTTTGAATGATAAAAATATTAAAATTTCCCTGTAACGTTCCGCCCCATTCCAACACCAATTAACATAAGGAGGAAATGCATATATGGATTCCATGGAAGAAATCTATTTAAAGCACGGAAAAATGGTATATGGTTTTCTCTTGACCCGGACACAGGACCCGGATCTGGCGGAGGAGCTGACCCAGGAAACATTTTACCGGGCAGTGAAGAATATTGGTAAGTATAAAGGGGAAAGCAGTGTCTCCACCTGGCTGTGCGGCATAGCGAAGAATCTGTGGTATGAGCATGTGCGCAGGCAGAAGAAACATATGCCGCTGGAGGAGGCGGAAGAAATCCCTGTGGATTCCGCCGAAACCCAGCTGTTCCATTCCTGGGACAGCATACAGGTCCTGAGGCTGATTCACAATCTGGAGAATCCCATGCGGGAGGTAATGTATCTCAGGCTGGTGGGTAACCTGACATTTGGTCAGATTGGCGAAATTATGGAAAGAAGTGAGAACTGGGCAAGGGTGACCTATTACCGCGCAAAAGAGCGGATAGTGAAGGAGGCGGAGAAATTATGAGCAGGAAAATACCGTGTGAAATCATAAAAGACCTGATGCCTTTGTATGCGGACGGCCTCACATCGGAGGCTACGGGGCGGGAGATTGAGGCGCATCTTAAAGAGTGTGGGGAATGCAGGCGTATGTATCAGCGCATGAAACAGGAGGTGGAAGGCGAGAAGGAAGCTGTGGGCAGCACTGAAGCAGAGGAAATCGATTATCTGAAAAAGGTGAAACGGAGAAACCTGCAAAATGTGCTTCTGGGCGCTGGAGCCGTGTTCCTGGCCATGGCGCTGGCCGTGTTCATGAAGCTGTTTATCATTGGTTATCCATCCGATGCCTATATAATAACCTATACGGATATCAATGGAAGCCAGGTACGGGTAGGAGGCTCGTTTTATAATTCGGCCTCTGTTTTCAGCAGGTATAAAATGGTGAGGAAGGATGATGGGACAGAGGAAATGGTGGTCTATGCATGTCTTGCCTCGCCCTGGAACCGCAACGGCACCTTCAACCTGGAGATGGGCCTTCCGGCAGAGGGCATGCAGATGGATATCAGGGGCATGACCGTTAAAAGCAATGGGGAGGTGGTGGGCAGGCAGGCCAATGAGCTGTTTAAGGCGAAGAACCCGTATATCGGGGATGCGTCTGCCGACGGAAAGCTGGCCGGGCTTGTGGGAATATCAAAATCCCTGGGTGTTTTTAAGAATCAGCTCCAGACCTCTGAAGAGCCGTATGGCTGGACCTTGAATTTTGAGGACAGTACATCCAATTCAGCTACGTTTGAAGAAAAGATGAAGGCGTTTTCCTGTATGCTGATTGCGCTTACGGGAAACCTAGGGGAAGTGCAATGGAATTACACAGTGGAGCTTGAGGACGGGCCGGTTCAGAGAAGCGGCAGGATGACAGAGGCGGAGTGCTCCGAATATGTAGGCGCCCCTGTCAAGTCCTTTGCAGACAGCCCGGAGGGCGTGCAGGCGCTTCTGGATTTACTGGAAATCAGTGACAGATAAAAGGGCCAGGCCGGCCGCCACTCCATCAATATCCAAAAGCCAGCGCCCCGCCGTCAACCGCAAAATCCTGCCCCGTAATATAGCTGGCGCCAGGGCCGCACAGGAAGCTTGCCAGGGCGCCTAAGTCCCTGGTGTCACCGTAGGAATGAAGGGGCATGCGGCTGAGGATTTTCTGCTCCCTGGCAGGGTCGGCCACCTCTTTTAACATCTTGCTCTGGAACCAGCCTGGGGCAATGCTGTTGACACAGATATTGTCCTGGGCCCACTCAACGGCCAGGCCCCTGGTCATGGATAATACGGCGCCCTTGCTGGTGCAGTAGGGAACAACTTCGGAGAAACCAAGGTGGGCGCTCATGCTTGTGATATTGATGATGCGGCCTCTTCCGGCGGACTGTTTCAGATATGGGTAACAGAGCTGGCTCATGCCGAACACATATTTTACGTTTACGTCCATGACACGGTCAAACTGGTCTAAGGGGAAGGACTCGGCCCGGCACTTAAAGGTGGCCCCGGCATTGTTCACAAGGAAATCCAGGCAGCCGCCGTTCTTTGCTGCAATCTCATCTATCAATGTTTTCATTGAGGCCATATCGCTGATATCGCCTTTCAGGTGGATGACTCCGGGCGCGCTTTCGCCCATGCCCTCCTTGGGCGCTCCGGTACGGCTGATGGAGTAGACCGTGGCGCCGTCACCGGCCAGCACGTTGGCAGTCTGGAATCCGATGCCGCTGCTTCCTCCAGTGACAATACCCACTTTATTCTGTAAATCTGACATTTTTTGTTCCTCCTTGTAAATAAATCCATATTTGTTGTATAATAACAGTGATTGTTTTAGGGCATGGATTTTCAGACAGGCCCCAGGATGATACTTTTTCTTTGAAAGGTGCAGCGCTGTGAATACAAAAGTGACAATCAGGGATGTGGCGGCCAAGGCAGGCGTTTCCATCAGTTCAGTGCATTTTGCCCTCAGCGGAAAGGCGGGGGTAAGCGATGAAACCCGCGAAAAAATCCGCAGGACAGCCGAGGAGATGGGATACCAGCCCAATACCCTTGCCTCCAGTCTGAAACGCAGCACCCAGCGGATTGCAATCCTGCTTCCCAGCGATGCAGGGGATAATAAATATTATTACCAGCCCATGTGGAGAGGGGTCCATGACTATCTGTCCAAGCTCAACGCCAATGTTGAATGCATTGAGCTGCCTTACTATGAGTCTGATAAGAATGAAGTATTTGCAAAGCTGAAACAGCTTGTCATGGAGCGCAGGATTGACGGCATCCTTACGGTGGGGCATGTGGATGGGTTTTCCGCGGCCCAGGACTGGCAGGACATACATGACAGGGATATATCCGTCGTGAGCATTAATTCGGAGAACAAGCTTTGCGACAGCCTTTGCTGTATCCAGCCGGAATATGATGTCATAGGCCGGACCATGGCGGAGCTGATCATTGACCGGATTCCGGAGTTCGGAAGCATTTTCCTCTGTGCGGGCAATCCTAAATGGGATGCCCACTCCCTGATCGTAAAGGGGTTTGATGATTATCTTGCTGAAAACCGCTGCCCTAATATGGTGTATAAGGACTATTCCTACTCCATCAACCGGCAGAATTATCTTAATATTTTTAACAAGCTTACACGGCCGGACGTGGCGGCGTGCTGCAGCGTCTATTCCCAGGGCACGGTCATGCTGGGACAGGCCCTGGAGGAAAGCAAAAAGGCCGGAAAGGTATATGCGGTAGGCTCCGACCTCCCGGATGTGACGGCAGAACGGCTCCGGCGCTCCGTGCTTAACAATGTAATCCAGAAGAATCCCTATGCCCAGGGATATGTGGGCATACGCACCCTGGCTGAATACCTGATCAGCGGCAAGGTGCCGGAGCAGAAAAGGGTGTTTGTTGGAAGCGAAGTGGTACTTAAGAGCAACCTTGTGATGTATGAGCATGAGCAGTACCGCTACATGTTCCTCTGATTACTGGCTGCTGCCCTTGCCTCCCTTCTGGTCTGCCCTACACAATTACCAATGAATATGATACCCGCTATTTACGCCAGATAGTGCTATCTTCCATACTCCTGGCAGATATAATTATGGCAGGCGGACTGGATCAGTTCCCAGTCAAGCTCGGCCCCTACGCCCGGCTTGTCCGGCACGTGGATGATACCGTTTCCGTCAATGGGAAGGTCGCCCTTCATGGGGAAGCGGTAATTGTCCTCGGGCACGAAATATTCAAAATATTCGCAGTTCTTAATCGCACAGCTGACGTGAAGGTTGGCCATATCCATATAGTTCATGGTAGTTGTATGGATTTCGCAGTTCAGGCCAAAACCTTCCGCCATATGTGCGATTTTCAATGTCCCGGTGATGCCGTCCTTCCAGCTTACGTCGGCCCGGACAATATCGGCAGCCCTCTGCGCAATGACCTGGGCCACGCCCCAGTGACAGCCGCGTGTGGTTTCCGTTGCGGCGATGGGGATGTCCAGGGTACGGCACAGCTCCGTGTATTTGTAAAGCTCAAAATCGCGGAACGGCTCCTCGAACCATTTATAATCCAGCTTTTCAAGCTGCCGCCCTACCCGTATGGCCTCGTCCAGGGTATAGTCGCCCACGGGGTCGGTCATCAGCACGAAATCTTCGCCCACCGCTTCCCTGACGGCTGCGTGGACTTTCATGTCAAATTCCGCAGGCCCGGCGGGATGGGCCTTGTAGCCCTTGATTCCCCTGCTCTTGTAATAGAGGGCTTCGTCCACATAGTCCTGGACGGAACTTAAGAAGTTACTGCTGGCATATACGGGCAGGCTGCTGCGGTAAGCGCCGATGTACTTATATAAGGGAAGCCCGGCCTCCTTGGCGCAGATATCCCACAGGGCCACATCCACCGGGCCGGGCAGGAATACGGGGAAAAATGCTTCGTGCCGGTCAATGACCCAGAGTTCCTGGAAGATGGCTTCCCTGTCATGGGGGTCCCTTCCCAATACCACAGGGGCAATGCTTTCCTGCAGGTAGGATTCGCTGACAGCCCCGCTTCTCGCCGCCATGCAGGTGGCGATCCCTTCCACGCCTGTGTCGGTGGTAAGCTTGATGACAATCACATCCCAGCCCATCTTCGCACCGCCCTGGCGTCGTTCGTCAAAGAGACATTTTCCTCTTTCTACCCACCAACTCTCAAATCTTGTAATAATCATACAAATATTACCTCCAATATGGATATTTAACGCATAAATAACTAAAAAAACGTTTTAGAAAATTATAGCAACAAGGGGAGGGAAAGTAAAGGAAGGAATAAAGTTTAGTTTCGAACTGTGATTATGTCGAAAATAAATTAGATATTTTGTGCTATTTTTACCAAAATATCAACTAAACAAACTAAAACCTCCTGTGGATTGACAAAGTATTTTAATGGTGGTATGCTAAATCATGAAAATACTATACGCAATAACAAAAACGTTTTTGTAAATTTTAGGAGGGTACAGAACATGAAAAAAACTTTATTTGCAATTACCATGGCAGCTTTCACCGCAATGTCGCTGGCAGCATGCGGTTCCGGTTCAGGAAAGACAGATACCACAGCTGCGGCTGGAACAGAGGCGGCAAAAGAAGCAGGGGATGCTAAGAAGGAAGAGACAGGAGCGCCTGCAGCGGCGGCAAGCGGCGACAGCATCAAGCTTACATGGAGCGAGGTAAACGGCGAGGACTACGGCGCCACTGTGGGAGCAAAGGAGTTTGCAAAGAAGATTGAGGAACTGTCCGGCGGACAGATCACGGTTGAGCTTTACCTCAACGGTACGCTTGGCAATGAGAAGGAGAGCATGCAGGGAATCCAGATGGGCACCCTGGATATATTCAGAGGAAACGCTTCCTCCCTTTCCAACTACGGCGCTGATAAAATCAGCCTGAGCGGACTCCCTTTCCTGTTTAAGGACATGGATCAGTTCCAGGAGATGGCGGTCAGCAGCCTGGGCCAGGAATTACTGGCATCTGTTGACGAGGCGGACTGCGGCTATGTGGCCCTGGGCTGGCTCACAGAAGGACCGAGACACATGTTCATCACGGAAAATACATATAAGAAGTTAGGCAACCCTTCTGAGTTCTCACTGGATATGATGAACGGCTTAAAGATGAGGGTTCCGGAGACAGACCTGATGGTCAATACCATGACGGCATTAAAGGCATCCGCAACACCCATTGCATACTCCGAGCTTTACACTTCTTTACAGTCAGGCGTTGTTGACGGGGCGGAGAATGACGTGATTAACTACATGGCTAATTCCTATAATGAGGTTGCGCCTTATTTCATTCCGGATGCACATACCTTTGGCTGCGGCGTGATCCTGATGAACAAGGACAGATGGAACTCCATGACAGAAGAGCAGCAGGGCTGGATGAAGGAAGCGGCCGAGGCAGCAGGCAGGACATGTTACGAGTATAACCAGGAGAAGATTCAGGCTACCTTTGACAGCTTTGAGGAAAAGGGCGTGACAAAGCTGGAGGTTGCCGACCTGGACAAGTGGTCAGAGGCGTGTGAGAGCGTCTACTCCTCCTATGATGCGGATTCACAGGCAATCATTGAAAAGCTTAGGAATGCAGAGTATTAATCAGAGATGGTCCTGACGGTACGTGAATAACTGTAAAAGGGTGCTGCGGATAATCCCGGCAGCATCCTTTTCTTTTAAGGAAAAGGAAAATTTATGGACGGATTAAAAAAATTCAAAGAATTATGGGAGTCGGTTGATAAGGTGGTATTCGGCATTGTAAAACATGTCTGCGTCCTTATGCTGGGCGCCCTGGTGGCAATCGTATTTTATATTTTTGTGGGGCGGTATTTCATACATAAATCCCCGATGTGGGGAGAGCCCATGTCCCTGTTCCTGCTGACCTGGATGAGCATCCTTGGTTCTTCCCTGGTGCTGCGCACGGATGAACATCTGAAAGTGACCATGTTTGACGAGAAGATGAGTAAGGGCGCCCTTCTTGTGACGGACCTGCTTGCAACCGCATGTATCTTTGCCTTTGCCGTGTTCATGTTCGTGTACGGCAGACAGCTGATGCAGCAGGCCAGGACCAATACCATGGCAGGCGTTAATATTCCCTATGCGTGGATGTATCTGTCCCTTCCGGTGACAGGGGTCCTGTATGTTCTGGCATTGATTACACAGTGGACAAGGAGGATTGGTGAGTGATGAGTACGACAGTTGCTGCAACATTGTTATTAATAGGTCTGTTCCTTGTTCTGGTATTCCTTCGGGTGCCCATCGTATACGCCATCGGTATCGCGTCCCTGGCTGATTTCTTTTACCTGGGCATCAATCCCATGCAGATGGCCCTTAAGTTTGTGGGAAACCTGAACTCTTATACGCTGCTGGCGGTCCCCTTCTTCATCCTGATGGGGGAACTTATGAGCGCCGGCGGGATTACGGATACCCTGATTGATTTTTCAAAGGAACTGGTAGGCTGGTTCAGGGGCGGCGCGGCCATGGTCAATGTGGTTGCCTCCTTTTTCTTCGGAGGCATCTCCGGATCCTCCTCGGCTGACTGTGCATCCCTTGGACCGATTGAGATTAAGATGATGGAGGACCAGGGATATGACAGGGATTTTGCTACCTGTCTTACCATGGCAAGCTCCGTGGAAGGCATCCTGGTGCCTCCCAGCCAGAACATGGTCATCTTCACCCTGGCTGCTTCCGGCGTCACAAGCGTTTCCATCGGCCAGCTGTTCCTGGCAGGCTATGTTCCCGGCGCGGTGCTGTCCATTGTATTGATGGTCTATTCTTACTATGTGTCTGTTAAGATGAACTATCCTGTAACGGGAAGGTTTGACCTGAGGGCCTGCCTGCGCGCGTTCAGCAGGGCCGTATGGGGTATGCTCTCCGTGCTGTTTGTGGTGGTGGGTGTCATCACCGGTGTGTTTACCACGACGGAATCAGCTGCCTGCGCAGTGGTGTGGTCCATGGTGGTGGGCCTGTTTATTTACAGAGGTTTCAGCTTTAAGGATATTCCCCGTATTTTCAACAATGTCACCATGACGCTTGGAAAGGTGCTGATCCTTCTGGGCGTGTCAGGCGCATTTACATACCTTCTGACCTACCTTAAGGTGCCGTCCATTGTATCCGAAGCCCTGTTCAGCCTGACGGACAATAAGATCCTGATCCTCATCATGCTGAACATCCTGATGCTGTTGCTGGGCTGCATGATTGAGATGGCCTGCCTGATCCTGATGCTGACACCGGTCATCCTTCCAATCTGGATGTCCCTTGGGTTATCACCCATCCACCTGGGTGTGGTGATGGTGCTGAACCTTGGTATCGGCCTTCTGACGCCTCCGGTAGGTTCCACCCTGTTTATCGGAAGCGCCATCTCAGGGATTAAGATTGAGAAGCTGGCAAAATCAATGATTCCATTTTACATTGTAATGGGCATTGCGCTGGTCATCCTTACTTACTTCCCGCAGAGTTTTATGTGGCTTCCTAATATGGCGATATAATGCGGCGGTATAATGCGGCGGTATGATATGGCGATATTGATATAACGGTTTAATATAAGGTTTTGAATGGAGGGACATACCATGTCACAATGGAATAATGACGAAGAATTATTTACCCTGATGAAAGAAAAGCTTTACACCCCGGTGGTGGGGGATATCCTGGACCAGATGGGATATAAGCACCAGTTCCTTCCGGCTGCCATCCGGCCCCTGGAGGCCCTGGTACCGGCGGATGCGTTTGTTGACCGCAGCCAGCCGGACAACCGTCTGAAGCTGGCCGGGTATGCGTGTACGGTTCTGGAAAACGATGTATTTGACAGTCCTAAAAAGCCCTTCGGCTATCTGACCGAGGCCCTGGACCAGTTAAGGCCCAATGACATTTACATTGCCACTGGCGCCCATCACAGCGCGCTGTGGGGGGAACTGCTGACGGCGACTGCCAAGGCAAGAGGGGCAGTGGGCGCTGTGCTGGATGGCTACAGCAGGGATACGCCCCAGGTGCTGGAGCAGAATTTCCCTGTATTCTGTACACAGTGCTGGGCACAGGATTCCTCGGTCCGCACCTATGTGTGTGATTACCGATGCACCATCGAGATCGGCCAGGTGACCATCCATGACGGCGACCTTGTATTCGGCGACATTGACGGCGTCCTGATCATTCCGGCTGAGGTTAAGGACGAGGTGATTGAAAAGGCCCTCATTAAGGCGGCTGGAGAGAAGACCGTGCGCCGGGCCATCGAGGGCGGCATGTCGGCTACCGACGCATTTGCGGAATTTGGAATACTGTAAAGGAAATCCGGGGGCATAGGTTTTATATGGAAAAAGAGATTAAGGCGTTTCAGATTGACCTTGGGGATAATGTGGCCACTGCCCTGGCCGGGATTAAGGCGGGGCAGGAGGCCGGGCTGACCGGGGACCACGGTGAGGAATCCATCAAGGCGGCAACGGATATTCCTGCCGGACATAAGATTGCCCTTAAGGATATAGGGGCAGGCGGGCATATTGTAAAATACGGTGTTGTGATTGGGCGCGCCACGGCGGACATACCTAAGGGAAGCTGGGTCCATCTCCACGTGATGCAGAGCATCTATGACGAGCGGTCCAGCCACCTGGACGTCCGGACCGGTGCGCCAAAGGATACTAAATATGAGTAGTGAGGAAAAGAGGATGGAACTGACGGAGTGGTCCTGGCAGGGCTATGGGAGAAAGCACGGGGCGCCCGGGATACGCAACCGGGTGCTGGTCATCTATACGGTCAAATGCTCGGAGTTCGTGGCCAGGAGGATCGTGGAGGAGTCCGGGCATCCGGATGTGGAGCTGGTAGGCTTTGACGGGTGTACCGACAACCAGTATGCGGTGGACCTGCTGATCAGCCTTATAAAGCATCCCAATGTGGGCGCCGTGCTGACCGTGGGACTGGGCTGTGAATACATACAGCCCCAGTGGCTGGCGGACGTGGCGGTCAAAGAGGGCAAGGAAGCTTCCTGGATGTCCATACAGCAGGAGGGCGGGACGAAACCAACAGTCACAAAAGGCACGGCCTGGGTCAGGGAAACCCTGGAACGGCTTAAGCACACCCCGCGGGTAAGGATGGGGTTCAAGGACCTGGTCATCGGCGCGGAGTGCGGAGGCAGCGATTATACCAGCGGCCTGGCGGGCAATGTCGTGGTTGGGCGTTTCTTTGACCGCCTGGTGGACCTGGGCGGCTGCGCCATATTTGAGGAGATTGTGGAGGCCATCGGACTGGACGGGCTTTTGGTGGGCAGGGCGGCAGACCCGGAGGCTGCAAGGGAACTGCGCTACACCTACGACAAGGCCCTGGATTACTGCAGATCCGTGCGCCAGTATTCGGTCAGCCCCGGGAACTTTGCCGGAGGCCTGTCCACCATTGAGGAAAAGAGCATGGGAGCGGTGATTAAAAGCGGTTCCCGCCCCATTGAAGGCGTGTTGAAGGTTTCGGTCCCCCCGAAGCACGGCGGCCTGTGGCTGCTGGATTCCACGCCGGACCCGCACTTCATGCAGTTTGGGATTACCAACCCCAATGACAATGAGGGCCTTATGGACCTGATCAGCTGCGGCGCCCACATCGTGTTCCTGGTAACCGGCAGGGGCAATGTGGTGGGAAGCGCGGTTGCGCCCTGTATCAAGATTACGGGAAACCATGAGACATTCAGCCGCATGGAGGAGGACATGGACTTCGATGCAAGCCCTATCCTGTATGGCGGGATGAGCCAGAAGGAGATGGCCCTTGACCTGGCTGCATATGTGGCTGGAACAGCCGGAGGCACACCCACGAAGAGCGAGGTCCTGGGACATAAGGAATTTTATATCCCTTACAAGTATCAGGAAAAAGAGGTTGCGTATAAACGGGCATGTGAAGGGCCTGTATAGATATGGACGTATAAGCGGATATGTGAAGGATTCATATAAGCATATAAACAGGCATGTCTGGACAGGGAACCATTGGCAGACATGCCTTATGAGACAGGAGAGAGAAAATGGCTGCATTTACTGAAAATGAAATGAAGGATTTTAAAATAACAAACTGGTACGACCTTTCCGGCCAGGTGGCCGTGGTCACAGGCGGTTCCACGGGCCTGGGACTTGCCATTACCAGGTGCCTTGTAAGCGCCGGGGCCAAGGTGTGCGTTGTGAGCTTCGAGTCCCCGGAACAGGCGGCTGAGGCACTGGAAGAATTTGGGGATAAAACGGTGTTCTACCAGTTTGACATTACGGATACAAGCCATGCCCAGGCGCTGGTGGACCGGATCGTAACGGAGCAGGGGCGTGTGGACATCCTGGTTAACAATGCCGGGAACCATTGCAAGAAATTTATCTGGGATATGACGGTGGAGGATTACAAACGGGTCCTGGAGGTCCATCTGGTAGGCTCATTTGCCATGACAAAGGCAGTGGTTCCTTACATGAAGGAACAGAAAAGAGGAAGGATTATCTACCAGGCCAGCATGACCAGCTACATCGGGCAGCCCCAAGTGGCGGGATACTCCACTTCCAAGGCAGGTTTCCTGGGCATGATCCACACCCTGACAGCCGAGCTTGCCGAGTTCGGCGTAACAGTTAACGCCATTGCGCCAGGATGGATTGACACGCCCATGTTCCATCAGGCCGTGGACAACGATCCGCCGCGTCTGGCCAAGATCATGGGAAGGATTCCTGCCAAGACCGTGGGCGACCCCATGGACGTGGGCATGTGCGCGGCATTCCTTTGCAGCGATGCCGCCCGCTACATCAGCGGAAGCTGCATCCCTGTGGACGGCGGCGCCCTGATTGGATTTTAACCGGAGGATAAGAAGATGAACACAAGATTTGACGAGGAGCTGTTCCTTACAAGCAGGACAGGGAGCAGGCTCTACCACGAATATGCTGAAAAACTGCCGATCATAGACTACCACTGCCATCTCCAGACCTCTGAGATATGCGATGACAGGGAATTTGAGGACCTGGGGGAAATGTGGCTGCGGGGTGACCACTACAAGTGGCGCGCCATGCGTACCTTTGGGATTGATGAGAAATACATCACGGGAGAGGCCAGTTACCATGATAAATACCTTGCCTTTGCCTCCGTGTTCCCAATGCTTATCGGAAATCCTGTCTATATCTGGTGCGCCCTGGAACTGAAGCGGTATTTTGACATCGATGAGCCGCTGACAGCGGACAATGCAGAGGAGATTTACCAGAGGACAAAGGAATTGATCGTAAAGCGCCACATGACCAGGCGCTGGTGCATGGAGCACTCCAATGTCAGACTGGCCAGCACCACCGAGGACCCGGTGGATGACCTGCACTGCCACATTGCCCTTCAGAAGGAGAAGATGTTTACAAGGGTCATCACTGCCTTCCGTCCGGACAAGGCCATGTTCATTGAACAGGATGGGTTTTCGGACTATCTGGACCAGCTCCAGGAGGTGTCCGGCATTGGGATTGATTCCTTTGAAACCATGCTGGATGCCCTGGAAGCAAGGCTTAAGTTCTTCCAGGAAACAACCGGAACCACGGTCAGCGATGACGGGGTGCCGCATTTTACATGGGCTGATTATACGGATGGGGAGATTGCCGGGATATTTGAAAAGGCGAGGAAGAATGAACCTGTGTCGGCCCATGAGGTGGACCAGTACCAGAGCGCGTTCCTTTATGAGATGGGGCGCAGGTACAGCCGGAACAACTATGTGATGCAGCTCCATATCGGTACCTACCTGGATGCCAACAGGGACGGGGTCAGGCGGACAGGACATTCCACCGGGTTTGACTGTACGGACGACCAGTGCTCCGTGACCAGCGTGGGTGAATTGCTGAACCGGCTGACCATAGCCGGGGAACTGCCTAAGACCATCCTGTACCCCCTTGACGGCATGAAGATTGAGACATGGGCCGTGCTTGCAGCCGGCTTCTGCGACGGCAGCGTGAGGGGAAAGGTGCAGTTAGGCGCGCCCTGGTGGTTCAATGATCAGGCATTTGGCATCAAGCGCCAGTTTGAGGCATGCGCCAACCTGTATCCGGTCAGCCTGTCCGTGGGCATGCTGACGGACAGCAGAAGCTTCATATCCTATCCGCGCCATGAACTTTACAGACGGGTACTGTGCAATTATCTTGGGGAGCTGGTGGACAGAGGGGAATATTTCTCCGGCGAGGCAGCCTTGAAACAGGTGATTGAGGATGTGTGCTTCAACAATGTGAATGAATTCTTTGGCTTTCATGTAAATGAAGGATAGAGGTGGACGGATTGAGGCAGACGATTAACTTGACAGAGGCAGGATTGGATTCCACGGTCCGTCTGGCAGAGGTAAAGCTGGATGGCAGCGATACTGGTTCGGAATGTGGTCCGGAATACGGTCCGGAATGCATCAAGGGAAATGTGATTATCTGCCCGGGAGGCGCGTACCGGTGGCACTCCCCAAGGGAGGCCCTTCCCGTGGCAAAGGCATTTGCCGCACAGGGATGGAAACCATGGATCCTGTACTACAAGGTATCGGTCCACGGCGAGGTCCTTGGTACGGCGCCTCTTTGCCAGGCAGCCGCGGCAGTGCGCAAGGTGCGCGCTGCCAGCCCCGGCAGGCCCGTTATCCTCTGTGGTTTTTCCGCAGGAGGCCACGTGGCTGCCAGCCTTGGCGTGCACTGGAACGATGAACATCTTTTTGCCTGGGAAGATTGTTCTGTAATCCGCCCGGATGGACTGATCCTGGGATACCCGGTCATCACGGCAGGGAAATACGCCCACAGGGAGAGTATGGAAATGCTTGCGGGGCCGGATCCTGCGGCGGTAGAAGAAGATTCTGCAGGGTCAGATCCTGCGGCGGCAGAAGGGGATCCTGCGGGGCCGGATCCTGTAGCAGCAGAGGGGAATTCTGCAGGGCCGTATTCTGCAGGGCCGGGATATTATAGTCTGGAAAAGTACGTAGACGCGCAGACGCCGCCTGCTTTCATATGGCACACTGCCGGGGATTCCACGGTCGCGGTCCAGAATTCCCTGTGCTTTGCCGAAAGCCTGGCTGCAAAAGGCGTCCCCTTTGAGCTTCACATCTATCCCTACGGTGAGCACGGGCTGTCCCTGGCCACCAGGGAGGTAGAGGAAGCTGAAAAACAGCGGTACGCGGACCCCCATGTGGCCGGATGGTTTGACCAGTGCGCCCAATGGCTGGACCTGGTATTCTTACATCCTCATGCCTCCGCATGAAAATACTCCATACAGAACTGTAAAAACAGCTGTCCCGCATTGGACATACGGCGCCTGGAATCATAGGTCAGGCTGATGGTGCGCTCTATGACAGGATAGGTGAGGGGGATGCATACAATATCCTCTGGAAGCACGGAACCCAGGGTTATCTCGGGAACCACGGATATCCCCACCCCATTGCGCAGGAAGGTCTCATAGGTGGTCCCGTTGTCGCATTCCGCAATGATGTTGGGCCGGAATCCGGCCTTCAGACAGTAGAATTCCAGGTCTTCCCTGCGGTTGGAGGCCACGAAGGGATAGGGGGCTGCCTCCTTCAGGTGGATGGACTCCCGCCCGGCCAGGGGATGCTGCTTCTGGACTGCCAGGACAAACCGTTCCGTCAGGATGGGAATCACGCTGTTTCCGGCCAGCGGGGTGAAGCCGGCGTCCGCGGTGATACAGAAATCGCAGTCATACATGAACATGTGCTCATAACGTATGTAATTGCTTAGCTGGAGCTTGATGAAGGGATAGCGCTGGTGGAAGGCGATGTAAAAGCCCGGCATATAAGAGGAGGCGGACAGGACCAGGAGCCTGACATTGCCAAAGGGTTCATTAGACAGTTCCCTGACCTCCGAGACCGTGTCGTCAATCAGGTTGATGCTCTGGTCTATTTTCTGATAAAATATCTCCCCTGCCCGGTTCAGGAAAATGGAACGGTTGCGCCTTACGAACAGGGGCGTGCCAAGTTCCCTTTCCAGGGCAGAGATTGTCTTGCTGAGGGCGGGCTGGGAAATCATCAGTTCGGCAGCCGCCTTTGTCATATTCTGATGTTTCGCCACCACGCAGAAGTAGCGGAGCTGCAGCAATTCCATGTTCATACCCTCCTTTTAGAATCCATAACCTGAAGATCATGGAAAACATGAGTAAACATATATTAGACATAATCATAAAAATAGTATATACTACTTTTCATAAACTGAAAAGTGGATTTTTGGAAGAGTTGCAGAGAGGCAAGGCAGCCTTCCTTTTTTTAAATCCTGCAATTTTAGTGAGTTAAAGCGGTAAAATAATTATGTGGAGGAGGAGCAATAATGAGTGTTGAGAATCTGCGCAGCGTGATGCACATTGATCCTAAGGAAGATGTGCTGTATTCCATTCCGGACAGCGACAACCACGGTGACCTGCTGATCCGCCCTCAGGGCGGGCGTATGATAAACGAACTGGGGGATACGGTGTACATCAAAGATGCGTTCGTGCCGTATCACGATCATGAGAATGGATATGAGACATTCCTGATTGACGGGGGTTCTGCCGAGGTATGCATCAACAAGAAGAAATGCATCATCGAGAGAGGCGATATCGTACATATCCGTCCCTATGTGAACCACGGCTACCGCTACCTGGAGGAGAACACCATCTGGAGGGAAATGTTCCAGGACATGGACATGTACAACTGTGTGGAGGACAAGCACGTCATCCGCACCTACAGCCCTGAATACTGGGAGGACGAGGAGTTCAAGGCCAGAAGGTACACCCTTCTTGGAACCCTGTACCGGGATGACCCGGTGCCGGAGCCTGCCAGCAAGTATGATATCCCGGCCGTGCGTCCAAAGGGATGGGCCATTGCAGGCTTTGAGATAGACGGCATGAAGCTGAACCTGAAGGTGGGCCGCTGGGAGACTGACGGGGTAAAGGAAATCTGGGAACTGCTTCCTGAGAAGGGCCTTCAGATTGAGTGGAACTATCCATATGCGGGCAACGATGTGTACCTGGTCATGGAAGGAGCGGTCCATGTAAAGGCGGACGGCCATGATTTTACAGCCAGGAAGCGGGATGTGATCAACATTCCTCCTTATTACAAGCACACGCTGACTGTATTGGAGGAGGGGACGGTCATTTACGCCTACAACGTGCAGTCCTGTCTGATGCATGCCATGGAACGGCTGAAGGCAGAGAAGATACGCACGCCGGAAAACCTGAAGGACTGGGGCTACGTGGAGAAGATACTGCGTGAAAACAACTGCTGGGTTACCGGAATCCGCAAAATAACTGTGTAAAGGATGGGAAGGGTATGTTCGATTATAAAATACATATAACACCGGATGATTATATCCACGAGCTGGAAGAAAAGGACTGTAAGGACTATCTGTTCATTGCCCCTGTGGGGGAGACCCTGAACAATGAGATGAGCGATGTGTACTATCAGGAAAATGCCTTTGTGCCCTATCATGAACATTCAAAGGGATATGAGACATTTGCCATTGACAGGGGCAGCGTGGAGGTTACCATCAATGGAAAACGCGCCATAGCCGAGGCTGGGGATATGATCCACATCGAGCCATATATGTCCCATGGATTCCGTTTCCTGGAGGAAGGGACCATATGGAGGGAAATGTTCCTGGGCATGGACATGTACGGCGGAATCCTGGAAAAGCAGCTCATTGACAGGAGCTGTCCTGAAAAACTCCAGGATGACGCATTCATGGCAGGATACCGCTTAAAGCACCATACCAGACGCCTTGGGGAACCCGAGCCTGAGGTGGTACCCAAGGAAGGGATGCCGCAGATCCGCCCAAAGGGAAAGAGCATTGCCCACTTTGCGTTTGACGGCATTGTGTGCAACCAGAAGGTTGGACGCCATGAGACAGGCGGGGTAAAGGAAGTCTGGGAATTTGTCATGGATAAGGGAGTCTGCGTGGAGTGGGACGCACTCCATCCTGACTGGGATTTATATGTGGTTAAGGAAGGACGGGTGGAGGTATCCGTACTGGGCAGGACCTTTGTGGCCAATGCCAGGGACATCCTGCACATTCCGCCATATACCGGTTATTCCATGAAAATACTGGATGACCAGACCGTTGTACACGCTTATAATGTAAAGGCGCTGGGCCTGCGCCTGGCGGAAATCGTGGAGAAAAAGCTGGAGACAGGGCCTGACCTGGCAAAGCGCTGGGACGAGGTAAGGGATATTTTCCGGCAAAACAAAAGCTGCATTACGAAAATCAGCAGGGCTTAGGTATTAGTATGACCCGCAGGGCCGCTGCTGCCAGTGAAAAAAGGGGAAGCCTGTATGGGAAAGTATGTTATAAAACGTTTATTGCTGCTGATACCCATTTTGTTGGGGGTAAGCTTTATTATCTTTACAATCATGAATATGATTCCGGGGGACGTGGCTTCCCTGGTCCTGGGGGATAACGCGCCCCTGTCCGCAAGACAGGAGCTGACCCGGGAGCTGGGACTGGACAAGCCGTTCTGGCTGCGCTATGTGGATTATGTGTGGAACGCGCTCCACGGCAATTTTGGCCTGTCCTACCGGACAAGGACACCTGTGTTTACCGAGATATTCTCCAGATTCCCAACCACCATGAAGCTGGCCGCGGGCGCCATGCTGCTGTCGGTTGCAATCGGGGTCCCCCTTGGGATCCTGTCGGCGGTTAAGCAGTATTCGGCGCTGGATGTAATCAACTCGGTCACGGCCATGTTCTTTTCATCCATCCCCGCCTTCTGGCTGGGGCTTCTGTCCATCCTTCTGTTCGCGCTGAAGCTGGGATGGCTGCCTTCCAATGGGGCGGATTCGGTGAAGAGCTTCATCCTTCCTATCGTAACCCTGGCCCTGCCGGGCGCAGCGGAAATCCTCCGTCTGACCCGTTCCACCATGCTGGAGGTCATAAGGCAGGACTATATCCGCACCGCAAGGGCAAAGGGCGCGTCCAGCATGGTGGTCATATGGAAGCACGCCTTAAAGAATGCGCTTTTGCCGGTCATCACGGTGGCGGGCATGCATTTCGGGGCATTGCTTGGCGGTTCCGTGATTACGGAATCCGTATTCGCAATGCCGGGGGTGGGAACCCTCGCCATTGACGCCATCCGGAGCAAGGATACGCCTCAGGTAATGGCTGCGGTACTGATGCTGGCTGCCCTGTTTTGTATCATTATGCTGATCGTGGACCTGCTGTATGCGTTCATTGATCCGCGTATCCGTTCAAGATACAGTAAGTGAGGGCCGAAGATATGAGTGAAAGAGATAAAACGGCGGCTGTTAAGAGAAACAGTCCTGCCAGGGAGATTTGGAGAAGGTTTAAGAAGAACAAGGCAGCCATGCTGGGGTTGGGCATATTTTCAGTCATGGTCCTGCTGGCCGTGTTCGCGGATGTCATATGCGATTACGACACCCAGGTCATTGCCCAGGATGTGGCGAACCGGCTGAAGGCGCCCAGCAGCGCCCACTGGTTTGGCACGGATGCATATGGGCGGGATATCTTCGCAAGGGTGGTGCATGGGGCCAGGATTTCCATCATCATCGGCCTTGCCGCCACGGTGGGCAGCGTGTGCATCAGCGGGATACTGGGTTCCATTGCCGGATATTACGGCGGACGCATTGACAATGTCATCATGCGGGTGCTGGATACGTTCCTGGCAATCCCGGGCGAGCTTTTAGCCATGGCCATCGTGGCTTCCCTGGGACCAAGCATGACCAACCTGCTGATTGCCGTGACCATTGCAAGGATCCCTCCGTTTACCAGGGTCATCCGCTCCTCCATCCTGACCGTGATTGACCAGGATTACATAGAGTCGGCCATAGCCAGCGGGGCCAGGGATTCCTACATCATCGTGAAACATATCCTTCCTAATGCAATGGGGCCAATCATCATCCAGGCCACCATGGGCGTGGGCAGGATGATACTGACAGCTGCCGGTATGAGTTTTATCGGAATGGGCGTGCAGCCACCGCTTCCCGAGTGGGGTTCCATGCTGGCCGAGGGACGGGATTTCATGCGGTATTCCCCGTATATTACCTTGTTCCCGGGCCTGGCAATCATTCTGACCTCCCTGGCGCTCAATCTTTTAGGCGACGGATTAAGGGATGCCCTGGATCCGAAGCTTAAGAATTAAGGGGGGACAGCCATGACGGACGCATTATTGGAAATCAAAGATTTGGAAATAGTATACCAGACAGACGAAGAGACGGTCCATGCAGTGAACCGGATCAGCCTGAATGTGAACACCAAGGAAACCCTTGGGCTGGTGGGCGAGACAGGCGCGGGTAAGACCACCACGGCGCTGGCCATCATGCGCCTCCTGCCGGACCGGATTGGGAAGGTGGGCCAGGGGGAAATCCTGTTTGAGGGAGAAAACCTCCTTGATTTGAAAGAAAGTGAAATGCTTGGGGTACGGGGAGAGAAGATAGCCATGATATTCCAGGACCCCATGACCAGCCTGAACCCGGTGCTCACGGTGGAGGACCAGATACAGGAGGTGCTTCAGTTCCATAACCACAGCAGCCTGACCAGGGCGCAGATGGGGAAAAAGGTAGAGGAAATGCTGGAGCTGGTGGGTATTCCCGCGGCCAGGAAGACCTGCTACCCTCATGAGTTTTCCGGTGGCATGAAGCAGAGGGTGGTCATTGCCGTGGCATTGGCCTGCAATCCCAGGCTTCTTATTGCGGACGAGCCAACCACTGCGCTGGATGTGACAATCCAGGCCCAGGTGCTGGGGATGATGGAAGAGTTAAAGGAACGGTTCGGCACCTCCATGCTTCTGATCACACATGACCTGGGGGTGGTTGCCCAGACCTGTGACCGCGTGGCCATCATGTATGCGGGCGAGATTGTGGAGCATGGAACCATAGAAGATATATTCACCGGGAAGGAACATCACCCGTATACCCAGGGACTGTTCGGTTCCATTCCCAGTATGACGGGGGATGCCAGGCGGCTGAACCCCATCGCGGGCCTGATGCCGGACCCCACCAACCTGCCCCATGGATGTAAGTTCCATACCAGATGCCCCCACTGCATGGAAGTATGCAGGCAGCGCCTGCCGCAGGTTTACAGGGAAGGCACGCATGAGATTGCATGTCATCTTTATGGGGGAGATGGGAAACCGGGCAGCGAAGTTTCCTGTAGGGAGGATGTGAAACCGGGCAGCGAAGCTTCCTGTAGGGGAGATGTGAAACCGGGCAGCGAAGGTTTTGGTGGAGAGAGTGGGAAAATGGGCAGCGAAACAGAAGGCGCGGGCGCCGCAGGGGCTGCCGGAAAGGAGGCGGGACGCGTATGAATCAGATAAAACAGGATGTGCCGTTAATAGAAACCGTCCATCTGAAGAAGTATTTTGACACGGGTTCCGGCGTGCTCCATGCGGTCGATGATGTGAACCTGACCATCCAGCCAAGGAAGACCCTGGGCGTGGTGGGGGAATCCGGGTGCGGTAAATCCACGCTGGGCAGGACCATCCTCAGGCTGACGCCGGCCACGGAAGGGCAGATCCTTTACAACGGCAGGGACATCCTTTCTTACAACCCGCATCAGCTCCGGGAACTGCGCAGGGAAATGCAGATTATTTTCCAGGACCCATACTCCAGCCTGAATCCGCGTATGACGGTAAGCGAGCTGATTGCAGAACCCCTGGTGGTGAACAAGGTCATGAAGAATAAGAACCAGCTGAAGGAACGTGTCGAGGAACTGATGGAGACCGTTGGACTGGCGCCTCGCCTGGAAAATGCATATCCCCATGAACTGGATGGCGGAAGGCGCCAGAGGATAGGCGTTGCCAGGGCACTTTCCGTAAATCCCAAGTTCATTGTCTGCGACGAGCCGGTATCCGCTTTGGACGTGTCCATCCAGGCGCAGATACTGAACCTGCTTATGGACCTGCAGGACAACATGGGACTTACCTACATGTTCATCACCCATGACCTGTCCGTGGTACGCCATATCTCCGATGAGATAGCTGTCATGTATCTGGGACAGTGTGTGGAGCGGTGCGGTTCAAAGGAGCTGTTCGATAATCCGCTGCACCCGTATACAAAGGCGCTTTTAGATGCCATCCAGGTCCCTGACATTTCCCTCAGGGGAAAGAAGAAGCCGATTATCCGCGGGGAGGTCACAAGCCCCATTGACCCCAAGCCGGGATGCCGCTTCGCAGCCAGGTGCCCCCAGGCAACGGACGCGTGCTGGGGCAGCCAGATTCCGTTAAGAGAGGTAAGCGCAGGCCATTATGCTGCCTGTAATCTTATATAACACAAGGAGGAGTAGTTATGAAAAAGAGAATGTTGAACTGTATGGTCGCAGCAGCAGTGCTGGCCCTGGCCCTTACCGGGTGCGGCGGCGGACAGAAATCAGGGGATGCTCCGGCCGCTTCTGAGAACACGCAGGGAAGCGGCGCAGGCGAGGCAAAGGATTCCCTGACCATTGCCCTGACCAACGAGCCAACGACCCTGGATCCCCAGCTGGCAGCTGATTCCATCGGCGGCATGATTATCCTAAACCTGCATGACCCGCTGGTGCGCAGGGATGCGGACGGCAATGTGGTGCCAGGTCTGGCCGAGACATGGGAAGTGGCGGAGGACGGTTTGTCCATCACCTTCCATCTGCAGCAGGGAGTGAAGTTCCAGGATGGCTCCGATCTGACGGCAGAGGACGTGGCATTTTCCCTGAACAGGGCCATTGACAAGCCGCAGTCCGAGTTATATACGTCCTTTATGGACAGCGCCGAAGCGGTGGGCGAGGGCACGGTAAAGGTGAACCTTAAGTATAAGGAACTGGCAGCGCTCCAGTATCTGACCCAGACCAACAGCGCCATTGTGTCCAAGGCATATGTGGAATCCGTGGGGGATGAGAACTATGCGGCAAAGCCATGCGGGACCGGCCCATATAAACTGGTGGAGTGGCAGAAGGGAAACAAGATCATCCTTGAATCCAACGAGGATTACTATAAGGGCGCGCCGGCCATCAAGCACATTGAACTTCGTGTCCTCAAGGAAGCCACAACTGCCATGGTTGCCCTGGAGAGCGGTGACGTGGACCTGGTTTACAACATCGGCGGTCTGGATGCCATGACGGTCCAGTCCAATGACAAGCTGGGATACCAGGAGACCAACGGAACATCTATCTGGAACCTGGCGTTTAATGTGAATGTGGAGCCGTTTAATGATGTGAAGGTGAGGAAGGCCCTGGCAATGGCTGTGAAACGCGATGATATCATAGCCGGAGCAATGGACGGCGCCGGAATGCCGGCGGAAATCATCCTGACAGACCAGACCACCCCCAATCCGGGAGCGGATGCCATTGACACGCCCAAGTACGATTTGGAAGGCGCCAAAGCCCTTTTGGCAGAGGCGGGATATCCCGATGGATTTAAGACCACCATCTATGTAAGGGAAGATTACACCAAGAAGATTGCAAGCATTGTGCAGAGCGAGTGGAAGGAAATCGGCGTGGACGCTGAAATCCAGGTGATGGAGCGTGCCGCCCTGCTGTCTGATATCAAGGCAGGCAAGCTGGGATGCTACACCGTGGGCAATGTGAGCATGACCCTGGATTCCACCTTCCTTCTGGGAACCCTGTCAACGGACAATATCCCAGATTCCAACATGACCTTCTACTCCAATCCGGAGTATGACAAGATCGTGGAGGAGCAGGCCAACACGGATGACGGCGCAAAACGTCTGGAACTGATTACCGAAGCCCTGAAGATTGAGGCGGAGGACGTTCCGAGAATCAACCTGTTCTATATGATTTCCAATATTGCCCATAACAAAGATTTAAACTGTAAGGTATGTCCGGCAATGGAGAGTTATAACTGGTCGGAGTTTTCCTGGAATTAAATATCATAGGTGTTATCCTGTCGGGAGGGGACACAGCAGAGGAATCGGCTGCTGTGTCCTCTTTTGGCGTATTTCCTTATTCAAATTCGTAAAGTAGGGAAGTCCGCTAATTAATTGCTGGTAGGACTTTTCACCCTTTATCTTGATAAGAATCATGAACCAGATATAAATAATCCTGTATTATAAAATAAACAATCCCTCTCAGTTTCGACATAAACTGAGAGGGATATATTTTAATCACTATCTTTTAAGATATATTCTTCAAAATATTGCAGCGATGAATACTTTAAAATTTTTTCTCTGTGGGGTACCGTATCGTCTGTCTTTGCACGTTTGTATAATTCTATGTATGATTCAAACTGTTCACGAATTCTAAAATCTTTACCTATTAATTTTTTATATTCGTCTGGTCTTATAAAAGCTTTTCTTGTTCTGTCTATATAATCCTCTGAATTAATAACAACTGCTTTTGAATAATCAACTCCGCATTTCTCTTTTTAAATTTCCAATTGAGGATATTGGTCATGTGGATAATCAATGTAAAATTTATCAGTTAAAAACGTATATTCCATGTTAAAGGCTCCTAAGTAATAAAAAACCTCTGGTTTATAATTAACCAGAGGAAAGTATCTTCTCAGTGGGACTTTCCTTTATTTTTACTTGGTTGCGCCCTACAACCAAATATTCTCATTGAGCTTTCTTTAATTTACTTCTCGTGGCTCTACGAGAAATCTTCTAATTGAAGATGATAGAGAAGATATATCTTTGCCTATATTATATACAAAACCACGAAAATTACAATAGAAATAATTAAAGTATTTTTAAAAAAATTATCCATATTCCTATAATATCATATGCTTTTGACTCATTGGGTGTTCTTGATTACGACACTACAGCACCTTTATCATTTTATCAAGAGGTATATTACGCCGATATGGCTAATTCTCTAATTATTCATATGGGAATTTTTTTCTATGAACCATTCCGGGCTATGCCGGGAACGGTTAGGTTACTTTACGATTGAAAGATTTCCCCTGAGTCAGGATGTTAATTCAGGCCCCTTTGTGGTAGAATCATCTCAAGAAGATAAGAAGATGCCGGCCCGTCAAAAGGGCTGGGGCCGATTGATTGGGGAGGGGGAAATGCATGCAGTCTCTGTCATCGTTTATGAATACAATCCGCTTTAACTTTCTTTATATTGACAAATATTCTTTTGGAAGGACCTGGATTTATCCTGAAAGCGCCATACCTTATAACATGCTGCGCTATGTAATTGACGGCAGCGCGGAGTTTATGGTGGACGATGAGATTGTAATCGTGAAAAAGGGCCAGGTTTCCTACATACCGGAAGGCTGCCGCCTGTCCTGCCGGGCGCTGGAGGATACGTTTTCCTTTTACAGCATCCGCTTTACCACCTCCGTATTCTATGAGGGGGCCAATTTCCTTAGGGAATACTATAATTTTCCCCTGGTAATGGATGTAGGGGAGGAGATTGGGCAATATTTCAGCGATATCTTTAAATGGGTGCGCACGGATAAGAAGTCTAAGGTATTCCATGTGCGCGGCGCCCTGGACAGCCTGATTGCAAGTCTGATAGATATCCTTAATTCGGACGAGCCGGATGACGTGAAGGCGGAAATCAACGGCCTGGAATACAATCTGGAGCAGATCCGCAAGCGCGTAAAAAAGTCCACAATCCAGACCGACCCAAGGATTCAGACTGTGATTGATTATATCATGCTGAACCCCACGGAGGAATATACCTCCGCCAAATTGAGCGACATGGCCGAGGTGGCGGAAACCACATTCCGCCGTCTGTTTAAAGAGGCCACCGGGAAAACCGTCACTGAATTCATCCGCCAGGTCCGTCTGACCACGGCGGCCAGGCTTCTCCTTGTTTCCAACGACCCGGTGAACTGTATTGCCCATGACGTTGGATTTGAGGATGCAAACCATTTTACCAGGGTGTTCCGGCAGGCATTTGGGATGACGCCTAATCAATATAGGAAAATGTCACAGGAATGAGTCTTGGCCGGATGAGGCGCTGACAAATATTTTGTGATTCAATTTCAGCGGATATCCGATACCGGTTCCTATTTGTGTTCAAATGGGTTCAGCTAATTTCGATTATAACCATGGAGGTAAGCCAGGGGACTATCGTACGTAAATCATGAGTGCGGCAGCCCCTGTTTTTATTATCTCGCGTCTTGGGCTTCCAATCATTTCTAAAACAAGACAAAAAAATAGTTTAATGGTTGTTTTATGCTATTATAAGTTGCCTAGCATGTTGAAACGCATAAATAAAATGAATATAATACCATTAGAAACAGCAAATTGACGAACACAAAAAGGAGAAGAGATATGAAAAAACGTTACATAAGCCTTATTCTTGCAGCAGCACTTTCAGCGTCAGCACTGGCCGGATGCGGGGGATCCGGGACAGAAACTCCTGCTGAAAAAGAAACCGCGGGGAAGGAAACAGCAGGACAGGCGTCCGCACAGGATACGGCTGTGGACGGGGAGCTTTCCGGGGAGATTACCTTCTGGCATTCATTTACACAAGGCCCGCGTCTGGAAACCATCCAGAAGGCGGCTGACAAGTTCATGTCCGAGAACCCGGATGTGAAAATCAACATAGAGACATTTTCCTGGAATGACTTTTACACCAAATGGACCACGGGCCTTGCATCGGGAAATGTACCGGATATGAGTACGGCCCTTCCGGCCCAGGTGGCTGAGATGATCAATGTGGACGCCCTGGCCCCAATCAATGACCTGATTGATGATATCGGCAGGGATAAATTCGCAGAGGCAGCCATTGCAGAGGGAACCATGGACGGCAACAATTATTCCGTACCTCTTTACAGACATGCCCATGTGATGTGGATCAGGAAGGACCTTCTGGAGAAGAACGGTCTGGAAGTGCCAGGCACATGGGATGAGCTTTATGAGACAGCCAAGGCGCTGACTAAGGACGGGGTGTACGGTTTATCCTTCCCCTGCGGGACCAATGACTTCCAGGCCACGTTCTTCCTGGACTTCTATGTGAGAAGCGGCGGGGGCAGCCTTCTGACCGATGATCTGAAGGCCGACCTGACCAGCGACCTTGCGATTGACGGCATCAATTATTGGGTGAAAGTATACAATGACTGTTCGCCCAAGGACTCCATTAACTTTGACGTGCTGGACCAGGCAACCCTTTACTATCAGGGCAAGACCGCATTTGACTTTAACTCAGGTTTCCAGATTTCGGGCGTCGCGGCTAACTCGCCGGACCTGCTGCAGTATGTGGACTGCTACCCGGTACCTAAGATTAACACAGGTGATGGGACACAGGGAATCATGACCACCAATACCCCGATGGTGATATGGAAGGCATCCAAGCATCCTGAAATCTGCAAGGCATTTATGGAGACATTATATGACGAGGATACATACGTGGAATTCCTTCACGCAACGCCGGTGGGCATGCTTCCCGCCATCAAGGGGATTGCGGACACGGATGCCTACAGGGATGACGATACCATCAAACAGTTTACACACGCAGAGGAAGTGCTTACAGCAGCCGCTGACATCGGGACGGCATTCGGATATGAGCACGGACCCAACGTACAGGCCGGAATCATGCAGAATAACCATGTGATTGAGGAAATGTTCCAGGATATCATTACCAATGGGACGGATGTTAAGACTGCTGCCAAGGCGGCGGAAGACAAACTGAATGCATTGTTTGAAACGGCTGAGTAAGCGGTTATCCCGTCATTTGGAAAAATGATATTTAAAAGCAGGATAGCTTATGCTGTCCTGCTTTTGCATTGGACGCAGCTTCATATTGAATGCGGTCTCATATTGAAAAGGAGGAGGAAGACTTGGGGAAGAAAAATTATACCAGATGGATGTTCGTGCTTCCCGCAATCATCATTGTCATTGCATTGTTCATATATCCCATCTGTTCCAGTGTAGTGTACAGCTTTACAAATAAAAACCTGATTAAGCCCGCCTACAGGTTCATCGGCTTTAAGAACTATGCCGAGGTGCTTAAGGATGCCGGGTTCTGGCTTTCATTCATCCATTCCCTGAAATGGACGGTACTGTCCCTGGCCGGACAGATTGTGGTGGGATTCACGGCCGCCCTGGCATTAAAACGGATTAAGGTGTGCAAGGGCCTTTATAAGACACTGTTAATCATTCCCTGGGCATTTCCCTCCATTGTCATAGCATTTTCATGGAAATGGATCCTCAACGGGGTATACGGGTTCCTGCCCAATATCCTGATAAAACTGGGCATCTGCCAGACAGCGCCCCAGTTCCTGACCAGCGGCACCATGGCCTTCATCACCCTGGTGATGATTAACATCTGGTTCGGCGCGCCCATGATCATGGTCAATGTGCTCTCCGCCCTGGAGACCGTGCCAAAGGACCAGTACGAGGCGGCGCAGATAGACGGCGCCAGGCCGTGGCAGTCATTTTACTATGTGACCGTGCCCCATATAAAGATGGTGGTGGGATTGCTGGTGGTGCTGAGGACCGTATGGATATTCAATAACTTTGACCTGATTTACCTGATTACGGGAGGCGGGCCTGCGGGAACCACACAGACCATACCGTTATACGCTTACAACATGGGCTGGAGTACCAAGCTGATTGGGCGTTCCTCAGCGGTAACGGTCCTGTTATTCATATTCCTGATGCTCATATGCGGCATTTACTTTGCAGTTATCAATAAGTGGGAAAGGGAGGACAGCAAATGAAAAAAATCAAATCCGGTTCGGTCATCAGCCATGTGTATCTGATACTTCTTACCTTTGTGTCCATTTTTCCGCTGGTATGGATCCTGATTTCATCGGTAAAGGGAAAGGGCGAGCTTACAGGCAATCCAACAGCCTTCTGGCCCAGGGCATGGACCCTTGACTATTATACCCATGTAATCAATGACCTGAAATTCTTTGTCAACATAAAAAACAGCGTGATCATCTCCCTGGTGACAACCCTCATCGCCATTACCGTGGCATCCCTGGCAGCCTACGGCATTGTCCGGTTCTTTAAGAGACTTGGCTCGGCCATGTCAAAGGTGCTGGTGACCACATACATTTTCCCTCCTATCCTGCTGGCCATTCCCTATTCCGTGGTCATGGGAAAGCTGGGCCTGATTAATACCAGGATTGGCCTGATCATCGTGTACCTGTCCTTCTCCGTGCCCTATGCGGTGTGGCTGCTCACAGGATTCTTCAGGACCGTGCCCGTGGAGATTGAGGAGGCTGCCAGGATTGACGGGGCCAACAAGATGCAGACCTTTATCCAGGTGGTGCTGCCCCTGGTGGCGCCCGGGGTGGTGGCAACCGCTATTTATACCTTCATCAACACGTGGAATGAGTTCCTGTACGCATTGATCCTGATGAATAATACCAGCAAGATGACCGTGGCCGTGGCCCTGCGCTCCCTGGACGGAGCCGAGATACTGGACTGGGGCGATATGATGGCAGCGTCGGCCCTGGTGGTGCTTCCATCCGTTATCTTCTTCTGTCTGATACAGAATAAGATTGCAGGCGGGATGTCGGAGGGCGCGGTTAAATCCTGATGGATTGGCTGGATTGGTTTAACCCTAAGAAAGAGGTGGATATTATGGAAATGATTGGATACGGCGTGGTTGGCTCAGGCTATTTTGGGGCGGAGCTGGCGCGCATCATGAATACAAAGCCCGGGGCTGTGATCCGGGCGGTCTACGACCCTGAAAACGGGGCCGCGGTGGCTGGGGAGCTGGGCTGTGAGGCAGAGGCAAGCCTGGAGGCCCTGGTGTCCAGGAAGGATATACAGGCAGTGATTGTAGCAACGCCCAATTACCTGCATAAGGAACCGGTGCTTGCGGCCGCCGCACACGGCCTGAACGTGTTCTGTGAAAAGCCCATTGCGCTTTCCTACGGTGACTGCAGGGAAATGGTCGCGGCCTGCCAGGAAAACCATGTAATCTTCATGGTAGGCCATGTGATGAACTTTTTCCGGGGTGTGCGAAAGGCCAAGGAGCTGATTGGGCAGGGCGCCATTGGGGATATCCTGTACTGTCACGGGGCCCGTAATGCCTGGGAGGGCACAGGGGCATCCGAAACCTGGAAAAAGACCCGCTCCAAATCGGGCGGGCACCTGTACCACCACATCCATGAGCTGGACTGCGTACAGTTCCTAATGGGAGGCTGCCCTGACACCGTGACCATGGCGGGCGGCAATGCGGCGCACCGGGAAGACGCTTATGGGGACGAGGATGACATGCTGTTCATCACCATGGAGTATCCGGGACACAGGTATGCGCTGCTGGAGTATGGTTCCGCCTTCCGGTGGCAGGAACATTACCTGCTGATCCAGGGGACCAAGGGCGCCATTAAGATAGACATGTGCAACTGCGGCATGACCCTTAAGGCCGGGGACAGGGAAGAACATTACCTGGTACACCGGACCCGGGAAGAAGATGAGGACAGGACCAGGATATACAGGGAAACCCAGGCCGATAACGGCAATCAGTTCGGACGTCCGGGAAGGAAACCCTTCCTGTGGCTGCAGGGAATCATGGACGAGGAGATGGGATTCCTGAACGAAGTGCTCCACGGCGCCAAGGTGACAGAGGAGTTTAAGCCCCTGCTCACCGGCCAGGCGGCCAGGAATTCCATTGCAACCGCGGACGCCTGTACACGGTCCCTGAATGAGGGCAGGAAAGTAAGACTGAGTGAAATCATTGAACAATAAAGGAGAACATTCATGAAAACAATTGGATATGCAGTGGTTGGAACAGGATATTTCGGGGCGGAGCTGGCCCGTATCATGAAGGAACAGGAAGGCGCCAGGGTAGTGGCTGTGTATGACCCGGAAAATGCCGGGACCGTGGCAGAGGAGCTGGGCTGCCAGGTGGAGACGGATCTGGATACGCTGTACAGCCGGGAGGATGTGGAGGCCGTAATCGTGGCCTCTCCCAACTACCTTCACAAGGAACCGGTCATCAAGGCAGCGGAACATGGGGTCCATGTGTTCTGTGAAAAGCCCATTGCCCTTTCCTATCAGGACTGTGTGGAAATGGTGGAGGCCTGCGTGGCCCATCATGTCACCTTCATGGCAGGCCATGTGATGAACTTCTTCCACGGCGTGCGCACGGCAAAGAAGATGATCAACGACGGCGTCATCGGCAAGGTGCTGTACTGCCACTCCGCCAGAAATGGCTGGGAGGACATCCAGCCCTCGGTCAGCTGGAAGAAAATCCGTTCCAAATCAGGCGGCCACCTGTACCATCACATCCATGAACTGGACTGCATCCAGTTCCTCATGGGAGGCTGTCCTGAGAAAGTGACCATGGCAGGAGGCAACGTGGCCCACCAGGGGGAACAGTTCGGGGATGAGGATGATATGCTGTTTATTACCATGGAGTACCCGGATAACCGGTATGCCATCCTGGAATACGGCTCCGCCTTCCACTGGCCCGAGCACTATGTGCTGGTTCAGGGGACAGAGGGCGCCATCCGTCTGGATATGTTCAACTGCGGCGGCACCCTGAAAAAGGGCGACAGGGAGGAGCATTTCCTTATGCACAAGACCCAGGAGGAGGACGATGACCGCACCAGGATTTATCACGGGACGGAAATGGACGGGGCCATCATGTACGGAAAGCCGGGGAAAAAGCCTCCTATGTGGCTGCACAGCATCATGTATGATGAAATGCAGTACCTGAACGGCATCATGCACGGGGCGCAGCCGGATGAGGAGTTTAAGCCCCTGCTCACCGGGGAAGCTGCCAGGAACGCCATCGCCACCGCCGATGCCTGCACCAGGTCGCGTTTTGAGGACAGGAAGGTAAAACTGTCAGAAATCACGGGAAAACAGGGAGGAAGCAAACATGAAGATTGATAAGTACAGAGGCATCATCCCGGCATTCTATGCATGCTACGATGTAAACGGGGAGGTCAGCAAGGATGCGGTAAGGCAGCTGACGCGGTATTTTGTGGCCCAGGGCGTAAAGGGGGTGTATGTGGGCGGTTCCTCGGGCGAGTGTATCTACCACTCCGTAGAGGACAGGAAAAAGACGCTGGAAGCCGTGATGGAAGAAGGGGCCGGGCGCCTGACCGTGATTGCCCATGTGGCCTGCAATAACACAAGGGACAGCCAGGAACTGGCGGCCTTTGCGGAAAAACTGGGCGTGGAAGCCATTGCGGCCATACCGCCCATCTACTTCAAACTGCCGGAATACTCAGTGGCAGGGTACTGGAATGACATATCAGCCGCTGCCCCGGACACGGATTTCATCATCTATAACATCCCCCAGCTGGCAGGCACGGCCCTGACCATGGGCCTTCTTAAGACCATGCTTTTAAATCCGCGTGTGGCGGGGGTCAAGAATTCCTCCATGCCGGTCCAGGACATCCAGATGTTTAAGGCTGAGGCCATGAAGACGCGGGAAGACTTCATCCTGTTCAATGGCCCGGACGAGCAGCTTGTATCCGGCCTTGTCATGGGCGCGGACGCTGGAATCGGCGGCACCTACGGGGCCATGCCGGAACTGGTGGAAAAGATATACACACTGGCCATGGAGGGCAGGTACCAGGAGGCAAAGGTAATCCAGTATGATGTAAATGAAATCATATATAAGCTTTGCTCCGGCAGGGGTAACATGTACGGCATGATAAAAGAAGTGCTGCGTATAAGCAGGGGAATCGACATAGGCGGCGTAAGAAAACCGCTTACGGATGTGGATGAGGGCGACAGGGCCATTGCAGGAGAGGCGGCAGCCATGATAGAAGCGGCAAAGGAGAAGTACTGCTGACATGATATATGATTTACTGGAAAATATAGGAAACTACAGGGGAATCTGCCCAAACCTGGACACAGCCATCCGTTATCTCATGGACACGGACTTAAACGCCTTGTCCCTGGGAAAGACAGAGATAGACGGGGACAGGGTATATCTGCAGGTCA
Organism: Enterocloster sp. OA13; assembly: GCF_022440595.1. Taxonomy (NCBI): domain Bacteria; kingdom Bacillati; phylum Bacillota; class Clostridia; order Lachnospirales; family Lachnospiraceae; genus Enterocloster; species Enterocloster sp. OA13. Next base: position 4,800,614 of record NZ_JAKNTF010000001.1, on the reverse strand, counting down.
TGGACGCAGTGACCCACGAACTCACGGAGGACAGTTACGAGATACACCGTGTATACCTGGATATCCAGATAGACCTGGATGGGTGCGAAATCATAGGGACCGCGCTGGACCGGGTGACGCCCGCAGGGGAGTACAGTCCGGATTTCCAGGCAATGCGGGCAGGAACGGACGCCTCCTGCACCATGGGGCCGGGCCGTTTCATCATCTGTATGCCGGGTGAAGCCCATGCGCCGGGAGGCTTAAAGGGCCGGCCGGAGGCCATAAGAAAATGTGTAGTCAAGGCAGCCTGGGAGCAGAAGGACTCCTGCTGCCTGAAAGGAAAGGATGAAAATGGACAAGACAGGATTATTTGACCGGATAAAAGGAAAGCTTATCATTTCCTGCCAGGCACTGCCGGGAGAACCCCTCTATGACCCGGAGCGCTCCCTGATGCCATACATGGCCAGGGCCGCCAAACAATCGGGCAGCCCCATGATAAGGACCAACTCGGTCAGGGATGTGATAGGCATCAAGAAGGAGACAGCCCTTCCGGTGATTGGGCTGATAAAGCAGGTATATGAAGGCTATGAGGGTTATATCACGCCCACCATGAAGGAAGTGGATGCCCTTGTGGA